>CBDCPP010000001.1:0-1527706 GCA_965220315.1 Dehalococcoidia bacterium
GCCCTTTTGACGCGCAAGCCGTTGAGGCTGCACTCCAGTTACGTGATGCCGCCGGTGACGGCACGATTGGCGTTCTCTCCTTGGGCCCCGACTCCGCCCGCGATGCGATCAAGCACGGACTCGCCATGGGCGCCGACGAGGGTTACCATCTGAACGACCCTGCCTTCGAAAACGGCGACTCTTGGACCACCGCGCTCGCGCTCTCCAAAGCGATCGAAAGGATCGGCCTCCCGGATGTTCTTCTTTTCGGCCGTCAAGCCGCCGATTGGGACCACGGCGTCGTCGGCAGCATGGTCGCGGAGCTCTTGGATCTGCCGTCCGTTACCGTGCTGCGCTCCGTCGAATGGCGCGACGGTAAGA
Source organism: Dehalococcoidia bacterium (assembly GCA_965220315.1). Taxonomy (GTDB): domain Bacteria; phylum Chloroflexota; class Dehalococcoidia; order Bin125; family Bin125; genus JAPOXK01. The sequence continues at coordinate 361 of CBDCPP010000001.1, forward strand.
TCGACGCCTCGCGTGTCGTCAGTGACGGTTTCGAGTCCATTCGCATCACTACTCCTTGCGTCCTCACGATCAGCAATGAGTTCGGCGATCCTCGCTATCCTCAGTTGCGGCAGATCATGCAAGCGGCCAAGAAGGACGTGACTGTCTGGACCCCAGCCGACCTCGGGCTCGATCCGAGCGCGGTCGGCGCCGCCGGGGCCCGCGTCAAGATGGAGCAACTCTTCGTTCCCAAGAGCGAGACACAAGTGGAATTCATCGATGGCGACTCGCCTGCAGAGAAGGCACAGGCCCTCGCGCAGAAACTGCGCGAGGCCAAAATCATCTAATGGCGAATGTCTTAGTCATTGGTGAAGCACCGGACGGGCAGTTCAGCGCGACCAGCGCCGAACTCCTAGGTGCTGCCACGCGCTTGGCCGAAGAGCTTGGCGGTGGCGTCGCGTGCGCCTTGATCGGCGCCGCGCTTGATGGTGCTGCCCAAGCCGCTGTCGCGGCTGGCGCCGAAACCGTCTACACCGCCGACCACGAATCACTCGTGCAGTATCACACCGAGGCGTACGTTCCTCTGGCCGCCTCGATCGTCCAACAAGACATGCCGCAAGTCGTCCTGATCGGCCAAACCAGCATCGGCCGAGACCTTGCACCTCACCTGGCCGCTCGTCTCAACACGGCTGTCGTCATGGACGCTGTGGAACTCGCCGTCGCGGGCGGACGTATCCGCGCCACTCGTCCCTGCTTCGGCGGTAACGCTCGTCAGGTCGTGACCATCACCAGCGATCCTCAGATCATTACCGTCCGTGCTAAATCACAGGACGCGCTGGATCCCGACGTATCACGGCGCGGATCAATCACCACAATCGCGGTCGATCCGGTCATCCCTCGCGCTGCCGTCACCGGCAAAGAGCGGGCCCAGTCGGAAGGGATACCGCTCAACGCTGCAGAGATCGTCGTCGCTGGTGGTCGCGGCCTCGGCCAAGAGAGCGCCTTCCGTGACTTGGAGGAACTTGCCTCCGTGCTGAGCGCTGCGGTTGGTGCCAGCCGCGCGGCTTGCGATCTCGGCTGGTACCCGCCCGCGCAACAGGTGGGACTCACCGGTACTGTCGTCTCGCCCACGCTCTATCTCGCCGTCGCCATCAGCGGCGCGAGTCAGCACATGGCAGGGTGCGGTGGCAGCAAGAACATCGTCGCGATTAACAAAGATCCCGGCGCGAACATCTACAACTTCTGCCGCTTTGGCGTGGTGGAGGACTACCAAAAGGTGCTACCGCCACTCACGGCGGCGCTGCGCGAACTCCTCCGGGACTAGGGGTTGGGTTAGACGCTCCGCAGCTTGCGCCACGCCCGGATCTCCGATGCGTGCGCCAGATCATGCTCGATGAAGCTCTCGGCCAGATCGTCCGCGGAGATCATTTTATCGCCCATCATGTAATGGGAGCGGGCCCGCTCCGTATCGCTCATCGCCGCAAACTGGCAGAGGATCGGCATCCGCGCCGACCGCATCTCGCGCCGGATCTCTTTAAATGGCGTACCAGCAAAGCGATCCTGCGCCCGCTGGTTCATCGCTTCCTCATCCGGCACAGGGGCCGGCGTGCCCTGCGGGGCAGCGTCGAGCACCCCGCGCACCCACGTATCCCACGTGGCGATGTGTGCGACTACGTCGCGGATGCTCCACTCGCCCACGACGTTGGGTTCGTTCAGTAGCGAATCATCCAAGCCGGCGAAGCTCTGCAGCAGCTGCTCACGGGCATCTTCCAAGTCCGCGGTACTGCTCAACGCTTCGACAGCCATCGCCTACCCTCCTGGGGACGAACGTCCGGATGGGCGCCCCTATTATCATGTTCGCCCTCTGCCTATTACTGACAGCGGCGATACATTCTCGCCGTGGCGCGAAACCCACGCGGAGTGCAAACGATCGAGCTGAATCGCTACGACCTGTACGACCGCAGTGCCGCAGGCTATCGGCGGATTTATCTTGACGCTCGGAATTGGCCATTGATAGCCTCGCTTCTCGGCCCTGCGGGCTTTGTTTGTTTCGCCATCAGGCTTGCCAGGCGGCTCGGTTCTTTGAAGGCGGGGCGCATGCACGTGATCGGACTGACCGGCGGCATCGCTTCTGGCAAATCCGCCGTCTCCGCCAGACTCGTCGAGCACGGCGCCGCGCTGCTCGACGCCGATGTGCTCGGACACCGAACCTACGCGCCTGGCGGTCCCGCCTACGATTCTGTCGTCGCCCGCTTCGGCTGCGAGATCGTCGCCAAAGATGGTGCCATCGACCGGCGTGTCCTCGGTGCCAAAGTCTTCGGCGACGCCGTCGCGCTCAAGCGCCTTACCGATATCGTCTGGCCCGCTATCAAAGCGCTCGCCGTGGAAGAGTTGCACGGGCTCGAGCGCGCTGGCTCCCAGGTCGCCGTGCTCGAAGCGGCGGTCCTCATCGAAGCGGACTGGCAGGACCTCGCCGACGAAGTTTGGGTCGTCACGGTGCCCCGCTTTCTCGCCCAGCAACGCCTCATGCAGCGCAACGGGCTCAGCGCCGAAGCCGCAAACGCGCGCATCGACTCCCAACTCACCGACGCTGAGCGGATCACGTACGCCGACCGTGTGATCGACAATAGCGGCTCGGTGGAGGACGCTTGGGCGCAAGTGGACCAAGAATGGGAGGCGCTTCGAGGGCGCCTCGCTCCAACTAGCTAGAGTCACCCACGCGACTGGATGCAACGAGTAATCATGACCTCTTACACCGAAGCTCCCCTCACGGAATACCGCTCCTGGGCGGTCGAAGAGTTCCGTTTCAAAGAAGAGCCCTACTACGTTCCCATCGGGGACGAAGTCGAACTTTTCCGCTCGGCTTGGAACTCCAAGATCCCCGTGCTCCTCAAAGGGCCCACCGGCTGCGGCAAAACCCGCTTCGTGGAGTACATGGCTTTCCACCTCACCCGCCCCGTCGTCGTCTCCCGTGACGGCAAACAAGAGATCACGCAGGAGAGCAGCCTGCCGCTCGTTACCGTTGCTTGCCACGAGGACCTCACTGCCAGCGATCTCGTCGGCCGCTATCTGCTCGAAGGGCAAGAGACCGTCTGGATCGATGGCCCCCTCACCCGTGCCGTCAAAGCCGGCGCCATCTGTTACCTTGATGAAGTCGTCGAGGCGCGCAAGGACACGACAGTCCTCATTCACCCCCTCACCGATCACCGCCGTATCCTTCCAGTCGAGAAGAAGTCGCAGCTCCTCCAAGCCCGCGACGGCTTCCTCCTTGTCATCTCGTTCAACCCGGGCTATCAGAGCGCTCTGAAAGACCTCAAGCAGAGCACTCGCCAGCGCTTCGTCGCCATCGAGTTTGACTATCCACCTCGTGAAATCGAAGCCGAGATCGTCCAGCACGAATCCGGCATCGATGCCGAGACCGCGATCCGCCTCGCCAAGATGGCTGAAAAGATCCGCCACCTTCGCGATCACGGCCTCAGCGAGGGCGCCAGCACTCGCCTGCTGATCTATGCCGGCCGTCTCATCCGCCAGGGCATCGCCCCCCGCCGCGCCTGCCAAGTTGCGATCGTTTGGTCCCTAACCGACGATGCCGAGGTCCAGCGCAGCGTCGAAGAAGTGATCGCGTCCATCTTTGAATAGCACGGCTCGCTTCCCCCGCCTCCTGCAGCTGCTCCGAGGACCCCAGTGCGCCTAGGCATCCTCTCCGACATTCACTGCAATATCGAGGCGCTGGATACGGCCCTGGCACGCATGGGCCCCGTCGATGAACTGCTCTGCGCTGGCGATGCCGTCTACCAGTTCCGCTTCAGCAACGAGGTCGTTGCCCGCCTGCGCGAACTCGAAGCCCGGTTCATCCTCGGCAACCATGAAGAGATCCTCTTGAGCGCTGCGGGCGTACGCGCCCGTGAGTCACCTAAGGTCGATCGGGAACTACTCGCCTGGACCAGCACCCATCCCAACACCCTGCGCACCACGCTGAACGGCAAGACTCTCTTCATGTTCCATGCGACGCCGTGGGCGCCCTACCGCGACTACCTCTACCCCTCCAGCGCCGATCTACAGAAGCTTGCCCATCTGGAGGCGGACTTCGTCATCTACGGCCACACCCACTACCAACTGGAGCGGCGTATCGGAGACGCCTTGGTGATTAATCCCGGCTCGGCCGGTGAGCCCCGAGACCCGCATAATGCCTTCCAGCTCTCCTACGCTGTATTGGATACGATCGACGAGTCTGTGACCTTCGACAATTTTCCTGATCCCACCCGCGTGGTCGCGCGACACTCCGGTGCTTCCCCCGCGCCCGGAGCACCCGATGTCCGATAACCCCCGGCCGAATTCCCCCAAGCCCACCGCCACTGAGCCCGCTCTTGCCGCCATCCGTGAGGCGCTCGGTGCCTTCCCGCCGCCGCTCTTGCAGGAATTCGACGAAGCTTGCGCCCAGCTCCAAGAGCGCCTTGACGCGGATGCACTCCTTGTCTGGGCGGACGAAGGTCTCGCGGTCGCCCGACATTCACTCCGCGCCTGGGAAGCCGCCAGCGTCTACTGCCGTGTCAGCGCCGTCGTGCTTAACCAATTACCCCTCGCCCACTTCCAAGCCTGGGCACGCAGTGGCCGTGATCTCGCCGCCGATTCCCCCGCGCTTGCTGCGGCCTACTTCCGCGCTAGCCCCGCTGCACTCCCTCACCTTGCTCCCGCACAAGCGCGCGACTGGGGCGAGCAAGGTCGCTTGCTTTACCGGGGTACCTGGAAGTCGGGCTCCCTCGCGGCGCAGTATTTCGATGTCAGCCCTGCCATCCTCCCTCAGCTGCCCCTCGGCCAGACACGTCTCCTCGTCGAACTGATCGATGCCCTCGCCAGTCACTCCTACGAGCTGGCCAGTGCTTGCCTTGGCATGTCTGCCGCTGTCCTTGCTGAGCTCGACCGCGCTGATCGCGCCCCCGTCCTCGAATTCGGGTCGATCGTCGCCAACACGGCCTGGGCTGACGCCCGCAACTACTTTGAGCGCAGCCCCAGCGCCATAAAACGCGTCGACCCCCAGCAGCGCGCGCGCTTCCTCGCGCTCTCCGGCCGCGTCGCTCTGATGGTGGGGCGGCAAGGCCACCCCTATTTCCTCGATGCGTCCGCCGCTCTGGCGGAAGCCGATAGCGCCGTGCATGGCCTCATCATTGCTCTCGCCGAGCAGTTACTTCCCCACTCCGGCCTCGCCGCAATGGAGTTCATTAAATCGTCGCCTGCTGTCCTTGCGCGCGTCAGCAACGACGATCTCACCCGTTGGCATTCACACGGCTTAGCCATCCTGCAGAAGAGCGCAGCTGGCGGGGAGGCTTTCTTCCGCCTGGAGTCCGCCAAGGGCGAAGAAGTCATCCAGGCGCTTTCCTCCCGCGTCGAGTTAGAGAACGTCGCCGGGCTGATCCGGCTCTACTGTCGCGCTCTCACCGGTGCCGACTTGGCCGTCCTCCCGCTCGACGCTCTCGCCGAGCGCGGCGTCGGCTGGGTTAGTCAGAGCAGCCCTACAACAGAAGGCACGGCCATCTACCTGCCCGCGGTTGTCGAGGAGCACAACGACAAAGATCTGAACTTCTCCGTCTACAAAGTTTTCGCGACACACCAAGCTGGTCGCCTGGAGTTTGGCTCTTTCCACTTCCGCTTCACCCGCCCGGCCACCCTCTTCGACGATCTCCGCCTCATTCGCACGCCAGTCCGCGACGGTGAGCCTGCCCTCACGGACATGGAGCGCTTCTTTGACCTTTTCGACGATCGCCGTCTCATCTCCGATCTCTTCACGATTGTCGAGGACACCCGTATCGATATGATCCTCCGCCACGAGTATCCCGGCGTCCGTACTGCCTTCGAGCGCTTGCAGCATGCCGCCGTAGCACAGCGCCGCGCTCTCGCAACCATGCCCGTCCGCGAAGGCGCCGTCGAAAATCTTGTCCGCCTTAGCCTTGATGCTGGCGATACGATCCAATGGCCTCCCGAGATCGCGGAGCTCATCAACACCCCGCTCCAGATACTCGCGCGGATACGTGGCGGTGACGCCTCCATTGAAGATTCCGCCGAGGCCGCTCTACGCCTCTATGAGTGGATCGCCTCGATTCCTAACGTCCAACTTGATGAGTCTCAGTGGCTCCCGGTTGATCCGCCTGAAGAGGAGGTTGCGGAAGAGCAGGCCGCACCACCGGGCGATGCGCCCCTAAGTGCCCCCGCCGCGACGACTGCATCCCTTCGCGGCCGAAGCCCGCAGGCCTATCAGAGCCCTGAACCTGTCGACTTCCGCGGCGACTTCAAACCCGAACTCGTTCAGATGCTGCTGCAGATGCGCGGCGAGGGTACGGAAGAGGGCGAGCCTGTCCCCATCACCCCCGAGCAGCTCAAGGAGCTCCTCGAGAAGAGCGCGGAGATCGAGTTCGCTGAGGACGACGATGGCGATCTCGACGGCGCAGTCTCCGCCATGATGGACAACCTTATGGAAGAGATGGCCGGAACCCGCGAGCCCTCCGACACCCCTGGGCAACAGCTCCAAGGCGACTACGCCTCCAGCCACGACCCCAGTGACGCGGCGCTCTCCGATGACCCGCAGTCCTTCTTTTACGATGAGTGGGACTTTCGCGCGAACGACTACAAGCCCCGTTGGTGCCGGCTCCAGCAGCGCACGCTCCCAAGTGGGGAGGTCGACTTCTACAATCGCACTCTCAGCGAGAACGCCGCGCTTGTGCAGGAGACGCGCAAGCAGTTCGAGTTGCTACGCCCCGAACTGTTTCGCAAAATCAAGCACCTTCCCGATGGCGAGGATTTCGACCTCGACGCCGTGGTCGAATGGATCGTCCAGCGAGCCGCCGGCGCTCCCACGGACTCCAACCTCTTTTATCGGCGCAACAAGATCGAGCGTGATGTCACCGTGGGCTGCCTCCTCGACATGTCCGCCAGCACCGATGAGGAGATCCATCGTCGCAAGCGCTTCGGTGCGGACGACGCCGCCTTTGACGCCGACCCGCGTAAGTACTTCACCTGGTGGGCGCAGAAGCGCGCCCGGGAGGCCGGCCAGCCCTCCAAACGTATCATCGACCTCGAAAAGGATGCCATCGTTCTCCTCACTGAGGCCCTTGAATCCATCGGCGATACGTACGGGATCTATGGCTTTAGCGGCTACGGCCGGGACAACGTCGAGTTCTACGTAATCAAGGACTTGGAGGAGCCTTTCTCAGACGGCATCAAAAAACGCATCGATAAAATCACCCCAGTGCGATCGACCCGCATGGGTCCCGCCATCCGTCACGCTACCGTCAAGCTGAAGGAAGCACGCTCGAAGGTCCGCATTCTCATCGTAATCTCCGATGGCCGTCCCCAAGACCACGGCTACGGACGCGATCGCACCGAAAAAGAGTACGCTATCCACGACACTAAAATGGCCCTTACCGAGGCCCGCCGCGAAGGCATTACCCCCTTCTGCCTCACGGTCGACCGGCAAGGCCACGATTATCTCCAGGAGATGTGCCAGGACATGGGCTACGAGGTCGTCAGCGATATTGCCTCTTTACCCCGCCATCTTCCCGCTCTCTACCGCCGTCTCACTCGCTAGCCGCCGCCGCGATACGTATCACTCCATCCTCGCGCTGCTCATTGACCAACCCTTCGACGATCAGAGCGTCGATCAGCCCGATGATCTCCGCCAGCGCCTGACGGATCCGGCCATCTGGCAGATGTGGAAAAAAGCGCGTAAGCGCCTCGTAGGGCGTCAGCGGCTCCCGCTCTGCCTCGCGCAAGATTTTGCGTTGCCGCTTGGCGCGCCGCGCCGCCGTTCGCTCAGCCGCGCCTGATACATCCGGCGTTGCCTCGCCGTGACCCGGATAAAGATGCGTCGCACCCAGTGCTCGCACCCGCTTCAGTGAGCGCCCCTGTTCGGGCAAGCTCCGCATCCGTTCCGCGTAGCGGTGGTGAAAGAAGTGAATCCCGGGGGTTGATGTCGTCCGCGGCAGCAAGTGATCGCCACTGAACAATGCCCCGCTTGCCTCCTCGTAGTAGACCGAGTCACCGGGCGTATGACCCGGCGTCGGTACGAAGAGCAGCGCGCGCTCCCCCACCGACACCACATCCCCCGCGTGCAGCGTCCGATTGGGACGAAACGGTGTCGCCCACAACATTCCCGGCCAGCGTTTGCTTGGCAGCTTTTCCGGAGGTGCCCGCCGCCAAGCCGCCAGTTGCTCCGGACGAGGCGGGTAGTTTTCGCGCAGCACCGGTAGCCGCTCCTCCGGGACCCCGCACTCGACCAGTAGGCGCAGGACCAGATCCGAGTCGTACCAGCCAACCGCCAGCCCCGCAGCGAAGCGCTCCACTTCATCTACCGACCCGCACACCTCCGCCCCCAGCTCCTGCCACCGCGCCGCCAACCCCGCGTGGTCTACGTGTGCATGCGTGACCACGACCCGCCGCACTTGTTCGGGCCGGTAGCCGTATCCATCGAGTTGCGCCACCAGCTCGTTCCACGAGCCTGGATAGTCCGGCCCCGCGTCGACGAGTAACAAGCCCTCTTTGGAGGGCAGCGCGTAGATCCAGTTCGCGCCCAATGCGATTGGGAGAACGGTAGTTTGCATGCCGCGCCTCTTGACGGATCAGGGTACGGGGAGCGCTCGCGTCAGCAACGCAACCTCGCCGCGCAGCGGAAGTACGGCAACGGATCCTCTCGTCTGACCCGCTGTCGGCGTGCTATCGATTACAGCAGTCCTTGTAGCCGCGGGCGAGATTGCCATCGTTCGCGTCGCACCAAGTCCCCGGCAAGCAACAGTATCATGTGCACCGTTGGCTCTGAGATCGGTGATCGTTCGCAGGGCATGCAATGGCTAGGCAGCAAAGCAAACTGATCCTGCGACTCAATGCTTGGCTGCTCGCTCTGCCCGTGGTTAATTCTTTTCGCGCAGCTCGCCTAGTGCCGCTCTGCGGATCAGTAGCAGCGCCGTAGTCACCGCCCGGCGTTTGATCGCCTCTCGGCTCTGTGCAAAGACGAATCCCCCGTGCCCCGACGCATCCGGCGCCTCGATCGCGACCTCGATCGTCCCCACCGGTGCTCCATCGTGTGGTTCCGGGCCCGCCGCGCCCGTCACTCCTACTCCCACATCCGCTCCCAGCTCTACGCGCACCGCTGCCGCCATCGCTCGCGCCGTCGCCTCGCTTACTAACCCGTGCTCCTCGATCACCTGCGCCGGCACCCCATATTGCTGCTTCGCTTCGGCCGTATATGGCACCAGCGCACCCCGGAAGTACTCGCTCGACCCCGGCACGTCCGTAATCGCGCTGGCCAGCAACCCGCCCGTGCAAGACTCCATCACTGCGAGCGTGAGACCCTTCTCCTTGAGCAGCGCGCCCGCCGCCTGCGCCAGTGTGTCATCGTCCGCGCCCCACACCGCCGTTCCGAACAACGCCCGCACCTCCGCCTCCACCGGCGTGATCAACGCCCGCGCCGCCGCCGTAGACGTTGCTTTCGCCGTCAGCCGCAAATGCACGCCGTCCCCTTTGGCGTACACGCCGATCGTCGGGTTCCGGCTCTCCAGCAGCGGAGCAACCGTTTCGTCCACTACCCCCTCTCCGATCCCCACCGTCTTCAGCGTGCGACTGACGATCACCATTCCCTCGCTTCGCTCGGCCAGCTGCGGGCGCACATCCCGCTCCCACATCCCGGACAGCTCCGCTGGTGGCCCGGGCATAGCCACCACGATCTTGCCGTCCCGCTCCACCCACCAGCCGGGTGCCGTCCCCCGGGGGTTTGGGATCGCCGTCGCCGACGCGATCAACATCGCCTGCTTCACGTTCCGCTCCGGCATCCTTAAATTGCGGCTCGCGAAGAATTCGCGCAGGGCTCGCTCCAACCCCGCGTCGACGGACGGCTCCTCACCGAACACCGCCGCGATCGCGGCGCGGGTGATGTCGTCCTCGGTTGGCCCCAATCCTCCCGTCACTAACACTAGGTCGGCCCGTGCGAGTGCCGCAGTGATTGTGTCGCGCAGGCGTTCTAAGTTATCGCCGGCTTGATGCATGAAGTAGAGATCGATGCCGAGCGCCGGCAGCCGCTGCGCCAAGTAACGCGCGTTCGTGTCCTGGATGTCGCCCAGCAGGATCTCGGTTCCGACCGATACGATCTCCGCGCGCATCGCATCTCCCTACTCGCCATGCAGCTTAGCCGCTGACGATGACCTGCCCCTCAGCATCGACCACCGCTCTCGGCACGACCTGCTCCACATCTAGCTCCGCAGCGTACGTCAAGTCTGCTGCGAACCCACGCGCTCGCAGATCAGCCGCGTGCGGCGACTCCTGAAATGCCGCGATGCTGTCTTCGTATGCGTAAAATACCCGGCGCGCTAGCCGTGCTCCCGCGCTAAGTTGGAGTTCCGGATGGTGGATACAAAGCCTTTCCACCAGCGCTCCCGCCGTGTAGGTGTCTTCGACGGATGCCGCCACTCCGCCTTCCTCTCCCCCGCACACGATCGCGATCGCTGGCTCTCCGGCAAGCACGGCCGCTACCGCGCCGCGATTGCGCAGACAGCAGGCCAACGTCTGCCTCGCATCTCCTGCTAACCGCAGCGCGGGGGTGCCGTTGGTTGTTGCCTGCACCACCCTCCAATCCGATACATCCAGCGCTTCGAACTCCGTCGGCGAATTGCCGAAGTCGAACCCTTCCGGGCGCTCCCCTTCCACCTCGCCGCACAGTCGGCTGCCCCGCAAACGCCCCGCCAGCGCGCGTGCTGCCTCGATACTTGGGCAGGCGTAGATCGCCGCCACCCCGCCCTGCACTAACGTCGTCATCGTCGTGGTCGCCCGCAGGGTATCGATCAGCACCAACGTCCGCCCCGCGACCAGATCTGGTGGGGGTGGCGTCAAATGCACGGTGACAGATACTCCAGCCGCCATTTCGCCGACCATACTTGTGCTGTGCCGTCCGCGAAATGCCCCGCCCCGCAGTGCCAATACGGCTGTGAGAAACTTGCCCGGTAAGATCGCCGCATGAGCTTCCGCGAAACTTTGGCCGCCGCCCGCACCACCAACCACTCACTGCTTTGTATCGGCCTTGATCCCCGGCCTGGCCTTGAAGACGTGCTCCTCTTCAATCGCGCCATCATCGACGCTACGAGCGACCTCGTATGCGCTTACAAACCCAACGCTGCCTTTTATGAGGCATACGGCTCCGAAGGGTGGCGCGTCCTTCGCCAGACCATCGCTGCGGTGCCGGATTCAATCCCCGTCATTCTTGACGGAAAGCGCGGCGATATCCCCAATAGCGCCATCGCTTACGCCGCTGCTGCGTTCGACGAGCTTCGCGCAGATGCAATCACGGTCAGCCCCTATATGGGCGGTGACGCAGTGCGCCCCTTTCTCGCCCGCCCGGACCGCGCCGCCTTCGTACTCTGTCGCACCTCCAACCCTGGCGCCGTTGATCTGCAAGATCTCGACGTGGGCGGCGAGCCACTCTACTTGCGTGTTGCGCAGCTCGCGATGGAATGGGGCGCCGAACACGACAACAGCGGCTTAGTCGTCGGTGCCGCCGATCCCGTAGCACTGCAAGCCGTGCGCGCGCGCTGCCCTACCCTTCCTATCCTCGTACCCGGCATCGGCGCCCAAGGCGGCGACCTCAAGGCCTCTCTTACGGCTGGCGTCGACGCCAGAGGCACCAACCTCCTAGTTACTGCCTCCCGATCCGTTCTCTACGCTTCCCAGGGCCCCGATTTCGCGGATGCTGCGCGGGCGGCGGCGATGCGCCTGCGCGACGCTATCAACACAGCGCTTCCCCCGTCCGATTCCTCATGACGCGGCTCGCGACTGGCCCTGGTCCCAAGGTGGATCCAGGTGCCGAAGACCCGGAGTCCGTGCACTCGCCCGTCTACCTTAACCGCGATTTCCGCGTTCTCTGGCTCGCCCGCACCCTGGGCCAGATCGCTTCCAACACCGCTCAGTTCGGTTCCCTCATCGCCATTGCTCAGATCACCAACTCTGGCATCGAGATCAGCCTCCTCGTGCTCCTCTGGGTCCTCCCCTCCGCCATTCTCGGCATTGTCGCGGGCTCCGTGATCGACGCCGTTCCCAAGCGCTGGATGCTCCTCGCCGCCAACGGCCTGCGTGCTGGCGTCTGTTTTGTATTCGTTCTCAGCACACAAGGCGTCGTCGAGATCTACTTCTTGGCGGCCCTGCTTGCGATGCTCGCGCCCTTCGTCGGCCCGGCTGAGTCCGCGCTCGTTCCCACGCTCGTTGGAAAGGCCGAACTCACCAGCGCCAACGCTTTCCTTAACCTTATGCGCTACCTTGCCCAGATCGCGGGACTCGCGATCCTCGCCCCGCTGCTTGCCGAACTCGCTGGCATTGGTGCGCTCTTTGTCGTCACCGCCATCTTCTTCTCCGCGGCAGCCATCTACGCTGCCGTGATCCCAGGCGGTTCCGGTAAGCTCGCCCCTCGCTTCCCGGACGAAGCCTCCCGCTGGGGCAAACAGGCCTTTCTCGAAGCGCTCGATTTCCTCAAGCAGGACCGTATCGTCTTTCGCGCTGCGGTCCAGCTCACCCTCCTCGCCGCCATGATTCCCTTGCTCGCCGCATTGATGCCCGCCTACTTGCAGAATGTGCTGGGCCAAGAGGTTAGCGATCTTCCGATCGTGCTCTTGCCCGGAGTGATCGGCATGCTCGTCGGGCTCCGCCTCGTTTCCTCTCTTGCCCGCCGCCGCGACGCCGCTTGGCTGGGTACCGCCGGCATTGTTGGCTTCATCGCCGCTCTCTTGCTCCTCGCCTTTATCGACGGCGTCGATGCCACGATCGGTGCACTCTTCCGCTTCAGTGACCAAGGGCTCGGCCCACTCCCCGACATTAGTGCTAAGTCGCAGATGGTGATGCTGATCGCCTTCCCGCTGGGTTTTGCCCTCTCAGTTGTCAATGTCGCCGCCAACGTCGTCCTCAATGAGCGGGTGCCCTTGCTCATGCAAGGACGCATCTTCTCCGTCCAGAGCCTGATGTCCAGCCTCGCCTCTGTCTTTCCGCTCCTCGCGGGGGGTGCATTGGCGGAAGTTGCTGATGTGCGCGTCGTCCTTGCCTTGGCGCCTCTACTATTGGTCTACGCTTGGGCCTACGCTCAGTGGGGTAAAGCCGATCCCTTGAATCTCACGCGCCGCTTGCGCCGCGTTCGCTCCGCGCCGTGAGTGCGGACAAGCCTGCGCAGGACGCGCCGCCGCCTGCTCCTTCTCGGCTGGGGCGGCTTCGCCTGTTCGGTTGGATCTTCCACGCTCCCGCCCGCCCCGACGCACCGGTGGATGGTCCCCTCTTCCGTAATGACCGCTTCGTCTCGCTGTGGGCGGCGCAGGGGATCGCCCAAACCAGCAACACAGCGCTGCAGTTCGTTCTCCTAATCCTGATCGTCGAAAAAACCAACAGTAGCCTGGCGGGTTCTGGTCTGATCATTGCCCTTGCCGCCCCGCCCGTTGTTTTCGGCTTGATCTCCGGTGTCCTCGTGGACCGTTGGAACAAACGCACGGTCATGATCATCACCAACGCCCTGCGTGCCGTGCTGACCGTGCTTCTCCTCTTCGCCGATAATTCTCTCCCCGCGATCTACGCCATCACCTTTCTTACCGCGACCATGGGTCAGTTCTTTCTTCCGGCGGCCACCGCCGCCGTCCCTAGTTTCGTCACCCGCCGCCAATTGCTCGCCGCCAACTCGGCCTTCATCGTCACGCTCACTTTCTCCCAACTGGTCGGCATGGTCTTCCTGGCCCCGGTGATGCTAAAAGCCCTCGGCTTCGACGGCTCCTATATCCTCGCCGCTGCCCTGATCCTCCTCACTGTTCCCCTCATCGGTCGTCTGCCCGGCCTTCCCTCCCTCGGCGATTACACCAGCGAAACCTGGCGCGGCCGTCTCGCCACCGTCCCCGGCGAACTCACCGCTGCCTGGCATGCTGTCCGCTCCGATCGCCTCACTACCCTCGCACTTCTCCAACTTGCCAGTGGTGGCATGTTGCTCTTCCTCTTCGCGCTCCTTGTCCCGCGCTTCGTACAAGAGATCTTGGCGATCGACGCCAACAACTCCGTCTTCATCTTTTGGCCCACCGGCATCGGCGCCCTGGTCGCTCTGCGCATGCTTCCTTGGCTGGGCCGCCGCTTCACCGGCAACGGCATCGTCACGGTCGCTCTCTTCGGTCTCACCGTCGTTGTCGCAGCCATGGGCGGCATCAATTTCTTCGTCGACTTCCTACAAGACCGGCAACCCTTCGGCCTCCTCGGCCCCGACCAAGTCGGCGGTGTCTCCCTCCTCGTTTTCGTCACCCTGCTCTTTGCTTTTCCTCTCGGCATTTGCTACGGCCTGGTCAACGCGCCTGCACAAACCGAGCTGCACAAGCGCACCCCCGCCGAAATGCGCGGCCGCATCTTCGCGGCCCAGCTTATGCTGGCCAATGGCGTTTCTATGGTTGTCCTCGTCGTCGTCGGCGGCATCGCCGACGCCATCGGCATCGAGCGTGTGCTCTTCGTCGTCGCCGGGATTACGCTCTTTCTCGCTTTGATGAGCGTGCAGATGCGACGCCTCGCCGCCCGGCAAACTGCTTCGCACATCCCGCCCGCGCCCTCGTAGCTGCCCGCCCCTTCATTGACATGGTTTTTTAAGCGGTCCTATGCTCGACACGCTGACTACTGCACTCCTTGCCTTCTAGCGAGGCGGCGATGATCGAACTCCGGATCGAAAGCATTCGCGTCTCCCTGATGAACTATCAGCGAGTCGTCGTGCTCAAAGAGAAAGAAGCAGAGCGCTTCTTGCCGATCTGGATCGGCACCGCCGAGGCAGACGCCATTGCTGTTCGCCTCCAAGACGTCAGCGTCGCTCGCCCCATGACGCACGATCTCTTCTCCAACGCTCTCAAGGAATTTGGCGCCTCGGTAAGGCGCGTCGTTGTCAGCGACATTAACAACGACACCTTCTACGCTCGCATCCATATTCAGGTCAACGACCGTTCCTTCGAGATTGACTCCCGCCCCAGCGACGCCCTCGCCCTCGCCGTCCGCGCCGCTGCTCCGATCTTCGCCGAGGAAGCCGTGCTCGAAAAAGCTGGCGTGGTCATGGATAAAGAGGGAGAGGTGGCCGCCGGTACCCAGGTGGGCGAGCGTCCCCCTCCTACTCCCGTCAAGGAAGAGGACTTAGAGAAAATGTCTGCCTTCCGCGACTTTATCGAAAGCCTTGATCTCGACGACTTCGACAAGCGCTGATCCGTAGGGTGCACAGACGCCTCTTCATTGCTCCACCCGATCGCTCGTGATAGTCTCCCTCCGGTTTGACGGGGGTCGCGGCGATACGTAATCTTCCGCCGGCCTTTCAGCTTGTGGGGATCGGCTGGTACTTTGCCACCTGTATCGTCCTCGGCACGTTGGGCGGACTCTGGCTCGACGGCCAAGTCGACGCCAAACCACTATTCACGCTTCTCGGCATCCTGTTTGGGATGATCGTGGCGGCTTGGGGCGCCTACCGCATGCTGAAGAACGTAATGCTCCCCCCTGGTAGCGGCCGACCGTGACGCTCCTGCGCGCCTTGGAGGTCTCGCGTGCTGAATAAGCGCAACGGGTACCTGCTCCTCTCACTGATCGTTATTGCCGTCGGTTTCGCTTTCCTCAAAGCACCCACGCCGCACATCGCCATCGCCGCCGAGGAGATCGTGGACCTCGGTGGCTACAGCATCACCAACACGATCCTCTCCGCCTGGGTCGTCATCATCTTGATGGCCATCCCCACGCTCCTGCTCTACCGTCGCCTGCGCCGTGTTGAGAACGCGCTTGTTCCGCGCGGGTTTCAGAATCTCATTGAGGCGCTCATTGAAGCCTTCTACAACATCGTCGAACTCGTCGCCGGCGAGAAGAACGCTCGCCGCTTTTTCCCAGTCGTCGCGTCGATCTTCCTCTTCCTCCTCATCGGTAACTGGTTCGGCCTCTTCCCCTGGAATAACGTCATCGGCGTCACCGAAGACGAACGCGTCTTGTGGCTCGAAGAGCTAGAGGAGAATGCCGAAGAACTGGTCCACGAGATCCATCAAGGTCACGAGGGTGTTATCTCCATTGAGGTACTGAACCAGGCCTTCGCCAACGTCGCGACCGAACCCATCCCCGTCGAAGCGAGTCACCAGGCCGAAGCGGACCAACGAATCGCCGCGCTCTTAACGGGGGAAGTCGGTTCCCATGACGCCGCCGTCCGCGCCGAATTCACTCATAATCCCATCCCCGCCGGCACCGATCCCGCCGGCTTGGAGCATGCCATTGAAGAGCGGCTTCTCGCCGCTGGTCTCCAAGAGGCCGCGATCGAGCATTATCTCGTCTTCAACTTGCCGCTCGCCGTCACCAATGTCGGCGATACCGAACTCAACGGCGCCATCCTCAACGCTGGCGGCGTCGATATTATTCCTCTTCGCGCCAAGGACTTTGAATTCGACCCCTTCGTCGATCCCATCGTCGCTGACGTGGGTGGCTACAGCGACGCTCGTATCTTCACGCCCGCACACGAAGCCAACGAAGAGAATCGTCCCGCCGCCGCTGGCGAGATCGCCATTCCCGTCACCGTCAACACTGCCCATGTCGGCATCGCGCTCAAACGTGCCCAAGAGGGTCTTGAAGACGGCGAAGGCATTGGCCTCATTTTTCCTTTCTTCCGATCAATTGCCACGGACATCAACCTGCCTCTGGCAATCGCCATTTGGGCCTTCTTGTGGGTGCAGTGGTGGGGGATCCGATCCCTCGGTCTCGGCACCAATTTCGGTCGCTTCATCGGCGTCGGCGACGCTGCCCTCGTCAAGGGGCCTATCGGTCTGATGGTGGGACTTCTGGAGATCATCTCCGAGGTCGCCCGCATCGTTTCTTTCACCTTCCGACTCTTCGGCAATATCTTCGCCGGCGAAATCCTGCTATTCATGGCGGCGTTCCTGGTCCCCTTCCTGGTGGCCACGGTGTTCTACGGCTTGGAAGTCTTCGTGAGCGTCATCCAAGCGTTTGTCTTCGCCATGCTCACCCTCGTCTTCGCGGTCACCGCTGTCTCCCACGGTGCTCATGACGACGAGGAACACGAAAGGGAGTCCGCCGCCCATTGAGCGGCTCATTCATTCGAGGCAAGTGCGGCCGCGTGGCTGCTGACGGAGGAAGGTATGCCTGATCTCGTACTCCAAATAGGCGACACAGGATTCTCGGACGGACTCAAGTTCATCGGAGCCGGACTCGCGATCGGTTTCGGGGCACTGGGACCGGCACTTGGCATCGGCTGGTTGGTGGGCAAAGCGATGGAATCGCTCGGCCGCAACCCAGACGCCGCCGAGCGCATCCAGCCCAACATGATCTTGGGTATGGCCTTTGCGGAAGCGATCGGCATCTACGCTCTGGTCGTCGCCGTGATGATCGGATTCGTCTTTTAGCGGCGCTGCGCCTGCTACCCAGAGGGCGGCGCGTTCCTAGGATTCGCTGCCCTCCCTTTCGGAAAGGAGAGCGCCGTGGACGGTCTCGGTATTAACTTGCCCGGCCTGATCACGCAGTTCGTCAACTTCGGCGTCCTGCTTCTGATCCTCTGGGTCTTCCTACACAAGCCCCTCCGGCGCGTCCTCGACGAGCGCCGACGACGCATTGAAGATGGCCTTAAGGCCTCTGAGCGTGCCCAGGCTGCCGAGCAAGACGCCCAGGCCCAGGCCCAGACCGAAATTCAGCAAGGGCGGCAGGAAGGCCAGGCCCTCGTCGCCCAGGCCCAGGAGATCGCACAACGCATCGAAGCCGAGGCGCGCGATAGCGCGCGCCAAGAAGCGGATCAGATCATCGCCCGCGCTCGGCAGGACATCCAACAGGAGCGCGACCTTGCCATCGCCCGTGTCCGCGAAGAGTTCGCTGACCTGACCATCGCCGCCGCCGAGCGCGTGATCGGACAGGCTCTCGATCGTGACGCCCACGAGCGCCTCATCCAGGAAATGCTGGCCGAGTCGACTCTCGGCACCGTCAGCCAGAATTAGCCGGGAGAACGACTGTCGTGCCTGTTCGCGAAGTCGCCGCCAAGCGTTACGCCCAAGCGATCTTCGAGATCGCCCGTGACGCGGCTGCCTTCGATCGCTGGCGCGCCGACATCGAGCGGCTGCGCGCTCTCGTCACTGAGCCCACTGTCGGCGGCTTCCTCACCAGTACTACGATCCCCGAAGCCCGCAAAACAGAGCTGTTGGAACAAGGGTTAGAGGACGTTGACCCCCAGGTCCTCAACTTCGCCCGCTTGCTCGTGCGCAAGCGTCGCCTCGGACTCGTTGAGGAGATCGTCGAAATCTTCGACGATCTCCTCAACGACCAGCGCGGTATCGTCCGCGCGCGCATCACCACCGCAGTCCCCATCACGGATCACGCGCGTACGCAGCTGTCCGCTGCCATCTGCACTGCTGCCGGCGCAACGGAAGTGGCGCTCCAAGAAGATGTCGCGCGGGAAGTGCTCGGTGGGGCAGTCCTGCGCATCGGCGACCATCTCGT
Source organism: Dehalococcoidia bacterium (assembly GCA_965220315.1). GTDB lineage: Bacteria > Chloroflexota > Dehalococcoidia > Bin125 > Bin125 > JAPOXK01. Next base: position 18,820 of record CBDCPP010000001.1, read on the forward strand.
CGACGGCAGTGTTCGTACGCGGCTGCACGGCCTCCGCCAAAGTATCGCTGGCCGCAGCCGCTAGGAGAGAGCTATGGCTGTTCGCCCAGAAGAGATCGCTTCCATCATTCGCCAGCAGATCGAAGGCTTTGAAACGGGCGTCGTCGCTGCGGATGTCGGCACCGTCGTCGCAGCGGCGGATGGGATCGCCCGCATCCACGGCCTCTCCGGCGCGTTGGCCGGTGAGCTGTTGGAGTTCCCCCACACCGACGCGCAAGGCAATCCAATAATGGGGATGGCCTTGAACTTGGAAGAAGAGATCGTCGGCGCCGTGATCCTCGGTGCCTACGAGCGCATTGAGGAAGGCGACGAAGTCCGTACCACTGCCCGCGTCGCCGACGTCCCCGTCGGCGACGCCCTCATCGGTCGCGTTGTCAATGCCTTGGGCGATCCGATCGACGGCAAGGGCCCCATCCAGACGACCGCGCGCCGTCCCGTCGAGCGCATCGCTCCCAACGTTGTCACTCGCCAGAGCGTCGACACCCCCGTGCAAACTGGCATCAAAGCTATCGATGCCATGATCCCCATCGGTCGCGGCCAGCGCGAACTTATCATCGGCGACCGCCAGACTGGCAAATCCGCTATCGCCGTCGACACCATCATTAACCAAAAGGGCGGCGATCTGCTCTGCGTCTACGTCGCCATTGGCCAAAAACAGGCCAAAGTCGCGCAGGTTGTGGGCGTGTTAGAGGAGCATGGTGCGCTCGAACACACGGTGATCGTCGCCGCCAATTCTGCCGAGGCCGCTGCCCAGCAATACATCGCTCCCTACGCTGGTTGCGCCATCGCTGAGCACTTCATGGAGCAAGGCAAAGATACCCTTATCGTCTATGACGACCTCAGCAAGCATGCCTGGGCCTACCGCCAAGTCTCGTTGTTGCTGCGCCGTCCTCCTGGTCGCGAAGCCTTCCCGGGCGACGTTTTCTACCTGCACTCCCGTCTGCTGGAACGCTCCGCCAAGCTCAATGCAGCCAACGGAGGCGGCTCGATGACTGCTCTGCCGATCATTGAAACCCAGGCTGGCGATGTCTCCGCCTATATTCCCACGAACGTCATCTCCATCACCGATGGCCAGATCTTTCTGGAGGCGGACCTCTTCAATGCTGGCCAGCGCCCCGCCGTTAACGCTGGCATCTCGGTCAGCCGCGTCGGAGGCGCTGCCCAGCGCAAGGCGATGCGGGCGGTTGCTGGCCAGCTCCGCCTCGACATGGCGCAATTCCGCGATCTCCAAGCATTCGCCCAGTTTGGGACCGCCGACCTAGACTCTGCTACCCGCCGTCAGTTGGAGCGCGGCCTGCGGCTCAACGCCCTCCTCGTTCAACCTGAGAACGAGCCCCTGCGCCTTGGTCACCAAGTCGCCGTGATCTGGGCTGCTAGTCACGGCTTCCTAGACGATGTTGCTGTCAACAAGGTCACCGCCTTCGAAAAGGCTCTCAGCGACTTCCTCAATAGCAACCACCCCCAGATCGCCGCTGCTATTGAGGCTACCGGCGATCTCAACGAGGACACCGAAGCTCAACTCACCAAAGCGCTCGAAGACTTCAAAGCCACGGTGCCTTTCTAGGTTCAGCGCCGTGGCATAGAGGAACGAACACGACTGCATGGCAACCCTCCGCGAGATCCGACGCCGCATTCGCTCGGTCGAAAACACGGCCAAGATTACCAATGCTCTTCAGCTCGTCGCCGCCTCCAAGATGCGGCGCGCCCAGGAGCGTGCCCTCGCCGCCCGGCCGTACGCTGAACACATGCGCACCGTGCTGAGCAACCTTGCCACTGCGCACATTGGCGACGACTCAGAAAATGGTGACGCTTCGCACCCCCTTCTCCAGCAGCGCGCGATCCGTGAAACGACCGTTCTCCTCGTCACACCAGATCGAGGACTTGCTGGCGGCCTCATCGCCAACCTTGAGCGTCATGCCGGAGAGATCGTTCTTAGCTCCGATCGCACGGGCGACATCTCCATGATCCCCATCGGCCGCAAAGGCCGCGATTACTACGCCCGGTTCGATATTCCTTTCCGCGCTGAGTTCACCCAACTAGGCGACTATCCCTCCCTTGCCCAGATCCGCCCCATCTCCCGCGTCGCAGTCGACGACTACGTCACCGGCGCCGTCGACCAGGTGCTGCTCGTCTACGCTCAGTTCATCAGCACTGCCAACCAGAAGCCCACCACCGTACAGATTCTCCCGGTCCAACCGCCCGAGACGGATGATCCCGCGCAGGAGATGCCGTACATTTTCGAGCCTTCCCCGCAAGCGTTGCTTGAGGAACTCCTTCCACGCTACCTCGAGACGCAGCTCTACCAAGCAATCCTGGAGGCTGCGGCAAGCGAGCAGTCCGCTCGCATGGTCGCGATGAAGAACGCGACCGATGCCGCCAACGAGATGGTCGAAGATCTTACTCTCGACTACAACAAAGCGCGCCAAAACCAGATCACCGCCGAACTGCTCGATATCGCAGGCGGCGTCGAGGCTCTGGCCGGATGACGATCGAAACCGCGATCATCTTCGATATGGACGGCGTGCTGGTCGATGGCGAACGTCTCCACTACGGCGCTGCCCGCACGATCCTCGCGGAGTATGGCGTCCAGCTCGACACTGCTACCTACGCTGGCTACATAGGCAGGACTGGCCGCGACATCTGGCAAGATCTCCGCACGCGCTTTGGGCTCCGTACCGACTTTGAAACCTACAGCGCCCGTTACAACGCAACGTTGATCGAGCTCTACCGCACCGCCGCCCAGCCCCTGCCCGGCGCGCGCGCCGCTTTGAACCAGGTCCGCGCTGCCGGTCTTCCTTGCGCGCTGGCTTCCTCCTCTCGCAGGGAGTGGGTCCAGACTGCCCTCACCACGTTGCGCTTCAGCGACTATTTCCAAGCCATCGTCACTGGAGACGAAGTGCACAACGGCAAACCGGATCCGGAGATCTACTGCACCGCAGCCGCGCGTCTCGGCCGCTCGCCCCAAGACTGCGTGGCCCTGGAGGATGCGCCGGCCGGCATTGAGTCCGCGCGCCGCGCCGGCATGCGCGTGCTTGCCGTTCGTAGCGAATACATCCACGAGCGCTTGCTTGGGAGCGCAGATCGCGTGCTTGAATCACTCCATGAGTTCGATCTGGCGGAGTTGCTGCGAGACAATGATTCCGTCAACGCTTCACGGGTTGCTAGCTAGCCCCGCGACGAGAGGAAAGAGCAATGGCGCAAGGCAGCGTGGTGCAAGTCATCGGCACCGTCGTCGATGTCGAGTTTCCGCCCGGACAGATCCCCGCGCTCTTTAACGGTCTCAACGTGACTGTGAGCGATGGCTCCACCGTGGTCTGCGAAGTGCAGCAGCACCTCGGCAACAATTGGGTGCGCACCCTCGCCATGGACTCCACCGATGGCATGAAACGCGGTGACGCCGCCGTCGATACCGGCCAGTCCATCACCGTCCCTGTGGGCGAAACCTCCCTCGGCCGCCTCTTCAACGTCACCGGCGACCCGCTTGACGACCTTGGCGACCTTCCCCCAGACACCGAGCGCTGGCCCATCCACCGCAAGCCTCCTACCTACGAAGAGCAAGTTTCAGACGTACAAGTCCTTGAGACTGGCCTTAAGGTCATCGATCTCATCGCTCCCTTCACCCGCGGTGGCAAGATCGGCGCCTACGGAGGCGCCGGTGTCGGCAAGACGGTCATCATCCAAGAACTCATCCGCAACATCGCCACCGAGCACGGCGGCTACTCTGTTTTCGCAGGCGTCGGCGAACGCTCCCGCGAAGGTAATGATCTCTGGAACGAAATGAAGGAGTCCGGCGTTCTCGCCAAGACTGTTCTCGTCTTCGGCCAGATGAACGAGCCCCCAGGCGTCCGGCTCCGCATCGGCCTCACTGGCCTCACCCAAGCTGAGTACTTCCGCGATGTCCAAGGGCAGGATGTCCTCCTCTTTATCGACAATATCTACCGCTACACCCTCGCCGGCATGGAAGTTTCCGCTCTCCTCGGCCGCATGCCCTCCGCCGTCGGCTACCAGCCAACACTCGCCACCGAAATGGGTGAGTTGGAAGAGCGCATCACGACCACCGGCAAAGGATCGATCACTTCTTTCCAGGCCATCTATGTTCCCGCCGACGACTACACCGACCCCGGCGTTGCGACCACCTTCGGCCACCTCGATGCTGTCGTAGCGCTCGAGCGATCGATCGCCGCTCAAGGCCTCTACCCCGCCGTTGACCCCCTCACTTCCTTCAGCCGCGTTCTCGATCCACGCTTCATCGGTGAAGAGCACTACGCGGCCGCCCGCGGCGTCCAGCAGGTTCTGCAGCGCTACAAGGATCTCCAAGACATCATTGCCATCCTTGGCATCGACGAACTCTCCGAGGAAGACAAGGTCACCGTGGCGCGGGCGCGCCGCATCCAACGCTTCCTCAGCCAACCCATGTTCGTGGCGGAAGCCTTCACAGGCCTCCCCGGGCAGTATGTCCCCGTCCGCGAAACCGTCCGCGGCTTCCGCGAAATCCTCGACGGCAAGTATGACGATCTGCCAGAGCAAGCCTTTTATAACGTCGGTACCATCGAGATGGCAGTTGAAAAAGCCGAGCAACTTGCTAAGGAGGCTGCAGCCTAGTCAGATCGAGCGCGGCAACACAAACTAGGATTCTGGAGGTCCGCCCGCAAGCAGCGCACCTCCCAACCGCTAACGAAAAAGATGGCGAAACTCAGTCTCGAAATTATCACCGGTGAGCGTGTCCTCTTCCAAGACACCGGCATCAACGCTGTCATTGCGCCCGGCGTCATCGGTGAACTCGGCATCCTCCCCAACCACGCCCCACTCGTTACTGCCCTCCAGCCTGGCGAGCTTCGCGTCCAAAGAGAGGGCAACGACGACGAACCTTTCTTTGTCAGCGGGGGCTTCCTCGAAGTTCACAATGACACGGTCACGGTTCTCGCCGACACCGCCGAGCGTGGGGATGAGATCGATCTCGAGCGCGCCGAGGCGGCGCGGGCCCGCGCCGCCGATCACCTGCGTGGCGAGATGGACACTGACCGCGCGCGTGCCCAAGCCGCCATGCAACGCTCCCTTATGCGCATCCGCGTCGGTGAGCGTCGTACGCGTCGGCGTGCTTCACAGCGCAGCGGCGATCCCCCCAGCCGTTAACGCGCTGACAGTGCCGCGCGGCGAACGCGTGTAGCCGTGCACGCGTACAGTGGAGTGACCGTGTTCGGCGCGAGATGGGGATGCGTCAGGCGTCGGAGGTCTCAGTGACCCAGGGTTCCTACCTCATCGACGGTGGCGCCCGTCTCCACGGCGCCGTTCCGATCAGCGGGGGCAAGAACGCCGCCATGCCCTGCATGGCCGCTGCCCTCCTCACCGATGCCCCCTGTCACATCACCAACGTCCCGATGATCGGCGATGTCCGCCTATTCAGTGCCATCCTCGAACACCTCGGTGCCGATGTAACTGTCAACCCTGGTGCCAACACGCTCCATCTCGCTGCTCCCGGCCCTCTCAGCGACGCGCCGCCCGATCGCCTCGTCGCCAATCAGCGCGCCTCTTTCCTCGTCATGGGCCCGCTTCTCGCCCGCCTCGGCCGCGCTGCCTGCACCGCCCCGGGCGGCGACGGTATCGGCCAGCGGCCGCTTGACGTTCACCTCCGGGGATTCGCTGCCCTCGGCGCCGATATCCGCGAAGTCGGGGGCCGCTACGTTGCCTCTGCTGCACAGCTGCGCGGTGGCCGCGTCGTCCTCGACTACCCCAGCGTGCTCGGCACTGAGAACCTGCTCCTCGCTGCCGTCCTCGCTGCTGGCCACACCACCATCGTTAACGCTGCCGCCGAACCAGAAGTCGTCTGTCTCGCCTCCATGCTTACCGCTATGGGCGCCCAGTTGCACGGCGCCGGTACCCACACCATCGAGATCGACGGCGTTCCCGCCCTCACCGGCGCCGACCACCGCCTCATCCCCGACCGTATCGAAACCGGCACCTTCGCCGTCGCTGCTGCTATGACCGGCGGCGACCTCACACTCGACGGGGCACAGCCTCGACACCTTGATGCGCTCTTTAGCAAACTCACCGACATCGGCGTCCACGTCCACGAAGGAGAGGCCGCCGTCCGCGTGGCTGCCACTGACCGTCTCAACGCCAGCACCATCCAAGCAGTCCCCTTCCCAGGACTCCCCACCGATCTTCAGGCCCTCATGACTACCCTCCTTACCCAGGCCGACGGCGTCAGCGTCGTGCATGAGCGTGTCTTTGAGAGTCGTCTTCAGTACGTGGGCGAGCTGCGCAAGCTTGGTGCCCGCATCCACACCGCCGGCAGCACTGCGATCGTCCAGGGCCCGACTGCACTCCGCGGCTCCACCGTGCGCGGCCTCGATATCCGCGCTGCCGCCGCCCTCGTCGTCGCTGCTCTCGCTGCTAGCGGCCGCACTGAGCTGAGGGACGCATACCACCTTGATCGAGGTTATGAATGCCTCGACCGCAAACTACGCGCTCTCGGTGCTTCCATCGAGCGTGTCACTCCTCGCGAATCCGGTGCCTAGCCGATCCAACGCCCGCAGCAACGCCGCTCGCGTTTCTATCCGAATCGTTTCTGGATCGATATACACTAGCTAGTGGTCCTACGATCGAATGTGTAGGCGCGAAGGGGGACCATGGTTCTCGGGAAAAAGATCGGCATCGATCTTGGCACTGCTAATATCATCGCTGCCGTACGAGGCCAAGGCGTTGTGCTCAATGAGCCCGCCGCCGTCGCTCTCGCCAACCGCGATAACGCTGTCGTCGCTGTTGGAACCGCCGCTCGCGCCATGCTGGGCCGTAGCCCGGACAGCATCAGTGTCATCCGTCCCTTACGCGACGGCGTTATTGCTGACTACATCGTTACGGAGGCGATGCTCCGCTACTTTATCGGCAAGATCACTGGTCGCTTCACCCTCGTGAAGCCGGAAGTCATGATCTGTATTCCGGCTGGGGTCAATACCGTCGAACAACGGGCCGTCCGCGACGCCGCCGAGCAGGCCGGTGCCCGCCGTCCTGCACACCTCATTCCCGAGCCGCTCGCCGCTGCCATTGGCGCTGGCCTCCCCGTCGCGACCCCACGCGGTAACCTCGTCTGTGACATCGGCGCAGGTCGCACGGAAGCGGCGCTCATTACCATGTACGGCATGATGACCTGGGAGTCTGTGCGCGTTGCCGGCGACCGCTTCGACGACGCGATCGTCGCCTACCTTAAGCGCCGCCATAACCTCATCATCGGTACGCGCACCGCCGAAGATCTCAAGATCAATATCGGCTCCGCCCTCCCAGTGGACGACACTCTCCGCACCGAAGTGCGGGGACGCGACCAACTCAGCGGTCTTCCCCGTACTGTGACCGTGACATCAAACGAGGTCGCTACTGCCTTGCAAGAGCCACTTGCCGTCGCTCTCGGCGCCATCAAATCCGCGCTCGAGAGAACCCCGCCCGAACTCGCCGCCGATGTCATTGATCGCGGCATCGTTATGACGGGCGGCAGCTCTCTCCTCCGCAACCTCCCCCGTCTCGTCACCGAAGAAACTGGGATTCCCTGCCATCTTGCCGACCACCCCATCGAGTGTGTCGCCCAGGGCGCCAGCCTCGCGCTCGAATACCTTGATGTAATCGAGCGCAATTCCCCCATGGACGAAGGCCTACTCGTCGGCGCCTAACCCACGCGGCCTTTCTCACTCGGTAGCGCCTACACCGCCACGATCTATGCACCTGGCGTCGCGCGGGCAATCGCTCGCGCGCGAGGTGGATGTTAAGCTCTGAATGAATGGTCAATACGCTTCTTCCCGAGTCGGAAATCGCGATCGGCACGATCAAAAACAGGAAGATCGAGGAGGAGATGCGCACCTCCTACCTCGATTACGCCATGAGCGTGATCGTTGCCCGCGCTCTCCCCGACATTCGTGACGGCCTCAAGCCTGTTCAGCGGCGCATCCTCTACGCCATTGATGACCTCAGCATCTCCGCCACTAGTTCCCACAAGAAGAGCGCTCGCATCGTCGGTGAGGTGCTCGGTAAGTACCATCCCCACTCCGAAGCGCCCGTTTATGAAGCCATGGTGCGCATGGCCCAACCATTCACCATGCGCTACCCCCTCGTTGATGGACAGGGCAACTTCGGCTCCATTGACGCTGACCCTCCGGCAGCCATGCGCTATACGGAAGCCCGCCTCAGCCGTCTCGCCGAAGAGATCCTCGCCGACCTCGACAAGCAAACCGTCGACTTCACTCCCAACTTCGATGGATCGCTCACCGAGCCCACAGTCCTCCCGGCGCGCCTGCCCAACATCTTGGTCAACGGTTCCTCCGGCATCGCTGTTGGCATGGCGACTAACATTCCGCCTCACCACCTCGGCGAGATCGCCGAAGCGATCAAGCTGCTCATCCAGAAGCCGGATGCCTCGGTCGACGAGCTTGTCCAGATCGTCCAGGGACCGGACTTTCCCACTGGTGCCCGTGTCTTTGGACGCGCTGCCCTCCGCGAGATCTACGCGACCGGCCGCGGCCGCTTCGTCATGCAAGCCGAGTACAAGGAAGAAGAAGCGCGCGGTAATCGCGTGCAGATCGTCTTCGTTTCCCTGCCGTACCAGACCAACAAGGCCGCGCTGATCGAGCGGATTGCTGACCTCGTCCGCGAGCGCCGCATTGAGGGCATCGCCGACCTCCGTGACGAATCCGACCGCGAGGGGCTACGCGTCGTCGTCGAACTCAAGCGCGCTGGCCAGATCCGCACCGTCCGCAACCAGCTCTTCAAACTCACGTCCCTCAGCGCTACTTACGCCGTCAATATGCTTGCCCTCGTCAACGGGCAGCCCCGCACCGTCACTCTTAGGCAAACACTCCAGGCCTTCATCGACCATCGCCGCGAGATCATTCGTCGCCGGACTCAGTTCGACCTCGATAAAGCGCGCGCGCGCCACCATATCGTCGAGGGTCTCCTCAAAGCGATCCGTAACCTCACTGCCGTCATCAAGACTATTCGCGAAGCCCGGTCCGCCGACGACGCCAAGGCAACGCTCCAGCAGCGCCCCTACAGCCTCAGCGAGCGGCAGGCCCAAGCCGTCCTCGACATGCAACTCCGCCGCCTCGCCGCCCTCGAACGACAGAAGCTGCAGGACGAGCACGAAGCACTCACCGCGCGCATTGCCGAACTCGAAGGCATCCTCCACGACCCCAAGGAGATCGACGCCCTCATCTGCGCCGATATGGACGACCTTGCCGGAAAGTACGCCGGCCCTCGCAAGACCACCATCATTGAGCAAGATGTCGAAGATGTCAGCGATGAAGACCTCATCGCCCACGAAGCCACCGTCATTTCCGTCAGCTCCAGCGGCTACATCAAGCGCATGCCCCTCGCCTCCTACCGTCCCCAACACCGGGGCGGCAAGGGCGTCAGTGCCATGAAGACTCGCGACAGGGACGCCGTCCGCCATCTCCTCGTCACCGATACGCATGATAATCTTTTGCTCTTCACGGACCGCGGCTGCGTCTTCAGCCTCAAGGCTCATGAAATCCCGGAACGCAGCCGCGAATGGCGCGGCCTCCCCCTCGCGAACCTTATCCAGCTCAACACCGCCGAGCGCGTCACCGCTATTGTCCCCGCTGCCAGCTTTGAAAAAGACTTCCTCGTTCTCGCTACGAGAGCCGGCGAGGTCAAAAAGACTCAGCTCAGCGCCTTCGCCTCCGTCCGCCGCGCCGGTCTTATCGCTTTCAACCTCAAGCCCGGCGACGAGTTGGTCCGCGCGACCTACGCTCATGCTGGCGACGATGTCATCGTCGTCAGCGATGCCGGCCGGGCTATCCGCTTCCCCGTTGACTCACTTCGCGCTGCCTCGCGCGGGAGCGGTGGCGTGCGGGCCATCCGCGTCCCCGAAGACAGACAACTCGTCGGCCTCGACACCGTCAAGCTCGGTAGCCAAATCCTCACCTTGACGGCCAAGGGCTATGGTAAGCGCACCTCCGAGGCCGAGTACCCGCGCAAAGGACGTGGAGGCCTCGGGATCGTCGCTCACAAGACCACTACGAAAACTGGCCCAGTCGTCGCCCTCCGCTGCGTTACCGGCGACGAAGAGCTCGTTATTATTTCCCGGGGCGGCAAGTTTCTCCGTACCGGGATCGCCTCAATCGGATCGCTTGGGCGCTCCACAATGGGTGTGCGGACCATGGACGTGCGTGGCAGTGGCGATGTCGCCGCCGTCGCCGTCGTTTCGCTGGCTTCGCGCTGATCCTGCCCCATCCGCCGCCGCGCGGGATGAAGATCAACTGTCCCGTCAAGCAGCTACGACTTCCTCCAGCATGTGTTGCTCTACAGCAGTGCCGGCGGCAGTCTCGCTAGCGCAGGGCGCCTCCCCCACTGCCTGGAGGGCTTAGTAGCCGCGCTCCAGATTCACTATATGCGCCAGTGGTTCTCCTGCCACGAACCGCCGCAGATTCGTTTCGAATACCTTTCCCGCCTCCGACACCCAGTCATTGAATACACCGCTGCTGTGCGGCGTGATGTGCAGATTCGGCGTTGACCACAAAACATCCCCATCGGGTAGTGGTTCTGGAACCACGACGTCCGTGTAGGCCGCCGCGATCCGCTTCTCTCTGAGCGCCTCCACCAATGCTGCTTGGTCCACCACGGCTCCACGCGCGATGTTCACCAAGACCCCTTCCGGCTTCATAGCCGCTAGCGCTTCTGCGTCGAAGAAGCCGCGCGTCGTTTCGGTCAGCGGCACTGCCAGCACCACGTAATCCCCTTGTGCCACCATCTCGTACAGCTGATCTGGCCCAAAGAGTTGATCGCAGTGCAGCGCTCTCTCCCCGGCGCGCGCGCTGCGTCTCGATCCCAGCACCCGCGCCCCGAACGCCTGGCACAGGCGCGCTGTTTCCCCCCCGATCGCTCCCATCCCTACGATCGCCACAGTTGCTCCGCGGAGTGTGCCCAACCGATCCTTGCGGCTCCACACTGCCTCCGCTTGCCGCGCGAAAAAAAACGGCATCTGTTTCGCGTGCATCAGCAAGAACGCCAATACCCACTCCGCTACTGGCGTTGCGTACAGGTCGCCTGCATTGGTCAGGACTACACCGCTGGGAAGTGGCCGGTTCATTGCTTGGTCTGCTCCTGCCGACGCCAGCTGGATCCAGCGCAGCGGCCCGCTCTCCGGCAGCCAAGAGTGATCAAAGCCCAGCGTGAACAGTGCCTCGCTCTCCGACAGTGCCTCGCGAATCTCCGCTGCTGCCTCATCGCCCTCCCCTTCCGCTCTCCGGAAGCGTCGCCGTGCCTCCTGGCTCAGCACCCGCACCCGCACCCGCACGTCGATTGCTTGCAGCGCATGCTGTGTCGCCTCTGGCAACGGCAAGGCCGACAGCACGCGCACCGGCTCGTTCATTGCCCCCTCCTTCAACCGCGCCAGTCTACGCTCCTGGTTGCTGGTCAATCTGCTGCGCAATCACCCGCGTGGCGGTACTGCACCGTCCCTCCTCATATACTTGCGGAAGAATGCTTTCCTCCAAAGAAGTCACTGTGCCCCCCCCTACTTCGGCGTCCCGCTGGTCGGCCACCACCCGCTCGCCGGCGGAGACCGCCGCCCTCGGCGAGCGCCTCGGCCGTTTGCTGCAGCGCGGCGACATCGTCTTGCTCTCCGGCGAGCTCGGCGTTGGTAAAACCGTCTTTGCCCAAGGCATCGGCTGCGGCCTCGGCACGCCGACACCGGTTCGCAGCTCCAGCTTCGTACTGCTCTCCGAGCATCCCGGCGGCCGTTTGCCTCTCTTCCACGCCGACCTCTATCGCCTTGCTACCGTTGAAGTCGCTGATCTTTGGCTCGACGAAGAGGCTGCTGATGGAATCCTCGTCGTCGAGTGGCCCGAGCGCTGGGCTGCGGATACCCCTGCCGACCACCTGCTGGTTCGCTTCGAGGCCGATCTTGATCCCCAGGTGATCACGGAGCACCGCTTTATCACCATCGCCGCCTGTGGTCCCACTGCCGCCGCGCGGCTTCAGTGCTTCACGGCTCATGAGCGCTCACCTGGTGAGCGCCGCTAAGGTGGGCGGTCGCTAATGGAACTTGCCATCGACACCGTCGGCCCCACTGCCAGCATCGCCCTCAGTGATAAGGGCCGTATCGTCGCCGAGTTCACTTGGCCCGCCGGTCGGCGGCACACTCCCACTCTCGTCCCCATGATCGATCAGGCTTGCCGCCTCGCCCAAGTCGAGTCCCAAGCGCTCACCGCCGTCTTCGTCGATGTTGGTCCTGGCGCTTACGGCGGTATCCGATCCGGCATCGCCACCGCCACCGCTCTCGCCCTCGCCCTGACGATTCCCGCTCTTGGCGTCGGCCGCTTGGAGATCGAGACTTACGCTCATGCCGCTAGTCCTGGCGACATCGCCGCCGTGCACGCCGCTGGCCGCGGCCAATGGGCTCTCGCTCGCTACCGCGGCCCTGCGAGCACATGGACCGAGCTCAGTGCGCCCTGTCTCCACCCTGACTGGAGTGCCCTCTTCAACGCTCTTCACTGTGCCACCGCATCCCCCGGCCTCCTCACAGGCGATCTTGATCGGCTTAGCGACCCGGATCGCAGCACGCTCGTCGCTCAAGGCTGGACCCTCGCTACCCCCGCCGCCGCGCTGCGTCGCGCGGGATTCCTTGCCGAGCTCGGGTGGAATCGGCTCCAAGCGGGCGGCGATCTCTCCCTTAGTTGCCTCGAGCCCATCTACCTACGCGAGCCCGCCATCGGCCCCCAACCCCAACCGCCGGCGCAAACGGAGTCTCAGAACAGAGAACCCCTCGCAACGACGGATCTCCAGCACTCATCCTCCACACTTTCGCGGAAGTAGAAAAAATGACGATCGAACGCAGCCTTGTTCTCGTAAAGCCCGACGGCGTGCAGCGTGGCCTCAGTGGCCGAATCCTTGCCCGACTTGAGGAGCGTGGCCTCAAGCTCATCGGCCTTAAGCTCATCCGCATTAGCGAAACCCTCGGTCGCCGGCACTACGCTGAGCACGTCGACAAGCCTTTCTTTCCCGGCCTGCTCGAATACATGATCAGTGGCCCCGTGGTCGTTGCTGCCTTCGAGGGCCCCGGCGCCGTTACCGCCATCCGCAACGCCATGGGCGCAACCAATCCACTCGAGGCAGCCCCGGGTACCGTCCGTGGCGACTACGCACTCGAAGTTGGCCGCAACCTCGTCCACGGCTCTGACTCGGTCGAGTCGGGCCGGAGGGAGATCGCCCTCTTCTTCTCCGAAGACGATCTGCTTCCTTGGGATCGCGATACCGATCGCTGGATTTACGAGTAATCTCGCCGCATGCGCCCCCAGCCGAGCAGCACGCCTATTCGATCCGCAGTAGTGGCTTCCCGCCCGACCAGAGCTGCTCCAGGCCGTAGTAATGGCGCTGCTCGGGAGTAAGCAAGTGCACGACCACGTCCCCGTAGTCGAACAGCTGCCAGCCGGAGTCGGACTTTCCCTCGCGCCGTGGTTTGACCGCTCCCGTCTCGGCGGGTACTTCTCGCTCTACCACATGCGCCAGCGCTTCGAATTGACGCGGCGATTTCGCCGTCGCGATCACGAAGTAGTCCGTGAACCCGGCGACTCGGCTGATATCCAGCACCACTACCGCCTCCGCCTGCAATTCGGCCAGCGCGTCGGCGATATGGCGAGCAAGCTGCGATCCCTGCAGGCGCTCCGTCCTCTCTCGTGCAGCCGCGCGCGCGACTGCACCGCGCTACAGCAGGCGGGAGTATAGCAATGTCCGAGCGGATCGTCGTCGCCATGAGCGGCGGCGTTGACTCCTCCGTCGCCGCCTTACTTTGCAAGGAGCAAGGCTACGACACCATCGGCATCACCATGCGCCTCTGGACCGAGGCGCGCCCTGCTGGCTTCAGCGGCCGCACCCAATGCTGCGGCGTCGAGGACATCGACGACGCCCGCCGTATCGCCCAGCAGATCGATATTCCCCACTACGTGCTCAACCTGGAGAAACCCTTCCGTACCAAGGTCGTCGATCACTTCGTCGATGCCTACGCGCAAGGCCGCACCCCCAACCCTTGCCTCGAATGCAACACCCACATCAAGTTCGATGCCTTCTTCCAGCGGGCCATGGCCCTCGGCGCCAGCTACATCGCCACCGGCCACTACGCCCGCCGCGTCGAAGGATCCGACGGCGTTGAGCTTCACCGTGCCCTCGATTCCGGCAAGGACCAGTCCTACGTTCTTTACACCCTTCCCGCCGAGGTGCGAGCGCGCACGCTTTTCCCTCTCGGCGAGATTGACAAGGACGATGTCCGCGCGATCGCCAAGCGGCACGGGCTGGCGGTAGCCGACAAGCCCGACAGCGCCGACATCTGCTTCGTCCCCGGCGGGGACTACCGCGACTTCCTCGCCCGCTACCTCCCGGACCGTCCCGGCGCCTTCGTCGATCGTGACGGCCGCCGCATGGGCGAGCACCAAGGCGCTCATCGCTTCACCATTGGTCAGCGCCGCGGTCTCGGCCTCACTCTCGGCGCGCCCGCCTTCGTCACCTCCATCGACCCCGCTCGCAACGCCGTGGAGCTCGGTGCTGCGGACGATCTGCGCGTCGCCGGTCTCCGCGCCACCGATTGGCGCTGGCTCATCCCCGCGCCCGCCTTGCCCATGGATACCCACGTCAAACTCCGCTACCGCGCGGTGCCGGTTCCCGCCTCTCTCTACCCGACCGATCCCAAGGCCGCTGATACGGTCTGGTTCCGGCTCCGCGCCCCCGCCGGCGCCGTCGCTCCTGGACAAGCCGTCGTCTGCTACGACGGATCCCGCGTCATCGCCGGCGGCACCATTGAGCGCACCGTGCGCGACTGGGACCAGGCGCTCGTGGCCCAAGCCACGCCATCCTCCTGAGCGCTGCTTCGTGGATCAGCGCCTCTCGCTTTACGTGTTACACTCCCGTTCGCTGCGTTACGGCGCATAACATACCGACCCGCCTCCGATCATGTCGGCCGCGCCGCGTAGGAAGGCAGCGCCACGCTGGAAACGCTCTCCATCCTTACCGACATCCGTGACATCGTCCTGATCGTCTTCGGCATCGTCGCCATCCTCACCCTTATCGTGACGATCACCGTGCTCGCGGCCGTCGGCTGGGGCCTCTATCGCTTCCTCGGCGTCGGCCGGGCGACTATCAGCGATGGCCTCGGTCCCCTTCTCGAAACCGCCGGCGGTACCGCGCGCAGCGTCCGCGTCACCAGCGAGTACGTCTCCGATGCCGTCGTCACTCCCATCATCCGCGTGCGCAGCTTCATTGCCGGCGTGCGGCGCGCCCTGAGCATCTTCGGCGGGCGCTTCGGCTGATGGCTTTCGGGCGCGGTCTCCTTTTCGGCTTCTTCGTCGGCGTCATCGCCACCGCTGCGCGTCGCCGCTCAATCGGGTCCGGATCCGCGCCCAGCGCTGCTCCGCCCGGTGCGCCGTCATCGCTGCGCGACGCCGTAGCCGCCGGACGCCAGGCCGCCCGCGACGAGCAGGAGCGGCTCCAACACGAGTTCCGCACCGCGCGCCGCCGCGGCGATCTCCACTCCGAGAGCGAAGACAACTAGCAGGCGCTGAACAACGGCCGCGATGCGACAGCGCTGCGCCGGCGATGGCCAGGAGGCGACACCGAGCGTCCGGCGGACCTGCTGCCGGTAGTTACAGCGGCCCTTTTCATCCTTGATATCCTGGCTTTCCGGGGTGACGGAACAATACTTAGCGGCGCCGTTGGTATATTGAACGCTGAGCGGGAGAGGTGTCCGAGTGGTTGAAGGTGCCGATCTCGAAAATCGGTAGGGCTCAAAAGGCCCTCGTGGGTTCGAATCCCACCCTCTCCGCCAACCATATCGCATAAAGTGCTTATTTTGTAGGCAAAACAGACACAAGCCTCGGAAGGCTTATCACTTTACGTATCCTCCCGTGTCCGGGCGACGCGGTGCCTAGCGGTGCCGTTGCTATATTGACGGGGATCGCGGAGCGGGAGAGGTGCTGGAGTGGCTGAACAGGCACGCCTGGAAAGCGTGTAGGGGCGTCTCGTCCCTCATGGGTTCGAATCCCATCCTCTCCGCCACATCACTCAAAAACTCCTATGAATATAGGTTGTTTCGTTTATGTATGGCTTTTCCCCTCATTCTGTCTCCCATTCTTTGGTGGAATGAATAGGGACCTGCGGGACTTTCTTGGTTGACGCGGCGGAGCTGTCATTCCTCGCTGGGGGAGCGGCGCAGCTCAGCATTTGGGCCGGCGTCACCATGCGCGGCCGGGGTTGCATCGTTGATCTGTTGCTTGCGGTAGGCGACCTCCCTCAAGTCTTACCAGCCGCATGGGCGTTCCCGCCCACTTCCGGTGCCTGGAACTGCCGGCAGCTCGTGCAAGGTAGTCCGGCCATGCTGGGCACCACCTCGCCCTGAGCCGCGGCTCAGGGGAAAAGGGGGAGATTCGGGGATCGGTGCCAGTCTATGAGCCGGCGAGGCATGCTGGTTTGGTCACCATTGAAAAGACATCGGCATTAGCATCCGTCGGTGCGGAGGATGGAATCACACCACGGAGTTCGCTTCCGGCGCGTGAGGCATCGACACGAATCTGGAGCGCGTTGAGCAGCAGATTCATATCCTCACCTTCAGCGCTGTTGACCCAGTCGCGGATTGCATCACACATCCCCCGGAGTCTTTCTGAGTCGGGCAGTTCAGGAACCGTGGCCATGACTGGCTTCACTTGTTCGGCGAGGCGTTCTTGTTCCGCCCGGATCACTTGTTCCGCCCGGATCACTTGTTCCGCCCGGATCAATAGTGTCTCACGTCGCAGGTGCAGCTCGTCGATCTCACCCAGCTGGAATAGCCGCAGCAGCCGGCTACGCTGCGCCTCCAGCTCGCCCAGGCGCCGCTTGGCCCCAGCTGCCTCGCTCTGTGGCGAACAAGCGGCCGTGCTTTGCCTTCGAATCTCCTCCATGACGATCTCCGGGCGAGCGAGTACTTCGCTGGCCGCGGCGCGCACGGCATCTTCCAGGCCATCTGCTCGCACGTACTTGGATTCACATCGATCGTGCTTCGATCCGGCGAAGGCAGCCCGGCAGCGGTAATAGCGGTACTTCTGGTGCAGGGTCTGGCCGACCATGGCCCGGCCGCACGCGCGGCTGTGCGCCAACGCGTGGGCGGGCGTACTCATATGCCCGGCCCGCGCTATCGCTGCTTCGCCGGGTACCATGACGAGGGAACGCTGCGTGTGACTGGGCACCACATGACCGCAACATCGACCCTTTCGGCCGCCGAGTTCGCCGCGAAATGGCGCGAGAACGCGCGCCGTGAGCGCGCGTCGGCGCAGGAGCACTTTATCGACCTCTGCCGGATGCTCGGTTTGCCCACGCCCAACGACCCACCGTCCAGCTCTGACTACACCTTTGAGGCGGGCGCGTGAACCACAAGCGGGTGGAGCGCCTCTGGCGCCAGGAGGGCCTCCGGGTGCCCCGCAAGCCGCGGCGCCGGCGGCGCCTCTGGGCGACCGACGGCTCCTGCACGCGGCGCCGCGCCGAGCGGCCGAACCACGTCTGGTCCTACGACTTCGTCAGCGAACGGACGCACGACGGTCGGCCACTGCGGTTGCTCACCATCGTGGACGAGCACACGCGGGAGTGCCTCAGCATCGATGTCGCGCGCCGCCTGCGGTCCGACGGCGTCCTGGCGCGCCTCACGGAGCTCTTCGTGCGGCACGGTCCGCCCAGCTACCGGCGCTCGGACAACGGCCCCGAGTTCACGGCGACAGCGGTGCGGTCCTGGCTCCGCCGACTGGGCGTCACGACGCTCTTCATCGCACCCGGCAGTCCTTGGGAGAACGGCTACGTGGAATCACTCAACGGCAAGCTCCGCGACGAGTGCCGCAACCCCGAGATCTTCACGACGCTCGCCGCGGCCCCGATCCTCATCGAACACGGACGCCCTGCGTCCCACCCGGTCCGCCCCCCCAGTGCCCTCGGCTCCCGCCCGCCTGCCCCGGAAGCCGTGGCGATCGAGCCGCCCCACCCGACCCCGGCGATCGACCGGAGGGTCCTGGCACTCACCTACGCCCTGGTACAATCATCGAGGGCAGGTCACCGCCGCCTCCTCAAGCACGGATGGCGCAATCCGCTAATCCTTATGAGATGCTGATCGGTCCTCGCGACTCCTGCCCCGACGCACCGATCCGGCTGAGCACGCCCTACGACCGTGGTTCCGTCCAGCTCTCCGAGAACGCCAGCGCGCAGGTACTGAACGGACGTCCCTCCCGTTCACGAGGCCAGGCCCGGCCCCGGGCCTGGACGCCGTTCCGGCTCAGACGCGTCCCCAGCGCTGGGACCAGGATTGTGCTCACGCCGTACTCCTTCTCGCCCGGCGTGGTGTGCAACAGCAACGGGTCGCCTAGGTCGTGCCACGTCAGCTGCACCTCGTCCTCAGACGAGAGCACCGTCTCCGTCCAGAACGATCGCACGTCGCCCGACTTCTCGAACACGGCGTCGATCACGGGGATCGCGACGTCCGCCGTCTCGGCATTGATCATTCCCTGCACCGTCGTTTGCAGCCAGCGCGCCAGTGCGATGTTGTCCGAGTAGATCCGCCACTGGTCCTCGGTCAGATCGCTCTTCAGGTACAGGACGTGCCCGGGACCCGTTGGGGAGAGGAGGATGCGCCAAAAGCTCGCCTCGCTCGTCGCGGGGCCGTCGTCGCTCTCGCTGAGGCGAATGAACGGGTTCTCACCCGTCAGGATCACGCGATTCGGGTCGACGGTCGGGCTCGGCATGGTGTCCCCCTGGGCTGGCCTGCTAGCGGCGGCTATTGTAGGTCACGTGGCAGCAAGATTCGATCCACGGCGGCACTTGGACTGCACGACCGCGAGAGGCTCGCGGCGCTATTGAATCCCATCTGAGATGAGATTTGGACCATCGGAGCGGCAGTCCGATGGTCCTGCACCCAATCTCACGCCGGCCGTCGACCAGCGCGAACAGAGTCCCGAGAAGGATCAGAGAGGCAAGCTCGCGGTTGGAAGGGAACGGTTCGTCCACGACTCCAATTTAATCTGACGAACGGGTGTTCGACTATCAGGTGGCACCAGGGCCACCGCCTCGCTCGCCCGAGGGCGAGCCAGCTACCGGGGCTTCATCCCTCCGATTGGCCTCTGTGTATCCACGGCGATGGTGAGCGGGAACCTCTTCCGCAACCCGGCGTTGGAGGCGAAGTATGGTGGCCACCGTGGACCAGATGTCGGCCGACCGCGCGGCCCTGATGACCGGCTCCGTTCCGCTGAAGGCCGACACGGTGCTGCGGGACACCTCAATCTATTGCCGTCCACATCAGACCGCGTTCGCCCAACGCGATGCGCACCCTCTCGAATATCGACCAGGGGATCGCGCGCTGCTTCTCGCCGAGCCAGGTCTTGCGTCCTAGTCGGGCGACGTCACGGCACGGTGAGAGGACAGCCCAACGCGAGAGGGTTCCGTTTCGTTCCCGGCCTCGAAGATCTCGCGGGCGAGGACGCGGAAAAAGATCTCCTGAAATTCCGAGTCGTTCAGGTACCTGGTGACCGCGTTGGATATGCTGTGTGCCAGATCCCAGGAAGGACGCGCATGGTCGCTGCCCTGAACGCCTACCGCCGCGAGCTGCGCAAGACCCGCGCCAGTGGACAGGCGACCGAGCACAGCTACCGACCCGCACTCAAGGCGCTGATCGAGGCACTGGGCGGCGCGGGCACGGAGGCAATCAACGAGCCCACGCACAGCGCCTACGGCGCGCCCGACTTCGTCGTCCAGCGCGGCGGCGTTCCGATTGGCCATATCGAGTGCAAGGACATCGGCGGAAACCTCGACGCCGCCGACGCGAGCGAGCAGTCCGACGCTACCGCGAGGCCCTGCCCAACCTGATCCTCACCGACTACCTAGAGTTCCGCTGGTACGCCGATGGCGAGCTACGCGAGACCGGGCGGCTTGGGCGGCCCGACGCCGGCATGAACATCGTGGGGGAGAGTGCTGGTCACGCGAATGTGCGGGCGTTGCTCGATGCGTTCTTCAACGCCGAGACTGTGGTGGTCGGCGACGCGGCCGATCTGGCGCGGCGGATGGCGGGCAAGACGCGGCTGCTGCGCGATGGCATCCGGTGCATCCTGGATGAGAATGACAACGGCGACGTCGGCGCACTGCGCGAACTGCTGGCGAGTTACCGCGAGGTGCTGATAAGCGACCTGGGAGCGGAGGAGTTCGCGGACTTGCAGGCGCAGACGGCGGCCTATGGCCTGTTCGCGGCGCGCTGCCTCCACGACGGGCCGCCAGAGGGGTTCACCCGTCAGACGGCCGTATTCGCGCAGACGACGCCCTTCCTGCGCGACGTCTTCGGGCGCATCGCCGGGCCGGCCACCGATCCGCGGATCGCATGGATCGTGGATGACCTCGCGCAGTTGCTCGGTCGGGCCGACATGGCAGCCATCCTCGAGGACTTCGGCCGCCGCACCAGACAAGAAGACCCGGTGGTGCACTTCTACGAGGATTTCCTCGCCGCCTACGACCCCAAGCTCCGTGAACTGCGCGGCGTCTACTACACGCCCGAGCCGGTCGCCTCCTACATCGTCCGCAGCGTCGACTCGCTGCTGCGCCGCAAATTTGGCCTCACCGACGGTCTCGCCGACACAACCACCGTCGAGGCCCAAGCGGCGAACGGGGAGACGCGTATGAGTCTCTGCGCTGGGGGCCAGCGGCTCGCCGGGCGTTGGGCATCCGTGCAGTAGTCATGGACCGCCCTCCTCGGTGTCAGGCTCGTGCCCGTGCGATGGAGGGCTCCCGATCAACGAGAATGCCCGGCGCCCGGCGCGCGTTCGACCACGCGTGGCGCGGCGGGGTCAGTGGTAGGACGGTGCGCGACCCACCGTTCGACGGCGTCTTCGGACCACGCCACGGCGCGGCGGCCGATCCGCACCGGGCGCGGGAACGTCCCTGCGGTCATCGCGGCGTAGAGCGTGGAGCGGGCGAGCCCGGTGCGGGCCTCGACTTCGGGGCGGCGGAGCAGGCGGTTTGCCATCGCGGATCCTCCGGTTTCTGGGATGATCATCCCAAGAAGGCCCGAGGATGTCCTACTGAACAATCTCCAGGAATTGTTCCGTATTCCCTAGGCGAGCAACTCGGCGTCCCGTTACTTGTGCCGCTTGCCCGTCCAGACCGAGGCGACGGCGTTGTACGGTAGTTCCAGTACCTCGCCCACGATGCCGCAGCCGGATCGCTCTCTGTCCGAGCCATCGGCCTTTGTCGGGATCAGCCCGAGATCCTGCAGCACGTACACCGCCATGACAATGTGGGCATCGCGATTCATGTTCGTGGGGCGGCCCCCGCGACCCGCTGGTTTCTTGCCTGCCAGCGCGTCGGCGATCCACAGACGGAGATCGTGATGGAGCGGCTTGCCGGTTCGCAACTGGTCTATGGCGATCAGCCGGACCGCCTCATGGAAGACGGGCGCCACGGCCGCGGTGGCAATGAGGCTCCGCAGCATGTCCTCCTTGGCCGCGTCCCCGTCCTCGAGAGAGAGCCAGAACCGCGCGTGCCGTTGACCAGCTACCGGCGGTGCCGTGCGGGCTGGATCGAGCAGCGGGCGGACGATGGCCTGCGCTTGTTCGGAGGTGATGGCGGTGTCGGGATGAGCCTTGCGCTGCGCCAGGCAGCGGGCGTGCATCGCTCCGGCCCCGGTCGCGACGTATGCCCACAACGCCGCCTGAATCTTCGCTGTTTGCGTTCGTTGCGATTCTACGCTCTGGCAATCGCGGTAAGGACCGATGGCGGGCATCGCTCCGGCCTCGGTCGTGACGTACGCGCGCCACGCCGCTAGGATCTCCGCTGTTTGCGTTCGTGGCGAGGCCGACAGGAAGGGCGCTAGCATCGGCGCGAACTCCCTGAGGATCTCGTCGGACACTTCCTTCCCGTAGCGATCAAACCACGATCGCGCCCCAGTCAGCTCATCCATGAGGATCCACTGGCGTCTCATCTCGCCCCGCCGCCGGGTTGAGGTAGGTCGCCCAATCGTCCATGAGCTGGCGGCGGCGCTCGAACAGGTCCGAGCGGGCGTAGGCGGCTTCCACTTTATTCCGAACCACATGCGCCAGCGCTGCTTCCGCCACCTCCCGTGGGGCAGTGGCGCACTCCCCGCACCAATCCCGGAAGCTCGACCGGAACCCGTGCGGCACGGCGGGGATGCCAAGTTCGCGCAACAGCTTGGAGAGGGTGTTATCGGACAGCTCTCCCCCGCGTACACTGGGAAACACCAAGCCGGAGCCGGCCGGGAGCTCCCGAGCAGCTTGCAGGACCTCCAGCGCCCGCGCCGCGAGCGGGACCCGGTGCTCGCGTCCCGCCTTCATGCGCGAGCCCGGCACGGTCCATGTCGCAGTATCCCAGTCGATCTCCTCCCAGCGCGCCCCCCGGACCTCGCCCGACCGGCAGGCGCTCAACACCAGCAACTCGAAACACCGCTTGGCCGCCAGGGAGGCGTCCGATTCCCGCACCTGGACAATGGCCGCTCCCACCTCCGCGTGCGACAGGGCCCGTTGATGCTGCGGGGCGCCGTTGCGCTTCGGTAACGCCGCGCGGATCGCCTCGCCAGCGGGGTTGTCGCTGCGATACCCGTTGGCGACCGCCCATTGCATCACCGCCCCGATCCGCTGGCGCACCCGGCGCGCGGTCTCGTGCCGGTCGTGCCAGATCGGCGTCAACACCGTCATGATGTCTGCCGTGCTCACGTCCGAGACCAGCCGCTTGCCGAGGTGCGGATACACATAAGTGCGTAGCGACGATTCCCACCCTCTCCGCCACACTTGCCCGCTGCTTATTCCTGCGCCCCTGAAACGACCGCCTTGGTTAGAGCGCGCAGCCGCTCGGCGGCCGCTGCAAGTGCCCGCCGTCAGCTACTGGATGGACTCTCGTCCCAAGGGCTGGCGACGCCCTGCGCTTTCTGTGAAGCTCTCCGCTCCTCGGAAACGCGCACAAGCGTGGAGCGGCGTGCGTTCAAGCTATCGTGCTCGGACACGTTCAAAGGCGCGCGGTTGGAGACTTCGTCGCCGCTGCGGCGTCGAAATCGATAGGCGCATGCCCTATCAGCTCCGTGTCCTTGGGCAGTCTGCGGCGCATGATCCGGATCGCTTCTTCGTTGTTGTCGATCAAGACGAACCCGCGATCGAGCCGGGCGCAGACGGCTCCCGTGGTGCCCGAGCCGGCGAAGCAGTCCAGCACGACAGATCCCGCTGAACTCGACGCCCGGACGATCCGCTCGATGAGAGGCTCCGGCTTCTGCGTTGGATACCCCGTCTTCTCTCTGCTCCCGGGCGCGACGATCGTATGCCACCACGTATCGGTGGGCAGCTTGCCCTTGGCCGCCTTCTCCGCCCCCACCAGCCCCGGCGCCATGTATGGAATCCGATCGATGTCGTCTCGGTTGAACGTGTACCGCTGCGGGTCTTTCACGTAGAGCAGAATATTGTCGTGCTTGGCCGGCCAGCGGCGCTTGGGCCGCCCTCCGTAGTCGTAGGCCCAGATGATCTCGTTCAAGAAACAGTCGCGCCCGAAGATCTGGTCGAGCAAGACCTTGCAGTAGTGCACCTCGCGATAGTCGATGTGGAAATAGAGCGAGCCGCTGTCGGAGAGGACGCGCTTGATCTCCATGAGACGCGGCTCCAAGAACTCCAGGAAGCCGTCGAACTGATCGCGAAACCGGCTTTTGGAGAGCTGTTCGCTGCGGTAGCGTTTTCCCTGGAATCCGACGCGATCCCCGTTGTCGTCTCTGACCGTTCGCAGCCGCGTCCGCGTCTGCCAGCCACCGGTATTGAACGGTGGATCGATGTAGACCAATTCGGCCAGGCCGCTCGGGATCTCTCGCAGGATCGGGAGGTTGTCGCCGAAGTAGATCTTTTGCACGGCGCGAGCCTAGCAGCCCCCAGGGCTTGCGGCAGGTTCACTGCCACCGTAATGCTGCTGAGTCCTGCTAGCGCGCTTCCAACAGCCGTGCCGGGGCGCTGTCACTGCCGGGTCGATGCCTGCCGTCGTCCTCATCCGGCATCCGTTCGCGATCGGTAGCCAGAACAGCGGCAGCGCACGGCAGCACCTTGCTCGCTACGCCTCCGGCCGCTCCCGTTTCGTTCGCATGGGCGTAACCTCCTCATCGCCCCGCTGTTCGCTCTCTGCTCGCGCTGTCTCCGCCTCTTCCCGCTTCCGGCGCCGTTCCTCCTCTGCCTCCTCCAGCTCCTTGCCGAAGCCTTCCTCTTCCATCTGCTCCGCCGACCGCGCCTCCACTACCGAGTCGAACACCGAGTTCAACATCGCGTAGCTTCGCCCCCCCAGGTAGTGCAGTGGCTGGTATTCCTCATCCGTCAGCGCCCACACCTTCCGCTCCGCATCCCACGCCTCCGTGTCGACGTGCGCCGCCACGATTTTCCCGACGAACAGCGTGTGGTCGCCCGTCGTGAACGTGTCCGAAACCGTGCACTCGATCCAGCCTACGCACCCCTCGAGCAGCGGCGCCTCGACCTCCTTCGCCCGGAAATGGGGCAACCGCGCCACGTCCAACTTCTCCATCTGCACTCCGCTCACCATTCCCGCCCATTGCGTGTGATTCAGCAGCACTCGGGCCGGGATGTTGATCGCGAAACTCTCCCCGAAGCTGATCATGTCGTGACTGTGCCGCGACGGGTGCACCGCAATCGCCAGCAGCGGTGGATTCGTGCTCACCGGCATCGCCCACGCCACCGCGAACACGTTCGACACCGCCTGCCAGCGCGTCGTCACCAGCAGCACCGGCGCCCCGCCCAGGAGCCGCCGCGCCTCTGCTTCTGGAATCTTCTGTCGCACCATCGCGTCCGATCGTACTCAGGAACTCGGCCTCGTGCACCACGATCGGCTAGCGTGTCGGCTAGAATCGCTTCGCACGGAGGACCTCGTGGTCGACTTCCACGATACCCCAGCCGCGGCTGAGTTCCGCTCCCAAGTGCACAGCTTCCTCGACGCGGAGTATGCCCCCCTTCGCTCCCGGATCAACGCCGAACGCCCCGTGGGATCCGATCAACACGCGCTCACTCCTACTACGCGCATCTGGTTCCGCAAGCTCTCGGAGAAAGGCTGGATCGCTTCCTCCTGGCCCGTCGAATACGGCGGCGCCGGTATGTCCATCATGGAGCAGTTCATTTTCAACGAGGAGATGGCCGAGGCGCGCGCCGTCCGGCCCGGCGTCATCACCGTCCAGATCGCCGGGGGCACCCTTGTCGCTCTCGGGACCGACGAGCAGAAGAAAGAGCACCTGCCGCCCATCCTTAGCGGCGAGGTCATCTGGTGTCAGGGCTATTCCGAACCGGGCGCCGGCTCCGACCTCGCCGGTCTCCAGACCCGCGCCGTCCGCGACGGCGACGACTGGATCATCAACGGCCAGAAGATCTGGACCAGCGGCGCCCGGCACGCCGACTGGATGATCCTCCTCGCCCGCAGCGATCCGGATGCTCCCAAGCACAAGGGCATTACCTACTTCATCGTCGATATGCACGCGCCCGGCGTCAGCGTGCGGCCGCTCGTACAGATGACCGGCTCCGCCGAGTTCAACGAGGTCTACTTCGAGGATGTCCGCGTCCCTCACGCCAACGTTCTCGGCGAGGTTAATCGCGGCTGGTACGGCGCCGTCCAAACTCTCGATATCGAGCGCAGCAGTATCGGCGCCGCCGTCGGCCAGCGCCAGGCCCTCGAAGACCTCATCGCCTTCGCCAAGCAGGCGGCCGGCACGGCTTCCCTCCTCCATCGCAACCCGCTTCTCCGCTACGAACTCGCCGACCTCTACATCGCCGCCCTCGCCGGCCGCCTGCTCGCTTACCGTATCGTCTCCATGCAGAGCCGCGGCCACTCTCCCAACGCCGAAGCGTCGATCGCCAAGCTCTATACCAACGAACTCAACCAGCGCCTCTACCGCACCGCCATGAAGCTGCTCGGCCTCTACGGCCAGCTCACTCCCCAGATGCAAGCTTCCGGCGACCCGGAACTCGCTCCCAAGGGCGGACGCTACGAGTATTGGTACCTTCGCTCCGTCGCCAACACCATCGAAGGCGGCACCAGCGAGGTGCAGCGCAACATCATCGCCGCTCGCGGCCTCGGTCTGCCCAAGTCGTATTAGCTGCCGGCGCCCGCTTGAGTTGTGGTGTCATGCGTGCCAGAGCATGCGCTCGCGAGATGATCATACCGGGGACGAGTGTGGTCTCTTTTCCGCTTTGATTTTGGCTGGCAGTGAAGAGAAAGTTTACCGACGGCATCTTGGAGAACCCGGAGCCACGCGGTTGCTGCCAGCGGCATGCGGGCTGGACCGGAGGTTTTCAGCGCGATGAATTGATCGACCTCTTCACCGTGCTAGCGCTACCCCGCCGTCTGCACCGTAGGGATCGCTTGGAACCCAGACGGCAACGCCAGCACCTTCGCCCGCTCCCCTGACTTCTCCTCTACCCGTCGCGCTAGCTCCGCCACCGTCGCCGACACGTCCTCGCACGGCGTGAGGTGCGCTGCCCGTACCGTTCCCGCCTCCAGCGACGAATAGAGGTGCACCTCCGCTTTCAACTGCGCCATCGCCTGGC
This sequence comes from Dehalococcoidia bacterium, assembly GCA_965220315.1. Taxonomy (GTDB): domain Bacteria; phylum Chloroflexota; class Dehalococcoidia; order Bin125; family Bin125; genus JAPOXK01. The sequence goes on from CBDCPP010000001.1 coordinate 45,426, forward strand.
ACTGAATCCCCCATTGGTCGATCCGGTGGAACCCAGCCTCCAGCAGCAGCGCCATCAACGCCTCCGGACTCTCCCGTGACGACAAGAACTCCGCGTAATCCTCGTTTCCCACCCCCTCCCGGCACTCCGACGCCAGCACGATCGCGCCACCATCCCGCACCGCCCGCGCCGCCGCCGCCATCCCCTTGATCGACTGATACACGTTGAGATCGGCTGGGTATCCTCCATTCGTCCCCACCACAATGTCGTAAGCGTGGGGTACCGGGCGCACCGCGGACCGGTCCACCTCCGCCATCGCTGCCTCGTGCGCCTTCACCAGATCCCCGCAGAAGAAGCCACTGACCGCCCTGTCCGCCGTCAGCGTCACGTTACACAGGAACGTCACCTCGGAAGCCACGGCCACATCGCGCATCTCCTCGAAGATAGGATTGCCCGCTCCCACGCAGAACGTCGCTTGCGGATGCAGTAAATGCTCCGCGCTGTGGTTGCGCATGATGTTGGGTGCCGCTGCGACGCCCGGCAGCACGCCCTTCCCGCCCCCGCTGTACCCGGCGAAGATGTGTGGCTCCACGAACCCCGTCACGATCCGCACGCTCGCCTGCAGATAAGTCGAGTTGAGATAGATTCCGCCGCGCCGTTCCCCTGGGTACCGCCGCAGAAACGTCAGCGAGTCCGGGTCCTGCGCGTCATGCACGACCACCCGGTAGCCATTCGCCACCTCCGGCCCCAAGAGGGCCTCCACTTCCGCCGCTGACATCTGCCGGTGCAGCCCCGTCCCCACCAACAACGTGATCCGTCCGCGCGGCACCCCTGCTTCCTCCACTATCCGCAGCAGCAGCGGTGCCATCAATCGGTTGGGCGCGGGCCGTGTCAGGTCGCTGAACACGATCGTCACCCGATCGTCCGCCTGCACCAGCTCGCGCAGCGGCGCCGACCCGATCGGCTGGGTCAGCGCATCGCGCAGCGCCGACTCTGGATCCACCAGCGCCGTCGATTCCCTCGGTTGGATCACGTCGCTGCCCTCCGGCAGCTCCACCTCCAGCCCCTGCTCTCCGTACAACAACCGCACCCGCATATTGTTCCTCCCGGCGCGAGAGTCGCACGGCCGCTCTGGCACGGTCAACGCACCCTACACTCACTACCATGATCTCCCCAGGCGATCACTCTACCCGCGGCGAGCGACGCAGCACCCGGAGCCAAAAAGCGCGGCGGGCCCTCCGTATGCATGGGGCCTCTCTTCGCAAGATCTACCGCGATGCCATTCTCAAGCGTGCTCGCAAAGCCACCCAGAAAAACAAAGAGAGCACGAGCTAGCGCCCGCCGCGACTATCGTTCGCGAATCTCCGCTGACGAAGTGATCGCGATCGCCGCCTTCACGCTCTCGTGCGCCGGACAACCCGCCGCGTGCACTGCCACCGCCCGCTCGGCCGCCGTCCGATCCCCCGACAGCATCTCGATCTGATAGTGCACGTGGATCCGTGTGATCCGGATCGGCGACCCCTGTCCGGCCGGCCCCTCGATCGTCCCTTCGACTTCCGCCGTATACGTTGCCGGGTCAAACTCAACATCCCGTGCTCGCAGCGCCCGTGCGAGCGTGCCGTACATTCACCCACCCACCGCTGCCACGATATGGTCCAGCGTCGCCGCCACCGGCGGGCCGCCCGCGGGCGCTCCATAGTACTCGCGCAGCGCCCCTTGCACTCCGTACGGCACCGACTCTGGAACCTCGCCCAGGTACGCATGCCGCACCCCATCCTTCAGCACCAACCGGTTCTTCGAGATGTACGTGAACTCTGCCATCAGGGCTCCCCCGTTACAGTGCTATCCGCAGCGCGCCGCTTAAGACTGCTGGTAAATGAGGTCACTCTTGTTGCGCTGTGCCCGCTTGACCAATGGCGCATACGCTTGCTCTTCGCCCACCGGGTCGATCCGGCTCCATTCGTACGTTACCGTGCGGTCCCCCAGCATCCAGGGCCGCTCCGCCCGGCGCTCGAATCTGTCCACGTACCGACACGCCACCACGTGCTCCGCAACCCCCGTCTTCCGTGACGGCATCCGGTGGTACGCCACGCAGTACGACTCGCTGTACGCCACCCGGTCCTGCACATCCACCAGTACGTTGCCGATGTAGTGCATCGTCCCCAGCATCGTCGCTAATCCATCCCCGGCGTGCCGCACGAATCCGTCTCGATGCCCTTGGTACGTTCCATGGTCATCTGTCGCGTCCGGGTAGTAGCACGACCGGATCAGCTCCGGATCTATCCGATCGACGCCCCGGCAGTAGCGATACAGCGCCTCGCGGATCGTCTGCTTGTCCGCCAACTCTTGGATGCGTCCTCCCAAGTCCTTCGGACGCTGGAAATTCGGCGAAAATGCCGGCCGGTCGTAGACCGGATCTTGCCGGTCCCGTCGTGCCTTCACGTACTTCTCGTTGAAATCCCATTCTCGCCCCACCGGCTCGATCTTGTTCCAATCCCACACCACTTGCCGGTGGCTGATCAGCCAGTCGTCGCCCTGCCGGTCCAGCCGGTCATTCCAGCGCGCCCCCACCACAAAGTCCTGCTCGGGCTTCCCGTCCGCGCCAGGTAGCCGGTGATAAGCCGTCACGTACGACTCGGCATGCGCCACGTCGCCTTCCAGCTCCACTTGGACATTGCTCACGGTGTGCATCGTCACGCGGTAGCGAGCGAGCGCCTTCTCGACCCACGGCAAAAATTCGTCCAGCGTCCCCTTGAAGGCGCCGTGCTCGTCGAGCGCCCCCTCGCTGAAGCACGACCGCACCAGTTCCCAATCGCAGCGGTCGATCCCGCGCGCGTAGAGCATGATCCGATCCCAAACCGCTTGCTTGTCGAGCAGCGCCTGCGCTTCTATCTCGGACACCATGCCGCTTCCCCCTAAGCTGCTCCTCGGCGCCGTCCGCCGCCGCCGCTTCCGCGCATTCTACGCGGCCCGCCGCGCGCGCGTCCCGGCCCGTTCCTTCCGTAACTCGCGTGGCAGTTCACACACACTTAATAGTTCGGTCGCAACAAATTGCCGACATACGACGTTTAAGTTTGTGAAGATAGTCGCAAGACACGCAAAGAGCCTCGCAAAGGCATCACAGATTAAGGAGACCGCCTTGAACCTCTACATTGAAAACCAGATTCGCTCGGCCATGGCAGCGCACCGGCGCGAAGCGGGGAGGGCCGAGTCCCGCAGCTCTCAGCGCGCTATCAATCCCGCCCGCTTCCGCTCCCTGGCTGCCCGGACCCTCGTCCGTGCTGGCGCCGAACTCGACCGCGCCGCCGCAGTCACAGCTCTCAGCGATTACCGCCGAAGCCAGGAAGCCGCCTAGCCGCTATCGCGCCCCGGTCGAAAGCCCGGGGCGCGGCGTATTAAGCTCCCACTGCTTTCCGCACCTGTCGTTCGATCGTACCGCGCCAGTGCTTTTGCATGCCTCGGTTTCTGGACCGGGCCAGCGCAGCACCGGCCGCCGCGCGGCGCGCGTCTCGTCTAGCCGCCCGATCGGCGTGCGGCACGGCGCTCTTTCCAGCGCCTCCGGATCCCGCTCTACTTCCTCTGCGATCGCCACTAGTGCCGCCGCGTAGCGTTCGATATCCTCCCGCGACTCCGTCTCCGTTGGCTCGATCATCAGTGCCTCTTCCACGATCAGTGGGAAGTAGACCGTCGGCGGGTGCAACCCATAGTCGATCAGGCGTTTGGCGATGTCGTAGGCGCGGACGCCCTCTTTACGTTGCCGAGACCCCGAGAACACTACCTCGTGCAACACCTGGCGCGGGTGCGGTAGATCGTAGTGCGGCTCCAAGAGCACGCGTAGGTAGTTCGCGTTGAGGTCGGCGTTCTCTGAAACTGCTCGCAGCCCCACCAGACCCAGCGTTCGGATGTATGCGTAAGCCCGCACCAGCACTCCCACATTCCCGTGGAACTGCTGCATCTGCCCGATGCTCTCTGGGGGTCGGCGCAGTGCCAGTTTTCCCTCGCGTCCTTCCACCGCCACCGGGGCTGGGAGATACGGTGCCAGCGCCGTGCTCGCGCAGACCGGTCCTGATCCCGGTCCTCCTCCCCCATGCGGTGTACTGAACGTCTTGTGCAAGTTCAGATGCGCGATGTCGATCCCCAAATCCCCATACCGCACCCGTCCGACGATTGCGTTCAAATTAGCGCCGTCTCCGTACACGAACGCTCCCACGCGGTGCAGCTCTCGCGCCACCTCCTCGAACCCTGTCTCCCATAACCCCAACGTGTTGGGTAACGTCACCATCATCGCCGCGACCGACCCGTCCAGTTCGGCCGCCAGGGCCGCGTGGTCCATGGCCCCATCGGCCGCCGTCGGAATCTGTGTCACCGTGAAGCCGGCCATCGTCGCCGTCGCAGGATTGGTCCCGTGTGCGCTGTCTGGTACCAAGACGCGCCTCCGCTTGTCCAACTCACCCCGCTGCTCCAGCGCCCGCCGGATCATTAAAATCCCGGCCAGCTCGCCCTGGGCTCCCGCTGCGGGAGCGAGGCTCACGTGTGGTAGTCCCGTGATCGCGCCCAGCGCCTGCTGTAGCTCGAGGAGGATCCGCAACGTTCCCTGCGCTGCCTCTGGCTCCGCAGGATGTGCATTGGCGAGCCCAGGCAGCGACACAACCAAGTCATTCACCTTCGGGTTGTACTTCATTGAGCACGAACCCAGTGGATAGGACCCTGTGTCGACCCCAAAATTTCGATGCGACAGCGCGGTGTAGTACCGCACCAACTCGCCTTGGCTTAGCTCTGGTAGCTGCACTGAATCGCGCAGCAGGTGCGCATCTGGGAGTGGGGTCTCCTGTCCCTGCCACTGTGGCAGCGCCATCGCTCGCCGTCCGGCTGCACCGCGGTCGAACGCCAGCCGCGCGCCAAAGTCCTCTTCCCCTATAGCCCGCCCAATCACGTCTCCACCCCCACCGCGCCTCCGATCTCCGTGAGCGCCGCCACCAGTGCTTCCACCTCCCGTTCGGTGGTTGTCTCCGTCACGCACATCAGCAGCGCCTCACGCGCCTCTGGCTCATTCCGATCGGATAGATCCAACCCTGCTTCGATGCCTCGTTCCGCCAACGCCGCCCGCACTGCCGCCGCTGGAAGCGGGCCTCGTAGGAGGAACTCTTGAAACCATGGCCCCCGCTCCACGACCGCAAAGCCCGGGACCGCCGCCGCCCGCGCCGCCGCGTTGTGCGCCTTCTGGTAGCAGAGTGTCGCTTGCTCGCGCAGCCCCTGCGGGCCCAGTGCCTGCAGTGTGATCGTGAACGCCAGCGCCAGCAGTGACTGTCCTGTCGAAAAGTTTGATGTTGCTCGCTCCCGCCGGATGAACTGCTCGCGCGCTTGCAGCGTTAGCACATACCCCGTCCGCGGTGGTGCCTCGCTCCCATCTTCGCGCCGCGTCCCTCGCTGTTCCTGCGTCCGGCCCACAATCCGGCCGGGCATCTGCCGCAAATAAACCTCACGCGCCGCGAACAACCCCAGCGATGGCCCTCCGAACGCTACTGGTCCCGCCAGATCCCGCCCCTCCCCCGTCACGATGTCCGCGCCGGCATCGCCTGGTGCTCTCAGCAGCCCCAGCGTCAACGGATCCACCCCCGTCACACAAAGTGCCTCGACACCGTGCGCCGCCTCGGCGATCGGCTCGATATCGCGAATCGTCCCCAGAAAATCAGGCTGTTGAATCACAACCGCCGCATGCTCGTCGGTCATCTGCACTGCCGACCCGATCACGTCTACTCGCAGCCCAGCCCCATATGCATATGTCCGCACTACGTCTGCCGTTCCGGGGTGTATCGGCTCCAACAGCGCCACGGCGCTGCGGCGCGTCGTCCTCGCTGCGAGCAAACATGCCTCCGCCGTCGCACTCGCACCGTCGTACAAACCGGTGTTCGAAACAGCGAGCCCCGTCAGCTCGCATACCACCGACTGGAACTCGAAAGCGCTCTGCAACGTCCCCTGGCTGATCTCGGGCTGATACGGGGTATACGCCGTCATGAACTCCGAGCGCGCCGCTAACGACCCTGTAATCGCTGGCACGGACCGCCGGTAGGCCCCCGCACCCAAGAAGCTGGGCCGCTCCTGCGCCGCCGCGTTGCGACGTGCCAAGGCCCGCAGATGATCCAGTAGATCCAACTCGCCCAGAGGGGGAGGCAGCTCGATCACCGGATCCCGCTGCTCTGCCGGTAGCTCCTTGAACAGCTCCTCCGTCGACGAGAGCCCCACCCGCGCCAGCATCGCCGCCCGGTCCGCGTCTGTGTTAGGAATGTAGGGAGTAGGCGCCGCGCCCGCTCGGCCCTTCACTTCAGGTGCTCGCCGTCTCGCTCCTGTAGGATGCAGCGTCCAGCAGCATGTCCACCTGCGCCAGTTCCTCCACTCGCACCTTGAGCAGCCAGCCGTCTCCGTAAGGCGACGTGTTCACGAGTTCGGGCGCATCGCTCAGCGCCTCGTTCCGCTCCAACACCTCGCCACTCACCGGCGCATACAAATCCGATACCGCTTTCACTGACTCAATAGTCCCGAACGTGTCGCCTTGAATAATTTGTGTCCCCACATCGGGTAGCTCGACATACACCACATCGCCCAGCTGCTCCTGAGCGAAGTCGGTGATTCCTAGCGTCCCCTCATCCCCATCGAGTCGGATCCACTCGTGCTCGGATGTGTACCGGAGGTCCTGGGGCAATTCCATCGCCGTGCGCCTACGCTTCTTCGCGTTTATAGAAAGGCCGCCGTACGATTTCCATCGGCAAGGCCCGCCCCCGTACATCAACCACTAGCTGTGTCCCTGGCTCCGTCAAGGCGCGCGGCAGGTACGCCATCCCGATCCCAAGCCGTAGCGTCGGACTGTACGCCCCGCTGGTCAAGCGCGACACTGCCGCGCCCGTTTTGTTATAGACCGTATACCCCGCGCGCGGTACTCCGCGCTCTAGCGCTTGCAGATGCCCCAGCCGCTGCTCTCGCGGTTTCTCCTTGATCTGTACGAGCGCCTCCCGTCCCGTAAACGGTGCCGCGTCTTGCAATGTCACCGCCCACCCCAATCCTGCTTCGTACGGATGCCTGCGGGTATCGATGTCATTGCCGTGCAGCGGCAGCGCTGCCTCCAAGCGTAATGTGTCGCGTGCGCCCAGTCCCACGGGCGCTGCGCCTGCCTCTACCAACGCATCCCACAGCGGCCCCGCCCGCTCTCGATCCGTGACGCACTCGCCCCCGTCCTCTCCCGTGTAGCCTGTCCGCGCAAAAATCACTGCTCCTCCCCCCCACGAAAACTCGCGGCAGTCGTGCAGTTCCAGATCCCACACCTCCGCGCCCAGCACCGCGCTCAGCGTTGCTCGTGCCTGCGGTCCTTGGACCGCAAGCATCACCGTTTCGCGCGTCACCTCCTCCACCGCTCCCTGTTTCGCCGCCTCCTCCAGCCGCGCATGGTCCGCCGTCGCGTTGGCCGCGTTGTGCACCACTAGCCAACGGTCCGTCTCCAAGTGGTAAATAAAAATATCGTCTGCGATTCCCCCCTCCGTCGTGCAGTACAGGCTGTAATGTGCCCGCCCCGGCTCTAGCCGCGTCACGTCATACGTGCTCACCGATCGGATCGCTGCTCCTGATCCCGCGCCTCGCACCCAAACCCGGCCTAAATGCGAGACATCGAATATCCCTATCCCATTCCGTACCGCCGCGTGTTCCTCCAGAATCCCCCCATACTGCACCGGCATCTCCCACCCGGCGAACGGCGCGAAGCGCGCCCCTCGGGCCTCGTGTCGATCACGCAGTGCCAATTGCAGGAGCGCCTGTGTCACAATCCCGCGCTGCCAGTCTGCTGCCGGATCAAGTAGCTGCTGTGTGCCTGCATCAACGCTGTCTCGAACTCAAGGTGCTGGTCGCGCAGCAGCTTGTTCAAGTCGCGCGTCGCTGCGTACCGTCGCTCCCACTCGCCATCCATTTCCAGCGCGGCCAGCTTTGTCGCCGTCAAGCACAGGAACAGATCGAAGCGCTCGCTCCCCGCCGCCTCCACCGCCTCCGTCGTCGCCGTCCGCCGCTCGAAGCCCCACTGATACCAGGTACCCGTGCCGATCCCCCAGCGCTCTCGCGCTACCCATTTCAGCCACCGCCCTAGTCGCTTCGCGCTACTCTGCGCCTTCGCCGCCGCCGAATCATCGAACAGTTCCGGGTCCATCGTGCGATCCAGCATCGGCACCACCCACGGCTCGAACGCTCCGCCCCGCCGTACCACCAGTGACTTCCCCTTGTGCCACGCCAGTAGGAATGCCCGGTCGACCGCGTCTAGATCCGGCACCTCTTCCGACTCTTCGATCCGCGCAATCCAATCACCCAACCGCCGCTGTTGAATGTAGACTCTGCGCCGCTGCCCCGCCGTTTCGACTTCGTTCGCATCTTGCTGCTTGAGCCAGTTCTCGATGTTCTGGGGACTGAACACGACATCTCCTACTTCGACTACGCGCGTGCCGCCTCGGCCAGGTACTGTGTCTTCCCTTCCCTCGCGCGCAGCCGTCCTACTCCCGGGAAGGTATTGTGGGCGCTGACCAGTAGTTGGTTATGCGCCACTGCATCCGCCACGATCCTCCGTTTCGTCTCCATCGACATCAAGGGCAGGTCGTCGTAGGCACACAGCCATGGCAGCCGTTCTAGCTGCACCGCATGGTGCACCAGATCGCCCAAGTAGACTGCGGTTTCGCCGCCACTGCTGATTAGCACCGTCGCATGGTCTGCCGTGTGCCCGGGCGCTTCGATCACGCGAATCTCCCGCGTCACTTGATACTCGCCGTCCATGAATTCCACTTGCCTCGCCTCCTCGAGCGGCAAGAGATGTTCTGCATCGTAGCCCGCTCGCGTGCGCTCGTTGGGATGCAGCGCTGCTTCCCACTCTGCCCGCTGCACGTAGTAGCGTGCGTTGGGAAACGTTGGCCGCAGGTCCTCTCCCTCATGGCGTGTGTTCCAGCCACAGTGATCGCTGTGTAAGTGGCTGTTGATCACCACATCAACATCTTCCACGCTCACCCCCGCCGCCTCCAGCGACGCTAGCAGTCGCCCATGCTCAACCGGCACTCCACGCTTCTCCAAAAGCGCCATGTTTTTGTTGCCGTAGCCCGTGTCGATCAGCACGGTCTTACCTTCGGACTCCACGAGTAAGCAGTTCAGTCCTAACGGCACTTCATTGCGATCGTTGATCTCAGGGCACACTCGCGACCACAGCACTTTGGGCACCGCGCCGAATACCGCCCCTCCGTCTCGCCACATCGTCCCATCCGACACGATCGCGATACTCAAAGCACCAACGGTGTAGCGCGGCACGGCCATAGATCGCTCCTCAGCTCAGGACACAGCGCCCTTCGGAGCCGGAGAGTATCACGCTGTTTGGCTGGGGCCCTACGCATCCTGAAGGAAACAGCGCTGCGGCAGCACACGCGGTGGGTCTGACGCGCTCTATACTGGCCCGGCTTGCGAGCTCCCAACTACGCTGCTTCAACAGAAGGTTCCGCGCGATGCCTGGCACCCCCTACGCATTCTTCAAAGGTGAGTTCATGCCCTTGGCTGAGGCCAAGATCGGCATCATGACCCACGCCTTTAACTATGGAACCGCCGTTTTCGAAGGCATCCGCGCCAACTGGAATGCCGACCAACAGCAGCTCTACCTCTTCCGCGCGCTCGAGCATTTTCAACGACTTCGCAAGAGCGCCCATATCCTCATGATGGAGATCGACTACGCGGACGAACGGCTCGTCGCGATCACGCATGAGCTGCTTCGCAAGGCCGCCTTCCGCGAAGACATGTACGTCCGCCCAATGGTCTACAAGTCCCAAGAGGTGCTGGGGGTCCGCCTACACGATGTCGAGCATGACCTTCTCATTTACACCGCGCCCTTTGGTGCCTATCTCGACATTGATAAAGGCATCCGCTGCTGCACTTCTTCTTGGCGCCGCGCCGAAGACACTGCTATCCCTGTCCGCGCCAAGGTCAACGGCGTCTACATCAATTCCGCTCTCGCCAAGACGGAGGCCTTCCAGCGCGGCTACGAGGAGGCCATTCTCCTCAACGAGAACGGTCACGTCTCGGAAGGCAGCGGCGAAAACATCTTTCTCGTCATGAACGGAAAGCTCTACACGCCTCCCAGCGCTGACAACATCCTCGTCGGTATCACCCGCGCCGCCGTGATCGAACTCGCCCGTAACGAACTCGGCCTTGAAGTCCTGGACGCTTCCATCGACCGCAGCGAACTCTACATCGCCGACGAGCTCTTCATGACCGGTACGGCCGCGCACGTCACTCCTGTTCTCGAAGTCGACGGTCGCGTTGTCGGCAGCGGCGGCATCGGCCCCATTACCGCCAAGCTCCAGGAGCTCTACTTCGACGCTGCTCTCGGCCGCTTCCCCCAATACGAGCGCTGGATCCAGCCCCTCTACGCTGACCAGCCGGTCAAGGCCTAGCCGTCACCTTCGATACGTGCCCGCGCAGGCAGGGCTATGCACGAAGCACTCACTCTTATCCTCGCCTACCTCGTTGGCTCTATCCCGGTCACTTGGCTGATCTTCTACTGGCGCACCGGCAAGGACCTCCGTACCGTCGGCGACCACAACGTTGGCTCCGGCAACGCCATCCGTCAGGGTGCTGGCTGGCTCAGCGGCCATATCGCCCTCTTGCTCGACACTGGCAAGGGCCTCATCGCTGTCTCCATTGCTCGCTGGCTCGACCTCGATTCTGCCTGGTGGGTCGGCGCTGGCTTCGTCGTCATGCTCGGTCATATGTTTCCCGTCTGGCTCGGTTTTAGGGGGGGGCGCAGCGCCGCTACCGGTCTAGGGGCTGCCGGCGCCTTCCTGCCTTGGCAATTCGGCCTCACGTTCTTGGCGGGTACCGTCATCTTCCTCACTACCCGCAACGCGCAGCTCGGCATCTTGCTCGTCGCCGCTCCGCTCCCATTCCTCGCCATCACCTTCCACCTTCCTGCCGAAGTCATCGCTTTCTGCTTCGCCGCACCTATCCTCGCCGGCCTCAAGGCTGCCTTCGACCGCCGGCAACGTGCCCGCGCCGGGTTTCTCGCCTCCGAAACGCCCGCCGCTCCGCCCGACGCATGATCGCCCAGCGCGTCCACCGGCCCGGTTCCGAGAACAGCCTCCCCAGTTACGATGTCATCGTCTTGGGCGCTGGACCCGGCGGCTCCAGCGCTGCTCTCCGCCTGGCCCAATACGGCGCTCGCGTTCTCCTCGTCGACCGTGAACGCTTCCCTCGTAACAAGCCTTGCGGGGGGGGCGTCCTTATCGCCGCCGCCGCTCGTCTCCCCTTCAGCCTCCACTCAGTTAGCCAACGCGTCATCTACGGCTTCCGCGTCACCTACAAGCGCGACGCGGGCTTTGCGCATAGCTATCCCGAACCCCTTGCCATCATGACCCGGCGCCGTGACCTCGACACTTTCCTCGCCAGCCAAGCCGTCACGGCCGGCGCCACCTTCACCGATGGCCGCGCCGTCTCCGCGATCAGTCGCAACGGCGCCGGTATGATCGTCAGCTTCCGTGATGGAGAACGCGCCACCGCCGCCGCCCTTGTCGCAGCCGACGGTGCCAATGGCGTCAGCCGCCGCGCCCTCGATATGCCCGTCCTCGACCGCGCCGTCGCCCTGGAAGCCAATATCTCCGGCCTCCCTCAGCACTCTCCGGACCATGTCTCCCTCGACCTAGGCTCTCTCCCCGGCGGCTACGGCTGGCTCTTCCCCAAAGACGGTCACACGAACATCGGCGTGGGCGGCTGGCCGGTCGTCGGCCCGCAGCTCAAAACCCACCTCGCTGCCTATGCCATCTCCGAGGGCTTCAGCCCCGCACAACTTGAAGACGTGCGCGGTTACACTCTCCCGCTCCGTCGCTTTGACGAGCCGCTGACCTGCGGTCCCGTCGCTTTCGTCGGCGATGCCGCCGGTCTCATCGACCCGCTCTCCGGCGAGGGAATCCACAACGCTTTCCACTCCGCCCAGCTCGCTGCCGACGAAATCTCCCGCTACCTCGCTGGCGATGTCCCGGACCTCCGCGGCTACGAGCGCGCCGTGCGCCGCCATATCGACCCCGAACTCGCTGTCGCGCGCCAGCTCCAAGCCCTCTTCCATCAGCTCCCCTGGCCCTACGTTCGGCTCCTGCAGCACTCCGGCCGCTTTTGGCGATCTTTCTGCCGCACTGTCCGCGGCGAAGCCACGTACAGCGGCTTCAAAGGCAGGCTTGGCCCCGCTGCTCCTCTTGTCGATATTGCTACAGCTTTTGCCACCCGTGGCGTCGCGCAGCGATCCGGCTGGTCCCATCTGTAGCCGTGCCGTTCACCTCACTAGACTGCCGTTGCTAGAGGCGTAGTAAGCGAGAGCCCGCCATGCGACTCAAGAATCAAATCGCGATCATCACCGGGGCCGCTGGCGCCTTCGGCAGCGCCATTGCCAAGCGCTTTGCGCAAGAGGGTGCCGACCTCGCCCTCGCCGACATCAACGAAATCGGCCTCCATGAAACTGCTCGCCTCGTCGAAGCCGCCGGCCGTCACGCTCTCATCTGCCACTGTGACGTCACCCAGCGCGCCGATGTCGAAGCCCTCGTCGACCAAACGATCGCCCGCTTCGGCCGCTTCACCACGATGGTCGCTAATGCCGGCGTCGCCCAAACTGTTCCCTTTCTCGAAATGAGTGACGATGACTGGCGCCGCGTCATCGACGTCAATCTCACCGGCGTCTTCCTCTGCGACCAGATCGCTGGACAACGCCTCACGGCTCAAGGTCAGCCGGGCGCCATCATCAATCTTGCCAGTCAACTCGCCGAGATCGGCTGGCCCATCGGCGCCGCCTACGCCGCGAGCAAAGCCGGCGTGAAGAGCCTTACCAAATCCGCCGCCCTCGCCCTCGCCCCCTCCGGTGTCCGCGTGAACGCCATCGGCCCGGGTCCGGTGCACACCCCTCTCAATGACGACCGCTACGCCATCCCGGAGATCAAGGCCCACGCCGAGCGGCACATCCCCCTCGGCGGCCTCGGCCGCCCGCAGGACGTTGCCCATGCCGCCTGCTTCCTCGCCTCTGCTGAGAGCAAGTGGATCACCGGCGAAACCGTCTTCGTTGATGGCGGTTTCCTCCTCAATTCCTACGACGATCCCACCATGGCCGCTGCTCTCGAGCGCGCCATTTCGGATTCTTCTTCCGGCGCGTCGCTCCCAAACAGGAGCACATCACGGGCTGACTGTTAGCGTCCCGTAAAAGCCGCCCTCATTACCGCACTCCCCTCGCCTCGTGCCGTGCGCTCGGCTACGATGTTTAAGCATCAGGGAGACCTGCATCGTGTCGGAGACATTCACTTACCGGCTATGCCCCCGCACGGAGCGGGAGGCCACTCTGTGGCGCGCTGCCTCAGCTGCGCGTTTGCACTGCGTAATCTCCGTACTTGTACCGACCGGCCTGTAGAGCCGGCAGCGCGCCCGGCGCCGCTCACAGGTCGGATCCCTCCCCTCCCGCAACTTCGCCGGCGCCTGATCACTTCGCGCACGATCTCACCACTGCACAAAGAGGCAACTCCATGAAACGCAACGGCGCACAAATCCTGCTCGAATCACTTGCCGCCGAGGGCGCCAACCTTATTTTCGGCTACCCGGGCGGTGTCGTTCTCCCGCTCTACCACCGCTTCCGCGAATACCCCCAAATCAAGCACGTCCTCGTCCGTCACGAGCAAGGCGCCGCCCACGCCGCCGACGGCTACGCTCGGGCCAGTGGCCGGACCGGCGTCTGCCTCGCGACCTCCGGCCCCGGCGCCACCAACCTCGTTACCGGGATCTGCACCGCTTACATGGATTCCATCCCCATGGTCATCCTCACCGGCAACGTCGCCCGCGATCTCATCGGCCGCGACGGCTTCCAAGAAGCCGACATCACCGGGATCACCCTCCCCATCACCAAGCACAACTACCTCGTTATGCGCGCTAGCGAGATCGCCCCCGCTGTCAAGGAAGCCTTCCACATCGCCTCAACCGGTCGCAAAGGACCTGTCCTCGTCGACATTCCCAAGGATGTCTTCATTGAGGAAGCCGACTTTGATGGCTACCCCGACCAAGTCCACCTCCGCGGCTATGACCCCGTCACGACTCCCTCCGATCTTGAGGTCGAACGCGCTGCCGCCATCCTTAACGAAGCCCAGCGCCCCATCATCCTCAGCGGACACGGCGCCCTGCAGTCAGGCGCCACCGACGCGCTCGTCGCCCTCGCCGAGCGCGCCCAGATCCCCGTCCTCACTACGCTCCTTGGCATCTCCGGTTTTCCAGAAGACCATGCGCTCTCCTACGGCTTCATGGGTATGCACGGCCACTACTTCTGCAACATGGCCGCCGATCACGCCGATGTCGTCATGGGCGTCGGTATGCGCTTCGACGACCGCGCCATGGGCCGCTTCAAGGACTTCAATCCCCAGGCGAAGATCATCCATCTCGATATCGACCCTGCGGAGATCGGCAAAAACTTCCACACACATGCTCCCGTCCTCGGCGACGTGCGCCAATCGCTCCACGCTCTATTGCCTCACATCGCGAGCACGACTCACCCTGACTGGATCCGCTGGATCGACGACATCAAAGATCAGCATCCCACCGATTACGACACCGAGAGCGCCGAAGTCACCGGCCCCTGGCTCTGCCGCGCCATCGCGCAACAGACTCAGCGCAAAGCCACCATCGTCACCGGCGTCGGCCAGCATCAAATGTGGGCTGCCCAGTACTACAACTACACCCGCCCCCGTCAATACATCAGCAGCGGCGGCCTCGGCACCATGGGCTTCGAGGTGCCCGCCGCTCTTGGCGCTCAGTTCGCCCAAGACGAGCCCGTCTGGTCCGTCTGTGGCGACGGCGGCTTCCAGATGACCTGTCAGGAGCTCCAGACCGTCGCCGAACACAAGCTCCCGATCCGCTACGTCATCTTCAATAACGGCCACCTCGGCATGGTCCGGCAGTGGCAAGAGCTCTTCTACGAAGACAACTACCATTCCGTCGCCCTCGGCCAGCCCGACTTCGTCAAGCTCGCCGAGGCCTACGGCGTCACCGCAATGCGCGCCACCAACCGCGCGGAAGCCGTCGAGGCACTGCGCAAGGCCGATGCACATGACGGACCCATCGTCCTCGACATCCGCTGCGTCGAGGAGGAGAACGTTTGGCCCATGGTCCCCGCCGGCGCCGCCCTCTCTGAAACGGTCGAGTCCGCGGAGGCGCTCTGATGATCGCCACCAACTCGCAGCAACCACACCACCCACAGCGCGTCGTCGTCGCTCACGTCGAGGACCGTCCCGGCGTCCTCGCCCGCGTCGCCTCTCTCTTTCGCCGTCGCGGCTTTAATATTGAGAGCCTTACCGTCGGCCACAGCGACGAGCCCGGTCTTAGCCGCATGACTATCGTCGTCGATGGACAGGGCACCCAGGTTCAGCAGGTCGAGCGGCAGCTCTTCAAGCTGGTCGATGTCGTCTCCGCCATCGACATCAGCGAGCGGCCCTTGGTCGCTCGTGAACTCGCCCTTATCAAAGTCAGCTGCACGCCCCAGAGCCGTCGCGACATCATCGCCCTCGCTGATGTCTTCCGCGCCACGGTCGTCGATGTCGCCGACGCCAGCGTCATCGTGCAAGTCCTCGGCGACGAAGGCAAAGTGGACGCGTTACTCCGACTCCTCCGCCCCTACGGGCTCCTCGAGCTTGTGCGTACTGGCCGGGTCGCGATGGTTCGCGGCAGTGGGACCAGCAAGCCCGTGTCCGTTTCGGAGATCGAGCACCGGGCAGAAGAGGAGCGTGCCCAGTTTGGCCGGCGGCCGGATGGTGCCCTCCCCTTCGCCAGCGACTAACCGTCTCATCTGCTTGCACCACTGGACGCCACTCCCATCCCCACCTAGCCTTTTTCTTCGCCCGCCCACCGATCCGGCTGGCCAGGAATGGAGCACCGCCATGGCCCAGATGTTTTACGACAAGGACGCCGATCCCTCCTTCCTCGCAGGCAAGACCGTCGGCGTCGTCGGCTTCGGCAGCCAGGGCCACGCGCACGCTCTCAACCTCAAGGATTCCGGCGTCAACGTTATCGTCGGGCTCTACCCCGGCTCCCGCTCTTGGGCCAAGGCGCAGACGGCTGGTCTTCGAGTCGGCACCGTGGACGATGTCTCCGAAGAGGCCGACGTCATCATGATCCTCGCCCCGGACCACATCCAGAAAACTCTCTACGACGATCACATTGCCCACGGCCTGCGCGAAGGCAAGACCCTGATGTTCGCCCATGGCTTCAACATCCACTACAACCAGATCGCCCCGCCCGAAGAGATTGACGTCTCGATGGTCGCTCCCAAAGGACCGGGCCACCTCCTCCGCCGGCTCTACGAAGAGGGCAGCGGCATGCCCGGCCTGCTCGCCGTTCACCAGGACGCCAGTGAAACCGCAAGACAGACCGCCATGGCCTACGCCGCCGCCATCGGCTGCGGGCGCGCCGGCGTCCTGGAGACCAGCTTTCAAGAAGAGACCGAAACCGATCTCTTCGGCGAACAGGCCGTCCTCTGCGGTGGCGTCTCCGCGCTCATGCAGACTGCATTCGAGACCCTCGTTGAGGCCGGCTATCAACCCGAGTCCGCTTACTTCGAAACCATCCACGAACTCAAGCTCATCGTCGACCTCATCTATGAGGGCGGCTTTAGGAATATGCGCTACTCCATCTCCGACACCGCTGAGTACGGCGACTACTCCCGCGGCCCCCAAGTTATCGACGACCACGTCCGCGAGAACATGCGCCGCGTTCTCCAGCAGGTGCAGAACGGCGAGTTCGCCCGCGAGTGGATCCTAGAAAATCAAGCCGGCCGCCCCGCCTTCAACAAACTCCGTCAGCGTGCTGCCGCGCATCCCAGCGAAGAGGTCGGTGATGAACTTCGCGGCATGATGGCCTGGCTACACCAAAAGGCCGATTGACCGCATAGCGCTTTTCCCGTCCCGTAGGCAGACGGCGTGGACTCGGGCATAATGACTCCATAATGAAGGGCCATCCGCGCGCCACGCGCTATGGAGGGATCGACCCACGGGCTGCCTCGGCCCGTGGCGTCCTTGGGCGCTAACTCCCAGGCGATCAGTCACACGAGGCGCTAGTTGTATCGGACCGCCGCCTCGTCGCCCCTTTTCTTCCAGGCCCTACGTTCTCCAATGAGGAGCCCTGCCATGTCTGACCGAGTCAAAATCTTCGACACCACGCTCCGAGACGGCGAGCAATCCGCCAGCGTTTCCTTCACCAACGATGAGAAGTTCCAGATCGCCAAAATGCTGGAGAAGCTCAACGTCGACTGCATTGAGGCCGGCTTCGCCGCCGCCAGCCCCGGCGACTTCGACGCCGTCGCTCGCATCGCCAACGAAGTTCGCGGCACCTCCATCGCTACGCTCTGCCGCGCTGTCCCCAACGATGTCGAACAAGGCTGGGCCGCCATCCAAGGCGCCGAAGACCCCCGTCTCCACGTCTTTATCAGCAGCTCCGATATTCATATCGCGCATCAGCTCCGCTCCGGCCGTGAGGAAGTCCTCCAGCAAGCGCGCGAGATGGTCGCCAAGGCCAAGGGCTACGTCTCCAACGTCGAGTTCAGCCCCATGGACGCTACCCGCTCCGACCCCGACTTCACCTACCGCCTCCTCAGCGAGTGCGTCGCGGCCGGCGCTACCACCATCAACATCCCCGATACCGTCGGCTACGCTATCCCGGAAGAGTTCGCCGAATTCATCGACGGCATCCTCCAGAACGTCAACGGCATCGACAAAGTCACCCTCTCTGTTCATTGCCACAACGACCTCGGCCTCAGCACCGCCAACAGTCTCGCCGCCGCCGCCGTCGGCGCTCGCCAGATCGAATGCACGATCAACGGCATCGGCGAGCGTGCCGGCAACGCTTCCCTCGAAGAGATCGTCATGGGCATCAAGACTCGCCCCGACTTCCTCGACGTCGAATGCGGCGTCAACGCCGAACACCTCGTCCCGCTCTCCCGCATGGTCGCCGACTACTCCGGCATGCACGTCCAGCCCAACAAGGCCATCGTCGGCCTCAACGCCTTCCGCCATCAGTCCGGTATCCACCAAGACGGCGTCGTCAAGCTGCGCGAGAACTTCGAAATCATGGACCCCAAGGCCGTCGGCTGGAGCGAGGGCAGCCAATTCGTCCTCAGTAAGCTCTCCGGCCGCGCCGGCTTCAAAGCCCGCATCGAAGGCCTCGGCTACGAACTCGACACGGCGGAGCTTGCCAGCGCCTTCCTCAAGTTCCAGGAACTCGCCGACAAAAAGACCGTCGTCGACGATCGCGACCTTGAGGCCATCATGTCCGACCGCCTCGGCCACGTCGCGGAGGCCTGGCACCTCGAATCCCTCAACGTCACCACCGGTACCAGCGCCACTCCTACCGCCAGCATCACGCTGCGCGGTCCGGACGGCAGCACCCACACCGCCGCTGAAACCGGCACCGGCCCCGTCGACGCCGTCTATCGCACCATCCGCCAGATCACCGGCATGCAGGACCGCCTCGTCGAATTCTCCGTGCAAAGCATCACCGAGGGCGTCGACGCCCAGGGTGAGGTCACCGTCCGCATCGACATCGATGACAGCACTTACACCGGCCGCGCCTCGGACACCGACATCCTCGTCGCCAGCGCCCAGGCCTATATGAACGCCATCAACCGCTACCACCAAGGCGCCGTCAAAGCCCCCCGCGCCTCCACCTCCCTGACGGAGTAGCACGCGACTGGCAGCCAAGGACTCGCACGCGAGAAGAAGGGGCGCCGCAGGCGCCCCTTCTTCTCTTTGATAGTCGGAATGGCCGTCGGCGGTTATCCGGCTGTTCGCTTCTCCAGCGCCGCTGCCACGGGACCGGTCGCGGGATGCGCGCCGAGCACTGGGCCGCTCCGTCGGCGGGTTCGCGGAACGAGACGGCCTGTGAGAGGGTGGCACAGCGATCGAATGGCCCCCATAGTGCGGGACAGAGAGGGTGAATGACTGCGGTACCGAGAACGGGTAGCGTACGAGAATCGCCACCAATGATCTTATTGATCATGGCTGAGACTGGGGGAATGGAATCATGACGGAGCCACAAGATCACGCGACGAAAGCCGATCTAGACGTGCTGCGCTCGGAAATCCAGGAGATGAAGGCGACGCTGAGGGCGGCGATGAATGACGCGCATGCGGACACGAAGGCGCATCTCGATGTCGCCATCCTGAGCCTGAGCGAGCTCATCGTGACGCGCACCGATTCGGATTGATAGGCCGGCATCCGCATCAATCCTCCTACGCGCTTGAGCATCGCCGCTCACGCCGTCATGTAGGAGCTATCGAATAAAGAGTGAGCCTATTGCTAGGCTTTAAATTCCCCCAACCGTCCAGGCGCCGACCAGCTGGCTTGGATACGGTTGTATGTGATCCTCTCCTAAAACGCCCCGATCACTTCCGACGCCACCCTGGCGTACACCTCCGGCTCGTTCGGCAGATCCGTGATGATCACCTCCTCCGCTCCCGCTTCTTGGAACGCCGCGAGCGCCTCCACCACTCGCCCCGCCGGCCCGATCGGCAACGCCGCCTGCGCCTCCGGCGTCCGCACGAACACCCCATAGCGCTCCCGCAGCCGCGCCTCCTCCTCCGCGTTCTCCGTCACGGACAGAAAAGTCAGAATCGACTTCCGGATCTCCCCCGGATCCCGTCCCGCCTCCTCGCAATGCCGTTCCAGCACCCCGATCTTGCGCCGCAGCTCCGCCGGCGTCGACGCCACCACGTTCATCACCTCCCCGTACCGCGCCACCGTCCGCAGGGTCCGTTGCTCGCCGCCCCCCGCGATCACCAACGGCGCTCGTGGCCGTTGTAAACAGCGGGGCGCCAGCACCGCCCGTTCCAAGCGGTAGTGCTTCCCCGCGTAATCGACCGGCCCCTCCGCCGTCAACAGCCGGTGCGTCAGATCACAGGCCTCCTCCAGCATCTCCGACCGCTCTCTCAACGGCGGATACGCCAGCCCGTACGCCGCGTGCTCCCGGCGGTGGTACCCCGCCCCCAACCCGATCTCCAGCCGTCCCCCGCACATCTGATCCAGCGTCGCCGCCATCTTCGCCAGCACCACCGGATGCCGAAACGTCACCGGCGAGACCAGCACTCCCAGCCGCACCCGCTCGGTCACCCGCGTCAGCCCCGCCAGCACCGACCAGGCCTCGTAGCAGTCGGCGCTCTCGTCGCCCAATACCGCCACCAAGTGATCGCCCGTCCACAGGCTGTGCCACGGCCCGGCATCCACCGCCCGCGCCGCCGCCTCGATCGCCGCCCACTCCGTCGCGATCAGCCGCAACTGCGCACCAAACTGCAGAGTACCCGCCCCCATGGCTTTTCCTTCGCAACAATTCTCCCGCACCGCTGGCACGGGATAGCTACAATAGCCGCCCGCTTCGATCGGCGCGCTTCGCGCCCGGGCGATCAAGCGAATGCGCCGGAGGAATGCATGCCGCCCCGAACGCTCGCGCAAAAAATCTGGGACGCCCACCTCGTCTACCGCGAGGAAGGCCGTCCCGACCTCCTCTACATCGACCTCCACCTCACCCATGAGGTCACCTCCGCCCAGGCCTTCGACGGCCTGCGCGGGAGCGGCCGCAGGCTTCGCCGTCCCGACCTCACCATCGCTACGCCGGACCACAACGTCCCGACCGTCGATCGTGACAAGCCCTTCCCGGACCCTCTCTCCCAGCAGCAGGTCGATGCGCTCCGCGCCAACTGCGCCGAGTTCGACGTCCCGATCTTCGACGTCCTCGACGCCCGGCAAGGCATCGTCCACGTCATCGGCCCCGAGCAAGGTCTCACCCAGCCCGGCATGACCATCGTCTGTGGCGACTCCCACACCTCCACGCACGGAGCCTTCGGCGCTCTTGCCTTCGGGATCGGCACCTCCGAGGTCGAGCACGTCTTCGCCACTCAAACGCTGCCCCAGCGCCGCCTCAAGCAGATGTCCGTCGAAGTCACGGGCCAACTCCCGCCCTGGGGCACTCCCAAGGACATCATCCTCACCATCATCAACCGTATCGGCGTCAGCGGCGGCGTCGGTCACGTCATCGAGTACCGTGGCGACGTCATCCGCAACATCTCCATGGAAGGCCGGATGACCATCTGCAACATGACCATTGAAGGCGGCGCCCGCGCTGGCCTCATCGCCCCGGACGACACTACCTTCGCCTACATCAAGGGCCGCCCGTACGCCCCCGCCGGCGACGGCTGGGACTCCGCCGTCGTCCACTGGCGCGCCTTCACCACGGACTCCGACGCCACCTTCGACACGGAAATCGTTATCGACGGCGCCGAGATCGAACCCCACGTTACTTGGGGCACCACCCCTGCCCAGAGCGTCCCCGTCCACGGCAATATCCCCGACCCGGACGCTTTCGACGATCCCGCCGCCCGTGAGACTGCCAAGCGCGCTCTCGGCTACCAGCAGCTCCAGCCCGGTACCAAGATCACGGAGATCCCCCTGGATCGCGTCTTCATCGGCTCCTGCACCAACTCACGCATTGAGGACCTCCGTGCCGCCGCCGCCGTCGTGCGCGGCAAGCGGGTCGCCGACACTGTGCACGCCATGGTCGTCCCCGGCTCTGGTTTGGTGAAGGCTCAAGCGGAGGAAGAGGGCCTCGCGGATCTCTTCCGCGCCGCCGGATTCGAGTGGCGCGAGGCTGGCTGCTCTATGTGCCTTGGCATGAACCCAGACATCCTCCAGCCCGGCGAACGCTGCGCTTCCACATCCAACCGCAACTTCGAAGGCCGGCAAGGACCAGGCGGCCGCACGCACCTCGTCAGCCCCCCCATGGCCGCCGCCGCCGCACTCG
The DNA here is from genome assembly GCA_965220315.1 of Dehalococcoidia bacterium. GTDB lineage: Bacteria > Chloroflexota > Dehalococcoidia > Bin125 > Bin125 > JAPOXK01. The sequence goes on from CBDCPP010000001.1 coordinate 67,257, forward strand.
CCGGTCACTTCGTCGATCTCCGGGAGCTCTTCTAATGGATCCCGTCGCCACCGTTACCGGCAGCGCTATTCCCCTCGCTCAAGCCGATGTCGATACCGACCAGATCATTCCCGCCCGCCACCTGAAGCGCATCGAGCGCACCGGCTACGGGGAGTTCGCTTTCGAGTACTGGCGCAAGAACGCTCCCGACTTCGTCGTCAACCGTCCCGAGTATCAAAACGCTTCCATCCTCCTTGCCGGATCAAACTTTGGCTGTGGCTCCTCCCGCGAGCACGCCGTCTGGGCCCTCCAGCAAATGGGCCTGCGCGCCATCGTCGGCACCTCTTTCGCCGATATCTTCCGCAACAACAGCGCCAAGATGGGCCTGCTCCTCGCCTCCCTCGAGCCAGCCGACATCGACTATCTCATGAAGCGCGCGCAAGACACTCCCGATGCGCAGATCACCGTCGACCTTTCCACCCAGTCCGTCTCTATTCCCGGCGACTGGCAGCGATCCTTCGATATCGACCCGTTCGTCAAGCATTGCCTGCTCAACGGGCTCGATGACATTGGTCTTACGCTCCAGCACGAAGATTCCATCGCCGCTTTCGAGACCCAGCGCCCCACCCTTCTCCCCCGCACCAAGAGCTAACTGTGTCACCTCACGGCCGCCCCTCCGACACTTACTCCAACCTCCGGCGCGTTGGAGCCGACGCCGCCATCCGCGGCTGCGCCGCCAACTTCTGGCGCAGACTTCTCCGGCGTCGCGCTTGCTGCGGCCGCTACGGTGATCCGGGCTGCTGAATCACCTGCGATCGTGCCATCCAGGAGGGATGGACACCACCCGCTGGCTCGCGAGACGGCGCCTAAATTCGCAACGATAGTTGCTGCGGCTCTGGCGATCTTTCGAAACGGCGTTGATCGAGGTCGCTGTAGCCCAAGGCTCTCTTCACCTCGTGCACGCGCCCCTCGACCTGTGTCCGGTAGCGTTTTGGCGCGTGTTTCGTCCCGTAGAGCTGTTGATAGCCCGCGAGCAGATCGGGATATTCCTGTTGCAGAAACCCGAAAAAGTGTTCGCGCACATCGGGGCCGAGGTGCAGTACGTTCGATCCGATGAAGCGTGCGCCGTGCGCCGCCGCCGCGCGCACAGTGGCCGTGACCTTGGTCCGCTCCGCCGAGAGACCAGGCAGCAACGGTGCCACCAGCACGCCGCAATGCACGCCTGCGGATACTAGCTGCTCCATCACCCGAAGCCGCTGTGGCGGCTCCGGCGTGCCGGGCTCCGTCCGTTGCCAGATCTCCCGATCGACGGTGGGGACGCTGAAGCATACGCTCACGCCCGCGCGCCGGCCCAGCTCTTGCAGAATGTCGACATCCCGCACGATCAAGGTCCCCTTGGTCACGATCGAGACCGGCGTGCGGAAGCGCGTGAACAGCTCCAAGCTCTGTCGCGTGAGGCGGTAGCGCCCCTCTGCTGCCTGGTACGGATCCGTCGCCGTTCCCACGGCCACCTGCTCCCGCCGCCACCCCCGCCGTCCCAGCTCCCCCGCCAGCACCTCCGGCAGGTTCGTCTTGACGAAGATAATCCCCGAGAAGTCTGCTCCGGCCCCGAGTTCGAGATAGCGGTGCGTCGAGCGTGCGAAGCAATACTGGCACCCGTGCACGCAACCCCGGTACGGGTTCAGCGACCAGCCGAACGCCATCCCCCGGACCCGGTTCAGCGCGGACTTGCATGCGATCTCCCGGTATTCGGCCTGCGCCATTGCCTCTCCACCTTTCCAGAGCCATTGAACGCGGAGCCCTCTCGCGCTTCGGCCAGGCCATAACGGGGCCACATATTAGAACACAAGTTCTTATTAGGGAAAGGGGCAGTCGCTACGCTGGGGCAGGCGATCGCAAAACGCGCTCCGGTCCCTGCCGGGACAACGGCTACGGCGAGGCCATAAGATCAGTACGCTTTTGGCGTTTCAGCGGAGAGGACAGATATGAGCAGCTATCGCATCGCGCTGCTGCCGGGCGACGGCATCGGCCCCGAGGTCATCGCCGAGGCCGTCAAGATCCTTGACGTCGTCGGCCGCCAGTTCGGCCACGACTTCACCTACAGCGAGGCCACCGTCGGCGGGGCCGCCATCGACGCCTACGGTACCGCTCTCCGCCCGCAGGACCTCGCCATGTGCAAGCGCCAGCACGCCGTTCTCTTCGGCGCCGTCGGTGGCCCCCAGTGGGACAATCCCCGCGCCAAAGTCCGTCCCGAGCAAGCCATTCTCGGCCTGCGCAAAGGCTTGCGCCTCTTCGCCAACATTCGCCCCGTCAAGATGTTCAGCTTTCTCGCCAACAGCACCACGCTCAAACGCGCCGTCGTCAAGGATGTCGACATGATCATCCTGCGCGAGCTCACCGGCGGCATCTACTTCGGCAAGCCCCAACGCCGTTGGTCCGACTCCCGCGGCCGCAAGGCCGTCGACACCCTGCGCTACTCCGAGCAGGAGATCGAGCGTATCGTCCGCCTCGCCTTCGAACTCGCGCGCGGCCGTCGCAAGCACGTCACTTCCGTCGACAAAGCCAACGTCCTCGACAGCTCCCGGCTCTGGCGCGAAGTCGCGACCGAAGTTGCTCCCGACTACCCGGACGTCACTCTTCGCCACCTTCTCGTCGACGCCGCCGCCATGCACCTCATCCGCCAGCCCGCCGATTTCGATGTCGTCGTCACCGAAAACCTCTTCGGCGACATCCTCACGGACGAAGCCTCCATGCTCGGCGGCTCCATGGGCATGCTGCCCAGTGCCAGCCTCGGCCGCCGCCGCAAGGACGGCACCGGTCTCGGTCTCTACGAGCCCATTCACGGCACCGCTCCCGACATCGCCGGTTCCGGCAAAGCCAACCCCGCCGCCGCGATCCTCAGCGCCGCCCTGCTGCTGCGCCATTCCCTCGGCCTGGAAGACGAAGCCGCCGCCGTCGAGCGCGCCGTCGAGAAAGTCCTGCGCGCCGGCCACCGCCCCCCGGACATCGCCTTGCCGGGCAAACGCCCCCTCAAGACTCGCCGGCTGGGCGACCGGATCGCCGCTGCGATCTAGCGCCCCGGCCGCCGCGCTTGGCACAATCAAGAACCTTCGCGTTGAGATTCAGAAGGGCGTCGTATGTCGAGTTTGGCGGTCAAGCGGTTGGCCAAAGAGGAGCACTCTGATAGAGCGATCACCCTCGACGATCCTTGCTGTTCAATGCTTACGCTGGACAGGCGAATTGGTCGCGTCAAGATAGCGAGTGAGAGTACCAGTGCCGCGAATCTTCGATAATCTGGCCTCTGACTCCAAGCTCCTTCCCGCCCTGCAGGAGACCTTCGCCCTCTCATCCCGGGCGGACCTATGCGTTGGCTACTTCAATCTCAGGGGTTGGGGAGGTCTTGCGCCGTATGTGGATCGTTGGGATTCAGACGTAGGTCCGTGCCGTGTGCTCATTGGGATGCAACGTCTGCCCCACGAAGAGCTTAGGGACGCCAGCAGTCTGACGGATCGGTTCTCCGGCATGGACAACCAGACGGCGCATCGCCTTAAGGTCCAGTTAGCCGAGCAGCTGCGCCAGCAACTGACCATTGGAGTACCTACCAACATAGACGAGCAGGTCCTGCGGCGGCTGGCAGCTCAACTTCGCGCGGGTAAGGTCGTTGTTAAGCTCTATCTCCGCCACCCTCTCCATGCCAAGCTCTATCTCCTGTTCCGTGACGACCCCATCAATCCGATCGTGGGTTATCTGGGCAGCAGCAATCTGACGTTTTCCGGCCTGTCTGGCCAAGGTGAACTGAATATTGATGTGCTCGACCACGACGCCGCCCTCAAACTCCAAAAGTGGTTCGAGGACAGGTGGAGCGACAAATACTGCATTGACATCACGGACGAGCTGGTCGAGATCATTGAAGAGAGCTGGGCGCGCGAGGCCCTGATCCCGCCTTATCACGTCTACCTCAAGATGGCCTATCACCTTTCCCACGAGGCCCGCGCGGGCCTGGCCGAGTTCAAGATTCCAGCAGTCTTTGGTGACCGTCTCTTCGACTTCCAGGCTGCGGCGGTCAAGATCGCAGCCCACCATCTGAACAAGCGCAACGGTGTACTCATCGGCGACGTGGTGGGGCTCGGCAAGACTCTGATGGCCACGGCCGTGGCTCGCATCTTCGAGGACGACTACGGACTAGAGACCCTGATCCTGTGCCCCAAAAACCTCGTCGGCATGTGGGAAGACTACGTCCACGAGTATCGACTGCGAGCCAGAGTCCTCTCACTCAGCAAGATGATCAGCGAACTCCCCGATCTGCGCCGGTACCGGCTGGTCATCATCGACGAGAGCCACAATCTCCGGAACCGGGAGGGCAAACGGTATCGCGCGATTCAGGAGTACGTCCGCGCCAACGACAGTAAGTGCATCCTGCTATCGGCTACGCCTTACAACAAGACCTACTTGGACCTGTCGAATCAGCTGCGCATCTTCGTAGAAGATGATCAAGATCTCGGCATCCGTCCCGAGAAGCTTCTCCGCGAATTGGGGGAGGTCGAGTTCAGCAGGCGGCACCAAGCATCCCCCCGAACTCTGGCGGCCTTCGACCAGAGCAAGCACGCCGCCGACTGGCGCGACCTGATGCGTCTCTATCTCGTGCGCCGGACACGGAGCTTCATCCAGGACAACTACGCGGAGACGGACCCGGAAACAGGTCGAAAGTTCCTTACGTACGAGGATGGAAACAGATCGTTCTTCCCAACCCGCGTGCCAAGGACGGTCAAGTTCACTATCGACGAGTCTGACCCGGTAGACCAATACGCTCGCCTGTATTCGCAGGACGTGGTCGATATCGTAAAAACGCTGCAACTGCCCCGTTACGGTCTCGGCAACTACGTCGCTGATGATCCCCACCTTCTGCCCACGCAAGCGGAGGCGGGGCAGATAGAAGACCTCTCACGGGCGGGCAAGCGGCTCATGGGTTTCTGCCGCACGAACCTTTTAAGCGCCTCGAAAGTAGCGGCGCGGCCTTCCTGCAGTCGGTGGAGCGTCACGTGCTCCGAAACTACGTCTTCCTCCACGCAATCCGCCAGGGACTGCTGCTGCCTCTGGGCACCCAGGACGCCGAAATGCTCGACTCGCGATTCACCGACGAGGACGCGGACGGGCCTCTGGCTAGCATCTTCGAACTCGAAAATGAGGACGAGAAGGATCAAGGAGCCGGAGAGTCCGGCGCCCCAAGAGTACCCATCCTGACGGCGGCCGACTTCGAAGCGCGCGCCGCTGAGATATACGCAGAGTACGAGAGCCGCTACCAGCGAAGATTCAAGTGGCTCCGCTCCAGTCTCTTTACGGACGCGCTGGAAGCTGACCTTCAGTCGGACGCCGCCGCCCTTTTGCAGGTCCTTCAGGCGCATGGAACCTGGAACCCGGAACATGACGCGAAACTGCACGCTCTCCACACTCTCCTCGCGGAGACGTTCCCCGACCGGAAGGTGCTGGTCTTCTCTCAGTTCGCGGACACGGTCCGTTATCTGGAGGAGCAACTCGAGGGCAGAGGCGTGACCGCCATGGCCGGAGTGACCGGTGACTCCGCCGACCCAACGGGACTTGCACAGCGGTTCAGTCCGGTCAGCAACGAGAAGGGGGATGTCATCTCGCCCGGACAGGAACTTCGCATCCTGATTGCCACCGACGTGCTAAGCGAAGGGCAGAATCTTCAGGACTGCTCGGTGGTCGTGAACTACGATCTGCCGTGGGCAATCATCCGGCTCATCCAGCGTGTGGGCCGTGTGGACCGCATCGGTCAGAAGGCGGAGGAAATCCTGTGCCACTCTTTCCTGCCCGCCGAAGGGGTCGAGGGCATCATCAAACTCCGTAACCGAGTCCGGACGCGGCTCCAAGAGAATGCCGAGGTCGTCGGCGCGGACGAAGCGTTCTTCGAAGACGAGGCCGACTCACGGACCATCCTCAACCTCTACCACGAAAGAGCCGGCATCTTGGATGGCGACGCCGACAGTGAGGTGGACTTGGCCTCCCACGCCTACCAAATATGGAAGAACGCCATCAGTGCGGACCCGTCACTGGAGAAAGCCGTCGCTAACCTGCCCGACGTGGTGTTCTCGTCGCGGCAGCATGCGCCTATAGCCCAGCGACCGGAGGGCGTCCTCGTCTTCATGCGCACCGCGGACGGGAACGACGCTCTCGCCTACGTCGGGCGGGATGGCCGGAGCATCACCGAGTCGCAGATCGAAATCCTCGCCGCTGCCGAGTGCGGGCGGGACACCCCCGCTCAGCCTCATCACGAGAGCCACCATCACCTTGTTGCCGAGGGGGTCAAGCACATCGTCAAGGAGGAGAAGCGGGTTGGGGGCCAGCTTGGACGGCCTTCGGGCGCGCGCTTCCGCACCTATACCCGTCTCAAGCAGTACGCGGAGGAGATCAGAGGCCAGCTCTTCGACACCGCACCGCTGCACAAGGCCATCGACGACATCTATCGGTACCCCTTGCGCCAGTCGGCCGTTGACACCCTGAACCGGCAGTTACGCAGCGGGGTCGACGACATAGCGCTGGCCGGCATCGTCATCTCTTTGCACGAGGAAGACCGGCTGTGCGTAACCGACGGCGACGACGCCGAGGTCCAAGAGCCGCGGATCATCTGTTCTCTGGGGCTCTTCGACGGTGAAGAGGGCGCCTGATGCCGGTCGCGATTGATGAGCTGCGGCCCCACCTGCAGACCTTCGACTTCCGAAGCCTTTTGGTGGAAGGGTTGGGATGGGACCACTACCTGGCGGAACCCCTGAGCGTTCCGGTGGAAGGTCACGATTATCTCTTGGAGCCGGTCGCGGAGAAGGCTGGATTCGTTGTTTACGCCTGCGGCCCCGGCGCTGACGGTTCGATCCCCGAGTACCCGGTCCGGCGAAAGATCGAGCAGCAGGTTGCCAAGCTGGCGTTCGAGCACATGCTTATCTTCGTCGATGCCGGACGGGACACGCAGATCTGGCAGTGGGTCAAGCGGGAGAGCGGAAAGCCCGCTGCCTGCCGCGAGCAAACGTTCCACCGAGGCCAGACAGGGGAGCCCCTGCTCCAGCGCCTTCAGACCCTTGCCTTTGAGCTGGAAGAACAGGGTCGGCTGAGTATTCCGGAGGTTGCCTCTCGCGTCCAGCGGGCCATGGACGTGGAGAAAATCACCAAGCGCTTCTATGAGCGCTTCAAGACGGAACTCGAAGCCTTCCAGAGCTTCATCGACGGCATCGCCGAACAGGGCGACCGCGAGTGGTACGCCTCCCTGATGCTCAATCGCATGATGTTCATCTACTTCGTCCAGAAGCAGGGCTTCCTCGACGGCGATCCCGACTATCTCCGCAACCGTCTGCACATGGTCCAGAACGGGCGCGGCGCCGGACGGTTCCAGCAGTTCTACCGCATCTTCCTGTTGCGGCTGTTCCATGAAGGGCTGGGACGGCCCGAAGCGGAGAGGTCGCCCGATCTGGCCGCGCTGCTGGGCAAGGTCCCCTTCCTCAACGGCGGCCTGTTCGACGTGCACGACCTGGAGCGAGACAACCCGGACATCAGCATCCCCGATGAGGCCTTCGAGGAGGTCTTCGCCTTCTTCGACGGCTACCGCTGGCACCTCGACGAGCGGTCCGACAAGGTCGACAACGAGATCAATCCCGACGTGCTCGGCTACATCTTCGAGAAGTACATCAACCAGAAACAGATGGGCGCCTACTACACCAAGGAGGACATCACCGGCTACATCACCCGCAACACGGTGATCCCTTTCCTCTTCGCCGCCGCCAAGAAAGAATGCCCGGTGGCCTTCGCTCCCGGAGGCGGCGTCTGGCGCCTGCTGCAGGACGACCCCGACCGCTACATCTACCCCGCCGTCGGGCACGGCCTCGCCTGGGCGTACGCCACCGATGCCGAGCCTCAGCCTCTAGAACATCCTTTGGATCTACCGGAGGAGATCGCTGCGGGCGTTGATGACGTGTCCAAGCGCGGGAACTGGAACCAGCCCGCCTCCGCCGCCCACGCCCTGCCCACCGAGACCTGGCGCGAGGTGGTGGCCCGGCGCCAGCGCTACCAGGAAGTCCGCGCCACGCTTGCGGCGGGCGGGATTTCCGACGTCAACGACTGCATCACCTTGAACCTCAATATCGAGCGGTTTGTAAAGGACGTCATCGTCCAGAGCGAGGGACCGGAGCTGCTGCGCGCCTTCTGGCACGCCATGCGCGATGTCGCCGTGCTCGATCCTGCCTGCGGGTCGGGCGCTTTCCTCTTCGCCGCACTCAACATCCTCGAACCGCTCTACACGGCCTGCCTGGAGGGGATGTGGGGCTTCCTCGATGACCTGGAGCGCTCGAACCATCCTCGCCACCCCGAGACCATGCGCGACTTCCGAGCCGTTCTGAAACAGGTCGCACAGCACCCCAGCGAGCGCTATTTCATCCTTAAGTCCATCGTCCTCAACAACCTCTACGGCGTCGATATCATGGAAGAGGCAGTCGAGATCTGTAAGCTGCGTCTCTTCCTCAAGCTCGTCGCCCAGCTCGAAACCCCCGACCAGATCGAGCCGCTGCCCGACATCGATTTCAACATCCGCGCCGGCAATACTCTGGTGGGCTTCACCTCGCTCGACGCGGTACAGCAGGCCATGACCATCATGCCCGACGGCCAGCATCGCGCCCTGTTCGATGAGGAACGGATCATGCTCGACCTCATCAAGGAGGAAGCGGAAGTCGCGAGCCGGGCCTTTGACCAGTTCCGGGAGCAGCAGACCAAGCTCGGCGGCGAGGTCACCGCCGCAGACAAGGCCGACCTGCGCCTCCGTTTGGAGGGCCTCGGGAACGAACTCGACCGCTACCTGGCGACCGAGTACAGGATCGACCCCGACGACCCGGACGCCTTGGGAAGCTGGCGTAAAAGCCACCAACCCTTTCACTGGTTCGTGGAGTTCTACGGGATCATGAACAAAGGTGGGTTCGACGTGGTTATCGGGAATCCGCCATACATAGCAAGACGGAAGGTAATCCAGTCGTACACGCCGAAGGGGTTTCGCACGGCAGACTGTCCGGACGTGTACGCCACGGTCGTGGAGCGAAGCGTCAACGTCTGTCGGGCCAATGGTCGTATCGGCATGATAGTGCCGCTCAACCTGACCTTCAGCGCGAACTTCGCCAGTCTGCGCGCGATCATGTACGAGAAATGCGGCTCCAACTGGTTCTCATCGTTTGGACGCATCCCGTCGGCTCTCTTCAGCTTTGATACGCGGGTGCGCAACACGATATATCTAGGACAGAAGTCATCCGGCGCATCCACGCACTGCTTCACCACGCGGCTTCACAGGTGGTTCGACTCCCAGCGGCAAGCGCTGTTCGAGGTCCTGTCCTACGCTCCCTTCTCGTCGGCGGCTTTCGATGGGTTGGTTGCCCAAGATAGGCAGCGCCCGGCTTCTACGAGATTTTCAGTCTCTGTTGGAGGGCGGAGAGTATCGGCTCCGGAACGAACTTTCCCCCACACGCGACGGTCATCCTCTTCATTTCAAGCAGACTGCGTATAACTGGCTGACCTTTTGCGTAGATCAGCCTCCCGCATTCGGGCCGGATGGCGATCATATTCTTCAGACCGAGTATGGAACGGTGAAGTTCGGAAATCAGAACAACCGAGATCTGTCCATGTTGCTGGCGAACGGCAAGCTCATGTTCGTGTGGTGGGCTGGAGTTGGAGACGATTTTCACCTAACTCAGACAGTTCTCAAGAGCGCTCCGGTGGGGCCAAGACAACTCACGGAGGAACACCAGAAGTTTCTTCTGGCTTCGCTGCTGGATCTAGAGCGTGCTATGGCTGAGAACGTGGTGTTCAAGCGGAACGCAGGTAAGAACATCGGGAACTACAACCTGGCCCGCTGCCGCTGGATCACGGACAAAGCGGACAAAGTCTGGCTGGAAGCGCTGGCCCTGAGCGATCTATGGGAGGAGATCCAACTGGAGTATTCGCTGGTGGTCAGGACCTCCTTTGAGGAGGAGTAAGAAGACGCGTTTGAGGGTCAACCTCCCACCGGCGACTGTGGTGAAGGGCAATCTCGACCTGCTTGGTGAGTCGTTGACTGCCCTCTTCTGCTCCGTCCGCTGTCCCGGCGATCTAATTCTCAAAACCTACGATCTCGCCAGGGCGATGCGCGGTTCCGGCACGCCCGTGATCGGTGGCTTCCAAACGCCGATGGAGAAGGAGTGCCTGCGCCTGCTGCTCCGGGGCAGTCAGCCGGTCGTCGTGTGCCCGGCTCGTGGCATCGAGAAGATGCGGGTCCCCCGTGACTGGCGCCCAGCCCTGGAGGAAGGCCGGCTGCTGGTCCTCTCCCTCTTCCCGCCCTCGCGCCGCCGTCCCACGGCGGAGACCGCCGCCCGGCGCAACGACTTAGTGGCATCCCTCGCCCGCGAGGTCTTCATCGCTCACGCCGCCGCGGGCGGCAAGACCGAAGCCTTCGCCCGTAAGATCGCGGACTCCGGCAAGCCCCTCCTCACTCTCGACAGCCCTGCCAACGCGAACCTGCTGGCGCTGGGCGCCCGCCCCGTCACGCCGGAGTTCGCTCAGCGCTGACGTTGACCATTCACGGCCCTAATTTTTTGGAACTGCTTTTCCCGATTGTCCCGCAGTGGAACGCCCGCTAGTCTGGATCCACGATGTCTGGTCGTGCGCATGCTTATCCCGAGAGGTCCGTATCCGCCGCGCTCCATCACGCGGCGGATGCGATCGGCCGCTAAGGCGCGCTCCTGCGGGCGCCTCGGAGCGAGGCGCTTCCGCATCCGACCCGGCACCCCGCTGCTCGTACCCATGAAGGACTGAGACCGTGAACGCTCCGCGTGTGATCCTCTACGACACCATTCTCCGCGACGGCTCCCAGATGGAAGGCATCGCCTTCTCCCTTGAGGACAAGCTCGCCATCGCGCACCGCCTCGACGATATCGGCGTCCACTACATCGAAGGCGGCTTCCCCGGCTCCAACGAGAAGGACCGCCTCTTCTTTCAAGAGATCAAGCGCACTCCCCTCAAGCATGCCAAGGTGGTCGCCTTCGGTGGCACCCGCCGCGCCGGCCTCCAGGTCCAGGACGATCCCAACATCCAAGCGATCGCGGATGCGGACACCACCGTCGTCACCCTCGTCGGCAAGGCCAGCAGCTATCAGGTCCGCGTCGCCCTCGAGACCAGCGGCGAAGAGAACCTCGCCATGATCGCCGACTCCGTCGCTCACTTCAAAGCCCTCGGCCGCGAGGTCGGCTTCGACGCCGAGCACTTCTTCGACGGTTTCCGTGACGACTCGGACTACGCTCTCCAAACCCTCCGCACTGCCGCCCGCGCCGGCGCCGACACGCTCATCCTCTGTGACACCAACGGCGGCGCTCTCACCGCCGACCTCGTGCACGCGATCGAAGCTGCCAAACGAGCCGTCCCGCAGGCGCAGTTTGGCATCCACGTCCACAACGACACCGGCCTCGCCGTCGCTAACAGCCTCGCCGCCGTCTCCGCCGGCGTTGTGCAAGTCCAAGGCTGCTTCAACGGTTACGGCGAACGCTGCGGTAACGCCAACCTCGCTACCATCCTCGCCACCCTCCAGCTCAAAATGGGCATTCCCGTTGTCAACAACGAGCAGCTCGCCCGCCTCACCGAGATCTCCCGCTACATCGCCGAACTCGCCAACCTCCCCTTAGATTCGCAAGCCCCATACGTCGGCGCCAGTGCCTTCGCCCACAAGGCCGGCTACCACGTCGCCGCCGTCATCAAGGACGAGAACACCTATCAACACGCGAAACCCGCCGCCGTCGGCAACGACCGCCGGGTCCTCGTCAGCGAGCTCTCCGGGCAGCGCAATATCTCCTACAAACTGCGAGAGCGCGGCCTGGACCTTCCCCTTACTCCCGAAGAGACCAGGGCCCTGCTCGAACGCGTCAAGCAGATGGAGAGCCGCGGGTACCAGTACGAGGGCGCCGATGCCTCCTTCGAGCTACTCGCCCATCGCGCCCGTCCCAACTACACGCCCCCCTTCGAGCTTGAGGACTTTCTCATCGTAGAGCGTCGCCGCCACACGGCTGATCTTGCCAACGGGGAAGCCGAAAACGAGGCGGCCGAGAACAGTGAGCGCAACGAGATGCTCGCCGAAGCGATGGCCAAGGTCGGCGTTTCCGATCAGCTCTTCCAGACCGCCGCCGAAGGTAACGGGCCCGTCAACGCGCTCGACCGGGCCGTTCGCAAAGGCTTGCGCGAGGCCTACCCCGCGCTCGACCGCATGCACCTGCTCGACTACAAGGTTCGTATCCTCGACGCTGCCGCCGGTACCGAGGCCAAAGTCCGCGTCCTCATCGAATCCACCGACGGCGAGCACATCTGGAACACCGTTGGCTCCTCCACCGATGTGATCGAGGCCTCCTGGCTGGCTCTCGCCGACGCCTTCGAATACTTTCTGCTCAAGCAAGAAGAATGGCGCTAACTGCTGGGTCTCCGTCCTCGCCCGCCGCATGATCATGGCCATTTTCTTTCCCTATCAGGCGCCGCTCTGCCCGATTCGTTCGCCTTCACGATACCCCGGTGCCGAATCATTCACGGGAAGGTAGAATAAGTTGCCGGGTGATCCACGCAGGGTGGGTGCCGGTAGCTCAAACAGGGGAGAGGGAGAGGGAGAGTACCGTGGAAGCAGATGGGATGGGCGAAGGCTTTCCGCCTTGCTTGCGTTGCGATAGTGGCAACCTCGTGCCGCTGTCCGACTTCGGAGGCCATGGTGCGGCAGTGCACTACAAAGCCTGGGTTTGCACGAATCCAAGCTGCGGTTACAACATCAAGATCCGTAACGGCGAGATCTACATCGACGAGCCGATCCTCAGCGGAGTTGGCGGTCGCCGCTAGCTCGCGCCGAGACTTCCCCCAGGGAAACCGCGAACCTCCCAGGGCGGTCCCCCAGCGTAGGAAACGTGTCGTTCCCGCCGCTCGGCTAGGCGCTGGATCGCTGTGAGCGTTCGGCGACCCTACTCGCCGGCAGGATCCGGTCGGTTCTTCGGATTTCTCACCGCGATCGTGGTCGTGGTGCCGATTGTCGTCGTTGCCCTGGTTTTTCTGGAGTTCGACATCCTCTCGGACGAGAATGAAGGCGAAGCTCCGGCGCAAGCTCCCAGCGAACTCCAACGCATTGAAGATCTTCCCGATCCTGATCCCGTCGAAACCCCCAGCGAGGACGAGCCGCTCCCACCCGAAGAAGAAGTTTCCCCTTTCCTCCCGCCTCCCACTGAGCTTGTCCATATCGTCGTCGCTGGCGATACCCTCGGCGCCATCGCCCGTACCTTCGGCGTCACTCTCGACGCAATCCTCGCCGTGAACGATATTCCAGATCCAAACGCCTTACTCGTTGGCCAACGGATCACTATCCCGGTTGCTGCAACACCGGCGGAAACGACTCCCCAGCTGGAGGCCACTCCCGCCCAGGAGATCCAGCCGCCCGCCGGCGCTGCGCTCCCAGCCGAAGATCCCGCCCCGTCCTCCGACGGCGTGGGCGACGGGACAGAAAGCGACGTCGACCCCGTCCAGTAGCGCCCCGTAGTGAGCGCGGACCTTCCACTTGGCCCGCGCGCCGTCCATATTCCTTCCTCAACCGCCACCCCGTGAGTTGCGACCCTCAGAAGCTGCCCGTACGCTGCACACGACCTGTCCCGGGTCATAGCTCAGCTACGTACGTCGGGGAGTGGCGCAGTCCGGCAGCGCGCTTCGTTCGGGACGAAGAGGTCGGAGGTTCAAATCCTCTCTCCCCGACCACCCCACCTCCTCAATTCCCAGTCAGTTCCACCAACGCATCAGGCTGTTCTTGTTTGTCGGCTCGTGTCCGCCTAGGGCGGCAAAGTTTCTGCGGACCGTCTGCGCTCCCCGCGACCTTGGCGCTCCACTCCCTTGGCTCAACTGGGACCCCCGCACTACTGACCCAACCGCTTTCAACGACCCTACCTCCCCCTCTTACTCTGCCCAGACGCATCATCCATCGCTCGGATCGCCAACTCACAACGCCAACTCACAACGTCGTGGTCGTGCTGCCACAATGCCCCCACCTACCCGGTTTTTGGGAATCATTCCAGCGAGGCTACACGGCCTTGGTCCGTGCTCTGATTGTGGTCACGGAAGGCAGAAATCAGCGCGCCGGGCCACCTTTCGCTCGGTGTAGCCTGTGTGAATGCCCCTCTCGTCCGCTCCGCGCCCTGTCATTCACGGTGCCGAAGTCTCCCAGCACCGGTCGATTCGCTCCGCTCTCCACCTACTGAACGCCGGCGGCAGCGCTCTCCATCCCCTCGCCGCCGAGATCGCCGGCGGCCTCGCCGGCGGCCTCGCCGGCGGCCAGGCGAGCGTCAAAGTCGATCGTCCCTCCCGCCTCCTCTACGCCACCGACGCCTCGATCTATGAGATGGAGCCGCTCGCCGTCGTCTATCCCCGCTCCGCCGCGGATGTCGCCCATGTGCTGCGCGTGGCGGCGCGGCGCGGCCTACCCGTTCTGCCACGCGGCGCCGGCACGAGCCTCGCAGGTCAGACCGTCAACCACGCCGTCGTCCTCGACTTCACGCCCCACATGGACCGCATCATCCAGATCGACGCGACGGAGCGCTGGGCCCGCGTCCAGCCCGGTGTTGTGCTGGCCCAGCTCAACCGCGCCCTCCGCGATCACGGCCTCCACTACCCGATAGACCCCTCCACCGCTAATCGTGCCACTATCGGCGGCGGCATCGGCAACAACTCCTGCGGCAGTCACTCCGCTGTCTACGGCAAGACCGTCGATAATGTCATCGCTCTCGATCTCCTTCTCGCCGACGCGACCGCCGCTCGCTTCACCCACTACGAACCTCAAGTCCTCGCCGCCAAGCACGCCCAACCCGGTCGCGAAGGTGACATCTACCGTGCCGTCGAACGCCTCACTACGCAGTACCGCGACGAAATCCGCGCCCGCTTCCCAAAGCTCCTGCGGCGCGTCTCCGGCTACAACCTTGATGCTTTGGTCCAGGACCCCGCCAACCTCGCCCCACTCATCGTCGGCTCCGAGGGAACCTTCGCTCTCGTCACCGAGGCGACCGTTCGCCTCGCACCCATCCCCGTCTGCAAGGGGCTCGCCGTCATTCACTTCCGTTCCGTCGTCGAGGCGGCCGAGGCCACGGTCGTCGCCAACCGCTGTCGCCCCTCCGCTGTCGAGCTCGTTGACGCAACGATCATCGATCGTTGCCGGCAACACCCGAGCTACGCATCGTTGGTGGAGTTCGTCCAGGGCGACCCTGGTGCGCTCCTCCTCGTCGAATTCTACGGTGACTCGGCAGCTGAGCTGACCGATAAGCTCGACGCGCTCGCCGCTGCACTAGCGGGTGAGCGTCTCGGCTATGCCACCGTCATCACCCTTGACCCAGACCAGCAACGCGCCATGTGGCGCATGCGCGAAATAGGCCTCGGCATCCTCATGGGCGTCCGCGGCGACGCTAAACCGCTCGCCTTCGTGGAAGACACGGCCGTTGACCCTGATCGCCTGCCTCAATTCGTCGCGCGCTTCGACGCCCTAATACGCGACCATGGTTTCACCGCCGCTTACTACGGCCACGCCAGCGTTGGCTGCCTCCACATCCGCCCCCACGCGAACATCAAAGACGCCAGCGAGCTTGTCTCCATGCAGCGCCTCGCCGAGCGCATTGCTGACCTCGTCGTGGAGTTTCAAGGCAGTCTCAGCGGCGAGCACGGCGACGGCATCCTGCGCGGCGCTTTCATGGAGCGCATGTTCGGCCCCCGGATCGTCCAAGCCTTCCGTGAGCTCAAAGCCGCCTTTGACCCGGATGGTCTCCTCAATCCCGGCAAGATCATTGATGTGCCACCCTTTGCCGACAATCTCCGCCTCGGTCCACACACCGTCAATCAGGATCCGTCTACCCACCTGAGTTTTACCGCCGATGGCGGCATCGCCCGTGCCGTCGAACTCTGCAACGGCCAAGGCGCCTGCCGTAAGTTCGACGGCGGCATGTGTCCTTCTTACATGGTCACTAAAGACGAAGAGCACTCCACCCGCGGGCGTGCCAACCTCCTCCGCCAAGCGCTCAACGGCGTTTTGCCACCCCAAGACCTTGCCGGTGACCGTATCCACAAAGCCCTCGACCTCTGTGTTGAGTGCAAGGCGTGTAAGAGTGAGTGCCCCTCCGGCGTTGACATGGCCAAGCTCAAGTATGAAACCCTCACGCATTACCATAATGCTCACGGTCTGCCACGCCGCGCCCGCGCTTTTGGGCATATCCGCACGCTCGCCCGCGTTGCCGCGCCTGCCGCCCCACTCGTCAACGCCGCTGGACGGGTTGCGCCGCTGCGGATCCTTCTCGAAAAGACGGCAGGCGTCCACCGTGCCCGTCCCCTGCCGGCCCTCGTCCGCGAGCCCTTCCCCCGCAGCTTCGCCCGGCGGCGGGCAGACTCAGCCCGCCCGCCCGCACCGCGTGGTGAAGTCGTTTTCTTCCACGACACCTTCACCGATTACTTTTACCCGGAGGTTGGGCATGCCGCCGTAGCAATCCTGGAAGCGCTCGGCTACGGTGTCCGCCTCGTCGACGGCCTCGTTTGTTGCGGCCGCCCCGCTATCTCCAAAGGCATGCTCGGCACGGCCCGCAAGTGGGCCCGCCGCAATGTCGAGGCGTTGCGTCCTTTCGCCGCCGCGCGCATCCCCATCGTCGGCGTCGAGCCCTCGTGTCTCTTCGCTTTACGCGACGAGTACCCTGACCTTCTCCCCGGCCCCGAGGCGAGGCTCGTCGCCGAGCACGCTCTCCTCCTCGATCAACTTCCCGATCGCCTTGTCCGGGAAGAACCCGCCCTCGCCGATCGCTTCCTCCCCGCGCGGCGCTCTCTTCTGCTCCATGCACACTGCCACCAGAAGGCCTTGGCTGGTACGGATGCCACGCTCCGTGCACTCCAACTCGCCGGGTTCGACGCCACCCTCATAGACTCCGGCTGCTGTGGTATGGCCGGCTCTTTCGGATTCGAGGCCGAGCATTACGACATCTCGCGCCGCATGGGCGCCCTCGCGCTCTTTCCCGCCGTTCAGGCCGCGCCTGCTACTACGGAGATCGCGATCACGGGAGTCTCCTGTCGGCAGCAGATCGACCACTGTACCGGTCGGCGCGCTCGCCACGTCGTCGAATTTCTGGCCGATGCACTCCGCCCCAACGAAACCGCCTAGCCGCGCGGTATCATGCGGCTCCTATCGAGGACTACGCTAGACAAGGAGTCTCCGTGTCTCCCAGCGCCCCTGCTACCACTCTGTCTGACCCCATCACCTTCGAAGTGCTCCGTGCTGCCTTCACCGCCACCTGCAACGAGATGGCGCTCGTCGTCGCCAAGACCGCCTACTCCACCCCCGTCAACGAGGGCCACGATTTCGCTGGCGGCCTCTACGACCACCATGGCCAGCTCGTCTCCCAAGGCGAGTTTGATCTCCCCGCCTTCGTCGGTCTCACCATCCTCACTGTTCCCGAAGTCATTCGCCAGATCGGCCGCGAGAATATGGAGCCCGGCGACATTTACATCATTAACGATCCCTATGTCGCCAGTACCCACTGCAACGACATCCACTTCGTCAAGCCCATCTTCGTTGAGGGTGAGCTGTTCGCCTTTACGTCTTCTACCGCTCACTGGTCCGATGTCGGAGGCGTCGTCGCGGGTTCGCTCAATTGCGCCGCACGCAGTCACTTCGAAGAAGGGATGCGCATCCCCGCTATCACCCTCTTCCGTCGCGGTGAAATGAACCACGACATCGTTGCGATTCTCCTCCATAACATGCGCCAATCCTGGGAGCGTCTCGGCGACCTCAATGCTCAAGTCGCCGCCGTCCGCGCCGGTGAGGAGCGCATCCGCGTTCTCATCGCCCGCCACGGCATCGCCAACGTTCGCGCCGCCATGGCTGAGGTCCAGAACTACTCCGAGCGCCTTGTCCGCGCCGCCTTCACGAGCTTGCCGGACGGTGTCTATACCGCTGAAGACCATGTCGACCAAGACATCCATACCGGCGAGCGCAAGAGCATCCGTCTGGACTTCATCGTCCAGGGTGACCACGCCGTTTTCGACCTCACTCGAAGCGACGGCGCGGCCCAATCCGGCATCAACTGCACCATCGCCGCCTGTACCTCTGCCATTTTCATCGGTCTGGCTGCGGTGCTGCCGCCCATGCCTATGAACGCCGGCGTCATGCGCGCCGTCGAAATCAAAGCTAAGCGCGGATCGATCGTCTGGGCTCAGCCCCCCGTCGGCATCTCAGGGCTTGCCATCACCAGTATGGATGCCACCACCGGCGCCACCATGCTCGCCGTTGGTCAAGCGCTGCCGGAGCGTGCTGTCGGCCTCCCTTCCGCCATCGTCAACTCGACCTTCGCCGGCGCAGACACGCGCCCCACCTTTAATGCCCCCTTCATTAACTACATCTGGGCCTTCGGCGGCACCGGCGGCACCAAGTACAAGGATGGCTCCAACACCCTTGCCTCTCCCTTCGGCGCTTCCTCAACCAACATCCCTTGTGAGCTCCAAGAGCGTCGCTATCCAGTCATCTACTGGGTACATCAACTCCTCTCCGATTCTGGAGGTCCCGGCGAAACCCGGGGCGGCTGCGGCTTGGACCAGCTCATCGAGCCCAGCATCCCGGGATCTCTCTCCAACATCTGCAATCGAGAGAAGCAAGGCCCGGCCGGTATTTTGGGCGGCGGCCCGGGTTGGACCTCCCGGCTGGTCGTCAATCCTGACACCGAGGCCGAAACCAACCTCGGTACCTTCGCCGTCAATGTCCCCGTTGGTCCTGGAGCCAAGCTCTCCTTCTGGTCCAACGGCGCTGGCGGCTACGGCGATCCCCTTGACCGCTCGACGGACCGGATCCTCAACGATATCCGCGATGGTTACCTCACCATCCCTGCAGCCCGCGAGCAATACGGCGTCGCCGTCGTGGAGCGCGACCCTCGCCGCCTTGATTACGCTGTCGACACCAGCGCGACTGACCAGCTCCGCGGAGAGATGCGCCGCGCCCGCGCCGCGCAAGCCGCCCACTAGCCAGGAGGTCCGTGCGCGTCGAACAGCGTCTCTAGGTTCACCGCGTCTGCCCGGTCGCTAGCGAAAACTGCCGAGCCGAGCGCACGCTTCCATCGGGCATAGCCCGACCGGCGCCCCGCCTTCGCCTCCCGATCCGGTACCGTGACCCTGTCTGTGTTCCCATATCGCACTCACGGAGGATCGACGATGAGCGTTCGCATTGGCCTCAACATCGTGACCTACCCCTTCTCTTCCACTAAGGGCTTCTGGCGTTGGGTCAACCTCTGCGAAGAGAATGACATCGACTCTCTTTGGCAGACCGACAGACTCGTCTCCAAACTTCCATTCCTCGAATCCATGACGACCATGGCCGCGCTCGCCGGCGGCACTGAACGTCTCAAATTCGGTATGAACGTCGTCGTCGTGACCTTCCGTGATCCACTCGTCCTTGCTAAGCAATGCGCCACGATCGACTTCCTCAGCGACGGTCGTCTCCTCCCTGCCTTCGGCGTGGGCGGTCCCGCCGCTCCGGAATGGGAAGCGACCGGCCGCACTACGCGCAAGCGCGGCGCCATCGCCAACGAAGCCTTGGAGCTCATGGCCCGTCTCTGGGCCGAAGACCAGGTGACGTACGAGGGCACGCATTTCCAATATGAAAACGCCAGGGTCGAACCCAAGCCGGTCCAGCAACCCTTGCCTCTGTGGATCGGCGGCGCCAGCGAAGCCGCCATCCGCCGCACCGCCCGCCTCGGTAACGGCTGGCTAGGCGGCCTGCAGGCGCCCGAAACGGTCGGCCAAGTCGTCACCGCTATCAAGGCGGCTGCCGCCAAAGAGGGCCGTGTTATCGACGAAGACCACTACGGCGCCAGCTTCCCTTTCTATTTTGGCCACTGGGATGCCCCAGCCGTGCAGGGCTCGCTTAGTCTCTATCGTCGTGAGGATGTCTCCTGGGACCCGCCCGACTACTTCGCCGTCGGCGACGCTGCCACCATTCTCGGCCGCATCCGCGCCTATATGGACCAGGGCGTCTCCAAGTTCGTTATGCGCCCCCTCGGCGATAGCGAGGATGAAATCGTGACTCAGACCCAGCGGCTCGTTGAAGAGGTCGTCCCGCTAGTCCACGGTGCCCCCGTCGCAGCCAACAACGCGAAAACGTAATCGCGTTTGCGGAGAGGAATGTTGGGTTAGTGGAGATGGCCTAACCGGTTATTCGACCTGCCAGGTCGTGTCGCCCCGCAGCAGTGCGCGAATGTCGCCTTTCCCCCGCTGCGCGAGCGCCGTCTCGATCTGTTCCTCAAGCAGCGTGTCGTAGGTGGGCTTTTCCACATCGCGGAACACGCCAACTGGCACCGGCATCTCGGGGTAGTTCATGCGCGCGAGCAGATGCGCGACTGATGGGTCCGTCCGCGATGCGTCGTGGACCAACGGCTCGGCTTCCGGTTCATCGCGGAGGTTGACGCACTCCGTTGCCAGGCCGTTGAGGCGAACTGCCAGCTCCTGCTCGACCCCGTAGCGCATCGGCTCCCCATCTTTCAAGTACAGCATCCGTTCGAGGCGTACCGGTTTATCCGTGAACGCCCGATAGGCACCGTCGTTGAAGATGTTGCAGTTCTGGTACACCTCCACGAATGACCCGCCCCGGTGTCGTGCTGCTCGTTCCATCGTCTCGATCAGATGCGGGGGATCCGTGTCGAACGACCGCGCCACAAACGTCGCTTCCGCCGCTAGTGCCACGCTGATCGGGTTGATCGGCGCGTCGATCGACCCCATGGGTGATGACTTCGTCCGCTTTCCCAGCTCGGACGTCGGCGAGTACTGCCCCTTCGTCAACCCATAGATGCGATTGTTGAAGAGGATGATGTTGATGTCGATGTTGCGTCGCAGCGCATGCAGGAAGTGATTTCCCCCAATGCTCAGCGCGTCACCGTCGCCGGTGATCACCCAGATCTGCAGATCGGGCCGCGCAACTTTGAGCCCCGTGGCCAGCGTCGGCGCCCGTCCGTGGATGCTGTGGAAGCCATAGGTATTCATGTAATAAGGGAAGCGGCTGGCGCAGCCGATCCCAGAGATGAACACGAGCTTTTCGCGCGGCACCCCCAGATTGGGCAACATCTTTTGGGTCTGGGCCAAGATGGAATAGTCGCCGCAACCCGGGCACCAGCGTGGGTCGGCGGAGGATGCGAAGTCCTTACGAGTCAATTTCGGTGCCGCTTTTGGTTCAGCGATCACGGGACCCCTCACTCAGCTGAATGATGCCCTCGGCGATCTCGACCGCCGTGAACGGCTTGCCCGTCACTTTGTTGAGCCCTTGCGCGTCGATCAGGTACTTGGCGCGGATCAGAAGAAGCAACTGACCACTGTTGGTCTCAGGGATCAGCACACGCTGGAAGCGGCGCAGTACGGCGCCGAGGTTGCGGGGGAACGGATTGAGGTAGCGCAAGTGCGCTGTAGACACCGGTGCGCCTTCGGCGCGCGCTTGGTCAGCTGCGGAGAGGACCGCGCCGCGGGTACTGCCCCAGCTCAGCACAAGCAAGTTGCCTTCCTGTGGCCCCTCTACCTCTAGCATGGGAATGTCCTGCGCGATCCGCTCGATCTTCTCCGCTCGCAGATCCACCATTCGCTGGTGGTTCAGTGGGTCGTAGGAGACATCACCGCTACCGTCCGCTTTCTCCAGCCCGCCCACCCGATGCTCTAGGCCGGGAGTGCCGGGCAGCGCATACGGCCGCGCGAGCGTCTCAGGATCGCGGGTGAATGGAGCGAAGCCCTCAGGGTCAGTGCGATGACGGATCACGATCGGGGGGATCTCGTCGATCGTGGGCACGATCCACGGCTCCGACGTGTTCCCCAGGTATGTATCGGAAAGGAAGATGACCGGAGTCATGTACTTCTGCGCGAGGCGGATCGCCTCGATTGCTAGGTAGAAGCAATCTCCTGGCGAAGACGGCGCCACAATGCACACTGGACTCTCACTGTTGCGGCCAAAGCTGGCCTGCAGTAAATCGCCCTGCTCCGTCTTGGTTGGCATACCAGTGCTGGGACCTGCCCGTTGAATGTCCAAAACGACCAGTGGCAGTTCGGTCGAGACGGCCAAGCCGATCGTCTCTGCCTTGAGCGCTAATCCTGGCCCGCTCGTGCCGGTTACGCCCAGCGCCCCGCCGAACGCAGCGCCCAGCGCCATGCCCGCTGCGGCGATCTCGTCCTCCGCCTGTACCGTCTTCACGCCGAAGTTACGGTAGCCCGCGAGTAGCTCCAGCACATCGCTGGCCGGCGTGATCGGATAGCTGGCGTAGACCACCGGCTGCCCGGACAAGTGCCCTGCCGCCACGATACCCAAGCTTGTGGCCTGGTTGCCGGTGATGTTGCGGTATTCACCCGGCGGCAGTTTGGCTGGCCCCACTCGGATGCTGGCCTCCGCCAGCTCCGCCGTCTCACCGTAGTTGTAGCCCGCGCGCAGTGCGCTCTGGTTTGCTTGGACAATCGCCGGGTTCTTCTCGAATTTAACGGAGACCCACCGCAGGGTCGGCTCTAGATCACGACCGTAGAGCCAGCACACCAAGCCCAGCGCCGCTAAGTTCCGCGTGCGCTCCGCTTGCTGCACGCTCACTGGAAACTCGCGCGCTGCCTCCACTGCCAGCTTCGTGAGCGGCACCGAGATTATCCGGTGGTCGTTCAAGCTGCCATCGGTTAGGGGATTAGCGGCGTAGCCGGCTTTCTTGAGGTTGGTCGTTGTGAAAGCTTCCTCGTTGACGATAAGCAACCCGCCGCGCGGCAGGTCGCCCAGATTCATCTTGAGCGCGGCCGGATTCATCGCGACCAGCGTATCTGGCGCGTCGCCCGGGGTATGAATCAGTTGGTTAGCAAAACTGATCTGGAAAGCACTGACTCCTGCCAGCGACCCGGCAGGCGCGCGGATCTCGGCGGGAAAGTCTGGCAGCGTGCTGAAATCGTTGCCGTATAGCGCTGTCGAGTCTGTGAAGCGATTACCGGCAAGCTGCATGCCGTCGCCGGAGTCGCCGGCGAAGCGGATCGTGACACGGTCACGCTCCTGGCCAGCGCGGTCGATATCGACCGTTGACTTCACCATCACCCGAAGCTTCCTTGGCGATCACTGCCAGAGTGGCAGACCGCCACGAAGTTTATCATTGGCGCTGCCGTCGCTCCTAAGCCTCGGCCGCATCGTAGCAGCGCCTCTTGGATGAAACCTCCGCAAGTTACGCTCCGTTAACTCTGGTTCCTCCGCCTCTCCGGATTGAACTCTGTCCTGCCCACCGGGCGGTAGAATTCTCCCGGCGGGCAAAATGCAGAGCCAGGCCGAGGATCGGCTGAGTTGCAAAAGAGAGTTTCTCAATGACGAAGTCGAGCGCGCAGCAGAGGGGCGGGCCGGACGAGAGTGCAGGGGCGGCTATGGGTGGGCGATTGGCGGGCAAAGTAGCCGTGGTAACCGGAGGCGCAAGCGGGATCGGCCGTGCCTGTGCCCTTCGCTTCGCCGCCGAGGGCGCTGCTATCCTCGTGGCCGACCTCGACGCGGCGCGCGGGGCCGCCGTCGTTGCGGAAATGGAGACTCTTGGTAGTTCCGCTTCCTTCATCGAGACCGATACAGCGTCCGAGCAGGCCTGCGAGGCGATGGCCGACGCCGTGGTTGAGCGCTTTGGCCGGATCGACGTGCTCGTCGCCGCTGCTGGCATCGCCCATGGCGCTACTCGCCGTGGCGCCCGCGCCAAACGGATCCGCGCCGCCACCGACTGGGGAGCGGGCGCCCTGCTCACCAAGTCCCTGCGCTCCTGGGAGCGGGTATTGGCCGTCAACCTCACTGGTGTGATGCTGAGCAACCGGGCGGTAGCACGTCGCATGATCGAAGGCGGCGCCCACGGGTCGATCGTTAACCTGGGATCGGCCGCCGGCGTCTTCCCCTTCCGTGGGATCGGCGACTATTGCGTCTCGAAAGCGGGGGTTTGGATGCTCACCAAGGTCCTTGCCAATGAACTGGCAGCCCACCACATCCGCGTCAACGCGCTGGCGCCTGGCTTGGTCGAGACGCCGATGGCGGCGACCATTCTTACGGATGAAGTTGCCAGTGCGCAGATCCGTGACATCACGCCCATGAACCGTTTTGCTCAACCAGAAGAGATCGCCAGCGCGGCTCTCTTCTTGGCGTCCGACGAGTCCAGCTATATCACGGGTGAAATACTCTCCATCGACGGAGGGATGTTTACCGGCTAGCGATCGAGGGAGATCATGAGCACCGCGAGCAAAGACACGATCCAGCACACCATCCGTGCCCTTTCCGACGATCTGCGGGTGCTGAGTCTCGATATCCATGCGCACCCCGAGCTCAACTTCAAGGAGCACCACGCCCACGCCGCACTGACTGCTTTCCTTGAGACGCGTGGCTTCATCGTGGAGCGGGGTGCCTACGGCATCGAGACGGCGTTTGTCGCGCGTTTCGGCAGCGGCAGTCCCACCATCGCTCTGCTCTGCGAATACGACGCCCTTCCGGAGATCGGCCATGCTTGCGGCCATAACCTCATCGCCGCTTCTGGTGCGGCCGCCGGAATTGGGGTGAAGGAGGCTCTAGCTGGTGGCGCGGGTACGCTGCTGGTTTTGGGAACGCCTGCGGAGGAAGGCGGCGGGGGCAAGATCATTCTGATCGACCGTGGGGCGTTCACGCAGGTCGATGTCGCGATGATGCTGCATCCTTCCCCGGGGCATAACGCTTGGCCGGCCATCATGGCCCTGCACGAGCTGGAGGTGGAATTCCACGGCAAGAATGCGCACGCGGCGGCTTACCCCTGGGAGGGGATCAATGCCCTCGACGCTTTCGTGCTCGCATACAACGGTATCGCTGCATTGCGGCAGCAGCTTGAGCCCGATACGCGCGTGCATGGCATCGTGACCGACGGTGGCGCCAAACCCAACATCATCCCCGATCACACCGCTGCCGACTTCTACCTCCGCGCGCGTGACAATACCAAGCTGGCTACGCTCAAGGAGCGTATCTTCGCCTGCTTCACAGGCGCTGCCCAGTCGACCGGCTGCCGCTTAGAGCATCGCTGGGTCGGCCATCCCTACTACAACATGGCCACCAACGATCCCCTTGCGGAGGCTTACGTCGATAGTATGCGCGCCCTCGGCACCACCCTGCCTCCCAAGGGGATCGGGCCGACGGCCGGCAGCACGGACATGGGTAACGTCAGCCACGTGGTGCCTTCGGTCCACCCAATGTTCGCGATCGAGACCGCCGGCGGAAACCATACGCTCGAATTCACGGCGGCCGCCGCCACCCCGGTGGCGCATGAGGCGATGCTCACGGCCGCGACTGCTATGGCCATGACCGCCCACGACCTCTTCACTGACCACGCGCGCCTCCAACAGGCGCGCGCCGCGTTTGAAGCACAGGCAGGCGCATAGGTTTTGAAGGCATGGTCGGGGGACGCATAAGCAAGCGAGCGGGAGCGGCGTGATGACTTTCACCATCCCCGATCACATCGTCTATGCCGTCCATGACTTGGACGTGGCAATTGCTTGGTTCGGCGAGTGCACCGGTGTCACCCCTGTCCCAGGTGGGCCACATCCTGGCCGCGGGACACGGATGGCTCTGGTGGCGCTAGGGGAGCGAATGTACCTGGAGCTGATCGGACCGGATCCCAAACAACCAGCGCCGCTGCGACCCCGCTCGTTTGGAATCGATGGCTTGCGCGATCCCAAACTCGCAACTTGGGCCGTTGGCTCAGGCGACCTTGAAGGACGCGCCGCCGCGGCGCGCACCGCCGGCTACGACCCCGGTGACATCGGGTCCTGGCGCCGCGACCGGCCGGACGGCGTCCATCTCGAATGGCGTATGACTGTGCTCCGCGATCCCCTCCCTGCCGCCGGCCTCGTTCCTTTCCTGATCGATTGGGGCAAGACGTCCCACCCAGCCGCGATCGCGCCAAAGGGATGCCGTCTCGTCGATTTTCGGGGCGAACACCCGCAACCTGGTCCGGTACAGGAAACTTTGCGCGCGATAGGTGTCGAACTGCCGGTCATTGTTGGTCCAGCGCCGGCCCTGATCGCGCAACTCCACACACCAAACGGGCGCCTGGAGCTGCGTTAGCCGAGCGAACCTGGCAAACGTCTTTAAGAAAGGGCCCTTTTCACTGCCGCGCCGATCTCTGCTAGGCCATCCTGTGCGAAGGGCAGCCGTCCCTCAAGCGGATGCATGAAGCCGTGGATCGTCCCCTCATAGCGGCTCAGGATCACGGGCACGCCATCTTCCCGTAGTTTCGCGGCGTAAGCCTCACCTTCGTCGCGGAGCACGTCACACTCAGCCGTCATCACCAGCGCTGGGGGCAAACTGCGCAGATGATCGGCCCGCAGAGGCGAGGCATACGGCTCCTCGCCGGCCTGCGCGTTCGGCAGATATTGGTCCCAGAACCAGCGCATATCCGCGGCTTCCAGCAGGTAGCCGCGGGCGAACTCTTGGTAGGAACCCGTGTCGAAGCGATGGTCCGTGACGGGGTAGATGAGGATCTGGAAGGCGAGTGTCGGACCACCTCGGTCCCGCGCCATCAATGCCACAGCGGCGGTGAGATTGCCCCCGGCGCTGTCCCCGCCCACCGCGATTCTGGTGGAATCGATCCCGAGCATGGCCGCGTTCTCGGCTATCCATCGCACGGTCGCGTAACAATCCTCTGCAGCAGCCGGATACTTGTACTCGGGTGCTAGCCGGTAGCTCGGGAAGAAGACCTTGGCTCCCGTCGCGTTCGCCAGCGCCCGGCTTGCGGCTTGATAGGTGTCCGCTGTTCCTACCACCCAGCCGCCGCCGTGCAGATACACCACTGCGGGGAGGGGCCCCGTTCCCTTTGGCGTGTAGCTGCGCACTTCGATCGGGCCAAGGGGGCCGGGGATCACTCGATCTTCCGTGGCGGCTACTGGTTCAGGGCCGCCGGAGAACAGAGTACAGATCGTGTACCAAGTTTCCCGTGCTTCAGCGGGGGTCATTTGGTTCCAGGACTTCCCACCTGCGGCCGCGATCTCGTCGAGGAACGCTTGGGTTTCGTGGTGGATGGCCATAATTTGCTCCTTCCACGCGCGGGTGGCTGATGCTCAATCCTCTAGCTGGGCGCTGCAGCGCGCTTGCGAAGCGACTGCGCGCTACGAACGCTGAGCCAAGATCAGGGCGCGCGTGAGACTAATGTGCCCCAGGTGCTCGGCGGCGTGGCGGATGCCAACGGCCAGGATCGTGTGCCCGGTCATGGGGCCGAGGATCGGGTGCTCGTGAGTGGCGTCGAGTCGGGCGCCGTCAACGCTATCGAGCGCCTCACTCAGCCGGGCGCCGACCATCTCCCAGGCCGCGCGCAGCGGGGCCGCCGAGTCGCCGCTGGCACGGAACTCCTCTTCGCGGTCGCGGTCGATGGACTGCCCGCAGAGAGTTTGAAGGATGTGGCCTTGCGAGGCGCCGACCACGTGTGTGGCGATCACCAGAGCGCTGTTGCCGTCGGCTACGGGCGGTTTCCAGTTGAGTTCCTCGGCGCTGAGACCGTCCAGTGCGTCCAGCACACTGTTGATGATGGTGTCGAGCATCGCGAAAGCCGCCTCGATCTCGGACAGCTTGGCCATGGACCGAACTCCTTCTTTAGTGACTTTGGTGAGCGCTGCAGTGAGCGACGATGGGAATCGAGTGCAAGCTAGGCGCTCCGGCTGCGCCTAGGCAAGCGCCGAACGAGAGGACGGGGACCGAACGGCCCCCGTCCTCTCCCCCGAGCAGGAGTAAGTCGCTCCCGCTAGCTGTCTTCTGGCGTGTCACCGACCGGCTGAAGGAAGACGAACTGGTAAAGCAATCCGCCCAGAGCCGCACCGATGGCCGGGCCAATGATGTAGATCCAGAACGAGTCGAAGGCGTTGGAAATCAGCGCCGGGCCGAAGGTCCGTGCCGGGTTCGCCGAAGCCCCGGTCAATGGTATTGCCGCTAGGTGGATGGCCATGACCGTCAATCCGATGACCAGCGGTGCCATGATGCCATAGTTATCTCGAGCGACTGCCACCGCCAAAATCACCATGACCAACACGGCGGTGATGACCAGTTCAACTAGCAGGGCCCCTCCCTCTCCGGCTACACCCTCGCTGATGCTGTGTGCACCGAAGTTGGTGAGGTTACCGAAGTCGTTTTCCAGAGCGAGGTAGAGCAGTCCGGTTGCCGCGATCCCGCCTACTACCTGCGCCACGATGTAGATGAAGCCCTTTGCCGGCTTCATCCGCTGCGTCACGATCATCGCGAAAGTCACCGCCGGATTGATGTGGCCGCCGGAGATCTTGGCCGTCATGTAAACCATGATGGCGATGCCCAAACCGTGCGCGAGCGCGACGATCGGTACCCTCGCCGCCACTGGGAACTCAGCGGTTCCAGTGACGATCACCGCGCTCGTTCCGATCAGGACGAAGATCATCGTCCCCAGGAATTCGGCGATATAGGCTCGTATGGAAGAGGGTGATCGCAGCTCCTCAAGGCCTAGTTGATCGGCAGCCATAAGCAGTTCCCCTTGCATCCCACTACGCGCGTGTATTTGGGGCGACTATCATTCTTCGTGATTCCGACGTCAACCCGCTTCTATCGATTAGCGCTTACGTCGAGTTCTGCTAGGCAACGCGGCCGACGGCATCGTTGATAGCTAGCTATCTTGTGCGAGTTCCCCAGGAGAGCGGCATGCATCTTAACGAATTCGCGAGCGACCTCACCTCCCTCGACATGACCCAATTCGACGAATTTCAGAGCTTGCTCAGGAGCGCTGATGATCTCGGAATCTCGCATGATCCCACCGTGTCCTATTTCTCGCGGAACACGGTGGTCCGGCATCTGCGGCTCCACTTCTTGGAATGGGGTGATCCAGATGCCCCCCCGCTTCTCCTGATCCACGGCGGCAATCAATCGGCGCATTCGTGGGACCTGGTCAGCCTCCACTTGGCCGCTCGCTTCCACATCTACGCCCTGGACCAGCGAGGCCATGGTGACAGCGAATGGTCGCGCGATGCGGACTATTCCGTACCCGCGCTCGCGTCGGACGCGCGTGGGTTTATTGCCCAGCTCGGCTTGATGGATCCGATCATCGTGGGACACTCACTTGGAGGGCTTGTGACGATGACCTTGGCGGCGGAGTCGCCCGCATTACCGCGGGCACTGGTGATCGTCGATACGGCGCCGGAGATCTCGCAGCAAGGATCGCAAGTGGTCCGTAACTTCATCTTGGCGAACGCCGAGTTCGACAGCATCGATCAGTTCGTCGATCGCGTCGGTAAGTACGATCCGTACCGCTCGCCCGAGCATATTCAGCGGACCGTGCGCTACAACCTGTTGGAACGAGTGGACGGGCGCTTCATCGCCAAGTCCGATCGCATGCTGCACGACGCCGAATTCGCCAAGCGGCGTCCTATGGGCGAAGGTCGGCCCGTCGACCTGGAAAGCGTGCGCGCGATCGACTGCCCAACCCTCGTCATTCGCGGCGGGGACTCCGAGGTACTGGAGCCCGACGCTGCTGAGCGCTTCGCTGCGGCGCTACCGCGCGGACAGCTCGCGACCGTGCCCAAGGCAGGACATAACGTGCATGGACAGAACACCACAGGCTTCCTGGAGTCGCTGTGTCCCTTCATTGAGGGTCTCTAGCGGTCGTCTACCGCATCAGGGGTCGTCCTCCACGCCAGACTGGACGCTGTAATTGCCACGCCTGGAGAACTTGCGGATGCGGGCGAAAGCCTCATCGCCGTTGTTGGCGGTGAGGCGAGGTCTCTAATCGCCAGGCGGATCCGCCGTGGCCTATGGGACCTCGAATTCGGACATTCGAGGGACTCGTTCACGGCAGGCTTCCCGTACTAGGCTCGCATAGGGACAGAGCTGCTTTGTTCGCAGCGCAGCGACGCATTGGTGGCCGGCGCTACTATGTCGGCTGGAACGTGTGCTATCGGATCTGAAGGGCGTAATGCCGGAGCAATACGTCGCCACGGACAAGCGCTCGGGGCTCGAAGTCACCGTGACCGGCGATTTCCCCGCGCACCCCGATGATCGCGTTCGCATCGCTCGCACTTGCACGCTGTTCACCCGCTTGGTAGCGACCATCCTGGGCAACAGCGAAGCGGAACGCCGCCATGGCTTCCGTGCCGTGGAAATTCAGCTGGAGCTCGCGGACGCGCTCATTCAGCAGAACATGGACGAAGTGCGACGCCTGGTGCGCGAAACGATGCAGACGATGGGTATTACCAACACGCAGTTGGATGATCTGGCTCGCCAGCTGCACGGGCTCGGCTTCGATTCAGGACTGCGGGACTCTGGCGCCGCTGATGACCTTCCGGTTTCTGAAACCGGGCCGACGATCGATTTACCCGCCGACCTCCCTTCGGATCACGAGTCGCCTGGCGACGGCAAGGGCGATAAGCGGGACTCTGATCAAGAGCCACCCATCGTGAGTGGTTGAGCGGTCGTTTCGGAGAAGAGGAATACGGTGACGCAAGCGGAGTATCTGTACCAAGGGATGAAGTATCTTCACGCCTCGCTGCGTGACGCACGTAACGCCAGCGAAGAGCAGTTGCACTTCACGCCGGATCATCAAACCCATTCCGTCGCATGGGTGCTGTGGCATTCGGCCCGGATCGAAGACTCCATCATCCAGCGGGTCGCGCAGGAAGAGGACCTTATCTGGAGACAGAGCGACTGGGCGGCGCGGAGCGGCTTGCCGGCCAAGGGCATTGGGACCGGGCAGTCGCCGGAGGAGGCGCAGCAGCTTCGCATCACAGGCCTAAAGGTGTTCGGCGAATATGCGGAAGCGGTTGCGGATGCTACGGAGGCGTACCTGCGCGGCACAACAGCCGCCGAACTTGAGCGTGAGGTTCAGGTGGGTGAGCGTACCGAAACTGTGGGCGGCGCCATCCTGCTGCACCTGATCACGCATCTCAATGGCCATCGGGGAGAGATCAATGCGCTTCGGGGGATGCAGGGGCTCCCGCCGGTCGTCCCGAACCTAGGGGGGTAGCGGTGCAGCTGCTAGTCACGGGTGCCAGCGGCTTGGTTGGGACGGCGCTGAGCCGTGCGCTGCGCGATCGCGGCGATACCGTGATCGGCGTGTCGCGCCGATCCGAGCGTCGAGGCCAAGGGATGATCCGCTGGGTTGGCTGGGACGATCTGCCCTCTGCGATTGAGGGCACAGACGCCGCCATCCACTTGGCGGGCGCAGGTATCGCGGCGAAGCGTTGGTCCGCGGCGCGGAAACGTACCCTGCGCGAGAGTCGGATCGACACCGCGCAGCGGCTCGTGACGGCGATCAACGGCGCCGCTAATCCGCCAGGCGTGCTCGTCTCGGCCTCGGCGGTTGGGTACTACGGCCCGCGCGGCAGTGAAGAGCTTGATGAGGACTCGCCGGTCGGCTCTGATTTTCTGGCGACACTTTGCCATGATTGGGAAGCCGCAGCTGCCGTGGCCAACTGCCGCGTCGTGCGGGCGCGGCTCGGAGTGGTGCTCTCCAGGCAAGGCGGAGCGCTCCCGCAGATGCTCTTGCCCTTCAAGCTGGGGCTCGGCGGCCCCATTGGGCGCGGCCGTCACTGGTTTTCCTGGGTGCACATTGACGACGTGGTGGGCGCGCTGCTCCATGCGGTCGATGACGCGAGCGTCCGCGGTGCGATCAACGTGACGGCTCCCGTACCCCTCACAAACGCGGATTTCAGCAAGGATCTGGGCCGTGCGCTGCACCGGCCCGCTATCGTCCCAGTCCCTCCCTTGCTGCTGAAAATGCGGTTTGGCGACGGCGCGGCGATCCTGACGACGGGGCAGCGCGTGATCCCGCGCCGCACAGCGGCCTCCGGATACCAATTCCGGTACGGTCAGATCGATGAAGCGCTGGCGGATCTGCTTGTCTGATCGTTGTCGTCCGAGCCATTGTTGTTTTCTGTGACGAGGCACAAGAGGATCCGGGCTAAGCCAATTCACTTGACCAACCCTCAGGCGGCCGCTACTCACAATGGGCAGAGGAAGCGTGCGATCGGGAAGGCCAACTTGTGACGGGAGCACTGTGATCTCTGAGGTCGCCCTACGCTACGGCACGAACCCCCACCAGACGCCCGCCCGCGCACGGCGCTCCGGCGCCCCCTTGCCATTCGAGGTGCTCAATGGCGCGCCTGGTTATATCAACCTGCTCGACGCACTCAACGGCTGGCCATTGGTGCGCGAGTTGCGTGCGGCGACGGGCGAGCCGTCCGCTGCCTCGTTTAAGCACGTCAGCCCGGCTGGGGCGGCGATCGGACTACCGCTTTCGGAAGCGCTGCAGCACGCTTACGCTCTCGGTGGGACAGAGCTGTCGCCGCTGGCCGCTGCCTATGCGCGCGCACGCGGTGGCGACCTCATCTCCTCTTACGGTGATTTTGCCGCATGCAGCGACACCGTTGACGCCTCGGTGGCGGAGGTGCTGCGGCGCGAAGTGTCCGACGGGATCATCGCTCCTGGTTACGACGCGGATGCGCTGAAGATCTTGCGCGCCAAGAAAGCCGGGAAATACCTGATCATTCAGATCGACCCGGATTTCGAGCCTCCGCCGACCGAACTGCGAGATGTATTCGGGATCCAACTGGAGCAACCGCGTGATACAGAGCCCGTGACACTCGATCGGCTCACCAACGTTGTGACGAAGAAAAAAACGATTCCATCCGAGGCGCAGCGCGACTTGCTCGTCGCGACCATCGCGCTGCGGTACACGCAGTCGAATTCGGTGTGCGTGGCAAACGGCGGCCAGGTGATCGGACTGGGCGCCGGACAGCAGTCGCGGATCCACTGTTCACGCATCGCCTGCTCTAAGGCAGATCGCTGGATGCTGCAGCAACATCCGCGAGTGCTGCAGCTGCCGCTGAGAAAAAAACTCAAGCGGCCGGAACGCTTCACGGCGCGCGAACAGTTCATCGCGCATGATGAGCTGTCTCCTGCCGAGCAGGTGCACCTCGCGAACCAGATGACCGAGCCGGTGCAGCCGCTAAGTCCGGAGGAGCGGCGCGCGTGGATCGGCGAATTCACGAACGTCCTTAGCCACGACGCCTTCATGCCGTTCCGCGACAATGTCGACCGCGCGCAAGCGAGCGGCGTGCGCCACATCCTGCAGCCCGGCGGCTCCATCGCCGATGAGGGAGTGATCGCTGCGGCGGATGAATACGGCATGGCGATGGCCTTCTCCGGGCTACGCCTTTTCCATCACTAAGCGGTCCGCCCATGGATCTGCGAGCGGAAGCCCAGGCGAACTTTCGTCGGCACCTGCAAGAGAACAGCTACCCCGGCCGCGGTTTGCTGATCGGATTGTCGGAGGACGAGGAGTCCTGGCTGCAGCTCTATTGGATCATGGGCCGCAGCTCCAACAGCCGGAATCGCATCTTCGTGGCAGACGGGGGCGAGCTGCGTACCGCCGCTGCCGACCCCTCCAAGCTCGAAGACCCCAGTCTGATCATTTACGAGGCAATGCTGGAGCTACCGGATCTCTACCTCGTCAGCAACGGTGGCCAGACGCGCTCAATGCGCGACGTCATCGCTTCGGGCGGCACCTTCGCGGGTGCCCTGGCGCCGCACGAGCGTGAGCCGGACGCGCCCAACTACACGCCTCGCATCAGTGGGATGCTGGACCTGCGATCCCGAACGCCGGCGCTGGCCTTGCACAGCATTCGTGCCAATGCCGCCGACCCTGCTCTCAGTGATCACACAGCGTTCTGGGCGCCGCCGCCGCCGCCTGGATTGGGACGTTGCCTTACTACCTACCAAGGCGACGGCAAACCGTTGCCGCCCTTTGAGGACGCGCCGCTCTGGCTCCCGCTGGGCGGCTCCCCCAACGCCGTCCTGACCTCGTATTGGAACGCACTGGATCAAGACAACCGCGTTTCGCTGGCGCTGAAGGTGATCCCTGTAGCAGGCGGCGAAAGCACGATCACGATCCGCAATCGCTTTACCGCGGTCGGATAGCGCGGCCGGGGACTGACTTAAACCAGAGGCCAGGGATAAGGGCGGCGGTCCCTGGGTGGTTCTGGCAAGCGGCCCGCTTGCACGATCGCAGCGGCGCGTTTACCGAGCATCTCTACTTCCGCTGGCGTGAGGCATTCGCGCAACTGCAAGACGATCGCGCCGTCGAATAGCTGCGCGGCGAGCCTTTCGATGTCGGTGAGTAACGCCGGTGCGATCGCGATCCCCGCGTAGTCCCAGATTACCGTGCGGAGTTTCTCTTCAGGGTGGAACGTTAGTCCGTGATCGATCCCCCAAAGGTGCTCGCTGGCGTCGAGGATCACGTGACCGGCCTTGCGATCCGCGTTGTTGGTGAGCCAGTCGAAGACGGCGAAGCGTTGCATCTCTGCCGGGAAACGGCTGCGCAAGTCGAAGAAAGTATGGTGGTGATCGTGGGGGATGTAGAGCTGAAGGGAGCCGATGCCGTGCTCTAGGCCTTCCTCGCGTACGATCGTGGGCGGCACGATGCGCCAGCCCAGCGCCTCGCTGACGACGTAGCTGGCGCACTCGCGACGGTGCAGGTCGGGTGGAAAGTCCCATAGCGCTGCCACTCCACGCCTGGGCTTGTAGATTGCGTAGCCGCGTCCGGCGGTTGCATCCTCTAGCGCGGCGAGGAAAACGTAATTGGAAGCGCTGAGGATCAACCCTTCATCAACGACCGGTGCTTTGGCCAGCAGCGTGTGGATGTCGGGATGGTCGGGACTCCAGGAGTGCCTGGGAAAGCGGTCCATCGGCGTTGCTTGGGGGAGCCGTTAGTCCAACACGGTGATCGGATCGCCGGGCTTGATACGCCCGCCCCGCAGGACCGCCGCTTCGACACCAAAGTCGAGGTGACCGTACTCGTTCTTCAACAGGTCGAGGACGGGAATGTCGCGGCCGCCGCCGCCCGGCGAAGCGTTCACGGCTTTGCAACGCTTGAGCGGCGCCGTGACTTGTAGCTCCGCATCGCCGACGGTGAGGCGATGGTCGGCCCAAGCGAACTCTCCCCAAGGCTCCAGGCCACGCACGGCCAAGTTAAGGCGGAAGCGACTCAGCGCTATGTCCAGCCCGGCTCGATCCGAAAGCGCGCGCGCGCTTTCTTCCGCCCCGAGGCTGATCTGCTCCGCGCGCCGGTCGGCGAAGCGCGCCGTACCGTCGCCGAGGAGTTGGAGCGGGAGGCGAGTGGGCCGGGCGGCTAATGGATGCTTCTCGAATCCCAGCACCACTTCGGTGAGCCAGTCGGCGAGAGCACGGCGCTCGCCCGCGTCATCGATCGAGCCGCTCACTTCGCCATGCTTCGGCGCAGCGAGCAGGAGTCGGTGGGCTTCCGTACTGCAGCTCGCGGTAATCGACGCGAGCTGCGGGGTGTTCACTAAGGTGAGTGCTTCGTGTTTGGAGACCCAGCCATCCGGGTCGACATTGGCGTCGGCGAAGGCGAAAACGAAAGCGCGGTCGCCCTGCGCCGTGCTGCCCGCTTCAAGGTCGAGATGGTCGGCTGGCGCGCAGGTCATGCCCTTGACGGGGTAGAGATAGCAGGCGGCGACCTCCGCCATCGCCCCTCCTACCCGGCCGCGAAGGCGCGGCAAGCACGCGCTCGTTTCAGATCGTCCAATGCCTCCAGCAACTTGCGCTGCAAGGAAGGATCCTCATCGTCGAGGGTCCCGAGCAGCGCCGTCGTGCGAGCGATGACGGTGTCGTCGGGGCGATAGTGCGGGAAAAGTGCGCCGAAGTAGCGGTTGGCGAAATCCTTATCGTGGGATTGGAAGATACCGTGCACCTCGCTGAGAAACCGCCCGACATAGGGCTCGAGCACGTCTGCTTGATGTGTCCAGAGAAAGCCGTCCATGGCTGCGCCCATCATGTGCAACGATACGTCGCGGTCGCTAGTGAACTGCTCCCATGCGCGCGCCTTGTGATCAGCGTCTGGAGCGGCCGTGGCCGCGCGGGCGACGGCGCGTTGGCCGCGGTCGCTAGGGTCGCGCTCGCTCTCCCGCACGACCCGCTCCTGGCCACCGGGGATACCGTAGGCCACCTGTTTCACTGCCAGGGACCAGCGCATGTCTTGGTCGAGCTCGAAACCGGTGATGCCCGTGCCCCGATCGATGAGCTCCAGCATGCGGGACACCGTCGCCGGTTCTTGCGCCGTCGCGACTGCCGCGCGCGCCCAAGTAATCCGGCGGTTTTGGTCAGGGGCGGCGAACAGTCGTTCGTGCACGACCTCAAAGAGTGCGGCTGCTTCCACGACGCGCCGTGACTCTGGAACGAACCAGGCGATGGCCGCCTGGGCGTTGCCGAGCACGGTATCGATCAACTCCAATTCCTCCTCGAACACGATTTTGTCGCGGACGAGGGGGAGGTAATCCGTAGACCGGAATTGCTGGTCTCGGACCATGTCCCAGAGCGTGCGCCAGAGTTGCTGGCGGAGGAGCGGGTCGCGGAAGCGCTCGATCCGGGCGCGGACATAGTCCCGAGACCGCGCATCCAAGACGATCTTGACGTAGGCGTGGTCGTCATAGTTCGGGAAGACGCAAGCGGGAGCCGGCCGCCCGGCCGCCTCCTCGATCACTGTCCGGGGACCGTCGATCTGTACCGGGATCGTGTCCTGGATCACTGGTGCGTCGGCCACTTCGGCGACGAGCGCCAACTGCAGGGCGTGAGGGCGCAACGTCGGATGATCTTTCTCGGCGCGCTGTTCGACGGCCAACGCTGACACCTCGCCATTTGCGTGCCAGGACGTCTCGATCGTGTTGAGGCCTTCCGTTTCGATCCAAAGCCGTGACCATTCCTTGAGGTCGCGGGCTGCTCCGTGTTCGAGCGCGCCCAAAAACTGGCGAAGCGTCGTGTTCTTCCAGGCGTAGGTATCGAAGTAGTGGCGCATGCCTGCTCGGAAGCTGTCCAGTCCGATCGTGGCTGCAAGTTGCTTGAGCACGGCCGCGCCCTTGCCGTAGGTGATCCCGTCAAAGTTGAGGAAGGTGGCGTCCGTATCCGGCACGGCGCCGGCGATCGGATGCGTGGTGACTAATTGATCCTGGTGATAGGCCCAAGCCTTCATGCGCGAATGGAACGCCTGCCAGGCGCGATCGCGGAAGCGCGTGGCACTGCCCATCGCGAGATAGGCCATATAAGTGGCGAAGCTTTCATTGAGCCAGAGGTCGTTCCACCAACGCATGGTCACGAGATCGCCGAACCACATATGCGCCATTTCGTGGAGGATCACTTCTGCGCGATTGAGCCGTTGCAGGTCGGTCGGTGGATCGCGGAAGACCATGCGCTCCGAGAAGGTGATCGCGCCGACGTTCTCCATGGCCCCCGCATTGAACTCCGGGACAAAGATCTGGTCGTACTTGTCGAACGGATAAGGAAAGTCGAAGAACTCGCTGAAATAGGCCAAGCCCTGCCGGGTGATCTCGAAAAGCTCGTCACTGTCGATGTGTGGCCTCAGAGACTGCCGGGCGTAGAAGCTGAGAGGTACATCTTCCCAGCGTGATGTGAAGCGTTCGTAGGGACCGGCGATCACCGCGAAGAGGTAGGTCGCGATCGGCGGTGTCTCCGCGTACGCATGCCGGAGGCGCCCATCCGTCTCTGTAGTGGTCTCGGTTTCACTGGTGTTCGCGATCACCGTCCATTCCGGCGGTGCTGTGACGGATAGGCGCAGCTTCGCGCGGATATCCGGCTGGTCGAAGCAGGGCAGTAGGCGGTGAGCTTCGTACGGCTCGAAGTTGGTGTAGATGTACTCTTGGCCGTCCACCGGATCAGCGAAGTAATGAAAACCAGCACCGGTGCGGTCAAAGATGTTGGTGTAACGAATTCGCACAGTGTTCTGCTCGCGCAGAAGGGCGCCGTCGAGCACGAGCCGGTTCGATTCCCAAGCCGCACTTGGAGTCTCTTCGCCGTTAACTTCGAGCTGTTCAATAGACTTGCCCGTGCAGTCGAAGAAAGTGCCCTCGCGCGGCGCCGCGTGGCGGAACTCAATCGTCACGTCGCCGGTGTATTCGCCGCCACCGCTGGAGAGAGAAAGGGAGAGTGCGTAGCGCACGTCGGTAATCTGCGTGGCGCGGATCTCGGCCTCACGCTGCGTGAGGCGGTTGGGCCCCTGCGGATTGCGGTGACTAATCATGGCTGGGTCGAGTATATCGCTGCGGGTCGCTCGTCCGGTTGGGACAGCGAAGGCCAACGGTCGTGCCAGGGCCGCGCCCGCTCGTACGCGTACGAGGCCTGAAGCACGAGATCGTCGCGATGTCGGGGCCCAACGATTTGCAGCCCGCAAGGTAAGCCCGCATCGCTGAAACCTGCCCGCACCGAGGCTGCGGGATGGCCGGTGAAGTTGAACGGATAGGTGAAGACGATCGGGTCGTGCGGGACACCGTCCTTCTGTAAGGGGGTAGGCCCCTCGGCATTGAACGCCTCCGAAGCAAGCGTTGGTGTGAGCAGCAAGTCGTACTGCTCGAAGAGTTCCCAGGTCCAGCGCTGGATCTGCCCGCGTGCACTGTAGAACGCTCGGAAGTCAGTGGCGTTCACGTCCAAGGAGGCATCTAGATACCGGACGAAGTCGGCGGTGAACTCGCTATGGCGATCGCGGTACTCCTCCCAGAGAAGTGCCAGCGCTTGGAAGCCGAACATGCGGATCCAGTGCTCCGCCGTCTGAGGGATGGCGTCGGCGTTGTCGACGACTGTGTGCCCAAGATCGCGAAAGACCTGAACGCTGGCCTCAACTTCGCGCATGATGTCCGCTGGGACGTCCGCCTGACCGAGCGTGCGATTGTAGGCGATACGTAGCTTTGGCAAAGGACGGTCGAGCGCCGCGATGTAGGACTCTGTCGGCGGTGGCAACGATATGGGATCGGAGCCGTGCGGCCCGGCGACCTGATCTAGGTAGAGCGCGGCATCGCGGACCGTGCGGGTGAGTGGACCGTAGACGCTGATATTCATCCACGGTTGCATCGCGCGCGGTCCGATGGGCACGCGGCCGAACGATGTCTTAAGTCCGTAGAGTCCTGTGTACGCCGCGGGAATGCGGATTGATCCGCCGCCGTCGGAAGCGGTAGCGAGGGGCACGAGGCCGCCCGCTATCGCTGCTGCCGATCCCCCGCTGGAACCGCCGGGCGTACGTTCTAGGTTCCAGGGATTGCGCGATGCTCCGAATAGATCGTTGCTCGAGAAGGCGGCATAGCCGAACTCGGGCGTGTTGGTTTTGCCGACGACGATCGCGCCGGCCGCGCGCAGCCGCGTCACGTGCACGTCATCCCATTCGGCGTAATGATCTTTGAGCACCCGTGATCCGCAGGTCGTAGGGAAGCCGGCGGCGTTCTCTAAATCCTTCACCCCGAGGGGGAGACCGCCCAAAGGACCCAATTCTTCCCCACGGGCCAGCTGCTCCGTTTGGCGGGCCGCTTCGGCGCGAGCGGTCTCTGCGTCGAGGGCAACGAAGGCGTTGAGGGCGGGATTGAGTGCCTCGATCCGATCGAGCGCGTGGTCGAGGAGTTCGGTGGGCGAGATCACTCGCCTGCGGATGAGGCTACTGAGTTCTTCGGCGCTGGCGAAATCGAGGTCGGTCACTGTCCTCCTACGGCGCGGACGCGATTCTAGTAGGCTCTTCGCGCCCGGTCTCTCCGAAAAATAGCCGAGCAGGCTACGCTGAGACGGACGGTCCCCTTATATTGGATACGGCTCGGCGGGATGCGGGCGGCTCGTCGTCCGCAGGTGACTGACGGACAATGAGTATCGTCCGCTTCGTCCACGCCGCTGATCTGCACCTCGACAGCCCTTTCCGCGGTCTGCGAGAGGTGGAGCCTGCCATCGGGGCCGAGCTGCGTGAGGCCACCTTCGCGGCCTACGACAAGATCATCGACCTTTGCTTGACTGAGAAAGTCGATGCGCTGCTGGTCGCCGGCGACATCTACGACGCACGCGACCGCAGCCTGCGCGCACAGCTGCGTTTCCGCGATGGCTTGCAGCGCCTCGCAGATGCAGGGATTCGCTCCTTCGTGTGCCATGGCAATCACGACCCGCTGGATGGCTGGGAGGCGCGGATCGACATGCCTGAGGGCTGCCAGCGCTTTGGGTCCGAAGTGGAGGCGGTGCCGCTCGATCCAAACGAGCCGGATGCCGTCGTCGTCTATGGTGTCAGCTTCCCGCAGCAAGATGTGCGCGAGAACCTAGCGCGCCGCTTTCAGCGCGACACACGCCACTTGTACGCAATCGGCCTGCTGCACGCCAACGTCGGAGGCGATAGCGGGCACGAGCCCTACGCTCCCTGCACTGTCGAAGATCTTGAACGCTCTGGGATGGACTATTGGGCGCTCGGCCATGTGCATACGCGCCGTGTGCTGCGCGAGTACGACCCGGTCGTGGTTTACCCGGGTAACCCGCAGGGTCGCCATCGCCGAGAGAGCGGAGCGCGGGGCGTTGCCTTGGTCGATGTTGGCAACGATCGGCAGGCGCAAGTGCGCTTTCGTGATGTCGATGTCGTGCGCTGGGAAACGACCGTTCTCAATATCGCCGACCTCTCCGGCGAGCAACAGCTCCTGGAGGTTTTGGACGAGCGTCTTAACGGTATCGCTGCCGCAGACCGGCACGCGGTCGTCATCGTGCGGCTGATCGGCCGGGGCGCGCTGCACTCCACACTGCGACGTGGCGACATGGCTGAGGACCTGCGCGCACAGCTGAACGACTCACTGCGTGGTCGTGACCCGTTTGTCTGGTGCGCCGCCGTCGAGGTGGAAACGGCGCCGCCGTTTGATCGCGCGGAGCGCAGACAGACACAAGATTTTCTAGCGGACATCCTGCGCTTGGTGGATGAGATCCAAGCACAGGAGGCGCCGCCCGCGTGGTTACGGGAGCCGCTGGCGGCGCTGTATGCGCAGGGCAAGGCCCGCCGCTATTTGGGATCGGATCCGTTGACCAATGCGGAGCTGCTACAACTTTTGGACCGCGCCGAGGAGTGCTGCGTCGACGCGTTGCTGGCGGCGGAAGATAGCAGCGGAGCGGCTGAGAGTTCGCCATCGTGAAGCTCCGGCGTCTGCACCTCAAGGGCTTTGGCCACTTCAGTGATGTCGAACTTCCGGCCGACAACGCTGATCTTTCTGGGCGACTGACGGTGATTCACGGGCCCAACGAAGCGGGCAAGTCGACCCTGCTCGAATTCATCCGCACCATGCTTTTTGGCTTCGCCGTGCGTGAGCGCGACCGCCGCTTCCCGCCATTGGCAGGCGGGCGGCACGGCGGGCGCTTGCAGGTGCTGGACGACGAAAAGCGCGCCTACGTGATCGAGCGTTTCGCCGGCCGCGGCAGTGGCACGCTGACTGTCAGCGCTGAGAACGGTCGACGCGTGGAGCCGGCGACGCTCCAGCGCATGCTTGGCCACGCATCGGTGCTCCTGTTTAAGAACGTGTTTGCCTTCGATTTGGACCAGTTGCGCGATGTCACAGCGCTGCAGGAGGCTGGCGTAACGGACAGCATCTACAGCGCGGGAGTGGGCGCGGCCGGATTGACGCAGGCGCTGACCCAGTTCGATGCATCCCGTCGGAAGATCTACCTGCCGAACGGAAGAAAGCAGCCTGTCGCTCAGGCCTTGAACGCGTTGGCCTCGGTGGAGGAAAAGCTGGCAGCGTCAGCTGAAGCGGCGAGCCAGTACAGCAAGCTGCAGGCGGAGCGCGAAACGACCGAACGTGCGCTGGCGGCGGCGGATGCCGC
Source organism: Dehalococcoidia bacterium (assembly GCA_965220315.1). Classification (GTDB taxonomy): domain Bacteria; phylum Chloroflexota; class Dehalococcoidia; order Bin125; family Bin125; genus JAPOXK01. The sequence goes on from CBDCPP010000001.1 coordinate 108,928, forward strand.
GCGCGCGCGCGCGCAACAAGAGAGCATCCGCGCGGAGCGGCTCCACGAGGCCTGGTCGGACTGGGTGACCCTGCGGGAGTTGGAGCGTGAACTGGAACAGATTCCCCCGCGCCCTGAGTTTCCCAGCGACGCGACAACTCGCTTGGAGAATGCCGAGGCGAGTCTTGGGGAGGTCTCAGTACGGCTGGAGAGAGAACGGACGGAGCTGGCGCGTTGTCGCAGCGCCACTGCTGCGATCAAGTTCGACGCGAAGCTACTGGAGGCTGCGGCGGAGATCGAAACGCTCCGCCGCAAGCGAGACACCTTCGCTGTCTCGCTGGATGACCTGCCGAATTGTCGAGAGGAAATGCAGGGTCTCGAGCAGGAAGTGGCGCAGGATATACGTACGTTGGGGCGCGCTTGGAACGCTGATCGCGTCGAGCGGTTCGACACGTCGGCACCCGTGCGCAAGGAGCTGGCGGAGGTCGGCGCGGCCTACAATGCCGCACTGCAATCGCGGCGGGATGGCGAGATCGCTTGTGAGAGCGTAGACCGGCGTCTCCGCGACGAGTTAGTACGTTTGGAGGCGGCGCGGGAGGCGCTGCACGAACTCCCCGCCCCGATCCTGGATGTCGACACGCTGGGAGCCCGCCGCATCGCGGTGAATCGCCTTCGCGACGAGTTGGTGGGCTTGGAGGCGGCGCGTACGCTTCGCGATCAGGAGAATGCGCGCCTCGGTGAATTGCAAACACAGCGGCCGGAAGCGCAGCCGGTGCCCTTCTGGCAGCGAACGGAGTGGATCGGAGCTGGAGCAACGGCAACAGCAGGCGCGCTTGCCCTCGTCGGCGGCGTCTTGGCGGGCGGAACCGGCTTGATTTTCGGTCTCGTCGCGGCGGGCCTGCTCGCGGCGACGGCGATCTTCCTGGCGCTGCGGGCGCGCAAGGCGCCGGTCCCGCTGGCCTGGAAGCAGTTCGATAAAGCGATCCGCGCGCAGCAGGAACGAGAGACGGCAGCGACGCAGGCAGTGGAGGCGATCGAAGCGCGCTTGCCGGAGTTGACGGCGGAGGCGCAGTTGGGAACGGGGGCGTCGGAGAGCGACATCACTGAGGTGAAGGAAGAGCTCGATTCGGCGCAGAAGACGCTCGATACGCACCTTGAGCGTGAGGGCGATCTCCGCGCGGCCGAGCGGCAGGTGCAATTGGCGCAGCAGGAAGTAGAGCGAGCACGGACGGCCACGGCAGAGGCGGATGCATCCGCTGAGGTGGCTCAACGTGCCTGGACCCTGTGGCTGGACTCGCGGGAGCTGATGGAGACGATGCAGCCGGACGAGGTGACTGAGCTGTTCGGTCAGCTGGACACAGTTCGTGCAAAGCTGGGGCAGCTTGCCGATCGTCGGCGGCGCTTGGCCGCGATCGAGCATGACATTGAGGAGTTCTGCGTCCTGGCCAAGCCGCTGCTTCAGCAGCGCGAAGATGCGCACCAGCAGACGCCGGCGCAGCTCGAACCCGAAGTCGACGCGCTGATCGCCGCGTTCGACGCCAGTCGCGAAGCTAGAGAAGAGAAAGATCGCTTAGCCGCACAGGGGAAGGTCGCTCGCCGCCGCCTAGCGGACGTGACCGCCGAACAGAAGCGCACGGAAGAGGCGCTACAGAACCTCCTTACCTCAGCGGGTGTGGACGACCCGGTCGAGTACCGGCGTCTGGCGGCGCAGCAAGCGCGCCGCGCGGAGTTGGAGCCACAAGCTCGGGAGTGCGTAGCCGGGCTGGTGCGGCGGAGCGGTCCCGACCAAGCCTTCAGAGAATTCCGGGCCGCGCTGGAAACATCCGACCAAGATACCCTACAGCAGAACATGGAGCGCGCGGCGGATCGTCTCGCCGACCAAGAAGAGCGCCGCGACCAACGCATCGCCCGTCTGGGCGAACTGCGGCAGCAGCTCGAAACCCTGGAGCGCGATGTAAGCGCGGCCGAGTTGCGCCAGGATCGCGAAGTGTTGCAGACAGAGCTGGCCGCGCTAGCGCGCGAATGGTCGATGCTCACACTTGCCAAGGTGCTTCTCGAGCAGGCGCGCCGCCGCTATGAGGAGGAGCGTCAGCCAGGAGTCGTGCGGCGCGCGGAGGAATACTTCGGACGGATTACGGGGGGACGCTACCCGCGACTCAATGCACCATTGGACCAGCAACAGATCGAGATCATCCAAGACAACGGCGATCGGAAGACTCCAACCGAGCTGAGCCGGGGGACGCAGGAGCAACTCTATCTGTCACTGCGCTTCGGATTGATCGAAGAGTTCGCTCACCACTCGGCGCGGCTCCCGGTAATCGTCGACGACATTCTGGTCAACTTCGATCCAGAGCGGGCCGAGCGGGCTGCGGATGCGCTGCGCCAGCTGGCGCGCTCCAATCAAGTGTTGGTGTTCACTTGCCATCCTTCGACAGTAGAGCTGTTCCAGCGCGTTGCTCCAGAAGTTGACACCTTGCCGCTGCCCGATCGCGGCTGATTCTCCATCTTCAGGCCGATTGCCGCGCTTTTGGAGGCACTGCTAGGCTTCCGGAACTTACGCGGCGCTTTGTGCGCGCGGTGCGCGAGTGGAAAGGATCTATCGTGCCAGCTGCTGCTCACGTGTCATTCCCCGCTGAAGGCGTAGGAATGGTGTTGATGGATGATCCACCGAAGAACTTCGGCTCGTATGAGCTGCTAGCGCAGGTCGAAGAGGGAATCGAAGAGGTCAAGGCCGCTGGCGCGCGCGTGCTATTGCTCGCCTCGGACGTGCCCGGTTACTTCATGGCGCACGCATGGCTGCCGGATGTGTTGAACGCCTATGAGGGCAGCAAACCGAGCGGCGATCCGCGTCTCTGGCGTCGGCTGACGAACGAGTTGGAGCGCGGACCGCTCATCTCGATCGCGGTGAATCATGCACAAGCCTGGGGCGGCGGCGCTGAATTGAGCTGGGCCTGCAATCTGCGCGTGGCGGGTCGGAGCGCGACCTACTGTCAGGTTGAGAGCATTCTCGGGGTGATCCCGGGAGGTGGCGGCACGGTCCGCCTCTCCCGGCTAGTAGGGCAGTCCAAGGCGATGGAGATCTTGCTGGCCGGTGAGCCGATGACCGCTGAGGAGTTGCACACCCTCGGCTTGGTGAACAAAATCTTCGACGACGACGATCTGCGCGCGAGTGCGATCGCCTGGGGGGCACTGATCGCGACTCGGCCTCACTGGTCTCTGCAGGCTTGCAAGCGTGGCCTGTTGCAGGCTTGGGATATGCACTTCGAGGACGCCTGCCGAATCGAGAACTATATCTTCAACTCAATGATGCGGCCGCGCACCATCGAGATCATGCAAGAGATTCAAGATCGTTACGATGCGGGCGCCGATTCCTGGGAGGCGTACGAACTTCAGCGTTAGATCGCGAGATGCATGACCGAGGAGCTATTTAACTACGCCACAGTCACACCGGAGACGATCCGTGATGGCTGCGACGATGCCGTGCGGCGAGCGGAGACGCTAGTCGCGGAGATCGCGGCCCTGCCCGACGGCCGGCGGAGTTTCGTCAACACACTCCTTCCAATGGAGGAGATCGCGGACGTGCTACGCCAGGCTGGCGGTCGCTACGCTTTCTTAGCGCATGTGGCAAGCGACGCGGCCGTGCGTGAAACGGCACGCAAACAGGAAGAGCGCCTGGACCAATACAGCAGTGCGCTCGGGTTTCGTGAGGAACTCTACCGATCTGCGCTGGCGTTCTCGCAGACGGCGCAGGCCCAGGCGCTGGCAAGCGTGGAGGGGCGGCTACTGGAGTACACGCTGCGCGACTTTCGCCGCAATGGACTGGGGCTTCCGGCGGCGGCGCGCAAGCGCGTCCAGGAGAGAAAAGAGCGGCTGGTCACGCTCGGGATCAACTTCCGCCGCAATATTGACGAATACGACGATGGCCTCTGGCTTACCAGGGATCAGCTTGCCGGATTGCCCGATACGTTCCTCGAAGGGCTGCGCAGCAAGGAGCAGTTAGGCGGGACGCGCTACCGCGTATCGCTTGACTATCCGGAGCTGCACCCGGTTTTGGATTCTGCGGATGATGGTGCTGTGCGTGAAGAGCTCTTCCGCAAGAACCACAACAAGGCAGCGGACACGAACCTGCCGATCCTCGCCGAGGCGATCGACCTGCGGCACGAAATCGCCACAGCGCTTGGTTACCCTTCCTGGGCCGACTACGTGATCGAGCTGCGTGTTGCTAAGAAGGCACCAACGGTCCGCGCATTCCTCGTGGATTTGGAGCAGCGCGTACGCGTGAAAGCGGAACAGGACATGCAGATGTTGCGCGCCGCGCGCGGCGGCGGTGAACCGATCGAGTTGTGGGATTGGCGCTACTACACGCAACAGATCCTGCGCGAGCAGTACCACGTCGATCCGTTTGCGATCGCGGAATATTTTCCCTTGGATGCCACGCTCAGCGGGCTCTTCCAGATCTGCGAGGAGTTGCTCGGCGTGCGCTTTGTCGCGCAAACCGACGCGAACGCGTGGGATACGGACGTTCAGCTATTCGAGTGTGTCGATGCACGTGACGGACGTGGCCTTGCGCATTTTTATCTGGACCTCTTCCCGCGCCCCGATAAGTACGGCCACGCGGCTGCGTTCAGTCTGCGGGGCGGCCGCACATTGCCGGATGGCTCATATCAGCGCCCGATCAGCGCCATCGTCGCGAACTTCACGAAGCCCACCGCTTCAGCACCGTCGCTGCTACGGCACTCCGAGGTCGTGACACTGTTCCACGAGTTCGGGCATATCCTGCATCAGACCCTCACACAAGTTCCCTATCCGTCCTTCGCTGGGACACAGGTCGAGCGGGACTTCGTGGAAGCGCCCTCGCAAATGCTGGAGCATTGGTGCTGGTCGCCGGAGATCTTGCGATCGTTCTCACGGCACCATCGCAGCGGGGATCCGCTACCTGCTCGGCTCGTTGAGCGGATGGTCGAGGCGCGCAACCTGAGTAGCGGCATCGCCAGCCTGCGCCAGATTTATTTCTCGCGGCTCGATCTCGCTTATCACGAGGCGGGAGCGCGAAAGGACACGGATCGGATCGCCGAGGAGCTGCACCCAATCACTGGCTTCACCTTTCCGAGAGAGACCCACGTCCAAGCAGGCTTCGGACATCTCTTCGGCTACGACGCTGGCTACTACAGCTATCTCTGGTCACGAGTCTACGGTGACGACATGTTCACGCGTTTCGAGGAGACGAGTCTGGGTGATCCCAGCGTGGGGCACGACTACCGCCGTCTCATCCTGGAGCGTGGTGGGTCGCTGGACGGCGACGTGCTGGTCCGTGACTTCCTAGGTCGTGAACCTAACTCTGAGGCATTCCTGCGACACCTAGGACTAGACGACTAACCGTAGGCCGCTAGACTCCCTCTCGCGTTGAGGGTTCCTGGCCCGCCGCGCAAGCGAGTCATTCCAGCGTTCGGAGGCGGCTGTGCTGCAAGCGAGGTCCGTGGAAGAAGCAACGGAGCATTTCGGACAGCTAGTCAATGCACAATTGGCGCGGATAGAACGCATCAAAAAGGAAGCCGACTGGATCGACTACCAAGCACTGGACCAGATCGTCATTGGGGTCCTGGGAGGCGACGGGATCGGCCCGGCGATCTCTCACGAGGCCCAGCGCATCTTGGAAGATCTTCTCTCAGACCAAGTTTCCTCCGGCAAGGTTGTATTCCGCACGATCGATGGCCTCACGATCGAGCGCCGCGCTGAAGAGATGGCTGCGATTCCCGCAGCCGTCCTGGAGGAGATTCGAGAGTGCCACGTCACACTCAAAGGCCCCACGACCACGCCGGAGCAGGGCGATGCCTGGCCCAACATTGAGAGCGCGAACGTCGCGATGCGCAAGGAGCTCGACCTCTTCGCCAACGTGCGGCCTGTCCGCGTGCCGGCTGAGGGAATCGACTGGACCTTCTTCCGTGAGAACACGGAAGACCTCTACGCGGTTGGCAGCCAGGGAGTGACGCTCGGCGACCTCGCAGTCGACTTTAAGATGATCACCAAGCCCGGTAGCGACCGGCTAATCCGCGCGGCCTTCGCCTTTGCCAAGAAGAATGGCAAGGACCGCTTGACGATCGTCACGAAGGCAAACGTCGTCAAGACGACCGACGGCACTTTCTTGGATGCCGCACGCGAGGTGGCGAAAGACTACCCCGGGATCAAGTGGGAAGGCTGGTATATCGACATCATGACCGCCAAGCTCATCGATCCGAAGCGCCGCCGCGATTTCCAAGTGTTGGCTTTGCCCAACCTCTACGGCGACATCCTCACCGATGAAGCTGCTGAATTTCAGGGTGGTGTAGGGACGGCCGGCAGTGCCAATATCGGCAAGCGCTACGCGATGTTCGAGGCTATTCACGGCTCCGCCCCGCGCATGGTGCGGGAGGGACGGGCCCAGTACGCGGATCCATCCTCCATGGTGCGAGCTGGGGCGATGATGCTGTCACACATCGGCTATCAAGAGCTCGGCGAACGGTTGGGCAAGGCGTTGGATCTCTGCGGGCAATACGAAGCGAAGCTCACGATGACCGGTCGCGATACGGGCGCCACTTCGCGGCTGTTCGGGGACTACATTCTGGAGACCGTTCGTGCGCCTGACCTGGAGCCGCGCTGGGACGCGGCGGTGCGAGCCGCTGTCCAGGGATAGTGGCGGCGCTCCTCGGACGGAGCCGATCTGTTCCCGGCGGGCCACTCCAGTTCTGTTAGCCGGGTTGCCTCTGCAACCATTCGCCGCTAGGCGGTCTTCCTACCGGACTGCATACTGGTTTCGTTCTGCACAACGGTTCAACTCGACTAGCGATCGGCAAGTATGCACATGGTCATCGCCAGTAATCTTGGCTACCCGCGTATCGGACCCGGGCGTGAGCTAAAGAAAGCGCTGGAGAGCTTCTGGGGCGGTCGGAGCGACGCGGCGGCACTGGACACTGCGAGCGCTGCGCTGCGTCGCGCCAGCTGGGAACTGCAGCATGCCGCTGGGATCAACCAGATCCCATCCAATGACTTTTCCTTGTATGACCACGTGCTGGATACGGCGGCAATGCTCGGCGCAGTCCCCTCGCGGTTCGGATGGAACGGCGAGATGGTCGATCACGACACCTATTTCGCTATGGCGCGCGGCGGGCCCGATACGCCGGCTATGGAGATGACGAAGTGGTTCGATACGAACTACCACTACATCGTGCCGGAATTCGAGCCTGGGATGGTGTTCCGGCTCGCCTCCAGCAAGGCGATCGATGAGTATCGCGAGGCGAAGGCGCTGGGGATCGAGACGCGGCCCAAACTCCTGGGTCCCATGTCGTTTCTGCTTCTGGGGAAGTCGCGGCATGCCGGGATCGAACCGCTCGACCTGCTTGATCAAGCGCTTCCCGTCTACGAGCAAGTACTGCGCCAGCTCGCCGACGCCGGTGCCGTGTGGGTTCAGGTTGACGAACCGATGCTGGTGTTGGACCTCGGCGCGCAGGCACGTGCTGCATACGGCCAGGCTTACGCACGCCTCAGCGCCGCCTGCCCGTCACTCAAACTGCTCCTCGCAACATACTTCGGTGACCCCGGCGATAACCTCGAAACCGCGCTGAAGCTGCCGGTGACGGGACTGCATCTGGACCTCACGCGCGCTTCCCGTTTAGTGCAACGGATGTTGTCCACGGTTCCCGATGATCTAACGCTGTCCTTGGGGCTCGTCGATGGCCGCAACGTGTGGCGTACGGATATCGACGCGGCCCTGAGGACGGCGCGGACAGTGGTGGACGCTGTCGGCCCCCAGCGGGTGATGATCGGACCGTCGTGTTCGCTATTGCACGCGCCTGTCGACCTCGAGCTTGAAACGGAGCTGGACGAGGAGCTGCACTCGTGGCTGGCTTTCGCGCGGCAAAAAGTCGATGAGATCGTGCTACTCGCGCGTGCCCTGGTCGATGAAGCAGCGGTGGCGGCAGAGCTGGAGGCGAGCCGCGCTGCAGTAGCTGGCCGTCGCGCCTCAAGCCGGGTCCACGATCCTTCGGTTGCGGCGCGGATACGATCAGTGGATCAGGCCATGAAGCGCCGGACGACTGCCTTTGCGCAGCGCCAAGCCGCCCAGCAGGCGCAATTACAGCTGCCCGTGCTCCCCACGACCACGATCGGCTCCTTCCCGCAGACCGACGCGGTGCGCAAGACCCGCGCGGCGTTCAAAGCCGGACGTCTGAGCGCTGCGGAGTACGACAGCTTCCTGGAATCTGAAATCGAGCGAGCCGTGCGCTTCCAGGAAGAAGTGGGATTGGATGTCCTTGTGCACGGAGAGCCCGAGCGTACCGACATGGTCGAGTACTTTGGCGAACGCTTGGCTGGCGTGGCGGTCACGAAACATGGATGGGTCCAAAGCTACGGATCGCGCTGTGCGCGGCCGCCGATCATCTATGGAGACGTTTCACGACCGAAGCCGATGACGGTGCGGTGGGCGCAGTACGCGCAGTCGCTGACTGATCGGCCCATGAAAGGCATGCTGACAGGACCGATCACCATTCTGCAGTGGTCATTTGTTCGGGATGATCAGCCACGTCGGGACACGGCCGGACAGATCGCCCTCGCGATTCGCGACGAGGTGCGGGATCTGGAAGCTACCGGCATCCGGGTTATCCAGATCGACGAGCCCGCCCTGCGTGAGGGGCTGCCACTGCGACGCACGGAATGGGAAGCCTACCTCGAATGGGCGGTTGAAAGCTTCCGGCTGGCGTCGGCCGGCGTGGGTGATGAAACGCAGATCCATACGCACATGTGTTATGCGGAGTTCAACGACATCCTGGAGGCGATTGCGCGGATGGACGCCGACGTGATCTCGATCGAAGCGTCGCGGTCGCAGATGGAACTTTTGGAAGGCTTCGCGCGCTTCCGCTACCCCAACCAGATCGGACCCGGTGTTTACGATATCCACTCACCACGCGTGCCGAGCCGGGAAAGCATGGAGACGCTGATCGATTACGCCTTGGATGTCATCGCAGCCAATCAACTCTGGATTAATCCAGACTGTGGGCTCAAAACTCGCCATTGGGACGAAGTGCGTCCTAGCCTGACACACATGGTGGCGGCGGCCGAGCGGCAGCGCAGTCTGGTTACCGCGTCCTCGATGAGCGGCGCGCTCGCACGTCCTGATGACGCTGTCCGCGAGCGCTTCCACGCTGAAGGACGAGTGCGAGAGTAGTGAGCGCGCGGCTGGGCCGCCATTGATGAGCGTCTTCATCTGTAGGGAACGCACGTGAGCACGCCCTGGGATCGCGTTACTTGGCAGGAGAGCGACCACGTCCTTGCGCGGATCGCGGTGCAGCCGGTTAGCCGGTTCATGCGCATTGAAGCGGCGGGCGGTCTGGCGCTGGTAGCGGCAGCGCTAGTTGGGCTGATCTGGGTCAATATCGACGGCGCGGCTTACCATGGTTTTTGGGAAACCCAGCTCTCGGTAGAACTCTCGATCGTCCACCTTGACCTGACTTTGGCTGAGTGGGTCCGCGACCTGCTCATGACGTTCTTTTTCTTGGTGGTCTCGCTGGAGATCAAGCGGGAGTTCGCGCACGGCGAACTCTCGGACCGGCGTCGCGCGGCACTGCCACTCATCTCGGCGGCGGGCGGGATGATCGTACCAGTGGCGATCTACGTTGCATTCAATGTGGGAGGGGCTGGGATCGATGGTTGGCCGATCCCGATCGCCACGGACATCGCCTTTGCCCTCGGCGTTTTGTCGCTCTTGGGCAAACGTGTCCCACTCGCATTAAAGATCTTCTTGCTTGCGCTGGCGATTGCCGACGATGTGGGGGGCATCGTTGTGATCGCCGTCTTCTTCACAGAGACAATCGACGCCGTCGCCTTGGGGATCGCACTGGCGCTGCTGGCTCTTGTGTTTGTGATGCACCGAGTGCAAGTGCGGTCACTCGGCGCTTACACGGTAGTCGGTGCGGCGCTCTGGATCGCGATGCATGAATCAGGGGTGCACGCCACGATCGCTGGCGTGGCTATGGGCCTCGCTGCTCCTGCGGCCGCACCTTACGCGCGGGAGTGGTTCCTGGATTCGCTGGCGCGCTTCCAGAACCGGTTCGAGGAGGGGATGACTCTGGGCGACGAGAAGGAGAGTCGCGATCAGACCACCGCTGCGCTACACGGTATTGAGGAGTTGGCCCGCGAGTCGGAGTCGTCGTTGGATCGGGTCGTGCATATGCTCGTGCCCTGGACCAGCTTCGTGGTCGTGCCGATTTTCGCGCTGGCCAACGCCGACATCGAATTCGGAGGGAGCGTACTCCCCGATGCCCTCAAGAGCCCCGTGGCTTGGGGGGCAGGCGTGGGCTTGGTGGTGGGGAAGATCGTGGGAATTACAGGGGCTGCATTCCTCGCCGTGCACTTTGGGTTGGCGGCACGACCGCGCGGAGTTTCTTGGCTCCAGATGAGCGGGGTAGCGTTGCTGGGAGGGATCGGCTTCACCGTGGCGGTCTTCCTCGCAAGTCTGTCCTTTGGTGATGAGCAGCTAGTTGCGAACGCAAAGATTGGGATCTTTGCGGCATCCCTCGTGGCGGCGGTTCTGGGTTACACACTGCTGCGGCTAACACTGGGTGAGCAGGAGCCCGATCACTCGGAAACCTGACCCTGTCGCTGCGTACGACGCCTAGATCAGGAAACTCGCCGCCAGCAGTAGCCCGAAAAGCAAGTGCAGCTGTCCCGTTTGCTTGAGGAGCGGGGTAAGGGCGCTTCCCTCGGTGCGGGAGGCGATACGTTGGCCAAGGTAAGAGGCGAGCGGTGCGCTCATCCAAACCAGCAGCGACCACCGGGGCAACAAGTCGGCGGTGGCGAAGGCCGTCACGAGCACGTAAGGCAAGCCGATAAGCAGTAGATACTGCGCACGGGTCGCTCGCGCGCCGATCATGACCGCCAGCGTGCGCTTGCCGCTGCGACGGTCCCCTGCGATGTCGCGAAGGTTGTTGACGACGAGGATCGCGGTCACGGTCATGCCCACGGGGACCGCGGCGGCGAAGGCGGTATCGGAGAGCGCCTCGGTCTGCAGGAAATAGCTCCCCGCCACCGCAGCGAGACCGAAGAACACGAAGACGAACACGTCACCCAAGCCGTGATATCCGAAAGGCCAGGGTCCGCCCGTATAGGCGATCGCCGCCACGATCGCCGCCACGCCCAGCACCAGGATCGGCCAGCCCGCCACAGTGATGAGGTAGACGCCGATTAGCGCCGCCGCGCTGAGCACGATCGCGGTCGCCCAGCGCATGACCGACGGCGTAACCAGCCCGCCCTGTACGACCCGCGGGGGGCCGAGGCGGTCGTCCCGGTCGGCTCCACGCTCGAAGTCGGCCAAATCGTTGGCGAAGTTGGCGCCGATCTGCAATAGGATGGCTGCTCCCAGCGCAGCCACGAAAGGGAGTTCGCGCAGCGGCACGACGGTGCTGGCGGCGGCGGTGCCCACGAAGACCGGCGCGACGGCCGCAGTCAAGGTGGCGGGACGGGTGGCCCGCACCCAGATGCGCCAGGCAGGGAGAGCCTTTGACGCTTGATCGTCTCGGGACACGTTGGTTAGGGGAAGCGTGGGAACTTCGAGAAGTCCGGTTTGCGCTTCTCTAGGAACGCGCGCTGACCTTCCTTCGCTTCATCGGTGAGGTAATAGAGCAGCGTGGAGTCGCCGGCGAGCTGTTGGATCCCGACGAGCCCGTCCGTGTCCGCATTGAATGAGGCTTTGAGCATGCGGATCGCTATCGGACTTTTCTCCAGAATCTCCTTGCACCAAGCTACGGTTTCCTCTTCCAGCCGCGCCAGAGGGACGGCGGTGTTGATAAGTCCCATCTCCAGTGCCTCTTGAGCCGAGTACTGACGGCAGAGGTACCAGATCTCTCGCGCTTTCTTGTGCCCCACAATGCGCGCCAGTTGGGTGGATCCGAAGCCCCCATCGAACGAGCCAACCATGGGCCCCGTTTGGCCGAAGATCGCGTTGTCGGCCGCGATCGTGAGGTCACAGACGATGTGCAAGACGTGGCCGCCACCGATGGCATAACCCGCCACCATGGCGATCACGGGCTTGGGGATCGTGCGGATCTGGCGCTGCAGTTGCAAAACACTCAGCTCCGGCGTGCCCGCATCATCCACGTAACCGCCGTCGCCGCGGATACGCTGGTCGCCGCCGGAGCAGAAGGCGCGGTCCCCCGCGCCCGTGAGGACGATGACGCCGGTGTCGGGATCCAAATGGGCGCGCGTGAACGCGTCGCGGAGCTCCGCCAACGTTCTGGGCCGGAACGCGTTGCGCACTTCGGGACGGTTGATCGTGATCTTGCTGATCCCTTCTGCGCGCTCGTACAGGATGTCGTCGTAGCCTTCGTGCTGGGATTGCCAAGCGATCGGATGCGGTTGCGTGGTTGTCATCTAGACCGTCCCTGCGAGTTCTGTTGATCTATCAACGGTGAGGCCCACGCTTTGAAGCATAAGCCGGCGTAAAACGGGGAAGAGTTCATCCATGGGGCGAGCCTTGGGATCGAGCAACCAGCGCATGAGTACGGCGTGGAGGATTCCTACCCAAGCTTGGGCGGCGATGCCTGTCTCCACCGGCGCGATCACGCCGCGTGTGATCGCCTCATCGAGTTGCTCTTCGATGATCTCCTCAAAACTCCGCTGCAGCTCGAGGATGCGACGGTTGAGCTTTGGCCCGGCGCCCAGCGCTTCGACCGCGAACACGCGTGCCAAGGAGCGATGCTTGCCGAGCGTATGCAGCAGAGTCAGCAGCGCCGCCGCCGCCCTGTCCACCGGCTCCTCCTGCTCTTCAAGCGCAGCGTGAACGCGGCTCATCAGCAGCCCGCTCGTATGATCAAGGAGTGCGAGCAATAGTGCTTCCTTCCCGGAGAAATGGAAATAGAGTCCACCTTTCGAGGTGTTCGCCGCCGTCGCGATCTCGTCAACCCCTGCATCGCCGTAGCCACGCTGCGCGAAAACATCGGCCGCGGCTTCAAGGATGCGTTGCTTTCGGTCGCGCGCTCGCGCTTGTTTCCCGACCATGGTGCCTCGCGGAGCGAAAACCGACTCAGTGGTCGGTTTCGGCTACGCTAGCAAAGCGCAGCGACGGCTCACAAGCGTGTGCGCGAGAGAGGCGCCGCGACCGCTGGAGTGCGTGGGCGGTGCGATGACCACTCGATATCCAACGGTTTCCGAACCCGATCGCGAGCGGGCAGTCGCGATCCAAACGATGTTTGGGCGCCTTGTCCCTTGGTACGATCGCATGAACCGCTGCATGACCATCGGACTAGACGGACGCTGGCGGCATGCTGCAGCGGCGGCGGCTGAGCCCGAAAGCGCCCTGGTGCTGGATCTTGGTTCCGGTACGGGTGACCTCGCGCGGGCACTGGAACGTGCGGGCGCGGCGCGAGTGATCCGTGTTGATTTCACACGACTGATGTTGGTAGCGGACCGTCGCAAGGCGGAAGCACGGGGGGAAGTACTGCCCTCGGTCTTGCAGGCCGACGCGCTGCAGGTTCCCTTCCCCGACGCCAGCTTCGATGCTGTCACCAGTGGCTTCCTGCTGCGTAACCTGGTCGACCTTCCCCAGGGTTTGCAGGAGATGTTGCGAGTTCTGCGACCGGGCGGGCGACTGGTGGCGTTGGACATCACCCACGTCCCGGCGGGTCCGCTCGCGCTGCCCCGCCGCTTCGTCTTCCATCGACTGGCGACGGGAGTCGCGGCCCGGCTGAGCGGTGACCATGATGCCTATCGGTACTTGTCGCGTTCGCTTGACGGCTACCCTGACGTCAAAGCGCTCGCGCAGATGCTGATGGATGCGGGAGCGGTGAATGTGCGGTTTCGGCGTATGGGGGCCGGAACCATCGCTTTGCATAGCGCCCGCCGCCCGCTGCCTGATGTGGAGTAGAGCTTCATAGGGGCTCAGTGGTTTTAGGTTGGAATGTGAGGTCTTGGCACCGCTACGCAGTCGGTATACTGCTCCTGCCCAGCGGGTGACTCACTCAATAGCCATAACTCGGCAGCCGCGGGTTGTCGAGCCTTGTAAGGATGCAGATATGCCTGAAGTGACCTACACAATTGGAGGCGCTGCCGGGCAGGGCGTGGAGTCGTCGGGGGCGGGATTGACCCAGGCTCATGCCCGTGCCGGATACCATATTTTCGCCGCGCAGGATTACGAGTCGCGCATTCGTGGAGGACACAACTTCTACCAACTGCGCGCCTCCGACGAGCCGGTCCGTGCGCATACTCGGCATCACTCGATCCTCATCGCCCTCGACGACGTATCCGTGCCTCAGCATGTGCCGGAGATGCAGATGGGCGGCGCCGTCATCTACGACGCAGGCCGCGACGATGTCGACGCCGGCGCGATCGAGGATGTCGGCGCTCGTGCGGTCTCGGCGCCTCTGATCGAGATCGCGACGACGGTTGGTAGCGATAAAGTGATGGCCAATACCGTGGCGCTCAGCATCGCCTCGGCGCTGACCCACTTCGACTTCGACGCGATCGCGCAAGTTATCCGCGAGAACTTCTCCCGCAAGGGCGAAGCTGCCGTCGAGGAGAACCTGGCGGTGGCGCGCGCGGGCTACGAGTGGGGTGCCGAGCGGGTGGACGGCTTCGCTCACCGGCTGCCTCCTCCTCCGGCGAGGGACGGTGCTGTTCCCTCGATGCTGATCCATGGCAACCAGGCGGTCGCCTTGGGAGCGATCGCGGCGGGCTGCAAGGCCGTTGGCGGCTACCCTATGACTCCTTGGTCGTCCATTCTTGAAGAGCTGACGAGCGCTCGTGATCTCGGCATCGTGGTCCAGCAGACAGAAGACGAGATCGCTGCGATTTCGTTCGCGTTGGGGGCGTCTTGGGGCGGAGTGCGCGCGCTCACAGGATCCTCAGGCGGCGGCTTCGCACTCATGGTGGAGCACCTTTCACTGGCGGGGATGAACGAAGTCCCCGTGGTGATCGTCGAGGTTCAGCGTGGAGGGCCCGCAACCGGCCTCGCCACGCGCTCGGAACAGTCGGACCTCCACTTCGCAATGAATGCGGGCCACGGCGAGTTCCCGCTGATCGTCACAGCGCTCAAGGACCCGGTCGATGGGTTCTACCGCACGGCCCGCTGTTTCAACCTCGCTGAGCAGTACCAGTGTCCCGTGATCCTGCTCAGCGATCTCTTTACTTCGAACTCGCTCGTCTCCGTCCCTACCAGCGCACTCGACTTGGAAACAGTGGTGGCGGAGATCGATCGCGGCAAGACGCTGACGTACGACGCGATCGAGGAGCTGGTCGAGCCCTACGGCCGCTACGCCTTCACTGAAGACGGTGTCAGTCCGCGCGCGGTGCCCGGTCATCCGAAAGCGCTCGTGCACGGAATGTCCGATGAGCACGACGAGTTCGGCGGCATCACTGAAGAAGCCACGAACCGCATCGCCATGATGCGGAAGCGCATGCGCAAACTGGAGGGCGCGCATGCGCAGATGGAACCGCCCACCATCTACGGACAAACCGAGGCGCCGGTCTCGCTGGTCGCTTGGGGTGGGACCTGGGGCGCGCTGACCGAAGTCATCGACCGATCGGCGGGACGATTCAACCTGATCCATTACACTGATCTCCAGCCGTTCCCCGCGGGCGGCGCAGAGCCACTCGAACGAGCGAACAAGCTCGTCGCCGTGGAGCAGAATTTCACCGGTCAGCTTGCCCGGTACTTGCGTGCACAGACCGGCATCGAGATCCCGGACAAGATCCTCAAATATGACGGTCGCCAAATGACGCCCGGCTGGGTTATGGAGCAGCTGGAGGAGATTGCGTGATGACCACCGTAACGCCTGCACCATCGCCCGTAACTTTGAACGACTACAAACCGCTCTTCGCCGAAGAAAACACCTGGTGCGCCGGTTGCGGTGATTTCGGCATTCTGGCCGGGCTGCAGCAGGCACTGGTGCAGCTGGAGATCGCGCCGCATCGTGTGATGGTGGTGTCGGGAATTGGCTGCGGCTCCAAGCTGCCCGATTACATTCGTTGTAACGGCTGGCAGACGCTCCACGGCCGGGCGCTGCCAGCCGCACAGGGCTTCCGCCTCGTGCAGCACCACATGACCGTTCTGGCCGTGACTGGTGACGGGGATGGCTTGGGCGAAGGGGGCAACCACTGGATCCACGCCATGCGCCGCAACGTCAATATCACACACTTGGTCGAGAATAATCAGACCTATGGCCTCACCAAAGGCCAGGCTTCTCCGACTTCCGATCTCGGCTACATCTCCTCCACCACGCCGGAGGGCAACGTGGAATTTGCGATCAACCCGATCTCCGTCGCGTTGGCGGCGGGAGCAACCTTTGTCGCGCGCGGGTTCTCCGGCAGTGTGAAGCCGTTGCGAGATCTGATCGCGATGGCGATCCAGCATCCCGGCTACGCCATCATTGACATTCTCCAGCCCTGTGTGACGTGGAACCGCGTCGAATACACGTACAAATGGTTCAAGCAGCGCGTCTATGACTTAGCGGAAGAGCATGACCTAACCGATAAGACCGAGGCTTTTCGGCGTAGCCTCGAATGGGGCGACCGCATTCCTTTGGGCGTCTTCTACCGCGAGGAACGCGACACTTTGGATGCGCAAACCACCGCGATTCAAATGGAGCCCGAGCGGCCCGTCGCGCTGCGCGAGCTACCCGTTTCCAGAGAGCGGTTCGAGGCTCTCAAAGCGAAGCTCACCTAGCTGCTTGATTTCCTGTGCCGCCGGATACGCGGCGGTTATCATACGGCGACGCGCTTGCCCGGCCTTGATGATCGGGCAGTTCGACTGAAATAAAGGAGGCCCGCGTGCAGATCGGCTGTTCGATGTTCATCACGGACCATACGATTGCGCCGGACGAACTCGCACGGGCGGTCGAAGAGCGGGGCTTTGACTCGCTCTGGATGCCCGAGCATCCGCATATCCCCTCCGAACGGGTGACACCCTTTCCGGGCACCAGCAGCATCGACATGCCGGAGTGGTACTTCCGCTCCTACGATCCATTCGTTTGCCTCAGCATGGCGGCCGCCGCTACGACGACCCTCAAGGTGGGTACGGCGATCTGTCTCGTGATTGAGCGAGAACCGATCGTGATGGCGAAGCAAGTGGCCAGCATCGATCGACTCTCCCAAGGCCGCTTCTTATTCGGGGTAGGCGCCGGCTGGCTGGCGGAAGAGATGGAGGCATTCGGGACGCCGTTCAAGCAGCGATGGGCCGTGGCCCGCGAGCGGGTGGAGGCGATGAAAGCGCTCTGGGCGGACGAGGAAGCCGAATACCACGGTGAGCATGTGAACGTCGACCGCACATCGGTGCGCCCGGCGCCGGTGCAGCAACCGCATCCGCCGATCTACATCGGCGCAGGGACCCACTGGTCGCGGCAGCGAGTGGTGGAATGGGCGGACGGCTGGCTGCCGTTATTCAAAGCGCCTGAAGAGCTGGCGCCCGAGATCGCCGACTTGAGGGAGCGGGCCGAGAAGATTGGTCGCGATCCCAACAGCGTGAGCGTGACGCTCTACGGCACTCGTCCCGACGCTGCCTGGCTGGATGCCTACGAAAAAATGGGCGTCGATCGCTGCCTATTCGACCTCCCAAGCGCGTACGCCGACAAGGTCATCCCGATATTGGATGACCTCGCCAAGCTCGTCGTGGATCGTTAGGCGTTTTTTCACTGCTCGCGCTTTCCCCTAGAGTCCGATCACGGTATTGAGCAGGGCATCGTACTCCGGCGGTACGGCGCCGAAGTCGGCCCGAACGCGGATGATCGGGCGTCCGCTCCCGCGGATCAGCCGTCCTCCCCAACGGCTGGCGACGCGGGCCGTCTCGGGTAACTCGGTAACCCTGGCGGACCCTAGCGCGGGATCGAGGTGCTCGCACACTGCTTTGGACGTCAGGATGCTGAGTTCGCGGTCCGAGGACGGGGGCGGTGCCGCCGCGTTTATCAGGATCTGTAAGGCCCAAGGTTCGCGTGCCATCTTTGTCAGGGCCGCGATCAGTGCGGAGTCGCCGGCGAGGGTCCGCGCGAGCAAACCGGCCCAAGGGAAGTTCACCGTGACGAGATCCGCGCTTGCGTCTAGGGCATCCGGCAGCGCCTCAACCGCAGCTGCCACGTAGAGCACGTTCGCGCGTCCGCCACGCGCAGGCTTGCGCTGCGCCTTGCTGGCGTACGTTGCCAGCGCTTCGCGGTTCGGATCCAATCCCACGCAGAGCACCTCCGGATATGCGCCTGCGACGCGGTAAGGGAAAGCGCCGTCTCCGGTTCCGATGTCGAGCAGAGTCAAGCGGTACCGCGCCGCCCGCGCGCGGAATCCACCGGCGGTTAATTCTTCTGTCTTGCGCCCCAGCACAATCCGCACGAGTACGGCTCCCTCCGTTGCGTCCGGTATCGTAGCTGCGGACGATCGGTGGTCGGGAGCGACAGTGGCACGCAAACGTAAGCAGCGCCTCGAGTTGAGCGAAGACGAGGCTAACGCCTATCTCGATCGGCGCACCGAGTGGGCGGTGCTCACGACCGTTGGAACGGACGGCATGCCTCATAGCGTGCCCCTCGGGTACTTCCGCCTGGGCGACCACTTGTACTTGGGGATGCGTGAAGGCTCGCAGAAGATCAAGAACATCGAGCGTAACCCGCACGTGTCGGTGTTGGTCACCTCCGCCAAATCGACGAGGGACATTTCCGGCGTGTTGGTGCAGGGCACCGGCACGCTTATTCGGGATCCCGGGAGACGGCTGGAGCTGGCGCGCGGCCTGGCGCGTCAGCGCGGCACACCGGAGATGGAGCTGCCGGGTTCCGTGAGCGAAGATGGCGTTTATGTACAGGTAACGCGGAAGCGTGTGATCAGCTGGAATTACCGTTAACTCGGTGTCGTTGGCGGTTGATGTAACCTCCGCTCGCCTGCAGCGCGGCAGCGCGGCCAGCAATGAAGGAGCACGTCATGGACCTGGGGTTGACTGGAAAGAAGGCGCTCGTCACAGGCGGCAGCCGCGGGATCGGGCGCGCGCTCGCGGCGGCGCTCTTGGCGGAAGGGGCATCCGTCGGAATCTGCGCGCGGGGGGCGGAGGGGCTGGAACAGGTCCGGGCGGCGCTGCAGGCGGAGGCGCCGGGTCGAGTCTTCGCACAGCAGGCGGATATCGGAGAGGCGGACGGGATCCGCGGCTTCGTCAAGTCCACAGTCGACGCGCTGGGCGGGCTGGACATTTTCATCCACAACGCCAGCGGCATGGGTGTCCCCGGCGAAGAGGGCTGGGTCATGAACTACGCAATCGATGTAATGGCCGCCGTGCGCGGCGTCGACGAGGCGATGCCCGCGCTGGAATCGAGCGATGCCGGCAGCATCGTCTTGATCGCCAGCATCTCCGGAATGGAGGCGTTTGGATTTGTCGGCGATCGGAACGTGCGGGAGGGAATGGGCGGCCCCTTTGCTTACGGGCCCATGAAGGCAGCGTTGATCGCCTACGGCAACGAGCTGGCGCAAGCACTCGCGCCCAAGGGGATTCGCGTGAACGTCATCTCCCCGGGTTCGATTGATTTCGAGGGCGGATTTTGGCAACAGATGGCGCAGGAAGCCAAACCGGTGTACGAGGGCGTGCTCGACACGATTCCCAGCGGCCGGTACGGCACCGTGGACGAAGTGGCGCGGGTCGTCGCCTTCATCGCTAGCCCTGCCGCGAGCTGGGTGACGGCGGAAAATATCCTCGTCGACGGCGGGCAGTTCAAAACGAACCACTAACCGGGCGTCGCGGCACAGGCTTACGCGCGAGCGCTGAACAGCAACCGGCGCAGCTGAGCGACCCGGCCTTGTTGGCGTGCGGATTCGCGCGTCAGATCCTGCACTGCTTTTGGATCGCCCGCCACGATCCTCTCGCGCCAAGCGCGCAGGATGTCGACGCTCGGAGCCCTTTGATCGTCGCCAGCGAAGCGCTGGAAAGGGTGCCAATCCATGTTTCTTCCCTTTGTGGATACGTGCATGCCGGCCGCTAGACACAGCGCGATGCCGCCCGCGACATCCCAGATCTTCCCGTCGCTGATCACACAGCAGCTAAGGCTGCCGTCTGCCGTGAGCGCCAGCTCCAAGGCGATGCTGCCGAGCGTGCGAGCGATGCCAAGGCGGCGGCCGCGCGGGCCGGTGGCGCCGGTCCAGCCGCCCGGTACCGCGCTTAGCCGGTTGGCTTGGTCGAGGTTCTGCGGCGTGCGGAGCACGGGCATGGCATCGAATTGAAGGCCGGATCCGCGCGCTGCGTGATACACCCCTGCCTGTAGCCCCGGGCCGGTGCTGACCCAGATCGCGCCGACGAGCGGTTCGCCGCGGTAGAGCACGCCGATCGAGCTTGCGAAGAGCGGTAAGCCATTGACGAAGTTGGCGGTCCCGTCCAAGGGATCGACCACCCAGACGTAGTCGGCATCGGGTGGACCCGAGCTGTCCTGCTCCTCGCCGAGTAGCGCGTGGTCCGGAAAACGCGTGTGCACTGCTTCGCGCAGCATCGTTTCAGTGTCGTGGTCCACGTCCGTGACGGGATCCAAGCCGCGGTGGTCCTTGAAGCGGACTTCAGTGCCGGAGTGGAAGCGTTCGCCGAGCATCGCCCCGGCACGGGCGGCGAACTCCGTTGCGGCTTGCGCAATCACCCGCAGCTCGGGCGGTGTCTCGGTCTCCATCGGTCCTCCGGTCCGGGCCATCGTAGCCGTGCGATGCGCATTCACCACCACTCCGGCTGACGGCTACACTCAGACGAGCAACGGATCCGATCCAAGGGAGGAGCCATGGAACAGGCAGGCGCGGTCGCACGAGCTGCCAATGATCGAGCGGCCGCAGCGCTGGGGACGGGAGAGACGTGGGACGAAGCGACGGAAGCCGCGCTCGCGGGGCTGCCGCGTTCCGAGGCCCCGCCCGATCTCGCCCTCCTTTTTGTCGACTCCCACTTTGGCGACGACTACGCCGCCGTCGTCGAGCGCGTCCGCGGCGGCACCGGGGCGGCACACCTCCTTGGCTGCTCTGGGCAGAGTGTGATCGGGCCTGGTCTGGAGGCCGAGGACGGCGTCGCAGTTGCATTGATGACGTTGCGCTTGCCGGGTGCGACCCTGACGCCGCTGGCGCTGACTGAGCACAGCAAAGCCGAGACGCTGCTCGACGCTGCCCGGGAGCAAGAGGCGATGTCGGCTTGGCTTGCCTTCGCGGACCCGTTCAGCACGGATGCCGACGCGCTGATCGGCGCGATCGAGCGACGCTGGTCACGGACGCCGGTCTTGGGCGGGCTGGCCTCGGCGCATAACCAGCGCGAGGGCACGGCCGTCTTCCTTGACGGTGAGGTGTATGAAACCGGTGCCGTCCTGCTCGGGCTGAGCGGCGCCGTGGGCTTCCGCTCGCTCGTTGCACAGGGGGCGACGCCGATCGGGCAGACCTGGACGATCACCGGTTGCGAACGGAACGTGATCCAGACGATCGGGTCGCGGTCGCCCCTGGACGTACTGCAGGAGACGCTCGGCGCCTTGGATCCGGAGACCCGGGAACGCGCGCAGCGCAACCTCTTGGTAGGCCTGGCGATGGACGAGTACCGTGACGAACACGCCCAAGGGGATTTCTTGATTCGCAATCTCATGGGCGCCGACCGTGAGAGCGGCGCGATCGCGATCAATGCGATCCCCCGTGCGGGCCAGACGTTCCAATTCCAGTACCGCGACGCGGCGGCCGCCCATGAGGACTTGCAGTCGCAGCTAGCAACGCTGAAGGGTGCACTCGCCGAGGAAGAGCAGGTGGTGGGTGCGATGCTGTGCGCCTGTAACGGGCGCGGACAAGGGCTGTTCGGGGAGCCGCACCACGATGCCGGAGCCCTCGCCGCCGCGCTGGGTCCCATCCCCACCGCCGGCCTGTTCTGCAACGGCGAGATCGGCCCGGTGGGCGGCGCCAATTTTGTCCACGGTTTCACGGCCAGCATCGCCCTGCTGACCACCGCGACCGGCTGAACCAATCGACTGCCTCGCAGTCGTGGCCCCGGCCGGCCGGGCGCAGCCATAGAATGGCGGCTGTTTCACGAGTGGATGACGAGGAAGGGGACGCTGCGTGGGCGCGAGCGGAATTGACGGCCTGGAATTGAGCGCGGATCAGCTGCGGGCCCAGTTCGATGAATCGCTCCTGCCGGCTTCGACGCAAGGGGTTGCACCGCTCGAAAGCGTAGCCGGGCAGGAGCGCGCGCTGGAGGCGATCGCCTTTGGGCTGCGGATGGAGGCAAGCGGCTACAACATCGCTGTGTCGGGGCCGCCCGGCTCCGGCAAGAACATGGCCGTGCGTCTCTTGGTCAATGAGGCGGCAGCCGCCCGGCCGCCGGTGAAGGATTGGTGCTATCTCTACAACTTTCGCGATCCCTACCGGCCGCGAGCCGCATCGCTCCCGCCCGCTTTGGGAGACGACTTGCAGCGCGACCTCGCCAAGTTGGTGGAGGCCTGCCGTAGCGAGATCCCGCGCGCCTTCGAGAGCGAGAGCTATGACGCGCGCCGCCGCGAATTATTGGAGCCGTTCGGCGGCGAACGAAACGGCCTGCTGGAAGCGATGCAGCGGACAGCCGATCAACTTGGCTTTACGGTCAACGCAACCCAGATGGGTTTTGCCGCGCTGCCCAAGGGGCAGGACGGACAGCCTATGACGCCGGCGGCGATGCAGTCGCTCCCTCCGGAGGAGAAAGCTTCGATCGAAGAGCGAGCCAAGCAGGTTCAGGAGTCCGTCGCGACCGCTATGCGTCTCCTGCGCCAGATCGACGGCAAAGCGCAGGAGGCGCTGACCGAACTCGACAAAGAGGTCACGCGCTTCGTGGTAGGGCCGATCCTCGACGAACTGCGCGAGCGCTACGGCGAGCACGACCTCCAATCGCACTTTAACGCGATCGAGGCCGATATCAGCGCCAACCTCGACAAGCTGCGCCGCCAGCCACAGGCCACGGATGGTGCGACTTCCCAGGTGCTCGCGCAACTTGAGGAGCAGCGGGAACGTCTGCTGAAGCGCTATGCCGTCAACCTCTTCGTCACGCACGGCGCTGCGCCGCTCGCTGGGGCGCCCGTTGTCCGGGAGGCTCAGCCCACCCATCACGCCCTCTTCGGCCGGCTGGATTACGAGGCGCGCGACGGTACCCTCACGACGGACTTCACGCTGATCCGTCCCGGCGCCCTGCACCTTGCCAACGGCGGCTATCTGATTCTGCAGGTGCAAGATTTACTTGCCGATCCGCGCAGCTGGATCAAGTTGAAGCGGAGCCTCAAGTGCGCCGAGGCGCAGGTCGAGGTGCCTGGGGATGAGGCATCGCCTCTGCCGGCGGTCAATGTGATCCCCGAGGCGATCCCGCTGGATCTCAAGGTAGTGCTGGTCGGATCGGCGGTGATCTTCAGGCTGCTGGATGCGTCGGATCCCGACTTCGCCGGCCTCTTCAAGATTCGGGCGGAGTTCGAGCCGGATACGGCCGTCAACGCCGAGTCTATCGCGTCCTACACCGGCTTCATTTGCCACGCCGTCAAGCATCGAAGCCTGCGTCATTTCGACGCTGCGGCGCTGATGGAGGTGATGCGCTTCGGCGCCCGCCTGGCAACGCGGCAGGACCGCCTCAGCACCCGCTTCGCCGTGATCGAAGACCTGTGTAGCGAGGCGAACCAATGCGCCGACGATGCCGGCGCCGACCTCGTGACGGCCGATCACGTCCGCGCGGCGGTCGCCGGGATGCGTCGGCGATCGGCGCTGGTGTCGGATCGGCTGCATCGCATGATCGCGGAGGGCACGCTGCATGTGCAGACGTCCGGCGAAGTCGTGGGGCAGGTTAATGGCCTGGCGGTGTACCAGCTGGGCGGCTACGCTTTTGGTACGCCCACGCGGATCACGTGCCGTGTGGGCTTGGGACAGCGGGGCGTGGTTGCGATCGATCGCGAAGTCGAGCGAAGCGGCGCCATCCACTCCAAGGGCGTCCTCGTTCTCAGCGGGTTCTTGATCGGCACCTTCGGGCGAGACAGGCCGCTCGCCTTCACCGCCAGCCTCACCTTCGAGCAGAGCTACGACGAAGTGGAGGGCGACAGCGCCTCCTCCGCGGAGCTATACGCGATCCTGACGTCGCTGGCGGAGATGCCGATCCGCCAGGACGTGGCGGTGACCGGGTCGGTCGATCAGTTCGGCAACGTCCAGCCCGTCGGCGGTGTTGCCGAGAAGGTGGAGGGCTTTTACGACGTTTGCGCCGAGATCGGCTTAACCGGAAGCCAAGGCGTCATCATCCCCGCCAGCAATACCCGCAACTTGACCTTGCGGCACGATGTTGCTGCAGCAGTGGAGCAGAGCCGCTTCCACGTCTGGGCCGTATCGCGGATCGAAGAGGGGTTGGAGCTTCTCACGGGCCAGTCCGCGGGGACGGCAGGGCCTGATGGCGGCTATGAGCCCGGCACCGCTTTCGGGAAAGTCGTGGCAGCGCTGGAAGCGATGCAACAACAGGCGGCGGCGAGTGCCGGCGGCATGCGCTCGGCCGAAGTGCGCTCCGCGTGAGTTCGCTCACCTCGGCACGGTGGTCGGGATGCTCGTCGATCGGCGCTCGCCAGTAGAGCCAAAGAGAAGAACGCGGGCGCAGCCTTCACGCACATCCCGGCCGTGCGATGCTATGGGCCGAGGAGGCGCGCATGTGGCGCCGATGGCTGGGAGGGGTAGACGGCCCCCCGATCTTCCGCGACCGCCGCGCGGCGGGTGATGCGCTCGCGTTGCTGCTCGAGGCGCGCGGCATACGGGCGGAGATCGTGCTGGCGATCCCGCGCGGGGGCCTGGAGGTAGCGGAGCCGGTTGCCGAGCGGCTCGCCTTGCCGCTGGACGTGCTGGTATCGCGCAAAGTGGGCGCGCCGGGGCAGCCGGAGCTGGCCTTGGGATCCGTCACGCGTCTCGGATCGACGTGGAACCGTGAGCTTCTGGCCATGCATCGCCTCTCGGAGGAGGCCCTGCGGCGGGCGAGTCAAGACGAGCTTGCCGAGGTGGAACGCCGCGAGCGCGTGTATCGCGGCACCCACCCGGCGGCGCCGGTCGCGGGCCGCCGGATCGTGCTTGTTGACGATGGGCTGGCAACCGGCGCCACGATGGCGGCGGCCGTGGGGGCGGCCGAGCAGGCCGGCGCGGCGAGTGTAGTGGTTGGGGTGCCGGTCGCGGCCCGAGAGGCAGTGGCGCGGCTTGCGGGGTTGGGCGCGCAGGTGCTGGCGCTGGCAACGCCGGATCCGTTCGTCGCGGTGGGCGCGTTCTACGAAGACTTTCAGCCGGTTCCGGACGAGCGCTGCCTCGCGATCATGCGCCGGTTCGGGGCCGGCGGCGGCGAAGAGGCGCCTGACTAGCGCGCCGCTTCGGGGCCGGCTCCGGGCAGAGGCGCCGACGCACTGACCTCGGCCAGGCGATCGGGACTGAGCGGGGCCAGCTCGGAGGGCACGGCGCCACTGACGATCGCCTCCGCGAGATAGTGTGCCGTTGCCGGGGCGAGGAGGATGCCGCTGCGGAAGTGGCCGACCGCCGCGTAGAAACCGTCGGCACCGGTGGGTCCGACGGCGGGCAGATAGTCGGGCAGCGCCGGGCGTAGGCTCACGGAGAGCTCGCTGATCGTGAGTGCGCCGATCGCCGGCACGACCGCGCTGGCGCGATCGAGGAGGCCGGCCACGGCCCCCGCGGTGGGCGCTTGGTCAAAGCCGCGCTCTTCGATCGTGCCGCCGATGATCAGCTCGCCGTCGTCCCGCGGCACGAGGTATATCCCGGGCGTGCGCAGGGCGTGCTGGATCAGCGCGGCGCCGCGCAGGCGCACGATCTGGCCCTTGACCGGGCGCACGCGCGCCGCCGTCAAGGGCGAGTGGACGGAGGTCGTCGCCCAAGCGCCCGCGGCCAGCACCGCGACTTCGCAGTGGACCATGTGGCGCTGACCGGCGTCATCGATCGTGCCAACGGCCTGCACCGTGCCGCCCTCAAGAATGACCTCGCGGACCGAGTAGCCGCTACTGATTTTCCCGCCGCGCCGTTGTACCGCCTCAGTCAGACTCTGCACGAGCCGCCGCGGGTCGATGCGGAGGTCGTCTTTGACATGCAAGCCGCTGCGCGCCTCTGCCGCGAGCTGCGGCTCACGCGCGCGCAGCTCCTCCGCCGTCAACCGAACCGATGCGATCCCGCGCTGACGGTGCTGCGCCGCGAGCTCGTCGAGCCTGGCTTCGTCGCGCGGCGTGAAAGCGGGCCAGAGCGATCCCTGATCGCGCAGCTCGCAGCAATGGCCGCTGATCTTTTCGATCTCCGCGACGAAGGTGGGGTAGCGCCGCAGGCTGTCCAAGGCGAAGTCGATGAGCCGCGGCTCGGCCAGGTCGGCCTCGGCCGTGGGGGCGAGCAAGCCCGCCGCCACGGTGCTGGCGCCGGCGCCGGGCCGCGATCGTTCGACGATTAGGACATCCCGGCTCCTCTTCAAGAGTTCGAGCGCGGTCGCGAGTCCGATCACGCCACCGCCCGCGATGACGATTCCGGCCTGTGCTGGGAGCACGTCAGGCGGCACTTGAGTACTGTCCTATGATCGCATCGTGGCTATGGAAGCGTCTGACTCGGGCGAATCTGGTAGCGGAGAAGCACGGCCCACGGTCACGTGCGTGAGCGCCGTGACGCTCGCGACGCACGATATGGCGCGCGCGGTGCGCTTTTATCGCGCTTTGGGCTTTAACTTGCTGTACGGCGGCGAGGCGGAGCGCTTCACGAGCTTCGCTCTGGAGAGCGGCTATCTCAATCTGACGGCCCAGCCGGCGGAGCGTCGCTGGACCTGGTGGGGGCGGATCGTGTTCTACGTTTCGGATGTCGATGCGTTTTATCGCCAAGCCGCCGCTGCCGGCCTTCAGACCGATACCGAGCCGCGCGACGCGAGCTGGGGCGAGCGCTATTTTCACATCACCGATCCCGATCACCACGAACTCAGCTTTGCCCGCCCTCTCGATCGCTAGCGGAGATGCGTCTCGAGGAAGGCCACGATTTTCGGCCAGAGTTCGAAGGCGGAACTCTCGTGGTAGCTGGGACGGTAATCCGCGAGGAATGCGTGCCCGGCCGCTTCGAACACTTCCACGGTGAAGGTCTTCTGCGCCCGCTGTAGCCGCGCCTCCATCTCTCGCGCGTCGGTAGGCGTGGGATTCTGGTCATTGCCGCCGAAGACTGCGTAGAGCGGGCAGTGGATCTGGTCGACGAGGTCGAGGACGGGGGTAGGGCGCTCGGGCGTTGTGACGGCATCCTGGTTGGCGCGGCGGATGAAGCCACCCCAGCAATCCACCGCTGCGTCGACCGTGCCGCTGGAGCAGGCGTAGAGCAGCGTCTGCCGCCCGCCCGAGCAGAAGCCGATGCAGCCGACCTTGCCGTTACTACCAGGTTGGCTGCGCAGCAGCGCCGCCGCGCCCTCCAAGTCACGTACTACCTGCGAGTCGGAGAGGCCGAACATCTTCGTGAACACGGACTGCATGTCGTCGGTACCCGGCGCGCCCACACGGCTGTACAGATTCGGCGCGACCGCCGTGTAGCCGATATTGGCGAAGCGCCGCGCGATGTCGTGGATATGCTCGACGGGCCCGAAAGCCTCATGGATCACGATGATGCCGCCGCCGGAGCCGCCGCCCCGTGGCCGTGCGAGATAGGCCTCGATCGAGGCTCCGTCGCTCTCATAGGTGGTGGAGCTGGTTTCGATCTGGCTGAGGTCTTGAACCTCGCCGGGGACGGCGGCCATGGCCGCTCCTTTCGAGAAAGGCCCATCCGGCTTACAGACGGCCTCTAGAGATACCGAACGCGCATCAGTATACGAGGGAATCGCGCCTGCTCCCGTACGACAGCGGGCTGTGTCTTGTTGCCTCCGGAGCGGTTTGCTAGCGTCAAAACCGACGGTTCAGTCGGTTTTGAGATGCTAGCCACAATGTTCACTGCCAGCGCCGGATTGATGGCCCTTCGCGAGCAGCTCGCCACTTGGGAGGCGAGCGGCCGTGCTCAAGCCGTCTCTGGAAACGCGCTCGTCGTTCTGACAGCGCCCGCACCGCAGCTAGAGCCCTTGGCCTTGTTCGAGCAAGCGGCGGGTCTGGAGCGCCTCTATTGGCGCCGCCCCGGCGGCGAAATCGAGATCGCTGGTGTTGGACTGGAGGTTCTGCCAGAGCGAAGAGGCGTGCCCACATCCGATATCTGGCTCGGTTTGACGAAGAATATCCGAGCTGCCTCAGCGGAGCCGGGGCCGTTCTCTTTCACCGGCGCCGCGTTCGACCCGGCGCGGGCGCCTGATGGTGCTTGGGTGGAATGGCCCCGGCGGGCCGCGTTCGTACCGCGTCTTGTCGCCGTGCAGCGAGGATCTGAACGCTTCCTGCAACTGCAGCTCCTTCCCGGCGCGGCGGGCGCGTCCTCGCTTCGTCTCTTGCGCCTGCTCGATCATCCCGGTGACGACCACGCGTACGTGGAGGCTGATGACCTGCCTCCGGCCGCCATTCGCCGCACGATCGAGGAGCCCACGGCCCCGCGCTGGCGCGAGTTGGTACAGGGTGTGGTCGACGCGATCACCGCTGGCGAGGTCGATAAGCTCGTGCTCGCGCGCTGCCAACAGTTAGAGGCGGAGCATCCATTCAACGTGCACGCGGCGCTTCGGCGGCTCAAGTCGGGCTATGGAGACTGCACCGTGTTCGCGATCGATCGCGGTGGTAGCTGTTTCATCGGCGCGACACCGGAGCTGTTGGTAACCCAGCGAGAGGGAATCGTGCGAACGGCGGCCGTGGCGGGGTCCGCGGCGCGCGCCGCCGATTCCGTGCGGGATGCGGAATTGAGCGTGGGACTGTTGGCGGACTCCAAGGAGCAGCATGAGCATGCACTCGTGGTGCGTGCTCTGGAAGACGGACTGCGACCGCTCTGCACCGAGCTACACGCCGACAGCGCGCCGTCGCTCTTACGCCTGGCGAACGTACAGCACTTGCATACAAAGCTCACAGGCGTGCTTGGCGGGGCAACGACCGCGCTTGATGTCGCGCTGCGTTTGCACCCCACGCCGGCGGTCGGCGGCTTCCCTCGTGAGCGGGCGCAGCGGTTGCTGCGGCGTGCGGAGCCCTTCGATCGTGGTTGGTTCGGCGGGCCGCTCGGCTGGATGGACGCACGAGGAGATGGGGAGTTCGTCGTCGCGATTCGGTCGGCGCTGATCGAGGGCACCCGTGCCCGGCTGTATGCGGGCTGCGGAATCGTGGCGGGGTCGGAACCCGCACGCGAGTACGAGGAATCACGCCTCAAAATGCAGTCGATGCGCTGGGCGCTGGGATGTCCCTAGCAACACAAGGGGACGACCCGGGGACCGTCCTCGCCGGCTACGTCGAGGCGTTTGTGAACGGGCTGGTGCAGGCCGGCGTACGCCATGCTTGCGCCTGTCCCGGCTCCCGCTCGACGCCGTTGCTGCTCGCTCTGCGCCGCCATCCCGCCGTCCGCTTATGGATGCATATCGATGAGCGATCCGCGGCGTTTTTCGCGCTCGGGATCGCCAAAGCGAGCCGCGAACCGGTTGCCGTGGTTTCGACGTCGGGAACGGCCGCACTGAACTTTGCTCCCGCGGTCGCGGAAGCGCGCCAGGGGCGCGTGCCGCTGCTGGTGCTCACGGCTGATCGACCGCACGAACTTCGGAACGTTGGCGCGAACCAGACGGTGGACCAGATCGAGCTGTACGGATCGATGGTCAAACGATTCATCGAGCTTGCCCTTGCAGAGGGCGGGGCTCACCTGCGCTGCTACGCTAATGCGACGGCCGCCCGCGCGGCGGCGCTGGCGGCTGCGACGCCGGCCGGGCCCGTTCATATCAACATGCCCTTCCGGGAGCCGCTTGTACCCGCGCCGCGCGCGGACGCCGAAGCCGGTGCGCTGCTCGATCTGGCGATCACGCACACCGAGCGCCGTCCCACGCCAGATCAGACGTTGGCGCTGCTGGACCGCTTGAGCTCGGACCGGGGGTTAATCGTGTGCGGCCCGCAGGATGATCCGGATTTTCCGGCCGTGGTCGCTGAGCTGGCAGCGGCGCTGTCGATGCCGGTTCTCGCGGATCCGCTATCGCAGATGCGTTGTGGGCCCCACTCACTGGAGCATGTGATCGATGGCTACGATGCCTTCCTGCGTGATCCCGCGGTCGCCGAGGCGCTGCGGCCTTGTGCAGTCATTCGCTTCGGTGCGACTCCCACGTCGCGGCCACTGCTCGACTTTCTCAGCGACGCCTCGATCGAGCAGATCGTTGTGACGGACGAGGACGGTTGGAACGATCCCACGCTATCCGCTACCGCTGCCGTGCACACCGATGCGCGGAGCCTCTGCGAGGCACTGCTCGCCGCCGCTGCGAGCGACGGCCGCGGCGGCTCGCCGGGGTGGGTTGAGCGCTGGCGGATCGCCACCGACGCCGGACGAGAGGCCATCGCCAAGGTCCTGAGCGAAGAGAACATGCTCTCCGAGCCGCAGGCGGTAACTCGCATCGCCGCCGCCCTCCCGGACGGAGCCACGGTCTTCGCCGGCAACAGCCTGCCGGTGCGCGACATCGATAGTTTCTTTCCGTGCCGCCGTGCCGCCGCGCGCTTTCTTGGGCAACGTGGCGTGAGCGGTATCGATGGCGTGGTATCGGCGGCGCTGGGGGCGGCGGCCGTGGGCCCAGGGCCGCTGATCTTGGTGATCGGTGATCTCTCGCTCTATCACGATATGAACGGTTTACTAGCCGCGCGCGCGTACGAGGTCGGCGCCACCATCGTGCTTCTCAATAACGACGGCGGCGGCATCTTCTCCTTCTTGCCTCAGGCAAACGGTGTCGAGCACTTCGAAGAGCTGTTCGGCACACCGCACGGGCTTGACTTCAGCCGGGTGGCGGAGCTGTACGGACTCGCCCACACACACGCGCGCGATATCGCGTCCTTCGACGCGGCGCTCGCCGGCTCCCTGCGAAGCTCGGGCGTGCAGCTGATCGAAGTGCCGAGTGACCGCAGGGCGAACGTCGCACTCCATCGCCGCCTTTGGTCGGCCGCCGGCGCGCGCGCGCGCGAAGCGCTGGCGACTGAGGGCTACCTCTAGCGCCGACGAGGAGGCGTGGTGCCCGAGCGCATCGCTGGAATTCGCTGGACGCCCTTTCGGATTCCTTTCGCCCAGGAATTTTCGATCGGGTCGTCGCCCGGCGCGCCCTTGAGGGCGCGAGAGGGTCTCATCGTTGAACTCCAGAGCGACCGCGGCGCTTGCGGCCTAGGGGAGGCGGCGCCGTTGCCGGAGCGGGCGGAAGGCAGCGCCTCGGCTGCCGCCGACCTGCTTCGCGAGATCGGGCCGCTCCTGCTGGGCGCGGACTGGGGCTCCGTGCGGGAACGGCTCGACGTGCTGCCCGAGCGGCCGGGCACGCAAGCGGTTCGCTGCGGGTTCGACGTCGCGCAGCTCGACTTGATGAGCAAGGCGGCGGGCGTGCCGGTGGCCGCGCAACTCGTGCGGGAGTACGGCGGCCAAACTGCGGCTGCCGTCCCGGTCAACGCGACCATCGGCGCCCGCTCGCTCGAGGATGTCCGCGCCGCCAGCGATCGGGCGCGGGCCGCCGGCTACCCCGCCGTGAAACTGAAGGTAGGAGTGGCGGACACGCTCGAATCCGAACGGCTGCGGGTGGTGGCGGCCCGCGAGGCGCTCGGGCCGGAGACGCGCCTGCGCCTGGACGCCAACGGTGCTTGGACGGTCGCCGAGGCGATCGCGATGCTCTCCGCGCTGGAAGCGTACGATCTCGAGTGGGTAGAGCAGCCGGTCGCGGATATCGCCGCACTGGCGGCGGTGCGCCGGGAGACGCGCGTCCGGATTGCCGCGGACGAGAGCGTTGGCGACGTCGCGTCGGCGCGGGCGGTGCTGCAGGCGGACGCGGCGGACGTGCTGGTGCTCAAGCCGATGTCGCTGGGCGGGCTGCGGCCGGCCGCCGAGATCGCGCGGCTCGCCCGCAGCGCGGGTGTGGCCGCCGTCGTCACGACGACGATCGACTCCGGTATCGGAACCGCCGCCGCCCTGCAGCTGGCGGCGACGCTGCCGGCTCCGGCTCCGGCCTGCGGCCTCGCGACCGCGTCGCTGCTGGCGGCGGATCTGGTGCGGCGCCCGCTGCCTATCGAAGACGGCGAGATGCGCTTGCCCGAGGAGCCGGGGTTGGGCGTCCAGCTAGATCGCGATCAGTGCAGCCGCTACCGGTCGGGCGCGGTTGAAGAGTTCGGAGAGTTTGACGTGGCGGTGCCTTAGAACGGCGAAGCGAGCAGCGCCGCGGATTCCGCGGAGGCGTTCGCGCTTAGCTGGCGCGTTCGGCGCGTACCCCGACCAGCCGCTCCCGCACGAGCCGGACGGCGGCCTCAGCGGTGGAGATCCCTTCGCGCTCGGCTGCTCGCAGGATGCGGAGCGTGGTCTCGTACACGCCGTCGGCGAGTTGGTGGGCACGGGCGGCATCGTACCCTTCGATCTCCATCGCCACGCTGATGACGCCGCCCGAGTTGATCACGTAGTCGGGCGTGTAGAGGATGCCGCGCTCCTTGAGCAGCGCCGCGTCGGCCGGGTCGTTGGCGAGCTGATTGTTGGCTCCGCCGCAGACGACGCGGCAGCGGAGCGCCGGGATCGATTCGGGGGTCAGGACCCGTCCCAGCGCGTTGGGCGAGAGGATGTCGCACTCGGTGGTGTAGGCGCGATCCAGCGCGACCGTAGTGGCGCTGAGTTCCGCCGCCAGCTGTTCGGCGGCCTCGGCGCGGATGTCGCAGAGGACGAGCTCCGCGCCCTCCTCGGCGAGGAGCCGGGCGACCCGCCCACCCACCTTGCCCACGCCCACGACGACGACGCGCTTGCCCGCGAAGGCCTCGTCGTCGAAGGCGACCCGCATCGCCGCGCGCATGCCCTGGACGATGGTGGCCGCCGTCAGCACGGAAGTGTCGCCGCTGCCGCCGCGATCGGGCGACGTGCCGACCACGAAGCGGGTCTCGCCCGCGACGATGTCCATCTCGGCCGTGGTGGTACCGACATCGGTGGTGGTGATGTAGCGGCCGTTGAGCGAGTCGATGAAGCGGCCGTAGGCCCGGAGCTGTGCGGGCGTCTTGCCGGCCGGATCGCCGATCACGGCCGCCTTGCCGCCGCCGAAGGGCAGGTTGGCCGCCGCCGATTTGTAGGTCATGGCGGAGGAGAGCCGCAGCACGTCCTCCAGCGCCTCCTCTTCGGAGGCGTACGGATGCCAGCGCGTGCCGCCCAGCGCCGGCCCCAGGACGCTCGAGTGAATCGCCACGATGACCGACAACCCCGTCGCCGCATCACGGTGAAAGACGACCGCTTCGTGGTCGAGATTCTCCATCGCCGCGAACAGGCCCATGCCGTCCCTCGATGCTTCCTCTGCTCAGGATACTCCGGCGCATGGAGGCAGCCGCCCCTTTGGTGCAGCGCGCTACATCTCCGGCGTCTTTGGGAAGCGACAAACGATGAGGGCGCGGACGCTCGCGAAGAGGAGGGATGGGCACGGGGAGCTATCATCGCGGGCGTGAAGAGCAAGGTCGTCGATAACGCGCGCGAGGCGGTGGCCGCCGTGCAGCCGGGCGCCGCCGTGATGGTCGGGGGCTTCGCGCCCATGGCCGCCTGGCCCAGCACGTTGCTGCGCGCCCTGGCCGGGCACGGCGCCGGCGACTTGACCATCATCGCCAACGCCGTGGGCTACGGCCCCTACTCGCCGCAGGTGCTGGCGGAGCGCGGCCTGGTGGCCCGCTTTATCGGCTCCTTCGGCGGGCACACCGGCATCCCCACGGCCATGGAGCAGCAGATCCTGGCGGGCGAGGTGGCCTACGAGATCGTGCCCCAGGGGACCTTGGTCGAGCGTATCCGCGCCGCCGGGGCCGGCATCGCGGGGTTTTATACGCCCACCGGTGTGGGGACGGTGATCCAATCCGCCGGCAAGGAGGTGCGGGAGTTCGACGGCCGCCGCCATCTATTCGAGCGGGCGCTGCCCGCGGACGTGGCGCTGCTGCGGGCCGACGTGGCGGACGCAGCGGGCAACTGCCGCTTCGACGGCACCACGCGAAACTTCCAGCCCGCCATGGCGAGCGCCGCCACCACCGCGATCGTGCAGGCGGAGCGCGTCGTCGCGACGGGCGATCTGGACCCGGAGGAGGTGCACCTGCCGGGCATCTTCGTCGACGCCGTGGTCCAGGCCGAGATCCCGCGCTCCGAGATCGTCGCGGAGGAGCTGGCGCGCGGCCGCGATCCGCTGAAGGACGCCGCCCGCGGCGCGGTGGTGCGCGGGATCCCGCGCGACCTAATGGCGCTGCGCGTCGCCCGCATGATCGCGGACTACCGCTACGTCAATCTCGGCGTGGGCATGCCGACGCTGGTCGGGCGGCGGCTGCAGGAGATCGGCGCGCAGGCCGCGCTGCACGCCCAGAACGGCATCCTGGGCTTCCGCAGCCTGGAGGATGTCGACGGCTGGAACCCGAGCTACTTCGACGCCGGCAGCCTCCCCATCGCTCCCCTGCCGGGGGCCGCCCTCTTCGACAGCGTCAGCGCCTTCGCCATGGCCCGCGGCGGCCACCTGGACGCCGTGGTCCTGGGCGGCTACGAGGTCTCCCGGCGTGGCGATCTGGCCAACTGGTCGCGGCCGGGCGTGGGCGCGGGCCGCATCGGCGGCGCCATGGACCTGCTGGCGGGCGGCGGCGAGGTGATCGCGCTGCTGGAGCACACCACGCGCGACGGCCGCCCGCGCATCGTGGAGGAGTGCGCCCTCCCGCTCACGGGCCGGGGCTGCGTCTCCACCATCGTCACCAACCTCGCCCTGATCGACGTGACGGCGGACGGCCTCGTCCTGCGCGAGATCGCGCCCGGCGTCTCTCCCGGAGAGGTCGCGGCGGCGACGGGCTGCCCGATTGCGATCCCGGACGACCCGCCCTCAATGGCCTTCGACTAGCGATGTCTTTTCTTAGCGGGCGATTTCGACGATGACGATTCGGCGGAATGATCCGGAAACCATTCGTGAGGAAGTCGTCAACGTCTTTCTAGCTCAGTCGCTCCGTGACCGCGGCATAAAGGCCAAGGCGGAGCGCCGCAGCCGGGAAGGTGCACCAGATGTCCGGGTCGAGTTGAGAAGCGGCGATCGAGTCATCTTGGAATGTAAGTGGGAGGGGTCGGCCAGTCTTCTGGAAAAGCAACTCGATGAGCGCCTGGAAGATTTCCCCGACATGCTTGGAGTGGTTGGCGTTCTCTACCCCGGCAGGATTCGACATGCGGAGGACGTGCACGCCGAACTTGAGGCCGCTACGGACCTCCAATGGTGGTTGCATGGATCTCGTGGTGCGACGAGACCAGATTGGCCTGTTAGGAGAGGGTCGGTAGCGGAGTTCGCCGATCAACTCCGTACCCTTCCTTTGGAACTGGAGGGCGTGGACCGGGTCGAAGCCGCCGCCGGTGCTGTTGGCTACGCGCTGGAGCAAGCGGCACAACAGATCACCAGACACGCTCGGGTATCCCGTCGCATCGCCGACATCATTGCCAAGACCGACCGAGAGAAGGACCGCGCCGCCGCCCTGCGCATCGGCTGTTTGGTGCTCTTCAACGCCATCGCCTTCCAGGATCGTCTCGCCGCTGCCAATGAGGATGTCCCGACCGTCGCCGAAGCGCTGGGAAAGGGCATTGCCGGACTACGGGATGCTTGGCGCTATATCTGCGACAACATCGACTACGTGCCGGTCTTTGAGTTGGCCGCCGACATCCTTGACGTGCTGGGCGATGGGCCAGACGAGGTCCGGAGACCGGTCATTGATCCCCTCGTGAAGGGAATGGAAGACACACGCCGAGTGGAAGGGCACGACCTGTCCGGGCGGCTGTTCCATACGTTGTTGAGCGATGCCAAGTTCACCGGCGCTTACTACACCTCTGTGCCGGCGGCCACGCTACTTTCCCGGCTGGTGTTTCGCGACTGGCCGCCGCGTATCGACTGGAGCGACCATGAACTCCCTGCGTCTCTCAACGTAGCCGACCTGGCCTGTGGCACTGGGACGTTGCTGATGGCGGTAGCCACCGAGGTTGAGCGCCTCCATACGGACGCCGGCGGGCGGCATGCCACCGATCTACACAAGGCGATGGTCGAGCGAGCATTGCACGGTTACGACGTGCAGCTTTCCGCCGTCCATTTCGCCGCCACCAGTCTGGCGATGCTCAACCCGGACATACAGTTCGACCGCATGAATCTCTACGTGATGCCCCTGGGCGCGGAGGGCTCAAACGTATCTCTGGGCTCACTGGAATTCCTGGGAGAGGACGAGGCGCCAGTCCAGTTCGCTCTATCCATCAATGATGCAGGAGTCGCTACCAGGGATGCCGCGAGGGTGTCCGGCGCTGGCTCACTGGGTGCGGAAGAGGGAGTAACGGCCAGGCTGCCGGACTTAGATTTAGCGATCATGAACCCCCCATTCACCCGCTCCGTGGGCGGCAATCTGTTGTCGGTAGCCTGCCTGCGGCGGAGCGAGGGAAGCTTCAGAAGGAGCTATCGCGCCGCCTCAAGTCGAAGCAGGCGTCTGCAACCGCCGGGCTCGGCGCGGCTTTCGTGGCGGCGGCCTCGCCCAGGCTGCGGCCTGGAGAGGGACGCTTGGCATTGGTGCTGCCCGTCTCCGTGTGCACCGGTCCTTCCTGGCAACAGACTCGCTCCCTCATTGAGCAGGAGTTCGCCCTTGATATGGTCATTGTGTCCCACGATCCGCAGCGCTGGAATTTCTCGGACAGCACGGGCCTCTCGGAGGCGCTGCTGATCGCCACGCGCCGTCCCGAGGAACGTGACGCCGCTGAACGGCGCACGACCTTCGTCAATCTCTGGCGGAACCCAGCCGGTGTGTTGGACGCTCACCGGATGGCGCAGGCGATTACCGCCACGACGCCGGCGAAATTCGAGGAGACGGGTTCGGCCTTGCTCAAGCTTGACGGCGGGCATGTTGGCGAAGTGCTTTCGATTCCGGAATCGCGACTTGCCCAGAAGAAGTGGTATGGCGTGCAGTTCGCCCGCGCCGACATGGTGCGCAGCGCGCTCAAGCTACTGGCCGATGGCGAGGTATGGATCCCTGGCGAGGGAGAGACTGCCGATATTCCGCTGTGCAGGTTAGGTACCCTCGGTCAAGTCGGACCCGATAGGCGTGATATGTGGGATGGATTTGAGCGAACGGATGCCGTGACTGCCTACCCATTGGTGGAGGATCACAATACCGAGCAGCGGAAGCGTCTGATAACCGAACCGGATAAATACCTGGTCCCGCTTGTCAAGTCCCAACCTGGCCGGAATCTGAAAGCGGTTTCCCAGCTATGGCCTAAGGCAGGACGGCTTCTCGTTGCCGAACGGCTGAGACTCAACACTACTAGGGTCGTTGCCATGTGGTCGGAGAAGCGATCACTGTCCAACGTGTGGTGGCCCGTCCGAACGGAAGACGTGTCAATCGAGAAGACGCTCGCTGTCTGGCTGAATTCCAGCCTGGGAGTGTTGAGCATGCTGGCCTACCGGACCAGCACAGAGGGGGGCTGGGTCGCCCTCAGGAAAGTCGACTTGAAAGAATTGCCTGTCCTGGACCTGCACGGCCTTTTACCGTCGCAGGTTGAGGGACTGGTGGACCTGTTCGATCGGCTGGCGGAAGCCGAGTTCGAACATCTGCCGGGCATGGTCTCTTGCCCTGCCCGTCAGGCCCTGGACGATGGCGTATCGGAGATCCTGGGACTGCCCGATCTGGCCAAGCTCCGCGACCTCTTGGCCTCGGAGCCCGTGGTGTCTAACCGGCGCTTGTAGCTGACCGCCGAAGCGGCGCTCCATCATGTAAGGGATCATGCCGAGCGAAGCATCAGCTCAGCGCCACGACGTGCTCGACCGCGATGCGGATCAGGACCCGCTGCTCGCTGGGGGAGCGATAGGGGTACTCGTCCACGCCCAGGTAGTCCTTGGCGAGCTGGTCGATGTGGGCGTCGGCGCCGTCGTGCGTCATCTCGATCACGCGCCCGCGCAGCTCGACGTAGCGATAGGGGTTGTCCGCGTCGATGATCGAGATGGCGACGCGCGGGTCGCGCCGCATGTTCGCCACCTTGCGGCGGCCTGCGGCGCTGTTGAGGCAGATCACGGCGCCCTCGCGGTTGAGCCAGACCGGCGAGGTCTGGGGGCTGCCGTCGGCGTTGATCGTGCAGACGTGCGCGAAGTGGGGCGCGCCCAGCAAGTCGGCGTGGCTCTCG
Source organism: Dehalococcoidia bacterium (assembly GCA_965220315.1). Classification (GTDB taxonomy): domain Bacteria; phylum Chloroflexota; class Dehalococcoidia; order Bin125; family Bin125; genus JAPOXK01. The sequence goes on from CBDCPP010000001.1 coordinate 147,082, forward strand.
GGGACGGACGGGAGAGATTGGATGTTCGGCATGGGATCTCCTTCTCGTGTCGCGGTCTTCGCCGCGTGTTGCCTCTTGCTGGAAGATCGGGGCTTAGAGGCGGAGTGACCGCAGCGCCGCGCGAAAGGCGTCGCGCAGCTCCGTCAGCCGCCGCGGGTCGATCGTGCGCGACTCCTTGTCGAACCAGGGAGGCCGCACGTAGAGCTGGCGGTTCATCTCCACTTGGATCCAGGGAAGGGCCCCGCGCCCGTATCTGGCCGTGATGTAGCCGCCGGCGAAGGGACGATGGTAGCCGATCTCCGCCTCCGGCAAGCCGAAGGCGTCGCGTAGCGCGTCGCCGAGGGCGTGCAGCAGCTCGTCGGGCGCGCTGGCGCCGAAACGCGAGCTGAGGCAGAAGGAGGGGCGGGATTGGCCGCGATCACGCTGGCGGGCGAGGCCGCTGCGGGCCATCGAGTGGCAGTCGAGGGCGAGCTTGAGGCCCGGCCGGCGCAGCGCCTGCATGATGCCGGCGTGATACGGCTCCGCGTAGCGCGTGATCAGGGCGTCGGTCAGCCTCTCGCCCGGCTCGCGCCCCGGGTGATAGACGGGGCGGTCGTTCGCGGTCAGGCGCTTCACGACTCCGTCCATGACGGCCGGGGTCCGTGCCAGCGGCGACCGGTTGACGTCGACGCAGGCGCGGGCGATGTCGGTTTTGACGACCGCCGCCACGTCGGCGCCAAGGTCGTAAAACTGGTCGCTGAAAGCGTCGCTGGCGTAGAGAAGCTGGAGCGGGTTCAGGCGCACGCGGCCCTCAAGTTCGGGCGGGATGCGCGTGCCCGCGTGCGGGATCGATAACAGAACCGGCAGCTCAGCCATGCTCGTCCATGGGCGTCCCCTGGATGGTCCCTGGGATGGTAGCGCCGGCACACGGCCGGCACGCGGTCGCTGTTCAGACTGCTCTTGAACGTTGGCCTGTACGGCGCCGGGGACGGGGCGGCTGGAGCGGCTAGACTCCGCCCGCGGCGCTATGTGAGACGCCGCAAGAGGGGGCGGCATGGCGTTCAAGACGATTCATCGGCACGAGCACAATTTCGGTTGGGACAACAGCTTCGCGCCCGCGATGCGGATCGCGCCCGGCGACGAAGTGGAGTTCGAGTGCATGGACGCCAGCGCCGGCCAATACACGCGTGCGACGACGCCGGCCGACGTGCCGTCGCTCGACTTCACGCGAGTCAATCCGGTCGTGGGCCCGGTGTTCGTGGAAGGGGCGGAGCCGGGTGACGCGGTCGGCGTCGAGGTGTTGGATCTGCAGGAGAGCGGCTGGGGCTGGACCGCGTCGATTCCGGGGTTCGGCTTGCTGGCCGAGGACTTTCCCGATCCAACCTTTCATATCTCGGAGTACGACCGGCAGTCGGTGCGATTCGCGCCCGGGATCACGCTGCCCTTCCGGCCGTTCGCCGGGACGGTGGGCCTCGCGCCCGCGGAGCCCGGCTTGCATTCGATCGTGCCGCCCCGCGCCGTGGGCGGTAACGTCGACATCCGCGACCTCACGATCGGCGCCCGCCTCTGGCTGCCCGTGCAGGTCGCGGGCGGCCTGCTCTCCGTCGGCGATACCCACGCCGCCCAGGGCGATGGCGAGGTCTGCGGCACCGCCATCGAGACGGCGATGAACGTGCGGCTGCGTATCACCCTCCGCAAAGACGCGGGGATCAAGCGTCCTCAGTTCGAGATGGACGGCAGCCCGACGCGGCACGTCGACGGGCGCGGCTACTACGCGACGACGGGTATCGGCCCCGACCTCATGGAGGCCGCCAAGGACTCCGTGCGCGACATGATCGAGCACCTGGGCCGCGAGTACGGGCTGGAGCCGGCGCTGGCTTACATGCTCTGCAGCGTCGCGGTCGATCTGCGGATCAGCGAGATCGTCGACCAGCCCAACTGGGTGGTCGCGGCCTATCTGCCCAAGGCGATCTTCGGCTAACCCCGGCGAAATCCAGGAAAGCCGGGCTCTTTTTCTCGATCCTCAGCCCCAGAGACGCCGCGAGGCGATCGCGGCGCCCTCTCGCAGCGCGCGGAACTTCTCCCAGACCACGGTTTCGGCGACCGGCTGCCAACCGGCGAAGGTGCCGAAGCCGCAATCCGTGGAAGCGATGACGCGTTTCGGGTCCCCGACCGCGTCCACGGCGGCCTCGATTCGCTGCGCCACTACTTCCGGGTGCTCCACGTAGTTCGTGGTCGAATCGATCACGCCGGGCAGGAAGAGCATCTCGCCGGGGGGCGGGTTCGCCTTGATCACCGCGAGCTCGTGCTGATGGCGCGGGTTGGCGAAGCCCAGGGAGAGCGCGCCGACCTTGGCTCCGTAGAGGATGGGGAGGATCTTCTCCAGGGCGATGTCGTGCACGTGTGGGCCGTCGTAGTTCCCCCAGCAGACGTGGAGACGAATGCGGTCCGGCGCGATCCCTTCCGTCGCGACGTTGATCGCCTCAATGTGCGTCGCCACGGTTTTCTTGAAGTCGTCCAGGCTGATGCCCTTCAACGCGAACGACCACTCCATCGCCAGGTCGGGACAGTCGATCTGCAGAAGGTAGCCCTGCGATGTGACGAACTCGTACTCCTTCTTCATCTCCTGCGCCAGTGCGAAGACGTAGTCTTCGTGCGTGGGGTAATGCGCGTTGAGCAGGGTGGTGGAGATGATCCCCGGCGAGGCGGCGGACATGAACCGCTCGACGAAGCGGCCGGTATGGCTCTCGCTCGCCTCCCTGAAGAGGTCGCACTCGCGCCGCGCCTCGCTGAGATCCTCGTAGGAGACCGCGGCGACCGCTTGGGGTGCGTCCATCATCTTGGCGGTGTTCTGGAGCCGCGCCCGCACCATCTCCGCGTAGTCGGGGTACTCGTCCATGTCGCGCAGGACCGGCCGCTCGCTCACGCCGCCGAAGCCCTGCATGCGCTGATAGACGTAGGTGGAGAAGCCGGGACGCGGCTGTTCGCCGTCGTTGATCACGTCAATGCCGGCGTCGATCTGCTCGCGCACCACATGGGCGATCGCCTTGCCCGCTTCGCGCTCGAACTCCGCCGCGTCGAAGTGCTCGTCGCGTTCGCGCCGCAGGATCAGGTCGGTGAAGGTGGGGCTGCGGGGCAGGCTGCCCACATGTGTGGTGAGGATTCGATCGTCGCTGCGCTGCATGGGCTGCTCCGTCCGCGAGACTGCAGTCCGCGGAGCGCGAGCCTACGAGGGCGTTCGAGGCGCGTCAAACGTTCGCTTCCAATGAGTGACAAGGCAGCGCCGCCGCGTGGCTGTGTGCGCAGGTGCTATATACGCAGGCGCGTGAGAGCGACGGTGATGTTATCCGGCCCGCCGCGATCGTTGGCGGTGGCGATGAGCCGCGCCACGGCCTCGCTGGGCATGCCCGCCGCGTGCGCCGCGATCTCGGCATCGCTTAAGACGCCGTGGAGTCCGTCCGAGCAGAGCAGCAGCGCCTCGCCGGCTTCAAGCGGCAGCGGTCCGAACAGGTCCGGCCGGATCGGATCCTCACTGCCCAGCGCTTGAGTGAGCACGTGACGGTGCGGGCTCCTCGCTGCCTCCTCGGGCGTCATCCGGCCCGCGCGCACCTGCTCCTCGACGTAGGAATGGTCGTGCGTGATAGCGGTCGCGTCCCTGCCGCGGCAGTGGTAGGCGCGGCTGTCGCCTACATTGATCACCCAAGCGTTGGCCTCCCGCATGCAGGCCGCGACAAGGGTGGTTCCCATTCCGTGCCATCCCGCATGCCTCCGCGCTTGCGCCAGGACCTCGGCGTTGGCCTCCCGCATCGCGGTACGCAAGGCGCGCTCGACCGCGGCGATATCTTGCGCGAGTAGATCGAAGGCACGTCGTTGAAAGGTTTCGACCGCCTGCGCACTGGCTACGTCGCCGGCGGGAGCGCCGCCCATTCCGTCGGCGACGGCCAGGATCGTCACGCCTAGTCCGGTATCGGAGCGGACGCGCACGCAGTCTTCATTGCGCTTGCGCAGCAGGCCCACGTCGGTCGCGGCAGCGGTGTCGAGATGCATACGCCATACTAATTCTTCGCGAACGTGCTGGTACCCACCAGACCGGCACTGAGAACCGGCGCCGGGATCTGGCCGCATACCGCCGCGCGTGCGATATTTTCACGGTTCGTGACCCGACTGGCCACGGTTCGATTGGGTGGGCATGCGAAGCAAGGTTGTCCCCAGCGCCCTCGAAGCGATCGCGGAGCTGAAACCGGGGATGGGCGTGATGTTCGGCGGTTTCGCACCGACGATGTCGCTGCCGATCAGTTTGCTCTCCGCTGTGGTGGAGCACGGCGCGGGCGACCTGACCATTATCGGCTGCACGATCGGCTACGGCCGGTTGGGTCCGCAGATGCTGGCCGCGGCCGGCTTGGTCAAGAAGTTCATCGGCTCGGCGGCTACCCAGGTCGCCCGTCCCACGGTGTTCGAAGACAAGATCCTCGCGGGCGAGATCGAGGTCGAGATAGTGCCGCAGGGCACTCTGGCGGAGCGCATGCGGGCGGCCGGCGCGGGGCTGGCGGCGTTCTATACGCTCACGGGCGCGGGGACCGCCCTCGAAGAGAATCGCGAGGTCCGCGAATTCGACGGGCGCACGTATCTGTTGGAGCCGGCGCTGCGGGCCGACTTCGCGCTTCTCTGGGCCAGCGAGGTGGACGAAGCGGGGAACTGCCGTTTCGAGGGGACGACGCGCAATTTCCAGACCGCGATGGCGACGGCTGCCGAGATCGTGGTGGTGGAGGCCGAAAAGATCGTTGCGGTGGGCGCGATCGACCCGGAGGATGTGCATCTGCCCGGTATCTTTATCGATCGCGTAGTTGCGGTGGAGGTGCCGTACGAGGAGCGCTTTGAAGTAGCGCGCGTCCAGCCCCGGGACGTCGCGGGTAAGACCGGCTCCGGCATGGGGCTCGATCGTGATCAGATGGGATTACGCGCCGCCAAGCTGATTGCGGGCTACGACTACGTGAACCTCGGTATCGGTCTCCCAGTGCTCGCGGGACGCTGGCTCGAGCGGCTCGGGGCGCAGGTCGTCTTGCACGGAGAAAACGGGGTTATGGGCTACCGGCCGCTGGTGGACAAGACACGCTGGAACCCCAACGTCTTCGACGCCGGCAGCCAGCCGGCCGAACTCCTGCCGGGGAGCGCCGTGATCGATAGTGCTGGGGCGTTCACCATGGCGCGTGGCGGCCACCTGGATGCGGTCGTGCTGGGCGCGTACGAGGTGTCCCGTGGCGGCGACATCGCCAACTGGGTCCGGCCCGGTGTCGGCGGGCCGCTGATCGGCGGGGCGATGGACCTGATCGCCGGCGATGCGGAATTGATCGCGGTCTTGGAGCACACGACGCGCAAGGGCGTCTCGCGCATCGTCGAAGAATGCGCCCTCCCGGTGACGGGGCGCGGCTGTGTTAACACCATCGTCACGAACCTCGCCGTGATCGATGTCGAAGCGGATGGACTGCACCTGCGTGAGCTGGCGCCGGGGATCAGCGCGGAGCAAGTCGTGGCGGCGACGGGCTGCCCGCTCACCGTGCCCGCCGATGTACCGACGATGGAACTCTAGTTGGTTGGCGGCAAGGCCGGCGCAACCAAGGTCGTGGCCTCCGCGGCGGAGGCAGTCGCTGGCGTGCGGCCGGGCATGGCGATCATGGTCGGCGGCTTCTCGACCACGATCTCATGGCCCGGCACCCTGTTGGGCGCGCTGGCCGATCACGGAGCGGGCGACCTCACCATCATCTGCAACTCCGTGAGTAAAGGAGCGTTCACGCCCCAGCAGCTCGCAGAGCGTGGCCTGGTCAAGAAGTTCATCGGCTCCGGTGCCGGCCAGCCGCATGCGCGCACGCCGTTCGAAGAGGCGATCTTGCGCGGCGCGATCGACCTCGAGATCGTGCCGCAGGGGACCTTCGTCGAGCGAATCCGTGCAGCCGGCGCGGGCGTGGCCGGGTTCTTTACTCCGACGGGGGTCGGCACCAAGGTCGCCAAGGGCAAAGAACAGCGCGACTTCGATGGCCGCCCCTACCTGTTCGAACGCGCGCTCCCCGCCGACTATGCGCTGCTGCGCGTTCAGGTCGCCGATGAAGCCGGTAACTGTCGCTTCCAAGGCACGATGCGCAACTTCCAGACGGCTATGGCCACGGCCGCGCGGACGGTCGTCGTGGAAGCGGACGAGATCGTGTCGACGGGTACGATCGAGCCGGAAGGGGTTCACCTGCCCGGCATCTTCGTCGATGGCGTTGTACGCCATGAGATCGCACGTGACGAGCTGCTCCGCGCGGCATGGGGTTATCGCAAAGACCCGACCGCGGCGCCGGCCATGGAAGGTGAGGTGCGAGGTCTTACGAGGGAGCAGATGGGGCTGCGCGTCGCACGAATGATCGCCGGTTACGACTATGTGAATCTCGGCGTGGGATTGCCGACGCTCGTGGCGCGCTGGCTCGATGAACTCAAGGCGCCGGTCATGTTGCAGGGTGAAAACGGCATTCTTGGATACCAAGGTCTAACGGACCGGGATCGCTGGCAGCCGCACCTTTTCGATGCAGGCAGCCTGCCGATAGAACTCGTCTCGGGCAGCAGCATCTTTGATAGCGTTAGCTCTTTCGCGATGGCGCGCGGCGGTCACCTCGATGCCGTCGTTTTGGGCGGCTACGAGGTGTCGGAGGCTGGGGACCTCGCCAACTGGTACCGGCCGGGCAAGACCGCGCCGGCGATGGGCGGGGCGATGGACCTGATCGCCGGCGACTCCGAGTTGATCGTGATCATGGAGCACACCACTCGAAGCGGCCGGCCGCGTTTAGTATCCGATTGCGAGCTGCCCGTCACGGCGCGCCGCTGCGTGGATACGGTCGTCACCAATCTGGCAGTGATCGATGTGACGCCCGAAGGCCTGCTCCTGCGGGAGTTGGCGCCCGGTATCGATGCCGGCGAAGTCGCCGCCGCCACGGGCTGCCCCTTGAACGTACCTGCCCATGTGCCGGAGATGGTGCTTTAGCCTGCTCCCGCGCTCGTCAAGTATCGAAAGTCAGGACGCCGCGCAGCATCGCGCCTTTCTTGAGGTCGTCGTAGGCCTCATTGATCTGGTCGAGGGTGTAGTGGTTCGTGATCATCTCATCGATCTTGATCTTGCCCTGCTGGTAAAGCTGCAGCAGCTTGGGCATGTCCTTCGCCTGCCGCGCGCTGCCGTAAAAGCTCCCGAGGATGCGTTTCTCGCTCAGGAACTGCGCGGCAGGAACACTGATCTTCTCGCCGACGGGCACCATCCCGACGATCACGGCCGCGCCGCCGCGCCGCGCCATGGCGAAGGCTTGTTCTGCGGTCTTGGCCAAACCGATCGCTTCGAAGGCGTAGTCGACGCCGCCGCCGGTGAGTCGCTTAGTCGCTTTCTTGAGCGAATCAACGGGATCGTCCTGGGAGGCGTCGATCGTGTCGGTCGCACCGAACTGCCGCGCCGCTTGCAGCTTGTCCTCGGCGATGTCGACCGCGAAAATCCGGCTCGCGCCGGCCAGCGCCGCGCTTTGCACGATGTTGAGCCCGACGCCACCGAGCCCGATTACCGCGACAGTCGATCCGGGCTCCATCTGCGCTGTGTTGACGACCGCTCCGAAGCCCGTCATCACTGAGCAGCCAACGAGGCAGGCAGATTCCATCGGCACGCCGTCGGGCAATGGAATGCAAGCGTTCTCCTGGACGAGTTGCATCTCCGCGAACGCCGACATGCCCGCGAACTGGTTGATCGACGCTTCGCCCTGCGTCAGTTTGTCCGGCCGCTCGCCCCGTCGCGTACGAAGGCAGAGCACCGGCCTGCCCTCCACGCAGCGCTCACAGTTGCCACAAGACGGCACGAACGACAGCACGACGCGGTCGCCCGCTTTGACGGTCTGCACACCCTCACCTACCTGCTCCACGGTCCCCGCAGACTCGTGCCCGAGGATGGTCGGCAGCGGGTGAGGATAAGCACCGAGCATGTAGTGCAGGTCGCTGTGACAGACGCCGGTGGCGCCGGTGCGCACCAGGACTTCGCCCGGTTTCGGGTCGTCGATGGTGACCTCTTCCAACGTCAGCGGTTGCTTGGTTTCTCGAAGAACGGCGGCCTTCATACATTACCTCCGCATGCCGCGGGCTTTCGCGGCTCATTTCCCGGTCGATTGACCGCGGCAGGATAGCCGATGAACAGGCAGTGCTCCTATGGGGGCAGTAGGACGTTACCTATCGCGATCGCGCGCCGTTGGCCCTCCTCGCGATGAGTTCTCAGCGAACTTGAGCCCAGCGGTCTGTTCTGTTCTTCTTCGCGCGCCCGAATCAATGGTCGTGCCGTGTGTGCGGCTCGGGCGTGATAGCGTCGGTGGTGCGTAGCTACGCGCTGAGTTGCGAGGAGGATGATAAAGAATGAAAGGGACCACCCGCCTGCGACAGCTCTTAGCGCAACCGGGCACACTCATTGTCCCCGGGGCTCACAGCGCGATGACGGCGCGCATCGTCGAAGCCGAAGGGTTTGAGGCGGTTTACCTCGGCGGCTACGCCTGTGCGGCCAGCGCCTACGGTATTCCCGATCATTCGCTGGTCACGATGACCGAGCTGTTGGCGCAGGTGCGAAACGCCATCGCGGCGGTGGATATTCCGATCATTGCCGATATGGACGATGCAGGCGGCACGCCGCTCAACGTGCGACGGACCGTGCGTGAGTGCGAGCGAGCAGGGCTGGCGGGTGCGCATATCGAGGACCTCCTGGCGGGCAAGCACTTCATCCGCCGCAAGGACGTGTTGGTGAGCAAGAAAGAAGGGGTCGCTCGTGTCCGCGCGGCGGTCGAGGCGCGAACCGATCCGGACTTCGTCATCATCGCGCGCAGCGACGCCATCACCGTCACTTCGCTTGACGATGCCGTCGACCGTGCGCGTGCCTATGCGGAGGCTGGCGCGGACCTAGTGATGCTGCCCTTTCTCAAACTCGAGGACGTTCCCACCGTCGCCGAGGCGTTGCCGGTACCGCTCCTCATTTTGGCGACGCAGGAATCCCGCGAAGCCGTAGAGCAGAGCGGTGCCAAGGTTGTGCTTTATCCGGCGACATCGCTCATGGTGGCGTACCGTGCCGTACGCGAGGCGTGGCGCGCTCTACAAGAGCAGGGCGTCATCACCGACTATCGTGATCGCACGCCCCATCCGCGCGAGTTCGCGGAATTCATCGGTATGATGGAAGCGACGGAGCTGGCAGAAGCCTACGGGATGTTGCAGGGACGTTAAAAGAGTGCGATCGGGTTGACCGGACAGCCGGTCGCACCGACCCAGCGAAGAGGCGCTAGCGAGAGATGGAAAGCGGAGCGTCCAAGGCGCTCCACAGTCGCGCCGAGTTCTTCAAGGTCGCAGTTGTCGATGTGCCACAGCCCCATCGCCACCATCCCAATCGAATGGATGGGATGGTGGAGCTTCTGGTAGCCCGAGGGATAGGCGTCGTTGCCGGTGTCCGCGCCGATCATCGCGATGCCCCGTTCGCGGAACCAGGGCAGGCAAGCTGCGTGCCAGCCTGGATAGGCGCCGTCGGTCGATGGGCGTTGGCTTTTGGGGAGGCGTTTGCGTCTGCCCCAGCCCGTGCGTAGGAGAAGCGCGTCGCCCTCCTCCACGCGCACGGATTGGCGTTCCTCCGCCGCCTCGAGATCCTCCGGATAAACGGGCTCACCCGGTTCGAGCCAGTCCTTGCCCTTCAGAGCGGCTACGTCCAGCAGTACGCCCCGCGTTACGACACCGCCCTGTAGCGCTTCGATCCCGAGCTGCGTCGCGCCATCGCGCGCGGTTACCGCGGCAGCTGGATAGCCGTTGTACATCTTGCCTGCCCAGAAGGCGTGGCAGAGACCGTCGAGGTGGGTGACGGTGAAGCCGTGATAGGCGACGCCGAGGAAGTCGAGCGAGAAGGCCGCCTCACCACCCCAGCTCAGCGCTTCCAAGTTGTCTCCCGTGAGCAGCATGATCCGCTGCGGGTGGCGGAAGCTCGGATCGAGTTGTGAATCCGAGACGATGTCCCAAGCGCACGAGACCGAGACGCCGTCGCGGATCAAGGTGGCGGCGGTCTGACGCTTGTCTCTGGTGACGAGGTTGAGCGTCCCGAGCTGATCATCGTCGCCCCAGCGGCCCCAGTTCGAGAGCTGCTCGAAGTACGCGAGCACTTCGCTTTCGAGGGGAGGAGTCGGCATGGATGTTTTTCTAGAACACGGCGATGGGATTAACCGGACAGCCGGTCGCGCCCAGCCAACGCAGCGGCGCGAGCGTCAGCTGGAAAGCCCAGCGCTGTTGCGCTTCGCAGGTCTCGTGCAAGGCTTCGAGATCGCAGTTGTCGATGAGCCACAGCCCCATCGCCGTGATACCCACAAGGTGGACGGGATTCTCCATCCCCGCATACTGCTGCGGGGCGACGTCGTTGGCGGTGTCGGAGCCGATCATTGCCACGCCGCGTGCATGCAGCCAAGGCAGGCAGGCCACCTGCCAGCTGGGGATGCCGCGCTCGTCGCCACGTTGGTCCTTGGGCACGCGTCGCTTGCGCGCGTGGCCGGTGCGCAGGAGCAAGATATCGCCCTCGCTCACTTGGACGCCTTGGCGTTGTTCGGCTGCTTCTAAGTCCTCGGGGAAGACCACTTCGTCCGCATCCAGCCAGTCCTTGCCCTTCGTCGCCGCGACATCTAGCAGTATGCCGCGCGAGTTGACGCCCTGCCCCAGGACGCTGACCGCATAATCCTGCGCGCCTTTCTCGGACCCGACACGCTCGGCCGAGAGGCCGTTGTACATCTTCTTGTCCCAGAAGACGTGGGCGAGGCTATCGAGGTGCGTGACCGAGAAGCCGTGGTAGATCAGGCCGAGGAATTCCCACGCGAAGCCCCAGCGGTCGCCCGTGGTTGGGTCTTGGAGGTCCTCGCCGGTTCCCAGCATGATCCGTTGCGGTCGGCGGTAGGAGGGATCGTGTTCTGTTACGGAATTGATGTCCCAGGCGCAGGAGACCGTGATTCCCTCTGTGACCAGTGCCGCCGCTTCCCGGCGCTTGGCCGGGCTGATCAGATTGATCGCGCCGAGCTGGTCGTCTACGCCCCAACGGCCCCAATTCGATAGCGTCTCGAAGTAAGACAAGACCTCATCCAAGCTCGGAGCGTTCGGCATGTGTTCCTCTCTCTGGCTTTAGTGCGACAGGATCGGGCTGTGGCGTTCGCGCGTCAACGGCTCAGGCTAACTCCTTCCGGAATTCCGGATGGGCGATCGCTCGCAGGGCCTGCGCCCGTTCGGGTAGCGTACGGCCGTAGAGTGCGGCGTCTCCGTATTCCGTGACAATTCGGTCTACTTGATGGCGGGGCACCGTGACGGGTGTCTCACCGCTAATCTGCCGGACGATTCGCGAACGTTTGCCTTTGGCTGCGGTGGAGGGGAGCGCCACCACGCTCATTCCACCCGGGCAGCGCAGCGCCCCCTCGGCGAAGTCGGGCTGCCCTCCTGGTCCTGAGACGAGGCGGTCGCCGATCGCTTCTCCGTTGACGCTGCCATCTAGGCTGACTTCGATCGCGGAGTTGATCGCCGTAAAGCGATGGCTGCGCTCCAGTACCGACACGCCGTGCGTGTAGGCGGGTGGCGCCATCCGCACGAGCGGATTGCGGTCTGCCCAGTCGAACAGTCGGCGGGTTCCCATCAGTTCGCCTGTGATGATCGTTCCGCGATCTAACGTTTTAGCGGCGCCGTTGAGTGCACCAGACTCGACCAGCTCGATGATGCCGTCGCTGATCATGCCCGAATGTACTCCAAGGTCGCGCCGTGCCGATAGGCGCGCGCTGATCGTCTCCGGCACGGCGCCGATGCCGAACTGCAGCGTCGCCCCGTCTGGTACTAGCGCCGTGACGTGTTCGGCGACCTGCTCCTCCACCCGGCCGGCCGGCCCGCGTGCTAGCTCGACCAGCGGACCGTCCATCTCCACGAGCATGTCGATCTCGTCTTGGCGCAGCTCGCCTACGCCGAACGTGTACGGCATGAAGTGGTTGACCTGGGCGATTACCAGGGGCGCGCTGCGAACGGCGTCGATCATGACGCCCACGGAAGTCCCCATGCTGAATCGCCCCTCCGGCCCTGGAGGGCTGACGTGGATAAGGACGACATCAACAGGCTGACTGCCGTTGGGCGTGAAGAGCGCCGGCACGTCCGAGATCCGAGAGGGGAGCGCCGTCACGGCTCCGGCTGCTGGCTTGAGGTAGGGGTTGGGTTGCAGAGTGGTGAAATGGAACGGCTTGCCGGGATAGTCGACTATGGGCAAGTGGGCCAGCTGGATGCCGAAGACGATCTCCAGTTCATCCCAGCGGCCGCGCTCCGCCACCATGGCCTCGAAGAATCGCAGCGGTGCCCCGCACGCCTGGCCAACAAGAACGCGCTGCCCGCTCTCGATCGCCGAAAGTGCTTCACTGACCTCGACCCGCCGCCCCGCTCGCGCGCCCCGGGGTGGGGCGAGATACGGAGTGAAATCGGTGGTATCGCCAAGCATCGCTACGGCCGCTCCGCGCGCAGCTGAGCACGCAGCTGTTCGGTGGCGCGTTCATCGACGGCGTATCGCAGGGTCCGGCGATCGATCTCTTGCACCACAACACCGTACTGCTCGCGCGCGGCGCCGATCGAGATGTAATCGTCCCGGACGTCGTCGAGCACGCGGCTGGGGTCACGTTCCAGTGGATCGCCGTAGCCGCCGCCGCCCGCCGACCAATAGCGCAACGTCTCATCCCTGCTGACCGGGACGTTGGAGGCGACCAAGCCAACCGCACGCTCCCGTTCGGTTTCTTGATTGAGGACTAAGCCGGCCGTGGCGCCGCGTCCGCCGTCAAAAACGCCGGGCGGCCCCACTCGCTCGCGGTTGCCGAAATTTGTGAGGGTGCCCCCTTGAAAGACGAAGTCGCAGATCTGCTCGAGCGCGAGCCCGCCGCGCTGCCGGCCGGGGCCGGCGGAGTCGGGCAGCAGCATGTTACGCCGCCAGAAGAGAGGAAAGCGGCGCTCCTGCAGCTCGACGGGGATGTTCTGGATAGTCGCGGCCCAGGCGGAGCCGACCACGTTGGAGCCGTCTTTGTACTTGGTGCCGCCCATGCCACCTACTGCCCAGACATATTCCAAGAAGAAAGTCTCGAAGCCCGGGCGTTCATCGTAACCGGCATAAGCGGTGTTCAATACAGTGGAACACGTCCCCGATCCGCGCTCGGGCAGGGCTTGGCTAAGCGCCGCCGTCGCTGCGGCGATGATGATCTCCATGCTGGTCCCCTGCGTCGACACGGCGCGTGGCGGCTGTGCGTGGCAGATCGATCCGGGGCGCGCCTTGATCTCAACGGCCCGCAGAACGCCCGCGTTCATAGGGACGGGAGGCAGTACGGAACCGATGGCGTTGAAGATGGAAGATGTCGTCGCGACGATGCTTGTGTTGATGGCGGAGCCGGCTGCATCGTCGCTCTCGGTCAGGTCGAAGGTCATGTGATCGCCGTCGATGCTGAGCTTGACACGGAAGGTGACGGGCAGGCCGGTCGAGAAATCCTGGTCGTTCTGGTCCTCGGCCTCGTAGATCCCGTCGGGCAGATCCCGCAGCGTCGCCCGGATCAGCTGCTCAGAGTGGTTCTGCATCTCGGCCTGAACCGCGCGCATCATGCCGGTACCGTGCTTTTGGCACATCCGCTGGATGCGCGCGTCGCCGGTTCGCAGCGCTGAACACTGGGCGTTAAGGTCTCCCATCCGCTCCCAGGGCTCACGCATATTGGCCAGGATCAAGTCCAGCACATCCTGGCGGATCTCGCCTCGCTCGTAGATCTTGACCGCTGGGATACGCAGTCCCTCCTCGAAGTATGACGTGGCGCGGGAGTTGAGCGAGCTTGGGATTGGACCGCCGACATCGGTCCAGTGCGCTGTCGACTCGACGAAGGCGACGCGCTCCGCACCGTAAAACACGGGCTTGATGAAGTGCATGTCGTTGCAATGCGTACTGGCGACGTAGGGGTCATTGATCATGAAGATGTCGCCCGGCTCCATTGCCGCTAGCCCGACCTGACTGATCACCTCTTTGACGGTGAACATCCCGAGTCCGACGAAGGCGGGCAGGTCGAACTCGCTTTGCGCTACCAAATTGCCGTCCGCGTCGGAGACGGTGCCGGCGAAATCCTTGCCTTCGTTGATGGGCGGTGAGTAGGCGGTCTTTGACACGACCAGCGCCATCTCGGCGCAGGCGGCCATGAACGAGTTCCGCACGATCTCGAAGGTGATCGAATCGACGGTTCCGGGTTCGACGTTACTCATCGCGCCCCACCCCTGCCTACCCGGCCTTAGTGGGCAGTGCTTCGCTCTTGGCGGAGAGCAACCGTCGCTGCCTCGTCAACCTCGAACCACAGTTGGCGCCGGTCATGTTCGTGGATGACGACGCCGTACTGCTCTCGGGCTGCTGCCACGGAGAGATAGTCGTCCTTCACATCTTCCAGGACGCGCTCTGCCGGTCGCTGGAGTGGATTGCCGTATCCTCCCCCGCCGTTCGACCAGAGCGTCAGTGTGTCGTTCACATTGACGGACACCTGCGTAGAGAACGAACTCATCCGCTGTTCGTTCTCCGTCCCCATGTTGAGAACTAGTCCGGCGGTTTGACCAGCGCCACCGCCAAAAACCCCGGGTGGACCGAAGCGCTCGCGGTTGCCGAAGCTGTTGAGTAACCCCGGCTGGTAGGGGAATGAGCAGTGCTGGGTGAGGGCGAGACCACCGCGCGAGTGGCCAGGGCCGCCCGAATCTTGCATGATCTGGTAGCGGTTCCAGAGCAGCGGATAGCGGCGTTCTTGGAGTTCCACGGGGATGTTGGTGATGCTAGCCGCGTAGGGCGAGCCGACGACGTTGCCGCCATCATTCTTCTGGGTGCCGCCCATCCCGCCTACAGACCAGACGTACTCAATGAAAGGAGATCCAAACCCCTCACGTCCGTCCACGCCGCTGTAGCAGGTGTTGTGGATCGTGGATGACACGCCGCAGCCGCGCTCCGGCCAAGCCTGACTGAGGGCCTTCACCACCGCTGCGAATGTGCACTCCAAGCTGGTTGCTGCCGTGCCGGAGATCGCGACGGGCGGCTGCGCGTAGCAGATCGAGCCGGGACGTGCCCGGATCTCGATCGCTCGCATGATTCCGGAGTTCATCGGCATGGGGGGGAGCAGCGCCGCTGTGGAGTTGTAGATCGATGAGGTCGTCGCGGCGATCGTCCCGTTGATGCCGGAGCCGGCTGCATCGTCGCTCTCGGTCAAATCGAAGATCGCGTGGTCGTCCTCGATCGTGATCTTGAGACGGATCGCGACGGGCTCACCTGTTGAGAGGTCTTGGTCGATAAGATCGGTTGACTCGTAGATACCGTTCGGGATCTGGCGTAACGCTGCGCGAACCATCCGTTCGGCGTGGTTTTGCATCTCTGCGAAGGTGGCCAGAGTTTTGGCTTTTCCGTGTTTACGGAACAGCGCGTGTATCCGCTGCGCGCCCGTCCGTAGCGCGGCGGTTTGCGCGTTCAGATCGCCGACGCGCTCCCAGGCTTCACGCACGTTGGTCAAGATGAGACGGAGCAGGTCTTCCTGCAACTCTCCCTGCTTGACGATCGTCACCGCGGGGATTCGCAAGCCTTCTTCGTAATGCGTTTTCGCGCTGAGATTCAGCGAGCCGGGTACTACCCCGCCGATGTCGCTCCAGTGTGCTGTTGAGGAGAGGAAGGCGACGATCTCATCCTCGAAAAAGATTGGCTTGACGAAGTGAATGTCGTTGCAGTGCGTGCTGGCGACGTACGGATCATTAATCATGTAGATGTCGCCATCGGCCATGTTTTCTCGGCCGATAGCGCGCACCACCTCTGGGATCGCGATCATCGAGATCCCGACGAAGGCGGGCAGATCGTACTCGCCTTGGGACAACAGCCGTCCCTTTCCGTCATAGGTGGCGTTGGCGAAGTCCAACCCTTCGTTGATCGCCGTTGAATAGGCGCTCTTGGCGACCACCAGCGCCATCTCGTTGGAGATGGCGAGCAGGGTGTTACGCACGAGTTCGTAGGTGACAGGGTCGACGAGTGATTCGGAATTGCCGGGTGTCTGAGGCTCGGTCACGAATGGACCTCTCCCTGGATGCTAGGAAGGGCGCTGATAGACGGGGTCCTGTTTGTCACGGCGACCCACGATGTAGTCGTTGGTGAGTGCACGCCCGACCTCCACCGGGTCAATGCGGTTCCAGTCGAAACTGAGGACGCGATGCGCTATCAGCCACGGGCCGCCGTTGCGACGCTCGAAGCGGTCGATGAAGCGCAGGATGAAGTACTGATGCTTGCTCGCGCCGTCCGTACCACTCCCGGCGAGATAGGGTACGACGTAGCACTCGCTGTACGCCGTGTCGCCTTGGATGTCGATCAGCAGGTTGCCAATGCGGTGGCTCGAAAGCTTGAACGGTGCGAGGACTTCGAACGACCAATCGACGTGCCCATCGGCCGTCCCTTGGTAGCCGCCATGATCGTCGAACGCATCGGGATGGTAGCAGGACAGGATCATCTCGCGGTCGAAGCGGTCAACACCGCGCGCATAGCGCGCCAGGACCTCGTAGATCGCTTGCTTGTCGAGCAAGCCTTGGAGCTGCCGTTCGTTCATAGAGTTCCTCAATCACTGCACGGCGCCATCGTCCGCCTCGCAGGGTGACCGGTAGGCTAGCAGCAAGCTAGCACGGAGGGCACGGCGGGATGAACGCTCCACAAGCGGACGAGGGCGTATTTCCAGACGAGAATCCCAACCGCCCGCGCGAATACCACGGTCGGCGGACACTGGCCGTTGGCGTGCTGGTGATGGGAGCGGTGGCACTGGCACTCTGGCTTGCTCTACGAGGGGAAAACCCGAGCACGGCCGGCGCGTTCGGTCCGGCCGATCTCCCGAGCTATCTCAATCCGGGCCAGCGACTGGTGGCGGTGTCGATTGGAGCGCTGGCGCCCGATTTCGAGCTCGAGACACTCGACGGTGAGCGGTTCCGGCTATCGGATTGGCGCGGGCATCCGGTCCTGCTGAATTTTTGGGCATCCTGGTGTCCCCCTTGCCGCCGTGAGGTACCCGTCCTCGTGCGGCTTCAGCGTCAGTACCGTGAGGCTGGGCTTGTGGTCGCGGGTGTGAATATTGAAGAGGCGCGGCGATCGGCTGCTGCGTTTCGTGATGAGTTCAGTATGAATTTCATTCTCCCTATGGATTTCGGCGGCGGCGTGACGCGGCAGTACGAAGTGGTGGGGCCGCCGAACTCCGTCTTCATCCGGCCAGATGGCGTGATCGACACTATTTTTATTGGCCAAGCGCCGGACGCCACTTTCGAAGAACGGGTAGCGGCGCTCATGACAATGCTGGATGAGGCAGTCGGGGCGGAACTACTGCCCGGTCCGAAAGCGCTGCCGCTGCGGCTCAACTCCGACGGGGTTGCTGAAGAGCCGACGCCCGGAGCGCCCGCGCCTGACTTCTTGGCCCAGCGGCTCGATGGTGGGGAGGCGTGGCGTTTGTCGGACAATCTCGCCGCGCCGTTGATTCTGCTGTTCAGCCCGCCGGGGTGCTTGGCCTGTCCAGTGGAAGCCGCCGCTGTGGCGAGAGCTGGAGGCTACACGATGGCCATCTTGATTGAGGAGGATGCCGCGCTGCCGACAGACCGCGTCGCATTGAAATGGCGCGACGATATCGGCGCGGTGTTCGAGGTGGATGGCGAATTTCGAGCTGTCGTGATCGACGGGGATGCCGTCGTCCGTGGCGTGGCTGGCTCGGCGGCTGACCTGCCTGCCGTGCTCGCGTCACTCGAGTAGTGCTATAGGAAGCCTCGCAGGTGGATCGCCTCCGCGACCCGCTCGATCCCAGTCATGAACGCTGCGGCCCGGAGTGTCACGCCGTCAGTTGCGGCGCGCACCAGTAAATCGCGATAGGCGCTGCAGAGCACGCGCTCCAATTCTTCTGCGACCCGCTTCTGCTCCCAGTGGTAGCGCTGGACATTCTGTGTCCACTCGAAATACGACACAGTGACGCCGCCCGCGTTGGCGACGATGTCCGGCACGATCACGACTCCGCGTTTGGTGAGCTCGTAGTCGGCGTAGGGCGTGACTGGTCCGTTTGCTCCTTCGACGATGAGTGGCGCCTGCACGCCGCCGACCGTCTCTCGATTGATGACGCCATTGATCGCGGCGGGGATAAGGACGTCGCACTCTATGTGGAACAGCGCGTCCCCGCCGCAGTCCTGGGTGCCCGGCATCGCGGTGATGCTGCCGGTCCGCTCGTAATGGGCTTGTAGCTTGGCGAAGTCGAGCCCATCCGGATCGTGCACGCCCCCGTGGATGTCTGAAACAGCGACGATCTTGGCTCCCAGTGCGTCCAGGTAACGCGCGGCGTTGGCGCCGACGTTTCCATAGCCTTGAATGGCGACGCGTAGCCCCTCCACTCCGCGGCCCATCGCCTGCACGGTGTCGCGCGTGATCAACGCGACGCCGAGCCCTGTTGCTTCCGCGCGTCCTTCCGAGCCACCCAGCGCGGGCGGCTTCCCTGTCACGATCCCTGGGGAATAG
Organism: Dehalococcoidia bacterium; assembly: GCA_965220315.1. Lineage (GTDB taxonomy): Bacteria > Chloroflexota > Dehalococcoidia > Bin125 > Bin125 > JAPOXK01. Next base: position 165,638 of record CBDCPP010000001.1, read on the forward strand.
CCATAGCGAGCGCCGTAGGCATCCATCATCCAAGCCATCGTTTGGGCGTTGGTGCCAAGGTCGGGTGCTGGGATGTCACGGCTGACGCCCAGGAGGTGCGCGATGTTTTGGGTGTAGGTGCGCGTGATCTGTCGGAGTTCGTTCTCCGACATCGTGGCTGCGTCGCATTGCACCCCGCCCTTGGCGCCCCCGAATGGCAGATCCAATAGCGCGGTCTTCCACGTCATCAGTGCCGCGAGCGCGCGCACTTCATCCAGATCCGCCTTGGGGTGGAAGCGGACGCCTCCTTTGTACGGTCCGCGGGCGCCATTGTGCTGCACGCGGAATCCCGCCAGCACTTCAAGGGCGCCGTTATCCCGGCGGATCGGAACCGACACGTGCAGTTCGCGCCAGGGGCGTCGCAGCAGTTCGGCGCAGCCTGCATCTAGCTGGATGCGGCGGGCGCCGTCCTCAAAAAAGTGCAGCGCAGCTTGCCACGGTGAGAGATTCGCTGGAGGCCGCTCGTCATCGATGGGCGGGAGGCTGATGAGTGGCGGCGCATCCTCAGACATGGCATCCTCCGACCGCGGCGCAAAATCTCGACCGACGGTCGTCTGATTCCACGGGCGCGAGTCTGGATCCGATCACGCAGTGGCTACGGGGTCCGTTGCAGACGAATCCCATCATGAACGAACGAGCCCGGCAAGCGCCGGGCTCGTTCGTTTGTGTTTCGAGGCGCCTACCAGCGCCCGCCGCCGCCGCCGCGATCACCGCGATCGTTGCGATCACCGCGGGGCCGAGCTTCGTTGACCCTCAAGCTGCGTCCGCCGAAGGTCTGTCCGTCCAAGGCTTCGATCGCCTTCTGGGCGTCGTCATTCGACATTTCGACGAAGCCGAATCCGCGAGGCCGTCCCGTTTCGCGGTCTGTGGGAAGCCCCACCGAAACCACGTTGCCGTAGGTAGCGAAGAGTTGACGCACGTCTTCCTCACCTGAGGTAAACGGCAAATTACCGATATAAATTCTCATGGGTTGCTGTGTAATCCTCCAAGCCGGGCTACCGGCTACTAGCCCGATCGGGGCTCTCGTACCAAATCATCTAGTTCATCTTGTCGCTAAAACTTGCTTCTCGAGCGAATCTCCTCCTTGCTCACGATACTTCCAACTCAGCTTGCATAGAGCGCGAGCTGCCCCCGCTCGAGCGCGGGACCAGCTGCCTTCTGAATTGACTCGAACGTTTCCGAATCCCACTCTGCCACGAAGATGGTGGCGCTGCCATCGCGCCCCGCGCGGCCTGTGCGTCCGACGCGGTGGATATAGTCTTCTGCGGTTTGCGGTGCGTCGAAGTTCACGACGTGCATCACATCTTCGATATCGAGACCGCGCGCGGCCACGTTCGTCGCGACGAGGATCTGCAATTCGCCAGCCCGGAAGCGTCGCATGACGCGGTCGCGCTTGCGCTGGTCCAGATCGCCGTGAATCGCCTCAGCGGGCACCCCCGCGCTCTGTAGTCGGCGCACCAGTCGATCGACAGTTACCTTCATATTGCAGAAGATCAGCGTCCGCCCGCTCATCTCGGGGAACAGCTCCATGAGCGCGTCTAGCTTGTCCCGCTCGGCGACTTCGTAGTACCGCTGGCGGATGAGGGGAATGGTGTGTTCCGTCTCCGTGCGGACATGCTGGGGATCACGCATATATTTCCAGATCAGCGTCTTGATCGTGGTGGGGATCGTGGCGGAGTACAGCGCCGTCTGCCGGTTGCGCGGTGCGCGGCTGAGGATCCGGCGGATATCCGGTTCGAAGCCGATATCGAGCATGCGGTCGGCTTCGTCAAGGACGGCGACGCGCACGCCGCTCAAGTCCAGTGTGCGGCGCGTGAGATGGTCGATCACGCGACCCGGCGTACCGACGATGATCTGTGGTTGCGCAGCCAACTTGGCAAAGTCTTGGTCCAGGCGTCGCCCGCCCATGAGAGGGATCGCCCGTAAGCCCGCGGCTGTTGCTAGGAAGCCCAGGACGCTGAAGACTTGATCCGCGAGTTCACGCGTCGGAACGAGCACGACGCCCTGCACTTTTGGTGAATCCTGGTCGAGCTGCTCGACGAGGGGCAATCCGAAGGCCAGCGTCTTCCCCGTACCGGTCTGCGCCTGCCCCACGACATCCGCGCCGGAGAGGAGCACCGGGATGGTTTCGCGCTGGATCGGCGTGGGCGCGTCAAAGCCAAGCGCGGTCACTGTTGCCAACGAGCGTTCGCTGAGCCCCAGCGCTGCGAAGTCGGGTGGATACTGCGAGGGGTCGATTCGATCGAGCTCCTCCAGTGCGGGCAGGCGGTACCCGCCCGAACTGAGCGCCTGGACGGCCGCAGTACGCGAGCGATCGGGCTGGCGCTGTGGATTGGAACGTTTCCCACTGCGCCGCCGCCGCCGTGATCGGGATGCTCCATTGGCCGAGCGCTGTTCGCCTGCAGGTTCGGAGAAGTCCGCCGTGGATGCACGGCGCGGCGCGGCGGCCAGTGCAGCGGTCGCTACGGGTTCGGTCGGGTGACTAAAGAAGCGGCGAAACAGACCCAAAAGCTTGTCGTGGTGGGCGAGCCGCTCGAGGGAGCAGCGTACAGCCTTGTAATTCTCAAGGCACCGTACCATTCAAGCCCAGCCTGCACCAGGGCGCGCGTAACATCTTTCGCCCAAGACGGAACATCGCTGATCTACGGGTCGATCAGAACGCCTGGATTAAGAACGCCGTTTGGGTCCAGGGAGCGCTTGGCTTCGCGGAGCGCTCCCGCGAAGAGCTCCGGTCGCTGACCGTCGTACCAAGGACGATGCATTCGGCCAACGGCATGATGGTGTGTGATGGTCCCACCAGCGTTCATTACGGCGTCTGAGCCGGCCGCCTTGATCATGTTCCACTGCTCCAACTCCGCCCCCTGCTTTCCAAACCCTGCGTAGGTGTAATACGGCGCGGGCCCGTCCGGGTAGACGTGTGTGAAGCGGCACGCGATCTCCCCGCCGCCACAGACCCGTTGCAGTATGTCCAGCATGGCGGTCCGCACCGCCGCATCGAACTCTGGGAAGCGGTCCCACGTGATCGAGGTTTCGAAAGTGTCGGCGATCAGCCCCAACCCAACCTGGGTATTCTTGGCGTAGGGGGCACGGATGAACCAGTTGCGCCAGGCGCCGACGTTCCCGCCGCGCCCAGTTGGTTGCCCCGTGCCGTCGTCAACGAGGATCGCTTCGTCGGCGATCTGACCGCCGGCCTCGCGTGCGATCTTGACGGCTTCCTGAATGAAGGCGCCCTGCGGCACCTCCGCTGATTCAAAGCCGATGATCAGCAGCGACTGCTTCCCATCCAACCCGGAGCCTTTCTGCGCTTCGGCCGGGTCCAATAACCGTAGATTGGCGGGCCAAAGCTTCGCTTGAGCGACCTGGCGTGTTCCTTCGCATCCCGAAGCCCAGTCGGGGAAGCGGACGCCGGCGGATGCTCGAAAGCGAGGTCGTTTCTGAATCCGCATCCACGCTTCCGTCACGATTCCGAGAATGCCCTCGCTGCCAATGACGAGACGGTCTGGACTAGGACCGGCGCCGCTCCCTGGGAGCCGCCTGGATTCCCAGACGCCGCGCGGTGTAACCATCCGTACCGACTCCACGAACTCATCAATATGCGTGTGGTTGGTGGCGTAGTGCCCTCCGGATCGGGTAACGATCCAGCCACCGAGTGTGGAGAACTCGAATGACTGAGGGAAATGGCGCAGCGTGTACCCGTGGGGCTTCAGCTTTGCTTCAAGGGCTGGCCCCAAAACGCCCGCCTGAATGCGCGCCGCACGCGACGTTTCATCAATTTCCAGTACTTGGTCCAATCTGGTCAGATCGATCGTCACGATGCCGTCGTAGCCCTCGGGCGGATTCACGCCGTCGACCACGGACGAGCCTCCTCCGTAGGGGATCGCCGCGTAGCCGTTGTCTGAGCACCATTCGAGGACGGCGGTGACTTCCTCTTCGCTGTTCGGGTAGGCGACTAGGTCCGGGGCGTTACGGAAGTCACCCTGGAAAGCGCGCAGTTTGTCGGGATAGGAGCGCCCGTAGGCATGGGCGGCGCGGTCGTGCCTGTCGTTGGAGCAGATCGTGGCGAGGGCGTCGGGCGCCTGGATCCGAGGCGCCCGCATATCCACGCGATCGATGGTGGGCAGCGGGGGCGGGTCGATGGCGGTTCCGTACTCCTCCGCCATACGTTTGGCCTCTGCCTTCCGCTCTGCCTCACTAGGCTCTTCGGATTCCAGCCCCCAGGCCCAAATGCTGCGCCGCGCCGTCGTGCCCATCCCGTCTCCTGTCACCGTGCCGTGCGTGCCGATCCACCCGGCGCGTCCTTCTGCCGCAGGATGATACAGGGGTTCCTGGCTTCGAACCTTCGCGTTACGGCCGATGCCGTGGTAGAACCTGCAACAGAACTCGTAGTAGCGATTTCCGGCAAGTTTTGTTTCAAGCGGCAATGAGAGCAGCAATGAGGAGGAGCGACGGTGGCATCCGAACAGCTTGGGAAAATCTGCGGGATGGCGGCCAAGCTCGCCAGCATCATCGACGAACATGTAGAGGCCAAGAAGTACGATGCGTTGCGCTCACTCTTGAGTAGCAACGGGATGCCCCCGCCCGAAGGAACGCAGACCACTGCCACTCGGGCAGATGGAATCCCAGCGGAATGGGTACAGACGCCTCACTCCGATCCCGACAAGCGGCTTCTTTACCTGCACGGGGGGGGCTACGTCATTGGGTCCCTGGAAACGCACCGCGATCTCGTTGCTCGGATCGTTGCGGCGACCGGATACGCAGCGCTTTTCTTGGACTATCGCCTCGCACCCGAGCATCCCTACCCAGCCGCCGTTGACGATGCTGTCGCCGCCCTCCGCTGGATGCACGACAACGGACCTGACGGCCCCAAACCCGCTAGTAAAACTTTGGTGGCAGGCGATTCAGCCGGAGGCGGCCTTACCCTCGCCGCGCTCGTGCAAGCCCGCGATACCGGAATTCCGCTTCCTGATGCTGCCGTTACCCTCTCGGCTTGGAGCGACATGGCGGTCAGCGGAGAGACTCTTCAAACGCGTAAGGATGTCGATCCGATGATCGGTGAAGCCGGCCTCAAGCGGATGGCCGAGCTTTACCTCGGCGGCGCTCCCGCCAGAACACCCCTCGCCTCACCGGTGTACGCGGAGCTGGCTGGGCTTCCGCCGCTGCTGATGCAGGTCGGCGATCACGAGATCATCCTCGCAGACACGACCCGCGTCGCTGACCGTGCTCGGGCCGCCGGCGTCGATGTGACGCTTGAGGAGTGGCCGGAGATGATTCATGTGTGGCAGCAGTTTGCAGGGATGCTGCCGGAGGGGCAGCAAGCGATCGACCGCATTGGCGAGTGGGTCCAGGCGCACTAGGAGTTGCGGACCTGCTAACGGGCGGCGCGCCGCTCGGACCGCAGCTGCTCGCTCGCCGGCACGTCGATCGCAAAGGCGAGTGTGCGACGGTCGATCTCACGAATTACTGCGCCGTATTGGGCGCGGGCGCGCTCGATCGAGATGTACTCGTCCTTGACGTCGTCAAGGATCAGTTCGAGCGGCCGGTCCAGCGGGTCACCGTAGCCGCCTCCCCCGCCTGACCACAACGACATGATCTCGTTGGCGCTGACGGGTTGGTGGAGCGCCATCACCCCCAGGTTGCGTTCCGACTCGGTGCCCCGGTTGATGATCAAGCCCGCGGTCGCGCCGTCGCCTGCGCCAAAGAGGCCGGGTGCGCCAAAGCGCTCGCGCGCCCCGATGCACGAGACAATGCCGGACTGGAACGGAAACTCCACCAGCTCATCGAGTGCTAAGCCGCCGCGGGTCGCGCCGGGTCCGCCCGAGTCGGGGAGCAGTTGGTGGCGGCGCCAGAGGACGGGATAGCGACGCTCCTGCAGCTCGCACGGGATGGTCTGGATGCTGCCGCCGTAAGGGGCGGCGGCTGCTGCGGTCCCATCCTTGGTCGCGGTCGCCCCCATGCCGCCAAAGCCCCACACATAGTTGATGAACGGCGACTGGAATTCGGACCGCTCATCGAAACCGGAGAAGACGCAATTCAGGATGCTGTAGGAGGCGCCGACGCCACGCTCGGGCAGCGCTTGGCTCAGCGCCTGCGTCACGCAACTGGTCACCGTATCCATGGTGGTGGCGGGCAGCCCCGAGATCCCCGACGGCGGCTCTGCCCAGGCGAGTGACCCACGCTTGGCCTTGATCTCGATCGCGCGCATCACGCCACTGTTGATCGGCATGGGCGGCAGAATGGACGCCAATGCAATGAAGAGAGCCGACGTGGTCGCCGCGATCGTGCAGTTGATGCTGCACTCCGCCGGTCCGTCGCTCTGGGTCAGATCGAAGACCGCATGATCTCCATGGATCGTGAGCGTGAGCCGGATCGCTTTGGGCTCCCCGGTGAAAATATCTTGGTCGCAGCGGTCCTCTCCGTAATAGCGTCCGTCCGGAAGGCTTGTGAAAGCAGCCCGGACCATCCGTTCGGAGTAGTTCTGCACTTCCGCCATCGTTCTGCGGACCACGTCCAGCCCCTGGCGCTCCACCAGCGCGTGAAAGCGCGCCTCGCCCGCCCGCACGGCGGCCACTTGGGCGTGGAAGTCGCCCAAGCGTTCCCAAGACTGGCGCATATTGGAGAGGAGCAGGGAGAGGATATCCTCGTTCAGGACCCCCTGCTCGTAGATCGTGACCGCGGGGATGCGCATGCCTTCCTCAAAGTGCGTCCGCGCCGCGCAGATCAACGATCCGGGAGCGATGCCCCCCACGTCCGACCAGTGCGCGGTGGCCGAGACGAAAGTCACCAGGTCCCCGCCGATGAACACTGGCTTCACGAAGTGAATGTCGTTGCAATGCGTACTGGCCACGTAGGGGTCGTTGATCATGTAGATGTCATCGGGCTGCATGTTCTCGAGCCCGATCGCGCGGATCACTTCTGGCACCGTGAGATGCGTGAGTCCCACGAAGGCGGGCAGGTCGAACTCGCCTTGGGAGATCAGCTTGCCTTCGTGGTCGTAGATGCCGCTGGCGAAGTCACGGCCCTCGTTGACGGGGGTGGAGTAGGCGGTCTTGGCGACTACCAGCGCCATCTCATTGCAGATCGAGATGAAGGCGTTGCGGACCACTTCGAACGTGACGGGGTCGATGCTCACGGTGTCGTCGGGAGGTGAATGCGGCATGGGACTCAGTATATATACGGACAAGCCATGTCGGCCGGCCGGCGCCAGCCCGCCACCGAATCACCGGTGACGAGGCGGACGCGGGCAGCGCGGCCGCTATGCTTGGAGCGGCGCCAGCGGGCAGTAATCTTCCTTATCTGCCCAGTCGAAAACGAACAGAAGCTTCGCCATCCCGACCAATTGCGCACAGACCATCCCCAACTCGATGATCTGGGCGTCCGAGAAATACTCGCGTAGCTGCGCTTCAAGGATGTCGTCCACGTAGCCGCGCGGCGCGGTCCAAGCCATGACCGTCGCAAGTCGGAGAGCAGCCTTCTCCCGTTCATCGAAGGGCCCGTTCTCAAAGTCGTCCAAGCTCGCGATCTGCTCGTCGGTGATGCCGTGCCGTCTCGCCGAGACGGTGTTGCCCTTGTTTCACAATGCGCAGCCGTGCAGGGTGGAAAGGCGAAGCCGGGCGAGCTCCTTGATCGGTACAGGAGCGACGCCTGCGAAGAAGATCTTCTCGTAGAACTCGCCGAAATAGAATTGCATCATGTGCGGCGCGTTGGCGCCGATCTCCAGGAAACGGGCATCGCCGGCCTGCTCGATGGATTCGTCCACCATGGCGCGGTAGGCCTCGGCCATAGCTTCGCGTGGGACACGGGTTAGGGGCATGACACTCTCCTCTCGCCCTGAGGCGGCTCGGGGTCCATTGTGTCACTGTCCTCCGCGCTGTGCGCGGGCTGGACGAACGTGCGTGGATCGGCGAGACTGCTGCTTTTCCAGGGCGCGTCGCCGTGCCTGGGAGTACATAAGTTTGAATGATGCCAAGGGAGGTGCGGTGCGAGTCACTTGATCTAACGCTGTATCGAGTAATGTACGCTGCACACAAGCTAGGACTGGGATCCCGTTCCCGGTGGAGCGAGACGACGCAAGTCGGCTAGCAAGTAGGAGGAAGCGAAAGAGCATGTACATCAAGAAGAGTCCGAAGACGACGAAGAGGTGGTGGGCTGACCGCCGCGTCTCCCGTCGGAAGGTCATGGCCTCCATGGGCGGCGCTGGTCTCGGCGCGGTCGCCCTCGGGGTTGTGGGCTGCGGCGACGATGACGACGATGCACCGGCCGTAGCTCAGACCCCGGCGGCTCAGACCCCGGCGGCTCAGACCCCGGCGGCCCAGACCCCGGCGGCCCAGGCGCCCATGGATGAGCCCATGGATGAGCCCATGGATGAGCCCATGGCCCAGACCCCGGCAGATGTCGAGCGGGACCTGGTCGTCGCGCAGGCGACTCTCTGGACCACCTTGGACCAGGAGCTCGCCTCGGTGAACGAGAGCCAAGAGGCCTCGGTCAACGAGCATGCGCAGCTGATGCGCTACGCCATCGCGCCCACGAAGTTCGAGGGCGACTACCTGCAGCAGCGGGTGGACGGTACGCGCGACAGCTTCCAGTTGATGCTCGCCGAGGATTGGTCGATTAGTGACGACCGCCAGACCTACACCTTCAAGCTGAAGGAAGGGGTCATGAGCCCGTGGGGTAACGAGCTCACGGCGGACGACGTGGTCTACACGCACCAGCGCAAGTTCGCGCTGAATCTGATCGGCGGCTTCGTCCAGAATTTCGCCCTCGATATCTTTGAAGAAGATCAGATTCAGCGGATCGACGACTACACGGTCGAGTTCCGGCTAAATCGGCCGTTCCAGACGTTCGAGCACGGGATCGGCAATAACCACGGCGGATCCGTGGTCGACTCCCAACGGCTGATGGATAACTCCACGGAGGGCGATCCGTGGGCCGCCGAGTGGGCCGTCAATAACGCCCACGGTTTCGGGCCGTACTACGTGGACAGCTTCACGCAGGGCCAGGAGGCCCTGTGGCTGCGCAACGACAACTGGGTGGGCGGCAACCCCAACCGGCCGGAGCGCATGATCTGGCGCGTGGTGCCGGAGACATCGACGCGCCTCTCGCTGGTGAAGCGTGGCGACGTACACATCGCGCGTCAGATGCTCGCTCGCGAGCAGATCGACGCGGCGGCCGGCGAGGGCATCTTCGTCCCGGACGCTTTCACGGACCTCAGCTTGTGGGCGACGATGAACTTCGGCGTGCAGCCGTTCGACGACGTCCGCGTCCGGCAGGCCTTCCTGCAGACGATCCCCTATGACGAGGTCATCAATACGGTCTACCAAGGCCGGGCTCGTCGGCAGTTCGGGATGGTCTGGGACCCGATCCCAGGGTCGCGCCCGGACCTGTTCGAGCCGTACGTCCAGACGGACATCGACGGTGCCCGCGCGCTGCTCGCCGAGGCCGGCCTCGGGGATGGCTTCAGCTTCGAGATGGGCTTCGAGCTCGCTTTCCCGGACCAGGAAGAGGCGGTCATCCTCATGCGCGAATCCGCCGCCCAGGCGGGTATCGACATGCAGCTCAAGGGCCTGACGCCCTCGGAGTCCAACGAGAACCGCTCAATCGGCGACGAGGGGTTGCCGGGGTTCATGACCAGGGACTACGCGATCGTTCAGACGATCCCGTACTACCTCGGCCTCTTCTTCACCCCGGACTCCATCCTCAACTGGGCCGGGTGGGACAAGGGCCGCGCCCAGTCCGCGGAGTTCTTCCAGGCGTTGCAGACCGGCGTCAACGTGGGCGACGACCTCTCCGAAGAGGCCTTCGGGCACTTTGCGGACGCGCAGCGCTACGTTGCCGAGGATGCACCGATGGCGTGGATGTGCTGGACCGACCCGTCCTGGATCTTCCGAGACAACGTCGCCGGCTACTACCACCGCACGGACAACCAGATCGATTACGGAGAGGTCTTCTTCACCTCCTAGGCGGCGTCGAAGACGATTCGTAGAGCAACGGTTGAGGGGCCCGGCAGAAATGCCGGGCCCCTTCTTTATATCCGCGATCTGTCCATGATCCCGCGGACGGATGAATGAGCCTCGCTTACCGGCCGCTCGTCCTTCACCGGATCTATCCAGCGCAATTCTGGGACTGTGTTCCCGCGAGTGGCCTTCTCAATGCTGAGAGATGTTGAGAAAGAACGCTGGGAAGGAGCGATGCTGAGGGAGATCGGGGTTGGGTTCGCCCTACGGGACCGGCGGCATTCCAGAGTGGCGATGCGAGCGCAAAGAAAGGGGCCGCCCGGAGGGCGGCCCCTTTCTCGCTTCCTTACGAGGACCCGACTAGGCGAAGTACATGTCCGACCAGTAGGTCTCCTGGGTGGTGTGCCAGCGGAACCCGCGCAGGTTCTCGTTGAGCACGTTGGTGTAGAACGGTTCCACCAACCAGATGTACGGCGCGAGATCCACGACCCGCTCCTGGATCGGCGTTGCGATATCCACACGGTCCTGAAGGTCCGTGAAGAGGCTGCCCCGCTCCAAGAGGTCGTTCAACTCCGGGTCGTCGATCTGTCCGTAGTTGTTGATGCCGCCCAGCCCGGCGTCGTAGCCGAGGTTCAGGAAGTAGATCGGGTCTGGCTGGATGTAGGCATCCTGCCAGAGGCCGAAGGTCTTCTGCTTGCCAGTGGCCTCAGCCGCGTAGGGGCCGTTGGGCTGCGGGTTCAGCGTGACGTCCACGCCGACGTTGGCATAGGCGTCTTGCAGCAGCACGCCGATGCGCTCGTACTGCGCCACGGAGGTGTCGTAGTCGAGCGTGACGTCGAAGCCGTCGCCTTGGCCGGCCGCGTCGAGCAGCTTCTGGGCCTCGGCGGCGTTTGCATCCGCGCCCCAGGGCACGACATTCTCGTTGACGCCCGGGAAGATCGAGGTCATGACCGAGGTCCACGGCACGCCCAAGCCCCCGTAGGCGATGTCCAGGATCTCCTGGCGAGGCGTCGCCCAGTTCATCGCCTGTCGCGTCCGCGGGTCCTGCCATGGCTCCCGCAGCGCGTTCATGAATCCGAAGATGATCAGGTTGCCCTTGATAGCGATCGGATTCTGGATCGCCTCGTCGCGAGCCTGGATCCACAGCTCTCCGGGCAGCCCGTAGGCCGCGTCGGCCTCGCCGGCCTCCACCGCCGCCAGGCGGTTGGAGGCCTGTGGAACCTCCTCGTAGACGATGTTCGTGATCGGTTGCTCACCGCGGAAGTAGTTCTGATTCGCGGTGAAGACGACGCGCTCGCCGGTCCCGAAGGTCTCGACCGCGATACTCCCGAAGCCGACGCCGTTCTGCGCCATCCATTCCACGGACCACTCGTCGTCGCCGGCGGCGGCGGCGCGCGCTTCTACCTGATCGATGACCTGCCAGGCGCTGTTCGCCCAGATGGGGAGCAAGAGGCCGTTGGGGTTCGTCGAGTTCACCTTGATCTGGTGCCTGCCAAGGATCTCGTACGGGTTCTCCGGGTCGATGTTGATGAGCTGCGTGAAGAAGGCGCCAATGGCGCCCAACCCGAATGCTCGGTCGATCCGGTAGGCGAAGTCCTCGGCGGTCAGCTCGTTGCCGGTCGAGCTGAGAACGCCCGGCCGGATGTTGATCACGAGGCTCGTCTGATCCTCGCTGAGCTCCCACGACTCCTGCATCCAGGGCAGCAAGTCGTCGTTCTCAAATGAGACGTAGCCGACGTGGTCGACTTGGCCGACGTCGAACGGGTAGTCCTTCCAACCAAACTTGATCGTTTGGTCGAACACGTTCATCCACGACTCCCAGGTCTGCGGGCTGCCGTGGCCGAAGTCGGGGTCGACCGCGATCGGGGTGGCGCTCACTGCCAGAACCGCGATGTCCTTGCTGGACCGCGGCGGCACCGCCTCCGGGGTCGCATCCGCGAAGCTTTCGTCCATGGATTCGTCCATGGGCGCTTGCTCCGCCGGGGCCTGAGCGGCCGGGGCCTGAGCGGCCGGGGCCTGGCTGACCGCTGGCGCATCGTCGTCATCGTCGCCGCAGCCTACGAGAGCCAACCCTGCCGCGCCGAGGCCGGCTGCCCCTGATGCGGCGAGGATGTTGCGCCGGCTGACCCGGCGTCGCATCACCTTCCTGTTCGTTCTGTCGATGAAGCTTTCGCTCAATCCGCTCCTCCTTCGGCTAATCCAACTGCGCAGTCTTCGCCCCAGCATGCTTGGGGACAACGGATAGAAACCCCACCCGGCGGGTGACCGGCCAGGATTGCTAATGCTACCGCAGTCCGAACGAGTATCGGACAGGCGGCACACCCTATCCAGAGATTTTTTCAGTGGGCGGAGAGGGATGTCAAGGCGAGCAGGTGCATGATCGGGAGACATAATCAGCTATGAGCGTTCGAGGTTGCAATGAGGTTTCGGGCGCGGTCGATTTAGTCGAAGACTGCAGCCACGCGGATGGCTGCTGCGGCACGGTCGCGGTTTGGGTACAGCGTCGAAAGGGTGAGCCAATTCACCCCAGCCGCTCGCCAAGCCTCGACCCGCTCCCGGACATCGTTCGGAGGACCGAAGATGCCGATATCGTCCGCCATTCGTTCCGAAATGGCGTCCGCCGCTTGGCCCGTGCCTGCTGCGAAAGCCGCCTGCACCCGCTCGACTTCTTCTTGGTAGCCGGCCTCGCTGAAGTAAGCGGCGTAGGTGGGGATGCGGGTGAAGGCGGCGCAGAGACGGCGCATGAACGCGAGTCCTTCTGCTCGGTCATCGCAGAGATACACGGGGGCTACGTTGGCAACGATGAGCCGGTCGCGCTGGGCGGCGGGAATGCTGGCGAGCGTTACTGGGACATGTGAAAGCGCCCAGTTCCCGCCAATCAGGCCGTCTGCGAGCTCTCCTGCCAGGGCGGCCATCCTCCGCCGCAGCGCGGCGATGAGGATTGGGGGCAGCGGCTGCTCGGTTGCTGCAGCTCGCAGCTCTTCTACATAGCGCCGCATGTGAGGGATGGGCTGCTCCGTTTTGATGCCGAAGCGCTCGAGCACGGTCTTGTAGCCCGAACCCAGGCCGAGCATGAAGCGGCCCTCGCTGATTTCGTGATTGAACGAGGCGGCTGCGGCCATGTCGGCCGGAGGGCGGGTATAGGTCACCGCGACGCCGCTCACGATTCGGATCGCTTGCGTCGCCTGGGCAATCGCGGTGCAGAGACTCAGGCAGTCGTACGGCGCCTGCGCGTCGTGCGGCCGCGCGTATTCGTGAGGGCACAGCACGTGCGGGAATCCGCGCCGTTCTAGTTCCTGGGCGGCTTCGATGATCGCCTTGCGCTGTCCCGGCGGTGCGCTGAGGATGAAGCCCGGCTTCTCCACAGGGCTAATCGAACGCGTCTGCGACTCGCAAGATGGCCTCGGCTTGGTCGTCGCTGTGGAACAGCGTCGAGACGCACATTTGGTTTACCCCAGCCGCCTGGAAGGCCTCGAATTTCTCCCGCACGTCTGCTGCGCTGCCGTAGAGACAGATATCGTCCGCCATGCGCTCCGACACGGCCGCCGCGATCGCGGCGTGATCGTTCGTGGCTATCGCAGCCTCCGCCTGTTCTACTTCTTTCCCGTAGCCCGCCTCCGTGAAGTAGCGCTGATAATTCGTCAGTGTGAGGTAGTTGGTCAGCGCCACGCGCACGGCTGCCAACGCTTCCGCGCGATCTTCCGAGACATAGCAGGGAGCCAGATTCGCCACGATGAAGGAATCCCGCTTCTCGGCTGGCACTTCCTTGAGCGCCGTTGGCAGGTAGGAGAGGACGGCGTTGGCCCAGATCGCGCCGTCAGCGAGTTCGCCGGCTAACCGCAGCATCCCGTTTCGCAGCACCGAGAAAATCACCGCCGGGATCGGCTGACCTGTCGCCACCTCGCGCAACTCTTGAGCGTAGCGGCGCATGTGAGCCAGGGGCTTTTCGATGGGGTAGTTCCATTGCGTGAGGATCTCGTTGTGGCCGGGCCCGATTCCGAGGATGAAGCGACCATCGCTTACTTCGTTGATGTAATTCGCCACACCGAGCATTTCGACCGGGTGCCTGGTGTACGTCACTTCGATCCCCGTGCCGATGGTGATCTGCTTTGTCCGCATCGCGATCGCCAGGCAGTGGCTCAGGCCGTCCGTCACCGCCGTGCCGATGTAGGTTCGGACCACGCCAGACTGCTTGGCCTCCTGGCCGGCCGGCAGGACGCGAGCGGATCCGTGGTTGCAGTAGATGAAGGGAAAGCCACGCCGGTCGAGTTCCTCGGCCGCTGCGATCATCGATTTGCGTTGCCCCGGCACGGCGTAGAACAGAAAGCCAGGTTTGGACTCCATTAGGGTCTCCAGTTCGATTCACGAATGGGGGCAGTCGCAATTGAGGCTAGCGATCGCGTTCGTAGCGGGGCAACTGCCTGCTAGTCGAAGACGGCGGCGACGCGGGCGATCGCCTTGGCTTGGTCTTGAGTGTGGAAGAGCGTTGAAAGGCCGACTTGGTTCACGCCGGCCTCTCGGAAGGCTGCGACCTGGGCTCTGATTTCGGCGGGTGTGCCGAAGACGCAGATATCCGCTGCCATACGATCTGAGATCGAGGCTTCGAGTTGGATCTGGCTGTCGGCCTCAATAGCGGCGCGCCCGTGCGCGACTGCGTCCTCATAACCGGCTTCGATGAAGTAGCGCTGATAGTTCGGAAGAGTCATGTAGTTCGTCAGCGCCCGCCGTACCGCCGTCAGTGCTTCGCTCCGGTCTTCCGCTACGTAGCAGGGCGCGAAGTTCCCGATGCGGAAGTTTGCTCGCTTGGCAGTGGGGACCTCGCGTAGCGAAACTGGGATATGCGAGCGTGCGGCATTGGCGAAGAGCACGCCGTCGGCGAGTTCGCCCGCGAGCGCGGTCATGCGTTTGCGCAGTGCCGCAAAAACGATGGGTGGCAGCGGCCGATCGTTCGCGGCGGCATGGAGCTCCCCTGCATAGCGGTGCATATGCTCGATCGGCGCCTCGGGCGTATACCCGAACTGCTCCAAGATCGGGCCGTGCCCCACGCCTAGTCCCAGAATGAAACGGCCATTGCTGAGTTCGTGGATCAGATTAGCCGTCGCCGCCATCTCGGTGGGATGGCGCGTGTAGGTCACCGCCACGCCGCTGCCGATGGTCATTCGTTTCGTTGCTTGGATCAGTGCGAACGATTGCCCCAGCGCGTCGTAAGGAGCCGGAATTTGGTACGGCCGTGCAACGTGCTGCTGTCCAGGCTCGATCGAGCCCCCTGCGCCGTGCGGGCAGTAGAGGAACGGGAAGCCGCTCCGGTCGAGCTCCTGGGCCAACGCGATCATGCTGCGCCGCTGCCCTGGCGCGGCCGAGAAGAGGAAGCCGGGTTTGTCCGTGTCGTTCATCACTCACTGCCGTGCAGGGATGTTAGCGTGTCGCGTGCGGAAAGGCCGGGTGCGTATGCGGTGGCTTGAAGCATCTGCATCCGGCGTCGTGCGGCAGGCGCCGGATCAAGTTTTCGCTTTCAGCGCCGCGATCGAGAATATGCCTTGTTGGGTTATTGGTGTCTCGGAGCCGCGCCGGACCTCTGGGGACGAGTTCGGCGCGAGGTCGACTTTTGTGAGTAGGTACACCTACGGCGGCCGTACACATGACATCAGCTACGAAGTGACTACATTAGACTCTCCGCGCTGCTTCGGGATCAAGTCGATCGGCGGCCCCTTTCCTTTCGAGAGAACGATCACGATTGAACCTGCGAAAAGCGGCAGCCGTATTGAGAACCGGATTAAGGCCGGCTCCGACAGTCGCGCAACCAGCGTGAGTTTTCTGCTGGGAGCTCCGCTGCTACGCCGCCTGACGCAACGGCGGCTTCGCCAGGAGCTCGATCGCCTGCGGAAAGCGTTAGCCGACGAGGCGCCGGCCTTACGCTGAGTGGCGCACCGCCTGACGGTCGCGGCTTTCGTTGGCCGGAGTAGGGACCGCACCCTTCTCCGTCCCCAGAGTCAGGTCGTTGCAGGCGGCAACGGATGCTTTGGACGAAGCGCTAAACGTGATCAAGGGGGTCTCGCTGGCCGAATCGGCTTGCTTCGTTATCATGTGCTGAACTTTTGGGGTGGTGTTGGATCGTCCGCGGTTCCGCCGCCTCCTTGCACAGGGCCATGCTAGGATCGCTTGCTTTCGCTGTCGGACGGGGGTTCGTATGGTCGCCGCCAATCCAATGCACGGTGTCGCGATCGTCGGTGCCTACAACACCCCGCAAGCTCGCGTGCTGCCCGACAAGAGTTCGCTGGATGTCACGGTCGACGCCATTCGCGGCGCTCTAGCCGATGCAGGGATCGAGCCCTCGGCTGTTGACGGCCTCAATGGCAACGTGGGCATGGGATCCCAGATCACAGCTGCCCATCTGAACTACCTGCTCGGCGGCAACCCTGCCTGGATCGGCGCACAGCGACCGGGCGTGCCCGCTCTCTTGGAGGCCGCCGCCGCCATCGGCGCGGGACTCTGCGATACGGTCGTGCTCGCCGCCGGACAGACCGGCCGTTACGCGGAGCGTGAGAAGACCGCGCCTTGGACGCGGCCTTCCAATGAGTTCGTCGAGTGTTGGGGCCTCTATACCGCGGCTGAGTTCGCTCTCATAGCCCGGCGCCACATGCACGAATACGGCACGACGCCCGAGCAACTAGCGGAGGTCGCGGCGACGATCCGCAATCACGGGCATATGAATCCCCAAGCCGTCTATTACGAGCGTGGCCCCTTCACGCGGAGCGACATCCTCAACTCGCGCATGGTCGCGGATCCGTACCACCTGCTCGATTGCGCGATGACGAGTGAAGGTGGGGCTGCGGTCGTCCTCACGACGGTCGAGCGCGCGCAGGAGCTTCCAGTTTCTCCGGTCTACATCCTGGGCGGTGCGATGGAACGTATGGGCCCCTCGTATGTGATGGCGCCGGTTTGGGGAAAATACGGATATGTTGGACGGCGCTCGGCCCGCAAGGCTTTCGCGATGGCCGGGCTCACCCCGCGCGACGTTGATGTCTGTGAGTTCTACGATCCGTTTTCCTTCGAATTGATCCGCCAATTTGAGGCGTTCGAATTCTGTGGAGAGGGGGAGGCTGGCCCCTTCGTGATGGATGGGCGCATTCATCTCAACGGGCAGTTCCCGCTCTGCACCAACGGTGGCACCATGTCCTTTGCGCATCCGGGCGTCGCGCAAATGCTGCAGAAGGTGATCGCCGGGACGGACCAGATCCGGGGGCGGATGGGGCCGGTGCAGGTGCCGGGTGTAGAAGTGGCGATGTGCACGAACGGCGGCGCAGCGGCGCTGTTCATGGAGGTTCTGCTCCTGGGCCGAGAGCCGGCGGCATGACGAGTTCCGGTGCTGCGATCCCTCTGCCGCAGCCGAGTGTGCTCTCGCAGCCCTTCTGGGATGCCTGCAAGCAGGGCGAGCTTGTGGTGCAGCGCTGCGACGACTGCGGAGAACATGTCTTCATCCCACAAGTTGCGTGCACTCGCTGCTTCAGCCCCAGCCTGGTCTGGGTTCCCAGCAGCGGCCGCGGCACGGTCTACTCGTTTACGATCGTCCATCGACCGCAGCAGCCCGCTTTTCCGGTGCCCTATGTTGTGGCGATCGTCGAGATGGAGGAAGGCTGGTACACACTGACTAACATCGTGGGCTGCGACCTGGAAGCGGTGCGGATCGGCCTGCCCGTCGAGGTCGAGTTCCGTGAGATGTCCGATACGATCACCTTGCCCCTATTCCACCCCGCTGCTGAACGCTAGGAGTTGTGAATGAAGGCTGGCGTCCTCTTTATCTTCCAGAACCATTCGAAGACGGTGTCCGATAAGGAAGTTTGGGACGACCAACTCCACCTTTCCGAGTTGGCCGAGCCATTGGGCTTCGACTCCGTGTGGGCAACGGAACACCACTTCAGCGACTACGAGGTCACTCCCGATCCTACGCAGTACCTCACTTGGGTGGCGGCGCGCAGCGAGCAGATCGAGCTCGGGACCGAGGTGATCGTGCTGCCGTGGCACCAGCCGATCCGCGCGATCGAGGAGGTGGCCCTGCTTGATGTCGTTTCCAACGGCCGCTTGATCTTGGGAATGGGCCGCGGCGCGGCACGGCGTGAGTTCGATGGCTTCCAGGTACCGATGTCCGAGAGTCGACAGCGTTTCCTGGAGAGCGCCGATCTTTTCGTACGCTCGTTGGAGAGCGGCTGGGTGGAGTACGACGGCGAGATCATCAAGCAGCCCCGCACCGAACTGCGACCGCGCCCCTTCAAGTCATTCGAGGGCCGGACCTACTGCGCTGCCATCTCTCCCGAGACATACGACATCATCGCTGGCCTCGGTCTGGGACTGTTGATCAACCCGCAGAAGCCGTGGCCGCAGATTCTGCAAGATCTCGAGACCTACCGCGGCACCTATCAGCGCGCAAACGGTATCGCCGCGCCTCCGCCGATTCTCACGTCGTTCACTTACGTGCACCACGATCCTGACCATGTCGACGAGATGGTGCGCAAGTACATGGGCTTCTACTACGGCACGGCGATGGAGCACTACGAGCTCGCCGGGTCGCATTTCCGCGACATTAAAGGCTACGAGTTCTACGAAAATATCGCGGATGCACTGACTCGCGCCGGCGGCGACGGCGGTGCCGCTTTCTACTGCGGCTTGCAGCCGTGGGGCACGCCGGACCAAACGATCGAGAAGATCCTCGACCTGCAGAAGAAGACCGGTGCGCAGCACATCTCGTTTGTCTTCGCTTACGGTGGCATGCCGACCGCCGATGTCGAGGCAAGCATGCGCCTCTTCGCGCAGGAAGTACTGCCTGCGATCAAGGCAAACGCCGTGGCAGTTGGGTGAGCGCCGCCCTCTTAGCGCGTGCGGTAACGGAGCCCCCAGAACGCGAACAGCGTGGTGATGGCGCCCAGGCCGAGGGTGCACCCGAAGGCGAGCCCGATGGCTTCACCATCCCAGCCCTCCAGCACCAGCGAGCGCATTCCTGTGAGGATGTAAGTCACGGGGTTAACGGTGGCGAGTGCATCAAGCCAAGGGGTGAAGACGACCTTCGGTGCGAAGACAGGCGACAAGAACAGTAGTGGGAAGAAGATCAGGAGCCCCGCTTGGGCCGCTTGCAGGTTCCCCGTCCGCAGCCCGAGCCCCAGCCCAATGGCGGAGTAAGCCATGCCGAAGAGCGCGGCGATGGCGAGGATGACAAATGCGCCCCCGACGCCGGTCTCCAACCCCGATCCGGCGATCAACCCTACGATGAGGATGATCAGCGTAAAAAGCACACCTCGAACGCTATCGGCCAGCATGCGCCCCAACACTAGTGATGAACGAGGAGCGGGCGTGAGCAGCAACTTGTCGAGGTAGCCTCGCTCAATGTCCAGCACCATAGCGAGGCCCGAGATGCTGGCCGCTCCGGCGATCGCGGTGAGGAAGGCGACGGGCAAGTGGAAGCCGGTGTAGTTGCCGATCTCGAACGCGCCTGCGGCGATGCTGCTCAGCGCGCCCACGCCGGTCGCGAAAAAGAACAGAGGGATGAAGAGGTGCTGTACTTCGACCCCTGGTTGCCGGACGCTTTCACGCAGTGAGCGCCAGGAGAGCTGATACGTGGATCGGATGAGCGCGGTCATGCGCCGTCGCTCTTTGCATCATCGTCCTTGTGCTCGACCATGTGATATCCCGTTTTGCGCAAAAATACGTCGTCCAGAGTGGGCTGTGCGAGGGTAACCGTCCGCGCCGCCACCCCGTTTTCGCTCAAGAGCTGCACGATCGGGGCGATCTGCATGCTGCCATCTCGGATGTAGACCACTAGTGAATCCTCGATACGGCGCACCGACTCCGATCCTTCGAGATGATCGAGTTGTTCTACCGTCGCCGCAAGCGCAGCCTCCGTGCCGCTCACCCCGATGGTCACGACGTCGGTAGCGATCGTCGCCTTGAGGGCGGCGGGCGATCCTTGGGCGACGATTCGGCCGCGGTCGATGATCGCTACCTCATCCGCCAGTTTGTCGGCTTCCTCGAGGTACTGCGTTGTCAGAAAGAATGTCACGTTGTCTTCGCGATTGAGCGAGAGGATCTGCTGGTGCAGCGCTTCACGGCTGATCGGGTCGAGACCGGTGGTTGGCTCGTCCAAGAAGACCAGTTCGGGGCGATGGAGGAGCGCCGAAGCTAGGTCGATGCGACGGCGCATGCCGCCGGAATAGGTTCCCACCCGCCGATCCGCGCCCTCCTCCAGATCGACCGCTTGTAACAGCTCCTGCGTGCGCTGCCGCACCAGGTGTGAGGGCAGCCCGTACAGATGGCATTGCAGGTGGAGCAGCTCACGGCCCGTTTGCAGGTTGTCCAGCCCGGCTTCCTGGAGAGCAACGCCGATACGCTTGCGCAGCGCGGCGCCATCCCGTCTCACGTTGAGCCCCAGCACCGTGGCCTCGCCCGAGGTCGGGCGCAGCAAGGTGGTGAGCATGCGGATCGTCGTGGTCTTTCCGGATCCGTTAGCTCCGAGGAACGCAAAAATACGGCCCTTCGGGACCGTGAGATCGATCCCGTCGACGGCTTTGACCGTCGCGGAGAAGTGTTTCGTCAGTTGTTTCGTGACGATCGCCGACATGCGCTGGCCGTTCCGTGCTGCGTTGAGGACTTAGATGCCGTTTGCTTGGCCCATGGCGGCGCCTAGCCGCGCTGGCCTTGCGGTTCGGCGCAGCGATCACAGAGTCCTGCGATCTCCAAGTGGTGCCGGCGCGGGTGGAAGCTCGATCGCTTTGCGAGCGTATCCAGCGCGACTGTGATCGCCTGCTCCAACTGATCTCCTGGTTTGTAGTCGCTGACTTCGCCACACCGCTCACAGATAAGGTGATCGTGATGTGCGGTCAGCTCTTCCGAGAGTTCGTAGCGGGCGTTGTCTTCCTGCATGACTAATCGCCGGACAACGCCCGCCTGCTCTAAAATTCCCAGGTTGCGATAAACGGAGCTGAGCGACAGTACGGGATCACGCATCGCGATCTCCGCCGAGGTGACGGGCCGCTCCGATCCCGCCAACACGTTGACCAAGGCCCGCCGCCCGCGCGAGTAGCGCTGGCGCGCCGCCTCCAAGCGGCTGGCGACTGTCGTGTGCAACGCCGGAGACACCGCTGGGCTGGCATCATGAGCCACAGATACCGCGTTCGTCACCCCGTCACCCTAGCAGCCGTGGGTTATTGGTGGAACGGGACGGGCCGTCGCCGAAGCAGTCCTCGCGGCGATACGAGGAAAGCGAGTCCGAATAGTGCGACCGCGGCCAGCACGATCGCGGGGCCAGCGGCCACGTTGATGTGGAACGAGGCGTAGAGCCCGATCACGATCGCTGCTAGCCCGACCGCTACCCCGCCGAACATGATCCGCGGCAGCGTTCTGAAGAGAAGCGCCGCGGCCGCTGCCGGAGCGACGAGCATCGCCAGGGTAAGGATGACGCCCACGAGCCGGAATGCAACGACCGCCCCCAGCGAGATCAAAACCAACAGGCCGATCTGGACGAGGGTAACCGGTACCCCGCTGGCCGCCGCCATTTCCGGGTCGTAGGCGACGTAGCGGAGTTCCGCGTAGAAGAGCCACGTCGCCGCGAGCACAACGGCCGCGAGCGCGCCCATCACGATCAAGTCTTGATCCGCGACGCCCAAAATGTTGCCGACGAGCAAGTTGTTGAGATCGACGGCGAAGTTCCGCTGCCGGCTGACCAGGAGAACGCCGAACGCGAAGAATCCTGCGAACAACATTCCGATCGCCGTGTCCTCGCGGACCTGCGCGCGCCGGGTCAACCCCACGACGCCGAGCGCCGTGAGCACTGCGGCGACTGCGGCTCCCAGGGTGATCAGCACGGAGCTCGCGCCCGCTACCAAGGCGACCGCTGCGCCCGCCAGTTGCGTGTGCGCCACCGCGTCGCCGAGGAAGACAAGCCCTCTGACGATGACGAACGTCCCCACCACCGGCGCAGCCACGGCGACGACCGCGCCGGCGAGGAACGCGCGCCGCATGAACTCGAATTGCCAGGGATCGGTGAGCCAGTCCAGCGGTCGCTCCACATTTCTAAAATGAGAGCTATTCTTATACGGGTCGGAAGTCTAGGTATTCTCCGGTGGGGCCGTCAACCGAATTCCCGTCGCAAACGAGGCCAGAAACACTCCTCCAACTGCCGCCGGCCCTCTCTCTTCTCTCAGCAGTTTGCTTCTAGATCTTCCCTATGCAGGCATTACTCGCTCGCCGTGTCTACCGGACTATTTCAGTAGATCGTTCCAGTGAGTTGCAGAGTCAGCCGAGTGGCTCACCCTTGGCGCGGGAAGATCGCCTCAGGCGATGGCGATGCACTCGATCTCGATGTCGAATTCCCAGGGCCAAGAGCCCACGGTCGCGAAGGTGCGGGCGGGTGGGTCGTGTGGGAAGTAGCGCGCATACACTTCGTTGACGGTTGGGAAGTAGGCCGCGTTTGCGATGTAGACCGTGGTTTTGACGACCTTCTCTAGTGACGAGCCAGCCGCCTCTAACGCCGCTTTCACGTTCTCCAGTACCAACTCCGTCTGCCGCACGATGTCCGCGCGAGGCACGGTGCCCGAAACGGGATCGAGCGGAGGCATGCCCGAAACGAAGACGAAGTCGCCGGCCTTTACAACAGGCGAGAGGGGCACCCGCGCCTTTTCGAGCGCTTGGGAGATACCGTCGACTCGGAACGTCTCTTTTTTCATCGGACAGACTCCTTCGGGGTTTGCGGGTTTCATCGCGACTCACGCTAGCATCGCAGCACACGCCCGAGCGCACGCGGGCGCCACACTGCACTGGGCGGTCCAGTTCCACGCTGCGATTCCGGTGAAGATCGGCGGCTGTCGTAGACGCAGCTCCGCGAACACGCTTCCAATCACCGGGGGCGGCAGTCTTAGGGCTGGCGGTCGCGCTGCTGGGCGTGGAGAGGCGGCGCTATTCGAGATCGGCGCCGATACCGGCGGGTGGAGCGCCGCCCCCGGCCATGAGGGAGCCATCCACCGATAGCACGGCGCCGGAGACAAAGGATGCCTCGGCCGAGCAGAGCCAGGCGACGGCGTCCGCGACTTCGGCCGCGTCGCCGACCCGGCCCAGGGGAGTCAGGTCGGCGTAGAGTTTGGGCAGTTCGGGGAATTCGACGAACATGCGCTCGGCCATGGGCGTGCGAATGAATCCAGGGCAGACGGCATTCACTCGGATCCCTTTCGATCCATACTCCAGCCCGGCGGTCTTGGTGAGGGAGATCACGCCTGACTTCGCGGCTGCGTAGACCGATCCTTCGGGCCATCCGGAGAGCGCGGCGGCCGAGGCATTGTTGACGATCGCGCCTGCACCACCTTGTACGAGGAATTGTCGGATCTCGTACTTCATGCAGAGCCACACGCCCTTGAGGTTGATGGCGTGGACGCGGTCCCAGTCCTCCTCCTTGACATCTCCGATGAAACAGCCGGGCGTTCCTTCGATTCCCGCGTTGTTGAAGGCGCAATCCAGCCGGCCGTAGGCGGCGACCGCTTTCTCGACTGCGGATTCCACATCGCGCGCACTGGCTACGTCACAGCGGACGTAGGTGGCATCGCCGCCGGCCGCAGTGACCAGCCGCACCGTTTCGTTGCCGCCGTCGTCGGCGATGTCGGCGACGACGACTTTGGCGCCCTCGCGCGTGAAGCTCAGGGTGGCGGCTCTTCCCATTCCGGAGCCGCCACCCGTGATCAGTGCGACCTTGCCTTCCAGTCGGCCGACCATCGGTATCTCCCCTGTTACTCGCTGCAGAGAGTGGCAGGCTAGGCGCGGCTCCCACGGAGCGTCAACGCGCGCGCTGGCGGCTTGCCGCCCCCTATTTAGGGGGGAGCGACGATGCGAAAGCCACACCCCGATCCAGCCACTGCGAGAGCGAGCGCTTGGTTCGCAGTCCCGGGGCTGCGACGTACACCATCCCTCGCAGCGGACGGCCTGTGAAGTCCATTGGCCGAGCGTGTGGACGCGCGAGCGCGGCGTCGTATGCGTCCGGTCCTACCCGGGCTATGAGTTCGTCCCCGACGATCCCGCAACACATGTTGCCTCGCAGGAGAAAGCAGAGGCCGCCGAACATCTTTTGCTCTCGCATGTCGCGCTTGCGGCTTAGGATCTCCCGAATCCGCTCCGCCAATCGTTCGTCGTATGCCACCGTTGCTTGCTCCTGTGGTCTTTCGCGCGCCGCCCACCGCCGCCACGCGAGCGTACTGGATCGAAGAGCACGCCTCCGGCCGAGCCCGTGCGTGAAATTCAGTGGAGGACTTCCTGTCCGGAACGCGCCGACTCGTTGCCCCTGCAAGCCAGCGCTTTAGACTTCAGCGTTGCTGGCTTTTCCCCGACCACGTTCGTGAATCCTTGAGAGAAGCTTAAATATGGACGAGTTCGCCGGTCGCTTTCTTTGGCACGAGTTGCTGACCTCCGATCCCGCCGCCGCCTCGCCGTTCTACAAATCGCTCATGGGTTGGAGCACGTTGCTGTGGGAGGGAGGCGAGCAGCCTTATACGATGTGGATGCTGGACGAACTGCCTATCGGAGGCGTCATGACGCTGCCGGACGAAGCCCGGCGGATGGGCGCTCCTCCGCATTGGCTCTCATATGTCGGCGCGCCCGAACTCGATGCAACCGTCGAGAAAGCGAAGGGCCTAGGAGCACAGACGCTCGTGGGTTCCACGGATATCCCCGGAGTGGGTCGGTTCGCGGTTATTGCCGACCCGCAAGGGGCCGTCTTCGCCGCTTTTCAGCCGGAAGCCGATCCACCGCCGAGCGCTGGCCAGCAACGAGGCGCGATCGTGTGGCACGAACTCTGTACCAGCGATTCCGCTGCCGCCTTCGACTTCTATCAGACGCTATTCGGCTGGGAGAAGGGCGACGCCTTCGACATGAGCGCAACGGGCGGCGGGGCTTACCAGATAATCAAGCGCGACGGGCAGGACATCGGCGGGATGTTCAACAAAAGCGCCGAGATGCCTGGACCGCCTTCCTGGACGATCTACGTGAGCGTCGACGACGTAGACGAGCTGGCGAGGCAGGGGCGGGAATTGGGCGGCGAGGTGGTCGTCGGGCCGATGGATATCCTCGGCGGGGGCCGCATTGCGCAGATGACGGATCCGCAGGGCGCGTTCTTCGCGGTGCATATGAACGATGGCTAAGCCATCGCCACATCGGCTTGCGGCCAGCGCTTGATGGCTTGCCGTCCGTCCTTGTGTGGCGAGGAAGGAAGCTGAGTCCGCGGACCGCCAGCCGATCTTCACCGCCACGGCCTTCGCGTGCGCGCGCTTCGCTGCATGCCTTGCGAACTTGCGCCCTGTCAGGCCGGCTCGGCGTCACTGTCCGCAGGTGCGGCGCTCGTGTCGCTCCATACGTTGGCTCCTGCGACCCATGTCTCAACGACGCGCGGCGGGTTGTCCGCCTGGAGCGCCCCATCAAGGAGGACGAGGTCTGCGCGCTTGCCGGGCGTGAGGCTGCCACGCTCGTGCTCTTGTCCGCCCGCGAAGGCGGCGTTGATCGTGTAGCCGCGGATCCACTCGCTCAGCGGCAGTGCCTGCTCGGGCCCGAGTTCGACGCCATCGCGCGACCGTCGCGTCGCGCCGCAGAGCGCGGTGCCGATCGGTCCTGAGAATACGCAAGGGTCATCCGACGAAGCTGCCAGGCGTACGCCCTTGGCTGCCATCTCGCCGAAGGGGAGGAGGCCGATACCGTCGTAGCGGTAGCTGTCGCGCGCGTGCGCGAAGGCGTCGACGAAGCCGGGCTGCACCACGCCGATCACCTCCAGTTCCGCCATGCGTGTGATCTGATCCGGCGACGCGAGACCGGCGTGCTCAATGCGGAAGCGGTGATCGAAGCTGGGCCGTGCGCGCCGCGCCTCCGCGAACGCTTCGAGTGCGCGCTCGACGCCAAAGTTTCCCAGGGCGTGCACCGCCACGCGGAACCCATTCCGGGTAGCGTCCAGCACTCCCTCGGGCAACAACGGGAAGATCTCGCCGATCTCCACCGGCTGGCCGTCACGCGTGGCGCGGATCGCGCCGCTCGTCCCGTTGTCCGCGAAGAGTTTGATCGGCCCGACGCGGAACCAGGCGTCGCCGTCGCCCGTCGGCGGCCCGTCGAGGCGCACGCGATAGCGGTTGGTGAACAGGGCCGCGGGATGCGGCATGGCTAGGACGGAGATCGGGAGGTCGTCTCGTGCTGCCATCGACCGGTAGAGGCCTTCCGCAGCCGGTGAGCAGGCGGCGTCGTGCACGGCGGTGATCCCGTCGGCGAGGAGCGCCCGTCCCCGCCGCGCGACGAGCTCTCCCCAGCGCCCGCGTTCGCCGTACGCGGCCAGCGAGCGAGCATTCGCTTCGCTCCAAGCGGACTCCAGGAGACGGCCGGTCGGCTCGCCGTGGCGGTCGTGCACGATGACCCCACCCTTGGGCGCTACCGTCCGGCGGTCGATTCCGAGCAATTCCAGTCCCCGCGAATCGACCAATCCTTGGTGCAGCGTGAAGTGCGCGAGGATGACGGGCCGGTCAAATCCCATCTGGTCCAGATCGTGGCGCGTGACTTTGGGCCCTCCGAGGCCCGGCATCCATTGATAACCGCGGATCCACTGCGCTTCCGGCTCCCGTTGCGCCTGCTTCCGCAGCGCGTCGCGGAGCTCTTCGAAAGTGTGGATCTTCTCCAGGTTGGCCCAGCGCGGATGTAAGGCAGCGATCGAGAGATGGTAGTGGGCGTCGATGAAGCCCGGGATCAAGAGTTTGCCTCCAAGGTCGTGTTGCTCGGCGTCCGGGTAAGCGTTGAGCAACGCTTCCTCGCCAACGGCGACGATCTTTTCCTTGTGCACAACGACGACTGCGGCGCTGGGTATCGATTCGTCCATTGTGAGGATGCACCCATTGATGAACGCTGTGGTCATCTCGCTCCTTGCTCCTTCATCTCCGCGCTTACCACAAACGCTCCCACATATCGCGGGTTAGATCCGGCCAGCCGCTTTACAAGCGACTGGCCTTCCATCTCCGCTCGCGCCACTTCCGGAAGGAAGCGGAGCGAGACATCCGGCACGCCGAGTTCACGAAGCAGCGCCGCGACCGGCTCCGTGGTGCGCAGCTCATGCAGCGGCAAGGCCGCTATCGCTTCAGGAGGGTAGCGGTGGTCCGAGACGTGGTCGGGATCACGCTGCAGCCGCTGGATGATCTTCGCTGCGCGCTGCCGCAAGGCGCGGCCGATTTTCTCGGACAGTAGTCCATCGAACCAGACGATACGTCCCCCGGGACGCACTACGCGTATCCATTCTCTGAAGGCGCACTGCGGGTCCGTCATCGTCCATACAACGTGTCGGCTGATCACGGCGTCGAAACTGGAGTCGGCGAACGGGAGAGCCGCGGCGTCGGCCTCATGCCACTCGACGCGGATGTTTGCTGTAGCAGCGCGTTGGCGGGCGTACTGCAACATGGCGGCGCTGAGGTCGATGCCGGTGACGCGGTGCCCCCGCTGTGCAGCGAGCACTGCGAGCAGCCCCGTACCTGTACCAACGTCGAGCAGCTCGAAGGGACCTGTACCGAGGCTCTCCTGGAGCGCGGCCGTCCAGGCTCGCTTGACTGCAGGCGTTGCGAGCCCGTGGCCGATATCGTGATCATAGGCGGCGGCGCCACGCGTCCAGGCGCTGCGGATCGCTGCCTTTGCTGCGTGTTCAGAATCTGGATTCATGCGTTCCCTTGCTGCCGTCCGCGTGTGTGATGCACGATTATCCGGTGGATAGGGCTGGGTTGGCGAGTGCGCAGGTGCTGCGTGGATCAGAGAACTGGTATGCAAGTACGGCATCCTCGTATTTGTCTTTGGCGCGGATACGGGTCTGGGCGTGGCGCCAACTGGCTACGTAGTGAAGCGGCGGGGCTTCGAACCGCTCTGCGTTCCCGCGCACCAGCGTGCTCCCGTCGATTACAGATGCCGTTCGCTTCACGCCGGCGGGTCTTTGGCGGGCGGATCCCTGTGGCAACGTAGCGGCTTTCGTCGCCGGAGCGGTCATGGGTGGGTTAAGCAGGCAGTTCAGCACCGTTCGGTTGCCGGCTCGAATCCTGCTAGGCCCGGTGAATTCGACACTGCCTCTCATGACAAGTCGGTAATGTGCCGGACAATCGATGTGGCTGCTGGCGAGCTCTCGCTACTTCAATGTGTGCCCCTAAGTCTCGAAAGGAGACGCCGGTATCAGAGACGAGCCGGGCGATGTCCATTCGTTCCAGTTACTGGAATGTCGCCCGGCTGACGGACGCTGCTCTCGATTGCAGGGCATTTCTGAGGTAGGGGTCATCGCGACGGCCTCTATCGTTGTGCGCCTCTCTTCTTCATACGAGCTTGGTTCTGCCTCACCACACCGGTGACGTCCAATCTATATTTTGCCATCCTTTCGCTGACGCCGTACTTCTTGGCGATGTCTTTCGCGCCTGACCCCCTACGGACTTCAGCCAGGAGCAACGCCCGGGGCAAAAGGAGGCATCCGGACAGCCAGGCGGCCTCTTCCTCCTGAGTCGGATCACAAGAAAGGAAGGTGACATCACCAAGCCTCTCAACGCGGCTCAAATCGTGATCGAGGAGTACATGCGCAAGTTCGTGCGCGATATCGCTCCTCTGACGCGACTCCACCGGTAGAGGGTTATATACAACGACCAGACGATCAGCCGAAGGCTGGAGCGTGCATGCAGAGAAGGAATCGGGCTGAATGGTTTCGAGCTCGTTGAATCGCTCTCGCGGGATCAACTCGTCTCCGGCTCGGACCTCAATGCCCAGCAGCTTGGCAAGAATCTCGGGCGCAACGGGCTGAGCGGCACCGATTCCCAGATCCGTTCGCACGCGTCGGGCGATTCTCTCAGCTTCGGACTTAAACCCTCTCCGCAGGACCATCAGCGGCCTCCTCCATGAGGGCTTTATTCAGATCGCTCAACAAGATCCCCAAGGAGCGAGCCGCGTCCGGCCTGAATGTCTTAGCCGCCCGTAGATGCACTGCAGCGACCGCCTGGGGGCGCGCCAGAGCTTGATAGAGGTCGCCGACGATGCCTGCGATTCGTTCTGCGGCTTCAGGGGGAAGGTTGCGATCTGCACGAAGGTGCTCAGCGATCACGTCGGTCGTAGCAGTCGCCTTCTCTTGGGTCTCAAAGAACTGCTTGATGTCGGCGCCGCACCACTCTACGAGCCGCTTGAACTTCGGGAGGTCTGGAACATGTCCTTTCTCAATGCGCGCCAGGGTATTGAAGGGGATACCCAGGACAAGGGCCGCTTCCCGGAGGCTCATCCCCCTACGGGTTCGCTCGGCCAAGACAAGGTGACCTAGGTCGCTGAGAGCAAGCGGACCTGCATTCATCGCGCCTCCTGTGCGTAAAACGGTACAATGTTCCACTGAAGGCTTGACACAGTGGGTCGGTTATCTCGTACCCTGCATCTTGGGTACCGGAGTTGGTACTGTCAATATCTAGTGAGACAACAGAAAGGAAGCAAATCCATGAATGACGACACGCAGATTTACGTGAGCGGTCGAGAGCACAAGGTCCCAGGCAATCTCGTGACCTATGACCAAATCGTGAAGATCTGGAACGAGCTGCACGAGCCTGAGAACAAGCACATCAGCGGCACGCCCGGCATCGACTACGAAAACGACCTCAAAGGTAAGGCCGGTGTCCTGCTGCCGGGCAAGGACGTTGAGGTCAAGGACGGCACGAGCTTCTCGGTCGACCCCGAGCATGTCTCCTAAGGACCTGCTCACCGCGTTCGGTGAGCAGGTCGGGTTTAGCGTCAGGGTCGAATCCGACGTTATCCGGGCCGTCCGGGTTCCTTGTCTCCTTGCAGGTGGGGTTGTTGGTACTTGCACCATTGAGAAGTCCTGCGACCCCGCGAGCGGGAAACCGGATAAACGGATAGGCGAGGCAGTCCATGCGGTGCGGATCACCACTGACGAAGAGCACGACGGGCGCGTGTACAACGCGGATGGGACCCCGATTGGAAACCACATCGGCGGCGACGAAAAACCCTGGTCGAACATCTCCATCCGAAAAGGTAGCCAAGACAGCCCGGAGGAGGACGAGTCGGCGAGCGACTTGATTCACCGCTATGCGAAGCAGATTGTCGGGGCCGTGTGGGCGGACGGCTACTCCGAGACCGCTTCTCCAGCGTTTCCGGATCCGTTCAAGATACCCAACACGTTCGAGGCACGAGCGGGGATAGCCCCGGTGCAGGACCGCATCCGCGGTCAGAGCATTGCGATCATCGGCCTGGGCGGGACGGGCTCCTACGTCCTGGACCTTGTTGCCAAAACGCCCGTGCGGGAAATCCACCTCTTAGATAACGACTACATGGATTGGCATAACTTCATGCGGGGGCCCGGGGCGCCTACTGACGAGGAGATTGAGTTACGTCGCAAGGGATGTTTGCGCAAAGTGGACTACTACCATCCCAAGTACGAGTCTCTCCGGGAAGGCATCCATCTGCACGCGATCCGAGTGGACAGTAAGTCTACGTTCGACGGGTTTCTGTCGGATCATCCCATCGACTTTGCCTTCGTATGTATCGACCAGCTGTCCAAAGGCGATTCACCGCGGCAGGATGTCGTCTACTGCGCGCTCTCTGAGGCGGCGGTTCCGTTCATAGATTCGGGCGTGAGCATAACGGTGGAGGACCGCGCCGTTAGAGGCGCCGTGATGACAAGCGCCTATGACGCAGGCTCCATGGCGTGGAAGGATGCCATACCGAACGCTAGAGTCGAGGGCAATGTCCCGGGCTATCGCAACGTCCAGCTGCCGGAAGTGAACGCGTTGGCGGCTTCACTCGCCGTGATGGAGTGGCGCCGCCGCACGGGGCAGTACGTTTCGAAGTCCGCTTCCTTTCTCCATAAGTTCCGACTCGAGACGCCGAGCATTGTTACACCGAACTGACGCATAAGAGCAGCGCCCTATGAAGCTCCGACCCATCTTTGTAGAGGTACTGCCCGAGTTCGACGCAATCAAAGTCGGCGAGCTTTGGATCAGCCACAAGCATCGGACCGTTAACCTGCGCTGTCCGTGTGGTTGTGGCGATCTGACCGTGCTTTCCCTCCACCCCAGTCGATGGCACGTTCACTTCGATGGGAAGTCGGTTTCCCTGAACGGTCCTACGGGTGGGTCCGTGTGGGCTAATTCCGGCTGCGGCAGCCACTACGTCATACGAAACAACGCCGTGATTTGGTTGGATAGGATCGATCCAGGTCATCATTCGGAGTATGCGGACGTCGAGCGGGCCCGCATGCTTGGCTCAACATCGAGCCGTCAGACTCTTCGTTTACGGCTCCGCCGCGTATGGCGCAGTCTGTCGATGGGGAGTTGGCGCAAGTAGAGTGGCGTCTTCCACTGGCTGGTCGTGGAGACACAACTATCCGCTCAGCGGAATCCCTCCCGTACTGGACTTCCGCGCCCTCAGCAAGAAGCAACGATGCACGGCCGAGAGGATCTTCAACGCGTTTCGGGACAAGGAGTAGCCTGCAATAGGCAAGGGCGCGATGGCCGTTGCTCATGGACATAAAGCGGTCGGACTCGCTAAGGAGTGGAGAGAACTGGTCCTTCAGACCGAACGCATTCGTCATTGACCTCTAGAAGGTGGAGGGTGGGACCGTGCCTCTCTCTGATCGAGCACGTAGCCGCGGTGGAGGATCTAGAGACAGCGCCACCATGGTCTCGACCATCCAGTAGCGGCCGGGTTGGTCCTTGAGCACGACGACATGGCTGATGTGCGGGCACGCCCCCGCTGGCGGGTCGTGAAGCTTCACCGCGCCGGCACCTCTAGGGGTTGGAGGTGTTGAGTGGACTCCGCCCGGTCACGGATGGCAGTGCGATCCCACAATTGCGGGATCGTGTCGACTGCCGCCCAAGCCTCCTGTTGGTCGGCGTAATGCGGACTGCCGGGATGTCCAGAGGCTCCCAACGGAACGATCCAGCGGCAACGGGTCCAATCAGACGGGTCGTGCACGTAGCGCGCGACGGAAGCGGCCTCGACCGTGAAATTACCGTGCAGCGCGAACGCCCCGGCGAGGGGCGTGTCGCCACCGCCTGCGGCGGCGACACGCGGCGGATGGAGAAATTCTGCCGCTTGAGGGAAAGCGGCCGCCAGTGGATGCGTATGCAATGTGTGGTGCAGCGCCCCCCAACGCCACTGGTCCAGATCAGGCCCCGCTCGCTCCGTAAGCGCGGAGACCGCGCGCTGCAGCGCGTCTCCCAACACGGCTGGTTCCTCATCGATCGGCAGGTAGCGCCTTGCATCCATGCCCAGCTCTTCGATCACATGAGAGCGAACCCCGCGCGCGTAGTGCCCGGCTCCGCCCACATCCGTTCCGGCCAAGATGTCATGGCCTAGGGGGCCGTAGGCTTTTCGGATAATGTGTGCGTCCAATTCCGCTTGCAGCGCGGCATAGATGGTGGGTGCGGACGCGTTGGAGGTGAGGCGTCCGTCCCACGACGCGAGGATGCGCTGTGCGCGGGCGGTGTCTCCTCTCACATCCAGATGCGCCACTGCAGCGATCAGCTTCCGTGCCATCAGCGAAACGCAGTCGGCGTGGATGCTCGCCATCTCTCTGACCGTGATCCCGCCTGCCGCGAGTTCGTTGAGTCGCTCTGTTATGCGGTGGGCCCGATAGGCAGGGCTCCAGAGGTGTCCGAGGAAGTGCGGATAGGTCTGATCGGCGATCCGCTGGTTGCAGCTCACTACATATCCGCTCTTTGGATTACGGCTACGCGGCAGCTCCGCCGGTGGGATGTAGCCCTCCCACTCGTGCTGGCCGTTCCACCCGGGCACAGGGCCCCAGCCGTTGCTCTCCGGGCGGAGCGGAATACGCCCGCGGAGTGCGTATCCGAAGGCGCCGTGCACGTCGGCGTAGACGTAGTTGTTCACGCGGTCCGTCCATCCGGCGAGCGCCGCTTCTAGTTCGTCGGCCGAGTGAGCGCGCATCGCGTCCCGCGCCCCATCGACCCAAGCGGTCGGCGTTGCAGCACCGGGGTCGGCTAAGGCGATGAGACGGCCAGCCGCTGGATCGCCCGCGATGACGGCTCCGTGATGTGTTGCGAACGCCGTGACCGTTTCGGGCGCTGAGCCCCGCACTTGGATTACTTCACTGCGCGGCTGCACTGTGCGCCATTCGTCCTGGAATCGGTACTGGAACGCTCCTTCGTGCTCGCGCACCTCCTCCACGAAGAGATCCTGCGTGTCACAGGAGCCATAGGTCATGCCCCAGGCGATGTGCTGGTTGTGGCAGAAGTGCAACGTGCCTGGAAAGCCGGGCAGCGCCTGCCCGATCACATCGAAATCGGGGCAAGTCAAGTGGATTTGGTAGTAGACGTTGGGCGTATCCAGCCCTCGGTGTGAATCGCCGGCGAGTAGAGGCAGGCCAGATGCCGTCCGTTCACCTGCCACCACCCAAGCGTTGCTGCCGAGATCGATCTCACGCAACGGCGCCAGTGCGGCGGCGACCGTGGTCAGCTCGGCCATGCCGTTTAGCGTGGGACCGTCGTACAGCGCCCCCGGCGGCACGGTGAGCGCGTGGCCCCGCGGGTAGCCTGGGACCAGCGCGGCGGCGCGCTCGGGCCCGAGCGTCGCTGCCAGACGTCCGAGGAAGAGCTTCTGCAGGAAGGATCCTTCCGCGGTATTGCGCATCTTGTACACGAGCAAACAGTGCCAGGGCTCCCAAGGGTCCGGGTACGCGTCCAAGAGCCGGTACTCGACGGGGAGACTGGCCGTCGTTTGCCGGAATGCGTTTACGCCCTCTGCGTAGGCGTTGAGCATGGCGCGCGCTGCTGGGCTACAGGCTTCGTAGTCGGCGCGGGCTGCCTGGGCCAGCCCCCGCCTGCGCAGCATCCGGTCGTTGGCGAGTCCCTGCGCGCCGACGTACTCTGCCCAGCGTCCCAAGCAGCGCGTGCGGTCATAGTCCATCTGCCAGAGGCGATCCTGGGCGGTTGCGAATCCCTGTCCGAAGTAAAGGTCCGCTTCGCTTTTGGCGCGAATGTGGGGAATCCCCCAGGGATCCCGCTCGACCAGAACCGGAGCGTCCAATCCCGTGAGCCGTAGCGTCGTGCGCAGGTCCGGCAAGGCTGCGTCCAGGTCTGCTCGAGTGATCGGCGTCATGGAGGGAGGCGCGCGGGCTAGCCGCGTGCGGCGCGCATCGCTGCTCGGAGTTCAGCGGTCGCTGCGAAGTCGATTTCGTAGTGCACCGTGCGCCGGTCGATCTCCTTCACGACGACGCCGTATTGCTCGCGCGCGCCGGCGGGCGTTGCATAGTCGTCCCTAATATCTTCCAGGACGCGCTCCGGTGGCCGCTCCAGCGGGTCGCCAAAGCCGCCGCCGCCGTTGGTGCGGAAGGTCAGCACGTCTCCTGGGCTGACTGGTGCGTTGGTAGCCGTCGTGCCGAGGTGACGCTCGCTTTCTGTGCCATCGTTGAGGGAAAGCCGAGCCAGCTGACCGGTCTCGCCGCCGAAGATGCCCGGCGGACCGAATTGCTCGCGATTGCCGAGAGTGGTGAGCCCGGCGTTGTGCACGGCGCCGAAGGGGAACTCCGCGATCGTGTTGAGTGCGCCGCCGCCGCGCGAGCGTCCCGGTCCGCCGGAGTCGGACAGCACGCTTGAGCGGCGGTACAGGATCGGGTAACGGCGCTCTTGCAGCTCACAGGGGATGTTTGAGACGGCCGCGCCGAATGGCGGCGCGGTGCAGTTGGGACCGTCGTGATCCCGCGCGGCTCCCATCCCTCCGAATGCCCAGGTGTAGTTGATAAAGGGCGCCTCAAAGCCAGGGCGCCCGTCGACGCCCGCGTAGGTTGAATTCAGAATGCCGGAGGCCATGCCCACGGCTCGCTCCGGCAGGGCCTTCCCAAGCGCCAGCGTCGCGGCGCCGATCACGCAGTCCATCACTGTGATCGTCATGACGGAGACTGCGACAGGCGGCTGCGCCCATACGATCGACCCACGCTTCGCTCGAAGTTCGATCGCGCGCATGACGCCTGCGTTCATCTGCATGGGCGGCAAGATCGAGGCGATCGCGATGAAGGTGCCGGAGGTCGTCCCCGCGATCGTTCCGTTGATGCCGGAGAGCGCCGGACCGTCGCTGTCGGTGTAGTCGAAGGTAGCGTGGTCGTCTTCGATCGTCAGCTTGAGACGGATCGTCTTGGGCTGGCCGGTGTACTGGTCTTGGTCGACCGTATCCTCCGCCGTGTAGATACCATCCGGGAGGCTGCGGAAGGAGGCGCGCGCGAGCTGCTCGGAGTGATCCTGGACAGCGTCCATCGTCGCTTGCACGGCCTCCGGGCCATGCTTTTGGACCAGAGCGAGGAGGCGAGCTTCGCCCGCGCGGACGGCTGCGAGCTGCGCGTTGAGGTCACCGACCCGCTCCCAGGACTGCCGCATGTTCACGAGCAGTAGCGAGACGATGTCCTCGTTGAAGACGCCGCGCTTGTAGAGCGCCACGCCGGGGATGCGCATTCCTTCTTCGTAGTGACTGCGGGCGGCGGTGTTCAGGGTCCCCGGCGCTACGCCTCCTACGTCCGACCAGTGCGCTGTGGAAGAGGCGAACCCCACGCGCTCGCCTGCATGGAAGATCGGCTTGATGAAATGAATGTCGTTGCAGTGGGTCGTGGCGACATAGGGATCATTGATCATGTAGATGTCACCGGGCTCGATGTTTTCCGGGCCGATGATGCGCATGATCTCCGGCACGGTCAGGATCGTTAGGCCGACGAAGGCGGGTAGATCGAACTCTCCTTGTGCGACCAGGTTGCCGTGGCGATCGTAGAGACCAGTGGCGAGGTCATGCCCTTCGTTCACGGGCGTCGAATAGGCGGTCTTGGCTACCGTCAAGGCCATCTCGTTACAAGTAGCGATGAAGGCGCTGCGGATCACTTCGACCGTGATCGGATCGACTTGAGATACATTCTCTGAACCCGTCATCGCACCTTCCTCACTCGTCCCGCCCGTATTGAGCGGAGATCCATTGAGTTCTGCGTCGTCGAGAGTCTACACAGACTGCGCCGCTTGCTAGCGGGCGCTTGCTAATCTGCTTCGCACAGCGAAGGACGTAGCGATGCCAACGCCCAAGGGTCTTGCAAGTGACGCAGAGGAGCTGGATCCGGTCCGGCTCCTCGTCATGGCCAATCGTCTCGATGGCATTACCCGTGCCATGACCAACACGCTCGTTCGCACTGCTCGCTCGACCACGCTTGTGGCGCGCGATTTCTCTTGCTCCCTCGTCGACGCTGCACACAATCTCATCGCCGCCCCTGAAGGTATGCCGGTGCACGTATTCGGATCGAGCCCCATTTGCGCGTCGATGGAGGACCTCCATCCAGAGTTCGCGGCTGGCGACGCCTTTCTGCACAACGACCCCTATATCGGTGGCTCTCACCCTGCTGACCACACCATCATTGTTCCGGTCTTCGTCGCAGGGACACACATTTTCACGGTGTGCGTGAAGGCTCACCTTTCGGATATCGGCAATGCTCTTCCGAGCACGTACATCCCGACCGCCGTGGACGTCTACAACGAGGGTGCACTGCTCTTCCCCTGCGTGCGGATTCAGCGGCAGTATCAGGATGTGGGCGATATCGTCCGCATGTGCCAGAAGCGGATCCGCGCTCCCCAGATTTGGTATGGGGACTATCTAGCGATGCTGGCGGCGGCCCGGGTGGGCGAGCAACTGCTCAAGGAGTTCTGTGCGAAGTTTGAACTGGCGACCGTCCAGCGCTTCATCCGCGGTTGGCTGGACTACAGCGAGCGGCTGACCGCGGAGGCGATTAGCCGGCTCCCGGCAGGGAAGGTGAGTGCGCGCACCACTGTCGATCCCTTCCCCGGCTTTCCGGAGGAAGGTCTCACGATTCAGGCAGAGATCGATGTGGACCCAGATGCTCGTCAGGTGACGGTCGACTTGCGAGACAATCCGGACTGTACGACTACCGGCTTGAACCTGAGCGAGTCCACCGCGCGCAACGCCGCGATTGCGGGCGTCCTCAATGTGCTCAATTCGAGGCCCGGTGCCCGTGCGAACGCAGTGCCGCAGAACGCTGGCGCCTTTCGGCGATTCACCGTACTTCTGCGGGAGAATTGCGCGGTCGGCATTCCGCGTCACCCTACTTCGTGCTCAATGGCGACGACGACCGTCGCCAGTCGCACGCAGGGGATGATCTTCGCGGCCTTCGGCCGGCTCCGGGATGGAATCGGCCTCGCCGAAGCCTGCTTTGGACAAGGCCCCTTCATGGGCGTGCTTTCCGGCTATCACCGGGAGCGCGATGAACCCTACTTATTGCAACTGTTCAGTGGTACGGCTGGCGGCCCAGGGAGTGCAGAGGTGGATGGCTGGCTCTCGTTCAGCTCGGCGGGTGCGGGCGGCCTCCTCTACATCGACGAGACGGAGGTGGTTGAACAGAAGTACCCGTTCATCGTCTTTCAAAAGTCCCTCCGCCCCGATTCAGAGGGCGCAGGTCGACAGCGCGGTGCGTCGGGCAATATCTGCGTCTACGGGCCGCGCTGGGATCCCCTCACCGTGCACTACACCATGGACGGTATGCATAACGCGCCACAGGGAGTGCAGGGTGGTGGCGCCGCGCTTGGGTCCGAGGCGTATTTGATCCGGCGGGATGGGTCCCGCGCACGGCTGCCTGATATCGTCGGCGAGCAGCGGATTGAGGTGGGTGAACGGATCCTTTCCCTCTCTGACGGCGGCGGTGGCTACGGCGATCCGTTCACGCGGCGTCCCGCGCGAGTGCTCCACGACGTGATCGAAGGATTTATCAGCCCCCCGCGTGCCCATCGTGTTTACGGCGTGGTTGTTCTGGGGGATCCGAAGAAACCGGAGACGCTGGCTATGGACGAAGAGGCAACAGCGCGTGCGCGTGTCACTCGGGATTCCTAAAGGGTTTCCGCTAGGCGGATCCCCCACGTCGTCCGGATCGGCGCCACGGGTGCCGCGTTTGGGCTGTGTTGGCCGTGGAGCTTAAGCGCTCGATGCCGTTGGTATTAGCTGCTCGATGCTCGCAATGATCTCCTCCGCACCCGGCAACCAAGCCTGCTCCAAGGTGGGGTTGAAGGGGACTGGGCTGAAGGGTGCGCCGACGCGCAGCACGGGTGCATCTAACTCGTCGAAGGCGTGTTGGGCGATCTGCGCCGCCACTTCTGCTCCGTAGCCGCAGAACTGCACGGCTTCGTGCGCGACGATCGCGCGGCCGGTTTTCCGCACGGAGCGAACGATAGTGTCTGTGTCGAGTGGAGAAAGCGTCCGCGGATCCACGACCTCGACGCTCAGGCCACGCGCAGCAACGCCCTCGGCGGCCTTGATCGCTTCGGGCACCATCGCCCCCACTGCCACGACGGTCACATCCTCTCCTTCTCGCTTCACTGCTGCTTTTCCGATCGGGACGGTGTAGGCATCGTCCGGGACATCGGCGCGTGTGCCGAGCGCGAGCTTGTTGGTGATGTAGATGACGGGGTTGTCGTCGCGGATCGCGGCGATCATGAGTCCTTTCCCGTCGTAGGGGTCCGATGGCCACACGACTTTCAGCCCGGGAACGTGGCAAAACCAGGCTTCCAAACTCTGGCTGTGCTGTGCTGCGTTTTGATGTCCGGCTCCGGCGTGGGTGATCAGTACTAAGGGGAGCCGTGTCTCTCCGCCAAACATGTAGCGCATCTTCGCCATTTGGTTGACGACTTGGTCCATGGCGACGGTCATGAAGTCCATGAACATGATCTCGACGATGGGCCGCATCCCGGTGGCCGCGGCTCCGATTGCCAGCCCCGTCATCGCGGCTTCGGCGATCGGTGTGTTGAACACGCGTGATCCGAACTCTTCGCGCAACCCTTTTGCGGTCGCGAAGACGCCGCCGAGCTCGATATCTTCGCCGGCGATGAAGATCGTTGGATCGGTGCGCATCTCATGAGCTTGCGCTTCGACGATGCCCTGGCTGAATAGTTTTTCCGACATCAGCTGTTGGTGCCGGCGGGCTCGGGCACGTAAACATCTTCGAGTAGCGCACTCAGCTCCGGTTCCGGGCTCGCTTGCGCGAACGTGATCGCCGCTTCGATCTCCGCGCGCGTCTCGTCCACGATCCGGTCTTGGTCGGCCGCACTGAGCAGGCCGCGCTCCGCGAGAGCCGCGCCGAGGCGCGTGATGGGATCACGCGCCTTCCAGTGCGCGATCTCGTCTTCGGGCCGTTTCGTAAGTCCGTAATCGCGGCCGAGGTGGTCATAGAAGCGGTAGGTCTTGCACTCCAAGAGTGTGGGTCCTTCTCCCCGCCGGGCGCGGGCGATGGCTTCGCCGGCGGCCTCGTGGACGGCGAGCACGTCCATTCCGTCAACGACTGCGCCAGCCATGCCCCACCCCGTCGCCATGTCGGCGATGTCACTGATCGCATGGTGCTCGTCGACGCGAGCAAATTCGCCGTAGAGGTTGTTTTCACAGACGAAGATGACCGGCAAATTCAAGACGGCGGCCAAGTTTCCTGCCTCGTGCATCGATCC
The DNA here is from genome assembly GCA_965220315.1 of Dehalococcoidia bacterium. GTDB lineage: Bacteria > Chloroflexota > Dehalococcoidia > Bin125 > Bin125 > JAPOXK01. The sequence continues at coordinate 205,116 of CBDCPP010000001.1, forward strand.
TTCAGCGGCGGCGCCGTCGCCGAAGAAGCACACGGTCACCTGTCCTTGATTGCGGAATTTGCAGGTATAGCCTGCGCCTGCCGCGATTGGCCCACCAGCACCGACGATGCCGTTTGCACCCAAGATGCCCAGGGACTGATCAGCCATGTGCATCGATCCGCCCTTGCCGTGACAGTAACCTGTGACCTTGCCGTATATCTCGGCGAACATCTTGCCGAGATTGCCACCTTTCGCGATGAGGTGGCCGTGCCCGCGGTGGGTAGAGGTGATGTAGTCGTCGTCGTTGAGTTGCGCGCAGACGCCTACGGCGACCGCTTCCTCACCCACGTAGAGGTGAACGGCACCGGGCACGATCGCGCGCTCCAAAAGCAGGCCGGCGCGCTCATCAAATTCACGAATGCGCACCATCCGCCGGAACATCTCGACTAGCTGCGCAGCGGTCGGTTCCATGGCGCATACGATAGTGTGTCGTGAGCCGGGAGTTAACCATCACCCTGGACCAGCATGCCTCCCAGCGGGTGGGCGTAGGCTCGGCTGTTGGCTCTGATCCGGATCAAGGCCGGACAGCGCAGGAGTGATGGTGAGAGTGCAAACGAGATCGGATCCGAGCGATGGTCCTTTTATGGATGCCTGTCAAAGATAAGAATGTGGTCGGTCTGCAGGCAGATAGCGGGCAGATACTGAACGGGCGGCGGACAACAAGCGGATACGTTCCGGTAGGTGCGGGGCGCCTTCGCGAGTTCACCGAGATGCGTCCACCTCTTGATGGACCACACCACTTGCTATCAGACATTCGCAATCCGGTTCCCTAGAATGAGTTACCCGCGCGCGGGCCGCGTGCGGGACGAAGGAAGCGGCCCAATGCGGCGCATATCTCTTTTCGCGGTGGTGGGACTCGCGGCTCTGTTCGCAGGCTGCGCCTCAGGCCAGGCTGAGTACGAGCGCGGCGTGGAGCTGCGCGAGCAAGGAGACCTCACCGCTGCGATTGTGGCTTTTAGCGACGCGATCGCCAGTAATGATGAGTTCGCGCTCGCCTATAACGATCGCGGGGAGCTGTATCGATCAATGGGTCGATTCGAGCTGGCGTTGGCGGATTTCGATCGTGCGATCGCGTCCGACGACACATTACCGTCTGCTTTCAGCAACCGCGCCGAGATCCGCCTTCTCCAAGGGGATTCGCTGGGTGCGGTTGCGGATGCCGATCGTGCGATCGCGATCGGGCCAGCCGGCACGCGTTGCCCGCGCATCGTCCACGGGGCGCCTACGCGCGCGACTTGCTCCCTCTCTGCGCTGGCAATCGGGCATCAAGTTCGCGGGCTTGCCTATTTGGATCTCGGAGATACGGATGCCGCGCTTATCGACCTTGACCGCGCAGTCTTGCTTGACAAGGATTTCCCGGAGGCGTTCGCCGCGCGAGCGCGGACACGCCTTGCGACGGACGATCTTGTCCGTGCCCTGGCGGACGCCAACGAGGCGATCCGGTTGGCTCCTGCCCTTGCGGTGGCCTACCGGACACGCGGTGAGATCCACGATCGCTTGGGTGAAGCTAACGAGGCCCAAGCTGACTTTGCTCAGGCCGAGACGCTGGCTGCCGACGGCTAAGACATCGCGGGCGAATGCGGTGGAGTTCTCTCGGGCGAGCTGCCAGGTCCGATCCGACGGTGCGGCCTTCTGACAATCAACGGCTGACCGAGGACGATCGCGACGCGAGTGCGACAGGATCGCTATGCTGCCGGTCTCGTGGCGATGACATCCCAACGGATCCGGAACGATGGCGAGCGCGAAGTCGAATGGCAGTTCGATGCGGCCGACCTGAGCGCGGTGCGTGCGTGGTGTCTTTCGCCGTCGTTGCCGTCGCCCTTACGCGCCGCGACGCCGGTCCAGCGGAAGATCGGCGATATTTATTTGGACAGCGACGATTGGCGAGTGCATCGAGGCGGGTACGCGTTGCGTCTGCGCAGGAGCGAAGGACGGATCACGGCGACGTTGAAGTCCTTTGGTGAGGTGAGTGGGGCGCTCCGGAAGCGGGTGGAGATCAGCGAACGGGTTACGACGGCGGAGCCGGAGATGCTGTTGGGTGCGCCCGGCCCCGTGGGAGATCGGCTGCGGACACTTGGCGTGCGGTCACTGCGGCCCTTGTTTGAACTCCGGATGCTGCGGCAAGTGCTCCCGGTTGAGGCAAATGACGCCGTTGCCGGGGAGATCGCGCTCGACACAGCGGCGGTGCTAGTGGAGGGGCGTCGGACATCCAGGCATCTGCAACGGGTGGAAGTGGAGGTGACGGAAGGGCATGAGGAATCGCTGGGGCTTCTCGTGGACGCTCTGCAGGAGGACTGTGCGATCCGGCCGGCGGCGCAGTCGAAGTATGAGTTCGGGTTGGAGCTGGCGGGTCTGCGGCCGCCGGTGGGCTGGGAGCTAGCTCCACGGCAGGGACTGCCGGAGGGATCCGTGGGAGAGGTGGCGTTCGCGGTTCTCCATGAGCAGTGGCGGTGTCTGCTGGAGGAAGAGCCGGGTGCGCGTCTAGGTGACGAGATCGAGACGCTGCATCGCATGCGCGTCGCGGTGCGCCGATTGCGCGCGGCCTTGCGTCTCTTCCAGCGGTGCTTGCCAGGCGACAGCACTGCTTTGCGGCGGGAACTGCGCTGGCTTGGCGCAGAGCTGGGTGCGGTGCGCGATACGGACGTGCAGCTGGAGCAGTTGGAGGCGTGGCAGGAGGCTGCGGAAGCCGACGAGCGCGTGGCTTTCGAGTCGCTACGGCCGTTGCTGGAAACCGATCGGCGTGATGCGCGGGCAAGGATGCTGCATGCTTTGAACTCGGAGCGATACGCACGGCTCGTAGTGGGTATGACTGATCTCGTTCGAGAAGGACCGACGCGAGCGCCGGTGGCGGCGCTGATGCCTGCGCGTGAGACACTGCCGGGTTTGTTGCGCCCGTACCTGCGCGCGGTGCGGAAGCAAGGTGACGCGATCACTGCGGATTCGCCTGCGGGCGAGTATCACGCATTGCGGATACGCGGGAAGCGATTGCGGTACGCCCTTGAGTGCGTATCGGACGAGTACGGCCGGGTGGCCAAGCGGCTGGCGAGAGCGTTGCGCTGTTTGCAAGAAGGGCTGGGTGCACACCAAGACGCTGCTGTGGCAATAAAGCGGCTACGGATGATCGCAGAGAAAGAGGGCGTGAGACTGCCACCGCAGACGGTACTCGCGATGGGTGAGGTGCTGGAGCGGTATCGGGTGCAGATGCTGGAGCTGCGCGTCGCTTTCCCGCCGGCGTATGCGCGGGTGCGGGGGAAGCGGTGGCGGGCGCTCCGGACGGCACTCCGGAAGTCCTAAGGCGATGGAGCTCTACTTGGTCCGGCATGCCATCGCGGCGGAGCGGGACGTGGAAGCGTGGCCAGATGATTCGCTACGGCCACTGACGGATCGAGGACGGCAGCGCTTTCGAGCCGCGGCCCGCGGCTTACGTGCCTTAGGGGCGGCGGTAGAGGTTTCCCTTGCGAGTCCGTATGTGCGGGCATGGGAGACAGCGCAGATCGCGCAAGCCGAAGCGGGCTGGCCGGCGCCGACGCCCTGCGAGGCGTTGGCGATCGGGAATCCCGCGAGCGTTGTGCGGGTGCTTGCGGAACAACGCGGGCGAGGCAGCGTGGGAGTGGTTGGACATGAGCCGTTGCTCGGTGAGGTGTTGGCATATCTGCTGACGGGATCGGCGCGCGCGCTGGCCGTGGAATGGAAGAAAAGCGGCGTGGCAAGAGTGCGGTGCTTTGGCGTGCCGGCAGAGGGACGCGGCGAACTCTTGGAGTTCCTACCTCCTCGAGTGCTGCGCGCACTGGCGCGCTAGGACTTGTGGAAGGTGGCGAGTGGTGGGACTGCGTTCATTCATTGGTCGTATCTGGGGGTAAGACCGACTGGCGTGACATCCCTTCGACGACTTGGCGAACCTCGTGTTGGAGGTCGTGGAAGACCTCGGCTAGGGGGCTGCGTGCGTTGACGACGGTGAAGCCATGCTGATCCGCAAGCTGCCGGAACTCCGTGAGTAGTGCGGTTTGGTACGTGACCCAACCGTCGAAGAGGCCGGGGGTGCGGAGGTAGTCCTGGCCTGATTCCCAGTAATCGAATCCGTGGCTGGCGACCACTCGCGGCTGCAGCTGGGCAATGTCGATGTCGAGGTAAATGACCTTGTCGGGGATGAGGGCGAAGCCGTAGACATCTTGGATCCAATCGCGCGGGACACCGCGCACGGCCGCGCGAGCGATCAGGGAGAAGATGTAGCGGTCCACGAGTGCGACCATTCCAGCGCGAAGGGCGGGAATGATCTGGTGTTCGAGGCGGTCGAGGAAGTCGGTTGCATAGAAGAGATTTACGGTCAGGCTGTCCAGAGTGTTGCCGCGCTTGGCCCGCTCGATGCCGCGGCCGGCAAGATCGGAGCGGCGCAGGCCGGTATCGATCACGGCGTGGCCGTGGGCCTCTAGCCATTCCTTCAGCAAGGCGATGTGGGTGGAGCGGCCGACACCGTCCGTGCCTTCAAGGACGATGAGCCGGCCGGGGAGATCGGTGCCTTCGATATTGGGAGGCGGGTCACCATAGAAGGCAAGGCGCGTCATGGGGCTGGCTGCGCTTCCCGGAGATAACGGCCCTGCAACCCTACTTGGCGGAGGAAGTCGTGCATATCGCGATCGGGGATGCGGGCGACTCCTTGGAGGTGAGGCTCGACGAGTTCACGCACGCGCTGTTGCTGGTCGACGAGCGGCTCGGTGGCGTCGATCCGAATGAGGTTGAACTCCTTCACGAGGTGCTCGTACTCGCTCAAGATCTGTCCTTGGAAAATGCGGAACGATTCCAAGGAGTCCTCGTGCAGGTTCATGTCCATGCCGGCCTCGTAGTACTTGATGGCAGCGCGAGACTGGACAATACGCTGGATAGCTTCTTCTAGGGGAACATTGAAATAGAAGGCGAGCGTGGGATCGACGGCGAAAGAGTAGAGTCGGCGCAGCCAGGGACGGCTAACCCCGCGTGCGGCATCACGCGCGAATGCTGTGTAGACGTAGCGGTCGGCGAGCACGATGGCGCCGGCTTGCAGAGCGGGCAGGACTTGGGCATGCACACGACTGGCGAAGTCGGCGGAGTGGATCAAGCTGAAGGACAGAGGGGTCAGGAGGTGACGCCGCTTCCCGCGGCGCGTCGTGGCTTTGACGATGGGAGAGGAGTTCCACTCTGTGAAGACCGTGAGATAGCCACGACTCTGGAGCCATTTCTGGAGCAAGTCGATCTGGGTGCTTTTACCGGAGCCGTCGATTCCTTCAACGACGATGAGGCGGCCGGGAAAGCTGGATTCTCTGCGCTGGAAGCTTCCTTGTGCCATTAGGTTTCGGGTTCCTCCCGGCTTGCGGCGTCCAAGGGTTCTTCTAACACTAACGCGCGTCCGAAGGCGTGGAGGAAGCGTATGCTGATCTTTCCGGTGTGCCAATTTCCTCCCGTCGGGAAGCGTAGATGCACGGTTGGGCCAGTACTCCAGCAGTGAAGCTGGACTGGCTGCGTTGGTGGGGTGCGGCGCACGCTCTCGTCCGCTAAGGCGAGAAGTGTTGCCGCCCGCTCGAGGGTTTCGTCTTCGCGCAGATCGAGCAGCGGTCTATAGGTACTGGCGCTGAGGCCTGGCTTCTCCGCAAGCCGGATCACTGCGGCGAGGCGGGCGAGATCGCGGTGCGAAAAGCCGTTGAGGTCTGTACGAAGGACGATTTCGGCGGTGAGCTTGTGCCGGTTGTAGAAGTCGATCACGCTGCCGATGTCGAGCAGACGGGCGCCGAGGAGGACGGCTTCCGCTATGAGGGGAGGGATGTCGGGGAGAAGGTGAGCGAGGAGAATCTTGGCGGCTTGCGCGCGACGCTGGCCCCGCTCCCGGTCGACATCTGCGAAACGGCGGCAGAGCGCCTCGACCGAGGCATCGCGGACGGCTCGGGCAGGGGGGAGATGATCGAAGACTGCCCCCCGTGCGATGCCTTCGCGCAATCCTTGGCCGCTCACGGTGAGTGCGTCGGCGTGGAGGTATCGCATCACGGAATCGAGTGTGATTCCTCCCGCCACGATCGAGTCGGCACGGGTGGGGTTCAAGCCTGGTGTCTGGGCCCGGTCTATGAGGGGCTGCGTTGCGAGGCTGGCGACGATCCGCCGGAGATTGCGGCGTTGAAGACGATAGCCATGGAGGCGGGCGATGGGATAGGTACGCCGCCGCCGGTCGATCTTGGCGAGGTTGCGGATCGTGCCGCCGGTCCCGATGAGGATTTGGGCGGTGCTGTCGAGTACGGGTACTCCCGCTTCGGCTAGAGCCTGCTTGACGTGGTCTGCAGCGGCCTTGCGCTCATCCGAAGTTGGCGGATCGCTAGTGAGGAAACGTTCAGCGAGCAAGAGCGCTCCGACTGGGATAGACCAGGCGCCGAGGGGATGGCGGTTCGCAAAGTGGACGATCTGGAGACTGCCGCCGCCGATGTCGACGAAGAAACCATCGTCAACCGGGAGGCCATAGACTGCTCCGAGAAAGGCCAGGCGTGCTTCGTCTTGGGCGTCAATGAGGGAGACGTCCAAGTGGAGTTCGTCACGAAGGCGCTGAACGAAGGCCTCACCGTTCGCGGCGCGGCGCACGGCGGCGGTAGCGACGGCGACGGTGCGGACAGCTCCCGCACCGCGCGCAACGGCTGTGAAGTCTCTGAGAGCGTGCAGAGTCCACTCGATGGCGGCAGGACTGAGCTCCCCGCTTCGGCTGACCTCTAAAGCAAGACGCAGAGGAACACTCTGCTCATCAATGATTTCGAGGTGCCCCCCGGTTTCCGGCTGCACGATGACGACGCGCCCGGAATTGGAACCGATGTCGATAACGGCGATACGGCCTTCCATGGAGGGCAGCGTAGCCTGACGAGCGGATTGAGGGAGCGGTGGCTTGGGCGGAGTGGAGAGAGCCACGCTGGTGATGCACGGCGATGGCTCCGCCGCCGGCCCGCTACAAACTGAAGCGGCTGCTCTCGGTGGCAGTCCGAGGCGGCGATTACGGAAGGGGGATTGTGGGGTTGGTATGAGGGCGCCAAGCGGGGATTTAAGCGAGACGCCACCTAGCGGGTGCTGCAGCTGCGAGCCTCAGTCGTTTCGGCAGTGAGGGCAGTTGCAGTGGTTGGGGTCGTGCGGGGTGCCGGCGAGAGTGCCTCAGTGCGCAGTGGCGTAGAGCGCCGTGAGCTGGCTCATGACGTGTGGAGACCAATGGGAGATCGGAGTGGATACAGTTGACCGCAGGCGTGGTGTGGCGCCTCATCGACGTTGGGACATCGACAAAGTGCTCGGCGCACTTCTTGGCACGAGCACCCGGTATCCGCTCTGCGAAAGCTCCCGCAGCTTGTGGCCGGGGAACGGGCAGAGGCTCGGATTGCGCCTAGCGGGGATAGGGGCAGCGGATGTAGCCTGCGCGGCGTGGGTGAGCCGTGTCCCGGCGTCTCCCGGACGGCTCTGGTTTCATGGAGCAAGGAGTCCAAGATGAAGGCTGGTGTCTGCTTCAACTTTCAGAACTACCAGGACTGGGATCGCTTCGAGATCCGGGCAGCGGACCGCATGCCCGTCGTCTCGGACCAGCAGATCTGGGACGAGGAGCTGCGTCTCTATCGCCTTGCCGACCCGCTCGGCTTCGATGCGATGTGGGCGCTCGATCACCATTTCGCTCCCTACATCATGAGCGGGAGCCCCCTGTTCCAGCTGAGCCATTATGCCGGGCTGAGTCCGCGCCTTGATGTCGGCACGATGGTGATCGTCTTGCCCTGGTACGACCCGATCACGATCGCGGAGCAGATCTGCATATTGGATCAGATGCTCCAAGGACGACGCTTGATTCTGGGCGTGGGCCGCGGGGTGGCACAGCGGGAGTTCGACACCTACCGTGTCCCGCTTAGTGCGTCGCGCGGACGCTTCATGGAGTCACTGGAGATCATCCGCCTGGCGCTCACTCAGGAGTGGTTCTCTTTCGAGGGTGAACACTTCACTATCCCGGAGACCACCATCCGGCCGCGGCCGCGCACATCGAATCTGGCTGACATGTTCAAGGCGGCATGGGTGAGCCCCGAGAGCTTGTCTATCTTGGCCAACGCTGGGGTTGGCATGCTTCTCACGAACCAGAAGAGCTGGGACGGATATCAGAAGGACGTGCGGGATTTCAACGCCGTGCGCGCGGAGCGAGGCTGGGAGCCGCTCCAGCCGACGGTGGTGGTGAATGTGAGCTGTGCGGACTCGGAAGATGAGGCCTGGGAGGTGATCCTGCGGCATACGATCGAGATGCAGGACAGTATCGAGCGCCACTACCATTTCACCGATAGTGCGCAGTTCAAGAACGCTGCCGGGTACGACTACTACGCGAGTTTCGGTAAGACCCTGACGACGAAGAAGCCTGAGGAGATCGGCGAGTTCAACGCCCAGCCGCAGGCTTGGGGCACGCCGCAGCAGTGCCTGGAGAAGATCGAGTACATCCAACGGATGACGAGCGCCGAGGAATTCATCTTCAGCTTCCGGTACGGCGGCATGCCCGCGGACGTAGCAGAGCGCAGCATGCGGCTCTTCGCGGAACACGTGCTTCCACAGGTGCATACCTGGGACCCTCGCGCCGTGGCTGCTAGTGGTTGATTTCGTCCGCCCGCTGGCGCCTTTTGCGTGCCTCGGCGTCTGTCCTGGCGCCGAGGCCTTTGGGAGCATGACGGGGTCATGGCCTGCGCCGCAGACGGCTGATCGGCGCCTAAGTCCAGCGGAGGCATCCGCCTCTCGCTCTTCCCCCCTCGCGCCGGACTTCCGAGATTCTCGATTGGCTAGATCGGCGGACGCTGGTCGCGCCAGGGCTTCGCCTTTTCGAAGGTCGCGGCGATGCGGAAGACACTGGGGTCGTCGAAGGGTCTGCCCACGATCTGCATCCCCGTGGGGATGCCGAAGGACGAGAAGCCGGTCGGCACGCTTATGACGGGGCATTGACTGACGAGGTTGAAGCCGTGCGTCATGACCCAGCCGACGTAGGCCTGGATCGGCTTGCCGTTGATTTGGAAGTCGGGATCGGCGTCGTTGTGATCGGCTTTGACCGCTGGGACCGCGAGCGTGGGGCAGACGAGGGCGTTGTATTGCCGCAGGATGGGCTGGAGCTTGCGCCACATCTCACCCCGGAACAGGTTGCAGCGATAGAGTCGGGAGGCGCTGTGGCCGAGCCCGTTCTCGAGTAGCCGCACGACGTACGGGTCCATCTCGTAGCGCCAGCGCGGGAGGAAGTCGCCTGCGACGGCGGCGAACAGCCCCTCCCAGTAAGTCATCCAGGTATCGAGCACGCCCCAGTTCCATCCCAGGTCGACCTCATCAACCTGGCAGCCCATCTCCCGCAGCGTCGCGACTGCCGCCCGGGTGTTGTCCTGGACCTCCGGGTCCACCTCCACGTACCCGAGATCCATGGAGAAGGCGATCTTCCATCCCGCGACGCCCTCGGGGTCGAGCGGCAGCCGTACCCGCTGTGGGAGCGTGCAGAGGTCTTCCGGGTGCGGGCCGGACATCACGTTCTGCATCAGCGCCGCGTCCGCCACGCTGCGGACGATCGGCCCGTAGTGCAGGATCGTTTCCAAGGGGTGGTCGCGGTCCAGCGGGTTGCGACCGAAGGGCGGCTTGTAGCCCACGACCCCGCAGGCGGACGAGGGGATCCGGATCGAGCCGCCGCCGTCGGTGCCGTCGGCGAGAGTGGTCATGCCTGCCGCTACGGCGGCGGCAGCGCCGCCCGAGGATCCGCCCGAGGTGTACGCCAGGTTCCAGGGGTTGGGGGTGATGCCCCACAGCGGGCTGTGCGTGGCGCCGGAATAGGCGAACTCGGGCGAGGTGGTGCGCAGATGCATGATGGCGCCGGCGCGGAAGAGCCGGTCGACGGTTGGGGCGGTGTAGTCGGGCCGGAAGTCCTCAAAGATCTTCGAGCCGAAGGTCGTGATCTCTCCCTTGACGGGGTGGAAGTCCTTGATCGCGACCGGCAAGCCCTCCAGCGCGCGCGGCCGGCCGTTGCCCATGTATCGCGCTTCCGCTTTCTGGGCTTGGGCGCGCGCACGATCGTAAAAGTCGTAGGTGATGGCGTTGAGTTGGGGGTTGACCGCCTCGGCGCGAGCGATCACGGCGTCCATGAGTTCAACGGGCGAGAGTGAGCGATTCCGAAACCGCTCCAGCGCTTCCGTCCCTGTGAGATAGCAAAGATCCCGATCGGCGTTGCTCATGTCCCATCCCTGCCTTCGTCACTGGTGGAATCGTGTTGGGACCGCTGAAGTGAGGGCGATTCTGTCAGTCGTGTCGCCCGGCGATCAAGCGCGCCCAGGGCGACCGTGGGAGGAAGTGTTAAGAGATCGCGACGGCGCTAGGGAGTCACTCGATGCCGGTTGTGGCCTGCCACACTCCTTCAAATTTACCGAGATTTAGCGGCAGGATTTAGCCAGCTATTACGATGAGCAGGTTTCGAGACAACGAGTTGGCTGATAGCCGTATGACAGGGCGCGATGTAGCCCGACAGGAGACGCGCACGGTTCTGGACACGAGGTGAAGGCATGACCGGCATATGGACGAACTCGGGGACGGGCTGGGAGGTGGGGGCACCTCATGCGTTCCCAGACGAGGGCACTCTTCACGGCCTCATAGAAGAAAATCCCCAACTTCTGCCACTCGCTGGGTCCCCTCGTCTCACGGTCTTGGGCTCCGAAGTGCAACTGGGGAACGGATACGCGGACATCCTGGCGGTCGAGGCATCGGGCCGCCCCGCGATCATCGAAGTGAAGCTCGCCAGCAACCCAGAGGCGCGTAGGAAAATTGTGTCGCAGGTTATCGCCTACGCGGCGTTCCTGCGGGGTTTCGACGTCGAAGGACTTGAACAAGGTCCTCTTCGCAGACCTCTTGCGGACGCAGGCTACGGGTCCGTTCTTGAAGCCGTACAGGCTCAAGACCAGGAAGGGGCGGTGGACGCTGATTCATTCACGACTTCATTGCAAGCGTATCTGGACCAAGGCAATTTCAGATTGGTCCTCGTGTTGGATGAAGTTTCGGCCGAATTGGAGAGGGTCGTTGCGTACCTGGATGCCGTCACCATTCAGGCGCTGACGATTGACCTAATTACGCTCACGGTCTACGAGGTGAATGGGACACAGGTCGCTTTACCTCAACGCGTTTCGCCTGATCTCAGCGCGACGATGTCTTATACCACGCCTGGCAAAGCGAGGCCCGCTGCATCCGGGGGAAGTCTGTCTGATGGCCCCAATGCGTTTCGAGCTTCGATAGAAGGCATTGTTGGTGAGACTCGCGAGACTTTCGAGGAGTTGATCAAGTGGGCTGAGCAGTTGGAGGCTTCCCTGCCGAATGTTCGTCTCTCCAGCTATACTGGCTCACGGGTCACCACCCTTTTGCCCAGGATAATGCCGGACAACGCTGGTCTGGTTACTATCTGGAACGACAAACATCAACCAGCCTTTTCGTTTTGGCGCTCTGTATTCGAACGGCGCGCTCCAAACGCGATTGAACCCGTTGAACGAATAATCGCGCCAGCTAAGATCGGGCAGGGAAGCGTAGTTCGGGACATTACGCCTCGACTACCTGAACTACTTGAAGCGTTGACGGCAGCCTATCAAGAGGCGGACAAGAATTGATTCTCAGACAGTACATCTTCTGAGGAGTGCGGTATGGCTGGGCGCATATAATTCGACCTTAGCCAGAGTCCACTCTGGTTCACCTCGCGTGCTATGCGCTGACAGCGGTAGCCGCGCCGGGGCAAGCTACACAACCGCCTCGCACTTGATCTCGAGCATCGTCTGAGGCATGTCGATGGTGCCAAGGGCCGTGGTCCCGATCGGGGTGATCGTGGGGCGGTGGTCCCCGACATAGCGCGCGGCGACTTCGAAGAAGAGGTCGAGGTCACGCAAGTCGGTGTGGTACGAGACGATTTCGACAACGCGATCCCAGCCGACGCCGGCGGCGTCAAGCAGCTTTTGCTGGTTATCGAACGCCTGAATGATGTGGGCTTCACGACCGTCCACGGAGCGGAGGTCCGCATCAATGCCGACTTGGCCGGTCATGTAGAGCGTGTCGTCGACCTTAACGACCGGCGTGTAATGGAAATTCTCCACATGATTTTCATGGCCGGGTGGCGTGATGAACTCGCGGGGTTGGTTGCGAATCGCAAAGCACTGCATCTCTTCCATCATGTGGGGCATATCGGGCGGGCCGAGGGCACGTACACCGACGCCGGTCCAAGCCGGGTAGTTGGGGTTGGTGAAGTAGCGGTCGTTAATGGAAAGCAGATCGACCGGCGGGCCATCGCCGAAGCGGGTGGGGAACCAACCCTCGCGGGTGTCGAGATGGAAGCTCTCGCGCTGGACCACATCGTCGAAGGTGGCATCGGCCACTTCGAGCAGGCGCTTGATGTTCTCGTACATCTGGATGTCCTGCGCCACGCGACCCTCAAGTAACTTGAGGTCGTCGGTCACGCCGACTTGCCCTGTCATATAGATCTTGTCTCTGATACGGATCACGGGGGTGTAGTGGAAACTTTCGAGATGCGACTCCTGCCCGGGTGGAACGAGATATTCTTTGGGCTGTCCGAAATCGACGGCGCAACGCAGCTCGACGATCTGGCCGGGGAGACGAAGGAACGGGACGGCTACGGCGGTCCAAGTCGGGTAGTTGCGCGTGATGAAACGGTCCTTGACCTCGAACATCAAGGGGATGTCGCGCATGTCGGTGTGGTAGCTGTTCAGCGTTACGACGTCGTCCCAGGTAGCCCCGACTGCGTCCAGAAGCCGCTCCTGGTTCTCGAAAGCCCGGGTGTATTGAGCCTCGCGTCCCTCCAAGGGCTGCGAAGCCTCGTCAACGCCGAGGGCGCCTGACATGTAAACGACATCGCCCGCTCGGATCGTCGCCGCGGACCGGAAGCGCTCGTAGAACGGCTCCATCCCTGACGGCGTCAAGGCAGTGGTCTCGGTCATCATGTGCTCCCGTCTATCTCGGCCTTCGCGCCGATCAACCGCTCGAAGTGAGCAGGCCCGATAGCATCGCTGTCGCGGCGGCGTGCCTCACGCCGGGTTTCGGTGTCGTCGAGGCGAGTGCGCCATTCGGAAGGGGTGGCCACGCCCATCGGGTGACACATTGCCCACCAGTTGCCGTCGTGGCCGTCGATGTCGACGCGCGGTGGATGCTTGGCTTCGCAGATCTCCTCAACCAGTGGGCAACGGGAAGAAAGGGGGCAACCAGGCGGAAGGTCGATGGGGCTGGGGATCTCACCGGCGAGTGGAAACCGCCGAGCTTCACTCGTGGGGTCCGGCCGGGAGACCGAGAGGAGGAGCGCACGGCTGTAGGGATGCCTCGGGGTTTCGTAGAGCTCTTGCGTGGGACCGAGTTCCATGATCTCGCCCAAGTACATGATAGCGACCCGGGCGCTGATCTTCCGGATGGTGCTGAGGTCGTGAGAGATGAACATGTAAGAGACGCCGAGGTCGCGCTGCAGCTCGATCAGGAGGTCGATGATGCGGCGGCGGACAGAAAGGTCGAGCGCCGAGGTTGGTTCGTCGAGAACAATGAGCTTGGGCTTTGTCGCGATTGCCCGCGCGATGGCGGCTCGCTGGCGGGCGCCGGCAGTGAGTTCGCGGGGACGTTTATCCAAGAGGGCAGGGTCCAAGCCGACGCGCTCCGTTAGCTGGTCGACCTCTGCCCGGCGCTCGCTGTGGCTCATGCTGGTATGGAATTTGAGCGGATCTTCAATGATGCCGCGGATCGTCATAGTGGGGTCGAAGGCCTCGCCGGGGTTTTGGTACACGATTTGCATGTTGGCGCGTAGGTGGCGGAGGTCGGAGCGGCTGAGAGTCGCAAGGTCCATACCCATGAACTCCACGGCGCCCCGGGTCGCGTCGAGCAAGCGGAGGACGCAGCGGCCGAGCGTGGTCTTTCCGGAGCCACTCTCACCGACGACACCGAGCGTCTCACCCTCTCTGAGCGTGAAGGAGACGCCATTGACCGCCGTCAGGCGTTTCTTGGTGCCTGGGAGGTCGAATTGCTTCACTAAGTCCACAACGCGCAGCAGATCAGGCATCGTTGAAGCGTTTCACGTAGTGCCCTGCGGCTATCTCGATGTAACCCTCTTCCTCTGCTGATACGGTCGCGCTTCTGCGCGCATCCTTCTTGGTGCCTTCTACTGCCTCATGCGTGAGCGCGATCAGTGCATCATCGACGAGCGCCCTGCTGGCGGGATGGGTTGGGTTCGCAAAGAAAGACTCGACTGGACTGAATTCCACGAGTTCGCCGCCACCGAGGACGGCGACGGTGTCGCAGTTCTCGGCGACGATTCCGAGATCGCGCGTCAGCAGCATGCTGGCCGACCCGCGCTGGTCGATGAGAGCCTTCATCCGGTCCAGGACTTGGGCCGCGACGGTCACGTCAAGATCGCTGGTCGGCTCGTCCGCGATGAGGAGCTGCGGCTCGCAGATCATGGCTTGCGCAATGAGGATACGTTGGGCCATCCCTCCGCTGAGTTCATGGGGATACGCCTTGGCGCGCTCCTCGGCGTCGGGGATGCCGACCGAGTCCAGCACGTCAACGACAAGCTGCTCTTGTGCGTCCTTCTCGAGATCGAGGTGAGAGCGGATGACGTGTCGGATCTGGGCGCCGACGGTCTCCATTGGGTTCAGCGCGTCACGGCCGCCGGTGAGAATCATTGAGATCTCCATACCGCGCAGTCGGCGCAGCTCGGCCTCAGGCCTATGCAACAACTCGTCGCCGCGGAACCGCGCGGAGCCGGCAGTAACCCGAAGCGTTTCGGGTAAAACTCCCAGCAATGCAAGAGCAAGGATGGTCTTGCCCGTGCCGCTCTCGCCGACGATGCCAAGCATCTCGCCGGGACACACAGCGAGCGACACTCCCTTCAGAATGGCCTCACCGGTGTCGATGCGAGAGACCCAGAGGTCTTGTATCTCAAGGATCGGCTCGCCGTCGGACATCGCGTTATTGCTCGAGCCGGCGGCGGAGTGCCTCGCCGATTACGGCGAGTGAGAAGACAGTGACCGCGATCGCCATACCGGGGAAGATCGCTGGCCACCAGCGGCCAACGTAGAGTTGCTCTTGGCCCGACGAGATCATGAGCCCCCATTCCGGCGTGGGTGGTTTCACCCCCACCCCCAAGAAGGCTAAACCGGCGGTGAGAAGAATGGCGAATCCCATGGTCGGCGAAGCCTGGACAACTGCGGCGCCAACGGAGTTACGGGAAACGTTGACGAATAGAACCCGCCAGAGAGGGCTGCCGGCGGCAATCTGCGCCTCAATGAAGAGGCGTTCGCGGATATGGAGAACCTCGGCGCGCATGAATCGGAAGAAGATCGGAGTGAAGAGGAAGGTCAGCACGCCGACGACGCTCCAGAGATCCGACCCCACGACCCCTGCGAGTGCGAGTGCCACGATGAAAGCCGGGAAGGACTGCAGGATGTCCATAGTCCGGTTGAGCAGCTCTGTTAGGAGCCCGGCGATGCCACCGCGTCCCTGGAAGAACGTGCCGAACAGCCCGATAACCGAGCCAAGGGCTAGTGCGAGCAGCACGCTCAGGATTGCGATCACCAGGTCCACACGCGGTGCGTGCAGTACGCGACTGAGGATGTCGGAACCGTTGACGTCGGTACCGAAGGGGTGGGACCAAGAGGGGCTCTGCAAACGGTCCTCGGGCACGGGAAGCTCAGGGTCAGGGAGAGGTAAGTGGGGCGCGATGAGTCCGAGGATCGCGATCGCCAACAGGGCAATCACAGAGCCGAGAAAGAGCCAATCGCCATCGAACCAGCGCCAGATGTATCCCGCGAGACTCTTCGTCCGTCGTTCTATGCCGAGGGCTGCAACCGCCATCATGCCTTCCTAGAGTCGCACTCGAGGGTCAGCAACGGCGTAGAGGATGTCAACAATGAGGTAGGTAAGCATGGTGAAGGCGGCCGCGACGAGCAGGAAGCCTTGCACCGCTAACAGGTCCTTCCGGAGGACAGCCTCAACGGCGTATTGGCCGAAGCCGTTCCAGGCGAAGACTTGCTCTACTAACACGGTGCCACCGATAAGGAAGACGAACAGTACGCCGATGATGGTGATGGTCGGCGGTAGCGTATTGCGGAAGAGGTACCAATAGACGTAGCGGCGCCGCATTCCGTGCACGCGCGCTGCGACTAAGAACGGCTCGCTGCGGTACTTCTCGACGGCCGCCGCCACCGTCTTCAGCACCGCTGGCATATAGACCAGCACGAGCGTAAGCACCGGCAGGATCAGATGCGTGATGGCGGATTCGAACGCGGCCCAGTTGCCGTCGATCAGGGCGTCGATTGGAACGAGATAGGTCTTTTCGGGCGATGCTGCCGTGCTGATGCTGATCTGTCCGAGTGGTGCCGGTGCGATTCCCGCGAGGTGGAAGAAGAAGAAGATGAGAAGCAGCCCCATCCAGAAATCAGGGATCGATCCGGCGAAGAAGCCGTACCAGGTCAGGAAACGATTGAGGATGCTGCGGGGCCGCAGACCGGCGACGATGCCGATGCTCGCGCCTAGGAACAGGCTGATGAGCGTGGCCAGCGTGATCAGCTCAAGGGTCGCGGGGAGGCGGCGGCCGATATCCTCAAGAATCGGTTCCTGTGTGCGGAATGAGCGGCCCCAATCGGCCTGGACGACGTTCTCAATGTACTTCGTGTATTGGACGACGACGGGATCGTCGAGGCCCAGGCGCTCACGCATCGCCTGGACCGAGACTTCGTTAGTCGCCGCCGGCCCGAGAGCGAGGCGCGCCGGGTCGCCCGGCGTGAGCTTGAGCAGGGCGAACGCAATGATCGAGACGATGAACAACTGAGGCAATAGGAAGGCCATGCGCCGCGCCACGTAGCGCAGGAGCGCCTTATTCATCGCGCACGACCTCCGTCGTTACATAGCCTCCTAGCGAAAACCGTTTCGCGCTGCCCCCTTTTAGCTCTTGCGCAGTTCCCGGAAGTAGAAGTTTTGCCAGGCGTACCAGACGAAACCCTCAATGTTGTCGCGA
Source organism: Dehalococcoidia bacterium (assembly GCA_965220315.1). GTDB lineage: Bacteria > Chloroflexota > Dehalococcoidia > Bin125 > Bin125 > JAPOXK01. The sequence continues at coordinate 222,166 of CBDCPP010000001.1, forward strand.
ATCGCGATTGTGTAGTGCGGCTCCACGAGGAACGTGAAAACCGCGTTCTCGAGGACGCGCTGGTGAGCTGGCTGCACGGCGGCGATCCGGTCCTCGAGCGTCTGCGCTTTGATCGCCTCGTCCAAGATGGCGGTGACCTCGGGGTCGTCGATGAGTGAGAAATTCCCAATGACGTCGCGGTCGTAGTAGTAGATGAACAGGTTATAGACCGGATCCGACCCGCCCGGCGCGTCTAACCAAAGTCCGAAGGGGATGGTGACGCGCTCAAATGATTGGGCGGCGAAGTCCCCATCCGGCAACGGATCGAGGGTGACGTTGATGTTGATCTCCCCAAGATTGCGGGCGACGAGATTCGCGACCTGCTCCCAGAGAGGGAAAGCGGACGTGTAGCTCAAAGGAATGTCAAAGCCGTCGGCGTAGCCTGCCTCTTCCATCAGGGCGCGCGCCGCCTCGAAGTCGGGCTCATCGCCGTACGGCCAGAACTCTTCGTTCGTGCCGGGGAAAATCGTGGCGGCGGCCGCGCGCCAAGGCGTTGCTTGACCGAGATATACGCTCTCCGCGATCTCACGACGTGGCATCACATAGTTGATGGCCTGGCGGATTCGGACGTCATCGAACGGCTCGAAGACCTCTGGATTGGTGTAGAGAAAGAGGATGAAGTCGCTCCGCACGCCGATGGCGCGGACGCCGTCGGACTCCCCCGCTTCAGCTTGCTGGTCGGGTGATAGGTTCTCGGCGATATCGATCTCCCCGCGCTGGAGGGCGGAGAGCCGCACGGCAGCATCGGGGATCACGCGATAGATGACACGGTCGACCTGTGGCTCTGGGCCCCAGTAATTGGGATTGGGGACCCACACGACCTCTTGCCCTGGGGTCCAAGTCTCGATGGTGTAGGCCCCGAAACCGGTGCAGTTGGTGGTGGCGTATTCGGTCGCCCAGGGATCCTCTTCCGTTGCGTGCGCGATGGCGTCCGTGGAGTCCATGAAGGGGAAGTAGAGGTCATCCCAGATCCGGCCCAACAGGCCGTTGGGGTTGAGGGCGTTTACCCGCACGGTGTAATCGTCGATGACGGTTCCGGGCTCTTCGGGGTCAAGGTTCAAGAGAGTGACGTAGAAGAAGCCGACGCCCTCAAGCGCGAAGGCGCGTTCGAGTGACCAGACCACGTCGTCGGCTGTGAGTTCGTTCCCGGCAGCACTAATGACGCCGGGGCGGATGTTGAGAACGACGCTTTGTCCGTCTTCGGCGAGTTCGGCGGAAAGAAGTTGCCAAGGTTCACGCGCGCCGGCGTGGTCGGGGTACTGCAGGCCCTGCCCTTCGGGCGGCGTATCGTAAGGGTAGTCGATCTTGGCGAAGTTGAAGCCGGCTTCGAAGCAGTTCCCGATCGACTCGAAGGTCTGAAAGTTGCCGAACGAGTAGTCTTTGTCCAGCCCGAGCGGCATGGCGGGCACCGCGATCGTCAAGACGACTTCTTCACCGTCGCCGGCGCTGACGCTGACATCGGTGGAGGTTTGTTCGGCGGTTTCCGCAGGGGCGGCGGCATCATCTCCACCGCAGGCGGCGATGACGAGCGCGATGAGCACCACGAACACCCCGCCGACCAGTAGCAGCCGTGAGTCGCGTATTGTGATCCATGACCATTGGCTCAGCACTGAGGTTCCTCCTTCGCGCTTCGGCTGTTCAGTCACCCTACCAGGTGTTTGGGCTACTCCGGCCTTAGGTCTTCCGGAGCTGGCGGAAGTACATGTCGTTGGCGTTGTGCCAAGTGAAGCCCTCCACGTTTTCGCGCATCGCGACCGTGTAGAACGGTTCCACGAGTGGTGCGTAGCCGGAGAGCTCCAACGCGCGGGCTTGTCCTGCCTGACTTGCCTCCACGCGGTCGTCAAGGTCGGTGAGTGGGATGGCTTCGTCGATGAGCCGTTGCAGTTCAGGGTCGTCGAGCTGGCCGTGATTGCTAATCGTGGCCGGGTCGTAGTTGTAGAGGAACAGGCCGTAGATGGGGTCCGGGCCGATAGGCGTGTCGAGCCAGAGCCCGAAGGGGATGGTGCGGCCGTAGGTGCCGTCCACCATGTCACCGTCCGGCAGCGGGTTGAGCGTGACGGTGACGTCGATCTCGGCCAAGCTGGCGCGTACTAAGTTCGCGACCTGCTCGTTGAGTGGCAGCGCTGTGGTGTAACTGAGGTCCACGTCCATACCGCCGCCGAAACCCGCGTCTTCAAGGAGGGCCTTCGCGGCCGCCGCATCGGGTTGATCCGGGAAGGGCCACAGATCGGGGTTGGCGCCCGGGTTGATCGTGGAGAGTGCCGAGCGCCAGGGCAGCGCGAGACCCAGGTAGACGCTCTCGGCAATCTGGTCGCGAGGCATCATGATATTGAATGCTTGGCGGACGCGGATGTCGTCGTAGGGCGGCAGCAAGGAGTTCATGTAGGCGAAGTAGACGAAGTTACTGCGGACGGCGAACGCTTTCACGCCGTCCGTGTCGCGTGCCTCGGACCATTGGTCCGGGCTCAGGTCCTCGGCTACGTCGATTTCGCCTGCCTGGAGGGCTGAAAGGCGCACGGAAGAGTCCGGTATGACCCGGTAGATGACGCGGTTGATCGCCGGCGGACCCTGAAAGTAGTTGGGGTTGGCCGCCCACACGACCTCCTGGCCGGGAGTCCATGCTTCGACGTCGTAAGCGCCAAATCCCGCACAGTTGCTGGCGAGGAAGTCGATCGACCACGGGTCGGCGTCGGTAGCGGCGGCCTGGGCGGTCTCGGCGTCGATGAACGGCATGAACATGTCGTTCCAGATGCTGAAAAGGAGCCCGTTGGCCTTGGTCGCGTTCACCTTGATGGTGTAGTCATCCATGATCTCGTAGGGGTTCTCGAGGTCGAGATCGATCAGGGTGTTGTAGAAGTAGCCGATCGCCTCAAGGGCGATGGCGCGATCGATCGTATACGCGATATCGGCCGAGGTGAGCTCGTTGCCGTTGGAGCTGAGAACGCCTTGGCGGATGTGCATGATGACGGCGGAGGCGTCTTCCGTGAGTTCCCACGCTTCCAGCTGCCACGGTTCGTTCTCGCCGAGGTCGATGTAGCCGGCGCCCTGCCCGAACTCGTCATCGAACGGATAGTCGATGGTCTTGAAAACGATGGGCGTGTCGTAGCACTGACTGATCGATTCGTAGGTTGGGAAGTTTCCCGCCGAGAGGTCTTTGTCGAGGCCGATCGGGAAGGCAGAGATGGCGACCGTCAAGGTTTGGTCGCCCGTTGGCACCTGCTCGTCAACAGGTGCCTGGCCACTTGATGGGGTCGTCTCCACGTCGGAATCGTCGTCGCCGCAGCCGACGAGCACGAGACCAGCTGCACCTAAACCGGCGGCTGTGGCCGCCTCTAGGAACCGGCGCCGCTGGATGCGGCGTTGGTGCCAAGGGTATCTATGGGTGTGGTCGTTGGATGTCACCCTGAACTCCGTTCCCTGAGTCGTACGTGGCATTTGAGCGAAGACCGAGCGAGGGCATGTCGAATAAATCTCCGCCCATGCGATGCGAGTATTCTCACCTAGGTGTCAAGCCCGGAACAGCCTACAGATTATTTCGGCCAGGGGAAGGGCGCCACGCCGGTGTTCAGGATTTCGACCCGCACGGGATAGACCGATACTTCGCCCCCATCCCAGTCCTCAATGGGGATCGAACCGGTCCCGTGGGGGCAGATTGAGATCACGACGAGCAACGGCACCTCCGCGTAAAACTCGATGTAGTCCCCAGCCTGTGAGTTGCCCTCGCCCAGTAGGTAGTCACTGGTGATCGGGTCGAGGGCGGTGTTCTGGAAGAGATTCTGGTTGTCGTGGATGGCCCGTTGGCTGTAGCCGAGCTGAGCGAACCCCGCGCGTAAATTGTCGTAACAGCTGCGCGGATGCTGGCCTGTGTAGAGCGTCCAAAGATGGGGGTTGCAATGCGCACCGTGCGCGGCGTGCTCACGGGTGTTGGCTGTGTTTGCCGCAGGGCGCACCGTATCGGCTATGCATGTGCAGAGCGGCCGATTCCACGGCGGATTGCTCCAGACGCGTGTGAGACGCGTCACTTGCGTACCTTCGAGCGCCACCTGAGTGCCGGAGTGATGGTGTTCCCGTGGGTCCTCCGCGCTCGCGAAGCAGGTATCGATGATCTGAGCGGCCGCAGTCTGCACGAGCCGGAACGCTTGCCCCGCCTCTACGCGGAATCCGTAGCCGCGGCCTGCGGGCACCTCGTGGCTTGAGGCAAGCGAAAAATCGTCCCGCTTGGCGATAAGGCCCTCGTAAAAAACCTGATTGAACGGAACATTGATCGTCACGCTTGCCTGCTCGGCCATCATGATTCCCTCCCTGCGGTCGGGACCGGCTCGTTGGAGCGGACGCCATTCCCATCGAGATAAAGGTCGAGATCGGGGTAACCCATGTCCGGGTAGGGCCAGCCCGGCGGCTCGCCGACGCGCTCACAGACCGTGACGTCCACGGGACGTGGTCGCGGTGCGGCGGCCGGAGGCGATCCATCCACGAAAGGGCTCAGCGCGAGCAGCACCATCAGATCGAACTCGGCGAAGAGCGTGATCCGGTCGCCGGCGAGCGCGTCCGATGGAAGGAGGTGGAGATGCTGCGTGTACTCGTCGATGCGTCCCTTCTGGAATAGACAGGCGTCCTCCTTGTCGAGCACTGAGAGCGGATCCCAGCCGCGCTGCTCCACGAGAGCGGACATCTGATGCCAGCCGCTCGGTACGTCGTCTGCGCCGCCGGCGGCGCGCCAGAAGGCGGGGGTGCTGGTTCCGCTGAAGCAAGGATGATGGCGGCCGGCAATCGCGCCATCGCGGCGCGGGGGAGTCACGGTGTCCTCAAGAAAGGTGAGCATGGGTCGGTGGCGGGCCATACTTCCCCAGAGTCGGCTGTAGCGTGTCAGGAAAAGGCCTTCAGTAGTGACGGTATGCTGTGCCCAGTAGCGTTCATCGGGGTCGGCGGGGTTGAAGGGGTAGCAATGAACGATCTGGGCGCCGTCGCGGAGCTGGAGGCGCAGCAGTTCCCCCGCGGCCAACTCGACAGCAAGGCCCTCGAAGTTGACTAACTCAGTGGTCAAGCGGGGTTGCCAACGATCGTGCTCGGCAACCAGTGCTTGATAAAAGGCGAGGTTCAGCGGCTTGGGACAGAGGTGGGTCGTATCTTGCCAAAGGGCCGGATCGGGCATGGATGCTCCACTCGCGATGAGAACCGTGCGTTGAGCGCGTATTACTTCTCCGAGATGGGTGTTGTCAATAGATCGGATGGAAGAGAAGAGGATCCAGATGCTGGAAGCGATCCGGGAGCGGGTGTGGCCGCCCCTCAGCGAAGCTGAGCGTGATGAGTTCCTGGCCGCGCCGCGCGTAGCAGTGCTCTCGGTGGAGCGGCCGAAGGCAGCGCCGGTGAGCGTGCCAATTTGGTACGCACTCATCGATGGTGAGTTCTGGCTGGACACGATTCCAGATTCAGTACACGGGCGCCTGATGCAGGCGGCTGGTCGAGCCACGCTCTGTATTCAAGAGGAGAAAGAACCTCAGTATTACGTGACGGCCGCGGGCCCGGTGAAGTTCTTGCGAGAGGAGGATCTTCGTGCACGCGGTCTGAGCGAGCGGTCGGTGGTAGAGCGGTTAGCGGGGCGATACTTGGATGGAGGGCAGTTGGCGCGGTGGATGGAATCAGCGCGAGCTGCGTTCGGCTTGAAGCTTGCGGTGCTGAAGCCCAAGACGGTGTGGGCGGCATCCGTACCTCCGGTGGCCGAGATCCTGCGAGAGTTCGAAGCCGGGATGCAGTGAGCGGGTCACGCGAGAGGACGGGAGAACGATTCCCGGAAGCCCGGGACACGTAGTGGGCTCTCAGAGATCCGCCACGACGCTGGGGCCGATCATGGCAGGTTAAAGTGCTCGATTCATGGAGCGCATCGCAGGATAGGGACTTCCTTTAGGCTTGGTCGGGTCGGCATGGGCGACGCCCGTGCGCAGGGTCACGGCGCGGGCTCTTTGCTAGCCTGTTGTTCTGGAGGTTTGCCATGCCGTTCGTTACTGGCGTCGACACCACCGCGCTCACGGTTAGCGATCTAGATCGAGCCTTGGGCTTCTACCGCGATCTCTTGGGGATGGAGGTGGTGGAGACGAAGGGCGCCGGCGCGGGCTGGGACGCGGAGGAGCAGGCCCGTTGGGACGCCTACCACGAGAAGGTCTGCGGTATTCCGGGCGCGAAGATCAAGGTCGCGTTTCTGCAGGCGCAGGACGGCTCTAAGCTGGAGCTGATCGAATACGTGAAGCCCAAGCGTCCACCGGGCCCCAAACGGCCGTTCTCCGACCCGGGCGTTTCGATCGTCCCATTCGCGCTGCGAGACAGCGTCGCGGTGGTCGAGAAGTTGCGTGCGGCGGGCGTCGATGTGGTGGCGGATCCGCAGCACTATGTCCTAGACGGAGTGGAGAGCTGTACGACCTATCTCTACGATCCCGACGGCAACCACCTCTGCTTTTTCGAGATCGTTGGAGCCTAGATAGCGGATCGCGAGCCCGTGCGCGGTTGCTAGGGCACCAATACGGCGCGTCCGGTGACGCGTCCCGCACGCAGGTCGTCGAGTGCGACGTTGACGTCGTCCAGCGGGTAGCGTGCCACTTGGCTCTCGATGCGACCGGATCGCGCCAGTGCGACTACTCCATCCAAATCGGCGCGGGTGCCCGCGTAAATGGTCGTCAGCACCGCCTCGGGCGCTTGCGTGTAGAAGCCGAACGGGACCGTGCCGCCGGCCAGCCCCAGCATCGCGACGATGCCGCGCTGTCGCACGATCTGGGTGGCGAGTTGGAGGCTTTCGTCCGTGCCGACGAAGTCGAGTACGGCATGTGCGCCTTCGCCGGCGGTCAGCTCCTTGATACGGCCCGCCGTGCCGGCGCCGGGTTCCAGCGTTTCGGCCGCGCCGAGGTCCCGGGCGCGCTGGAGCTGCTCCGCCCGTCGATCGACGGCGATGATACGGGCGCCGCTGAGCGTGCGCGCGATCTGCACTGCCATCTGTCCCAGGCCGCCCACGCCGATGATCACGATCGAGGCGCCGCCCAAGAGGTAGGGGCGCACGCGCCGTACCGCCGCATAGGATGAGATGCCGGCGTCGCCCAGCGGAGCGGATTCGATCGGGTCAAGCTTTCCCAGCGGGACCAGGTGCCGCGGATGGGGCACCAGCACGTACTCCGCGAAGCCGCCGTCCATCGTGCTGCCTGCCTCTTTACCGCGCGGGCAGATCTGCTCGTGTCCAGTGGTGCACCACTCGCAGGCGCCGCATCCCCACCCCACCATCACCGCCACGGCGTCGCCGGGAGTGAGACCGCTGGCTCGCGGTCCGGGCTTTTCGATCCAGCCGGCGATCTCATGCCCCATGGTCACCGGCAGCGAGACGTACGCGGATAGCTCGCCGTCGATGACGTAGAGGTCAGAGCGACAGATGCCGGCGCCGGCCACGCGCACCAGGACCTCGTCCGCCTGCGGCTCGGGGATGGGCACGTCCTCGAGCCGCAAGGGCTCGCGATAGCTGTAAAGGCGTGCCGCTTTCAGTGGTTTTCCTCCCCTGCTGCGATCCCGTGGCCGGACTCCAGGCCGATCTGGCGCAGGAAGGTGTAAACATCTGGGTAGATCGTCTCCCGCACGATCTTGCCGGCGGAGTTTAGCTCGAACACGTCCGCCTCCACGAAATCGAACCGCTTCCCTACGACCTCAGGCGGCATCCCTTCGGCTGGCGCGATCATTGTGCCTCGGATCCGAAGCTCGGCGACCGCGAAGTGGTCGCCACTGAAGCAGCTACGGATCGCTCCTTCCAGCCGTCCCCATTGATGACAGTATTTGAACACCGCAAGGATCGCCTCTTTACCGCGGGCGGGCTCGGTGAGCAGGGGGTCCTCGTAGACCGCCTCATCCGCGAAGAAGACCATGGCCTTCTCCCAGTCGCTCGCCCAGAAAGCCTCAAGCATTTGGCGAATGTTGGTGCTGTGGTCGCTCACGACAGCGTCCCTCATGTCCTCGATCAAGAGTCTAGGCTGGCAGCCCTTCGATCCACACCCGGTAGTGCTCCACTTCGTCGGTGGTCCGTGTACGCCACTGGTGCGTCACCTCGGCGGCGTGGGCGGCGGCGGCGGCACCGTCCAGTTCGCCCGCCATGATCCGTTTCCCCAGCGGCGCCATCCCTTCGAAGTGGAAGTAGACCGGCATCAGGTCGGGCAGGTACAGCGTCGCCGGGCCACGGACGAACCCGTCCCACAGCTTGCGGTACTCCGGGTGTGCGATCCGTTCACCTCCACTCCAATCCGCGTTCGCGGGCAGAAGACGGAGTTCCTCCCAGAGACGATCCAGCTGCTCCGTGCCATGCAGGAAGCGGAGAAACCGCGCGGCTTCCTCCTGATGATCGCTGCTGCTGGCGATACCGAGCCCCTGCGTGTCGATGATGGGCAGGCCCGCGAGCGCGCCACGGCCCGCGACCGGCGCCACGGCAACGATCACATCGTCGCCGAGAGCACGCTCGCAAGCGGGGAACATCGGGCCTGAGGCCAATGTGAAGGCCCCCTGTCCTTTGCTGAATCGACTCACTGCCTCCCAGAGGTTGATCGTCGGTGCGTCGGCGTTGATATAGCCGGCGTCCCAGGCCGTCTTGAGCATGTCCCAGTGGGCGTAGTGGGGCTGATCGCGCCAGTCGAGCCCTCCGAGGAACAGTTGCACAGCGTCTTGCGGCCTGTCGAAGTGTTGTACAAGAAAGTGGGTAAGCCACCAAACGCTGAAATCCCCCTCGAGATCACCGGTTTCGATGGGGATGTGGCCTGCGGCTTTGACCTGCTCGCACTGCGCTAGTAGATCGTCCCAAGTTCGCGGGGGGATTGCGTCCGCGTCGACCCCCGACTGGATGAGGATGCGCCGGTTGGCCAGCCATACAACGGGAATCAGGTACCAGCCCACCCGAAACGTCTGGCCCCGGTAGGTACTCAGTGGCGTGCTCCCCATCCGCTCAAGCTCGTTGGCGGGGATGAGCGGCTCTAGCGGAGCGATGTAGCCGCGCCAGGCGTTTTCGATGTGGTAGCTGCCGTTCCAGAAGTACTGGAGGTCGGGCGGCTGCCGCGCCGCGGCCGCTTTGCTGAAGCGATCCACGACCTCCCAGCCCTCTTCGAGCTCCGCGTTCACGCGGACGCCGGGGGTTGCGATTTGGAAAGCTTCGATCGTTTTGTGCAACCAGCGGCCGAGGCCCGGAGCTTCGTCTTCGCCCCACCACCAGAGGCGAAGCGTTGTCGCTGGTGGCGCCACGTCAGAGATTCGGAGCAGGCGCGCCTGCTGGCTGCAGGGCAGCGCGCACATTGGCGACGAAGGCATCGATATCGCGGTTCATGCGAGACTTGAAATAGCGGTTGAGCAGCTGACGGGCCGGACCCTGCGCCCTGATCGTGCCTTGATAGGTAACTTCCGTGCGATCCGGCGCACGCGCGCGCACATCGATCGTCCCACTCGCGATCAGGTCATCCGATTCACCGGTCCAAGCCGCATGCGCCGGTTCTTCTAGTGCGGTCGTCCGGGTGCGCACCACGAAGCGCTTGTGGATGAAGCCGATCTTCGTCTCCATCCGCCAATCCGCCTCGGTCGGTGAGAGAAGATCGACCCCCGTGCAACCCGGCAAGCAGGGGCCAAGGCGCTCTAAGTCACTGAGGAAGGCCCAGACTGTGGCGGAGGGGGCCTGCACTTCGAAGGTGCGCTGAGCGGTAGGCACGTAACTAGTCGTCCTTCACCTTCCCCAGGTCTCGCAGGATCTCTTGTGCCGTGTTGTGCCCTGGGAGGCCTGTAATCGCCGGGCCTGGATGGGTACCGGCGCCCGTCAGATAGAGTCCGCCGATCGGGGTACGGTAGTTCGAGAGTTCTGGCAGCGGCCGGAAGCCGAAGACTTGGTGCGGCACCATATCGATGTGGAAGTTATTACCCTTCGGAATCCCGACGATCTGCTCCCAGTCCTTTGGAGTGCGCGCCGCCCAGCCGAGCAGCTTGTCCTTGAGGTTGGGCGCGTATGCGCAGTAGGTGTCGAACATGCGCATCGCGGCTTCCTCCTTGGCGTCATCCCAGTCGCGCTGATCGGCGAGCTCATAAGGCACCCAGCAGTGCAGGCCCAGTGCGTGCTGTCCCGGCGGCGCCATACTCGGGTCGAGCCCCGTCGAGAATGTGCACCAGATCCAAGGGTGCGTTGGGATCTCGCGGCGCCGGATCTCCGCCCACATGGCGTCCGCATAGTCGACGCTGGGCGTGATCATCGCGGCGGGAATGCGGAACTCGGGTCGGCTGCCGTCGTCGCCTACGGACGAGAACTGCGGCGGCGCGGAGAGCGCGTAGTAGGCTTTGATGACGGCTGTGTTGTCGTTCTGTAGATGGCGGACGCGGTGCAAGAAATCATGGTCCAAATGCTCCTGCACGATCATTTCTAAGAACACCGTTTGCGGTGCGATCGCCGTGACGACACCCTTCCGCGCCTCGATTCGCTCGCCGGTCTCGAGCCGTACGCCGCGGGCGCGACCGCCCTGTACGAGAATTTCAGCGACGGCGGCTTCAGGCTGAATCCGCCCTCCGTAAGACTCCAAGGCGCGCGCGACAGCTGCGGAGATCTGCCCGACGCCTCCCCGTGGCCGGTAGACGCCTCCGTAGTGGCTCATGACGAGTTCGGTCATCGCGAGCGCCGAGCCCGGTTGGTCCAGCGAGCTTTTGGTTTGGAGCGCCATGAAGGCGCCGAGCCCCTGCATCTGCGTGGACTCGAACGTTTCGTAGATGTACTGCCGAGCGGGCATCATCATGACGCGCAGCAGTTCCTCGACCTCTGGCGAGTCCTCCATGAGCGAGGCCATTGCGGCGAACGAGGGCGGCGCCCCGGTATTAATAGGATCAAGCATCTCGAAGGCTTGCGCCCAGAACTCTACCCAGGTTACGTAGCGCTCGGCGTCGCGGGGTGAGATGGCGGCGATCTCTTCGGCCGTCCGGTGCAGGTCGCGCCAGAAGAAGATGCGGTGGCCGTCGGGGAACGGCATGAGGAACATGGGCTCAACTGTCAGCAGCTCGAGGCCGTTCTTCTCGAGCTCGAGGTCCTGAAAGAATGGCTGCTCCCGAATTCCCAGTAAGTCGAAGGCGCCAGGATTGAAGGTGAAGCCGGGGAACTCAGGGATGATCGGCTCGCTTGTTCCACAGCCGCCCAAGACATCGCGGCGTTCCAGTACGAGAACGTCCTCGCCCGCTTTGCTCAGATAGGCGCCACAGGTGAGGCCGTTGTGGCCCCCGCCAACGACGATCCAGTCCGCAGTCATTCTGCTGTCCCGTTCCCGTTCTAGGTGCGCCTGCCGCTAGGGCAGGGCGTACTCCGTGTAGACGACGGTGCACTCGTGGTCTCCGAGGAAGCGGACGGGGAATGGTTTGTCCTGTTCCTTGGGGTCGGTGAGGAACAGCATGCTGTCGCCCGCCTTGGCTATGTAGCGCCGCCCGTTGTATTCGACATGTAGCTCACCGCTTGTGATCACCTTGCGTTCTGACAGGCCTGCCTCTACGAAATCGTAGTCCATGATGTTGCCGGTTTTGTTGACGTGCCAATAGCCGAGGTCACTGACTGTGCCTTCGCAGGGCACAGTGGCGTAGGGACTGCTGAAGCCCGTGGAATCATCGAACTCTTCCCAGGCGACGCCGCCGGCGGCGGCTGGGATAGCGGCTGGTTTCTCTTCCGACACGGAGTCATCTGCGCTATCGGCGATGACGCGGAAGTGATTCGGGTCTTCGTGGCTGAGCTGGATCAGCATGAGCCTGTGCATTGTGCTCTCCGATCTTTTGCGTACGGTCTCACTGGATCGATCTGTTCGCGTATTACGAACCCGCCGTTGGGTCGGTGGATGGGGCGATGTTAAAGCAGGCTGTGTCGTGCTCGGGCTTCTGTAACTCCGTCGGTGGCACCTCCGTCCAGCAGCGATCGATCACGCGGAAGCAGCGACTAGCGAAGCGGCACTGCCGTGGCGGATCGATCGGACTCAAGGCTTCCCCTTCAAGGCTGATGCGATCCCGATGCTGTCCGCGGGTTTGGGGACGCGGAATCGCGGATAGCAAAGCTTGCGTGTAGGGGTGGAGCGGATTTCCAAAGAGTTCGTCCCGGCTCGCCGTCTCGACCAGCTTGCCGAGGTACATTACTCCAACCCGATCCGAGATGTGCCGTACGACCGCCAGATCATGGCTGATGAAGAGGTAAGTGAGGTTGAGTTCCTGCTGAAGATCATGGAGGAGATTCAAGACCTGACTTTGGATCGAAACGTCGAGCGCGCTGACCGGCTCGTCCAGGATGAGGAACTCGGGATTGGCGGCCAGCGCGCGCGCGATCGCGACGCGCTGGCGTTGGCCGCCGCTGAGTTCGTGAGGATAGCGAGCGGCATAGGATTGAGCGAGCCCGACCATCTCCAAGACTTCCTGTGTACGGCGGCGTCGGTCGGCACGGCCGAGTCGAAGGCGCTGCATACCTTCCGAGACGATCGGGCCGACCTTCATCCGTGGGTTTAATGAGGAGAATGGGTCCTGGAAGACGATCTGCATCCGCTGCCGCAGCTGCCCAAGATGGTGGCGACCAGCGCTTAGGACGGCCTCGCCGTCAAAGAGGACGCTGCCCGCATCCGCAGGCTGCAGGCGAACGATCAGCTGCGCGAGCGTACTCTTCCCGCAGCCGGTTTCACCGACGATGCTGAACGTTTCGCCCCGCCGGATCGCGAAGCTTACTTCGTCGACGGCGCTGAGCCAGCTGGTAGTGCGGCCCAGAATGTCGCGCTGCACCGGGAAGCGCTTGCTGAGGTGGTGGACCTCGATCAGCGGCGGCGCTTCAGGAGCGGAAGGGCTGCGGGTTCCAGCAGCGGAGGTATTGTTCATCCGCGAGTTTCTCCAGTTGGGGGCGCTCGTTCCAGCAGCGGTCCCTAGCGTATGGGCAGCGGGGGGCGAAGCGGCACGCCGGCGGTAAGTTCCGCAGCTCTGGGACGCGCCCTTCGATTACATGGAGGCGGGCTTCGGTTTCGCCGGTATCGTGCGCGAGACCCGGGATGCAGCGGAGCAGGCCCTGGGTATAGGGGTGGCGAGGTGCGACGAAGAGGGTAGTCGTGGGCATGATCTCAACGACTTCACCCGCGTACATGACGGCGACGCGTTCGGCTACCTGCCCGACCACGGCGAGGTCGTGACTGATGAGTAGCACGCTCATTTTCGAGCGCTGGCGGAGGTCGTCGATGAGATCGAGGATCTGGGCCTGGATAGTGACATCCAGGGCTGTAGTGGGTTCGTCCGCGATGAGAAGCCGCGGCTCAAGGATGAGTGCGATCGCGATCATGACGCGCTGCCGCATGCCGCCGGAAAGCTGGTGAGGGTAATCGTTCAGACGTTGCGCGGGGTCGGGAATGCCAACGTGGTCCAGGATGTCGATGGCGCGTTCGCGGGCCTCGTGGCGGCCGATCTTGTGGTGGGCGCGCACGGTTTCCGTCAATTGGTGGCCAATCGTAAAAACCGGGTCAAGGCTGGTCATTGGTTCCTGGAAGATCATCGAGATCGAGGGGCCGCGCACGCGTCGCATGTCGGCCTCCGGAAGGGCGAGGAGGTTGCGGTCCGCGAGCTGAACGGTGCCTGTGGCACGGGAACCCGGCTCGGGCAGGAGACGCATGATCGCGAGGGCGGTCATCGTCTTGCCGCACCCGCTTTCCCCCACGAGACCTAGGATCTCTCCGGCCGCGACCGAGAGGGAGACGCCGTCCACGGGGCGAACCCCCCCGTCTTCGGTGGCGAGGTCGACGGTGAGATCAACGATGCGGAGGAGTGTCGCGTCGGCGGTCATCGCACGCCTCGCAGTCTGGGATCGAGGATGTCGCGCAGGCCGTCCCCCAGGGTGTTGAAGCCGATCACCATCAGCACGAGCGAAACGCCGGGTATCGTAACGACCCAATGATCGCCATTGAGGAGATGCTGTCGGCCTTCAGCCGCCATGAGACCGAGGCTTGGCGTTGGCGGTTGCGTTCCGAGCCCGAGGAAAGAGAGCGCGCCTTCGAACACGATCACCACCGGGATGTAATAGGTGCCCATGACGATCGTGGCGGCGACGAGGTTCGGCACGAAGTGCCGCAGGATGATCTTCCAGTCCGGCACGCCCATCGCGCGGGCGGCCTTGACGAAGTCCCGTTCCCGCAGGCTGAGCCCTTCTCCGCGTACGATCCGCGCGAAGCCAGCCCAGAGGATCAGCGGTACGGAGAGGATCACGACTTCGATCCCTCGGTCGAAGACGCCGGACATAGCCACCGCGAGCAAGATAATGGGGAAGCCCCAAGTCACGTCGATGACGCCACTGATCACTATGTCGATCCAGCCACCGTAGAAGGCCGCGACGGTGCCCATCACCATTCCGACGATGAGGGTCAGGGCTGTAATCGCTAACGCCAGCATGATCGATACGCCGATGCCGGCCACGGTGCGCGCGAGGAGATCGCGGCCTAGGGCATCCGTGCCTAGAACGTTCTCATTTGTGAAGGGCGCCCGGAGGATGGCGCCCGATTCCAAGGTCTGGTCGAGGTAGAGTTCGTGAAACCGATCGAAGCCGAGGATGACGATACCGGCGATGCCGATGAGCACGAAAACAAGGCTGATACCGCCGCCGACCAGCGCGAGCCGGTTACGCGCCAGCAGGCGCAGGCCAGTGTGTAGCTGATGCCGGCGGGTTTGCTCGGGCGTTGGCGGCTCGTGCCAGAGGGCGGCGTCTTGGAGGGCGCTCATACGCGCAGCGTCGTTTCCTGGCGGATGCGAGGGTCCACGAGGCTGTAGGCGATGTTGGCGAGGAAGTTGGCGAGAATCACCGCGATCGTGAAGAGCAAGGTGACGATCAAGGCGACTGGGTAGTCCCGCTGGAGGATGCTTTCGATCAACAGCCGGCTGATGCCGGGCCAGCGGAAGATCGTTTCCACGACGAAGGTGTACCCGATCAGTGCCGCGACCTGCAGCGCCGAGAGCGAGATGATCGGCAGCAGCGCGTTACGCAACGCGTGCTGCCAGATGGTGCGCCAGCGGCTCAGGCCCTTGGCGCGGAGAGTGCGGATGTAGTCCTGCTGGAGTTGATCCAGCATTGAGGCGCGCATCAAGCGCAGCATCACGGCTACTCCCTCCGCCGCGAGAACGATGGCCGGCAAGATGAGGTGTCTGAGCCCGCCCTTCCCGGAGATAGGAAGCCAGTCCAGTTCGATACCGACGATTAGGATCAAGAACAGCGCCAGAATGAAATTAGGGATGCCCATGCCGAGCGCGGCGAATCCCATGATCGTCTGGTCGATCCAGCTGTTGCGCTTGACCGCGGCGATGACGCCGAGGGGGATGGCGATACTGAAGGTGACCACTACCCCGGCCGCGACGAGGATGGCGCTGTTCTTACCGAACTCGGCGATCAGGTCGATGACCGGGATGTTGCTGTCGATCGAGGTCCCGAGGTCACCTCGGAATACGTCCGCCAAGAAGTTCCCGTACTGGACGATGATGGGGTCGTTGAGACCCTGCTCCTCCCGGAAGCGCTCGCGCTCCTCCTCAGCCGCCATGGGCTGGTGGATGATGAACTCGGGCGTCCCCGGCGAGATCCGCAGCGTGAAAAAGATGATGATGGACGCCGCGAAGATGACGGCGACGGTGTAGATGGACCGCCAGAGCAGATAGCGCAGCACGGAACCCTACTCCCTGCGCCCCAACGACCGGAGGCGGCGGCTCCGCCGCCTCCGGTCTGCCCGCGATCCGGGTTGGTTCGCTGCCGCTCTACGCCTCGATCCAAACGTCTTGATAGAAGGGGTAGAGGTTGGGCTGCAGCGGATCCCAGCCATGCACGCGCTCGTGGTGTACCCAGACGTTGGCGGGGGTCACGATTGGCAGGAACGGTACTTGCTCCGCCGCGGCGAGCTGGATTTGGCGCGAGGCCGCCTCGCGCTCCTCCTCGCTCCCCGCCATGATCCACTTGTCGTACCCCTCGTTGACCTCCGGGATATTGGCACGAGAGCCGTTGCAGCAGCCGCCGATGAACTCCCCTTTGGCCCAGAAGAGGGTGCCGTCGATCATGTCGTGCCAGAGGTTGTTGAAAAAGTATCCGTCGATATCTCCTTCGATGATGTCCCCGAAGACGGTTTCAGTCGGGGTGAAGCTCATCTCGACGCCTGCGTCACGCAGGAATTCCTGGACCGCCTGCGCGACCTGGGTTTCCTCATCTGCGGGCTCGGAAGGGAGGGTGAACGACATTCTCTCCCCGCCGGATTCGCGGGTGCCGTCGCCACCGATTGACCAGCCCGCCGCGTCGAGCAAGCTGGCGGCGGCGGCGGGGTCGTACTGGCTGAGATCGACGACGCCGGCGTCGTAGTACTTGTCGGCAGTGGGCACGAAGCCGTAGGCTGGCTCGCCCGAGCCAAAGAAGACGCTGTCGACGATCGCTTGGCGATTGATCGCCTTGGAGATCGCGAGCCGCACGCGGGGGTCGTGGAAGCCCAGGTTGGTGCGTTCGTGGTTGAGGCCCATGAAGTAATGGCCCCAGGTCACGTTCTCGATC
The DNA here is from genome assembly GCA_965220315.1 of Dehalococcoidia bacterium. Classification (GTDB taxonomy): domain Bacteria; phylum Chloroflexota; class Dehalococcoidia; order Bin125; family Bin125; genus JAPOXK01. Next base: position 238,745 of record CBDCPP010000001.1, read on the forward strand.
ACAACCAAGTCGGGATTGTCTTTCAGCCGCTGGACGTCGGAGAACGCGGGCGCGTGCAGGGCGTCGATATTGCCTTCTTCGAGTTCGGCTGCCCGCGTCGCGGCCTCCGGCACGTCGATCCAGCGAATGCCATCGATGTATGGCGCCCCCTGATTTTGATGGAAGGGCAGGCTGGAACCCTGGTAGTCGGCCCAGCGCGCCACTTCCAGATGGCTACCTGGGACGTACTCGCTCAAGGTGAAGGGCCCGCTGCCTCCGTCTTCGCCGGTCGTGCCGTAATCGCCGCGCAGGCTTTCCCACAACTCCGTGTCGAACACCGTGGCGTAGCCGTTGTTGGCGACCGTGGGGAATCCGATGAAGGGGTGGGAGAAGTCGATCCGGACGGTGTTGTCCGGGGTCGCGCTGATGCTCTCGACCGGTCCCCAGAATAGGAAGACGAAGCCGCCCCCCTCGGGGTTGTTGGTCCAGTTCAGCGAAGCGACCACGCTTTCCGCGTCGATCGGCTTGCCGCTGTGGAAAGTGAGTCCCTCGCGCAGGCGGAAGGTCCAGCTCAGTCCGTCTTCGCTGATCTCCCAGCCAGAGGCGAGCAACGGTAGATTTTCAGCGTTTTCGTCAAGGGCGAAGAGCGTCTCGTGTACTGCGGGGAACGACGATGCATCCCACCACAACGCCGCGATGGGGTCCATCCGCTCGCTGCCGCGGCTGTAGCCTTCGCGCAGAATCCCGCCCGATATCGGCCCGGAGGGTGCCTCTGCAACCACCTCCGGCTCCGGCGTGGCTGCGGCGGGTTCGATCGTCTCCGCTACGGCGTCTGCCGCGGCGTCATCGTCGTCGCCACAACCAACGAGGGCGAGGCCTGCGGCGCCGACGCCCGCCGACCCCGCCGCAGTAAGCAGCGCACGCCTGCTTACACTGCGCCCGCGCAGCGTCCTTCGGCGGTCTTCAAGGGACATCTTGCACTCCTTTTCAATAGCACTGCGACTCGCTCGGCGGCAGCGCCCGCTCCATATGTCATTGTCGCGCCGCGCTTCTCGCGGCTACAACGCGACTGTGATGGTCTGCGGAGTATAGGAGTATCGCTGATTTTTTGGTTGTGGTTCGGATCGGGGCGGGCACATTGATATTATGGTCGGAAGTAGGGGAAGACCCGCGTCTCGGACATGTCGAGCGCACAACAATCCGTGAGCGAATTTGTGAGAGGAAGCACAATGGGCGCGGAGAAGTTAGGTCCTGCGCTCGTTACGGGATCCTCGCGGGGCATTGGTGCGGCGTCGGCGCGCAAGCTCGCCGAGCAGGGGCGCGATATCGCTGTGTGCGGGTATTCGCATATGGATGAGGCGGAAGGCGTGGCAGGCGAACTTCGCGCCCGTGGCGTTCGGGTAGAGACGTTCCAGGCAGACCTCACCGATCGCGCGCAGGCGATCCAGTTAGTGACCGATACGATCGAGCGGCTCGGTGATCTCGAAGTGATCGTGGGGAATGCCGGGATCGACGTCACGCAGCCGGTCGCCTTCGCCGATTACGACGACGAACTCTGGGAGCGGATGCTCGCGATCCACCTTACGACGCCGTTCGTGATGGCGCGCGCCGCGCTGCCGCACTTCCTCGCGCGCGGCTCTGGCATCGTCATCAACATCTCCTCAATAGCGGGCGAAGTGTCCTGGCCGGGCAATGTTGGGTACAACGCAGCGAAGGCGGGCATGATTAATATGACGCGCACACTGGCGACCGAGTACGCCAAGCATGGGATCCGCGCCAACTGCGTTTGCCCCGGTATCATCGCCACACAACTGAGCTGGGACTACATCACCGGCGCCGATGACCCTAGGGAGGCGGAGCGGATTGCGAACGAGGCGCAGCCGATCGGACGGATGGGGACGGCCGACGAGATCGCCGCTACCGTCGCCTTCCTGGCCTCGCCCGAAGCCTCTTACGTGACGGGTGCCGCCTTCGTGGTCGACGGTGGCTACCTGGCGGTTTAGCAACGCTTGTCATGGTTCGCTATATCGTGTTGGTCAAGCGTCGCGTCGATCTCGATCGTGATACGTTTCTCCGACTTTGGACGCAGGAGCACGCCGCGCTCGTCGGGCGGCTCCCTGGGCTGCGTCGCTATCAGTTCGGGCCGACGCTTCAGGCTCCGGGGTACGAGTCCGAATACGATGGCATCGGCCAGCTTTGGTTCGACTCTGTTGAGGCCGCCCTCGCCGCGTTCCAGAGTCCCGCGGGGCAAGCCGCCCGTGCCGACACGCCCCGCTTCGCGGACACTGAGGCAGTCCGTCGCTTCTTCGCGGAAGATCCGGCGCCGCTCAGCGCCCCGGCCGAGGCGAGCTGTCCGGCTCGCTAGTCGAGTAGGCCTTTCGGCAAGCCGATGCGGTTGAACTGATCGGCGGCGCTGATGACGTGTCGCTTCCCGTTCCGCAGCGACGGCGTCAGGTGGCCTGGGAGAAGCGCTTCGAACTCGTAGTCGAGCAATTTGTTCATGGAGTCGGCGTACTCTTGCACGCTTGAATCCTGGACGTTCTGCAAGATGATGCGGCCACCCCAAAAGATGTGGTCGCTGCTGAAGAGGCAGGCGCGCTCGCTGTTGTGCGAGAGGATGCAGTAGTGGCCCATGCAGTGGCCCGGCGTGGCGATCGCTTCGAGTTCGATGTTGCCGATTTGGAAGCGCTTACCGTCCGTCATCTCGTCCTCGACGTCGCAGCCCTCCCAGCGGAACTCTGGTGGGTAGAAGTTGAAGGATTGAGCCCAGGTCAGTCCGATCTGATCGGCGTCGCCAGCGCGGATCGTCGGCGCCGCCTCCGCGCCCGTGATGACCGGGATGTTGCCGAGCATTCGCTTGACGCGAGCGAGGGCGCCTGTGTGGTCGGCGTGGTAGTGCGTGGAGAAGATCGTGGAGATGCGACCCGGGTCGATGCCGTCGTCCTTGATGTTCTGAAGGACTTCCTCCGGCCCGTCGAATCCGGTGTCGATCAGCGCCATCTCGTCGCCGCCGTCGATTACATAGACGTGGCAGTCGAGGCGGTGCGAGAGATTGAAGGCGTAGTCGCCGCCTCCAACGATGTAGACGTCCGGTAGGATCTTCATGCGCTTCCCTCCGGGATTGAATAGGCATGTGCGGTGAGTCCACCGTCTACCACCAAGTTCTGACCTGTGATCATGGAAGCGTCATCCGACGCCAAGAACGCGAAAGCCGCCGCGATCTCCTCCGGCTCGATGAGCCGTTGATTGAGAGGGACGAGCGGGAAGCTGTGCTGGAACTCCTGCATCAGGTCGTCGCCCACGATGTCACGCGATTGTTGGGTATTGGCCGGACCCGGGCTCACGCAGTTGACGCGGATGTTGTGCGGCGCCAGCTCGATCGCCATGTTCTGGACGAGGTTGACGATCCCCGCCTTGGTGACGCCGTAGTGCGCGAATAGATTGGAGGCGCCGAGGGAGGAGATCGAAGCGGTGTACGCGATCACGCCGCCGGCTTGCTCTTTCATCACACGTCCGGCCGCCTGGCCGAGGAGGAAGGATGCAGTGAGGTTGACCGCGATGACGCGGCTCCATGAGTCCACCTTCATATCGAGGAAGGCTTCCTCGGTCCACGCGGCGGCGTTGCTGATCAGGATGTCGAGGCGGCCGGCTGACTCGACCGCGGTATCGACGATCCGCTGACAGTCGGCGCTGAGGCCGACATCGGCGCGCAGGCCTGTGGCTTGGACGCCCATTGAGGCCAGTTCGGCGACGACCTTGTCAAGCCGGTCTTGTTTGAGGTCGGCCAAGAACACATGCTTGGCGCCCTCCGCGGCGAAGCGCCGGGCGGTAGCGCGGCCAAAGCCGCTACCGCCGCCGGTGATCAACGCGGTTTTGCCTTCGAGGCGTTGCAGGTCCACGGGGCACCCTCCGGTCGTCCAGGGCTAGGTGGGTGCGGCGTTCAGGGTAGCTCGAACCGTCTCGGCGATGGATTCCGCAGTCGGAATTAGTGCCTCCTGCAGGGTGGCGGCCGCAGGCATACGGATGTCCGGTGCGCCGACGCGGGCTATCGGGCCGTCCAAGTCCCAGAAGTGCACTTCCGTTGCCCAAGCGGCCAGCTCGGCACCAAAGCCGGCGGTGCGGTTCGCTTCGTGTGCGATCACCAGCCGTCCGGTCTGTTCGAGCGACTCGGCGATGGTGTCGTGGTCGACGGGCGAAACCCAGCGCAAGTCGATCACGGCGGCGCTTATGCCCTCGGCTTCCAGGCGTTGCGCCGCCGCTTCCGCTTCGCCGACCATCCGCGACCAGCTCACGATGGTCACGTCTTCGCCGGGCCGCCTGAGCTGCGCCCCGCCGATGGGAGCGACCGGCCGGTCCAGTTCGACGGGTCCCTTGCTGGCGTAGAGGGCGCGGCTCTCGATGATCATTGCGGGGTCGTCGGACGCGATGGCGCTGCGCAGCATGTCGTAGGCGTCTTGTGGGTTGGAGGGCAAGCCGACTCGGATCCCGGGAACGTGTGCGAAGATCGCTTCGAGACTCTGTGAATGCTGCGCGCAGGATCCCGGCGTGCGGCCTTGCTGCGTGCGGATCGTGAGCGGTACACGGAAGCCGCCGTTGGAAACGTAGTGGATGTTGGGAAGCTGATTCACGAGTTGGTCCATCGCCACCTGCGTGAAGTCCATGAACATGATCTCGACGATCGGCCGGTAGCCGCGCATGGCGGCTCCGATGGCGGCTCCGACGAAGGCGGATTCCGTGATCGGCGTATCGATGACGCGGTCGCCGAACTCGCCGTGTAGGCCACGCGTCGCTCCGAAAGGGCCGTTGGGGAGGGCCACGTCCTCCCCAAGGATGAGGGCTTGGGGATACTCGCGTAGCGCCCAACGCAGCCCCTCGTTGACGGCGCGGATGTAGGCGATCTCCTCGGTGGCGCTAGTCGACATAGACGCCCAGGGCGGCCCCGGCGGGGTTGGGGCGGGGGTAGCGCATCGCCTCTTGGACGGCGCGCTCGATCGTCGCGTCTACCTCTTCATCAATGGCTGCGAACTCCGCGCCGAATCCCTGCTCCGACGCCGCTCGCAGCCGGGTCAGCGGCTCGCGGCTCTTCGCCTCTTCAACTTCCCCCGCGGGCCGGTACTGCTGAGCGTCGCCTGTGTAGTGCCCGACGAGGCGCTCGGTCATCGCTTCCACCAAAGTCGGCCCGCCGCCGCTCCGGGCTCGTGCTACGGCCTCGGCCACGGCGGCTTGGACAACGGCCGCGTCGTTGCCGTCCACGGTGACGCTCGGAATCCCGAACCCGACCGCCCGCTGCGCCAGAGGGTCGATCGCGACCATCTCCTTGATCGGAGTCATCTCCGAGTAGATGTTGTTCTCCACCACTACGACGATCGGCAGCGCGAAGACGGCGGCGAAGTTGAGGGCTTCGCTGACCGCGCCTTGGTTGAGGGCGCCGTCGCCGATCGAGACGAGGCTGACCGCGCCGTCGCCGTCGCGCTGTGCCGCGAGGGCGGCGCCGACGGCGATCGGCACGCCGCCGCCGACGATCGAGTTCTCGCCGAGGAAGCCGTACTGCGCGCCGCACAGATAGGCGGAGCCCCCCCGCCCGCCGCAAAGCGGGGAGGCGCGGCCCATGAGCTCTGCGAACAGATCGGATAAGGGCAAGCCTCGCGCGACCGCCCAGCCGTGCCCGCGGTATGTTGCGGTCAACGCATCATCAGCGCGCAGCTCGCGGCAGGCGCCCACCGGGATCGCCTCCTGTCCGTTGCACAGGTGCATCGAGCCCTGAATCAGGCCCTCTTGGTGTAGAGAGAGGAGCCGTTCTTCGAAACGCCGGATCGTCAAGATCGAGCGGTAGGCTTCAGGCAGTGACGGCGCGTCCATCTTCCGACCGTTCTACATGTTGGCGGCACGCTCAAGACCGATGCTAGCAGCGTCCGCCAGTGCGCCAGCCGACTATCCGGACAGCGGCTGCGATGGTGATGGTAGGGTGCAAACGAACAGGAGGAAACGGTGGGGCGACGACGGCTGGCTTTCAGCGCGCTGCTGCTGGCCTGCGTGCTGGCGGCGGCATGCGGAGGTGGGAGCGAGAGCGACGCGCCGGCCGGCATCCCAACGGAGCGCAATACACTCGGGTCCGCAGAGGCACCGCTCCATGTAGTGCACTGGGGGGATTTCCAGTGACCCGGCTGTCGGGTTTTTGCGACTCAGTTTGAGCCGCCGTTCGTGGATGAGTTTGTAAGGACGGGGATCGCCCGCTTCACGTTCCGCCATCTCTCTCACCTGGGCCTTGAGAGTGAGGAGGCGGCGCTTGCCGCCGAGTGCGCGGCCGATCAAGATGCCTTCTTCCCCTACCACGATGCGCTCTTCGAGCGGCAGGCGCAGGGACTGTCGCGCGCGGAGTTGGACGACGCCGCGCAGGCCGTCAACTTGGACAGAGACGTGTTCTCAGACTGCCTTGACGCGCGGACTCACCAGGATGCTCTCGCAGCGGGGATCGAGGAGGCGCGACGCTTGGGTGTCACCGCAACCCCCATCGTGCTGGTGAACGGAGTGCGTATCCCGCTCACGACACCCGAAGAATTCGTCGCTCTCCTCCGCACGGTCGCGGCTTTGGATCGTGTGCAGTGACCAACGACTCTTTTCATGACCAAGAGGAAAGAGGGCTTTGTGCTGTGCCGGGAGGACATTTTGCCAGTGCTTAAAAGGGGGCACGTATGGAGCGATCGCGGTAAGAGGATCGGCGCTGGCATTTGATCACACCAACGACAGTGAATTCATTTGGCAATTACATACGTGAGTCCACCGGCAGCGATCAGGACTTCGGCGTACTTTATCTCTTTGAGATAATGCCAGTCTTTCTTATTCGGCGCGCGCGGTCCGGGCGAGAGGCACTTGTCAAGGGAAGCCTGTGAGCACACAAATGGAGCAGCCTGAATATCGCGAGGTCCGAAGCTGGGACCATCAGGATGTCTCGATCCGCCAGAAAGCGGTCGGCTTAACGATGGACCAAGAAGGCAAGGTCTGGTTCTGGTGCCAGACGATGATGGAAACACCTGACAGAGTGTCCCTTTTCGCGTTCGTCGAAAAAATCCCGAACCCGACCTTAAACAGCTGGAGCGGTGCCTTCGATCCGCTCGGAGATCGGCTGTTTGAGCGGGGCGCTGAAAGGGTGAGGCAGATCACTGCCGGCGCGCTGCAATTGCAGCCCTGGTCCGGTGGATGGATCACCAATGAGTTCGTAACTCCGCTATCGATGATTTGGGAACCGCTAGACGGTGCGGAGCCGCCGGAAGTGGTGGAGCCAGATGACCCGAATCCACCAGATGCGCCACCGGATGAGCCAGCCGATTCCAAGCGGCGACTCGGCTTCCAACTTCCACATTGGGACGATGAGTCGGGACGCTAGCCCGCTGGACGATCCCGTAGTCGTCCGTTGGCCTGTAGAATGACGGGCCGCAGCGTCGGCTGGAAGAAGGTTAGGTCTGGGGTGATCGAGGTCCGGGAATGACTGCCTCCGATGAAATTACTCAGGCCGCCAACGCTGTCTCAGAGTCGCTCGACGCGATGGTTTTCGTTTACAGCGGCGACATTGATAGCGCTGGATTTGCCAGCCTACTCAAGTCGATCCAGCGATCTGATGAGCAGCCTTACTACCCTAACGCGGTCATGCTCCTGACTACACACGGAGGCCTCGCTAGTCAGGCATATCGGATTGCGCGACTTATCCAAAACATCACAAAGGACTTCATACCTATGTCTGCCAGCGGGGTGCAAGAGTGCGGGAACGCTAATAGCCCTCGGCGCCAGTCAGCTATTCATGTCAGCAGCGTCTGAGTTGGGGCCATTGGATGTGCAGCTCAGTCAGCGCGATGAAATTGGACAGCGCCGGTCGGGGATGGTAGTGCGGACAGCGCTCGACGGACTCCGTGACGAAACATACAAAATATACGAAGATGTGCTGCTCAAAATCACGGCAGGCAGCAGGAAAAATGTCAGGTTTGAGGTTGCTTCCCGCATAGCGGCAACGATTGCAATTGGTGTCATGACACCAGTGTATGCGCAGATCGATCCGGAGACGCTAGGCAGTGATTTACGCGATCTTTCTATTGCGACTGCGTATGGCAAGCGGCTTATTAGTTACGGAAGCGCGGGCGACCAGCCAACCCTATGCCCGAGCCGATCCCCGACACGCCAGAGAATATCGCTCGCGCGATTATGCAGGGGCCACCGAAGAAGGAGTGGGATTATCTAAAGAAGAGGGAAGAAGGCAGGCGTGAGTGAAGAGCTAGAACTTTTAGATTTCACCAAAGGATCCGTTACCGGGCTTCTATCTGTTCTTGCCCTTAGCATTCACGAGGGCCTTGATCGAGCTGGCCGTGATTCTCTTTTGCAGAGCATTGACAGAAACTCGAAGCCGGATCAACTCTCGATGCTATCAAGCGATATAGATCGTCAAGGGTTAGAGAATTTGATCGAGATTCTGCGATTTGGATTGGACGCGGTTGAGGCTGCTGAGTAACTTTCATGTCTAACATGTTAGCACGAGCGTTCTAGTTAGTACCTGGATACACAGGTATATAAGCCCCATAAAGAACCTACTCCGTCACCCGAAGGAAGTGGTGACCGCGGATAAGAGTTCCGACTAACAGCAGCGTTGGCGAAGCGGGTGAGACCGATCCACTAGCTAACCAATTCCCGATATCGCAACCGCTCCCCGCGCCAGCGCCTTCATCTGATCTTCCGTGTCCAACTCCCGCAGGTTGTGCCGCCCGGCGAACTCCTGCACGTAGCGCTCGAGGTGCTTCGGGCTCATCTGGTGGTAGGTGCCGTGATAGCCGCGCTTGAACATCGACCAGAACGCCTTGATGCTGTTCGTGTGCGCCTGCCCCTTCACGTACTCGCCAACGCTGTGCTTCACGGCTTCATGATTCGGCATGCCGCGATAGGCTATTTCGTTCAGGGAGTTATGCAAGCGTTTCCCCTCGGGGAGGGCGGACCTGCGGGATGCCGTTGTGCCACCCTCTCGGCGAGGCGGACGGCGTAGGCGAATATTTCCCGGGCGAGCATTTGCGGAGCCGCTCGAGGGCTCTCGACCCTCAGTGAATCCGGCAGCCCGCCAAACCAGAGTCGCACTCCTAAGTGAGTTCCGCTACCGCGAAGGTCACGGAGAAAGCCCGGCAGTAAATCACAGCGGCGCGAAACGAGGCCGGATCGACGTCCGCTGGCACTTCGTAGTTCACGAAGCCGCTCGTCGCCCGGATGGCACCGAGGTTGACGGCGCCGTCCGCGTGCACGTTTCCCTCGGGATCGGGTGTCAGGTAGACGAACAGGTCCGGTCCGTTCCGCACCGAGTATTCCTGGAAGCGTAGGATCAAGTTGCCGTCCGGATCGCTCACCAGCAGCACGTCGCCGCTCCCTGTGTGGAACGCATCCGTCCCCATGAGCACGCCACTCGAGATCAGGCTGCCAGCCCTCTCAGCATCGGCCGTGGCGCCGGCTGCGCTGGACGTATCCATCCCTGTCGCCTCGCCCGTCGGCGCGCTCTCCTCAGCCGTCGTCATCGCATCAGGTGCGACAGGCGTGGCAGTGATAGCCTCGCCTTCTTCCGCCGCGTCGGGTTCGACCGTCGCCGGCTCGACCCCTACCGGCTCCACCGAACTCGCCACTTCGAAACCGAGCATCTCGTCAAGCCTCGTCCCCTCGTCAAACAGCGGCCCCAGTAGCCAGATCGAGAGCCACACTCCCGCCGCTAGTGCGCCGGCTCCCGCCAAGGCGCCGCCGCCCAACACGGCTGGGTTTCGCCTTGCCCATTCGAAGCGCTCCCGAGTCACGTGTTGCGAGAAATCCGTGCAAGCGGCCATGACTAACAAGACGGCCATCGGCATCAAAACCGCGTGCGCTAAGAACATGCCGCCGCCTAGCGCGATAGCCGCCAGCAGCAGCCGCAGAAGAGTCACCCGATGCCAAAGCGCCCCTACCGCGATGCCCGTCGCAGCCAGTGCGCCCAGCCCCAGCACCATCCGTAGCGTTTCGCCCTCCAGCCCCGTGAAGCGCACCGCTCCTTCGCGTAGGAAATCGGCCGCTGCCTGCGAGCTAAGTACGTAACCGGAAGCGGCTATCCCTGCTACCGCGGCCAGCGCTAGCAATAGGTGCCGGAGCATATCCACGCGATGGGGAGCCAAGACGGGGCTCGAAAGCATATCGGTCTCCTACCCAAATCAGCAGCGCCATTCGTCCGCTCCGTCCCGCCGGCCATTTCCTGCCTGTGGCGCGAGAGGAGATCACACAAGCCAGGGTACGTGTCCTCCTCTAAGTTTCCCACAGCAGGCCTGATAGCTAGCTGCGCTGATGCCTAACTGGACTGACGGCTGGGCAAAGTGCGTGGCACTCTCGCTGAGGGCCTTCAGCCTTCTGGACACTAGCTTTCGCCGGAATGACGCGAGAGGCGGTTGGAGAGCTATACAAGCGTCTCTCCTTAACGGAAGCGGCCCTGCGTGGCGCCGTTGCATCACCTTCTCGACGAGGTGAGCATTTACTGAACCGCGTGAAGGCTGTTATCCCACCACAATGACGCGTATTGGCTTGAAAGTCGGGATCGGGCTGTTTCTGGCGGCCGTCGCCGCCGTCGCCGCCTTGATGGGGGTGGGCGGAGGCTCGTTCGCAACCCTGCTCGTCGCCTGGGCCTTCGTGCCCGCGCCCTTCGTGTACGTCTACTGGTGGCTGCGGCCGAGCGAACGGCGCTGGCCGCGAGCGCTGGCCAACGTCTATCTGGGCGCCAGCGTGCTCCTCACCGTTGTGCTGCTGCTGGGAGTGGCCTGGATCGGCTCCGAGCGGGCCATTCACCCCAGCGTCTGCGACGACATGCCCGAGCTGGCCGAATACCCCGTGCTGGAGGCGGCGGTCGAGCCGGTTGAGTTCCGCAGCGCAGACGGCACCAGGCTGGCGGGCTGGCTGGCCACCGGCGAGCGTGACGAAGCGGTGGTGCTCCTGCACGGCTACCGTTGCGACCGGCGGGAGGTCCTGCCGCATGCCGACATGCTGTACGACGCTGGCTTCACCGTTCTTCTGTTCGATTTCCGCAACCGGGGGGAGAGCGGCGGCGAGTTCGTGTCCCTCGGCTACTACGAGCGGGAGGACGCCCTGGCCGCGATCGGCTATCTCAAGTCCACGCCCGGCTTGAGCGGCTCCAAGATCGGCCTGCTGGGACTCTCCCAGGGCGGGGCCACCGCCATCCTGGCGGCAGCGGACAGCGACGACGTGCTGGCCGTGGCGGCCGAGGCATCGTTCCGCAGCGTGGACTCGGCCGTCGCCCAGAGTTTCAGCCATTTCGTCGGCCTGCCGGCCTTCCCCTTCGCACCCATCACGGTGTGGCTGGCGGAGCGCAGGACGGGCATCGGCACTGGGGAGATCGTGCCCGAGCGGATCGTCGCAGAGCTCTCGCCCACGCCGCTGCTGGTGATGCATGGCCTCGACGACGAGACGATCTCGCTGGCCGACAGCGAGGCGATCTTCGCGGCGGCGGGCGAGCCTAAGGAGCTCTGGCTGATCCCCGGCGCGGAGCACAGCGAGGGCGCCACCGCCGCCCCGGACGAGTACCGGCGTCGCATCGTCGCCTTCTTCGACGACAACCTCTAGGGCCCGGAGGCCGGACGGCTCGGTCACGATCCGGACGGGCCGCTGACGAACAGCTTCGCTTTCGCGGACGCCGGTTATTGGTCCGTTCGGTACAGGTAGCGGATATCCCAGAGCGCGTACAAGGTGGGCGTCGTGTTGCCGAAGACATGTCGGACTGCGCTCAACCGCTCGGAGAGCGTTGTGTAGATGACCGGCACGTTCTCGGCGGCGATCGCTTGGGCGCGATGGTAGAGCGCCACCCGTTTGTCGTGGTCCAACTCCTGGCTGGCCCTGATGTACAGGTCGTCGATCTCGGCTTCCCAATCCGTCGCGGGCTGAGGCTGATTCGGGTGCCACAGGTGCAGGGGTTCACTGCTATGCCAGAGCCCGATGCCGCCGTACGGATCTGATCCGCCGGTGAAGCCGATGACCATCGCCTCCCAGTCGTAGGAGGCGGTCAACTGGGAGACGAGAAGGCCGAACTCGACCGGCACGTAGTTCGCCTTGACGCCGATCTGATCGAGGCCCTCCTGCAGCCGCAGCGTGACCTTTTCGCGCACGGTGTTGTCGCTGTTGGTCGTGAGCGAGAACGCGATCGCGTTGCCGGCGCCGTCTTCGCGTATCCCGTCCCCGTTGCTATCGGTCCAGCCGATGCCGTCGAGGATCGCGTTGGCTTTGTCGATGTCGTATGCGTAGCGGCGGACGTTGGGGTTGTGGAAGTCGCCCGCGGCCGGGCTGATGGAGGACCACTGCGGATAGCCGAGTCCGTCCTGGATCTCCCGGATGATCGTCTCCTTGTCGACGCTGTGCGAGACGGCCCGGCGAAACTGCGCGTTCTGGAACCAAGCCAGCTTCTCCGCCGCGAGATACGGCTCGCCGGTTTCGGGGTTGCTGCCGGGGTTCATGTTGAATGTCAGGAACGTCGTCCCGAAGGCGGGACCGCGCCGGTGGATCGTGAAGTTTCCTTCCTCTTGCAGCGGCTCGAGGAGCGCGAACTCCTCGCCCAGGACGCCGTGCACGTCCGTCTCCCCTGCCTGGAACTTGGCGAGTTCAGCCTCTAGGTTCGGCACGATCTCGTAAATCACCCCGTCCAAGTACGGCAGGCGGTTGCCGGCGTCGTCCCTGAGCCAGTAGTTCGGGTTGTGCCGCAGGACCAGACGTTCACCGGGATCCCAGCGCTCAATGGTGAAAGGACCCGTGCCGATGACCGCGGCCGGATCCGTGTCGATGTCCCATGTCGAGACAAACGTGCCGTCATCCACGTGCGGCTCGAGGATGTGCTTGGGGTAGATGGCGGTGCCCATGGAGCGGAGAAAGGGCGCGAAGGGCACCGGCAGCACGATCTGGACCGTGTACGCGTCCAGCGCCGTGACGCTCATCGGCGCTTCCTGCCAGCCGCCGCTCTCCTCGTCCGGGAAGCGGAAGGTGAATGCCGACCGGCTGCTGGCGGGGATGTCGTCGTTGTAGATGATCCGGTTGAAGGTGAAGTCCACGTCGTGGGCGCTGAAGCTCTGCCCGTCGTGCCAGGTGACGTCTCTGCGCAGGTGGAAGGTCCAGGTCAGACCGTCATCCGAACGTTCCCAGGACTCCGCCAGCGCGGGCTCGACCTGGTCTGTCAGCCAGGAGGTCTCGGTCAGCCCTTCGAACAGGATGCCCAGAATGCCCGACGAAGAGGCGTCGTTGGCGATGGCCAGATTCAAGGTCAGCGGCTCGCCGATCGTCGCCAGCGTCAACGTCCCGCCCGGCTGCCCGATGGCGTACTCGAACTCCTCGGCGTTCTCGCGCAGTTGATCGACGGTTGGGTTGGAAGCGGCGGGCGTGCTCCCGTCATCGTCCGCGCAGGCGAGCGCGGCGAGCAGACCCGAGATGACGAGGAGAGCAAGAAATCCCAGGCGTGGCCGTAGCCATATTCGCATCAGATCAACCGTCATGTCCGCTTGCCCCTCTGAACGTGCTGGCTATTTTGGCGATGGTAGGCAATCACGGCGCTATGGCCATTTCTTGCCGTTGCATTGCCCTGAGCGGGAATATCGAGCGGCTCAAGCGCTCCTCACGGTCATTCGGTACGGAGACGCTCGGCCCAGGCCACGCTCCTCGCTGAGAGTGTGGCTAATCCCCGAGTATGAAAGAGCTGGTGATGGGTTCTCAAGAACTCAAACCATGGACATTCGGGTTAAACACTTTTTCTACGGAAGTCAGGACCGGATACTCCAGCGATCGTGGTCTATACGAGTACCAGCTACGTAAAACTCTGGCACCACAGTTCAAGGGACTGAAAGGATCAGTCGTCCACGGCGCTTATCCGCCGAGGCGTGTGATCTAGTCGGCAAGGCGATTGCGCGGGCGGACGCCGTCAGGCGTCGGTTGCGCTCCTTCTGCGTGACTTGAGCCAGATGGTGGCGGTTATAGCCCCGATCAGCAGCCCGACCACGACCCCGGTTGTTACTTCCAGGACGTTCGTGCCCCCGCCACCACTGGTCAGGGCCATCAGCTCGCGCGGCTCTTGCGAGAAGGGGTCAAGGTTCCAGATCAGCGCGCTGCCATCGACCGCGTCGGCGTTGTGCTCCACGATGTCGCCTGGCAGATCGAGCCGGATGGTGAACTCGAAGTCCTCCAGTAGTAACTCGACCAAACCGCTGTCGAGGATATCGTCGCCGACGATATCGCCGTCGCCGCTGGACAGCGTCTCCTGGAACGGCGACACGACGGCGGCGAAGCGCCAGCCGCCGTCGTCGCGGAGCAGGTCGAAACGCTCAAAGAGGTTGGTCGGCCCCAGCCCAGACAGTTCGCCGGAGAGATCGGCGCCGGCATCCGACAGCGCGGCATTGATCGCGTCGTTGACATCGTCGCTCGCCGCGAACGGGAGCCTGATGCGTGCGCCCCTGAAGCCGTCCTCGTCATACTCCTCAATGGTGGCGCCGGGCGGCAGGTCGGCCTCATCGAGGTCGATGAAGGAGTTCTCGATCTCGGTAGCGCCGTCCTCGGCGAGGGCAAGGAACCTGGTGTCCACGGCGCTCAGCAAGGAGATCTCGCCCGAGCCGTCGTCGTTCAGGTGGATGGCGATCTCGATGCGCGCGCAACCGGTGAGCACCAGCGCGCTGGCGAGCAGCGCCAGCAGGACCAAGCCGCGCAGATAAGCTGGCGCGCCTGTCAGTGAAACCATGGGACCCAAGGTATCAGGTAGCGTCCGAAGTGCCTCATCCGGTCGCGAACAGTTTCATTTAAGATGACGAATCCGTTTTCGCTGCGGAGGCGCCGGCGCCCGCGACGATCCCGGCCGGGTCCGTGGCCAGCAGGACCGAGCGGACCACGCTCTCGTCGCGGTAGCGGCTGACCGCTTGATAGGTCTCCGAGGTGATCAGAGACAGGAGCGCTTGGCGCGACGGGTAGCGCACCAAGAGGACCAGGTCCCAGGCGTCTTCCTTACGGCCGCTGAGGAGTTCCGCCCCGTGCCCGGAGTAGACGATCTCGCAGTCGACCTCCGCCAGGAGCGGCGCGACGCGGCGGCCGTACTCGGCGTAGCCTTCGGCCCCGCCCTCGGGCTGCAAGGCGATCAGATTGAGCATGTAGACGGGACCCTCGTCCGCGCGGGTGGCGAAGGCCTTCAGGGCCTCCGGGTTGATCGGGTCGATCGGCATGGCGGCCATGCTAGCCCGCCGGAGACCGCTTCTTCCGATCCGGTCCTCTCGGATTACGGGCTGCTGGCTCAGGACTCTCCCGTGTCGAAGAGCGCGGCACGGACGGAGTGCAGCTGAGACATCGAAAAGCGTGGGGGAGGGACTTGAGAGAGGGTGTTCCGCGCCTTTTGCCGCACATAATTGCGTTATGATTGCTCGCAGTGTGCTGAAACAAGGGTCGGGATGGAGCGGACAGCCAGACCGCATCGCATAAGGGTGGTGGGTGCCAGCGAGAGCGCCGGTCGGCTGATGGTGCCTCCCCCGATTCTTCTCACGGATGACCCCCGGCGCAACCGTGTGATGTCGTTTCTTCTTCTCGTCGCGGCGCTCTGCCTCGTGGCAGTGCTGATTGTCCTCCTGCTCTCCTCGGTTTTTGCTCCAATCAGCAGCAGGGACCTCGCGCCCAACAGCCTCACCGCGGAGATGGTGGACGGTGTGGTGACGTTGACCTGGAACGCTCCGGCCCGCGACGCCGAATCCGTGACCGGCTACGAGATCCTGCGTCGCATGCCGGCGAGCCAGGACGCCATGCAGATCCTCGTGGCCGATACCGGCTCTACCAATACGACCTACACCGACACTGCAGCCAATGAACTCGGGGCTCTCTACCACTACCAGGTCGTGGCGCTGCGCGGCAGCGAGAAGAGCGTACGGTCCAACTCCGTCTACATCATGCTGCCTGGAGAGGCCCGGGCGTCGGAGCAGCACGGCACGATCCTCGGCGACGCCGGATCGGGTGATCAGGAACCGGGCAGCGAGAACGTGCCCCCGGCCAATCCGACGGTGGAGCTAACCGATTACCAGGCGCCGCCCGGCAGCGCGGAATGCGAGAGCACCAGCACCGTCCGGTGTTACGCCGAGAACGGCACGGTGGCGGTAGTCAAGGCGCGCATGACTGATGCGGCGGGAACCACGCTCACCTGGTCGCTGTCTGGCGGCGACAGCGGCGATTTCTTGATCGACGCCGGTGTCCTCGGTTTCGTCACGCCGCCCGACTACGAGGCCCCGGCGGACGCCGGTGCGGACAACCGCTACGAGGTGACGCTCCAGGCCTTCGACGGAACGAACTCTGCTTCTCTGGACGTGACCGTCATTGTCACCAACGTGGACGAGGAGGGAGTGGTCACCTTGTCGTCGGCACAGCCTCAGGTTGGCGCCGCTCTCAGCGCCACCCTGACCGATCCCGACGGCGGCGTTTCCGGCGTCACCTGGCAATGGGCGAGTTCCCCGGACGGCGCGACGGGCTGGAGCACCATCGATGGAGCCGTTGCCGACAGCTACACGCCGGTCGCCGGCGATGCCGGCGACTACCTGCGGGTTACGGCCTCCTACGCTGATCCGCAGGGTTCCGGCAAGAGCGCGCAGGCGATATCGGCCAATGCCGTGCGCGAACCGCGCGAAGACGAAGGCACGCCACGCAAGGATGAGCCGCCGCCGCCGGAAGAGGAGCGCACGCCACGCAAGGATGAGCCGCCGCCGCCGGAAGAGGACTCTGCGCCGGAGTTTCCCTCCACCGAGACCGGTGTCCGAGGCGTGGCGGAGAACACGCCGGTGGGCACGAATATCGGCGCTCCTGTCACAGCCACTCCCGGCGACTCCACGCAGACCCTGACCTACGTTCTGGGCGGTACCGACGCGGCGTCTTTCGCCATCGTCAGTTCGTCCGGCCAGTTGCGTACCAAAGCGTCTTTGGACTACGAGGCCAAGAACAGCTACTCCGTAATCGTGGTGGCGTACTATTCGCCCAGCTCCTTTGACAGCCTCAATCTAATGATCGCTGTTACCAACGTGGACGAAAAAGGAGCGATCACCTTCTCGTTGGCACAGCCTCAGATTGGCGCCGCCCTCAGCGCCACTCTGACCGATCCCGACGGCAGTGTTTCCGGCGTCACCTGGCAATGGGAGAGTTCCCCGGACGGCGCGACGGGCTGGAAGCGCATCAGCGGGGCCATCGCCGGCAGCTATACGCCGGTGGCCGGCGATGCCGGCAACTATCTGCGGGTCACGGCCTCTTATACGGACCCGCAGGGTTCCGGCAAGAGCGCGCAGACAGTCTCGGCCAATGCCGTACTGGCGCCGCGAGAAGAAACCCGCAGGTCTGGTTCGACCCCCCGTGGGTCCGGCGGCGGCAGTTCTTCTACTGGCGGCGGCAGTTCTTCTACTGGAGCAGACCGGACGCCTGATTCGACCTCCCGAACGGGTGGACAGTGCCTGACGATCTCGCCTCGCCCACCGTATTGCTTCCGCGTCACTGTCTACGACGCGAACCCCGTTCTCTACACGTACGAATATCTGGAAGAACATCGCTGGGAGATCTACGCAAGGGACCCAGACAATATTTATTTCTATGTCCGAGAGATCTGCTTCTACTATGCTGCCGCCCGGTCCTATCGTTGCGGCTACGGAACTCTATGGTTTCCGCGGCAAGGCCCCTTTGACTACTACCGCGAGAGGCCTCAAGGAACCAGCGGCACTAACTTTGCCTATTGGGCGTCACAGCTTGCAACGGAACTTTCGAATGCAACCGAGAGCACCTGGTGGATCCAGTACGACGCGGATCCTATGAACGGAAGATTTGGCCAAAGCGGTGAGTTCGAGCCCGGGATCCTGCACCATATGCGTGACAATCTCAACAATGACCATGGATCGGGCATTACGTATTACTACATGGCTCAAAGGTGCGATCGCTCGCGCGGATGCGGTGAAGTCCGCTCTTGGACTCCACCAGATGCACCGGTGACCATCGAGAACCTGACCGAAGCTCTCGCGGTCCTGCCGCAGGCTCGATAGAGTCCCGCTGGCCGGATTCGGTGATAGTTCCCGGGAAGGCGCTCTGCGCAGCCCGGTACTATAAAAGGAATGGGATTACCTGAGAAGCACTAAGCAACTGCGATGGCAAAAAGGGCAAGCCGAAAAGCGATAAAGGCGGCACTCGCGGGACCGGAGAAGATACGGTTCCTCGCATCGATGCTTATCCCTGAGCGACGCAAGCAAGGCTTTACCCACGTTCGCTTAGGTGACGATAGTTCGTGCCCAGAGGATGCCGATTCAGCGTGGACGATCGATCGCTACGAGCGCCATCTGGCCGATCATCCCACCTGCCAACGCCGCGTTGTTTCTTGGCTCAAAGGGGCGGATGGCCGAGGCCAGGTGCCTGGGTAAACAGCGGTATAATCCCCTATCGGATCCCATTCCGGAACGGTAAGCCATCACGCCGGCCGAGCAGCCCGACAAAGTTTCTTCGAGGGCTACCCATCTTCCGGGAGCAGTACAACCCGTACGTAGCGGTCGTCGGTGAGGTAACGCCGAGCTACGGCCGTGACTTGATCCAGAGTCAATGCTTCTAACCATTCGTCGAAGCGGCCGATCTCCGTGAACGACTCACCCCGTTGCACCGCGGTCTGGATCTGGTTGAGCCAAAAACCGTTATCCCGCAACTGTTCCGGTCGGGAGGTACGCAGGCGCTCCTTCACCGTGTCCAGGTATCGCTGCTCACCTCCCGCGCGCAGCCAATCCACTTCCTCCAGCACCTCTGCCAAGAGTTCGTCGCTGCGGGCAGGGTCGCTGCCGAAGATGATAGAGACCTGATACTCAGGGTCCGGCAGAAGCTGGGAGTTGGCCCTCACACGGATGCTGTACGTACCGCCCAGCTCCTCCCGCACGCGCTCGCGGAGGCGGATCCCGAGCATCTCGCCCGCTACGGTCAGGGTCAGCGCTTCTTGGCGAGTCCACTCCCGTTCGCCGGCGAACACCAACACCGTGGCGCCGCGTGGTTCGCTGCCGCTGCGGACGACGTGGTCCTCCCGCTCCAGCGGCGGGTCGATCCCGACATCCCGCCACTGCTCGGCGCGTCCGGTCGTCGGCAGGCTGGCCAGATAAGTGGCGGTCAAGGAGCGTAGGTTGTCCCAGTCGAACGCGCCCACGAAGACGAAGGTGGCGTCGCCCAAGTCGGCGAACCGGTCCGCGTACACCGCTTCCGCACGCTCCAGGCTGAGTTCCTCCAGCAATGCGAGAGTCAGGGGGCGCGCACGGAGGTGCTGCTGGCTCAGCACGGTGTTCACGGTGTTGCTGAGAATCGCGTCCGGCTGGGCGGCGCGCGTCTCCGCAACGCTGCGCAGGCTGGACTCGTACCTCGAGAAGTAGACCGGATCTAACCGCGGGGCGGTGGCATACAGGGTAATCAGTTGGAAGAGGCTCTCCAGGTCCTGCGGGGAAGCGCTGCCCCGAAATCCTTCGAACAGCTCCCCAATGTAGGGGGATACCGAGACCCTTTTGCCGGCCAGCAGCTTGTCCAGGGTCACATTGTCGTGCGGACCGACGCCACTGCCGGCAACCAAGGCGTCCGCGTACAGAGCGGACACATGATCCTCGTCGGCGACCAACGAGTGCCCGCCGGGACTGGAGGCGCGGAACACCACTTCGTCGTTGCGAAAGTCGGTCTGCTTGGCGATCACGGTCATGCCGTTGGAGAGAGTCCACTGGAGCGCGTCGATCGACTCGATGCGTTCTTCCCCGGTAATACTTCCCGGGGTTGGAAGGGTTGCCAGCAGCGGGACAGCGGTGAGGGCGTCCACGTAGGGCTCCACCTCCAAGGTGTCGGCCGCCTCGAGTTGCGCCTGTACCGCCGCGGCCAATTCCCCATCCGCGCGAGCGGCCGTCTCTTCGGGTCGCACGATCAATAGCGCCGTGTCCCCGAGCTGCGGCCAGAATGCTGCCAAGTCATCGAACTCCCCCGGCGCGATCTGCGGGAGCAGATCCTGGTACAGCTCCCACTCCGCCTTGATGCCGGGCACCGGTGTTCCGCTGAGAAAGTGCTGCACGTACTCCTGGACCAAAGTGGCCGACGATCGTTGGTCTCGTTGCGTGTACAAGCTCTCCACCGAGCGCAACAAGTTGATCTTCTCTCGGGCCAGTTCGGCGTCGGTGAAGCCATGCTGTCGAATGCGCTGCAGCTCCTCCAACACCGCCGCCAACCCGCGCTCGACGCCGTCCTCCTCCACCCATGCGGAGAAGGTCACGATGTCCAGTGGTTCCACGTATGAGGAACCTCCTCCTGCCGCCCACAGGTAGGGGGGATCTGCGATCTGACCGCGCTCGAACAGCCGCGCATTCAGCATCATGAAGGCCAGTCTTTCCACGACCATGCGCCGAAATGCCGCCAAGTCTTGTCCGGGGTCGGGGGCAAGCTTTCGGATCAGGATGAACTGGGTGCCGGGCGACTCGGGATCGGTGAACACTTCGATGCGAGGTGTATCGTGGCCCGGAATGGCGAAGCGTGGCCTCGCGGTGGCAGGCGCGGCAGCGGCGCGCTCCTGGTTCGCTTCTCCCTCGGGTGGCGGCGCAAAGTGCTGCTTTACCTTGCTCTCGATCTCCTCAATATCGAAGTCGCCCACGGCGACGACAGCCATCAGGTCAGGCCGGTACCACCGCTCGTAAAACTCCCGCAGGCGCTCGACAGGCGCGGTCTCGATGATCGCCGTCAGGCCAATCGGACTCCGGTCGGCGTAGCGCGAGGAGCCGAACATCAGTGGGAGCAAGTTGTCTTGCAGGCGCGAGTCGAACCCTTGTGATAAGCGCCACTCTTCCAGCACCACCCCACGCTCCAACTCCACCTCGACGGGCTCGAAGGTCACGGCGTAGGCCCAGTCACTGAGAATCTGAAACGCGGTCTCGGTCACCTCGGGATCGTCGATCGGAATCTCCAGCCAATACACGGTGTCATCGAAGCTGGTTTGGGCGTTCAGATCGGCGCCAAAGGTGCTGCCGATGGACTCCAGGTAGTCGACGATCTCCTGCTTGGCGAAGCGAGCGGTGCCATTGAACGCCATGTGCTCGACGAAGTGTGCCAGCCCGCGCTGACTCTCCTCTTCTAGGATCGAGCCGGCCTTGATGACGAGCGCTACCTGGGCCCTGTTGCGCGGCTCCTCGTTGTGCTGGATGTAATAAGCCAGGCCGTTGGTCAGGGTGCCGCGAATCACGGAGGGATCAAAGGACAGAGAATCGTCCGGTCCGGATATCGGCGCACCGGTAGCCGGGGGTTCCGGACTGGCGATGGGGGCGGGCGCAACTGGCGTGGCAGAGGCCGGGGGTTCCGGACTGGCGGTGGGTGCGGGTACTTCTGGCGTGGCAGAGGCTGAGGGTTCCGGACTGGCGGTGGGGGCGGGCGCAACTGGCGTGGCAGAGGCCGGGGGTTCCGGACTGGCGGTGGGTGCGGGTACTTCTGGCGTGGCAGAGGCTGAGGGTTCCGGACTGGCGGTGGGGGCGGGTACTTCTGGCGTGGCAGAGGCCGGGGGTTCCGGATCCGGAGTGGGCGTGGGTTGGGAATCGCACCCTATCAGCGCTACGAACAACAGGGTGATACCGATAGCGGTTAACGCTGACTTCAGATAGGCGCTCATCTATCTCGTCTCTCGGTGTTCATCCTGCCGTCATTGACCTTCCCTCGATCGTTGCACGACCTACCATGCTAGTTCTGCAAGCACAGGAACGGGATCGACAGGAAGAAAGGTCTCGGCGCCGGCAACCCGTGAGGCCTGACGTGGTTGCAAGTTTGCCTGTACTGCTCTGTCAGCGCCCACGCTCCCATCATGTACCAACTGGTGATGCAGCGTCTGGCGCGCTTCTATTGGATGTCGCTGGCGACCAGTGGCACCCCTTCCTCTCGTGTAGCAGCAGCGCCTGTTTCCCGACTTGCCATCATGGGTGACTACTACGGCGAGGACCGGACAGGTGGAATCAAGCGGATGGATCTTGTCCGCCTGACTACGATGGTCCCAATCCGCGGCTGCGGACTGGGTAAGGTCGTTGGCGAAAGCACGAGCGATCCGCCCGAGCGGCGACCCGCCAGCGAGTTTTCTGGAGTGGTGTTGATCTTAGATGTCGACCGTCTGACGGATCACGCATTCGCGGAGGTTCGTGATAGGGCGATCCGGCCCACGCTCTAGCAGTTTGATTATGAATGAACAGCCCGCACCCGCGTCAGGAACGCGCGACCTCGCTTGCCGCGGGGTGGGCATTAAAGATGGGCAAATTCTGTGGCGAAGCTAACGTTGTCTTCGGTCAAAAGGATAAAGGCCAAGACACCTGACAGCAGGGCACTGTCTACAGTCATGTAGGCCGGAAAAAGTGGGCCCGATTCGGCGGTAGGCCATACCATCTTCGAGATGTGGATGGACCTCTGACTCTTCCAGAAATGGTGGGCCGGACTGGACTGTACAGCGAACTTTTCGGTGGGAAGCCCAAATGTAAGGAAATGGGCACGCCACCCTAAATGGGCACAAGCGATCTCTCAAGCGCGGCCGGGCGCACTTCCTTTCACCAACAGGGAGATGAGTCCGGCTTCAATTATCGCCGCTGCGCATCTGAGAAGACAGGTCTGGTCACCGGAAAAACCCGTTCTTCCGCAGCATGTCAAAGAGGTTTGCGAGTCAGGAAACAGTACAACGGCGTGAAGATCCCGGCCCTGCCGCCCGTGACATAGGCGTTGGCGGTCCGATCCAGCAGCCTGACGACGTCCGCGGAGCCCTTCGGAAACACCCCAAACACCTCGGCCAGCCTGGATGCCCCGATGAACGCCTTGCGGCCCAGCGGAATCCTGTACAGGCCCTTGGCCAGCGTTCTGCGCCGGGTCTCCATGGGCTGATACCATGGCGTGGTCGGACCGTTCTCCTCGACCGCCCAGTCCATTCCCTCAATGAGTTGAAATCCCGCCGTTTCGAGCGCCCGGTTCACCTCTCCCATCGTTGCGATATCCTGGAGCGCGACGTTGCGCATCAGATCCTTCTTGATGGCCCGGTGCCGATGGTCGTTGGGGTCGAACTTGTCCGTCATGCACATTTCCTGACCCCAGAAAAGGGCTCCGGGTTTCAGCACGCGGTAAATCTCGGCGAACGCGTCCGCCTTGTCCGGTGCATGGCACGTCGATTCGATCGCGTAGCCACGGTCGAATGTGTCGTCCGCGATGGCGCCCATGTCCATGAAGCTGCACGCGAGGTAGTCGACCATGTGGTCGAGCCCCGCCTCGGCGTTCAACGATCTCGCCCTGTCCAGCTGGATTTCATTTCTGTTGACCCCTACGACCCTCACACCGGCGTCCCGGACGACACGCCGCATCGGCCCGCCGACCCCGCAACCGATATCGACTACCCTCATTCCCTCGCGCAACTCCAACTTGGAGATCATCAGTCGCTGATGCCGGGTCTTGGAG
This sequence comes from Dehalococcoidia bacterium, assembly GCA_965220315.1. Taxonomy (GTDB): domain Bacteria; phylum Chloroflexota; class Dehalococcoidia; order Bin125; family Bin125; genus JAPOXK01. Next base: position 262,199 of record CBDCPP010000001.1, read on the forward strand.
TCCTCCACGCTCTCCTTGGGCGATAGCGGCGCGAAGTGCAGGGATTCGCCCCAGGCGAACACCATGAAGTCGCCGCAAAGATCGTAGTATTCCTTGACGGTTTCGGTGTGGTCGTAGTCTGTCACGCCGACATCGCACGCGAACGCTCTGTCGCTCCATCCATCGAAGCGCTGCACGCGACTGGCGACATCCGACGCACGGTACGCGGCCTTCAGCCCGGTGTGTAGTTTGCGGAGTTGCAACAGAGGTCTCTCTGAACGGGCGAGTTCGCAGTTCGGTACGTCATGGTGAGCCTACGTGTACTGTACTGCGAACTTTCCGTTGGGCCGTTCAGTTGTAGGCTGACGAAGTGGAGGCCGAACGCGCGTATCTGGCTTCGCCTACGCTCGTCACAGGCCACGCGATAGTAGGCGTAGGCGAACTCGTCGTTCGACACAAGGAGAGCGCTTAGTCTGCAGTGCCCTCCGCGATCTGCCCCTCGAGTCGTTCGAGCGCCTGTCTCCACTGCTCGACGTAGTGCTCCCACATGGGCAACTGCTGCTGCCCCATCGCGCGCACGCTGGGATCGCTCGAGACCGCCAGCTGGCTAGCAAGCTCCAGAGCATCTGTCACGCGCTGCGCCAACTCGCGGAAGCGCGCCAGCCGCTCTTCCGGGGTTTCATCGGCCATCCTGTGCCTCCGCCCGACCCTCGCAACCTCACACACCGAGCCGTCGGATGGTGCTGAGTGTAAACACGGTCTTGCTCGGGAGCGACGGGCGCCTGAACCACCGCGTGTGCGCGCCGTCGGGCGACGGCGAGTAGCGTGGGATCGCGGCGACGGACAATCAGAGTTGCTCCCCGCCTTCGATTCGCCCGCGTGGGCGGAGATGACGGAGGCGCTGCGCCTTCGGGATGACCGCCGGGTACTCGAACAGGCGACTGCGTTCGAGCTCGCGTCAGACCCCAAGGGCCAGCTGTGGATCGTGGAGGACTCGCGGGTCCGTATCCGTGATTGATCCAGCCCCCCCTTCGCCGAGGCGGGTGGCGTGTAAGGCGACTGGGCGGTGGGGTGTGGCGCGCTGGGATGGCTTCGCGCCTCGACCCTCAGTGTCTCGAACTGGGAGTCGTGCGCGCTGCGGCACCTTCTGGCGGCGAGGCGCTCGTCGAGTTGTGGCCGAGGCAGCGGAGCAACCGTCCTCCCAGCGCTCGGACATGTCACCAGGCGAGTCCGACGCCACTCGATGAACATCGGCATGACGACGCGCTCGTGCGAAGAGGGATGCGCGAGGTTCTACGTTGCGCTCTCGTTCTGAGAGCGACGTAGGTCGCTGCGCCATGGCTTACCGCTCTGTACCTACTGCTGCTCGCCGGTTCGCTTCAACACGATCCTGACTTCCGACTGCGCCGTCCCGTCTGGAGATGTCGCTGTCACGGTGATGGCCGTGTCTTCCCCATCGGGTAGGACTACTTGGTGACGCCCTGAGTCTGGGGTGCCGTTGGTCGGGTCGACGGAGATCGTGGCAGCGGGATGCATCGTGGCGACGTCCAATGTGACGCTGCCCTCGTTGGCGCGTTGGCTGTACGTGCCGCCAAGTCCCTTTCGGACGCCGCTTAGGGTGAAGTGCTGGCCATTGGGGTACGTGACGACAATCCGAGTAATTCGCGCATCGTCGGCGCCGCTCTCGACTTCGGCGTTGATGCGGTCCACCTCCGCTTCTGTCAGGCCATCCGCGTCCTCGATGGTCATGCGGTCGATCGTGGCCGTGTGCCTTAGACGCTTCTGTGGTCTCTGTTGACTCTGTGGTGGCGCTGACACGTAGGCGACCACGTCGTCGACGGTGTCGGCCGCTGGCCACGACTCCAGTCCGTTGCTCTTGAGGTCTTCGACAAGGGTCTCAGTCATCATCCAGTCTCTATCACAGGACACTTCCGTGGATTGGTGGCCAACGGTGATGCGATATCGTGCTGTGCCGAGCGGCCCGACCGCGAGCCGAGCACCCCACCCCGCGTCGTTGGGGGTCTTGAAGTCGATCACCATGACCCCGTTCACCCACTCCACGTTAGCAATCGGGTCGACGAACTCGGCGAGCAGTTGAACCACAATTCGTTCAGCGTGAAATGCCGCTGCTGCTTTGCTAGGGTCGGTGTTCCCGTCGCGGACCATGTAGCTGAACGTATGACGGGCGTGCTCAAGCCTCATGAGGAGTGCCAGCGGCATGGGCATCGCAATGGTCAGCTGTTCTTCAGGATTCCCATTGACTGAGTCTGGACGGGTCTGCGGCTCCTCGTTCGTGAGCGTGGCTTCTCGGGGCGGGTCAGGCTGGCCCGAGGGGTCCAAGTGCGTCACAGCCACTGGCTTGGCTTGGCGACGATCATGGTGAACCTGGACGTTTCGCGGTGGTATAGCCGCAGTCGGCTGCAGCACCGCCAACATGTCGGGTGACACCTGAAGGTCGATAGTGAGCTCTTCGGGTTCCCGTTCAGTCCATCCGACGAACCTGTATTCGCGCTGGTTCTGGTGGGTCCTGTGCTTGAAGAAAACTGAGCGCACCATGCGGTCGAAGCCATTGACGGCGTCATCGACGAAGGAATGCGGATCATCCACATAGGCTACGGGGCCGTGCAGGACAGCCTGAAATGGGTGGACGGTCTTGTGCTTGGATGGGTGCGTGAGAGTGGCCTCAGCGCCTCTCGGCCCGAGCTGCTGTGCCACCATCGTCGCGAGGGCGCGAGCGAACGCACGTGGGTTATGAATGGTGGTAAAGTGGTCGTAGCCGGAGTCGAGGGATCCGATCCACGCATCTCTTTCCGCCTTGTTAGATGGTTCTATTGCTGCGCACCAGATCCAGCAGTTCTTGCCATAGCGACTTGTATTCGTTGTCTTGTTCGTGACCTCGACGGCGCGCGTAGTAGTGCGCCGCTTTGACCCGATTGCCTGAGCTGCTCGGTTGCGCTCATCATCGTCCTGCGCGGCTCGCAACATGTCCGCAGGGTCGTTCTTTCGTGACTCGGTTACCCGCTCTCGCTGGGTCACGGCTTCCTGGGGATCCCCGATGAGGGTCTCATCTTCGTAGCGGAACTTTTCGGGCTTGCTGAGGCGGATCGTGCCGCACTGCTCGATGGCGTAGCGAGCCTCACAGCCCTTGACGACCACTGGCAGCTCCACTGGCCAGTTGAACTGGGGCGCTTTGCCCAGTTGCACGGCATAGGTCTGGACGACTGTTCCGTCGTCGTTTACGACTTGGCCTTCCACGAAGATCCGATCAGTAATGGGACCGCCCCCCGTCACTCGCACCTCAGACCGTACCGGTCCCCCAGGAAACGGTCGACGGCGGCGATTCCGCTAGGTGTGCATATTTTGGCCGGAGGGCTAGCTCGCAAGGGGCTGCCGGTGATGTCTGTCGTCGTCCAATCTCGCCTCTGCCAAACCCCCTGCCGACAGACACTGCCTCTGCATCTAGGCCTGGCGAGGCCTCTGGGATCGTGCAGCTCGTGGAACCGCATATTGAGCGCGAGGCGGAGGCGGGAGCCTGCGGGACCACGTCAACGAAGTTGGTTTCTGCCTTGTACGCAACGTAGAGCTTGAGAAACTCCTCCGTGACCACGGGGCTGAGCGCGAGTACTTCTTTTCGGAACATGTCGAACAACGGTGTCTGGTGGGCCCTCAGGGACTCGAACCCTGGGCCTTCGGATTAAAAGTCCGCTGCTCTTCCAGCTGAGCTAAGGGCCCCTGCGAATGTTACAACGCCGCCGCGGCTGTTCGCGCCCCACCCGGATGCACGTCCAGGCGCGCGGCGGCAGGGCGTGCTCCTGTGCGGCACGGGCCACTCCGAGCGGCTCGACCGGCAGTTGAGCGGCGACCGCTTTCGGGGGCGGATACCGTGCGCCTGCCGCCTAACGGTGGTCGCGACGCGGGCGCCTACGCCGCTCGGCCCGCCAGGTGGTAGGCGTCGTGGATCAACTGCATCGCGCGGGCGCAGTCGCGCGCGGTGACGGGCGGGGGATTCCCGGCGCCGAGCGCCTCTAGGAAGTGCCGGATCGTTAACGGGTAGCCCGGGGCGAAGCTGGACTCGGCGGGGATCACCTCGTCGCGGTCGGGGGTGAGCACGTGCAACCCGTCCGGGACCAGCTCCAGCATCGCCCTAGCGCCGGCGACCTTCTGTTCGAGGTCGCTGCTGTTTTTCGGCCAGGTCGGCATCGTGTAGCCGACCTCGTTATGCACGATGATCCCACTCGGGGTGCGCAGGGTTGCCAGCGCATAATCCTCGACGGCGGCCTTGTGCACGGCGTGACTGATGACCGCCGAGATGACTTCGGGCTCCTCGCCGGTGATGAAGCGGGCGATGTCCATTCCGTGCGGCCCCAGGTTGGTGAGGGCGCCGCCGCCGGCGGCGGCTCGGTCGTACATCCAGGGCGAGTCCCAATCGTGGTAGCGCTGCATGGTCGGCCGGATCATGCGGAAGACGATGTGCGAAACGGTGCCGAACTCGCCGCTGGCGTACATTCGTTTCGCGGTCTGGGCCCAGGGCAGGTAGCGAATCATGAAGGGCGCGGCGACCCAGGCGCCTTTCGCCTCCGCCAGATCGGCGAGCGCGCTGACGGTCTCTGCTTCGATGCCCCATGGCTTCTCCATCACGAAGGGGATGCCGGTGTCGACGAGGTAGCGGAAGGTTTCCGGCATGTCGCAATGGCGTCCAAGCGCGATGACGAACTCCGGTTTGCTCTCCTCGATCATGGCGCGATAGTCGCCGAACGCGTGGCTGTCGAACTCGTCCGCGCACTGGCGGGCGATCTGGAGGTCGCGATCGGATACGCCGACGATGTGCAGGCGCAAGTCGCGCAAGATTTTCAGGTAGGCGGCGTCGTAGCGCGCGTGCCAGTGGCTGACGTCGATGATGGCGATGCGCTGCGGGTGGGGCACGGTGGGCCTCTTTCGAATCCGCAAGGCGTGGCAGAGGATAGCAGTGGGAGTCGCAAGGGCGCCGCAGCCACTCTCTGGCGCCTTTTTCGGCGCGTTCTATCCTCGCGGGGTCAGAGCTGCTGCGTGGGCGCGTAGTCTATCGTTCCCTGGGCAGAAGTTCCGGGTAGAAAGAAAGTGATGGATCGTCCGTTTGGGTTCGTTTGGTTGCTCGTGCCGGCCGCCACGATCGCGCTGTTGGCCGGTTGCGGCAACGGCGACGCCGGGGATGCCGAAGGCGACCGCTCCCTCGTCTTGGAGGACGAAGAAGGAGAGGCGGTTCTGCGGGTCGAGGGCGAAGACTTCTCCATTGAGGGGCCGGAAAGGCGAACGAGCTTCACCGCCGGAGACACCCTGGGCGAGGACTTTCCGCCGGAGCTGATCTACCCGCGCGGTACCCTCACGCAGAGCGCGACGGTCGAAGAGGAGGGCCGCCCGCAGTTCCTCGTGTTTTGGGAGACGGACGACGATTCGGGTACGATCCTCGACTTTTATGAGGCGGCCTTCGACGCGCTGGGGCTTCTGGGCGAGCGGGTGCGCACCGTGGCCGAGGGTTTTGCGACCCTGGAAGTCGGTGCGGGGGATTACGGAGCCACTGTCGTTATCGTTGAGGAGAGCGGGCAGAACGGCCGCACCGTCGTCGCGGTCGGGTACCTCCTGGAATAGAGCGGGAATAGGGGAATAGGACCCCGCCATAAAGTGGTTTGATGGGTGGTCGAGAGGAGTTGGGCGGGCTTAACTCTCTGGGATCGAACTAGGTGATCGTCAAGGGAACCTGCCGTTTGCAAAGCGGGCACTGTTCCGGCGCGTGTGTCTCGATATCAAGAGTGAGGCAACCGTAGAACGGCAGCCCGAAGTCGGTCCGCCGGCCGGTGCGGTCGACGATGACGGCGACGCCGACGGGCTCGCCGCCGGCCGTGCGCACCGCGGCCAGCGTGTCGCGCAGCGAGCCACCCGTAGTGAGAACATCATCGACAACGAGGGTTCGCGCCCCGGATGCGAATGTGAAGCCGCGCGCGAAGATCCGCCCCTCGCCTTGCTGGTTCCGCTCTGCGGAGAACGCCTTGGCTCGGAGCTGGCGGGCGGTCTCGAAGGCGATGATCGTGCCGCCCGTTGTGGGGCCAGCCACCACTGCTACCTCGGCGGCGCGGAAGCGCTCGGCGATGTGGCCGCACAGCTCGGTTGTCGCCTCGGGATTCTCCAGCAGCCGGAACTTCTCGACATACAGCGCCCCGTGCCGGCCGGAGGTGTACTGAAAATGCCCTGTAAGCAGGGCGCCGGCATCGCGCAGGAGGCGTGTCGCATCGTCCGGCACGATGCTTACTCAGGGCGCCGGCGTAGCCGGGATCTGCGCGGCGCCGGCTAGTTCGAAATCTTGGCTGCCGCCACCGCTGATCGCGTCGAATGGGAACCAGCGGACCCAGACCTTCCCGACGATCAGACGTTGATGGATCGGGCCAAAGCTGCGGGAGTCTTGGCTGGCGTTGCGGTTGTCTCCTAAGACAAAGTAGTGGCCGGGCGGCACATGCGTGGTGCCGTTGCTGCCGATGGCTAGTCCACTCACCAGGAAATTGTCGTCGAGTTGCGCTCCGTTCACGAACACAGCGCCCTCGCGGATCTGCACGGTCTCTCCTGGTAATCCGATGATGCGCTTCACAAAGTCGCGAGATTCATCCTGAGGCGAATGGAAAACGGTGACATCTCCTCGTTGCGGGGAGGCGAAGAGGAAATCACCGTTGCTCTTCCCGGGAAAAAGCGCGTCGAACGGCCCGATATCGAGCTGACGGTAGGCCAGCTTGTTGACCAGCACGAAGTCTTCGTTTTGCAATGTCGGCACCATGCTTGTGCCCTCGACTTGAAAGTTTTGAACAGCTTCGCGCGCCAGCAAGAAGACGATCAACGCCAAGATGATCGTCTCGAGGATGTCGCGCAGGGGACCGTAGTGAAGGTTCATCGTCGTTGGGGCTGCAACCAGCCTACGGGCGACCCTGATCAGTTGCTAGTCTGTGATCTGGGCGGCGCAGCTTGGATCGTTTTAAGCTCGGCGGGTCGGTGCGGTCGTATGGAGCGCTCCGTCGTTGCTGATGGATTCGGCGAAGCGCGCACCGCTTGTCTGCCGGTGGAAGGCTTGCTGTAGCGGGATGAGTGACGATCGGGGAACCGACTCGCGGCTGAGTGACGACGCGCTGGCGACGATGGCGCAGGCCGGGGACTTACCCGCCTTTAACACGTTGGTCGAGCGCTACCAACGGTCTGTGTTTGGGCTGTGTCTGCGGATGCTCTCGTCGCCTCCCGCGGCAGAGGACGCGGCGCAGGAGACTTTCCTTGCCGCCTGGCGTGGGCTCGGGCGCTACCGCGGGGGATCGTTCCAAGCCTGGATCTTGCGGATCGCTGGGAACCGCTGCCGGGACGAACTGCGGAAACGTAAGCGCCGCCCCACGGATTCGCTCGATGCTCTAAATGAGCGGCAAGGGGAGGGGATAGCTCTTGCCGATGGCGCACCCTCGCCCGAACGAGCCGCTTTGGGGGCTGAGACGCTGCGAGCGATCCAGCGCGGTCTGGAGACGCTGCCAGAGGACCAGCGCATGGCGATCATCCTCTGCGACGTGCAGGAGTTTGCATACGATGAGATCGCCCAGGCGATGGGAACCTCGATTGGGACGGTGAAGTCCCGGATCAGCCGCGGGAGGTCCCGCCTGCGGGACTACTTGCTGCAGAGCGGGGAACTAGGAGCCGACTGGGAGCGTCTAGCCGGGTACGAGCAAGAAAAAGCCTCGCCGCAGACGAAGAGGGAGCCGTGATCGGTCGTTTGCTGCCTCGCCGTCGCATCCATGACGACGCTTCCGCGTTCGTTGATGGGGCGTTGAGATCCAGGGACCGTGAGGCATTCGCGCATCACCTGGCTGTCTGTGCTGCTTGCCAGAGTGCGGTAGCACAGCTGCGTGACACCAAAGGAATGCTCAAGGCGCTGGGAACCGAAGTACTGCCCCGCAGCTTTACGCTCAGCTCGGCGATGGTGGCTCGGTCCGAAGCCAGGCCCGGGCCCGCTCAGGGTGCCGCTGGCTGGGGCAGTCTGGGAGTGCCACGCCTCGCTGCTTCCGTTTCGATCATGATGGCTGCGGCACTCATAGCGGCCGTTGTGATCGACCTTGAGGACGGATCGGGCGCGACCGCCGTACGGCCAGTTTCGCGGACTGCTTCGCAGGCCGCGGTCTTGGATGAGGTGGCGCCGGCTGTGGCCCAAGCTACCGCTTCCGCTGTCGCTCAGGCGCCCGAGGCCGGTGCGCGCGCGGAATCGGTATTGCTCGTTGAAGGCGCCGGCGCTCCTACGGCTCTGGAACAGGACGCTTTGGACGTGGTGGAAGTTGAATCTGCGTCCGCGCTGGAGTTTGAGGAAGTTATTGAGGAAGCATTTGTCGCAGCGGTACCGCAATTGCTGGACATCTTCCTCCCAGGCTCGGATGGCTTTGGATCGGTCGCGCTTGTCGCCCCCGAAGGTACGGACGGCCAAACTGCACGCGCTGGTGACCTCGCTCCCGAAGGCGACGTGGACTTGGGAGTGGCCGCTATGGAGGTGGAAACAGTCGCGGAACCCGAGAAAGAAACGCCAGTGGATGTGCCTGGTGATGAATCGTTGGGCGGGCAGGCAGGGCCCGCCGTTGGCGCGCTGCCAGAGGCCTCGGAGGACGGCGGCTCCTCGCTGGTACAAGGGGAAGGGGAGACAGCGCTGGATGTCTCAGAGGACGGTGGGCTCTCGCTAGATGACGGTGAATCCTCGTCGGCACGCGGAGAAGAGGCAGAAGCCGCGCCCCCCGCCGATGCTGGCGATGTCGCGGTGGATATCCTCGCTCCGGGGCACGATGTTGCTCAGCCCGCCGAAGAGGCTAGCTCTGGGACAGCAGAGCCTGAGTCTGGCGTCTCCACGGACATGCCAGTCGAGGATGGAGACTCTGACGAGATCTCTGACGAAAACTCTGACTTGACGGAGCCGTCGGCCGTCGCGGCGCTACTGGACGAACCGGCGTCCAGCGACGCTGCTCCTGTCGATGCAAACGTGTCCCTCGCGGATGCCGAAATCACCACGAGCGAGGATCTCCTGGCGGTGTCTGAGGCGGAAGACGAAGCCGGTGACGCTCAGACTCCCGATCTTTCCGTGCCTCCAGAGACAGACCCTGCCGTCGTTCAAGAGTCGTCGGCCGCGCTTCCGGCGGCGGCGGATCCAACCCTGGATGGCGCGCAGGGCGGCGGCTTGGAGGCGGTCCCGATAATTACTTCGGAGCCTGATAGATCACAGCGACGGCCAGCCGCTGGTCCTGCCAGCCGGCCGGTGGCGGTGCCGTTGTCCGTTGATAGCGAGACGAGTGTTCCTTGGCTGCGTCCGCTTCAGATAGCGCTTGGGATCGTGGCGGGCGTTAGCGCGGTGCTGGCTGTGGCCGTTTGGTTGCGCCGCCGCGCGTGGAGCTTCTAGCTCGCTGCACCCGGTACGGCGATGAGATCACGGCACATGCGACAATAACGAGATGCTGGTGCGGTGTGGCACGGCGACGGATGCGCGGCTGCGATACAGAGCAATATGAGGGAGAGCTTGCTGTCCGGCCGAGAGATGACGGGGATACTGACCTCTCGGCGTGTCGCCGTCGAATTGGCTGAGGAGATCGGCGTCTGCCTCGGCCGTGCTGGTCAGGGACATTGGAGACGATGCCGATGAACTACGGCCGATGACGACACTGCCAACTCCCGCCGGTGGTCGGATATCAGCGCCAATGCAGCGTGCTTTTGAGTTGGCACGCTCGGTGGTGGGGGCGGTGAGTCCGAATCCCGCCGTGGGGGCGGTTCTCATGCGAGACGGCACCATGGTGGGCGAGGGTGCGACGTGTCCCCCTGGCGGTGCTCATGCGGAGGTCGTCGCGATCGAACGCGCGGCCGATGCTGCGCGTGGTAGCACGCTATATGTGACGCTTGAGCCCTGCTCGACGCAAGGCCGTACGCCGCCTTGCACCGATGCGATCCTGTCGGCGGGAGTTGAGCGCGTTGTCGTGGCGATCCGGGACGCTGATCCATGTGTCGATGGGCGTGGCATTGACCAACTGCGCGAGACTGGGGTCGTGGTTGATGTGGGTGACGGCGCCATGGTGGCGCGGCGGCACTATGAAGCCTATGCGCATCATCGCCGGACGGGACGTCCTTTCGTGACAGCGAAGTTTGCGGCGAGCCTTGATGGCAAGATCGCCGCGACGAGCGGTGACTCGCGCTGGATCAGCTCGCCGGAAACGCGCGCTTGGGCACACGCACTGCGCACCAAGATCGACGCGATTCTGGTGGGTGTGTCCACCGTGGTTGTCGACGATCCGGAGCTCACCGCGCGGCCCAACGATGCGGCCGCAGCGACGCATCAGCCACTACGCGTCGTCTTGGATAGCCGCGGCCGGATGTCTGCCGCGGCCCGCGTCCTGCGTCGGCAGGATGTCGCGGACACACTTGTTCTGACAACGAGCGCTGCATCCCAAGAATGGCAAGAGCAAATAGAGGCCACGGGCGCGGTCGTGGAGCGCTTGGCCTCGGACGAAGACCGCGTTGCGCTGGTGCCGGCGCTGCAGCTACTCGCACAGCGCTTCGGCGTTGTGACACTGTTGGTCGAGGGTGGGGGGACCGTGCATGGCGCCCTGTTTGATCTCGGGCTGGTCGATAAAGTTACGGCGGTCGTGGCGCCCATGATCATCGGTGGTGACGGCGCTGGCGCGGTCGGCGGCCGCGGCGCGGCACGCATGGCCGCGGCGCTGCGGCTGCGGGAGGTGTCGGTGGAACGGCTGGGGCCGGACCTGCTTGTCAGCGGCTACCCAAGATGCCCACGGTTGTGGGAGTCGGTCGCGTTGCGACCTGCTGGCCTCGTGGACCTTGAGTGCTGCTTGGAACTGGCAGAAGGAGATATCCAGCCCGTCGCTGCGCAAGCGGCCGTGCGTCAAGCTTTCGAATGTCTCCAGCGTGATGCAGGCAATGTATGGCTCGCTATTGAAGAAGACCGCGTCCTAGGCTGCTTGGGGCTGGCGTATGAGCGATCCGGCTCGAATCAAGCGGAAACGGGAGCCTTCTTGGATCCGTTGCTGACGGGTGAAGGTTGCGCGTTCGAGTTGGAGGACCGTCTTGTCGAAGCGGCTGAGGCCTCCGCAGCGGGTCGGGGGTTTGATTGGCTGATGGCTGACGTGGGGCGCGACGACGGCGAATCTCGACGGGAATGGGCGCGACGAGGCTACCGTTACTACCGTCGCGCTGCTGGCGAACGCGTGCGGTTGATCAAGGATCTGCGGCCGGCGAGTGTCCTCGCTGCGCGCGCGCCGGATTGAGGGGAAGTGTGTTCACCGGGATCATTGAGGAGGTAGGGACAGCCACAAACTCGGACCCGGGTGTCCTGTGTGTCGAGGCGCCGCGAATTGTGGAGGACGCTCAACCGGGTGACAGTATTGCGGTCAACGGCGTGGATTTGACGGTGGCGGATCTGCGCGATGGCTGCTTCTTCGTCAACGTAATGCCGGAGACCTACCGACGCAGCAATCTAGCCGATCTGGTTGTCGGCTCTCGTGTGAATCTCGAGCGTTCCCTACGGCCTACGGACCGTCTCAGCGGTCACATTGTGCGCGGAGTAGTCGAAGGAACGGGCACGCTGGAGGATCTGCGACCCGAAGGCGAGGCGCTGATCGCGACGTATGCGGCGCCGCGCGAGCTGCTCTCCTACATTGTGATGAAAGGACCTGTGTGTGTGGACGGGGCCAGTCTGACAGTCATGGCCAAGACGGACGCGACGTTCTCCGTTTCGCTGGTGCAATATACTCAGGAGCACACGAACCTCACGCAACGGGCGCGGGGAGCGCGGGTGAATCTGGAGACGGACATCATCGCGCGTTACGTAGGTCAGTGGCTCGAAGAGCGGGGCCTCGGTCAGCTTTCGTAGGGGGCGCCAGCAAGCCATGGCGGCGACGAAAGCCGAGAGACGAAAGAGATCCAGTGGTGCTGGCTCCCGCCGCCGCAGTCCCTTTGCGACGGTAGAAGAGGCCATTCAGGAGTTCCAGCAGGGACACTTCGTCATCATCACGGATGATGAAGAGCGTGAGAACGAGGGCGATCTCTGCATTCCAGCCCAGTATGTGACGCCGGCAGCGGTCAACTTCATGGCCAAGTACGGTCGTGGGTTGATCTGTATCGCGATGACGGGCGAGCGCCTGGATCATCTGGGCTTGCCGCTGATGGTGGGGGAAGACCGCAATGACGCGCCGTTCGGGACCGCTTTTACCGTGTCCGTTGAGGCGCGTAACGGTGTAAGTACCGGCATCTCGGCAGCAGACCGCGCTCGCACCGTGCACGTTCTGATGTCTCCGGACACCAAGCCCAAAGATCTTACGGCACCGGGGCACATGTTCCCGCTGCGCGCCAATGACGGCGGCGTATTGGTCCGTGCCGGACAGACGGAAGGCAGCGTCGACCTCTGCAAGCTGGCCGGGCTCGAGCCCGGTGCGGTGATCTGCGAGATCATGAAATCGGACGGTACGATGGCGCGCCTGCCGGACCTGGTTCGCTTCGCGAGGCGCCATAGTCTCAAGATGGTCAGCATCGAGCAGATCATCAAGTACCGCTTTCGGACCGAAAAGCTGGTCGATCGGATCACGGACGCTAGTCTTCCTACCCAATTTGGAGAGTTCCGTGTGGTGGGGTATCGAGTCGAGGGGAAGGTGGATGAGCATGTGGCGCTTGTCATGGGTGACCTCTCGCTCTCCGAGCCGGCGCTGGTCCGTGTGCATTCGCAGTGCGTGACAGGCGATGTGTTTCATTCCCTGCGCTGCGACTGTGGTGATCAGATGATGTCCGCGCTCCAGTGCATCGCTGAGGAGGGCAGAGGGGCCTTCGTCTACATGCGACAAGAAGGACGGGGGATCGGCCTCCACAACAAGCTGCGGGCGTACGCCCTCCAAGATGGTGGACTCGATACAGTGGAGGCTAATCTGGCGCTCGGCCTGCCTGTCGACATGCGCGATTACGGGATTGGCATGCAGATCCTGCGCGACCTAGGGATATCGAAAATCCGCTTGCTCACGAACAATCCTGCCAAGCGAGCAGGCCTGAGCGGCTATGGTCTGGAGGTCGTGGAGCGGGTTCCACTCGCGACCGAGCCCAATCCCCACAACGAGCGCTATCTAGCGACGAAGCGCGACAAGATGGGTCATCTGCTCGATGCGGGCTCCGGAGGAGGCACTGCTGCGCTGTCGAACGCGCTCCCGGCGGCGAAGGCGGGCCAGAAGCGTCAAGTCAAGCGGACGTCTTCGCCGAAGACGGCAGCGGCGAAGACGCGCAGCACCCGCAAGTCGCGCGCGCGTTCCGGCTAGCCGCATGGTGCGGATCTTTGAAGGCGGAGACGACGCCACCGGTTTGCGCTTCGCGCTGGTGGTGTCGCGCTTCAATGAGGTAATTGGCAAGCGCTTGCTCGAAGGCGCCTTGCGGACTCTCGTTGAGAACGGCGCCAGCGAAGACGCCCTTGATGTTCTTTGGGTTCCCGGCGCATTCGAGATTCCCTTGGTTGCGCGCGCCGCCGCCACGAGCGAGTGCTACGACGCCGTGATCTGTCTTGGCGCGGTGATCGAAGGCGAGACTGACCACTATCGTTTGGTGGCCGATCAAGCGGCACGCGGGATCGCCGCTGTCTCAACGGATACAGGTATACCTTGCATCTTTGAGGTGCTGGCCACTCCCTCCACAGAATTGGCGTTCGCGCGCGCGGGGGGTACTGCCGGGAACAAGGGCGAAGAGGCGGCGCGCGCTGCTATCGAGAGCGCGCGAGTGCTCGCGTTGGTACGTGATCGCTGGTCGGATGGCGACTCGGCGTTGTAACCTCGCCACTCTGTGAGATTCGTCACAAAATCCTTGTTCGCTGTCCGCATCGCTCTTATAATTTCCGAAGTTTCGCGTAATTTTCAGTAGGTTTGAGTAGTTTTGGGTCAAAACGAATCCGGATCCACGCACGCACTGAGCCGCTGGCTCACTCTTGGGCAGGCTAGCCGTGTACTCGGTGTCAGTGAGTCCACGCTACGGCGCTGGGCGGACGCCGGCACGATCCGCAGCTTCCGGACGCCGGGCGGCCATCGGCGCTTCGCGGCTGGGGAGTTGAGTCGGTTGACAGAGGGCGGATCGGGCGGTGAGGGGTTTCGGATCGACGAGGAGGCGCTACGCCACATCCGCGCTCGCTTGGATGGGGAACGAGCCCCGGCTTGGCTCGGACGGCTCACCGATCAAACACGACGCGCCCTCGGTGATCTGGGTCGCCATACCGTTGAGTTGGTGGGCCGTGCCGCGGAAGCTGAGCCGGACGAAGGTGCACTGACTACCGAGGCCAACCGCGTCGGTGCGGATTATGGACGGCTGCTGGGCGAGGCGGGTTTGGCTCTTTCAGAGGCAGTGGCCGCGTTCTCTTATTTCCGCACCGGCGTGGCAGAGGTGATGACTCGCCACGCACAAACGCGGGGCATGGCGGCTGGCGCTGCGGGAGGCGTGTGGGAGCGAGTTTCGCGGCTTGAAGACGAGATTTTAGTTGCTCTTACCGCAGCCTATGAGCGTGAGGCAGCTAGGCCTTCCGCCGTTGGTCACGGCAGACGCGGTTAAGCCGGAGGAGGGACGCGTGGCCTATTACCCGATCTTTGTGGAGCTGAAGAACAAGCCATGCTTGGTGGTTGGCGGCGGCGAAATTGGACTGCAGAAGGTCCGAGGTCTCTTGGCCGCCGAGGCGCAGGTCACCGTCGTCAGCCCGGAGTTGCACCCAACGCTGGCGGAGTGGGTGGTGGAGAGGCGTATCAAGCATGTGGCCCGCGCGTATTGCTCGGACGACGCTACGGGCTTCGAGATCGTGATGGTTGCGACGGACGACCGCTCGGCGAATGCGCAAGTCCGTGCTGAATCGCGTGCCCGCGGGGCGTGGGTCAACGCGGCGGATGATCCTGATAACTGCGACTTCATTCTCCCTGCCGTAGTGCGGCGTGGCCCGATCACCATCGCGATCTCGACGGGTGGAGGCAGCCCCGCGATGGCACGGCGCGTGCGCGAAGAATTGGATGCCTACTTCACCGAAGACTTCGAAGCACTGGCGGAACTATTGGCTGAGGTGCGCGCCGAACTCAAGCGCCGCGGCGTTCTGCTGCAAATTTCACAGGACACTTGGCAGGCTGCCATTGACGGGCGACTCCGTTCGCTTTTGGCGCAGCGACGCTGGGGCCAAGCGAAAGCGTTGTTGCTGTCCCGCTTGGGGGTGCCCATCCTGCCACAAGATCCGCCGCTTACCGCTCTCGCGGTGGAGCGGCCCGCTGTGCAGAGCGCCGTTCGATGACTCTGCTGGCTGCAGGGATCTCCCATCGCACGGCATCCGTGCAGGAGCGTGAGCGGTTCGCGCTCAACCATCGTGAGATGCCCCTCGCGTTACAGTCGTTCCTCGACCGGTTCGGCAACGGGGCGGTGCTCTCGACATGCAATCGTGTGGAGTTGTACGTCAACAGCCACGATTCGAGCGACCGTCCGAGTGACTTGATCGCTCACCTCTCGCGGCTGAAAGGGATCGGCGGCGACGAGCTGCCCCCCCGTTTTTATGAGCTGCGGGAGCGCGACGCGGCAGCGCATCTGTTCCGCGTCGCAGCCGGAGTTGACTCTATGGTCCTCGGTGAAGGTCAGATCCTGGGCCAGGTTCGGCGGGCATTACAGAGTGCGTCTCGCGCCGGCTCTTTGGATCCCGTGCTGTCACGGCTCTTTCATGCAGCTCTGGAAGTGGGAAAGCGCTGCCGGCATGAGACGGACATCGCGCGATTTGCGGTGTCCGTGAGCAGTGCGGCCGTTGATCTCGCCCGCGAGCGGATCGGATCGTTACATGGCAAGCGTGGGCTTGTGGTTGGCGCGGGGGAAGCGGGCAAGCTTGCGGCCCGAGCGCTGCGCGACGCTGGAGTCCACGACTTGGCCGTCACGGGCCGCACGGCGCGGCGTGCGGAGAGGCTTGCGCTTGAGCTGCAGGGCTCGGCGGTCCCGTTTGCGGAGTTCACGAGCGCGCTTGTACAGGCGGATATCGTGATCACCTCCAGCGCGGCAGAAGGCTTCCTCGTCGATCGCGCACGCCTGCAAGAGGTGCTTGCGATCCGTGAAGCTCCCATCACGATTCTTGATGTCGCGGTCCCGCGGGACGTCGATCCGGCGGTCCGCGAATTGCCGGGCGTGGGACTGTTCGACATCGATGACCTGCAAACGATCTCGGAGGCGAATCTGCGATTGCGCGAGCAAGCGGCGGCCCATGCGCAGCGCCTCGTGACGATCGCTGCAGAGCAGTTCACGAGCTGGGTCGAGTCGAGGAGGGCGGTACCGGCGATTACCGCGTTACTCGACCGGGCGGAGGTGATCCGCCGAGCGGAGACTGAACGCACCGTGCGCGAACTTGCGCTCGACGACGCTTCCACTGACAAGCTTGAGAAGATGACCGCTGCGATCGTCAAGAAGCTGCTGCACGAGCCGATCCAAGTGTTGAAAGAGGATGATGTGGACGCGGCGGCTGTTCGGCGGCTGTTCGCGCTGGAGGAGCGCTGATTTGCGAACGCTGCGAGTGGGCACGCGTGGCAGTCGGCTGGCGCGCGCGCAGACGCAGGAGGCGGTTCAAGCACTCGAGGCCGCTGGCTTGCGCGTGGAAGTCGTCGTCTGCCGCACTCTGGGCGATCAGCAGCCCGAGGCACGGCTGGAGTCGATCGCTGGGCCCGGTGTCTTCGCACGCGCCATCGAGGAGGCGCTTCTTGATGGGCGTATCGATGTGGCGGTGCATAGCGCGAAAGATGTGGGCATCGCGCCGCTGGAGGGAACGGAGCTCGCGGCCTACTTGCCCCGCGCGGATGTGCGCGATGTGCTGGTCAGCTGCAGGGGGGCGTCACTGGACGGACTGCCGGCTGGTGGCCGTGTCGGCACGAGCAGTCGGCGGCGCGCGGCCCAACTCCGCTCCGTACGTCAGGATATCGAGACTCCGAATATCCGAGGCAATGTCGACACCCGCATCGAGAAGGTCCAGCGCGGTGATTATGATGCGACGGTGCTGGCCGCCGCCGGTCTCGCTCGGCTCGGGCGCTTGGATGTCGTGGCCGAATACTTACCGATCGATCGGATGCTTCCCGCGCCGGGGCAGGGCGCTGTCGTCCTGCAGGCGCGACGCGACGAACATGAGACGATCGCGTGGCTGGAGTCCTTTAATCACCGCTCCACTGCGCTGGCGGTGCGGGCGGAGCGAGCGGTGCTGGCCTCACTGGGCGCGGGCTGCGCGCTGCCGGTGGCTGCCTTGGGCCACCTGCGCGCGGATGAGTTGGCGGTCGTGGGTGCGGTGTACGACGAGCGCGAGGCGCGGTCGATCACGGTGCAGTGTTCCGGTCCCGCCGATGCGCCGGAGGCAGTAGGATATGCAGTGGCGGAGGCGTTGCGGAAGCAGGGCGCCCAAGCGCTGATCGGCCAGGCCCTCTCGTGACGCGCGGTGACGAGGCCGGTTTGGTGAGTCTTGTAGGCGCAGGTCCCGGCGACCCGGGCTTGCTGACGCTGTTGGGGCAAGAACGGCTTCGCAAGGCTGATCTCGTTGTCTATGACCGCTTAATTAATCCTGTGCTGCTGCAGGAGCTCCGTCCCGAAGCGGAACGGGTTTTCGTTGGCAAGGAGGCTGGCACGCACGCTATGCCGCAGGCCGAGATCGAACGGTCGTTGATCGAAGGCGCCCGCGCCGGGAAAGCCGTGGTGCGCCTGAAAGGCGGCGATCCGTTCCTCTTCGGACGTGGCGGCGAGGAAGCGGAAGCACTGGCGGCAGCAGGCGTTCCCTTCGAGGTGGTACCGGGCGTGGGCTCTGCTATTGCGGCACCTGCCTATGCCGGGATACCAGCGACCCATCGCGAGCTCGCCTCTTCCTTCGTGGTTGTTACCGGCCACGAAGATACGTCGAAGACCGGCAGCGCCATCGATTGGGAAGCGATCGCGCGCGGGCCCGACACCATCGCTTGTCTCATGGCGAGACGAACGCTCGCCGCGGTGTGCGAGCGGCTGATCGAGCACGGCCGGCCGGCCGACACGCCGGCCGCGCTCGTGGAGCGCGGTACCACACCGCAGCAGCGGGTCGTGGAAGCGTCTCTGGCGCAGCTCCCCGCCGCTGCGGATGCAGCGGGCCTCGCTGCGCCCGCCGTTCTAATCGTGGGGCAGGTGGTTTCGTTACGAACGAAGCTGCGCTGGTTCGATCAACAACCGCTCTTCGGCAAGAGAGTTCTCATAACCCGTACACGCACGCAAGTGAGCGAGATGGCGCGGCGCCTCGTCCGAGAAGGCGCAGAGCCGATCGAATTCCCCACCATCGAGATTGAGGCACGGCCCAGCGCCGCCACGGCCGCTGCCGTCGCGGATCTCGCTGCGGGCCACTACGACTGGGCCATTTTCACGAGCGCGAATGGCGTTGAACAGCTGTTCGATGCACTCGATCGGGCAGGGCACGACAGCCGGGCCTTTGGAGGCGTACAGGTCGCTGCGATCGGGCAGGCGACTGCCGAGGCGCTGGCTCGCCGGGGGATTCGTGCGGATGTGGTGCCGACCCGCTATGTGGCTGAGGAGTTGCTTTTGGCCCTCGCCGATCATCCCTTGGAAGGGGAGCGGGTGCTGCTCGCTCGGGCCGGCGGCGCGCGATCGGTCCTGCCTCAGGGGCTCCGCAGCCGAGGCGCGGCCGTCGACGATGTGGTGTTCTACGTCTCGCGTCGACCTGCGACAGCCGATTCAACCGTCATCGCACGGCTTGAAGCAGGAGAGATCGAGATCGCGACTTTCACCGCCTCGTCGACGGTGCAAGGGTGCATCGAGCTTTTGAACGGGAGAACGAAGCTGTTGGAGCGGCCGTTGGTGGCCTGTATCGGTCCTGTCACGGCTGCCACGGCGCGAGAGCTAGGCTTGCGCGTGGATGTAGTCAGCGAAGAGCATACGATTCCCGGATTGGTGAACGCTCTGAAGAAGGCATTCGCAAAGTGATCGCCCATGCTTGAAACGAACCGCGCAACATGGCTCGATCTTCCGCGCCGGCACCGTCGGCTTCGTCGGAGCGAGACGATGCGACGGATGGTGCGAGAGACGCAACTGACCGCGAGCGACTTCGTGTACCCGCTCTTCGTTACGCATGGCCGCGATGTGCGCGCCCCCATTGCCGCGATGCCGGGACAGAGCCGCCTCTCGATTGACCAACTGCCGGACGAGGCGCGCGAGTTGCGAGCTCTCGGAATTCCCGGGCTCATCCTCTTCGGGCTTCCGGCTCGCAAGGATGCGCAGGCGTCCGAAGCGTATGCGGCGAACGGTATCGTGCAGCAGGCAGTCCGAGTGCTCAAAGACGCTGATCCCGACCTTGTTGTAATGACGGATGTCTGTCTCTGTGAGTACACCGATCACGGCCACTGCGGCGTGTTGGGCATGGGCGGCGTGGTGGAGAATGACGCCTCCGTGGAGCTGATCGCTGCCACGGCGCTGAGCCAGGCGGAGGCTGGGGCGGACATTGTGGCGCCCAGCGATATGATGGACGGCCGTGTGGGAGCGATTCGCGGCGCTCTTGATGACGCAGGCTTGCTGGATGTCGCGATCTTGGCCTACGCCGCCAAGTTCGCCTCGGCGTTCTACGGTCCTTTTCGCGAGGCAGCGGACTCGACGCCGGCGTTCGGCGATCGTCGTGGGTACCAGTTGGACCCATCCAATGGGCGGGAGGCGATGAGTGAGATCGCACAGGACCTCGCCGAAGGGGCGGATATGGTGATGGTGAAGCCCGCGCTGCCGTACTTGGACTTGATCCGCCAAGCGCGTGATCGCATTGATTGTCCGATCGCCGCCTACAACGTCAGCGGCGAATACGCGATGGTGAAAGCTGCTGCGGCCAACGGGTGGTTGGAGGAAAATCGTGTCGTGCCAGAAGTGCTGACCGCGATCAAGCGGGCCGGCGCGGATCTGATCCTCACGTATCACGCCAAGGAGATGGCGCGCTGGCTGCAACAAGCAACGGTCTAGCGGGCGTCGATCTCTCCCAAATCCGGGCGGTCGCCTTCGACTGCTATGGCACCCTCATTGATTTCGATGAACGGGCTTTCGTCCCGGCGATCC
The DNA here is from genome assembly GCA_965220315.1 of Dehalococcoidia bacterium. Lineage (GTDB taxonomy): Bacteria > Chloroflexota > Dehalococcoidia > Bin125 > Bin125 > JAPOXK01. The sequence continues at coordinate 282,284 of CBDCPP010000001.1, forward strand.
GCACCCTGTTCGCCCGGCATGGCGTCACGGCCGACGCGGGCGCGGTCTGGGACGACTGGATCAAGGCCGCGAGGGAGTTCGCCAAGATGATGGGTATCGATCCAGAGCGGCCCCTTGATGGGCCCGAGCCCCCGTTTCGCACCTTCCAGGAGAGTTGGCCGCTGTTCTTCGGCTACGCCCTCGATGTATGGAAGGTCAGTGAGGTCGATGCGAATGCGGCGACGGCTTATCTGCTCGGCGAGCTCGGGCGGGCGCCTGCGTACGAAGAGAGCAAGGAGGTGGTCGATGGGATCCGGGCTGCGGGCGTGACCGTCGCGGTGGCGAGCAACGCCGATCGGGGTCATCTGGCTGCGGCGCTGCGGGGTGCGGAGATCAGCGCGGACGTTGTCGTTTCATCGGAAGGCGCACGCGCCTACAAGCCGCGCCGCCCGTTCTATGAGGCGTTGCTGCGAGAGCTCGACCTGCCGGCAGGGCAGGTTCTGCATGTGGGTGACCATCCGATCGCGGATGTCACGGGCGCCCGCAGCGTGGGGATGCCGGTCTACTGCGTGAAGCGCTTCGAACGCGAGACCCCTTCGCACCAACCGACGTTCGAGGCCACATGGACGTTTCCCGACCTGCGTGGGCTCCTGGGCCTCATCGCCGCTGCCTCGCCGTGAGAGATCGACCGCGTTCGCGGGCGGCTTTTCGGGCTGCGCAGGAGCTCTTTCCCGGAGGCGTGAATAGTCCCGTTCGGGCGTTTGGCGCGGTCGGCGGAGAGCCACCCGTCATCGCCCGCGGGAGTGGCGCCTATATCTACGACTTGGACGGCAATGTATACGCGGACTACGTATGCGCGTACGGGCCGTTGATTCTGGGGCACGCGCATCCGGCCGTCGTTGGCGCGATCCGTGATGCCGCCGCCGCCGGAATGGCGTTTGGCGCTCCCACGGAGCTGGAGACAGCGCTCGCTCGGCGGGTCGTGGCTGCGGTCCCATCGATCGAACAGGTGCGATTCGTGAATTCCGGTACCGAAGCGACGATGACCGCCATCCGGCTCGCGCGCGGGTACACGGGTCGCAATAAGCTGATCAAGTTCGCGGGCTGCTATCACGGTCACGCCGGCGGTCTGCTGGCGAGATCGGGGTCGGGGCTCGCGACACTGGGCTTGCCGGACAGCGCCGGCGTGCCCGCGAGCTACACGGCCGAGACGCTGGTCGCCCGTTATAACGATCTGACGAGTGTTGAGCGCATCGTCAGCGCATACGCAGACGATCTCGCGGGCGTGATCGTGGAGCCGGTAGCCGCGAACATGGGCCTCGTTCCTCCGGCGCCGGGCTTCTTGGAAGGGCTCCGGGAACTCACCCGCAGCGTCGGGGCGCTCCTTATTTTCGATGAAGTGATCACGGGGTTTCGCCTGTCCCGCGGCGGCGCCCAAGCACAGTTCGGCATCACGCCGGACCTCACCTGCTTGGGCAAGATCATCGGTGGCGGGCTCCCGATCGGCGCCGTGGGTGGTCCGGCGGCGATCATGAAGCACTTGGCGCCGCTGGGCGCCGTTTACCAAGCGGGGACCCTGGCGGGCAACACGCTGGCGATGGCGGCCGGTGTCGCGACGCTCGATGAGCTGAGCGATCCCGGGATCTACGGCATGCTCGATCGCCGCGCAGCCCGGCTCGCCTCGGCGATCACGGCAGCGGCCCGGCGCGCGGCGCTTCCGGTCGCGGTGAGCCGCGCCGGTTCCCTGCTCACCATTTTCTTCCAAGCGGAGGCGCCGACGGATCTTGCCACGGCTCAGGCCAGCGACACGGAAGCCTATGCACGTTTCTGCCACGCCGCATTGGCCGCGGGGGTCAACGTTGCGCCTTCCCAGTTCGAGGCCATGTTTGTCTCGCTGGCGCATACGAACGAAGTGGTCGAATTCACCGAGGCAGCCATCGCGGGGGCCCTCGAAGAAGTCGCTCGAAGCCGATAACGCACGTTATCCACCATTACTCCACGGACTTCTGTCGACTGTCGGGCAACTGCACGATGTTCCGTCGCCGTTGGCTTCTCTGGTGCTCTACAATCATCCAGTCAATTGTATAGGTCTATTCGCATTTCTATTGTCGTGGAGGCTTGCAGTTGAAACTGGCGGTCCAGCAAGAGGCGCTCAAGCGAGGCCTCGATATTGTGGGGCGCGCGGTCGCGTCGCGCCCCACGCTTCCCCAGACCTCGCACGTTCTGCTCTCCGCTGAAGAGGACCGGCTCAAGCTCGCCGCTACGAACCTCCAGATCGCGCTCACCTCTTGGGTCGGCGCGCGCGTCGAAGAGCCCGGGGCGATCACGATCCCGGCACGGCTCCTCAGCGAGTTCGTCTCGTCACTGCCGTCGGCGGAGATTGAGTTCAGCGTCGCCGCGCGCTCTCGGCAGGCGCAGATCGTCTGCGCCCGCAACGAGGCATCCATCAGCGGCATGGATGCGGATGATTTCCCCCCGATCCCTTCCATCACCGAAGGGGACGCGATCCGCTTGGAGCCGCAGGCTCTGCGGGAAGCGGTGGACCATGTGGTATTTGCCGCCGCCACGGACGACAGCCGGCCGGTCCTGACGGGCGTTCAGCTCAAGATCGAAGAGGGCCGCCTCACCATGGCGGGCGCGGATGGCTTTCGCCTGGCCGTCTACCATCTCGATATCGCGGAGCTGCTGCCGGAGCCGATCGAGATCATCGTGCCGGCGATGGCCCTGCGAGATCTGGGGCGCTTCTTGCCGGAGCAAGACGAGCCCGTGCTGCTCCAGCTCAACAGTGCGCGTAGCCAGGCCCTACTCAAGTTCAGCGACATCGAACTCATGGCACAGCTCATTCAGGGGACCTTCCCGAGCTATCAGCAGCTCATTCCCTCGGAGTACCAAACACGGGCGATCATGGACGGCGGCGAGTTCCTGCGCGAGGTGAAAACCGCCGCGGTATTCGCACGCGACGGCAGCGGCATCGTGCGCGTGATGCTGCGTCCGGAGGATGGGGGCGGGCGCATCTCCGTCTCCGCGCGGGCGGACGAGCAAGGCGAGAACGAAGGGCAGATGGATGCGGCGATCGAGGGCGAGGAAGGGCGGATCGCATTCAACAACCGCTATCTCCAGGACGTGTTGCAGGTCTTGGAGAAAGGGAAGGTCGCGCTAGAGACGACGGGACCGTCGAATCCGGGCGTGTTTCGCCCCGTGGATCGCGAAAACTACGTGCACGTCATCATGCCGATGTTCGTCCAGTGGTGAGGAAAGCCGGGCTCCCCTTTCGGATAGAGATCGGCTTACTCGCTGACGAGGAGCCGATGCTACGCATCCCGACCAGCTCGCGGGCTGCCGACTCGTCGCTGCACCAGGCGTAGAGTTCTGGGAGTTCCTCGCAGAGCGCGCCAGCGTGCAACCGCTCGACCGTTCGAGCGAAGATCAGATACGACGTGGCGACAGTCCGTGCCTCGCCCGTCGGCAGTTCGTCGGTGAAGATGTCGAGTACGTGGCCGGTCGCGGCCCACCTCATGGGGCGTGAAGCCTTTCGCGATCACGACCGGATCCACATACTTCGCGAACGAACGCTTCGACGAGCTTGCACTCGTCCACCTCAGGCGCGAGGTTACCGGGATTTCAATTCACACCAAAAGCGGCGCGACTCGCGGGCAGTGGACTCGCCTCCGATAGGCAGGGGGTAGCGAGTCCCCGAGTCCGGGCGAGCGTTCGGCATCCAACAGACAGGATGGCTGGTTTCCTACCGCGGCACGAACATCGGGATCAATGTTCCGAAACGACCAAAACGACAGTGTGCCGTTCTGCTTGACGGTTCGCCTTTCAGCGTGACATGCCCTGCCCACTTCCTAGTAGCCGACCCCAAGGCCTCATCGTTCGATATCAATGGGGGGGGGCAGACACATCCTAGACGGTTGCTGGGATGCACATTCCAACGATCCAGAGCACGCCGACAGGCGCGATGCGGCGGGAACTCGGTAACGGATGTGCGGTCGTTTCGACCGTCTCGCCGACCTTTCTCAGTGCCTTGCGCCCGTGGAAGGGACACGTGAGCTAGGGCACCTTGGTGCGAGCGCGGACGAGTGCGGCAAGCCGCGAGTCTAGACTACCATTCCCATTCCGCGTGGGGTGCGGGATGGCAGGACAAGCGCAGACGCAGACATGCCCGGAGTGTAGCCGCCCAATGGTGCTCCGCACCGCTCGAAGAGGTGCGCGGCGAGGCCAGCAATTCTGGGGCTGCACGGGGTACCCCAACGAGTGCAGGGCCATCGTCAACCTCGACGATGGAATCATACCCAATGCGTCCGAGAGCGACGATATGGGCCCTGCGTGCTCGCTCTGTGGCTGCGACACGGTTCGTCGGATGGGGCAAAGCAGGGAAGGTACCGAGGGCGGCCGTTCTGGTCCTGCACGGACTCGACGGACCACTCCCTGCGGGGGGTTTTCTGCCGGCTTGAATCTGCCCAGTGCGAGCCACCCCCGGCCTCGGCGATGGCCACCAGCGGCACGTACTCCTCTCGTAGCCGAACGGCAGCGACACCGTGGTCGTCGAGGCGGAGTTCCTCCATGGTGGGCGGGCAGCAACACTGTCCTGGAGGACGCGGCCAGTGGTGCACGAGTGGTGATCGATGTCGGAGCCGGCCGGGAGATGGGACAGGAGGTAGGGCTGGAGGCCGATCGGGAAGCGAGCGCCCGGCTCGATCGGATCGTCCAGGGCATTCGGCCCTTGTGTCGCCTCGTGCCGTCACCGATGTGATAGCTTGCCCCCCTCCCGAACCACTGGAGCGGAAGGGCCGCCCATATCCATCCCGGCCATCATCCGGATCGCCGCCTTACCGACCCACTTCAGGCCGACCCGCCACCCTGGCCGAAGGGCGGTAATGCGCGCGCTGCTTGTTCTGGGAGGGCTGCTCGGCGTCCTGGTGGTCGGGTGCAGAAGCCCAAGCGGGCCGACGGCCCTCGACCTTGAACAGGCGACGGTCCGCACCGAGAGCATCGAGGAGGGCACGGCGCGGCTCGAAGATGGGGTCTTCCGACAGCCGCTTACCCCTGATGGCGCCACGGAGGCCGTCATCCAGCTCGGCAAGTGGACCGCCGGCGACCTCGACGGGCAGGCCGGAGGCGACGTCGCCCTGATCACCATTGAGGACACGGGGGGGGGGGGGGGGGAGCGGGGCGTTCTTCTTCCTCCACAGCCCTCATTAAGGAGGGAGGCACGCTCGTGGACGCGGCCCCCATATTCCTGGGCGATCGCATCCCGATCGCCGGCATCGCCCTCCATGACCGGATCATCACGGTCGCCCTGTTCGACCGGGCCCTCGACACGCCCTTCTTGGATCCCCCGTCGGTCGCCCGGATCCGCCAGTTCCGGCTGGTCAACGGGGCCCTCGTGGAGCTGCCGGCGTGACGGCAGGTGGTTCCACCCGCGCGGTGGATGCGGCGGCATTCCTCGGCGGCGCGCTGGTGCTGGTCGGCATGCTCTGGCTGGCACTGACCTGGGTCCCGGACCTCTGGGTGAGCATCGCCCTCCTAGGCAGTGTGGGCGGGGCTGCTGGCGTGCTCGCCTGGGGCACGCGCCGGCTCCGCCCGCCTGGACTGTCGGATGTGCTGGCGGGCATCGCGGCCGTGGCGCTGACCCTGTGCTTCGATACGGTGCTGGACGCGACCAGCGTTGTCGTCGGTCCCGCCCCCCGGTGGATTCTGATCTGTATCCCTGCCCTGGTCTTTGGCGGCGCCTTCTGCTGGGGGCTGCGGTCGCGTGCCGCCGGAGCCTGGGCGGTGGTGGGCTGGGCCCTGCTGCCGATGGCGCTGGCGACCGGCGGCGAGGAGCGGCTGGGCTTCACCCTCCCGCTCACCGTCACGGTGGCGGAAGGCACGGTCTGGGTCGCGCTGGTCCTGATGCTGGGGGCCGTCACGCTGGCGGAGCAGGGCGCCTACTTCGCGTCTCGGCGCGGCTGGATCACCCCCGGCACGGCCGTCTGGGTCGCCTTCATCGCCTCGTCCGTCCTAGGGGTGATCCTGGTGGCGGCCGCCATGGTGCAGGGGCAGGCCTGGTTCTACTTTCTCCTCGTAGCGGGGGCCGCCGTGGCGACCGGGGTCTCGGTCTGGCGGCACCAATGGGTCTGGCTCCCGACCGCCTCCCGGCTCTTCAGCACCGCCGCCGTCACCGCCCTCGGAGGGATCGATGACGGGCCAGGCCGAGCGATGGGGCTAGTGGTGCTGTCGCTCAGCTTCTTCTCCTTCACCCCCTTGGCCCGGCGGCTGCCCACCCATATCAGTGTCCGCTTCTGGGAAGCAACGATCTGGGTGATGGGGTTTGCCGTCTCCTGTGCCTTCGCGTTCGCCCCGGGCGCGTGGCCGGCCGTGGGGGCCTTCTGGGCTGCCGGCGTGATCGGGATCGCGGCGTCCCAGCGGCGCGCCCTGCCGATGGTGCTGGGGGCGCTGGCCGCCTACGTGATCTTTATCGTGGTGGTGATCGATGCCGCTGGCGCCATTGCCGGTGCCGGGTTCGGCACCATGGCGTTCGGGATCGCCCTGCTGATCGCCGTAACCCTGACAGGCATGTCTCCCAGAGCAGCTGATCTCCGTCGTAGATTCACCGGAATCTAACCGCTTGGCGAGACGCGCGATGACAGCGGGAATTACCTCCTTAACTCCCACAGCTGATGCGGGCGTTGGCTCGCCCACCGATTGTCCCTGAGTGCCGCCCGCCGGGACCAGCTCTGCGTCCCGGCCCCAAACGAGCAGCAGCCATCTGGGCCACGTGGTAGCAGTCACGCGGCTCCCACCGCGTGGAGTCGCTCGACCAAGCCTTGCACGCTCAGAATATGCACGGAGGCGCCGGACCACGTGTTGCGGGGGATTTTCTGACGGCTTGAATCTGCCCGCCCCGACCGACGAGTTGGCGTTGCCTCCGTAACCGAGATCAGAAGCTTACGGGCATCGTCCCCGCGTTCAGCGAAGAGAGGCGCTTCTCGCACCGTGAGGAGGTTCGGCCCTGAGTTATGCCCGAGAGGAGGAGCTGCGCGACCTTCCACGCTTCGCATAGTGCATAGACGTAAGCACGCCACCTGGTCCATAGTGCCGTGCGCGATGCCGCTGATTAAACCGAGCCGTAGCAGTCCCTATGGATCGAGATCTTCAACGGTCGGCTGAATTGAACGCACAGTGAAACGTCCTCTCCTGCTAGACGCGCAACGAGGACCGCACGCTTGGCGCGGAAATGTCATGCTGCAGTGGCTCGTGCTGAAGGCCGCCTTCTGGGGAATTGGAGCCGCCGCTCTGGCGGCGGTAGGGGTCGACTCCAACGAACCGATCGACCTGCGTTTTCTCCAGGGACAAGCACAGCAAAGCACCGTCCAGGCGGTGGAATTGCTCAACGAACCCCCAACGCCGCTCTTGGCGACCAGGACTCCCGCCAGCCTGCCCGATCCCGCGCCGCCGGTCACCGGACCAGCAGTGGGGATCGCGACATGGTACGGAGGACATTCCCTCCTCGACGGCCAACGCACCGCATGGGGAGAAATCTACGATCCGGACGATCCGACGACGGCTGCCGCCGCACTGCTCCCCAACGCCGCCGGCGAATGGGTTGTGCCGCTCTGGGGATACAACACGCGGTTACGCATCTGCCACGAAGATCAATGCATCGTTGCGCGGATCACCGACACGTGCCCGGCTTGCTTGAACCCCGAGTCCCCAGGCGGCGGGGAGATTCTGCTCGATCTCAGCCGCGCCGCATTCCAGAAACTCGCGCCCTTGACGCAGGGCAGACTACGCGTGCAGATCACAGTACTGGAATAGCGGCGGACAACCCGCCTTGCCGGTGCCAGTCACTCCCGGGGTCCGGCGGAAGAACTGCGGTGATCGCAGGAGGACTAGCTGTCCGGGCTCACGCTAGGACGTATCCGCACACCGACCTCAAGCTTGCTGCCTTCCCCTCCCTGAAAAACACCGCGGGTCGGAGGCACGTCTTGATAGTCGCGTCCCACAGCGACGCGCACATACCGCTCGTCGGCGACGCCCTGATTCGTGGGATCGAAGCCGATCCAGCCGAGATCCGGTAACCGGCACTCGACCCAAGCGTGCATCGCCGTTTCCGGCGCTTGCTCACCAGATCGGCTGCCAACGTGCAGATAGCCGGAAACGTAACGAGCCGGCACGCCCCAGGAACGCGCGATAGCGATCATGACGTGCGCGTAGTCTTGGCACACTCCCGAGCCGGACTTCAAGATGTGCTCCATAGAGGAGCCCGCCGAGGTGCTCCCGGGGACGTACCGGAGGCTGTGGTAGAGCGTGTCGGAGAGCTGCAGCAAGGCCTCCAACGGGTCGCCTTCTGCCTTAATGCCCAGCCGCTCCATAAAGGCAGTCAGAGTGGACGAGGGTCGCGCCGACGCACTCGGGTGTGTGAAATCCCAGTGCGCGAACGCCCTCTCCCAAGAACGAATCTCTTCCCAGGCATCAGTGCCCAGAGAGCCCGAGGGGGCAGCGGGCGGCGCTACTTCGACTGTGGAGCGAGTGGTGATCGCCAGGGTTTCGTGCTCCCGGTGGATATTGAGAACATGCTTCGTATTGCCGAAACAGTCCCTCTCGCTGGTCACGGGAGCCGCAGGAGCGGTCGTGGCCTCGAAGCGCAGGAGTTGTTGACCGCAGTCCTCGCGCGGTTGCAGGCAGAGGGACATCACACATCGCTGTACCGGCGAGCTATATAGGTAAGAGGTAACGTGCTCGATCTCGTAGCGCACCGTACCGATCACGGTGTCAGCGCACCGGGAAGTCTTCGATCGGGTAATCGAAATAGGTAGCGGTCACGAGATCGTGCAGCTCCCAGCAGTATGCGCTCATCTGCTGCAGGAGCACTCCTCGCTCCTCTCGTACCTGCCAATCGGAATGGACCAGGGCGCCCAGGCGGGAAGCCAGCTGATACACGGCGTCGCTTGCCTGCGCGTCCGGACCGGGACCGATGGCGGCGAGCTCCGCCGCCGCCACATCGAGCGATCGGCAGAGCGAGTAGGGCAGCAGGGGATCCGTAGCGAGCAGATCCAGCACTTGCCCCGGCTCCACGGCGACGCGATAGCGGTGATCGTAGGCCTCGAACGCGTGGTAAGCGCGCAACAGGCTGGTCCAGTCCGCTTCGGAGTACTCCTCGGTCCGCCGGTCAGCGGCGAGTTGAGCGAGGAATAGCGCCACTGCGCGTTGCGCGCGCTCGGTGAAGCGCCCGAGTTGCAGGAAGCGCCAGCTGGCGTCCCGGTACATGGTGGCGGAGGCCACGCCCACGAAGGTATCGATCTCCGCCGCCGTTTCCGCGTAGAAACTCTCCGGGGAAGCAGACCAGCTATCTTGAATGCCAAGCCTCTGGATCCGCAGGTAGGCCAAATTCAGGCAGGTCCACATTTCAGCACTGATGCAGTGGCGCATCTGCCGGGCGTTCTCCCGGCCGAATGCGAAACAGCTCCAGACTGAATCAGGGTTCGAGCGTTCGAACGTGAGGTCATCGGCGAGCGTGTAGGAATCGGCCAGCGTGTAATCCTCGCCGCCGAGGGGATCGAGATCGCCCATGGGAGGCTGCCGGCTCACGCTGTTATAGACGCGGCTCCAGCCAAAATGGATCTCCGGGATCGGGCGATCCACCAGAGCCTCCGTTTGCAATTGCAGCAGACGGCAGAGATGCTCCGCTCGCTCAAGGTACCGCCCCATCCAGTAGAGGCCCTGTGCACTGCGCGAAAGCATGCGGTTCAATCCTCCAAAACCCAAAGATCTTTGCCGCCCCCGCCCTGACTGGAGTTCACCACAAGGCTGCCCCGGCGCAGGGCGACACGGCAGAACGCTCCGGGCACGAGGCGAGGCTCGCGTCCATAAAGCACGAATGGGCGCAGGTCCACGTGACGCGGCTCGAAGCGTCCCTCGATCAGGCAGGGTGCACGGGAGAGCGCGAGCACGGGTTGCGAGACGAAATCGGCCGGGTTGGCGCGCACCTGCGCAGCGTACGCTTCACGCTCCTCGGGCGTCGCGTGAGGACCGACCAGCATGCCGTAGCCTCCAGATTCCCCCACGCGCTTGACGACTAAGTTCTCCAAGTTGTCAAGCGTGTATTCGAGATCCTCGGGACGACGGCAGAGGTACGTTTCGACATTTGCCAACAGCGGCTCTTCGCCCAAGTAGTAGCGGATCATATCGGGCACGTAAGCACAGACGCTCTTATCATCCGCGACCCCTGTTCCAGGCGCGTTCACCAGGGAGACGTTCCCACGCTTATAGGCGTGCAGCAGCCCGGGCACACCAAGTAGAGAATCCGGACGGAAAACCAATGGATCAAGAAAATCGTCGTCCACGCGCCGGTAAATCACGTCAACACGCCGCAGCCCAGTGGTTGTACGCATATAGACGAAGCCGTCGTTGACTTACAGATCGCGGCCCTCCACGAGTTCCGCGCCGATCTCGCGGGCCAGAAACATATGCTCGTAAAAAGCGGAGTTATAGACCCCGGGCGTCAGCAGTGCGCTGCCGGGATCGGACTGCCCGTTCGGCGCCAGATCCCGCAGAGTCGCCAGCAGCATGCGTCCGTAGTGTTCGACATCCCGCACGCGTGAGCTTCGATACAGCCGAGGCAGCCTCGTCTTGACTGCCTTCCGGTTTGCGATCATGTAGGAGACGCCAGAAGGAACCCGCAGGTTGTCCTCGAGAACCTGGAAGCCGTCGTTGGTACGCATGAGATCGGTGCCGCAAAGAGCGACCCAGACACCCTGGGGAGCGGAGAAACCACGCATCTCAACGCGATAGTGGGGACACCCGCGCACCACATTCACCGGAATCACGCCGTCCGTGATGATGCGGGCCTCGCTGTAGACATCCTCCAGGAAGTGGTTCAGAGCTTTGAGGCGCTGAATCAAGCCGCCTTCGAGCTGCCGCCAATCAGCACCTGAGAGCACGCGGGGCAGGCAGTCGATGGGAATGATGCGTTCGTTGGCCTCCTCACCTCCATAGACCGTGAAGGAGATGCCCTCATTCGAAAACGAGCGTGTGACCCGTTCCTGAATGCTCCCCAACGGAGAGCCGACTTAGTGTTTCGTAGAGTGCACGGCAATGTTCCCGTGGTGTGCCGTCCGGCAGGAACATCTCATCGTAGATATCAGCATCAAGGGCGTAGTTGTCGAAATCCATGGCAACGACTCAGTACCCTAAGTCATCCCTGTCCACAGCGTGCTGCAGAGCAAGCTCAAGCCAGAGCAATGAGCGGGATTCGCTCCAGCGGCACGATGACCGCCTCGCACAAGCCCGTAGCGCCTCAAGAACTCGGCGCCATGGCGACACGCATTCCCCGCCTCGGCCTGAAGAGCGCTCAGGTGGTCCACATCCGGACGCAGCGCACGCGTTGGCACTGTAGAAGCCTTGCCAAAAACCCCGCCTCCGATTGCTAGCCCGAGAGAGAGTCGGCGGCGCCCTCTCTATCTGGCCCGGTCACGGTCGGGGACTCATCCTCGGCATCGTCTTCCGTTGTCACAGGAGGCGGCACCAAGGGCAGCTCGATCACCATCTCCGTGAACTGGCCGGGCTCGGACTCGACTCGAATGGTACCGCCGTGCTGGCGTACGATATCGCTCGACAGCGCCAGGCCTAAACCCGTGCCCTGATCGGTGGGTTTGGTCGTGAAAAACGGGTTGAAAATCTTTTCGACGACATCGGGCGGGATCCCACTTCCGTTGTCCTTGATTCGGATCGCGACCTGGTCTTCTCCACGCCGGGTACTGAGCCACAGCGTCGGAGCGTAGGGCTCGGCACCTTCCCCTGCTTCCTTAGCGGCACGCCGTCTCTCATCGGTCGCATCACAGGCGTTTCCCACCATATTCAGGAAGACGCGGCCCAGGTCCTGCGGAATGACTTCGAGTTCGCCCAAATCAGGGTCAAGATCCTGCTGAATATCGAGCTGGAAATTCGAATCGGTCGCCCGCGCGCTGTGATAAGCGAGCCGGGCGTGCTCATCCAGCAGCCGATTGATATCGGCCGGGCGCCGCTCGCCCGATCCTCTCCCCATTGCGAGCATGTCTTGAACAATCCGGTTGGCGCGCTCGCCGTGTGAGCGGATCCGCTCGAGATTGCTAGTGAGATCACTGGAGATCTCCTGAATGAGCACGCGCTGGTCCTCGGCCAAGTTCTCACTGCTCTCCTCGAGAGTTTCGCCCAGCTCCGTCAGAAGCTCTTCCGAGGCCTCGGAGAAGTTTTTGACAAAGTTCAGTGGATTCTTGATCTCATGCGCCACACCCGCAGTCAGCTCACCGAGCGCCGCTAACTTCTCGCGCGTGACGATCTGGTCTTGCGCACGGCGCAGGTCGACCAGCACCCGCTCCAGCTCCGCGTTCTTTCCTTGCACCTCTTCCGCCAGCTTCTCCACCAGGTTCAGACGCTGGACTTCCAAAGCGTGCCGGCGGAACACCTCCAGAGCCGCAGCCATGTCGGCGACCTCGTCGCGGCCTTTGATCTCGACCCGGGACTCTAGGTCACCGCCAGCCATGCGGAGCATCCAACCCGACAGCAGCTCCAAGCGGCGTAACAACACTCGACCCACATACAGCCAGGCGATGAGAAAAGCGCCGCCGATGCTGATCGCGCTGATCGCAAGGAGCAAGGTACGACCTGTCAGGGTCGCCTGCGAGGAAGCACGGGTCGCCTCTTGCACGGCGATATTGGCCGTACCCACCAAACCGTCGACTTCGGCGACGAGTTCGACGGCGAGGTCCCGATTGCGAGCGAGCAGATCCACCTGCTGCGCGGCGAGACGGAGTTCTCGATCGAACAGATCGAAGCCGCTCTGTTCCCCGATTCCCAACTCAAACAGCTGAGCGAAAATCGAGGCGACCTCGGCGCGGAACGGAGACTCTTCGAGAGCCGACAAGCTCCGCTCGATGCGGCTGGTGGCGGCCTCGAACCGCTCCCGCAGCGGCTCAATAAACGAGGCGTCCGATAGACTGAAAGCACTTGCCAACAGCTGTGTGGCAATGTTGGCGTCTGCCTGCAACTCCGCCAAGTAGCCATAGCGGCCGAACTCGAACGCCGTGAAATGCTCTTGGCGATCCGCGGGAGGGTCCCCAAGCTCGCGGTAGCCTGTAATCGTGTAGAAAAGCTGGTCATCGATCGCGGGGAGCAAAATCTCGTCCAGACGAGCGCGCAACCCCATCAGCTCCACCTGCAGCGCTTCTCTACGATCGGTCAATTCAAAGACCTCGGACATCTCGCTCTTGATAGCCTCGATGTTGAGGAGCAGTGTGTCGGCACGACTGCGGATTCGCTCGAAGCGTTCGTCGTCTGCGTCCCGCTGCTCTAGGACAGCCAACTCTTCTTCGAAGGCCTCGTGCGCTACGGTGATCTCGTCGGAGGCGAGGGCGAAGTCTTCGGGCGTTGCAGCAGCCGTCAGACGCGGGGCGGCAGCCACCAAGGCGCTGCTATACCGTGCAACCCCGAACGCGGCCACCACCTCGGGGACACGGCCTTCATTGACATCACTCTGGGCATCGCCCACGCGATCGAACGAAAACCAGCCGACTAGACTCGCCGCTACGGTAAGAGCAACGGCTCCTCCAATCCCGATGTAGAGCTGCGTGGAGATACGGGACCGGCGGGCAAGCAAGCGTTTCAGTAGCTCAATCACGGCTGCGCGTCCTGCAGTGTGTCAGTGGGGTGATAGCGAGCGTCTTGGCCGATCACCGTCAGGAAGACCGCGTCCGAACCTTGGTTGTCGCCGTCCCCATAACGGAGTTCGAACCCGTCGATATCGATCGCATCCGCGCGGCGCAGACTGTCGAGAAAGCAAGTCCGGTTGACCTCCAGACCACAGCCCTCAAGGCCGGCGATCGCCAGGCGGCCGGCCAAATAGCCCTCAAGGGAGACAAAACCAGGAACGGTATCGGGAGCGTAGGCAGCCAAGGCGCGAAGGTAAGCAGCGACGATCGGAATAGAGACGTCACTTGGGAAAGGCACAACCTGCGTGACGAAGACTCCAGCCCCGGCCGGACCGAGCTCGTCCGCCAAGGCATTGCTGCCCACAAAGGAGACGGTCATGAAGATGGGGTCCAGACCTATATGCCGCGACCAAGCGATCAGCGCTGCGACCGGTTGGTAGGCTCCGATCAAAATCACCGCTTCAGGTGCCCCCCGGCGTAGGTCGAGCAACCCCCTCTTCACAACCGTTGTATTGCGTGGGTACACCCCGATGGCCACCGGCTCCATATCGCGCCGGTCAAGTGCGCTCCGAACGCCGCGGTAGCCAGCACGCCCGAAGGAATCGTCTTGGTACAACACCGCGATGCGATCAAACCCCAGATCTTCGGTCAAGCGGGCGACCATCTCCTCGGTCTCCTGGTTGTAGGAAGCGCGCAGGTTGATCACGTTTTGCAACGTCGCATCGCGCAGAAACGCGGCCCCGGTGAACGGAGCAACATAGGGAATACCTGCTTCTGCAGCCACGGGAACAGCGGACCGTGATGTCGGCGTGCCAACGGCGCCGATCAGCGCGAAAGCCTCTTCCTCCCCAGCCAGCGCGAGCGTGTTGGCAACGGCAGCTTCGGGTTCGTAGGAGTCATCGAGAGACAATAGATCCAGCTGCCGACCGTGCACGCCACCCCGTTGGTTCGCCTCGTGGAATGCTGCCTCGATCCCAAGCCGCATGTTCGTCCCGAGCTCCTGGGCGGGACCGCTGAAGGCAGCGGACTGGCCGAAGAGAATGCGATCATCCGAGACGCCGGGTGCTTGCGCAGAGGCTTCTGGCACAGAGCTTGAGGCACTCGGTCGCTCATCCTCAGGAGAGGACGTGATCCCGCCTTCGCTCGCGAGACTCGGAACGTCACCGACATCCGTGGACCAAAACCAGCCGGCCAAACTCCCCACGATGATGAGAACAATGGCTCCCACGATCCCCAACACCAACAGGAGATCCGTCGACAGGTAGGGGGGGGGCTTCATTCCATCTTACGCGTGATCAGGGTCAGGTGGTTCCTGTCCTGCTCCCGTCGATAGTGCAACTCTTCCATCAGCTCACGCACTAAGTGAACGCCAAGCCCGCCCACGGGCCGATCTTCGATCGATCCTTCCAGAACGGGCGGGGGAGTGTCAGTCAGCGGGTCGAAGGGGCGGCCGGCGTCTATGATCTCGATGGTGAGGGCGTCCGTTGCCGAGGTCAGGATGATCTCGAACTCATGGCACTCGTCATCGTACCCATAGTCCATGACGTTGAGCCCCAGCTCTTCAAGGACCAAGTTCACCCGGAAGATCAGTGCCGGCGACCAGTTTTCCTGCTGCCCGAAGTCTTCGACGGCGGCGGTGATGCGTTCCAGCTCTTCGTGTCTGGTTTCGATCTTCAGAGACAGCTTCGCGCTCAAGGCTCGGACTCACGGCGACAGAGCGTCATGCAGGTGATGTCGTCGGACTGCGGCGTGTCACCCGCGAAGGCATGCACAGCCTCGAAAACCGCCGAGTTGGCTTCCTGCCAATTCGGGGAGGGGGATGCCGTGAAGATCGCGCGCAGGCCCTCCGTCCCAAACTCGTCGTTCTCGCCGTTCATGGCTTCGGTGACACCGTCGGTGTAGAAGACGACGGCGTCTCCAGGCGCGAGGGTCACGCGATCTTGCCGGTAGTGGAGGTCTGGCACCAACCCAAGGGCGATCCCATCGGTCAGAGGGAGCAGTGTCGAGCTTCCGTCGGCGTGGACGAGGAGTGGAGGATTATGCCCACCATTGGCATAGCGGAGTTCTCCGCTCTCCGGATCGTACACCGCGTATAGAACGGTAACGAACATTGAGGCCTCGTTGTCGTCGTGAAGCAGATCGTTGACTTCGCGTAGCACCGCGCCGGGATCACTGGTCCCGATGGCCGCGCCTTTTAGCAGGGTGCGGGTAGACATCATAAAAAGAGCGGCGGGCACGCCTTTGTCGGAGACATCCGCGACGGCGAGGCCGATCCGACCGTTCTCCAGACTCATGACGTCAAAGAAATCGCCCCCCACGCTGCGAGCGGGCTCCATGCTGCCAAAAATCTGGTAGCTGGGGCCCTTGGGAAACTCCGTGGGGAGAATGGACTGCTGCATCTGGCTCGCGACATTGAGCTCGTTCTGCAACGCGACGAGCTTGTCGCGCGATGAGAGCGCCTCACGCCACTCGGCGAGGTGACGCAGCGTCCGGTCGATCGTGAGTTGCAGGTCCTCGAAGTCGACCGGCTTGGTGACAAAATCGAATGCGCCCCGGTTCATCGCCGTGCGGATGTTCTTCATGTCGCCGTACGCCGAAATGATCACGGATCGAATGTCGGGATCGACTTGGGGAATCTGCTCGAGCAGCGTGAGCCCATCCATCTTCGGCATGTTGATGTCTGAGAGCACCATGTCGATGCTCGTGTCCTTCCGCAGCTGTTCCAGTGCTTCCACCCCATTGTGGGCAAAGAGGAACTCATAGCGGCCAGCCCGAATGTGGCGTCGCATCCGCTGCAGCATGAGCGGCTCAAGGTCTGGCTCGTCATCAACTACGAGGATCTTGGCTGGCCTCGGCATGACCCCTCACTCCCGGCGTTTCCGCGTGAGCCCCGCATCACGCTCCAACGAAGTAACCCCAGCCCCAAACAGCTGTGTATCGGATCGATCAGCTTTTGAGCGCTGCCAGTGCCTCGGCTTGGGAAGCGTGAATCGGGATAATCTTGTCGAAGCCGCTGACTTCGAATATCTCTCGTATCGGATCCGAGAGGGAACAAACCGCAAGCTTCGCGTCCTGTTTTCCGAGCGTCTTCGCGGTCAGCAAGATGACGCGAAGGCCCGCACTGCTGATATAGGAGAGCTGCTCGAGATCCAAAAGGAGAGCATGGTCGCTCGCGTCGATCGCAGCCTCCAAGGCATCCTGAAATTCACGGGCGTTGGCACCGTCAACGCGGCTCAGAGCCTTTGCGATAAGGATTCCCTCTTCTCGGCTGGTCTCAAGCTCCATTATGTCAGTCTCCTCAGCATCGCAGCGTTATCTCAGCTAGCCGTGTTACCGAAATCGTGGCTGTTTCTCTCCATCACAATACCGCCGCCTTTTTCAGCACGAAACAACTCTTCCGGCTGACAGTCTGCTTTCGGGGCACTCACGCTAGCTTGTCCCATAATAGGCAGAGCAAAATCGGAAAAGCTACGGCGTCGCCTCTCCTGTCTCTTCGGACAGTACACCAGAAACCCAAATATCGGAGCGGCTAGCTTGACCTGTAGCGCTCGCCTCACGGATAGCTGTGACGACTTGCTCGACCAGATCGTCTGCGACGACCGACTCGATCTTCACCATCGGCATAAAAGCAACTTGATATTGGGCACCACGGTAGATCTCAGCATGATCCCCCTCCCGACCGAAGCCTTTAACTTCGGTGGCGGTCAGATTGGTGATCCCAATCTCCACTAAGGCAGCGTGTACCGGCTCAAGCCGGTCCGGTCGAATCCTTGCTGTGACCAGTTTCATCGCGTTCGATCTCTTCGTTCCCTAGAGGTCATAACCCCGCTCTCCGTGCGTAGTGAGATCCAAGCCTACCAACTCGGCTTCCTCATCCACGCGCAAACCGCCAGTGACAACGGCTGTGACCTTCAGGATCAGGAAGGTGACTCCAGCCGACCAAGCCACGGCCGCGACCACACCGATCGCCTGGACGCCCAGTTGCGACCCAATCGCGCCGCTCTCGACCAGCAACCCTCTGCCATCAAGAGCAGCTATCGCCAAAACGGCGACCAGCAGCGTGCCGAGGATACCGCCGATGCCATGCACAGCAAAAACATCGAGCGAGTCGTCGATCTTCAGCTTCTCCTTCACCACCTCAACGGCGAAAAAGCACACCGCGCCCGCGCCCGCACCCAGGATCAAGCCTCCCACTGGACCGACGAAGCCGGAGGCGGGCGTCACGGTGGCGAGACCGGCGATCACGCCGGTCACTGCACCAACCAGAGAGGGCTTGCCAAACTTGATCCACTCGATCGCCGACCAGACCACAGCGGCGCTGGCAGCGGCGATGTGCGTTACCGCGATGGCCATGCCAGCACCGCCATCGGCCGCCAACTGACTGCCTCCATTAAAGCCGAACCAGCCAACCCAGAGCATCCCCGCACCGATCGCAGTCATGGCGGGATTATGCGGGGGCTGGAGCTGGTCGGGAAAGCCGCTCCGTCTCCCCAGGACAACGGCTGTAACCAGAGCCGCTACACCAGCGCTCGTGTGGACCACCAGGCCGCCCGCGAAGTCCATCACGCCGAGATCGCTCAGCCATCCGCCACCCCAGACCCAATGTGCTATCGGCGCGTAGACGAGAAGGACCCAGGCGCTGCTCAGAATCACGACCACTGAGAACTTGATGCGTTCTACATAGGCACCCACGATCAGCGCCGGGGTAATGATGACAAACGTCATCTGGAAGATGGCGAATACGATCTCTGGGATGGAACCGTGCAACGTGTCTGTAGTGATGCCGGAGAAGAAGGCTTTCCCTACCCCGCCGATCATGCCGCCCACGCTATCGTCGAAAGCCAGGCTGTAGCCCACGAACAACCACAGCAGGCTCGCCAGAGCAGCAATGGAAACGCAGTGCATCACTACGGACAGCACCGAACTGGATCGCACAAGCCCGGCGTAGAACATCGCCAGGCCCGGCAAGGTCATAAAGAAGACCAAGGCAGTAGCAACAAGAATCCAAGCAGTATCGCCGGAATTCATCGGTGGCTCTTCCGTATCTCCAAAGCCAACCTGCGCGTCTCACGCGGCATGCCTCTAGCCCCTTCCCTCACCCCAATTGGATTGAAGGGGAGAGGATACAACAGCGGAAAGCGATTTCGAAGACCATTGCCTCGTATTCGCCCTGGGAACACGAGGCGCATCCACCAAGCCTTTTCCGACAACGCCGCCGGTCAGTGACTCACAGTGGTTGCCGTTTCGATCACGGTCGAGCCGGTGCAGACCGGCAGCCCGACCGCCGATGCTTCTATAGGGAGCATTCGGTCTCCGGCCGTGCCGATCGCAGCGGCCAGCGCAGAGATCCGTAGATCGATCGCCTGGGGGGTCCGGGCAGACTCTTGAGAGAGGGATTGGACCAGAGTAGTATCTTCTTCGCGCGCAGCCAGCGTAGTAGGAAGTCCGGCCAGAGGGATGCGACCGGCTCGGGCAGAGAGCACGAATCCACCCCAAAGCGTTCGGACGGCCGCATTCGTACTGCCTACCCCGGCATGTGCGATGAACCTGCAGTCATCCTGAAAGCGAGTTCACAGATGCAAGCGAAACCGCGCTCCCGTCCTCGCGTAATAGCAGCGATGCTCGCCGGGCTGCTGCTGCTGTTCACGCTGGGCACAGCGGCGGGCCACGCGTATACACCCGGCTCGGAGAGCACCCGAGCGAGCTTCAGCGGTAACGTGCCTGCTGAAAGCGGACTAGCCCTCTTGGTCACAACGGAAACCTCGACACCGGCGGCACTGACGGCTGTTCTCGCCGATGCCGGGTGCGAGGTGATCGTGATCGCGGTCTTCCAAAACAGATACCTCCTGTTCGCACCTGGTGCACCAGATCGCCTCAATCAGGCCTTCCCGGCAGAGCTGCCGACAGACACGCCATTCTTCGTGCGCTGCGAGCCGACTACACCCGCGGTCGATCCTGAGCAGGCGACCTACTTAATCGACGGGGCAGAGATCACGCTGACCGATGGCCGGAGCGCCACGCCATTCGCGCCCGGATCAGCAACCACAGTTGTCACGACCTTGCTCCAGCAATCGTACGGACAGTTGGACGGCCAAGGCGCCACGGACGCTGCGGCGATCCTGGCGCACGACCCCGGTGGCAGCGGCACGTTCTACTACCTCGCCGTGGTTGGAATGGACAATCCCGCCCCGACGCTGCTACTCGGCGACCGCCTGATCGTCCAGCACCTCTCGGCGGCGAACGGGCAGGTCGTGGTCACCTACCTCGACCGTGCGCTCGATACTCCGTTCGCCGCGCCGCCGACGATACCGGTGACGCGCAGCTTCGCCGCCGAGCGCGGCGCGCTGGTGGAGATCGGCGCAGGTTCCTGCGAGTCCCAGAACCTCGACCAGCTCGGCTCATTCGTGTTTGTCACGGCGCCGGCACCGGGCGCACAGCTCTTCAGTGGTTTCACCGTCGAAGGCTGTTCGAGCACCTTCGAATCCACGGTGCAGTGGTCCTTGCGCGATCGCGCGGGCGCCGTGCTCAATTCCGGCTTCACGATGGGCGGGGGCGTCGATGGCCCCGAGCGTTTTTCGTTCACCGTCGAATACGACAACCCCACCGGCGGGCTGCAGGTCGGCACCCTGCACGTATTCGAGGAAGATGTCTCAGATGGAGAAGGGTTCCCGCCACCGCGGGTCGTAATCCCCGTTGTGCTGCCTTAAGCGCGCGCTTCCGGCAGGAGTAAGGGCGTCTAGCTGCCCTAGATATCTCACAGACCGCCGAGGCCATTACCTCCACCTGTGCGCGGACACCGTCGTGCTGGGAAACTACCGAAGCATCGCCCACGGCTCTCTGCGAAACGGAACGCCTAACGCTGCTGAGACATAAGCCCGCCGTCGACGGTGTAGACGCTGCCGGTGATATAAGAAGCGTCGTCACTCGCGAGGAAGGCGATCAAAGCAGCCATCTCAGACGGTTCGGCGTAGCGCTGCAGCGGGACACTCTGCCGCCAGGCCTCGTGTGCTTGCTCAGGATCATCCGGGTTGTAACCGCGCTCGGCACCGCGCATCATCGCCGTATCGGTGGGGCCTGGACAGATGCAGTTGACGCGGATTCCGTGCGGAGCGAGCTCCACTGCCGCGGTCTGGGTCATCCCTAAAACGGCGTGCTTGCTGGCACCGTAGGCGATAATAAACGGCGAAGCGGCGAGGGCTGCTGTCGAAGCGGTGTTGATGATAGAGCCGCCACCGCCGCGCTTCATGGCAGGGACAACTGCCTTCATGCCGAGCCAGACGCCTCGAGCGTTTATCGCCATCACCTTGTCAAAGGCCTGCTCCGGATAGTCCTCCAAGGGATGATTGGGACCAAGGATCGCGGCGTTCTGGACCAGCACGTCGATCTTGCCGAATTTGCTGGTCGCCTCGCGTGCGTAACGTTGGACATCGGTGGCGTCGGTAACGTCCGCTCCAATGGCGAGTGCCTCCCGCCCAAGCCGGCGCACGGCCTCCACCGTGTCGTCCAAAGGACTATCGGAGACATCAACCGCAACGATGTTGGCTCCTTCCGAAGCGAATCGCTCGGCCGTGGCGCGCCCGATTCCGCCAGCCGCCCCTGTGACGACAACCACCTTGTCCGGGAATCGCTCTGTCATCGGTCCGTCTCCACGCTTCCTGCCCTTAAGGCTCTTGTAGCAGTGGCATCGATTCTAGCGGCTAGACTCTGCACCGCGAGACGATGCGTAGACGATGAAATCCTCTGTACCAGCAACGTATGCCCGGGCAATAAGAAGTCAGCTGGCGACAAGGTTCGGCAAGATCGTGAACGGGGCAAAAAGCACCGGCAGAGGGTCGTGGTTCATCGCAGCGGGCGAGCTATTCGGGCAAGGCGAAGGGGATGTCCCCAGCGGAGTGGACGCTCAAAAAGGCGAGCGCAAAGGGATGAGCAAGCCGTGGCCGTAGAGTCCCTTGCTGCGTCCTGCGGTCAACCCTTGCGATAGGGAGGGATCCGCCATGCGCGTCGGTATCAGCTTTCTCTTCAACAACGCGGGCGATCGGACCACTGATCAGGAACTCTACCGGGAGAACCTGCGCATCGTAGATCTGATTGAGCCACTGGGTTTCGATTCCGCTTGGACGGTTGAGCACCACTTCACGAACTACACGATCTGCCCGGACACGATTCAGTTCCTCACCTGGGTTGCCGCACGGACGGAAGCGATCCAGCTCGGAACACAGGTGGTCGTGCTGCCCTGGCACGATCCGCTGCGCGTGGCTGAGCAGGTGTCGCTACTGGACACGCTGTCGCAGGGGCGGTTCCTGTTCGGCTTCGGGCGAGGGGCGGCGCGCGTCGAGTTCCAGGGCTTCCGGGTACCAATGGAGGAGTCACGGCAGCGTTTTGTCGAAAGCGCGGAGATGATCCTAGCGGGACTAGAGAGCGGCTATTGCGAGTACGACGGCGAGTTCATTAAGCAGCCGCGCGTGCCGATCCGGCCGGCGCCGTTTAAATCATTCAAGGGGCGGACTTACTGCGCGGCGGTTTCGCCCGAGACGATGGAGATCGTTGCGCGCCTAGGAGCCGGCGTGCTGATCAACCCGCAGAAACCTTGGGAGAAGATCAGCGAAGAGCTCGAAACTTACCGCAGCCGCTACCACGAACTTCATGGGATGCCGCCGCCACCTCCCGTGTCCACCACCTACCCGTTCGTCCATCCGGACCCGGAGTACGCACGCGAAACGGTGCAACGCTACATGACCCCGTACTACGCGGCGGTGCTAGAGCACTACGAATTCTCGGGGACGCACTTCGAAGACATCCAAGGCTACGAGTTCTACCGAAAGATGTCGCGCGTCATGCGCAAGGCGGGCGACGAAGGCGCGGCCAAGTTCTTCATCGATCTGCAACCCTGGGGAACGCCCGATCAAGTGATTGCCAAGATGCTCGACGTGCAGAAGCGCGTTCGCTATGAGCACTGCAACGCCAACTTCGCTTTCGGGCATCTGCCCGCCGCCGAGGCGGAACAGAGCATGCGGCTTTTCGCCGCCGAGGTGCTGCCGGTGCTGAAGCAAATGCCCGTTGCGACCCCCGCCTAGCGGCGCGGCGGCCCATCCAACGGCCTACGATCACGCTAGACTCGATCGCTGACCATGACGCTGCACCGTGCGCGGAGTGGCAAGAAGGAGAAAGCCGCATGGCAGTAACCGGCGAAACCGCGACCGGCGTCGATCCGATCACGATCGAGGTGCTGCGCAGCGCCTTTACGGCGATCTGCAACGAGATGGCGCTGACCGTTGCGAAAACAGCCTATTCGACCCCAGTCAACGAGGGGCATGACTTCGCCACGGGCCTCTACGACCGCCACGGCCATTTGGTATCTCAAGGAGAGTTCGATTTACCGGCGTTCGTCGGCCTGACACTCTTGACAGTGCCAGAGGTCATGCGGGCGATCGGGCCGGAGAACATCCAGCCCGAAGATATCTACATGATCAACGACCCATACGTCGCGACGACACATTGCAACGATATCCACTTCATCAAGCCGATCTTCCACGACAGCACCCTGGTGGGGTTCAGCTCCTCCACCGCGCACTGGTCGGACGTAGGCGGAGTAGCACCGGGATCGCTCAACACAGCGGCGCGCAGCCACTACGAAGAAGGAATGCGTATTCCGGGCATCACGCTCTACAAGCGCGGGCAGCTCAATCAGGATGTTGTGTCCTTGCTGTTGGTGAACATGCGGCAGTCATGGGAGCGGCTGGGCGATCTCAACGCACAGGTCGCGGCGATCAAAGTGGGCGACCAGCGGATCAAGGGACTAATCGAAAAGCACGGCAAAGCAGCCGTACTAACGACGATGAACGAAGTGCAGGATCACTCGGAGCGCCTGGCCCGCGCGGCCTTCCGCAGCTTGTCGGACGGAGTCTACGAAGCGGAAGATAAGGTCGACCAGGACCAATACACCGGCAAGCCCAAGACGATCCGACTGAAGCTCACGATCGAAGACGACCACGCCATCTTCGATTACACAAGGAGCGACGGCCCGGCGGAGTCCGGGATTAACGGCACCATCGCCGGCACAACGTCCGGGGTATTCATTGCGATAGCATCGATCCTGCCGCCGATGCCGATGAACGCTGGCGTGATGCGAGCCATCGAGATTAAGGCACGGCAGGGATCGATCGTGTGGGCGAAGCCCCCGGTCGCAGTCTCCGTCATGACGATCACCGTGATGGACTGTGTGATCGGCTCGGCAACGCTGGCGCTGGGCTACGCCTTGCCGGAGCGCGCGGTAGGGATGGCCGGATCGATCCTCAACTCGACCTACGCGGGGGACGACAACCGCCCCACATTCGATGCGCCCTTCATCAACTACACATGGGCGTTCGGGGGGATGGGGGGAGCGCGAACGCACGACGGTCCCAACTGCACGGCCCCACCCTTCGGTGCCAGCGGCTCTACCATTCCCAGCGAGCTGCAGGAACGCCGTTATCCAGTGCTCTACAACCACTGTAATTTACTGCCCGATTCGGGCGGGGCCGGGGCCTCCCGGGGCGGACTGGCGCTGAACACGATCATGGAGTTCCCCTTCGAGAAGGTGAGCGGCACCGGTCTCTCAACCTTGGGGAACCGCGAGAAGTTCGGGCCACCGGGGATCTTCGGCGGCTCAGCGGGGCAGGTGGCACGCCTCAGCCTCAACGACGGAACGGAGAGCGAGCGCCATCTAGGAACGACATCAACGAACGCGCCGGTACAGCGGGGCGAGGTGCTCACTTTTCGGACCAACGGCGGCGGCGGCTACGGCGACCCCTTGAAACGCGATCCCAATCTCGTGTTAGAAGATATCAAAGACGGATATGCGACCATTGCCGGCGCGCGCGATCAGTATGGGGTGACGGTGAAAGCGATCGATCCGCGAACGCTCCAGTACGAAATCGACGAGGGCGCGACGGAAGCGCTGCGCACCGCGCTGCGGGCGGCGCGTTCCTGAGCGTGATGGCAACGAATAGCCCCAACATCGATCCAATCACGCTGGAGGTACTGCGCAGCGCCTTTGCCGCCACCTGTAATGAGATGGCACTGGTGGTCGGGAAGACCGCCTACTCGCCGCCGATTAACGAAGGGCGCGATCTGGCCACTGGCATCTACGACCGGCACGGCGCGCTGGTGTCACAGGGGGAGTTCGACCTCCCCGCGTTCGTGGGGCTCACGCACTTGACGGTGCCAGAGGTAGTTCGGTCGATCGGGCTAGCAAATATGAAGCCCGGCGACATCTACATGATCAATGACCCCTACGTCGCGAGCACGCATAACAACGATATCCATTTCATCAAGCCGATCTTCCACGAAGGAATACTCATCGCGTTCACATCTTCGACGGCGCACTGGTCGGACGTGGGTGGCGTCTCGCCGGGGTCGCTCAATCCACGGGCACGCAGCCATTTCGAGGAGGGGATGCGAATTCCCGCGCTCACGATCTACAAGCAGAGCGTACTTGACGAGGACATCGTCGGGATCCTGCTGGCGAACATGCGCCAAGGATGGGAGCGGCTAGGCGATCTGCAGGCGCAGGTTGCGGCCGTACGGGGTGGGGAGCGGCGGATTCTGGCGCTGGTCACGAAACACGGAAGCACCGCCGTGCTGGCGGCGATGGAAGAAATTCAGAACTACTCGGAACGGCTGGCGCGCGCGGCCTTTCGGGCGCTCCCGGACGGCGTGTACTACGCCGAGGACAGCGTCGACCAGGACCTCTGGACCGGCGAACCAAAGACCGTGCGCCTGACCATGACGATCGAGGACGACCATGCCGTCTTCGACTTCCTGAAGGCGGACGGCGCCGCGGAATCGGGGATCAACTGCACGATCGCCGGGACGACATCCGGGGTATTCATCGCGATGGGTTCGATTCTGCCGCCGATGCCCATGAACGCGGGCATCATGCGGGCGATCGCGATCAAGGCAAGGCGCGGATCGATCGTATGGGCGCAGCCGCCCTCCGGTATCTCGGCGATGGCGATCACGACGATGGAATGCGTCATGGGGTCCGTGACCCTGGCACTGGGAAAGGCAGCCCCCAGGCGTGGGGTGGGGCTGGCTGGGGCGCTGCTCAACATCACCTACGCCGGTACCGACGAACGTCCAGAGTTCGATGCGCCCTTCATCAACTACACCTGGGGTTTCGGAGGCATGGGCGGCGCCTACGACCACGACGGCGCGAACTACTCCGCAGCGCCCTACGCATCGAGTGCTATGAACATCCCCTGCGAACTGCAAGAGCGTCGCTACCCTGTACTTTACCGCCGCTGTGATTTGACTCAGAACTCCGAGGGACCTGGAACTTTCCGAGGCGGCCTTGGGCTCAGCCAACAGATCGCGTTCCCCTTCCAAGGGGGGACGCTATCCAACATTGGCAATCGTGAGCGCTTCGGACCGTCGGGGATCTTTGGGGGCGGGACGGGTGGCGTCGCCCGGCTGATCCTGGCAGAGGGGACGGAGAGCGAGCAGAACCTCGGCACTTTCGCAGTGAACGCTCCGGTGCAGCACAGTGACGTGATGACATTCGTCTCCAACGGCGGCGGCGGCTACGGCGACCCCTTGGAACGCGATCCGGCGCGAGTGCTAGCCGACGTTGTGGACGAGTACGCGACGATCGCGCACGCGCAGGCAACCTACGGGGTGGTGGTCAAAGAGATCGACCGCAGGCATCTGCTTTTCGAGGTGGATGAAGCCGCCACAGCCGAGCTGCGCGCCTCAATGCGCGCTTCCTAGCATCAGCCGATCAGCCTGACCGCGTCGAGGAAGGCTTGCTTGGTCTCCCGCTCCGTCATCGGCATCGGGTAGATGATCGGGTGCTCCAAGCCAGCATCTCGATACTCCTGAATCCGGCCGCGGCATTCATCGATATCGCCGATGATGGCGATGCTGTCGGCGAACTCGTCGGAGAGAAGGCGTGCCGCCTGCGCTTGATCGCCTGCGCGCCAAGCTCGCGCGGCGACGCTGGCTTCCTCAAAGCCAGACTCTGTCATGAGGTGCTCGTAGCGGGTGAAGGTTCCGACGTACCAGGCCATATGGCGTTTGACCATCGCCCGACCCTCTTGTTTGTCATTGGTGACAACGGTGAGCAGATAGCTCCCCACCTCTACCTCGGCCGGGTCGCGGCCGGCTTCGGCGGCGCCTCGCTTGACCCATTGGACTAATTGACCGGCACGTGCGGCGGTCAATTGGGTAGCGACCGCTCCGTCTGCGAGCGCGCCAGTGCGGGCGGCGCTCGCCGGAAACATGGGTGGGTACCAGATCGGAATATGGTCACGATACATTTTCACCCACGGTTTATATCCCAGCTTGTAGTGCCGACCGTGATGCTGCACTTCGCCATCGCGGATGAGGGCCCGAATAATGGCCGTGTACTCAACCATGCGCTCGGTAGCGTTGTCGAAAGTGAGACCGTTCTCGTCCTCAACGATGGCGCGGTGACCCTGGCCGATGCCGAGAACGAAGCGGCCCTTAGAGATTGTGTCCACAGAAGCGGCGGCCATGGCGAGCGTGGTCGGCGCCCGATTGAAGGTCACCGCGACACCGGTAGCGAGCAGGATGTGCTCGGTGACAACGGCGCAGGCGGCGAGGACCGCGAAAGGATCGCCGGACTTGTAGTCGGACATCCAGAGCGAATCGAAGCCGGCCGCATCCGCGATGCGGGCCATCTCAAGCGTGTCTTCGATGGGAAGGGAATCGGTGTCCGGGAACTTGATGCCGAGCTTGGCCATAATCGGGTCTCCTCGCTCCTAAAGGATATCGCGCGCGACGAGCGCCCCGCGTTGACACCGCTTTTTCGCGATCATTAGGCTTCATCAATCGAGCGTTCGATCAAAAGCGAGGGATCGCATGGACTCCAGAGAAATGGTCATCGCCAAGCTGGCCGAGTGGGACATCGTGCCCAGCGAAGAGGACCTGGCAGAGCTAGTGCCAGCCTACGAGGCGCTGCTGAAGTCGCAGAAAATATTGGAGGGCATGCTCCGTACCCGATCGATGGGGAACGCAATGGAGTTCCCGTTGAGCGAGCCAGCCGTAATCCACGACATGGGAAGGTATCGCTAGCCATGACAAGCACCGCGCAAGAGCTGGCCTTTTCATCGATCGAAGCGCTGTCAACGCGGATTCAAAAGAAAGAGATCTCGCCCGTCGAAGTGACGCAAACGATGCTGGCGCGCATCGACGAGCTCAACCCGAAGATCCACGCCTACTACACCGTCTTCCACGACGCAGTACTGGAAGACGCGCAGCGGGCTGAGCAAGAGATCACGCGGGGCAACTATCGCGGCCCGCTGCACGGGATCCCGATGGGGATCAAAGACATCTATGAGATGGAACGAACAACCTGCGGCTCCCAAGCGCTGCAGGAGTACGTAGCAGAAGAGGATTGCGTCGCGGTTAAGAAACTCAAGGACGCTGGCGCACTCATTTTGGGGAAGACCGCGACCTACGAGTTCGCTTACGGCATCCAGAGCTTGAAGTCGCCGGTGGAGCCGGTACGCAGCGCCTGGGACCTCAGCAGAGAAGCAGGGGGATCGAGCAGCGGCTCTGGTGGAGCGATCGCAGCCGGAATGGCCTACTCGGGGATGGGCTCCTGCACGGGCGGCTCGATCCGCTGGCCGGCGCAATGTCTGCTGCACGTGGGACTCAAGGCGACCTACGGTCGCGTAAGCCGACGCGGCATCTATCCGCTCGCTTGGACCCTCGACCACCCCGGGCCTCTCGCCCGCACCGTGAAGGACTCTGCGCTCGTACTGCAGGCGCTCGCAGGTTACGACGAACTAGACCCTGCGTCGGCGAACGTGCCGGTGCCAGACTTCACAGCCAAGCTAGACCGGGACATCCGCGGGATGCGGATCGGCTTGCTCAGCGACCTCTATGAGCAGAGCTGCGACCCCAAGGTGCTGGAAGTCTATGACAAGGCGGTCGACAAGTACCGCAGCCTCGGCGCCGAGATCGTAAAGGTGCCGAGCATCGCTATTCCCGAGCTGGAAGCGATCGAATGGCCGACGCTCTGGTCGGAGGCCGCGGCGATCCACGTGCGCAACATTCGCAATCGCGGAGAGCAGTACAACCCCAACACGCGCCAGTTCATCCAGTGGGGCTTGCTGGTGAGCAATGCCTATTACATGCTGGCAAGCCGCTGTCGAGCACAGGTGCGGGACGACCTGAACGCGGCGCTCACGAAAGACTGCGACGTGCTGATGCTGCCGACCGCAGGCTTTCAAGGGCCGCCACCTGTAGCCGAAGATTCACCGGGGCTGAACTTCATCGGTTCCGCTTTCGAGATCTACACGCCGATCTTCAACTTCACGGGCCACCCGGCGATCCAGGTGCCATGCGGGTTCGATAGCGACGGGCTAGCGGTCGGATTCCAGATCGCGGCAAAGCCGTT
Source organism: Dehalococcoidia bacterium (assembly GCA_965220315.1). Classification (GTDB taxonomy): domain Bacteria; phylum Chloroflexota; class Dehalococcoidia; order Bin125; family Bin125; genus JAPOXK01. The sequence goes on from CBDCPP010000001.1 coordinate 311,339, forward strand.
CGATGAGGTAACGATGTTCCAAGTGGCCCGTGCATATGAACAATCGGAGCCATGGCACACGATGCATGCGGACATCTAGGAGCAGCGCGGCGCACTAGCACCCCATGTCTGCTAACGGCGCTGATCTAGCTTTCGCGTCGATCGAGGACCTCGCACCGCGACTGCGCGCACGCGAAGTGTCGCCAATCGAGCTAGCCGATCTAACGCTGCGACGGATCGAGACGATCAACCCCCGGATCAACGCCTACTACACCGTGCTCGCAGACGAGCTGCGCATGGACGCCAAGCGCGCGGAGAGGGAGATCGCCCGGGGCCAGTACCGAGGCCCGCTACATGGGGTGCCGATCTGCATCAAGGACATCTACGAAAGCGGCCGCACGACTTGCGGATCGCAAACGCTGCAGCACTACAAAGCCACCAACGAGAGTGTGGCGGTGCGAAAGCTACGCAATGCGGGAGCGTTGATCGCCGGAAAAGCAGCGACCTTCGAGTTCGCATACGGAATGCAGAGCTGGCAGTCACCGGTGGCGCCGGTGCGCAACCCCTGGAACGAAGAGCGCCATGCTGGCGGCTCGAGCAGCGGATCCGCGGCAGCGGTCGCGGCGGGCTTAGCCTATGCGGGGATGGGATCCTGCACGGGCGGATCAATCCGTTGGCCTGCGCAGTGCTGCAACTTGGTCGGGCTGAAACCAACGTATGGGCGAGTGAGCCGCCGTGGCATCTACCCAACTCTCATGGAGTTTAGACCATGCCGGTCCCATCACGCGCACCGTGCGCGATGCCGCGCTAATGCTCCAGGGTTGCGCCGGCTTCGACGAGGGCGACCCCGCCGCAGCGCGTGTGCCGGTGCCGGACTTCACGGCCAAGCTGGGACGTGAGATCCGAGGCATGAAGATCGGGACACCGGCCCGCCTGTACGAGGATTGCGACCCAGTCGTGCGAGAGGTTTTCGAGGAAGCGCTGCGCGTATTCGAGCGGCTAGGAGCGGAGCTGGTGAATGTGCCGAGCATCAGCGTGGAGGAGATGGACTGGATCGAGTACCCGGCGCTTTGGTCGGACGCAGCAACGATCCATTTCCGACAACTGCGCGCCCGCAGCGGCGACTATAACCCCAATACGCGCCAGTATCTGCAGTGGGGACTGCTGGTGAGCAGTGGCTACTACCTGACAGCTCAGCGCTGTCGGGCGCAGGTGCGGGACGACCTGATCGAGCTGCTGACCAAACAGGTCGACGTCCTCGTGCTGCCCACCAACGGCTTTCAGAGTCCACCACTTATCCCAGAGCAGGCGCCCGGCTTGAGTTTCTTGGGTGGGTTCCACCTATACACGGCAATCTTCAACTTCACGGGACTTCCAGCAGCGCAAGTGCCGTGCGGCGTCGACCGTGATGGCCTGCCCGTAGGTCTCCAGGTGGCGGCGAAGCCGTTCGACGAACCGACGCTGCTACAAGTCGCGCACGCCTACGAGCAGGCAACGGAGTGGCACCGAATACACGCCGATCCCTGAGCCTTGCCCGGCCTCGGTATCTGAGGCCGACTAGGTGTCGCCGCGCGAGGGCGACCTGATAGCATGGCTTTATTCCTAAGTGGAGGTTCTCCTATGCACGTTGGCTCCGGCCATATCTTTCAGAATCCCTATAACAAGCGGACCGATCTCGACCTGTACCAGAACGAGATGCGGCTAACCGACCTCTCCGAAGGGCTCGGATTCGACTCGATCTGGGGCGTCGAACACCACTTCACCGACTACACGCTCTGCCCGGACGTGCTGCAATGGTTGACCTGGGTCGCAGCGCGTACCGAGCGGGTACAGATCGGATCCATGGTGGTCGTGCTGCCCTGGCACGATCCACTACGGGTGGCCGAAGAGGTGGCGATGCTCGATACGCTCTCAAATGGTCGCCTGATCCTGGGAATCGGGCGTGGGCTGGGGCGCGTGGAGTTCGACGGCTTCCGCGTGTCGATGAACGAGACGCGTGCTCGCTTCATCGAAAGCGCCCGCATGGTACTCACCGGGTTGGAGAACGGCTACGTGGAAGGTGATGGGGAGTTCTATCCCCAGCCCCGGCGCGACCTGCGGCCAGCTCCGTTCAAGCCGTTCCGCGGGCGCTCGTACGCTGCCGCGATCTCCCCAGAGACGATGAAGATCCTGGCTGAGCTAGGCGTGGGGATGTTGATTCTGCCGCAGAAGCCCTGGGACCAGATCGCCGAAGACTTGGAAAGCTACCGCAGCACCTATCGCGAAATTCAGGGCGAAGAGGCCCCGTCGCCGATCGTTGCGTCGTTCACCTACTGCGATGAGGACGCGAGCCGTGCGGAGGAACTAATGCGGAGGCACATGGACAGCTACTACGACTCCATGTTGCGCCACTATGAGCTGCAGGCGGAGCACTTCGGCAAGGCCAAGGGATACGAGTACTACAAGGACATGAGCAAGGCGCTGAAGAAATACGGTACCGAAACCGCAGGGGAGTTCTTCCTCAACTTGCAGGTCTTCGGCACGCCCGAGCAGTGCTTGGAGAAGATCCGCGACACGATGGACAAGACGGGCGGCCAGCATTTCATCGCGACGTTCGCCTTTGGAGGGATTCCATACGAGGACGCGGAGCGGAGCATGCGGCTCTTCGCCAAAGAGGTCATGCCAGAACTCCAGCGAACGGCGGTAACCGCCTAGCCAGCCAGTGACCAGACACCTAGCATGCCGACCAGTGCACACGAGCTTGGAGGAACACGATGAAAGTTGGAGTTAACCTCCTCCTGTCCAACATGAACGATACGCAGTCGGATCAGGAGCTGTGGCAGGAGCATATGCGGCTCGCCGATATGGTGGAACCGCTGGGGTTCGACTCGCTCTGGGGGGTGGAACACCACTTCACCGACTACATCATCTCCCCCGACATTCTGCAAATGCTGAGCTGGGCGGCGGGGCGGACGGAGCAGATCGAGCTAGGTACCCAGGTGGTCGTAATGCCCTGGCACGACCCGCTGCGGGTGGCCGAGCAGATCGCCTTGCTCGATAACCTCTCGGATGGGCGCTACATCTTCGGCTTCGGCCGCGGCGCGGCGCGGGTCGAGTTCGACGGCTTCCGCGTACCGATGGACGAGGCGCGCGGCCGCTTCATCGAAGGTGCGGAGATGGTGCTGCAAACGTTCGACACCGGCTACGCCGAGTACGACGGCGAGTACATCAAGCAGCCGCGCGTGCCGCTGCGGCCGGCCCCAATTAAGCCGCTGCGGGACCGCGCCTACGCCGCCGCGATCTCGCCAGAGACGATGGGGATCATCGCCAAGATGGGCGTGGGGATGCTGATTAACCCGCAAAAGCCCTGGGATACGATCTTGAGCGAACTCGAGGATTACCGCTCGACCTTCCGGAACGAGCATAACCGGGAGGCGCCGCCGCCGATCGCCGCCGTGTTCGGCTACTGCGATGCGGACGCGGAGCGCGCAGAGGCGATCGCCACGAAGTACATGGGCGAGTATTACGCCTCAGCCCTGCGACACTATGAGTTCACGGGCGATCACTTCAGCTCAATCAAGGGATACGAGTTCTACGACAAGATGTCCCGAATCATGAACAAAGTGGGGGAAGGAGGTGCGGGAGACTTCTTCCGCGACCTGCAGCCCTGGGGCACGCCTGACCAATGTATCGAGAAGATCATGGACCAACAGAAGAAGATCGGCTTCGACCACTTGACGCTGAACTTCGTCTTCGCGCACCTGCCGATGAAGGACGTGGAGAACAGCATGAAGCTGTTCGCACAGGAGGTGCTGCCAGTGATCAAACAGATTGAGGTTGGAGCACCGGCCTAGCCGTCATACGAAAGCGCGCCCTCCTGGACACGCGCTCTGCTGGAGAAATTCCCGGCGCGTACCGATCACGAAGGCGTCTCAGACGTAGTATCGACGGTTTTTTCAGCGTGGACGGGCTCACGATCCACTTGGATCGGTACGCTACTATGCGGCTACCGGGCGAATCGATAATCCCAGGTGGCAGGAGGCTGCTCGATGAAGGTCGGACTGAACCTCGTCTTTTCGAATCCCGGGCACGTAACGGACCAAGAACTCTGGCGAGAGCAGCTGGCGCAGGTCGACCAAGCAGAGCCGCTCGGGTTCGACTCGGTCTGGGGCGTGGAGCACCATTTCACCGATTACATCATCTGTCCGGATGTGCTGCAGTACCTCACTTGGATCGCCGCCCGCACAGAAGAGATCGAGTTGGGCTCGCAAGTGGTCGTGCTGCCCTGGCATGATCCGTTACGCGTAGCAGAGCAAATTTCATTGCTCGACACGATGTCGAACGGGCGCTACGTCTTCGGATTCGGCCGCGGCGCAGCGCGGGTCGAATTCAACGGCTTCCGAGTGCCGATGGAAGAGTCACGCGGGCGCTTCGTGGAAAGCGCGGAAATGATTCTGGCAGGGCTGGAGAGCGGCTACTGCGAGTACGACGGCGAGTACATCAAGCAGCCGCGGGTCCCCATCCGCCCGACGCCGTTCAAGTCGTTCAAGGGACGGACCTATTCGGCGGCGATCTCCCCTGAGTCAATGGGGATCGTGGCGCGGCTGGGAGTAGGGATGCTGATCAATCCCTCAAAGCCGTGGGACATGGTCGATCGGGAGCTGGCTGAGTACCGCTCGGTGTACCGCGAGACGCATGGCCAGGAAGCGCCGCCACCGGTCGTCGAGATTTTCACGGTCTGCCACTCGAACCCCGAGCGCGCTGAGGAGTTGGCCCGCACGTACCTAGCGCGCTTTTACAACACGATCCTCCAGCACTACGAGTTCGCTGGAGACCACTTCGACACGATCAAGGGGTACGAGTTCTACGGGAAGATGTCCAAGATTCTGCAGAAGTCGGGCGAGCAAGGCGCGACTGACTTCTTCCTCGATCTGCAGCCCTGGGGCACGCCCGACCAGTGCATCGAACAGATTGAAGAGATCCACAAAAAGATCAACTTCGGACACCTCAACGTCACTTTCAGCTTTGCGGACATGCCGGCGGCGGAGGCTACGGCCGGTATGCAGCTCTTCGCGCAAGAAGTCATGCCAGCCGTGCAGAAACTCGAAGCAGCGGCTTTGGTCTAGCCATTCAAGATCGTAGAGACGCCCCCGGCGCCGCCAGCAGCGGCGCGCGATGTCGCTGAACTTCTAGCGCGCGGAGGGGGAGTATGTGCCGCCTAACGCAGGCTATTCCTGCGGGGCAGTCCCATTGGCGATGAAGTCCGTGAGAAGGGCAGCCAACTCGCGCGGGACTTCCCAGGGGATGAAGTGCCCGACTCGATAGAAGACGTGCAGTGCTGCGTTGGGGATGCGGGCATGGTCGGCAAAGTTGGAATCGCGAAGGAAGTCGCGGTCCCCTGCGACAACAAGCGTGGACGCCCGGATGGTGGCGAGCTGATCGCCGATGTGGAGTCGCCCCATCTCTTCCCAGGACTCACCAAAGTGGCCGTCCGAGCAGGCGAGCGCGTCCTCCACATAGATCTTGAAGAGTTCAGGCCGGGGCGCGCGCGTCCACATCCCTCTGCTGACCTCTGGGTACCGTGACGGATCCTCTCGGGCGGAGCGCAAGGCTGCGAGAAAATCGGTGGCCCACGGCTCGCCCAACCAACCGTCCGAAGGCGCCGGTGCGATCAGCGTGAGGCTACGCAACCGGTCGCCGTGGCGGAGACCCATCTGCATGCCGGTGACCGCGCCCATGGAAGTACCTGCATAGTGAAAAGTCTCAACACCAAGGTTGGCCATCGCTGCTGCCACATCGTCCGCGTACTGTGCAGGGGAGTAGCCAGTGGGAGGCGCGTCGCTCTTGCCCGCACCACGGAGATCGAAGGCGACGGCGCGGAGAGCATCAAGAGGAAGGTGATCGATTACATCGCCCCAGACGCGCAGCGAACTTTGAAAGCCATGGACCAGCACGAGCGGCTCGGGCCCAGTGCCCGCTTCACGGTAGTTGAGTTTGATCTCGCCAGCTTGGACGCGCGGCATGCTTCACCTCGTTCGGCCGCTTAGCCTAACGCGTCCCGACGAATTCCATCTATGCGACCAGAGCAGCTCCGTTTCGCCGTCGGTATGGCGCGGAGCTTATCGAACGCAAGAAAACGCCTCCGCCCGCACGACCCACTGCCCATCCGCCAGGGGAAACAAAGTCTATAAGAACAACAAGAAGGCGAGGACACAGACCGGTAGACTAGTGTCGTGGAAGAGATCCGTGATTACGCTCTCATTGCTGGCGTCATTGCGCTTACGGTGCTCACACTGCTTGTGCTGGTGATAGTAAGCGCGATCGGGTATCTATCACTGCGACTCCTGGGTGCGCTCACCCGCTTCACGGAAGGACGCGTTGTCCAGGGACTCGCCGGAGCGAACGCGCGACTGGAGGAAACGAGCAAGGGTGGACCTGCTTTGCTTTTAGACTTTGCGTTGTTCGGTTTTGGCGTTTTCCAGCGAGTCCGTGCCGCGTGGCAACCGAAGCCTAAGCCGAGAGGCCGTTCCGGCTTCCCTTTCTTCTCTCGCTGATGCAGTTTCCATGAAGGCAGCAATCCTACACGAGGCAAAAACGCCTCTCACGATCGAAGAGGTAACGCTGCGTGAGCCCCGCTCCAGCGAGGTACTGGTGCGCACGGCGGTGAGCGGTGTCTGCCACACCGATCTGCACATGGCCAACGGCCACTGGGAAATCGAAACTCCAGCGGTCCTGGGCCACGAGGCCACCGGCACGGTCGAAGCAGTAGGAGAGAGCGTGCGCTACGTGCATCCGGGGGACCGTGTGTTGCTGTCCGGGATGCCGCTCTGCGGTCGCTGCAACTTCTGCCTGTCGGGGCGGCCCTACCTCTGCCGCGATGAAAGCTTGCGTGAGATGACGACGGATCGGTTGAGCTGGAACGGGCGGCCGGTCACGCAATACTCGTTCGTATCGTCATTCGCCGAATACATGCTGACCGTAGAGACGGGCGTGGTGAAGCTTCCGCAGACAATGCCATTCGCGGAAGCGACGCTAATCGGCTGCGGAGTGATGACAGGTGTAGGAGCGGCGTTGTACACCGCGCGGGTCCCAGGCGGCGCAGTAGCAGCAGTGATCGGCTGTGGAGGGGTAGGACTGAGCATTGTGCAAGGTTGCCGGATCGCGGGGGCGAGCCGGATCCTAGCGATCGACCTGCTAGACCATCGGCTGGAGCTGGCACGCGCGATGGGAGCAACAGACGTGATCAACGCATCGCAAGCCAACCCGGTAGAGGTAGCGAAGGATCTCACTGCCGACGGAGTGGAGTTCGCATTCGAGGCGATCGGCAACGTCGACGCGGCCCGGCAAGCATTCGACATGGTGCAACGCGGCGGTACCGCGGTAATCGTGGGCGGAATGCCCGCCGGGGCCGAGATACGGCTGCCCGGACTAGATTTCCTCTGGGAGTCGAAGAATGTGATCGGATGCCTGTACGGTAGTACGCGTTTCCGGGAGCACATGCCGAAGCTGATGTCGCTCTACCAGCAGGGCCACCTCAAACTGAGCGAGATGATCAGTAAACGCTACCGCCTAGATGAAATCAATGAGAGCTTCCAGGCAATGGCTCGCGGCGAGGTGCTGCGGCCCATGATCGACTTCCCTGCCTGACGGTGCCGGCATGCCGAAAATTTTGATCCCGCTGGACGCCGGGTCCGCCTCTGCGACGACGCTGGCAGGCGCGCGCGCGATCATGGGGAACGTGCCTTGGACGGTACGCCTGATCTACAGCGGCCATGATCCCGAGGGGACGATGCGCACCTATCTGGACGCCGTCGCCGCAGATCTCAAAGATGAGGGACACTTCGTCACCGTCGTGATGACGGCCGAAACATCTGACGCGGCCACCATGCTGCGGCGCGCGAGCATCTCACCCCGCATGGACATCGTTGTGCTGACGCGACAGGAAAGCGGAGAGGGATGGCTCGATGCCGAAGTACCGGTTGCGGTGGCGCGTCGCTCCCAGTTCTGTCCGGTTCTGATCATGCCGGCACCCCCGCCCCCGGAAGCAGCCGCGCCGTACCAAGTCGGGCATATGCTGGTTGCGTTGGACGGATCCGCGACGGCGGAGCTTGGGATCGATGTCAGCCTCATCCTGGCAGAGCGGCTGGGCGCGCGCGTCACCGTCATGACAGCAGTAGCAGCGGGGAAAGCGCCAGTAAGCCAGGCGGAATCGCCAACGATTGCAACAGCTGCGGACGCGGAAGGTTACCTAGATGGAGTCTGGCAACGATACGCGGATCGCGTGCAATTCGCGCGCGTGGTCCGCCAGACGAGCCAGCCGATCAGCGAAACACTCGCCGAGGAAGCACGTCAACGAAGCGCGCACTTGATCGTCATCACTAGCCACGGCGCAAGCGGAGTCCGCCAGAGCGGCTTGGGACAGGTCGCCGAAGCGCTGGCGCGGACCGCGGCCGTACCGGTGCTGATCGCCCGGCCGATTCCGACATCACAAGTACGCTTCGGGCGCGGAGCTCTGCTGAAGGGCCGCTAGCCGCCGCGTCGCACCTCAATACCAGCCATCGCCTCTAGCGCTCGCACGAGGGCTTGCGTTCCTTCGTTCTGGGCTCCACCAGCCTCAAGCGCATGGAACAACTGATGCACGAGCGCGGTACCGGGGAGAGCAAGCTCGAGTTCCTGAGCCGCGGCCAAGGCAAGGCGCAAGTCCTTCTGTTGCAGTCTGATCATGAAGCCGGGAGCAAAGTCACGGTCGAGGACGCGGGGTGCGAGGTTGCTGAGCATCCAGGAGGAAGCAGCGCCCGACGATACCGCCTCCAACATCTTGGCAGGATCGACGCCGGCCTTCTGCGCGAGCACCAGACTCTCGCTCATCGCTAACAAATGGATCGCGCCCGCTACTTGGTTGCAGAGCTTGACGGTCTGGCCCGCTCCCACAGGGCCAACGTGCACGATCGTCTTGCCCAGTGCCTCAAAGAGGGGACGAGCACGTTCGACGATTTCGCTCTCGCCACCGACCATGATCGCAAGTGTGCCTGCCTTGGCACCGCCCTCTCCGCCTGAGACGGGGGCATCCAACATCGCGACCCCGCGTTGGGCAAGCCGAACGGCCAGATCGCGAGTGACCGTAGGGCTAATGGTGCTCATGTCGATGAAGACCGCACCAGGCCGGAGCCCATCGGCCGCACCGTCTGGGCCGAAGAGGACCGCCTCAACATCGGGGGAATCGGTAACAATCGCGATCAGGATGTCACTGTCTCGCGCAACAGCACACGGGCTCACAGCCTCCGTAGCGCCGCTCGCAAGCGCGGCCTCAATACCAGGGCGACTCCGATTCCAGACAGTGACCTGGAATCCATTCCGCAAGAGATTGGCAACCATGGGTTGGCCCATGATCCCCAAGCCAATGAAACCAACGCGAACGTGGCTTGCAGTCAACAACTTCCTCTCAGATGAATCGCCCACGAACGGGAGCATGGCAGGATAAGGTAGTGTTACCACCGAGTAAAATCGGCCACAAGCCACAGCTCGGTAGCACGCACTTATCCACAATAGACCGTGAATCGGTTATGCTTGACAAGTTCGAAAATTGAATAGTTGAGTGGGCCGAATCCCTTTTATTTTCTTCTTATTAGGGAGCGGGGGACCCGACTTTCTGGGGTGAATGGGGCGGAAACGTTCCTAGGCGTAAACCCTTCGCGCCGAACCCGTCAGCTAACCTCGCAGGCGATCGAGGGGGTGCAGTACGTCTCCAGACGCCGACTCGGCCTAGCCAGTCGGCTCTTTTTGCGCCCGATTCCGGCATGGCTCACTCTCCAACGTATGGGTATCAGCGGCATCTTGTCCGATGCCGCCGACCATAAAAAGGACAGGGTTCTCGCTCTCCCTGTCCGCCTCCTGGCCAACCCGGGTCCTGTACCCGGGTTGGTTATGTTAAAAGAGATGTTTGTCTACTTCGCTCTTCGCCACGGCGGGTCGGTTTCCTCTAGGTTTTCTCTCTATGTCTTTTCCCAAGACCACCACGTCTTAGCGCTCTGCTCCGAACATCGCAAACGCCAAGCAGGCCAGTGAGCGGGAACCCGTGCGGCAAAGCAGCCAACTAGCGGCGGCGACTACGATCTCCACTGCCATCCAGCCACATCCGGCGACTCCCTCTCCCACGTCAGCGCCTCAGCCACTCATGCACGCAAGCACAGCGGGCGTGTCAGAAACCGCATAGGCCCTTCCGTAAGCTCAAGCGGCGCATCTTGTGGTGTCTACAACACATCGTGTGCCGGAAGGACGTACGGATAACCGTCAAGCCAGTACGCGATCCCCTCACCCGCACGACCTCTTGGGGTTCAAGGAGGCGCCGCCAGAGCCTTTCGTGCGGATCGTAATAGGTCCGGAGATCTGCGTGCGGTAGACCAGGACGGATCGCGCACGCATACTCTGTACTATGCGGCCCGATCCGCTCGCCCCCTTTCCGAAGCGCTCAGTTCATTCCGTACCGGCGATTTCAAGCGAGCAGATGCGCAACGTCGATCGGCTCGCGATTCGCGATGCCGGCCTCTCGCTGCTGCAGATGATGGAGAACACCGGGCGGTCGCTAGCCCGCGTCGTCAGCGCGTATCTACCGAGAGATAGTCTGGCGGAAAGCAGGGCAGCTCCGCAGGGTTCGGAAGCGACTAGGCACAAGCCGATTCTCGTGCTGGCCGGTAACGGAGACAACGGTGGAGGAGCACTGGCCGCAGCGCGCCATCTCCGCAACCGAGGGCAGCCAGTTCAGGTGGTGCTGAGCGCATCGCCCAGCAATCTCAGCGAAGCAACGGCGCAACAGTTGCGAACGCTGCACAAGGATGGAGTGCGGGCACTCTGGCCAGCCGCTCCCGAGTTCGACGCGCGCTTTCCAGAGTGGTTGCAGGAAGCGAGCCTAGTAGTGGACGGCCTGATCGGGTACAACCTGCGCGGGCCGCTACAGGGAGATCCAGCAGTGTTGGTGGAAGCAGTGCTGGACCAAGCGCCGCCGGTGGTCGTATCCCTAGATGTGCCAAGTGGTTTCGATGCCAGCAGCGGGGCAGTCGCGGCCAGTGGCGTGGTCGCGACCGCGACAGTCACACTGGCGGTGCCAAAGACCGGCTTATTGCAAGGCGATGCATCCGCGGCGATCGGCGAGCTCCTGCTCGCCGATCTCGGGATTCCTGCTTACATCTACGAGCGACTCGATATCAGCGGCGTCCGGGGACTGTTCACATCGGGGCCGATCCAGCACCTGGTCGAAGAAGAATAAACTATCGTCCGGCCCTTGCTCGGCGAGTTTCGCTCCACTCCACTGCCAATCTCTCTGCGTGGCCTCCGTCGATCCGCGCGTAGTGACATCGACGGCGCATAGGACAGCGTTCACAAGCCGGCCGACGGGCCGTGCAGAGCTGCGCGCCGAGGTCCATAAGGCCTTGATTGAAAGCCCAACCGTCACGGCGGGGGAGCAGGGCGCTGGCGAGAGCCCAGAGCCGGCGCTGCCGTTTGGCAGGCGAGTCGTGCTTGGACAGAGCACCGGCGAACCAACGAGAGAGGACCCGAGAGACGTTTGTGTCCACGATCGGCTGCGGCCGGTCGTAGGCGAAGGTCATCACGGCGCCAGCGGTGTACCGACCAACGCCCGGCAACTCCATGAGTTCCGCGCTTGTCTCGGGGAGGTGGCCGGCACGATATGCGACGGCATCATCGGCGATGCGCTTAATCCAGCCGCCTCGCACTTTGTAGCCAAGAGGGTCAGTCACCGCTTTGACCTCCCCCAACGAAGCATGGGCAACGTGTTCGATCGTTGGGAAGCGATCGAGGAATTCCTCGTACACCTGGGCGACACGCGGGACTTGTGTCTGGTGCAACATGATCTCCGAAACAAGGATGCGATAGGGGTCGCGCGTACGGCGCCAAGGCAAGTCGCGCCCGTGCACGCGAAACCAGCGCAGTAGGTTGCGGCGGTAGTAGCGCACGCGCGTCGGGTCGATATGAGCTTCTAGCACAAGTCTGAAGGGATCCTAAGAGACCACACACGCCGCGGCCAGGATCATCTACACATCCCTTAGACTCGCGTTTAATGTCCCGCACGTCCGTTCTCGCCCGCCCGTTGCGACAGCTTTCGTGACCCTCGGGATCGGGCTCGCCATCGCCTCCGCGGCGATCTGGGCACTCTCCAGCACCCTGCTGGCAAGTCAGACCACGCGCGTCGACACGATCACGATCAGCGCGCTGCGGGCTCTATGGGCCGTGCCGTTTTTCGCCATCGTGCTCGTCGCAAGCGGCGCGACGGGTGAGGTGACGGAAATCACCCTCAGCGACTTCGTGCAGATCCTCGGACAGGGTCTGGTTGGCCCGACGATCGGAGACACTCTCTACGTCGCCGCGATCGTGATGCTGGGGATGACGCGCGCCTTCACTGTGACGACGGCACTGTTCACGCTGCTGGCATATGTGTGGTCCGCCATCTTCCTCGGCGAATCGGTGTCCTGGCAGGTAGGGCTGGGGTCGATGCTAGTGATCGCGGGCGTCTACCTAGTTGCCGTGTACGGCCGCCCCAACAAGACGAGCGTCCCTGAGCGCATCGGTACCGGCCGTCGGTGGGGCTGGCCCTCACTTCGGCGTCCGTCCATCACGGGCGGGAGCGGCCGACAGCTAGCACAACCGGAAACCCGCACGACGCCGGAACCGGGATTCACCAGCGTTCGCGTAGTGCGGCTACCTCTCTACGGCTCGCTTCCCGCCAGCTTCCGGATGGGGCTCGCGCTGGCGATCGTGGTAGGGGTGATGTGGTCGGCTTCGTCGGTGTGGCTGCGGAACATATCGGTGGATTACGACGCGGCGGCTGTTGGAATGGTGCGAGTGCCGATGATCGCGGCGATCTTGTTGTTCGCCGCGTGGGCCATCCGTGACTCAGGGATACGCCGATGGAACGTTTCCCTGCGAAGCCACATCGCACTGGCCCTGTCGGGGATCTTCGGGACAGGGCTGACAACGCTGTTTTTCATCATCGCCCTGCAACGGATCGGCGCTGGCCAGACGGCGGTGCTGTTCGCGACTTCGCCGCTCTTCGCGTTGCCGATGGGGTATCTATTTCTGCACGAGCAGATCACTATTTGGGTAGCGGTGGGAACGGGGATCGCAGTCGTGGGGATCGTGCTGCTGGCGTAGGGTCCGATTGGGATTCCATCAGCAAGCACGCAGCTCTCGAGTCGCGACCGGCGCAGCCACGCAGTGCTAATCGATCAGCAGCGCTCCGGTTCCTGGAGCGGGCGTGTGCAGGCTGATCGGACGGCCGAACAAAGCAATCCAGAGCCGCAAAGTCCAGCGGTATCGGATCTTCCCACCACCAAGAAGTCGAAGCATTCATCGCCCGATCGCACCAGCTACCATCAACGCGATGGTGCATGCGTTGCTCCTGTGTGGTGGCCGCGCCAGGCGCTTGCGTCCACTGAGCGACGAGCTGCCCAAGGCGCTGATGCCGCTGGGCCCTACCTGCGTTTTCGAGCTGCAGCTCCTCTGGCTCCGGCAGCACGGCATCTCGGAGATCACGGTGGCGGCAGGCCGGGCAACGGATGCTATCCAAGAGCGGTTCGGCCGGGGCGAAGGCTGCGCGGTAAATCTCGCCTACGTTCCCGAGCAGGAGCCGCTCGGATCGGGCGGCGTCCTGCGCACGGCCGCTGCGAACTGGCGAGAGCCATTCTGGGTGATCAACGGCGACGTATTGATCGCGCTGGACCTCCCACTAATGGCGGAGCGGCACGCCGCAACGGGGGCGATGGCGTCGATAGCGCTCGCTGCGGTCGAAGATGTAAGCGGGTTCGGCGTGGCCGAACTCGGACCGCGCGCGGAGATCTTACGGTTCGTGGAAAAGCCGGATCCGCAGGATGCGCCGTCCACCTTCGTCAACGCGGGAGTGTGGCGAGTCGAACCCGACGCCCTCGCGCTGCTCCCGCCGAGCGGCTTCTCCTCGGTCGAGTACGACCTGTTCCCCGCGATCCGAAAGCAGGGACAGCAACTTCAGGGCTTCCTCATCGATGGGTACTGGATAGATCTGGGGACGCCGGAACGCTATCGGCGTGCGGCTATTGACTTCGCTGCCAACAGAGTACCAGCGCCGAACTGCCGTCCGGAAGTCAGAGACGGGCGGTTCATCGGTCGTGGATCCAAAGTCGGAGATGCCGCGACGATTAACTCTTCGCTCATAGGCGCGCGCTGTGATGTGCGTGCGGGTGCGTGGATCGAACGCTCCGTGCTGTGGGACGAAGTCAACATTGGTGCGGGAGCAACAGTGCGCGACTCGATCATCGGCAGCGGCGCGCGGATTGCCTCGGGCGTCACGCTCGACGGTGCGGTCGTGGGGCAGCGGTCGGCGGTAACGCGGGACTTGACGCCAGGAGAGCGGATCGCCACAGGGGAGCGCGCTTAGCTCCGAGCGAAGCTGCCACCTCCAAAGGCAGGCCGTCCGGTAAGCGACATCTAGGCCAGCGGCCGCGACCTAGGACTCCCTCATCACCCGTACCAATACGACGGGGGGTCCAAGTCAACCATGCGATCCCCAGCAAATTGTCTGGCTGAGGTCGACAGCCTGACCGACCCAGGGCTTCCACTCTTCTTTCCTCGTAATGCCGCAGCGGAAAAACCATGAGCAGCTATGCCCACCCCCGATCAGCCGATAGGCTGGTGACAGGTGCTGCAAGGGGCACGGGCGGGCGAACGGACTGAAACCGAATTCTATGGAGGATTTGCGCGCGACCATCGGCCGCTGGACCGGAGAGCAACTTCGGCTACTAGCGAGGTTCCGCAAGCGGCACGGGTGGACGGGCGGGCTAAGGCCGAATCCTCCAGCAGACTGGCGTGCGACGCTCAACCGCTGGACCGCGGGACGGTTCTGGATACTGGCGACCATCGGCGGCGCCGTCGCCGTCTTCCTGATCACGTTCACGATCGTCAGCGCCCTACGAGGCGGCGACGACACGCCTGCGCTTGCCGATGCGACTGCCGTCTCTGTCGAGGCAGACCCATCCTCGACATCACGTCCAGACCCAGGCACAGTCCCAGCTGCAGACCCCGGCACAGTCCCGGCCGTGGCAAGCGATTCCGAAGAGGAAACACCGTCAGACCAGCCGCCGGTAGCGGAGCCCGGGACGCAGCTGGAGCCGCCAAGCGAAGAACAGAGCGAGACCCCGCGTCGCAATGTTCCGCTGCCGGCGTTCGACGAGTCGTTGCTGATCATGGGGAATGCCGGCGACCACGGTGCGATTCTGGTCGGCCCCGGGATCGTTGACAGCAGCTCCCCCGACCGCAAGACGGATTGGGTAACTCTGATTCCGTCGGCACGGATCAAAGCGGCCATCGTGCGGGTCGGGTTGACGCCCTCACAAGCGTTCGGCTCTCCCGACAACCCCTACGTGATCGGTTGGTGGGATAGCGGCCCAGCGCCGGGCCAGCCCGGCAACGTGTTGCTGGACGGGCACCGCGACTTCACCGACAAAGACGGGAACCAAGGCCTAGGCGTGTGCTGGTTCCTATCAGAAACCCAGGTGGGCGACTTCGTGATCATCCGCGACAACGCCCGAGAGGTACACCACCTCTATACGGTGACCGAGATCGTGTCGTTACCGTGGAACTCCGAAGACGGCGTCGCCTATCTCGCCCAGTCGCCGGACCCGATCCTAACGATCGTGACTTGTGAAGGGTCTTTCGACGAGAACACGCACAACTACTCCAACCGCCGCATCTTGGTCGCCGGGCTCACGGACTCGATCACGTTTGAGGAATCGAGCTTCGAAGGCGACGACGGAATCTACCCCGGCGCCGCCGGCTCCCGCATAACCCAGCGCACTAACGACGAAGAGGACAACGAGGAGACGAACAGCGGCGAAAAGGCCGCCCCCGCCGGTGCGGACGGAGAACCATTGACGGCGGAGGGTTCGAGCGACTCCCCACCCGGCGAAGCAGACGGTGCAAGCGGCGGCGGAACAGAGTGAGCAATGCCAAATTCCACGATGCGTCTCCCGATCGAGACGCTGCAGCAGGGGAGAGACGAGGGGGCTGGCTCGCATACGCCTTAGCGGCCGCCGGCGCGGTCGCGATCTTCCTTGGCGCCTTCTTTGCCACGAGTGCGCTCACCGGTGATTCGGAGTCGCCGGAAGGGAACGCCGGGCGGGCACCGAGCGTTGCCGTAACCAGCGACGCCGTGGAAGCGCCGGGGGACGCTGCCCGCGCGCTGCCCGCGTCCGTGCAAGATTCCCCGGTCTTGGCGGAGATCGACCCGGCCGCTCTCACGCACGGCGGCGACGGATCTGCCGGCGTGATCCTGGCCGGACCCGGAATCGTGCCGAGCGTGGGGAACCGCACGCCCTACGAGATCCTGATCCCGCGTGCCAAGGTGCGGGCGAGCGTGGTGGGGCTGGGCCTCGCGCCCAACGGTGCTTTGGGAGCACCCGACAACCCCGACGTCGTGGGGTGGTGGGCGGACGGCGTGCGGCCGGGCCAAGCGGGCAACCTGCTGCTCGACGGACACGTGGACTACACGGACATCTACGGACAAGTGGGGCCGGGGGTCGCGTGGCTTGTCCGCGAAATCGTGGCGGGCGACGTGATCGTGATCCAAGACTCGGAGACGGACGCCGCCTACATCTACCGCGTCACGGAGTCGCTGGCGCTAGCGGCCGACGACCCCAGCGCGGTCCGCTTCCTGCGCCCGACCGAAGCAGGGACGCTGACCTTCGTTACGTGCGAAGGGTCATTCGATCGCGACTCGCTCAGCTACGCGGACCGGCGCATCGTGCGGGCCGCGCTGGAGTCGACGGTTGAACTCGGCGGCTCGCCCCTGCTGCAAGCACCGGACCTCTAGCGCGCACGCCACCCGGCCTTGCGCCCGCCGCTATCCCTCGACGATGTCCCCCGCGAGCGGGTCGATGCGGACGCCGAGGCTCGCGACCCAATCGAGACAGCGTTGCGTCTCGTCCGCCTCGCCCTCGACCTCGAGAATGACCCAGCCGAAGCCGTGCTCCACGTCCGCCATGCGAATATTCGTCACCACTTGAAACTCGTGCCCCATCTTGTAGATCACGGGTTCCTTGACCGCCTCGCCCTCGAACGTCAGCCGGACGCGCTTCGTAACCATGGCGCTTCCTCCCCAACGAACGCAGCCTAGCGGGCGCCGGCTGCAGCGTACGCATCCTCGAACGAACTTACGTTGGCGTCGATCGCGATCGGCGGCGCCAGCACGCTCTCGACGGCCTCGATCGTCTTGAGGCCGCCGCCGGTGATGAAGGCGACCGTGGAGCGCTCGGGGTCCAGGAGCCCTTGGTCGAGCGCGTTGCGTAGCCCGGCGATCGTCACGCCGCCCGCAGTCTCGGCGAAGATCCCCTCGCATTCAGCAAGCAAGCGGATCGCGTCCACGATCTCCGCGTCCGTGGCGGTGACGCCGGCGCCGCCGGTCTGCTCCATGGTCTTGAGCGCATAGAAGCCGTCGGCTGGATTGCCGATGGCCAAGCTCTTGGCGATGGTAGCGGGCTTGACCGGCCGGATATTGGTGGTACCGGCGGCCCAGGCGCTGGCGATGGGCGAGCAACCGGCCGCTTGGGCGCCGATCATCTTGACCGGCGTCTCCTCGATCAGCCCCAGCTGGGCGAGCTCGCTGATGCCCTTGTGGATCTTGACGAAGAGCGCGCCGCTCGCCATCGGCACCACGCACTGCTCAGGCGCCCGCCAGCCCAGCTGCTCCACGACTTCGAAGCCGAGGGTGCGGCTGCCCTCGGCGTAATAGGGCCGCACGTTGATGTTGACGAAGGCCCACCGGCGGTTGTCCGCCAGCTCGGAGCAGAGGCGGTTGACGTCGTCGTAGGAGCCGTTGACCGCGATGATCGTGGGGCGGTAGATGGCCGAGCCCACGATCTTGCCGACCTCTAGATCGTGGGGGATGAAGACGACGGCGCGCAGGCCGGCGCGGGCCGCGTGGGCGGCCACGGAGTTGGCGAGGTTGCCGGTGGAGGCGCAGGCCAGGGTGTCGAACTCGAACTGGCGGGCGCGGCTGCTGGCGACGGCGACCACGCGGTCCTTGAAGGACCAGGTGGGGTTATGGGTGTCGTTCTTGATCCACAGCTCGCGCATTCCCAGCCGGCGCGCGAGGTTGTCCGCGCGCACGAGCGGCGTGAAGCCGACGCCGAGGTCGACGACGAACTCGCCGTCGACCGGCAGAAGATCGATATAGCGCCAGATCGACTTGGGGCCGCTCTCGATCCGTGCGCGGGTGACGCGCGCGCGCAGCGCGGCGTAGTCGTAGGTGACCTCCATGGGGCCGAAACAGAAGTCGCAGGCGTTGACGGGAGCGAGTTCGGTCTCGTTCCCGCACTCGCGGCACAGCAGGGACGTAGCGAAGGACATCGGTGGACTCTCTCTGGCAAGGGGGTGGCGAGCAGCCGGCGCGGCGGCCGGGCGGGATAGGGCCCTTCAGACGAGGGCCCGGCGCATCGCCATGCCGAGGGTCTCGTTGCGTGTACGCATCTCGTGGAAAAGCGTCCCATGGGGGCTGTGCTCTGTCAATTGAGCGAGAAATCGAACGATGATCCTCCCCTCCTGTCGGTCTTCATCAGGACACCACTCCCGCCAGAATGGACCCGCGCGTCGCGTACCCGCTCTCGAATATGGGAAGATACGAACAGTCTGAAATAAGGAAAGCCACATGGGCAAGCTCGAAACAACGAGCGTCTCGATTGGAACCCTGGCGGAGCGGGTTCGCGGAGGTGGCCTAGAGCTACCGGAGATCCAACGATCATTCGTCTGGAACCGACCGCAGGTACGGGACTTACTTGACTCCCTGTACCGGGGCTTTCCAGTTGGCACCCTGCTGTTCTGGCGAGTTGACAAACTCGCCTACGCACGCAGTATTCAAAGCGAGGCCGCTCAAAGCTCGAATGGACGCAACCCAGATTTCGTACTGGACGGCCAACAACGCCTCACTGCTCTTTCGCGCGTGATGCATGATGGAGACCCGGACATTCGCTTTAACATCGAGACGGAACAGTTCGAGGTCGCCAACGCGGCCATCAAGAGGGACCGGCACTGGATTCCCGTGTTTGCTGTGTTCCAAAACGGTGCCGTGTCGGTCGCGAAGGAGCACGGCTTATTCGCAAGCGAGGATGCCGAAGAGGTATTGGGGCGCCTTAACCGGCTAGAGCAGATCAAAACCACCACCGTCCCCATTCACATCTTAGATGGCTTCGATTACGACGAGGTCACAGAAATTTTCGTCCGTGTGAACTCCAAGGGCACCCGCCTGCGCCAAGCAGAACTGGCAATTGCCCAGCTCGCTTTCCGGCTGCCGGGCATGGTGACTGATGAGTTAAAAGACTTCGAGGAAGACCTTGATGGTAAAGGCTACGACATCGATCTGCGCTACTTAGTGCGTTGCTTGACGACCGTGGCGACGGGGCAGAGCCGCTTCCGCACACTCGGGACAGCTGAGCCGTCAGCGATTATGAAGGCCTGGGAAGAGACACGGAAAGCATTAGAATACTTCCTCAATCTGGCGCGGGAAAACCTAGGGCTAGAGTCCTGGGATTGGGTGCCATCGAACAACGCGCTAATTGTGCCGGTGGCTTATCTGGCCTACCGTCCCTATGCGGATGTGGACCAGTCGCGGCTTTTGCGCTGGTTCCTCCTTTCGTCGGTCTGGCAGCGCTACAGCGGCTCGGCGGAAACAGCGATGGACGAGGACTTGCGCTCTCTCCGAGAGTCCGATCCTTTCGAAGCGCTGGAACGGGCACTGAAGCAGGAAGTCGGTCGGCTGAAGGTCACAGCGGACGACCTCGACGACGCCGGTGTTCGCAGCCCATTTTTCCTTGCCGCTTACCTCGCCTGCCGGATGAACGGTGCTCATGACTGGGCGACCGGCGTAGCACTCAGTTCCACCAATCTCGGTACTCAGCATCTGTTGGAACTGCACCACATCTTCCCGCGAGCACTCATCTCCAATCTCTACTCACGTAAGGATGTGAACGAGATCGCGAACATCGCTTTTATTTCTAAGACGGCAAACCTCCACATCAGCAAGAAGCCGCCCAAGGAATATCTGTCGGAGATGCCCACCGAGCGCCTGGAGCAGCAGTTCGTGCCCACAGACCCAGCACTGTGGGAGATCGATGCTTACCAAGACTTCTTACAGCGACGCCGAGAACTGCTCGCTGAGGGCATCAACCGAGTGCTGGAAGGCTTCGCCTAACCGCATCAGCGAAGATGAGAATGGAGCAGCAAGACCATACTCACCGAGGCTAGAGTCAAGCAGGCCGTCCTCACTTGGCTGCAAGGTTTTGGTGGGATGGGCCTTCCATGGGCGGAGATCGCGTCGGACGGCTCTGTGTCCGAGCAGAATGATTGCAGCAAGTGATGATAGAGCAGTGCTACGGGACTCCATCCCGGCTCAATCACGGAAATGGATGTGGGCAACGGCTGTGGACGCAAATATACGAGTTCCTGCGCTAGAAAAACTCCTAAATTATACAGCCAGTGGAGTAGGCAGCATCGCTGGTTCGATGTTGGCATCTTGGAGAGCACGTCGAGAATCAGATGCGAAGCGGATTGCTGCTCTTGGAGAAGCGGACGTACTAGAAATCACAGCCCAGGCACATTCGAAAGCGTTGCGGACCACCGCGACCGCACAAGCGGAGGCACGAGCAATTCTGGCATCCTCGGACACTATCATTCAGGGAGAGTTGGATATTGCCCAGACAGTGAGTCAGAGGATCCAATTTCAGGAAGAGAAGAGACAAAGCAATATCGATGCGGTTGTAGGGAAAGCAGCCTTAGAACTTGGTGACAAAGATGTCCCGGACAATGAGACCGATCACGACTGGACAGCACGCTTTTTCAGTGAGGTGCAGGATGTTTCGTCGGAAGGGATGCAGTCGCTTTGGGCGAAGGTACTTGCAGGTGAGGTCGAGCGACCTGGAAGCACGTCTATCCAGACCCTAAGCATTCTGAAGGATCTCGACCAGCAGACTGCCAACCTCCTTAGAAGGCTCTGTTCAGCTTGTGTAACAATCAAGCCGGATGGGAATCTATTCATAGATGCCAGAGTGCCTTCATTGGGCGGCAATCCAGCACAGAATGCACTCAAAGATCATGGACTGAGCTTTGACACTCTCAATGTTCTTAATGAGCATGGATTGATAATCGCTGATTACAACTCCCGGTTTGATTTTAGAGCTTGTGTAGATATTCATCCATCCGAACCGAAGCAAGGAAATCTTCTGGTTATTCCTTTCAGGTTTCAGGAGCGGTATTGGGTCTTAGTGCCGATAAATCAGCGTGATAATAAAGAGTTTAAATTATCGGGTGTCGCTTTAACTCGATCGGGACGAGAATTATCAAGTGTTGTCGATTTGGAACCTATGGACGACTACGCCCAAGATTTAACAAGGTTTTTTAAAGCGAAGAATCTGCAAGTGACCGAAGTTTACAGTCCACTACCGCGAGCAGTCTAAATCGGCACTCATGGTAGACAGCTTTCCCATGACCACCCTCACCGAGACTGCGGTCTGAAGAGGCAGTGCTAGTCTAGCTGCGAGTTTTAGATAGGGCCGCACAGGCCGGAGATCGCGTCCGCCGCGCTAGCCGCGACGCGTCCAAGAACTGAATCACCATCACCGGCAATGCCCGCGCAGCAAGAGGGACGGGCCACTCGTGGCCCGCCCCTTTCACGCTGAGAGCAACCGGCGGCGGCTACTACTGCTGTAATTGCTGCTCTTCCTCCTGCTCCTGCCGCTGCAGGACCCTCGGCCCAACCGCACTGCGCCAAGCTCTCATGGGTCGCGAGCAGACGCGCAAGCCTCACGGCCGGGACGAGCGCATTCCGGGCCCGCCACATTCGGCGCAAGCACGGCTATTTGTCCGGCAAGCAGGAGCAGGCCCCGCTCGCAATGCTGACCCAGGCGGATGTTCTGCCGAAGCTGAGCGGGCGCTGCTTGACTTGGGCGCCCCACATGCCCAATACATGCACTGCGCGACCGCAGCGGTCCGTCCACGGGCATCCCGGAAGCAAGCGAATCGGCGATGACAAACTACGACTACGACATGGTGACCATCGGGTCGGGGCCGGCCGGACAGAAGGCCGCGGTTCAGGCTGCGAAGCTTGGCAAGCGCGTGGCCGTGATCGAGCGGCTTCCGGACATCGGCAGCGTCAGTATCCACACCGGAACCGCAAGCAAGACCTTGCGCGAGGCCGTACTGCACCTGACGGGCTATCGGGAGCGCAAGATCTACGGCCAGTCGTACGCCGTGAAGCAGAACATCACGATGAGCGACCTCATGCTGAGGACCCGCTACGTGATGCAGCAAGAAGAGGAAGTCCTGCGCAGTCAGCTCAGCAGGAACCGAGTAGAGACGATCGCCGCCGAGGGATCATTCATCGATCGTCACACGATCAATCTCGCTACCGATGACGGCAAATCGAATCGGACGATCACGGCGGAGAAGGTCATCATCGCGGTGGGGTCGTACTCCACGATGCCGCCCGTGGTCTACGTGGACGGAAGACTGATCTTCGTCAGCGATGACGTTCTCGACTTAACCGACCTGCCCCGCACGCTGACGATCGTCGGCGCCGGCGCGATAGGGCTGGAATATTGCGGCACGTTCGCGGCGGTGGGGGTCCAGGTCACGCTCGTGGACAGGAATCCACGGTTGCTGCCATTCGCGGACGACGAGCTGACGGACACGCTTGTGTATCACCTGCGTCAGCGGGGTGTGAAGTTCATCATGAACGAGAACGTCTTCGATATTGAGTACCTCAGAGACGAGCACGGGGACCGGGTCCGCGTCATGCTTGAGAGCGGGAAACAGATCGTGAGCGATGCCGTGATGTACTGCGTCGGACGCACGGGCGCCACGAGATCGCTCAATCTGGAGGCCATCGGCGTCGAGGTCGATGAACGCGGGCGCCTCAGCGTGGACAGAAACTACCAGACGAACGTTGAGGGCATCTACGCCGTGGGCGGCGTCATCGGGTTCCCGGACCTCTCCTCGACGTCGCAAATGCAGGGGCGGCTGGCGGCGCGCCATGCGGCCGGCATCGCCACGAATCAGTTCCCCGATCTATTCCCGTACGCAGTGAAGACGATTCCCGAAGTGGCGATGGTGGGGATGACGGAGGCGCAGCTAACGGCCGCTGGGATCCCCTACGAGGTGGGCAAGGCGCAGTATCGTGAGAATGTGGGCAGCATTATCAAAGGGGACGACGCCGGCTTCTTAAAGCTGCTGTTCCATGTCGAGACGCGGAAACTGCTGGGGGTGCACATCATCGGCGAGAGCGCCGCCGAGCTGGTCCACATCGGGCAGGCGGTCATCGCGCACGAGGGAGCGATCGACTACTTCGTCGAAACCGTGACCAGCAACCCGACGCTGGCCGAATGCTACCCGGCGGCGGCCTTAAATGGGATCAACCGCCTCGGCCTGTAGCTGGCCGCTACCCGGTCTGGGCCGATCCCTCCCGCAGCAGCCGGATGGCGGTCGAAACCAGCAGGAGAGGAAGCGTAACGTCGATCAATATCCAGACCAGCGCTATGGCGTTGCTGGGCTCGACCCACTCCACGCCGAACCAGTTCCAGAGCAGCGCGAGGAAGAGCGCCGCCGAGAAGTAGAAGGTGCCGTTCGCCTCCAGATACTCCCGGTGAACCGATTGGTCGCCCCTATCGGCATCCAGGCGGCGCTTTCTGGCGTAGGCGGTCATCAGTACCATCACCGCGCCGGCCACCATTAACGGGTCGAAGACTCGCCACGCGGTGAGCGCCGCGCCCTCCAACATCGGGTCGTGAAACTGGGTGGCCAGGAAATACCCGGCCACCCCCGCCGCCAGCAAGAGCATGTATACCGCCGCCACACGCTTGAGAACAGGCATCGGAACAATCACGCTGGACCTCCCTCGACCTCAACGAGCCCATCGCTGTTTACTCGCTGAGGGACTGCCGATCCGCTTACACCTTCGCAGAGCCCTGCGGTCGGGCCGTACGATGCAGCCCAACTGCTGAAGGCGGGAGTCGCAGCACCGGACCAGCTCGCCAGCCTTCCGGATCCCCGGCTCCCAGCGATCCTTAAATAGCTCCTCCCCTGAACGCTGGCAAGGCGCAGGTCGCGAGCGGCGCTGGAATCGATTGGGGGCTGGATGCGAACAGCGCGCCCGAACGGAGAGCGCAGCGCTCGACCACCCAGCCGGGACGAACGAGCGAATCGGGGATCAGCCGAGCGGAGATCTCGGGGAGGACGAGGCCGAGGAGGCGATATCATCGGGTCGGCGCCGTGAAAGATCGTTGCACCGAGCTCATCGGGTAATCTGCGGCTCGCCTTTCCACGGGGCCGAGCCGGGCCGCGATTCCAGGAGGTACGAGAGAGTGTTGACGACGATCTCTGGAAAAGTGCGGGCAACTCTAGCGTTGGGCGCGGCTTGCTTGCTGCTGGCCGGCCTCGCCGCTTGCGGCGGTGGCGCGGCGGACGAGCCGCGGTCCGAGGTCGCGGAAGAAAGGACGGAAGCGTCCGGTCCGCTGAGGATCGGCGTGCTACACGCTTCGTTCAACGACGAAATACAGCAGGAGATGTTGCGCGCCTTCGATCTGGCGATCCAGCACCTCAACGAGGCGGGCGGCGTCTTCGGCCAGCCGGTACAGGTCGAGATCGTGGAAGCCGCGACCGACCCAGACTTGGCGGTGCAGCGGGCGCGGCAGCTGATTGAAAACAATCCGCCCCACGCCATCGTCGGAGGCTGGACCAGCGCAACCGCGCTGCCGCTGGCGGAGCAGGCGACCGCGCCGGCGGGGATTCCCATGATCAGCCCCTCCGCTACCTCCCCCCTCCTATCCACCGCCGACGACCAAGACTTCCTTTTCCGCACGATCCCGGTAGACAGCGCCGGCGCGTCGGTCCTGGCGCAGCTGGTGCGCGACCAAGGGTTCACCAACATCGGCGTGATCTACCGCGATGATGCCTGGGGATCGAAGTACGCCGAAGTCTTCGAGGCAGCGTGGGAAGGCCCCATCAGGGTGGTCGGAATCGATCCGGCCCAAGCCAGCTACCTCGACGCACTCAGAGAATCGGCCGCGGGGGGAGCGGAAGCGCTGGTCCCCATGACCTTCAACGCGGAGGGGATCGTCCTTCTCCGAGAGGCTCTGGACAACGGCATCTACGACGAATTCGTGCTCACCGGCCCCATGAAAGATCCGCGAACCATTGAGACGCTAGGCAGCGCCCGCCTGGGCGGCATGCACGGCATCGCAGCGGTCGCGGACCGCACGTCCGCCTCCTCGGTCGCGTGGGAGGAAGCATACGTCGCCGAGTACGGCGCTCTGCCCGTACTGTCCTACGTGAAGGAGACGTACGACGCCACCATCGCCCTAGCGCTCGCGGCCCAGGCCGCCGGCAGCACGGACGGCGCCGCGATCCGCGACCGGCTGCGCGCGGTGACCGGCGGACCGGGTGAGGCGGTGATCGCCGGACCGGAGGGCATCAGGCGCGCGCTCGAACTCCTCGCCGACGGAGGTGCGATCAACTACGAAGGCGCCTCGACGACCCTGGACTGGGACGAGAACGGCGACCTGCGAAGGGGCCAGATCGGCGTGTGGCGTTTCACACAAGACGGGCAGATCGAGGAGGTACGGGTGGTTGCCTTCGGCGGCTAGCCCCCCAGTCGACCGAAATCTTGGCCGCGATCTATTGAGTGCCGGCTCGAAGGGCGAGCACAGCGGCGGCGGCTCGCGGCTCTGTGCTCGCTGTCACCTCAGCGCCGGCATGCAGCTCCCCGTCGCGACAATCCCAGCCAGTCCCCTTCACGACGGTCAGCGCGGCTTGCGCATCGCTTGAACCAACTACCGCTTGAGCTTCATCCATTCGAGAGGCAAGCGATTAAACAGCGCCACCGCTTTCGCATCCTGACGGCCTGGCGAGAGCATATGCATGGCGCAGCCTCTTCCTGAGTAAGACAGGGCGAAAACACCGCTGGCGCTCCTCCCACCAATGGCAATGAAGCCGGTTGCGTACAGACCGCCTATCGCAATGAAACCAAACGCGTTTCCAGAGCTGACCGCGATGAGGCCGGCCGCGTTGACGGCGCCGATCGCAACGAGGCCGACCGCGTTGACGGCGCCGATCGCAACGAGGCCGACCGCGTTGATGGCGCTGACCGCGATGAAGTCGACCGCGTTCTGGGTATCGACAGTGACCATTTCCCGCTCCTTACCTAAAACCCTGCTCTCGCGCCCTAGTTAGTTCTGTTGGAAATTGATTTCCCAAATCACTCCAACCTCTGCTCAGACATCTTCCATCGCCCAATCTGCCGGACGGCGGAGACGCGGAGACGCGCCAGCCTCGAGCAAGCGGAGTGTCGCTGTCAACCCCGCGAAGAATTCGAAGATATTCGCCAGCTTCGAGGACTCACCACTGTCGAGTTCCGTATACCCGCAGGAGGTCATGGCGAAGTGGTAACGCCATCTGGGCTTGTTGCTAGTACCCCGCTCCTCCGTGCAATACGTCAGGGTCCCCCGGATTCCTCAGAATTCAAGCAGGCGCTTACTTCCGCGGAGGATCTGATTTCCGCTACTGATTCCTCTATGGATCCGGATCGAATGGAGATCAGGTCCGGGTTCTCCTTAGCCACATCAATCATGCAGCTGTACGTTTCCGCGCTCAGTCCACCGGCCTGCTCGGAGATCACCGCGACACCGATGACGGCGAAATTCTCCGGTGTGAGGCAGGCGAACACGGGGCCCGAGGTGGGGTTGGCCAAAACATCCAGGAGCGGGGCACCGCTGAGCAGACCGTACAAGCCACCGACGGTTGCCTGTATGCAGGAGGCTTCGGGCTCGGAGAGCCGGACGATCATGTCATTCGCAGTAGTCGCCCTGGTTAATACGAGGTCTTCCAAAGAGCCCACGGGCTGAGGCGCCTCAGCCGCCGGTTCGGAAGCAGGCTCTGGGTCAGGTTCCGCCGCCGGCTCCGGGGCAGGCGCCTCGGCCGGCTCCGGCGTCGCAGCCGCCGGTTCGGAAGCAGGCTCTGGGTCAGGTTCCGCCGCCGGCTCCGAGGCGGGCGCCTCGGCCGGCTCCGGCGTCACGGCCGCCGTGGGCTCCGGAGCCGGCTCCGCCGCGGGAGCCTCGGGGGGCTCTGAGGCGGGAGTCGAGTCGGAACCGCAGGCGGCGAGCGCCATGATTGCGATGAAAGCGAGCGCCATGACGAAAGCGCCACGCCAGCCGACACGACAATTCAGCCTACTCGGGATATACATGGTTCCAGCTCCCCAATATGGAATCGATCGTGGACGGACACGGCACCAAACGCGTCCAAATCATAGACATGTTTAGGTTACCTGCCGTTTGATGCTATACGAATGACTCTCGCATGCGGGGGCTTGCCCTGTCCCCGTTCCACGGCTCCTTCCCCTGCGACTTAAGCCGCGGCAGGCACCGAGACTGCGGGAACCGGTTTGTCGAACACGCCAAGTCCGACCCATGGAGCACTGTAGCAAGCCGCGGATGTAGTCAGAGCGCGACGCTCATCGGACTCAGCGGGGAAAGGCGCCCGGAATGCCGCCGTCGACGGGGATAGAGGCGCCGGTGATCTTGGCCGCTCCGTCAGAAGCGAGGTAGGCAACGACATCCGCCACGTCTTCCGGATAGATCGGCTTGCCGAGCAGGTTTCGCTGCGCGTAGAAGGCCTCCAAGTCATCCGCGGCGACGCCGTGGGCGGCGGCGCGCCCGGCGCGCACATCGGGCGACCAAAGCTTCGAGCCACGGAAAACCGCGTCGGGGTTGACGGCGTTCACTCGAATCCCGACGTCCCCGTTCTCCAAGGCCAGGACACGCGCGAGCTGTGTCTCGGCCGCCTTGGCCGCGCTGTAGGCGCCGAACTCCGCTCCAGGGGCGAAGGCGTTCTTGGACGAAACGAAGATCAAGTTGCCGCCGCGGCCCTGGCGTCGCAGGAGGCGCACGGCTTCACGCGCCACCAGGAAGTGCCCGGTCGCATTGACCGCGATGCTCCGCTCCCAATCCGAGGTCGCCAACCTGTCCAAGCGGGAGACGACCGCGATGCCCGCGTTAGAGACGAGGATGTCCAAGCCGCCGTAGGCGGCCGCGAGCGTAACGAAGCCGTCACGTACCGTCTGCTCATCGCCCACATCTATGTGCATCGACAGCGCGGCGCGGGGCTGTGGCGACCGTTCTCTGATCGCAGCGGCGACGGCGTCGGCGCCCTCTCGGTCGATATCCGCGATCGCGACGACCGCTCCCTCCATCGCGAGGCGTTCCGCGATCGCTCGCCCGATACCACTCGCGGCCCCCGTCACCAGCGCGATCCGGCCCTGCAACGGCAGCGGGCGCGGCGCCAAGCTGAGTTTGTAGAGCTCAAGTGGCCAGTATTCGACTTCGAACAGGGCTTCTTCGGAGACGGGACAGTACTCACCGACCACGGTGGCGTCCCGCTGGACGGCGAGGGAGCGGCGGGCGATGTCGAGCGCGATCCGCGCCGCCCCACTCGACCGGGCGGCGGCGAAGACGCCCAAGTCCGGGATTAGGACGAGCCGTGGATAAGGATCGAGGCGGGGTGTTTCGGGGCCGGCGTGGCGTTGTACGTATGCCTCGTATTCTTGGACGTAGGCGCCGATCGCCGCGCGTACAGCGCGATCGAGCGCCTCCGGGCCGGCGTCCGTGGACGAATGTACGAAGGCCGGCCAGCCTTTGGTGCGGAGGGCGTGGTCCGGCGTTGCCGGGCCGCGGTGGGTGATCGCGGCAGCGTCGGGATCCGCCAAAAAGCTGAGGAGATCCGGAGAGGCATCGTGTTCGACGACGACGGGCTGCGCGATGGCGCCGCGAATCGCGGTGGCGGCGCGTCCGACAAGCTCCACGTCCGGCCGCAGCACGGAGCCGCCGAAACGGCGTGCCGCGTGCGCGGATTCGGCGATGAACGCCTCGGCCTCACTCACGAGAGCGATGGTGCGTTCGTACGATGCGCGGGCATCGTCGTCGAAAGTGAGGAGCCCGTGGTTGACGAAGACCACGCCCTCGGCTGAACGATCCGTCTCCCAGGCTTCCACAACGGCGCGCGACAGCGCGAAGCCGGGACGGACCCAAGGCACGACCGCAAGGCGACATCCGAAGACCCGGCGGATGGTCGCAGCGCCGTCCGGCTGGTTGGTCAGCGCCACGATGGCGTCCGCGTGCGTATGGTCGATGTGACGATGGGGCAGGAATCCGTGTAGCAGCGTCTCGATCGATGGGCGCGGGTCGTCCGGGTCCAGGAGAGCGTGCCGGAGATAGTCGACCATCGCCTCGTCGCTCAGTGCTTCAACCGCGCGGAGCACCCGCACATCGTCGAGGCGAACGCCCGCGAAGTGCTTGCGCTCGATCGTCTTGAGATCGGAGCCGCTGCCTTTGACGCGCAGCACCTCGACGGTGTCACCGCGGAAATCTCTCTCGGATCGCTTCACGGAAGTGTTGCCGCCACCCCAAAGTACAAGTGATGGCTCCGCGCCTAGCAAGCGCGAGCTGTAGACACGCAGATCCAGCAGGTCACGAGGGGCGTCGGCATCGGACCAGCGGCTCTGCATGCCGGCATGGTAGCGATGGCTCGCTTATCAGTCCGGTTAGGAGATGTGCGGTAGCGGCGGGGGACCGTCCTCAGGCCGCGCAGACTCGGGTCGTCCCCAGGCGATGCCGAATCCAGTTATCCAACCGCGCGAACAGAAAAACGGCTTGAGCAGCCGACCCCACCACCGACGCACTTGAGTCGCTGTGGACGTTCGCTATGCCCCGGATGGCCGCAGCGTGTGATACACGTGGTGGCTCTCGACGCAGCTGGCCGTCGATTGCTCCAGCTGGATAGCAAGAATGAATCGCGGCACCTTCAGCCTTTCCCATCACTGCGCCACTACATCATTTCTACCGTTCTTGTGGTTCACGTCCCAGCCACGATCCTGGAGCAGCGCGGCGATCCTGCGGTAGCCATGCCAGCCGCACCGGCTCGCCTTGGAGACCACCAGATCCGCGGGCCGTATCATGCCCTCACGATGGCGTTCACGATCCAGACCGTCCCCACCCTGAAGGCCGCGGAGGATCGACTCGCGGCGTTCATAGACTCCGCCCGGACAGAGCCTGCTCAGCGAGTAAACATCCTGACGGGCTCGAACGCACAGCGCATCTACTTTCGCCGGTTGCTGGGCACGCATTTCGAGGCCACGGCCAACGTGCGCTTCGCGACGCCGGTAGATCTCGCAGCGGAGATCCGTCGCGCCGCCGCCGGGCCGCGCCGCCTGCCTCTGCCAGACGGCGGCGATGTGCTGCTCGTGGCGGAGCTGCTGCACCGCCTGCGCAGGAACGGCCAACTCGAGCAACTGGATCCGGATCTGCAGGGTGTTCCCGAGGCGGTGCGCGGAGCGCTCAACGACCTGCGAGAGGGCGGGATTAGTCCCGTGGAGTTTCGGCGCGCGCTGCGCCGGAGCGACGCCCGCAAGCTGCACGACCTCGCCAGCCTTTACGAATCCCACGAATCGATCGAGGAAACGTCTCCCTTCCGGGACCGGCCGGCACTCTACCGCGACGCGCTCGACGATCGCGTTTCGAATGACGCCGTGCGGGGCGTACTGGGCGACGCCCCAACCGCCGTGATCGGGCTCTACGACGCCACCCCCATGCAAGTCGCCCTCATACGGCGTTGCGCGGAAGTCGTCGATGTCCGGGTCATCCTCGTTGCGACGGCGGAGCCGGAATTCACATTCGCGCGCAGCTTCGCAGGAGCGCTCGTCGATGCCGGTGCAACGATCCAAGACGATACCGACCGTCCAACAGACGAGTCCAAGACCCAAGCAGTAGCGGTGGCGCATTTCAGCGCACCCACCAGGCAAGCCGAGGCGGAAGAGGTTGCCCGCCGGATGCTGGCGTTGGCGCGCGACGATGGCGTGCCATTTAACGAGATGGCGGTACTGCACCGTCTAGACGACGGCTATGACGATCTCGTGGCCGCCGTGCTGGGCCGCGCCGGAATCCCGGTCTACCGAGGCGCCGGCCGGCCCGTGCGGCATACCGCGGCGGGCCGCGCAGTGTTGGTATTGCTGGACCTGCTGCTCGAGCCTCCAACGCGCCACCGGCTGCTGGAGTTCCTCGGGAGTCCCGCATTGTGCCCTGATGTTCCCACGCTGGACTCTGCGGCGCCGCCACAGGTGCGCCCGCAGCCGGTCCGCTGGGAGCGCATCTCGAAAAGCGCGGGGATGGTGGCGGGGTGGGAGCGCTTCAGAACTCAACTAGATGCGCACATCAAAGCGCTGCGCGACCAGGAGCGGACAGGCGGTGCCTTGAAAGCGGCGGTAGAGCTGCGGGGGGCTGTCGCACGCCTCGCAGAGGAGGCGGAGGCCGTGAAGGAGCTTCGAAGCTGGTCTGACTACAGCGACTGGTTTCGGCGCGTTCTCGACACCTATCTCGCTTCAGGCGAAGAGGAGGGTGGACCCCTGTCGACAATCCACTCGCAGATCGAGGCGCTGCGGCAGCTTGACCAGGCGGAGCTCGCCGTCGACGCGGCGCGCTTTCACCAAGCGGCAGCTCACGCCGTGCACCGGGCCGTCGAGTCGGGCGGCTTCCTAAAGCGGGACGGCGCCTTCCTCGGAAACGTGAATGCCGCGCGGTGGCTGCGTTTCCAGGCCGTGTTCCTCACGGAGTGCGCCGAGCGCATCTTCCCCTCGCTGATCCAACTCGATCCGATCCTGCTGGACGGCGAGCGAGAAACGCTGAACCGACGCTTGCAGCGCAAGGCGTTGCCGCTCAAGCGCGTGCGCGCGCAGGAGGAGCAGCTGCTCTTCGCCTTGGTGGAACAGTCCGCCAAGCGCTTCCTCACGATCTCATGGGCGCGGCGTACGACGGCATCGGGCGCTCCCCGGCTCTCGTCGCCGTTCTTGCGGAAGTCGATCCGGGGCAACCGCGAGGAGTGGGCGACCGAACGGGATCTCGTCGAGCAAGGTCTGATCAGACGGCTGCCGGCACGGCTGGCAGGAGCCGCGCCCCCACCAGAGCAGCTCGCCGCAAATGACTGGAGTACCGTGGAAACCGCACTTGACGCGACGGACTTCGCGCTTGCGCTGCTCGAAGCGGCCCCAGCCGAAGCGCCGACCGTCTTGCGCACGCTGTGGCCCGACCATAAGCGCTACGAAACGGCGCGCACGGAGCGTAACGCACCGCACTTCAGCGAGTACGACGGCCTCATCCCGCCGGACGCGTTGCGACGCGATCCACTTTCGCCCGCCGCAAGCGCTACAGGTCTTGAGGAGTACGCGACCTGTCCCTACCGCTACTTCCTGCGCCGCGTGCTGCGCGTAGACGCCGTCGCAGAGCCCGGCGAGGCGCTCGAAATGACGCCACTCGATCGAGGGCAGCTAGTCCACACGATCCTTGAGCGCTGGATCACGCGGTGGATCGACGCCGGGCGCGAAGAACAAATCGATTGGCCAACGTACCTACACAACGAGACGCATCTCATGCAGATCGCGCAAGAGGAGTTCGCGGCCGCGGACCTGGGCGGCTTGGCCGGCCTCCCAGCGACCTGGGATATCGTGCGCGAGGAGGTCCTGTCCGACCTACGCCGCGTGCTGGAGCTGGAGCGGGCGCGTGCCGAAGAGGGATATCGCCCCATCGGCGTGGAGATCGGATTCGACGATCTTCCCGTCCCGCTGCCCGATGGCAGCGAGCTCCGATTTCGCGGTCGCATCGATCGCGTGGACCGAGGACCAGAAGGCATCGTCGCGATCGACTATAAGACGGGAGCCTTCCGTAAGCGCGCGGAAGACTACCGTGGCGGATCAGCGCTACAACTACCGATCTACTTGCTAGCGGCAGCGCGGGAGTTCGGAGACGAGCCCGGCGCCGCGCGCGCTGAGTACTGGTACGCGACGCGCAAGGGTAACTTCGCGCGCAGCGGCTTGGGCGGCGCAGAGGTCTTCGCCGATACGGCGTTGGCCGAGGCGCTCGCAAGCATCAGCACCGGAGTGCGGAGGGGTCGCTTTTTCCCCTACCCAGGGAAAGCCGATGGCGGCCGGCGGCGGCCCAATTGCACGTTCTGCGACTTCGCCAGCGTCTGCGCGACCGATGTGGACCAGCGCTTCGAAGCCAAGGCGACGAAAGACCAAGACACGGTTCGAGCGTTCCGCACACTACAGGCGCAACGGGCATGAACGAACGACCTCCCGCGGACCAACAGGTGCGCGACCTCGCTATCCACGATCTCGATACGTCGATCTTCCTGCGAGCGGGAGCCGGTAGCGGGAAGACGAGCGTGCTCGTCGGGCGTCTGATCGAGGCGGTGCGGACGGGGCGGGCAGAGCTGCGCCAGATCGTGGCGATCACCTTCACGGAGAAGGCAGCAGGAGAGCTGCGGGACCGTGTCCGGCGCGAGCTGCATGGGACGTTGCGTTCGATTGACGGGGAGGAGGCGGAACGCCTGCGCCGCGCGCTCGGCCAAGTCGATGCGGCACACATTGAGACGATCCACGCCTTCGCATCGAGCCTGTTGCGCGAGCGTCCGCTGGAAGCGCGCTTGGATCCGAACTTCAGAGTGCTGGATGCCATGGGGGAGCAGCTGGCGTTCGAGCAGGCCTGGCAAGACTGGCTCTGGTCCGAGCGAGATCCCAAGGCGCGGCCCCGGGTGGAACATTGCCTGCGGCTGGGCATGTCGCTCAGCACGCTGCGCGACCTCACACACCGGATCACCGAGACGCGCGATCTCGACCCACGCCAGTCGATCGCGGCGCCCCCACCCGCCGCCACGGTATACGAAGCGTTGCGAAGCAAGCTGCAGGAGCAAGTTGCCGCGTCGAACGAAGAGGAAGCAAACCCGCAGGCCCATAAGCTCCTCGACCAATTGGATGGCTTCGAAGGGCTCGCGCCGCCCGCGCTCGAAGCGGCACTTACACAGCTCCAGATCGTGCCACCCCGTATGGGCCGCCGCGGGAGCGAGGCACGCATTCGCCAGCAGGAAGCGTGGCGCGCTCTAGCAACACAGCAGCGGCAGTACGCCGAAGCGGTGCGATCCCACGCCCTCGCAGAGCTGATCGAGGTCGCCTATCGCTTCGTCGTTGATGACGCGGAACGGCGGCGGCGCGAGGGCACGCTGACGTTCGAAGATCTCCTCATTCGTGCACGAGATCTGCTGGTGGAATCGCCCGGTGCGCTCGAATACTTCCGGAGACGTTTCGAGTTCCTGCTGATCGACGAGTTCCAGGACACGGACCCGCTACAGGCCGAGATCGTACTGCTGCTCGCAGGTCAAAGGAGCGCAACGCACTGGCGTGAGGTCGAGGTCACGCCAGGGCGGCTGTTCATCGTGGGCGATCCGAAGCAGTCGATCTACCGCTTTCGCCGCGCCGACATCGACATCTACGCGGAGGTCGAAGAGCTCTTCAAGCGGCATCCGCAAGGTCCCGCCGCTTCGCGCGTAGACACGCTCGACGTGAATTTCCGGTCACGGCCCGATCTGGTCGCATGGCACAATCACGTGTTCCGAGAACTCATCCAGCCGGACCCCGACTTCCTCCGTGCCCAGCCGGAGTACCAGCCTTTGCGGGCACACCGCGAAGACGCCGGGATTGCCGTCATCCGCCTGTTGCCGAACAGCGGCGTCCAGTGGCGGCGGATCAAGGAAGCGCGCGAGGACGAAGCGCAGACGATCGTGCGGTTTATTCAAACGGTCGTCGAGACGGACGAATTGGAAGTCATGGTCCGTGAATCCGGCGGCATCACGCCGCGGCGACCGCGCTATCGAGATCTCTGCTTGCTGGTGCGGAATCGCACCGAGTTGGAACTCTACTCGCAGGCGCTGGAGGTGCGCGGCGTGCCCTATCACCTCGACAGTGGCCGGGGATTTTTCCTCCAGCAAGAGACGCGAGAGGCCGCGGCGCTGCTGACCGCTCTCGATGATCCCTCGGACGAAGTCGCGGTTGTCGCAACGCTGAAGAGTGCACCGTTCTCCGCTTCGGATTTGGAACTCTTGGAGTTCGCGCAGGCAGGTGGCCGTTTCCGAATCACTGACCTTGACAAGCTGCCCGCCGACTACAGCGGCCCGTTGCGAGAGCACTATGCCTTGTTGCTACAGCTGCTCCAGCAGAAAGCGAAGATGCCGCTTCCTGTCTTCGTCGACCATGTATTCCGGGAGACGCATCTCCTGGAAATTCAGCTTGCACGCCGCAGCAGCCAGCGCGCGGCAAACCTGCACCTCATCGTGCAACGAGCAGCGGATTTCGCCGCGAACGAGGTCGATTCGCTGCGCCCCTTCGTCCGCTGGCTGAGCACACAAACCCGGACGGACCTGGCGGAGGCGGAGTGGCCTGTCACCGAAGCCGACGAGGACGTTGTGCGGATCCTCACGATCCATCAAGCCAAGGGGCTTGAGTTCCCCATCGTGGTGTTGGCCAAGCTGGCAAGCGCCCAGACCCCCGATCGCACCGTCGCCGTGGTCAACCGCGAGCGTGAAACGATCGACTTCCAGATCGGACGGCGCGACGCCCGCTTCCAAACGCCCCGCTTCGCCGAGGAGCAGGCGCGTCAACGGCGCTACGAGGCAGCGGAAGAACGCCGCTTGCTCTACGTAGCAGCGACACGCGCTCGCGATTTCCTCGTCCTTCCGGCTTTCTTCACCAACCGCGCGAAGGGCTACCACGCTGACCTTGATGAGGCGTTACCGGGCTGGATGACGCTCGACTACGACGTGCAGGCGCCGGGAATGACCAATGTGCGCATGGGGCAGCTCGTGCCGGTGCCACGCACGATGCCTCCCACCCCGCGGCCTGATGTCACCGGCACACGGATTCGCTGGCAAGCGGCCCATGAAGAGGCGCTGCTAGCCGGGGCAGCGCCGCAAGAGTTCGTCACACCGTCCCGCATCGGCGAAGACCACTGGAAAGAGCCGCGCGAAACCGAGCCACGCCGATGGGACGAGGCAGGCTCGGGACGAGGCCGCGACTTGGGCACACTGATCCATGATGCTCTGCGCACCGCCGCGCTCGCCGACCTGCCGCTCTCCATTGAGCAAAGCAGGAGCTTGTGTATGGAGCAGGGGCAGAATGATCTAGCGGATGAAGTTGAACAGCATCTGCGCGCCACGCTGGGGAGCGACCTCTTCGCCCGGGTGCGCGCGGCGGACCAAGTAGAGCGGGAACTGCCGCTTGTGCTGGTCGACTCCGATCGTGTGATCGAAGGATCCGCCGACCTAGCGTTCCGCGATGAAGAGGGCTGGACGATCGTCGACTACAAGAGCACGCGCAGCCCTTCCCCAGAAGCCATCGAGGCGTATGAACGGCAGATCAGAACTTATGTCGAAGCGTTCCAAGGAACAGGCGTTCCGGTCTGCTCGGCGTTCCTTCTCTTTACGGCAACGGGCGAGAGCCGCAAGGTTTTGGGAGTGAGCGAAGAGCCTGAGAGTTCGAGAAAGAAAGACGGAACACCTACACCGACTCATGGCTGGAGGAAAGACAAGCGCCTTCGATATGGGGAATGATCTGTTCGGCAGGAGAGTTGGGTATGAGCCGATACCTGATCGAGGCTCAGTGGCATTGAAACGCTGACACGGGTCGTTATCCAGCGAGAGTTGATCCATCACTCTCTTGGCTATTCACATATCTAAGTGCTCGAGATTTCCCTGAAGTAGCGTCTAGTGGCGCATCCCCACTTGTCTTCGAGGTGGGGCACACTGGCAGCCGGCAGCGGCAGAGCCCAGCCCCATGCGGACTTGACGAGGGCGAATGTCTTTCCTGTAACGCCTGATCTCCCGCCATCCCACCTTTCCCAAGAATCGGCTATCGTTGCTAGCGACTCCGAATACGAGCGAAGGGGCAAGAACGTGACTGAGCTAAGCGGGGCGCAGGTAGTTGCGCGCGCGCTACAGGACCAAGGTATCAATGAGCTCTTTGGCCTTATGGGCATCCCGGTGGTACCGGTGGCGCAGGAGGCACAGCGCGCTGGCATTCGCTACATCGGCACCCGCCACGAGGCTGCGGCAGGGTATGCCGCGCAGGCGGCCTCTTACATGAGCGGGCATATCGGCGCGGCGTTGGTCGTTTCGGGGCCAGGCGTCACAAACGCGATCACGACGCTGGGGAACGCTCAAGAGAACGCTTGGCCCATGTTGCTGCTCGGCGGCTCCTCGGCGCTGGATCTGACAACGCGCGGCGATTTCCAGGAGTCTCCGTCGCTGGAGCATGTGCGGCCCTTCGTGAAGTGGTCCGGACGGCCCACGAATATCCGCTTAATCCCACGCTTTATCGCTACAGCGGTGCGCGAGGCGCTGGGTGGCCGGCCGGGTCCCGTGTACGTCGACCTGCCGGGAGATGTCGTCTACGGCAAGGTGGATGAGAGCGAGATCGAATGGGCGCCCCGGGTGCCACCGCCGCCGCGGCCGGAGGTAACAGCCGAGAGCGTGACCGCCGCGATCGAGGCGCTGAAGAGCGCGGAGAGTCCGCTGATGATCGTGGGCAAGGGCGCCGCTTGGGCGGGGGCGGAAGCAGAGTTACGGGAGTTCGTCGACAAAACGCAGGTGCCATTCCTGCCCACGCCCATGGGCAAGGGCGTGATCCCGGATGACCACCCGCTCTCGACCGCAGCGGCGCGAAGCTATGCCCTCCGAAACGCGGACTTGGTGTTCTTGGTAGGAGCGCGTCTCAACTGGATCTTGCATTTCGGGCTGCCACCGCGCTTCAAGAAAGATGTTCGCGTCATTCAACTGGACATCGCCGGCGAAGAGATCGGCAGGAACGTCCCAACCGAAGTGCCGCTGGTGGGCGACGCGAAAGCGGTCATGGCGCAGCTCAACGATTACTTGGAAACACACCCCTGGGAATTGCCCGAAGACAACGAATGGAAGGCTTCGCTGCGTAGTGAGGCAGAGCAGAAGCGCCAGACAACGGCCTCGATGCTCGCATCCGACGAGCTTCCTATGAACTACTACCGCCCGCTCAAGGAGATCGACGAGGCGCTGCCGCGCGACGCGATCATTGTCTCCGAGGGCGCCAAAACAATGGATATCAGCCGGCAGGTGCTCAACAACTATTTCCCGCGCTCCCGGATCGACGCGGGGTCTTGGGGAACGATGGGGGTAGGGGGCGGGTTCGCGCTGGCCGCGCAGGTGAAAAATCCCGACAAGCGTGTGATCGCCCTAGAGGGCGACTCCGCGTTCGGATTCGACGGCATGGAGATCGAAGTGGCAGTGCGCTATGGGCTGCCGATCACCTGGATCATCTTTAACAACAACGGCATCGGCGGCGGCCCGCCTGCCTTCATGGAGGGCCGACCACCGCCGGTCGGCGCGTACGTGCCAGACGCCCGTCACGACAAGCTGATCGAAGCATTCGGTGGCAAGGGGTACCGCGCCAACACTCCAGAGGAACTTCGCGCGGCTCTGCAGGAAGCGCTCACGAGCGATGGGCCGACGCTGATCGATGTAGTGATCAATCCTAAAGCCGACCGTCGCGTGCAAGAGTTTGGCTGGTGGCCCTCGGGCGAAACCCACGCCAAGCAGGAACCCCCCACCAAGAAATCCTAAGCCCCGGGCCATTCAGGTTGGGGTTGTGAGGCCTTTCGGTCGAGGCGGAAGACTCGCGGAGAACTCTTGGCCCAGCCGACAGATTGCCAGTCGTACAAGATGCCGACCGCTCCCAGCGCTGGGAGCAACAGGCGAACGGCGGTCTCCGCAAGTGGCTCGGAGATTCAGATTAGGCCTGGCGCCACTCAACTTCGGTGGTGACTTGGATCCAGAACGCCTGGCCGCTTGTCAGGCGCGAGAGTTCGCTGACACTCGCTAGAGGCCCGCTCCGATAAGACACGTACTGTTGTCTGCGCGCGTCGAAAGCGTGAATCACAACCACGGCGTCCTCGATATCCGCGATCGCCTTCTGAACGGACGTGCTTGGCCCCGTCCATGTAACGAGATTGAAGCCACGCTGGAGCATGATGGTGCGTTCCTCAATGAGGGTCGGACGATCCCAGACAACGCCCTGAGGGTCACTCACGTAGACCAGCACGGCGTCTCCCCGCTCGACCGCTTCGAGATCGTTGAGGGCAGCAGGGAGGCGCGGCGAATAACGCTGAAACGACTGTGTCTCTCGGGAGAAGGCAAACACGCCGCGAATACTGTCTTGGATGGGCTGGAGAGCGACCGCAAGGTCAGCATCGCTGGGCCAAGCGATGAAATTCCAATCTGGGAACAGAAAATCGGGATCGCTGTCGCCCAATCGTGTTTGCGCAGTGAACGTGACACCAGCATGAGCATTCGGCTCGGAGGTGTCGCCTAACTCCTTGCCCTCCAATGCGAAACGTCCGACGAAAGGAACCGTGTCTTGGGTCAGCCCTGATCCGAGAGTGCGATGAACGGCGATATGCAGGTGCGCGAGGCCGTTGTTCTCTGCGTAGAAAGGCGGAGCGACGACGCCAAGCTGCTGCCCGCGAGCCACGAGCTGCCCGCGCTGCAGTCTGGGATCGGGAAACAGGTGGCAGATCAGTGTGGCGAAATCACCGTTGCGTACAACGACGCAAGAGTGATCGAACCAGCTCAGCTCGCCGTCCCACGGCGAGAGCACCTCTGTGTTCTCGGTCGGCCCATCGGTACGAACGACATCAATGGCGTGGGGATCGTAGGAATCGGAAAAGCTGTGCGTGCGCGTGTTGTAGCCGGCTACGATCTTCCAATGCGTCCCGGCAGGAGCCGGAAAGCCCAACCCGTAGTCATCGACACTCGCCGACTCGTCCGCGTTGACCAGAGTCGGCATCGCCAGCGCGACGAGGATTACTCCTAGCGCGAGGATCCAACGCGTCTTCGCTCGCGGCACTATTTCTCCGAACGCAAGTGAGAGATGTGGCCGGTAGATTAGTTCTGTCAAATATAGTCTGGGATCGATCGCCCATGCGACCCTACGGACGAGCTGTAATTCGAACAAGAAAGCGAGGAGGGTCGGGTGGAATTTCGCAGACTGGGCCGCTCAGGGCTCAAGGTATCCGTAGCCGGAATCGGCTGCAACAACTTCGGAATGCGAATCGACGAAGAGGCTAGTGGCGCAGTGGTCCGGGCGGCTTTGGAGACAGGGATCACGCTCTTCGACACCGCCGATGCCTACGGCAGCGGACGCTCAGAAGAGTTCCTCGGTCGGGCATTGGGAACGGAACGCAGCCGCGTGATCATCGCGAGCAAGTTTTCCTGGCCCATGGGCAAAGGACCCTACGAAGGGGGCACCTCGCGCCGATACATCATGCGCGCCGTGGAAGCGAGCCTGCGCCGACTGGGGACCGACTATATCGACCTTTACCAGGTACACCGGCCCGATTGGGAAACCCCGATCGAGGAGACGCTGGACGCACTGAACGATCTCATTCGGGACGGCAAAGTGCGGTACATCGGCTCGTCGGCGTTCACGGCTTGGCAGATCGCCGATGCCGATTGGACGGCGCGCACGCGTCACCTGAGCCGATTCATCTCCGCGCAGAATGAGTGGAGCATGTTGGAGCGGACGATCGAGCCAGACATAGTCCCGGCCTGCGATCATTTTGGCTTGGGCGTGCTCCCCTACTTCCCACTTGCGAACGGCTTCCTCAGCGGCAAGTACCGCCGGGGGGAACCCTTCCCCAGCGGCAGCCGCTTGGAAGCGTGGAAGGACCGTTTCGGGCATGTAGCGTCAGACGAAAACTTCACGCGTTTGGAGCAACTCACCACGTTCGCGAACAACCACGGGCACACGATGTTAGAG
Organism: Dehalococcoidia bacterium; assembly: GCA_965220315.1. GTDB lineage: Bacteria > Chloroflexota > Dehalococcoidia > Bin125 > Bin125 > JAPOXK01. The sequence continues at coordinate 352,035 of CBDCPP010000001.1, forward strand.
CTTGCGATCGGCTGGCTGGCGACGCGTCCTGTGGTTTCGTCGGTAATCTCCGGCGCGACAACGCCCGAGCAAGTACAGGCGAATGCCGCCGCCGCCACGGCGTGGCGACTCTCCGGTGAGGAGGTGGACGAGGTCAACGGCATCCTCGCGCCAGTCGGGTACCCCGCGTGAGGCTGCGCTCGCTGATCGGCGCAAGTCTGGCCATGGGGGCAGCGACGGCCTGCTATGCCTGGCGTGAGTCAAAGTGGATCGATCGCACCGAGACAGTGCTGGATGTGCCTGAACTCCCGCACGGTTTAGAGGGACTGCGCATTCTCCACATTTCCGACACGCATTTCCCAGCAGATGGTGAGTCACTCCCTCGGTTCCTCAACGCCGTGCGGCAGCTCCGCTACGACATCGTCTTCGGCACGGGCGATTACGTGGAAAGCGCCGCAGGATGGCCGGTGGCAGTCGAGGCGCTGCAGCAGATTGATCCGGGGATGGGGATCTACGCCGTGATCGGCGGCCACGAACGCTACCGGCCGATTGAAGAGGCAAGCGGTGCCGCCGCTTGGGCCATGGACTTAATCCTCGGTCGGCGTCCGGCCGATCGCGATCCCTTCCCCTTTGTGGAAGCACTGCGCGAGGCGGGCATACACGTCCTCATCAATCAAAGCGTCACCGTCGAGATCAGGGGGGAACTGGTGTGCCTTGTGGGTATCGATGACGCGTACCACGGTCTCGACGACCTGCCCGCCGCACTGGGAGAGCACGGGACGGACAGCTCACCGAGCTTCAAGATTCTCTTGAGTCACACGCCGGATGGAGTACGGCATCCCCTGGCGCGGAGGATCCCGGTCGCGCTGACAGGGCACACGCACGGCGGCCAGATCCGTGTTCCGTTCTACGGCGCTCCTGTGCGACATGCACAGAGCGTAAGCCGGAAGCGACCAGCTGGCCTGATGCGCATTGGGGAAACGCAAACCTACGTCAGCCGAGGGTTCGGCACCAGCGGGGTCCCACTGCGATTCGGATGCCGTCCCGAACTAGGCGTCGTGGAGCTGCGCCGGCCCGCACCGCCTGTGTAGACAAAGCGGCGATGCTATTCATCGGCGTCGACCTAGCGTGGAGCAACCGCAATCCAAGCGGGGTAGCACTGGCACGCGGTGGGCAACGCGGGTTGTGGTTGGAGTGGACTGAATCGATCACGGGCGTGGAAGAAATAGCCGCACGCCTACAACCGCTGCGAGGAGACTGGATGATGGCGATCGACGCGCCGCTCGTCGTGCCAAACCGCGACGGGACCCGCCCCTGCGATCGGGAGCTGTCGCGGCGCTACGGCCGTTACCACGCCGGTTGTCATCCAGCCAATCGAAGGAAACTAGGAGCCATAGCGCCTGCGGAACGGCTCGTGCGGCAGCTAGCGGGTACTGGAGTCGAGCGTTTGCATGAGCCGCCTTGTCGCCGACGCATTCGCGGGCGCTGGGGCTTCGAGGTCTATCCGCATCCAGCCATGATCGAGCTGTTCCACCTCGACCGAATCGTGAAGTACAAACACGGGCTGGTCACGGAGCGGCGAGCGGGGCTCATGCGACTTTCGAAACTCCTGCAGCAATGCCTGCCGCAGCTGGATCCACCGCTCCGATCGAGTGCGGCGAGCAAGGCGCTTTTCGGCACGGATCCGGCCGAGCTGCGCGGGCGCGCCCTGAAGCGTTTTGAGGATTGCTTGGACGCCGTGTTCTGCGCGTACCTCGCAGCACATTGCTGGGCCTGGGGCAGCGAGCGCAACTTTGCGATCGGAGACGGGTCCCACGGCTCGATCACACTGCCGAGTGGGCGGCGAGGATCGACAGAACCCTCGTAACTGGCGGTCTATACTCAACGCAGCGCCCGACGTGTCCCTGGGGAGAGTGCATTGTGTTCGACGCCGAAACGCTGAAAAGGTTGCGCGGCTCGCGCGAACGATGGGAAGCGGCAATCGAGGCGGACGGCCGCGAGGGGCCCGGCCCTTTCATAACGACCTCGTCTCGTCCGATCCAACGGCTCTATGACCCCACGGACCTCGCAGACGCCGACTTCGACCATGAGCGCGACCTAGGGCAGCCAGGCGAGTATCCCTTCACTCGCGGAATTCACCCGACGGGCTACCGAGGCAGGCCCTGGACAATTCGGATGTTCAGTGGGTTCGGCAGCGCCGAAGAAACGAACGCGCGATACCACGATCTGCTTCAGCATGGGCAATCCGGCTTAAGCATCGCCTTCGACATGCCGACGCTCCTCGGCTACGACCACGACCAGCCATACGGCGAGGGAGAGTTCGGCCACTGCGGCGTGGCCGTCTCATCGCTTCCGGATATGGAAGCCTTGCTCCGCGGTCTGCCGCTCGACAAGGTCACAACCTCAATGACGATCAACTCGCCCGCATCCGTGCTCTGGGCGATGTACATCGCGGCGGCAGAGAAACGAGGCATCGACCGCAAGAACCTGGGCGGCACTCTGCAGAACGACATCTTGAAGGAGTACATCGCCCAGAACGAGTTCATCTTCCCGCCGCGCCCCAGCATGCGGCTGGTGACTGACACGATCGAGTTCGCGACGAAGGAAATGCCCAAGTGGAATACCATCAGCGTGAGCGGATATCACATCCGGGAGGCTGGCTCGACCGCGGCGCAGGAGCTGGCCTTTACGCTGAGCAACGGCTTCGAATACGTCCGGTGGGCGCTGGACCGCGGCCTGGACATTGATGCCTTCGCGCCGCGGATATCATTCTTCTTCAACGCCCACAATGATTTCTTTGAGGAGATCGCGAAGTACCGGGCCGCGCGCCGGATCTGGGCCCGCGAGATGCGGGAGACGTTCCAAGCCAAGAGCAAGCGCTCGTGGTGGATGCGGTTTCACACGCAGACGGCCGGGGTGACCCTGACCGACACTCAGCCTGAGGTCAACCTCATGCGCGTAACTATCCAGGCGCTGGCCGGCGTGCTGGGTGGGACACAGTCGCTGCACACGGACGCCATGGATGAAGCACTCGCGCTGCCGAGTGAAAAGGCTGCCAGGCTCGCGGTGCGCACACAGCAAGTGATCATGCACGAGTCAGGTGTGACCAACACCGTTGACCCGCTAGGTGGCTCGTATTTCGTCGAAGCGCTGACGAACGAACTCGAGCGGGATGCGTACGACTACCTCCAGAAAATTGAGGCGCTGGGCGGTGTTATCCCCGCCGTCGAAAGTGGTTTCTTCCACCGGGAGATCGCGGACGCATCCTATCGCTACAACCGGGAGATCGATGACGGCGAGCGGGTGATCGTTGGCCTCAACAAGTTCCAAGTCGACGAGCCGATCGACATCCCGATCCTGCGAATCGACCGGGAGGGCGCGCATCGCCACCGCGAGCACCTGCAACAACTCCGCAACGAGCGCGATGCCGAAGCCGCGCGGCGCAGCCTGCAACGCCTGGCGAATGTTTGCCGCGACGAGCGCGAGAATACGATGCCGTACATCATCGACGCGGTGAACGCGCACTGCACACTTGGCGAAATTATGGACACGATGCGCGAGGTGTTCGGCGAGTACCGCGAGGTGCTCGTCGTTTAAGCCCCCGAGCTAATCGGCTGAGACGCGCAGCGAGGACCGCGACGACTGCGTGCACTTCACATTCTCGCTCATCATATTCCCCTCTGCGTTACCTATGAACCCGGCATTTTTCCCGCCACTAGTCGGCCGTGAGGCGGACGCCTTACAAGATGACGGCGCGCACCACTCGCTTAGTGCAGCGGCTGGTACCGCGATCCATGAGCACGCCCACGATCTTGCCTCTGCTACAGGTCGAGCCGCCCCCAGCTATTAACGCGGTCCGGCATTAGGCGGATCACCGGCCGATCGTCGAGCGCCATCTCTCGGTATTGGGGGTACTTCTCACGTAAGGTGGCGATAGCCGCGCGATGCTCATCGCCGGCTTCAAGCGTGTCCGCGCGTCCCCGCAGCATCACCCAGGCCAGCCGCGACCAGTCTTCACTGTAATAGTCGAGAACCAAAGCAGCTTGGGGATTGCGCTCAATGTTGCGGAGGCGGCGGAGGCGGGTGGTCGCCTTGGGCTTCTCGTCGATCACGATGTAGACCGTACCGGCGTGCTCCGCGAAACAGACCGGCACGACGTGGGGCATAGCGTCCGTGTCGCTGGTAGCCAGATGCCCAACACGCCGGCGCGTCACGAAAGCCCGCACCAAAGGCTCTAACTGCATGGAAGTCCCTTCTCACCGGGCGCGGAAAGCGCCCGCTAGACTGCCGTGACAATCTCAAGCGCAGAATACTGGGAGTTCGGGCATGGAAACGTTGGCATCGATCGAGCGGCAGTTCGCCTACGACGAGTGGGCGAACGACCGCACCCTGCGCACTTTAAAGAATTTGGGGGCGAGTGGCCCGAACTTGATCGGCACTTTCGCGCACATCTTGAGCGGCAAGCGCATCTGGCTAGACCGCATCGAAGGCGTCGAGTCCGGGGAGGCCGACGGCTGGCCCAACCTCACGCTGGAGGAATGCGAGTCTCGCAACGCGGAGATCAACGCGGCGTTCCGCGACTTCTTCGGTCGCGTGCAAGCGGAAGAACTCGACCGGACGATTTTGTTCCCGTGGAGCAAAGGCGACCTTAAGACGCCATTGCGTGAAGTTCTCACGCACCTGATCACCCATGATATGTACCATCGCGGCGAGATCATGGCGGGCGCTGGTCAGACCGGCGTTAAAGTACCCAGCACGGACTATGTGATCTGGTGGAACAAAACCTACCCGCAGTAATGACTCGGAGGACACTATGGCGGACCGCCGCAAGCTGACAGATACCGAGATCGGGCAATACCTGGCGCAGGCGCCCGGTTGGTCAGTAGAGGATGGGAAGCTGCGTCGCGCCTTCCGATTCGACAGCTTTGTGGAGGCCTTCGGGTTCATGTCCTCAGTCGCGCTGGCCGCGGAGAAGATCGACCATCACCCCGAGTGGTTCAACGTCTACAACCGCGTCGTCATTGACCTGAACACGCACGATGTGGGTGGGATCAGCCCACTCGACTTCGAACTAGCAGCGCGAATCAACAGCCTCGCGCCTTAGCGAGCGAGGAACTGCTCCAGCTGCGGCCGGGTGATATTTGACCCCGAGACCACCAGCACCACTTTGCGACCGCGTAATCGATCGGCTTCTTGCAGGGCCGCTGCAGTGCTACAGGCACCGGCCGTCTCTGCCAGCGTGTGCGCCGACTCGAGCAACATGATCACGGCCTCCTCGATCTGGCGGTCGTCCACAAGGACAAAGTCATTGAGGCCATCGCGCAGGATCGCTTGCGTGAAGACAAAACCTACGCCTGTAGCGACGCCATCTGCGATCGTCACGTTTGGCCGCGTCACGGGCTCGCCGCCACGCCATGAATCATGCGCGGCCGGTGCCTGCGCAGATTGCACGCCCCAGATCTCTGCCGACGACCCCAGTCCATCGCGGACCGTGATCCACCCGCAGGCGCCTGAACCACCCCCGACAGGCACGATCACGACTTCGGTATCGAGCTGTTGGCTGGTCAGCACCTCAAGCGCGGCGGTGCCGACCCCCGCGGTCAGATCCGGCTCGTTCGCCGCATCAACATAAACCATCTCATGCTCGGCGGCGTACGCCGCAGCCCATTCGTGTGCCTCGTCGTAGTGCGCACCTTCATGAATCACGCGCGCGCCTAGTCGCTCAATGTTTGCCACTTTGTCTCGATTGGCTTCTCTGGGCACGACGACCACAGCCGGCACCCCGAGCGTGCCCGCGGCATACGCGATCGACTGCCCGTGGTTGCCCGTTGAGGCGGTGACGACGCCGGACGCCCGCGCCTGCGCGTCGAGCTGATTGACAAGGTAGAGCCCGCCGCGAATCTTGAACGCCGAAATCGGCGTCGCCGACTCCAGCTTGAGCGAGACATGCGCACCAATGCGCTCCGATAAAGCAGGCTGGTAGACCAGCGGCGTTGGAAGCGCGAGATACGACGCGATGATTTCCGCCGCACGGCGAACATCTTCGATTGTCGGACGCTCCAGTGTCTCCAGCATCACTGCCCCCCTAGAGCAACATGCCCGGCGCCACCGCCAAGCACTCCGGATCGTCGTATTTGACCGAGTTAACTCGCGGGTTCACTGGGGTACCGACCAGCGCATCATTTACTGCGGGCAGCAAGAGACCGTGAAGCTTCGCGCGCTCAGCCTCGGGTGTGAAAAGCCATTCGTCCAGAGACCCTTCGCCGAGGATCACAGGCATACGATCATGAAACCGTTCCACCACTCGATTGGATTTAGTCGTGATGATCGTGAAGGTGACTTGCGGAATTCCCAGCTCGGAGTGCCAAATCTCGTACAGACCAGCGAACAGGAGCAAACCTCCGTCCTCACGGTGGAACCAGATCGGCTGCCGCGCCTTCTTGGGCCCCATCCACTCGAAATAGCCGTCCGCGGGCACGACACAGCGCCGCTTTCCAAACGCTTCACGGAAGGCAGACCTTTGGTCAATCGCCTCGGCACGCGCGTTGATCGGTCGCGCGGCGCGTTTTGCCGGGCGCGATCCTGCATTGACCAAACCCCAGCGCGACGGGAGCAACTCTCGCTCCTCCCGCTCTCCTCGCAGGACCCAATGTACGTCGGAGGGAGCGATGTTGTAGCGCGGGCGGTATCGCTTGCGGTGGATCGCATCGAAAGCAACACCCAGCGCGAGCGCGAGTTGATCCGCGTTTCTATAAGTCAGCGTAAATCGACCGCACATACGATCAGTCTATCGGCCGTCTTCTACCAACGTCCGCAACTTCATCTTGCCACATCTGTATTCCCCAGCCGTCAACCGGCACGGGTCGAAGACGTACACTACAACTACTGCATGGCTGAACTCACCCTGTCGCCGTTCGAGATTCTGAGTCCGGAATTCCTCGCCGATCCGTATCCGGTCTATGCACAGCTACGCGAGAGCGCACCCGTCTGGCGCAACGCCGTACTACAAGGCTGGATTCTCACTCGGTATCAGGACTGCGCCGCGGTGCTGCGTGATCACAAGACGTTCTCGTCCGATGCACGCCACGCGACAAGCCCGTTGGCCAAATTCCGGCTCCAGCAGGCCGCACAGATTGGCCTAGCCGGCGACACAGTCCTCGGACGGGATCCGCCGGTGCATACACAGCTCCGTGCTCTGGTGAACAAGGCCTTCACGCCCATGCGGGTGAAGCAACTACGTTCGCACGTCGAGGAACTGACGGACTCGCTGCTGAAGGAACAGAGCGGGAGCACATTCGACGTGATCGGACAGTTGGCCGAGCCGCTTCCCATGATCGTGATCGCAGAGATGTTGGGCGTACCGTCATCTGACCACGCCACCTTCAAGCGCTGGTCAGCCGAGATCGCGGCTGCCACGGATCCCTCAGTTCCACAAGATGCGATCGACAGGATCGGCGCCAACATGGCGGAACTCGAAGAATACGTCGGCGGCTACCTGGACGCACGCCGCGGGGAGCCCCGAGACGATCTGCTGAGCGCACTCGTGCACGCGGAAGAGGCCGGGGCAAGTATGTCGGAAGCGGAGCTGCTCGCCTTCATCATCTTGCTGCTCGCGGCCGGTAACGTAACGACCACAGGCCTGATCGGTAACGCGGTCCTCGCGCTTGCCCGGCACCCGCAGCAAGCGGCCTGGCTGCGTGAGAATCCTTCACTGATCCCAAGTGCGATCGAGGAACTGCTGCGTTACGACAGTCCCGTGCAAGTCGTGGTCCGCTTCGCACTAAAGGACACGGAGATCCAAGGCACGCCGATCGCCGGCGGCGATTCAATCCTCGTGGCCATCGGTGCCGCCAACCGCGACCCCGAGTTCTTCTCAAACCCCGACTGCCTGAACGTGCGAAGGGCCGCGAACCATCACTACGCGTTCGGCCTCGGTATCCACTACTGTCTGGGGGCGGGTCTCGCTCGCCTTGAGGCTGAAGTCGCATTGCAGGCGCTGCTGAGTCGTTTCGAAACGTTCGAGCTAGCCGACGCGGCCCCCGCCTACAGCGGAACGTTGGTCCTTCGCAGGCTGGAGGCGCTCAAGCTTCGCTGCGCGCCTCCGGCTCGGTAGCCGACGCAGTGGACGTACTCTCGGACTTCCATCCAGCAATCCGAGCCTGGTTCCGCCAGCGCTTCCCCGTTCCTACCGACGCGCAGGCGGAGGGCTGGCCGCACATCCGCGCAGGCAACGACACGCTCATCGCCGCGCCCACGGGTTCGGGAAAAACGCTCGCCGCATTCCTCGCCGGCATCGACGCCCTGATTCGCCAGGCCAAGTGTGTACCACTCGATGACGCCGTCTCGATCCTCTATATCTCACCACTGCGAGCGCTGGGCAACGACATCCACCGCAACCTAGAGACGCCGTTAGCCGAGATTCGCAGTGTCGCGGCGAGCTTGGGTGAAGAGCTGCCAAAGATCCGTGTCGCAGTCCGGAGCGGAGACACGCCTTCATCCAAGCGGCAGGCACTCACGCGCAAGCCGCCACACATCCTCATTACGACTCCAGAGTCGCTCTACCTGCTCCTCAGTGCGGAGCGCAGTCGCGGAACACTGCGCAACGTGCGCACAGTGATCGTGGATGAAATCCACGCCCTCGCTGGGAACCGCCGCGGCACGCATCTCGCGCTGTCGCTCGCACGACTGGACCACGTGGCCGAGAAGCGGCCAGTGCGGATCGGTCTCTCCGCGACACAGAAGCCGATCGAAGGGATCGCCCAGTTTCTGGTCGGCAGTGATCAGCGCAAGGAAGATGGTTCGCCCGACTGCGCGCTCGTCGACCTAGGGCACCAGCGCGACCTAGATATCGCGATCGAAGTGCCGCCGTCGGAGTTGGACGCGATTATCTCGCATCCGCAGTGGGACGAGATTTACGAGCGGCTGGCGGAGTTGATCAGAACCCACCACACAACGCTGATCTTCGTCAACACCCGAGCGCTCGCGGAGCGCGTGGGGCACCGGTTAGCCGAACGAATGGGCGAAGACAAAGTCGCCGGGCATCATGGCAGCCTGTCGAAAGAGCGACGGCTCCGGCTGGAAGAGCAGCTGCGCAGCGGCGATCTCGCCGCGCTCGTCACGACCTCGGCACTGGAGCTCGGGATCGATATCGGCGGGATCGATCTAGTTTGCCAGCTCGGCTCCCCGCGCCGTATCGCCACCTTCTTGCAGCGGGTAGGGCGCTCCGGACACGCGTTGGGCCTCAAGCCAAAAGGGCGACTGCTTCCCACCACACGCGACGAATTGGTGGAATGCGCGGCGCTGGTCCGGGCGGTCCGAGCGGGGCACCTCGATCGCATCGAGCCACTGGACGCGCCACTAGATGTGCTGGCGCAGCAGATCGTAGCGGAATGTGCGAGCGAACCTTGGTCGGTAGGCGATCTCTACGCGCTCTGCCGTCGCGCGACGCCGTATCGGACACTGGAGCGTTCCTCTTTTGACGAGATCGTGACAATGCTGGCCGACGGCGTGGGGGACGGCGGCGGGCGCGCCAAGCCATTGCTCCTCTATGACCGGATCAACGGCATGTTACGCGGACGACGGCATGCTCGCATCACTGCCCTCACGAACGGCGGTGTTATCCCAGAGCTAGGCGACTACCGCGTCTTGGCGGACCCCGACGATACGTTCGTCGGGACTCTGAACGAGGATTTCGCGATCGAGAGCCAAGTAGGCGACATCTTCCTGCTCGGAACGACTTCCTGGCGTATCCGCAAAGTCGAGACCGGGATCGTGCGAGTGCAGGACGCCCAAGGCGCGCCTCCCACCGTTCCTTTCTGGCTAGGCGAGGGACCCGGTCGGTCGTTCGAGCTGTCGGCAGAAGTGGGACAGCTGCGCCGCGAGATCATCGCCGGGCTGCATGAGCCAGAGGCACTACGGAAGCGGCTGGCGGCGGAGGCACGGGTTGACGAATCCGGCATCGCGCAGTTGGTCGACTACGTCCGCGTGACACACGAAGCGCTGGGGGTGATGCCTTCCGACCGGGACGTTGTGTTTGAGCGCTTTTTCGACGAGTCGGGTGGAATGCAACTTGTCGTGCACGCACCATTTGGATCGCGCATCAACCGCGCCTGGGGACTCGCACTGCGCAAGCAGTTCTGCGTCCGCTTCGACTTTGAGCTACAGGCAGCCGCGAACGACGATGCGATCTTGCTTTCGCTCGGGCCAGCACAGAGCTTCCCGCTGGAGGAAGCCTTCGAGTACGTACGCCCGGCGAACGCGCCGCAAGCCGTCGAGCAATCCCTGATCTATATCCCATTGTTCGGCACACGCTGGCGCTGGAATGCGACTCGCGCGCTGGCCGTCCAGCGGCAGCGAGGCGGAAAGAGGGTGCCGCCGCCCATCCAGCGAATGCGCTCGGACGACCTTCTAGCCGCCGTTTTCCCCCTATCCGTCGGCTGCCAAGAGAACGTGAGTGGCCCAATCGCGATGCCGGATCATCCCCTGATCCGGCAGACCGTGCGCGATTGCATGGAAGAGGCGATGGACGTGCCGAGCCTCGTCGCGATCCTGGAGCGGATCGAGCGCGGCGCAGTTCGCCTGCACGCACGCGACTCCACCACGCCCTCTCCCATGGCCCACGAGATCATCGGTGCGAAACCCTACGCTTTCTTAGACGACGCGCCACTGGAGGAACGTCGCGCCCGTGCGGTGATGCTGCGACGTTCGTTGCCGGAGCATGCGCGCGACCTCGGCGCTCTCGACTCCAGCGCGATCGAACGAGTGTGCCAAGAGGCGAGACCGGATCCTCGAGATGCTGAAGAGGCGCACGAAGTGCTCAGCACCCTGGTTGCCGTGACGCACGAGTTGGTGGAGCCGTGGCAGCTCTGGGCCGAGGAGCTACGCGACACAGGACGCGCCGCCAACGCGCAAACCGATCGTGGCCCCGTGTGGCTCGCGGCGGAGAACACCAAGCTGATCGCTCTGCTGTTCCCAGACGCGCCGATTGAACCGATACCGAGTATGCCGGAGGGCGTAGCAGTCGAGGCAGCTGACCGCGACGCCGCACGGTTGCAGCTGCTCCGCGGCCATATGGAGATCGCGGGACCAGTAACCACAGCAGCGCTCGCCGATCAGACCGCGCTCGGTCCCACTGATGTCCAGCGCGGCCTTCAGCAGTTAGAGGCGGGGGGGCAGATCCTGCGCGGTGCGTTCACGCACCACGCCGCCGCCGAGTCGGAATTCTGCGACCGCGCCCTGCTGGCTCGAATCCATCGCTACACGCTAGACCGCTTGCGCCGCGAGATTGAACCAGTCACGGCCCAAGACTTCATGCGCTTCCTACTGCGCTGGCAGCATTGCACCTCCGATACCCGTGTTCACGGCAAGGCGGGACTGCGGCAGGTACTCCAGCAGCTCCAGGGCTTCGAGCTGCCGGCTTCGGCCTGGGAGCGTGCCGTGCTGCCGATGCGGATCGGCAACTACCAGTCGGCCTGGCTGGACGAACTCTGCCTGACCGGGGAGTTCGTCTGGGCGCGACTCACCCCTAAACGCGGCGGGGCAACCGGCAGCGCGATCACCCCGTCTCGGGCAACGCCGGTCACAATCGCACGACGTGCAGACTTCGCCACCTTGCTCTCAGCAGCGCGCTTCCACGACGATCCACACGCCCCAGCGAGTGGCGCCGCCAAGGAACTGCTCACGCTTCTGCACGAGCGTGGCGCACTCTTTACCGACGAGCTGATCGCAGCCACGCGGCGGTTGCCATCGGATGTTGAGGGCGGACTGCGGGAACTCGTCGCACGCGGCCTCGCGACGGCCGATGGCTTCCAAGGCTTGCGTCAATTGATCGGCAGGCCAAAAACGACATCGCGCCGCCCAGGCGGACGCTTCCTGCGAAACGGTCCGGCAGGGCGCTGGGCATTGATCGCACAAAAGCAAAAGGTGGAAGGCGAGGCGGTTGAAGATCTGGCCGAGCGTACCGCGAGGATCTTGTTAGCTCGGTACGGCATCGTATGCCGCGATCTCCTGACCCGTGAAAGCATTAGTCTCCCTTGGCGCGAAATCGTGCGCGCCCTTCGGCGCCTAGAAGCCCGCGGCGACGTGCGCGGCGGGCGCTTTATCCATGGCCTCGTGGGAGAGCAATACGCGCTTGCCGAAGCTGTCGATGCCCTACGCGCCGTTCGGCGGCGCGCGCGTTCCGAGGAACAGGTACGCCTCAGTGCCGTCGACCCGCTCAACCTTGTGGGGGTGATCCTACCCGGCGAGAAAGTGGCGGCGCGGACTGGAGCGAGCGTGATGCTCGTAGATGGCGCGTTCAGTGAGCAGGCACCTGCAACTCCAGCCGCGCGCCACGAGAGTCTCGTCTAGAACTTTCCGCCGTAGCTCCGCGCCAGGATGCCGCTGGGATCGCTCTGGATCCCCAGCGTAGGGATCGGGTAGCGCAGCCCGTTCTTGTGAAGACGCGCCAATCCATCGACGGCTTTAGGCAGAAAGCGAGGGGGAATCGCCATCAGCAATTCATCATCTTCCACTCCACCAAAGCTCCGCTCAGCGTAGCAAGGGATCGAAACGGAGGGCTGGCCCGTGGTGAGGGCGCGGCCCCAAGAATCGCCGCAAGCGCTCTCTCCCACGCAGGTGAAGTTGTACTTGCGGTAACCCGAGAACTGGAGACCGTTAATCAAGATGATCATCTGGCCCGGCGTTGCGTAGATGAGGCAGATATCGGGCGGATCAAGCCGGCCCAATGCGAGCGGCGATACCGCCACGGCCTCGTAGCGGCCGTGGGGAACGGTGTCGAGGGCCGCCTGGTGGGCTGCCGCGTCGGCCTTTGTCTCGTACCAAACGCCTGCCATTCGTTCACCGCTGAGCCACTGCTGATCTTGGGGTCGCAGTCCCAGAACGGCGCCGCACTGCGCGGCGGCGAGGTCGGCGTTCGTGATACCGACGGTCCAGCGCATCCAGCGCGCCTGCGCGACGATCTGGTCGAAGGTGTGCGCGATCTGCGGCCGTCGCAGCCGCTCGACTCGCTCCATCTCAGCCACCGTCTCGAACAGCTTCATCCCGACGGGGATCGAGCGCAGGCGCAGATAGCGCTCGAGTCCTTCGACGATCCCGGACCAGTCGTAGCGGTCAGGCTCAGGGGGATCCATGCTGTTCCTCATATCGTCCGCCATTGATGCCCTCCTCACGCGATGCGGCAACTATCCAACACACGGAAGAAGATAAGCGACGGCGGCCGAGCACGGGTATAGCATGCGCGCGACACGATCGAGCGGAAGGAGTCCTCCGTGGCAGCACTCGACGGAATGCGCATCCTCGACATGACCCAATACGAGGCGGGGACTTCCTGCACGCAAATGCTGGCTTGGCTCGGCGCGGACGTTGTCAAAGTCGAGCGCCCGGGGCACGGGGATCCCGGCCGCCGCGTGGGAGGCTCCGGTATCGGAGGCAGCAGCGCCTATTTCCTCAACTACAACAGCAATAAGCGCAGCGTGGCGCTTTCGCTCCGCTCCGAGGAGGGGCGGAGCTTGTTATTGCAGCTCGCCCCAAAGTTCGACGCCTTCGTGGAGAATTACGGCCCGGGCGTCATGGAAAAGCTCGGGGTCGGCTACGACGTCATGCGCACGCTGAACCCGCGGATCATCTACGCCCGGATCAAAGGGTTCGGCCTCTCGGGGCCATACAGCGGCTTTAACTGCTACGACCAGGTCGCTCAGGCCACCGGCGGAGCGTTTTCGGTAACAGGGGAACGAGGCAGCACACCGCTCCTCTCTGGCGCGACGTTCGCGGACAGTGGCACGGGCGCGCAACTGGCGCTCGCGATCACCGCCGCTTACGTACAGCAGCAACGGACCGGGGAAGGCCAGCTGATCGAGCTGTCCATGCAAGAAGCCGTGACCATGTTCATGCGCACGCAGGTCGCGTTGTTCTCGGACTGGGGCCGCAAGACCGCTCCGCGCGACGCGATCCGCGCCGGCTTCTCACCCGATCCACTGGCATGCAAGCCCGGGGGGAGCAACGACTACATCTATATGGTGATCGTCACTCCAGAGATGTGGGCCGGGGTCTGCGAAACGATCGAGCGGCCCGACCTCCTGCAAGACGAGCGCTTCGCGACCCTGCAGGGCCGCCGCGAGCACCGTGACGCACTTCACGCCGAGCTCGCCAAATGGACCGCGAGTCGTACGAAACACGAAGCGATGCAAGCGTTTGGCGAGCGCGGCGTCCCCTGCGGCGCCGTGATGGATACCCGTGATCTCTTTGAGGACCCCCATCTCAAGGCGCGCGACTTCATCCAGCACGTCGACCACCCCACCGAGGGACGCGTTCCCTTGATGCGTCCGGCGGCCCAGCTTTCCAACTCCCCGGTGTCGATGAAGCCGGCGCCCTTGCTCGGCCAGCACACGGACGAGGTCCTGCGCGAAGAGCTGGGGCTCGCCGACAACGAACTCGCGACGCTACGGGAAGCGGGTACGGTTGGCTAAGCGCGGCCTGCCGCCGATCCTGCCCCGCTCGATCCGCGTTCTCATCCTCGGCTCCCTGCCGAGCGATGCCTCCATCGCCAAGCAGCAGTACTACGGGCACCCGCAAAACCACTTCTGGCGCGTGCTGGAAGCGTGGGGGGCAGTCGAATCGGCCGAGGCGCCCTACGCGAAGCGGGTCCACGACCTCAAGGCGCGTGGGATCGCCGTGTGGGACCTATACGCCGCCGCGGAGCGTGACGGCAGCGGCGACGAGAAGATCCGTGATCCGATACCGAACGCGATCACCGCGCTTTGGAAGGAAAAAGGGCCGTTCCCCATCCTGCTGAACGGCCGGCGCCAGGGCGAGTGGCGCCGGCACTTCGGCGATCTGCCGGCCGAACCGATAGCACTTCCTTCCACCAGCCCCCGGCCGCTGCACTGGAACACGCCTGCGGACCGCGCCGCGGCAGTCTCCGAATGGCACCGGGCGCTGCGCGCCGCACTCGGGACAGCCAAGCGCCGCCGACGCTCAGTGACCGCAGCAGGGTGCTAGGCATCATCACCCGCCGGGCCTACACGTACTGTATGTACTGTGAACTTTCGAGTCCGTCGTAATCCTCTAGATACCGTCCGTCGCCACCGCCTCACCATCCCCGTCCTCACTCTCCGACGAGCTACCCACTGCCTCACCCCGCAAACCGAGAACGCAATTGTGTCCACCCACCCGTCAACCCCATACAATCCCCCAGTCGCCCCCGCACGCGGCTTGAAGAGACCCCGCCGATGAAGAACCGCCCGCCGAACGTCTTCGTCAGTTCGACCATGTACGACCTCAGCGAGCTCCGCGCGCAGCTTCGCCAGTTCGTCGCGAGACTCGGCTGGCGCGCCGTGATGTCCGAGCACAATTCGTTCCCGATCGACCCAGACCAGACGACGGTCGAGAACAGCCGACGGAACGTGCGAGAGAACGCCGATATCTTCGTGATGGTCGTCGGCGCGCGGTACGGCTCGATCGACGCCGAGGCGGACAAGTCCGTCACCAACCTCGAATTCGTCGAGGCCCGGGCACGTGGGGTGCCTGCGTACGTCTTTGTCAGCAAGGATATCCTCGCGCAGTTACAGGTGTGGAAGGCGAACCCCGAGGCCGACTACTCGAGCATCGCCGACACGCCCCGCATCTTCGAGTTCATCGACTCGTTCCGTGAAAGTGGCGAGGCCTGGACGTTCGAATTCGCCACCGCCGAGGACATCGTGAACACCTTGCGCCAGCAGTTCGCGTACCTCGTCCAAGACGCCCTTGATCTGCGCCAGAGGGCGCGTGGTCAGGATCGCCTCCTGGCGGAGCTTGAGGGCGACGCGCTGATGCTGGCGCTTCAGCGTGATGAGTACTGGGAGTACAAGCTCTTTGCGACGGTCTTCGAAGAAGCGCTGGACCGTCGGGCAACGCTCCGTCGCGAGATCGAACATCGGCTCGCGGGTGAAACTGTAACCTTCATCGATATCCTCGAGCTCGCATCGTGGGCGCAGGACAGGCTGGGTGAATGCGAGCGGTTTGTGCAAACCGCGTCGACGATCCTCAACGACTACCTGCCACAGGCGCTCGGAGAGGACGGGGTGCCGGGAGATCCGTTCGAACTCGCCGCCGTGGCGCGTCGCCTCGCGCAGGTCTGGGAGCATAGTGCCCGGTGGACGTTGCGCTGCCGTGCGGTTCGCGTCGACGACCGTGCAGAACGCCTCGTTGATCTGCTCTCAAACGCGAATGCGAACATGCTCCACGAGCTCTGGGAATATGGGCACACGATCATCCCTCGCCTTGACGCAGCCATTGAGGCGGCGGCTGGCGGCGTCCCCTCGCGCCTCGAGCTGACGCTGACGCTGACCGCTGACGTCGACGAACTGAACGAGGAGATAGACCGGCTTGGGAGGGAGCTGCTCGACTAGAGCCGCTTGAGCAGTACTATCTACCGGGGCGAGCGCGAGCTGACATCGCCTACCCCTGCCGCGTCTGGAGCGGCTGTCGCCACACCGCCGGTTGAACCCGGACCGTCCACGGGGGCGCCAGTGTCGACCACCGGAGAAGATGTCCGACCCAGCGCAGAGTTCCGATCTGAAGCGCTCAGTTACGTCGACTCCGTACGTAGTGCTTTCAACGAGATCGAGGAGGGGCCATTGCACGGCACCTCATCGGCGCTTTTGCTAGACCTGCGCTCGAGAGCGTCGAGAGCGCCCTAACGGGGCCACGCGGATTCGGAACCCATGCGCCTCTGACGGCAGAGTAGTCACGGCGTATGCGGAAGCGGACATCGCGGCCCACATCCCAGAGGCCGTACGCCCACGAGCGGCTAGGCCGCGTACGCGCGCAGAAACTCGCGGATCGTCTCGATCGTTCCGCGCAGCTTCGCCGGCGAGCGGCAGTCAATATCCAGGCACTCGGCCTGAGGAGCGAGCTCGCAGATGCGGTGGGAAATACCGGTTGGATGGAAGGGATCGCTGCCGGGCAGGACCAACAGCGGCGCCGGGCAGCTCTTGAGCCACGTTTCGGTGACGGAGAACAGCGGTTCGTCGAGCGGCCAGATCCCGGCGACGAAGTCCTCGATTAAGGCGATGTACTCCGCATCGCGCATCGCCAGGATCTCGGCACGGAAGGCAGCGTCGTCGTAGATCCGGCGCTGGAACGGGCCGGCGGCGTTGTTCTCGACGAACCAGACACCGGTCATCGCGGCCTCGACGACCGCCTCCACGCCCTTGGTTCGCGCAAGAGCAAGCGTGGCGGCGAACATGTCCTGAAAAACACGGAGCGACGTCGATTCGTCAACGCCGACAGGATCTTGACACACCGCAGCGCTGATCCGTCCGGGAGCCTCCTGGATGATGCGGAGGTTGTAGGCGACGCCGATACACCCGCCCATCACGTGCGCCCGATCGATTCGCAGGTCGTCCAAGACGGCGAGCTGGTCGCCAACGGTGAGGTCATAGCTGAACGCGGCAGCGGGCGCCGGGCTCCGGCCCGCATGCCGCTGGTCCATGCCGATCACCATGAACTCGTCGGTGAAGTCGCGGATCGGGTTGACGGCGCTGTTGGACCAAAAGGTGATCTCGCTGTTGACGCCACCCGGCGCGAACGTCAGCAACGGATAGCCCTGGCCGAAGACCTCGTAGTGAATGGTGGCCCCGTCGGGCCGCTGAACCTCTGGCATGCGTCCTCCTTGATCGCCTAGTTGATCCGGCGTCCGTCCGCCCCAGATTCCTTCCAGAGCGTTTCGCGTAGCTCGAACTTCTTGAGCTTGCCGGTCGCCGTGCGCGGGAGCGCAGCGACGAACTCGACGCGGGTCGGCGCCTTGAAATGGGCCATGCGGGCGCGACAGTGCTCGATGATCGCCTCGGCAGTAGCGGCCTCTCCTTCTCGCAATACAACGACGGCGAGCGGTGTCTCGCCCCATCTCTCTGAGGGCACGCCGATCACGGCTGCCTCAAGGACGGCGGGGTATCCGTACAACACATCCTCCACCTCAATGGAGGAAACGTTCTCGCCACCCGTGATGATCATGTCCTTGGCACGGTCGACGAGGTTGATATAGCCGTGTTCATCCACCGTCGCCAGATCGCCGGTATGGAACCAACCATCGACGATGGCCTTGGCCGTCTCTTCCGGCTGCTCCCAATAGCCCTTGAAAACGACGTTGGATCGCGCGAGCACTTCTCCGATCGCTTCGTCATCGGGCGGCACGTCGTTGCCGTCCGAATCGACAACGCGGACCTGCACGCCGATGATGTCGTGCCCTGCGCGGACTTTAATGCGGCGGGCGCCATCGGCGTCGACACCCATGTAGGGCTTGACCTCGGCCAAGGTGAGCAAGGGTGAGGTCTCTGTCAGCCCGTAGCCTTGGACGAACTCCCAGCCAAGCTCTGTTTCGAGGCGCTCGATGAAGCGCAGCGGCGGCGGCGCACCCGCGACCACGAAGCGGGGCTTGGTCGTGATGTGGTACTGGCTGCGGTCGGGATAGTCGAGAATCGCCGCCAGCACGGCGGGCGCCATGCAAGCGAAGGTCACGTCTTCATCCTGCATGAGCCGGTAGATCTCCTTGGGGTCGACCTTGCGCAGAACGACGTGCCGCGCACCCACGGCCGTAAGGGCATAGGGCCCGCCCCACCCGTTGGCGTGGAACATGGGCAGCGTCCACATCTCCACGTCCTGGTTATTGATACGGCTGTGGACGAGGAAGTTGTAGGTATTGAGATAGATGTTGCGATGGGTCAGCATCACCCCCTTCGGACGCGCTGTGGTTCCTGATGTGTAATTGATGCTGTAGAGATCGTTCTCCTCCAAGCCGGGGTCGGGCGGGGTTGTCGCCAGCTGACCGGCGATCACGTCTTCCCAGTCCCGCCAGCCGTCCGGAACCGGCGCAGCGGCGAAGCGCGCGACGATGAAATGCTCGACCGTAGGAAGTTTGGGCTGTAGCTCATCGATCACAGCCGTGTAGTCGGAGTCGACCAGCATCACTTTCGCGCCGACGTGATTGACGATGTAGTCGAAATCATCAGCGATAAGGCGATAGTTCATGGGCACGATCACGGCGCCGATAGATGCCACGCCGTAAAACGCTTCGAGGAAATGATGGCTGTTCGGACTGAGAATGCAGATGCGATCACCTTTGCCAACGCCCAATGCCGCCAGCCCGTGGCCGAGTTGGTTAGCGCGTGACCCGAATTCCGCATACGTCCAGCGCTCGGCGCCGTCGACGACTGCCTCACTAGGGCCGTAGAGCTTGACCGCACGATTGATGAAGTCGCTGACGAGCAGGGGTACTTCCACCGTCTCACCTCCACAGATTGTGAGAATATTACCGCGCCCGCAGCGATCCGTTGTTTTCGGCAGCAGCGACCGCGGCGGCAACAGCATCGACGGGCGCATCGACACGGATCAATGGATCGTTGCCGGAACCGTCGTCGACAGCCCAAGTACCAAGACCGACTACCGGGCGTCCGAACTGCAGAGCAAAGGCGATCTCGCTAAGCGTGCCGTAGGAACCGTCGATCGCGATCATGGCATCGCCGGCGCGTGCCACCACAGCGTTCCGGGCCACGCCAAGCCCCGTGGGAATCGCGAACTCAACGTACGGATTCGCCGACGCCGCCGCGTCGCCGGGCAGGATGCCGATCGTATGACCGCGCTCGGCGCGCGCGCCCCGGCAGGCTGCCTCCATCACTCCCCCAAGCCCTCCACAAACGAGCGTGTGACCCCCACGCCCAACCTCTCGGCCGACCGCTTCCGCCACAGCAAGTGCAGCGGGAGTCGGCTCCCTTGCTCCCACAACCGCGATGCGCATTGGACAGGTGCCCCGGCTAAGTGCGTAGGGCAGACAGCGATTCTTGCGCGGCAGCATCGCTGACAGGTGCGTCAACCTCGAACGGATCGTTGAGCTCAAGCTCGGACGCGATCTCGCGCACAGCGGGGAGGACCTCCCGACCCAGCAACTCGATGCACCGCATGGAGTCTCCGTGGGTCACGACACCGTCGTTACCCCAGATCATGAAGATGCCGGGACGCGTCGCCTCCATGATTACGCGGAGTTGCTTGATGACCTGATCCGGGGTTCCTGCAATGATGCGCAAGTTCTCGATCTGCTGCTCGAAGCCGACATCGCGTCTGGCAACGCGCCGCCCGTGGGCGATCTCTACCAGAACCTGGCGTTGCTTCGCCGGGTTGTAGCCTGCAGGAGCACTCCAGACCGGATGAGCCAGGCCCGTAAATTCCCCTTGCATCCAGGTGAACTCGCGGGCGTTGGCGAACGCTTTCTCTTCGGTATCGGCGCAATGCACGCGTAACAGGTAACCGCGATGCTCGGGTCCGGGTTGGAAGCCCACCTCCTCAGCGACTTGAGCGTAGAGCTTCCACACCTTAATCGTGTCCTCAACGGTGGTGTTGAGACAGACGTAGGGATACCGGTGCCGCGCTGCCCAGACTACCGTCTCTCGACTCGCGATTCCGGGGACCCAGACCCGTGGATGCGGACGCTGCAACGGCAGTGCCCAGGGATTCACCACACGGTTTTGATAATGCGCACCCTCCCAACGCCAAGGCCCGTGCTCCGTCCACGTTTTGATGATGAGGTCATGTGCTTCCTCGAAGCGCTCACGGTTGTAGGCGGGATTCACACCGATCGCGAGCTGTTCCGTACCACCGCCCCGCACAAAACCTGAGACGAGCCGCCCTTGCGAGACGAGGTCGATCATCGCCAGCTCTTCAGCCAAACGCACCGGGTTCTCGGTGAGGGGGAGCGGATTGCCGAGGAGCACGATCTTCACCCGCTCAGTAATCGCGGCCAAGATCGACGCGAAGACATTGCACTTTGATTGCATGCAGAACGGAGCGTTGTGGTGCTCATTCAGCATGATCCCATCGAAGCCGACCTCTTCAACGAGCTTGTACTCGGTGATCCGGTCTTGATAGAGCTGGCTGGCCGCGTCGCGATCGTAAAAGCGATTGGAGAACATCAGGGCCGTATGGCCGGCCTTGCGGCCCTCCTCCTCGGGATAGGCCGACATGGGCTGTTCAGTGAAATAGGCGAGGTGCACTGTGGACATCCCTCCTGCTATGGCGATCGCACGGGGATAGTAACGCGCGAAGCCGCCGGAGGCGCGACGGGGTCCAGCTGCTAGGCGCTGGCGGGCTGGAGCTCCGCTTGGGGTGTAGCGGCAAGGCTGACCGGCGCATCGATATCGAACGGGCTGTTGAGCCCCAGTTCATCTGCGTGTTGGCGGACGGCAGGGAGCACTTCCTGGCCCATCAGCTCGATACAGCGCATACCAGTTTCATGGCTAACGCGGCCATCATTGCACCAAATGTTGAGAATGCCGGGGCGTAATTCGTCGAGGACACGCTTGAGGCCTTCAATAGCTTGGTCCGGGGTCCCCACGATGACGTTGCCGGCACTCATCAGATCCTGGATCGTCACGCTCTTGCCGACGTTGGCCACGTTCTTGCGCCGACCGTTCGCCATCTCGACGAATTGACGGCGCCACGTCGGTGAGCCGTAGCCGGAAGGATTGTGCCAGACCGGGTGCGTGACACCCGTGAACTCGCCCTGCATCCACATATAGTGCTGGGCCGCCGCGATCGCCTTTTCCTCGGTGTCCTGGACATGCACGCGGAGCTCGTAACCTTTGGTCTCCGGACCAGGTTCATAGCCGACAGCACGAGCCGTCTCATCGTAAAGGGCCCAGATCTTCTTAGTGGTCTCGAAGGTCGTGCTAAGCGCCACGAAAGGATAGCGGTGCTCGGCGGCGAAAATGACCGTCTCCTTGCTGGCGACACCGGGCATCCAAATCCGCGGGTGCGGCTTCTGCAGTGGCTGGATCCATGGATTCACCACGCGGAGCTGGAAATGATTGCCTTCCCAGCGCCAGGGACCAGGCTCCGTCCAGGTCTTCACGATGAGGTCGTGCGACTCCACGAAGCGCTCACGGTTATAAGCAGGATTAGCGTTGGTCGAGATCTGCTCCGTACCGCCGCCCCGGACGAATCCCGAGATGATACGGCCCTTCGAGATTAGGTCGAGCATCCCGATCTCTTCAGCGAGACGGACGGGATTGTCTGAGACCGGGAGTGGATTCCCGAGCAGCTCAATCCGTACGTGATCGGTTGCCGTCGCGAGCACCGCGGCGAAAATATTGCACTTCGACTGCAGGCAGAAGGGAGCGTTATGGTGCTCGTTGAGCATGATCCCGTCAAACCCGACCTCCTCGGCGCGTTGGTATTCCCGCAAGCGCAACTGATAGAGCTCGCTCACCGCCTCGGCGTTGAAGTACTTGTTCGGAAGCAGCAGAGCGGTGTAGCCCAGTTCATCGCCGATCTCCTGCGGGAACGACGAATCCGGCTGCTCCGTGAAGTAGGCGATGAACATAGTGAACTCCGGAGGTGGACGTCCGGCTAGGAGCCAACGCCCGGCTGCAACGTATCACGCACCGACGAAGTCGAACACCAAACGGCTCAACTCGTCTGGCTTCTCCATTTCAACGAAGTGCCCAGCCCCTTCTATCACTTCGAGGCGGCTGTTGGGCAATGCGTCGCGATAGCGCTCGCCACAGCTGCGCGGGACGATTCGATCAGCGTCACCCCAAACGATCAAAGTTGGCGTGGTAAACCCGGGGAGGAGGTGGGGGAGAGTCTGACTGAAGAGGTACGGTTTCCAAGCGATGCGGGCTGTCATCTCGCGGTGGACATCCCAATCCATAAGTTGTTCAGTGGGCGGCTCCTCGCCATAGATGCGGTGGAAATTGGCGCTGTCATGAAAGCCCATCTTGACATAGTCCATGTGGGCGTAGAGGAACTGGTCCAAGATCTCACCTTCGGAGGGTTGGAGACCCGTCGCGCCGACGAGGACTAGGCGCTTGCAGCGCAACTGGTTCATCGTCGCCATCTCGGCCGCGACCCAGCCACCGAATCCGAGCCCAACCAAGACCGCCTCTTCGACGCCCGCTTGATCGAACAGCAAATTGAGCTCCACGGCGAGGTCACGGACGCTGCGCATCCATAGCGGACGTTCCGACTGCCCCCATCCAGGGAAGTCGGGGACGGTGACGGTGAAGCGCTGCGCGAGTTTTTCGTAAAAGGGGAGCCAGCCTGGATTACCGATCTCGTGATGGAGAACGATCAGCGGATCACCGCCGCCACTCTGTAGCCAGTGGATCTTCTCGCCAACGACGTCCACGAACTCTTCAGGCACTTCTGACAGTGCTTCGGTAACGGCCATGCCAACCTCCCCAGGCCGCGATTGCTCAGCGGTCGCCCCACGACTTCCGTTCGGGGCGTCGGCGCAGTGTATCAGTCCGGCCCGTCCTCTACGTGCGCCGTGGATCACGACTTCCGAGTAGATCGCCACCGAAGAGCTGACGCCCGGCATCTGCCACACGCGAAGGCGGTGATACGTAGCCACCCGCCCGCCCGCGTAGAGACGACCAGATCAATACGAGCGTGAACAGCGCCGCCTGGACCAGCACGACCGTCGCCCCCGACGAGACATCGACAAACCAAGAGAGGTAGACCCCAAGGAAGCCGGTCAGTCCGCCAAGCAGCGTGGAAAAGACGATGAGCCGGTTGAAAGAATCGGTGAGCAACCGCACGGTGACAGGCGGAATGACGAGGGCCGCCGCGATCAAGGTAACACCGAGCACCTGCAATGAAGCGATGACAGTCGCCGCAAGCACCAGAGAAAAAATCGCCTCTACCCACTCCACGGGCACTCCGTAGGAGCGGGCCACGCCGGCGTCAAAAGTAGTGAACAGCAGTGGTTTCCACCATATGAAAACCACAGCCACCACCAGGATCATGACACCAGCGATCACGTAGAGGTCGCCAGCCGTGATGCCTAGGATCTCGCCGAAAAGGGCCGCTTCGAAGTCACGCGTGAAAGTGGATCGCCGACTGATGAGCGCCACACCCACGGCGAAAGCGGCGGTAGTAATGATGCCAATCGCGGCGTCGCCGCCGATGCGACGGTGGCGTCCTGCAGCGTTGATCAGAAAGGCGGCGAAAGCCCCCCACAATGTCGCGCCGATATAAAAGCTGAACCCGGAGACGAAGGAGACAACAGCCCCTCCGAAAATCGCATGCGCCAGACCGTGGCCGATATAAGCGAGATGCCGGAGGACGATGTAGACGCCGATGAGTCCGGTCAGCAGCCCAACCAGCCCGGCTGCGATCATCGCGCGGACCATGAACTCGAAGCGGAAGGGGTCGGCTAACGCATCCATGCTGATCCGGCGGCTTCAGTCGCCCCCGCATCGACCGGTTCCGGTTGAGACTCTTGGGGATCGCTCTCCCCATGCTCAAGCACGTAGAGCGTGTCACCCCGCCGGATTACCATCATTTCCGCGCCGTAGGTGCGGCGCAGAATATCCGGCCTGATCACGGCTGCGGGGTCGCCATCGGCGATGACGGTACGCTCGGCCACACAGACGAGCCGCGGCAAGTGCGCCGCGACGCCGTTGAGTTCGTGCGTTGTAAGGACGATGCTAACTCCGCCACGATTGAGCTCGCCCAAGAGATGCATGATGTCGTGACGGGTCTTGATATCGACGCCACTGGTCGGCTCATCAAGCAACAGTAAATCCGGATCGCCTATCAGGGCGCGCGCCAGGAACGTCCGTTGCTGCTCGCCGCCGGAGAGCGCTCGGATGTGGCGACCGGCCAACTGGCCGATGCCCAGTCGCTCCAGCACCTGTCGGACCAACACGCGGTCGTTGGGACGCGGCCACGGGAGTCGTCCCGATTCACGCCAGCGGCCGAGCAACACCACCTGCTCGACGGTGATCGGAAAGTTCCAGTCGCTGGTGCTGACCTGGGGCACGTAGCCGAATCGTAACGTGGCGCCATCAGACCTTGGATGACGGATGAGCTCGCCGTTTAAGCGATCGGCCTGTCCCATGATCGCGCGCAGCAGCGTCGTCTTGCCGGAACCGCTAGGGCCCACAACGCCTAAGAACTCACCACGATGCAGTACAAGGGAAATCGCTTCCAGCGCCGCGACACCTTCGTACCCAACGGTCAGCCCGCGGAGCGTCACGAGCGGTGCTCCCGCCTGAGCGGCGGGCGGAGGCCCGTGCTCTACGGGCCTCATGGATGCTGCCGTCTCACCAATTGGATTAGCCATCGAACCACGCGGAGGGAATCCAGGTATTGCTCACGTCCGCGCCATCCATCGCTCCGATGTCGCCGCCGAGGTTCTGAGCGATGGCACGAACATTTTCCACCATCATTGCGAAATACGTGTTGGTGGGATCACCCGGTTCGCCAGGCAGATCATCATCACGCAGCGTCGAAACCTGGACGGCCCCAGCCTCTTCCGCGATGCGGTTCAGCACGGAGCTGGGGAAAACTTCGGAGCCAAAAATGGTTGGGAGGTTCACTTCCCGAATCTGCGCGATGAGCGTAGCAACTTCTTGCGGCGCCGGCTCTGAAAAGTCGGATGGCTCGATTGCTCCGATGATCTCAAGGCCGTAACGCAGTCCGAAATAAGGGAAGGAGTCGTGGTAGGTCAGCAATTTCCGGTTAGGCGGCGGGATCGTATTGAGCGTCTCTGCGAAGAGGCGATCCAACTCCAAGGCTCGCGTGCGGAACGCATCAAGATTCACGCTGTAGTACGCCGCAGCTTCAGGGTCTCTCTTCACGAGGCTATTGCGTATGACTTCAGCATACGCAATAGCGAAATGGAGCTCGGTCCAAGCATGAGGGTTCGGATTACCGCCGGTCTCCGGAAACGAGAAACCGAAGACGTACTGATCGACTGGGATCACCGTGTCGCCGAGCAGCACGATCTCTGCCTCCGTGCTCGCTCGGGCGAGTTCCAGCGTCGGGAGTTCGAGGTTGAGCCCGTTCATAATGACCAAGTCGGCTTCGGCGAGTACACGAGCCGCGGAGGGAGCGGGCTCGAAAGTATGCGAGTTGGTGCCCTCGGGGACCAATCCGACAACATCAACGTGGTCGCCGCCGACGTTCTCGATGATGTTGCGAATCGGCGAAACTGTCGTCACGACGAGCAGCCGATCGTTGCCGCCGTCATCACTACCGCCACAGGCAGTAGCAGAGAGAACGAAGAGCACCGACACGAACACGCCAAGTTGCGCGAGCCACCGAACCAGCCTGGATATGGCTGCTGTATCTCTCGTGACCAAATCTTGGTGATTGTCCATCTTTGTTCGATAGTTGCAAATACTTGCAATAGCATTGAAAAACTATAGCAGTCACACGCAGAAAGTGTGGACAATCAACCTGGTAACTCCAGAGGTTCTTACGCGCTCCAGCCGCTACGCTCCTACTCAGCTGGAGTGACGCCGTGGAAGCCAGATCCGACCGCGCCGTCCACTGGGCGCGAGTCCGTACTGCGCATGGCTCCGTCGCCGTGGGCTATGACAAGGCAGGCCGTGTTCTGCGCTCCGCTCCCGGGGAGCGGACCAGTGACCTGCTCAAAGCGTTGCAGCGAGACTCCGGCATCGCTCCGGTCCCGGACGAACAGCCTCCGCTAACCGTCGTAGCAGCAGTGCGGCAAGCGATGGCAGGGACCCCCGATACACTGCTCGCGGAATCCGGGCTCACAGCATTCCAACAACGGGTACTGGAAACTACGGCCAAGATCGCGCCGGGAGAGCGGCTCACATACGGCGAACTCGCGCGGCGAATCGGATCGCCGAGAGCGGCCCGGGCCGTGGGGACGGCTCTGGCTCGCAATCCCTTCCCAGCGCTGATCCCCTGTCACCGCGTGGTTCGCGCGGACGGGTCAACCGGAAACTATTCCTGCGGTGGCAGCCGAGTGAAAGAGCGGCTCCTAGCGGAAGAGATGTCTACGCTGCATCGCGACCACGTCTAGCGGAAGCGTGGTAAGACCTTCTCGGCGAAGAGTGCCGCCGGCTCCCGGGTGTCGCGGCCGAAGAACTCGATCATAAACATCGAGCAGCCTAGATCGAGGTGCTCTTGGATCCGCTCTGACACCTGGCTAGCCGTGCCGGTGAGCGCGATCGATCCAGCCGGGTCGCCCATATGGCCGCCATAGATCTTCTGCGCCTTCTCGACCATCGGCTCCAGCGCCAACTCATCCTTCGCGATCGTCACGAGACATTGCTGCGATACTGCGATCTCGCCGAAGTCACGGCCGACATCGGCGCAATGCGCCTTCAGCACACCGATCTTCCTCTCCAAAAGAGATTGTTGGCGAGCGGAGTTGTTCCAGATATCCGCGAGTTCGGCGACGATCCGAAGCGTGACCTTTTCGCCTGTACCACCGATCAAGATCGGGGGCTTCCGCGCAGGCTTGGGCGCGCAATGCAGATCGGTGCTCTGGATGAACTCGCCTTCGACGGTCACCGATTCCCCGCTCCACAGAGCTTGAAAAAACTTGACCGACTCGCGGAGATGGCGCAGTCGCGCACCGATAGGTGGAAATGGCATGCCGAAATCGGTGAACTCGCGCTCCATCCAACCGGCGCCGAGACCTGGAATCACGCGCCCGCCGCTTATGCTGTCCACGGTGGCGATGGTTTTACCCAGATGCGCCGGGTTGCGCATGGCAGTCGGAGTAACCAGCGTGCCCAGTTCCACGCGAGTAGTGACCGCTGCGAGTCCGGCGAGCAATGACCAGGCCTCGAGAACTGGTGTCTGCGGCGAAGTGGCGCCATAGAGATGGTCGTTGACCCAAAGCGAGTCGTAGCCCATCGCTTCGAACTCAGTCGCCGCGCGGCAGCTCTCCTCCCAAGTGCGCTTGAACTGGGGAACCATCACGCCGAAGTGGGGCTGAGGCGACATCGCGTTCCTCCAGAGCGGCCCGGCCGTACCGTTCCGGCGGGCCGTCGTAGCACCATTCTAGGCGCAGTGTCTCAACGATCGTCACCGCACACGAGTCGTGGTACAGCCATCAGCCAAGAGAGGTGCGTCGATCACGCGCCCGATTCACTACAGGCGAGCCTGCACCCTAGATAGACCTGCCGCACTCCCGAACAACCATGGGGCAGGCAGAAGCCGAGAAGGCCATTTCCATTCAGGCCAACCCCAATATCGGCGACTGGAACCTCACTGCCGGCGTATGGCAGATCCGTAACCAGCACGATGGCGCGCGTACCCGATCCACAGAGGACCATAGCGACCGCCGGGACCAGGAACGAATCCGGAGGGCGACAATATCCCTGTGTCCGTCATCGCCAGCCCGTCCCACAAGTAGCCCGCCCCTGCCTAGAATGAGCACATCACGCGGCAGAATGAGGAGCGACTTGTGTCCACAGCGTTCGTTGGAACTCACCTGATCGTCGGAGACGGCCGCGATTTCGATCGCGGCAGCGTCAAGATCGAAAACGGTCGTATTGCTGAAGTGCGGACGGACGGCCAGAGCATCTCGGCAGATGTAACGGTGGATCTCGAAGGGCGGGCGCTCCTACCAGGATTCATGGATCTGCATGACCACATGGTCGGCGGAGACAACCAGATCGCCCACGGCGACGAGTGGACTAGCTTCCGTATGAGTGACCCGCTCCCGATCGCCACGCTCGAAACGGTCGCGGCGGCTCGCAAAACGCTGCAGGCTGGTGTCACATCCGCGCGGGAGATCGGAGCACGCGACTACATTGATGTCGCCTTGAAAAAGGCACAGGCACACGGCGAGATCGAGGCGCCGCGCATGATCGCTGCTGGCCCCGGCGTATGGATGACAGGGGGGCATGGATCGTTCTGGCGGCCCGGCGTGGGAGCCGACGGCGTGGAAGCGATCATCCATCGCGTACGGGAAATGGTCGCCAACGGATGCGACATTATCAAGACCGTCAGCTCGGACGGTCCGGAGACCTGCGGAAATTGGGATAGCCCCCAGTACACGCGCGAAGAGGTCGCCGCCGCTTTTGCCGAGGCGAAGCGGCTGGGCCGCCTGCCCGCTGCACACGCGATGGGACACGACGGGATCAACAACGTCGTCCTGTCGGGCGTCACGACGGTCGAGCACGGCTGGTACCTCACCGAGGAGAACTGCCACAACATGGTCACGATGGGAACGTATCTGATCCCCACACTCGGCAACGTGATCGATATCCTGCGCAAGGGTCCTGGCCTCGGCATGAGCTGGGCGGAGATGATGGCGGAAGACGAGGATGCAATCTTCGAGCGGCACCGGATGGCCTTTGAGCTAGGAGTCAATATCGCTATGGGCTCCGACTGCGGCGGCAACGAGGCTCGTCTTCACAGCGATAATCTGTTGGAGTTGGACTGTCATGTGCGAGCGGGGATGACGCCGATGCAGGCGATCGTCAGCGGCACCCTGGAGCCCGCCAAAGCGATGAACGTCGCGGATGAAATCGGAACGATCGAGACGGGCAAACTGGCCGATCTGGTCATTGTCGATGGTGACCCGACCAGCGATATCACGCTTACGCAAACGGCGCTGGTAGGCGTGGTGCAAGGCGGCTCGGTCAAGCGGGACGACTTGGGCCTGCTCAGCGAGCTCGCGATCGATTCTGGATCCCGCTCCAACGAAGTCATACTGCTGCGTAAGCAAGGGAAGCTCAGCTGAGCAGATGTTGAGTAGATAAGGAGCGCACTAATGGCTACCAGCTTGATCAACGCTCACCTGATCATCGGCGACGGCCGGGATTTCGCGACCGGCAGCGTCAAGATCGATCAGGGGCGCATCGCGGAAGTGCGCAACGCAGGCGAGCCAAGCGGCGCGGATAAAGTCGTGGACCTCGGCGGCCGGACGCTCCTCCCCGGCTTCATTGACCTGCACGACCATATCGCGGGCGGGGACTGCGCGCGCGGCTACGGCGATGAAGGAAAGAGCTTTCGCATGGAGGAGCCGATCGTCAACGCCGTGTTGGAAACGATCCGGGCGGCGCGAACCAACCTGCTCACGGGCGTCACCTCCGCGCGCGACACAGCCGCGCGCGACTATATCGACGTGGATCTGAAGCGCGCGCAAGCACAGGGCATGGTGGAAGGGCCACGGATGTTGGCCTCCGGCCCCGGCGTTTGGATGACGGGCGGCCACGGGTCGTTTCTAGAGCCAGGGCATGAGGCGGATGGCGTCGCCGCGATCTCGCGGCGGGTCCGCGAGTTAGTCGCGCGGAAAGTCGATGTGATCAAAACGATCAGCTCTGACGGCCCCGAGACGTGCGGCGACTGGGACAGCCCGCAGTACACCCGTGAAGAGGTGACGGCCGCGTTCACGGAGGCACGGCGCTTGGGACGCCGCCGCGCCGCCCACGCCATGGGACACGAAGGGGTCAACAACGTCGTGTTGGGGGGCGTCGAGACGGTCGAGCACGGCTGGTATATCTCTGAAGAGAACTGCAGCAACATGATCGAGCACGGGACGTACCTCATCCCAACGCTCGGAAACGTCCTCGACATCATTCACAAGGGTCCCGCATTGGGAATGCCGTGGGCGGAGATGATGGCAGAGGACGAAGGTGCCATCTTCGAGCGCCATCGCATGGCTGTCGAGATGGGAGTCAAGATCGCCATGGGCTCCGATTGCGGCGGCAACGAGGCTCGTCTCCACGGCGACAGTCTCTTGGAACTCGAGTGCTACGTTCGCTGCGGTATGACGCCCATGCAGGCGCTCGTGAGCGCAACTGGGGAAGCGGCAAATGCGGTCCACATCGAAGCTGAGGTCGGGACGATCGAGGTGGGGAAGCTGGCGGACTTCGTAATCATCGAAGGGGACCCGACGGCCGACATCTCGCTAACCCGAACAGGAGTCGTGGGCGTTATCCAGGGGGGCGACGTTAAGCGCGACGACCTAGGGATACTCGGCGATCTGCGGCTGGACCTCAGCGCGCGCTCCAACGAGATGATCATGCTGGGCAAACTCGGAAAACTAGGCTAAAGCTCGAGGCGAGTCCCCACCCCGCGTTCCTTCGCCCGCTGATAGGCGAGGTCAAAGACGACGACATCGATCGCTGAGAGGCCGGTCGAGTCCATGAGCGTCACTGCATCGTCGCGCTCGCGGCCGGGTTTATCGCCGTTGACGATCTCGCCGAGCTCCGCGTGCACATCGGCGTCCGTCATGCTGCCGTCCGCGAAGGTATACTGGATCTCTCCGCCGATCTTGCATTGCTCCAGGCTATCGACGACGACCTTCGCGCCGCGCACAACATCAGGCGCGACCTCTTGCTTGCCGGACGCATCGGAGCCGTAAGCGTTGATGTGCATCCCAGGATGAACGAGATCCTGGGTCACGCGAGGCTCCCGCGAACGGCTGCTGGCATAGACGATGTCCGCCCCCTCAATGGCGGCGGCCGCCGTCTCAACCGCCTGGACATCCGCGCCATGGCGCTCGCGCATCTCCACTGCGAAGCGTTCCCGCATCGCCGCGGTCCGACTCCAAACGCGAACGATACCCGCATCACCGTACTGCTCGACATGGGCGTTGAGCATGTGCCGCGCAAGATTGCCCGTCCCGATCAGGGCGAGCCGTTCCGGATTCGGTCGCGCCAGGTATTTCGAGGCGACGACGGACGAGGCGCCGGTGCGCATATTGGCCAGATACTCAGCTTCCATGATCGCAACCGGCTCGCCGGTTTCGAGCTTGGTCAGCACAGCCACCGCAAACAATCCCGAGATGCCATGCTTCGCGTGGTTATCGCCGTAGCCGAAGCCCAGCGTGGAGCACAGCGTGGACACCGGGTCCATCGTCGAGGCGCGGTAGTCGATGTCGCTGTTAGGGATCTTGGTGTGGAAGGCAACCATGGGGGAGAAGCTAGCGGGGTTCTCGCCTGCCTTGCTCTTCACGAACAGCCCGTTGGCACGCTCAGTAGCATCCAGCATCTCTCGCATACTCAGCAGAGGCTCAATTTCGCGTCTGGAGAGGAACAGGATCTCGGTCATGCGTCGCTCCCACTGTACCTTGCGATGGCGCGACGCCAGGCTAAGCCGCCAACCCCACCTGTCAAGCAGGGTCCCTCTGCCGTTCGCTCTGGCAAACTATGATCGGCTTAGTCCGCGGCGAGCGGGAGAATGGATCAAATGTCCGAAACGAACACCCAGATCACTGTCACGAAAACCGCCGCTGGCGAGTTCCAAGTCAACGTCCGCGACGCCGATGGTGAGACGCACCATACGGTTCAGGCTGATGAAGCCACGATCGAGAAGTTCGGCCACGGGCAGCCGGCCGAAACCGTCGTCGAGACGTCGTTTCACTTTCTCTTGGAGCGTGAGCCGAAGGTTTCGATCCTCGGAAACTTCGAACTCTCGATCGTCGGGAGGTTCTTCCCCGAATACGAAGCCGAGATGAAGCGCCGCCTAGGCAGCGAGCCGGGCGGCTGAATCTCAGCCGACGGACAGGCCCAACTGTGTAAGCGCGAAATCGCGCAGCTTGAACTTCTGCACCTTGCCACTCGAGGTCATCGGATACTCGTCCAGAAAAAGGACGTGACGCGGGATCTTGAACGTCGCGACCTTACCCTTGCAATGCGCAATCAGTTCGGCGGCGGCGAGCTGAGCGCCGGGCTTGAGACACACGCAGGCACAAGCGACTTCAGCCAGCCGCTCGTCCGGCACGCCGACGACCGCTACCTGCGCGACGGCTTCGTGCGTCAGCACGAGCGCCTCCACCTCCGCCGCATCCACGTTCTCGCCGCCTACTTTCAGCATATCTTTGTAGCGGCCGAGGAAGCGGATCGTGCCGTCCTCGCGCTCAATCCCGCGATCGCCCGTGTGCATCCAGCCTTCGTCGTCAATCGCTTTGGCCGTCTCCTCAGGCTTCTTGTAGTAGCCCTGCATCACGCCGTAGCCACGAACCAGGATCTCTCCCGGCGTACCGTGGGGCTCCTCAGTGCCGGTTTCGGGATCGATCACGCGGAACGTGTAACCGGGCATAGGCGCGCCGGACATCGTGCAGCGGTCATCCTCGCTATCGAGAGGGAAGCTCTGCGCCGCGCAATTGTGCAGCTCGGTCATGCCGTAGGCACTGATCGTGTTGCACAAGAGTTGCTGAGCGCGGCGTGCCGTCGGCTCGGAGCTGGCGAGCCCAGAGCTGCAAATTCCAGATCGGAGCGTCGATCGGCCGGTCTTCTCTAGATCGGGGTGGTTCATCAGCTCGCGAAAGTGTGTATCGAAGCCATGAATCAACGCGATCCGTTCCGCTTCGATCAAACGGAGCGCCTCCCCTGCATCGAAACGTTCCATCAGCACTTGCCGCGCGCCGCTCACCACAGACATGTAAGGGCCCTCATACAGTCCGAAAGCGTGGAAGAGCGGTAAATAAGTGAGGATGGCATCAGGTGGGCGAATAGCCTGACGGCTCGCCTGGTCCGTGACATTGCGCAGAAGGTCATGGGAGTGCATGACGCCCTTGGGAAAGCCGGTCGTTCCGGAGGTGTAGAGCATGATCGTCGTCGCATCCGGATCGACTAACTCTTGCCGGGCGCGCCGGTCCGCTTCCGACACCGCTTCTCCTCTCTCCACGACATCCGTCCAACGCAGCGCGCCGGGACAGCCCGTGTCATCCACGACGATTACGCGCCGCAGCTCCGGGAAATCCGGCGACTGCAGTGTGTCGGGTTCGGAGATCGAATCGAGCGCAGGGAGAAGGCTACGCACCATCGACAGATAATCGATCGGGCCGGACTGGCGCGCGGTGATCAACGTGGTGGCATCCGATTGCCGGACGACGTACTCCAAGTCGTTCGTGCGGAAGCGCGTATTGATCGGCACCAGCACCGCCCCGACCTTCGCCGCCGCGAAGAGGATGTGAATCCATTCAGGCCGGTTGTCGAGCCAGAGGGCAACCTTATCGCCCGGCTGAACTCCAGCTTGGATAAGCCCGCGAGCAGCGCGGTCGCAATCGTCGCGCAGCTCCGCGAAGCTCCAGCGCTGCCCTTTGAAGAAGAGCGCTTCAAGGTTGTCCCAGCGCTGGGCAGCGCGATCGACTGCCTCGCCGACTGTCAGCTTGTCGATCCAGCGACTCATGACACCTCCATCACAGCTCCTCGCACGTGTACGAACGCCCGAGCTGGCGGCCTATTCTATCGGTCCGCCGCTCTAGGCGATCAGGATCACGCCCACAACAGCGAGTACCGTGCCCACCACTACCCAGGCGGTGACCCGCTCCCGAAGGAAGAAGGCGCCAATCGGCAACGCCATGAGCGGCGCTAAGGAGTACAGGATGACAGTCCGGCCCGTGCCGATCTCCTCCAACGCCACGATGAAGAGCAACCCCGCAACGCCATTCGCCAGCACTCCCGACACCAGCAAGATCGCCAGCGAACGTGTGCCGATGGTGAGCCGACGGAGATTGGAGTCAGGCTGCACGATAGCCGCCGCCAGCAGTACGGCCGCCGCGACCGGCAGCCGCGCGGCACCGACCGCGGACTCATCGAATTGATCACCCGCGGCTTGGAGCCACACCGCAGCGCCGCCCCAGACGAGGCCGTTGAGCGCCGCCAGCACGATGCCGAGCTGCAGCGTCGGCCGGACTCGACCGATCAAGGGAAGGCGCACATCCGCAGCGCCGTGGGGCAAGATGTGTGGACGGCCTTCGACACCAGCGGCGCGAGCTCGGCCGTGCAACACGACGAGGTATACGCCCACGAGAACGAGTACGGATCCTACCGCGACGTCCCAGCGGACGGTCTCACCGAGAAAAACGGCAGCCAAGAGAAACGCAAAGAGGTTGTAGAGCACCACCACAGTGGTAAAGGCGCGCGTCATGCCGATCGTCGCGACGGCGGCAGCGTAGAGACTCTCCCCAATCGCCAGCGCCAGCAGACCAATCGCGGCCAACTCCGCGAACTCGAGGACGCTCATCCGACCGAAATCGCCTGCTGCACCGACCGCGAAGATGACGATGAGAAAGAAGGCCAGCGCCGAGCTAAGCCGCAGGGCGGTGGCAGACAGCGTATCGACGCGTTCCGCTTGCGAGGCGAGCAACGCGCTGGAGATCGCCCAACTCGCCGCTCCAGCCAGCGCGACCGCTACACCCACACCCACTCCCACTCCGTCTTCCGCGCCGCGGCCCGGCTGTTCGTCACGCGTGTGACCAACGTCGCGCCACCAGTGTAAGGGCGGGCGACTATACGCGCGCTGCGCGATGATCGCTTGCAGCGTTGATCGGCGGCTCGTAGCATTCCCGCGCCCCTAATACCTGCAAAGGAGTGTGGTATGGAGACGATCCGGTTCCCCAGCGGCGGCGTGACCTGTGCTGGCGACCTCTACTTATCCGACAGCGCCTCCGCCGATTCTCCCAGGCCCGGAATCGTCCTGGGGCACGGCTTCACCATCACCAAGCAGTCGCTAGCCGAGGAAGCAACGTTTCTCAGTAACAACGGCTACGTCTGTCTCGCAATCGACTACCGCACCTTTGGTGAAAGCGAGGGCGAGCCACGCGGGCAATTATTCCCCCTCAACGAGGCCGAGGACATTCGCAACGCGGTGAGCTACTTGCAACACCGGCCGGAGGTCGATGCGGAGAAGATCGGCTTCTGGGGCGCCAGCTTCGGCGGGGCGCTGGCAATCTACACGGCTGGCGTCGACCGGCGTATCAAGGCGTCCGTAGCGGTAGTGCCGGTGATTAATGGCCGCCGCTGGATCCAAGCGCTGAAGACCAGTGCGGAGTGGGAGGATCTGCTCGATCGCCTAGAGGCCGATCGTGATCGCCGCTACCAAACAGGCGAGAGCGAGCGCATCCCATCCACCGGCCGAAGCCGCCGCGCGGCACTCACGTTGACCGATCGAACAGTCCAAGCCTTTCAGTCGGCAGTCGAGAAACTCGGCAAGATGCCCGTGATAAACGATTTAGAGATCACGGTCGAATCGCTGGAGAAGATCATCGAATTCAGCCCCGACGACGTGATACAGCACATCGGCCCGCGGGCGCTCATGATCATCACGACGTCCGGCTGGGACGTCGTACACCTTCTTGAACACATCCAAGACGCCTATGCGAAGGCGAACGAGCCCAAGAAGCTCGTCTTGCTGCCCTACACGGAGCTAGACTTCTACACGGAGCCAGGCCGCAGCACGGGGTTGCGCCATGCGCTGGAGTGGTACAGCCAGCACATCCCCATTGACGGCTAGCAGCGCGCTCCCACTAGTCTCCATATTCGATCGCCAGCGGAAGGATGCCCTATGCCCGGACAAAGCGAGCCCGTCCTTTACGAGCAGGAAGGCGCCGTCGTCACGGTCACGCTCAACCGCCCCGAGGGAATGAACAACTTCGGCGGCGGCTTGATCGAAGGACTCGCCGCCGCCGCCGATCGTTTCGATACAGACCCCTCTGCACACGTCATGATCTTGACGGGCAACGGCCGCGCCTTCTGCGCCGGCGCGGACCTCAAGGCCGCCGAGAAGCGTATCCGCGAAGGAGGATCGGTCTCGGACCCCTCGTCAGCAGGGGCGCGCGAGCGGGAAGCATTCTTTAATAACCCCAAATTCGTCCGCCGGACGAATCTCTTCAAGCCGATGATCGGTGCGATCAATGGCTACTGCGTGGCGGGCGGACTCGAAGTGGCGCTAACCTGCCACTTCCTGATCGGCGCACAGAGTTCCAAGTATGGAATTCTCACGCGCCGCTGGG
Organism: Dehalococcoidia bacterium; assembly: GCA_965220315.1. Lineage (GTDB taxonomy): Bacteria > Chloroflexota > Dehalococcoidia > Bin125 > Bin125 > JAPOXK01. Next base: position 388,504 of record CBDCPP010000001.1, read on the forward strand.
GTGGCCCCACCGTCGACGGCGGTACCTATCGTCTTCCGCTCTGGGTAGGCCTTGGCAACGCGCTTTATCTGCTGCAAACCGGAAAGCAGATAGACGCACAGGAGGCGTTCCGCATCGGCTTGATCCAAGAGGTGGTCCCCGACCACGAACTCCTGCCACGCGCGCGTGAGATCGCCGAGAACCTCGCCGCAGTACCACAAGGCGCACTGGTAGGTGATACGGAAGCGACGCTGCGGGGACTCGGCCGTCGCTACGACGATGCGCTCGCGATGGAGGCCATCATCGCCAACACCGTGCACATGTCGGGCGAGGCCGTGGGACGCTTTGTGCGCAAGGATTACGACCCAGAAACCGGCCAGTCAGCGACGCCCGGCTAACAGCCTGTCTCGCCGAAGAAATCGAGGCGAGAGCTAGCCCTCACCCGCCGCCGCGACCGCAGCGGCGATGATAGCTTCGGCCGGGAAGGCCGAAACGAGGACGCCGTTCACGAAGATCGTGGGGGTGCCGCGGACACCGTACTCCGCCGCGATCGCCCCATCTTCCATGATCCGTGAGAGGTGCCTCTCACTCTGCAGGCAGGTGGCAAACACGCTCGTGTCCAGTTCGAGATCGGCCGCGATCTGCAGGAGATGATCGTCCATCGACACACTACCTCGGCGTCGTTCAAAGTTCTGGTCGTGGAAAGGCCAGAACGCTCCCTGATCCGCCGCGCACTCCGTCGCTAGAGCGGCCCGCAAGCTGTTCTCGCCGAAGCGGATCTGATGCCGGTAGGTGAGCTTGGCGACGCCGGTTCGGACGAGCTTCTCAAATAGGACCGGCTCAACCTGAGCCGCCCAATTCTTACAAGCTCCTCACTGGAAGTCGCTGAAATCGATGATCTCGACCGTGGCTTCCTCGAAACCAATCGTATTGCGGTGGACGGGCACGCCGTCGTGGAGAGCAGTAACCGCTGGCTGCACAGCAGGCTCCTCGGGCGGTGCAAGCGCCTCGGTCGCTTCTTCTTCCTCGAGTTCGGCATCTTCCGAACGCGGCATGTCTGCTTGAGGCTCAGAAGTATCCATCTCATAGGCATCCACCGAGCTGGACGCAGGGGTCTCCACCACGGCCGACGCACCCGGATCCCCATCCGTCACGGCCGGCGTATCCGGATCCTCAGCCGTCACGGCCGGCGTACCCGGATCCTCAGCCGCTACAGCCGGCGCACCCGGATCCTCAGCCGTCACGGCCGACGCGCCCGGCTCCTCAGCACCGCCGCCACAGGCCGTCACAATGAAGACCGCGAGAGCAACGCAAGATCCGAGTAGGATCATCTTGAGTTCAGAGGGCAGGTGATCACGCATCACGGAATCACTATATCCCAATCCCAGATACCCCACGCGCAATCGGCGATTGTGTCCACGGCACCACCCTGATATGGAATATGGAACCGCCGAGTGCTGAAGATGGCCAAGGCCCGCGACCAGATTGGGCAATCTCGAGCCGGCGCTTCCCACCCAGAAAAGCACTGCTCCTTGATGCCTACGGAGGCGCTGACAAGAGCGCCCTCGTCGGCAATGCAACGCAGACATACCTCGCGCCTTCCGGTATCCACCATGCCACGGACACGAAGGTCGCCTATCGTCTACAGGGTGCAGGGTGCGCGGGACTTCGGCTTACTCGGCAACACACGGCGGTCTCAAACCAGGGAGTACGGGAGGGTACCGGCATCTGCAAAGTCTTCCACAGCAACCTGCCCACCGCTGCGGTAGGTAAACGATGAGTGGCGTGCTGAGCGGCCTCCGCGTGATCGAAGGTTCCGCCTTCGTCGCCGCACCCAGTGCCGGCATGACGCTGGCGCAGCTCGGCGCCGACGTGATCCGCTTCGACCCCTTAGGCGGAGGGTTGGACTACCGCCGCTGGCCGCTCGGCGAACGCGGCGCAAGTCTGTACTGGGCAGGCCTCAACAAGGGCAAGCGCTCGATCGCTCTCGACCTGCGCCGCCCCGCCGGCCGAGAGCTTGCGACCACCCTAATCACGGCGTCCGGCGCCGACGCCGGCCTCTTCCTCACGAACTTCCCTGCAAGCGGATGGCTCGACTATGAGGTACTGCGCGCACGCCGACCGGACCTGATCATGGTCAACATCCAGGGCAACCCAGACGGATCGTCGGAGGTCGACTATACGGTCAACCCAGCCACGGGCTTACCGGCTCTCACCGGTCCAGCCGACGATCCCCGCCCGGTCAACCACGTGCTGCCCGCTTGGGACCTCTTGACCGGACAAGCAGCCGTGGTGGGTCTGCTCTCCGCCGAGCGGCATCGGCGGCAGACTGGCGAAGGGCAATTGGTGCAAATCGCCCTCTCCGATATCGCGCTGGGTGCGATGGGTAACCTCGGATTCCTGGCCGAGCACGAAGCCTCGGCCGAGATGCGACCCCGCTACGGCAACGACCTCTACGGCGCTTTCGGCCGCGACTTCGCGACCAAAGACGGCAGACGGGTAATGGTGGTCGCGATCACGCCGCGGCAGTGGGATGCGCTGGTACGGGTCACGGGCATTGAGGAAAGCGCCGCCGCGATTGAGCGCGACTGTAACCTCGATCTGAACGATGCCGGCGATCGCTTTCGCGCGACAGACGCCATCGCCGACCTGCTCGCGCCCTGGTGTGCCACTCGCACGCTGCCAGAGGTGCGACGAGCGTTCAAGGAGGGCGGCGTGGCTTGGGGCCCCTATCAGACGATCCTCCAGCTTCTCGCCGGCGATCCCCGTTGCTCCATCGAGAACCCGATGTTCGATCTGGTTGACCAGCCCGGCATCGGGCCGACGCTCACGCCTGGCTCCCCTCTAACATGGAGCGGGACACCCCGCTCCGCGCCCGCTCCCGCCCCGAAGCTCGGCGCGGATACCGGTGCGATCCTGCGCGAAGTGCTGCAGTTGAGCGACTCAGCAGTGCGCCGCCTGTACGACGAAGGCGTGGTCGCCGGAAGCGACCCTAATAACGGCTAATGGTCGGCGACGACCGCAAGGAGAACGGCGCCATCGACTACCGAGAGTGGATCGGCCGGGAGTGCGTAGAGCACGACACCGTCACGCTGCAGCCGGTCCACCGTCTCCTTGCCACGCTCGACGACGCGGACACCCAGCTCGGCCTCGGTGATCCGCTACCGCCGCTGTGGCACTGGCTGTTCTTCCTTCCCAACGCGCAGCAGTGGGAACTGGGAACGGACGGGCACCCACCTCGTGGTGGCTTCATGCCGCCCATCTCGCTGCCGCGACGAATGTGGGCGGGCGGGCGCCTCCGCTTCCACCGATCCATCCCCATCGGAGCGCAACTGCGGCGGCGAGGTCGTGTTTCGGACATCGTCGAGAAGACGGGGCGGACGGGGCCACTCGTCTTCGCGACGGTCGATTACCAGCTTCTCGACGGCAGCGATCTGTGCATTGAGGAACGCCACGACATTGTCTATCGCGAGCTCGGCCCGCCGCTGGCGGCGGCGGAACCCTCGCCCGCGCTGCCGCAACCGCCGGCGGGGGCCTGGACCCGCGACGTGACGCCCGATCCACGCCTGCTCTTCCGCTACTCAGCGCTGACCTTCAACGCCCACCGCATCCACTACGACCGCCCCTACACCGTGGAGCAGGAAGGCTACCCCGGTCTCATCGTCCACGGCCCTCTTGTCGCCACCTTGCTCTTGGAGCTAGTCCGTCGCAACAGCGACCGTTCCGTCGCGCAGTTCGACTACCGAGCCAAGGCACCGATCTTCGATGCGCATCCCTTTCGGGTGATGGGAGTTCCCCAAGCACAAGACCGTGTCGAGTTGAGCGCGTTCCGCTGCGATGGCAAGGTGGCGATGTCGGCGGAGGCGCTCCTCCACTAGAGGGACCGCGGGCGGGCACACGCGGCGCTAACCCCAACAGGCGACCACAGCGCGTCGCTCGGCTAGCCTAAAGGAGATAGATCTCGGCCTAGAGAGAGGATGCGCAGTGCCGGCGGCCGGCATCCCGGAGATCGTCATCGATCGACTGCCGCTGTACGTGCGGGCGTTGGCGCTGCTTGCGACCAACGGCCAGGAGATCATCAGCTCCAAGGAGTTGGGCGAAGAGCTCGGCGTGACGCCGGCTCAAATCCGAAAGGACCTCTCCTACTTCGGCCGTTTCGGCAAACAGGGCAGCGGCTACAACGTCGCCCAACTGCTCGGCGAACTACGAGAGGTTCTAGGGCTCAGGCAACACTGGTCCATGGCGCTCCTCGGCGTCGGGCGCTTGGGACGGGCCATCCTGAGCTACGGCGGCTTCGGCTCCCAACAGCTGCACGTCGCCAAGGCCTTCGACTCAGACCCGACGGTCATTGGGACGGAGATCGGTGGCGTCGTGGTGGAGGACACCAGGAACGTCGCGGCGAGCCTAGAGGCTCTGCCCATCGAGATCGCCATCGTCGCCGTGCCGCCGAGTGCGGCGCAGCAAGTGATCGACGAGCTCGTCGCAGCCGGCGTCCGCGCCATCCTCAACTATGCGCCGATCGCCGCGCATGTGCCGCCGGGCGTCCGCTGCCGCAACGTGGACCCCGTCGTTTTCCTGCACGCCATGACGTATTACCTGAAAACCGACGCCCGTAGCGGCTCCGTAGTACCCGAGGCCTCCCAGGAAGAGGCCATGCACACTTCCGAGCCATAGCCCCAGGGGAGGCCCAACGATCAGGTCAACCGGTGGCACAACTACATACGGCTGGGCTGGCTGTTGCCTCGTGACTGTTAGAGAAAGGGAAGGACGTAGGCGTTAGCCTTGGTCCATACCGTCTACTCTTTTCATGACTTCGTCCATATCGACATCCTCAACGTGGGTGGCGATAGTCCAGTGGTTGCCGGAAAGGTCGAGGACGCGGGCGCTGCGATCGCCATAGAACTGATCGGCGGGCTCAGCGATGGCAGTGGCGCCGGCGCTGACGGCCTGGGCGTAAACGCTGTCGACATCCTCGACGTAGAGATGTATCTGGGAATTGGTGACGGGGAAGTCGGGCAGGGCGGCGTCGGCGAGCATGAGTACGGCGCCGTCGATCTCGACCTCGGCGTGGCCGATGCCGCCCTGGGGCATGGGGAGGCGCATGCGCTCGACGGCACCGAACGCGTTCGCAAGAAAGTCGAGGAAGTCGGCGGCGGCGTTCACAATGAGATAGGGAGTGATGGCCGTGTAGCCGTCGGGGACGGGCTTGCTGTCGGACATGGAGCCTCCTGGCTATCGGCCGTTGGTGGGATTCAATAGCATCGCATGCGCGAATCCAAGGCGGGAAAGAGTACGACAAGTTTGCGCCGGTGCTGCCGCCCACCCAACCTTGACAGCCCGCGAACCAGGACCATACGCTCCTCACGGCTTTTTTCGTTCAGGTGCCCACCTAGGGAGAATAGGGAAGGCGGTGAAAATCCGCCGCGGTAGCGCCACTGTAAGCGGGATTTGGAGCTGACGCCCACTGTCGGATATCCGATGGGAAGGGCCCAGCGTTCGACCTTCACCCGCGAGCCAGTAGACCTGCCTGGACGATGAGGTGACTGCTCTCCGCAATAGAGAGGTCCCTCGATCTCCGGGTGTGGTTCCGGATAGGTCGAAAAATATACCTCCAGCGGAGCGACGCTGGAGGTTCTTTTGCGAGCCGTTGGATTCATATCGCTCCGTGGCTATCGCCAGATAGGCGTTAGCGCCCGCCTGGCGATCGGCGTGCCGATCCTTCTGCTGCTAGTACTCGCCGTCGCCCTGGTTTCGCTGAGCCTTGGACCCGTTGACATCCCGACCAGTCACGTCGCTTGGATCGTGCTGTCGTTTTTCGGAATCGACGTCCCCGCATTCGGACGGACCGAGCAGCTGGTCATTGAGCAGATCCGGCTTCCCCGGATCATTGTTGGCGCTTCGGTCGGCATGGCCTTGGGAGTCGCGGGGGCGACGCTGCAGGGGCTGTTCCGCAACCCGATGGCCGATCCCGGGATCATCGGCGTCTCGGCCGGCGGCGCAGTGGGGGCCGTCGTCGCTATCGCCACCGGAATGACGGGCCTTTTCTTTCTCGCACTCCCCGCATTCGCGTTCGCGGGCGCCATAGCGGCCTCGCTCTTGGTCTATGGCATCGCCGCCGTCGGCGGACACTTCTCAATGGCGACGCTCCTGCTGGCGGGCGTCGCGGTCAACGCTTTCTTCGGCGCCATCGTCTCCGCAATCATCCTCCTCCTGCCCGATAACGAAGCGCTCCGGGAGATCCTGTTCTGGCTGGCGGGGGGGCTGGACTCCCGTGCCTGGGAGCACGTCTGGATCGCCACTCCCCTGATCGTGGGTAGCACCGCCGTCCTCCTGCTGATGGCCCGCGACCTGAATCTGCTGATGCTGGGCGACGACGAGGCACGCTCGATGGGGGTTCGGGTGGGGCTCACGCGCGTGCTGCTTCTGACGACGGCAGCGTTGGCCACGGGCGCTGCCGTAGCGGTGAGCGGGACCATCGCCTTCGTCGGCCTAGTCATGCCACACATCCTTCGGCTGATCCTCGGGCCCGACAATCGCGTGCTGATTCCGATGAGCGCCTTAGGGGGCGCCGTTTTCGTCATCCTGGCCGACACCGTGGCCAGGACCATCATCGAACCCGCCGAGTTTCGCGTCGGTGTGCTTACGGCATTCGTCGGCGCGCCCTTCTTCATCCTCCTGCTGATCAAGAACAAACGGCAGGTTTATTCCCTCTGAGTAACGGCCGATCGAAAGGGACCATCGTGTCGATGCAACAGCTGCGTACCCCCGGAGTGCTCCTGGTTCTCTTGCTTGCGTTGGCGCTTGCGGCCTGCTCGTCGGACGAGCCAACGCTGGCTGAGCCGCCGGCGCAGACGGCCGCCGTCCCGTCCGCTGCCGAAACGGCTGAGGCGCCGGAGGAGCAAGCGGAGGCCGAGACAGGCACAGCCCTGGTGGAATCGAGCGCAGCACCTGCCGCGACACCGGAACCCACGCCGGAACCGGAACTCGAACCCGCATCGAAACCCGAACCGGAGCCTGAGCCTGCGACGAGGCCACTCGACGGCGTTCGCGGAATCGTCGACCCGACCAACTCCGGCTGGCCTCGCGAGGTTGAGGGGCTGAACGGGATCGTGAGCATTCCGGCCAAGCCGCTGCGGATCATCACCGCTTCGGTCGGTCACGACGAGATGACCCTCGCCCTTGTGCCGCCAGATCGCCTCGTTGCGGTGGGAAGCGCCACGAAGAACGCGACGTACTCGAACGTCGCGTCGCTAGTGCAGGAAAAAGCCGAGATCTCACGTGACCCGGAAACGATCATCGCCCAGTCGCCGGACATCGTAGTCACCAGTCCCTTCTTTCCGGTGGAGGGAGTCGAGGCTCTTCAAAGAGCTGGCGTCTCCGTCGTTCAAACCGAGCTGAAACACGATCCCGAGGCGCGGATCAACAGCATCCTCCTCATGGGATACATCTTCGGTGAGGAGGAACGCGCCATTGAGTTCGCCGATGAGGTCCAGGAGCGATACAACGCCCTCGTAGCGGTGACCAGCGCCAAGGAACCCCAGCCTCGCGTTCTTACGCTCACGCAGTACTCGGACACGCTCTGGGTCGCGGGCGGGAATTCCACCGAGGGCGGCGTCATCACGGCGGCGGGCGGGATCAACGCCGCCGAGGAAGCCGGCATCGAAAGCAACCAGACAACCAGCCTCGAAGGAGTCATCGTCATGGCTCCAGACATCATCGTCATCCCCCAACCGGTCGAGTTTGGCGCGGAGGAGTTCCGGCAAAGTCTGTTCGAGATCGAGGCGCTGGCCGAGGTCCCCGCGATCAAGAACGGCGATATTTACGTGGTCGAAAGCAAGCACTTCACCACGCTCTCCTACTGGAACATCCGCGGCACCGAGGACCTCGCGCGGATACTGTGGCCGGACGACTTCCCCGAACCCCCAGCGGATACCTTCAGCTTGGCCGAGTAGCAGACGATGAACGACGACAACACCGCGGCCATTGATGCCCGAGGACTCTCCTACAGCGTCGAGGCGAAGACGCTGCTGGATCGCGTCGACGTGCGCGCCGAGCGGGGGCAGTTCGTCGGGCTAATAGGCCCCAACGGCGCCGGAAAGTCGACCCTGCTCAGGGTCCTCTCCAGCGTCCTCCGCCATCAGGAGGGAGCGGTCCGGCTGGAAGGCACCGACCTGAAGTCCCTTTCAGCTAAGGACGCCGCCGCCATCCTTGCGCTCGTCCCCCAGATCGCGCCCTACACGCAGGGCTTCACTGCCTTCGAACTCGTCCTCATGGGCCGCTACCCACACCTAGGGCGCTTTCATGTGGAAGGAACGGCAGATAACCGCATCGCCAGAGACGCGATGCGACTCACGGAGACCGAGCAATTCACCGCCAGAACGCTCGACACGCTATCGGGTGGAGAGCGCCAGCGAGTGTTCCTGGCCCGCGCCCTGGCGCAACAGCCCCGCATCCTGCTGCTGGACGAGCCGACATCGAACCTGGATGTCCTGCACCAGCTCAAGATACTCGGACTGATACGGCAGCTCGTTGCGGATGGGTTGACGGCTATTGCCGCCATCCACGACCTGAACCTGGCGGCTCGCTATTGCGACCGTCTGGTACTGCTGAGCAATGGCAGGATGCTCATCGATGGACCGCCGGAGGTGGTGCTGTCTCCAGAGACGATCGAGTCCGCTTTCGGGGTGAGGTCTGCTGTCTACCGCGATCCCGTGACCGGTTCCTTAGCGATTAGCCTGATAGGCCCGGCAGACGAGAGCCAGGCGGGGCCGGACTTGCGTGGCGATCTCGCCCGGGCTCACACAAACGGTCGGAGAGCTGCTAGCAAGAACGGCGTAGCCAGTGCCGCCCGCTGATGAATTTGTGGAGGAGCGCTCGCCCGACGAAAGCACTCCTGACGCCGGGCAGCGTCGCCACGCCCAGCATGGCCTAGTCATCGTCAATACCGGCGAGGGCAAGGGCAAGACGACTGCCGCGCTCGGCGTCATCTTCCGGGCCTGGGGCCGCGACTTCCGCGTGAGAATGTTTCAGTTCATCAAGCACACGACGGCGAGATTTGGAGAGCATCGAGCAGCCATACGGACCGGGATACCGATCGAGGCGCTCGGCGATGGTTTCACCTGGCTCTCGAAAGACATGGATCAGACGGCTGCCCTGGCGTTAGCGCAGTGGGGTCGCTGCCAGAAAGCGATCTTGCAAGGAGAGGACGACATTATCGTTCTGGATGAATTCACCTATGCCATGCACTATGGGTGGGTACCCGTCTCCGAAGTCATCGACACGCTGAAGCGTCGTCCCGACACGATGCACGTCATTGTCACTGGAAGGTATGCCCCCCAGGAGCTAATCGATTTCGCCGACTTGGTCACCGAAATGAAGATGATCAAGCACCCCTATCAAGAACAGGGCATCAAGGCCCAACCGGGGATCGAGTTCTAGCGATATCTCTCGATGATGTGGTTGCGGGCATCAGGCCGGCCAGCCCTCGCGCAAGACGGGCAGCGCAGCTTCGGCAAGAACTTCTGACCAAGCCGCCGGGAAGCCTGGGTCAATTGGAGCAACTTTCCCTCCAACTGGCAGGAATCTTGGGGACGGAACAGCCAACTCTTCAAGGCAAGGTGGTTGTCGTGGCGGCTGGAGACCACGGAGTAGTTGCCCAGAAAGTCACCGGGTACCCCCAAGAGGTCACCGCCCAGATGGTGCGAAATTTCTTGGCAGGCGGTGCAGCCATCAGCGTCATGGCGCGGAGGGCGGGAGTGAGGCTCGTAATTGTCGACGCGGGAGTGGCTACACCGCTTCCTGCCCACCCCGACCTCCGAGTTCTCGGCCTAGGACGCGGCACCGCAGACATCACACAGGGCCCGGCCATGACAAGGGAGCAGGCCGAGACATGCGTGAGGGCGGGAATCAACCTTGCCCTAGAGGCCGTGGAGGCAGGGGTTGACCTCATAGGGACCGGCGACATGGGCATCGGCAACACGACGGCGGCGAGCGCCATCACTGCGGCCCTCACTCGCAGGCCACCATCTGAGACGACGGACCGGGGGACGGGACGAAATGACTTGGAGCTGGAACACAAGACCGCCGTTGTCGAGCGCGCGCTGGAGGTGAATCAGCCCGATCCGGATGATGCGCTGGACGTTCTAACCAAGGTCGGTGGCTTCGAAATTGGCCTGCTGGCCGGTGTTGTGCTGGGCGGCTCGCTCGCTCGCCGGGTTGTGGTGCTCGACGGCTTCATTTCAGGAGCCGCAGGCCTCATCGCCCACAGTCTCTGTCCCACCGTGACTGACTACACCATCGCCGCGCATTTATCGGCCGAGTCCGGACATCGTGCCGCCTTGCTGCACCTGGGATTACGGCCCCTCCTGGATCTCGGCATGCGACTCGGGGAAGGCACCGGTGCGGTGCTGGCCATGGGGTTGATTGAAGCAGCCGCGGCCTGCCTGTCCGAGATGTCGACTTTTGCCGAGGCCGGGGTTTCGGGCGCCAAAACGGAGGATCCGAGCGGGCAGGCACATTGAGAAGCTTACGGTTGGCTATCGGATTCCTAACGGTGCTTCCCACTGCGCCCAGAGGCGTGGTGCAGATGGGGCCCGCACGCGCTTACTTCCCGCTCGTGGGCCTGGGGCTGGGAGCCATCCTCTTGGGATTGGACTTCGCGGCCAGGCAAGCGCTACCGCCCCTGGTCGTGGGTGCACTCCTAGTCGCGGCACTGCTGGTGCTGACGCGAGCGCTACACACGGAAGGGTTTCTCGAACTCCTGCGATGGGCTGTTCGGTGGCTACAGCCGGGTGGAGCGGCTCAGAATTCTCAGGGATACGCACGTAGGCGCATTCGCCGTGATCGGCGGCGTGGCCCTGTTGCTGTTGAAGTGGACTCTCATCGTAAGTATTCCGGACGAGGCCCGTACCGGCCTGCTACTGATCTTCCCGTGCCTATCGAGGTTTGGGATGGTAGCGACCATGGCCTTCTTCCCCTACGCCAGAGAGCATGGATTAGGCACGTCGTTTCAAGACGGGCGCACTCGGTGGCAGGTCGTATTCGGACTCGCCACTGCCGCCGCGGCGGGTGGGCTGTTCCTCGGTGTCACCGGCGTGCTGCTGCTGGGGGCGGTGACCGGGGTGTCGCTGGTGCTGGGCCGCTGGATTACAGGGCTGCTGGGAGGCATGACGGGCGACACTTACGGCGCGGTGAACGAGGTGGCGGAGGTGGCCGTCCTCTTGTTGGGCATTGGCCTTTTCGCCGCGATTCCCGGAGCGTTGCAAGCACCGCTCTGGTAGAAGGCTCTGGATGAGGATGCTTAAGGAAGAGCGAACCACTGGACGCAACTAGGGACACGGGCAGCTGGTACCTCGTGCGGCACGGGGAGACCGACTGGAACCTGAGCGGGCAGATTCAGGGTCATACGGATATCCCGCTTAGTGAGCACGGCAGATTCCAGGTCAGAATGCTGGCGAAGAGGCTCTCTGATTACAGCTTTTCCAAAATCTATGCCAGTGACCTTTGCCGCGCACAGGAAAGCGCAGAGACGATAGCCAAATTGGGCGAGGCCGTGGTTGAGGTTGACCCAGACCTGCGTGAGTTCTCCTACGGAGCGTGGGAGAGCTTGACGCGTGAGGAGGTCGAAGCCCAGGACCCGAAAGGCTTCGCCAAACGGATCAGCGGAGGGAACCATGCGTTCGCCGCGCCCGGGGGGGAAAGCGCGACCCAGGTGCTGGAACGCGTGCGGCGATTCCATGCCCGCGCGGTGGAGCGCCATGACCCAAGCGAGAACCTTTTGATCGTCGCCCACGGAGGATCGATTCGCGCTCTCCTCGTCTGCCTGTTAGGGCTGCCGGATACGCACTTCTGGCGGCTGCAGGTCGACCTCGGCAGTCTTTCCGTCGTCCAAAACCATCCCGGAGAACGCATTCTCGAACGCTGGAACGACACGTGCCATCTGGCCTCACTTGAATCAAGGACTGGCGAATGAACAAGCGATTGACCCTGATCCTGGGCGGCGTCCGGGCCGGGAAGAGCAGGTACGCCCAGCAACTGGCCAGGCGCGGCGGCCGCGTGCTCTTCGTGGCCACTGCGGAGGCCGGCGACCAAGAAATGGCAGCGCGTATCCAGGCTCACCGCGAGAGCCGACCCACGGAGTGGGACACACTTGAAGAGCCCCTGAATTTAGTAGCTGCACTGGCGCCGCTGGCGTCCCGCTACGACACGATCGTGCTCGACTGTCTGACGCTATGGGTCAGCAACCTGCTGCTGAAGAGTCGAGCGTCCGAGGCGGCGGACGTGGACATTTCCTCCGAGACCCAAGGACTCCTGAGGTTGTACAAGGAAGGCGCGGCCTCCTGGATCGTCGTCAGCAACGAGGTGGGCCTGGGCGTGATGCCGGCAACCGAGCTGGGCCGCATCTACGCCGATGAGCTTGGACGGACGAACCAACGCGTCGCGGCGGCGGCGGACGGCGTGTACTTCATGGCGGCCGGGCTACCGATCGACATGAAGACCATCAGCCGGGACCGCACTGCGCACTCAGCGCCCCAGGATCCCGCCCAGTAGACCAATCCCATATCAAGGTGTGTGCGCACCCGCGCCGCCGGCTTGCCGTACCCAGCGTCCGGTTCGACCGCCTCACTGGCGAGCGCAACGCCACCGATTACGTGCAGGAGTAGTTCCGGTTCCTCCATGTCACGCCTTTGAACCCCGGCGCGGAGCACCTGGCTTTGTTCCGCCGCGCCCTCGCCGCTTCGGGCGTTGGGCAAACCTCATGACGGACGCTCACATCGTCGCGCTGGCGATCGAGCACCAAACCGAGGTTCACTCCAACGATACGGACTTCGGCCGCTTTCCCGGCCTCTGCTAGCGAAATCCGCTCTGATCGCAGCCGGCCGGTTCAATCACACCGTCACGGTTTCGTGTCCAAGCTCTGAGCAACCATGCTTCCTGAACCATGCTGAGCCTTGCTAGGCCGCGATCGCTCATGCGCCAGCACTTCTCGTAGCGCCTCGTCGAGGCGCAGATGGCGGAGTGGGTCCGTCAGGCGTCCGCCCTGCCGGGCTGGCGCGGGTTCTGACGCCCGTCCGCAGGGAGCGAGGCCGCGACTGGCCTCGTCTTCAGTTCCCGCCGGTCTCGTCGATGATGATGATCCATCTCCGCGCACCCACCCGGATCTCCACCGCCCTCGGCACGACGTCGTCCGGGACTGCAAAGGCCTGCTGAAACCACCTGTATGCGCGAAGGCCGGGGGCGTCCCGGTAGACCCGCCCACTCCCATGGCCCTCAAGGACGCTGGCATCCGCCGCGATCAATGATGCTTGCAGACGTGTGTCCCAGCCCACTGGATCGGCGAGCGTCACGAACACGCCGTGGGGGTGGAACCCGAAACATTGAGTCGGCGTACCGTAGCGAACGATCTCAACCTCCCCGATCTCGATGCGAGCGCGATGCAGCGTCGATCTGTTCGATCTATCGCCATACGCGCCGAAGGCCTCCACACAGGTCAACTCCGGCTCCTTATCAGCGATCGCGGGAGGAGGCACGTCTGTCTCTTGTTCCGGGATCGAGACGATCAAGCGAACCGGCTCCGCCTCCGCCAAGTTGAAGCGCCACGAGCGGACATCGGGATCAACGTCGCCACCACGCCCGACGGGATCGTGCCGTCGGCCGCGCGCGTCCTCAAGCTGGATGGTGACGTCATCGAACTCCGCGAGTTGCGGGAACCGCAGGCGCACGAAGTGCGTGGAGGCCCAGGAGTCCGAGGCAGCCAAGCCAGGACAAGACCACCTGTTGAATTCGGTCGCCTGGAGTAATTCCGTCCCCGGCGGGGCGACGAGGGACAGGTCGATGGTCGACCGCGGCGACCGCGGCGACCGCGGCTCGGCGCAGAAGAGGCTCGGTACCTGATCGGATCGGTACTCAACGATGAAGATCTTGCCCCCCCAGCCACATCGGGACGGCCAGCGCTGTTCGCCGTCCACGACGCTCGTCAGGTCCGATGACGCCGCGCTCACCAGGTACACGGCATAGACGACGTCGAATCGGGTTGACGACCGGACATTGCAGATCCAGCCGCCGAAGTTCGGCTGCGCGGTGCTCAGATAGACCGGCCTGGGCAGGAGCGCGATCGAGCCGTGCAGTTCCGGCCCCCGATCGGGCGCCTGCAACGGCAGGCGCTGCCGCCGCAACTCGCCCAGAGCGGCGGCGACGGTCTCGGCCCGCAGGGCTTCGTTGGAACCCGTCGAGATCCCGAGCACCTGCCGGCTGCACGGATCGACGATGGGAGCGCCGGCGCGGCCCCCTCCCCAGCCGTTGTGGCGCAGCAGCCGGTCCGTCACTTCCGTCACCCGCACCCGGGTCATCGTGAAGCGGCCGGCCTCGCTCCAGGGGTAGGCCACCAGGGCGGGTTCGCCGTCCGCCGACGCGGTCGAGACCGCCAGCGGCGCGTGGAGGTGGGGGCCGAGTGCCGGGGCCGGGCCGACGATCTCGACCAGGGCCAGACCGTTGCGGGCATCGGTCGCGACGCGCGCGACCGGCAGCGCGATGGCGCCCTGGGAGATCACGCCCCACGGAACCTCGGCGCTGAAGAGCCCGGCGGCGGTGAGGAACTGGCGCTGCCCGGCGTACAGCGCGCTGCCGTGGCCGCCCAGGGTGGACACCTGCCAGGCCAGATCCCCGAGGTCGTCCGTCAGGGCGCAGCGCGTCCGCTCCGGCGTATATTCCGGGCCGAGGGCGGCGTGCCAAGTCAGGGGGGCGGAGCGCTGCCAGCCCGCTGGGTCGGGGGGGCGCTGGGACGCGGCTGGCGGCGGGCACACCAAGGCGCCGCCCTCGAACCGCAGGCAGGCTGCAGTTCCGGCACCGCCCGGCAGGGCGAGGAACGCGATCCGGGCGCGCTGCGCGATCTGATCCCCGGGCGCGGGCGGCTCGAGCTCCACGCGCCAACTCCGGTCGCCAATGGTCACGCGAAACGCCACGGGCTCGAAGCCCTTCGGCGCCCGCCAGCGTTGCCGGAGTTCGGAATAGTGATCGCTGCCCGCCGTACTGCGCACGGAGGTTTGGCCGGCTGGGCCGCTTCCGCCAAGGACCTGCCCGTTGGCGCCGATGAGATCGGCGGTCGGCCAGATGTCCTTTGGGACATCGACCTGCGCGCGCAGCTCGTGCGTGAAATCGTCGGGGCACCATTCGAGCACGGCGAGGTGGCCGAGCACGGTCTCCCCGAACTCCTCCTGTGACTCGTGGAGGATCGCGGTGAATTCCGGATCGTACGGATCGTCCCGCTGGCAGGCCCAATCGTCGCTCGCGGCATCCCCGTCGCCCACAGCATCATCGTCGCCCGCAGCATCAGGAGCTTGGCGGAACGCGATCACGGTGACGCTGCCATAGCCGCACCGGCCTGTCGAGGGTTCGCCCCACTCGATCCGGAGCTTCGAGTTCCCCGCCACTCCAATCCACCACTCGCCTTCGACGCCGACGCAATCGACGTCGGCCGGCGGTTCGGGGCCATAATGCCAGATCACCACCCCGTCCGGGATCACGATTCCCGGGGGCGGCGCGGGCAGCGCCGGGGGCGGTTGGTCCAGGCCTTTCAGGGTCTCTCGGAGCACCGCACCGGAATGCGAGAGATTTCCGAAGAATGAGCCGGCCCAGAGCACGCCGATGACGTTCCCGCAGGCGTCGAACATGGGCCCGCCGCTATTGCCACCCCGCACGGAGCTATTGGTCAGGATCTCATCCTCCCAGACGCGCGTGATGACGCCCGTGGCGGCGGTCAGGGCGCCGGCCGCCGGATACCCGACCAGGTAGACCGGCTCGCCGACCTCGTCGGGCGTGGGATCACGGAAGGCCACGCCGGGCACATCCCGGACCGCGCGCGGATCGAACGCTTCCAGCAGCGCGACGTCGTACTCGGGGTCCGCGCCCAGCACCGCCGCGGGCACGACGCGGTCGCCGTGGCGCAGGACGACCACCGGCGGCACGTCGTCGATGACGTGGTGCGCCGTGACGAACCGGCCGTCGCCGATGTGGAAGGCCGAGCCGCGAGCACGGATCGTTTCGACCTTCCAGGTCGCGGCGAACATGCGCTCCAGGGCGGCGGCGTCGCAGGAGCCGGCCGGGGGGAAGATCGTTGGGGGCGCGACGATCCGTTGCGGATCCAGCGGCACGTTCCAGGCGATCTCGCTGCTGGGCGTCCAACGATCGGTCCGCAGGCGCTCCGGCCGGACGAACCGCAGGTAGGGACAGACCCTCTCTTGACCGGTCGGTTCGAAGCAGAATTCCACCCGACCGTCATCGTGCTGGCGCCAGGTGATGTGTCCGCCGAGCGGATATTGCGGTCCGCCGACCCCAGCCGCTGCGTCGGCGACGTTTGGGTCGGACTGTGGATCTTCGGCACGGAGCGGGTCAGGGGAGATGGCGGCCGCGACCACGACGATAAGTCCGGCGAGGCTCAGAACAGCACGGGCGCGGAAGGAAGTCAGCGACATTGGTCCACGGGACAAGGTAGCCCAATTTCGCCGCCATCGGCGCCATGCCCGACCATCACCAAGACGCTGAGCGGCCGGCAAGTATCCGGGCGCTCGGGACCCCCAGGAGGCGGCAACTAGGCTTCGGCCTCTGCTGCGCGCGGGGATCAACCACTTCATCGACCTGACCGAGGATGGCGAACTCGGTCCGTATGCTGGGATCGCGACGGAGCAAGCCCGCCGATTGGGTACGACGGTGACATACGATCGCTATCCGATCGTCGATGTGGGGGTTCCGCGCTTGGAGGGGGATCCGCCACCAGGAGGCACCACGGTGAGTGAGATCACCACGCAGGACCGGTTCCGCGGCTGTCTGCTGGGTTTGGCGGTGGGCGATGCGCTCGGCACGACGCTGGAGTTCCAGTCTCCCGGCACCTTCATGTCACGCCCTTGAACCCCGGCGCGGAGCACCTGGCTTTGTCCGCCGCGCCCTCGCCGCTTCGGGCGTTGGGCAAACCTCGTGACGGACGCTCTCGAGAAGCGACGGCGAAGTTCTGGTCAGCGTGCAGGCTTTCCCCACTTTTCCGCGAGCCACACGCTGAATGGTCCGACGGAGCTAGTTCAACCTAGTGGTCAGAATATCGCCACCAATGCAGCGTACTCTGCACCCGAGTGCCTGATGGGTATGGCCGACTGCGCTGCGCCACGGACATTGAGAGGACGGCTACGAAGGAGCAAGCAGAACCTAAAGGATCGCTAACCCTCTACGAGCGGGGTATTTTCAGCCGATTTAGTCACCATTGCACGAACATCGGGATGACGACGCGCTCGTGCGAAAAGGGGTGCGCCCCGTTCTACGTCGCGCTCTCGTTCTGAGGGTGACAGGCTTCCTACCGAGGGCGGCGCACCGCAAGGCCAGTCGACGATGACGTTGTGAGACGCGCACAGTTCGAATCCACGTGAGCGGCCCAATCGGGTTGCGCCCGTTTGGCGGCCACGTTCCAGCCCTCTCACCCAGCCGCAGACACAGCCCGCGAGGCCAGAACCCTCACCTGACGCCCCCACAAAAGGGCGCCGGTGAGGTCCTATTGCCGCGACACATGGGTCTGAACGGCCCACCGGGACTGTGCTCGTCAGTTGGTCTGCCTCAGGGTAATCGTGAAGGTGTTATCCCCAGCAGGCACCGTTACAGCGGCAGCTCTAGCGTAGAAGGTCCCTCTTGTGTGGACATCGAACACAATACAGGCATCGCTTGCGCCGTCGGTGCACTGGTCGGCATTGATAATGTTGAGGAAGGGGATTTAGTCAACGGTATTAGTCTGCGTGAGGTCCGTGCTGGTCGTCGATACTACGTCCCCATCGGAGTCATGGATGTCCAGGTGGGGTCTGGCGAGCGTCCCGTCTCCTGAACCTGAACCGCTCATGTCGAGCCGGTAGGAGTTCCCCGCAACCAGCTCGATCTTGAAAACGTTATCTGACGAGGCATGCGCAGTATTTACACTGCCGGTGACGCTTCCGCCCACCACGATGTAGTCCCTGATGGTGTTGTCAGCGGGGAAGTCCTCACCGGGCGGCTCGGACGCAGCGCGTCCTCTTCACGGTGAGCGTGTAACTGTGGTTCCCCGAAAGTTCGGCGCTGCTGGACCAGACTCTGATGTAATACGTCCCCGTGGTGGTGGTGGCGTTCGCTGTATGCGAAGCCTACCCAACTGCCGCTTGCTCGAGGAGACCACCGGGCGGGTTCGAAGCCCTCACCGATGCGATTGAGCCGATCGCATCCGGCTCTGCGCCGACGGCGGGGTTCGCAGCGTAAACCTAGAACGTCCCGAATGTTCCCACACATTCCGATAAATAATGGAAGGAAAAATGAGGGGAAGAATATTGAGGAAGCTTTATACATAGGCATGTCTCTAAAGAAATGGCGGACAGATCGGAACCTAACTCCCAGCGCAGCGTACCCGCGTCTATAGTTCTGGCCGGTCGTGGAGTACTTCGCGAGCTGTCTATAGGCTCTCGTCGATCCGATGACTGGGACGGCTGGCTCAACCGGTCGCTGTTGGGAGTAGTGCGGTTTAGCCGCGGAGAGGCCTGGTAGGCTGTTGTAGGGGGCGAGAGATGAGGAGGATGAGGAATCCCCTTGACTGTTTGCTTGTTAAGCGCAGGGCTCCGTTCATGCCATTATCGTTCCCGGATCTGGCTTAATCTTGTTCCCTTTACCAAGGGTGCTCGGTTTAAGGCCATCACGCTTTCCGCCCTAGGCATCTGGGTCGCCCTGCTGGCGGCCGCCGCCTGCCAGAGCGAGCCCGGACCGTCCAACGTGGCGTTGGAAGTGACGTCGGGCCGGGAGCCCAACGCGTCGGTAAGCGGAACCGTCACCTACCGGGAGCGGCTCGCCCTTACTCCGGGCGCAACCCTCGTGGTGGATCTGCGGGACGTATCGTATGCCGACGGCCCCGCCCCGCTTATCGCTCGCCAGACCATTTCCGGGCCCGGTCAGGTTCCCATCCAGTTCAAGGTGGAATATAACCGTGATGATATTAACTCCCGGAATAGCTATTCAATCAGTGCCAGCATCATCGAGTCAGACGGCCGCCTCGCCTTCACCAACGATACGGTCCATGAAGTAATCACTCGCGGTAATCCCGACAAGGTCGACATGCGCCTGGTATTGGTGCAGCCTCCGCCAGAGCTACTTGGCGACGGGGATGACTTGGACTGGCGGACTTGGGTGGAGGTCCCGGTCCCGGTGGTTTGGGCCAACCTCATACCGAACGAGCCGGAGCATTTTCTGCGTGTGGCCTACTACCAGTCCACGATAGAAGGGTGCGCCCGCCCCGGTAATCAAGAGCTCAAGCTGGACGGCTACGACATTATCGTTCGAGTTACGCTGATGCAGCCGCCATCTACCCCCTGGGCGATTCCCTGCCACGAGCAGCTGGTGGAACTCGATACGGTAGAACCCATTGGAACGTCCCTTGAACCCGGACAGACCTACCGGGTGATAATAAACGACCGGGAAACCACGACCTTCACCCTGCCGGGCCTCAACCTTCGTGACACATTCATCGCCGAATCGCCCATCGAAAGCGGTGAGGTGGTGATGTTGGAAGGCGTGCAACCGCGGTACCAACTGTATGTTGTCTCCGGCCTGCCCAAGGGCAGTAGCTGCTCGCAGTTCAACGGCTACGAAATTCGGCGAAGAGAGCCGAACAGGATCGACGTCGTTATCACCCTCCATGAGGTCGCTGACCCGCTCGTCGCCTGTACCGCCGACTATCCGACAGTGGAAACTACCGTCCCCCTGGGTTCTGATTTTGAGCTAGGAGTGGAATACACCGTCAGCGTCAATGCGGATGTCATCCAGTCATTTGTCGCCCGTTAGTTCGTAGCGCTGGCTGAAGATCTCGCCGACTCCACGATACCAGTCGTTTGCCAGTTCCGATCCGGCGCTACGGTTGGTTAGGTTGCTGACTCTGACATCCCCGTTCACCTAGAGGGCGACCTAACACACTTTAGTCACTCTAGAGATGAGGGTTGCCGAAAGAAGCCAGCGGTTTCTGTTCCTACTTCCCCGACCCCTGCCACCACCATTGCTCGATCCAGAAACCGTTCCCTTCTTCGCACGCAGTTTCAGGGAGCAACGCGCAGCTGTGGCAGGCTGCGAGGTTGCAGGAATCGGGCCCCTGTCCAGCTTCCTCGGCAAGCTCGGCGCAGACGGGATCGGCTGAACACCAGACAGCTCGACGGAGCGCCTCTTCGATGATTCGATCGAGCTGTCCCGGACGTCCTAATCGCACCAGCCCGCCAAGCGTTCCGTCCGAGTCGCCAGCGGCGGTGTAGATGAGTGCGGCGGCCATCGGGGCGGTGCTGTTCGCAGAGACGTAGAGCCGCTCGCGCAGCGCCGCCGAGCTGTAGCCAGACTCGTACGTCAGACGGTTGATCACTAAATGGGCAAACGTGTGGAGCAGGACAAAGCGGGGAGAGAGCTTGCGGTGCCTACGCTCTTTCCCTGCCTGCTGGAGACGGTGGCGGAGCGTCTCTGTGCGCTTCCGAACGGCAGGGAGCCTCTCCCACGACTGAAGCCCTGACTCGTCCAACTCGATAAAAATTCCCTCGCCATAGATCACGTAGGCCGGCAGCCAGTCGGCATGTGGCTGGAGCGACTCGCGCCGCAAGAGCTTCCTCCGCTCTCGATCGTCAAGGGTGTCCTCCGGCTCTACACGGCTAAAGCCTGTGAACACCTCAGTTGCGCGCAACCGCTCGACGAGTGTGATGGAACTCACGCGGTTGCGGAGCACATCTCCGTAAGCTTTGGGATCAGCTTCGCGAATCGTAAGTTCGGGACGGTCCGAGGGGTGCCGCAGCAATGCGAACTCCGTGCGGCGAAACGCCGTCTCGCGGTCGTCGTCATCACGGGCCGCCGACTTGGCGGTAGTGCCAGCCTTGTGAGTGACTTTGAGGGCAGCCTCGATCTCCTCGTCGCTGTAGGGTTGCAGCAGCCGTGGCTGCTGTGCCTTTAGCGTCGTTGCGGTGGGCTCGAAATCCGCTTTCCTAGACAGGTCAATAAAGATGGAGAGCGGCGGTTCCTCCAGCAGTTGCGTCAACCCATCCGGTACATCGCTTGTCGCGTGAGGTACATAGATTGAGGAGCGGGTGTGAGCGAAGTAGACATTCGATGAGCTGCGGAATGTCACTCGCACGTTCTCTTCGCATGGGCTCGACGCTTCGCTCCCCAGCCAGGGTGTGGAGCCGGGACAGCGGTAGCGCTCGTCTTCGTTGAGTGAGAGAGAGCCCCCGTAGGTGACTCCACGCAGCGAACGCGACTTCCCGCACTCGCACTTCGCCAGGCTCATGGCGGGCAGCTGCATGGGCCTACCGCACAGAGGCGCGGAAGTGCGGTGGACCCACTCTTTCCATGGGAAGTCGAAGAGGTGGCCGCGGGAGCACATCGCGACGAACCGGACTTGGAGCAGCCGCGGCTGACGCCCTCGCGGTTTGCAGGAACACTCGCCGACCTCCTTGAATGTCAGGGGGCGCTGCTGCAATCGGTGGCAACTCGGACACCAGTGCCACTGCGGGAAGCGGAGCATGGGCACGCGCAGGCCGGTGTTCGGGACCTCGCCCTGGGTTCGCGCCCTGCGCAGATCCGGTGGTAGCCGGAAGTGAGACACCCCCAACGCCGCCTGCAATCGCCATTCACTAACCATGAACTCATCCGGTTGGAGGTTCGAGCTCGTTTCGTCTTCGCGCTTGTACCAGTGGTCCAAGCCCGCCGTGATCATTGATGCGCCATCGGCCCCGACTACGAGGGCTCCAACGCCGAAGGGCCGGATCAGCTGTCCACGCCTGATTGGAACTCTGCGAACCAGCGGCATCACTGGTTTCCAGACGCGTACAACGTGGTGATAGTGCCTTCGCACTCCGCGTCAACGTTGCGCAGAGAGTTCGGTGTTGACCAGGAGCGCCGTCTGTCTTCCGCTGTCGCATAGGCCCCGGCGGGACGCAGCAGAGGGATATCAGCGTCTGGTTTGCGCGAGAACTCACCCCAGCCAGTCGGCTCCCAGAGCCGCCATTCGTTTGCTCGCTGGTCGAAGATCTCGTGAAAAGCAGCAAGCGCCTCGGAATCGTTCCCGGTTGCGGCGGCAATACGTTCCGCGAGGATGTCCCGCAGGTTGGCCATCAACGCATCAGGGTACGGATAAGGGCTGGTCGCTAGCGCACTACCGCCCGACTGCCTCGCGTAGATCGCCATCACAGCATGCAAGGCGCGTTCCAGTGCTGGCCGGGAGAATGGGGTCACACTTGTTGGCTCCACCTGCGCATAGAGCCGCTGGTGGTAGCTGCGGAAGCGTTCGAAGTGCGAGCGGTCTCGTGGACGAGACGGCGAATAGAGCGATAGGATCAAGCCTGGGCGTTCCCACCAGCTGCGTCCCACACGCCCAGTTACCTGGATGTACTGGGAGGTCGTTTTTGGCTGGCCGACCACCGCCATCAACGATAGACGATCGATATCGACGCCGACTTCGAGAATGCTGGATGCGAGGCAGATATCGACCGGAGTCCCCTTTTCCGTGGTTCGGGCTTGTAGGGACTCGAGCATCGCGGGCACCTCGTGATCCTGCAGCCGGCCAGTGAGTTCCTCGATACGCTGTAACCTCCGCAGTTGATTCCAGGGGATACCCATCCGCTCACGGATCGAACGGAGGTGGTCGACAGCATCCGATTGTGCGAGCGAGACCGCAGTACCGAGTTCTCGCAGGCTGTTGAAGAAGAGGACCA
Organism: Dehalococcoidia bacterium; assembly: GCA_965220315.1. Lineage (GTDB taxonomy): Bacteria > Chloroflexota > Dehalococcoidia > Bin125 > Bin125 > JAPOXK01. Next base: position 411,210 of record CBDCPP010000001.1, read on the forward strand.
GCGTCCACCAAGGGTCGCGCTGTGCGGTATCGTCGAAGCGAGCGGCTTGCAGGATCGATGCGTAGGTTCTGACTTGCGTGGTCTGAAACGAGCCGAGACCGGGCGCGTGGATGCCGACGTAGCGCCGTCCGGGCTGTAGCGAACCATCCTCTTTCCTCGCATAGCGACCGAAGAACGAGTCCTCAATGTTCAGTCCGGGCGGTGGGAAGAGCATAACGTTCGCTCTGCCATAGAGTGCTTGTATCTGTTCGCGATAGCGGCTAATTGTGGCGGTCGAACTCACAATCTTCGGACGAACCACCGGGGCTGTTCGCCGGTCGGTGCATAGCTCCTCAATCGCTGCTTCGTAGAGACCAACCATCGAGCCAAGCGGGCCTGAGATGAGGTGTAGTTCGTCCTGGATGATCAATCCAGGCGGCGGGCGAGATCGTTCGCCGTCCTCGCCGAGTCCGAACAGCGAGTGCGCTTCTGAGCGAAAGGCCAGGGTGGCAAACTTGTCGACTGTGGCGATGACGAACGCTGGCCGCCGCTCGTAGATATCCTCATCAATGACGTGGACAGGAAGCCCATCTGCGAAGTCGCACTCGCGATCCGGGCACTTGAGTACGACTGTGCCTTCACTCTGTTCGTACCCGAGGACTTTCGGCGCTCCCTGTACCTTCCTGCCTCGCTTTCCCCGCGGCTTGAAGGGACCCATCGCCGCTTTGCACCACGGGCAGCGCAGCAAGATGAACGGATTCCGCTGGTCCCGCTGGCGCTTTTTCATCTCGCGCAGCTCACGAAGGGCGTCATCACGCCGGTTAGGGGTCGATCCTGCCCCTACCCAAAGTCCGATTGAGAACAGATGCTCTCCAAGGCGCTCCGCCTGCCCGCGCCGCAGGAACTCCATCGCCGCGAGGAGTGTCGCCGCGCGCTGGAACTGCTGGGCAGTGAGCAGCCGCAGCGTGTAGCGCATCAGCACATCGACCGCATCGTGTCCGAGACCATTCAGGCGCCGTAGGAATATCTGGAAGGCTGCCAAGCCAAGGTATGCCTCGGTCTTGCCGCCTCCCGTCGGAAACCAGATCAGCTCAACCGTATCTCGATGCTCGGACGCACCGTCCGCTACCGTGCGGATCGTCATGAGCAGAAAGGCGATCTGGAACGCGCGCCAAGCGTGTTCGTCACTCTCGCTCAATTCGCTGAAGTCCAGCGGTCTGTACGGTTCTGTGAACATCAATCGTTTCTCAGCCTCGTCGAAGATGGCCTCGCGTCGTTCAAGGTCACTACGTGACAGCTGCATGAGCATCGCCCGGTTGGCCAGGGCGAAGGCTTCGCGAGCTCGGGCGTCGATGCGCAGAAACTCGATGCCCGCATGCATGCGACGTGTGGCGGTTTCACACTGCGCCAGGTGGTCACTGGCGGCGCTTCGGAAGCGTTCTGGCAGCGTGCCAGCCTCCTCGCGCTGCGCTGCGATCCACGTTTCGTAACCAGTGACGACCTCTTCGAGTCCCTGGAACCCATCCCTGTCGTCAACGAGGCCCGCGAGTTCGGCCATTCGCACCGTCAGCCGGGTGCCGTCCTCTCGCAGGATGTCAGGAGTAATGCTCGGCGTGTCGAAGTAGGGGAGACATTCCGCCCTCACTTCGGCCACGCGTGCTGGTGCGCCGTTCTCCCAGTCCGCAGCGCAACCATGCCCAACAGCAAAGGTGTGCTGATGCCGGTAAAGCAAGGCGATGGAGGCAGCCTCCCGATCGCCCGGCGCTTCCCGGCTCTCTGGATAGGGATGGATCGCCTCCCGCCCATTCACTTTCTCAAGGCGCACAGTGAAGCGACTCTGGAAGAGGCAGCGCTCGTCCAGCCAGCTGCGACTGTCCGAGGCGCTGGTCTCCTTCGAGCGGTTGACGAGGGAGACAGTGAGCAGGTAGAGCTTTTCACCCGCACTCCTCCGCTGGCAGTACGGACGAGCGCGGATCAATACCTCGATCCGCAGCGGCCCTCCGGCACCGATCTCCAGTGTCACCTTCTTCTTGCTGAGCAGCGATTCGCCGTCGCACTGGCCCGTTTCCCACACAGGTCTTCGGAGCCACCAGTCGCGACTGGGCACGGCGGGCTTCCGCTCGTATCGGCCGCCGGAGACCCCAACGGTAAGCGTGGTTAGTGGAGAAATCTCAGCCAGAAAGCTGATTCCCATTGAGGATGGGCGGAGCGTGTTGGCGCTTGAAAGATCGAAATCGTCCCGATCGTCTTCATGTGCACGGAGTTGTGCGCTCGGAGCAGTGTCTCGTCCCACGGTCGCCGGAGCCTGGATAGCCGCCGATTTGTTAGTCGGGCCGGGATCTTCTGCTTCCTCATCCCCAGTCGCGCCTTTGAGATCAGGATCATCATCACGCGTGCGCACGGGATACAGCACGCCCGTCCCATAACGCTGCGTCGGGCGGTCCCGCGTAAGGATCTCTTCGCCGGAGCCCTCCTGCCGGTATGGCGCCCGATCGTCCTCCTTGATGTTCTTTATTGGTCCCGATGTATCGATCTCTGTGCCGGCGGGTGCGGGGCCGACAAGTTCCTGTTTGAGCTGCGCTACCAACTCGTCGCGATTTTGGATGTGCTTCATGGAGTATGGCTCGTCTGTGTGGCGGAGAGCACCTGGTCGAGCTGGCTTCGCAGCGCTCGTTGGCGCTCACGCAGCACTTCCTCGACGCGAAATGCAGTGAGGGAGCCGCCTCCCTCGTCGAGTTCGAATCCTAGCCGGCCATGCCTGATGAGCTTTCCCCTGTCGGCTTGCTTGACTTCGGCAAGTAGTCGTCTCCGGATTTCTTGACCTGCTCGTGAATGCGCTCGGTCGATCAGTTCCATCGTCTGCCAGAAATCGTCACGCTGATCGGCGAGCCCACTTAGTGACAGGATCGCATCGAAGTCCGCGCGGTCCTGGGTCCTAATATTCCGGGGGGATTGCCAATTCCGAAGGTTCGAGGTGTTCGCTCTGGATGAGCCACGCTTCTTCAGTTCAGTGACAACAGCGTCTGCGCCTCGCGCGGCGACAGCTTCGCGCAGCCCCTGCTTCCAGAGTTCCTGTTTCGCGCGAGCAGGGGACACCTTTTCGCGGAGTAGATGGTTGGCCATGTCGACCACGTAGTCCCCACCGCCTTCCGTGCGCAGCAGGATGAAGACTCCTTCAGCAACCTCGCGGACGGGAACCCTGTGGATAGGGTCGTCCTCGTCGAGATCGACGATGTAAGCCTGGTTTCCCTCTTCATTCTCCATAAGAACAAAGTTGGCTCCCTCAAGCTTGAGCACAATGGCATCGACCTCGTCCTCGTCTCGGTGCGACTGCCCATGTTCCCCTCCTCGTTCCTGCTGATTGATCTCCAGAAGCGGGCGGACGTCCAGTTCAGGGAGAAGGTCATCCGCGGGCGCAACGTCCAGTGATGCCCGATCCCGCTGGATGACAGGTGGTTTGCGTCTGGTCGGCTGTTCATCGCTCTGCGCTACTTCGAAGGGAGGTTGCCAGATGCTCTTCCAGTCAACTGATATCCAGCGGTGGCGGATGACGAAGAGATTGGTGGAGCGGGGCGCGGTGAATACGTGTGCCGGAAACCAACGCGGTGCGCCGATGATGACTAGCGAATCCAGAGGGCTGGAACCGCGAAGTTCAGGTGCCGTCATCAAGCAGAGACGACTAGCATGACCCGCCTTCTCCACGGCGGTCTGACATGCTTGTCGCAGGCGTGACTCGCAGATCAGGATGGGCGTGACATCCCCGCCTGAACGCATGGCGATCTCGCCGATGGTGTCGAGGAGGGGGTTGGCGGTTGATTGGCGGAGCCCTTCGAGGGCGTCGAGCACGCGGGCAAGCGTGGGCTCGACGCTCGGGATCGCTAGCTCAACGTGCAGCCGCTGGCTGAAAAGGAGTTGGTGAGCCTTCTCGGGTTCAAAGGGCTGAGGGCTCACCGGAGCGGCCAGTAGATCGAAGCGAAGCCTCCTTAGCTTCGCGAGCGTGGCTCGCCACTGGTCATCCTCCACGCTGTCCCCCAACGCTTGGTGGAGATCGTTCAGCGCAGTGCTGAAACGGTGAAGCGCATCATCCCCGACCAGATGCTCATGAACCCGCATCTGCGTCGTACAGGCATGGAGGGCCGTGACCTGTTCGAGCAAGCGTGTCATGGCCTCGCCATACTGAAGCAGAGCGCCTCAATGCTCGCTGGGGCCGCTGGAGCCGTCCATGGAACGCTGACGTTCGATCTGCGCACGTAGTCTCCCTGAATCTGTTCAACTGCCTCTTCATAGCGCGGCTCCGTGCGGTCAAGCACGACGATGGCATGAGCCGACCGGAGGCGGTCCCTCCACTTCAGGTAGCCGTTGGCCCCGTCGAAGACCGCGACGGGAGGTGCCCGATTCGCGACGAATTCCGGGAATTTGGAGGCTCGCACGGGCAGCACAGTGGTTCGGTGGGCATTGCTGACACCAGCGCTCTTCTGAAGCCGCAACAGGTCATCGAGAACGCCGGGCGAAGGGTGAGCACGTGCACCCTTCGGCTTGGTCGCGAACTCCTGATGCTCAGCTTCCTCCGCGACCCGCTCGCGCGAGCCGACGATCAGACAGCCCAAGTTTCCCGGCTCAGTGAATCGTCGCGCATCCAGTGGGAAAAGCACATCCTTGGCGAAAGGGTTGATGGCCTGTAGGATTCTCGCTCTCTGCCGCTTCTGCGGCTGATCGTTCGCCTGATCGACGAGCCCTATCCGCCAGACCTCATCGCGGGGAATCTGATAGCGGATGCCGACTGAGTCCAGGTGGCCGATCTGAATGCACAGTCGTGGCTCGCCATCGTAGTCCCTGCTCACGCCGGTGAAGTATCCGGTCATGATGCGCCGTCTTTCCCGCCCATCCCGTAACGTAAGAGGAGTATCCGCTGGCAGTGCACAGAGTTCGTTGAACCGCTGTTCATCACTGGCTGAACTCTCGTTCTCATAGGCGGCGAGCACTGCTCCGGAGGCACAAAGCGCTGCTGCGTAGTCCCTTGCTGGCACAACGATAGCGTGAATGTACTGTTGGCCCTTGAGGTGAACACGCCCGATGAAGAGGCCAGCCTCAAGGTGGTAGCGGGCCCAGTCAGGTAAGGGCTGCCAGTCCCCGCCTGGCTTAGACAGGCCAAGCACGTTGATGTCCACCTGCGTTTTGACGGGTGCCATCACGTTGCATCCTGGCAGCACACTAAACTAAAGCCAGGGAAGACGAACCTTCTCTTACACTATCCCCATCCTATCGGACAGCCTCATCAGCGGTGGAAAAGCCGCGGATGTCGATCTTGGCAGTCCTCACTATTACCTGCCATCAGTGGAGCGGAAGTGGCACCCCCGGCAGGACTCGAACCTGCAACCTGCGGATTAGAACGCCGCGGCTCTATCCAGTTGAGCTACGGGGGCGCGGCTGCTCGTAGCTTACTCGTTGCGTGTCTCCACTTTGATGCGCCGCCACCTGCCGCGGCGCTGCTCGCGGATGCCCGTGATCCGCAGACCGTGCAGATCGGCGGAGGTCGTCACGAAGCGTTGCGCGTAGCGGCCGATCAGTTGCGCGGCGAGCACGGCGACGATCGCCGCCGCGAGCACGTTCGGCCAGCGCTGTGAGCGTTTCCCGTCTCCGAGGGTGACCAACGAGGCCAGGCCCGCCAGCCCGCCGCCGAGGACGATGTTCGTCCCGCACAGCGGCGACAGCGCCAGGTGCCGCTGGCCGCCTTGCAGCCGGGCGAGCGCCTCATCCGCGGCGCTGCTGAGATGCGCGACCGGCACGTTCCCGATGATGTAGAAACCGCCGGGCGCTGCATGTCCCGCGAGCCGCAGCCCCGGTCCGTGCCGCGCGAGCAGGACGGCGATCGTGGCGTGCTCGAGCGCATGGTTGCGCCGGATCTTGCCGATCATTGCCAGTGCGCGCATTCTCCGGTCCTTCGTTAGCTCTGCGGTTGTCCCGCTTCGTATGCGGGAATCTCTTGGGTGGCCTCCACGTCGACTCGAACGACGCGGATCAATACGTTGCCGTTAGGGAGCAACGCCTCGATCGTAACGGTCGCTCCCGGCGTACCGGCGGGGATAGTATCCCTGTCCGCTGCCAGTGTGATCGTCGCGTGCCGAGGCTCTCCGGACAGGAAGGGGACGCCCGTACCGGCTGCGACGCCGGCCTGCACGGCGAGGTCGAGCCAGGGCACATCCGCCCCCACCCGGTAGACCAGCAAGCCCGATCCTGCGTTGGCCACGGTAATCGTGGCCGTCGCGCGGTCGCCGTTCGAAGCGAGAGCCACGTTGGTGGTTTCCAGGTCCAGGCGCGGGTCACCGAGAATCGCGTCCCGCACGGCCAGCGCCGCTGGACCCAGCAATGCCGGCTCACCCACCGGCAGCGCGCCCGGCGGCAGCGGCATTCCCATGGCAAGGAAGGGGTGGGGGTGCTCATTGCCTAGAGGCGACTGGGAGATGGTGTCCCATCCCGCGAAGTACACGGCTGGGTCCAGGGGCCCGCCCGCCGCTGAGAGGCTGGCGAGATCGGGCAGCGCCACCGGCTTTTCTTGCCATAGCGGTTCCTCGTCAAGCTCCGGCGGCGATTGCACGCAACCCAGCACGAGCTCCTGATAGGCGTAGCCGTTGCGCGGTCCGTCACACGGGAACGGCAGCGAACGGAAAGGGTCCGTCTCCGTCCCCGCGGGGTGGTTGCGAAAGTCCCAGCCGTTGTAGCCCCAGAGCGCGTAGTACCAGGACTCGATGAACTCGGGATCGCCGAGTCCCACGATGGGGAAGAAAGCGTCACTCCATTTTTCGACCAAGATCTGGGCGCCTACGGCGATGTTATAGGCGTAGTGCGTACCGACCAGCGCCTCTTCGCGGCTGGGCGGCTCACCGTCGTTATCGAAATAGGACGTTACTTGCATGACTCCGTAACCGCAGTCTGGCGACAGCAGCACGTCCCCGATGGACTGCCAGGGCACCGCACTGGCCGTGTGCGTCGTCTTGCTCTCGATCCAGCCGATCGCGTGCACCAGCGTGGGCGGGATAGTCGCTCCGGGCCGCGGAGCGCGGGTCTCCGCGCTCCCGACGAAGATCTCCGGCAGGGCAAAAGTTTCGTTTTCTGGGAATAGCTGGTTTGTCGCCGCCAGCTGCTGCGCGAGAAGAAAGAACTCGCGATTCTGATGCCCCTCGTAGCCTTGAAAGGCGAAGGGCGGGCCGTTGCCGAACAAGCAACCGGCGCGTCCGTGTTGGCTTCCGCTCGCGTCCGCTGCGAGCCACGCCGCCGCGAAGATGAGCGGTCCCAACACGGCCGTCCGGACGATCCAGGTCCTGCTAATTCGACCCATACCACCAGCCGAGTACGCTCACGAACCGCCCTTCGATCGAATGGACACCCCCGTCTGGTCCCATCACCGCTGCTTTCTCCTCGCCTACCGCGCCCGGCCCGCTTCCACTGAAAGTCCGCAGCGCCAGGTGGGAGCCGTCCTCGGACCAGGCCAAAGGCAGAACGAAACCGTTGCCAGGCTGCCCGCTGAGAGTGGAGGCGTGCGCTGCGGCCACGTGAATCACGCCACTCGCGGCGCGTTGGAACGTCCCCACGCTGAGCGAGCCGTCGGGATGCCAAGCTGGCGCTGCTGATCCCCCACTCGCTTGCGTGTCCCCCAATCCGTCGTTGAGGTACGCGGCGGCGGCCAGCGTGGGTTGGGAGCTGGCCAGTGAAACGACCCGTACGTTGAGCTGCAATCCGCGCTGCTCGGTGAACGCGAGCTGTGACCCGTCCGGAGAGAGCGCCCAGTCGCGCGTAGCGCTGCCGGATAATTTGAGAGTCCGCTGCACCCGGCCGTTGTCGTTGATCGCCATCAGCACGCTGCCGCTGGGACTGATCACCGCAATATGCAGCGGCCCCTCCGGCGGCTTCGCAACGGGATATACCCCGAGAGAGTCCTGGCCTTGGAAGCGCAGCGTTTCGAGACCTGTGCTGACATCGATTTGCACGACCCGTTGCGCCGGCCGGTCATTCCCTCGGGAGCGCCGCAGAAATAAGGATTCCCCGCCCCTGTCCCACAGCAGCCCCCCTCCGATGTCGAAGCCGGAGGAGAGGAAGCGCGCCCCGTTCTCTGTGTGCAGGATCAGGACCATCTCCCGCGCTGGGTCCGTGGCACCCGGTGGCAGCACGAGATACGCGAAAGCGTCGCCGCTCGGCGAAACGGCGCCTACCAATTCCCAGCCTGGCGCGTGCCGCACGCGCCAGAGTTCTTGCCGCACTGCTGGGTGCGTGGGGTCCACGAGGAAGAGGGTGCTCTCATCCTCGGTGAATTCGCTGACCAACAGCTGCCCGTCGCTGCGTGGCAGTGCTGTATCCAGCGCCTCCGATTGCCCGATCGCATTCGAGAGCGTGCCTGCCGCCGCGATGGCCGCGACCGTCGCCGCGACGGCGACAAGTAGACGGGGGCGCGTCATCGTGAGAGACATGGCGCCTCTCCCAAGTCCCTGCCCCATCCAGCATTTATCGCATCTATCAAGGGGACGTACACTGTATCAGCGGTCCCTGCGAGGGAAAACGGCACGGCCGGTGGCACACCGGTATCCGGTGAGTATTCGTAACCGCGATGCTACGATTCGAGCGCAGCGATTCTTCTGGGCTTTTTATCCTCGCTTGGATTGCCGGGCCGCTTTCACTTGCCGCCAGGAGAGCCGCTAATCCTGTTGGGGCATTCCTGAACAGGCAGTGCGTATGACTCGCATTAGTATCATCGGTCTCGGCCTGATCGGTGGCTCTATCGGCCTTGCACTCAAGCAAGATGGCAACTCTAATCCCGAGTTAGTCGGCTTCGACGCGGACCCTTCCGTCATGGCGGCGGCGAAACGTGCCGGCGCCGTCGATCGCACGGTCACTGGACTGGACGAGGCTGTCGCTGGCGCTGAACTCGTGATAGTCGCCGTGCCGCCCGCCTCCGTTGAGGGCGTCTTCCACGCAATCGCGCCGCGCTTGGCCGAAGGCGCTGTTGTCACGGACACTGCCTCCACGAAAAGCCAAGTGCTGCGCTGGGCTGGACGGCATCTGCCCCCCTCTGTTGCGTTCGTGGGTGGACATCCCATGGCGGGCAAGAGCGACCAGGGGATCCGCAACGCCGAAGCTACGCTCTTTCGCGGCCGTCCCTACGTGCTGGTGCCGGCTGACGCAACCTCTGAAGCGGCGGTGTCTGTCGTTGTCGGCCTCGTCGAGCGCCTGGGTGGGGAGCCAGTGTTCATCGGCGCCATGGAGCATGACCAGCTCATCGGCGCCGTGAGCCATCTGCCGCTCGTGGCGTCGACGGCGCTGTTCACGTTGCTGCGTCGGAGTGCCGGCTGGAACGACTTCGCCCGGGTCGCAGGGCCTGCCTATCGTGATCTAACCCGCCTTGCCGCCGGCGCCCCCCAGATGTCCGTCGGGATCTGTGCGACCAACAGCGACAATCTGCGTGATTGGATCGACCGCTACATCGACGAGCTACGGCGCTTCCGCGATCTATTGGAAGATTCCCCAGAGGCACTGCTTGAAGAGTTCGAGACGGCGCAGCGCGACCGCGCAGACTTTGTCCGTGGCCCGTCTAGTAGCGCCACAGCGTCCGATCCGATCGAGCGTCCCACGATCGCCAGCAGTCTCGGCACGATGTTGATTGGTGGTCGTCTGTACGAGCGGTTACGCGGCCTAGGAGGCGCGTCGGAACGTACCAACGCTGGCCGGACGGCCTCTACCGACCGCTGACTTTCAAGTATGACCCGACGGCTTCTGCCCGCACCTGCAGTCCGAGGAACCGTGCGTATCCCCGGCGATAAGTCGATCTCGCACCGCGCGGTGATTTTGAACGGTCTCGCGCGCGGCACAGGGCGAGTGACCGGCTTTGCCCGCGGTGCCGACACGCTCGCTTCGGTGGCTGCGATGCGGGCTCTCGGCGTCATCTGCGAATTTGAGAGCGATGAGACCCTGCACATCCGCAGCTCTGGCCGTGACGCGCTGCGCCCGCCCGCCGGCCCGATCGACTGTGGCAATAGTGGCACGACGATGCGCCTGCTCGCCGGCGTCGCCGCTGGACTAGAGGGCCGCACCGAGCTGGACGGCGACGCATCCCTCCGCCGCCGTCCGATGGACCGCGTGCTCCAACCGCTCGCCACGATGGGCGCTCGCTGCGCGGGGCGCGCCGAGGGCCGCTTCGCTCCACTGGTAATCGAAGGCGGCTCGCTCGTGCCGTTCCGCGGGCGCCTGAAGGTCGCGAGCGCGCAGGTGAAGAGCGCGCTGCTGCTCGCCGCCTTGGCAGCCGACGGTCCGAGCGAACTTGAGGAGATCGCGCCGACCCGCGACCACACCGAAATCATGTTGCGGGCAATGGAGGCCTCGCTCGATATCGATCCGCCGCGCCTGCGTCTCGCCCCCGGTGTGCTGACTCCCGTCGATGTCGCTGTCGCTGGGGATGTCAGCGCCGCTGCCTTCTGGCTCGTCGCCGCCAGCATTCTCCCTGATTCGGAGTTGTTCCTGCCGGGCGTTGGGCTCAATCCCACGCGCACCGGCGCGCTTGATGTGCTCTGGGCCATGGGCGCTGATATCGAAGTGAGCGCGCGGCGCAACGTCGCGGGAGAGGCGGTGGGTGACCTGCGCGTCCGCTCCGCACGGCTCTCCGGCACCGAGATCGCGGGCGATCTCATCGCCCGCGCCATTGATGAGCTGCCCGTCCTTGCCGTTGCTGCGGCATACGCGCAAGGAACCACCCAGATCCGTGAGGCCGCCGAACTCCGCGTCAAGGAATCCGATCGCATCGCGACGACTGCCACTGGTCTTCGGGCGCTGGGCGTTACCGTTGAGGAGCGTCAGGATGGTCTCCATGTCGTCGGTGGTGGTCGTCTGCGCGGCGCTCCCCTCGATTCGTACGGCGATCACCGTCTCGCCATGGCGCTCGCCGTCGCCGCCCTCGGCGCAAACGGCGAAAGCGAACTCAGCGGCGACACCGCCGTGGCTGTCTCTTATCCTGATTTTTGGTCCGACTTGGAACGGTTGAGCAGCGCTGCTGGCTGAGCTCTTCCGTCCAACCACTGAATTCTGGAGTGTGCGGTGAGCACGGAGTTGGTCCACGTGGGTTTCGGCAGCATGCTCGCTGCTGGCCGTATCGTCGCGATCGCCTCGCCCGCTGCAGCGCCCATAAAGCGATTGGTGCAAGAGCGCAAAGCTGTGGGTCAGATCATCGATCTCACTGGGGGGCGTCGCACTAAAGCCGTGCTCGTCTTGGATAGCGGTCACGTTGCCTTGGCGGCGATCGCTCCGGGAACGATCGCCCGCCGCGTGAGCAGTGGACCGGCCGCGTGGCATGATCTATCCGACGATGACGCAAGTGGCTGAGCATTCTCTCTTCATCGTGCTCTCTGGGCCGTCCGGCGCTGGAAAAGACACGCTGCTGCGCGGCCTCCTCGCCCGCGACGATCGCGTCCACGGCGTTGTCACTGCCAAGACCCGGCCCCGCCGCCCCGGTGAGGAAGAGGGCGTGCATCATCTCTTTCTGAGCGAAAGCAAATTTGAAGCACTGGTCGAGGCTGGGGAGTTTTTGGAGTACGCGGAGGTCTACGGCCACCGTAGTGGAGTCCTGCGGACGCCCGTCCGGCAGGCGCTGGCGCGTGGCGAAACCGTCGTGGCGCGTACGGACTTGCAAGGCGCGCGCAGCCTGCGCCGGAGTGTGTCTGGCGCCCTCCTGATCTTTGTCACCGTCCCCGACTTGGCGACACTCGAGCGCCGTCTGCGCACTCGCGGCGATGTCTCGGAGGACGATATTCAGCATCGGCTCTCGCACGCCCAGTCAGAGATGGCTGCTGCTGCCGAGTTCGACTATGTAGTCGTCAATCGCGAAGGCGCCGAGGCCGCAGCCATTGATGAGGTGCTGGCCATCCTAAAGCGGGAGCACGAGCGGCCGGATCGCCCCCACCCCGTGGTGTAACGCCCGTGATGGCGCTTGGGCTACAGAGCACTTGGTTGACAGTGACTTCGGCGCGCGCCTACCGTCGATCCATAACTAAATAGCGAAGCGCAAAGACTGTGAACGGGAGAAGTACCCAGGCAGGCGGACCTGCAGAGAGCCGGCGAAAGGTGAGAGGCCGGTGGTTGCGCACCAGGAGAATGGGCCCGGGAGTCGCTGCCCGAACGATTGTCCTCGGACGACGCAAGTAGGCGCAGCCGGCACGGCACCGTGATCATAGCCGGCGGGATCGAGCTTGCGCTCCGTCCCGGCGAAGCGCCCGGCCGCTGGGCTGGGAAGAAGGGTGGCACCGCGGGTTCCCCGCCCCTTCAAGGGCGGGGTTTTGTTGTTTAAGGCGATCAACGTACGCGGAGCGACCGATGTATTATCCCTCACTCGACGAAGTTCGACTGCTCGCCGCCAGCGGGCAGGGTAACCTCGTCCCAATCTACCGAGAGGTTTTGGCCGATCTCGAGACGCCTGTCTCCGCCTTTCTCAAGGTCAAGCGCGGCGCCTATTCGTTCCTGCTCGAGTCGATCGAGGGCGGCGAGCGTCCTGCCCGCTACTCCTTCATCGGTACCGAGCCGTACGATGTGCTTCGCGCCGAGGGCGGCCCCGCCGCCACCGATCCCCTCGTCACCCTGGAAGCGAAGCTCGATCGCTTCCAGTTGATACCCAACCCCAACTTACCTCCTTTTCATGGGGGCGCCGTAGGCTACCTTGGCTACGAGGTGGTGCGGCACTTCGAGCCGCGAGTGCCGTCGGCCGCGCGCGACGCCCTTGGCCTTCCGGAAGCGTTCTTCCAGTTCGTCGATGCGTTGCTTGTCTTCGATCACCTTAAGCACGTCATCAAGGTAGTTGGACACGTCCGGCTCGATGGGGACATTGAGGCTGCCTATGGCCATGCCCAGGCCCAGATCGACGCCCTAGTCGCGCGGCTTGGGCAGGGGCTGCCTTCCCCTCCCGTCGACCGGCTGGGCACCGAGTCCGCGGGCGTCGTGGTTTCCAACATGGAGCGTGCCGCTTATGAGGCCAGCGTCGAGCGCATCATTGAGTATATTTATGCTGGCGATGTTGTGCAGTGCGTCTATTCACAGCGCTTCTCCCGTCCGACGTTCGTGCATCCCTTCAACGTGTATCGCACGCTCCGCACTATCAATCCCTCGCCTTATACCTACTACTTAGAGATGGACGATCATCAGATCGTCGGGACCTCGCCAGAGCTTTTGGTCGTCGTTGAGGAAGGCAGGGTCGCTACTCATCCCATCGCCGGCACCCGGCGCCGTGGCGCTACCCCGGCAGCAGACCGACAGCTGGAGGCGGAATTACTTGCTGACGAGAAGGAACGCGCCGAGCATCTCATGCTGCTTGACCTGGGGCGTAACGACATCGGCCGGCTCAGCATCCCTGGCTCTGTGCGGGTCACGCAGATGATGGATGTGGAGCGCTACAGCCACGTGATGCATATGGTCTCCCACGTTGACGGTGTGGTACGGCCTGGCGTGACCTGCTACGACGCGCTCCGGGCCACTTTCCCCGCTGGTACTGTCTCCGGCGCGCCGAAGATCCGGGCGATGGAGATCATCGCTGAGCTCGAGCCGGATCAACGCGGGCCCTACGCCGGCGCCTTGGGCTACTTTGGGTTCGGCGGCAACATGGAGACTGCGATCACCATTCGCACGATCGTTATGCAGGATGATGTCGCCTCTGTGCAGGCGGGTGGTGGCATCGTCTCCGATAGCGACCCTGCTGCGGAGTATCAGGAATCCGTCAACAAGGCGATGGCGCTGGTACAGGCGTTGGATGTCGCCGAAGCGCGCAGCCGTGAGAAGCACCAGAGCAGCTTGGGCTCTAGAGAGGCTGAGAGGAGCGGATCGTGACGGATCAAACAGTTGAAAGCACGGCGACTCAGGCCGCGCGTCACGCGCGCGCCTTGGATGTGATGCGCACGCTGCGCGCAGGCCGAGTGGAGGATGTGCAGGCGGGCGCTGAGAACACGGAGCGCACCTGGGGTGCCATGGGCAGTTTCGCCTGCGATTTCGCCATGGGTGAAATCTGGGCACGTCCACAGTTGTCCCGGCGTGATCGCAGCATGGTGGTGTTGGCCGCGCTCACGACGCTGGGTGGGCAGCCGATGGAGGTGCGCGTGCACGCGCGCGGTGCGCTCAACCACGGCATGAAACGCGAGGAAGTGGAAGAGGTGCTCGTGCATCTCTCCGTCTACACTGGCTTCCCTCGCGCCATCGCGGCCTTGCGCGAGGTACAGGCGCTTTTTCAAGCGCTCGACGGTGAAACGCGCCTGCCACCTCATGCGCCCGCCGCTCGCAAGGACGACGCCCCGCGCCGCCGCGACGGTCTCGACGTTCTGCGCACCATGCACGGCTTCGCGAGCGATGCCAGCGACGAAGCGGTGACCGCTCCGATGCAAGCCGCGCTGGGACGCTTCGCCTCGTTGGCCATCAACTATGTTCACGGTGAAGTTTGGTCGCGGCCGCAGCTCTCCCGTCGTGATCGCAGCCTGATCACGATTGCTTCCGTGGCTGTGCTTGGGCGTGAAGAGGATCTGCGAGACCAGATCCTAGGTGCCCTTAACCACGGCGCTACCCGTGATGAGATCGAGGAAGTGTTCGGCCAGCTTTTGCCGTATGCCGGCTGGCCAGCGGGCCGGGCTGCGCTGTGCATCGCAGGCGAGGTCTTCGGCGAGCTTGGGGAACAGGGAGACGGCTAATGCGGGGCGTGTTGCTGATCGATAACTACGATTCCTTCACCTACAACCTCTACCAGTATCTCAGCGAGCTGGGCGCCGACGTTTTTGTGCATCGCAACGACCAGATTACGCTGGATGAGGTTGAAACTTTGGCGCCCGCGCAGATCGTGATCTCCCCTGGCCCCAAGACCCCGAAGGACGCCGGTATAAGCGTGGAGCTGATCCGGCGCTTCGTCGGCCGCGTGCCGATCCTTGGCGTCTGCCTGGGCTTTCAGTGCATCGGTGCCGCCTACGGCGCGGCAATCATCGGTGCTGGGGAGATCAAACACGGCAAGACCAGTCAGATCGAGCACGACGGCGCTGGCATCTACGCAGGGTTGCCGAATCCATTTGAGGCCACGCGCTACCACAGCCTCGCTGTCGATCCGGCCACGCTACCTGAGGAGATCGTTCCCACGGCATGGTCGGAGAGCAAGGTTTTGATGGGCCTGCGGCACGTCCGATACGCGGTGGAGGGCGTACAGTTTCATCCAGAGTCGATCATGACCGCGGTCGGGCACGACTTGCTTCGCAACTTCCTTGCAATGCGGGAAAGCGAGATGGTGGGCGAGCATTACAGGTGAAACCGGACGATCGGCCGCTGGCCGGTACCTGCGGGAGCCGCAGCGAACGAGAGAGTGAGACGCTTGAGATGGGGATCACAGCCGCGCTTGAGGCGATCGTCGATGCGGGTCGCGACCTCAGCGAGGCCGAAGCGGCTGCCGCTATGGAGGAGCTCATGGCCGACTCCGACGCAGGTGGCGCCTCACCTATTCAGGCAGCTGCCTTTCTCACTGCCCTGCGAGTTAAAGGCGAGACCGTCGAGGAGCTTGTAGGCTTCGCCCGAGTCATGCGCGCCCGCTCACTGCGCGTAGACCTCGGCGACGGTTTCTCGCGCATTGCCGATACGTGTGGCACAGGCGGCGATGCCAAGGGCACCTTCAACGTCAGCACTGCTGCTGCCTTCGTAGTGGCTGGCTGTGGCGTGCCGGTGGCGAAGCACGGCAACCGCGCCATGTCCTCTGCTTGTGGCAGCGCTGATGTCCTTGAGGCGCTCGGCGCCCGTGTGGACCTTTCCCCGACCGCCGTCGCGGCCATGGTGCGGGATGTCGGGATCGGTTTCATGTTTGCTCAGACTTTGCACCCCGCCATGCGACACGTCGCGCCCGTACGCCGCGCGCTCGGCTTCCGCACGGTTTTCAATCTACTGGGTCCACTTACGAACCCTGCGGGCGCCCGCCACCAGCTGATTGGCGTTGGCTCGCCTGCGGTCGGCGACAAGATCGCGGCGGCCCTTAAGCGTCTCGGTGCGGCACACGCACTAGTTGTCCACGGCTTGGAAGGCCTCGACGAAGTAAGCCCGAGCGGTCCTACCAAAGTCTGGGAGCTACAGGCCGGTCACATCCGCACGTACCGCGTCCAGCCGTCCGACTTTCACATCCGCGAGGTACCTCTGGATTCCGTACGAGGTGGAGACGCGGCTACTAACGCCGGTGCCATGCACAGTGTCCTAAGCGGCCATGGAGGACCGCTGCACGGCTTTGTCGCGCTCAACGCGGCTGCTGCCCTTCTTGCTGCCGACGAGGTGCCGACATTCGCCGAGGGCATCAGCCGGGCCGTCGAATGCATTGATGATGGCCGCGCCTTACGGAAGCTTGAGCGCTTCGTGGAAGCGACTCGTGCGGATACCGATGACTGACCGGGCTGCGCCGGAGAGTTCCCGTACCGCCGCCGATTCGGCGTTACGGCGTATCGTGCGTGCGCTGACGAGCGAGCTGCCGGCGCGCAAGGCGGCGCATCCGCTCGCCGAGTTGGAACGGGCTGCCGAGCAGCGCCTCGCCCCCCGCGACTTTCGCGCCGCGCTCACTGGTTTGTGCGGCGGGCTTATCGCTGAGGTAAAGCGTGGCTCCCCTAGCAAGGGTGAGTTCGCCCCCGACCTCGACGCGAGTGCTGCGGCCCGCCTCTATCGCGATGCCGGCGCCGTCGCCATCTCGGTCCTCACTTCCCGTTACTTCTTCGCGAGCAACGCTGATCTATCGAACATCGCCGAGGCGCTGCACGCCGATGAACGAGCCGGTGGGTCTGCCGCGCCGCCGTTGCTACGTAAAGATTTCCATGTTGACCCCTATCAGGTCGTTGAGGCGCGTGCGCTTGGCGCCGACGCCTATCTTTTGATCGCTAAAACGCTCGACACGGAGCAGCTGCGCGAGCTGATCGGGGTTGGAGCCGAGCTTGGTATGACGGCCTTTGTGGAGGTCACCGACGAAGCGGAGGCGGTGAGCGCGTTGCAAGCAGGCGCCATCCTTTTAGGGATTAATAATCGCGACCTCCATACCTTTCAGGAGGACCTCCGCACTACCGAGCGTCTCCGGCCGCTCATCCCAGACGACGTCCTGCTCGTCGCCGCGAGTGGCGTGCGCAGCGCTGCAGATGTCATGCGGATGCGCGGCTGCGAAGTCCAAGGCATATTGGTGGGCGAAGCGCTCTCCACTACTCCCGATCCCCGCGCGAAGATTCGCGAGCTTTTTGGTGTGTGAGCCACCACTCGTCAAGATCTGCGGGCTGCGCGAGATCGTCCATGTCGACGTTGCCGTCGCAAATGGGGCCGACTTGGTTGGGGTCGTCTTCGCCGAGAGTCCCCGGCGGGCTTCAGTGGAGCAGGCTCGGGCGATCCGCGCTCGCCTGGGGCCTCGCATTCCCATCCTCAATGCTGAGGCTTCCTCGGTGACTGCGGCGCGGAAGGCGGCGGGTCGGCCTCTGCTCGTGGGCGTCTTCGCCGGTCAAGCGCCCGAAGTAATCAATCACATCGCTGTCGGCGCCGATCTCGACCTCGTACAGCTCAGCGGCGGTGAGCATCCGGCGCTGGTCGGTCGTCTCAACCGGCCGGTTCTGCGTGTCTTGCATGTCGGGCCGGAGGACAGTTCCGAGCGTCTCTTGGCGGAGGCCCGGCGTCAGCCGCCTACCATCACGCTGCTCGATACACAGGACGCCACCCGCCGAGGCGGCTCCGGCCGCTCTTTCGACTGGAGCATCGCCACAGCCGTTGCTGCGCAGCGTCCGCTTATGCTCGCTGGCGGTCTTCGGCCTGAGAGCGTTGCGATGGCAGTCGCGCAAGTCCGCCCATGGGCTGTCGATGTCTCCTCCGGCGTCGAGCGTGATGGTCGTAAGGATCCAGCAAAGATCGCCGCCTTCATCAAGGCCGCCGCGCAAGCGCCGGCGACGATGCGAGGGACGTCGTGACCCTGGGCGCGCTCCCCGGCCGCTTCGGGGATTTCGGCGGTCAGTTCGTGCCCGAAGTACTGATGCCGGCTCTGGCCGAACTCGAAGAGGCCTGGGTCGCCGTCCAAAGTGACACCGCCTACCAACGCGAACTCAGCGCCATCCTTAAGACATATGTTGGCCGTCCCACCCCCCTCACTCACGCTCCCCGCCTCAGTGAGGAATTAGGTGGCGCGCAGATCTATCTCAAGCGTGAAGATCTGGCGCACACTGGCGCCCACAAGATCAATAATGCGATGGGGCAAGTCCTGCTCGCCAAGCGCATGGGCAAGCGACGCATCATTGCTGAGACCGGTGCCGGTCAGCATGGCGTCGCGACCGCGACCGCTTGCGCCCGCTTCGGCCTACACTGCATCGTTTATATGGGCGTGGAGGACGTACGTCGCCAGGCGCTGAACGTCTTCCGCATGCGACTCCTTGGCGCCGAGGTGCGCGCAGTTGAGTCTGGATCCCGCACACTCAAGGATGCGATCAACGAGGCGATCCGCGACTGGGTTACCAACGTTCGCGACACTTACTACCTCTTGGGGAGCGCTATTGGTCCCCATCCCTACCCCACGCTCGTGCGAGATCTGCAGACCGTCATCGGTCGCGAAACAAGAGAGCAGCTGCAGGCCGCTACCGGCCGCCTCCCCGATATCGTGATCGCCTGTGTGGGCGGTGGCAGCAACGCGATTGGCATGTTTCATCCCTTCGTCGATGACGATGTGCGCCTGATCGGTGTCGAAGCGGCGGGCGAAGGCCTTGATGGTCGAAACGCAGCTACCCTTACGCTCGGTCGGCCGGGCGTGCTTCACGGCACGCGCTCCTATCTGCTCCAGGATTCCGACGGCCAGATCGAGGAGGCACATAGTATCTCCGCAGGTCTCGACTACCCGGGCGTTGGTCCCGAGCACGCTTGGCTCAAATTGAGTGAGCGCGCCGAGTACGTCGCCGTCACAGACGACGGGGCGCTCGACGGCTTTCAGCTGTTGAGTCGTACAGAGGGGATTGTGCCGGCGCTGGAGCCCAGCCATGCCTTGGCCTATCTTGCCAAGCTGGTGCCGTCACTCGATGCGGGCACGCTCATAGCGCTCTGCTTGAGTGGGCGTGGCGACAAAGATATGAGCATCGTGCAGGAGGCGCTCGCGCATCGCGGCGTCGACCTCGGCGCGGCGCGGCTTTCCTGATCCTTGACTGCGAGGCTGCCATCGTGAGGCCGTCGCAGGACACGCCCCCCGACGCTACGCTCCCACCGCCCGATCTCTACCGTCACGCCGATCCCGCGCAGGCTACTCCGGGTCCTGCTGAGGGCTGGTTCGGGGCTGGCTTCGGCGGCCGCACCGTCTGGACGGGGTTGGTGGTCGCGCTAGCGATTATCTTCCTTCTGACCATCGCAGCTGTCGGCGCTTTGGAGGCAGTCGAGCCGAATGCTTCCGACCAGGAGAAGCTCTGGGCCAGCTTCCTCACTACGCTCGTCGTCGATCTCCTGGCGCTCGTTGCCTTGCCGATCCTCCTCCTCGGCGGCGGGCGGCGCGCGCTCTCGCGCCTCGGACTCCGCCGTCCTGCCGCCCGTGATCTCGGTTGGGGGATCTTGGGCTTGGTCGGCGCGATGGCTGTGGTTTGGGTTTACGTCGGGATCGTGGAGGTTGCAGGCGTTGAAGATCTCGAACCCGTCTCCAGCATCGACAACGACGAGATCTACGCTTCGGTTAGCCTCGTGGTTCTCACGGGCATCTTGGTGGTGCTTGTGGCGCCCATCGCCGAAGAGATCTTCTACCGAGGCTTTCTCTTTGCAGGGCTGGGCCGGCGCTTCGGCGTCGTCGCCGGGGTGCTGGCCAGCTCTGCGCTCTTCTCGGCCGTCCACTTCGACCCGGGTAGCTTGATCCCCTTCGGAGTCGTGGGGATCGTGTTTGCGCTGATCTACTGGCGGTCGCGCTCGCTCAATGGCGCCATCCTGGCGCATGGACTTTTCAACGCGATTAGCTTCGTGGCGCTGATCTTCGATCGGGGTGTTGGATGAGTGTTCACGTACTGTCGTCTCGCTACGCGGAGGCCTTCGCCGCCGCCCGCGCTGAAGGTCGCCCTCTCTTCATGCCGTTTCTCACTGCAGGCTATCCGAGCCGTGACGAGACCATCGCCCTCGTACAGGCGCTCGTGCGCGGTGGCGCTGGTGCGCTCGAGCTCGGGGTGCCGTTTAGTGACCCGCTGGCTGACGGTTCGACAATTCAGCGGGCGAACATGGCCGCACTACAGGGCGGCGCCTCTCTCGCCTTTGCGGTTGAGACTGTCGCGCAGCTGCGTCAGGCCGGGGTCGAGATTCCCATCACGCTAATGGGCTATATCAATCCATTCCTTGCCTACGCCGACGGGGCCGGTCTGCCCGCGCTGGCCCGCGATGCTGCGGACGCTGGCGCCGATGGGTTACTGATCGTCGATCTGCCCCCCGAGGAGTCCGATCCTTTCCGCGCAGCTCTTACCCAATCTGGGCTTCACTTGATCTATCTCCTCGCTCCCACCAGTACGGAGGCCCGCATCCGCGCCGTCGCCCAGCGTGCCTCCGGCTTCGTCTATCTGGTCAGTGTCACCGGCGTCACCGGCGCCCGCTCCCAGCTTCCCTCCGACTTGGTCGACTGCGTTGCTCGCGTTCGCGCCGGCGTACAGCTGCCGATCGCCGTGGGTTTTGGCGTATCGAGTCGTGAGCAGCTTGAAACTATCGGTGGATTATGTGAGGCTGCCGTCGTCGGCAGCGCCCTGATCGATGTGATTGCAACGGCAGACAAGGCGCAGCGGCCGACTAAGCTGCAGGAGTTCGTAGAGGTGGTCACCGGTCGCCGGATCGACGAGGAGTTGCGATGAGGCCTTGCGTACGACGCTTACGGTCTTACCCTGCGTATCGCGTCGATGCGGTGGCCGGCGGCTTCGGGCCCGCCTGAGCGGCCAGCCCGCACGACCAGCTAGCTTCTATCCGAGGAACTTTGCATGGGCGACGCACGCCCCTTCCGCCTCTGCGGGATACGGGGCGCTACTACAGTGGAGCACAATACGCGCGAGGCGATCGTGGCCGCAGCGCGGGAATTGCTTGAGGCGCTCATCGCGCGCAACGACATCGCCTCGGTAGATGTGGCTTCCGCTTGGTTCACGACCACCGCGGATCTGGACGCGGAATTTCCCGCTGTCGCCGCACGGGAGATTGGCTGGGACAACGTTGCGCTCATGTGCGGTCACGAAATGCACGTTCCCGGCAGTCTGGAGCAATGCTTGCGTATTCTGGTTCATCTAAACACCGATCGGGAGCAATCTGAGATGCAGCATGTCTACCTACGTGGAGCCAAGGCCCTGCGGCCTGATGTTTCTGGCGAAGATGATGCGCAGAGTGACACTCGCGACGCTGCCGGTTCCGAGAAGGAATAAATGATGCTTGTAGTCATGGAAACCAATGTCCCTCAAGCGCAGGTGCAGGCCGTACTCGACCGGCTGAAGGAGGCCAACCTGGAAGGCCACCTATCGGAGGGCGCGGAACGCATCGTGATCGGCGCGGTCGGCCGGGTCGTCGATCCCGAGATTCGTACTGCGATCGGGACGATGAGCGGCGTCGAGTCGGTCGTCCCGATTAGCCGTCCGTACAAGCTCGCCGGTCGGGAGTTCAAGCCGAGCGACACTATCATTGAGGTGGGCGGCGTGCGCATCGGCGATGGCTCTTTTGTGATCATGGCAGGGCCCTGCAGCATTGAGAGCGAAGAGCACATGGTGACGACC
The DNA here is from genome assembly GCA_965220315.1 of Dehalococcoidia bacterium. Classification (GTDB taxonomy): domain Bacteria; phylum Chloroflexota; class Dehalococcoidia; order Bin125; family Bin125; genus JAPOXK01. Next base: position 432,920 of record CBDCPP010000001.1, read on the forward strand.
GCCAAAGCGGTCGCTGAGGCCGGCGCGCACGTGCTGCGCGGCGGCGCCTTTAAGCCTCGCAGCTCGCCCTACGCCTTTCGAGGATTGGGCGAGGACGGCTTGAAACACCTCGCCACGGCGAGGGCAGAGTCGGGTCTGCCCGTGATTACAGAGGTGATGGCAGTAGAAGATGTGGAGTTAGTCGCGCGCTACGCAGACATCCTTCAGATCGGCGCGCGCAATATGCAGAACTTCAACCTGCTCGACGAGGTAGGTTGCGTCTCCAAACCGGTCATGCTCAAGCGCGCCTTGAGCGGCACCGTCGAAGAGTGGCTGCTGGCGGCGGAGTACATCATGGCGCGCGGCAACCACGAGGTGATCCTCTGTGAGCGGGGCATCCGCACCTTCGAGACCGCGACGCGTAACACGCTTGATCTAGCCGCAATTGCGTTGGTCAAGGATCTCAGCCACCTTCCCATTATCTGTGATCCTAGTCATGGCACTGGTCGTTGGAAGTTGGTGCAACCGATGGCGCGCGCTGCAGTCGCCGTGGGCGCGGATGGACTGATGGTTGAGGTGCATCCCCGCCCGGACCATGCCCTCTCAGATGGGGCGCAGTCGCTCACCTTTGAGAATTTCGACGCGATGGTCCGCAGCCTCGCGCCGGTATCGGAGGCTCTCAACCGGCGCTTGGCGCCCCAGCCCTCGCTTCGCCCCGCGATCCTTCGGCCGTCTAATACCGCGCTGTAAGGGACTGCTCTCCGGCAACATCACTACAAGTATGCCCTGCAGCTGGGGCGGGTTGGCGTTGTACGCTGCTGCGAGATGGTTGAGCTACGCATCACCGGTTTTGAGGGGCCGCTGGAACTCCTGCTCCAGTTGATTGAGGAGAACCAGCTCGATATTTCGGAAGTTTCTCTCCTCCAGGTTACTGACCAATACCTCGCCAGCGTGGAGGCGTTTGGGGGGGGGCGCGGTACCGACAAGGTGGAGTCCCTCGCCGACTTCATCGTCATCGGCGCTCGACTCATGGTGCTTAAGTCACGGGCACTGCTCCCCGGCGAGGCTATTGAAGCAGACGAAGAGAAAGAGGATATCGGCCGCGATCTGGTTCAGATGCTGGAGGAATACCAGCGCTATCGCGAAGCCGTCAGCGTCCTTCGCACCATCGACTCCAGCGGCCTACGCGCCTTCCCGACGCGCTCCGTGGCGGCCACCAAGAGCCGTGCTCCCCAGAGCCTGCCCGACAGCCTCACGCTGGATCTGCTCTCTCGCTTGGTTCACGAGGCACTGGCCCGCGCGGAGGCGCGGAAGCCCAAGCACGAAGTTGAGCTGCAGCGCGAACCTATCACTGTTGCGCAGCGCGTCTTGGATCTGCGAGCCCGTCTGCGGCCAGGTACGCAGCTATCGTTCCGGCGCTGGATTGCGGATGCGGAGACCCGCATTGAAGTTATTGTTACTTTCCTCGCTATCTTGGAGCTTTATAAATCGCGCACGATCGAGATGCAGCAAGACGAGAGCTACGGGGATATATTGGTCGAGTTGCGGCCCATCTCCAGCCAGCAGATGTCCGTCTCGTTGGCGGAGCCGCCGTCGGCTGCTGACCCGGGAGCGTAAGCCCTACCTCCGACCCGAAGCTGCGCGCGTGGTACGGTAACGCTCGCGGCGGCAACCACGCGAAGGGAATCATTCTTGAGTACCGCGTTGGCGCGTGAAGAGTTACAGCGCGCTGCGGCCGGCCGGCCTACTGCCCTCACGCTTGGCATCTTCGACGGCGTCCACCGCGGCCATCAGGCGCTTATGACGCGCCTAATCGAGAGCGCAAGGCAAGCTGCGCTCACTCCTGGCGTCGTCACGCTCCATCCTCACCCTCGGCAGGTGATTACTCCCGCTGTCCAGATTCCCTACATCACGAGCTTGGAGGACCGTCTCGACCTACTGCACGGTCTCGGCCTTCCTTGCGTCGTCCCGGTCACGTTTACCTCCGAACTCGCGCAGACGGATGCTGCTGACTTCGTCGGGTTGCTCGTCGAGCACCTGCAGATGAAGCATTTAATGATAGGACCCGACTTCGCTCTCGGTCGCTGTCGCGGTGGCGATCCGGAGGCGCTGAACGCTCTCGGCCAGGAACTCCGCTTCACAGTTGAAGTAATCGAGTTACTAGAGGACGCCGAGGCCAAGATCTCCTCTACCGACATCCGCCGGGCGCTCAGCGCCGGTGCGATCGACCAGGTGAACGCATTGCTCGGCCGCCGCTTTTCTCTCCACGGCCCCGTCGTTCAGGGCGTCAAGCGTGGCCGCACGATCGGATTTCCCACCGCCAACATCGCTGTCGGTGCGGACCGCGCTTTGCCTGCGGTCGGCGTTTACGCGACCGTTGCCCACGTGGCTGGAACTCCCCTGCCTTCGGTCACCAATATCGGTGTTCGGCCGACCTTCGACGATGACGCGGCCTTATCGATCGAGTGCCACGTCTTCGACTTCGACGGTGACCTCTACAAGCGAGATATGCGCGTCGAATTCGTTGCGCGCCTGCGTGGTGAGCAGAAGTTTGGCAGCGTCGATGCGTTGGTCGTGCAGATGAAGCGCGACTCAGCCGCCGCCCGTGAGGTCTTGTGCACATGAGCAGCGGAGACAGCCCGGTGCTCCAGGAGGAAGTCGAGCGTCAGCACGCACTGATCATGCGCGGCACCGCCTTTGGCGACGCGGAGACGCGCGTCACCATGGAGCGCGAATTACGTGAGCGGCTGGCCGTATCGATCCGCGAAGGACGGCCCTTGCGGGTCTACTTGGGCGTTGACCCCACCGCTCCGGATCTGCATTTAGGCCATGTTGTGGGGCTGCGCAAGCTGCGCACTTTTGGGGAATTAGGACATCAGGCGATTCTCCTAATCGGCGATTTCACGGGCCTTGTGGGTGATCCCTCCGACAAGGATGCGCTTCGCCCGATGTCGACCATGGAGCAGCTTAAGGAGAACGCCCGCGGTTATCAGGGACAGGCATTCAAGGTATTAGATCCTAAACGCACCGAGGTGCGCCGCAACAGCGAGTGGCTCGGTAAGCTCGACTTCGCCGAAGTCATCCGTTTGGCGAGTCACTTTACGGTCGCCCAGTTCATGGAGCGCGATACCTTCGCCCAGCGACTCGAGCGAGGCGCCCCGGTCTATGTACATGAGTTCATGTACGGACTGATGCAAGGCTACGATGCCGTGGCTCTCCGTGCCGATGTGCAGATCGGTGGGACGGACCAGACCTTCAACCTGATTGCAGGCCGGATTCTGCAGCGCGCCCATGGCCAGCCGCCTCAGGTCGCCATCACGTTCCCGATCCTTGTCGGCCTTGACGGTAAGGCGCGCATGTCGAAGAGCCAGAGCAACCACATCGGTATCGACGAGCCTCCGGACGAGCAGTATGGCAAAGCGATGTCCATCCCGGATGCGGCCCTCATGCAATTCTTCACGCTGGGTACGAACCTGCCTGCGGACGTGGTCGCTGCGCTTGAGCGAAACTTGGCGACAGGAGACCTGCATCCGATGGAAGCGAAGCGGCGCCTTGCCTATGCCATCGTGAGCGAGTGGCATGGTCCTGCGGTGGCCGACGCTGCCGCAGCGCAGTTCAAGCGCGTATTCTCCAAGCGGGAAGCGCCTGCGGGAATGCAGGAAATGGCGCTTCGCTTCGACGGCACCAATGCCGAAGTGGATCTGGCGGTCCTTCTCACAACTGCCGGCGTTGTCAAGAGCAAGGCCGAGGTAAAGCGTCTCGTGCGGCAAGGCGGGGTCCAATGCGACGGCCAGCCATTCGATTCGCTCCAGGTGCGCCTCTCGCCTGGCGATGTCCTCAAGATCGGCAAGCGCCGCTGGCTGCGCGTCGTTGCGCGCTGAAAAGCGACTCGTGACGAGCAATCGGACTGCCATCAGCCGTCACTACACCACCGGCAGTCTCGGTGAGCGGGTACTCGCGAGCCTGCGGGAGTCTGGCAAGACCATCGAAGGACTCAGGCCGGAGGATCTTGAGCCGTTCGACCAGTTCCACCTGCGCGGTGTGACTGCCACGCAAGAGCTCGCGGCGCTGGCGGAGGTCGGCGCGGAGATGCACGTGTTGGATATTGGCAGCGGCATTGGCGGACCCGCTCGCGCTCTTGCTCACGCCTTCGGCTGCCGCGTGACGGGGATTGACCTCGTTGGGGAGTTCTGCCGCGTTGCGGAGATGCTGACGGTGCGGACAGGGCTTTCAGATCATGTCCGCTTCGTACAGGGGGAGGCGCTCGCTATGCCGTTTGCGGACGCGAGTTTCGATCTAGTTTGGAGCCAGCACGCCCTCATGAACATTCCGGATAAAGCCAGTATCTACGCGCAGCTGCAGCGCGTCCTCAAGCCAGGTGGATGCTACGCCTGCTACGAGATCGTCGCGGGGCCAGCCGGCATCCCCGACTTTCCGGTCCCCTGGGCGGACGATGCCACTATTAGTCACTTGGTCAGTGCACCGCAGATGCGTGATCAGCTCACGGATGCGGGACTCCGAACTCTCATCTGGAACGACGATACCGCCAACGCGCACGCGTGGATCGCGGCGCAACGGCCGCCCCGGCATGGAGCGGACAACAACGTCCCGGCCCGCAACTGCGCCATTCCAGCGGAAGCGTTTAAGGTGATGGCCCGCAACGTGCGCATCGCTTTGCAGAGCGATCGAATGCAGGTTGTACAAGCCGTGCTCAGCCGTTAGCACGTTCCAACGGGTGCCTGTTGGGACGCCCGGCATCGAAAGGGAGGCAGGCGATGCAGATCGGCTATTTCATGGATACCCACGGTCTTGGTATTCGCGACGACGACGATTGGTGGCTCCAGCCTATTCCGGCTACGGAGATGGAGCCGTTGGAGATCGCGCGTATCGGTGAGGAGAACGGCTTCCACTCGCTTTGGTTCTCGGATCACGTCGCCATGCCACCGCAGTCTGTCCCGATCACCTATGCCAACCCCGACACGGGCAAGCGGCACTATCCGGCTCGGCCGGTGATGTTGGACGGCGCCGCCGTGATGGGTGCCGTCGCGGCTACGACTACGCGTATCAAGATGGCCCCCTCGGTCCTCATCGCGCCCTATCGCCCGCCCATGCATGACGCGCGGCAGTTTTCCACGATCGACCATCTCTCCAACGGACGCCTGATCATGGGCGTAGGTGCGGGTTGGTGCCGCGAGGAGTTCGAAGGACTGGGATTGCGCTTTGAGGATCGGGTTTCAATGACCGAAGAGTGTATCGAGATCTACAAGCGCGCCTGGGACCCCGAGGGCGAGCTAGTCTCTTTCCAAGGCAAGCATTATCGCTTCAAAAATCTCTCGATGGATCCCAAGCCGCTGCAGCGCCCCCATCCGCCCATCATCTACGGCGGCACGACTCCGCTCGGCGCACGCGTGGCGGCTCGGAGCTGCGACGGCCTCTATCCCATGTTCCCTTCGCCCAAGGCCCAGCCCGAGGATAAAGACTCGCTATTAGAGATCATCCGCCGTGAAGCCGACCGCAATGGCCGCGACCTCTCACAGTTCGCGCTGCTTGGCAGCGTTTCCGCACGGGTCACCGATGTCGGTGACCCCCATTCCCGCAAGGTTCCGCGCCCGATCTGTGGCGGCACGCCGGAACAGATCCTCTCCGACCTGGAGCGCTTTGCGGAGCACGGCTACTGTCTGATGGTGCTTCATCTTGACTGTCCGTCGCGCAGTGTGGATGAACTCAAAGAGCAGTTGTACCGCGTGGCGGAGGAAGTGCTTCCGATCGCTGCCACTTTCCGGCCCCAGGGCGAATGGCGCAAGGAATTCTAGTGAAGGCTGGCTGATTCTTCTTCGGCGGCGGCCACGACCTTCTTGCTCACGTGATCGGGAACCGGATCGTAGCGCTCGAAATTTGAGCTGAAAGTGCCGCGGCCGCCGGTAATGGAGCGTAGCTCGGTGGCATAGCGGCGGAACTCCGCCATCGGCCCCTCGGCGACGATAGTCGTGTGACCTTCGCTTGCTGGCTCCATGCCCAGGACACGGGCTCGCCGGCCATTTAGGTCGCTCATCACGTCACCTGTGGCCGTGTCCGGCACTGCGATGCGGATGCCGAGGATCGGTTCGAGCAGGATCGGACGGGCTTTCTGCGATGCTTCTTTGAGCGCTTGGCTGCCAGCCAGTTTAAAGGCCATGTCGCTGGAGTCGACATCATGGTGCTTGCCGTCATAGAGCGTCACCTTAATGTCGGTCAATGGATAGCGCGCCACTACGCCGGTTGACAGAGCCTCAACCACGCCTTTCTCGACGGCAGGGATGTAGTTGCGCGGCACAGCGCCGCCGACGATCTTGCCGTTGAATTCGAACCCTTCTCCTCGTCCCAGCGGCTCGACACGCAGCGCTACCCGGGCATACTGGCCGTGCCCGCCGGTCTGCTTCTTGTGCAGGTACTCTGCCTCCGCTTTGTTTGTGATCGTCTCCAGGTAAGGGATGCGGCGATCCTTCACTACGACATCTACCTTGAACTTGCCGCGTAGCTTGTCCGCCGCGAGTTCTACATGCGATTCACCCAAGCCGCTGAGGATGGTCTGGCCAGTGTCGGCGTCACGTTCGATGTGCAGGGTGGGATCTTCCTCGATCAGTCGTTGGAGGCTCGGTCCCAGCTTGTCGACATCCGCCTTTGATTTCGGATCGATCGCGGCCGAGAAGACCGGCGCCGGGAGCGAGGGCGCTGCTAGTTGTAAAGGCGCTGCCTTGTCACACAGAGTTTCGAATGTGCTGGACAGATTGAGCTTGGTCACCGATCCGATCTCGCCCGCGGTGAGCTCCGCTATATTGTGCCGATCCTTGCCCAGGACGCGCGCGAGATTGCTGGGCCGCTCGCTTTCCTCTTGCTGTGCGTTCCAGAGAGGTGCGTCCGCTTTGATCGTCCCCGTGAACACCCGGAAGTAGGTCAAGCGCCCGACGAATTCGTCGGCGTTAGTCTTGAAGATCAGTGCGGCTGGACTCGCGCCTGGGTCTGGCGCCAGTTCGACTTGCGCCCCGTCGCGCTCACCAATGGCAGGTGTGATGTCTGCTGGCGAGGGCACATGGTCGTGGATCAGGCGCAAGAGACTGTGGGTGCCGATATTGCTGATCGCAGCGGAGGCTAAGATCGGTACGAGCGTGCCGGCGGCGATCGCCGTTTTGAGCCCGCTGTTGATCTCGGCGTCCGTGAGTGGCTCGCCTTCCAAGTATTTGAGCGTGAGGTCGTCGTCGGCTTCGGCGATCCGCTCGATCAAGGCCTCGCGCGCGGCGGCTAACGCCTCGGTATATTCGTCGGGTACCGCCGTCCCCTTGTCCGCGTCGCCCAGGTAAGCCTCGTCGCACAGGACATCGATCACGCCCTTGAAGTTCTGCGCTTCACCGATTGGGAGTTGGAGCGGTGTGCACTGAGGGCCGAGGGTCTTTCGAATTTCGCTGACCGCCGATTCCCAGCTGCTGTTCTCGCGATCCATCCGGCTCACCGCGAGGAGCCGCGGCATCGCTCGCTGCTCGGCGATCCCCCAGGCGGTCTCGGTTCCCACTTGCACGCCGCTTGTCGCGTCGACGGTGATGAGTGCCACGTCCGCAGCGCTGGCGCCCGCGATAACCTCGCCGACGAAGTCCGCATAGCCGGGCGTGTCGATTAAGTTGATCTGCGCCTGCTGGTGCTCGAACGAGACGATGGCGAGCTTGACGCTCATGCCACGTTTTTGTTCGTCAGGATCGAAGTCGGCGACGGTGTTGCCGTCCTCCACGCGCCCATGCCGGTCAATGGCGCCTGCTACGAAGGCCAGTGATTCCACCAGGGAGGTCTTGCCCGCCCCGCCATGTGCCATCAGTACCAAATTCCGGATCTGCGCGGGCACCACCATCAGTCTCGGTCTCCTTCACGTCTCACGCCGTTCTCGCGGTGCGGCGACGCAGTCTACCGAAAATTCGCGCGGTCGTGGGCCGCGCTGCGCGTGCGTCTCAGGCGTACGCCGGTGCGAGATCTCGCACTTCGAGTTCGACGCGTCTTTCCCCCGCGCCATTAGCCGACCGCAAGGACCAGATCAGGTCCACTCGATCACCCGTTTGGACTGGACACTCGCCCAAGCGGAATCCAATTGCGCCCCAGTTGGTCGGGCCGTCGCGCAGCGTGAGCCGAAGGTGCTCGTCCCCGCGACCTACGCGGCGCGCGGCCGCGATGAGGACGTTTTTGCTTACGAAGGCGGGAGCGGGGTTGTCCTCGCCGAAGGGTCCTAGCCGCGACAGCCAGGCCACCTGCGAACCCTGCAGTGCCGATAGTGGCACCTGCCCATCGACCTCAATGCGGGGCTCCAGTCGCACCCCCTGCAGCTTCTTCGCTGCTTCGGCCGTGAGCCGTTCCCGGATCTGTGGCATGGCTTCAGGGCGGGCCGTGAAGCCCGCTGCGGCCCGGTGCCCGCCGTATCGCTCGAAGAGTTCGCCGCAGCTTTTGAGCGCCTCCGTGATGTGGAACTCCGGGATCGAGCGGCACGAGCCCCGGCACTCATCCGGCTTCTCCTCGTATACCACCGCTGGACGGTAGTACTCTTCTGCCAGGCGGCCTGCGACCAGTCCAACGATGCCCTGCGGGATCTCCGGATCGCCGATGAACGTGATCGGCGCCGCCGGGGCTTCCTCGGCGAGGTGCGCACGGGCGCGCTCCATCGCCTTGGCCGTTAGTCGCTGCCGTTCCTGGTTGAGGTCGTCGAGTTCTTTGGCGAGGGCGCCGGCGCGCTCGTCGTTGGTTTCGATCAGAAGATCGAAGGCGCGCATTGCATGGGTCAGCCGTCCCGCGGCGTTGATCCGCGGCGCCAAGCCAAATGAGACGGCCTCCACGTCGATCTCCTTGCCTGCGTAGCCTGCGACCTGCAGCAGCGCCTGCAGCCCGGGCCGGCTGGTGCGCGCAATCGCGCGCAGACCGTCCCGCACGATGCAGCGATTCTCGCCCGTCAGCGGCATCACGTCCGCGATGGTGCTGAGCGTCGCTAGGTCGAGCCAGCGCGTTGGCTCCGGCGGGCGCCCGAAGCGCTCCATCAAAGCCGGTGCGAATCGGTAGGCCAGTCCTCCTGTCGATAGTCTGGTGTTGGGGTAACCGGCATTGCCGTGCTCCGGGTGCACGATCGCCGCTGCCTCCGGCAAGGCCTTTGGGATCGAGTGATGGTCAAAGATAACCACTTCTTGTCCTCGTGCCTTAGCGGCCGCGACTTCTCCCTGCGAGGAGAGACCGCAGTCGGCGGTGATCACGAGGTTGACGTCGTCGCGGTAGAGTTGATCGAGGGCGGCGTCATGGACGCCGTAGCCTTCCTGAAAGCGGTCGGGGATGTAGGGAATGGCTCGGCCGCCCAAGTCCCGGATCACCTCCGTTAGGATGACGGTGGCTGTCACCCCATCTACATCGAAGTCGCCATAGACTGCCATCGCTTCGTCGCGGCGGATCGCGGATTCGATCCGGTCGAGGGCCGCCGTGAAGCCGCCGAGGAGGGTGGGGTTTGGTGCCGGGACCGGCTCGTCGAAGAGGAAGACTGCTGCGGCGTGCTGGTCCTTCACACCCCGCTGGCGCAGCAGCTTGGTCACGAAAGCTGGGTATGGTGTTCCGGGGATCGGTTCGAGATCGCGCGGTTCTGGGATGTTCCAAACGCGTCCCCGAAAACTGTCCCTGCGGGTGCGAACCATCTGGGGTTAGGGCTCCCAGCGCTTGAAGACCAAGCAGGCGTTATGCCCGCCGAATCCCATCGAATTACTGAGTGCGACGCGCACCGCGATGGCACGGGATTGGCCTGGCACGTAGTCGAGGTCGCACTCTGGATCCGGTATCTCCAGGTTGCTGGTGGGGTGGATGATGCCCTCAGTGATGCTCTTGACGCAGGCGACCGCTTCCACCGCCCCACTCGCGCCCATGAGGTGTCCGATCATCGATTTAGTGGAGGAGATTGGGAGATCGTAGGCGCCCTCGCCAAAGACCTGCTTGATGGCAAGCGTTTCGGTCTTGTCGTTCAAAGGGGTTGAGGTGCCGTGCGCGTTGAGGTAGTCCACGTCTGCTGGCATCACTCCTGCGCGCGCGATTGCGGACCGCATCGCTTGTATTGCGCCCTTGCCTCCGGGAGTGGGCTGGGTCACGTGGTAGGCGTCACCTACGCTGGCGTAGCCGCTGAGTTCCGCCAGCACCCTTCCTCCCCGCTGCTGGGCGTGCTCTGCGGTCTCCAACACCAAGGTACCTGCCCCCTCACCCATCACGAAGCCGTCGCGGTCGCGGTCGAATGGGCGTGAGGCTTTCTGTGGCTCATCGTTGCGCGTCGAGAGGGCCCGCGCTGCGAGGAATCCGCCCACGCCCAGCTCACAGATGGGAGCTTCGGCGCCGCCAGCGAAGATCACGTCGGCCTCGCCGCGTTGGAGCACTGCCATGGCTATCCCGATGGCGTCGGATCCACTGGAGCAGGCGGTGGTGCTGGCGATATTGGGACCTTGCGCACCCAGCGTGATGCTGACTTGGCCGCTTCCCATGTTGGGTAGCATCATGGGCACGATGAAGGGGTTGAGCTTGTTCGGCCCCTTCTGGACCAGATCGTGGATTCCGTTCTCGATGGTTGCGATGCCGCCGATGCCAGTCCCGATCATTACGCCTACGCGATGCGCGTTACTGTCGTCGATGACGAGTCCCGCATCCTCTTGCGCTTCCAGCGTGGCGGCGATCGCCATCTGGACGTAGCGGTCGAGGTGGCGCGCCCGCTTTCGCGTCATGAACTGATCGGGATCGAAGTCGGTCACCTCGGCAGCGATCTTCACCTTCACACGCTCTGGGTTGAATAGGGAGATGGTGTCGATCCCGCTGCGCCCGTTGGTCAATGCTTCCCAGGTGGCGGCGACGCCGATGCCGACCGGCGTGGTTACGCCCATACCCGTGACCACGATGCGGCAGCCGTTTTGAGCGGCGGGCTTACTCGACAAGCGGCGACTCCTCTTCCGTACCGGGCATGATACCGGACGGTCTTCGGACCAGGTGGATCAGGCAGGCGAGATCTGCGCGTGTCTGAGGATATTCCCTTATTGAGCTAGGGATTTGGCCGCGAGGCCCGGCAGTCCGCCCAAGGCGCGACTGCCCATTGCCGCCGGTTCCTCGCCTGCGAGCGCGCGGCCCGCTAGGGCTAGGCGCGCCAAGACGTCGCTGGCCGTCGTGCCGGCAGATCCGCGATCCTTGACGGCACGCTCTCCCGCATCGGCGTGGAGATAGACGGCGAGGGCGGCCGCGTCGAAGGGCGATAGTCCTTGGCCCAGCAGGCTTCCGATCGCGCCACTGAGCACGTCGCCGGTGCCGGCCGTCGCTAGCCCTGGCAGCGCTACCTCGCTGATCCGGGCTCGCCCTTGGCCGTCGGCGACGACCGTATTGGCGCCTTTCAGGACGACTGTGCCTTGCCAGCGTGCGCTCTCCCGCAAGGCGCACGCGAGCCGCTCCCCTTGCACTGCTTGGGTTGTGCTCTCGGTGAGCCGCGCCATCTCTCCGGGATGTGGCGTCACAACGAATGGCGCCGCTACCGCTCTCGACCATTCCGTTCCCGTTAGGGCATTAAGCGCGTCGGCGTCGATGATCACGCCGCGCAGCCTGGCCAAGGAGCGATGGCTAAGCAGGTTTCGCACAAAGGCCCGCGTCGCCGGGGCAGTGCCAAGGCCGCAGCCGACTACAAGCGCGTCGTAGCCGGGCAGCGCCTCTGTCACGTGTTGCAGTGAGTCCATCTCGATCACGCCCGCTTCCGATTGTTCGGGCAGTGGCAGGTAGGTCACCTCCGGTATGCTCGCCACTAGCCCTGAGACTAAGGAAGCTGGCGTCGCCAGCGTCACGAGCCCTGCCCCTACCTGGTAGGCGGCGGCCGCGGCCAGCAACGCCGCGCCCGGATAGTTCCGTGATCCAGCCACGACCAACACCCGGCCGAAGCTGCCCTTGTGTGCGTCGAGCGGACGTGTAGGCAGGAGTTCCTTGACTTGACGCTGGGTGAGGAGCTCGTAGGGGAGCGCGTTGCGCGCATCGGCGGGGATACCGATGGGGACGACTTCCACATTGCCGGCCAGCGCCGCGCCGGGCTGCGTGTACAGCCCGACCTTGGCGCATTCAAAGACCACTGTTTCATCGACGGCCACCGTGAGCGGATCCGAGGTGCCGCTGTCCGCATCGACACCGGTAGGCAGATCGACCGCGATTAGCTTGGGTGGATTGGAACGCCGGCGCGCTTCTTGGAGCTGTTTAAGAACCGCGGCAAGGTGGCCTTCGATTGGCCGCGCGCGGCCCGTGCCGAGCAGCGCGTCGATGACTAGTTCGGCCTCGGCCAGCCAGTGCGCCAGCGTTGCCAGGTGCTGATCGTCTTGGGCGGTACTCGTGCAGGGCAGGCCCGCGTCCAGCGTCGATCGCCACTGCGCATCGTCGCGCGGTACCAGCGCGTAGCAGTGCACTGCCGCTTGCCATTCTGCTAAATGCCGCGCTGCGACCAGGCCGTCGCCGCCGTTGTTTCCCGGTCCGACCAGTACGACGATCCGCCGCTCGGCCACTTGTCCAAGCTGCATCCAGGCCTCTTGGGCGACCGCGAGGCCGGCGCTCGCCATCAGGGTGTCGAGGCTGGTTTCTGCTACGACGGCGGCCGCTTCTAGGTCCCGCATCTGCGCGCTGGTGACGAGCTTCACGCCGAGCGCTCCTCACCTGGAAGCAGTCGGGAGGGCGCCTCAGCATTGGCAATAGCGATTGCGGCCGCCGTGCCTCCCTCATGGGTCAAACTGATCTCCACCCCTGAGAGGCGGAGCTGGTTCGCGCGGGCTAGCGCCCGCCCGTGCAGCAGCACCAGCGGCTTGCCGCGGCCATTCGCCAAAATCTCGATCTCACGCCAGCCGACACCGCGCGCGCCTGTCCCCAGCGCTTTCATCACCGCTTCTTTACCGGCGAATCGGGCCGCTAGCTCCGGCACTCGGCCACCGCAGTAATCCACCTCGCGTGGGGTGTAGACCCGACGCAAGAAGCGCTCGCCGTGCCGCGTCAGCACGTCGCTCACGCGGGCGATCGTTATGGAGTCGATGCCTGTGCCGCCGACTGTCATTGGTGGCGAGCCTAGCATGCACGGTAGGGTGGCGGCGGGCGTGGTGACTAGGGTTCGGCCCACGTACGATGTGCCTGTGGCAGCTCAACTGATCGACGGCAAAGCCGTCAGTGCGCAGATCCGATCCGAACTCACTGTACAGGCGGCGAAGCTCCGCGAGACTGGGGTGGTTCCAGGCTTGGCCGTGATCCTGGTCGGCGAGGACCCTGCCTCACGGTCCTATGTGAAGGCGAAGGCCAAGGCCAGCGCGGAGATCGGGATTCGCGGCGAAGTTCATCGGCTAGAAGGAGCTGGTGCCCCCGCAGAAGTTGAGGCGGAGACGCGTGCGCTGATCGAGACATTCAACGCTGATCCGGAAGTCGACGGGATCATCGTACAGCTCCCTCTCCCCGATGGCGTCGACGCCGGTGCGCTTCTGCGCACGATCGACCCACGCAAAGATGTCGATGGTCTCCACCCGGAGAATCAGGGTTACTTACTGCAAGGCGCGGCGCGGTTTCTGCCGGCTACCCCGCATGGTGTACAGCAGTTGCTGGTGCGAACGGGTAACGACCCTGGCGGCAAGCATGTAGTGATCGCAGGCCGCTCCAAGTTAGTTGGTATGCCGCTGGCCGCGATGCTGCTGCAGAAGCGAGCGGGGGCGAACGCGACGGTGACCGTCTGCCATACGGGCACCCCGGATCTTGCCCTGCATACGCGGCAGGCCGAGATCCTCGTCGCGGCGATGGGCCGGCCAGGCGGCATCACGGCCGAGATGGTGCGCCCCGGCGCCGTCGTCATCGACGTAGGAGTGAACCGGATCGACGACGAGAGTCGCGAGCGCGGCTACCGTTTGGTGGGTGATGTCGACTTCGAGCCGGTGCGTGCCAAGGCCTCGTTCATCACTCCCGTTCCCGGCGGGGTTGGTCCCATGACGGTAACCATGCTGCTAACGAATGTCGTGCGCGCCGCGCGGGCGCACCGCTCGGAACGCTAGCCGCCTTAGACTCGGCGGCAGAAACGGGGATGTTCGTGGACGAGTTACGCGGTCATATCGAGGCTTTGCAAGCACGCCTGGCTGACCTCTTGGAGCGTCTTTGACATACCCAAGGTCGAAGCAGAGGTTTCCCAACTCGAGCGCGAGGCTGCTGTCCCCGCGTTCTGGAACAATCCCGCGCAAGCACGCTCCCAGCTCCAGCGCCTCGCTGCTCGTAAGGAGAAGGTAGATCTCTGGCGCGGGCTTGAAGGACGCCTAGCCGAGGCGGACGAGTTGCTCACGCTCGCCGCCGCGGAGGCGGACGCCGCCGTCATGGCGGAGATCGCGGCGGATGTGGAGGGCGTGGAGCAAGAACTGGAGACGCTGCAATTCCAACTTTCCTTCAGTGGCCCCTATGACGACCGCAGCGCTGTGCTCGCCATCCACGCCGGTGCCGGCGGGACGGAGTCACAGGACTGGGCCGAGATGCTCCAACGGATGTACCTGCGCTGGGCCACACAACGCGCGTTCGATGTGGACGTGATCGATGTCATGCCCGGCGACGAAGCCGGGATCAAAAGCACCACGATCGAGATCACTGGGCCACTAGCCTACGGCTGGCTGCGCGGCGAGCGAGGCGTTCATCGACTGGTCCGGCTTTCGCCTTTCGATGCCGCCCACGCACGCCACACCTCCTTCGCCTTGATCGAGGTGATGCCGGAAGTGGAGGGTGAAGCTGAGATCGTGATCGACGGGGCTGATCTACGCATCGATACTTTCCGCGCCGGCGGGCACGGCGGCCAGAATGTGCAGAAGAACGCGACGGCTGTGCGAGTCACCCATCTTCCTACGGGAACAGTCACGGTTTGTCAGAACGAGCGTTCCTTGCACCGGAATAAGGAGAGTGCATTGCGGGTGCTGGAGGCGCGGTTGCTGGAGCGAGAGGTAGAGCGGATGGAGCAGGAGCGCGCGGCGCTCAAAGGCGATCATGTGGAGGCGGGATGGGGGAACCAGATCCGATCCTACGTCTTGCACCCGTATAAGATGGTCAAGGATCTGCGCTCGGACTACGCAAGCTCCGATCCAATCAAAGTCCTTGACGGCGATCTGGATCCTCTTCTCAAAGCGTATCTCCAGTGGCAGCTGGGGACGGACGGCGAGGGATGAGCCAGCGGATGTGCAAGCCGTTGCGGGCTGGTCTAATGGCCGTGCTGCTGGCGTTGGCCGGGGCGTTCGCAGCGGATGGTGATCGGCCCTTGGACGCGCAGGAGGGGTCGGGGATCACGAATGGGGCGGTCGGGGTCAACTTTCCAACCGAGCTGATGTTCAGCGCCATCGTGGATAGCTCGCAAGAGGTCGAGCAAGCCTCGTTGCTATATCAGATTCCGCCTGAGGGCGCGCTAACGCGGATACCAGCGGAGGTCACGGTGGGAGAGATCGTGCGAGTGAAGGCAGGGGTCACGACCAACGCCGGAGACCGCTACGTCCCGGTTGGCGCCGATATCATCTGGCGCTGGCAGATCACACTCGCAGATGGCACGACCTTCGAGAACGAGAGCGAGCACTACCGCTATGAGGACCCCCGCTACGACTGGCGGGTGATCGAGGGGGATGGCCTCAGTGTCTACTACTACGGCGGTGAGAACGCTGCCCAGCAGATCTTGGCGGCGGGCGAAGCGGGTCTGGTCAGGATGTCCCGCGTGCTGGGCGCACAGCTGCCCTTCCAAGTCAAGTTGTACTTGTGGGAAAGTCTCGCCGATGCGAGTGGTGTGGAGCACGTCCGAAGTCAGCGGTTCGAGATGATCGTTGATTCGTTAGGCACGCGGGTGCTGGCGGACCTCGTGCACGTCTTCGCGCCCACGCCCTGGATCGCCGTGCACGAACTGACCCACGTGCTGACTCATTTTGCGGGCGAAGGCGGGATCGGGGGATTGCCGGCTTGGTTGGACGAGGGAACCGCGACCTATTCCGAGGGTGACTGGGATCGGCGCCGTGGTTTCGCTCTCCACAACGCTATCGACAGTGATGACCTCTTGAGCCTGCGCAGTATGACCAGTTCGCCAGGTGATCCCTCGCGCATCGAGCTTTTCTATGGTCAGTCGGCCGACATTGTGGCGTTCATGATCGAAGAGTTCAGTGAGGAGCGATTCGCGGAGCTGTACGCAGTCTTCAAAGCGGGCAGCACTGTGGACAAAGCGCTGATGGAGGTATACGAGGTCGATCGGGACAGCCTCGAGAACCTTTATCGAGCCTCATATGGGTTGGCGCCGCGAGTCCGCGGGGAGGACCAGTCGATCGTGATCGAGGATGCGCCCGCCGATGTGAGGCCGAGCGAGGCCACCGTTCCGGACGAGCCCATTGGTATGGTTCCGGATGTCGGCACCGCTGTGCCAGCCGATGTCGAACCGGTCCTCGCACAACGCTCGCAGGGAGAGATCGAAGCTCGTGTCGCCGTGATCGAGGAGCGCCAAGGTATGCGACGCCTCCCCGCTAGCTTCTCTGGAGACAGCGGCTTCCCGACCGATGCCGTGGTGACCGGCGTTGCGGCCGGGGGGGTTGTGCTCGGGCTGCTGCTGTTCTTCTTGGTAGTGGGACGTGCGGGCCCGCCTCCCGCAGTCGCTGAGGCTTTGGTCACGCTTGCCTCTCCGCGATCCCCTACGCCTGCTGGATCCGACCGCGCTGCTGCAGCGCCGGTGCTGGAGGGGGATAGAGCCCGTACCACCTCGGTAAATGAGGACGCGGACGGGATCGAGACACTGACGTTCCATGCCCCGAAAGACGATCCCTAGCCTCCTGGAATGATCAGCCCGCCGGCAGTGCGCCGTTCCGCCGGTGGACCATCGGTCGGCGCGGCCCGCTCCGATGGCTGCCAGGGTGTCGCTGTGCCTGGGCGGACCGTCGGTCGGCGCAGGCGCGCCCGATCCGGGCGTGCCTGCATCTCGAAGAGGTACTGTGCAAGGTCCGCCGGGTCTTCGATGACCCCGGCGAGGCCCAGTCGCTCGTCGATCACTATCGCGGGGATAGCTTGCACCGTGTGACGCTCCGCTAGAGCTGGAAACTCCTCGATCACATAGACGGAGGTATCGACTCGCGGCGACACCACCGCGAGGCGTAGCGCGAGCGCTGCCGCCTCGCCGGAGTGCGGATCTCTCAGCGATCCGAACACCCGCAGCTGCATGGATCGGCGCAGCTTTTTCAGCGCTCGCGCCACCTCCGGCGCCGGAGTGAGTGCTCGCGCTGAGGCGTCGATCATGGTTTGGAGAAAGACTGGGAAGAAGGGACCGCCGGGTAGCCCGAAGAAGCGGAGGGGGCGGTTCACTTCGCCCCGCACTACGATTCCTGGTACGCGGTCGACCTGCCATTTCTTGGCCAGCATTGGTTCATCGTCGTATTCGTAGACTTGGAGGGTGATTTTGTCCGAGGCTGCGGCGAGTTGCTTTAGGATGGCTCGTACTTCTTCGCAGCTTTCACAGGGCTCCTGACCGGGTACGAGCAGTGCCGATTTACGTCGGTGGAAATAGTCGATCTTCAGGCGACCCTGGAGAGCTTCCCGCAGGGACTGCTGCACGCGGCCGAGTTCTGGCTCCGGTATGGGCACGCTTACCCTCGCAGGATGCGCCGGATGCGAAGCCAGGAGAAACTGCGCCGCCACGGCCTCTCGGTCCGGGATAGATCGAAGCCCCAGGAGTAGCGTGCGGGCGCATCACTTGACGTCGGCGTGGCTTCCACAGCTGGTCGAGGCACCGTGATCTGAGGTGCCTCTGCCGCTGCCTGCTCCGCTTGTCGGACGGCCCAGAGCGCCATAGCCAGTCGCTGTAGGGCAGTGAGGGAAGTGAGCACTACCAAGAGCCAGAGCACCACGGTCAGCTCGCCGGTGAAGAGGCCGATACTTAAGATCACGAGTCGCTCGGCGCGCGTGCCCAGTCCTTGGCGTAAGTGGACGCCGAACTCGGCTGCTTTGCTGCGGGTGTAGGGCACTAACGCCGACGCTGCCAGAGCCAGGCCCAGCAAAATTATGCTCTCGCGGTCGAAGTGTGCG
Source organism: Dehalococcoidia bacterium (assembly GCA_965220315.1). GTDB lineage: Bacteria > Chloroflexota > Dehalococcoidia > Bin125 > Bin125 > JAPOXK01. The sequence goes on from CBDCPP010000001.1 coordinate 450,977, forward strand.
GGTGAGCTGAACCAGACTAGGAGGCCGAACAGGATTGCAAAGTCGGCGACGCGGTCGCTTACGGCGTCGAGGACAGCACCGGCGCTGGTAGCGCGGTTCGTCGCGCGAGCGAGGGCGCCGTCCAGCAAGTCGAAGGCACCGGAAGCCAGTAGGACTAGGCCTGACTCCCAAAACTGCCCGTAGGCCGCGAGTACTGCTGCGCCGCCGCTGACCAGCAGGCCGATCATGGTGAGCGCGTTGGGTGAGAGCCGGGTTTTCGCGACGGCCGTGCCCAGGCGCTGCGAAAAGCCTTCGGGTAGAGCGTGTGGAAGGGTTGGCGGGAGAAGTCTCACGATCCTGCCCTCCGGCTGGCGGTTCCGCCTCGTACCGCTGCGGCGCTCATCCCGCCGCCCGGCTTCGTCTGTTCAGATGATGATCGTACAGGGCGAGTACCTGCTGCCCCACTGTCTCGACGCTAAAGGCCTCCGCACGCTGTCGGCCTGCTGCGCCCATGGCCGCCCGCGCGCTTTGATCATCCACGAGTGTAAGCAGTGCTTCGGCTAGAGGGATGGGATCGTGCGGAGGCACGATTTTCCCTGCCTCGCTGCGGTCAAGCAGATCGCGATAGCCGGGGATGTCGCTGGCAACGACGGGCAAGCCCGCGGCCATCGCCTCCACCAGGATTAGACCGAACGATTCGCCTCCAGTGGCTGGCGCACAGAGCAGATCGGCGGTCTGGTAGTAACGCAGAAGCTCCATCTGGCTGACGGCACCGGTGAAAATGACGTCTTGCCAGCCCTGTCGCTGGACCCAATTACGTTGGCGCCGTCCCAGTGGACTTATTGGTCCGGCAATCACGAGCTGTACGTCGGACCGCTGCGCTCGTAGCCGTCCGTAGGCGGTCAGTAAGTGCGTTAGCCCCTTACGCGGTTCTTGCCGTCCCACGAAGAGGATCGTGCGGCGGTCTTCGCGCAGGCCATGTGGTGGATCCGCGATGGGCGGGGCCGCTTTTGCGAAGGCGGCGACGTTTATGCAGTTGGGGATCACTTCACAAGGCCGGCCGAGGTAGTGCTGCGCTTGGGCGCCGGCGACGGCCGAAACCGCGATGCGTGCGTCGAGCCGGTTGAGCCAGCGCGCGAGCAGCGGCGCGGCGAGCTGTCCCAGCCGCCGACCGATCGGTTCCGCAGCATGGAAGGTGGCGACGTTGATGGCATGGGAGTGGCGCAGGAATTGCAGTGGCAGCGTTGGCATGAGTGGCTCGTGGAGGTGCACGATGTCGAAGGCTTCTTGGCGGAGCAGGGTCCGTACGGAATGGCTCAGACGATACGAGAGCGCGATCCGCGCCACCGATCCCCCTGCCCGTACCGGCCGCGCGCGTCCCAGCACGCGCAGACTGGTTGGTGTGTGCGGTAGCGCTTGCGAGGCTGGTCCGATCACTTGGACCTCGTGGCCCCAGTTGCGGAAAGCGTCGGCCAGATTCTGGGCGTGCGTATTGACGCCGCCCGGCACGGCGAGGTCGTAGGGAGTCACCATCGCGATCTTCATTCGTGGATTGTCGCAGGCCGCGCCGATCGGTCGTTACGAGATCGGCGACGTGGCCGCCAGAGGGCGTTGCGCGGCGTCGCAAAGACCGCGCGCAGCTGTTGGCGTGCCAGCGCGCGCATGCCGATCCGCTGCAGCGAGGGTGCTTGGTGCCGCTCGGCCAGAGTCAGGCCCGTGCGCAAGGCGGCCTGTAGATCGTCGGCTGTACGGCCCGGGAAGCGAGTCACGGCGCTGCCCAGCGCCTGCGAGAAATGGGCGTCGCTGCCGCCGTACTCCGGTAGGTGCCAGCGGGTGGCGTTCAGCCCTCGTGCGCGGGCTTGTGTGCAGCGGGCGAGTGGAGCGCCGCTCGCTAGCTCCACTGCGTCGAGCCGCTCGTCGGCGCTGTCGTGCGCGTGGCGCGCGATGGCGCGGCGCCCAAGGCTGTAGGGGATGAGGCAGAGCGGGTGCGGGACCAGGCAGAGGCCGCCTTGGGCATGGACTGCAGCCAGGGTGTAGGCCAGCGAGCGAAAGGAGGGCACGGGCTCTTCCAAGAAGAGCGCGATCAGATGCCCGCTGAGCGTGGTCACCTCCATGCCGGCGATCACTTGCAGCCGTGCTCCAAACTGGGCGGCGGCCTCTTGCGCCGCCCAAGCGCCGCTCAAGTCTTCGTGATCGGTGATGGCCAGCACGTCGATCGTCGTGTGCTGCTCGGCCCACTGCACGAGTTCGACTGGGGAAGCCATGCCGTCGCTGCGAGTGGTGTGGGTGTGCAGGTCGGCGGTCCCGAGCTGTGTTCCGCACGGGTCAGTCACGACAGCTCCGCCAGGGCGACTCGATCAGGCGCCACTGCTCGACGTTCGTACGGATCGGATCTTCGAAGCGTGCCATCAGCGTCGCGAGGTTCGCACGAACGTCCTTGGCGCGATCGTTGCTCTGGAGCAGGGATAGCGGCTCCATGAATTCGACGCGAAAGCGATGATCGCGGATGCGAGTCGCGTATGCGGGAAGGAGGATGGCGCCGGTGCGTAGGGCCAGATCCACCGCGCCCACGGGGAAACGGGCCAGCCGGCGCGCGAAGGGCACGCAGATACCGTTGCTCTGGATGTCGCGGTCGGTCAGGACGGCGACCAAACCGCCGCCGTCTAAGGTTTCGAGCGCTTGTCGTACGCCACTCAGTGTGGCTGGGACGAAACGGTTGCCTGCGGACTCGCGGCGCATCCGCAGCGCTTCCAGGCGCCGTTCCGGTAGGGCTTCGACGATTACGGTCGCGCTTGCTCCCAACGAGGGCAGAGCCTGAATCGCGACCTCGGGATTGCTGAGGTGCACGCTGACCAAGACCACGCCGCGATCGGATCGCAGTGCTGCTTGGAGCCGTTCCAACCCCTCAATGGTGAGCCAGCGGCGCAAGATGCGCTCGGAGGACTGGCGGCGCAGCAGGGCTACATCGATGTAATAGCTCGCCATCTCCTGAAACTGGCGTTGTACCGCGGTGTCCAGTTGCTCGGGAGTCCAAGTGGGACGTAGCCGCTGCACGCCCGCCCGCGCGCTCTGCCGCCGCCGCTCGAGCAGGGGCAAAGCCAGCGTGCCGGCCAGGCGCGCGCCCGCGTAGAGCCAGCGCGAGGGGATGATCGCCGCCAGCGCCTCTAAGCCCTGAAGTAGTGCCGCAGCGATCATTGGCCGCTCCGAGCAACGGCCGAGTCCCACTCACTGCGAGCATTCAAGGTCGGCGTGTCGGGTGTATGGAGGACGGGGCTGGCGTTGCCGGGCCGGAAGAAAGGACGAAACTGGTGCCACTGGTCGGGATGGCGCCGGACCCAGGGCTCGAATGCGTCCAGCACGGTTTGGGTGAGAGCCTGGACGTCGCGGGTGCGGTCGCCTGTTGGCGGCGGAGCGAGAGCGAGCGTCGCGAATCCCTCGAAGAGGAAGCTTCTACTTTCGCGCCGCGCGGCCCCGGCGGCGATCACGGGGGCGCCGCTCGCGAGAGCGAGGCGCGCCATGCCGGTGGATAGCCGGCACGGCTGGCCACAGAAAGTGACATCCGCCCCTTGATGCCGCGGGCTGAGTGGCCGATCGATCAGGAGCGCGACGCTTTGCCTGTGTTTCAAGGCGCGCAACAACCGCCCACCGCTGCCCGTCACCGGCAGCAGCTCCAATCCTAGGGCGGCTCGGGCGCGGCGCATGGTGGCGTCGAGCGCGGGATGTTTGAGCGGTTCAGCCGGAACCAAGAAAGCCGCGGAGCCTTGGGGCATGCGCGCCGCGAGCGCGCCCGCGCAGACGTCCCAGTTGCCGAAGTGCATGAGCGCGAAGATCACGGGGCCCGCCCGCACTGCCGCCTCAACGGCTGGCCAGTCTGGACTGTGGAGGGCGTTGCGGCACTCGGCTTGAGCGGCGGCCGCGCCGAGGGTTTCCAGCCGCGCGGCATCGACGAGATAGGCGCCGTAGCGCCGCTGCTGGCGGGCGGCCCAATAGGAGAGCGAGGTGGGGTCGTCGCGGGCGAGTACGGCGCGGAGGTTCTCCCGCATCGCGCGGCGCCCGGCAGGCCAGAGGAGAAAGGCGAGTTCCAGGAGCAGCCCGGCGAGGGTGTAGGCCAGCGGCCGGGGCAGCGCGCGCGCCAGCGAACCGAAGAACTGCCACCCCCAGTAGTACGCCATCAGGCCAGCCGTCCGCTGCCGCCGTGCCTAGGGCTGGGCGGGCGCTCCCGCCGCGAAGCTCTCGACGGCGTCGCGGGCCTTGTCGTCAGTCCACTGCTGGGACGGCGACTTCATGAAGTAAGCGGAGGGGGCAAGAAGAGGTCCCGCTTCACCGCGGTCCTTGCCGATCTTGGCGCAGCGGATGGCGTCGATCACTACTCCCGCCGAGTTGGGGCTGTCCCAGACCTCCAGCTTCAGCTCTAGGTTGAGAGGGACGTTGCCGAAGGTCGTCCCCTCGATGCGGATGTGGCACCACTTGCGGTCGTCGAGCCAGGGGACGTGGTCACTGGGGCCGACGTGGATGTCGCGCGCGGGGAGCTCGTAGTCGAGCTGCGAGGTGACGGCGTTGGTCTTGGAGATCTTCTTGGACTCGAGGCGCTCACGCTCCAGCATGTTGAGGAAGTCGGTATTGCCGCCGAAGTTCAGCTGGTAGGAGCGGTCGATGCGAACGCCGCGGTCGCGGAAGAGGCGGGTCAGCACGCGGTGGACGATGGTCGCGCCGACCTGGCTCTTGATGTCGTCGCCGATGATTGGGAGGCCGGCGGTGCGGAAGCGCTGGGCCCAGTAGGGCTCGCGGGCGATGAAGACGGGGATGCAGTTCACGAAGGCGCAGCCGGCCTCAAGGATCTGCTCCACGTACCATTTGGTGGCCTCCTCGCTGCCGACGGGGAGGTAGCTGATCACCACGTCGGTATCGCGTTCTTTGAGGATGCCGACAATGTCCGCGGTTTGTCCCGGAGCTTTGGTGATCACCTGACTGAGGTACTTACCGAGCCCATCGTGGGTCATGCCGCGCTCGACGGGGACGCCCAGGGCTGGCACGTCGGTGAACTTGTAGGTGTTGTTGGGGGCGATGGTGATCGCTTCGGAGAGGTCCTTGCCGACCTTGTTGGCGTCGATGTCGAAAGCGGCCACGAAGTTAATATCGGAGATGTGGTAGCCGCCCAGGGTCGTGTGCATGATCCCGGGGATGTCCTGATCCTCTTGGGCGTCGCGGTAGAAATGAACGCCCTGAACCAGTGAAGAGGCGCAGTTTCCCACCCCGATGATGGCGACATTGATCTTTCCCATGATTGGGCCTCCTGGGGCTTCCACGGTCTGCCGGGAATGCGCGCGACCGGGCCGCGAAGCTCGCGTCCAAGGGCGGGGCGAGTAGTCCAATATACGCGCCGGGGTCCGCTGCGCCAATTTCCCGGCCGCCTCCTTCTCGCCGCGGCTGAGAGCGGGCAGACTAGAGCGATGGATACCCCACCGCTAGAGAGACCGCCGCGAGAATCGCTGGATGCGTGCGCCCACTTCGCCGCGCGCTTGGCGGACAGCGCGGGCGTGATCCTGCGCGAGCATTTTCGCTGTCCGGCGGTGGTGGAGCGCAAGGCCGATGGTAGCCCCGTGACGGCCGCCGATCGCGCCGCGGAAGCGGCGATGCGGGCGCTGATCGTCGAGCAGTACCCCGCGCATGGGGTGATCGGGGAGGAAGAGGGCGCGGAGCGGTCCGCAGCCCGCTATGTCTGGGTGCTTGATCCGATCGACGGGACGCAGGCGTTCGTGACGGGCAAACCTTCCTTTGGCACGTTGATCGCACTGCTGGAGGAAGGAAGGCCGGTGCTGGGCTTGATCGACCAGCCGGTTACGGGGGAGCGCTGGTTGGGACGATCTGGAGAAGGAACGACCCTGAACGGGACGGCCGTCGCGACGCGGGACTGCGCCGCGCTGGCGAGCGCCGCCCTCTATGCGACCACGCCCCACATGTTCGACGGTTCCGATGCCAGGGCCTTCGAACGGCTACGGGGAGAGGTGGCGCTCACGTGCTACGGGGCGGACTGTTACGCCTACGGGCTGCTGGCGAGCGGCTTCGTTGATCTGGTCGTGGAGGCGTCGCTACAACCGTACGACTACTGTGCGCTGGTGCCGGTGGTGGAGGGAGCGGGAGGCGTGATGACCGATTGGGAGGGGAAGGCGCTGGGGCTGGAGTCGGACGGGCGCGTGATAGCGGCCGGAACCCCGGCGCTCCACGGCGCCGCGCTGGCGATCCTGGGCGGTAGCTAGCCGGCCTTTTTGAGGACGGGGAGACCGGTCCTGGCGTTCTCGGCGATGGTGTAGCCGGACGGAACCGCGTCGAGCGTTTCGGCCTTAGGCTGGCGCGCGAAGTAGTAGATGCGCTGTTCGTGGCCGTTCTTGAGGATGATGTTCTTGCCGTGCAGGTAGTAGGTCTGCCCTCGCGAGTTGGTGGTGGAGAAGGACACCGCTCCGCTCCGTTCTCAAAAGAAAATATGCTTACGCTCTTCAGTGGAAAGAGCGCTTAATGGCATTGAACTCGCAACCTTCCTACGAGTCAAGTCCTCGGTATTTCTCGACGAAAATGCTCGACGTAAATGGCAAAGGACGCCGTCGCCGTGGGTGATCCCCATCGCCGGTCGTAGCCGATTCGCCGCCGTTCGGGGATAACTTAGCGGCCTCGGTGGATGAGACTCATTCGCTGTCGCTTAGGTTAGGCTGAAAGCATGTTGGGTACGGGGCGCCGGACGGCGTTAGGCATGGTGGCGCTGGTCGCGGCGGTGGTAGCGGGCGTCTTGGCGGTGGTGCTCGCGCTGAGCAGCGGCGACGATGGCGCCGTGAGCGGGGGCGCGGCGGCGGGCCTGGATCGCTGGGACTTGGTCCAGGCCGGGGGCGAGGCACCCTACCTGCCGGCGCTGGCCAACGCCGATCTAGCGGTGGGGATGAACCGTTTGAGTTTCACGGTGCAGGACGCGCGAGGCTTGATCGTTTCCGACGTGGACGTGGTCGCGCGCATTTACGATCTGGAGCGGGACCGCGAGCGGCCGCTGGACAGCGTGGCCGCGTCCTTCATCCCCTATGGGGCGGAGTCGCCGCTGCCGCAAGCGCACCGGCATGTGGGGAGCAGCAGCGTGTCGGACGCGGTGCGCTACGTGGGGGCGGGGGTGTACGTGGCGCCGGTGCGGTTCGGGCGGGCGGGGATCTGGGGGGTCGAGTTCGCCATCAAGCCGCCGGGAGGGGAAGAGGTGCTGGTGAACTTCCGGCTGAGCGTGCGCGAGGAGTCGCAGGCGCCGGAGCTGGGGGAGATGGCACCGGCCAGCCGGTCGCGCTCGTTGGGGGACGAGCCGGATATCCGCCGCCTGACGTCGGATCCGGCGCCGGAGCCGGGGCTGTATCAGTTACGCATCGACGAGGCGCTGCGCAGCGGGCAGCCGCTGATCGTCGCTTTCTCGACGCCAACCTTCTGTCATTCGCGCACCTGCGGGCCGACGCTGGAGATCGTGAAGCAAGTGTGGCGCGCGTTCGCGCCGCGGGTGCAGGCGATCCACGTGGAGATCTTCGAGAACCCGCACGAGCCGGAGGCGCTGCGGGAGGCGGCCGCCTTCCTGGAGTGGGACCTGCCCAGCGAGCCCTGGGTGTTCGTGATCGACGCGGGAGGGACGATTCGGGCGCGCTTCGAGGGAACGGTGACGGTACTGGAGCTATCCGAAGCGGTAAAAGCGATCTTGGGAGAGTAGGGCCGCGGAGGGTTGGAGCGCCTAAGGGGCGCCGTCCTCCGGGGGAGGGGATGGTTGGGAGGAGGGAGAGGCTTTGGCTTCGACCTTGGTGACGGTGAGGGGGATGGTGGCGACGGTCGCCTGGTCCACGAGGATGTGGAACTCGTAGGAGCCGGCCTTGGCCAGGCGCAGGTTGGGGAGGCGGAAGATGAGGTTCCAGAGGGCGGGCTCGCCGGGGCGCCCGCTGGGCAGCTTGTGCGTCATGGTGAAGGGAGTGCTGGTCTCGCCGTCCGGGGCGACGATGCGCAGGCTGGTCTGGGCTTCGCGGCCAAAGTCGGCGGCGCCGATAGCGATCTGGAGGACGGCGACCATCAGGGGGTGGTGGGCCGGAAGCGCGGTGGTGCGCAGGCGGTTGAAGATGCCGGTGACGTTGAGCTTGCCGTCGTTGGTGACGTTGGCGGTGTCGGCGAGGACGGCGAGTCGGAGGTCCATGGCGCTCTCGCAGCGGCTTGGCTGGCTTGGCCTAGCTGGCTTGGATACAGCGGCGCGGGCGCGCCGCCGGTCTCACGGGCTCTCTTCGTACCAGCCGGACGCGAAGATGAGCCCGTCGTAGCGCACGGCCCAGGTGTGCTTGCGCTGCTCTTGGCCCGATTCCGGGTTCAGGATGACGTAGTCGACCCAACGGCCTGCCTGGGTGGCCCCCAGCAGATCGTCGCCGTAGAAGTACCCGGTGGCGTCCACCCGGAGGCTGGGGTCTCTGCCGCGGAACTCCGGGTTATGGTGCCCTATCGTGAAACCGTCCTGGTCGATGATGAAGACATACCACTGGCCGTCGACGCTGGCCTCAGTGTTGTAGTAGGCGATGGTCCCCTCGAGGCCGAGTGCGTCGTAGAGGTTCAGGGCCTGCTGGACGAAGGTTTGGGTATAGGCGGGAGCGTCGGCCTTGCGCGGGCCGCTCGCGTACCAGCCGGAGCCGAAGACCAGGCCGTCGCGCCGGATGATCCAGGAGTGCTTGGTCTCAGCGCCGCCGGTGGCTGGATTGGGGAAGGTGTAGTCGAGCCAACCGCCGTCCTCGTTCGCCACCGCCGCGACCGCCGAGCCTGCGGGGTAGTCGTTTGGTCCCACTGCCACCGAGGCGTGCTCGCCCACGAGGGCCGGGTTGTCGGCGTGCGCGAGGAACGTGTCGTCTTGATCGATGATGAACACGTACCACTGGCCGTCGACGCTGGCCTCGGTGTTGTAGTAGGCGATGGTCCCCTCGAGGCCGAGTGCGTCGTAGCGCGCCAAGGCCTGTTCCACGAACCAGCGGGTGTAGGCGTCGGGGTCGGACTTGAAGGGGGCCTCTGCGGAGGCTGGGGCGGGGTCGTCGCCGAGCGCGATGATGGCGACGATCAACGCCGCCAGGGCCAGCCCCGCCACGGCCAGAACCGCGATGACCAGGGCTGCCGTGGTACTCGGTATCCGTTGCGCCATTTCAGGCGGCTCCTTCTTTCGAGAGCGGAGCGGGTGGGGACGCCGGCTCCGCACCGGCATGGCGAGCATAGCGCGCCCAGGGGTGGTGGTGGAGTGCGGTCGAGTCGGTAGTCTGGTGGCGAGAGAAAAGGAAACTTTGAGAGAAAACAGTTTCCTTTTGGCGGTAATTGGAAACTTATCGGCCGATTTGTTTCCAATCGCTCTCGAATGGGAACGCGAGATTCCGATCGATGAAGGCGGCCGGTTTCGCTGAGGGCGCGGCTCATTGCGATCTTGGAGGCGTCGCGGGCGCCGGACTAAGCGAAACTTTCAATCCACTGGATTGTCAAAGGATCTAACCTCGCCATCTCTTGCGCAATCTCGGCCGCTTCCTCGCCCTTCGTTTAACATGATGCGTTCTACACCGCCACCACCGTCTCCGTGTCCCCCGCCGCCAGCGCGTTCATGTAGGCCAGAATGAGGTCGCGGGTGCGGTAGCGGCCGAACTGGGCCTCGTCTTCCTTGCGGACGATGGGGAAAGTACCGAGCACATAGTCCGCGTCCTCCCTGCTGAGGCCGTAGAGGTGGAAGTAGCACGCGTCGAGGCGGGCGCGCAGATGGCGGCGCTCCTCTTCGTCCCAGACGAAGGGCGGGCCGTCGTGGCCGAGGTCCCGCGCGAAGGGCGCCATGTCGTGGGCGGTGTAGGTGAGGCGCAGCACGTGGTCGCAGACCAGCTCGCGGGCGGTCACCGCGCCGAATCGACGGTCGTAGCCGTCGCTGGCGATGACGGGGAGTTGCTCGACGATGTACCAGTTGAGATGCGTGCCTTGCGCTTTCTGTCTCGCGACGAAATCCGCACATATGGCGTTCAGATTCGCTACGAGCCAGGGGGTGACTGAGGCGTCTTCTCCGACAAGTAAAGGAAGTGTGTTCCCATAGCCGGCCCACGGAACGACGGTGGCGATCATGGTGCGCACATCCGTTGGGCGGGCAATATCGCGGAAACCCAGCGAGTAGCCACGGCCTTGCGGGAAGCTCGGCTCGACCTCCCGGGCGGGTACCCAGTACTGCGACTGCGGCAGGAAGCCGGGATCGCGGTGTTGCGCCTCGCCGACCCCCTCGCTGAGGTAGGGGTTGTGCGTGCTTTGTGGATTGACCCGGACCGAGTTGGCCCGGTGGTCGAACTGGTGAATCATCCGCCCCTGGTACAGGGGCAGGAATAGCTCCTGGCCCCGCTTCCAGCGGTTGCCCTGGACCGGATAGCAACCCTCGGCCTCCAACTGCGCCGCCGTGCGGAAGAGATGGGAGTCGTTGGTCATGTCGAACATGCGCACGTATCGCACGGGCCAGACGGAGCGCTCCGCGCCGCCCGAGCGGTCCACCAGTACCGGATGGCGCTCGTAGATGCGGCGGGTGATCGCGGCGTCGCGCCGGGTGCGGAAGATGGGCGCGGTGCCGGTGTTGGGGTTGACGCGGGCGAAGTCCGCCGGCGCCAGCGGGAAGCAGCGCTCCGGGTCCTTGATGGTCTCGACATCGTGCAGGAAGAAGGCGCAATCCGTCTGGCGGAAACGCCGCTGTGCGCCGCCGAAGACGAGGGCGCAGAACTTGAAGGAAGCGTGCACGTCCTTGAAGAAGATTTTCTTGTTCTCGAAGTCGAAGAGGCCGGCGAGGCGCCCGTTCGTGGAGAGGGACTGGAAGAAGCGGGCGGCGGTCTTGTCGGCGTAGATGCCGGAGGGGGTGAGCAGCCCCACCAGGCCGCCGGGCTTGGCCAGGCCCATGGCCCGCTCCACGAAGAGCGCATAGAGGTTGACGTCGCCGCCGCCCAGCAGGGGGTAGTCGCCGCCGCCGCGCACCAGCTTGGCGAGCGTCTCCGTCTGCTCCTTGGCCGCGTCGAACTCGGCCGCCAGCGGGTCGCCCGCCTCCCGCAGCCGCTTGATGCCGGTCCGCCGGGCGGCGGCCGTCGAAGCGTGGGCGAGCGCGGGCGAACGCGTCGCGAACCACTCCACCTCCTGCAGCTTGATCCGGTCCCAGGGCGGATTGCCGATCACGGCGTCGAAGCCGCCCCGCGGCTTGTCGTCTTGCCACCCTTGCCAGACTCCAGGGAAGGCCGCTTCCCAGTGCAGGAAGCCTTCCCGGTCGGCGATGGAGTTGGCGCCGCTCCACAGCTCCTTGAAGGCCGGCCAGAAGGCCCGTTGTTGGATGGCGTCCCCTTCATCGACGGCAGCGGGACCCCGTGCAAGCAGCCCGTAGGCTCGGTCCTCTTGGAGGGCGAGTGCCCCCACCAGGGGCTCTTCGAATTGGGTCCGGCTGCGCTGGTTCATGCCCGCGCTCAGCCAGCGGGCGCCGCAAAGGGTGTCGAGCACGCCGCGCAGGTCCGCCGTGGTCTTCTCGATGGACCTGAATAGCAGCGCCGATTCCTGGACCTCCGAGATGTCGGCGTCGGAGATCTCCTCGATCTGGTGCATCGCCTCCGTGGCGGACTCGGCGCTCTGGATGGCGCTGCCGGCATACATCCCGCCCAAACGCGCCAGGTCCTTCCTCAGATCGCTGACGTGCAGGCCGATGAGGGAGTCGCCGCAACGCAGGTGGTGGTCGAGGAAGGAGAGCGGCGCGCCCACGGTGAAGCTGTGCAGCCAGAGCGCCACCTTGGCCAGCTCGACGGTCAGGGGGTTCTTGTCCACGCCGTAGATGCAGCGCTTGAGCACCATGCGGCGGATGATGGCCTGGTCGCTGAGCTGGGCCTCGTCCAAGAGCCAGTTCGACGCCCGCGCCCGCTGGATGATGGCTGCTCGCATCGCCGCCACCCGCGCCACCAGCGGCGAGGCGTAGGCCTCGTCCCCGTCGCCCTTCCCGCCGCCGAGCCATTCCGGCACCGCCGGCACGTACTCGACCAGCTCGGCGATGTAGTCCGAGAGGAAGTCGACGGCCGTGACCAGGAAGTGGCCGCTGCCCATGGCCGGGTCCAGCACCTTGAGGTCGAGCACGGCCACGGCCGGGTCCAGCGTGCGCAGCTCGGCCCGCCGCTTGGCCTTGGGCCGGCTCCCGCTCCAGCAGGCGCTCGTAGATCGAGCCCAGCTGCTGGACGGACATGTCGCGGTAGTTGACGAAGCGCCGGCCCTCGCTCGTTGCGGCGTGGCTGAGGTCGTAGACGATGGGGGCGACGACCGCGTCCGGCAGACGGACGGCTTCCAGCAGCGGGGCGGCTTCGGGCGCGAAGAGGCCGCCGTTGTAGGGCGGCAGGCCGATGGAGCCGTCGCCCCGGTCGATCAGCCGGCAGAGCGTCATCAGGTGGTCGTAGTAGTGGCCGGCGATGTTGGAGAAGGCGTCTCCCTGGTCCATGCGGCCGGCGATGTCGTCGCGCACCCGCTTACGCAGCCCGTAGTCGTCGTAGCGGGAGTCGTTGACGGGGAGCAGCCCCCGGTCCTCGGCGTAGAGCAGGAAGAGCAGCCGGTAGAGGAAGATCAGCGCCGCCTGGCGCGCCTCCGCCAGATCTTCCTCTTCCGCCCCCGCCAGCGCTTGCACGAGCCTTGGGAAGACTCGCTCGAAGACCACGCTGGAAAGATCCTGCGCGACCTGCTCCTCGTAGCGCCGTCCCTCGGCCAGGGCCGCCTCCAGGAAAGTTCCGCCCTCGCGCGGGCTGAAGGTGTCGCGGCGGAACAGCAGGTAGAAGGCGCGCAGGGCGTCTGCGTTGTCGGGTTGGAGGTCGCCGGGCTGGAGGATCGCCGCCAAGTCGGCTTCGAAATAGCCGCTGGCGCGGGGCCGGGCGCGGTAGTCGTAGAGGCGCCAGAGGCCGCCGTTCGTGAGGATGCCCCAGCGCAGGCGGCCGTCCGCAACCGTCTCCGCCGTCGAGAGGTAGCGCAGGATCTGGCCGTGGGGCGTGCTGCGTTGCACGGCGTCGCCCTGATCGCGGTTGTCGAGCGGCAGGCCGAAGCGCTTGCTCTCCTCGATCAGCAGCGCGTCCCGGTAGCGCTCGTGGGAATGGCGGCGCCCGCCGGCGCGCGCCTTGTCCTCGGCGCCGGCGAACAGCAGGAGATCGGGGATGTCTTCGTTGCGGGCCGTGCCCTGCTGCGGCAGGTAGTCGCTCCAGCCCAGCAGCTCCAGGATTGGGCGGATCAGCTCCTGCTCGGTGACCGCTTCGTTGGGATCCGCGTAACCGCCGAATTTGTCAAAGCGCTCGGCAACGGCGCGCGCGAAGACGGCGAAGCGTTGCGGCTGATCCAGCGACTCCCGCCATTCGGGGGTCGCTCGGATGCCATCGCTGAGGAAGTACTGGGTGAAGAGCTGCCCTGGCATGATGGTCACCCGGCGGAGCGAAGAGGCGCCGCGATCGAACTTGCTGCCAGCACGTTACCCGACGGCGGCGCGACGCACTCGGCGCGGCGGAAAGGAAAGCCAAGGGGCGGGCAGGGCCCTACTCCACGTTGCAGGGGTAGACGGTCTGTTTCCAGGCGACGTAGCCGGTGGAGACCTCGTGCAGGCGCAGACGCTGGCGGGCGGAGGTCTGAGTGACGAGGTCGCCCATGGGGTCGAATACGCAGCCGCGCCCGCCGAAGGCTTCGCCGGCGCCGTCCCGGCCGCGCCGGTTGGAGGAGGCGACGTAGCAGCCGGAGATGATCGCGGTCATGCGCAGGGCGGCCTCGAAGATGGCGGCGGCGCCGGGGGGCGTGGCACGGGGGACGGCGATGAGGTGGGCGCCGGCGCGGCCGTAGGCCCGCGCGTGCTCGGTGAACATGATGTCCGTGCAGATCAGGATGCCGACGCGCAGCACCCCTAGGTCGACGGTGGCGAAGCGCTGCGGGCCGGGCGCGGTCCAGGTGGTCTCGCGGTAGCCGGGAGAGTTGGGGATGTGCTGCTTGGTGTGCGGGTGGCTGAGCCCTGCCTCCCGCGTCCAGAGGAAGGCCTGGTTGCAGCGCCGCCCCTCTAGGAGGGCGGGACGGGTGCCGATCACGGCGGGCGGACCGAGCTGGGGCAGGGCGGCGATCGCGACCTCATGGTCGGCGATGGAGGCTTGCCAGGCGTCGGCGTCGAAGCGGTCGCGGGCGGCCAGCCAGGGGCCGAAGGGGAGCTCGTTGAGCACGAGCAGGTCCGGCTTGGCGCGGTCGAGCTCCGCGATGAGCTGGTCCCAGGCCTCGCTGCCGGCGCGCAGCTCGGGGTCGGACTCGACCACGGCGACGCGGTGAGTGGAGGCGGCGGGAGTGGTGGACATGGCGCTTTGCCTCCTCCCCTGCGCGCCCACTTCAAGCGGAGGGGAGAGGCGCGGAGCCGCGGCGTTGGTCGCTAGGCGTCGAGCGCTTGCTTGGCGAGGGCGACGATCTCGCGAACGGTTTCGTGGCGCCAGCGATTCCATTCGTCGGTGTTTTGGAGTTCGCGGTACTCGCTGTTGATGCGCTTACGCATGTCCGCGTCGGTCTCGCCGGAGCCTTTGGTGAAGCGCTTTTGCATGTCGGCCATGTAGTCGTTGGCGACCTGGGGCCGTTCGATCCAGTGACCGAGATAGCGGTGGTCTTCGGTGTAGAGAACGGCCACGGGGATGGACGAGAATTCTTGGTCGCCTTGCTTGTTCATGAACTCGGCCATGATGTCTTCATTGTCGTCGCGTTGGAACATACGGAAGCTCCAGCCGGCGGCTTCGGCCATGGCGGCGACGACGGGGGCGCCGCGGAAGACGTCCGGGCACCAGTCCTCGCCGAGGACGAGGACCTTGAGCTTGGGCAGAGCTTTGAGCTGGGCGGTCTCGTCATCGGTGATGGTGAACTGGTCCATGTTGCGGCCGAAGCGCTCGCTGCCGTTGGGGCGAGGCTTGCCGTTGGGCATGGGGCGGCTGAGGTTTTTATCGGAGCTGATATAGGCGAGATATTCGGGCCAGGTGAAGCCTTTGGCGTAGCGTTTCTCGGTGACGACGGATTGGCTGGTGGTCATTTCTTACTTTCTCCCGAGCCGCGCGGCTGATACGGGGACGCGCGGCGATCGTGCAAGCGATAGGGTAGCAGGGGCTGGGGTCTTAGTTGGGTTCGTGGTCTTGTGCTTGATGACAGGCGCAGGCGCACTCGTCGAGGGAGTAGCGGAGAACGTCGGTGTAGGTCTGCTCGGCGAGGCGCTCGACAAGGCTCTGGGGGACGGCGATGGTTTCGCCGTTGTGCTCGCGGGCTTGGTTGACGGCGTTATAGGCGTAGACGGCCATGGCGGCGGCACGGTCGATCATTTCGGCGATATCGCTGCGGATAACGCCTTCTTCGCCAGCGTGGCGTTCGTTCGTGATCATGGATCTTCCCGATGAACGCGAGGGCTGCGATACAGGATTGGCTACGCGAGCATAGCGGTTTGGGACAGGCAATGGCGATGGATTGCGTGACGGTTTGGGTGATGATTCACCGGATCTTGCGGGGTACGTTGCGGGCTTAGCGTAGGGCGCTGATAGGCTCGGCGGGATGATGCGTGCCGATGCTGCTGGTATCGGTCGTGCTGGCAGGAAGCGGAGGATTCCGATGGAGCTGGGTGTGATGTTTCCGGGACAAGGATGGGGGATGGATGGGGCGGAGGCGCGCGACTTCGCGCAGGGGGTGGAGGGGATCGGGTTCGACTGGATGGGGACGAATGATCATGTGACGTATGCGTACGAGCAGGCGGGCCGGGAGCGGCCGCTCTACGCGGCGCCGGTTGATCAGCATGAGCCGCTCACGCTGCTGGCGCACCTGGCGGCGGTGACGGATCGGTTGGTGCTGCAAAGTGCGGCGCTGGTGCTGCCGCAACGGCAGCCAACGCTGGTGGCGAAGCAGGCGGCGGAGTTGGATGTGCTGAGCGGGGGGCGCTTCCGGTTAGGGGTGGGAATGGGGTGGAGCGAGGCGGAGTACGGGTCGCTCGGGGTGGCGTTCGAGGAACGGGCGGCGCGGTTCGAGGAGGGAGTGGCGGTGCTGCGGGCGTGCTGGGGGGCGGAGCCGGTGAACTTCGCCGGGCGATTTACGACGATCCGGGCGATGAACATGGAGCCGAAGCCGCTGACGCCGGGCGGGCCGCCGATCATTATCGGGGGTTTCGTGGAAGCGGCGGAGCGGCGGGCGACGCGGATCGGAAATGGCTGGATCGGGATCTCCATGGAGGGAGTCGGCGGATCGAAGCCGGTGGTGGAGCGGTTGCGGGTAGGACTGGCGGCGGCGGGACGAAGCGGGGAACGCTTTCCCGTTCAGTGGATGGTGGAGCTGAGCGATGATGCGGCGGCGATGACGGATGCGCTGCGGATGCACCGGGAAGCGGGAGTGGAGTCGGTGCTGTTGATGCTGGGGGATGGGGGCGCGGAGTGGGAGACGGGGCGGGTGGACGGACAGCTGCGGCGGCTGGAGCGGTTCTGGCGGGAGATGCGGCCCAGGATCTTGGAGTAGGAGCCGACCGGCTTTCTAGAGGCGTGCTGCGGCGCTGCGCGTCCAGGAGCGCGTGGCTCACGGGCGCTAGTGGATGGGAGCGTCGGGGTCGATGGCTTCGATGATCTCTTTGACGCGGGCGGTGAAGCGGGCGGCGAGGGCGCCGTCCAGGGCGCGATGGTCGAAGGAGAGGCAGAGGTTCATCATGGCGCGGATGGCGAGGGCATCGGTACCGCCTGCGGCGCCGTCCGCGCTTTGGATGACGACGGCGCGTTTGATGATGGCTTCGGTGGTGAGGATGGCGACTTGGGGTTGGTGGATGATGGGAGCGCTCATGGTGGTGCCGAAGGCGCCGGTGTTGTCGATGGTGAAGGTGCCGCCCTGGATCTCATGGAGCTTGAGGCCGCCGCTGCGGGCGCGAGCGGCGACATCGGCGATGGCGTGAGCGCACTCGGCGATGCTCATGCGGTCGGCTTGGTGGACGACGGGGACGACGAGGCCGTCGGGCACGTCGACGGCAAAGCCGAGGTTAATGTCGCCGCGCTCGAAGAGCTGGCCGTCCTGCCAGGTGGCGTTGAGGCGGGGGAACTGGTGGAGAGCACGGGCGACGGCGTGGGCGATGAAGGCGAGGTAGGTGAGGGCGACGTCTTCGCGCTGGCGGAACTCGTCCTTGCGGGCGGTGCGAGCGGCGACGAGGGAAGTGACGTCGGTCTCCATGACGAGCCAGGCGTGGGCGGCGGCGCGGCGGCTGCGGATCATGTGATCGGCGATGGCGCGCCGCATGGGAGTTTCGGGGACGGCGCGGTCTTCGGTGAGCTGTTCGGTGAATGGGGTGGGAGCGTCCGCTACGGCGGAAGAGGCCTCTAGGGACGGGACGGCTTGCGCCTCAATGGCGGCGCGCATGTCTTTCTTGGTGATGCGGCCGCCGGCGCCGGTGCCGCGGAGGGTGGCGGGGTCGATATTGTGCTGGGTGGCGAGACGGGCGACGATGGGAGAGAGCTTTTGGGCGCCGGTGCCTCTTCTGGTGCCGGTTTGGGGCTGGACGGCCTGAGCCAGGGGAGCTTGGGAGGGCGCGCTGGGAGTGCCTGCAGCCGTGGGCGGTTCGGCGGCCGTAGCACCGGTCCCTTGGATCTCTGCGAGGGGTGTGCCGATGGGAACGGTCTGACCTTCCTCCACCATGATGCGGCTGAGGGTGCCGGCGAAGGGAGAGGGGATCTCGACGTTGACTTTTTCGGTGTCGATTTCGACGAGAGGATCGTCGAGGGCGACACGATCGTTGGGTTGCTTGAGCCAACGGATGACGGTGCCCTCTGTGACGCTCTCACCGAGCTGCGGCATGGTGAGGGTGGGCATTAGTAAGCTGCCAGGTTGCGCACGGCCTGCGCGATGGTGTCGGGGTTGGGGAGGAAGGCTTGCTCCAGGGCGGGGTGGTAGCCCATTGCGGGGACGTCCGGACCGGCGAGGCGCTGGATGGGAGCGTCGAGGTGCTCGAAGGCTTCGGCGGCGATGATGGCGGCGATCTCGCCGCCGATACCGCCTGTGAGGTGATCCTCGTGCACGATGAGGACCTTGCCGGTGCGGCGCGCAGCATTGAGGATGGCGGGCTTATCTAAGGGAAGGACGGTGCGGAGGTCGAGGACGAGACAGTCGATGCTCTCGGCTTGAAGCTGCTGGGCGGCGTCGAGGCTGTGATGGAGGGCGAGTCCGGTGGCGATGATGGCGACGTCCTGACCGTCGCGTCGGAGGGCGGCCTGGCCGATGGGAACGGGAGGAAGGGGATCGGGCAGCTCTTCACGGATGAGACGGTAGGAGCGCTTGTGTTCGAGGAAAATGACGGGGTCAGGATCTTGGACGGCGCTGTGGAGGAGTGCTTTGGCGTCGGCGGGGGTGGCGGGCATCACGACTTTGAGCCCGGGGACGTGGGCGAAGAGGGCTTCCATGCTCTGAGAGTGGTAGAGGCCGCCGTGAACGCCGCCGCCATAGGGGGCGCGGACGACGAGAGGGACGGTCCAGGTGCCGAGACTGCGGTAGCGCATTTTGGCGGCTTCGGAGATGAGCTGGTTGAGAGCAGGAAAGATGAAGTCGACGAATTGGATCTCGACGATGGGGCGCATGCCGCCGATGGCGGCGCCGATGGCGGCGCCGGTAAATCCGGCTTCGGCGAGAGGGGTGTCGAAGACGCGGTGGGGTCCGAACTCGTCGATGAGCCCATCGGTGATGCGGAAGACGCCCCCAGCTTCGACATCCTCGCCGAGGAGAATGACCCGGTCATCGGCGCGCATGATCTCGCGGTGGGCGCTCTGGATGGCTTCGGCGATGGATGTTTGCGTCACGGAAGGCTTGGAGTTGGTTGGGCGGTGGAGTCCGCGTAAACGTGGGTGGCGAGAGAGGCAGGGTCTGGATCTGGAGCGGCGGCGGCGGATGCTTCGGCGAGGCGGAGCTCTTCAGCGGCCTTGGCGATGAGTTGATCGGCGTGCTCAGCGGTGAGGATATTGGCTTCTAGGAGGTGCTTACGAAGGCGGTCGATAGGATCGCGCGCGCGCCAGAGGTCGAGTTCTTCGCGGGTGCGATAGCGCCGGTCATCGTCGTCGGAGGAGTGAGGAACGATGCGGTAGGTTTTGGCTTCGAGGAGAGTGGGGCCGTGGCCGCGGCGGGCTTCCTGCACGGCGATTTGCATGGCGCGGTGGACTTCGATCAGGTCGTTGCCGTCGACGATGGCACCCCGGACCCCGTAGGCCTGGGCACGGTCGGCGACATCTGTGATGACCATCTCTTTCGCTTGGATTTCGGTGATGGCGTAGCCGTTGTTCTCGACGACAACGATGAGAGGGAGGCACTGGACGGCGGCGAAGTTGAGGCCCTCGTGGAACTCGCCTTGGTTCGTGGATCCTTCGCCGAGGTAGGTGACGGCAACGGCGTCGTGGCCTTGCAGCTTGGCGGCCCAGGCGAGGCCGGCGGCGATGGGGAGCTGCGTGCCGACGACGCTGGAGCCGGAGACGATGCGGAGGCGTTTATGGCTCCAGTGTGCGGGCATTTGGCGACCGCCGCTGTTTGGGTCGTCGGCTTTAGCGAAGACGTTAAGCATGAGTTCGTTGGGGGTCATGCCGAGGGCGAGGGCAACGCCAAGGTCGCGATAGTAGGGAACGACCCAGTCCTTGCCGGCGGAGAGGGCCGCGACGGTACCAACTTGGGTCGCTTCGTGGCCTTGGCCGGTGATGACGAAAGGGGCTTTGCCTTGGCGATTGAGGACAAACCAGCGCTCGCCGATCTTGCGCGTGAGTACCATTTGGTACCAGCGTGTGATGAGATCGTCGTGAGTGAGACTGGTGCTGGGATGGGGTTCATCCACATGCTGGGTGCCGGCGGAGGGCTGTGGCTGCTGGGTGGTGGTCATGCGGGCCCTCGGTGTTTCTTTCCGGAGGGTTCTGCGTGGATCGTTCCCGAAGATTCTCGCTATATGGTAGTCCTCGCGCGGGGGAGGATGGTGGAAGTGAAGTTGGAGCCACACGCGCGTGATCGTCCGTGCTAGCGCGTAAGCTGAGGCTCGACGAGGACCTTTACTTGTGTGGTGGGCTGCGCGAGGGCGGTGAACATGGCAGGGACTTCGTCGATGGTGATGATGTCACTAATGAGCTGATCGGCCGGGATGGCGCCGCGCGCGCGAGTGGTGAGCGCTTCCTGAAATTCAGCGCGGGTGTAGGCGAAAACGTAGTGGACTTCGAGTTCGCGGCCGTGAGCGGTCATGGGCTGGAGCTGATAGGGCTGCAGACAGACGCCGGTGACGGCGACGCGGCCGTTGCGACCCGTGAGACGCATCGCTTCTTGCAGGGCAGGAGGCGTGCCGACGCATTCGAAGACGACGGCCGGCCAGGCGCCATGGGCGAGTTCGCGCAGGGTGGCGGTAGGGTCGGCCAGGTTGGGATCGATGGCAGCGTCGGCGCCGAGGACTCGTGCGAGGTTGCGGCGGGCGGGCGCGGGATCGGAAACGACGATGGGATGAGCGGCGCGCAGCTTGGCCCAGGCGAGAGTGAAGAGGCCGATGGGGCCTGCACCCATGATGATGCAGGGTTCGCCGGGGGCGAGGCGCACCCGGTTGAGGCTATGAAGTGCGACGGCGAGAGGCTCAGTGAGAGCGGCGTGTCGGTCAGAGAGCGTGTCGGGGATGGAGAAGAGGGCATGCGGGCTGACGCGTACGTACTCGGCGAAGGCGCCGGGGATGGCGGCGTGGTTGAGGCCGTGGCCCAGGGAGCGGATGCAGCGCCAGTCGTAGCCGGCAGTACATTCGGGACAGGCGCCGCAGTTCATGGCGGGAATGGAGACGACGCGATCACCGGGACGCCAGGGATCGGCGCCGCGAGTGACTTCGGCGACGACGCCGGAGAACTCGTGGCCGAGGATGGTACCAGGTTGGGTGTCGAAAGTTTCTGGGTGGCGGAGGGCGTGGAGGTCCGTGCCGCAGATGCCACAGTCGCGGACGGCGAGGAGGACCTCGCCGGGCTCTGGGTGGAGATCGACGTTTTGGACGGCGAGACGCTGGTGGGTGGTAACGCAGACGGCGCGCATTAGTCGGATTGGACGGCGGCGTCCGTATCGGCGTCCGTATCGGCGTCCGTGCCTTGGGCTTGATGTTGCTCTTGCTCGAGGAGGGAAGCGGTGCGGAGCGCGGCCATGAGGAAATGCTGGGCATTGTCGCAACGGAGAGCGCGATGGCCGAGGGAGCGCCGGACGGCGCCGTGGTGGCCGGGGCTGCGGACGAAAACAAGGTCGACAGCGCCGAGTTGGAGCTGGAGCAGGAAGCGCTGGGCTTGGAGAAGGGCGGTGCGGTAGCGGGCGGCGCGGTCGGTGTCGCCGCGGCGGCGGGCGAGAGCCCAGGCGGCGGCGATGCCTTCGGCGTAGGCTGCGGTTCCGATGCCGGGGCCGCCTTCGAAGCCCCCGGCCCAGGTGGGGATGGGGTGGGCGGGAGAGTACTGGCGATCGAGGGTCCAGTCGGCCATGTCGTAGGCGAAGTCGGCGGCGGCGGCGGTGGCGGGAATGGCATCTGCGAGTTCGCAGGCTTGGATCATCCAGGCAGGGAAGGCGAGGTCTCTGTTGCTCTCCTGCATCCACCAGTCGCGGTAGTGCTTAAGGGCGGCGCGGACGGCTTCGGCGAGACGGTCACGCTTGGTGATGAGGTAGCGGCGGGCGAGGGCGAGGGCGCATTGACCGGCGTAGTAGGTTTCACTGCCTCCCAGTTCGGTGCCGCGGACGGTCTGGGTAAAGGCGCCGGTGCGGTCTTGGAGGGCAAGCAAGGTGGCGGTGAGATCCTCAGTGGGTGAGGTGGGGCCGTGCGCGCGCCCCTCGATTTCGGCGAGAGCGAGGAGGGTGAGAGGGATGGCGCCGACGCGGCGGTGGCCGTCCGCATCCGCGAGGGTGGCGATGCCGCCGGGGCCGTCGTGCTTGAGACCGGTCTGGATAAGGCCGGCGATGGCGCGGGCGGCTGCGGCGACGAAGGGCTTCTGACGGGTGGTGCGGGCGAGCTTGGCCATGCTCCAAGCACAGCCGGCTTGACGAACGATGGAGTCAGTGGGAGACCACTCGTCGAGTTGGGGGATGAACTCGTAGTGGAAGAGGCCGTTAGGAAGCTGGTGACGGCCGAGCCAGGCGCCGGCTTGAAGGGCGGCGGTGAGGAGGCGGTCGTGGGTGACTTCGTCTTGCGCGACAAGGCGTGTGTCGCCGTGGAGTTCGACGATGCGGTCGGGGGGCGGATCGCCGTTGGTGGCGGTGGGTGGTTCGAGCAGGGCGAGCAGGCGGTTGGCGGTGAAGCGTTGGACGGTCACGGATGCGGGGAGCCAGTAGCCGGGCGGACGGGCTTGCTTGAGGAGACCTTTGATCCAGTAGGGGGTGGGCTCGCCGGCGTGCAGGGGATCGGTGGGCCAGCCGCCGCTGAGCCGTCCGTTGTGGGAGAGGACGAGACCTTCATGGGAGGTGCGAACGCTCTGTAGGAGCCCGGAGAGTCCTTGCGGATTGATCGCTTCGATGGCACCAACGGTTTCGATCTCGAGGAAAGTAGGGGGTTGGGACGGCGATTGCTCCGTGGCCGGCTGGTCGTCGAATTCGTTGTGGAATTGGGAAGCGGGTGCTTCAGGTGGCGGCGCTTCTTGCTCGGCGGGTTGACGGTCGGCGGCGGCGCGGGTGGCGGCGGTGCGGACGGCGGTCGGCGCATTGGGATCGGCGGCTTCGCCTTCGCCGATGATCCAGCCCTGCTGCCAGATGCGGACCCGGGCGCGGCCGTGCCAGCTTGTCGGGGGGTCACCGCTGGCGTCGGCAGCGGCGACGCCTTCCCGGGCGGCGGCGACGAGAGTGGCGGAGTCTGGGTCGATCATGGATTTACATGCTAGCGGGCCGCACGAGAACGGGTGCGGTCGCTGTGGCTTTGGTGGGTCATGATTGGGAGGAATCCGTGGGCTTCGCATTGACGGAGACACAGACGCTGTAACGCGGAGAGGAAAGGGCTGCTTGCCTTACTGACCGGCGAGATTAGTGTCGCGGCTTCGTCGCGCGGACGAGATCTATCCGCGAAGCGCCGTCAGGATCACGCGCGCGTTGGCTTCGTCGGTGGGGGTGTCTCCGGGGTCGGAGCCGTCGGGGATGGAGAGGAGGACGGTGGAGCAGGAGCCGAATCGCTGGCGCAGTTTGGGAGCGATCTCGTTTGGCGGGCCGACGACGCCGAAAGTCTCGATCATTGCGTCGGTGATGAGGTTGGGCATGTCGTCCCAGCGGTCGGCGGCGGAGAGGTCGTGGAGCTGCCGCTGGAGGTTGCCCCAGCCGTGCAAGCCGAGGACTTGTTGGTAGATCTGGGTGGATCCGTAGAAAGCGATGAGACGAGCGAGCTCGGCCTTCCCGCGGCGAATGGTTGCATCGTCGGTGGCGACGACGACGCGGGCGCTGGCGGCGAGATCGATGCCGGCGAAGGAGCGGCCGGCGCGGCGGGCGCCGGTTTCCAGGTTGGGGAGGATGACGTCGCTGAGGTACTTGGCCGAGCAGAGGGAGTGGAGGCGGAGGCCGTCGGCGACCTCGCCGGCCAGACGGCACATGCCGGGGCCGACGGCGGAGAGGTAGACGGGGATATGGGGGTGGTCGATCGGGGGCGGGCGGAAGAAGGGGGTCATGAGGGTGAAGGTGTAGTGCTGGCCCTGGAAGTTGAGGGGACCGCCGCTGTTCCAGCAATCCCAGATGGCGCGGAGGGCGTGGACGTACTCGCGCAGGCGGGGGGCAGGAGCGGACCAAGGGACGCTGAAGCGGCGTTCGTTGTGGCCCTTGACCTGGGGGCCGAGGCCGAGGCGGAAGCGGCCGTTGCTGAAGCGTTGGAGGTCGTAGCTGAGCTGGGCCGTGATCATGGGGCTGCGGGGGAAGGCGATGGCAACGCTCGTGGCGAGGGTGAGGGCGGGAGCGTGCTCGGCGGCGAGGAGAAGAGGGAAGAAGGGGTCGTGGGAGGTTTCTTGGGTGGCGAGGCCGTCGTAGCCGAGCGCTTGGGCGTGGCGTGCCTTGGCGGGGAGGTTAGTGAGGCCGGTGAGTCGAGTTTCGACGCGCATTGGGTTGCTTGGTGTATGGGTTAGCCGGTGTGGAAGGTGTCAATGAGGCGGCGGAGAGTGGCGTCGTCCTCGGCGGTGCCCGGGGGCATGTCCAGGGAGACGGCGGAACAGGTGGCGCCGTAGCGGGCGAGGACGTCGCGAGCGGCGACCTCGGGCGCGCCGATGGCGGCGAAGGCTTCGAGCATTGCGTCGCTGACGTGGTCGGGCATCTCGTGCCAGCGGTTTTGGAGGGACAGTTCGTGGAACTGGGCGGTCAGATGCCCCCAGCCGTGGACGTCGAGGACGGTTTGGTAGGTGCGGGTGGAGGCGTAGAAGGCGATGCGCTGGGCTATAGCGGCTTTGCCGGTGCGGATGGCTTGGTCGTCGTCTGCGGGGATGAGGAAGCCTCCGCAGACGAGATCGATGTCTGCGAGGGAGCGCCCGGCGGCGCGGGCGCCCGCTTCCAGGTTGGGGAGGATGACGTCATTGAGGTACTTGACGGAGCAGAGAGGGTGGAGGCGGAGGCCGTTGGCGACCTCGCCGGCCAGACGGCACATGCCGGGGCCGACGGCGGAGAGGTAGACGGGGATGTGGAGGTGGTCGATCGGGGGCGGGCGGAAGAAGGGGGTCATGAGAGTGAAGGTGTAGTGCTGGCCCTGGAAGTTGAGGGGACCGCCGCTGTTCCAGCAGTCCCAGATGGCGCGAAGGGCATGGACGTACTCGCGCAGACGGGGGGCGGGGGCGGACCAAGGGACGCTGAAGCGGCGTTCGTTGTGGCCTTTGACCTGGGGGCCGAGGCCGAGGCGGAAGCGGCCATTGCTGAGGCCTTGGAGGTCCCAGCCGATGTTGGCGGTGATCATGGGGCTGCGAGGGAAGGCGATAGCGACGTTGGTGCCTAGCGTGATGTGCTGCGTGTGCTCGGCGGCGAGCACGAGGGGGAAAAAGGGATCGTGTTGGGTTTCGTGCGTATTGAGCGCGTCGAAACCAAGGCGCTCGGCATGTTGGGCATGGGCGGGAACTTGGGCGAGGTCGCAGTCGATCCTGGCTTCGACGCGCATGGTTTAGGAACTCCTTGTGTGCTTCGGGGAGATGCTAGCGGGAGCTGCCCGCGTGGTGGGGGAAGTGGTGTCTGTCGCGGGCTCGACCTCGGGATGGGGTGCGTTGTTCAAGACGACGCCGAGGATTGGCTTATCGGTTGCGCGCAAGGTTCGGCCGGCGGCGCGGAGTTCTTCGGTACGGGTGCGGGTGGCGTCGACGACGAGGAGGATTGCGTCGCAGGCGCTGGCGAGGATGGCGGCGGTGCTGCTCTCGACGAGGGCGGGAGCGTCGAGGATGGTGAGTTCGGCGGTGTGGGGCAGCTCGGCAAGGAGGGTAGTGAAGCGGGGGCTGGCGAGCAGCTTGGTGGGGTGAGGCGGGAGCACGCCGCTGGTGATGACGCGAAGGGATCTGCTGGGGATCTCCTGTGCGGGTGGGACGAGGTTCGAGAAGCGAGCGTCGGTGAGGCCGTGCTGATTGGGGAGTTGGAGGAGTCGATGGACGCTGGGCTGGTGGAGATTCGCGTCGATCAAGAGGAGCTGCCGCCCAGTTTCGGCGAAGGCGAGCGCGAGATTGACGGTGATCGAGCTGGCGCTGGCTTGGGCGTTGACGCCGACGACGAGGATGGCGCGGAGGCTCTCGGCGGTGTGGAGTCGCTCGATCGTGGTTTGGAGATCGCGGAGGGCGGCGGCCTCTGGGGAGTGGGGATGGCTGAGGAGAGTGAGAGTGTCTTGGTTGTGGGGGTTGGGAATGGAGCCGAGTGTGGGGAGACTGGCTAGCCACTGGACATCGGTGGGGAGTTGGAGGGAGCGTTCACGGAGAGCGAGGGCGCCGGTGCCAATTAGGCCGATTGCGAGAGCGGCGGCGACGGCGCTGGCGGTGTAGAGCGGGGCGTTGTTGGAGAGAGGCTCGCTGGGGACGAAGACTTGGCCGATCTGGGTGGGGGTGGGAGCGTCCAATGAAAGTGGCGCGCTGCGGATGATGGCGTTGCCGATTCGGATGGCGAGGAGTTGAGCGAGGGCAGGGGTAGGTGCGTCCGTTTCGATTGTGATGAGCGTACCGTCGGTGCGGGTGTGGATGTTGTGGCGGATGGCGTCGACAGTGGCATCGAGACGGAGTTCACGGATGGTCGTAGTAAGGAGGGCTTCGCTGCGGGCGAGTTGGGTGTAGTCCTCGGGCGTGACGGGGCTGTTGGAGGGAACAATGAACTCGCTGCGCGCGCGATAGACATCGTCTTGGGAGGTGACGACGGCGTAGGTCAGGAGACCGGCGATGGCGGCGAGGGTGAAGGGGACCCACCAGAAGTAGGTGGTGGACCGGTGCGAGTCCGTGCGCGGATACGCGAGCTTGCTGGGTGGGGAGTGGACGGGGGAGCGTTCGGCCATTGTCTGGAGTGTAGTGGGCCTGGCCGATCGGATCGGAGTCGACTTCAGAGAGTGAGCCGGGGGCCGTTGTGGTGTAGCCAGCGACGGCAGGCGCGGTGCCGAGGGAAGCGCTGGTCCAGAGCGCGCCAGAAACGACGGGAGTGGTTGTCGATGGTGAGATGGACGAGTTCGTGGGCGACGACGGCGTCGAGGACGGGGGGTGGGGCCATGACGAGGCGCCAGTTGAAGCTGAGAGAACCTTTGTGGGAACAGCTGGCCCAGCGCGTTTGCTGGTCGCGGATGGTGATACGGGCGACAGGGGGTTCGGCCGGGTCGTGGAGGGCGTGGACGCGGTCGCTGATGAGGCGCCGGGCGAGATTACGGTACCAGCGCTCGAGTTGGACGCGGATGGCGGTTGGATCGTGCGGGTGAGGGGTGGAGACGAGGAAGGTATCGCCGGTGCGGACGACGCGGGGGGTGGGGCTGGGGTTGAGGGCAAGGGTGTACCAATGGCCGCAGAGAGGGAGTTGGGTGCCGGTCTGCAGGGGCGAGGGTGTGCGGGCGGCGCGGTGGAGCTCGTCGGCATGCTTATTGAGCCAGCGCGCTTCCTTACGGAGAAGCGTGGCAGCGGTGGTGATTGGAACTCCCGAGGGAAGAACGATTTCGAGGCCGCGGCGGGGGTGGATCTGGATGGAGGAACGGCGGGCACGAGTGGAGTGTCGGATGGTGTAGGGGACGTGTTGGCCGCCGACGAGGATGGGAATAGGCAAGGATGGGGTGTCGGTGGGCATGAAACCAGGGTAAGCCAGCGTCAGCTAAGTTGCGCCGGCGTCTAGGCACTTTGTGAAAGAGAACATTCACAAAGTGAGTGATGTTGTGATATAGTTACTCTTGAAATACCTGGAGAGATAGTCAGACGACCGATGGACTTGGAGTTCGCCGACGACGAGCTACTTGAGCTCTATACGGATCCGACTTTCACTGCTGGGCTGGGGGTGGCACTGGTAAAGGCGTTCCGTAAGCGGATGCAGCAGATCAGCGCAGCTCCGGACGAACGAACGTTTTACGGGTTGAAGTCGATGCACTTCGAGAAACTCAAGGGGGAGCGATCAGGCGAATGCTCGATGAAACTCAACGACCAATACAGACTGATCATAAAATTTGTCACGGCAGAACGAGGTAAGCGGGTTCGCGTTATCGAAATTACCGATTACCACTAGGGATACATAACGATGGAAAGCGATTCTTCGGCAGAAGTTTTTCCCCCGGGTGAGACGATTAGAGACGAGCTAGGGGAGCGCCGTTGGACTCAGGCTGACCTTGCGGAGATCCTCGGCCGACCGGTTAAAGTCGTAAACGAGATCATTACCGGCAAAGTTGGGATTACTCCAGGAACCGCAAAGGGCCTTTCTGCTGCATTCGAAGGGACGAGTGCCCAGTTCTGGCTCAACCTTGATGCATCCTATCAGTTGTCGCTCGCGCACCGGAAAGATGATGCAGTAGCGCAACGTGCGCGTGTGTACGCCAAGGTGCCCGTGCGGGAAATGATCCGGCGGAATTGGATTGAGCCTGCGACGGATCCGAATGTTCTTGCTGAGCGTGTTACGCGGTTTCTTGATATTGCTACGCTGGATGAGGACGCAAGTCCGTGGCCTCACGCTGCGCGGCGATCTACATCCTACGAGAGCATAAATCCCGCAACGATCGCTTGGGTGATGAGGGTTCGCCACATCGGAATGAGAATCCCGTCACCGCGATCTTCTCTTGGCGATGCCTGGCAGATAATTGAGGTCCTCCGTAATTTCATCGAAAGTCCAGCTGAAGTTCGAAATATTCCGCACGTCTTAGATGATGTCGGCATCCGTTTCGTCGTTGTGGAGCAACTTCCGAAAACTCGAATTGATGGCGCTTGTCTGTGGCTCGACAAAACTGATCCGGTCATTGCGTTGTCGCTTCGGTACGATCGGATCGATTACTTCTGGCACACGTTGATGCATGAGCTTGGACATGTTGCCAAAAGAGATGGGATGCATGACGAGAATGTGCCATTGGATATTGATTTAGTCGGAAAAAATAGAGCAATTGAAAAGAGGCCAAAGTTTGAAGTGGACGCGGATCTGTTCGCGACACGGGCACTTATTCATCCTGAAGATATGGATGAATTTATTGAAAGAACGGGACCACTTTACTCCAAGAAAAGGATTATCGGCTTCGCGAATCGAATACATGTGCACCCAGGCATCGTTGTCGGGCAACTGCAATTCCGAGGAGAAATTTCCTATGCACATAGCCGTGACCTCCTCGTTCGGATAAGGGATACGGTTACGCAGTCAGCTATTACTGATGGGTGGGGACAGCAACTCCCTGCAACGAACTAACAGGGGAACCCGATGCGAATTACATACTCCGAGCAGATGCAGCGGATCGCTAATAAATACTTTGCAGCTGGTGGCCGCAAAGAAGCAACCGCACGTGAGATCGCAGCTTGGGCAATAGATCAGAGTTTATGGAAGCCGCAACAAAAATATGTGATCGATCGGTGCGCCCAAGATATCGCAGACGCTATGCGTGTTGAGCACTTCACGGATCCCCAAGGTCGATCGATACGTGCCAAACATGCGGCAAGAATTCGTCGCCAAGGAAAACAGCTACATCTGTGGTCTGATATTCGGACAGCCGATGACGTGTATATGCGCGTTGCATTCCAGCAGAGACGGCAGCATATTGTTGGTGAATGTGGACAATTAAAGAGCGATGTCGATAGTTATAATCAGAACCGTGAACCAGAAAAGCCGTTCCAGCTGAACCTTGATTTTACGAATGATGTGATTGAATTGGAGTTAGCTAACAAAGCCGCTTAGCGTTTGTATCGTATCGGCCTGAGGTTAGTAAGAGCGGGGCATGCCGAGGATGTGCTGGCCGATGTAGTTGAGGATCATCTCTTGGGAGACGGGAGCGAGGCGGAAGAGCCGGACATCACGGAGGAGGCGTTCGAGGTCGGAGTCGACGGCGTAGCCGTAGCCGCCCATAGTTTGGATGGCGCGGTCGCAGGCGGTGAAGGCGGTTTCGGCGGCGAGATACTTGGCCATGTTGGCTTCAGCGCCGGCGTTTTGATCGCTGTCGTAGAGCGAGGCGGCTTTGTAGTTGAGCAGGCGCGCCGCTTCGAGGTTGATCTTGATCTCGGCGAGGGGGAATTGGATGCCCTGGTTGGCGCCGATGGGGCGGTTGAAGACGACGCGGTCGCGAGCGTAGTCGGTGGCAAGGCGGAGGGCGATGTCGCCGGTGGCGAGACAGCCGGCGGCGGTGACGATGCGTTCGGAGTTGAGGGTATCAAGGATGTATCCCCAACCTTTGCCTTCCTCGCCGACGAGCCCATCAATGGGGACGCGGACGTCGTCGAAGAAGACTTGGCAGGAATTGATGCAGCGCGTGCCGAGCTTCTCCATGGATTGGTAGGTGAGGCCTTCGGACGGGAGATCGGCGACGAGCAGGCTGAGGCCGAAGCTCTTTTTGGGAGTGTCCTGGAACGAGGTTGTGCGGGTGACGACGAGGCAGTGCTGCGCTTTGTCGATGCCGGTGATCCAGACTTTCTGCCCGTTGACGCGGTAGCTGTCGCCGTCGCGGGCGGCGGCGGTTTCGATCTCGAGGGTGTTGCTGCCGGCGTTGGGCTCGGTGAGGGCCATGCAGAAGTCAAGTTCGCCGGCGGCCATGGGGGGCAGGTACTTTTGTTTTTGCTCTTCACTGCCGTGGCGCTTGATGGTCTCGGCGCCGAAGACGGGGGTGACCATGAAGAGCATGGAGAGGGTGGAGCCGCCGCCCGCACGGCAGGCTTCCTCTGCGACGAGGCCGAGTTCGAGGGCGCCTTGACCGGCGCCGCCGTACTTTTCTGGGATGGCGACCCCGATCCAGCCGCCTTGGCCGATGGCGCGCCAGAGTTCGGTAGGAAACTCATGGGCGCGGTCTTTATCCCGCCAATATTCGAGGCCGAAGTCCTTGACGGTGTCGCGGACGCCCTGCTGGATAAGACGCTGCTGTTCGGTGAATGCAAAATCCATGGTGCTGTTCTTTCTTTGTCGATCGCTGGGCGATTCTACGCTGTGGCTTGGCACTGGGGTAGAGAGGCGATAGGTTGCGGCGTGCGCCGCTTCGGCTGTTGGTAGATGGGACAAGGATTTCGATAGAGGGCGGCGCGGGCCCGGGGGAAGCGATGGTATCGAAACGGTTCCATGTCGAGCGGCCGGAGGCGGGAGTGATCACGATCACGATCGATCGGGCTGATCGGATCAATTCGTTCGACGCGGCGATGGTGCAGGAGATGACGGAGACGGTGGCGGCGGTGGAGGAGGAGGGTTCGGCTCGGGTGGTGATTGTGCGGTCGGCGTTGCCGAAGGTATGGGTGGCGGGGGCCGATATCACGGTGCTGCGAGAGATGACGGTGGAGGAAGGGGCGCCGTTTGTGTATGCGGGACAGGCGATGCTGCGCGGGATCGAGCGGAGCCGCAAGGTGTACATCGCGGCGGTCGGTGGGGCGGCCTTGGGGGGTGGGACGGAGATGGCGCTGGCATGTGATCTGCGGGTGGCGTCAAGAGCGGCGTCGTTTGGGCAACCGGAGGTATTGCTGGGCGTGATTCCGGGGTGGGGAGGGACGCAACGGTTGCCGCGGTTGCTGGGGGAGTCGCGGGCGAAGGAATTGCTGCTGACGGGGCGCAGGATCAGTGCGGAGGAGGCGCATGAGATAGGGTTGGTGAATCGGTTGTGCGAACCGGAGGAACTGGACGAGGCGGCACTGGGGCTGGCACGAGAGGTGCTGGCGAATGGCCCGGCGGCGGTGGAGCGGACGAAGCGGGCCGTGACGGAAGGGATACGGGCGCCGCTGGATCAGGGGCTTGTGATCGAGGCGGAGATATTCGTGGGGAATCTGGCGTCACCGGAGCGAACGGAAGGGGTGCGCGCGTTCGTGGAGAAGCGCAAGCCGCAGTGGGGTTCTGGAGAGTAAGGGAGAGGGCTATGCCGACTGCTGGGCAGGCTGGTGGATTGTCGGACCGAGACGCGATTCTGAACCTGATGGAGCGCTACTGCTGGACCGTGGACCGGAGGGATTTCGCGGCATGGTTGGAGTGCTTCACGGAAGATGGGACGTTTGATGTGCGGGGACAGCGGCCGTCGGGTCGGGCGGCGCTGGGGGCGTTCATCGAGAAGGAAGTGGGAGAGGCGTTCAGCTACATCCGGCATCTGATCCACAATCCGTCGGTGGAGCTGGTGAGCGAGGGGGAGGCACGAGGGCGGAGCTATTTCGAGCTGCGGGGAACAACGCGCCGGGGGAGTGATTTCGAGGCGCTAGGGTCGTACGAGGACATGATTGTGAAGACGGAGGCGGGGTGGCGGTTCCGAGAGCGGAAGGCGCGGTTCGACTACTTTGTGCCGAGAGGCGAGTCACTGAACGCGGGTGGGGATCAAGGGTAAGCGGCTTCTCGTATCGAGGGCGCGCGGTTCGCTACGGTCTCCGAATTCTGGGACGGTTTTGGTCTGCGCTGTTTTGCGTGCCTTGGAGAGGGTTTGCTTAGAGGTGTGGGATGACTTCGCGCATGAAGAGGCGCATGGTGTCGGTGACGCGGGTGTGGGGGATGAGGCCGCCGGCGTTGAACCAGCACATGATCTGACCGGTGCCGTAGTCCTCCTGAGCGCGTTGGAGGCCGGCGAGGACTTGGTCGGGATCGCCGGCGATGCACATGGTGTCGAGAACCTCGGGATAGGTGATGGTGTTGAGTCTTTGGCCGAGGGGGGGGATTTGTGTGGGATCCGTGCCGTGGTGCATGTAACCGGCGAGCATGGTCTGGGCGATGATGCGGATGTAGCGCATCATGCTGTCTTCCATTTGATCGAGCGCAGTCTGGCCGGTTTCGTGGACGAAGATTGGGAAGAGAACGGCGATGTCGTCTGGAGTGGCAGGTTTGCCGATCGATTCGCGGATACGGCGGTAGGTGTGGCAGCGCTCGATAAGGTCGGTGCGGCTGTTGGTGATGGGGGTGATCATGATGGGGATGGCGAGTTGGGCGGCGCGCTCGAGAGACTCGGGACTATTGGCGGCGATGCGGAGTCTGGGATGGGGGCGCTGGAGGGGTTTGGGAGTGACGTTGACCTCTTGGTAGTTGAAGTGCTGGCCGTGGAAGGTGAGGGGTGGGTCGTTCCAGGCGCCGAGGAGGACCTCTAGGGCTTCGGTGAAGCGCTGGTCGCGGTCTTCGACGGGGATGCCGAAGCCGTAGTAGTGAGCGGGGCGGCCGCCGCGGCCGATGCCGTATTCGAGGCGGCCGTTGGAGAGGATATCGAGGGTGGCGGCGTCCTCGGCGGCGCGGAGAGGATCATGAAGAGGAAGGAGAATGACGCCGGTGCCTATGCGGATGCGTTGAGTCTGGGCAGCGACGGCGGCGCCGATGACGATGGGAGAGGGCATGACGGAGTACTCGGGTTGGAAGTGCATTTCGGCGAGCCAGGCGACGTCGAAGCCGAGTTGGTCGCCGAGGACGATCTGGGCGATCGTTTCGTCGTACCGAGTCTTTGTGTCCTGCTCGGGCCAGGAGGGGAGTTGGTAGAAGAGTCCGTACTCCATCACTGGAAGGGTAGGCGAGCCGGTAGTATCCCGCTAGGAGGCGGGCTGGGAGGGCTGTCATGGCGAGTGGGCAGGCTGGCTTGGGGGTAGTGCGGGAGCCGGCGCGCGAGACGCCGGTGCGGGCGCAGACGGATGTACTAGTGGTGGGAGGGGGGGCTGCCGGAGTGGCGGCGGCGGTGGCGGCGGCGCGGAATGGGGCGGAGGTACTACTGGTAGAACGCTACGGCTATCTGGGTGGGCTGGCGACAGGTGGGATGATCATTTTGCTGCTGACGATGGACGACGGGCGGGGTCGTCCGGTGGTGGGAGGGCTATGCCAGGAGGTGACGGATCGGTTGGCGGCACGAGGGGCTGCGTATTTCCCGCCGGCAGGGCAGTGGGGTTCCGAAGATGCGGAGCTGGTGGAGGATGCGCACCGGTGGGGATTGGTATGGGGGCGGGGGCCACACCGGGTGCGGTACTCGGTGGCATACGAGCCGGAGGCGTTGAAGCTAGCGCTGAACACGATGGTGGAGGAGGCAGGGGTGCGGCTGCTCCTGCATGCATGGGCGAGCGAGCCTTTGGTGGAAGAAGGGCGGGTGCAGGGGATGGTGTTTGCGAGTAAGGCGGGGCGGTTCGCGGTGCTGGCGAAAGTGGTGATCGACACGAGTGGAGATGGGGATGTTCTGGCGGGGGCGGGATGCGCGCACGAGAAAGAGGAAGTGCTGCCGTGGCTGTGGTTCTGTATGGGTGGCGTGCAAAGTGCGGAGGCAGCGATTGAGCAAGGAGGGCGATATTTCCGGACGGTCGGAGAGGGGAAGGTGCTGTTGCCGTGGGGGGCGACGGAGACAATGTCGCGCCGGATCGATGCGACCAAACCCGAGGATCTGACATACGCGGAGCTGGAGGGCCGCAAGCGAGTGATGGCGGAGGTACAGCGACTGCAGCAGGAGGTGCCGGGGTTCGCGGGGGCGCATGTGTGCCATGTGGCGGATCAGCTTGGGGTAACGGAGAGTCGGCGGTTGCAAGGGGAGTACGTGTTGAGACGAGAGGACTTGGACAGGAGATTCGAGGACGTGGTGGCGGTGACGGGACACTGGACGAAGTACGACGTGCTGTACCACATTCCTTATCGGAGCTTGCTGCCGCGGGAGCTGACCAATGTGCTGGTGGCGGGACGGTGCATCTCGGTGGACCATCGTGTGCATCACGCGACGAAGGAGATCCCGGCGTGCATGGCGACGGGGGAAGCGGCAGGAACGGCGGCGGCGCTGTCGCTGGAGACGGGGGTCGATCCGAAGCAGCTGGACGTTAAGCTGCTGCAGCACCGCCTGAGCGAGCGCGGGGCGATTCTCTGGCCAGCGTGAGCCTGCGGGGATCCGTCCAGGCTCTCCGACCGGGAAGCGTCTTCAAAGAGATGAGAAGGCGCCCGCTCTCGTATGCCTTGCCTGCGCCTGCGGATCCCGAGTAACTGGTCGGGGTGCGACGGTTGAATCGAGGTGGCGCATCGGCGATGGTGCGGACAGCGAACGTTGTGAGTGAGGGAGAGATTTGCGATGGCGACGCTGGAAGTGGTGAACCCCGGCTGGGAGTGGAGTCCGAAGTACACGTTCTCCCCGGCGGTGCGCAAGGGAAATTTACTGTTCATCTCTGGAATGACGGGGACGGACGAGAGTGGAGAACTGGCGGGACCGGATATGGAGTCGCAGACGCGTCAGATCTTCAAGAAGATGGATCAGATCTTGAAGGCGGCGGGTGGGAGCTTTGACGATGTCGTGCAGACGACGGACTACATTACGACGACGGAAGGGTACCGAGCGACGGCGGATGTGCGCCGGGAATATATGAAGAACGGGTTCTCGGCGGCGACTGGTGTGATCGTGGCGGGGTTGCTGCGCGATGGAGCGTTGATCGAGGTTGACGCGGTTGCGGTGTTGGATAGCTGAGGTCCGGGTAGATCAGGAGTTTCGGATGGCACCGCCGACAAAGTATTTCGAGGACTTCGAGCTGGGAGAGACGTTCACGATTCCCTCGAAGACGTTGACGGACGCGCACTTCCTCTTCTTTGCGGGACTGACGGGAGACAACCATCCGATCCACTACGACGTGGAGCATGCGAAGCAGACGCGGTTCGGCAAGCCGATCGCGCACGGGTTGCTGGTGGCGTCGATGACGGCGGCGGGGGCGTCGACGCTGAGTCCGCACACGGAAGGATCGATCGTGGCGTTTCTGGAGCAGTCGTCGCGGTTTTTAAAGCCGGTGCTGCTGGGAGATACGATCTACCCGATATTGGAAGTAAGCGAGCTGGTGCCGAAGCGAGAGGTGGGCGTGGTGCGGTTGAGGAGTCAGGTGAAGAACCAGCGGGACGAACTCTGCTTAGAAGGCATGCACGCGTATCTGATTAGGAAACGGCCGGCATAGCGCGCGAGTTAGCTGAGCGGCCGCCACGCGCGGCCTTCGCCGGTAGTGGCGACACGACCGAGTCCGGGCGCGAGATGCGAGGATGCCACTAACTCACCGCTCGCCTCAAGGCGCGTGAGGACGGTTTGGCGCGTGATGCGGGCCTGAGCACCGTCGACATCGAAACCATTGTCTAGGGTGGCGTCGAGGATATCGAGGGGGGAGAGCAGGACGTCGCCGAGGATGAAACCGTGGGCGCTGCCGGAGTTGATGGCGAGGCTGGTATGGCCGGGGGTATGGCCGGGGGTGGGGACGGTAGTAAGGAATGAAGAGATTCCGTGCTCGCCGGTGAAGTAGTCGAGCTGGCTGGCAGCGGCGAGCGGTGCGAGATCGCGCTGGAAGTGTTGGGAGTCTTGGGCGCGGAAGTGATCCCAGTCGGCTTGAGGGACGAGATAGCGGGCGCTGGCGAAGGTCGGACGGCCGGTGTTGCGGTCGATGTTCCAAGCGGTGTGATCGGGATGGAGGTGGGTAAAGACGACGGTGTCTATTTCAGCGGGCTGGATGCCGGCGGCGGCGATCTCGGAGAGGAGCTGCGCTTGTCCGGCTTCGGCGTAGCCGGTATCGACGAGAATCGTGCGGCCTTCGGCACGAAGGAGGAAGCAGGCGCAGATCATGGGAAGGTTGCCTTGATCGGTGAGGAGACTGGCGAAACGCTTGGAGGCGTCTGAGACGTTGGGGTAGACGTTGTGGACGGGGAAAGCGAAGGAAGTGTCGATAAGAGCAGCGATATCTACGCTGCCGACTTTGGTGCACAACATATGGAATTCTCCAAACTGAGCGGCGTAACGGCGAGGATAGCGGATCGGCTCGGCGGAAAGGCTTAGACTGCCTCCACGCTGCGTGGTACCGATCCGGTGTGTGTTTGCTGTTCTAGGGGACCCGGCCGAGGAAAAGTGATGGAACGCGTGAAAGAGACGAAGCCGATGCGCGAAGCGGAGGTGCTGGGCAAGCGTGAAGTGCGGGCGTCCGTGGAGGGGTTCAATCACACGGTAACGCTAGAGCGGGGTGGGCATCGATGGATGGTGGACCAGTCGGCGTCGGCGGGTGGGAGCGATCTAGGACCGACGCCGGTGAACGCGTTCCTGGGAGCGCTGGGCGGTTGCATGCTGATCACCCTGCAGTTGGTAGCAGAGCGGCGTGCCATACCGCTGCGCAAGATCGAGGGACGGGTGCTTGCGAATGCGGATCGGCAGGTGGAGTCGGTGCAGCTGGAGCTGGATGTGTGGAGCGCGGCGTCGCAGGAGAAATGGGAGGAGCTGGTGGAACGGGCGGAGCGAGGCTGCTATGTGAGCCGGGTGTTGAAGCCGACGATCGACTACCAGGTCTCTCTACGTGTGCACTCGGTGGATTAGCGGCGCTGTTGAATGAGGACTGGGCAGACGAGGGTTGGAGATGACTAGCGCTCGTTCCGTGTCGCAAGAGGAGAGTGGATTGCCGGAGCAACTCGTCTATCGTTTCGGCGGTGGCCGAGCGGATGGTAGGGCGGCACTGCGCGACCTGCTGGGTGGCAAAGGTGCGGGGCTGGCGGAGATGAGCAACCTCGGGATTCCGGTGCCGCCCGGATTCACGATCACGACGGATGTCTGCCGGGCGTTCTACGCGCAAGAGCGGACGTATCCGGTTGGCTTAGAGGAGCAGGTGCGAGCGGGAGTGGCACAGATCGAGCGAGGGGTAGGGCGCGCGCGCTTCGGCGACGCGGAAGACCCCTTGCTGGTATCGGTGCGGTCGGGGGCGCGGGTGTCGATGCCGGGGATGATGGACACGGTGCTCAACCTGGGGCTGAACGATGCGACGGTAGCGGGGTTGGTGCGGCGAACGGGGGATGCGCGGTTCGCGTACGACTCGTACCGGCGCTTCGTGGCGATGTACGGAGAGGTGGTGCTAGGGGTGAAGCGGGCGTCGGCGCTGGATGAGGATCCGTTCGAGGTGATGCTAGAACGCAAGAAGGTGGAACGCGGGGTGACGCGGGATACAGAGCTGCCGGCCGAGGCGTTGCGGGAGTTGGTTGGGGAGTACAAAGCGGAGATTAAGCGGCAGTTGCGGGTGAATTTTCCGGATGATCCGTGGGAGCAGCTGTGGGCGGCGGTGGGGGCAGTGTTTGAGTCGTGGGAGAGCGAGCGGGCGGTGATGTACCGGGAGTTGCAGGGCTATTCAGCGGACTGGGGGACGGCGGTCACGGTGCAGGCGATGGTATTCGGGAACTTGGGCGATGGTTGCGCGACTGGGGTGGTGTTCACGCGGAATCCTAAGAGTGGAGAGACCGGCTTATTCGGCGAGTATTTGGTGAACGCGCAAGGGGAGGATGTGGTGGCTGGAGTGCGGACGCCACAGCCGGTGCGGGGAGCGGGGTCGCTGGAGGAGGCGGCACCGGAGGTGTACGCGGATCTGGTGCGGGCTTGCACGGCGTTAGAGACGCACTACCGGGATATGCAGGACATTGAGTTCACGGTGCAGCAAGGGCGGTTATGGGTTCTGCAGACCCGTAGTGGTAAGCGGACCGGTACGGCGATGGTCAAGATCGCGGTCGATTTAGTGGATGAGGGGGTGATCGACGAGCGGGAGGCGGTGTTGCGCCAGGATCCCGAGCAGCTGACCGAGATTCTGCACCCGGTGTTCGATGAACAGGCCGATCGAACGGTGATCGCACGCGGATTGGCAGCGTCGCCTGGGGCGGCGGTGGGCCGGGTGGTGTTCTCTGCGGCGGAAGCAACGGCGGAGCAGGAACGGGGCGAGGATGTGATTCTGGTGCGCAGCCAGACAAGTCCAGAGGACATTGCCGGGATGGTGGCGGCGCGGGGGATCTTGACGGCGCGCGGTGGGATGACGTCGCACGCGGCGGTGGTGGCGCGAGGCTGGGGGAAATGTTGCGTGGTGGGATGCGAAGCGCTGACGATCGACTACCAGCGGGGTCAATTCGTAGTGGAGGTGGACGGTTTAGAACCGGTGGTGGTGAAACGCGGCGATACGATCTCGATCGACGGAGGCAATGGGGATGTGATGCTGGGAAAGGTGTCGCAAGTGGAGCCGGTACTGCCTCCGGAATACGAGCGATTGATGACGTGGGCGGACGCCGCGCGCACGTTGCGTGTGCGTGCGAATGCGGACACGGGGGCCGACGCGGCCCGGGCGCGGGCGTTTGGGGCGGAAGGGATCGGACTGTGCCGGACGGAGCATATGTTCTTCGGCGAGGATCGGATCCTAGCGGTGCGGCAGATGATCCTGGCGGGCGGTGAGGCGGCGCGGCGGGCGGCACTAGCGACGATCCTGCCGATGCAGCGCGCGGATTTCGTGGAGATCTTCAAGGCCATGGCGGGATGGCCTGTGACGGTGCGGTTGTTGGACCCGCCCTTGCATGAGTTCCTGCCGCATGGTCAAGACGAGATGGAGCAATTGGCTGAGGCGATGGAGGTGGATGAGAGAGATGTGGCGCGGCGAGTGCAGTCACTGCAGGAGTTCAACCCCATGCTGGGGCACCGGGGGGTTCGGCTAGCGATTACGTACCCGGAGATATACGAAGTGCAGACGCAGGCGATTTTGGAGGCGGCTTGTCAGCTGACGGCGGCTGGTGTGGTGGTGCTTCCGGAGCTGATGGTGCCGCTGGTGGGGCTGCGGCAGGAGTTGGCGGCGGTACGAGAGCGGATCGTGGCAGTGGCGGAGGCGGTGATCGCGGAAACGGGGACGACGGTGGAGTACACAGTGGGGACGATGATCGAGCTGCCTCGGGCGTGCGTGACCGCGGACGCGGTGGCGGATCAGGCGGATTTCTTCTCGTTCGGAACGAACGACCTGACGCAGACGACGTTTGGGATGTCGCGCGATGATGCGGGGCGGTTCTTGCCGTCGTACCTGGAGCAGCAGGTGTTGGAGCGAGACCCCTTCGTGGAGTTGGATCGAGAAGGAGTGGGGGCGCTGGTCCGGATCGGGATTGAGCGAGGGCGGCGCGTGGTGCCGGATCTGAAGATTGGGATCTGTGGGGAGCACGGCGGAAATCCAGCATCCGTGGAGTTCTGTCACGAGAGCAAGATGGACTACGTTTCCTGCTCACCGTTCCGGGTACGGATCGCACGGCTGGCGGCGGCGCAGGCAGCATTGCGGAGTGAGTGGGCAGGCAGGTCTTCGTAACGGCGTAACGGCAGGCTGCTCGATTTCGCCACAGACGCTGGATGGGACATCGCGCGGTGACGGCGGACGGGGTGCTGAGGCGCTGTCTGGCTTAGTCGGTGCCGCCGATCCGGGTGGAGATGTGGGGAGCGGCGATGCGGAAACCGAGCGCCAGCCCGCCGGTCACGAGCAGCCAGGGCCAGTAGAGCTCCTGGAGGCCCCATGGATCAGCGCCGACACCGCTGATCTGCGCCCCGAACTCTAGCCAGAGGGTGAGCACGACGAAGAATCCAGTGGCGACGTTGAGCGGACTCGTGATCGGTCCGGCGAAGCCGCGGCCCGCGATCCAGCGCCCGATAAGCGCAAATGCGATCAGTGCGACACTCCAGGTGAAGGGCGGCTCTGGGAACACGACCTCCGCCGTCCAGGTCGCGACTGTCATCCAGAAGTAGAGGAACATGAGTACGAACAACCAGATGTTAAGAGGTTGGAGGAGATGCGGCGCGACGAGCCGCGAAGCGACCTGGATCAGAGCAAAGACGAGTGAGAATGGCCAGAAGATTGGCTGATCGATGAAAGTTGGACCGACACTGGTGTAGGTGTAGATCAGCTGAGCTGTGACCAATCCGGCGATGCTGAGCAGCAGGCTGGCGTTCTCCACGTCGCTCAGTTGACCGCGCAGCGGCCGCAGCGTGAGCCCGCGGGAGATAACGATCAGCGAGACGAGCATCGCGGTCCACATCAGGCTGGTGCCGACCGGGGCGTCGCCAACCACCATGAACGTTTCGAGTAAGAAGGTCAGGACCGAGGCGATGATCGCGGTACGCCAGCCGGTATCGTCCCAGATGCGGCGCAGGAATTGGATCGTGCCTTGCCTGGTTGGCTCCCGATTTTGGCAGGGCGCGCGGTGGAAGTGGGGCTTGGATAGTCAGGTCAGCGCGCGGGTACGATAGCGCCACGTGGAACGCGATGTCGACCGCATAACGGAGTGTGGTCAGCTGGTGAACGGTGAGCGTTGATGGTGAGTGATCCAGTGGCGGAGATCGCGGAGCTGGGCGGATCCGGATGGTGG
Organism: Dehalococcoidia bacterium; assembly: GCA_965220315.1. Taxonomy (GTDB): domain Bacteria; phylum Chloroflexota; class Dehalococcoidia; order Bin125; family Bin125; genus JAPOXK01. The sequence continues at coordinate 491,633 of CBDCPP010000001.1, forward strand.
CGTTAGCGAGGTTGTCGTGGAGCAGAGCGAAGGCGGTTAGCCGCTGTCGCTCTGTGACCGGGCGAACTGCTGGGCGACGTCGATCGCGCGGCTGAAGCGCACATTGGGGAAGGTGCAGATGTATTGGATGAGGCGACCGAGCAGGCGTAGGCGCCCAGGGCGACCGATGATGGCGGGGTGGGTGGTGAGAACGAAGAGAGCGCGGCGCGCGTAGAGCTCTTCGAAGGCGGCGGCCCAGGTATCGAGGACGTGTGCGGGGGAGGCAGGGAGGCGGCGGGTGTCGAGGGCGCTGAAATTGAAGTAGGGATAGTCGTCTAGGGCCCAGTGGACGGGGATCTCGACGAGCCCGTTGCCGAGGGTGTAGGGGCGGTCGTCGCCCATGAGGCTGGAGTCGTAGAGGAAGTTACGGGAGCGGAGGAGGGCCAGGGAATGCTCACTGAGCTCCCAGGCTGGGGAGCGGTAACCTCGAGGGGTGGCGCCGGCGAGGGGTTGGAGTATGGCGGTGGCTTTGTCGAGGACGGCAGCTTCTTCATCCCGAGAGAGAGAGGCAGGAGGCTCGTGGAGGTAGCCGTGATGACCGATTTCGTGGCCGGCGGCGGCGATCCGGCGGACGAGGGCGGGGTGACGTTCGGCGACCCAGCCGGGGATGTAGAAAGAGGCAGGGATGTCGTGCGAGGCGAGAAGGTCGAGGATCAGGGGAGTGGCGATGGCAGGACCGTATTCTCCTAGCGAGAGCGTAGAAGGACGCCGTTCGACCTTGGGGTTCTGGTTGATGGTGGCCGCGGGACCGTCGAGGTCGAAGGTGAGGAGGACGGTGCAGTCACCTTGCGGGCTGGAGTCCGTGGTGCGGGGGCTGCGGGCGCCGCAAGCGTCGCAGAAGGCGGCGTCTGGGCGCTGATCGCGATCACAGATCGGGCAGTGTGAAATAGGGCTATTCCGGTTCGTCCGATGCAGAGTGGCGTGGAGAGGTGGGTGCGTGTGTGGAAAGTTAGCTGGTGCCGGCGCCGATCGTGGTGGGAGCGTCGGTTGCAGTCGATCCCTTGAGTTGCTTGGTGAAGTCTGCGCGGCCGACGCGCTCCTTTTTTGTGAGCTGGAGCACGGTTTCTGGGATCCAGAAAGGCATCTCGGAATCGTCACGGGATGGAGCGAGGAGGTCGTCTAAGTCCATGATGAGTTCGCGACGGTCGAACTTGGACTGCTCGTGGCCTTCCCAGGTAGGGAGCATGGCGATGGCGTCGAAGGGGCAGACCTCGACGCAGATGTTGCAGCGCATGCAGCGGCCGAAGTCGATGTAGAAGTCGTCGATGACGGATTTGTGGTTGCTGCGGCTGTCGGCGAAAGCGGGATTTTTCTTGAGGGTGGTGGTCATGCAGTCGACGGGGCAGGCCTTTGCGCACTTGCCGCAGCCGGTGCAGTTGGGCTCGTCGAGGTCGTGGTTCCAGATGAGGTAAGGGAAAGTGCGGGCCCGGGTAGGGAGGCGGCGCTTTTCGTCTGGGTAATGGATGGTAACGGGCTTACGTCTGAAGACGACGGCGCCGCGGCCGAGCGATTTGAGCATTCCGCGCATGGACGCTCCTTCACTGATCGTGCAGCGATGATACGGGGGTGCTGTGATGGCCTCAAGCTGTGGGGGGCGTGAAGGTGGAGCCGAGGGCGTCGTAGATCGCGCTGAGGAACCCCCACCAGCGGCGGTCGCCGCCGTCAACGCTGCTAAGCATTTGGTTCATCACGTAGCCGACGCTGAGACGCGCTTCGGGGTCTGCGAAGGCGAGGGACCCGCCCATGCCGGAGTGCCCGAAGGTGCGGGGGTTGTCCGAGAAGTAGCGCATACCGGCGGGCAGCATGAAGCCGAGGCCGAAGCGGCTTTCGAGGTGGAGGACCATGTCGTCGCCACGGGATTGTTCGACGCGAGCGGCATCAATGGTGGCTGCGCTGAGGAGACGGACGGTTGGGTGATCCTCGCTGGCAGGGAGTGCGCCGCTGTTGGCGAGGGCGGCGTACATGCGGGCGAGCGACCAGGCGTTGGCGTGGGCGTTGGCGGCGACGAGTTCGGCGGCACGCCACTCACGAGTGTTGGCGGTGCGCCGGCCGAGTGGCGGATTATTGAAGGCCTTGTAGGGCATGGAGGTGGGGTCTTCGAAGATCACGGCGAGGGGGTCGATCTCGCCGGGCGGGGGCGGGGGCGCGGGGATGAGGTCGGCGATGCGGGAGTCGAAGGTGGGACCGAGGCCGATATGGGCGTCTAGGGCAAGGGGTTGTGCGACTTCGTCACGGAAGAAGGCGCCGATGCTCTTGCCGGCAACGCGCTTGACAACCTCACCGATAAGCCAGCTGTAGGTGAGGGCGTGGTAGCCGTGGGCCGTGCCAGGCTCCCACCAGGGTTTTTGGGCGGCGAGGGCGGCGGTCATGGTGTGCCAGTCGTACATGGCTTCGCGGGGGAGTTCGGGATCGACGGCGGGGAGGCCGGCTCGGTGACTGAGCAGCCAACGTACGGGGATGGTGTCCTTGCCCTGCTGGGCGAACTCTGGCCAATAGGAGGCGACGGGCGCGTCAAGATCGAGCTGGCCGCGATCGACGAGGATGTGGGCGCAGAGAGCGCCGAGTCCCTTGCTCGTGGAGTAGACGTTGACGAGGGTATCGCGCTGCCAGGGGGCAGGATGGCCGGGGGCGAGGTAGCCGCCCCAGAGATCGACGACAAGGGCCCCATCGACGGTGACGGCGAGGGCGGCGCCGACTTCCGGGAACGCGGTGAAATTTTGAGCGAAGGCGTCGCGGACGGCGGCGAAGCGTTGGTCGGTGACGCCGTGGATGGGAACAGTGGTGGTCATAGGGCGGGACTCAACCGGTGAAGATGCCGGCGTCGACGTAGAGGATCTCACCGGTGACGTAAGCGGATTCGTCGCTGGCGAGGAACAGGGCGGCGTTGGCGATGTCAGCGGGCTGACCAAAGCGCCGGATCGCCATCATATCGAGCATCCAGTTGGCGCCGACCTCAGAGGCGCGGACAGCGGCGTTCATAGGAGTCTCGATAAAGCCGGGGCCGACTGCGTTGACGCGGATCTCGTGCTGGGCGAGTTCTTGGGCAAGGACTTTGGTGAGCATCCAGACGCCGGCCTTACTGACGGCGTAATCGGCGATGCCTTTGAAAGGGTACGTGGCGCCGACGGAAGAAACGTGCACGATGGAGCCGCCGTTGCCACAGGCGATCATGCGGCGGGCGCAGGCGCGACTGGTAAGCATGACGCCGGTGAGGTTGACGCGAAGGACGCGCTCCCAATCCTTGAGAGGCTTATTGATGAGGAAGCCCATCTCCCAGACTTCGGGCCAAGGAATGGGATCTTCTTCGTGCCCTTCGCGGCTGACGTAGTGGGCATGCGCGAGGCCGGCGGCGGTGAAGACGATGTCGAGCCGTCCGAACCGGTCGACAGTGGTCTGGGCGAGGGTTTCGCAGGCGTCTTCTTGCGCAGTGTCGGTTTCGTGGTAGAAGGCGCGGCGGCCGAGCGCTTCGACGGCGCGGACGGTTTCGGCGGCGCGCTCTGCGTTGATGTCGGCGACGGCGATGTCGGCGCCTTCTTCGGCGAAGCGGATGGCGGTCGCCTTGCCGAGGCCGCTGGCGGCGCCGGTAACGACGGCGACTTTGCCTTGGAGTCGGTGGGCGACGGGCATACGTTCCCTTTCGATGGTGCGGCCCGCGTGTGCTGGCTCACTTCCCAATGCGCGAGGCGCTCAGACAGGAATCTAGCAGGTCAGTGAATAGCGTCACCGTGTCGGAGACGGCAACTGGAGCGTCCTTTCTGCTGGATCAGACGGAGGCGAGAGGATGAGGACTGTAGTTGATACGGACCAGAGTTGAGTGGCGCCGGGATGTCGGAGTCGAAAAGGAAGCGGCTCGGCGGGTCGCCGCAGCACTGGAGGGAGCTTCCTACGATCGTTGTAGCAGTCAAGGACGGTACAGAGATTGGAGTGAGCGTGAAGGATGCCTGTCGTTGGCCGTAGGGTCGTCCGTTGAATCTTTTGTGATCGATGACTTGCTTGGTCCAGAGGAATCGATGAGCAAGAGACCGATAGCTGGAGGATGGTGTATGAAGGGGGAGAGACGGGAACAGCGGGAGAGCGGTCACCAGAGATGCTTCGGAAAGGGTTGGAGGACGCCGGTGCTTGGATCGTGCGACAGGCGATCGCGGAGGTGACCGTCTGATGCAGATCGGGATCTACATGCCGACGCACGGGGTGGGACTGCGCGACGAAGAGGCATGGTTCTGGCAGGACGTGCCGGCGCGAGAGATGCGGCCGGTGGAGGTGGCGCAGCAGGCGGAGCGCTTGGGCTACCACTCGGTGTGGTTTGGGGACCACGTGACAATGCCGAAGACGACGGTGGGTGCGCACCCGACTAACCCGGCGGCGACGGCGCGGCGGGCGTACCCGATCGCCGTGAATATTCTGGACGGACTGGTGACGATGGGGGCGGTGGCGCGAAGACGAGCCGGATCCGGCTGGCTCCTGGGGTACTGATCGCGCCCTACCGGCATCCGTTGCACGATGCGCGCCAGTTGGCGTCTGTGGACGTGCTGTCGAACGGACGGCTGCTGGTAGGGGTGGGGCCGGGGTGGAATGCGGAAGAGTTCGCAGCCTTGGGCGTGCCGTTCGCGGAGCGGGTGCCGATGATGCTGGAGTGCATGAGGTGTATAAGGCGGCGTGGTCGCAAGACGACGTCGCGTATCACGGGCGGTACTACGACTTTGCTCAGCTGTCGATGGATCCGAAGCCGGCGCGAAGGCCGCGGCCACCGCTCCTGATGGGAGCACTAACGCCGCTAGGTGGGCGGCGAGCGGTACAGTGCTGCGACGGGCTGTACACGGCGATTCAGGCGCCCTACGACGATGTGCGGATGTTCGACGCGACTCAGGAGGCGGTCCGAGAGGAGGGAGAGCGGCTGGGCCGGGACCTCTCCCGCTTCTACATGTGGACGGTAACGTCGGCGTACCTGACGGTTGCTGATCACCCATTGGCGAGAAAGAAGGTACGGCCGCACTGCACGGGGACGCCTGCACAAGTACTGTCCGATCTGGCGGGGTTCGCGGCGGCGGGTTACTCGTTGGTGAACCTGATCTTCGACGCACCGTCGGGAACGGTGGGGGAGCTTCAGGAGCAGGTGGAGTGGTTCGGCACGGAAGTGCTGCCGCACTGCGAGGAGATCTCGGCTGCAGGAGAGTGGAACAGAGTGGTGCCGTAGGGATCCGTTAGTCGGGCATTTTGTAGCCCTGGTCGCGTGGAGTGTCGAGGAGGCTGAGGCCTTCAAGGGCGAGGCCGTAACCGAGCATGTCGTGCATCATGCTCTTGAGGTAATGAGTGATGAGGAGGCGGCCGTAACGGATGGTGAGGGGCGGTTGGGCGGCGATTTGAGAGGCGAGTTCCCAGGCGCGGGGGAGGAGTTGGTCGCGAGGCATGATCTCGTTGACGAGCCCGACCTCCTTCGCTTCCTGCACGGAGAGTTCCTGGCCGGTGATGAGGAAGTACCGGCCGCGGTTCCAGCCCATGAGCAAGGGGAAGACGATGTGGACGCCGTCGCCAGGGACCATGCCGTTGATGAAGTGGCCCGAGTCTTGGACTTTGGTGTCGGTGGCGGCGAGGACGATGTCGCAGAGGAGGGGGATCTCGGGGTGGCGGAAGGCAGGCCCATTGACGGCGGCGATCATGGGAACCTCAATGCTGAGCTCGTTCCAGAGGAGTTCACGGCCTTCCCAGTGGATGATGTCCCACTCGGCGGCTTCGACGTTGGGGCGAGTGCCGGGGTTGCCCTTCGGGCCGGAGAAACTGTCGCCGGTTCCGGTGAGGATGACGGCTTTGTTTCCACGGTCGGTAGCGATGTCGCGGAAGGCTTCGGCGCACTCACGATGGGGCGCGAGGCCCCATTGAAAGGGACCGTCGTTAGTATGGAAGGTGACTTGGAGGATGCCGTCACGGCGCTCGAACTTAATGTGCTGGTACTTATTAGCGTAGTCGTCGAGCGTGGTGGCCATGTGAATCCTCCGGCGGTTGCAGGGTGCGCTGATTCGAGACGCTGGCAGGCTAGCAAAAGGCGCCCGCTGGCGGCGGGGCGGGGGAGTGCGTAAGCTGCGCGCCGCTGTGGGAGGCATCCAAAGTGCCTTCGTAGCCCGGCGAACGCACCTCACCGCCCCGGCACAGCTGCTATTCCTCTTCACTGAGCCGCTGCGCCACCGCCCACGGGCTCGCGTTGATGCGTAGGTCCTTATGGGGATTCACTTGCTCTCGAACTTTGCGCGAAGGCATGATCGCTCCTCTCACTGATTCGCTGCAGGGAGTTGAGCGTACTGGCCTGCAACCCAAACGCGGAATGTCTCCCACGCCTCTTCTATGGTCATCCCCGCGTCCGCCAACTCAGCTATGAGCGCCGCTTCAAACGTGTCATGTTGGTGCCGCACAAGTCGCACATGCACGTCCCCACCCAGCGCCTCGGCCAGCCAGTAGAGAATCAGGCGCCCGCCGAAGTAGGCGTCCGTGGTGCTAATGCTCTTCTCTCCGGTCAGGGTTTCGCAACAGAAAATCCGGTCAGGAATCGTCTCGACCACGTAGCGGACGAGGTTTTGGTATTGGACCGTGCGGTTGTAGGCGGTCGTGTGTGCGTTGGCTTCGTACTCAGCCAGCCCCTCGCTCACCCACCACGGCGGCTTGTCATTCCATGCCAGCGGGCGCTCCGGCTCTCCGTCCCAGATCGTGTGGTGCACGGCGTGTGTGTACTCGTGCATTAGGTAGTGGGCAGCGTACTGCCACGTAGGTGATCGCAGGCTCCCCCATCCATGGTCGTGAGAGCTCCAGTCGGGCGCGGAGGGGGTCAGGTAGGGGATATAGGCGTACCGGACTGCAGCCGTGGACGGGCCATAGTCCACGCCGTCATATACACCATTGGCCAGCATGAATCGCGTAGTCCCCGTGTCGGCGAACCGGTCCGGAGCGGGCAGGAGCATGATGCTGACGTGCAGCTTCGCGGCGCGGTTTCCGCCGTAGTAACCCTCCCCGGGCCAATAGCGGGCGGCGCGCAATCCCTCAATGTCGTATTTCCGCGCTAGGTGCCAGTGAATATAGGTCAGCCAGCTCGCGACCCACGAAACATCGTCGGCATAGGTGGCCGTGTAACAGATGGAAAAATGCTCATAGGCCTTCTCCAGCCATGCGATATCCGGATCATAGTCATCGCAACGATGATGCAGCGGATAGTCCGCCGCCTGCCCGGATGGGCTGGCGGCGACAGCGACAAGCACGGCGAGGAATACGGAAATGAGGATGCGGCGCACGGGTGCCTCCTTGCAGTGAACGAGACTCTCTGCTGGGACAGCCGCGTTCAGGACTACAAGGAGGCGTGGCCGTCCCACCCGTTTCTTCTTACGCAATATCCCAGGCGCTGGAGGCTACTGCATTCCCGCACCAAAAGCCGATGAGATCAGAAGAGCCCCGCGTCGTGCGGGCTCTTGAGCGGGGTCAGGTTTTGCTTACCCAGGAGATATGTGACCCCTTTCAATTATTTAGAGGGGCAGGATCGGCTCACTTGATATCGCCGGGTCGGTAGTGTCACCCGTCACTAATGAGGCAATCCATGCCTATACGTACTGTGCTGAGTGCGCCTGATGTGGAGTAGCCAGCTGAAGGATGCGTTTGCCAAAACGAGAGCGCGAAGTACTTGATGCTCGCGCGGGCGGCTGGTGGTGACCGAACTGCTGGCCAAGCTGGAGGACGAGACGATCGATCTCGGCTGGGAAGAGCTGCGCGCGGGCGATATCGCCGGGCGGGCTCGGGCCTTTCAGAGTACGGTGGGTGGGGGAATGGACCTCGGCACGGCGGCCGCCCTATCTTGGCTGGCCATTGAGGACGGCGCCTAGTGTGATAGGAAAAGTGATAACGCTAAATCTATAGTTAGCGCTTCTCCTATAAAACAAGCACATTTAACGTACACAGCGCGCCGCTGTGGGAGGCACGCATACGTGAAACTTGGGGTGCTGGACCAGATTCCGGTGCGAAAGGGAGGGACGCCGCGAGAGGCGATCGAGGAGACGTTCCGCTTGGCGGAGGCTGCGGATCGTCTGGGGTACTCCCGCTACTGGTTGGCGGAGCACCACAATCTGGCCGCACTGGCGTGCGCGGCGCCGGAGATTCTCATTCCACAGGTGGCGGCGCGGACCTCGCGAATTCGGGTGGGGTCTGGCGGGGTGATGCTGCAGCACTACAGCCCGCTGAAGGTAGCGGAGGCCTTCCGCACGATTGAGACGCTGTACCCGGGCCGGATCGATCTGGGGATCGGACGGGCGCCGGGGTCGGATGGGCGGACGGCGCAGGCTTTGGTACACGGGCCGGGAGCGCTGGGGATTGAGCATTTCCCGGAGCAGTTGCTGGATCTCCATGATTTTTTGTGCGGCACGTTCCCGGCCGATCACCGGCATAGCGGGGTACACGCGATGCCGGTGAGTCCTTCGATCCCGGAGATGTGGCTGTTGGGGTCGGCGAACGTGAGTGCGCACTATGCGGCGCAGATCGGGTGGGGATTCTCTTTCGCGCATTTCATCAGCCCGGATGGGGGCGCGGGGGTGGTGCGCGCCTACCGGGAGGCGTTCCAGCCGTCGCCAACGCGAGAGGAGCCGGCAGCGAGCTTGGGGGTACATGTGCTGTGTGCAGAGGAGGCGGAAGAGGCGGAACGGCTGGCTTGGACGCGCTGGTGTTGGCGGATCCAGAGCAACCGCGGGATGTACGAAGCAGGACTACCGTCGGTGGAGGAGTCGCTGTCGTATGACTACACAGCGCGGGAACGCGATTATCTGGAGCATCTGAAGCGCACGTCGATCTACGGGACGCCGGCGCAGGTAGTGGATCGATTGGCGGAGCTGTCGTCAAGTTACGGAGTCGACGAGTTCGTAGTTGTAACGATCACATACGACTTCGCGCCTCGGTTGCGGTCCTACGAGTTGCTGGCGGCCGAGTTGGGGCTCTGTTCCGCCTGAGATTCGTCTCTACCTCATTGGTGTATTGGTGTGGACGTTTGGTTCGCAGGCGCGGTTACTATTCGCTTATGCATGCAGCGTTCGGTCCCGCAACCGGCGGTCTGGAAAGCGGTGGTCACTACGATGTGATCGTGGTGGGGGTAGGTGGGATGGGTAGCGCGACCGTGTATGAATTGGCGCGTCGAGGGCGGCGGGTACTGGGGTTGGAGCGGTACGCGATTCCACACGTGCTGGGGTCTTCGCATGGGTATTCGCGGGTGATCCGGCTGGCGTACTTCGAAGATCCGGCCTACGTGCCGCTACTGCGGCGAGCATACGCACTGTGGCGGGAGTTGGAGGAGGTAAGTGGGGATTCGCTACTGCGAATCACGGGATCGATCGACGCGGGGCCACGGGGCGATCGAATCTTTGAAGGGTCACGGGAGGCATGCACGCTGCATAGGCTGGAGCACGAAGTACTGTCGAGCAGGGAGCTGAACGAGCGGTTTCCGGCGTACCGGCTGCCGGCGGAGACGATGGCTGTGCTGCAACCTGAAGGCGGGTTTCTGGATCCGGAGCGCTGCATCGTTGCGTATGTGGAGGCGGCGCGGTCATTGGGGGCGACGGTGCGCACGGGCGAGGCGCTGGAGGGGTGGCAGGTGGATGGAGGTGGGGTGCGGGTAGTGACGGAAGCTGGGGAGTACCGCGCCGAGCGGCTAGTGATCACGGCGGGGTCGTGGGCGGGGAAGGTGGTGGAATCATTGGCGGGGTCGCTGCAGCCGGAGCGGCAAGTGCTGGGCTGGTTCGCGCCGCCGCGACCGGAGTGGTTCCGGCCGTCGCACTTCCCAGTTTTCAACATGACGGTGCCAGAGGGGCACTTCTACGGCTTGCCGGTATATCCAGAGGCCAGCAAGGTGTCTGGGTTTAAGGTAGGGCGGTACCATCACTTGGAAGAGGCGTGCGATCCGGACACGGTGGAGCGGGCGCCACGGGCGGCGGACGAGGCGGTGTTGCGATCGTTCGTGGAGCGGTATTTCCCGGCGGGAGCAGGGAAGACGGTAGCCCTGCAGGCGTGTCTGTTTACGAATACGCCTGATGAGCACTTCATTTTGGACCAGCATCCCGATCATCCGGAGGTGGCCGTGGCGGCGGGATTCTCCGGGCACGGCTTCAAGTTCGCGAGCGTGGTGGGTGAGATCATGGCGGATCTTGCAACGGCGGGCGCGACGGCACACTCGATCGATATGTTCCGGTGCGACCGGTTCGGAACAAATGAGGCCATATGAGGGAGCGCCTTCTTGTTCGGCCTAGGTAGCTTGACTGAGCGATTAGCGTTGCGGCAGGAGGCCGGCACGAAAGTTGGCTTGGTTACCGAGGTTGCGGTGCCGCTCCCGTAGCGCCGCGAGAGGAGCGTGTGATGAGCGAGGGGATGCAGCCACTTGACGGGATCCGTGTGATCGAGTGTTCGACGTGGGGATTCGGACCTTTGGCGGGATTGATGCTGGGAGACTTGGGGGCCGATGTAATTAAGATCGAGAGTCCGACGAGGCCGGACGGGGCACGCACACTGGTGTGGGGTGGGGGGATGGATCAACGGATGCCGGACGGTCGGGGGGTGACGTACGAGACGATGAATCGTAACAAACGGTCGCTGGCACTTGATCTGAAGTCGCCGGAGGGAGTGGGGATCGTCAAGGAGTTAGTGCGGGATGCCGATATTTTCTTGGAGAACTACCGCCCGGGAGTAATGGATCGCTTGGGGGTGGGGTACGAGGTGCTGCGGCAAATGAACCCGCGGATCATCTACGCGGCGGCATGCGGATATGGATTCAAAGGAGAGGAGACGGAGCGTCCCGCGTTCGATCCGGTGGGGGCGGCGCGAAGCGGATTGATGTGGGCGGCGGGGACTCCGGATGACCCACCCGTGTGGATCAACCGGGCCCTGGCGGACATGTCCGGTGGGGCGACGCTGGCGTATGGGATTCTGGCGGCGCTTGCGGCGCGCGAGCAGCACGGGGTGGGGCAGCGCGTGGAGGTGTCGCACATCATGGCGACGCTCTGGCTCCAGCACTGGGGGGTGGGGAATGCGCTGGCGAAGGGGATGTATGAGTGGCCACGCTTCGACCGCCGGAAGGCGCCGAACCCAATGTTCAATTGGTATTGCTGTGGGGACGATGAGTGGATCATGCTGAGCATCGCCGATGACGAGCGAGACTGGCCGAAGTTCTGCGAGGCGATGGAACTCCAGCATCTGCAGGGCGATGCACGGTTTCGAAGCCGGGAGCTTCGAGCGCAGCACTGCGAAGAGGCAGTCCGGATCCTGGATGAGGTGTTCGCGACGCAGCCGCGCGTTGCGTGGGAGAAGCAACTGCTAACCCAGCCGGACCTGATCTTCGACCGGGTGCAGCATGTCGGGGATCTTTTAGAGGATCCAGCTGTGCGAGCAAATGCGTATATCGTGGAAGTGGACCATCCGCGCTACGGGTCGCTGCCGTTCCTCAATCATCCGGTGACGTTGACCGAGACACCAGCGTCGATTCGACGAGTGGCGCCGGAGCTGGGCGAGCATACCTACGAGGTCTTGCAGGAGGCGTTGGGCTATGAGGCAGAGCAGGTCGCGGAGTTGGTCGCTGCGGGGGTAGTGGCATGATGATGACAGATCTGCCGCCATCGGCTGGGATTCTGGAGGGGATCAAGGTCGTCGAGTGTTCGACGTGGGGATTCGGACCACTGTGCGGAGTGATGCTGGGGGACCTAGGGGCGGATGTGGTCAAGATCGAGAGCCCGACGGCCCCGGACGGAGCACGGGCGATGATCTTTGCCGGAGGGATGGACCTGCGCTTGCCGGATGGGCAGGCGACGACGTTCGAGACGATGAACCGTAGCAAGCGATCGCTGGCGGTCGACTTGAAGAAGTCACGGGGCGTGGCGCTGGTGAAAGATCTGGCCAAAGAGGCGGATGTATTTCTGGAGAACTTCCGCCCAGGGGTGTTGGACCGCTTGGGAGTGGGGTACGAGATGCTGCGGCAAGTGAACCCGCGGATCATCTACGCGGCAGCGTGTGGCTATGGGTTTAAGGGCGAGGAAGTGACACGGCCGGCGTATGACCCGGTGGGACAGGCCCGGAGCGGGCTCATGTGGTCGAACGGGAAGCCCGGGGATCCGCCGCAGTGGAACAACCGGGCGCTGGCGGATATGGCGGGAGCGTCATTGCTTGCGTACGGGGTGCTGGGGGCACTATGGGCTCGGGAGCGTCAGGGGATTGGGCAAAAAGTGGAGGTCTCGCATATTCAAGCGACGTTGTGGATCCAGCACTGGGGGATCGGCAACGCGTTTTTGAAGGGGATGGATGAATGGCCGCGGTTCGACCGGGACAGGGCGGCGAGCCCGATCGCGAACTGGTACCGCTGCGCGGACGACCGCTGGATCATACTGAGCATCACCGACGCGGAACGTGATTGGCCGAAGTTCTGCGAGGCGATGGGATTGCAGTCCTTGGTAGACGATGAGCGGTTTTGCTCGATCAAGGCGCGGGCGGAGAACAACCGCGCCTTGATCGCGCTGCTGGACGAACTCTTTGCGTCGGAGCCGTTTGCGGAGTGGGACCGGCGACTGAAAACTCAGCCGGACCTGATCTTCGATCGCGTGCAGAAAGTAGGGGATCTGCTCACCGACCCGGCGGTGCAGGCGAATGAGTACATTGTGGAGGTCGATCATCCACGCTATGGACCGCAGCCGTACCTTAACCATCCGGTGACGTTCACGGAAACGCCGGGTCGTATTCGGGGAGTGGCGCCGGAGCTGGGGCAACATAGCGCCGAAGTACTAAGGGAGTGGTTGGGTTACAACGACGAGCAGATCGCTGAGCTGGCGATCGAGGGAGTAGTGGGTTAGGACATCGGCGCCTAGCGTTGGCGGTTGAGGAAACTCTTGAGGTAGGTGCGGGGCTCGTCTGTTGCAAAGGCCTCGGCGAAGACAGGGATGCCGACGGCGATAGCGGCCGTGAGGGGGAGGGACTCCCATTTGTGCATTAGCGTTTTTTGGGCGCGAATGGCACGCGGGCCACAGGCAAGGATGGAGTTGATCCAACCGTCCACGGTGGCGTCGAGTTGGTCCGCGGGCACGGCGCGTTCGATGAGGCCCCAGGCAGCGGCGGTGGCGGCATCAACGGTGTCGCCGGTATAGAGAAGTTCGCGGGCGCGGCCCCAACCGATGATGCCGGGCACGAGGGCGGCCTCGATCACGGAAGGGATGCCGACGCGCACCTCGGGCATACCGAAAGTGGAACGGTCACTGGCAGCACGGAGATCGCATGCGGCGGCGAGAGCCATCCCGCCACCGAGGCAGTGGCCGTCTATGCGGGCGATGACGGGGATGGGGCAGTCGCGCAAGGTGGCGAGGAAACGATGGAAGGTGGTGATGAACGTCTCAGCCGTGCGGGCGTTGAGCTCGACGAGTTCGTAGGCGTCGGCACCGCCCACGAAAGCGCGGTTGCCCGCGCCAGTGATGACGATGGCGCGGAGCTGCTCATCGACGCTCAGCCGATGAGCAGTGTCGATGAGGTCTTGGATGATGGGCGTACTGAGGACGTTGAGGCGCTCGGGATAGTCGATCGTGATGGTGGCGACGCGTCCGCCGTCACGGTCCTCGCTGGTCAGTCGGACGCGTTCGGATGCGGACATGGCGGGCTCCCTTACGGTTTGGTCTTGCAGCGGCGATAGGATGCAAGCGCGAGGCAAGGATAGCGAGGGAAGTGGGATTACGCTTGCTAGAGCCGGGGCATGGAGTGCGGGTGGGTTTGTGCGCCCGTTGCGCGTGGGCGCGGATAGTGGAAAGCAGGCGCGGCTCGCGGTTCGTACGGTGTGGGCTTTCGGATGCAGACGTGCGCTTTCAAAAGTATCCGCCGCTACCGATGCATACCTGTGAGGGGTTTCGAGCTAGGGACGATTCTGGCGCTCCCGGGTGCCGTCCGCAGCGGTAGATCGGACGGTGCGCTGGAGATTGCCTGCATTCGACTCCGTTGATGCCCATGCCTATGATGCGGTCACAGTGGCCGAGCGTCGTGCGCGATCGTTATTGAAGCCGTTACTACGACCAATAGGAGAGGCGCTCCGGTCGCGGCGTGGCGGGACGAGGCTAACAGCCTCTTGCGAAAGGTTAGGAGCCGACATGGCTACGCTTGAGCAGCGGGTGCAGCGGCTGGAAGACATTGAGGCGATCCGTCGGTTGAAACAGGAGTACGCGGGCTACTGCGACGCCGGGTACGATCCGGATGGGATCGCCTCGCTGTTTACGGAAGACGCGACATGGGACGCGATGGAGCTGAACTTCCATCTGGCGGGGCGGCAGCAAATTCACGATTTCTTCGCTGAGGTGTCCAAGGACAACAGCTTTGCGCTGCACTACATCCTGGGACACGTGATCGATGTGGCGGATGATGGGGTGAACGCGCAGGGTACTTGGTATATCTGGATGCCGGCGACGATCCAGGGAGATGCAACCTGGACGGCGGCACAGTACACGGATACGTACAAGCGTGTGAATGGTCGCTGGCTGTTTGCATCGGTACGGATCGACTACGGCTTCTTCACGACCTATGAGAAAGGGTGGGTGCGGGAGCGGATCCGGGTCGACGAGCGCGACTCCGCTTAAAGTTTCGGCCGCGCTCAGCTTCGACAGGTTTTCCGTCGGCGGGGGCACACTGGCGCGCGTCTTTGCGGAAAGGCGGAGCATGTTAGCCTGCGGCTCCACAAATTGATGGTTTTGAGAAGGAGAAGTCATGGCATCGCTTGAGGAACGAGTTCAGCGACTGGAGGACATTGAGGAGATCCGGCGGCTGAAGCAGGTGTATGCGAAGCTCTGCGATAACGACTACGAGCCGGTGGGGCTGTCGAATCTCTTTACGGAGAACGCAACCTGGGACGCGGACGAGTTGGGCTTCCATCTCAAAGGGAAGCAGGAGATCCACGACTTCTTCGCCGAGGTGTCTGGCAGCTACACGTTCGCCCTGCACTACACCCTGGGGCACATTATCGACGTTGATTCGAATGGGAGCGACGCGCAGGGTACCTGGTACATCTGGATGCCGGCGACGGTGAACGATCACGCTACCTTCTTTGCGGCAACGTACGAGGACACGTACAAAAAGGTGGATGGACGCTGGCTGTGCGACACGGTACGCATCCACTTGGGCTTCTTCACGACCTACGAAAAGGGCTGGGTGAAAGAGCGGATGGCGGAGGTTTAACGACCGGCATTCCGTGTTTCGTGGTCGGCGTACTTGGCCAGGGTTATCTAGGCCGCTTCGATGGGAGTGGGCCTGGAGTGAGCCTGGCGCGCTCGCGAGCGTGAAAGAGGTGGCGGGATGGCGCGGCATCACTTCATCGTGCTGAGCAACCCGGTGACGGGTCGCGAGGATGAGTACAACGACTGGTACAGCAACCAGCACCTAGACGATGTGCTGCGAGTGCCGGGATTCGTAGCGGCACAGCGCTTCCGTCTGGCACCGGTGAGTCCGGTGCAGGAGTCGCCGTATGGGTACCTGTGCATTTATGAGGTCGAGTCCGACGATTTGGACGCGACGAAGGCGGCGATCGAGGCGGCGGCGGCTGGAATGGTGATCAGTGAGGCGTTGGATCAGGAGGACTTATTTGCCTGGTACTACACGCCGATCACGGAGCGAAAGATAGCCGAGTAGTGCCCTCGAACCGGCTGCGAATGCGGGGAGGGTGGTGGAGGGTGTAGTGGTGCGCATCGCTGTCGGCGCGGACCACGCGGGCGTTCCATTGAAGCGGGGCCTCCTCGCCGTATTAGAGGCCGAGGGGCACGCCGTGCTCGATCTGGGGAGCGACGGGCCGGAGCCGGTGGACTATCCCGACTTCGCGCAGGCCGTGGGAGAGGCGGTCGCCCGTGGGGAGGCGGAACGTGGCTTGTTGCTATGCGGGAGCGGGATCGGAGCGTCGGTGGCGGCGAATAAGATCCCCGGGGTGCGCGCGGGGCTGAGTCACGACACGTACTCGGCGCGCCAGGGGGTCGAGCACGATGACGTGAACGTGCTGTGTCTGGGAGCGCGGGTGATCGGGCCGGAGCTGGCGGCCGAGGTCGTACGGGTGTGGCTCGCGGCCCGGTTCAGTGGGGAGGAGCGGCATGTGCGCCGGTTAGGGAAGTTGCGGGCGATCGAGGTCCAGTACTGCCGAGGTGAGTGAGGCCTAGTCGCGACGGAGCCCTGGGCACGGTGCTTGGTCCGCGAGTACCTGCCTCGCCCACTGGACTGACCGGGGCCCCAATGACTCGCAAACATTGCTGGGTTATCGCGCGGCTGGCGGCGGCGCCGGCGGCGGGAGACGGGCCGGAATCAGCTGCTCGTCCGATCCCTGACTTGCACGGGTCGGATGCTCCAGCGTAGAGGTATCGGGGACACCGGGCGGCTGATGGGCCAGGAACCGTCTTGAGGTCGCGCTGCGGCGATCCGGCGATTACGGCGGGTTGGGAGGCTCGAAGAAGCCGCGAGCAATGGCGATGACCGCGTCAACATTGGCACCCAGCAGGCTCGCCTCCCTTGCGTCAATCGTATATAGGCTCTCCGTGGCCGCGTCGTACACCCACACCTTCACGGGAAAGTAGCGGGAGTTGCTCGGTCCGGGCGGGCTGTACATGACCTGCGCCGGACGGTCGGCGATCACCCGTGTCTCGGCGATGCCCAACCCATTAGTACTCCGCCAGGCCGCCGTTGTGGCTACGCCCCGATATGGGAGGTAGCCCGTTGTAATAAGGAAGCCACGCTTCCCTCCGGGATCCAGGAACCCCGCCTGGTACCCATAGAGAACCTCTTCGGGGTGGGCGCTGGCGGCCTCGAATGTCCAGCCAGCGGACAGGGCGGGGTCGCGCCAGTAGGGCAGGAGCTGCGCCTCGGCCAGGGTCGTCGTGTAAACGTACGTGCTGCGGGCCGGAGGATCATGGTATTCCTCTTGCTGGATCGCCCCGGTCCAGTCTTCGGGCACGATCTGGTGGGGTCCGTGGCGGATGGGGGTGGTGAGACTGGTTCCCCCCCAGGTCGGGCAACGCTCCCCAGTCGAACGTGGCAGGCGTATCGGTGACGATCGGGCCGGAACAGCCGGCGAAGGCGTAGGTCATCCACTCGGTGGCCAGCAGCGTGCGGGGCACCGGCCCCGTGGAGTCGGGTTTGACTTCCGTCACCTGGTAGCGCACGAAGCAGTCGTCGCTCTGACGCCATTCGAACAGGTCGTGGGGTTGAACGGCGTCGAAGCGCGCCGCCTGCGAAACGCCTGGGCATCGTGCGTGTAGATCAGCAAAGCCGTGGCCGTGCCGTCGCGCAACCCCTCGTAGGCGACGACGACGCTGGCCGGCTCATTTGGATCCGCCAGGAAGGCGTAGTGTCCCGGTGCCGCCACGGTGCCGCTCAGGTCGTAGGCGTCGTAGAGCAAAGGCGGGGGCGCGGGCTCCGGGGCTGGGGCTTCTTCTAACGCGGTTGCCGTGGGCTCGTCAGGTGGTGGGGATGGCGCCGGCGCAAGGGGATCGTCTGGTTCCGTCAGTGGTTCCGGGATGGAGGCATCGGGTGTCGCTGTCGGAACTTGTGAAGCCGGCGCCGGGGCAGACGTGGCCGGCACGGGGGACTCGACCGGCCCCGCGGACGAGGGGGGCAGCGGGTGCGGGCGAGGGGTCGGCGTCGGAGGAGTCGCCACAGGCTACGAGGCTGCTGGCGAGCGCCAGGGTGAGGCCAGAGATGAGCAGAAACGCCAGCCGCCGTACGTCGTGCTGCGCCATCGCCCCGTCCCCTAATCGAGGGCAACTTCGCCGATGATGTAGGGCCAGCGTCCCTCCCCCACAACCCCGTGTCCCGCCGCCCGGATGCGGCAGCGGCGCGGCCCTGGGACGTCTGGGCATCTGCTGAAGGCGGGGGAGGACGAGGAAAGGATCGGCGGCTCGGAGCCGCCGTCCCGGTCGCTCGCCATCAGATCGATCGCGCCCTCCAGTGTGACCGTGACGTCGAAGGCCTCCAGATATGCATCGTGGCCGTGGGCGACGACGAAGATCCGGATCGCCGTGGCGTCCGCCGTCCAGGCGTCTTGGCCCGCCCGCCAGTAGGAGCCGTGGCCGCCGGGATTGCCGAGGGTGGCTTCCACGCGCCCATAGGCATAGCGGTGCAACTCCGTCGCGGCGAGGTCGAGGCCCGCCGCGCCGATCAGGGTGTCGGCGGCGACCTCTAGGGTCGGGGCACCCGCTGGCAGGGCGAAGACGACGAAGCGGTCGGGGGCGCTGAGGCGCGCGACCACCTGGCGGCCATCGGGAGCGACGCGAAAGTCGCTATGCTCGAGCTGCTGGTCGGCCAGCACCCGCACCTGCCCATCCGGGGTGACGTAGAGCAACCCCTGGTCGAGCGCGGCGACGATCCCGCCGTGCGCGGCCTGCACAACCCCGGGCACCCGATAGGTGAGGACCAGCCAATCCTGTCCCGTCCCATCGTCGTAGGCGATGACGCGGCGGGTGGCCTGGGCTTGGGCGGCAGCGGTGCCGTCCGCCTCCGGCACATAGTCTCCCTTGACCGAGTACAGGAGCAGCGGCCCGACCATCGCCTCCCGGGCCGGCGGGGACGGGGGCACGGGAGCCCGCGGGACCTCCTGCAAGGCGATCCCCGCCAGCGCGCGGCCATCCGCCGCCGCCGCGATCTGCCCGTGGTACTCCGTCTCCCAATTGCCTTCCCAGACCCCCACCCCGTCGTCGTACCAATCACACGACAGCCACGCCGGGGTCCGCTGATAGAGGGAAGGGCGGGAGTGATCAGGGTTTTCACAGACCCTGGCCAGCGGTCCGGCCAGCATTCGCCAGAACCCGTCCGGCAGAGGCGAGATCTCCCCGGTGGCCGTATCCAGAATCCGGTTGGTCATTCCATCCGCCGCCGGCAGGCTGAAGGCCAGGTAGCGCGACTGCCGCAACCGCAACCAGGGCGTCGCCCACCACGGCTCCCGCACCCCTCCTTCGTCGCCGACGATGACCCAGCGGATGGCACCGGTCGCCACGTGGATCACCTCCCAGCGGTCGTGCGTCAGCAGTTGCCCGTAGCCCGCCACGTGCTCGCCGAAGCGGAGGGCAAAGCGAAGATCGGACGACAGCCACACCCAGTCGTCCGGCAGCACGCGCAGGCTGCCGTCGAGCCTGAGGATCGTAGTGGTGCCCGACTGCGTCCAGTCCAGCTCGGTCGTGATGCTGAGGGCGTCGCCGTCCGCGTGCCAGGTGCCCAGGTACAGCGCTCCCGTACTCCCGGTCAGCACCTCGGGATCGTCGCTGGTGAGGCGCAGCCGCTCCGCGCCGGTGGCGGTCTCCAGCACGAGGACGGTCCCGGGCCAGCCGTAGAGAATCGCGACATGGCTCCCGTCCGGGGAGACCTGGACCGCCCGGATGGCGGCGTCTTCGAGCAGGACGGCCTCGATCTGGCCCCCGAGGCTGAGGCGGGCCACCTGCCCCGTGGCCCAGACGATGAGGTGCCGGCCGGCCGGCTGCACCGCCGAGCGCAGGGACAGGTGCCGGCGAGTGTGAATGCCGAAGTCCCGGTGGGTGATAGTCGCGTTGTGGTAGTCGAAGGCGGGCCAGTAGCGCCCCGTGACGCGGTCCATGAGAAAGACCCGGCGCGTTTCGATCGCTTGCCCTTCCGCATCCCACCAAACACGGACATCCTCCGAGACGACGATCAGCGGGCCGGTCACGGGCACGGCGGGTCCGCTGAGTGCGGCCGTCAACGACACGATGGGGGGAGGGGCGTCTGCCTCCGTCGACGCGGGCGAGGTGTCTGGGGTGGCGACGGCGGATACGGTTGCGTCCACTTCAGCGGGCGAGGGTCTGTCGTCGGCGTCGGGCGCGAGTGCATCCGCATCGGTGGGGGTGAAGTCGGCAGGCGAGGTCTCCGCCGCCGGAGAGGGTGGCTCGGGCGACTCGACTGCTATGGCAGCCTGTGGAGCAGCCTCGCTGGGAGCGGGCGATGCGTCATCGTCCGCGGAGCCGCCACACGCGGTCAGGCCGCTCGCGAGGAGCAATACGAGGCCGGGCACCAGCAAGACGCCCCACGATCGCCGTGCCCGCCGGACCGGCATAGCGCCCCCTCTCGGCCGTGTTATCCAAGTTAACGCCATTGCCACAGGGATGGTTCCACACGGGGTCCCAAGATCGGGCAATCCCGTACACGCCCCACAATTTACTGGCCCGTCAGTGGACCGTGGACCGGCCCGTCGATCGGGGTATGTTCAGAAACCCCTGAGATCCTAGAGAAAATTTGGTCGGGGCGACTGGATTTGAACCAGCGACCTCTTGACCCCCAGTCAAGTGCGCTACCGGACTGCGCCACGCCCCGACGACCGGTTGAGGTGATGCTAGCAGGCCATCGGGGGAGTGCCGTGGCGGGCGGGGCAGTTCGTCTATGAGCCGCGGATCACGTTGAACAGGATGATGACGATGAAGATGACGAGGGGGATGATCCAGGACCGATTGCGGCGGCGGCCTTGCTCGCTGGGGGGAGCGTCTGGAGTAGAGGGCGCTCGTGGAGCATCAGCACTGGAAGGTGCAGGCATGGGAGATGGTGGTTGCTCTGAGCCGGGAGCGACCTGCATGTGCTCGGCCCGGTTGGCGTCGTGCGCGATGCGGGCGGCGGCGCGATCGGCGTCTTTCCACATACCCGCGTCGGGTTTCTGAAAGGGGTCGGCGAAATCGTCTGCTTGCTTGTAGGGGTCGTCGGTCATGGGGGCTCCTTGGTTTCATAGTGTAGATCGTGGATGCGTGTGGATGCGTTGAGAGTGACGGGATTGGGGGGGCTGGACTGCATGTTTCCATCCGAGCCTGCCTGCAGCAGGGTGCGAAGCGCGACTTCCAGGGCGAGTAGCCAGTCGTCGCCGAGCGCGCGGGGCTGGAACCGGATCAGGGTGCGGCCGATTTCGACGCCGGGCAGCAGCGCGGACGACGGTAGGCTTGGCGGTTGGATACCCGCTGCGAGGCGCAGGACGAACGTATTTTCCTCACGTGCGAGGGATGTAGCGCCGAGGCTGGCGGCGAGGATGCGGATCCGGACGGCCGTAATGAGGGTTTCAAGTGGATGGGGGATAGGGCCGAAGCGGTCGACGAGAGCGGCAGCGAGGTCGTCCGCAGCCGAGAGGTGGGCGACGGCCGCAAGCTCCTGGTAGACCGCGAGGCGTAAGTTGGTGTCCGGGATGTAGTTTTCGGGGATATGGGCGGCGATTGGGAGGTCGAGGGCGACGGTGGGTGGGCGCTTTTGCGGTGAGGGAGGCCGTCCTTCCTGTGTGGCGCGCAGCTGCTCGACGGCCTCTGCGAGCAGCTGTGTGTAGAGTTCGAAGCCGACAGCGCCGATGTGCCCGCTTTGCTCGGCGCCGAGCAGGCTGCCGGCCCCGCGGATCTCGAGGTCGCGCATGGCGATCTGAAAGCCGGAGCCGAGTTCAGTGGCTTCGAAGATGGCTTGGAGCCGCTTTTGGGCGGGCTCGGTGAGGCCGGCGTGGCGGTCGTAGAGGAGATAGGCGTAGGCCTGTGTGGCGCCGCGCCCAACGCGCCCGCGGAGCTGATAGAGCTGAGCGAGTCCGAGGCGGTGGGCCTGGTGAATGATGATGGTATTGACGTTGGGAATGTCCAGGCCCGACTCGATGATGGTGGTGCAGACGAGGATGTCGGTCGTGCCGGTGGTGAAGTCGAGCATGATGCGTTCGAGGTCGCGCTCTGGCATCTGCCCGTGGGCGACGGCTATGCGGGCCTCTGGGACGAGTTCGCGGAGCCAGCGGGCGATCGTTTCGATAGAGCGGACGCGGTTGTGCACGAAGTAAAGTTGCCCCCCGCGCTCGAGCTCGCGGATGATCGCTTCGCGCAAGGTTTGCTCGTCGGTTTCCATGACGTAGGTGGCAATGGGGAGGCGCTCCTCCGGGGGTGTTTCAATGATGGAGACGTCACGGATTCCGGCGAGGGCCATATGAAGGGTGCGGGGGATGGGGGTGGCGGAGAGGGTGAGGACATCGACCTCTCGTCGTAGCTGTTTCAGGCGCTCCTTATGGGCGACGCCGAAGCGCTGCTCTTCGTCGATGACGACGAGACCTAGCGATTTGAACTGGACATCCCGCTGGAGGAGGCGATGGGTGCCGATGAGGATATCGATACGGCCGGCGGCCAGGTCCTGGAGGATCGCGCGTTGCGCGGCGGGGGAACGGAAGCGGGAGAGGACCTCAACGCGTACGGGGAAAGGGGCGAGGCGCGCGCGGAAGGTTTCTTCGTGCTGCTGAGCGAGGATGGTAGTGGGGACCAGCATTGCGGTCTGCTGTCCGGCGGTGGCAGTCCGGAAGGCGGCACGGACGGCGATCTCGGTCTTACCGTAGCCGACGTCACCGATGATGATGCGATCCATCGGGCGAGGGCGGGCTTGGTTATCGCGGACGGCTTGGGCGGCGGCGGCTTGATCGAGTGTTTCAATGAAGGGAAAGGAGGCTTCGAGTTCCATATGCCATGGACCGTCGGGAGGGATAGCGACCCCCGGCAGGATCTCGCGCGCGGCATAAAGTTTTAGGAGGGCTTCTGCGAGTTCGCGGACGGAGGTGCGAACCCGCTGCTTGGCGCGCGCCCACTGCTGTGTGCCGAGGCGGGTTAGGGCTGGGGACGCGTCGCTGGCACCGACGTAGCGCTGGAGACGATGAAGCTGGTCGGTAGGGACGAGGAGACGGTCATTGTCGGCGTAGGCGAGTTGCAAATACTCCCGGTGTCGGTCGCCGACCTGCTCTTGCGTTAGTCCTACGAAGCGGCCGATGCCGTGCTCAATATGCACGACAAGATCGCCCGGCTGCAGGTCTTGGAGGAAGGTAGCGTGCTTGCGGCTCCGCTTGGCGACAGTACGGCGCTGCTTGGCGAAGCCGAAAATCTCGGCGTCGGTGAGGAGGATGAGCGGATCTTGGTCGCGCTGGAGGCGCCAGCCTTGGGGAGCGGAACCGTGCAGCACAGTGAGAGCTGTGTTGTTCGGGGTGACGCTGGCTGCGAGGTTGTGTTCGGCGAATAGTGAGACGAGGCGGGGTGCCTGCTGGGTGATGAGGACGGTGCGCGCCTGGGATGCGCGCGGCAGTTTGAGGTCTTCGATGAGCTTACGGAGTCGGCCACCGTAAGCCTCAGCTGGATGGAAGGGGAGGCGGGTGACGTTGATATTGTGTGCGTCGCTGGCGAAGCGGGCGAGGTTGATGCAGCGGTGGGTGTCGGCGGGAGTACTGACGACCGAGAAGGAGACGTGGGGGAGAGGGAGGCGCGCAGGGATCTGGCCGCGCGTCTCGAAATCGTCGCGGACGCGCTTGTCTTCGTGAACGATGCCGTCAAGTAAAGCGCGGGATTCGTCTGGCTCGTCCCAGATCACGAGTGTTTCCGGCGGCAGATGGTCCCAAAGGAGACCGCGCGCGATGAAGGGCGTCCAGAAGCCAAGTTGCGAGGGCAGAGAGACACGAGTTATTTGCGCTAGGTCGGCGGCGAAGGCAGTAGCGGCTTCAGTGTGGAGACCTTCCAGATCGAGTGAAGAAGCCAGTGCGATAGTGTCCTCACCTGCTTCAGCCTCGGTCGCGACGCCGAGCGGGATTTCCTGCAGGGTTGCGATGGAACGCTGCGTGGCGGGGTCAAAGCGGCGCAGGCTTGCGACTTCGTCGCCGAGGAGTTCGATGCGGAGGGGGGCGTCGTCGGTGGCAGGGAAGACATCGACGATGCCGCCGCGGCGGGCAAAAGTGCCAGGTTCGTCGACCACGGTGACAGATCGGTAGCCGCCACTGTCGAGAGCAGCGAGGAAAGGGTCGAGGGGAAGTCGCCCTCCCACCTGTAGCCGAGGGAGGCTGAGGCTGGCGTTCGCATTGGCGCCCGCAGTCGCGGCGCGCGTGCGCTGGGCCAAGGCTTGTACGTCCGTGACGACGAGAGGGCAGTCGTCGCTGGCTGCGAGTGCGGCGAGGACGCGCAGGCGGGCACGACTGGCGGCACTTTCGCGTGAGGTGCGCTCGTAGGGGAGCGACTCGCGGGGCGGGAAGAGCAGGCGAGCGTCGCCCTGACGGGGTGGCAGCCAGGCGCGGAGGTCTTCTAGGTAGCCTTGCGCGAGCGTGGGTCTGGGAGTGATCAGGAGGATCGGTCCGTCGTACAGGCGCCGCATGGCAGCGACCACGGCGGCTTTAGCGCCGTCGGGCAGGCCGAGGGTGTGAGGCGATGCAGGGGTCTGCGTTGGCGCGCCACCGATCGCTTCACGCATAGCCGCTTCGATATCGGGAAGCAAGGCCGATAAGAGGCCTGCTGATTTGATGCTGGCCGAGTCAGGGCTGGCGCTCACCTGTGCTGCTGTCCTCGCCAACGTTTAGTGGAGACCGGCCGCGCGGTCCCGCCCCTCAGCTGTAGCGCGTGACAGGTTGAGTGTAGGCTGCTTGAAATATGGTGGCCTTCAGCGTCTCTTGCCGTGTGCGGCGAAGGAAGGGGATTCTCCGGCTTAGCAGTCCGCAGCGGCGTTGAAGTGGTTCATGGCGGTCTCGACGCCGTCGCGCAGGATGGCGATTACCGCTTCAGCGGCTTTCGCTTCGGCCTGCGCAAACGTGGCGGCTTGGTCCGGGCTAGGGTCGGCGAGGACGTAGTCGCTAACGGCCTGGGGATCCCAGGAAGGCTGGCCGTGGACGAGTGGGCGTCCGATGCCGATGCGAATACGAGGGAACTCCAGCGAGCCGATCACGTGGGCGATCGAGCGCATGCCTTTCTGGCCTCCATCGCCGCCGCCGGGACGGATACGGACACGGCCGTTGGGCAAGTCAACTTCGTCGTAGATGAGGATCAAGGCGCTGGGATTGGCGCGGTGACGAGTGAGTAGGGCCTGGACCGCGCGGCCGCTCTCGTTCATATAGGTGCGTGGCTGGGCGAGGACGACCGGGCCGTAGGGTGTTTGGCCTTGTCCACTCCAGGAGAGTTTGGCCTTCTCTTCCAAAGGGAGGTGCAGACGCTCCGCCAGGCGCTCAACGACGCGGGCGCCCGCGTTGTGGCGGTGCGTGGCGTAGGCAGCACCGGGATTGCCGAGACCCACGACGATGCGGGCATCAGGCAACGCTGGGGAGCGGACGCGCAGCAGACGGGCGAGGCGGCGCCTGGGCATGTTGGGAGACTAGGCCGAGGGGTGGGTTCGCGGCTAGCGGCACCTGCTGCTTAGACCGTGCTGTGGGCGGCGGGCGCACCCGCGCGCAACTCCGCCACGATGCGAGCCAGTTCGGTGAAGATGCGGTCAACATCGGTCGCCGTGTTGTTGAGGCCGAAGGAACAGCGCAGACTGCCGGCGGCCTGATCTTGGTCGATACCCATGGCGAGCAGGACATGGCTTGGTTCCCAAGAGGCGGTGGTGCATGCGCTGCCGCTAGAAGCATCGATGCCGGCGCTGTCGAGCGCTTCGAGCAGCGCTTGGCCATCAATGCCGGCGAAGCGGATGTTGGCATTGTTCGGGAGGCGATCGAAGACAGGGCCGTTGCGCACGGTGCCAGGGATCTCATCTAGGGCGCGTCGGAGCAGGCGATCGCGTAGGGCGGAGGTATGACGCACGAAGTCCGCACGTTCGTTCTCCGCGATGCTGAGGGCAGCGCCCAGGCCCACGATGCCCGCGACGTTCTCCGTGCCAGCGCGGCGGTTGCGCTCCTGCCCGCCGCCGATTTGTTGAGGGAGGAAGGGAGTGCCGCGCCGTAGGTAGAGGAGGCCGACGCCCTTGGGCCCGCCGAACTTGTGCGCGGAGAGACTGAGTAAGTCAATATCCAGGGTCTGGACGTCAAGTGGGAGTTGGCCGGGTGCTTGGACGGCGTCGGTGTGGAAAGGGATGCGGCGGTTCAGCGCAGCGCCTCGCTGGCGTACGGCTTGGGCGATCTTGGCGACGGGCTGGAGGGCGCCCACTTCGTTATTGGCGAGCATGACGTTGACAAGAGCGGTGTCCGGGTCCATGGCGCGGACGACGGCGCCGGGGCTGACCATGCCTTCGGCGTCGACGGGAACATGGACGATCTCGAAGCCAAAGCGCTCGAGGTAGTCGCAGGTATGCAAAGCGGCGTGATGCTCGATGGGAGTGGTGACGATGCGGTGCCCCGCCCCGGCCAGGCGCTGCGCGAAGGCGACGCCTTTGAGCGCGGTGTTGATGGACTCCGAGCCGCCGCTGGTGAAGATCAGCTCGCCGGGTCGGGCGTTGAGTACGGCGGCTGCGGCCGCGCGAGCGCCATCAATGGCGGTTGCGGCCGCACGTCCGAGCGCGTGGAGACTACTGGGGTTACCGAAGCACTCGGTGGCAAAGGGCGCCATGGCTGCAGCAACTTGCGGGCGTACGGCAGTGGTCGCTGCGTGGTCGACGTAGATGCGGCTCCTCATACGGCTCGCCTCTTCGCACGCTCGAAGTCGCCGAGAAGCTTCGTTTCGGGTTCCACATTCGGTACGCGAGATGGCGCGTGGCGGTGGTAGATACTCAAGGCGCGGCTCGCGCTGCATGGAAGGTGATCGCCTTAGCGAGGGCTGTAGCGGCGCGAGCAAAGATGGGATACGTAGCGACACTACGCTGTTGGAGGGCATCGCGCACTTCAGCGGCCTTCGCCTCGACATGTCCGGGGTAGATGATTACGACGAAGGCTTTCGTGCTCTCTCGATTGAAGGCTGCCACCGTGTCCAAGAGTTCTTCGAGCAGAGTAGGGTCCTTGGCCCACCGGCCGTGCAGGATGTAGGCAGAAACCTCAAAAGCGATGGCGTCGATCTTGGGGTCCTCGTGGAGGATGTCGAGAACGCGGCGCACAGCGGTGGCGTCGTAGAGAACGGTGTTGACGAGGTCGAGGGGGTTCTCGGCCGAGCCGCCGATGACGTTGACGAACTCACGAAGGCGGGCGGTGGAGGCATCGCTGAGGAGGGGGATTTCGAATCCGGCCTTGGCGAAGTCGTCGGCAATGACGACCGACTGCCCACCGGTCATAGCAGCGAGGGCGACGCTGCGGCCGGTCGTAGGGCGCAAGCGGCGCAGCGCCTTCACGACATCGAGCATTTCGTCCAAGCTATCGACTGAGATGGCGCCGGCCTGTTTGACGAGGGCGTTCCAGACACGGCTGTTGGTCGTGAGGGAGGCGGTGTGGGAGAGGGTGGCGCGTTTCCCGACTTCTGTTTGACCGCCCTTCCATACGACGACGGGCTTGCGCTGCGCGACATCCCGGAGGGCATGGGCGAAACGGGGGCCGTCGTGGACGCCCTCAATGTACATGCCGATGACCTTGGTGGTGTCATCGGCGGCGAAATAGTCGAGGTAATCGGCGGCTTCCAAGATGGCGCCGTTGCCGAACGAGACGAGCGTGCTGCAGTACAGCCCGTGAATGGCTGCCCCCAAGCTGAAATTCAGACCGTGGGTGCCGCTCTGGGAGATGAAGGCGATGTCCCCGCCGGAGTGGACGGGCTGGTCGGTGCTGAAGCGAACACCGAGACGGGGGATGTGGAGGCCCATGCAGTTGGGACCGATGAGAGGGAGGCGGGCGTTACGGGCGAGCTGGATGAGTTCTTGCTCGAGCTGTTTGCCCTGCTCGTCACCGTGCTCGCTGAAGCCCGAGGTGAAGAGAGCGATTCCACCAGCACCGACGGCGATGCAGTCGCGGATGATGTGGGGGGCAACCACACGAGGTGCGGCGCAAACGACGAAGTCGATGGGCTCGGGGATGTCCGCTAAGGCGGGGAAATTCTTGACACCGAGTTTTTCGATTCCAGGGATCTCACGTTCATCGACCTGGACAGAGTAGAGGGAGCCGGTGAAAGGCTTGAGACTCTTGAGCCAGCTGTAGTTTCGAACCTGCTTGTCGCCGACAACCGCGATGCAGCGTGGGTTGAACACGCGCGCTAAGCGCTGTCGTAGCTCGGTTTGGACGGTGTCGTGCGTTGCGTTGGCCTCGCTTGCGGTTGTCACTGAGGGCACTCGTTTTCGACCAGCACGATACGGGCGTCGACCGCGAGCGCGCCGTCGGGGCAGGCGATGACAGGGTTAAGGTCGAGTTCGGCGATATCGGGATTCGCGTCGGCGAAGCGGGAGACGGCGAGGAGGATCGTCTCAATGGCGGCGAGGTCTGCGGGAGGGGTACCTCGGTAGCCCTGGAGCAGAGGGAAGCCTTTGATCTCGCGAACCATCGCGGCGGCATCGGACGGGGTAAGGGGGACGAGGCGGAGCGCGATGTCTTCCAGGACTTCGACCAAGATGCCCCCCAATCCGACCATCACGATGGGTCCGAATTGGGGATCGCGCGCGAGTCCGACCATGAGTTCGACGCCTGGGGCGGCCATCGGTTGGACGGAGACGCCGTCGAATGGGGCCAAATGGCTGGTGGCGGCGCGGATCTCGTCATAGGCAGTGCGGACCGCTGCCGCGTCTTGGAGGTTGAGATGAACGCCGCCGTGATCGCTTTTGTGGGAGATGGTCGTGGCGACTACTTTGAGTGCGACGGGGAAACCGAGGGCAGCGGCGATCTCTGCGGCGTGGCTTGGGCTCGTGGCAAGCTTGGTAGGAATGACGGGGAGACCAGCGGCTGCGAGGATCTGCTTGGATTCGACCTCGTTGAGCACGGTGCGGCCCTCCGCGCGCGCTTGATCTAGAAGGGCCTCACTCATCATTTTCTCCGGTGACGCGGCATGTGGTTGCAATCCAGTGCGCGTTGAGGCTAGCCGAGCGTGCGTAGAGTGGTCGATTAAGTAGGATCCCAGGAAGAGGCTGTGAATTTACTAATTATCTCATTGCCGGTATTATTACATATACAGATGAGCGAATAGAGATGGAAGCGGTCGTGGGCGAGGCGCCGTTTGAGAATTACCTGGACCTAGTTGAAGCTGCGCGGGAGCTGTCAGTTCATCCGCAGAGTTTGCGACGCCTGATCAAGCAGAAGAAGGTGCCGGCGACCTTGTTCGCAGGGAAGTATTTGATCGAGCGAGATAAGCTCGAGATGTTCAAAGCGAACTACGATCCACGGCCCGGCCGCAAGCCACTGTGGCGGCTGTTGTAGGCGTACTGCTTCCTCAACCACTCACACTATTCGTTGGTCTGCTGGATATAGGCCATACAGCGGGCGTACTGCGCCTCGGTGATGCGGTTGGATGATTCGAGGTAGTTGAGCAGCATTTCAAGAGTGAGCAGGGCATGAAGCTGAATGCCAACGCCTTTCAGACGCTGGTGGCCTCCAGCTTGACGGTCGAGGAGGGCGACGGCGTCATGGACCATGATGCCGGCAGAGCGGAGGGTATCGGCGGCGGCGAGCACACTAGTGCCGCCGGTGATGAGATCGTCCACGATGAGCGCGGTTTGGCCGGGGAAATATGATCCCTCGATTTCTTCGTGGCGATCCGTGCCGGCGTGTGGATGGGGATAGATGAGAGGGAGGTCGGCGACGAGGGAGTAGGCGGTCGCGATGTGGAGGCCGCCGATAGGAACGCCGGCGACGAGTTCGAATGGGGCCATGGCGGGACGCAGCATGCCGCTGAGGGTGCGAGTGTGCTCGCGGATGAGCTGACCGACTGCGCGTAGGGCACGCGGGTTACTCACGATGCGTCGGACGTTGACCCAGATCGGGGAGTCGGTGGTGGAACCGACGTTGAAATTCCCAAACTCGATAGCGCCCGAATCCCAAAGGATGCGGGCGAGCCACAGGTTGCCGGGGTCTGTGCTACTGGCGCGCATCTACTGCCGACGGGCTCATCGACGGAGTCGCGAGCTCGGTGTTTGGTGCTGGCTGCATCCTAGGTGGAGGGTGAAAACAGCGTCAACGCGTGCGCAACTCTGGGGGTGGGACTTGGTGAGGCAGAGGCTTGCCCCGAAGGCCTGCGAGGAGGTTGTCGATGGCGAGATCGGCCATTTTCGTGCGAGTGGCGAGGCTGGCAGAGCCGATGTGTGGAAGGACGATCACATTTGACATGGCGAGGAGGGGGTTATCGGACTCAATGGGCTCGGTTGTCGTGACGTCCAGGGCTGCGCCGGCGATCCGACGGTTACGCAAGGCTTCGATCAAGGCTGCTTCGTCAACGAGGAGGCCGCGGGCGGTGTTGATCAGGATGGCGTGTGAGGGCATGCACGCGAGGGCGTCTGCGTTTATGAGGTGGTGGGTTTCTGCTGTGAGGGCACAGTGCACGCTGACGAAGTCAGATTGTGCGAGGAGAGCGGGCAGGTCCCGATAGCTGGCCCCGAGGTGCTGTGCCGCTTGGGGCTTCTGTCGGCGCGACCAGTAGAGCGTGCGCATACCGAAGCCGGTGGCGCGGTTGGCGACGGCTTGGCCGATGGCTCCAAAGCCGACGATGCCGAGGGTGGCACCGTGGATGTCAGCGCCGGCCATCGTGGTGGGTGACCAAGTGCGCCACTGTCCGAGGCGTACATAAGAGACTGCCTCGACGATCCGCCGGGCGGTGGCGAGGAGTAGGGCGAATGCAAGGTCGGCGGTGGTTTCGGTGAGGACGCCGGGGGTGTGCCCAACGGGAATCCCGCGCGCGGCACAGGCGGCGACATCGATATTGTCGACACCAACGGCTACCTGCGAGACGACCTTGAGCTGAGGGCCAGCGTGTTCCAAGAGCTCCGAATCGACGCGGTCCGTGATGAGACAGAGAAGGCCAGCAGTGTTTGCGGTGTGTTCCAGCATGGCGCTGCGAGGTGGAGGGGACTCTTCCGGCCAGAGGTCGACGTGGAGGCCGGACTCGCGGCGGAGGCGGTCGAGGCCGGGAAGGTCCCGTGTGACGAAGACTCGCATGGCCGCAGCTAAGCGGGTCAGGAGGGCGCTTGGCGTTTGGCGATGCGTGCGAGACGCTGCTCGGGTTCCTCACCGCTGAGGTAACGCGGTGCGTAGTCGGATTGACGGCCCTGGATTTGGGCGGCGTGTTGGCGGTCATGCCGGTACAGGGAGCGGAGCCACTGCATGATGGTGAGTTCACCGAACTCGTTGTCCTTGGCGGTGCGCTCGAAATCGGAGAGGGAGAGCGTGGCAATGAAGGCGAGTGCGCGCGCGCGTTCTTCTTTCATGGCCGCGACGATTTCTGAAATCGAGTGCTGGGGCGCGTCCTCAATGGGAATGGCGACTCCCTCACCGATGGTCGTCCGAAGACCGGTGATGTCGGCGCCGTTTTGATCGAGAGCAGCGCGTGCGAAGTTAGTGTGGAGGCGGTCGGATTCGAGGAGATGCGCTAGTTGCTCCTTGGCCGTCCACTGCTCTTCGCCCACGGCATTGTGGGGGACGGCATCGGCGCGTTCGCCAGTGAGGCTCTCGACGACCGTGAAGAGCGCGGCGCGCTCAGTTGTCATTTTTTCAGTCAGGGCGGTGACGTCTGCGTTGGAGTATTGGGGCATGAGGGAACCTAGTCGTCTTCGAGGGTGCTGGTGTCGCCTTCGGGCAGTCCGAGCTCTCGCGCCTTGAGGAGACGGCGCATGATCTTGCCGCTGCGCGTTTTGGGGAGTGAGGGCAGGAAGTCGATCTCGCGTGGAGCGACGCCGGGGCCGAGCTTCTGGCGTGCGAAGCCGATGAGTTCGTTGCGCAGGCTGTCACTGGGTGTGTAGCCGTCCTTGAGGGCAACGAATGCTTTGACGATCTCCATGACGAGGGGGTCGGGCTTACCGATCACGCCAGCTTCGGCGACAGCTTCGTGCTCAATGAGGGCGCTCTCGACTTCGAAGGGGCCGACGAGGTGGCCAGCGGTATTGATAACGTCATCCGAGCGCCCCACGAACCAGAAGTAGCCGTCGGCATCGCGGCGGGCACGATCGCCGGTGAGGTACCAGCCGTCTTTGAAGCGGCTGGCGTAGCGGTCTTGGTCTTCCCAGTAGGTGCGGAACATGGAGGGCCAGCCGGGGCGGACCGCGAGATCGCCTTCGACGCCGGGTTCGACGACCGCTTCGTACTTTCCGGTGTCCTCGTTGTGTTGGATGATGGCTGGCTCGACGCCGGGCATGGGGCGACCCATGGACCCGGGACGAATGTTTTGGGACGCGTAATTGGCGATCATGATCATCCCGGTTTCAGTCTGCCACCAGTTGTCGTGGAAGGGGAGGCCGAACGCTTCTTGCCCCCACAGCACGGCTTCGGGATTGAGGGGCTCGCCGACGCTGGCCATGAAGCGCAAGGTCGAGGTGTCGAAGGGCTTGACGACATCAGTACCAGCTTTCATGAGCATGCGGATGGCGGTAGGGGCGGTGTACCAAACGGTGACTTTCTGGTCTTGCAGAACGCGGTACCAGCCGCGTGCGCCGAAGCCGCCGGCGTAGATGATGTTGGTCACACCGTTGGTCCATGGTGCGAACATGCCGTAGGAGGTGCCGGTGACCCAACCGGGATCGGCGGTGCACCAGTAGAGGTCTTCGGGGTGGAGGTCGAGAGCGTATTTGCCTGTGAGGTAGTGCCCGAGGACGGCGCTGTGCACGTGGGCGGCGCCTTTAGGCTTGCCAGTCGTGCCACTGGTGTAATGCATCACGGACCAGTCCTCGGCGTCGGTCGGTGGGATCTCGAACTCTTCGGAGGCGGCATCGAGGAGAGCGCTGAGGGGTTGGGTGCCGGGGATCTCTGGGACCGTGGCTCCATGGTCGGTGAGGAGAACGTACTCGAGATGGGGGAGGTCAGCGCGGATCTGCATTACTTTCTTGTAGAGAGTGGGAGTGGTGACAAGGACGCGGGCGTGGCTGTGCTGGAGGCGATCACGGACGGGCTCCGGTCCGAAGGCGGAGAAGAGCGGCCCGATGATGCTGAGGTTCTTGAGGGTGCCGAAGACGGCGGCATAGAGTTCCGGGGTGCGATCCATGAATACGAAGACCCGGTCGGTTTTCTGGATGCCGAGCTCGCGGAGGGTGTTGGCGAACTTATTGGAGAGACACTTCATATCCGCGTAGGTGTAGTCTTCGACTTCGCCCGCAGCCGTGACCCAACGCATAGCTACCTTGTCCGGAGTTTTGTTGGCGTGGCGGTCGATCGCTTCGTGGGCGAGGTTGAGGCCGCCGCCGTTAGGGAGACCGTCTAGCTCGGTGCGGACGGCATCCCAGTTGTGTGCGGCGCGGCGTGCTTTCCAGTCGTCGAGGTTAGGAGAGACGGGGAATTGATCGAGCGGTGGTTTGGCGATCGGCTGGTAGTCCATGGTCGTCCCCGCAGGCGGCGCGTCGCCTAGCTGCATACGCGTGGCGTGGTCGCTACGGCGGCGGGAGGCTAATTGAGCTGCAGAGAGCCGGTCAAC
Source organism: Dehalococcoidia bacterium (assembly GCA_965220315.1). Taxonomy (GTDB): domain Bacteria; phylum Chloroflexota; class Dehalococcoidia; order Bin125; family Bin125; genus JAPOXK01. The sequence continues at coordinate 524,842 of CBDCPP010000001.1, forward strand.
CTGTGCATGGAATAGGCGGTCACGATGGTGGCTGGGATACACTACGAAGAAGTATGAGCATAAGGGCCGGTTGCCTGGCTGACGAAGGTGATGATGATGAGCGAAGAGTTGGCGGAACCGTTCGAGCGGGTCACGGTGCAAGAGGCGCGCAAGTTGCAGATCGCGGGTGTTCCAGTGATCGACGTGCGTGAGGCGGATGAGTATGCGGAGGGGCATGTGGTCGGTGCGCCGCTGATTCCGCATAAGGACGTATTCGCGCGCGCGGGTGAAGTGGAGCAAGTGGCGGGCGGAAAAGAGGACCCGGTGATGTTCATCTGTAAGAAGGGTCAACGCAGCGCTGTGGCGGCGGAGTTCGCGGCGGCGGCTGGGTTTACGAAGCTGTACAATATCGAGGGTGGGACAGACGCTTGGATCGAGGCTGGGCTGCCGACGGAGAAGTAAGCGCCTCTATCCGCTGCGAGTGAAAGCAAGGAGTTGTGCTTTTCGCGTTGCGGCGGCGCATGCGACTGCAGGCTCGATCGGCGGTCGCATTAGTCTGTTGATTTTGATTGATCTTGAAGGAAGATGGGCTGGCTCCACTGGCGTGCGACGGTCTGACGACGCTCGTTGCTGGGCTTGGGCCACGAACGCCCGGCGTTGACGGCGCGTTGTGGGTAGCCCGCTATGGTCTATACCCGGAGTTGTACAACAGCAACAGCGGGGGAGTAGCTGAACGCTTGCGTTTGAATGAGGTAGGCAGCCGGCGAGGCCTGATTGAAAAGGGTTTGCAGATCATGGGGCTGGATCTGGTGGTGATCGAGTGAACTGGCAGGTTTTACGTAGCACGCAGGTGTTCGCGTTGTTCGTTGGCGTGGTGGCGGTGGCAGTAGTGGTGTTTTTATTTGCGACGGGCCAATTCGAGTCGGATGATGATGAGGATCCGCTAGCGCTCTCTTCGGAAGGAACGTCTGAAGCCGACGACGCGATAGGTGGGCGAGGGGAGTTGGCTGGAGCAGTAGTGGCGTTGGCGGAGGCGTTTCAGGTAGGGGACCTTCGGCTTTTGGTCACTGAGCGCCGCTTCGGTAGTCAGGTGGGGGAGATCCGCGATGGTGTTAACGCGCAGGGGCGCTTTGTGGTCATTGTGTTAACGGCGCGCAACACTGGAAGGGATCCGGTGACGCTGGGCGATCGGGTGCAGCTGCTTGACGAGCTAGGTCGCAGTTATTCACCTGTACCGGAAGCGAGTGCGACCGCTGCGCTGCGGGACCCTGCGCTGGAAGATGGGCTGGCAGCGGAACTCCAGCCTGGGCTGACCGTGGATTTCGTATTGGTGTTCGATGTGCCCGAGGCTGCGGAAGGGCTGCGCCTGCGTGTGAGCGGCGGCTTCACGGATGTAGATCTTGACGACTAAGGCTGCGTTCGATCCGGCGTCCGGGCCGATCGTTCTGTGCGACATCGATGGCACATTGATTCTGGTGGGCGGCGCGGGCATGCGGGCGCTGGCGCAGGCGTTTGAGCAAATGTTTGGTGTGCGAGATGGGCTGCGCTCAATCGAGTTGAGCGGCCGCTCGGATTCGTGGATCGTGGGGCGTGCATTCGCGCTGCATGGAGTACCGGATACCAGCGAAAACCGAGTCGCGCTTCTGGATGCGTATGCAGCGATCCTCCCGGGGGTCTTGGCGAAAGCGGATGGTTGCGTATTGCCAGGCGTGCGCCAGCTATTACGCACGTTGGGGGCGCGAGGGACGGTGCTTGGACTGGGAACGGGGAACTTCCGGCGATCGGGATTTATCAAGCTGGCGCACTTTGGCTTGCAAGGCTACTTCAGCGACGGCGGCTTCGGCGATGACTCAGAGGAGCGGGCGGAGCTGTTGGCGATTGGGGTGTCGCGCTTGCGATCGCGTGCGCCGGGAGCGGCCCTGGTAGTGATCGGGGACACGCCGCACGATGTTCGAGCTGCCCGCGCGATCGGCGCGCGCGCGGTAGCGGTTGCGACCGGTTTCGCGACCCGAGAAGAGCTGGAGGCGGTTAGGCCGGACGTTACGTTGCCGGACTTGTCCAATCTTGAAGTCGCAGTCGAGGCACTCGGCGCCTGAGACAGCGTTGGTCAGGGGCTGTTGTGAGAGGCGGCGGGGACAGCGGTGGCCCGAGGGCGCCCTTTGCGGTGCTTACTGTCTCTCGGTTCTGTCTTCGGTTGTCGAGTGGAAGGCATCGATCGCGGCTACGATGTCGTCCGGGCTGTGAGCGTCCGTGACGGTGAGCGCGGTGAGCCAGGTGGCACGTCGCTTGATCTCGGCGACGAGCGCGTTAGGAGTGGATTCGATCACAGCAGCGGCCCGGCTGCGGGCATCTCCACTCTCGAGGATGCTGTAGGCGTCGTGGCTGCGGTCCCACCAAGCGAGCGGCACGATGGGCGCGCTCGGTGCAAGGGCGAAGAGCTGTGCGATGCGGCGGCGGCCTGGCTCGGCGGTCATTGTGAGGATGAGGTCACAGCGGGCAAGGTCATCCGCAGGGACGCCGCAGCCGTAGTGGAGCTGCCAGAGACATTCCTCGGCGTGGTTGGCGTGCATCGTTCCGGCTAGGGCATAGCCTTCCCGAAGAAGGGCAAAGGCACGCTGGACAGGTGGACCCCACAGGTAGGTGGAAAGGTGGTCGCTGATCTCATTGATGAGGATGAAAGTGGGCGGGTCACTGGCTTGGCGAGGGGGGAGATCAACGAAGGATTCACCGAAGCCGTGGGTGTAATAGGCGGTGGTCGATGGGGAGAGAAGTGAGAGAAGTGCGGTGAGGAGCGTGGTTTTGCCGGCACTCCGGGGCCCTGCGGCCACAATGAGAGAGGCGCCACCTTCGAGCAAAGTCCATAGCAGGGCGGTGAGTTCAGGTGAAAGGGTCTTCGCCTCTATGAGGGCGGTGATCGAGAGTGGGGAGGCAGCTCGGCCAGGCGGTCCCCACCAGTCGGTTGCGTCGTTGATGGCGCGCATCGCAGAGTGGGACAGGAATGTGCTAATTGCCTGCACCGAGGCCGTGCAGCTTTTGACGACGGTGGAGCAGCAGGCGCTGTGCGAGCGATTGATTCTCCTTCTGCAGCACTCGCAAGAGAAACTCGAGGCGCCGGAACGCTGTGGACTCCCCCAGGACTTCTTGCTTCACCTGCGTGGAGACATCAAGACGGGCGGCGATGTAGTCGGCGAGGGAGACAGGGCGGATGGGGTGGGACACCTCGTGCTGCCAGCTGTCCTGGAGGGCCAGGGCAAGGGCGGAATATCGCCGAAACTGGGCGGCCACGGCGGGAGCGAGACCAGCGACGGGTTCGTCGTTGGCGTCTTGAGGCTCTGGAAGGAATTCCACTTCGGCGCGTAGGTAGGGATCCGCGCTGAGTGGCTCAAGGACGCGGAAACGCTGTGTGCCTTGGCAAATGATGTTGTAGCGTCCGTCCGGGAGTCCTTCAATGTGCCGCAATTGAACGGCACAACCGATGTCGTGAGTGGTGGCGGTGCCTCCGACTTCGTGACCCTCGCGGATGAGGGCGATGCCGAAGGGTGTGCCGTGGTCCCTGGTTTCCTGAACGAGCTGACGGTAGCGCGGCTCGAAGATATGGAGGGCTTGCCTTTGCCCGGGGAAGACGACCTGATTGAGCGGGAAGAGCGGCAGTACGGACATGCGCCTGTACTTTTTAAGCCTCTGGGCTACTGGATATCGTACTGGCCTCTCTTGGACCTTCTGAGGGGAGGTTTAGAGCCACGGCGCGGCGACCACGTAGGCGGCCTGGATTTCGGCCAGCGTGCGGTTCACGTTGCGGCTGATCAGGTCCATCTTTGCGAGTTGCTCAATGCGCGGTTCAATGCGCTTAAGGCTGTCGCGTGGCAGAAGTAGCTCTAAGAGGGAGCAAGCGCGGGCGAGACTAACCACCGCTGCTTCCTCAGGCGTAGGGATTTCGTTGCTCAGCAGCACGTCTATCAAGCGACGGTGCAGGTTGCGCGTGGTCATAGGGTCGATCGGCGGATAGCGCTCCGATTTGAATACCAGCAGCCTGCGGCCTTGCTCCTTGCGGATCAGATTGCGCGCGAGGAGGCCATTGATCAGTTGCTGGCGCAGGGCGGGCGCGTAGCTGGAAATTTCCGAGATCCAGTACGACGTTGGCTGGTCGGGCGGACCATTGTTGATCTTGTCTAGCACCGTGTCGAGCAGCGGATCGCCGGTTGGTGACTGATCGATGATGAAGAGGCGCTGCAAATCGGTGTCGATGCGGTCTTGGAAGGCGAGGTCGATGAGTGTGGTCCCGGCGATGGCGTAATCGAGCTGTCTGTCGTTAGGGCGGTGGAGCACACCGTCTTCGCCGAGCGCGATGAGGATAATTTGATCACTGGTCGAGAGGTCAGGCACGAGCATTCCCCTTGTCGGCAGACTGTCTTACGTGGTCGCCGCGCATCGTCGCGCGGTGCTCTGAGTCTAGCGGTACAGGTGCTGCTGCCAAGCATGGCGCGAGGGTATGTTGCGGTATGCCTGACCTTGCCGTTCCTCCAGGCTAGATCGTGGCCCTGGTTCGATCTTAGGTGTAGCTGGATCGTTCCACTACTGTCGGCTCGTTGGCGCTCCCCGGATGCGCGGAGATATGAGGTTTAGACGCCTGCCATGCGGTTGGCAAGGCCCATCACTCGCTTGGCTGTTCCGTTTTCCTGATAGGCGCGGAAGATTTGGAGTTTTTCGGCTTCCAAGGAGCCTTCCGCGTGAATGGCGAGTACTTCCTGGTAAGCGCCGTAGTCGGAAGAGGTGAGGTCGCCGATGAAGTTCATCATACGGATACGCTGCTCGCCGCTGATGCCTTCGCGGCCAACGAGGTACTTGCTGAGGAAGGGACGAAGCTCCTCGCTGGCCCAGTCTTCATCGCCCGGGCCGGTGACGAGCAGGCCGCCGGCAAGCTCTTGCACGTGTTGAACGGCTTCGTGATAACCGTGGGCAAAGTAGCTCTTGGCGAGGTTGACGGTCATCGGGTCTGGGGCGACTTGGTTGTTAGGTTTGGATATGCAGCGCTGCGCGGCGAGTTGGGTGAGTCCGCGGACCGTCTCGGCATAGGAGATCAGTGCGACGAACTTGTCGCGGACGTGCCCGGCACTCACGATGCCATTAGCGTCGGCGATGAGGGCGGCGGCACCGTTGAGCGCATCAAGGAGGGGGAGCTTGTAGGAGACGGCCGTGAAGCGGTGGTACTCGACGAAGGTGAGGGCAAGCTGGCCTGCGGCTTCGCGCTCACCGTTGAGGAAGATGCGATCGTTAGGGATGAAGACATCGTCGAAGATGGTGATGGTTTCCATCATTTTGTGGCGAGAGGCGATCGGGCGCTCGCCGGGTCGGTGGTTGCCGTCGCCGTAGGGACTGGCGATCAGCCGGAGACCGGGCGTGTTGACGGGAAGAGCGAAGGCGATACACCAGTCTTCTTCACCCGTACCCATGGCGCGGGTAGGCAGGACGACGATCTCGTGGGCTTGAGTGGAGGCGGAGGTGTGAACCTTGGCGCCACGCACGACGACGCCGTCGTCGCGGCGCTCGACCACACGTAAATAGAGATCTGGATCGGCTTGCTCACTTGGCCGCTTGCGACGGTCACCCTTGACGTCCGTCTGGGCGACGGCGACAGCGAGGTCGTTGTCGCGGCAGTGCTCATAGAAGGCGCGGACACGGCTGGCGTAGGGTCCGTCCATGAGGGCAGTGACGGCGAGCAGGGCGAAGATCGCGTCGGTGCCGATCTCCTTGATCAGAATAACGAGCGTATCGCCTTCGGTAGTGCCGGCTTCGATGAGCTGCGAGCGCTTGAGTAGATCATTGGCGTCACGAGGGATCTTGTAGAAGCGGCTGAACTCGCGGCCGTCCTCGTGGATGACGGCGAGGTCGCGATAGGCGGGATCCTCGGCCATGTGGTAGTCGATGGCTGCATGGTCGGTGGCGATGCGCATAACGGGGTGAGTGGTGACGTCCTCGACGCGCGCGCCGCGGAACCAGACCTCGCGACCGTCCTGTAATGAAGCGACGTACTCTTGGGGCGTCTTGAGGGGCATGAGGCACTCCACTCTGCTGGTTAGCCGGGTCGTTTGGCGGAAGGCAATCCTACGGCGGGAACCAGAGGCCGACAATGGAGCGAGTGCCGCTGCGCGCTCCGAGTAGGAGACGACTAAGAAATGACCTTGTTGAGTGGATAGGAAACGAGGCCGCTCGCTCCGGCGCGCAGGAGTTCCGGGATCATTTCGCGTTCGGTGCGCTCGTCGAGGATGACCTCCAGCGCGACCCAGTCCTTGTCGGTGAGGGGGCTGATGGTAGGGGAGTGCTCGCCGAAGGAACCGATCACTGTCATGACAGCGTCGAGGGAACCGCGCGGGGCGTTGAGTTTGAGTCCGACCTTGGCGCGCGCAGTGATGGCTCCTTGTAGCAAGGTGTCAAGCGCTTCGATTTTTTGGCGCTTGGTGGGGTCACTCCAGGCAGCATGATTGGCGATGAGGCGCGTGGTGCTGACAAGGACCTCGTCCAGGACACGGAGGTTGTTGGCACGAAGGCTGGAGCCGGTCTCGGTGAGTTCGACGATGGCGCCCAGGAGGCGAGCTTTGACTTCGGTAGCACCCCAGCTGAATTCGACGCGGACATCGATACCACGCTGCGCAAAGTACTGGCGGGTAACGTTGACGAGTTCGGTCGCGACAATGCCGCCCGCGAGCTGGGCTGGCGTCTGGACATTGCTCTCGACAGGGACGGCGAGGACCCAGCGGGCGGGTTGGGCGGTCGTCTTGCTGTACTGGAGTTCGCTGACTTCGTGAACGTCGGCAGCGCTTTCTTTGATCCAGTCGTGACCAGTGATGGCGCAATCGACGATTCCGTCCGCGGTGTAGGCGGCGAGCTCTTGGGCACGGAAGAGAACGCATTCGAGTGTGGGATCGTCAATGACGGGGAAGTAGGAGCGGGTGCGCACTTCGATCTCAAAGCCGGCGCGTCGGAAGAGGGCGATGGTTGCCTCTTCCAGGGAGCCCTTGGGCAGTCCGAGCTTGAGGATAGGTGCGGCCATTATGCTCTGTGGCTCGATGATCGCGGTGTTCTGGAGGGTGGCTGCTCAGTCGTGCTTTGCAGGATCGCATAACAAGTTGTGCTGTGCGACCGCGCATGCGTCACGCTGGCTACGGGTGCGTTGTTCGCGGCACTTCCGGGCGATCCAAAGGATGGCCGAGTTTTCTTGAGCGTTTAGGGTGCGGTGGGATGCGATTTTGAAGTAAGCGCTACGGTCGGTTTGGTGACACGGCTCCTCAGTCGCAGGTGGCTACGCGGACACACGCCTCTCTCGGCGAGTGGGAGCGCGCTGGGCAAGGCGATCCTATCCTAGCCGGGTGAGCAATCGGCGAGTCGAACCAGTTCGGGCACAGCAATACCGCGCGATGATCGCGGAAGAGCTGGAAAGTGCCTGGATCTACGAGCGATTGGCACGCGCGGCGCGGCACGAGGCGACGGTGTCGATGTTGGAGGAGTTAGCGGAGTCGGAGGTGGAGCACGCTCGGCACTGGGCGAGACTGCTCGGCGACGAATCGATGCTGGTGCAGCGCCCGGGTCCGAGTTTGCGCGCACGGATGCTGGTGTTGCTGGCGCGGGTAGGGGGATTGGGCATCGTCTTACCACGGCTGCGTGCGGAGGAGTTGGCGAATATCCGCTTGTATCAGAGCGATCCAGAAGCAGCTGATCTTGTTGATGAGGAGCGCGCGCATCGGGCGGCGCTGGGCACCTTGCAGGATCCGAATCAACTGGCGCAAGCAGAGCACGGCTTCGCGAGTAGCAACGCGGCGAGCGTGTTCCGCGCGGCGCTGTTCGGACTCAACGATGGACTTGTCTCTAACTTGAGCCTGGTAGCTGGGGTGGCTGGTGCATCGTTGGAGGGAGACGCGGTGTTAATCGCGGGGACGGCGGGCTTGCTGGCGGGGGCGTTTTCGATGGGTGCGGGGGAGTACATCTCGGTGCAGAGCCAGAGGGAGTTGCTGGAACATTTACTGGCGAAGGAACGGCTGGAGTTGGAGCTGGATCCGGCGGAAGAGCGCCAGGAGCTGTTGCACATCTACCGGGGTAAGGGGATCAGTGAGGAGACCGCGACTCGCTTGGTCGACGAGCTGATGGCGGATCCAGAGCGGGCACTGGATGCACTGGCACGTGAGGAACTAGGACTCGATCCAGCCGACCTTGCCTCGCCTTGGTCGGCGGCAGCCGGGTCATTTTTCGCGTTCGCGCTTGGGGCGATCGTGCCGCTGCTGCCGTTTCTTGTGGGGAACGGGTACTTGGCGTTGATCGTAGCCATCGCGGCTGGCGCGTTCGCACTCGCGTTGGTGGGAGGATTGTCGTCGTTGTTGACGGGACGGAGTGCATTGTTTGCCGGAGGACGGATGGTCGTGATCGGCCTGGCGGCGACTGGAGTGACGTTCGGGATTGGGTCGATATTACCGCTGGACTAAGTGGCGCTCACCGGCCGAACTGTGACGCGGGTCTTATCCCCGTTAAGGAACTGGTTCACGCTTCCACCGGCGACGAGGGCGGCGATGTAGACGGTTCCCTGGGGGATGTCCTCCGTCACTTTGGCGGGGAGTGTGAGCGTGGTGCCGTTGGATCCGATCTGTGTGGCTTGTCCGTCGCTGAGAGCGAGGTCCGCTGCGTCACGTGGATGGATCTCTACCACTTCGCTGCGGTGGAGGCGATCCGCGTCAGGGAGACGGAGGGCGGCAGCTTCACGGTCTGTGTAGAGGTCGCGACCGGTGAGCAGCACGAGGCCTGCGTCGCTGTCTGTGGTCGCTGTCGGCTGGGCGAGGGGCAGCAGACCTTTGGCGGTAGCGGGCTTAATGGGGAGGCGGCGGCCGCGGGTTAGATCGCCATAGCCTGTGTTTTGATAACCGGAGACAGTTTGGCTGATCTCTTCCATAACGTCTGCTGCGGAGTCGTACTTGAAAGATGCGGCGTCCATGGGACGCTGCGCAGCGTTGGCGAGAGCCATGCCGAGGACGGCGAGGTGGGTCCATGCGGGGGCCGCGTGGCCCTGCTGCGTCAGCGCCTGGCGCTGACGCAGCAGCTGGTGGTCGGCGGTAGTGATGGTGCCGTCCTTGGCGTAGGGCGAGACATCTGGGAGGAGGTGGGTCGCGAGAGCGGTGGTGTCGGTCGGGATGTCGTCGATAACGAGACAGAGGTCGAGGGCTTCGAGCGCGACACTGGTGTGAGCGCGGTTGGGGAGGGTGAGCATCGGGTTGTCCTTGGCGATGACCAAGGCTTTGAGCGTGCCCGCGCGGACCGCGTCCAACATACCGGCGATACCGAGACCGGCGTCGCCGGGGTGGACACCCATCTCACGCAAGCCGACGGCGTTGGCATCGGCGGGTAGGAGGTGTAGGGCTGCAGCGGCAGCCTTCGCGCCTCCTAGGGCGATGGCAAGGTTGGTGGCGACGGCGGTTTGAGCTGCGGCCTGGGTGGGATTGGAGCGTGAGGGCGCACAGATGACCGCGAGGCTGTTGCCGCGACCGGCGGCGAGGATGCTCACTGCTTCAGTGATGTTCGGAGGGACGGTCGTGGTTGGGACGTCAGGAGCGATATCGCCGAGGTCGGCGCGAATCGCAGCATCCGCGAGCAGGGCATGCAGCAGGGCCGCCGCAGTGACCGTTGTGTCTCCGTGAGGGGCACGGAGGACGACTGCTGCGAAGTCGTCGATCTCCGAGGTGCGCGGGCCGATGCTTACGAGCTTGGCGCCGCCGTTGGTAACGGCGTCCTTGACGCGTAGTGCGGCGATGTTGTGGCTGGATTCGAGGTCGTCGGCGATGACGAGTAGCGTGCTGGCGTGCTCGATATCGGCGAGGGAAGCAGGGAGGCGGTCGTGGCCGAATGCCTCGCGGAGGGGTTGGGCGACGGACCCGTCGATATAGCCGGCGCTGGAGTCGAGATGGGGGGTACCGATCAGAGTGGCGAGGCGGCGGATGAGGTAGTTGTCCTCATTGGTAGCGATGCTGGAGCCTAGGAAGCCGACCGTCTCTGGGCCGTGCTGTGTGATGAGCGCGTGTAGCTTGCCGGCGGCGTCCTCGATCACGGTGTGGGGCTGGGCGTCAGTGGCATCGGGACCACGGCCGAGACGCCCGGTCTTGAGACGGTGCTTATCGCGGATCTGGTCGTAGCCGAAGCGGCCGCGCACGCAGATCTGGTTCCGGCTGACGTCGTTGCCTTGTCCGGGGCGCACGATGACGCCCCGGCCATTGCGCACGCCTAGTTGGATGGTGCAACCGATGGAGCATTCGGTGCAGACGGTGCTGACCCAGCGGTCGGGCCGGGCGATCCACTTGTTAGGGGCTTCCATAAGAGTGGCGGTGGGGCAGACATCAATGCAGGCGCCACAGAAGTCGCAGTTGGACTCGTCGATGCGGCCTCCCGCTCCGAAAGCAATGCGGGTGGAGAAGCCGCGTCCGGCCAGGGCGATGGCCGTGGTGTGACGGAGGTCGTCGCAGGCGCGCACGCAGCGCGAGCAAAGGATGCACATCTGGGGGTCGAACTCGAGGAAGGGGTTGTGAGCATCGGGAGGTGGCTGCTCGTGCTGGTAGAAAGTACGGGCCTCGTCGAGGTAGGGCTCGATGTTGGCATCGCCGATCTCGGCCATGTCGGAGGCAGTCTGGAGTTCACAACGGTAATTTTTGGAGCAGGTGACGCAGCGGTGCGTGACGGTATTGTCGCGCAGACAGATCTCGCCAGTCTTGCAGTGCTCGGTGCGATGGCAGGTGAGACAGCGATCGGAGTGATTGGCGAGGATGATCGCCATGACTTCTTGACGCATGGTGAGAACGGCTGGGGTATCGGTGCGTATCGCCATACCGTCGGCGACTGGGGTGCTGCAGGCGAGGGGGAGGCCACGGGCGCCCTCGATCTCAACGACGCAGGTACGACAGCCGGCGTAAGGAGGCAGACCGTCGATATAGCAGAGGTTGGAGATGTAAAAGCCTTGTTCCTTGATCACTTCGACGAGTGGGCGTCCCTCTGCAACATCAAAGGGTTGGTTGTTGATGGTGATGCGGGCCACAGGCGTGCTCTGCTTAGTGGTGCTGCCGCTGATCGGCGGGGTGGATCGTCTGGGGCACGGCGGGCTGGCCGTTGGGGTAGAGCCAGTTGTTCTCTTGAAGATAGTCGTTGGCGAGTTCGATAAGCTTGGGCTTATCGCGGTAGAGCTCGTTGGGGTCGGTAACGACATCGTTATAGGGACCGCCGACTTGGATCGCCTCATAGGGACAGGCTTCGACGCAAAGGGCACAATACATGCAGAGGCGGAAGTCGATCTCGTAGCGCTCAACGAGGAATGAGCCATCCTCGCGCGGCTGGGTTTGGACGAGGATGCAGCCGTCGGGACAGGCCTGGGCGCAGGTACTGCAGCCGGTGCAGCGCTCGACGAACCAGACGAGGTTGGTACGTGCGCGCTTGGGGATGGGGCGAGTTTCGTCTGGGAACTGGACGGTCACGGGTGGGCGAGCCAGATGCTTGACCGTGGTGAGCATGCCTTTGGCGATGCCGAGGCCGTACATTAGGAGCTGCCGCCGATGAGGGCGTCGTGGGGGAGGGCGCCGGTTTCAGGGTCGCGAGGGAAGCCGTCCTTGCTGAGGTAGGGTGGAAAGAGCGACTCGAGTTCGCGGCGAATGGGGTCGTCTGGGGGCAGCATCTTGGAGAAGTCGCCGCTGGGCTCGGGGCGCTGTCGCTTTCCGGTCAGCCCTTCCTTCTTCATGACATCCTGCAACAGCATGAGCCCGGAGAGGAGCGATTCAGGGCGGGGTGGGCAACCGGGGACGTAGACATCCACGGGGATGACATTGTTGACACCCGGCAGCACGCTGTAGCCGTGCGCAAAAGGCCCGCCGATGTTGCTGCACGATCCCATGGAGATCACGTACTTAGGCTCGGCCATCTGGAGGTAGATGCGGCGGACTGGAACGGCCATCTTCCAGGTCACGGTGCCCGCGACGATCATGAGGTCGGCCTGGCGAGGAGAGGCACGGAAGACTTCGGCGCCGAAGCGCGCGATGTCATAGCGGGAGGTGGCGGTGGCGATCATCTCGATCGCGCAGCAGGCGAGCCCGAACATCACCGGCCAAAGCGAAGAGCGGCGCGCCCAAGTGAGGACAGCGTCTACGCGGGTGAGGAGAAGCTGCTGGCTGAGATCGGCCTCAATGGAATCGACGCTCGTATCAAGTACCGGGACGAGGTCGGGATCGTGCGGCATCTCCGCCTTTCGCTTTCTGGCCGCATGCGGCACAAGCCACGCTTGGGAAACCTGTGCCAGTGCGCTTGGGCCAATCATATCTGCTCGTGGCTTCTGGGGCGCGTTAAGCGACGGGGGAAAGGGCACGGAGGCGGTCGATAGCTTGCGGGAGCTCAGCCGCGACTCTGTCAACGTGGGAATCATCGTTCCCGGCGCCGAAGCTGAGACGGACAGCGGCATGGGCAAGATCGCTGTCGATGCCCATCGCGGTGAGGACGTGGCTAGGTTCGGTGGAGCCGGTGCTGCAGGCCGATCCGCTGCTGGCGGCGATGCCGGCCATATCGAGCTGGAGGAGAATGCTCTCCCCTTCCACACCACTGAAGCAGAGACTGAGGTTGTTGGGAAGGCGGCGGTCGAAATCGGTGGGGCCGTTGAGGTGGAGGCCGTCGATGCGTTCGCGCAGTTCAAGCCAGAGGTTGTCGCGGAGCTGCCGGACGTGGTCGCTGTGCTGTTCGCGCTCCCGGATGGCGAGGTCCAGGGCTGTAGCGAAGGCGGCCGCGCCGGCAACATTCTCTGTGCCCGCGCGCCGCTCCCGCTCTTGGCTGCCGCCGAGGATCTGAGGTTCCAGCTCCGTGTGCTGACGAACGTAGAGGAGGCCGATGCCCTTGGGGCCGTAGATCTTGTGGGCAGTGAGCGAGATGAGGTCGACGCCGAGGATGTCGGGGCGAATGTCGAGGACGCCAGCGGCTTGCACGGCATCGGTGTGGACGAGGGTACGGGGGTTGCGTTCCTTGACGGCGCGGGCGATTTCGGCGATGGGTTGAAGGGTGCCGACCTCGTTGTTGGCCGCCATGATGGTGACGAGGGCCGTGTCTTCGCGGAGGGCGGCCTGGACGGCTGCTGGATCGATGAAGCCTTCGCTGTCGACCGGGATCAATGTCACGTCGCAGCCCTCACGCTCGACGGCTTCGAGCGTATGCAGGACGGCGTGATGTTCGATTGGAGTGCTGATGATATGTCGGCCGAGTTCTGAACGGGGAGGTAGCGCGCCGCGGATGGCGAGATTGTCGGATTCAGTGCCGCCGGACGTGAAGATAATTTCGGTGGGTAGGCATTCCAGCAGTTCAGCGACCTGCTCGCGAGCTTCGTCGAGGCCGCGCCGGGCTTTCTGAGCCTCCATGTAGATGCCAGAAGGATTGCCCCAATCGTTCTGGTAGTAGGGGATCATGGCGGCGAGCACACGGGGATCGACGGGAGTTGTGGCGGCGTGGTCCAAATAGATCCGATCGGGCATGATACACTCTCCAGCGGAAGCGCCCGCTGATTCCAGGCTATAGACGCTCTTTCACGGGGGTCAATATGATGGCAACGCTGGCGGCTTCCTATCGACGCCGAGGCCTGCCAGACTACAACTAGAGTCGCTGGTGCGGCGATCTTGTGGAGAAGACCTAATGACAACGGTTGTGCCAGGGATGATTGCGGTCACCGATCTCGCAGCTGAGAAGGCTGCGGTCATGCTCAAGGAGAAGGGTTACGAGGACGGATACCTGCGCGTGTTTGTGGTGGGAGGCGGCTGTAGCGGGTACCAGTATGGGATGGCGCTGGCGACAGAGAAGGAAGAGGGCGATACGGAGATCGTCAAGGGCGATGTGCGCTTCCTAGTGGATCCCGAAAGTGCTCCGCTGATCGGGGGGTCACAGGTGGATTACATCGACGACGTGATGAAGCAGGGTTTTAGTATCTCCAACCCGAACGCGACGAAGTCCTGTGCCTGCGGAACGTCATTCGACACAGCGGAGGAGTCGGGAGCGAGTCAAGCGCGGTCGTGTTGCTAATCGTTCTCTCGTTGTGAGTTGAACGGCCCGCTTCTAGCGGGCCGTTTTTTTTTTGGGAGACATCTTTCTACTGGTTGAAGCGTTTCTAGTGGAAGCGACCGAGCCGCTAGGCTGCGAGTGGAGTGATATGCAGGCGTGATGGCGAGTGAGCATAGCCCCGTGGACTACCGCCTCCGGCGCAAGCTGGATGCCGGGGAGTGGATTCTGTCCGTGGAGCTGGATCCGCCCCACGGGCTTTCCGCTGAAGAGGGGGTCGCTGCCGCCGAGGCATTGCGCGCGGCTGGTGTGGACTGTGTCGATGTAGGCGACAATCCGATGGCGTCGGTACGGATGAGCCCGCTGGCGTTTGCAGCGGAGGTACAGCGCCGGACGCGTGTGGAAGCGATCGTCCACTTCGCTGCGCGCGACCGGAACTTGATGGCACTACAGGCGGACCTGTTGGGTGGCCATATGCAAGGGATTCGGTCGGTGATCGCGCTGTCGGGCGACCCACCGGCGCTGGGCCGCTATGCCAACGCGACCGGTGTTTGGGATGTGAAGGCGGAAGGGTTGATCGAATTGATTGCCCTGCTCAATGGAGGCGTCGATTCGGCAGGTAACGCGCTGGGCGACGCGGCGGCGTTCACGATCGCTGCCGCGGCCAACCCTGGAGCTCCCAACCTGGACGCGGAGCTTGCGCGGCTGGGCGAGAAGGCCCGATGCGGGGCTGATGTCTTCTTCACGCAGCCTTCGTACGAGTTGGAGGTGGTCGAGCGGTTCTTGGAGCGGGCGGAGGCAATCGGGCGGCCGGTGGTTTTGGGTGTGATGCCTTTAGTGAGCGGTCGCAACGCGCGCTACATGGCCGAGAACGTTCCTGGGATTACGGTGCCGCTAGCTCTGGTGGAGGCCATGGAGCATGCTGGCGATGGTGCGGCGGAGTTCGGTCTGGAGATGGCGTACGAATTCGTGCAGGCCGTGCGGGGTTGGAGCGCGGGTGTGTATGTGATCCCGCTGCTCGGCAAGATCGCGGGCGTGGTGGAACTCGTGCGGCAGATCCGTAAGTAGCCCTCTGCGGGCCTCGCTCCTGCTGTGAACAGCGAATGCGACGGTGAAGTGATAGGACCACGTTGTGCGAAGCGTTGCGTTCGGTGTGGTGAGGAAGGAGCATTTCAGTGCTGACGGAGATCTGGGAATCCGATCCGTTTTCGGAGAGGAAAGAATCGCTGATCGATACGCTGGATACGGATTACTTCTGGTCGAAGGGAGATACGTTCGTGGTAACCCGAGGTGGAGGGCGGCGTCGCTTTCGCGTGCTGTCCACCCAAGTGGAGTTCGGTGATGAGGGACTCAAGCGAGAAGTGCTGGCTCTGAAGATTTAGTGAGATTCAGTCAGTGGCTGCTGCGCAGGGGCAAGTGAATATAACGTTGCCCCAGACACTTGTATCTCTGAGTGAGGAGGCACATCGCTGCCGTCGCTGTCCTGATATGAGGGCAGGATCGAGTGTGCTGGGGCCGGCGAACGGACCGGCGCCAGCGCCGGTGATGTTTGTGGCGGAAGCGCCAGGCTATCTAGGTGCGGTGCGCAGTGGCGTGCCCCTGCGGGGCGACCGCAGCGGTGACAACTTCGAGCGCTACTGTGCGGTGGCCGGCATTGATCGGGAGGCGGTGTTCGTGACCAATGCGGTGTTATGCCACCCACCCGGCCTGCGAGGTGGCAACCGGACGCCCGGCGCGAGCGAGGTAGCCGCCTGCTCGCGATTCCTTCGCCGGCAGATCGAGCTTGTCGATCCGTCGTTGGTGGTGGCGCTTGGGCGAGTGGCCTTGGATGCACTGGACAGGATTGAGCCGCATAGGCTGCGGTTTGGTGTCGATGCTGGACGGATCGAACCGTGGGTAGAACGGCACGTCGTGTCGCTATATCACCCGTCGGGGTTGACGATGGGTCGGCGGTCGCGTGCGCAGCAGGACGCCGACTACCGCGTAGTCGCCGCTTGGCTGGCGGAGCGCTGAGGGGCGCGCTCAAACAGCGGAGCATGTGATCTGTGGAATTCGACGCCCTGCCGTATGTGCTGTTCTTAGTACTAGCCGAGCTGGCGTTGGGCACGAGCATGGTGCTGCTGGCCGTGGACGTGCGGGGAAATTCATCCGTTGGGTTCGTGCGGGCCACGGCGCTGATGGTGCCGCCGGTGATGGGACTGGCGCTGTGGTTGGCGCTGGAGCTGGACGGGGTCTCCGTGAACGGCTACCGACTGGACGCAGGCCCGCGTGACCTGATCGCGGTACTGCTGGCAGTCGCTACTGGGCTGAGCGTGCTGTACCCCGCGCTGCTCTATGCAAAGCGCCTCCGCGCGGGCCGGGTGGCGGCTGTTTTCTTGGCGGTGCTGGCGGTGGCGGTGTTGGTGCTGCTCGCCATGATGCTGCGCCTGCCGGCGTGGAACTTCGGGCTAGTGTTCGTGAGCCTGTTGGCGGGCACGCTGACGTTAGGGCTGGCCGCAGTCGGCTTGAGCCTGGGCCACTGGTATTTGGTGACGCCGCGACTGCCCGCGAAGCCGCTTAATGAGGTGACCTTCTTTCTTCTCGTGCTTCTGACGGTTCAGGTGCTGTTGTTGGCTCTGGCCTTGGTGGCGCCGGTCGACGAGCAGCCGTCGGGGGGGCGGGGTGTGGCGATTGAGGAGAACCGAGCGTTCTGGCTGCGCGTGGGTGTGGGCCTCGCGTTCTCGCTGGTTCTGGGGTGGATGGCGTGGTCGTCGTCGCGGATCCGATCCATGATGTCGGCGACGGGGCTGCTATATCTGCTGACGGGGGCGGTCCTGGCGGGCGAGCTGCTCGCGCGGGCGTTGCTTTTCGATAGTGGCCGCGCCGTCTGAATTGGCCGGAAGGGGGATATATGGATAATCCGACGCGTGCCGACGCCTGGACGTTGCTTTGTGTGTTCACGCAGTCCGACTCGCTGCGGAAGCACGCGCGCTGCGTGGCGGGAGTGATGCGGATCTTTGCAGGGAAGACGGGAGCAGACGAGGAGCAGTGGGAGATCGCGGGGATGCTGCACGACTTCGATTACGAGCAGTATCCCGATGTGAACGAGCACGCGCGCGTCGGTGCGCGCATCATGCGCGAGCGGGGCTGGCCGGAGATCCTGGCACGGGCGGTGGAATCCCATAACCCGGCGACGGGGGTTTCACGCGATTCGGCGCTGGAGAAGACGCTGTACGGCGTGGACGAGCTGTCCGGATTCATTGCGGCGGTGGCGTTGGTGCGGCCATCGAAGTCGCTCCACGATGTCAAGGTGAAGTCGGTGCGGAAGAAGCTGAAGGAGCCGGCCTTCGCACGCGCGGTGAATCGGGACGATATCACCAACGGCGCGGAAGAGTTGGGTGTCGAGTTGAACGCTCATATAGGAGAGGTGATCGAGGCGATGCAGGGCATCGCGGATGAGATCGGGTTGGCGGGAGAGGCTGCGGGAGCGAGTTAGGACTGCCCGCCGATCCGATCCATGCGGGACGGGTTTTCTCGCTCGTCCGGCCAGTTCAGAATGGCTGCCTCGGTGCGCTCAGGTCTTTCTTTTCATATAGGGAGTTGCCTGCTTGCGGAGGGCCGCTAAGCGGGGTTTGAGGTGAGCGATCCAGGAGGAGTCTGAGGAAGTGGCATTATCCGGCTGCCCCTAGTTGAATAGATCGACAAGCGCCTACCAGTATTGGATGCGGGCGCAGGCCACTCGTCCTGCAAAGCCGCGCTCAGCGGCGCGTCTCGTCGACGATGTCCTGGGCGCCGGCGTCAAAGGTGAGGCCGGGTGGGAGCGGCGGCTCTTGTCCTGAGGCGAAACGCCGCGGCGGGGGCTTGCGCTGGGGCTCGGCCGCGGCGACCGGCGCCTTTTTCTGCGCCGGTTTGCTGGGGCGGTCGGCTTGCTTGCTGCTGGTTCGGGGCTTTCGCTCGCTGACTGGGGGGAGATCGGCGGGCGCTTTCCACTCCGGCCGCGCGTGGTCCAGGAGTTTCTCGATGCCCTCGAGACCCTCGGCGATGCGGGGGCCGTACCACGTGAGCCAGCGTCCGTCGCAGAGAAAGAGCCGATCGCCGCGGACCGCGCGGAGATTACTGAGGACGCGCAGCTCGTCGCGATGGCGCGGGCGGAAGCGGTAGGGTTCGTCTGGGAGCAGGACTACTTCAGGGTCCGCGGCCTTGATCTCGGCGAGGCTTACCTGGGGATAGCGCGCGCCGCGGGGGTGGCTCTCGAACACGTTCTCCCCGCCCGCGAGTCGGATCAGGTCACCGGCGTAGGTGGCGCCGGCGACGGCCATGTAGGGGTTGCGCCAGATGGGGCAGAAGACGCGGACGCGGCGGCGGGTTTGGTTCAGCGTTTCTTGCCGCTCGACCGCCTCATTCATCTCTCGCACGATTCTGGGGCTGGCCGGAGTGCCGACCAACTCGCCGATCGTTCGGAACTCGTCGATCGCTTCGCGCACGCTGCGGGGATAGCCGACGAACACAGTGAGGCCGGCGTCGATCAGGGCCTCGACATCTTGCCGGCGGTTCTCCTCAATGTTGGCGAGCACGAGGTCGGGCTTGAGCGCGGCGATGGCGTCGATGTCTGGGTCCTTGGTGCCCCCTACTTTGCGCAAGGCGGCGGTGAGGTCCGCAGGTTCGGCGCAGAACTTCGTGACGGCGACGAGCTTGTGTCCTTGCCCGAGCGTGGCGACGGCTTCCGTGACGCTGGGGACGAGCGAGACTACCCGCGCGGGGGGGCGCTCCAGGGTGACGGTGCGGCCCAAGGCATCGGTGGCGGAGGGCATGAACCCGTAGGAAACCTCTTGATCACTGAAGGACGGCGCCGAGTATAGCACCCGGCCGCAGGCCGTCCCCACGTCTGTCCCCTACGTGCTACCTGTGCTGTACATGGAACCGCCGCTGCCGGTGGATCGTAGGGTATGTAAAGGCGGAAGCATCCTCGGGTATCCTCCCAAGGTGGAACGTGCCGAGCGAAGCGATGAAGCATTGATGGAGGCGATCGGCGCACAGGACGTGCAAGCTTTCGAGGCGCTCTACGACCGTTACGCCCGGTTGGTTTACTCCACCGCTTACGGCGTCTTGGAAGACGCGCAAAGTGCCGAAGACGTTTCACAGGAGGTATTCGCGCGGCTGTGGAAAGCGCCACAGCGCTATGTGGCCGCGCGCGGCAAGCTCTTCAGTTGGCTGCTGAGCGTGACGCGGAACCAGGCGATCGATGAGTACCGCGCGCGACGGCGGCGGACGCGTAACGAGCGGCAGATCATCGACCAGTCGGCGAGCGCACTGCTCGCGGATACGTCTACGTCTGGGGATTTCCATTGGGTGGAGCTGCGCGATCAACGAGCGTTGGTGCGGGAGGCGCTCGGGACGCTGCCGCCGGAGCAGCGCACGGCGATCGCCCTGGCCTACTACAAAGGCATGACGCAGTCGGAGATCGCGGCGGCGCTGGATACGCCGTTGGGCACGGTGAAAACGCGCATTCGCTTGGGGATGCAGAAGCTGCGGACGCAGCTGGATGGGCGGGTGGGGACGCTGGAGGTCGCTGAGCCGCTGCGGGGCGAGACAACGGCGACCAGCGGTCAAGAGGGCGCGGAGGGATCGGCGTGAGAGGCGGCGAAGACGCGCGCGGGGAGCGGCACGCGGCCGCAACGGAATTGCTGGCGGAGTATGCGCTCGCCGCTCTCGATCCGGAAGAGCGCGCCGTCGTCGAACGGCATCTCGATGATGGCTGCGAGGACTGTGGCCGGACGTTGGCATCGTTCCAGAGGGTCGCTGGCGCGCTGGCGCTCGCGACGCCGCTGGTAACGCCGGCTGTGCGGCTCAAGCAGCGCGTTCTCGCGCAAGCGGTCCGGGTGGAGACCCCGGCAAAGAGGCAAGGGAGCGGTCTTCTGGCAAGCGTCGGAAGTGCGTCCTGGCTCAGCGCGTTCCGGCGTCCCGGCGGGACGGCGGCGATGGCGGCGTCGGTCGGCGTGGCTGCCGTGGTTGGGCTGGCGACCTGGAATGCCGTGCTGCACGATCGCGTCGGCGAACTGGAGGGCGAGAGCAGCGTGCTGGCGGTACCCGTTCAGGAGATCACACTGGAGGAGGGCGGCCCGCGCGTCGCGACGGAGGAGGCACTGTTCTCGCTCTCCGAGCCGGATACCGAGATCATGTCGTTGCGCCGCACCGAGATGACGCCGGCGGCCAAGGCGCGCATGATCTGGGAGCCACAGAAACGGGTCTACACACTGGTCGCGGACGGGTTGCCGCCGACGGTGGAGGGCACGGTCTATATCGTGTGGGTGGAGACGGCGGATGGCGGCAGGCGGGTCGGGCATTTCTACGTTGATCAGTCGGGGCGTGGCTTCGTGCGCCGCTACTTGGAGGATCAGATGGATGAGGCGACGGGACTCGTCGTGACGTTGGAGCCCGGTATGCACGTGGGCCAACGTACGACGGACCCGGTGCTGCTGCTCGACTACTAGATCTTGCTCGATTGGTTTACGTTTAGCGAGCCGGGCCAAACTGCTAGGTTACGGCTTTTCCAAGCAGGCGACGGAGAACTTATGGCGCTTGCATCCGAAGCTGTGCGAGATGAAACGGCTCCGCAGGCGGCTGCCGCTGCGATCGCGGTGGAGCAGCTGACGACGGGGTACGCCGGTCATCATCCGGCGATCGAAAAGGTCGAGTTCACCATTCCGCCCGGGGAGCTCGTAGGGCTGATCGGTCCCAACGGCGCGGGCAAGAGCACGCTGATCAAGGCGCTGCTGGGGTTGATCGAGCCTTGGCAGGGTCGCGTGCGGGTGTTGGGTGAGGATCCGGCCGAGGCGCGGCCGCACGTGGGTTACATGCCGCAGGCGGAGCAGGTGGATTGGAACTTCCCGGCGACGGTGGGCGACGTGGTGGCGATGGGCGCGTACCGGCCGTGGTTCAGGCGGCAGCTGCCGCGCCGCCGCGTGTCGCGGACGACTATTACGGCCGCGATGGAGCGCGCGGGCGTGCGGGCTTTGGAGAAGCGGCAGATCGCGGAGCTCAGCGGCGGCCAGCAGCGGCGTGTGCTGCTGGCGCGGGCCCTGGTGAAGGATCCGGCGGTCTTCATCTTGGACGAGCCGGCCGCCGGGCTCGATGCGGGCGTTGAAGAGGAGATGTTGGATCTCTTCGACGCACTGGTGGCGGAGGGGAAGACGCTGATCGTCGCAACGCACGACATCGCCTGCGTCTACCGGCGCTACAACCGGGCGTTGTTGCTGGACCAGCGCTTGGTGGCACAAGGGCCGCCGCAAGAGGTCCTGACGGAGGAGACGCTGACGGGGGCCTTCGGACGCCACGTGATGGTGTTCGAGGTAGGGCAACAGACGTACGCGGCGGAACCACACGCACACCCGCACGCGCGCCATCTATCGGAATTCGAGAGCCACTAGACGCCGGCGATCTCCACTGAGCGTCCTTGCGAGGAACACGCCGGTCGTGGGGTCCTGGTCGAGGTGCGGACGCCGCTTGGGTTCAAAAGGTGGTGAGGCTCGCGCGCGGCCTCATGGCGCGTAGGGGGGTTCGAAGAGGCTGCGCGTGATCGCGAGGACGGCGTCGGTGTTGCTGCCCCGCAGGCTGGGGTCCAGCCCGATCACGGAGTAGATGCTCTGCGTCGCTACGTCGTGGACCCGGACCAGCACCCTTATGGTGGGGGTGTGGAGCGGACCCTCCGGGCTGTACTGGACCGTTGCCGGGCGGCCGCTGATCCAGCGCGTCTCGCGGACGTACTCGCGCGTCCCGTCCGTACTCCGCCCGGCGGCAGCCATCCTCCACGTTCCCGGCCCCAACAGGGCCTCGCCGCAGATCCGCACGGCCGTGTAGCCATCGGCGTCCGAGTAGGTCGCGCAGTAGCCGTAATTGACGTCCAATCCCCCCGTGAAGGCGTAGCTGAAGGTCCACCCCGCCGGCAGGGCGGGCTCGCGCCAGTAGGGGTAGCCGCGCGCCCCGGTCACGTCGTGCGTCTCGGCATAGGGGCCCGGGTAGGGGGGCGCCCCTTCGGGCAGCGCGTACGTCTCGCCCGGATCGGTCGCCCCCGTCCAGTCCTCCGGCACGACTTGGAGGATCCCGTGGCGGATGGGGGTGGTGAGGCTGGTGCCGCCCAGGTCGGGCAGGGCGCTCCAATCCAGGGTGGCGGCGGTGGTCCGCGACGGCGCCCGAGCAGCCGGTGAAGGCGTAGGTGATCCACTTGACGGCCAAGAGCTTCTGGGGCGCCATGCCCGCGGGGTCGGGCTGGACATCGGCCACCTGGTAGCGCACGAAGCAGTCGCTGGTCTGGCGCCACTCGAAGAGGTCGCCGGGATCGACGGCGGCGTAGCGATCCGCCTGCGTAACGCCGTGGGCGTCGGTAGTGTGGATGAGGAGGGCGGCAGTAGTGCCGTCGCGCAGCTCCTCGTAGGTGGCGACGGTGCTGGTCGGATCGTCCGGATCAGTCAGGAAGGCGTAGTGGCCCGGCGCCGCCACGGTGCCGCTCAAATCGTAGGTGTCGTAGAGGAGGAGCGTAGGCGCGGGCTCCGGGGCCGGGACCGCTGATGGCGACGAGGAGGGTTCCGGTGGCGCTGCCGTCGGTTCCGAGGCGCCTGTCGCGGGTGACCCAGGCGCGTCGGGTGACGGGGATGCCTCGGACACAACTGGCTCGAGCGGTTCCTGGGTGGGGACAGCGGAGGGATCTATCGGAGGTTGCGGCATCTCCGTCGGTGGGGCAGGCGTGGCCGGCGCGGGTGGCTCGACCGGCACCGTGGTCGGCGCCGCGGTCTCAGCGGGTGTGGGAGATGAGTTGCCGTTGGGGGAGCCGCTGCACGCCGCCAGACTGCTCGCCAGGGCCAGCGCGAGGACGGCTGCGAGCAGGCAGCGCCGCGATCGTCGTGCACGCCGCACCGGCATGGCGCCTCGTTCGTCCGTCCTTTTCTAGGTTAACGCTGTTGCTGAAGGTGTGGTTCCGCGCGCCGCCGCACCGGCGCTTGCGCGCGGCACACCTCTCCCGCCGGGCCGGCGCGCTTCCTCGCTTCTGTTCGATCCCCTCCGCGGATAGAGGTACGCATCAATCACCTGGAGTTCGGGCGGAACGTGGGCTCATGAGCGGTTCAGTCCGACCACTCTCCTTCAATGATGCGCTGACGGCCGGCGAAGCCGGTGCTGATCTCGTGCCACCAGTGGATGGTTGGCTCTCCACGGCGCCAGCAGAGATAGACGCGGCGGCCCTCGCGCAAGGCGGGGAAGTCCAGTAACCCTTGCTCCGGGTCTTTGAGTTCGGCGCCGAGCTCGTGTAGGGCTTGGAGCAGGCGCCGTAGATCCGCGCCGAGTTCCGCGGCTTCCCGCTCTTGCTCGCGCGTATCCGCATGGGCAGAGCCGCCGTTGGAGGCGGCGGAGCGCCGGATCGTCTCCATGATGCTCTGGAGGGTTTGCAAGCGGCGCTGCTTGGTCGTGAACTCTTCGATGATCGGCGCGACTTGCGGGATCAGGCTGCGCGCTTCTGCCAGTGTGAAGATGCGTTCAGACATGCGTGCCCTCCAGGGCGCTTAGGCGACGGGATCGGGGTCGACGGTCGGATCGCGCTCCGCAACGTGCACGATAGGGGCGAGGACGCGCCGAACGGCGGATTCGACGGCGGGCTCGGCGAGCACCGTGAGGAGATCATCGGCCTCGATCACCACGTCGCCCCGGGGGATGACGACGGCGTCGTTGCGGTGAATGGTGGTCACGATGGCCTCCTTGGGCAACGAGATCTCTTTGAGGCGCTGGCCGACCAGCTCGGAGTCCGGCTCGACGGCGACCTCAATGAGGACTGCGCCGGCGAGGCGCTGGACGGGGGCGGCGGGACGCTGGGGGAGCGCGCGGCCGGTGGGGCGGCGCGAAAGCGCACGGATGACATCCTGCTGGTTGATGATGCCGAGCAGCCGTCGGCGGTCCCAGCGCGCGACGACGGGGAGATGGCGCACGCCATGCTCCGCGAACAGCGAGACGACGGTGCGCAGGCTATCGTCGGGGTAGGTGCGGAGAGGGCTGCTGACGGCGAGGTCACGAGCGGTGAGCGCAGCATCGGTGCGGTCGAGCGCGGCGGTGAAGTCGGTGGTGGTGAGGATGCCGCGGAAATGTTCATCGGCGTCGGTAACGGCGATGATACTGGAGTCGGTTTCGCTGAAGACGCGTGCGAGATCCTCAAGGGTGGCGCCGGTGGAGGCGAGGGGGATATCGGTGTGCATTGCCTCGGCGACGGTTGCTTGCTCCATCTCGAAGCCGCCCGATTCTTCGCGCAGCTGGATGCCGGTGCGGCTGAGCTTGATCGAGTAGATCGTGTCGCGGGTAATGATCTGCGCGAGGGCGGTGGCGATGGCGACGCCGGTCATGAGAGGAAGGATGAGGGAGTAGTCACGGGTGAGCTCGAAGACGATAAAGAGGGAGGTGATGGGCGCGCGGGCGACGGCAGCGAAGACCGCCGCCATGCCGACGATGGCGTAGGCGCCTGAGGGTGCGACGGAATCGGGGAAGAGGCTGGCGTAGCCTTCCCCGAGGAGGCCGCCGAGCATCGCGCCGAGAAAAAGGGAGGGAGCGAAGACGCCGCCCGCGGCGCCGCCGCCTAGGGTCAGCGAGGTGGCGGCAACCTTGAGTACGAGGAGAAGGGCAAGGGTGCCGGTGGCGATGCCGCCGATCGTCGCGGCTTCGATCGCTTCGAATCCGGTGCCGAAGAGTTCGCCGTGCCAGAGGCCGAGGGCGCCGACGCCCAAGAGGGCGAGGGTGAGTTTGAGGTACGGCGAGCTGGGGAGCCACTCGATCAAGCTTTCGAAGCCGTACAGGATGCGTACGAAGAGGATGCCGGTGACGGCGGCGGCGACGCCGAGGATGGCGTAGAGCCCGATCTCGAGGGTGGACTCCAGCTCGAGTTCGCGGGGGAGGACGATGCCGGGCCGGTCGCCGAAGAAGGCGATCGCGATCATGTTTGCGACGACGGCACTGACGACCACGAGCGTGAAGTTGCGAACGTTGAAGCGGCGCAGGATGACTTCCAGCGCAAAGAAGACGCCGGCGATCGGTGCATTGAAGGTGGCGGCGATCCCGCCTGCGGCTCCGCCCGCGACCATGAGCGTCACCATTTCGGGGGGCTGACGCATCACCTGTCCGATCGACGAGGCGAGGGCCGCCCCGATCTGGACGATCGGGCCCTCGCGTCCGACGGATCCACCGGCGCCGATCGTGAGAGCGGAGGCGAGCGTCTTGACAGCGGCCACGCGCGGGCGGATGCGTCCGCCCTGGGTTTCGACGGCGCGCATGACTTCGGGGACGCCGTGGCCTTTGGCCTCGCTGGCGAAGCGGAAAACCAAGATGCCGACTGGGAGCGCGACTACGGCCGGGATCAGAAATAGAGTCCAGTGCCCCAGGGCGTTCTCCAGCGCGCTGGCCAAGTCGCCGAGGAGGAGGTCGTTGAAGCCTTCGAGGGCCTCGGTGAACGCGACCGCTCCCAAGCCGGCTGCGACGCCGACGGCGACCGCGAGCGCGAACGGAGTGAAGTCCGCTGGCACGCGCATGCGGTAGAGAGTGCGGAAGGGCGCTTGGACGCGGGATGCTGTCGCGTCCCTGAGAGTCATGGATCAGGCACGCACGTCGGGCGCGGACTCATTGGGCAGCGGCGGGGACGGCTCGACGCGATGCACCTAATGATCGGTTCCGTGGACCGATTGGAAGTACGCGTTAGAAAGGACAGAGTTCCTCCGCGCGTGGGGTGGTAGCGGCACTGTAGCCAAACTGACTCCAGAAGTCGTGGAACTGGTCGGCGAGGGGAGTGAGTTCGTTGTTGAGGGCAGCGCAGCCGGCGATGACGTCGTTGGTGCCGGCGTAGCCGCTGAGGAAAGCATTGGCGAGACGGGCATGCAGCTCTCCTTCGGTTGCGCCCAGCTGCGCTGCAGCGATGGCTGCGGCTGTGTCGCCCTGGAGCGCGAGGACGATGGCCCTGCGCAAATGAGCGAAGGCGATGAGTTCGGCTCGCTCGTTGGGGATGTCTCCAGTTTGGAGTGCGGGGTTATCGATAGCTTCCGCGTAGGCGGTGAGCGCGTCCTGGTATGC
Source organism: Dehalococcoidia bacterium (assembly GCA_965220315.1). Lineage (GTDB taxonomy): Bacteria > Chloroflexota > Dehalococcoidia > Bin125 > Bin125 > JAPOXK01. The sequence continues at coordinate 550,927 of CBDCPP010000001.1, forward strand.
GCCGGTGGCGAAGGCTTCGTTACCGGGCACGATGGTGCAGATGAGGGAGTCACTGGATTCGTTGCCGGCTTCAATGAGCTGGAGGGTGCCAGAGTGGGCGCTGTAGAGGAGTTCGCCCGCGCCCGTGCAGGCCGGTCCGGCGTCTGGGGAGCCAGTGGCGCCGGTGGTGAGGGTGATGTCCGAAATTCCGTCGCCGGTGCGGTCGCTGAAGTCGATGGAGGTGAAGCCGGCGATCTCGATGAGACCCGCTGCGAGGTCTACGTAGGTTTGCGTGTCGCTATCCCAGCTCAGGACGTGCAGGATGGTGACGCATGTGGAGGCGCCACAGTCGACTTCCTGGAAGGTGATATCGGGCCGCACGTCGCCGTTGATGTCGCGTGTGTGTAGGACGGCGACGTCGAAGGCGGGGTCAGCGGCAGCGAGTTGGTAAGCGACGCGGAAGCTTGTGCCGTCCTCATTGGACGGTTCAAAGATGATGAGGTCGCTGCTGATCTGTGGAAGGTCAGACGGGGCAGGGTCGGTGAAGATGATGGCGGCGCTGCTGTGGCCATCCAGGTTGGTATCGACGAGATTGCAGCGATCGCCTGCGAAGACGGGTGGCATGCCCCACTGGCTGAAGAGCGGGATGATGCAGTCACCGACGCTTTGGCGCGCGTCGATCCAAGCGAGGGCGCTGTCGGTGAAGGCTGTGAAACCTGCGGGCCGGTCCGGCACGGCGGTATCGTCCGTAACGGTTTCGAGGTTGGTGTCGAAAACTTGAGGCGGGACGATCAGCTCTTGGCCGATAGCGATTCTGTCTGGATTCGTAAGGCTATTGGCTTCGACGATGGCGCTGATGGTGACGCCAAACTGCACTGCGATCGAACCGATCGTGTCACCTGACTGCACGGTGTAGATAATGGTTCCCTCGCGGGGCTCGATTTGGAGCTGTGTGTCCGAGACGTTGGCGGGACTGTCCGCTTCCAGGAGGATGGCAGGGTCTTCGGGGGCGACGGGACGATCTTCAGAGAGCGTGCCGACAAGCTCGCCGGCATTCGTGTCAGTGGGAGGTGGTTGGACGCCCGCAGTGGGGTCGAAGTCGTCGAAGTTTGGGGCACGGTCTTCGCCCGAGCCGGGCGCCGCGTTTTCCGTACTGAAAAGGTCTTCTCCACCGCCACACGCTACCAGGACCACACACAGAAGAGAGATGCCCCCAAGGGCGATCGGTCGGTGCTTCCGTATCATATTCTCTGCTTGTCCCCGACCCTAGTCGGTACTTTAGCGCGGCACGTTGGCTAGTGCTCGTGTGGCTGGCCGCGACATCTTGCTTTCACTAGGTTCTAACGTTCCGCGACGGCTGTTGGTTCCCAGGTCTTAGCGGCCGCTGGATCCGAAGCCGCTACTGCCCCGGTCGGTCGTGGTGAGTTCGTCGACTTCGAGAATGCCGGTCCGTAACACGGGAGCGACGACCAGCTGTGCGATGCGGTCGCCGTGGCAGACGGGGAAAGAACGGCCGGGGTCGCCACGGAAGGCCATGTTAACCAGCACCTCACCGCGGTAGTCGCTGTCGATGGTGCCGAAGGCAACGACCACTCCTTGGCGAGACAATCCCGATCGGGGTCGGACTTGCACCTCGTACCCTGGCGGGGGCTCGACGGCGATGCCCGTGCCGACGAGCTGGGGCATGGCTGTGAGGTCGAGGGTTTGTCCGGCCCCGCCGAGGTCGGCGTAGAGGTCCAGGCCGGAGCTGCCTGGGGTTGCGCGCGCGGGAAGGCGAGCACTGGCGCGAAGGCGGTGGACTCTGAGGGTTGGGATGTCCGTCACCGAGGCTTGGCTCCCCTCGGTTGTCGATAGAACTTGGGTAAGTGGCTTGCGGGGGGGCACCGAAGTGGACCGGCATGCGTTGGGATCGAGTCGATGATGGCCATGGCCGCTCCGACTGTGCGTTGACGTCTCCACTGAGGCTAACCGACACTGCCGTGGTGTCGAACGATCCCGTCGCCATCGCGGCTGTACTGGCCGAGAACCTGACGGAACTCACCGCGACGGTCGAGCGCCTCACTCCTTCTGACTTGGATCGACGTTTGGCACCCGAGGAGTGGTCGGTACGTGAGGTGCTGCTGCATGTGATCCACGCGGAGCGCTGGCTGCAGCCACAGCTGGCGAAGTTGCGGGAGGCCATGGCACCGGATCGGGCCGCTCTGCTGTCGGACTCGATCAGGCTGCCTGCTGCGGACTCGGCAGCGGACGTGAACGAATTGCGTTGGGCGGTTAACGCAGTACGCGAGGACACGCGTCGGTTGCTGGAGGGACTGGAACCCGCGCAGCTGCGGGAGCCTGGGATCGTCGAGGTGGCCGGGGAGGCGGAGGACGCTCCGCAGGGTGTGGACGTTTCGATACGGACGCTGCTGCTGACAATTGCCGACCACCAGCTCTTTCACGTCCGCCAACTGGAGCGCATTTTGGAGAGCAGTGCCTGAATTGACCGGCCGGACAGCGCTCGTGCTGGGTGCATCCCGAGGATTGGGGCGGGCAATCGCGCTCACGCTGGCCCGTGAAGGTGCGGCGATCGTTGTGACTTACCGCAGTCAGGTGACGGCGGCGCAGGGGGTGGTGGAGCGAATCGAAGCGATGGGCGGAGAGGCGATCGCGTGCGCCGTCGATGCGGGAGACGCTGCGGACGTGGAGCGGCTATGGGGAGAGGCGGGAGAGCGGTTTGGGACGGTCGATATCGTTGTCGTGAGCGTGGGAGGAGCCTGGAAGCCTCAAGAGATCGTGGCGATAGCACCGGATCACTGGCGGCGCGTCCTGCGCCTTGAGCAAGACGCGGTTTTCTACTGCCTGCGCACCGCACTGCCGTCGATGCGCGCACAGGAATGGGGTCGGATCGTGTTGATCGGCGGACACGCGGCGGAGCTGTGGCCAATGGATCCGCCTGTCGCTCCACTGGACTACCCGCTTGGGAAGACGGCCCGCCACTGGATTGCGCGCAATCTGGGGGAGCGGGAGCTTCGGCACGGGATCACAGTGAATGCGGTGGCGCCAGCATGGCTGGACGTGCCGGATGCAGCGACGATTGACGCACGCGCGACCGGCAAGGGCTTGGACCGGGGCCGGCGAGAGGGGCCGGAGCCGCAGGATGTGGCAGAGGTTGTCGCATTTTTGTGCACGGAGCGGGCGCGATTTGTCTCAGGGAGCGTGATCGATGTGACGCCTCCGCACTTCCCAGACGAAACGTTGGGGCGGTTGGGTGGCGGGGCAAACTCGAGCTAGGTTCACAATCGAGTGCACGTATACTGCGCTGGTTGCTGGGGACTGCGAGGCGCAGATGCGGGATATTGAAGGTTGCGGTGAAGCAGACGACTGACGGACAGGCTTCGAAGAAGGGTGTGGCGGGATCCCGCGGCGCGCGCCGAAGCGAAACCCGAACCGATCTGGAGTGGCCGCGCATCGGCGCTCACGTATCGGCGGCGGGCAGCATCGAGAAGGCGGTCGCCAACGCGCTCGAGATCGAGGCGGAGGCGATGCAGATCTTTGCTGCGGCGCCGCAGAGCTGGCGTCGGAAGCAGCACGACGACGAGTCCGTGGCGGCGTTTCGTCGGGGCGTAGCAGAGGCGGGGATCGGGCCGAACTTCATCCATGGAATTTATCTGACGAACCTCGCCTCGCAGAACCAAGGCAACATGGAGAAAGGGATCGAGTCGCTAACAGCTGACCTGCGCTTGGCCGCACGGCTGGGTATCAGGGGAGTGATCTTCCACGTGGGGTCGCATAAAGGGATCGGGTTCGAAGAGGTGCTACCTCAGGTAATCGACGCCATGCAGCAGGTGCTCGACGATTCGCCGGACGAGGCGGCGCTCTGTATTGAGAACAGCGCGGGAGCGGGGGACAGCGTGGGCAGCACGTGGGACGAGATCGGCGCCATTATCGACGGGGTGGGAAGCGACCGAGTCAACGTGTGCTTGGACACCTGTCATGCGTTCTCAGCTGGCTACGACCTGCGGGATACCGAGGCACTTGACCGGCTCATGGGCGAGTTCGATCGGGAGATCGGTTACGAGCGGCTGGTTGCGGTGCACGCCAACGATTCGAAGACCGAGCTGCGGTCTGGTCGCGACCGTCATGAGAACATCGGCGATGGGACGATCGGGGAGCAGGGATTTCTCAACCTACTGGCTCATTCTGCTTTCAAGCAGGCACCGTTTCTGTTGGAGGTGCCGGGTTTCGCAGGTAAGGGGCCCGATGCGGAGAACGTTGCGATCTTGAAAAAACTCCGCACCGTGCCTAGCACAAGCCAACTAGCCTAAGGCCTGTCCCCACTCCTCCTCATTGAAGCCAATCAGAGTCTGCCGGCCCGCTTTGAGGATGGGGCGCCGCATGAGCCTGGGATCCTCCAGCATCCACCGCCGCATCTCGGAGTTGCTGAGCGCGGCAATGTCGAGGCCGAGCTTGCGCACACTGGGACTGCGCGCCGAGAAGAAGGTGCGGGTGTCATGCTTGCCGATTAGCCGGTCCAACTCGGCACGACTGAGGGGTTCGCGGAAGAACTCTCGCTCTTGGTAGGCGATGCCGCGCTCGGCGAGCCAGGCCCGGGCTCGCGTGCAGGTGCTTCAGCCACGTTTGCAGAAGAAGGTAATGGTCGGCATGTTGCTCCTCGCTGCACCTGTGCTCAGTGTACGCATGGCTGCTCTGTTGGAGGAGGCCACGAAGCCCTTATCCGGATGAGTGCAGACGAACCCCCGGCTTACGCACCACGAGGTCCCCGGTGACGGCGGCTTGGCAGGCAAGCCTGACGGGTTGCTCTAGGGCGCGCCGCCCGCGCTGCTCCACTAATGCTTCCTGTTCGTTGGGGCGCATCAGGGAAAGATTGTCCATGCCTTCCTGCACAATGACGAAGCAGGTTGCGCAACGCCCTGCCATGTCGCAGGTAGTGGGCCAGTAGTAGCCTTGATCACGCGCGGCGCGCATCATTGTTTCGCCCACCGGCACGTCAATCTCGATGCCAGACGGCTCGATCCGAACGCGTGGCATGATCTTCGTACAAACTAACGGTCGTCGTGCTCGCCGACGATCTGCGGGCGGTTGCGGTCCGTGATAGTTTCGTCGCGGTCGACGCCGAGGCTGCTGTTGAGCAGGAGGAAGAAAATGAGGATGAGGCCGAAGAGCGCTGCAGCGATGATGAGCTTGGTCTGTCGTCGCACGGGGATAGTGTAGGCCAGCGGTCGCTTGGAGTTTCTAGAGAACAAGCACGAGTTTGCCGAAGAAGTTCCGCGACTCCATGCGCCGGTGGGCGTCCGCGGCGTCCGAGAGCGCGAAGGTCTCGCTAACGAGGCCCCGGATGTGCCCATCACGGACGAGTTGCAGCCACTCGATGGTCTCGGCCTGTGTGCCCATGAAGGTGCCATGAATCGTTTGCTGGTTGAGGAGGAGTTGGAAGAGGTTGAGCTGCACGGTTTCGCCAGTAGTCCGGCCACAGTTGACGAGGTGGCCACCACGCTTCAGTGACTTGAGATTCTCTTCGAACGTCTCGGGACCGATGTGGTCGATGACGATGTCGACGCCGATGCCGTCTGTCGCTTCACGGATGGGCTCGCTGAAAGATGGCTGGGCCCGGTAATTGATGGCGAGGTCGGCGCCGAGTTCGATGCCTTTGGCAGCTTTTTCATCAGTGCCAGCGGTTGTTGCGACCCAGGCGCCGAGTGCCTTGGCAATCTGGATCGCCGCGCCACCGACGCCGCTTCCCGCGGCTTGGACGAGCACACGCTGGCCGGGACGCAGTCCAGCGCGGGTAACGAGCATGTGATAGGCAGTGGCGGTGGTGAGGGGGATGGCAGCGGCTTGTTCGATCGGAAGGTCATCTGGGATCTTGTGCACGTTTACTTCGGGTACAGCGACGAACTCGGCGTAGCCGCCGTTCACGTGGAGACCCAGGAGCTGGTAGCGGTTGCAGAGATTGGTACGGCCGGCGCAGCAGGCGTCGCAGGTGCCGTCTGAGAGGCCGGGGTCGATGAGGACGCGGTCGCCGGGGGCGAATCGGGTTATTTCTTCGCCAAGCGCGGCGACGATCCCGGCGATGTCCCCGCCGAGGATGAACGGCTCCATGAACGTGCGCGTGCGGCCCAGGCCGGAGCGGAGCCAGATATCCATATGGTTGAGGGCTGCAGCTTGCACGCGCACGAGGACTTGCCCTCGCCCCGGATCGGGATCGGGGAGGTCGCCGTAGACGAGAACCTCCGGCGGGCCCTGCTCTGTGAGATAGTTCGCCTTCATCGCAAGCCGAGCTTAGAGCGTACGCTCCCAGCTCGGCCAGACCGGCGCGAGTCCTCACGGCTGAAAGTCACGCTGATCGCGCTTGGCCTTGAATAGAGTGGGGCTTGCCGGGGTCCTGTAGAAGACCGTACCAATGCAGGCGAGGCGTGCTCGTCCTTGGTCTCGACGGCGATGAACGCTTCGCACGGGACTGTGCGTGATGCGCAGTGAATGGCGTTGGTGATGGCGTTCACCCGGGCCAGCTTGGTCGATGGTGACGCAAACGGCTTGGTGGATCCGAGTGCGGGCGGAGACGCTACTCGTAGCGGAGCGCCTCCGCGATGGGCACACGGGATGCCTGGCGCGCTGGCAGCCAGGTCATGATTAGGGCACCGAGGAAGGCCGCTGCCGCGAAGATGGCAATCTGTGCGACAGGGACCTGCATGCCGGTGCCGGCGGTGCTGCCGAAGACGCCTTCTTCAAAGAGTCGCCAGGTGAGGGTAAGTGCTAGCGCGATCCCCAGGCCGATTCCAATGAATGCGATGAAGCTCATCTCCATGAGAAGTTCGAGGCGGACCATTCCACGGCTGTAGCCGATCGCGCGGAGCATACCGATCTGTTGCCGGCGTTCGACTACCGCGCGCACGGCGATCACCCCTAGAGCTGCGATGCCTACCACGAGGCCTAATCCTGTGAAGCCTTGGAAGAGGTTGAGGATGGCGTTGGAGGTTTCTTGCTGCTCTTCGAGTTCGTCGACGATCGAGACGGTTTCGATGCCGAGTGTGGCTTCGATCGCGCGCGCCGTCTCGAGGGGGTCGATGCCGGGGCGGACGGTGGCGAGGTGGCGGGTGAAGTCCGCGCTGTCGTAGATGGTGTCGACGAGCCCGTCGCGGACGATCAGGTTTGGGAAGAAGGCGAACGTCGGGCTGGTGACCCCCACGACCTGATCGATAACGCCGATGATCGTGACGTCGATCGCCTCTGCCTTATTGCGAAGCTCTAGATGCACGCGCGGGATTCGGTCCGCCGCAGCGCCCCTGCTGGCCGGCATCTCGAAGGCATCGTCGTCAAGTGGGACAAAGGCGTCGGCTTCGACAGCGTTGGCGGTGATCACGCCGTAGCGGGTGGTGGGATCGTGGAGGGCCCGCCAGACGGCGGCGTCCGTGTCAAAACCGATGGCACGGGCCTGGAGAGGGATGACGTTGTTTTGGATAAAGGCGTCATTCGCGCCGGTGAGCCAGAGTAGACGGGCCTCGGCGAGGTCACTGTTGGGATCTGGAGTGTCGATGATCGGGTTGCCGTTCGCGTCGAGCACTTGCGCCGCGTTCAAGTCATCCCAGCGTTCGTGGTCGAGCACGACAACATCCGTCCCGGGTGCACTCGCGATACTGAGACGGCCGATGGTATCGAGGTTGGCGGCGAGGTCGTCCGCGGCGGCTTCTTCGAGGGCTGCGGAGAGGTCAGAGATATCGTCGTTTAGGGTCGAGTTGGCGAGGAGATCGTAGCCACCGGCCGCTTCGTCGCTGATGAAGGCTTCGGAGAAGGTCGCGTTGATGGTGGTGAAGACGACCAGCGCAAACATGATGATGGCGACCATGGCGATGGTCATGCCTGTTCGATAGCGGGCCGTGGTTGGGTAGGCCACAGCTGTTCGGATCGCCGGGGCGAAGCGACCGAAGACGCGCCCAATCATCCGGAGTGGCATGACGAGGAAGTCAAGATTGAAGATGACGGCGACGGTGGCTCCGGTTACCATCGCCACGCCGGAGAGGAAGAACATTTGGATGCCGCCCTCGAAGTCTTTCCCCCAAACGGCGGTGTGCCAGGTCTGGGGTGACAGCCAAAGGAAGAGGATGAGGAGTCCCGTGGCGCTGTAGGCGATGCGTCCGGCACGGTTGAAGCGGCGTGTCAGCAGCAGCAATCCGATGACGAAGAGTGAGAGACCGCCTAGGTAGAGGAACGCGCTCTCGCTGCCCTGAGCGCTACCGACACCGATCACACCGGCTAAGAGCAGAACGAACCACCATTCCTGACGCCAACGCATCAGACGCCAGGTGGGGAGAACAGCCCACTCACCCCAGCCGCGATGGCGGATGGCCGCGCCTAGCCTGGGCGTGCTGAGAGCGAGCCAACCGACGAGAGCGAGGATGGCCGTGAGTCCAAGGATGGCGAAGAGGATCAGCCCGATGGTGGTGGTGTAGATACCCCAGACGATGCGGTGGTGGAGCCAGCGGAAGAGTTTTGGGTGCTCCGGTTTGCGACCGAAGAGGGCGGCAAGTACCAAGAGTGGCGCGAGAGGGGTAAGGATGAGCGTGAGAAGAATGCCCAACACGGAGATCGGCCGCTGGTCGTGCTGGCTGTCGTCGGAGATGTCACGGATCGCAGCGACGATATTGAGCTGGCTGATACGGAAAGAGGACACAACGACGGTGATGAACGTGAGGAGGATGCTGATACCGACGGCGATGATGACGCTGCGCGGCTCGATGTGCTGGGCGAAATTGAAGCCAAAGGTGCCGAAGATGGAACCCAAGACCGCGACCATGCCGAAGGAGATGCCGATGCCTGCGGCAGTTCCGATGATGGCCGCGCCCAGGTTGTAGGCGAGACCTTCGGCTAGGAAGGACTGCACAAGATGACTGCGCTGCATGCCTACCGCGCGCGCGATGCCCATCTCCATTTTCCGCTCCTCGGCGAGCATCACGAAGATCAAGAAGATGAGCAGGATGCCGGCGACGATGGAGAACGATCCCATAACCAGGAAGAAGGTGGTGAAGACAGAGCTGAAGGTTTCGGCGTTGTCGACGGCGTCGGCTTTGAAGGGAACGGATTCGAAGATAGGGCGGCCTTGGGCGTCCGCGTAGGTGCGTTGGGCGAGCGGCAGGCCGGCGTCGACTTCGGCCTTCGCCTGTTCAGTCAGGAAGCGGTTGAGCCGAAGGTCGACATCGGTAGAGAACTCGAGAGGGCCGGCCAAACCGTCGCCGCGGACTGAGACGCCGATGCTGCTGAGACGGTCCGGCTGGTCGAGGACGGCTTGAGCGTCCGCGAGAGGGATGACGGCACCCTGTGGCTCAGTGACGTCGACCTTGCCGCTGAGGAGCGTGTCCGCCGCGATCGCCTGGACGGTGAATTCATGCAGGCTGCCGAGGACCCGGAGCCTGACGCGGTCACCGGTGCTCGCGGCGAGGTGCTCGGCGGCGGATTCGTTGAGGATGATCTTCCCTTCACCGAGATCGGTGAGTGAGATATCCCCGCTCTCGAGAGCGGGGATGCCGCCGAGTGTTTGGACTTCGTCCACATCGATCCCGAGCAGCGAGACGCGCGGCTCGAACTGGCCCGTCGTGATGTTCTCTGCCGAGACGGTGTCGGAGACGACGCGTGTGAAGTGTTCGATGTCTGGATCATCGGCGAAGGCGGCGCTGAGGTCGTCGGCGACGCGCTGGGGAACGACGGCATCGCGTTGCTCGACACCGCGACCGGCGGCGGTTTCGTAGAGGATGAGGTGGTCGATTGGGCCTGTGACCTCGAAAGCGGAGTTGCGGAGGCTGTGGCTGAGGGTGTCACCGGTTGCGAAGGCGGCGGAGATGATCAGCGTGCTCAGCATCAATCCAATGACGATGAGCAGGGTCTGGCCTGGACGCCTGGGGAGGTTGCGGAGACCCATTTTGAAGAGGAGGAAGTTCCGAGAGGCAAGGGCGGCGATGACAACTGCGCAGACGATGAGCGCGATCACCACGATCGTGAGGATGGTGCTCATGGGGATGCCGAAGAGTTCGTTCATGCGGGCGCCTCGGCGCCAGGGGGCGTGAAGGGCCGGTGGTTGGTCTCGTTTTCGATCTGCCCATCGCGCATGTGGATCGTGCGATGGCAGCGAGCACCGATGTGTTCATCGTGGGTGACGATGACGAAGGTCTGTGCGTTTTGCGCGTTGAGTCCCTGGATAAGGGTCATAATTTCATCGGCATTGGCACTGTCGAGGTCGCCGGTGGGTTCGTCGGCCCACACGATGGCTGGGTTGTTGACGAGGGCACGGGCGATGGTGACACGTTGTCGTTGGCCGCCTGAGAGTTGGGCGGGCCGGTGCTTCGCCCATTCGCTGAGATGCACCTGATCGAGGGCGGCTAAGGCACGGCGCCGTGCCTCGCGGATCGAGATTCCGCTGAGCAGAAGGGGCATCTCTACGTTTTCGACGGCGGTCAGGACGGGCAAGAGGTTATAGAATTGGAAGACGAAGCCCATGCGACGCGCGCGGTAGTCAGTCTTGGCGTGATCGGAGAGTTCCTGGATCTCTCGGCCTTCAATGTGGATTCGCCCGGAGTCGATCTCGTCCAGGCCGGCGAGCGTGTTGAGCAGCGTGGTTTTGCCGCAGCCGGAGGGACCCATGACGCTGACCATCTCACCGCGCTGTACTGTGAGGGAAACTCCCCGTAGCGCGTGTACTGCGGTGTCGGCGGAGCGGTAGGTCTTGTGTACATCGTGTGCTTCGACGATCGCGGTGCTGGTGGCGGTCGTGATGGTCACGAAACCCTCCTCGTGCGTGGCAGCTTTGACGGCAGCATAGGGATGGCTCTAGTCTCCCGGCCGTTCGCCTAATGGCAAGCATGGTTGCTTGGTAAAGAAGGGGCTAGATGCCTACATTGCACGCGGCGGCGGAGCAACTGGCGCGGGATATTATCGCGAACGATCTAATGGCGCTGATGCGGGCGTTCACTCCCCAGGGGATGGTGAAGGCGCTTGCGGTGCAAGCTCAAACGGGCGGCGCACAGGACGCTACCAGCTATAAAGTTGAGGAACAGGGCGAGAACATCGTGCACATCACCTTCCACGCGTCCGATGGAGATGGGACGATCGTCACCCACTGGGTGCAGCAGGGAGCGTCCTGGAAGGTCGATGATATGCGTACTGATGATCCCGGCGCTGGAGCTTCGTAGCGCTGCTAGCAGGCGTTCGCGCGGGGGAGAACCTCCGGCCCTTTGTTCTCAAACTCATTCACGAAGTCACGGATGGTGTTGGGTTCGAACTCGTCCAAGGAGAGGAGATAGCCCCACGTCGCCAGGACGATCGGTCTAGGGAAGGGAGGAGTAGGCGGAGCGGGAGCGAGCACGAAGCGGTCGCCATCACGCAGGATTTCGCGGGCAAGCGTTTCAAACTGCGCAATAGCAGTCGGCGTCCAGGCTGCGGGGTCGTAGTACATGACGATCGCCCCGTGCTCTGTGGTGTGGACGAGGGCTTCATATGGGATCGGCTCGGCGTAGATGCCGCAGCGCGCGGGGATTTCCCAATGCGGCCCGCCTGCGGGCGGCATGGTGGGGTAGCGAAAGCTCGTACCTGCGACGATGTGTTCGCTGCCGAGTTCCTCGACTTGGTCGGTGCGGTCCTCGAATCCTGGGTGCTCGTCGATGGGCCCGCTTGGCTCACTATTTGCGGGGATCTGTACTGCTGTCGCATCGTCGGCCGGTGGAGTGGGTGCGGCGGGAGTGGCGGCGTCAGGTGAGACTTCTCGGAGAGTGGCACGCTCCCAGCACTCGGCGCTGGTGAAGAAGGTGACCTTTTCGCCGTCGGCAGTGAGGACGGTAATCGTGAAACTCGTTTCGCCGTTGCTCGTTTCGCGGTTCTTGCTGTCGACGATCGGTAGCTCGTCGGGAGAAGGAGCAAGCTCCGGAGGTGTGCAGGGATCGGCGAGATGGTCTGTGGCGTCGTCGGCTGCGCCACAGGCAGCGGCGATCAGGCTGACCGTGGCGCAGCCGACGATCACCGTGTAGCGGCTCCGGTGGTGTACGAGCTGCCAGATCGGCCACTTTCCCAACACGGTTCGCTTGCTCCTCGCGTAGGTTACGCAGTCTCGAGTGCGCTCGATCTACCTGCGCGTTTCCAATTCGTAGAGTCCGTCAAAAAAGGAGATGAAGTCGCCGACCTGTCCCAGGGTTGTTGCTTGCATGAAATCTTGGATGCGCAGTTGATGTCGCCAGGCGCTGACGACGATGGCATCGTCACCGATACCTTGGTGGGGTATGAGCGCGAGTCGCCGGCCTGCACTGATGGCACTGTCGGAGGCGTTCTTGATGTTCTCGATCTCTGATGGGTCCAGGCGGTCAGGGTGGTAGTACAGGGCTACGCCCCCACGTTCCAAGAGCGGCAGCACCTCCTCGAATCGTTGGGGCGTATCGTAAATTCCGGGGTTGATGCCGCTGGCAGCTTGCGGTCCAGAGGTGGGTGGCATGCTGTTGTAATCGTTGAAGGTTTCGCCGGGGTCGAGGTGACGACGGCCTTGATCCGGGAAAGTTTGGACCGTGGCGAGGACCTCATCGTCGTTATCGTCACCGTCCGTGACCAGAGTGATGATCTGCAAGATCAGAAACGAGACAAGGACGCTAAGCACAAGCACGAAAAGGAAGCGTGGCAAGCCGAGGATCGTACCCGGTGGGGACTTTTTGCCACGCTGGCCGCCACTAGCAGATTCCCCCCGGGTGTCGCGCCGGGCAGTTTCTTTGGGGCTGGAATCGGCGGAAGCTGCCTCGACGCTGGGCTTCCTGCGTCCACGTCCGCCTCTGCGCCGCCGGCGGCGGCCGCGTTGCTCATCTGCCATGACCAGATGCTACGGGGTCCGCCGCCGCAAGGCGACTGCATGTGGATCAGACTTGTGGAGCGGGCTCAAATGGCGGCGATATCCTCACCGCCGTCCACGTTAATGGTATTGCCGGTGAGCCAGTGGGAATCGTCGATACTGAGTCGAACAATGGCACGGCCCACGTCCTGGGGCTCGGTCATTCGCCCGCTGGGGTTGTGCGCACGGGCGAACTCAAGGAGGCGGTCGGATCCGGGGATGCGTTCCAACGCCGGCGTGTCGGTGATGCCGGCTTTGATAGCGTTGGCGGCAATGCCCATGGGCGCGAGTTCGGCGGCGAGTTGCCGGATGTGGGAGCCGAGGGCGGCTTTGGCGGCGCTGACGGCACCGTAGTTGGGGATCACCCTCGCGTCACCCGCCGAGGTCATGCCGTAGATCTTGCTGCCTGTACCCAGCAATGCACGGCTGAGCATGTCTTGAGTCCAATAGACGATGGAGTTAGCCATGACATCAAGTGTCATCTCGAGTTGGCGCTGGGTTAGAGAGGAGTCACCTGCGTTGCGGGCGATGTAGGGTCCGAGGGTACCGAAAGCGAGCGAGTGCAGGAGCACCCGGACGGTGCCAGGTCCACCAGCTCCTTTAAGGTGGCCGCACAGATCATCAAGGAAGCGACGTCGCTTCTCTTCGTTGGCGGCATTCATGTTGCGGAAGAGCGCCTGTCGGCCGTGCGTCTCCTCAATGGTTTGGGCTAAGCGTTCGACGTTGGGCATGGTTGCCTGTCGGTCGAGGTGTACCCCCGCGATGTGCATGCCGGCCTCCGCGAGCGCCAGCGCGGTGGCGGCGCCGAAGCCGCTGGATGCGCCCAAAATGAGCGCCCACTGTCCCTCAAGGGCGGACTCGGTCATGAAAAACTCCGTTACCGCGGCGAGCCGGGGCCAAGCGGCAGAGCCGATTCTATCTTGTGTAGCTGCGTATCCGGCAAATGATTCTGGAACTAGTTGATCACGACACGTGAGCTGGCGACCCTGCAGGAATGAGTCGTCGCTGTCGCGGGCGTGCGTTACGGATGAGTCGACGGGCCGTGCTGCGCGCGGTTGGGGGTGGGGCGATTGGGGCAACAGGACTCGCGCTCGTGGGTTGCGGCGATGACGATGATGCGGCGCCCGCGCGGATGGAGTCGAGAGAGTCGCTGGCGATCGAGGGTGCCGAGGGTTTCAGCGGCACGGAGGACCTTGTGGAGCCCGAGGTCCGGAGCGAGACGCTAGCACCTGTGCGGGATAGGACGCCGGCACCTGAAAGTGCTTCATCTACTTTGGAGGGCGTCCTGAGCGGTGACGAGCTGATCGCTCTCGACACTGCGGACCTGCGTCGTTCGATCTCACCGGTCAGCGAGCGTTGGCTCGGGCAATTGGTCTACAGCAAGCTGCTGCGCTTCCAAGACGTGGCCGCTGGCGAGCTGGTTCCGGATCTCGCGATGGCGCTGCCGGAGATGCCCGACTCGTCAACGCTGGTGTTTGAACTCAACCCAGAGGCGCGCTGGGACGCGCGCGCGCCGACCGAGGGCCGGGTTGTCAGCGCGGAAGATGTGCGGTCAACAATTGAGTCGCAACGAGACCGATTGGACCCGACTTTCGCACGCCATGATCGGTTATTCGATTTGCGAGTTGAGGTGGCTGGGCCGAGCACGGTGCAGATAGCGGTGGAGGGCGTTGACGCGCGACTGCCTGGGCTGCTGGCCAGCTCTTGGATGGGAGTGCTGCCCAGCGAGTTACTCAATGATGAGGTCAGTGCGCCTGAATCCCAGCGTGGCAGTGGGCCCTTCGTCTTGGAGCGGGTCGATGCGGACGGCTGGCGCTTCTGCGCGAACGCGGCGCATCACTTGGGCGCGCCGCGCGTGGCGAATCTGCACGTCGCGTCGCGGCTCGCGAGCGCGCAGGTGGAAGCCTTCGTACGTGGCGACCAAAACGTGCTGGAGCGCGCCCCCGTGGCGGTGGCGCGTGCTGTTGCGGGACCGGACGCGGCCGTGATCGTGACAGGTCTGGCGACTGTATTAAATCTTTTCTTCCAAGTGCAGCGTCCGCCTTGGGACGATCCCCGGCGACGGCTCGCCGTCCATCTCGCCCTTGATCGATCGGCGCTGGCGGCCGCATGGTTCGGGGAAGGCGCTGGGCCCAGCGGGTATGTACCGCCGCCGCTCGCCACGTGGGCGCTGAGCGCATCTGATCTGGCGCTGCTGCCTGGGTATTCGTCCTCGGAGGCTGACCTGCGTGCAGCGATCGCGCTGTGGGAGGCGGCTGGCGGGTTTCCGACACCGGAGCCGTTGGCGCTAGCTGTACGTGCGAGTGAAGAGCGAGAGGCCGCACCGGGCGCCACGATCGTCGCGCGGTGCGCGGAGGTACTGGGGGCAGAGGCGCAGGTTGTACCGCTGGAGGACGCGGAATTGGTGTCTGCCATCGTCGATGGACGATTGCGCTGGTTCTTGGAGTCGACACCGTCGAGTCCGGAGCCACTGGATTTTATCGAGCCGCTTTTTCACAGCCGCGGGTCCTTGAACCGGTTTGGCTTTGTGGACGCCGAGGTGGATGAAACGATCGCATTGCTGATCGCGACGACGAATCCGGAGACGCGGCAGCAGCAACTGCGCCAGTTTCAGAGGCGGCTGCTGGAGCTGGTGCCGTCGGTCCCGCTGCTATATCCGGCCCACGCGACTGCGGTGCAAGCGGGCGTACGCGGACGGCGCTTGGATGTGCTCGACAATAGCTGGCAGTGGGCCGAGGTCGAAACAGACATGTGAAGTAATTACGCAGAGACGGGGCGAGGGCTAGGTGGCGAGTCGGCGCACTACCTCGAACAGGATCCTGCAGCCCTGACCGAGGCTGTCAAGTGGCACGCGTTCGTCATGGCCATGGATGCCCTTGGCGAACTCGCTTGGTATCAAGGTGGGGATGAAGCCGTAGGTCTTAACGCCGTGGCGGCGGAGTACGCGAGAGTCGGTGAATCCTACTGAGGTGACGGGCAGGAGCAGAGCCTCTGCGATTTCTTCGCGGACGACTTCCCGGACGATAGAAACGAGCTCAGTGTTCCATTCGGAGATGCCGGACTCGGATTGGAAGACGATTTCGGTCTCAATGTCAGGGTCATCGATCACGTTACGGATGGCATTGACGAAGGCGTCGTGCGACTCGCCGGGGAGGAGTCGGCAATCAAGTGTGGCTTCGGCGCTTGCGGGGATGACGTTGTGTTTCACCCCAGCGCTTAGCGTGGTGAGAGAGACGGTGTTGGTAACCATGGCGGCGAAACTTGGATGGGCGCTGCGGAGGGTGTCGACGCTGGGCGTGCCGTCGGGCCAAGCGCCTGCGCGTTCGATCTGGTCCAGAATGGATTGTGTGAGAGGGAGTACGGACGTAGTGCGCTCCCATCCCTCGATAGCGTTGAGCGCGCGCACCAAGCGCGCTGCCGCGTTCTGCGCATGCGGGATGGACCCGTGGCCGGGGGAGCCGCGGGCCCGCAGCCGGAGCCAGAGCGGACCCTTTTCGGCCGGACTGCAGGCGAAGACGGGGGGCTTGACGCCAAGGAATTCCAGCGTCGCGATGCCGCCCTCGTTCAGACAGTACTCCGGCTCGCGCAGCAAGTCGGGCCGCTCACGATCGAGAAACTCGACCCCCTTGGAGCCGCCGGTTTCCTCATCAGCGAGGGCGAGGAAGATGAGGTCCCGCTTGAGGGGCAGTTGCGTACGCTTGGCTACCAAGAGGACGAGCAGTTCGAGGATACCCATCCCCTTCATATCAAGAGCGCCGCGAC
Source organism: Dehalococcoidia bacterium (assembly GCA_965220315.1). Lineage (GTDB taxonomy): Bacteria > Chloroflexota > Dehalococcoidia > Bin125 > Bin125 > JAPOXK01. The sequence continues at coordinate 567,521 of CBDCPP010000001.1, forward strand.
CCCAGAGACAGCCATCGCGAACGGCGCCGTCAAACGGACCGACCTGCCAATGCTCGGCCTCTGCGGGCACAACGTCAGTGTGGTTGAGCAGCATCAGGGGCGTCCGCGAGCCGTCGCCACGCAGCGCGGTTCGCAGCGACACACGCCCGGCACCCGCATCGAAGTACTCGGGAGTGAGCCCCTCGCGCTCGAGAATGGCGCCGAGGAAGCGGGCTGCGGCCTCTTCACCGCCGGGTGGATTCGTAGTGTCGATGCGGAGGTAGGCCTGAAGCGTATCGACGACTTCGGCTTGAATTTCTGTCCAGTCGACGGCAACTGGGCGCTTCATGAGTCGCTGGAGATGGCGGCGGTTCGCTTGAGTTGATGGACGATTCGGGGGAGCGCCTCCCCTGCGGGGGCCCGGATCGTCACGGTGCAACGGTCGCTGATCACAGTTGGCTCAGGGTTAATCTCGATAAGAGGATGGCCGCGCCTATAGATGTCCCAAGCGAAGTCGGCCGCAGGGGTGACGACGGCAGTGGTGCCGACGAGTAAAAGGCAGTCGGCTCGCTCAGCCTCGCGGAAACAGACTGCGAGATGATCGCGGGGAATGGGCTCCCCGAACATCACCGTGTCGGATTTGAGCAGCCCCCCGCAGGCCCCGCAGCGAGGCGGGAGTGCCTCTGGGATCTCATCGAAAGGGGCGCGGGCGTTGCATTCGAGGCAGCGAGTGTAGTGGCTGTTGCCGTGGATCTCCGTGAGGAGCTTGCTGCCGGCGAGGCGGTGCAAGTTGTCGATGTTCTGCGTGATCGTGTGTTGGAGAATCCCGAGGCGCTCCAATTCCACGAGGCTGAAGTGGCCATCATTGGGAACGGCTTCGCGGAGCGCCGCAAAAAGTTCGTCGGGGTTCTCGCGGCGCTGGCGCTGCGTCTCCCAGTAGTTGGCTGGATCGGCGAGGAAGCGCTGGTATTGATTGAGCGGCGGATCGCCGGTTTTGGTCCAGAGGCCATCCTTACCGCGATAAGTGGGAACGCCGCTCTCGGCGCTAATGCCGGCACCGGTGAGGGCGATACAGTGCCGCGCGCGCTTTAAGAGTGCGACAACCTGCTCAAGCGCGGCTTCCAGCGCTTCGTTTGGAGACGCAGGCTGAGCAAGAGATCGGTTGGGAGCGTATTCGGTCACGATGCGCCTTGTAGGGGCAGCTTAGGAAATGGTCGATGGCTCTACAAGAAGGTGGGAGGGCCTGATAATAAAAATGCACCCGACGATGTGAGGTACGGGTGACTTGGAAGTTGCCCGCTCGAGGGAAGACGCAGCGATCGATCTGACGGATTCCGAAGAGGGTGTGGATCGCCATGCGCGGCATGGAGGTTTTCCCTGCGAATCGACTGAAGACCAGGGTGTCAAGGGTCTCTACTCTTGAAATTAGGGTGAATTCCGGACGTTCGACTCGAGGCGGACAGAGCGAGGGTCACAGCAGCCACTTGGATTTCGCGAGGCGATTTCCATAGACTGCGCTGCGGTATGGCGGCTCGAACAACTTCTCTGGACCGTGATCGCGCTGCGCGCCAGATGGTATGGGTGCCGGCCGCGTCACGGTGGTGGCGCGCGGCCTCACTGGCCTCGGTGCTCGTGGCGGCCGCAGTGGCGGTGGTTGTGGTGCTGATCCGAGCGGACTCGGCAGGACCGGACGTTTCGGTTGAGGAAGCAGGAGAAGTATCGGTGCAGGTCGCGCTGCCGGGGCTCGGGAGTGGGGCACCGTTGGCGCTGGCCACGCTAGGCGGTTCGCCGCCAGCGTTCGACGTGACCAGCGCCGCTGCGATCTACCAGCACGATCCGTCCAGCACCGTGACGGCGGCTCGGTACGCGAGTCATCTCGCTGCGGACTTCGTGGCCTTCTCGAACGAAGCGGTGCAGCCACTGAGTTCACCTGAGCAGATCCAGGCGGCGCTGGCGTTCGCTGCGGCGCCACAGCTGCTGCGGGACGCGGGGCCGATCGTTGCAACGGAACTCTCGGATGAAACGGTGCTATCGGCATGGTTGCAACTGCCGTCTGGATCGGCGCTGCCTCCCTACTTCGGTTACGAGGTGCAGCGCGGCGACTCGGTGACCAAGCTCGCCGCGCGGTTTGGGTTGGAGACGAGTTCTATCTTGAACAACAATTGGGAGATCCTGGATCCCGACCACCTCGCGCCGGGGGCGCAACTAACGATCCCGACCGCGGACGGCATCGTTTACACCGTGAACCTCGGCGACACTTTGATGGAGATCGTCGAGAACTTCGACGCGGATTTGGATGCGACCGTCGCGTACTCCGGGAACGAGCTGGTCAACGCGAACTCCCTGATCGAGGGGAGCACGATCTTGTTGGTGGACGGCACGGCCTCGGCGACGTTCGGATTCGGCACGGGGCGCGTCTACACGATTCCCGAGTTCGTCTGGCCGGTCGGCGGAGTGGTGAGCGACTTTTTCGGAGTGCCCCGCGGCAATTCCTTTGGCTACCACACGGGGGTCGATTTCTCGGCGCCGGTGGGGACGTTCGTCGGATCGGCGGCGCCTGGGTTCGTGGTGCAAGCGGGACCGGCCGGCTCATTTGGGCTCAGCGTACTCGTTGACCACGGTGGTGGCGTGGTGACGCGGTACGCGCACCTGAGCTATATCGATGTGTTCCTGGGGGAATACGTCGACGCGGGGTCGTTGGTTGGCTTCGTGGGGGCAACGGGCTATGCGACCGGTGCGCACCTGCATTTCGAGATCATCATGAACGACATGCCGGTGGACCCGTTGCTCTGGTTGAACTAGCCGTTCCCGCTCGGGGCTTTCCCCTGTCCGTGTTCCCTCCCTCCTGAATGCCGCGGTGCTTGACCGCTGGTGCTGGTCTCCTTAATCTTTCCTAAATACAAGAGTTATTATTATTTTTATAACTAAGGATTTGAGTGTCGTGAGTCGACGCGTCGCTTCCGAGCTGATACGGCGTGCGCTGCCGTTGGTCTTGTTGGCGGGGATTGGGTTGATCGTTGCAGCCTGCGGCGACGATGACTTGGATGTTGGACAGACACCTCAAACGTCTCAAGCGCCTCAGGCGCCAGCAGAGGCTCCGCGTGAAGTGGGCATTGATGTGGTCGCCAGCACTCAAATCGTGGCGGAGTGGGTCGCGCAGGTGGGGGGCGAGCGAGTGAGCGCTCTGGCGCTGGTTCCGCCGGAGACGGACGCGCACACGTTCGAGCTGTCGCCCGACAATGTCCGCGCGGTCGCCGAGGCAGACTTGGTTGTGATCAACGGCGGCGGCTTAGAGGCCGCCTACGAAGACACGATCGAGGAGAATCTGGGCGATACTCCCTTGGTGGAGCTCTCAGATTGGATCGCGTTGGAGGAATTCCCGCCAGCTTTCGTTCACGAAGAAGAGAGCGAAAAGGAAGGCGAAGAGGAGGACCACGGCAGACTCGATCCGCACTTCTGGCTTGATCCCGATCGGGCGATTCAGGCGGTTCAGGCGATCCGCGATGAGCTGAGCGGCCTCCTGCCGGACGGTGCGGACGAATTCGCGACGAACGCGTCGCGCTACATCGCGGAGATCGAAGCTGCGGACGCAGAGGTACAGGCGATCCTCGCTAATCTCCCGGCCGAGAAGCGGGTACTCGTGACGTTCCACGACGCCTTCGGCTACTTCGCGCGTCGGTACGATCTGGAGGTCTTCGGATTCGTGATCGAGGGGCCGGAACAGGAACCAAGCGCGGCTGAGCTGGCCGACCTGATCGAGGCGATGTGGGATCGCAGTGTGACACGGGTCTATCGGGAGCCGCAGTTCGAATCCTCGGCAGTGGATCGGGTCGCCGATGAGACGGGAGCCGAAGTGCGAGTGATCTACTCACAGCCGATAGGCGAAGTCGAGAGTTACACGGACTTGCTGCGGGCGAACGGGCGGGCGCTGGCCGAGTAGCGCTGGCTACGCCGACTCAAGGTCGAATTGCTCTCGTAGAGAAGCTGCTAGCGCCTGCAAGTTCGCCGCTAGCAGGTGCTCGCCTTCGCCGGTGAAGCCAGCGGTGCCGCAGACGCCGGTGAGCGTCGATCGGCGGAAGAGGTCGGCGACGCCGATCGACGCGTCGGTGAGTGCGTTGGCGGCGGCGAGAAGCGCAGTACGTTCAGCAGAGAGGCTGACTGGCGGCGAAGTATCGTCGGTGGGCCAGACTCCCCAGCCGAAGCCGCCCCCGCGGGCCAGGTGCGTACGCAACGCTTCTCGGTGATCGAGGAGACGCTCGAGGCCAGAGGGTGTCGCGTCGAAATGGATGATGTCGGGTTCGGCGCTGAGAGCGCGCGTCCAGTTGGCGGGGGCGCAGCAGTGGAGCCCGGCGAGACCGCCCGTGCGCTTGACGGGCGTGAAAGCGGCGTCCAGTGCGGCGAGGGCGTCGTCCCAGATGACGGCGAGGGTGGGCTCGCCGACGCGAGCCAGAAGCGGCTCGTCGAAAGTGATGAGCGGGCGCATGTTAAGGCGGGCGAAGGCGGAGGCCTGCGCCGCGGCGAGTTCGCCAAGCAAGCGCCCGAGCGTTGTGAGCGATGGAGGATCGGCGATGCAGGCGCTTAACGTTACCGGGCCGATGATCTGGCCCTTGGCGAACGACGGCCGCTGATTCGGTGGAAGCGCTTTCAGGCGTGCTAGGAGGGCGTGGAGGCCAGCCGCGCGGTCTGGAGATGGCAGAAGGGCAGGCGTGGGAGCATTGACGTGATCTCCCGACCAATGGAGGCGCCGACCGTCCCAGCGAGTGCCCTGGAGGGAGAGGCCAGCTTGTGGAACCATCGCCTCAACGGGCGAACGGTTGGGCAGCTGGGGCCAAAAGGGAACCGCTGGATAGGCGGCGAGGACGGTGGCGACGGCCGTATTGGCGTCGCGGTGGTGAGTTGAGCCGATCCCGGTGGGAGCGAGGCGCAGTCCGGCGATGGAAGCGGGGTTGCGGGGCGCCATCAGTCGGCTGGCGGTTCGAGCATGATGGGACATCTGTTCGAATTTCCAGGCTGGAGGATATGTGGACACGGTATTGGGAAAGCCGTGGTTTCCTGATGATCTAGCGTGGATGGGCAGTGGACTGCACTAAACCACCATAACCACTACCAGTAGTGCTTTGATGTTGAGATATATCTAGATATCTGACATTATTCCCACTCTCCAACAGAACTGATCAGCTGTCATAGCAGCTGTGCACTAAAGACATAATGAAACCTTTGTTCTATTATAGTAGATGGTCGCTGTCTGCGAGAAACAGCGACTGCCTAGCGTAAGGATCTACCTATGACCGCGACCGACAATGCTCTTCTCGCTGTTGAGGCCCCCGAGGAGTCGACTACGGATCTTGCATTGCAAGAGGAGCTGCGAGTCCCCGCCGCGCCGCCGTTGTTCGAGCGTTTCTTCACGACACCGGACCGCCATCCCTACGACATGGTCGCATGGGAGCTGCGGACGGCGCAGATCACTTCGGACGGGGGGAAGCTTCTGTTCGAGCAGAAGGACGTTGAGGTGCCGGCCGCGTGGTCGGTGAACGCGACGAATATCGTCGTGTCGAAGTACTTCTACGGCGATGTCGGTGCACCGGAGCGAGAGCAGTCGGTCAAGCAGCTGGTGGATCGGGTCGCGGTGACCATCGCTAACTGGGGACTGGAGGGCGGCTACTTCGGGACAGCGGAGGAACGAGAGACGTTCGAGCAGGAGCTGCGCTACCTGCTGATCAACCAGTGCGCCGCGTTCAACAGCCCGGTGTGGTTCAACGTGGGGGTTGTGGAGCGGCCGCAGTGCTCCGCTTGTTTCATTAACTCCGTCGACGACACGATGGAGTCGATCATGGACCTGGCGACGCGCGAGGCGCTGCTCTTCAAGTGGGGGAGTGGGACGGGCAGCAATCTCTCGTCGCTGCGATCGAGCAAAGAGAAGCTTACTGGTGGTGGCATACCGTCGGGCCCCGTCTCGTTCATGCGTGGATACGATGCCTTCGCCAACGTGATCAAGTCCGGCGGGAAGACGCGTCGCGCAGCCAAGATGGTGATCCTGAACGCCGATCATCCCGACGTGATGGAGTTCGTTCACTGTAAATCGAAGGAAGAACAGAAAGCGTGGGCGCTGATCGACAGCGGCTACGACGGCTCGCTAAACGGTGAGGCCTATTCCTCTATTTCCTTCCAAAACGCGAACCACAGCGTGCGGGTGACTGATGCCTTCATGCGTGCGGTAGAGGAGGACGCCACTTACTGGACGACGATGGTCACGACCAAGGAGCCTGTGGAGGAGCTGTCGGCGCGTGCCATGCTGCGCGCGATCGCCGAGGCAACCTACGTCTGCGGCGATCCAGGCATGCAGTTCGACACGACGATCAACGACTGGCACACCTGCGCCAGCACCGATCGCATCTACGCCAGCAATCCCTGCTCCGAGTACATGTTCCTCGATGACACCGCTTGCAACCTGGCATCGATCAATCTGCTCAAGTTCTACGACTTGGATACGCAGACCTTCGACATTGATGCGTTCCGAGCGGCCTGTCGGGTGCTGATCACTGCGCAAGAGATCTTGGTCGGTAACGCGTCCTATCCCTCGAAGAAGATCGAGGAAAACAGTCACCATTACCGACCCTTGGGATTGGGTTACGCCAACCTGGGCGCGTTACTGATGGCACGCGGCCTGCCGTACGACTCAGCCGAGGGGCGCGCGATGGCGGGGGCGATCACTGCGGCACTGACCGGCGAGGCGTACGCGCAATCGGCGCGGGTTGCAGAACGGTTGGGGGTATTTGCGCAGTACCAAGAGAATCGCGAATCGTTCTTGCGAGTGATCAAGAAACATCGCGAGCATGTGGCGCAGATCGAGGGGCTCGATACGGTTCCCGCCGATCTCGCGGCGGGCGCGCAGGAGACTTGGGACGAGGCGCTTCGGTTGGGGTTGCTTTATGGCTACCGCAACGCGCAGGCAACGGTCCTGGCACCCACCGGCACGATCGCGTTCATGATGGATTGCGATACGACTGGTATCGAGCCAGACATCGCGCTGGTCAAATACAAGAACCTCTCGGGCGGTGGCTACCTGAAGATCGTCAACAACACGGTGCCGGCGGCCTTGAGTCAGCTGGGCTATGACACGGCGGCGACGGAGGCGATCGTCGCGTACATCGACGAGCACGGCACGATCGAGGGCGCGCCCGGCTTGCGGGAGGCGGATCTGCCCGTCTTCGACTGCGCCTTCAAGTCGGCCGAGGGCGAGCGCAGCATTGAGCCGATGGCGCATGTTCGAATGATGGGCGCGGCCCAGCCATTCCTCTCCGGCGCGATCTCCAAGACGGTGAACGTGCCGGAGAATGCCACGATCGACGAGATCATGGAGACGTATGTCCAAGCGTGGAAGCTGGGCGTAAAAGCGATCGCGATCTATCGCGATAACTCGAAGCGGATCCAGCCACTGGAGACGGTGGAGCGGAAGGATGGGACGAAAGTTGGCGAGACCGGCGCGATGCTGCTGTCTTCGTCGGCGGACGAGCCAACCGTGGTTGATGCAGCAACGGGGCCGCCTGCGTACCGGCGGCACCGGTTGCCGGATGACCGGCAGGCGGTGACACACAAGTTTACGATCGGCGAGCACGAGGGCTACTTGACGGTCGGACAGTACGAAAACGGCCAGCCCGGTGAGGTATTCGTGCACGTGTCGAAGGAAGGCTCGACCGTGTCGGGGCTCGTGGACGCGGTGGGAGCGCTGACGAGCGTCGCGCTGCAGTCTGGCGTGCCGATTGAAACATTGGTGCGCAAGTTCAGCCACAGCCGCTTTGAGCCGAGCGGCTGGACGCGCAACCTGGAGCTGGGCCACGCCAGTTCGATCTTGGACTACGTGTTCCGATGGATGGGGCGGCGGTACCTGCCGAATGATGAGCGGGATGTGACAGCGGCACAGGCACCATTGCCGTTACAAGAAGGAGAGCCGTCGTCGCCAGGGGCGAGCCCGGTGGGCTCCGTCGCAGTACCAGATTTCTTGAGCAATTATCCGTCGGCCAACGGGAGCGCGCGGGAGCGTAGTGATTTGGACGCTCCGCCTTGCTCCGACTGTGGCCACATGATGGTGCGTAACGGGAGCTGCTTTGCGTGCCTCAACTGCGGCAATACATCGGGCTGCAGTTGATCAGACCTAGACAGAGATGGAATAGGAAGGAGTTCGACATGGCACACAAGCGAACAACCGGTTCGAAAGCTGCCAGCAATGCTGCAAAAGTCTTAGCAGATCCGAAATCGACCAAGGCGCAGAAGTCGGCCGCAGCGAGCGCCCTCTCGCAGACACCAAGCAAGCATAAAGGTCGCCACTAAGCCAGTTTTTTTAGCGCATTACGCGTGAGGTAGAGCCGCCGACCCTCATCCCTCACGCGGCGACGACAGGGCCCCGGGACCGGATCCCGGGGCTCTTCGTGTCCGCCGAATGTTAGCGCTGAGGACGCGGAGCCGTCTTCTTCAGCGTGGCGCATGAGTGAAGGCGATCCACGGCCGTTTTGAAGGGGTTAGCGGCGGCCCAACAGTCGTTGACGGCGCTCTTCATACTCGTAGACCGTGATTGTGCCACGGTCACGGGCATGTACGAGGGCGTCGAGTTCGTCCTGCAGGGCGCTGGGAGGGGAGCTGCTCAAGGGCCCTGTAGCGTCGAGAGCGTCGAGGCCATGGGGCGCGTAGACGATGACAGTCTCGACGATCTTGTCGTGGAGGGTCTGGCGATCGCGGTCGATGAATATCCAGAGCGCGTTGGCCAGATGCACGATTCCCCCAAAGATCGCTGCGGTGATGTCGAACAGGATCCGCTTCACCAGGATCTCGCGCACCCAAACCTTGCCGGTGCTCGCTGGGGCGCCATCCTCGTCCACGATGTACATACTGAGGAGCGATTTGGCGGGCGTTTGCGCCCTGGGCGCGACGAAGGCGAACCAGATGAGCCAGCCGATGCCTAGGGTGACCAGGAGCAGGGTGAGTTCCAGGATGTAGCCACCGAAGCGCCGGAGACGCGAGGCGGCGACGATGGGGCTGTTGGGATAGCGGTTGAATCGGTTGCAAGTTGTGCAGAAGAGGCCGGGGCCGCGGGGACCGCGGCAGTAGGGGCAGGGGGCTTCGGTAGAAGCGAGTGGCATCTGTGTTCTAGGCATAGAGATCTTTTGTCTTATTCCAAGATAGTGGTCAAGCGCGGCTACGATCGGCGTATGAGCACTGGGCCGCGGTCGATGCAAGGAGAAGCTGTCTCTGACGAGCGACAGTTGGATGGGAGCCGCCACCTCGCGATCGAGGCAGAGGACGAGGACCAGGGCGAATGGGTGTCGCTGCGATTGGTGATATCGAGAGAAGGAGAGCTGACAGAGGGAGAGCTGGAGATAGAGGGAGGGGAAGACGCGTGGTCGGGCGGGCTTCTGCGGCAAGTCCGAGTTGGTTCCGACAGCCCACTACGTGCGCACGCTCGTTTCGGCGATCCGAGAGTCGAAGGACTATCGCAGTGGGTGGAGGTGATTGAGGAAGATGAGCCGGGCCTGTTTGATATCACGATGCGGAGCGATTGAGGGACCGTGGTGCTAGGCTCCCGGCGATGGCAGCGCGTATTGGAGGTTCCTTGAGCGAAACGGCTCCGGTTGTTGTGTTGGCGGGTGGCGTGGGGGCAGCGCGCTTTCTGGAGGGAGTGGTGCAGGTGGTGGCGCCGGCGGAAGTCGTCGCCATTGTTAACGTCGGTGATGACTTGGAGGTCGGAGGCCTTCATGTATCGCCCGACTTGGACACCGTCACGTACACACTGGCGGGGCGTGTGAACCCGGAGACGGGCTGGGGCTTACGCGGAGATAGCTTTGTGGCGTTGGCTGCGCTCGAGGAGCTGGGTGGGCCCGGCTGGTTTCGGCTAGGAGACCGCGACCTTGCGACGCACCTCTTTCGCACGCATTGCTTGCGGGAGGGAGCATCGCTGAGTGCTGTGACCGCTGAGATCACGCGCACGCTGGGTGTCGAAGTGCGGGTCATTCCAGTCACGGATCAACGCCTGCGTACCATGGTGGAGACGCCGGAGGGCGAGGTCTCCTTCCAGGAGTATTTCGTGCGGCGGCGGTCGGAGGATCGGGTGCTGGGTTTACGTTTGGCCGGGTTGGCAGAGGCGCGTGCTGCGCCCGGGGTGTTTCAGGCCATTTTGCACGCGCGCGCGATCGTGATCGCGCCGAGCAACCCCTTTCTCTCCATCGAGCCGGTGCTCGCAGTGACGGGCGTGCGCGACTGTCTGCTGACGAGCGCGGCGCCCAAGGCAGCGATTAGTCCAATCATCGGTGGAGAAGCAGTGAAGGGACCGGCAGCCGCGATCCTCGAGAGCCTTGGTCATGATGTCTCAGCACTTGGCGTCGCCCGACTTTACAGTGATCTCATCGATCTATTTGTTTTGGATGAGCGAGACGCTGCATTGGCAGATGCCGTTCGCACCGAAGTTGGTGCTGAATGCCTTGCCACGCAGACCATCATGAGCGGGGCGGCGGAGAAGCGAGCGCTGGCACGCGTGACGCTGGAGGCCTTGCAGGCCTTGCAGGCGAGCTAGAGGATCTTCCCGTGATGGCGGCGCCGGGCGCGCGCGTGACAGTGGTAGTACCAGTGCGAGGACTGCCGGCTGGCAAGTCACGCTTAGCAGCGGTGCTGCAACCGGCGCAGCGCAACCGACTCGTTCGCGCGATGCTTGGCGATGTTGTGCGGGCGCTGCGGTCGGTGCCAGCGGTTGAGCGGGTGGTAGTGCTCAGCCGGGATGCGGCGGCGGCGCAGGAGGCAGCGCGACTGGAGGTGGATTTTCTGCAAGAGCCGCCGGATGTGCTCGGCCTCAACTGCGCGCTGGCCTTCGCTCAGACGCAGCTTTCGGAGTCAGGTGCACTGTTGCTTGTGCCAGCGGACCTGCCTTTGATCACGCGAACGGACGTTGAGAAGTTGGTCGCTGCGTTGCCCGTGGCCCCTGGGGTGGTCGTGGCGCCGTCGCGAGATGGAGGAACGAACGGGCTGCTGCTACTCCCACCGACGGTGATTACACCGGCGTTCGGCGCTGAGTCGGCCGCCCGACACATTGCGGCCGCTGAGAGGGCGGGCGCGGCCGTTGTACGTGTTGAGGATGCGCGCTGGGCGCTGGATATCGATTCACCGGAGGATCTGGCGCTGGCGGCGTCGATGGCTGTTGGTCAAGAGAAGGAAACCGTGTTGTACTTGCGGTCCCCCGAGCTTGCCGCTGCGATTCGATCTGGCGCAGGCGGATCGAAGCTTCATTCCCTGTTTGAAATAGAGAACAAGATGTCCGGGAGTTGAGTCGGGTACGGCCCGACGGGCACTAGCCCGGCCCTCCGAATCCTCTTTTCAGCCCGAGCTACAGCACGCCTTGTGGCCCGGCTTGCGTTGACAGCGACTGTGGTCCGATGGATCATCGGCTAAATAGTGCAAGCGCCTATGCCTTCACTGCCCTCTTCCATTCCCAGCCGTCTCGTCCGCTGGGTGATGGTCTTGGCCCTGGCAGGCTTCCTGGTCTGGGTGGTGCTCAAGGCCTTCACGGCGATTCTGCCGTTCGTGTTGGCGTTTCTTCTGGCACTGATCATCTCGCCGGCGATCGATCGAGTGCAGCCATACCTCCCGTGGCGAGAACATCATCCAGGGCTCAATCGCTCATTGGCGATCGTCGTGGTCTATGCGGTCGGGCTGGCTGTGCTGGTCGCGGTCGGGTTTGCAGTGGTGCCAACGGTAGCGGACGAGGTGGATGCATTCATCGACGAGGCGCCGGACATTCTCGATCGTGCAGAGAATCAGGTGGACGGGTTCGTTGCGTGGTACCGCGACCATGTGCCGGAAGACGCGCAGGCCGAGATCGAGAAGCGGGTGTCGGATATCGGTGGGCGGGTTGGCGAGTTCATCCTGGATCGGTTCACGAGCACCATCGACTTTATCGTGGGTGGGTTGTTTTCGATCATCGGATACCTCGTGATTCCGCTCTTCCTTTTTTACTTGCTGAAGGATGGACAGCGATTGCGCTTGTGGTTCCTGCGGCTGTTCCCGCCGGATCTCCAGGGCGACGCAGCGCTAGTGCTCCACAGCGTGCAGCACACATTCGCGGCGTACCTGCGCGCCCAACTCCTGTTGGGCGTCGTCATTGCTCTGGTCATTGGGGTCGGGCTGTCGATCATGGAGGTGCGCTTCCCGGCGGCGCTGGCGCTCGTGGCGGGTGTGACGGAGCTGATCCCATTCATTGGACCGTTCTTGGGGTTCCTCCCGGCGATGGCGGTGGTGCTTGCGACCGACCCCGAGAAGTGGTGGTGGATCATCATTTTATATGTGGCTGTGCAGCAGCTTGAAGGGCAAATCCTCGTGCCGATCGTGCACGGACGAGTTGTGACGATGCATCCGGCCGCGATCATGGCGCTGGTCGTGATTGGCGGCGCGGCTTTTGGCTTTGCGGGCACGCTCCTGATCGTGCCGGCGGCAGCAGCAGTGCGCGACGCCTATAGCTACATCTATCGGCGGTTGAATAATGAACTACCGCCGCCGACGATATCCCCACTGCAGCTGGCGCCCGCTCCAGCAGCCGTGCCATCGGTTGAGGTGCAAGAGCGAGCGCCGCCCGATCTCAGGTCGCCCGGTGGAGCGATAACCACTCCGGCAAAGGAACACGAGGTAGATACGAGTAGATCCGCCTCTGGTACGGAGGCGCTGGAATCGGACGCGAACGAACCAGCACCTTAGTGCTGGCGTGCAGCTTCTGCTACCACGTGCCGCTTGGTCTCCCGCGCCTTGTGGTAGTCGCCAAAGATAAGCTGGAGGCGGCGCCTGATATAGCGTTTCAAGCCCTGTACCGTGACGACGACCAAAATTCCACCGAGCTGCAGATGATCGTGTGCGCCGAGCAGGAGTTCATCGAGTGCTTCGTTGCCGGCCTGTGCGGGCAGATTGGCAACGATCAAGTCGAAGGAATCCGTTGAGAGGTCGCGGAAGCCCGCGCTGAGATGGACCGTGGCGTTGGGCAGGCGGTTGTGTTCAATATTGGCCTGGGTGCTTTCGACGGCCACGACATCCTTATCGATAAGTTCGACGGTGCTCGTGGGCCAGCGCCTAGCAAGGGCAAGTCCCACAGCACCGTTTCCGCAGCCGAGGTCGAGAACACGATCTTGCGGCGGCAGGGGAGCCAATTCGTCCAGCAGTAGTGCGGATCCTTCATCAAGGCGCTTGGCGGAGAAGAGCCCCCAGGCACTAGTGATAGCTAGCGCGCTTCCATCGATATCGATCGAGAACGTCGGCGGCGTCGCGAGCTGTGAGCGCAGCGCAGCGTGCTCGCGGGCTGCTTCCCTATCCTTCTGATTAGTGATCCTGGACTGCTCCTAGTCGTCTGCACTGAGGAGCCGCGTGATCGCCTCGTCGAACACGGCGTCGGCGCGTACACGCATCTCGTCATCGGTTTGGTCTTGGATAGGGTGGGGAACGAAGGCGTGGCGTACCTGCGGCAGGCCAAGCTGGACCGCCTGCGCTTGAGCCGCCTCTTCGAAGGCTGCGGAGGCGAGAAAGAGCGCGGGGATACCGTGGATTTCGAGCCAGGTCGTATCGTGCACACTGCACGTAGTGCAGGATCCTCAGTCGGCGAGCGCTTCGATCACGAAGTCGCATTCCTCCTGTATCTGGCCAAGAAGCTCGGGGGGTGCGGGCTTGGTGAAGGTGGGCTTGCGGTAGCGCTTGATGGTCACGTCTGGAGCTTGTTGGGTGATGAGTTCAGCGAGGCGATCGATGAGGACATCGCCGCGAGGCTTGGAAATGTCGAGTAAACCGACGGTGCCGCTGAGGGCTTCCGGTCGCGCGGCGAGTTGCCGCTGCGGTGGTCGGCTCTCGTCGGTCGGATCGAGGATCTGCACCATGGTCGGCCTCCTAGTCGCTGATCTTTCGGGTCACACTAATTGAGCCGATCGGACCGCTTACCCAGTTGCCGAGGATGTGACTAAACTTCCCGGCTTCTGAACCTGCGACCACGATATTGATTTCCTTAGCAGAGCGGAACTTTGGCACGCGCTCATCAAGCTTGGCGGGGTCTGTGGGTACCGGCATGCCCTCCTCGGTATCGCCGCCACGGATGAGCTCGCGTAGCGGCCGGGCTGTAGTTTCCTGGATGTGGCGACGGATGTCGTCTTTGCTCCAGCCGCTTGCGGCGATGGTGTCGACGTGCTCAGGCGAGATGACGAGGAAAGTCTCGCCGAAGTTGTGCACTTTGGGGTGCCAGAGTGACTCAAGGCCGAGCGCGATGCTGGTGACCAACGGCTGAGCCGAGCGCGAGAGCTGGTCGGCGATCGGCTGGGGGCCCGATCCGGCGAAGAGTGTGACAGTCGAGTCTTCGGGCTGGAACCCGCGCTCGACATGCAGCGGCTCCCAGGGAGAGCGCTCTTCGTACTCTGCGAAACAGCAAGTGTATTTGTGGGGTCCGCCGAGGGTGGCGCGGTCAACCTCCCCAGGGCGACCGCCTCCTATATTACGGACGACGAGCTGTAGCGCCCTCCCGATCGCTGCGTTGGCGCGGTTCCCTTGTCCCAAGGCGTTGCCTTGCATGTTCATTCCGAGGCGATGGCGCACAGGTCCGTTGACAATGACGATGGGCCCGGCCAGCCAGGTGGTGGCGAGCACGCCGTGGATATTGAATTCGTTGGTGCAAGCGGCTTCGATGGCTGTGAGGATGACGGGCAGATCTTCTGGTTTCGCGCCGGCCATCACCGCGTTGATCGCGGCCTTCTCGACGGTGCACGCCGCTAGATTGGGTGGCACCACGGCCACGACGTCAGCGCGGTCGCGCTTGGTGCCGGTCAACATGCGTTCCACTCGTTCAGGTGTAGGCGGCACAACTGGGAGGCCGTCGGTAAAGCCCTGCGCGAACAGGAACTCGTGAATATCGTCGCCGGCAGCGATCTCCAAGCGGCGTGCGAAAAAGCCGCCGGTGCGGCGTGCCGCGATCTTTTCGGCGATGCCGGGCTCCACGTTGCGGGCGCCGCAACCGGGCTGGTTGGGCGGAAGCGTGTCCCAGTCGATGGCGGTCGCGTAATTCGAGTCGCCGTCAGCAACGAGGGATTCCGCTCGCTCGATGAGATCGCGCCAGGCCTTCCGGTCGAAGCCGTAAGTCTCGGCGATGGGTGTGCCGTTGCGGTCGTAAAGGAAAAGGGAAGGGACGGTGTCGATATCAGCGTCTGCGGAAACGTTAAGGGCGTCGTCGTCGAGCAAAGCGATGGTAAGACTGTGGCGCGCGCGGAGAGTTGGGATGTCGCTGCGCGCTTGGACGAGAGCCCACACGGTTAGCTGGGTACCGATGCTGCAGTGCAGCGCCTCCAAAATCGGGAGCGTGAGGTTGCACGTCTCACAATCCGCCTTCACGAAGGCGAGAAGCACGGGGTTAGCGGGCGGGAATGTGCGTGTGTTGTCTTGTGCGTCCTGCAGAGAGAAAGTGATTGGAGGCTTCATGGTTGCGAGTATACGGCGCTGAGCGAGCACGACGCGGTGCATATCGCGCTGCTACCCTCACCGCGCATTCACGCTGGGGGAGGGACTACTTTGGAAAAGCCGGGATTCGCCTTAGTGGCGCTGCCGGGTCGGCGGCGGGCAGTCATCGAGACTGCGCAGGAGTTGGACCGGCGCGGGTTTGCGAACATTTATTGTCCGTCGCTTGGGGACGGATTGTCGCTCTGCCTTGCGATCGCGATGTCGACGGCGCGGATCGAGATTGCGAGTGGGATCGCGGTGATCTACACGCGGCACGCTAGCGAGATGGCGGCGACGGCAGGTTTCATCAACGAGGTGGCGCATGGGAGATTCAAGCTGGGGTTGGGCGTGGCGCATGTGCCGGGGCTGCGCAAGCTGGGGATCACTCCAGGTGGGCCGGTAGCGGATATGCGCGCTTACATGGAACAGCTGAGGGCTGCGGCTGGGGATCCGTCGTTCCCACCCGTGGTGTTGGCGACGCTTCGGCGCAAGATGACTGCACTGGCTGGCGAGGTGGCCGATGGTGCGCTCTGGGCGAACGCCGCGCTGTCGCATATGCCGGCTTCGTTAGCAGCGCTTCCTGCTGAGCGGCGGGAGGAGTTTTTTGTGGGGAACCTGGCACCATGCGCCGTGTCGGACGACCGAGGCGCGGCACTGACTGCGATCCGGCGGGCGCTGCGAACCTACATGACCCTCCCGAACTATCAGCATTACTTCATTGAGGCGGGGTACGCAGAAGAGGTGGCGCGAGCACGTGCTGGGTTAGCTACCGGCGATAAAGAGGCACTGTCTGATGCGGTGTCGGAGCGGATGGCGGACGATATCGGGCTCTTCGGTAGTGCCGCAGAGGTGCGGGAGAAAGTCGAGGCGTGGCGCGCGGTTGGCGTGACACAATTAACGCTTTCCGCGTACTCGGCGCGCGGTGACCAAGCGCATGCTGTTGAAGAGGTCGCAGCGATCTTCGACTAAGCGTGTCGATGTAGTTGGTGATCTGCGTGCGAGTTGACCGCAACGATGGTCCAAGACACACTGGCGAAACAGACGGCCGAGGAGGGTGCGGTGATTCGATCGGCAGCGATAATTGGCGCGCGCTTATGGGCGGTCGCCGTCGTGCTGGTGGTCTCCCTGGCGCTGGCCTCCGGGGCGGTAACTGCTGCGGATCAAGCCTCGTCTGATCCGGTGGAAAGCGTCGTTTTTGCCGAGCAGGCCGGCGATCCTACCTCGCCCCAGTGGGCGAACGCCGAGGGTTCGGCTGAAGAAGATCCCTTGCACGTCAGCGACGAGGCGCTGGCTGTTTCGATCTTCATTCCGGCGATCTTCTTGGTGAGTACGGTATGGCTTGTCTGGTGGGCGTGGAGTCGACGGATCAAGCCAGAGGACCGCGAGGGCGAGTACCGGCCCAACCGCTAGAGGCCGCCTCTTCGGGATCGGGAATCCTTTACCACGGCGTGGATTTCCAGCGCTTGTTGCGCCCCATCGGCGTGGGCGTGCGGGTGCTGTTGTTCTCCAGGAAGTGCGCGGGACGTGGCGTCCCCTTGGTTTTACATTCGGGGCAGCGGACTTGCTTGCCCGTATCGAACACTTCCATGGTTAAGCGCCGCTCGAATTCGTGGCCGTTCTTGCATGCAAATAGATAGAAAGGCATTGGACCCCTTGCTCCGTGTGCAGCTTATCGCTCTTGGTGGTGGGGTTGCTACAGGCTAGCGTCGTGGCGCCGGCGCGCTCGGATTGCGTCGACGATGCGCAAGGCGGCCGCGATCTCGGCGACATCGTGGACGCGCACGATATGGGCTCCGGCGGCCGCTGCCAGGGTGTTGAAGGCAAGGGTGGCGGGAAGTAGGCCTGGCGCCTGTTGGCCGTAGCCTTCACCGAGCAGCTCGGAGAGAAATCCCTTGCGCGACGCCGACACCACGACCGGCCGCCCTAGAGCCAGTAGGTTGGGGAGGTCGTCGAGCATGCGCAGGTTATCGTCTGCTGATTTTCCGAACTGGAAGCCGGGATCGAGCCAGAGATCGGCCATGCCCGCCGCGCTCAGCGTCTCCGCGCGCGCGCTGAGGAAGGCACGCACCTCCGCCCCCATATTCTCGTAGTGTTGGTCGGCCTTGCGGTGGCGCGTCGGCTGGCCACGCATGTGCATGATGATGAGAGGGAGATGACCTTCAGCGGCGACGCGGACGAGCTGCGGATCCCGACCGGCTGTGATGTCGTTGAGGATATGCGCACCGGCTTCGGAGGCGGCTTGAGCGACCGATCCGGTCCACGTGTCGACAGAGACAATGAATCCCTCGCGTGCGAGGGCCTCTACAACGGGATAGACGCGCTCGATCTCTTCGTGTGGAGGAACCAACTCGCCATCGCTGCGGGTCGAATGAGCGCCGACGTCGATGATCTCCGCGCCGGCGGCGCGGAGAATCCGCGCGCGATCGAGGGCGGCGTCGGCGCTGACGACGGATTCGGCGATAGGAGAGTCCGTGTCGATGTTGAGAATCGCCATAACGGCGGTGTGATCGGTGCAGTCGATGATGTGCTCGCCGATGGTGAGTTGCATGCTCGCTCCAGCCTAGCCTAGGCATGGGTGCGGAGAGCCAAGTGCGGCGTTGCGCCGCATCGGCGGCACGACGATCATTTAGCCATGATGTGTTCGGCCGTTCCGGTAACGATCGATGACCCGATCAACGTTGCGATCCTCACAATCTCGGAGGACCAGTTGGTGGGTTTCCAGCGCGATCCGATCGCGGCGATCGCGCGGCAGTCCGGGATCGATGCGGGGACCGTGATCGAGCGAATTCGCTCAATGCTGGTGGCCGGGACGATCCGGCGAGTGCGGCAAACGCTGCTTTCCACCAATCTCGCGAAGGGTGCGCTGGCAGCTTGGTTGATACCCCCCGATCGGTTGGATAGCGCTTTCACCTACATGTTCGAGCGCGATCCGTTTTCCGGACATGTAGTAATCCGGACGACGGATGCCGAATCACCGGGATCGGTATACCGGCTCTGGACGACACTCAAGGTGCCACAGGGATTCTCCATGGAGCGGCATGCCTCCTATCTAGCCGAGCAAGTAGGAGCGGAGCGATACCGGCTGATGCCCGCGAAGCGGCTGTTCACATTGGGCGTCGGTCACACGCGCCGGCGGGGGCTGGAGCCCGGCAGTCGGACTGAAGAACCGGGAACGGTTCTGGATACGGAACTCGTGACGCTCAGCGATCGCGAATGGCAGATGCTCAACGAGTTGAAGCGAGAGCTTGAGCCGGAGGAGATCCAGATCGATCTCTGGCGGGTACGGGCGGCAGCAGCGGGGTTTCCGTACGATGAGTTCTGCGCTGTAGCGGAGGCGCTCGACCGTCGGAAGATCATAGGTCGATTCTCGACCTTCTTGGAGCACGTCAAACCGGTGGCCGGCAACCAGCGTGTGACGCGCTACAACGCGCTCTTCCATTGGCGAGTGCCACCGGGGCGCGAGATCGATGCGGGCCGCGAGGTCGGGCGCCATCACGTCATGACTCACGCGTACTGGCGCGAAGGCGGACCGGAGTTTCAGAACGTGAACGTGATGGGAGTTGCGCATGGTACCGAGAAGGCGACGGTGCTGGCGCACAAAGCGGCGATCGACGCGCACTTAGCGGAGGCGGGGATCGAGGTTGCGTACACCAACGTTTTCTGGGGTGGACGCAGTGAGATTAAGCCGTCCGAGATCTCGCCGGTCGCGTACTGGAAATGGTGTGAGGCGCGCGGAATCGACCCGGAGTCCATGCGCGCCTAGGGTAACTGAGCCGGTCATGCGGATCAGAAAGGCGAGCGCCGTGCCGATTCAGGGGCTTTTTCATATCAATATCAATTGCCGCGATTTTGAGCGGTCACTGGCCTTCTACAAGATGCTGGGATTCCGTGCGGTGCTCGATCTGCCGCGACACAAGCTCAGTCCGGAATTGGCGGCGGGGCTAAGGATTCCTGAGGGCGAGGCGCGTGGCGCTCTCCTGATGGTAGGAGAGGATCCGCGCGCCACACGGATCGATCTGATCGAGTGGATCCAGCCGAAGACCGAGGGAACCCCCCCACATCTCTATCACACGGGGATGCCCCGGCTGGCGCTGCGCACGAAGGACCTGCCCGCGATGTACGAAGATCTCAAGGCCAAGGGTGTGAAGTTCCTCTCCGAACCACAGGAGATCAACCTCGCAGGCGGAGAACGGTTCGTATGTCTCGAGGATCCGGACGGCACGGTCATCGAATTGCTCGAGATCCTCTAGGTCGCACGGAGTGGGGCGGTTGGCTCCGTCTGTGAGGCCTGTTTACAGAGCGCTGTTACGATCGACGCTTGGTGAGGCTCGGAAGCAAACCGAAACCCATGATGGCTCGTAGTCAGAAGCAAGCCAACGTAGTGAGGCGGAAAGACCTGCGGTGCCGCCGACACGGAGCGGAGGATAGGTAGAGCAAATGACTACGGCTGCGCTTATCGCGAGCCGGGGTCTTGGGCCGCTGCGCAGGGCGACATTTGTGCATGCGCTCGCCTTCGTGATCGGGTTCTCGGTCATCTTTATCGCGCTGGGTGCATCACTTGGGGTCATTGGTTTCGCCTTACGCGACAACATCATTTGGTTCCAGCGAGTCGCTGGGGTGGCGCTCATCGTTTTGGGGCTGCATTTGGCCGAAATGATCACGATTCCGTTGTTGATGCGGACGTACCAAGTGAGTGCAGGCGGTGGCGGCGGATCGGGATCTCACGTACCGGTGCGTGGGATCCGTCGCTATAGCCGGTCGCTGTTGGTGGGGGGCGCGTTCTCGCTCGGCTGGACACCGTGCGTCGGGCCGATTTTGGCCGGAATCCTGGCGTTAGCCGCGGATTCTGGGTCAGTGGTGCAAGGCACTGTGCTGTTGGTCTTCTACGCGCTGGGCTTAGGGGTGCCGTTCCTCATCGCGGGCGCAGCATTGGGGTCGGCATCGGCGCTGCTACGGCGGATCGGTCCGTATCTGCCCGTGATCTCGGTTGTGAGTGGCATCTTGCTCGTCTTTATGGGAGTGCTGATCTTCTTGGACCGAGTCGTGGTGCTGAACGATCTTTTTAGCTTTCTCCCGGGCACCGCGGAGGATGCCACGGCGACCGGAGGTAGCGTGACCAACCTTTTCGGGTTTGCGTTGGCGTTCGCGGGCGGGTTCTTGTCGTTCCTGTCTCCCTGTTTCCTCCCGCTCGTTCCTATCTATTTGGGGCATCTCGCCGGTGTCAGCGCAGAAGAGAGCAGTGTGCAGCCCGGCGGCTAAGCACGTTTCTCGTCAAGCGATCAGCACGATTCCGATGATCGCCGTGATGGCTCCCACAACCGCCCAACGTGTGATGTGCTCACGTAGGAAGATGACGGCCAAGGGCAGGCCCCACAGTGGGCCGGTTGAGAGCAATGTCGTTGCCTCGCCCGCGCCGACTTCCTGAATGGACACCAAGATTAATAAAGAGGCAATGCCGGTGCCGATCACGCCGGAGATTGCGATCGCGATAAAACCTCGCCTGGTGATATTCAGTTTTCGCAGGCTGGAGTTGGGATAGGCAATCGCCGCGATAGCGAAGATCCCGACCACCAGCGGGACCCGCACGCTGACGCCGGCAACCGGGTCGACATCGAACGAGGCCCCGCGTAGCCACACGATCGCGATCGCCCAGTTGAGGCCGGCCAGCGTGGCAACGATTACTCCGATCGGGAGCCGATGTTTGATCATCCAGGCCCAAGCGGCCGCCGATAGCCCATCTGTGGGCACAAGTGTCGGCGCATAGTCATCGGACGTTGCTTGTGCAGATGGCGCAGTGGAGAGGGGCGAGTGCTTCTGCGGATAAGTCGCGGGTGCAACGGTGCTCAGGGTGGGTGGTGGTTTGACGAAGCCGGGCAATGGTTCTAGTGAGGCGGGCCGACGGCGCGCACGGAGGCACAGCAGCATCACGGTCGCGAGTGCAGCTCCTAGGATCGTGAGGGCGACGTAGCGCCTACGTCGCCACCCCTTTGTTGCGCGGTCGTTCGACGGATCAGGAAGCGCCCCCCCGGCGATAGGGCGGGGAGCGACCGTTGCGTCGGGAGCGTCAGCCGTCCCCATCGCACGAGAGCCGGTGCCCTGCGGCTGCCCATACAGTGCAACGGTATAGACGCCAAGCAGGATCAGCACTGCGCCGATCCCTATTTGAAGTGTTGGATCGTCACCGAGGAAGATTGATGCTAGGACGAATGAGAACAGGACGGCCAACGACATCACGATCAGGAGCGCACGGCTCATGCCGATCAAGAAGAACGCACCTGCGAAGAGGAGGTCCCCGCTGCCGGTGGCAAAAAAGCCAGCCGAGGCTAGCTGCCACATGTTATTCCACGGCATGTTCCAGAGTTCGTCCTGCGCGCCGGTGATGAACAGGGCAACGGCGAAAGTCGGCGCCGCGAACAGGGAGCGGAGGAATACGAGTGTGACCGTGTCGATACGCGCCGTCTGCGATCCCAGAAACGCGCTCGATATCGCCCAAGTGATCGCCGAACCGAGTCCTGCGGCGATGCCCATCGCATACCCTACGCTTGTAGTTGCCCGTGACGGCGCGCTTGCGCCGATACCTTACATGGAAGTGCCGCTCGTTCAGCGAACGTGTTGACCCTCTTGGAAGACCGCCACGACGCGGCTCATGGCCGTGATGTCGTAGGTAGGGTCACCGTCGACAGCTACGAGGTCGGCTAGCTTTCCGACTTCAATAGTGCCGATCTCATGATCCAACCCAGCGGCTGCGGCGGCACGGTAGGTCGTAGCGCGGAGAGCGTCCGCAGGGCGATAGCCGGCCTGGACGAGTAATTCGAGTTCATAATCGAGGTGCCCGAAGGCTGTACCGAAGGGGCCACAGTCAGTGCCCGGCGCGACGCGCTCCGAGATGCCGCTTTCGAGGAAGCGACGGAAGCGGTCGAGGTAGCCGTCGAGCGTATCCTCGAGAGCAAGCAGCTCACGCTCGCCCTTCGCCGAGATCTCGTGACGAGCAGCGCGCTCTCGCAGCGCGACGATGCGCTGGTAATCGGTAAGGACCTGCAGCGTGGGACTGACGTACGTGCCCGCCGCCGCGATCTTGGCAGCGACTCCTGGATTGAAGCGTGGGCAGCCGTTGGGTTCATTGAATTCGACGTGCTCGAGCACGTCGAAGCCGGCGTCGACGGCACGATTCATGCCCTCGGTGGCGCGTACGTGCGCGGCGGTTCGGCGTCCATGCGCGTGAGCTTCTTCCACGACCGCACGCAATTCCTCCAACGAATACGAGGCCTCGCCGGGGTTTGTCCCTTCGGTGCCACCGCCGGTGGCCATGACCTTGATGTAGTCGGCGCCATCGCGGATAAGGCGGCGCACAGCGGCGCGGGCAGCACTGGGACCGGCAGCCGTCTCGTTACACCAGTGGAAGTGACCTCCGGGACGTGTGATCGGTCGACCACTGACGAGCATGCGGGGGCCGCGAATCAGGCCGCGCGTCACGGCGGCGCGAATGGTGAAGCCGACCATGTTCCGTGCGCCGTGGTCGCGGACGGTGGTGATCCCTGCATCAAGGTGTCGGCCTAGATTTTTCGCGGCGACGCCGACCATGAGAGCGTCGGGGATAGCGATCTGCGCGGCGTAAGGGCGGCCATCCCCGGGGAGGCTGCTGTGAGTATGGCCGTCGATGAGGCCGGGCAGGAGGCAAGCGTCGCCGAGTTCGATACGCGGGGTTTGTGGAGGCACGACGTGCTCGACGCGCATCGCGGGGCCGACTGCCTGGATGCGGCGATCTCGGACGAACACGGCTTGATCACGTTGCACAGGCCGCCCCGTGCCATCGAAGAGTTGGCTGCAGCGGATGAGGAGCGCCGTGTTCTCGATGGTGCGCATGCAGGCTCCGAAGTTTGGAGTGGCTTGGATATGGTGTGTGGGAGGATAGAGCAAGCTTTCTTGGGAAGTGGGGCGCGTGGCGGCGTTTGCGCCCGCAGGACTATCCTGGCCGCCAATGCGCCAGGGCGGCGCTTGTTATCAGCGGAGGATGACTATGGTCATGACTGAGAACGTCCGCGCGGAGATGGAGCAGCACACACCCGGCTCGAAGGCACTAGAGAAGAGTTCGAGCGAGATCTTGGCGATGGAGCTGGCGGGCTCGATCGCGATGCATTACCCACTCTTTATCCGTGAATCGAAAGGCTCACGGGTGTGGGACGTGGACGGCAACGAGTACATCGACATGACGATGGGGTACGGACCGCATCTCCTTGGTCATGCGCCTGATGTGATCGTTGCAGCGATTCAAGAGGCGGCGGCTCGCGGAGTGCAATGGGGGTTGCAGCATCCCTATCAGGAGGAGTTGGGGCGGCTGTTGATCGAGGCGTCACCCTGTGGCGAGCAAGCGTTGTTCGCGAACACTGGGACCGAAGCGACGATGTGGGCGATCCGAGCGGCCCGCGCATATAGCGGAAAGACGAAGGTTGCGATCTTCGACGGGAGCTACCACGGCTCGCACGACTATGTGCTGCTGGTGGCCGATCCGGAGAGTCCGCGTGCAGCACCGGTTGCCGTGCCGCGCGGGGCGGGGATCCCGCAAGAAACGGTCGATCAGGTGTTGATGCTGCCCTACCGGCACGAAGCCGCCTATGAATTGATCTGGAAACATAAGGACGAGCTGGCGTTGGTGATGTTAGAGCCGGTGCAGAGCAGCAACCCCCGGCTGGATTGCGGAGACTTCATCAAGGGTGTGGCCAACGCCTGCCGGGACGCTGGAGTCCTGTTCCTGATGGACGAGGTGGTGACCGGTTTCCGGCTTAGCTACGGCGGCGGGCAAGAATTCTTTGGTGTGAATCCAGACCTAGCAACCTACGGGAAGGCGCTTGGGGGCGGGATGCCGATGGGTGCGGTGGTGGGACGTGCCGATGTTATGGAGGTCTTCCGTACGGACATCGAGCGGCCCAAGGACGAAGAGGCGGTGTTTGCTGGTGGGACGTTCGGCGGAAATCCCCTAGCGATGGCGGCGGGAATCGCGGCCCTCACCTACATGAAAGAGCATCCTGATATCTATCCGTACCTTCAGCGCGAGGGCGAGCGCTTGGCCGTTGCGGTGAATGATTTCCTGTTGGAAGAGGAGTTCCCGGTACAGCTGCAGAATGCCGCATCAATGTTCTACTTGCAGTTCCAGCGCGGCCGGATCAACTCAGCGCGTGATATCGAACATTCGCCTCTGATCGAGAAGCGGGCGCGGGACTACTACACGATCTTGCTGAAGAATGGCGTGCTTGTCCCCGGCGTGCACTTCTCGCTGATCTCGACAGCGCATAGTCCGGAGGACATCGACACGATGATCGACGCATTCACGAAGTCTTTCCTGGAAATGCGCGACCGCAGCATGATCTAAGAAAGGCTAGATGGGATCCGCTGCTAGTACGGTGCCGATCAGCACGTGCCTAAGGCGCGTAATGGTTGTCGATGTCGGCCGCGTGTACCCCGTGGATCAATTCGAGGCTGAAAGGATCAGCAAGGAAGTCGTGCGGATAACCGAGCTGGATAGCGCTCGCGGCATCAAGTCGTGCGATTTGTGCGTCGTCCAGCTCGAACTCGAGTGAGGCAAGCGATTCCTCGAGTTGCTCTAGCTTGGTCGCGCCGACGATGGGGATGACGACGCCTGGCCGCTGGCGCACCCAGTTGGTCGCGACCTGCGTGGACGAGCGACCGATCTCGTCGGCGATGGCTTGAACCTCGCTGGCGATGGCAAGGTTGCGCTCCGTGAGGAAGCCCTCGCGCCAGGAATCGATGGAGAGACGTCCCTGCTTGGCGTCATTCGTGTACTTTCCGGTCAAGACGCCCGCGCCGAGGATGCCCCAGGGCACGATCGCGATGTCGTGGGCGTGGGCCATTGGCAGGAGGTCGCGCTCGGCAGCGCGCTCAACCAAGCTGTATTGGATCTGCAAGGCGACGAAAGGGCTCCAGCCGCGCAGCTGCGCGATTGTGTTGGCCTCCGCTACAACCCAAGCTGGCGCGTTGGAGATGCCGAGATGGAGCACCTTGCCGGAGCGGACGAGGTCGTCCAAGGCACGCATGACTTCCTCAATGGGGGTTGTGTTATCCCAGGAGTGCAACCAGAAGAGATCGACATAGTCGGTGCCGAGCCGGCGGAGGCTGCCTTCGAGTGACTGGATCATACTCTTGCGGTGGTTACCGCCACTATTGGGGTCGTAGGCACGACTGTTGGGAGCATCCGGATGGCTGTTGAGGGTGTATTTCGTCGCAATGACGAATGCGGCCCGGTCTTGGATGAACGCGCCGATGTACTTTTCGCTCGTGCCATTGGTGTACATATTGGCGCCGTCGATGAAGTTGCCGCCGGCCTCCACGTAAGCATCGAAGATCTCGCGACTCTGCTTCTTCGGAGCCCCCCAGCCCCAGTCGTCTCCAAAGGTCATCGTCCCGAGTGAGAGTTCGGAGACTCGTAGCCCGCTGGCACCCAGCAGTTTGTAACGCATCTAGCGCTCCTCTCGTGGCTTGTCCGGTGCGCGATAGGGACGATTCTACCGGTTCCGCGCGGCAAGCTTTCGATGTCTGCGAGAGTGACCGGCGATGGCCGGCGAGGTTAGCCGCTCGATGCCCAGGGAAGAGCTTGTTGCACCTGCCCTGCGATCCGGCCTCAGTCGCCCGACGCCGATCGTCCGACATTCGGCTGTGCGGTTGGTCAGCGCGCAGCCGGTGATCGACGTGTGTGCAGCGTCCGCTGGGGCGAGTGCACGCCGTGTCTGGGCTGACTTGGGGCGACCGCAGGCGCGTGCGGCGCGGCGGATCGTGAAGTGTCAGCAGCACCTCCGAGGGCGGTTGGGAGGTACGTACGTGTTACTCGCTGCTTTCTGCGTCGATTGCGGCGAAGATCTCACGCGCTTTGGCAAGGCCGCTCACCGCGGCTGGCCAGCCTGCATAGCCCAGCATCTGCACCATGACTTCTTCGATCTCTTCGCGGGTCACGCCATGATTGAGTGCGCCGGGCACATGGGTCGTCATTTGATCGGTTCGGCCGAGAGCAGTGAGGATCGCCACCGTGATCAGGCTCCGGTCGCGGCGGGAAAGTTGAGTGCGCGCCCAGACTTCGCCGCAGAGGTAATGGATTGCGAGAGGCCCGAGCGGGCCAAGGCGCTCTTCAAGTTTGGGAGCTTCGCTGGCGGGGTCGGACCAGCCCATCAGGGTGCGGAGTACGTCAAGACCGTCGTTGTAGCGTTCTTCGTCACTCTTGCGAGCGGCCGGCTCGTGCGGAGGAAGCTTTCCGTTCTCCTCGAAAGAGCGCAGGCCGTCTTGGACGATGCGGATGGCGCCTAGCGTCTTAGGGAAGCCGACGTACGCGCTGACGTGGGTCACTACTTCCTCGACCTCTTCACGGGTCATGCCGTGATGGATGGCGCCCTGCGTGTGCACCACCATTTCCTTGCCCGTCTGGCCGAGCGCGATCAGCGTTGCGAGAACGATCATGCTGCGATCGCGCCTGGAGAGCTGCGGACGGGACCAGATGTCGGCGAGGACGAAGTCCACGGTGAAGGACCCTGTGGCGCCCCATGCTTTTTCGGTGTGGGCAACGCCAGATTCTGGGTCTGGGAGAAGCTCCCGGCGCAGTTTGCGCAGCCCGTCGAGCGAGTCGGCCCGGCGCTCTTCAAAGGACCGGTTCATTGGTGTCATATGAGGTTCCCTTCGCTTGTGGTCTTGAGAGGAGCTGTCACACTAACCCTCGAAGAACTTCTGGGGATTGCCGATCATAATCTGCTCGATGGTACTTTCGCTAAGGCCGCGCTCCTTAAGCATGGGGATGAAGGTTTGGTTGATGAAGAGGATTCCGCCCGGGATACGCTCGCGGAACTTGGCTTCTTGCTCCTTACCAACGAGACCCAGACCGATCGGCACGTCATGGGAGAGGCAGATCTGCTTTTCGAAACCGCGGTTGACTAGTTCGACCACGACGCCTGCCCGTTCCTCGACCGTGGGTGGCGGATAGAAAGCGCCGAGAGGGATGCGGTCCAAGCCGATCCAGTAGCCGCGCTCCAGCAAGCCTGTGAGATAGCCGAGGCTATCCGTGTCGTCGGAGTGGCCGATATAGACGCGTGAGGGGTCAACGCCTTCGCGCTCAAGGATGCGCGCCTGCGCCTCCCCAATACGGATCTTCGCGCCCGAATGCGTGCTGATCGGCACACCGGTCGCTTTTTGGGCCGCCGCCGCCGCCTTGAGGACATTGCGCCCGAAGTCGGTAAGACCGGGCTCGTCGTTGGCGACCTTGATAATGCCGGCCTTGATGTTGGTGCCTTCGATCCCTTCCGTGATCTCCATGGTGAAGAACTCGGCCAGTTCCTCGGCAGTGCGGCTCTTCATCGACTCCGATGGATCGAGCCAGTGTCCCGTGCAGGCGATGATCTGCATGCCGGAGCGCTTGGCAGCTTCTTCGATCAGGCGGATGTCACGCCCGAGATCGATTGTGGTGACATCAATGAACGATTGGATACCGGCGGCCTTGGCCTCGGCGAGCACACCGCTTGCGTGCTCCAGAAACGTCTCCCGCCCGCCCATGAATTGCGGCCAGTAGTGCCACATTCCGGCAGACCAGGAGCAGACGTGCTCGTGCATAAGGGTGTAGCCAAGCTGACTGGTGTCGAGCTGGCCAGAGACGGAGTTGATGGTCGCCATGGAGTCCTCGTTCCTTCGATGGCTCTGTGAAGCCGAGCGATTCAGTCAGCTTAGGTGCATGACCGCCGCCCAAGCCGCGAGAGACTAGCGGACGGCTGCCGTCTCAGACCAGTGGGCACGGGACGGTCTAGCCGATGATGCCTTTGATGGCGAGTTCGGCGAGGCGCTCGTCGTCAAAGCCGAGCCGCTCTTGGAGCACTTCGGCCGTATGCTCACCGACATCCGGCGGGGGGCGGCGGATGGAAGAAGGGGTCTCGCTGAACACAACGGGGTGATTGGGGAGAAGGCGCTTCCCGTAGGCGGGATTGTCGATCTCGATCAGGTAGTCGTTCGCTTGGACAGCGGGGTCATTGGGGAGGTCGCGGATGCGTTGGACGCGGTCGAAGACGAGATCGGGCTCCTGTTTGAGGCGGTTCTCCCAAACAGTGCGGGGGCGGGTGGCGAACTGGCGCTCGAGGATCTGGATGAGTTCCGTGTTGTGGGTTCGAATACCTTCGAAGGTCTGGAAGCGAGGGTCGTCGCGGACGGTGGGATCCATATCCAGCGCGCGACAGAGGGGGAGCCAATCACGTTCTGCGTTGACACAGCCGATGAAGATCCATTCGTTGTCGGCACAGCGGTAGAGGTTGTAAATGGGGTTGGCGGCGTTGTCGCGGTCGAAGCGTGCCCACTCGGGCAGGCCCCGCAGCATGCAGGCGGAGACGGCCCAGTACTGCAGCCAGATTGAGGCCATGATGTGGGAGATTTCGACCTGCTGGCCAACACCGGTTCGCTCGCGCGCGGCGATCGCGGTGACGACACCGTAGGCCAGCATGTTGGCACCCATCACGTCCGCCATCGCGATCGTGTTCCAGTTTGGCGGGTCGCCGGCGCGCCCGTTTTGCCACATGAGACCGGAGCGCGATTGTCCGAGTCCATCGATGGCGGGCCGCCCAAATTCCGGGCCCTTGAAACCATGTCCCGAGGCGCGTCCATAAATTAGCTGCGGGTTGATCTTTTTTAGCTCCTCGTAGCCAAGACCCAGTCGCCCCAGCGCGCCAGGCCGGAAATTTTCGATGAAGACGTCGGCGTCGCGGACGAGTTCTTTGACGAGCTCAGGGCCACCCTCTGCCTTGAGATCGATGCCGACACCGCGTTTATTTCGGTTGGCTGCCTCGAACATGGAACTCTTGCCGCCGGGTAGTTCTAAGTCCCAGGCAGCGACCGAGACGAGGTTGCGTGAGCCGTCTGGGCTGTTTGGATTCTCGATTTTGATGACATCGGCGCCGAGGTCGCCAAGCATGACGCCGGCTAAGGGCCCCAGCATCCAGATACTGCACTCCACCACCGTGATCCCACTGAGTGGTCCTTCTGACATCTCACATTCCTCTCTCAGTACCGAATGCGGCTCCTCAAGGGTCGCGGTTGACCCAGCCTAGCGGCTCGTCGCGCTAACCGGTTTAGCAGTCTGCCTAAGCAGTCCTGCAGCGGAGACCTTCTTCCGCGGGAGTGTCAATATGCTTGCGGGCCTGTTTCCCTTAGGGTTTCCGGCTTTCTTGACTCGTCGGCAGCTCACCTTTTGTCACACGCTCGTGCGCAGTGCCATGGCGTGAGTTGTGGCGCCTTCGCGGGCGGAGCCTCAGTTGCCGGCACAGGCTCGAGCGAGTTCTTGAAGGAAGCGTCCGGCCGGGGCACCATCCATGGCGCGGTGGTCGAAAGTGAGCGAGAGCCAGATCCGCCAGCCTGGAACGACGGCGTTCTCGCGTATGGTTGGCTCGCGTCGCAGGCGGCCGATGCCGAGGATGGCGGTCTGCGGCGGGTTGATGATGGGAGTGAAACTATCCACGCCGACGTGCCCCAATCCGGACACGGTGAAGGTTCCGTTGGAGACATCGTTCAATTCGAGGACGCCATCGCGTGCCTTGGTGGCGAGTTCAGCGAGACGCGCCGCGAGCTGTTCTAACGCGAGGCCGGCTGCAGCGGGCACGACTGGGACGACTAGGCCGCGCTCTGTTTCGACGGCGAAGCCAAGGTTGACGCTATCAGAGAGACGGAGCTGCGCATTGCTCAACTGGGCGTTGAGCCTGGGGTGGCGCGTGATCAGGCCCACGGCGAGGTGGGCAACGACGATCGTCGGTGATGGCGTACCGGGCGTGGACTCGCGCAAGGCGGCGACGGCATCGGCATCGGCGTCTGTCGTGAGGGTCACCATCGGCGTGTCGCGCCAGCTCGCGTGCATGCGCTCACCGGTGCGCTTCTCGACCGAGCTAAGCGCGATCTCGCTACTGTCCATGGGGTGGTCGCTGCTTTTCGAGGAGGCGGGTTGCGCGACGGCGCCTACGCGTCCCCCAGCCGTGGTGGTGGCCGCTGAGGAAGGTAACGGTGAGGCGTCGGCCGTAGCGTCGAGGCGAGCGACGAGCGTTCCGACTGGTATGAGGCTGCCCACCGGCGCGACGATGGCGGTAAGAACACCGCTCGCGGGCGCCTCCACGTCGGTGTTGACCTTCTCGGTCTCGACGACGAAGAGCGGCTGGCCTTCGGTCACGGAGTCGCCTTGGCTGACATACCACTGCGTGATGGTGCCCTCTTCCATCGTCCAGCCGAACTTGGGCATCACGATGTCGGTCATCGTAAGTTGGTTAGTGAGGATGGCAGTGAGGATGGATCGTTACTGGCGTGTTTAGAGGCCTGTGTCGGTGGCTGACTGTGGATCACGGGATCAAGTGGCGCTGGTCACCACGCGACGCGCGGCGGCGGCTACTTTCTCCGCGCTCGGCAGCACCGTTCCCTCAAGGGACGGGCTGAACGGGATGGGGACGTTGGGCGTAAAGACGCGCGCAATGGGTGACTTGAGGGTGTCGAAGGCGTGCTCGGCGGCGATTGCGGAGACTTCGGCAGCGAGGCCGGGCTGGCGAGCTTCATCGGCAACGACGAGACGGCCGGTCTTGCGCACGGATTCGAGGATCGCGTTCTCGTCGAGGGGGCGGAGGGTCCGCACATCGACGACTTCTGCCTCGATTCCCTCGGCGGCGAGCGCGGTAGCGGCTTCCAGCGCCATCTTCACGGTCGCGCCAACGCCGACGATTGTGACCGCGTCGCCACGGCGCTTGATGTCGGCCCGGCCGAGGGGTACGACGAACTCCTCGTCGGGTACTTCACCCTTCTCGCCGAGGAGCGAGAGGGGCTCGAAGAAGAGCACGGGATTGTCGTCGCGGATGGACGCCTTGAGCAGGCCTTTGGCATCGGCAGGAGTCGATGGCAGAACGACCTTGATGCCGGAGGCGCTCATGAACAGCGGGTAAGGGCTGTCGGAGTGCTGTGCTGCTGCCGAACCGCGAGCGCCGCAGACGCACATCACGACTACGGGCATCTTGGCCTGTCCGCCGGACATGTAGCGTAGCTTGGCGGCTTGGTTGTAGAGCTGGTCCATCGCGACGTAGGTAAACGTGCCGATCATGAGGTCGATGACCGGACGGACGCCGGACATCGCCGCGCCCAGGCCCGCGCCGACGAAAGTGGCCTCTGAGAGTGGGGCGTTCCAGATGCGCTCGCGTCCGAAGCGCTCCATGAGGCCGTTCTGAGCGCCGTAGACGCTGAGTTCCACGTCTTCGCCGTAGACGATGACGTTGGGATCCCGCTCGAGTTCCTCACCGAGTGCGTCCCGCATCGCCTCGGTGATCGTGATGACAGCCATGGTTCGCTCCTTGGCCAGCGTGTGCTGTTCGGGTACTGGCTCTAGGCGTACAGATCTTCGAGCGCCGCGTCTGGGTCTGGTAGTGGGCTCTTCTCGCCGAAGGCGACTGCGGCCTCGATCGCCTCGGCGACTGCACGGTCGATGCGAGCCACGCCGTCCGGGTCGTCGATCTGGAGGCGGAGTTTCTCGATCGGATCGCGCTGCATCGCGGCTTCAAGGGCTTCCTTGGTGCGGTACTTCCACTCGCCGCCAATGAAGGCCTCTTCGCCCTCGTTGTGGGCGCGGAAGCGCCACTGCCGCGCCTCGATGAGCGTGGGGCCGGCGCCGGACCGAGCACGGGCCACAGCCTGCCGCGCTGCCTCGTAAACGTTGCTGACATCGTCCGCCTCGACGATGACACCGGGGACGGCGTACCCCTTAGCGCGCTCGGCGATGATGCCTGCGGTGAGCTGCTCGGTAGGCGTGAACTGCGTGAAGCCGTTGTTTTCGCAGACAAAGATCACGGGGAGTTTCCAGATGGAAGCGAGGTTAAGGCTTTCGCCGAACGTCCCCTCGTTACTGGCGCCGTCGCCGAAGAAGGCAACCGCGACACGGTCGCTTCCGTGAACGCGCGCCGCCAATCCCGCGCCGACGGCGATGGGTAAGCCCCCTCCCACGATGCCGTTGGCGCCGTAGATGCCGACGGAGAAGTCGGCGATGTGCATCGAACCTCCCTTGCCGTGGCAGTAGCCGTCGATGCCGCCGTAAAGCTCGGCCATCATACGGTCTAGGCGCGCCCCTTTTGCGATGAGGTGACCGTGGCCGCGGTGCGTACTGGTGATCACGTCGTCGTCGCGGAGGTTGGCGCAGACGCCGCTGGCGACGGCCTCCTGCCCGACGTAGAGATGGACGAATCCGGGCAAGCGGCCGGCATAGAACAGCTCGGCGACCTTCTCTTCGAAGCTGCGGATGGAGCGCATCGAGCGGTACAGACGCAGCTGCAAGTCGGGATCAGTGGTGGCCGTCATCGCATCCTCCAGTCGGGCTCGCGGGAGGTGGTGCTACGTGCGCCGGACCCACCTGCTGGTTGAGGCGGCATCCTCGATCTCTTCGCCTGATTCCTTCCAACCGTTGAACCCCGGCTCCAAGTGAGCGACGTTGCTGAAGCCCATCTTCGTCAGGGTATCCGCTGCTAGCGCGGAGCGACCGCCTTGCGCGCAGAAGAGTACGGTGCGGCGGTCCGGCTGGAAGTATTGGCGGTAGTACTTGCTCTCGGGGTCGGCCCAGAATTCCAGCATCCCGCGAGGCACGTGTTTGGAGCCGGAGATAGTGCCGAGATCCACGCGTTCCTGAATCTCGCGGATGTCGACCAACAGTACGTCGTCGGCACTGGCGACCTCGGCCTTTAGCTGCGCGATGGTAAGATTCTCGGTCCGCTCTTTGGCCTCGTCGACGAGGCTCCAAGCTTTCTTGATCGCCATCACTGCTGCCTTCCTTCGCGTCGAATAGAGCCTGAGGCTAGCCGACCCGTGGCCACCCGCCAAAGCTTAGTCTCCTGGCAGGGGGTCGCGACGACGCGGGGGGCGTTCAAGGTTGCTTGTCTTGTAGGGTGAGGAAACCGCTGGTAGCCTCCCCGCCCGATACAGGGTGCGGCATGGAAGACGAAAGGATACGCCCGTGGCTTCAGTGGAAGAACGTCTGCAGCATCTGGAGGATCTTGAAGAGATCCGTCGGCTCAAGCATGGTTACTCGCAGATCGTCGACCGGTTCGCCAGCGGCGAGGAGTTCGCCGCGCAGTTCACGGAAGACGGGATCATCGACGGGGACTTTGGCCCCTTTGAGGGCCGGGCTGCCATCGCGGAGTTCTTTGGCGGCGTGCAGGACTCCGGCATCAGCTTCTTCCTGCATTACATGTGTGGAGAGACCATTGATATCGCCCCCAACGGCACGGAGGCGAAGGCCTACTGGTACCTGTGGGAGCCTGCGACGATCAACGGTGAAGCCGTTTGGATCGCGATCACCTACGACGACGAATACCGCAAAGAGAATGGTAAATGGCTGATCCGGCGCCAGACGTTCCACAACCACTTCGTCACACCGATCGACAAGGGGTGGGTGAAGCAGCAATTCGTCGATATGGAGATGTAGCGCGGGCGTCGTCGCCCGGCTCTTGACACCCTGCGGCGCGGCCTGACTGAGGGAGGAACCGATGCGCTTTGGTGTGCTGATGAATACGCACGGGGTCGGCGCGCGAGACGACCACGACTGGTGGCACCAGCCCATGCCGGCCGAAGAGATGCGGCCGGTGGAGTGTGCGCAGATCGCGGAGCGGCTCGGCTTTGACGCGTTGATGTTCGGCGACCATGTGGGCTTCCCGGAGAGGTCGCCGACCTCGACATCGCCGGTGCACGTCGAGGGATTGTCCGACCCGACAGAGCGGCACCGCGGCGAGGGCGAAGGCGACGTGGGGGGAAGCAAGCGCCACTACCCTCCCCGGCCGAACCTTTTGGACGGTGCGGTGGTGATGGGAGCGATCGCGGCGAACACATCGCGGATCAAGATGGGGCCCGGCGTCTTGATCTCCCCGTACCGGCATCCGCTCAGCGACGCACGTCAGTTTGCGACGATCGACTTTCTCTCCAACGGCCGGCTGCTCATGGGGGCTGGGGCTGGGTGGATGCGTGAGGAATTCGAAGTGCTGGGGCACGATCCCGACGAGCGGCTGGCGATGCTCGAGGAATGCGTGCAGATCTATACGCGATCGTGGGAGGATCCCCTCGTGACCTTCCACGGTCGTTTTTACGACTTCGAGAACGTCGCGATCGATCCCAAGCCGGTGCAAAAGCCCCACCCGCCCATCGTGATCGGCGCGACGACAAACGCGGGCGCGCGCCTGGCGGTGCGTTACGCGGACGGGCTTTACCCGATCCTCAACCAGCCCTTGATCGACCCGCATCACTATGACCGGCAGCAGGACGAGATGCGGCGTGAGTGCGAAAAGATTGGGCGTGATCCCTCCGAGTTGATCATGATCGCGATCGTATCCGGCCGGATCTCCGACGCGGATGACGAAGAGGCGACGCGGTCACCGCGCCGCAATTTCGGTGGGACAGCGGAACAGATTCTCGGCGACGCGCAGCGTTTCGCCGACGCCGGATACTCAATGCTGATCCTTTGCCCGGACTGTCCCTCCCGTACGTTTGGGGAGTGGAAGGACCAGTTGGAGCGCTTCGGGGCGGAGGTGCTTCCCGAAGCGAGCAAGATCAAGGCTGCTGGGGAATGGCGCACTGACTTCTAGCGCGGCGGCATGAAGGATGTCCTATGGAGCTCGCGGTCACGCTTAACACGCACGGAGTCGGCACACGTGACGACAGCGATTGGTGGCACCAGCCGATGGCGTTCGAAGAGATGGTGCCTATCCAGTCGGCGCAGCTGGCGGAGCGGTTGGGATTCCACTCGGTCTTTATGGGTGATCACGTGGGTCTGCCCGAACAATCTCCGGAGTCGGTATCGCCGCTGCACGTCGAAGGACAAACCAATCCCGATGTACGGCAGCGCGGCACATCTGGCGCGGATGTAGGCGGCAGCAAACGGCATTACCCCGCCCGCCCGAACATTCTGGATGGCGCCGTCGTGATGGGCGCCGTTGCTACGCACACGACGACGCTCAAGATGGGTCCGAGCGTGCTGATCGCGCCATACCGGCATCCGCTGAGCGACGCGCGTCAGTTTGCGACGATTGACACGCTCTCTCAGGGGCGGCTGATCATGGGCGTCGGTGCTGGCTGGATGAAGGAAGAATTCGAGGCGCTGGACCGACCGTTCGACTCCAGGCTGGCCCAGCTCGAGGAGGCGGTGCAGGTCTACAAGCACGCTTGGACGGACGATCTGGCGACATTCCACGGCCAGTTTTACAATTTCGACCGGATCGCGATGGACCCTAAGCCGGTACGAAAGCCGCATCCGCCCATCGTGGTGGGAGCGGTGACAAAGGCCGGGGTGCGTATCGCAGCACGGCACGGCAATGGCATCGATCCGATCCTGATGCGCCCGCACGACGATCCGCATGGGTTCGACAATCTGCAAGACGAGATCCGTCGGGAAGCAGAGCGGGTCGATCGCGACCTGTCCGATTTCGCGATGATCTGCCACGTGTCGGCGCTGGTAACGGATGCAGGTCACCCGATCACGAAGCAGAATCCGCGGCCGATCCTCGGTGGTACGGCTGAGCAAGTGATCACTGACCTCGAACGGTTCGCCGACGCCGGGTACTCCTTGGTCGTGATCGCGCCAGTCTGTCCGTCACGGACGTTCGAGGAATATCGGGAGCAGTTGGAGCGGCTGGGCAACGACGTGATCCCAGAGGCCAAAAAGATCAAGCCCGCCGGCGAATGGTGGACGGGGCTCTGATAGAGCGGGGTTTTGTCCCCCTGCGCTACGATCGCGGTATTCGGAGCTGCCAGCGCACGACGCCTCGGGAGAAGTCACATGCCGGGTGCGGCTGATCAGGTGGATGATCGATCCCTGCCGTTGTCGCATATCACCGTCATCGATCTGACGCGTTTCCGTTCCGGCCCAACCTGCGTGCGCCAGCTCGCCGATATGGGCGCTAGCGTGATCCAGGTCGTACCGAGGGCGATCGATCAAGCGATCCCTATGCACGGAAGCGACTACCAGAACCTGCATCGGAACAAGCGATCGATGACGCTGGACCTCAAGGAGCCGCGTGGCGTCGAGATCCTGAAGCGGCTGGTGGAGCGGGCGGATGTGCTGGTGGAGAACTTCCGTCCGGACGTGAAACGGCGTCTTGGAATCGACTACGAAGCATTGAGCGCGGTTAATGCGGGTCTGGTGTACGCGAGTATTTCTGGCTTTGGTGAAGAGGGGCCGTATCGGAACCGGCCCGGCTACGATCAGATTGCTCAAGGCATGGGCGGGCTGATGTCGGTCACGGGGGCACCGGGAGAAGGGCCGATGCGGGTGGGGATCCCCGTCGCGGACCTAACGGCAGGGCTCTACCTCGCGCAGGGTATTTTAGTGGCGCTGTTGGAACGCGAGCGCTCCGGCAAGGGGCAATGGGTGCGGACATCCCTTCTCCAGGCGATGGTCAACATGCTGGACTTTCAGGCGACACGCTGGACGATGGACGGTGAGGTCCCGCCCCAGGCGGGCAACAATCACCCGACGGTCTTCCCCACCGGTGTCTTTCGGGTGAGAGATGGCCTGATCAATATCGCGGCAACGACGCAGGCTCAGTGGGAAAAGCTCTGCGATGTGATCGGTGCGCAGGCGTTGACCGAGGATGCGCGCTTCTTGAGGCCCAAGGACCGCTCGCGCAATCGGGACGAACTCACGGCGGAGCTGGAAGAGCGTCTCGCGACCGTCGCAGCGGATTCGGTGGTCGAGCGCCTGAACGCCGCTGGTGTTCCCGCCGGGCCGATCCTCCCGATTGATGCGGTCTTCGCGAACGAGCAAGTGCGGAGCTTACCCACGGTGGCCACGGTCAGACATCCTGTTTTGGGTTCGATCGAGATCCTGGGGATTCCCGTAACGCTCTCGCGGACACCGGGCGCTGTACTGACTGCGGCTCCGGACCCTGGGACGGACACAGACGCGATCCTTG
This sequence comes from Dehalococcoidia bacterium, assembly GCA_965220315.1. Classification (GTDB taxonomy): domain Bacteria; phylum Chloroflexota; class Dehalococcoidia; order Bin125; family Bin125; genus JAPOXK01. The sequence goes on from CBDCPP010000001.1 coordinate 604,924, forward strand.
AGGAGTTGGGATACTCAGACAGCGAGCGGATGGCTCTGCGCGAGGCATGCGCCGGCTAAGATCGCTGTTCCTCTCAACGAAACGTCACGCCACTGCCTCCTTCGCGCGTTGCCCATGTGCCGGCCTCAACTGCGGTGAGGAAGTCCAAAACCGTCCGGTTAAAAAAGTCCGGATCTTCTAGATTGATTGCGTGCCCGGCTTGGGGAAAGACGACGAGACCCGAGCGCTTGATGTGACGCTTCATGAAGAGCGCAGGCTCGAGGCTCGGATCGTCTTCGTCCCCGACGAGGATGAGGGTGGGGGTTGCGAGCTTCTCCAGATCGTCGCCGAGGTTGAAGATCGGTGGTCGGCTCGCCTGCACGCCACGTAGCGTCAGTGCCGAGCCGAGCGGAGAGTGCTGTGCGAGCAGGCTGCGGAACTCTTCGTATCCGACGGGGTCCTTGCGCCGCAGCTGGAGGCGGGTGGGGCCGGTCGCGTAGCCTTCCATAGCCGACATGCCTTCACGCTCAATGGTGTCGGCGAAGTCGAGGCATTGACGGTGGAATCCGTCCGGGTCGTTGCTGCCGGTGCCCGCCGCGCCCACGATGATGGCCCGCGCGATTTGCGGGTGCTGCAAAGCGAAGTGAAGCGTGGTAGAACCGCCCATCGAGAGCCCTCCCACATAGGCTTGGTCGATGCCGAGCTGCTGGAGCAGCTGGTAGGCGTCGTCGACGGCTTGGTCCTGCGAGTAGGCTGCAAGATTTTCCGGAACGGCGGAGGGAGGAAAGCCACGGGCGTTATAAGTGATGACGCGATAGCGTCTGGCGAAGAAGCGGACTTGCGAGTCCCAGCTTTCCCGGCTCCCGCCAAACTCATGACATAGGAGCAGAGGGAACCCTTTGCCGGCTTCGCTGTATTCGATCGCTGTTCCACTCACAGTGATCTGAGGCATGACGCGTCCCATCCTTTCTCTTCGGTCACCCCTACCGGTTTAGTCATCCGATGGAGAGGGGAATTCTCCAGGATGTTGCGTTGATATTGCACACGCGCTGGATCGAGCGATCCATAGACGTTGCCTTGAGCGAGGCGGCGAGACCCGGGAAGCACGAACGCGAACAGCCCCCGCAAGCGACGTAGTCGCCGTCCGCGTTGGCGGTCACCTGGACCTAGTGGGGGCCGGGGCGACCTGCGCATCGTCCTGGTCGTAGTGGCAGCGGGCCAGCATGCCGAGCCCGCCGAGGAGGAGCACGAGGCCGGTAGTGATACCGACGACACGAGCGACGTAGGGGATCATCGGGGTTTCCGTTCTTCCCGTCGGCACTCCCGTAGCGCGCGCGAGTCCTTCTGGTGCACCGCCGCACAGGGCTCGCAGCGGACTGTCGGCGCGGGGCTTGGTGATGTCCAGATACAGCATCACTACCTCCGGGCGATCACAACCGCCTCAACGACTTTCTTCTCACCGGGAGTGGGCGTGACCGATGACTCTGTCGTGAGCTTTCACGGTTCTCTCTGAGTGACGCGACATGTGTCCGAGGCGGGAGCGACTGCTCCCGCTCCTTACCCTTCTCGATAGGTGGGCACTCGTTACATGTCGGGGTGTTTGTGGATCCAACCTGCTTCCTGCTCGTAGGCGTAGCCGACCTGACAGATGGTCTCTTCATCAAACGGCTTAGCGGCAATTTGCAACCCGACCGGGAGGCCGTCTTCGTCGAAGCCACAGGGAACTTGGATCGCGGGTAGGCCTGATTGGTTGAAGATCGCCGTGTACACCGTGAAGTCCCCGGCCACGATGCTGAGACCGGGCGATTCATCCAGAATGGGCGGGACGGGGAAGCCAACGGTCGGCGCCATGAGGACGTCGACCTTCTCGTTCAGGGACTTGAGGAAGCTGTCACGAACCTGGGAGCGAGCCCTCTGGGCGTTGTGGTAGTAGCCGGCGCTGATGAGCAGACCGTACTGCAGGAACTGCCAGGTGTGGGGATTGTATTCCTTGATACGCGGGCCACGTTGGTTGCGGATATGGATAGACGCAGCCTCGCTGAAGAGGGTCGGCCATTCGATCGCTTGCATCTGGCGTAACGTGAGCCCTGGTACCTCGATCAACTCGGCGCCCAGACTCTCGAAGACTTGCAGGGCTTCGTCGTACGGTTTCTTGACCTTGGGATCGCAGTTGCTTTCGTAGAGTTCCTTGATCAGCCCGATCTTCGTGCCTTTGATGTCCCGGCCGATCTTCGATGTGAAGTCGGGTATCGGCACGTTCGCGGAAGCGGGATCCTGCGGATCGTAGCCCGCGCAGCCGCGCAGCATGTGCGCGGCGTCGGTCACCGTCCGCGCGAGCGGTCCAGTGTGGTCGAGGGTCCAAGCGAGTGGGAAGACGCCGCGGCGGCTCACGCGTCCGTACGTGCCCTTAAGACCGACGATGCCAGTGCAGAAGGCTGGCCAGCGAATAGAGCCGCCGGTACAGGATCCCATGCCGGCGTATGCCATGCCGGAGGAGACCGCGCCGCCAGTGCCGCTGCTGGATCCACCGCACTCGTAGTTGAGGTTCCAGGGGTTATGGGTCGGTTTGAAGTGCGAGGAATTCGTGGGAAAGCCGTAGGCGAACTCGTACGTCTCGGTCTTCCCGACAAGGATCGCCCCCGCAGTTTTCAGATTCGCGACGGAAGGGCAATCCGCTGGAGCTTCGTACCCCACCAGCGACTTCGATCCGCATGTGGTGGGGCCGGACTCGTAGATGTCCTTGACGCAAATGGGGATACCGTGCAGCGGGCCTCGGTACGCACCGCTCTTAATCTCCGCCTCAGCGGCTTTCGCCTGCGCACGCGCCTCGTCTGTGAAGACATGGATGTAGGCGTTAATGGTGTCTTCCAGCTCGTCGATGCGCGCCAGGGTGTTGTCGAGCACTTCGACTGGCGACAGCTCCTTGCGTTCAATCAGTTTCGAAACGTCATCAATGGAGGCGTAGGCTAAATCTCGGCTATCGAGTGTCATGGCTAGCGGTACCTCGTGAGATCGTGGATCGCAGCGGGCTCGGTCGTCGGCATCTCCATACCATCCGTCATGGGTCGACTCTCAAGCATCTCTTCGATCACCTGCTGCCACACCAGCAGGTTTTCATAGGCCGGCACGAGCTGTGCCAAGTCATCCTCGGTCGGTGTAATGTTCCATTCGGCCAGCTTGGCTTGCACGACTGCTCTTGAATCCATGCGCATCCTCCAGCCTCCGATAGACAAGCCCGCGGCTTCCCGCGTGGCTACAAGGAGGCGGGCGGCAGTGTCCACGGCCATCGGTAGGCTGTCAAGAAAAGACGGAGATAACGCGCGTGCGCTCGCCCGGCGGGAACTCCAGAGGCGAAGCCACGCGAGATGCGTGCTTCGCCTCACTCAGGATGGAAGGTTGAATTGGCGACCCCGAGCGGATTTGAACCGCCGATCTCCACCTTGACAGGGTGGCGTGTTAGACCGCTACACCACGGGGCCAGCCACACCAGTCTACGGAGCCGTCTGATCAGCGGCAACGTGGGCCATACGTTAGAGAAAAGCCTCCGCATCGGGCTTAGCACTTTTGCTATCCGTCGGCCTGGCTGGGCAGGGCGAAGTCAGGAGCCAGGGACGGTTTTTGGCTCACGCTGGACCGACGCCGAGCGCGAGGTGCTGGCGACCCTCTACGCCGAGCACGGTCGGCGGGATGCCGTCCGGCTGTTCGTCGAGGCGAACCCACACCGCACGATCGAGACGGCGCGCTACCAGATCGATCGCAATCTCAGCAAGCGGGTCAGTTAGTCGAATCACTGCTCCCAAAAGGAGCCCCGGCGCTCGTCGGCCGCTCGCTACGGCACCGCCGTGATCGTCCAGGTGCCGTCGTCGTTGTTGGCAGCGGCAAAGCCGTAGTCGTCGATTGTGCCGGTGGAGATGCTGAGGCTCGACATGCCGTCGGCGCCGGCAAAGGCCTCGGTATTGAAGTGGCCGAGTTCGCCGCCGTAGAAGTGGCCCAGGCCGTCGACGACGCAGCCCTCGCCAGCGGCGAGGACCATGCCAGCGGCGCAGTCGGTGTCGTATGCGAGCAACTCCGATGGCTCGCCCAGGATCGCCAGATCGCCCTCCATCATCGCTTCCAGCTCCGCGAGGACATCAAGCTCGGCCTCGAGGGCTTCGGTCTCGGCCTCAATGGCTTCGGTCTCGGCCAGGAGGGCTTCGGTCTCGAGAGTTTCGGTCTCGATGACTTCGGTCTCAGCGGTGAGGCCGCCCTCGGCCTGCGCGACCGGCTCAGGCGGCGACTCATCGGAGCCGCAGGCCGCCAGGGCGACCGCGGCTGCTACAGCGATAACAGACACTCGCAGCATGGTGGGGAGTTTAACGACCCCTGTTGTGCGGTCAACCAGTGAACCGAAGACACAGCCGTCGTGAGGCTGTCCGCTCGCTACCAGATCGACCGGAACCTCAGCAAGCAGGCCTAGCAGCCACCTCGTCGCCTTCCCGTGGAGCAGTACGGCCGTCCCCAGCGCCGCAAAGAGGCATGGTTGGCTCTGACCGCATCGTAATCAGCGCCTCATACCGCGTGTCCATAGCCGAGGGGGAAGGCTCCGGCTGCGAGGCCGGGGGCTCCTTCATTACTGCTTATTCCATTAGTCGGCCTACAGCCTGCGAGAGCCTGCCGCGACCCCGTACAGTCCTATAGTGTGGATAAAGATAGCGCTTACCAGCGAAATCTCTCGCTTGGCGCTGTAGGAGACGTCCATGGACGCGCCCACAGGTCCATACCTAATCGCCGCTTGCCTCTGTGAGAAAGTCCTCGTAGAGCAAGATGGCGTGCATTCCCTTGTGCGGATCGTCGACCGAATCACCCATCGTGAGGCTGGACCCAACGCGACCGAGGAGATGCCATCGATCCATTATCCGCTCCACTTATTCATCAGTCTGAAGCCAGGTGGAACGCTCGGGAGCTACCAGATCATCGTTCGAATGATGAAGCCAGACGGCTCAACCCAGCCGATTGGACAGATACCAGTCGCGTTCCACGGGGGTGAGGATCAAGGGGCAAGCTTGGTAGTGGTACTTCAAGCTGAGTACACACTACAAGGACTGTATTGGTTCGAGATCTACTGGGAGCAGATTCAAGAGGGGAACCTCCTCACGAAAGTTCCTCTTCGCTTGCTCTACCTTCGAGCGGGCGGGGTCGCGTCTCAAAGTAGCGACCCCCCTAAGTCGTGAAAGATAGAGTTCCGACCGGAGTAAACGACTGGGCATCCCCAAGAGACTCTCGGATGGTGTTCACACTTGTAGTCACCGCCTGGGGCTTCAACGCGATATCTTCATACGCCAGCGCGACGAGCCTACCCCGGTACGTTGGCAGGTCGATGAGGCCGTCGGCGAATTCGCTCACCAGCATCTCTAGGTTCCCGACGATATCGGCGGCTGGACTAGTTTGCGCGTCCTTCCCAGACCAATCGATCAAGGCGACGAAGTCAGCGAGAGCAGTGACGTCGACCGATCCTTCGCCAAGAGCAGCATCGATCCGGCTCAGGACGACTTCTGGTTTAAGTCCTTGGATCTGAATGGTGTTGCTCATAGTGGTTTCCGATGAAGAGCTAGCCCGCCTTTGGTCTCAGCACAATGTGGATGCAAAGCTCGACAGTGGCTTACTCTACACCGAAGAAGTGGAGGGTAAGCGAGCCCCCGCGACAAATCCGCTCTATGACGGCTGCACCTCACGCATCCTTAAGGTCAAGACTGCTCGTCATCATCAGCATATCGGTACCCTCCACGAAATACGCCACGCGGATGGCTCCCCGACCGGACACCGCCACGCTGCAGACTACACGCTCCCTGATTGTTCACGCGTCCGCCGTCGGCAGCCACAGGAACGGTAACGCATAGCCTGACGTGGGCCGACCTCCTTTTACTTACCATGAGCGCCCGCGCCCCAGCGTGGCCCTGGCCTGTGAAGGGGCGAATTTACTGGCCCGACAGTGGACCGCGACCGTCCGATTTAGACTCCCTCCAGATGGGGGAGGCCCCTCGGGGTGGTCGACCAGAAAAGCCTCCGTATACTGATATTGGTATTGCGAGCGAGCGAGCCAGTTCTAGTGGAGGTGTGGACGTGGCGAAGGGGAAGCGTGGCCGTCCCCAAGGAGTAAGCGGGGGACAGCGCGGCGGCGGGACACTGCCGGGGCGGCGGGGTAAGAAGCGAGCACGAGGCGGCAGCCCACAGCAGGCTGCAGAACTTCCCACTGCCGCTCCAAGCGCGGCACAGATACCGGCCGGAAGTTCACTCTTTGGCGGTGCTGTAGCAGCCCCGCCGCACGCCGTTGGGCGGCCTCGGCAACGTGAAATACGCCGGGGCGGTCCGCGTGCTGCAGAGGAGCGATTTCCGCGCCGCCGCTTGGCGCCACTCGATTTCAGTTATATGCGGCGGGACCTGGTTTGGGTCGGCGCGACCAGCGTTGCCAGTGTCGGACTGGTGCTCGTGCTCTGGATCGTGCTGCGGGTCTGAGGCTGTCAGCTCGCTGTTTTCGCTTCATCGACAAGAGCGAAAGTGAGCTTGCCTTCAGCGGCGATGTCACCGTCCACGGTAGCCACTGCCGTGGCGCGTCCTATCGGGCCACGCAGCCGCTCGAGCGTGACCTCGAGTCGAAGCTGGTCCCCAGGTGTGACCTGGCGCCGGAAGCGGACCTTGTCGATCCCCGCGAAGAGTCCCAGTTTTCCTTTGTTATCGGGGTGGCTGAGCGCTGCGACTGCACCGACTTGGGCCAGCGCTTCGACGATCAGGACGCCGGGCATAATGGGCCGCCCGGGGAAGTGGCCGCGGAAGAACCACTCGTCGGCGCTAACGTTCTTGATGCCAACAGCGCGCTTCCCCTCCTCGACTTCGATCACGCGATCAACGAAGAGAAAGGGGAAGCGGTGGGGAATGATCGCCTCAATGGCTTGATTATCGAGGTTGGTGTTGCTGTTTAAAGTCACGATGTTTCCCGCTCTGGCTGGGCCGTCGCTTGCCACCGAGCTTCCAGGCCATCTACGAACTGATCGACTTTGGCGTCTTCAAAGGGAATGTCGCCGGGGTTGCGCTCGTCGTCGTGGATCCCGTGATAGTCGGAGCCGCCGCTGGCGATCAGGTCTGTGCTCTCGGCGAGCGTGGCGAACGTATCGATCTCTTCCAGGGATAGGTTTTTGTAGTACACCTCAAGGCCGGCGAGTCCTGCGGGCTTGAGCGCCGTCACTGCCTCCGCTGGGTTCGGCAGGAAGCAGGGATGCGCGAGCACGGCGACGCCGCCTGCGGCACGGATCAGCTCAATGGCACTGCGTGGCGGTAGTTTCTCGCGCTCTGCGGCAGCGGGACCGTCGTCGTGGAGGTAGCGGTCGAACGCATCTCTGACCGATGCGACGTATCCCTGTTCGACCATCGCTTGGGCGATATGAGGACGCCCCACGGCGGCTGGACCGGCGATCGCGAGGAGGCGCTCCCAGCCGAGTGGCATTCCCAGCGCAGTCAGCTTCTCCAGCATGACACGCCCTCGCTGTTGTCGGCCGACGCGGTAGGCGTGGAGTTGATCTTGAAATGCGCTATTCGCAAGGACGGCAGTTACCGAGGGGAAGTAACCCAAGAGATGGTAGTCAGCGCCGTCGTCGCCGTCCGCGGAGAGTTCGACGCCGGCGATGAGACGAACGTTGGCCGGGCGTGCTGCGGCCTCTGCCTCTGCGAGGCCTGCTGTAGTGTCGTGGTCGGTTACGGCGAGGATTTCGACACCATTGGCGGCTGCCTGCTTGACCAACTCAGTGGGTGCGAGGATTCCATCGGAGTGGCGTGTGTGGGTGTGGAAGTCGCCCAGCGCCATCAAGAGCCTGTGGTTTCTGTGACCGACGGGTCCCATACGCGGTCCATGCGTTCGATCGACCGAGCACGTCCATTGTTTTCGTCTAGGTCGATGAGGACTGCCCCGAACACAGCCGGTCCCTTCTCAGCGGGAGGCAGACGGGTGGGGAGGCCGGTGCGGAAGCGTGTGAGGACTGCGTCGGCTTCCGCGCCGATTACGGAGTCGCGTGCGCCGCACATCCCCAGATCGGTCACGTAAGCGGTGCCCTGGGGCAGTAGACGCGCGTCCGCTGTCGGGACGTGCGTGTGCGTGCCCACGACGGCAGTGACCCGGCCGTCGAGGTGCCAGCCGAGAGCCTGCTTCTCGGAAGTGGCCTCGGCATGGAAATCCACCAGTACGGGCAGGCCCTCAGGCAGTTCGCCGAGGAGAGTATCCACAGTGCGGAAAGGGTCATCCAGCGCGTCCATGAAGGTACGGCCGATAAGGTTGATGATTGCCAGCCGCTCGCTCTGCCAAACGCCCTTGCCGGGAACCCCCGGGGGGTAGTTGGCCGGGCGAAGCGCGGGCAGGTCTGAGTCGAGCAGGGGCACGAACTCAGGATAGGCCCAAGTATGGTTGCCCCCGCTGACGACATCCACTCCGGCGACGAGGAGTTCTTGGACCGTCGCCTCTGTTGTGCCGCGACCGTGCGCGAGGTTTTCGCCGTTGGCGACGACGAAATCGATCGAGAACTCTTCGCGCAGCGTGGGTAACAATGCCCCGACGGCCCGGCGCCCGGCCTTGCCGACGACGTCACCGACTAGCAGAACTCGCATGCGACGCTAGCGCGCATATTCGGAGGCGCGTGTCTCCCGCAGCACGGTAACCCGAATCTGCCCTGGGTATTGGAGGTTCTCCTCGATTTTTTTACTGATATCTCGCGCCAGCTGCATCGCTTCGAGATCGTCCACCTGATCTGGCTTCACGGCGACACGAACTTCGCGCCCCGCCTGAATCGCGAAGCATCGCTCCACGCCGTCGAACGAACTCGCGATCGATTCGAGTGCTTCGAGGCGTTTGACATAGTGCTCGAATGAATCTCGCCGGGCGCCTGGGCGGCCTCCGGAGATCGAGTCTGATAGTTGGACGATAATCGCCTCCACGGAGCTGGGTTCGACCTCTTCGTGGTGGGCTTCAATGCAGTGCGCAATGGGATCAGACAGTTTGAAGCGTCGGGCAATATCGGCGCCGATCATTGCGTGCGTGCCCTCGACATCGTGATCGACGGCTTTTCCGAGGTCGTGCAAAAGGGCGCCGCGCCGGGCAACTTCGACATCGGCGCCTACCTCATGCGCGATCATCGCGGCGATGTGCGCCGTCTCCACGGCGTGTCGTAACTGATTCTGACCATAGGAGGTGCGATAGCGTAATCGGCCGAAGATGTCGAGAAGTTCACGTGGCAAGCCAGGACAACTCGCTTCCAAAGAGGCCGCTTCACCCGCCTCTTTGATTACCGTATTCACTTCCCTTTCCGCCTTCTCGACGGCTTCTTCCACGCGGGTTGGGTGGATACGGCCGTCCTGGACAAGTCGTGATAGCGCGATCCGACCGATCTCGCGACGGACTGGATCGAAGGCGGATAGCGTCACCGCGTCCGGCGTGTCATCAATGATCAGATCGCAGCCGGTTGCGGCTTCGAGCGCGCGAATATTGCGTCCTTCGCGGCCAATGATCCGCCCCTTCATCTCATCACTGGGAATGGGAACGACGGAAACGGTGCTCTCAGTCGTCACCTCTGAGGTGACGCGCTGCATTGCTCCGGCCAGGATGTGGCGGACGCGCTGGTCGGCCTCGTCCTTGATCGTTCCTTCGACTTGGTGCATTCGGCGAACAGCGTCATCGCGAACTTCCGCTTCGACACGATCGAGGAGGAGTTCGCGTGCTTCGGCCGTCGATAGCTGACCTAGCTGTTCGAGCCGTTGCCGTTCTTGCTCGAACAGACTTTCGAGTTCATCTTCTTGCTCCTGGAGCGTGCGCTCGTAGTCCCGCTGTCGCTGCTCACGCCGGTCGAGGTCTGTTTCTTTCCGGTCCAGCGTCTCGCCACGCTTTGCCAGCCGGTTTTCTTGCCTCTCGACTTGCGCTCGAAGCTCGCGCGCTTCGGCTTGCGAATCTTGGCGCAGCTTGAGCACTTGCTCCTGCGCTTCCAGAATTCGCGACTTTGCCTCTTGCTCAGCCCGCTCGACGGTGGCATCCGCGGTGCGGCGCGCCTGTTCGCGCGAGTCGGGTCCACTCGCAATCCCCAGGAGCCGCTTGAGGGCTCCCCACATGCTGGTACGTCCTTACACTCGCATGTCACACTTACGATGTTGTGCGGCCCGCTGTCGAGTCGCTCGACAATAATATGCGGCGTTCCCACAAGCAGCAAGAAAAGCGCGATGGGCTAGATAAGTAAGTAAAGGAGGCTTGCCGCTAGCGAGTCTCGATGTCGCCTTTGACCTCTCGTGATTCCCAGGCGGATCTCAGAGCGCGCTGCGCCACCTCGTATGGGAAACCGCGTCGAACCAGCATGGCGCCGCTGCGGCGCGCGTACGTCTGCCAATTACCCTGGAAGCGCCTTGCAGCCTTGTGAGCCAGTTGCATGGCTAGCTCGTCATCGGAGATTTCAGCGGTGGCCGCTGCCGCGATGGTTGACGCGACGCCCTTGGCAGCCAACTCCGCCCGGATCATCCGTGCGGCAAGCGGGCGCGCACGAACTCGTTCTTCAGTCCAGTACCGGGCGAAAGCTGCATCATCAATGAGACCCCGCTCTCGTAGTGAGGCCACGACCTCTTTGGCGACGGCCGCCTGAACGGTGCGCTGCTTGAGGCGCGCGAGGAGCTCCGACTCGCTGCGAGGCCGTTGTGCGAGTAGCTTCTCTGCGATCGCCTCTGCGGTGTGTAGCGCTGCGCGTTGGCGCAGTCGGTCTAAGACCTGCGGACTAACAATGTCACCGACGGCGAAGTGGGAGGCGAGTTCGAAGCTACGGTCGCATTCAAGAGGCAAGGCGCTGTCAAAAGAGATGGTCACACGGCCGCGCCACCGTCGGATCTCCGTGACGCGTGCCTCAACCGCTTGAGCGTCGAAGTCGGCCCCTAGTGATTCACTTGCAGCCATCCGTGGATGCTGCACTCACGCGCGGCCGTTCACTGTTTCGCGCACGCTAGAGCGAACCTTGCTGCTTACCGCGACAGCGGGCGGCTGGGCCTGAGTAGAAGCGTCCGCAGGGCGCTCCGTAGTAGTTGCGTCGCTGCTTTCTTGTGAGGCAGCGGGGGCGAGGCCGACCGCCTCTCGGATCTGGCCCTCGATCCTCCGCGCCAATTCCGTGTGCTCTATGAGGAAGCGCTTCGCGTTCTCCCGTCCTTGACCTAGACGAGTCTCACCGTAAGTGAAGAAGGCACCGGCCTTCTTCACGACACCATGCTCGACTCCGAGGTGCAGAAGGTCGCCCTCCATGCTGATTCCGCGTGTCGGCCCAGTGAACATAATGTCAAACTCCGCAGTGCGGAAGGGGGCAGCGACCTTGTTCTTTACGACTTTGGCACGGACGCGACCGCCCACTATTTCTTGGCCGACCTTGAGCTGTTCCGTGCGTCGCAAGTCGATCCGGACGGAAGAGTAGAACTTGAGGGCGCGGCCGCCAGGTGTTACTTCTGGGTTGCCGAAGACGACTCCGACCTTTTCGCGTAGTTGATTGATGAAGATCAAGGCGGTGCGTGATTTTGAGATCGGGTCGGTGAGCTTGCGCATTGCTTGCGACATCAGCCGCGCTTGCAACGCCATGTGGCTGTCGCCCATCTCACCCTCGATCTCTGCTTTCGGCACCAAGGCCGCGACGCTATCCACGACAAGAACATCGATCGCATTACTGCGCACCAAGGTTTGCGTGATTTCGAGCGCTTGTTCGCCGGTGTCTGGCTGGGAGATCAAAAGGTCGTCGATGTTGATGCCGATGGCCGCTGCAAATGCTGGGTCCAGTGCATGTTCCACATCGATGTAGGCCGCTTGTCCGCCGCGCTGTTGTGCCTGAGCGATGATGTGCTGCGCTAGCGTTGACTTGCCGGTGCTTTCTGGACCGAAGATCTCGGTGACGCGGCCACGGGGAATGCCGCCGACCCCTAGGGCGATGTCCAGCGCCAGTGAGCCCGTGGGGATTACTTGAACATGGAGGCGGCGACTGGCTTCGCCCAGTCGCATTACGGTGCCCTGTCCGTACTGTTTTTCGATATCCTCTAGCACGGCCGAGAGTGCCGTAGCGTTCTTGTCCCTCATCGCAAATGTCCCCTCCAACCTGCGGCCGTGCTCATGGTTTAGTTAGAACACCCGTTCGATATTGAACGGTGTCATATCGCTCCATTGGGTGCAAGCCCTTCGAACGCCGCCGCGCTAGAGGGTGGATCGACTTAACGTAACGATTGTCTTTCACGCCGCGCTCTGAGGGGGCTATCCAGCGTTGGAAAAGCGTTCTCTCTTGGCACCCGTGCCCCGAGTTCCAGCGCTAGGCGGCAGACAAAGGCGGCGTTTCCAAAGCTTTTGGCAAGCCTAGATGGCCTGACTGAGGAGTTCGCGGATGATGATGAGGGCGAAGATCGCCACCATAGGGGAGAGGTCGATCTGGCCGACCAACGCGAAACGTCGGATAGGGGCGAGTAGCGGCTCAGTCACATCGAACAGGAAGCGTATGAGGGGGTTGGACAGATCCAACGGCCGCTGTGTGAAGAGAGGGATCCAAGAGACGATGATCCGCGCGAAAATGATGAGACTGTAGATCTCGATGATGCGGAGGGTGATATCGAGGCCACTCACGCCTTTTGTCCAAGTTCCAGGGTCCGCTCATAGGCTGCAACGATCGCTTCGATGATCCCTGCCCGCACACCTCGCTGCTCCATGGCCCGGAGTCCCTCGGCAGTGGTTCCGCCGGGGGAAGTGACCTGGTCGCGTAAGACAGCCGTGTGTAGCTTCGACTGCTGGGCGAAGGCTGCGGAACCCAGGGCCGTTTGATAGACCATCTCGGCCGCGAGTTCGCGCCGCATACCGATCTGGACGGCACCGTCGATCATGGCCTCGAGGATGAGGAAGAAGAAGCCGGGCCCCGAGCCGCTCACGGCCGTCGCCATATCAATGTACCGCTCGTCTGGTACGTAAAGCTCGATGCCCAGCGTCTGGAGGATGTGGCGGACAGTGGCGCGCTGTTCGTCGTTGACCTCGGGAGTCGCGGTCCAGACGGCCATCCCTTTTCCGATCTGGGCAGGGGTGTTGGGCATGACACGGACCAAGGCACGGTGACCCAATTGGTTTCGGAGCGTGCCGATGCTGACGCCTGCCATGATGGAGAGTACCAATTGCTCTGGCAGAATTTGGCCTTGCAGCGAGTTGCCAATAATTTGGAAGTCTTGCGGCTTGATTGCCAGCACCACTACGAGAGCTGCTTGGGATGCTTCAGCGTGCTCGCCGGTGACGCTGACACCGAGATCGCGTGCCAGAGAGGAGCGCCGCTTGGAATCGATCTCGCAGATGGTGATGGCAGAGGCAGGCGCTGTGCCGGTCGAGATGAGCGAACGCCCGATCGCTTCGCCCATGACGCCGCCGCCGATTATGCAGTAGCCCTTGTCGGCCACCCCTCCGCCTTGTCTAGCGCTCATTGAAGATAGCGCGGCCGATGCGGACTAGCGTGGCGCCCTCCTCAATGGCGATGGCGTAATCGTTAGTCATCCCCATCGAGAGTTCACTGAGGCCGTGCGCATCGCGGAGTGCGCGCAGCTTACGGAAGACGGGCCGGATCTCCTCGGGCTCTGGAGTGAGGGGAGCGATCGTCATGAGGCCTTCCACACAAAGTTGAGACATGCCCCGGATCGCTTCTAGCGCGGCGGGCAATTCGTGAGGGCCGAAGCCCGTCTTGCTCGCTTCACCGGCAACGTTGACCTCTAAGAGGATCGCCCGGGGTCTATCGAGTTGATAATCTAACGCGGCCGCGACGCGAACCGAATCCACACCTTCGATCATATCAAAGACGGTTGCAGCTTTTGCTTTATTGCGCTGCAAATGGCCGATTAGGTGCCATTCGATTCTGGGATCTTGGAGCGTGTCGATCTTGGCTCGCGCTTCTTGGACGCGGTTCTCACCGAAGGTCCGCTGACCGGCCGCGATCGCCGCATGTACGGCTGTGATGGGCATTCCCTTGCTCACGGCGACGAGACGCACGCTGGCCGGGTCCCGGTCGGCGTGTTCGGCTGCTCGTGCGATCGCCTCACGTACCTGCCGGAGGTTCGCATTGACATGGCGCCAGGTGGTCGCGATCTCCTGGGCGACGGAATAGCTGAGCGCTGCCTCGCTCATTGCATCTTCTCTCGTCGTATCGGCAGTCATCGTTTCAGCAGGATAAGCCCATGGGTCTGATCCGGTCGGCGGTGAAAAGAAAAAGCAGCCCCTCCTCGGAGGGGCTGCGAATATCGCTGGCGGAGTTGCCGGCGTTAGGGGATGCTCCGAGGCGGTGAGATCGATATCGACCCCAGCGGGGAACTCGGCGACATGCCAGACGGTCGTGGAGCGAGCGGCGCGGGTGGGCGGGGCGCCGGCATTGGCGACGAAGCTGGAGCGCTGCTTGCTTTCTTCCTCGCGGGCTGCCGCTTAGGCGTTTTCTTTGCGGTCGACTTGCGGGATGGATGGCGCTTCGTGGCCTTGCGCGCAGTCGACTTACGTGCTTTTTTTGCAGGCGCCTTCGGGGCGGTCTTCTTAGCTGCGCTCTTGCGCGTGGTCTTCTTGGCTGCGCTCTTGCGCGTGGTCTTCTTGGCCGCGCTCTTCGGGGCGGTCTTCTTGGCTGCGCTCTTGCGCGTGGTCTTCTTGGCTGCGCTCTTCGGGGCGGTCTTCTTAGCTGCGCTCTTGCGCGTGGTCTTCTTGGCCGCGCTCTTCGGGGCGGTCTTCTTAGCTGCGCTCTTGCGCGTGGTCTTCTTGGCCGCGCTCTTCGGGGCGGTCTTCTTGGCTGCGCTCTTGCGCGTGGTCTTCTTGGCCGCGCTCTTCGGGGCGGTCTTCTTGGCTGCGCTCTTGCGCGTGGTCTTCTTGGCCGCGCTCTTCGGGGCGGTCTTCTTGGCTGCGCTCTTGCGCGTGGTCTTCTTGGCCGCGCTCTTCGGGGCGGTCTTCTTGGCTGCGCTCTTGCGCGTGGTCTTCTTGGCCGCACCTTTGCGAGCTGGCATAGGCTCTCCTCCCTGCTGACACCCGCGCCGATCGCGACTGTCTCTTTGAATGCATCAATTACATCGTGATTCTTTGAACCAGACAAGTGATGCACGACGAAAGGTCGCGGGTGATCACGGTTAACCGTGCCTGCACGCTCAGTGGATCGGCACTCCACGCGTGTTTGGGTTTGCGTTGTCTGAGCGGCCTCTTTGTGTGGTTGCGTGGTGCACCATTCCCAAGCGGTTGTGTTGGAAAAGTGAGGTGCGGTTTTGAGTAGCGCTAGTCATCGTCGGTGCAGACAAGTTCAGTAAGGACCCGCGATATGCCATGAAGCCTTGGATCGAATCGGCAAATACGACAAGTCGTCGTCGTGGGCGACCCCATCTACGGGCACATTCTCGGCGACGGCTGGAGCATGTCCTTTCAGCTCCTTTCCTGCGTACCCTGAACATCGCGTTGGAGATAGCGCCGCACCAGCATCGGTAACCTGTTCCCAGGGAGTGACACAATGCGAGGGCAGCTACGCGGTCCCCTGGTCACGCCTACGACTCCCCTGGGCCGAAGACTTGGCGACGAGCGTATCGAGACCGGGTAGCGGCGGCTGGTCCCACTCTTCTGCTGCGGCGGCGGGGGAGCGGGCGACCTGTTCTACTGCGGCGAGTTCCCGTCGGATTTCATCGAGATTCGTGGGACGACGGAAGACGGCGGCGAAGCGGAACCCCGCAACTGGATCGATGGAGATAAGGCGCTCTACGACCCAGTCACCCAGCTGCCAACTCTCAACTTCTGCGACCTCACTCTGTCGCACTCGTCGTTCGATCATCGCCACGATCTCATCGAGTGCGATCTGCGGCACCGCGCGTTTGGCACAAGCAAAGCCGAGGCCCAGCCGCAACTTTTTGCGTTGAAACAACTCGCGCCGGCCGTCCCGCTTCACAACCATTGGCTCAACTTCGGCGAGCTTTTCGTATGTGGTGAAGCGGCGAGTGCACCGTTCGCAGGAACGCCGTCGGCGAATCTCGGCGTTGGCGGGACGTGAGTCGATGACGCGTGTTTCACTCGACTGGCAGTACGGGCACCGCATCCATTCATGGTAGTGGTGTGCCGCAACGCTTGGCGGCGCGCAGTCGTTAACCCTTACGAGCAAGGCGCTGGGGGTGGGCTGACGGGGTGACACACCGCCGCTGCATGCGAGGAGAGGAGTGCGGCGAGACGTGCTGCTGCTCTGGTCCCACCCGTCTGCCCCGCCAGACGAGGGCTGCATTGCCGCTTAGCGCCAGCTGTAGCAGCGTGATGCAGTTGCCAAACCAGACAGTGAGCTGGTTGAGCGGGATGCGCCCTTCGCCCGGCTTCTCTCCAAGCGTCGCGAGACGCTGTTCGATCCTCGGATCTCTTCTCAGGGCGGACTGGCTGGGTGGCGATGAGTGGGAATTGGTTCTCTTCACTGATTCTGCTGGTACCACCGTTGGTTATCCTGTGTACAGACTTCTGAAGCACGAGTACTATCAGAACCGGCAGGCAGTTTCTCTTCGCCAGTTCTTCATTGACCGTCCTTTCAGAGGGCGAGGTCTGGGCCACGCGGCTTATTTGCAGCTTGAAAACGAGCGATTCGGGAATCGGGAAGTATCTCTGAATGTCTTGGCGACGAATCCAGGCGGCAGGCGCTTTTGGGAGAAAATGGGATTCAGTGAGTACTACGTTTCAATGAAGAAGGGGTGACAGAGCGATTCACCGATGAGCGGCCCCTCTCTGACGCTCACCTCTGCTTCACCGGTCCATCTTGCACTGTACATTACATCCGGTCAGCCTCAAGAGGCTATGTTGCTGAGGACAGGGGGCTACACGAAGTGCTGTCCGTGAAACGAACTAGAACAAGTGGGCAATCCTGACAAGACACGGCTCCGCCCGTCATGCCGTATCACAGCCGCTCCACCAAACTGGACACATGATGAAGGATGAACCCGGACAAACGGCAGAAGGAGGATTTTGATGACCGTTATCGATGACCTGCTCGGGAACAACACTCGCTATGCGGAGAGATTCGACAAGGGCGACTTGCCCCTGCCTCCGGGGCTCCGCCTAGCGGTCGTGGCGTGCATGGACGCCCGCCTCGACACGCACAGGTTGCTGGGGATCGGGGAAGGCGATGCCCACGTCATCCGGAACGCCGGTGGCGTGGTGACCGACGATGCGATCCGCTCACTGACGATCTCGCAACGCCTGCTGGGCACGACGTCGATCATCCTCATCCACCACACGGACTGCGGAATGCTGACCTTCCGCGACGACGACGTGAAGGACGCGATCATGGCCGACACGGGGCTACGGCCGGCCTTCGCGCTGGAGGCGTTCGGCGATCTTGAGGGGGACGTGCGGCAGTCGATGGCCCGAATCCAGGCAAGCCCCTTCATTCCCAATAAGGACGATGTGCGTGGCTTCGTCTACGACTGTGCGACGGGGAAACTGAACGAGGTCACCTGACTGCCTCCCTGGAAACAGTGGCTTTCGGTCCACCAGGGCTGAGCGCGATCTGCGTTTGCGCCGGCGTCTGTGCGCATGGGCGGCGGATCTCCGTGGCCTGGGTCTTGCGATGGGCCGGGGGCTTAGCCGGTCTCACCCGACCGGCTTCGGCTTCCTGCTAGGTTGACCTCCCAGCGGAAAGTTCGCAGTACGGTACGCTTCGGCCCACCTTGCCGGAAAGCGTCCCAGGCACCGTGATACTTTCGACGAATCCCGGACCAAGCTCTGTGAGACGCACACGTATCCGAGTGTGTGTCTTGAAGCAGGTATCCTTCAGAGGGGGTCCAGCGTTCGAGTTCCTCTCGAGCCAGAGGGCAGTGAGCGGGTGGAGGCTGCTGTTGCAACATGACAGAGCCGCGGGCGAGGACGCGAGGGGGCGTCAGACGGCTCCGCCCCGGAGCGGCTGCAGGCGCCGGTAGGTCGCCCACCGCCAGATCCACTCGAACGGTCCGTAGCGATAGCGTCCGAGCCACGCATGCGACCACCACAGCTGCAGCGCCCACACGGCGACGATGAAGAGGGCGAGCCAGCTGCGGTTGAGGTCGTCCGCATCAAAGAGGGCGCGCAGGACGATCACGCCCAGGATCGTCTGCGTCAGGTAGTTGGTTAGCGCCATGCGGCCGGCGGCGCGCACGCGGCGGTGCAGGCCCGTTGGGGGACGCAGGTTCCAGAGGGTGATGAGGCTGAGGTAGGCGAGGGCCAGCGGGAACGTCGCCAGCGTGTTGGGGGCGGCGCCTGCCAGCGCTACCTCGGGGGAGAAGTCGTTGGCGGCGACGAAGGCGAACCCGCCCGCCGAGAGCGGAAGTCCGATGCCAAAACCCCAGAGGGCTGCTCGCCGGTAGAAGGCGGGAGAGCGCTCGCCCGTGATGACGCCCGTGCGGTAGAGGGCGACGCCGATGAGCATCATGCCCAGCCCGCGCAGGAAGAAATCGCCCACGAACCATGCGCTCATGCCGTCGGAGGGGGAGCCTTCCAGGAGCCAATAGTCGCCCAGCACTGCCCCGTTCGCATCAACTGTTTGCTGAACGGCTACGGCAAGCGCGGCGGCGCCCACCAGCATCCCCACGCCGAGAACCAGCAGCGTGCGCGGGTTGCGATTGCGCAGGGCGACCAAGAAGATCGAACAGACCGCGTAGAGCACCAGGATGTCTCCCTCCCAGAGGAGCATGTGGAGCACGCCGATGCCAAGGAGGAGCAGGTTTCGCCAGAAGCTGAGCCAGTTCGCGCGGCGGCCCCGCGCGGCGGCGCGATCGGCGAAGAGCACGATGCTCGCGCCGAACAGCATCGAAAAGAGGCCCATGAACTTCTGGTCGAAGAAGATCTCGCCGGCCCCGCCGATGACCCAGTCGAGCCAGGTGTCGATTCCGCCCGCGCTGATGTTCAGGTAGGCGGCCGGCTCGAGCCCGTAAGAGACGGCGTTCATGGTGAGGATGCCGAGGATGGCGACGCCGCGGATGGTGTCAAGGGTGGTGATGCGCTCGCTCGCCCGTACGGGCGCCAGCGGCTTCGGTGCCGCCGCCCCGGCCGTCACGTCCGCGCTCACGACGGGACGAGACGGATCTTGATGGAGCCGGACGACTTACCGTCAGCAGTGGCGAAGGCCTCACGGGCGCGGTCAAGGAGGAAGGTGGGGGTGACCATCCCGGCGAGGGGCTCGAGGAACTCATCAAGGAGGTCAGTGGCGCGCCCGAACTCGGTGCGAGACCCGCAACGGCAGATCGACGCGGCTGCAGGCGATCTCCTCTTGGGCGACGCGGAGGAAGTGATGGGCGGCAAGATCGTCGCCGAAGACGACTGCGGCCGCACACCGTGATCGTCGGTGGGACGTTGGGAGGCGTAGTCGCGCAGGCAGGGGGCTAGGTGGGCGTCCATGGTGGAGGGCTGCACCGCGCGCCGCTCCCACTCGAGGAAGAACGGCCACGCCTCTTCCCCGGGGCCGGCGAGTTCCAGCATGAACTCCTCCACGGGCGCGGCCGGGGACTCGGCGAGGCGGGCAGTCACGCGAGGCCGCGATTTACTGGATCGTCAGTGGACCTGGGCCACGCCCAGTCTCGGCCCCGATTTTAAACACTCCTACATTTCTAGGGAAAAATTCATGCCCCCAACCCGTGATATGGACGTAGTTCACCCACACGCAGTGAGGCGACGCCTTTCGGCGTCGCCTCACTGCTGGGGCGCATGGCCCGGAGAGGTGCATCAGAGGCTCTGGAACGGGGGCGTAGCCTCGCCTGCGGCGCGGCTGGAGCTTACCGCGTAGGTACGCTGGCGCCGCAGGAACGCGGGGAGTTCCACGTCCTCTGCATCGAGGCCCATTTCGCTCAGCATTTCAGATGACCATCGCTCGCCATCCTCCGCCACCGGGGGCGGCAGTGGCTTATCGAAGCCGGTTGCGATCACCGTGATTTGCACGTCCCCATCGAGTGAAGAGTCGATAGCCGTGCCGAAAATGATCTCCGCTTCTGGGTCAACCATTTCCTGGATCACCTTGGCGGCCATGTTGAGTTCGTTGAGGCCGAGGTCGCCAGCGGAGATGACGTTGTAAAGGACCTTTCGGGCCCCCGTGACATCGATCTCAAGGAGCGGACTCGTGATGGCTGCTTTGGCAGCGTCGACAGCGCGATTTTCACCGCTGCCGCGACCGGTCGCCATCAGAGCACGCCCTCCTTCGCCCATCACCTTCTTCACATCATTGAAGTCGAGGTTGATCTCGCCCGGTACGGTGATGACGTCAGAGATGCCGGCGATGCCGTGCCGTAGGACATCGTCTGCCATACGGAAGGACTCGCTCACCGTCGTTTTGGGGCCGGCTAGCGCGAGCAGTCGGTCGTTAGGAACGGCGATCACTGTGTCGGCATGCGCCGCGAGGTGTTCGAGGCCGGCGGCGGCAACCTGGCGGCGCTTCGCCCCTTCGAAGGCGAAAGGCTTGGTCACGATCGCGATGGTAAGCGCCCCGATCTCGTGTGCTACCTCGGCAACGATGGGCGCGGCACCGGTGCCGGTCCCACCGCCCATGCCGGCGGTGATGAGCACCATGTCCATACCCTTGAGTGTCTCCACCAGTTCAGAGCGGCTTTCTTCGGCCGCCATCTTTCCAATCTCGGCATCGCCGCCGACACCGAGACCACGCGTCAATTTGTCGCCGATGCGCATGCGCTCACTGGCGTGGCTATCGGTGAGTTGCTGGGCATCGGTGTTTACTGCAAGGAAGTGCACGCCGTTGATCTTCTGGTCAATCATGCGATTGACCGCATTACAACCGCCCCCGCCTACCCCGACCACTTTGATTGGCGGCAGGCCAGTCAATTCATTGTTTGGATACATCCTTCGTCCTTTCTTACCCCCGCCACCATTTGTCGAGAGTTCAAGCACGAAGCGAAATCCGCTTCTTCCCAGCGGACGACTTCCTGAGTTATTGCGGGAGGAATATCCTTCCCAAGCGCCCGATGCGCTTTAGCAGATCGCCGAGGCCAGCTGTGGGCGGCATGCGTAGGCTGACCGGTCCGGTGGCCATCGCCTGATCCTTCGATGCCCACCGCAAAAGTCCCAGCGCGGCCGCATATGCCGGTGCCGATACGTCATCCGTTAGTCCGTACACCTCCTCTATTCGGCCGAGGCGAGCGGGCATGCCCGACAAGCGCTCGGCTAGCTCGGTAATTCCTTCCAGTTCGGCGGTACCACCAGTGATCACCAGCCCCGCCGAGATCAAGTCCGTTTGCCCTGCGCGCTTCACTTCCACCATTACCATCGAGAGGATCTCCTCGACGCGTGCCTGCACGATCTTTCCCAGCAGACGTTGAGAGACACTGCGCTCCTTCTCGTACCCGAATGCGTCGAGCGAGATGATCGCTTCCGTCGCCCTTTCCGTCGGCAGCGCTTGAGCGTGTGCGAGCTTGACTTCCTCGGCGACATCTTGCGGACAGCGCAGCCCGACGACTACATCACGAGTGATGTTCGTGCCGCCGACCGGGAGGCTGCTGGTGTGGATGAGTGCGCCATCGAGGAAAACGGCGACGTCAGTGGTGCCGCCCCCAATGTCGACGAGAGCTACGCCCTCGCTGATCTCCTCGGGACGGATCAGTACGTCGGCGATCGCCACGGGATTGGCGATGACTGAATCAACGTGGAGGCCCGCCTCTTCGACACATTTGATCGCGTTTTGCAATGGGTTCACGCCACAGGTCACGATGTGCATCTCGACATCAAGGCGTTGTCCATGCATCCCGACTGGATCCGCGACTCGATCTTGCCCGTCGACGACGAAATAACGGGGCAGGGCGTGCAGCATCTGGCGGTTGCTTTTGAGGCTTACCATCCGTGCGGCGTCGATGACGCGCTGCACATCGGCGGCGGTGATCGGCTGGCTGGGGTCCGGGATCGCGACGATGCCGCGGTTGTTGAGGCTGGCTAAGTGAGTGCCTGCGATTCCGACCGAGGCGGAGACGATCCGGGTGCCACTCATGCGCTCGGCTTGTTCCACCGACACTTGAATCGCCTCAACCGCCTTCGCGATATGGCTTATTTGGCCTTTCTCGATACCCTCCGAGCGTGTCGTTCCAACCCCAAGCACGCGCAGCAGGCCGCTGTCACTGGTATCGCCAACCACTGTTACGGTCTTCGTACTGCCGATATCGATCACTGCGAAGGCGCTAGGAGTAGCCATCTGAGCTTACGATTCTCCACTTTGCGGCGTGCGTTCCAACCCCAAGCCGATCTCGACTGCGGGCCGCGAGCCAAAGCGCAGATCGGCGAGGATCAAAGGCTCCCCGCGCTGCCACGCTTCGGTCTCTAATTGCTCCCACACCTGGAACTTGAAGTCAAAACCATCGCTGCCGCCGAACGTGATGTGCCCGTGTTCGGTGACCACCGTTAGCCCCTTTCGGAGCGACCACTCGTATCCAATAATCGCGGGACCCTGCTCCGGTGGTCCGTTCGCTTCAATGAGCCGAATAATGGCGATCGCATCGAGATCTACCGTCGTCCCATTCTTTACTTCGGGCAACGCTGAGGTTTGACGGACTACCGCGCCGCTTACGGGAGGATCGAACCCTTCAAGGACGACGCCTTCTGCGTCGATGGCATAGACCGTGTCGCCCATTTGCCAGGCCGCCCAGGGTGTGCGCTCCGTGATCCCGATCCGGATCTGGTTAGGCCAGGTCCGGCTGATTGATGCCTCTTTCACGAGAGGGAGCTCGAGGAGATTGGCTTCGGCGCGGCGGAGATCGGCAAGGAGGAAGTGGTCCCCCCGGACGCTTGCGATCTGAATGACCGCTTCTGGAGCAAGCTGCCGCGTCCCTTCCACGGTGACGGAGCGGATTTTCATGAGGGGAGAATTGAGGACCGCCACGGCCCCGACGATGAGGCTCACAGCAAGCAATCCGATGATGACGGTGCGCCAGCGAGGGCGCCAAGGAGCGCCGGTTGGCGGGAGATCGGGGATAGGCATAGGCGCGTCGACGTAATCCCGTGCAGTGGGAAGCCGACGATCATTACTGCCGGACTTCTCATTCGTACGCGGCACGGTGGCTCCGCTCTGCATGCTGTTCCAATGCCAACTCCACCAATTGGGATACGAGTTCTGGGAAAGGAACTCCTGCCTCTTCCCAGAGGCGGGGGAACATGCTCACACTCGTGAAGCCGGGGATGGTGTTAATTTCACTCAGCCAGATTGTGTCGTTCTTTTCGACCAGGAAGTCCACGCGTCCCATACCAGCGCAGTTGATGGCGCGGTAGGCGTCCAGTGCCATCGATCGGATCTTGTCGCTGAGGGCAGTCGGCAGGTGGGCTGGGACCACGAGCTTGGTCTGTCGGTCTTCGTATTTGGCGACATAGTCATAGAACTCGCGCTGGTAACGGATTTCGCCTAGTGGCGACGCGGTAGCGTCGGCGTTGCCGAGTATGGCGCACTCGATCTCTCGCGCATCGATCGCTTGCTCAAGCAGGATGCGACTGTCGATGCGGAAGGCGTTTGCGACGGCGCGGTCGAGATCGTCAGCGCGGTGGACCTTGGTCGTGGCGATGCTGCTTCCACCTTGGGCTGGCTTCACGAACACTGGGTAGGAGAGCTGCGCGGCAGCGCGTACGGCGGCGGTAGGGCTGGCGCGCCAGTTGTGCCAAGTTAAAACCCGGCAGGGGAGTGTGGGGAGGCCAGCTTCATGGAAGAGGCGCTTCGTGATCGTCTTGTCCATCGCGATTGCTGAAGCGGCGACGCCCGCGCCTACGTAGGGCAGGCCTGCGAGTTCCAGCAATCCCTGAATGATGCCGTCTTCGCCGTGGCGCCCGTGGATTAGCGGGAAGACGATGTTGCACTCGGTAAGAGCTTCCAACACCTGCGGTCGGGTGAGCAGGCCGGAGCCAGCTGTGCCGCTGACTTCTTCCCGCGCTCCGGCATCCATTGCGGCGATCTGCGCCTCAGTCTCGGCGGGCTGGAGCCAGGTGCCTTGCCGTGTGACGCCGAAGCAGAGTGATTCAAAGCGAGTCTCGTCTAAGGCTGCGAGTACGGCGCGCGCGGACCGCACTGAGATTGAGTGCTCGGAGGAAGCGCCCCCGAAGATCACACCTACCGTGGGAGTAATGACTTCTGTAGCGCTCACGCGAAGCCCTCTCCGACCAGTGCTACCTCGGCGTGTAGCTCGATCCCGAACGTGTCGAGCACGCGCTTACCAGCCAGCCGCATCAGAGCGTGCACGTCAGCGGCCTGGGCGGATCCCTGGTTAATAATCCAGTTGGTATGTTTTCCACTGATGCTGGCGTCCCCGATCCGATGACCGCGCAACCCCACTTTGTCGATGAGCCACCATGCGGGATGTGGTGACGGATTTTTGAAGATCGAGCCAGCGTTACGCCCGCGGGGCTGCGTATTCCTTCGCTTCGCTTCGAGTTGTTCGATGCGCGCGCGTGCCGCGTCGTGGTTGCCCTCTTCCAGATGGAACTCGACACCGAGAATGACGCGGTCGACCAACAGCCCTCGTGTGAATGCGCTTGATCGATACTCCAAGCCGAGCTCTTCGGCGAGGATCGTCGTCTCGCGACCGTCGGGCTCGAGCACGTCAATGCTGGTGAGTACATCCGCCAGACACCCGCCGTAGGCGCCGGCGTTGTATACGACTGCGCCGCCGAGGCTGCCGGGGATGCCGGCAGCCCACTCCAATCCGGTGAGTGACTGGTCGGCCGTGCTGCGTGCGAGCCTGGCAAGCGAGGTACCCGATTCGGCATCTAACCGGATCCCAGAGTCGATGCTCCGTGGCTCGGCGACGGCAGTCGCGCGATTCTCGATGACGATGCCTCGGATCCCGCTGTCGCCTACGATGAGGTTGGAGCCGGAGCCCAGCACGAAGACCGGCACGGCGGCGGCACGGGCGGTGCGTGTGAGGTCCCTCAACTGCGCGCGAGTCGTAGCGATGGCGTAAAAGTCTGTGGGCCCGCCGATGCCGAAAGTGGTGTGCCGCGCCATCGGCTCATCGGCGTGGACTTCCGCGATCGCTTCAAGATGCTGGCGCAGCGTCATCGTTGGTCCAGCCGTTCCAGGATGTGTGGGCCGGCTGTATCTACGTCCCCGGCGCCCATCGTGAAACAGATGTCGCCAGGCCGCAGCTCGGCGCAGATAGCCATCACAGTGGTCTCCAGATCGCCCGTGTAGCGCGCCACAGGAGCGGCGATCGATTGTGCTAACGCTTCGGCGTCTAGACCGGCGCTCGCGTCTTCGCGCGCAGCGTAGGTGTCCGTGAAGAAGAGGAGGTCGACGCCCGCGAAGCAATGCGTAAAGCCCTCTTGGAGGTAGGCGGAGCGGCTGTAGGTGTGCGGTTGGAACAGGACTACAAGCCGTCGGTTGGGGAAGCGCCGCCGTGCTGCTTTTACGGTCTCCGCGATCTCCGACGGATGGTGAGCGTAGTCGTCTATCAATGTGACACCGGTAGATTCACCCGTCTGTTCAAAGCGGCGACGGACGCCGCGGAAGGCCACGAGAGCTTGCTGTGAGGCTTCGAAGGATGCACCGCCATGGAGGCTCGCGGCCGTAGCCGCGAGGGCGTTGCGCACGTTGAAGAAACC
Source organism: Dehalococcoidia bacterium (assembly GCA_965220315.1). Lineage (GTDB taxonomy): Bacteria > Chloroflexota > Dehalococcoidia > Bin125 > Bin125 > JAPOXK01. Next base: position 630,470 of record CBDCPP010000001.1, read on the forward strand.
GGGGACTATCAGCTCGATCGTCCCAAGCGCGGCGTCCCCGCGGTGCACAGAAAAGTGTGAAGCGCTGACGCTTTCGTGCACGTCGACCGCACGCCACGTCGAGTCGGCGTTTGTGCCGAAGGTTTCGACGGTGATGTCAGGCCGCTCCGCCGCGAGCTGCTGGGCAATGGTCAAGGCTGTGGGACTGTCCGCCCCAATGATGAGCGTGCCCTGCTTTTCAATCGTGCGCCCGTATCCGATAAACGCCTCGTGGAGCGCCGCGTCGTCTCGATAGTAGTCCAAGTGATCCCGCTCGACGTTAGTCAAGACTGCGATCGTCGGTGTGTACTCATGGAAGGCGTGAGCGTACTCATCGGCCTCAATGACGGCCTGGGACCCGCGACCGCGCGCGGCTTGGCTCGCTAGTCCAATGTACTCACCGCCGAGTACGTAGGTCGGGTCCAGGCCGGCTTCGCGCAGGATGAGAGTCAGCATAGTCGCGGTGGTGGTCTTGCCATGGGTGCCCGCGACTGTCAGGGTCGAGCGATCCTGGGCGATGCGGCTTACCATCTGCGCCCGCGTCAGCAACTCGGTTCCGGCCGCGCGGGCTGCGGTAACCTCAGCGTTCTCATCCTTTACGGCTGCTGTGCGGATTACCAGGTCGGCGCCGCAGACATTGGCCGCTGTGTGCCCAATGATGACCGTGGCGCCGCGGGCGGCAAGTTCGTCGGTGAGGTGGTTGGCGACAAGATCGGAACCACTGACGGTCCAACCTTCATCCAAGAGAATGCGCGCCAGCCCGCTCATATGTATGCCGCCGATGCCGATGAAGTGCGCGGTAGGGGTGCTCACCGTCGGGCCTCCCAGAGTACCTCTGCGATCCGTTCTGCGGCGTCGGATCGTGCGCGATCGTGTGCCGCTTGCCGCATTGCGGTAAGGCGGTCTTCGTCTTGCAGTATGGAAAGGGTGGTAGGGAGGAGTTCCGCTGCGACATCCGCGTCATCCAGGACGATCGCCGCGCCTACATCCTCTAAAATCGCGGCGTTGCGACGCTGGTGCGCGCCAGCTTCCGGGAGCGGCACTAACACCGCCGGCAACCCGGCTGCGGGGAATTCACCTAGGACTGATGCGCCAGAGCGTGCGATGGCGAGGTCGGCCGCGACCATGGCCACGGGAAGATCATCACCGAGATAGCCGAAGACGTGATAACGCGTGCGCAGAGTCGCAGGTAGTGCGTCGCGGCGCGCGCACAGGCGCGCCTCGTCGCGCGGGCCGGTGACGTGAATCACGTGGGCGGCTTCTAAAACCTTGTCTAACTGTGCGCTGATAGCGTCATTGATGGTGCGCGATCCCTGAACGGCAGCCGTAACCAATAGCGTGGGCGAGCCGTTCAACTGGAAACGCGCGCGGGCCATAGGCCGGTCTAGCTCTCGGAAGACGGCGCGAAGAGGGTAGCCCGTGGCGACCGTCTTCCGGACGGGCAATGCGTCGATAGAGGTGGAGTGGGTGACGCAGACGGTGGTAGCGAGACGCGCCAGTATACGCACGGCCCAGCCAGGCTCAATATCTGGGAGGAAGACAACGAGCGGATATTGCAAGAGCCAGGCGGCAATCCCCACGGGGATGCTGACGTAACCGCCCGTAACGAAGACGACATCGGGGTGGAAGCGGCGCAGGACGAGGAGCGCTTGGACGACACCGTACGCTAGTACTAGCGTCGACCAGGCTTGGCTAAGCACATGCCGGCCGCGGAGTGCCCGTGCGGATACGGCGGCGAACGGGACCCTAGCATCGGTAGTGATCGTGGCTTCGACACCCGCTGCGCGTCCCACGTACATGAGTTCAAGTTCCTCGCGTAGCAGGCTACGCAGCGCTCCCGCCACCGCGAGTCCTGGAAAGATATGACCGCCACTGCCGCCGCCACCGATAACGAGCCTCATAACGAGCGCTCCAAACTTGTGCGCTTTTGGTTCTCTTGGCGGCGCTGAAGCCATGCAGGTCCTTCATCTTGCCTGGCAAAACGCGAAATGCTGACTAGCACCCCTGCCGCCGCCAGCGTTGCGATCAGCGCCGAACTTCCAAAGGAGATGAAAGGCAGAGGGATTCCTGTGAGGGGAATGGTGCGCGTGACGCCACCAATGTTGAAGAAGGCTTGCACGGCGATCCAAGTTACGATTCCCGTTGCAAGCAGCATTCCGAACGGGTCACTGGTGCGCGCGGCGATGCGTGCGCCGCGATAGACCAGGAAACCGACCAAGCACATGACCAATAGCGCGCCGGCGAACCCTGCTTCTTCCCCGATGATGGCGAAGATACCATCCGTGTGAGCGGACGGGACGTAGAGGAACTTCTGACGGCTTTCGCCGATACCGACGCCGGTTGGCCCGCCGCTGCCAAGCGCGATTAGAAGCTGCAGCGTCTGAAAGCCAGAAGCTTGCGGGTCGGACTCGGCAGCGACGAATGACGTGAACCGCTCGAGGCCGTAGCCAGCGATAGCGATGATCCCGAACAGGACACCTCCACCGACGACGGTCAACGCCAGGGTATGGCGCAATGCCGCACCGGCAATGAAGAACATTGCTCCTGCGACTATCACGATAACCAGCGCGGTGCCTAAATCTGGCTCCGCCATGATGAGAAATCCAAAGAGTCCGACCATCACAGAAAAGGGAACGACACCCAGGGTGACGTGACGGATCGCGGGGCCGCGTGAAGCTAACCAGGCTGCTACATAGATCGCTACGGCGAGCTTTGCGAATTCGGACGGCTGTACGGGCGGCAGCGATCCAATCTGTATCCAGCGGCGCGCGCCGTTCTGCTCGACGCCGATCCCAGGCAGAAGTACGGCGACCAGTGCGACGATCGCGATGATCAGGATGATAGGGCTCCACGCGCGGAGTCGCCGGTAGTCGAAGCGGGCAAGGGCGACGAACACGATCAGGCCCACCACAGCGCCGGCCAGCTGGCGAATAGCGAAGTAGCGTGGGTCGCCAAACAGCTGCTGCCCCACGGCAACAGACGCGCTGAAGACAAATACCAGACCGATCACGGTTAGCGCGATCACGGCGCCAATGAGCAACCAGTCAGGCGAGTTAGCGTCGCGCTGCCCCGCTTCGCTAGCGAAGCGGGCTTGTCGAATCGCCAGATTAGCCTGTGTCATCGTGACTTTCTCGCGTCTTCGGCTTCTAGCGTCCGCAGGAGGTCCACAAAGTGCCGTCCGCGCGCTGCGAAGTTGGGGTAAGCATCGAACGATGCACCTGCGGGCGAGAGCAAGACGACATCACCCGGCTGTGCGAGTTCGTATGCTGCCTGCACAGCCTGGGGCAGAGTCTCGACGACGCGGGTTTCTAGTGTGGCTGTATCGGCCGCTAGCGATGCGATGAAGCCTGGGCCAGCCTCGCCGAAGCCAATCACCGCCCGCGCGCGACTGCGCACTTCCGTCGCCAATTCTTCTAGCGGAAGCTGCTTGTCGCGACCGCCTAGCAGCAGCACGATCGGCGCGTCGAAAGAGCGCAGTGCGGCGAGCGTACGTTCGGGCGTCGTAGCAATGGAGTCATTGACGTAGAGGACGGCGTCAATCGTCGCGATCTCTTCCAAGCGCTGTGGGACGCCCCGGAAAGCGGCAATGACAGATGCTGCCGCGTCGAGTGGTGCACCCCAAGCGCCGACGATAGCGACTGCTGCAAGGACGTTCTGGACGTTATGGGCGCCGCGGAGAGCGATGGCTGAGACGGGAGCAATCTCACGCGTGTGAGAGCCATCGCGCCAGACGATCCGGTCACCTTCGACGAAGGCGCCGCGCTTGCCACCGCCCCTCCCGAACGCGTAGCACTGGGCGGGGGTGTCCTGCGCTAGTGCCGCCGCCGCGTTATCGGTGGGGAGTACAACGATGTCATCCGGGGTCTGGTGGCGCACGAGTTTGCGCTTGAGGTCCACATAGTCCGTCCAACCGAATTGATCGAGATGGTTGGGTGCGATGTTCAGCACAGCTGCGAGGTGGGGACTGCGGTCGGTCCGGAGGAGCTGCGTATGGCTGATCTCGAGAACAACCACGGTGTCGCGGTCGATCGAAGGGAGTTGTTCCAAGACGCCCGTGCCGATGTTACCGCCCGCGATGACCGTCATGCCTGTTGCCTGCAAGATCCGATGAACTAGGGTGGTGGTGGTGGTTTTACCAGCACTTCCCGTGATGCCGATCACCGGCGTGGGACAACGCTGCAGGAATAAGCGCATCGTTGCGCTGATGGGCAGACCTTGCGTGTGAGCGGACGCAACGAGTGGATGGCTATCCAAGATGCCCTGACTCACGACGAGGGCGTCGAGATGCTGTGTGTCCAGCGCTTCGGGTGTATCCGGCAGTAGCCCGATCTGATCATCAGCGAGCGCGGCTTGCTCGTTCTGTAACTCGTCGAACGAGCGACGTTCAAAGACAGTGATCGCGGCGGCCCCTTCGCTTTTCAGGAAGCGCACGGCGTCTTGGCCTTCGATGCCGAGCCCCACGACTCCCACGCACAGCCCTGCGAAGCTTGTGGGCTCAATGCGCGGTTGCTTAGCGTTCCCGATTCTCATCTGCTCATACCTGTAGGGCTAAGGCGATTCCTAATACGGCCCCGGCTATCCCGATGATCCAAAAGCGAGTGACGATCTGCGGCTCCGACCAGCCCAACAGTTCGAAGTGGTTGTGGATCGGAGCCATACGGAATACACGCTTGCCACCGCTCCACTTGAAATATCCGATTTGAATGATGTCGCTCAGTGCTTCGATCACAAAGACGATGCCAATCACAGGCAGGAGTAACCAATGGCCTGTCATAAGCGCGACAAGCGCGAGCGCGCCGCCGAGCGCGAGCGCGCCAGTGTCGCCCATGAAGATCTGTGCAGGATGGGCGTTATACCAAAGGAAGCCGGCCAGCGCACCGAGAGTCGTGAAGCTGAAGCGCACGAGGAAATCTTGCTCCTGCGCGACTGCGATCACGCCGAACGCGGCAAACGCGATAGCTAAAGTGCCCCCGGTCAGTGAGTCCAGGCCGTCACTGACGGCAACTGATGTCGTTGTGGCGAGAATGATGAGGGCCGCGATGGCGATGTAAGCGGGGCCCAATGTATAGCTGCCGGCCCAGGGAATGTTCACGCTTTCAACGTCGAGTGCGTAGAAGAGAACGAAGGCCGCTGAAAGGCTGAACGTGGTCAACAGCGCGATCTTGATTCTCCAACTAAGTACGCGCTGGATCCGGCCGACGATCGTGCCTAGATCGTCGAAGAGGCCGATCAAGCCAAGCACGACGATGCCAACCAATGGCAGCAGGATCGACTCACGCCCAACCACGTTCGTCGCGAGTGTGACGATAACGATGCTGCCGAAGATCATGAGGCCACCCATGGTTGGGGTGCCTTCCTTCACAAGATGCGTCTGCGGCCCTTCTAAGCTGATTGCCTTTCCGAGCTGGCGCGCCTTGAGCCACTGGATCAACGGGTAGCCGATCACGATCGCGAGAAAGAACGCGGCGCCGGTCGTGGCGAGTGAGATGGAGGTCATGGTGTGATCAGGGCCTCAACGACTGTTTCGAGTTCTTGGGCATGCGAGGCTTTGATCAAGACAATGTCGTCCGCACCCAACTCCTGACGGAGGAGTTGGGTCGCTGGTTCCTTGTCTTCGAACCACTGGATCTGCCGGTGGCCGGCATCCCAGGCGGCGTCGGCGGTGATCTTGCCTAGCTCGCCGATTGCGACAAGACGGTCGCAGCGTCCAACAGCGTACGCGCCCACCGCGCGATGGCCGGCCGTTTCTTCGCTCCCCAGCTCCAGCATGTCACCCAGTACCGCGATGCGCTGCCCGGGTAGTTCGGCTAGGAGATCCAGTGCCGCCTGCACCGATAGGGGTGCCGCATTGTAGGTGTCGTCCAAGATGAGTGCGCCGGAGTAGGAGCGGCGCGGTTTCAGGCGCTGGCCAGCATGCAGCATTGAAAGTGCCTCGGCGGTTTCGGCTAGGGTCCACCCGGCGCCGAGAGCGACTGCGGCGGCGGCGAGCGCGGTCATGACGTGATGGATGCCGACGAGCGAGGTCCGCACGGCTGCGGACTGGCCCTCGAAGTTAAGCGTGAAGCTAATGCCGTCGAGACCCTGCGACGCTTCATCGGTCGCGCGAACATCAGCCTGCATCGTGCGCCCAAAAGTAAGAACGCGGGCAGAGGTCCGGTTGCGCATACACAACGTGCGGGGGTCGTCGGCGTTAAGAACTGCCAAGCCGTCTGCGGGCAGCGAGGCGGGCAATATGCCCTTTGCTTCCTCGATCGCTTCGATCGAACCGAAGCGTTCGAGGTGTGTTGGCCCGACATTCGTGACAATGCCGATCTCCGGCTGCGCGATTTCGCAGAGCAGCGAGATCTCGCGCAGATCGTAGGGTCCCATTTCAAGCACGGCCCAGGTGTGCTGCGGCTCGAGTCGTAAGAGGGAGAGCGGTAGACCGATCTCACTGTTGTAATTAAATGGGCTTTCCAGTGTGGGCGCGCGCCGAGCGAGCATCTGGGCGACCGCTTCACGCGTTGTGGTCTTGCCTACGCTTCCCGTCAGGCTTACAACGCGCACTGCATGCTGCTCCCGCCATTGTTTGGCTGCTGCCTGGAGAGCAGCGAGCGGGTCTTCGACTTGGAAGAGCGTCACATCGTCGCGGCGATCCGAAGCGGGTAGGGAGTCCGCGACGAAACGGCAGAGCAGGCCGGTGGCACCTCGGTCCATCGCGTCACCTACGAAGTAGTGTCCGTCCGTGTGCTCTCCGCGCAGAGCGATGAAGAGCGCATCGGGGCGTGCGCGACGCGAGTCCACGACGGCGTCGCAGAAAGGAGTTCGCGAGTACTCATTGTGGGAGTTCAGAAGCAGCGGCCCCAACAACGACGCCAACTGCTGTGGACTGATCACGCTGCCTCCTGTCGCTGTACAGGCATCACGGTTCGGATGCTCCGTCTGGAGCGGCGACCAATGGGGAGTCGGTGGAGACGGGCGCGGGTTCCGGTAGCTCGATCGTTCCGTTGGTGCCGGTCTCGCTGCCGGCACCAACGGCAGGTTGTTCGGTGGAATCAGCGGCGCCGTCCGCGTCCTCTAGAGGGCCCCCGCCGCTCGGCGTCTCGTCTGGGGGCTGATCCCCTGGAGGCTGATCGAGCGCAGGATCTCCCTCGCTATCCCCCGTGTCATACTCCTCCGATCCGTTGTCGAAAGGCTCGGTACCCGGGTCTAAGACGCCGATCCTGATATCGGGGGGCGGGTCGAAGATCGCGGGCTCAGCGACGTAGGAGCTAGGCGGTACACCTAGGTAGGGGAGTACCTGTGACATGAGGCGCGAGAAGACGGGTGCAGCGACGACCCCGCCGAAGATCTCCCCTTGGGGGCGGTCGAGCTTGACCAGCAGCACTACGCGCGGATCGTCTGCGGGCGCGAAGCCGGCGAACGAGGCGATCGCTTCTCCCTCGATGTACTTGCCGTTTTCGACCACGTCGGATGTGCCGGATTTGCCTGCGATGGGCCAACCGATAGCTTGCGCTGGGTGACCGAGTACGCCGTCGACGACGGCCTGCATCATGAAACGCATCGTCCTGGCGCTTTCTTCACTGATGACCCGATGTCCCCAGCGAGGTGCGAACTCGCTCACGCCGTCTTCCGTGATGAGCGCTCGTACGATCCGCGGCTGTACGAGTCGACCGCCGTTGGCGATTGCGGAGTAGGCACGCACGATCTGCAACGGGGTGACGGAGATTCCCTGACCGAAGGAGTTCGTGGCTAAATCAACCTCCGACCAGAACAGGTTTCCGGGCTCCTTGAGCAGCCCCGTCGCTTCGCTGGAGAAGCCGGAGCTAGTGGCTTCCCCGAAACCGAAGCGATGCACGTAGTCGTAGAAGAGGGTCGGTCCAAGCTGCTGTGCGACCCAGGTGGAGCCGGTGTTGAGTGAGCGCTGCAGGACCTGGGTCATCGTTTGGCGGCCGTGGAAAGAGAGGTCGAAATTGCGGATCGTGCGGGTCCCAATCGCGATCGCACCCGTATCATTGAAAGTGGTGGTGGGCGTGACAACCCGCGCGTCGATCGCACCCGCCATCGTGACCACCTTGAAGACAGATCCTGGTTCGTAGATGTCTGTCGCGACACGGTTTCGGAACAGCGATGGATCGAGGTTGGGGTCGTTGAGATCGAGAGTGCTCACGTCGAAACTCGGCGCGGATGCGACGGCCAAAAGGTCACCCGTGTGTGGATCCATGATGAGGATCGTGCCGCCTCGTGCACCGGTGTCTTCCAGCGCGCGCTCTAACTCCGCTTCAGCGAGGCGTTGCAGGTTGCGGTCAATGGTGAGGACGATATCCGCACCGGGTGCGGGAGGTTTCACGGTGCGCTGCCCGAACGGGATCGGATTGCCGGCACCGTCGCGCTCGACGACCACCGATCCGGGGTCGCCGCGTAGGAGGGATTCGAATTCGAATTCGACGCCGGAGAGGCCTTCGCCATCACGGCCGACGAATCCGAGCAGTTGACTGGCTAGGCTCCCCTCGGAGTAGCGTCGAACTCCTGAAGGCGTGATCTTCACACCGGGAAGCCCCTCCGAGATGATTGCCTCGCCGAGGACGTACGGGACGTGGGTCGCTAGTAATGCATTGCGCTCGGGACCTGCGTCCGCGATGGTCCGCACTTGTTCTGGGCTGACCCCGAGTAACACCGCCAGCCGCTCGACTGCTAGACGTTCATTCGTGGAATCCAGTTCCCAGGCCTGACGGTCGATGTGGATGTCGAAGGTTTCGACACCAGTAACGAAAGGGAGTCCGTTGCGGTCCAGGATCGCGCCACGCGGACCCTGCACGGTCTGCTTCGAGAGATGGTTCTCGCGCGCCGCCGCCGCGTAACGCTCGTGGTCCACGATCTGAACTTGTGCGAGGCGCAACACTAAGACAGTTGCCAGCCCAACGAGAACGAGCGCCATCAGACGCAGGCGCCATCTGCTTGGGTCGGCATCGCCGCTCATCGCGTGTCTCCCCCGCGCTCACGCCCCGACCGCAGACCAGCACCAGGGCGCGCTTAGTCGAACACGATTAAATTCACCGCTTGTTGCCACCAACTGAGCCTGGTCTCGAAAGTGCTGTCCTCGGAGGGAAGCAGTCGTCGCGGAAGCACGCGCGGCGGCGGCGGCGGCTCGACATGGAGCACTGTGGTGGGTTCTGCCGGAGTGAGGCGAAGCCGCTCTCGTGCGGCGTCCTCGACGCGTTGCAGGGATGCGAGCTCGCCGACTTGCGACGCGATCAATCGCACCTCGGCCTGCAGTGCAGCTCGTTCACTTTCCAAGGCCTGGAGTTCGGCGCTGGTACTGGTGGCGCTACTGGCTTGCAGGATTGGAATCACCGCCGCCAGCGTAAGGCCGGCAGCGGCGACCCAGACCCAGACAGGGAAGCGGAAGCCGTGGATAGGGCGGACGCGTAGCGCTGCCTCCCCCGCAGCAGGCGCGGAGAGCGCGGGGCTGCGACGCATCGTTAGATCGCCTCAGCCACACGCAGTCGAGCGCTGCGACTCCGCGGATTGCGACGCACCTCCTCGAGACTCGGACGAACCACCTTGCGAGTGAGCAGGCGAAACGTCGGCATCTCGCCGCGCGACGCGTTCTGGAGGAAGCGCTTGACAACGCGATCCTCCAAGGAATGAAAACTGATCACGGCGAAGCGTGATCCAAAGCCGAGCAGGCCGCGGGCTTCGGCGAGCACGGTCTTCAGGTGCTGAAGCTCCTGATTGACCGCAATGCGGAGGGCCAGGAAGGTTTTGGTGGCGGGGTGAACTCTACTACTTCTACTGGATTGGCGGCCCCCTCCCGCGGCCTGCTCGACGGCTTTGGCGAGTTGAGTGGTGGAGCTGAAAGGACGCTTCTCCACAATGCGACGGGCGATGCGCCGTGAGCGACGCTCATCGCCGTACTCATAGAGAATGCGGGTCAACTCCTCCTGTGACTCCGAATTGATGATGTCGGCGGCCGTATGGTTCGCCGACGGCCCGAAGCGCATGTCCAACGGGCCTGCGGCCCGAAAGGAAAACCCACGCTCGGGTCGATCCAACTGTATGCTCGAAACGCCCAGGTCACAGATCAACCCGTCTGTGGGGACGAAGTGTTGATCGGCGGCGACTTGGGCGATCGCACTGGAATAACTCTCGACTAGGGTGACCCGCTCACCGAACGGTGCCAACTGCTCGCGTGCAAGCTCGATCGCCTGGGGATCTGCGTCGATGCCGAGAAGACGGCAGTCCGGCGCGCCGGCTTCGAGAATCGCGGTGGCGTGGCCGCCAGTACCGACGGTGCAGTCGATGTAGCGACCCCCGGGGCGCACCCGCAGCAGGTCCACGAGTTCTTGCACCATAACGGGGATGTGAGTGCCAGGAGCGGTCATCCTATGGCCCCTTGAGCTTCCAGGATGGCGGCGTGTTCGCTCTCGACCGTTGCTTGTTCCTGCCTCCAGCCCTCCGCACTCCAAATTTCCAGGCACTCTCCACGCCCGGCTAGGACTACTGAGCCTTCCAGGCCAGCACGGTTCCGCATCGTTTGCGGGACGAGGATGCGGCCCTGTCGGTCGATTTCGACGTCGTAAGACATGGCATATATGGCACGGCGCACGCGCCGGCCCCGATGCTGTTGGGCACTCTCCGTGGAGAGTTCGCGGGCCGTGGTATCGAAATCTGCGACGGTATAAAGTTCGAGGCAGCCGTCGGGGCCTGAGATCAGGACGCCCCCGTCCGCAAACGCATCCCGAAAGCGGGCGGGGATAGCGACGCGCCCGCCGTTGTCTAGAGAGTGTTCGTAATTGCCGCGAAAAGCCATAACGAGGGGCCATCATCCATTTCATTCCCGAGGGGAAGTGGAGCTGTTCTCCAGTGAGGGGCCTTATCCGATTTCCCCATTTTTCCCCATGTCGCGCCAAAGTTTCCCATTACTCACCTGTGCTGTCAACAAGAGCTGTCAAGATCCTTCGGTAAAAATTCCCGTCCACGCTTAAATTCCCTTGCGCGCGAGGGGCGCTGGTGTATTCCAAGGAGGTTTCCCAGATGGCAGACTCCATTCGCGTGGGGATCCTGACCTTGAGCGATCGAGCTAGCCGAGGGGAGTACGAAGATAAGTCCGGTGTGGCGATTGCTGAGCTACTGGTACCGTTGGGACCTCAGATCGTGGAAAAAGCGATCGTTCCGGACGACCGTGATCGCATTGAGTCCACGCTCCGCGACTGGGTGGCTGCGGGAAGAGTCGACCTGATCGTTACTACCGGCGGTACCGGACTCGCGCCACGCGATGTCACCCCGGAGGCAACCCGCTCCGTCATCGAGCGGGAAATCCCAGGAGTGGCAGAGTTAATGCGAGGAGAAGGACGAAAGCAGACGCCCTACGCGGCCCTCAGCCGCGGCATCGCTGGCGTGGCAGGGCGCACGCTGATCGTGAATTTGCCCGGGTCCGAGAAGGGTGTCCGCGAGAGTCTCGCGCCGCTCGTTGAACTGCTTCCGCACGCCGTGGACTTGATCCGCGGCACCTCCGACGATCATCCAGCTTGAGTTGGTGTAGCGAGAATATGCGCATCGATATTGTCACGATTTTCCCAGAAATGGTCCGGGCGCCGCTTGAAACGAGCATTGTGGCGCGCGCGCGCACGGAGGGCATCGTCGAAATTGAAGTTCATGACTTGCGTGCTTGGACCGAGGATCGGCATCGGAGCGTTGATGATGCTCCGTACGGGGGCGGCGCGGGCATGGTTATGCGGCCAGAGCCCCTCTTTCGCTGCGTCGAGCAGCTGCGCGCGGAAGTCGGGCCGCGGGGACGCACTGTGCTGCTGTCACCGCAAGGGCGGCTGCTGGACCACACCCTGACGCGCGAACTTAGCAACGCGGATCGTCTCATTCTCCTTTGTGGCCGCTATGAGGGATTCGACGAGCGGGTGCGCTTGTATCTGGCGGATGACGAGATCTCCATCGGTGACTACGTGCTCGGGGGAGGCGAGCTGCCCGCGTTGGTCATGGTGGAAGCCGTTGTGCGGTTGTTGCCGGGAGCGCTCGGCTCCGTCGCGTCCCTTGATGAAGAGTCGCATACTGCTGGGCTGCTCGAGTATCCTCAGTACACTCGCCCACGAGAATTCCGGGGTTGGTCGGTGCCGGAGGTGTTGCTCAGTGGTGACCACGCCGCGATCGCACGCTGGCGGCGCGCCGAACGGCTGCGCCGTACGGCGGCTCGCCGGCCGGATCTCCTGGAGCGCGCAGACCTGACGGAGGAGGATCGAGCCACTTTAGAGCAGTCGACTTAGCCGGTCGGCATGGCTGATTTGAGGCGGTCGCTACTCGCCTCGGCCACGGGACCTATCTACAATAAGTGCCTGCTCCAACCAAGCTCGACCCGGTGGTGGATAAGGCGTATGGATCGTAGTGACCTTCTCGATCTCGAAAAGAACCCAGCTATCGAAGGGTTTCAACCAGGCGATACGGTACGCGTGCACGCCAAGGTGGTGGAGGGTGACCGTGAGCGAACGCAGGTGTTCGAAGGAGTCGTGCTGGGGATCCGAAAGAAGGGGAGTTCCAGTAACTTCACGGTTCGTCGAGTGACCCATGGGGTCGGCGTGGAGCGGACCTTCCTCTATCACTCACCGCGTATCGAAAGAGTCGAAGTAACCCGCCGGGGCCGTGTGCGACGGGCCAAGCTCTATTACCTGCGTGATCGAACTGGGAAAGCCGCCCGGATTCCGCAGCGGCCCCGCTACGCGAAGCGTCCGGTTCACAGTTACTAAACTCGAAGCGGCTGTTGCTCCTATAGGGCTCGCGTGAGGGAGGGAGCCCTCCGTGCCATTCGCAGAGGTCACGGTCTATTCCGGACGCCCCGATCGCGGCACATTTTCGTACGCGATTCCGCCCCATCTTGCGATCCGCGTTGGCGACGGCGTCTACGTGCCTTTCGGACGGCAAGTATTGCAGGGCGTGGTATTGCAACTCACGGAGACGCCGGCGGTCTCCGAGACACGGGAGATCCGAGCGCGTCTCGATGGAGACCGACTCCTGACACCCGCACAGGCCACGCTGGCGCGCTGGGTTGCAGATGCGTATTTGGCTCCTATCAGCAAGTGCGTCGCGTTGTTCCTACCGCCCGGTTTCCAACGCAAGCCCCGTCGTTGGCTACGGGTTACGGAGGCGGGGCGCGCAGCTAACGCCTCGCTGTCCGGCGACGCCCGTGTTCTCGTTGATGCGGTACGGGCAAAGCGTGAACTTGCCGTTGACGCTCTACCCAAGCGTTTGGGAAAGCGGCGGTCCGCGATGGTGCGCAAGCTCTTGGACCGAGGGTTGCTGGAACAGCGCTTCGATCTAGCTCCGCCTGGTGTGCGGGAGAAGGTCGAGACGTGGATGGAGCTGGCGGTGGGTGAGGATGCCGCGCGGGCGGCCGTACGCAATTGGCCGCAATCGAAGCGGTCACGCCCCGCTGATCTGCTGGCGCGACTAGGTGAGGGTCCGATTCTACTCACCGAGGCCTGCCGCGTGGTCGGCGGTCGCGCCATGCTGGAAGGTTTCCTCACTACTCACCCAGTCGTGAAGCGCGCCGGAAGCGAACTGCGCACGACGGCAGACGCGGAGGAACTGCAGCATTTGATCGCGGCACTGCGTCGGACGCGAGCGGAGCGGGCGCAAGTAGCGTTAGTACGTGCGCTCGTAGGCGAGCCGCTTCCAGAAAGCGATCTCAAGTCGGAGTTCGGCGCCACAGCAGCTGATATCAGTGCGCTGGTGGAGGTGGGGCTGGTCCGCCGCGCCCGACGGCGCGTCGAGCGTGACCCGCTTGCCGATCTAGTCACTCACCCCGTCGAGCAGGTGAATCTCACGGCTGACCAGGCCTGCGCGTACCGCGCTATTGCTGACGCACTAGCGCGCGCGCGTGAATCGAGTGTGGTCAGTGCGGGCCCATCGAGCGTGGTGTTTCTACTGCAGGGAGTGACGGGTTCCGGCAAGACAGAGGTTTATCTCGCAGCGGCGGAGAATGCCATTGCCCACGGTGAACGTGTGATTGTCTTGGTGCCCGAGATCGCACTCACGCCGCAAACGATTGAGCGGTTCGCGGCGCGGTTTCCGGGCCGAATCGCCGTACAGCACTCAGCGCTGTCGCTGGGTGAAGACTACGATCAATGGCAGCGAATTCGCTCTGGTCACGCCGACGTTGTGATCGGGTCGCGGTCCGCGTTGTTTGCTCCCCAACCGGACCTTCGCCTCATCATCGTCGACGAGGAGCATGAGTGGACATATAAGCAGACGGATTCGGCTCCTCGCTACCACGTGCGCGAAGTCGTCGAGGAGTACTGCCGATTAACCGGCGCGGTCGCGATCTTCGGCACTGCGACACCGGACTTGGTCACGGCGGCGCGCGCCCAACGCCGCCGCTATCGTCATTTGCACTTGCCACAGCGCGTCCACAGCACTGCCTCGGACGGCAGGAGTACGCTAGCTCAGGCAGTACCACTCCCTGCGGTTGAGATCGTGGACCTGCGCGAGGAGCTGCGGGCAGGAAACCGCTCGATCTTTAGCCGAGCGTTGGCCGACGCAATCGGAGAGGTGTTGGAAGTAGGTGAGCAGCTGATGCTGCTGCTCAATCGGCGCGGCGTGTCTGGGTTGGTCTGCCGCAGCTGCGGCGAGGCGTTGATCTGCCCGCGCTGCGCGGTGCCGCTGACGGTCCATGCCGAACCGGAACTGCTGCGCTGCCACGAGTGCGGATACGCCACCGCGCCGGAGAGCCACTGTCCAAGCTGTAGCCAAGACCTCTTACGCCCGCTTGGGCTGGGCACCCAGCGGTTGGAGCAGGCCGTGCGCCGTCACTTCCCGTCGGCGCGTACGATCCGTTGGGACCAAGACACGACTCGCGGGCGCGGCGGCCACGAGCAGATCCTCAAGCGCTTCAAACAAGGCGAAGCCAACGTGCTCATTGGAACGCAGATGATCGCTACAGGGCTTGACTTACCGGCGGTGACGCTAGTGGGCGTCGTCAACGCTGACCTCGCGCTGCGACTGCCTGATTACACTGGTCCCGAGCGCACTTTCCAGCTGTTGGCGCAGGTAGCAGGGCGCGCCGGCAGAGGACCACGCGGCGGACGCGTGATCGTGCAGAGCTATGCACCTGACCATTACGCGATTCTCGCCGCTGCTGCGCATGACTACACAGCGTTCTTCGAAACAGAGATGGCTGCGCGCGCGCAGCACGACTACCCGCCCTTCGGACGTCTCGCCCGTCTCGTCTATCAGCATCCCAGCGACGCGCGCGCGCGCGACGCCGCGGCGACAATGGCGGCGCAGTTGTGCGAGGAGCGTGATCGTCAAGGGTTATCCGGTCCGGAGATCCTCGGCCCGACGCCGGCGTATGTCTACCGACGTCGTGGCCGGTACCGCTGGCAGATCACCCTGCGCGGCGCCGATCCGATCCCGCTCTTGCGCCTATGCAGCCTGCCCCAGGGGTGGACAATCGACATCGACCCAGTTTCGCTCCTGTAACACGACGGACGCCTGATCGCTTGTCCAGGATTGGGTACGCACCGCAAGATGAGTGGAGCATTCACCCCGTGGAGGAGTGGGATGACTGTCTTATCGGTGCGAGTGCTACCCACCGATGCCACTGTGCTGCGGCGCAAGGCCAACAAGATCAGCCGCATCGACGCATCAATCCAGAGACTGATCGACGACATGATCGAATCGATGCATGCAGCGGAGGGAGTTGGTATCGCCGCCCCTCAGGTCGGTGTTTCTCTGCGAGTGGTCGTGATCGGACTGCCGGACGAAGAGCCATTCGCGCTGATCAATCCAGAGATCGTGAAGCGATCGGGGGCGCGCCGCATCTTTGAGGGTTGCCTGAGCGTGCCCGGCTATCGCGGGGAGATCCAACGCTCAGTGAAAGTGGTCGTCAAAGGCCTGAATCGTGAAGGGAAAGAGACTCGGGTGAAAGCGGAAGACAACCTGCTCGCGCAGGCTCTTGAGCACGAGATTGATCATATCAACGGCACGATTTATATCGATCACTTGGAAGCGATGGATGACCTTTATACGTTGGAGGAGCTGGCGCGTATGAATGAGGACGGAGAGTGAGACGCACGTGGTGCAGGCGCTGCGCTCTCCAGTTCTAGCTCCCGGACTAGCCTTGCGGCCAGCTATCCCGCAAGCCGGGCACGCTAACGCTAGGCTGAACTTGCACACGGCTTAAGGGAGACCGTGCTATGGCCGAAGTTATTCTCATCACAGTCCTCGTGGTTCTGCTCTTTTTTATCTTCTTCGTGCGCCCGGCGCGCTCTGAGCAACGCCGGCGGCGCCGAGACTTAAATGCGCTTCGCGTTGGTGATGAAATTCTCACGACGGGGGGGTTCATCGCGACCGTCGATGCGGTCGAAACGCCCCCGGACGGTCCCATGATCCTTTACCTACGACTCGGCGATGAGTTTGTGGTGCGCGCTCGGAGTTCTGCGGTGGCGGAGCTGATCCGCGCGGTCGACGCGACAGACCGAGCGGTGCCAGATCGCGAACGTGATTTCAATGCCTCAGTGCCTGGTCTTTCGTCTCGTGACTCCCGTTCATGATCGCAAGCTCAGGGGTTCGTATCATGCGCGAGAGGTTTGGGCGGTGATCAAGCGCAGTGCGTAGTCGGCAGAACCAGATCGCGTTCGTAGTGATCGCCGCAGTTACTGTCTTCGGCGTGATCGTCACGTGGCCAGGGAATCCAAGCCAATATCTGCCGAACTTTATCCCCTGGCCGAGCGGGAATGGGATCGATGTGGGGGGATTTGAGCGTGAAGAGTTCCGGTTAGGGCTGGACTTGGCCGGAGGCGTTTCGGTCACGCTGGAGGCGACAGGCACATCTTTACTGGTCCGGCCAGGCGAATCACTCGAGCGGTTCGCTGAACGTAACGGCGCCGACATTGATGACCTAGTGGAACTCAACCGCGAACTTGGCTCGGTTGATTCGGTGGACTACTCCCGTCCGCTTCCGGGGGAGATCGCCCGCCTCACGCTTCCGCTCACATTGGAGGGCGAGGAGCTGGAGTCAGCCGTGCAGCAGGCGCGCGAAATCATTGAGCAGCGCGTCAGCGGTTTCGGTGTCTCCGAGGCCGAGGTCACTTCTCTGGGCAGCGATCGCCTCAACGTCCAGATCCCCGGCGTCACTGGAGAGGAAGCTGCGGATCTGGTGGGGTCTGTCGCGCTGCTGGAGTTTCGTGAGCGTGACCCGTTTGTGGTCAGCCAGCCGAGGCCGCCAACACCGATCCAAATCCGCAACACGTTGGCGGATTCATTCCAGGAGCCGACGCTTGTGGTGCCGCCCCGCATTGCTACCTTCGCCGTGACTGACTTGGACTTAGACGTCATCGTGGCGGGCGATGGCTCGCGTTGGATCCCGGCGATCGGGCGCAATGTGCTGGGAGACGAGCAGCAGCTGACAGGCGAGTTCCTCATCGCGGATTCGATCCAGCGCATCCTTGACCAGGGCCAGCCAGCGCTTACGTTCCGCTTCGATGATGAGGGCGCCCGGCTATTCGAGCAGATCACCCGTCGTCTTGTGCAGGGACAAGAACCACTCGGGATCTTCTTGGACGGCCAACTGGTGAGTGCGCCGCTTGTCAGGGCAGTTATTTCAGATCGGGGCGTGATCAGCGGTCTAACGGAGACCGAAGCAACCGTGCTCCGCCGTCAGTTGCGGGCTGGTTCACTGCCGCTCAATCTCAGCGTGATCCAGGAAACGGAAGTTTCGGCCACGTTAGGGAAAGACTCGGTGGTGGACACGGTGCAAGCGGGACTTGTCGCGTTCTTGGCGATCATCTTGTTCATGGTCGTCTATTACCGGCTGCCAGGAGCACTTGGTGCCTTGGCACTAGTCGTATACGCGGTGGTGGTGATGACGACATTCAAGCTCGTGCCGGTTACGCTCACGCTGGCCGGGATCGCGGGGTTTGTTCTGTCACTCGGGCTCGCTGTCGACGGCAACATCCTGATCTTCGAGCGGATGCGGGAAGAACTGCGATTGGGGCGCAACCTCTCCCGATCTATCGATATTGGTTTCAAACGCGCCTGGCCCGCAATCCGCGATTCCAACGTGTCGACGCTAATCACAGTCGCAATCCTGTACTTCTTCGGCGATCAGTTCAATGCCAATCTGATCAAGTCTTTCGCGGTCACATTGTTCATCGGCACGATCTTCAGCATGGTCTCTGCGCTCTTCGTGACGCGTACATTCCTCAACCTCACCGTGGGGATGGTGTCGGCGCGCCAGCCTGCGCTTTTGGGAGTGGAGCCACCGGAGCGTGGGGACTTGGTTTCCGACGCGACGCGGCTGGGTAGCGGAGACTGAGATGTCGCTACGCGCCACCGCTGGGGCGATGATCGACTTTGTTGGTTGGCGGCGCTATTTCGGGCTGATCTCAATCGGACTCCTTGCTCCGTGTATCGCGGCGCTCGCAATCTGGCAGTTCACTCCGGGGATCGATTTCGTGGGTGGCGTGGAGATCGAGACGCGTTTTGTGCGCAGCGTGACTGCAGAAGACGTAGTGGCGGCGGTCGAAGACTTGGAGGTTGAATATCACGATCTGGCGGTCGATGTAGGTGAGGGGAAGGCAGGGGCTTTCAGCATCACCTATGCGTCCCGTGCACTGAGTGATCCTGAGGCCTTGGTTGTTGCTCAAGAGGATCGGCTCAGCGAGCGGTTGGCGCCGGTAAGGTTTGTGGATGTATTCAGCACAGATACCTCGATCGAGGTTGAGGTGTGGTTCCCAGCGGATGTGACGCAGGAGCAGGTACGTGAAGCACTGAGCGCGATCGGGCAAGGGAACGCGCGCGTCCAGCCTACGGAAGCGCAGACCCTCAAGATCCGCTTACAGGAGCGAGATGATGGTGATACTGCGGCGCTGCGAGATGAAGCCTTGGCCGTACTCGAAGCGGACGTGGGGCCGATCGCAGTCTTGCAGTCCGCTCTCGTGTCTGGGGTGCTCAGTTCAGAGATCGCGCGCGACGCGGGAATCGCAGTGGCGGTCGCGGCGGTGGCGATTCTGATCTATATCAGCTTGGCGTTCCGCCGCCTCCCTAAGCCACTGCTCTATGGAATGGCGGCGCTGATCGCTTTGGCCCATGATGTCACGATCGTTACGGGAATCTTTGCGATTCTCGGCCGGGTGTCCGACTACGAAGTCAACGCAATGTTTGTGACGGCGCTGCTCGCTGTTATTGGCTACAGCGTGAACGACACGATTGTCGTATTCGACCGTATCCGCGAACTCCTACTAGAGGAGCGAGGGGGGATTCGTGCGAGCGTGAATGCTGCGATCACCCAGACCCTGGGGCGGTCTCTCAACACCTCGATCACGTTAGTCGTCGCACTGATCGCGCTGTTCCTGATCGGGGGCGTCACGATTCGGCCGTTCGTGCTGGTGCTGTTGGTTGGGGCCGTGGCGGGGACCTACTCTTCGATCGCGGTAGCTAGCCAGATCGTTGTTCTGTGGGAGGAAGGTTCGATCCAGCGTCGACTTTTCTTCCTGCGCGACGACGGCGAGAGCGTGCAAGCAGGGCGTTCGCCTGCCTAGTGTTCCGCTCGCGCTTTTTTCGTTGCTTCGCGCAGAATGCGAACATCGCCCACGCGCCGCGTAATGCGACGCCGGTCGAGGTCTTCAAGGATCGCCTGGGCGTACTTGCGACTTGTACGCAACAGGTCACGTACCTCCGCTAGTGTGATCTTCCCGCGTTCCGCTAGTGCGGTGGTGATCCGAGCCATAATCGCCTCGTGTTCCTCGGGATCGAAGTACAGTCCCTCCCCTACGCGCACAATCTCCCCGTTCGCTTCCATGTAGCTGAGCAGTTCAGGCTCAATGGTGCTGCTAGTCGGCGGCTGCGTGCCGCCGTTGCGTAATGCCGCACGGAAACGGTCGGCTGTCTCGCGCTGATCCTCGCTGAGTGCCACGGTGCGGTCGGGCAAGTCGAGTGCACTGCCACGCACGACTAGTGCACCGCGATGTACGAAGGATTGCTCTAGCGCCGCGTAGGTCTTCGCTGAGTGGCCGAGGCGGCTGCGTAGCTCCTCTCGTGGGATCCCAGGACGGAGCGGATGATCGTTGACGAACGCGTGAACAAAGCCGCGCGCGCGCTCCACGAGCGCTGTATGGCCCTTGATGGTGATGAGGAGGCTGGCGTCATGGAGAGGCCCTTCGCCGAGGTGCACGATCGTCTCATCCGCTACCTGACGCTCGACGGCATCGTGCAGCGTGCGCGCTTCCAGTTCGCTCCGGCGACCTAGCTCTGCTAGCGGCGCTGGCTCAATCCGTTGGAGGTGGGTGAGCACTGTTTTATCCGCTTCCCCAGCCAGGAGTTGCTCCAGCGCGGCAGTGGTCGCCGGATCATTGCGGCGATGCCGGCGCGCTCGGGAGTCGACCACTCGTCCACCGCCGATTGTTGTGTCGGTGGTCCGCAGGATGAAAAAGTCGTCGCGCGCGACAGCGACAGGTTCGTCTAGTCGGATCTGTGCCCAGCCGGCGGTGCCGCGCTCTAGATGATCGTCTTCCAGCAGGCGAATGCGAGCTTGGGCCTCGGCGGCGCCGCAGTGGAAGCTGACGCGGGCATTGTGCTTGATCGATCGAGGCGCGTCCGTAGTGACACGTAATCGTACGTCGATAGCGGTGGTGGGTTGGAGCCAGCCCGGCGTTGTAAGGACGGTGCCGCGAGGCAACTCGCCTGTCGAGACGCCGCTCAGATTGACCGCTGTACGGGTCCCTGGTTCTGCCGCGTCGACATTGCGTCCGTGGTTTTGTAAGCCTCGCACACGTGCCTGAATCCCGCCCGGTACCAGCGCGACATGGTCGCCGACATGCAGGACTCCATCAATGAGTGTTCCAGTCACTACCGTGCCGAACCCGCTGATGGTGAAGGCGCGATCGATCGGAAGACGCGGACGTCCCACATCACGTTTAGGCGGTAAGTGCTCAAGGGCCTCGCCGAGTGCAGTCCGGAGGGCAGCCAACCCCTCGCCAGTCTCGCCGGAGCAGCGGACGATCGACGATCCACTGAGCGAGGTTTTCGCGATCGTTTCATGCACCTCAGCTTCAACTAAATCGATCCAGTCACGGTCGACGAGATCTTTCTTGGTGAGCGCAACAACGCCGTGTCCGACCTCCAGAAGGTCGAGAATCGCGAGGTGCTCCCGTGTTTGAGGCATTACCCCTTCGTCGGCTGCAACGACAAGCAACGCGAGGTCGATCCCGCCCACGCCGGCGAGCATGTTCTTGATGAAGCGCTCGTGGCCCGGTACGTCGACGATGCTGACTTCCCGGCCGCTGGGCAGCGTGAGCCAAGCGAAGCCGAGATCGATGGTAAGACCGCGCGTCTTCTCTTCGGCCAGACGATCCGGGTCGATGCCGGTAAGCGCGCGGACCAGTCGGCTTTTACCGTGGTCGACATGGCCGGCAGTGCCGATGACGTACATGCGCGCTTCAGGCTAGCAGTGGCATCGGGGAGCTGGCGTCTCCGTGTTAGCATCGTGGGCGTGGCACCCTCGGTCATTAAAGTCGGGTTGCTGCGCGATGCTCGCTTCCGTGATCATGAGCCGCCGCCGCCGCATCCCGAGCGTCCCCAGCGCCTCGTCGCGATCGACGCGGTGCTTGAGGCAGCCGGTCTACTAGAGCGAGTCGTGCCTATTGACGCAGTGGAAGCGTCAGAGGAGGCAATGCGGCGGGTACACTCCGACGCATTCCTTGCCTTGCTCGCCCGGGCCGATGCTGCTGCGCAGTCCCGACTGGTGACGCTGGATGCGGACACCTTTGTAAGCGCGGGCTCGTGGCGCGCTGCACGTCTCGCTTCGGGCGGAGTGCTGAGAGCCGCAGAGCGAGTCGCGCGAGGCGAGATCGAGTCAGCTTTCTGCCTTCCCCGCCCTCCAGGGCACCATGCAACTCGTGATCAGGCAATGGGGTTCTGCCTGACCAATCACGTCGCGGTCGCGGCAGCGCAGCTCTTCGCTTCCGGCGCGGCCGACCGCGTAGCGATCGTCGATTTCGACGTTCATCACGGCAACGGGACGCAAGAGATCTTCTGGGACGACCCGCGTCTACTCTATGTGAGCCTGCACCAGTTTCCGCACTATCCGGGCACGGGTGGGCTGGAAGAGACAGGCTATGGGGCTGCGTCCGGCACAACAATTAATCTCCCTTTACCGGCTGGGTGTGGCGACGGTGCCTACCTCCAGTGTTTCGACGAGGTGGTTTTGCCCGTATTGCGACGCTTTCAACCATCAATGCTGTTGATCTCCGCTGGCTTCGATGCACACTGGCGTGACCCGCTGGCCGCTCAGAACCTCAGCGGCAACGGATACCGCGCGATCGCGCAACGTCTTGCCTACGTCGCCGCGGAGCTGTGCGCTGGGCAGGTCTATGTGCTTGAAGGTGGCTATGACTTGGAAGCGATCGCTTGGGCAACGCGTCATTGTATCGACGTGCTACTGGGCAATCCGCCCGCGGCGGATCCGGTGGGGTTACCGCCCGTGGAAGGCGAGCACGGTGAGCCTGATGTCTCAGCACTGATCGAGCGCGCCCAGTCGCTTTGTAAGCTTGCCCCGCTGCGAAAGGCACCCGCATGAAGGCGATCGTGTTCGATGAGCCGGGCGAGGCAGAGGTCCTGCGCCTTGCTGAAGTTGACGACCCAGAGGCGGGAGATCAGGACTTGCTGGTCCGGGTGTATGCATCGGCACTCAACCGTGCGGACATCCTCCAGCGGCGCGGTCTCTACGCACCGGGACCGGGCGCCTCGTTGATCTTAGGGTTGGAATTGGCGGGTGAGGTGCAGGCAGTCGGTAAGGACGTGAGGGCCTTTCGGCCGGGCGACCGCGTCTACGGGCTGAGCGGAGGCGGCGGTTACGGTGAATTGGCGACTATCCACGAAGCTCTGGCACTACCTATTCCTGATGACTGGAGCTACCAGTACGCGGCAGCGATCACAGAGGTCTTCTACACCGCTCACGAAGTTCTGCGCACGCTCGGCCACCTCGCTGCGGGGGAACGCACGTTAATACATGCTGGCGGCAGCGGGGTCGGGGTCGCCGCCATCCAGATCGGTAAAGCGGTGGGAGCAGAGGTATTCGTTACAGCTGGCTCCGACGAGAAGTGCGGCCGCGCGCGTGGGTTGGGCGCGGACGTGACGATTAACTACAAGCGCGAAGACTTCGCAGAAGTAGTGAGAGAGCGTACTGGAGGTAAAGGCATAGACGTGATCTTGGATGTGCTGGGCGCACCGTATTGGGAGCGTAACATCGCATCGCTCAATACAGCTGGTCGGCTAATTCTGGTAGGGCTGATGGGCGGGGCGAAGGTTGAGGCGAATCTAGGGTTGATCCTCTTTAGGCGGCTACAGGTGATCGGTACGGCGATGCGCTCGCAGCCTCTGGAGAATCGCGTTGCGATCACGCGGCGCTATCGGGAGTGGGTGGAGCCGCGTCTCATCAATGGAACATTCTGGCCGATCATCGACCGAGTATTCCCGCTTCGAGAGGCAGCGGCGGCCCACCGCTACATGGAAGCGAATAAGAACTTCGGCAAGATCGTCTTGGACGTGACTGGCGATGGCTAGCCTGACAGTCGACAGTCCAGACGGGATGCTCGCGGCCTCTTTGGGGTTGTAAACGCCGCGTCAGTCAGCTGCTTAGATATGGGCGATATCAAGCGCTCTCTCCGCGACGCATGATGCCAAGCCGATACGCTCAAATCTTTTTCGATGGCGTTGCCGACGCCGAAGTTGCCGCCGTCAGCGACGGTTCCATTAGCCGAACAAAGACTTCGTTGGCGAGCCTTCTCCCCTTCCGTGTGAGCCGCAGGCGGCCCGCGTCATGGATAAGCAGCTCGGCCGCCGTCGCCCATTCCAAGGCAGGCTGGAATCGCTCCCACATGGCGACGTGCTGTGTGGCGAACGTTTCAACGTCGACACCCGCGTTAAGACGCAGCCCCAAGGTAATAGTGTCGAGGGCAACGGTTGCATCGTCGATGGACTCGTCTGACACGATCGCAGGGCTTGGCAGCGTGCTTTCACGTGGCTTTGCCATGGCGGCGATGTAGCGTGATGGGCTGCGTTCAACCGCGTACCGCACACCATCGACAAACCCGTGCGCTCCTGGTCCTACTCCCACGTACTCATGATGCTGCCAGTAGGCTAAGTTCTGGCGGCAGGCGTGCCCCAGCCTTGCGAAATTGCTGATTTCGTATTGGGTGTAGCCGGCAGCCGCAAGGCGATCCTCTGTCCAATCGGCCATCTCAGCGACGACATCTTGATCGGCTTCCCGCACTTGTCCCGCATCGACCCGTGCCGCAAGCGGTGTACCCTCCTCGATCGTCAGTGCGTAGCAGGACAAGTGATCTGGGGCCAACGCCAACGCGCCTTCCAGTGACCGACGCCAGCTGACGAGCGACTGCTCGGGCAGGCCAAAGATGAGGTCGAGGCTGATACTGTCGAAAGCCACTGCGCGCGCGCTCTGTACCGCACGCGCCGCGCGTGCGGCATCATGCAGACGGTCAAGGAAGCGTAGCTCTGTCTGGTCAAGTGATTGCACGCCAATTGATAGTCGGGTCACTCCAGCTGCTCGGTAGGCCGTGAGTCGATCGAGTTCGACGCTCTCGGGATTGGCTTCCAGCGAGATCTCGGCAGTGGGCATTAGGGAGTAGTTGCGACGAATCGCGTCTAGGACGCGTGCGATGGTCTGACCGTCCAGCAGGCTAGGCGTACCGCCGCCGAAGAACACGGTCGGTACGGGCCGCCCCGCGACTGCCGGGGCCCAACAGGACAGCTCCTCCAGCAGTGCACTCTCCCACCTGGGGATGAGCGATTCGAGGTTGGCGTAGGTGTTGAAGTCGCAGTACGAGCAGCGCACTGTGCAGAACGGCACGTGCACATAGATGCTAACTGCGTCACTGGGATTGGCGCTGCTCACACTGTGAGTGTAGGGACGAGTGAATCCCTTGCGCTTAAACGTGGAACGCGCGGGGCGCATCGCCCCGCGCGTTCCGCCCCTCGCCCTGAACGCCTCCTGGGCGTGCAATCACGTGGCGACTAAGATACCGGCTCTGCAACACGTGGTTGCAGGTCGACGTCGACGGGATCATTCTCGACCAAACCGCCACAGGCCTTGGCCAGCGTCGGCATGACGTCCGCGGCGAACATGCGCATCTGCTCCTCGACCTCGTCGCCGTTGTATGTGCTCCCCTCAAACCATGGCGTGAACATGAGATCGTCGTAACCGACGATCTCCTTCACATTCATAATGTCGTCGATCACCTTGTCAGCGGGACCGATGAAGGCAAGGCCCTTGTCAATGACGAGGTCGGCCGGGATGAGTTCGTAAGCGTTGGGGGGCTCTTCGCCCGGATCGGCCAGCAGAGACGCGATTCCGAAGGGGCTGTAGTAGTTCCACTGATGCTCAAGCGCTTGTTTGTAGCGTGCCGTCTCCGCTTCGGCGTTCGGCCCTGGCGGCACGATGTGCACCCAGCGGCAGCAGCCATACCCGCGCTTCTTTTCGGCATCCCAACCGTACTTCCACGGGCCGCGGTTGAGGCGGTCGGGCCAGTTGTTCTTCTCCGCCTCCTCGTAGTACACGGCAACGTTGTGCTTCACGCGCTCATTGGAGTCCGGCACGGTGAAACAGTTCATGCCTCGACTGACGCACCAATTGATCGAGCGCTCGCTGTTGACTGGTTCCCAGATCTGTGGGTATGGCTTTTGAATCGGCTGCGGAAAGACGCTCAATTCCTTGAGGGTGGTCGTTGTGGCGTAAAGCGGCTGAGCTGCAGCCATGGAGTACATGTCCGCCGGCGAGATATTCAGTACGTCGTCGATGGTCCGCTCAGACTTGGGCTGATTGAAGAAGCCCATGGTGCCCCAGTGGTGCCAGCGGGTGTAGCTAGGCGGGATCTGGAAGAACTCTCCCTGGTGAGAGAAAGACGGTTCCGTCCAGCATTTCAGAATCAACTGGTATGCCTCGTCGAAGTAGCGGCGGTTGCGCTCTTGGTCTTGAACCGTTGCCCCATAGGGCTTGCCGAAGACCTCAGCCTCACGTGGCTGGTAGCCGCGGCCGATGCCGAACTCCAACCGGCCACCGCTGAGGACATCAAGGAGCGCTGCTTGCTCAGCCAAACGAACCGGGTGCCACCAGGGCAAGATATTGGCCATCTGCCCGAGCCTGATCTTCTTCGTCTGAGATGCGACCGCAGCTTGCACGACGATCGGGTCGGGGCTGTACTCGGCCCCTTCCGGCTGGAAGTGATGTTCGGTGAAGAACATGTAGTTGAACCCGAGCTGCTCCGCCAAGATCGACTCCCGAACCTGCCGGTGCGTGATACGGCGATAGCTCTCGTGCACCTCCGCGATCGAGGCATCAGCCACAGGTACACCGTCTGGCTTTGACAGTACCAAGGGCAGATCCACCGCTCCGTTGTGAAAGACACCGAGCTCCAGCATTCGTTAGTCCCTCCTACGAGTCGCTCACAAGCCAACCTCGCGTGCGGCCGACTGTTCCAGAGGATGCGGAGGCATTATGCGCTTCCGGGTCAAGGTTGCAACTCTTCCTCTCAGAGATATGGAGGCACAACACAGCCGCGCCTCCTATGGCGCGCTTCTAGACAACCGCCGTCGCATAGATCTCATGGAGATAGCCTTCCTTGTAGAGCCCGGTAGTGCCCACTGGCGTCCACACTGGTCCTTTCTCTTTCGAGAAGAACTCCTCGCCCACTTTCATGACTCGCTCCCATGCACGCGGATCCTTATGGAACGACATTACCTCGACCACGTGCTCCATTGACGCGCCGAAAGCTTCCAACACCTCTCTGATCCGATTGAAGGCGTAGCGCGCCTGCGTCGCGGTGTTTCCGGGGGTGATAATGTTGCCGTCGCCATCCGAAGCGACCTCGCCCGCGATGGTGAGAAGGTGCCCCCCCTCCTTCTTACTGCCCCCCGCGATGGGCAGCGTGTGCCACCAGATGCTGGGAGGAGTTTTGGCGACACGGGGGCCCGGGCTGAGGTCGGCGATGACGCGGTAGGCGCCCAGGAGGCCGAGACGATACAGACCGGTCGTTCCGATGGTGGTCACCGTGGGAGAGTTCGCGGGGTGCACGTTGGACACGACCTCCTCGACCCAAGTGTCCACCGCTGCGTCCATACCGCGCGCGTCGCGGTTGAACGCGATCAAGTCGATCACGTCGTCCATGGAGGCGCCGGCCATCTCCACGATCTCCCGGATACGATTGATGGCGTAGCGGGCTTGCGCGGCGTGATCGCCGGGCGTAGTGATGAAACCGTCTGCGTCGGCAGCCATTTGCCCTGACACAAAGAGAAGGTCGCCTTTCTTGCAGCCACCCGCCATTGGGAACTGGCGCAGCCACTTCATCGTGTCGGGGGTATAGCTGTCTTTGCTCTCTCGGCCCAGGTGTGCGATCGCGCGAATGCCGAGCAAATTCTCGCTTACCCAGAAGCCCTGGCTGCCCACTGCCGTCCAAGCGGGGTGCTTCTCGTGAGTCAGGTAGTCGCGCGCCGTTTCGAAGACGGTGTCCATGTCGCGCGGGTCTTTGTGGAACGAGATGATGTCGACAAGGTCATCTGTGGTGCCGCCCGCTGCGTTGAGGAGTTCGACGATGCGGTCGAAGATGTGGCGTGTCTGGGCTGCCACATCACCCGGAGCAATGGCGCGACCGCTCTCATCCAACGCCGCTTGTCCACCGATGAACAGCAGCTCGCCTACCTGCACGGCGGGTGAGGCCGGCATCGGTTCCATCCAGCGGAAGCTGGGCAGCGTGTGGATCAATCTCTCCACTGGCATCGCTTCTACGCACACTCCTTAGCACACAGCAGGGCAACTCTAAGGCGGAGCGCGACTACAACGCTAGGGCGGCTCTGGACACGCGTGCCATGTTTGATTGACCTTGATGTGCGTGCCAGACTCGACGCTGATGGCTCTCCGGTCCGTCGGCGCCGTTAGCGAGCCCTGGTCTGGAGATGTTGAGTGCTGAAGAGCCACTACGGCGGCGATCTGCGCGCTGAGCACGCGGGCATTGACGTCACGCTGGCCGGTTGGGTCCACAGACGGCGTGACCATGGAGGGTTGATTTTCATCGACCTGCGGGACAGCCGCGGCGTGGTGCAGGTCGTGGTGCACCCTGATCGGACACCGAACGCGCGCGCTGTCGCAGCCACTGCTCGCAGTGAGTATGTGCTCGCCGTGCGGGGAAGAGTGGTGCTGCGCAGCGTCGAGACTACTAATTCGAATTTGGCGACTGGTGAGATTGAAGTCGAAGCGCACGAGATCGAAGTGCTCAACGCAGCGGAGACGCCGCCGTTCGCGGTGAATGAACCGACCGATGTCGACGAGGTTCGGCGGCTTGAATACCGGTTCCTTGATCTCCGGCGCGAGGAGATGCACCGCAACCTTATCTTGCGGCACGAGATGAATCAGTATGTCCGCCGCTTCATGACGGACCACGATTTTATCGAGGTAGAGACGCCCGCGCTGGTGGTCCCGACGCCCGAAGGAGCGCGAGATTATCTCGTTCCCAGTCGCCTGCACCCTGGAAGTTTCTACGCGCTCCCCCAGTCGCCACAGCAATTTAAGCAGTTGCTGATGGTCGCGGGCGTGGAGCGTTACTTTCAGATAGTTCGGTGCTTCCGCGATGAAGATCTCCGTGCAGACCGTCAGCCGGAGTTCACGCAGCTGGATGTCGAGATGGCCTTCTGCGAGGAGGAGGACATCCTCGCACTCATGGAGGAGCTTTTTACGGGTTTGGTGCGAGAGCTGCGCCCTGATCTCAAAATCGTATCGCCGTTCCCACGGCTGACATACGCGGCGACGATGGAGCGCTTCGGTACCGACAAGCCAGATCTACGTTACGGGCTTGAGCTTTTCGACTGCACGCCACTTGTTGCGGAGTCGGCCTTCGCCGTTTTCCGTAACGCTGTTGAGGCTGGCGGCCGTGTCCGTGGACTGGTGGTTCCAGGAGGAGCGGAACTCACGCGCAAACAGATCGACGCCTACACCGAGCTAGCGAGGACCTACGGCGCGAAAGGGCTGGTCTCGATTCAATTCAACGCGAAGCCATCGGTGGCACGAAAAGATGAGATTCGCTCTTCCGTGCTCAAGCATCTCGGCGAAGAGACCGCGCGCCGGATAGGCGCATGCGCTGGCGCCGAGGCGGGCGACTTAGTTCTGATCGCCGCCGATGCTGAAAAGGTCGTCAACACGGTTCTAGATGGCTTACGGCGTGCGGTTGCGGACCGTCTGGACCTTGCGGACCCGCAGATGCTGCACTTCGCTTTCATCACGGACTTCCCGCTGCTCGCCTGGGATGCCCAAGAGGAACGTTGGGATGCCATCCACCACCCGTTCACGGCTCCTCGGGACGAGGATCTCGCTACGCTTGAGGATGATCCTGCCAGCGTTCGTGCTCGCGCTTACGACATCGTGGCGAACGGGTTCGAACTCGCCTCTGGCTCGATTCGTATCCACCAGAGAGAAGTGCAGGAGCGAGTTTTCGCTTGCCTCGGCATTGCGCCCGACGAAGCGCAACGGCGTTTCGGACACATCTTGAAGGCTTTCGATCATGGTGCGCCGCCGCATGGCGGGATCGCTCCAGGGCTCGATCGCGTCGCTATGCTGCTGGCGGGTACCCCGAATATCCGTGAAGTCATTGCTTTTCCTAAGACGCAGACCGCCGTCGATCCCATGACCGGAGCGCCGGCGACGGTGGCCGAGGCCCAGATCGCCGAACTCGGGATTACGCTCATGGCTCACGGATAGACTGATGAGAGTGGTTCGCCTGCAACTGCCAGTCCAGACGCGGTGATACGCTCGGCTACACGGAATTGTGCGCGGTAGGCGAAGACTCGGCGGGAGGCGAGAACGGAGCACAAGCTGATGAGCCTCGCGATTTTATACGCATGTGTGGAGCGATCCCGGTGAACCGCTGGTGGGTGGTTGCAACGCTGATGTTGGTTGCGGCACTGATCGGTGCTGCTTGCGGCGGAGGCGATGTTTCATCCGACTCCGACCGAGCAACCACGACCCGGGCCGATCGCGATCGGCCCACTACCGAAACAGACGGCGGCAGCACGGCGCTACAGGCGGATAGCGACGAGGAGGATCAGCCCGAATCGATCACGCCACAGGTACGCCGCAGCGAGAACGAGTTGCGTATCGCGCGCGCTGAACCAATCACTCTCGACCCGGCACTCGTCACCGATCAGAATTCAGCCTCCTATGTTGTCGAGATCTTCGGCGGACTCGTCACGCTCGATCTAGATCTGAGCATCGTGCCCGATCTGGCCGAATCACTACCGGAAGCGATCGAAAACGCTGATGAGACAGTGACGTACCGGTTCACGTTGCGCCGCGATGCACTCTTCCACAACAGCCGCCGCGTCACGGCACAGGACGTCAAGGACAGCATCGAGCGGCACGCCTCGCCAGATACTTTCTCGCCCACTGCCCAGGATTACCTGGGCGACATCATCGGCGTGCGGGACTACATCCGCGGCCGCGTCGAGGAGATCGAAGGGATCCAAGTAATCGATGACCGTACCGTCGAGATCACGATCGATGCACCGAAACCATTCTTCCTCGCGAAATTGACCTATCCCACCGCGTTCATCGTCGACGTCCAGCAGATTCAAGCGGACCCTCAGAACTGGGCTCGCACCCCCAATGGAACCGGCCCTTTCCAGATGCAGCGTTGGGATCAGGGTGCCGAGATGGTTCTGGTGCCGTTTGAGCGCTACCACCTGGGCCCTGCCAGCATCAGTGCGGTAGTGATCCGTTTTGCGGGCGGTGGTGTGACGCAGTTCGAGAACGAGGAGGTCGATATCGCAATCGTAGGGGTCAATGATATTGAGCGCGTGCGCGATCCTGCGGACCCACTCAATCAAAACTTCGTCTCGCGGTCCGAACTATCCGTTTCTTACATTGGCTTCAACGTTAACCAGCCTCCCTTTGACGACCCTCTGGTTCGGCAAGCGTTCGCCAGTGCGATCGACAAGGTCACCCTGCGTGATGTGGTCCTGATGGGCGTCGCCCCAATCGCCGAAGGCATTCTGCCGCCCGGCATTGTGGCGTACGACGAAGATTTCCGCGGACTCCCCTTTGATCCAGAGCGAGCACAGGAGTTGCTGGCTCAGTCGTCTTATGCGAACCGGCTGCCCACCGTGCGGCTGACGGTGCCTGGTGTCGGGGCGACCCCGGGCGTAGTGATCGAGGCGATCCAACGGATGTGGCTCGACAATCTTGGCGTGGAGGTCGAACTCCAGCAGGTCGAGACGGCGACGTTCTTCTCGGAATTGGACCGCAATCTCTACCAGGCGTTCAATATCGGTTGGATCGCGGACTATCCAGATCCGGAAAACTTCCTCGACTTGCTTTTCCACAGTACCTCGCTACAGAACAACACCGCCTACGCGAACTCGGAGGTGGATGCCATTCTCGAGACCGCTCGTGTTGCACAGGATCAAGACGAGCGCGTCCGCCTTTATCAAGAGGCAGAGCGGCTGATCGTCGCCG
Source organism: Dehalococcoidia bacterium (assembly GCA_965220315.1). Taxonomy (GTDB): domain Bacteria; phylum Chloroflexota; class Dehalococcoidia; order Bin125; family Bin125; genus JAPOXK01. The sequence goes on from CBDCPP010000001.1 coordinate 661,986, forward strand.
ATGCGCCTTGGATTCCGTTGTTCTACGGTCAGGCCAACGAACTCGTTAAGTCATACGTAGAGAACTACGTGCCGCCGCGCATCACGGTGCCGTACCTTCGTTTCATCGTGCTGAGTGAGTAGGATTTAGTACACCGAACCTGCCCGGCGATGTCAGCGCACATGCGGAGCAGCGCGTAGAGGCGGTGTCATGACCGGCGGCGTGCTCGCGTTCGTGCTGCGACGGCTCCTGTTGGTGCCGCCAACGCTTTTCGCGGTGCTTTTTATCACCTTCGCCCTCACCCAAGCCGCCCCCGGCGATCCCGTGCGGATTATCACGGGAACGCGGACACCGGATCCCGAAGTCGCGGAGCAGATTCGGGCGGAGTTTGGCCTTACTGGAGGCTTCTTCGACCGATTTGGCGACTACTTCGTTGGGCTCGTGACGCGGGGCGATTTGGGCCCCTCATATTTTCACCGTAGCCCGCAGCGATCCGTTGCCGAGTTGTTGGGAGAACGGGTTTGGGTTTCGACGCAGCTCGGCCTGATCTCCCTGGCGCTCATCTTCCTTCTAGGAATCCCTCTCGGCGTCTTTGCTGCAGTGAATCGCGGCACTTGGCGTGACCCTTTCACAATCGGGATTTTTATGATTTTCGATGCGATCCCAGTAATTGTGCTGATTCCTCTCATGGTCTGGCTGCTGGTCTTCGGGCTGCATGAAGTGCCGGAATTCTTCGGTTTCAGTGTGCCTTCCGTCTGGGCGCCGGGCGATGCTGCTTCGTACATCGTGCCGGTGGCTGCTCTGACACTTCCGGCCCTGGCCGGCATGGCGCGGTTCGTGCGCGTCAGTGTCCTCAGCGTGCTGGACGAGGACTACGTCCGTACGGCACGTGCGAAAGGCTTGGGGCCGCGCACCGTTGTCATCCGGCACGTATTGCGCAACTCGCTGTTGCCGCTCAGCACAGTGATGGCGCTCAGCATCGTCACCGTGGTGACTGGCGCAATCCTGACGGAAACTCTCTATGGAGTGCCCGGGGTGGGATCGTTCGTCTTCGCTTCGATCGGGCAGCGGGACTTTAACGTGATCTTGGGATTCACGCTGCTCGTCGCGACGCTGTTCGTCCTCGCGAACGTTGTCATCGATGTGGCTTACATCTTCATCGACCCGCGAATTCGCTACTCGCGGCGAGCCTAAGCTCATGAAGGCCGACGAGGTCCAACCTCCCGATAACAGATATGAGCCCCTAGCCCGGGCGGAGTCGCCGCAGCATCGGGCGTGGCGTGCGCTACGACGGAAGCGCATCGCCATGGTGGCACTCACGCTAATCGTTGTGATCTATGGTGCTGGCGCCTACACCATTCTTGATGCGTTCGGTGTGCCCATTGGTTTGCAGGACCCAGAAGCGATCAACCTGACGGAGCGTCGCCCAGTTCGCGAAATCGACGGCGTCGTTGAGAGGCTGGGTGTCTACTTGGCTCATCACCAGATCAACCTCGAGGAACTACGGCGACTGAATCCTGAGACGGTCGCGCTAGTCGAGACGGAGGTCGGGCCGCTCACTTCCACGACCATTGTGCCGCCGCGCACAACCTTCATTCTGAAAGAAGACGAGGCGCTGGAGAGTCCGTCCGCTGATCACTGGTTCGGTACGGATCGCCTTGGTCGCGATATGTTCAGCCGGACCTTATTCGCCGCCCGGACGACGCTCGTGATCTCCATTCTCGCCTTTCTCTTTGGCAACGTGTTCCTGGGATTGGGCCTGGGATTAGTCGCTGGATACCTCGGTGGCAAAGTGGACAATGGAATCATGCGCGTCGGTGATGTGGTGCTCGCCATTCCGACGCTCCTCGTGCTGATCCTCCTCAGCGCCTCGCTGCGCGATCGCTGGACAGAGTGGTTTGCCACCATCGACGATTTCCTGGGCACCACGTTTTTTATCGATCAGGGCATCGACGATTTCAGCCTGCTCTTCTTTTCCGTTTCCTTCTTCAGTTGGGTTGGAACTGCTCGGTTCGTTCGTGCACAGGTCTTCGCCCTGCGCGAGCAGGAATACGTTTTGGCCGCCGAGGCGTTAGGTGCGCGCACGCCGCGCATCCTGCTGCGCCATCTACTTCCAGGTGTACTGCCCTGGATCGTTGTGGGAATCAGCGCCACGCTCGGTGCCATCGCAACGCTGGAGGTGGCACTGACTTTCTTAGGTATCGGTGTGCAGTCGCCCACGGCCTCTTTCGGCGCGATGATCGACGATGCGGGCGGCGTACGGACGTTCAACCTCCATCCGCACCTCCTCCTAGTTCCTGGGGTTACCGTCGCCGTGCTGATCTTTGCGTTCAATTTGTTGGGCGACGCAGTGAACGACGTGGTCAATCCTCGGGGGCGCTAGCTGGTGGAATTGCCGGCCTCCCCATTCCAGGGGGCGTTAGAGGTCGCTGCTATACTTGTTCGCACGGGGAGCCCCACTACAATTCGCACGGGGAGCCCCACTGCAAAGTATGAAAGTTACCGCTGAACAGATCCCCGAGGCCCGCGTGGTCCTCGAGGTGGAAGTTGACGACGAGCGCTTCCGCGAGTCGATGGATTGGGCCTACCGGCGGCTCTCACAGCGTGCGAAGATCCCTGGCTTCCGGCGCGGCAAGGCGCCGCGCGAACTCGTCGAGCGTGTCCTCGGCCGTGAGCGCCTTCTCCAAGAGGCCGCCGATCGCATGGTGCCCAAGGCATATGAGGATGCTCTTGCGCAGGAGGGGATCGACCCCATCGCACAACCTCAGCTTGAGATCCTGAACCTGGAGCCATTGCGCTTCAAGGCTACTGTGGCAGTGCGCCCGAGCGTCTCGTTAGGGGATTACCGGTCGATCCGCCTTAAGCGTGAATCAGTGGCTGTGTCGGACGACCAAATCGCGAGCACATTGCTCGAACTCCGCCGCCGCCACGCGGTGCTCGAGCCGGTCGAACGTCCTGTCGAATACAACGACCGGATCCGGATCGACATCCAAGGCGAGAGTGATGGGAAGCCCTTCGCATCGCAGGAAGGCGTTGAGATCAGTCTGCGCGAGGCAGATGTGTTCGTGGTACCAGGCCTCGCGGAGCGAATCGTTGGCTTGGTTCCTGGGCCCGAAGGACATCGTATCGAGATCGATATTCCCGAGGGTTTCGATCTCGAAGAGCTGGCTGGCAAGGCCGCGACGTTTACCATCACTGTGCACGAGGTCAGGCGTGAACTCTTGCCGGACATGGACGATGCTTTCGCATCCGAGGTAGGCGAATTCGAGACATTCGAGGCATTACGCGCCCGCGTCGTGGCGGATCTACGATCTGGGTTGGAGAAGCGTGCGGATGCTGATTACAACGACGCGCTTCTCGACACACTGACGGCACAGGCGACGGTCGAATACCCATCGCTACTAGTGGACCGCGAGATCGAGCATATGCTCACGGACGCCGCGCGGGGGCAGGGCCAGACCCTGGAGACTTACCTCCAGGATCTCGAGAGTGGTCCACAGGAACTGGCACAGCGCTTGCGGCCGGAGGCTTCCAAGCGCGTACTCCACAGCATTTTGATCGCGGAAGTGGCGGAAGCCGAATCGATCGAGGTGACCGACGCTGATATCGATGCCGAAATCACACGTATGGCTGGTCAAGGACCGGAGGGGGAACAAGTCCGCTCCGCCTTCGATACGGAAGCGGGCCGGGCGGTTCTCCGTCAGAATCTAGCAACGATGCGTACACTGGAGCGGCTCGCTTCGATCGCCGAGCAGCCCGCAGCGACGGACGGAGAGATGCCAACAGCGGACGGACTTTCGGCAGAACCTGCCAATGAGACCCCGCTCGTGGATGCGGCAAAGGAGACCGAATGACGCCTCTGGATCAGATGCCTTTCCCAAACCCCATCAAGAACATCGTGCCGATGGTTGTAGAGACATCGAGCCGTGGCGAACGAGCCTATGACATCTACTCCCTGCTTCTGAGAGAGCGGATTATTTTCGTTGGCACGCCCATTGATGATCAGATTGCGAACCTGATCATCGCGCAACTCCTTTACCTCGAGCGGGAAGATCCAGACCGGGACATCAACGCTTATATTCACAGCCCTGGCGGCGTGATCTCAGCTGGGCTGGCGGTTTACGACACGATGCAATTGATTCGGCCCGATGTGTCAACGATCTGCGTGGGGATGTCTGCTTCAATGGGGACCGTGCTCCTGGCGGCGGGAGCGCCCGGGAAACGCTACGCTCTGCCGAACTCAACCATCCATATGCATCAAGCGATGGGGGGCGCGCGCGGCCAGGCATCTGATATTGAGATCGCGGCAAAGGAGATTCTGCGTAATAACGAGATTATTCGCGGGATCCTGGCTAAACACACCGGTAAAGACCCTGAGGCGATTACGCGAGATACCGACCGCGACTTTTATCTCGATGCGCAGGGGGCGAAGGAGTACGGCCTCGTCGATGATGTCCTGCACGAGCAGGAGAAGGACTCGGAAGTGAAGGCCGCTTCTTAGCGGCACAGGGCGACGAAGGATAGGCCTGTGGCGGACAACACTGGCGGCAGCCGCGTTCAGTATCATTGCTCGTTCTGTGGCAAGAACCAGGATCAAGTTAAGCGCCTGATCGCTGGCCCTGGCGCGGTCTACATCTGTGACGAATGTGTTGAACTCTGTCGGGAAATCATCGTCGAGGAGGGAGGTAGCTCCGCGACGCCGCGTTCGAAGACCGCTGTTGCCGACGCGAAGCCGCTTCCGCCACAGGAGATCTACGACCGGTTGGCGGAGTACGTCGTCGGCCAGGAGCAGGCGAAGAAGGTCCTGTCGGTCGCCGTTTACAACCACTACAAACGGATCGCAGAGAGCGATGCGAATACTACCGATGTCGAGTTGGAGAAGAGCAACATCCTGCTGGTGGGGCCGACGGGATCGGGGAAGACGCTCTTAGCGCGCACGTTGGCTCGCATTCTCGATGTTCCGTTCTCGATCGCGGATGCGACGGCTCTGACGGAGGCGGGCTACGTTGGTGAGGATGTCGAGAACATTTTGCTGCACCTCATTCAGGCTGCGGACTACGACGTGCAGCGTGCTGAGCGTGGCATTGTTTACATTGACGAGATCGATAAAGTCGCACGCAAAGCCGACAATCCCTCGATCACTCGTGATGTCTCCGGCGAAGGCGTGCAGCAAGCCTTGCTCAAGATCATTGAGGGCACGGTGGCGTCGGTGCCGCCACAAGGTGGTCGCAAGCACCCGCACCAAGACTTCATCCAGATTGACACATCGAAGATCCTGTTCATCTGTGGCGGGGCATTCGAAAGTCTTGAGGCCATCATTGACAGGCGGGTCGGGCGCAGCCGTACTCTCGGCTTTGGCGCTGCACATCCCACGGTTACCGGTCGAGAGGAAAACCTACTGCAGGAGGTTACTCACGACGACCTGCTCAAGTACGGGCTAATTCCAGAGTTCGTGGGGCGGCTTCCTCTGGCCGTCGCGCTGGATCCGCTGAGCCGGGATGATTTAGTCCGTATACTCACCGATCCTAAGAACGCCCTCGTACGCCAGTTCGAGCGCTTTCTTGCGCTTGACGATGTGGAGCTGGTGCTGGCGCCCAAGGCTCTGGAGGCGATCGCGGACGTAGCGTCGCACGAGCACACTGGGGCGCGCGGTCTTCGTACCGTGATCGAGGGCCTACTGCTGGATGTGATGTTCGATATCCCAAGTCGTCCAGAGGTGCGCAAGTGCGTGGTAGGTGCGGAGACGGTCTTGCAGGGCCAGTGTCCCCTCCTCCTCACCGAGGCTGGTTTGCCCATTGAGCTCCGCACTTTGGAGGGCGAGTCCAGCGATTCCGCTGGATCGAACGACGAACTTCTGCAACAGGAGAGCGCTTAGGGTTCCGAGCACCGCCTCTTCGCTCCGCACCTTGCTAGGCTGACGGCGTGCCGAAATGTCGGCTTGATCAGATCATCATCGACCGTGGCTTTGCGCCCACGCTTGCGCGGGCGCGCGCACTGATCATGGCCGGTCGCGTATACGGCCGGGCGCGGGTTTACGACAAGCCCGGCATGCAGTTCGACTCAGATGTCGAACTCACCCTTACTCCCGATAAAGAATTCGTTTCACGAGGTGGACTGAAGCTGCGGGCTGCGCTAGACGCGTGGCCGGTCGTAGTCAGCGGCCGCGTATGCGCCGATTTAGGAGCTAGTACAGGCGGTTTCACGGACCTGCTCCTACAGCGTGGAGCAGCGCGTGTTTACGCGGTCGATGTTGGCAAGGGGCAACTGCACGATCGTCTGTCGCGTGATGATCGAGTTGTGATATTGGATGGAACCAACGCGCGTGCACTCCCTGTGTTGGATCCGCCTCCCAAACTCGTCACCGTAGATCTCGCTTTCATTTCGGCAACGGCGGTTCTATCGGCGATTGAGACGGTTGCCCAGCACAGTGCCGATGTCGTTGTGCTGGTGAAGCCGCAGTTCGAAGTGGAGCGCGCGGCGGTCGACTATTGCGGCGTCGTCCGTGACCCTAGATACCGGGCGTCCGCCATCGCAGCCGTGGCGGAGGCGGCTCGAGATCGTGCGTGGCGTGTAGGAGGCATACTCGCCTCGCCCATTCGGGGCGCAAACGGCAATCAGGAATGCTTGTTATGGCTGCGTACGCCCCGTGCGAAGGGGGACGCTTATGACTGATGAGTACGGCACGGTTGGGATCTACCACCACCCTACGCACCCGCCCGCTCGAGAGTTCGCTGAGCAATTGCGCAAGCGTATCGAGAATGAGAAGGGAGGTGGAGGTACCGTTTGGGTGGCCTCCGCTTTCGATCCCGTCGCATCGACGCGTGATCTTCCAGGCACAGACCTGTTGATCTGCCTAGGCGGCGATGGGACGGTCCTGCGTGCGGCGCGCGCGGTGATCCCGTACGCGATTCCGATCCTCGGAGTGGATATGGGGCGGGTCGCATTTCTTACTGAATGCACCGCCCAGCAGCTTTTGGAGCAACTACCCCAGGTGCTTCAAGGGGACGGCCGGGTCGAGGAGCGGGCGATGATCGATGTGCGGATGAGCGGATTCGCCGCTGCTGACGCGCCTCAGTACGTGCAAGCACTCAACGACGTGATCGTGGGTCGACGGTCGGTCGGTCGCCCGATCGCGGTGAACGTCCATGTCGATGGTGATCTCATCGGCGTGATCACCGCCGATGCCGTGATCGTCGCTACAGCGACTGGGAGCACGGGCTATTCACTGTCGGCTGGTGGGCCTGTCCTCCATCCGCTTTCCCGCAGTCTCGTGGTCACGCCGGTTGCTTCGCATCTCGCAACCGCCGCGCCGATCGTGTTGCCGGACAATGCGGTGATCGAACTATCGGCTGTTACAGAGGGAACCACCGCGTTCAGCATCGACGGTCAGGGCCAGCTCGCGATGGACGGAGCAAGTACGGTAGCTGTCAAACGAAGCAACCATGTCGCACGCCTACTGCGCTTCTGGGACGATCCATTTTACGAGCAGCTAGGCCGCCGTCTCGGTTGGCTCGACGACGTTGCCACACACCCCTCGTCTCCCAAGGGTTCCTCCTAAAGCGGTCTCGGGAGATGGGGCGTTGCGCGAGCGACGGCGTCTCAATCGAGCATGGGCTACCTTAAGAAGAGGGAACCGCGCTCAGGGCGGCAAGGCGTTGTGATCTCGAAGACTATGACCATCACTCAATCCCCTGCGAATCGGCTTTTAGCGGAGAAAGCCCGCGTTGATGATGTCGGCGCGATCCGGCAGCTGATCGATTATTGGGTCCAGACGGACGTGGTTCTCCCGCGCACTGAGGGTGAAATCTACGAAACATTGCGAGACTTCGTTGTCGTACGCGATGAAGATCGTATCGCAGCGGCGGGCGCTCTCCATATCGAGTGGAAGGACCTAGCGGAGATCAAGTCACTTGTGGTTGCTCCCGAGTATCAAGGGCAGGGTCTTGGCTCCATAGTGGTGGCGGCGTGCTTGGACGAGGCGCTCGAACTCGGTATGAAGACAGTCTTCGCGCTCACCACTAGTCCGGAGTTCTTTGAGAAGTGCGGCTTTGCGCAGGCCGCCGTTTCTAGCTTTCCACTCAAGGTCTGGAATGAGTGCCTGCGCTGTCCCAAGTACGCCCGTTGCGACGAGATCGCCGTCGCCATTGACCTTCGCTCACGTGCCGCCCGCTGACGCGCTCCGCGAGGCGATCGCAAGCAGCGATCGCCTCTACGACGGTCAAGTTCTTCGACTCCGGCGCGATAGCGTCCGTCTCCCGGACGGACGGTCTGCACAGCGCGAGGTGGTGGAGCATCCTGGATCCGTCGTGATCCTCGCGCTGGAGGCCGGAGGCATGATCCCGTTCGTACGTCAGTGGCGTGTGCCAGCGGAGCGCGCTCTGCTCGAGCTGCCCGCAGGTACCTTGGAAGCTGGTGAAGACCCCCAGACCGCCGCTGCGCGGGAACTGGAAGAAGAGGTTGGGTTGCGGCCTGGTCGTCTGGAGAACGTGCACCGCTTTTGGATCTCACCAGGCTGGGCCACCGAGTACATGCACGGCTACCTCGCCCGTGATTGCACGCGCGTGCCGCCACGCCCCGACAAAGACGAGCTACTCATCGTTGAGTGCTATACGCTCGGGGAGAGTATGCAGCTTGTTAAGGAAGGCGAAGTTGAGGATGCGAAGACCCTGCTGATGCTGCACGCGCTCGCACTGAGCGCTATCGGCTCGCGCGGCGCCCAGATTATTCAGAACTACTGCGGCGACTAATCTCCTGATCACTAGTCGTTGATTAGGCTGCTTGGACCTCTCGGCTTTAATTGAACGGTCCCAACGCCGGTGATAGCATCGGATCGCGAGAACTAGGACTGATCAAGACTGAACGCATTGAGGAGAGCGACCGCCTTTGCTGGAACATGGCGTGCTCATCGTCGGTTCGGGTCTCGCTGGCATGCGCGCTGCGCTCGAGGTGAGTGAGGACCCGGATCTTGATGTTGCCCTCCTCACCAAAGTTCATCCGTTGCGTTCCCACTCCGGTGCCGCCCAGGGTGGGATCGCTGCATCCCTCAACAACTCCAATGATGAGGACTCCTGGGACCTGCACATGTACGACACCGTCAAAGGGGCGGACTTCCTCGCCGACCAAAACGCGGCTGAGATCCTTGCCAGGGAAGCACCAGAGAGCATCTTCGAGTTGGAGCATTGGGGATGCGCCTTCTCCCGTCTGGAAAACGGCCTCATTGCGCAGCGGCGCTTCGGCGGTCATACGCAGCCCCGGGCTGTCTACGCGGCCGATCGCACGGGCCACGCGCTGCTAACAGTCCTGTTTGAGCAGCTTTTCCGTCGAGGCGTGAAGGTCTATAGCGAGTGGTACGCCCTAGACCTGGTTCTACGTGACAACGTTTGCCAAGGGGTTGTGGTGTACGACATCCTCACGGGGAAGATCGACTCGATCGCAGCCAAGGCCGTGATGTTCGCAACCGGGGGTTACGGCCGGGCTTTTCAAACCACTACCAACGCTGCTGCCTCGACTGGTGACGGCATCGTGATGGCTTACCGGGCCGGCATTCCGCTGGAAGATATGGAGTTCGTGCAGTTCCACCCCACCGGTCTGCAAGGATCTGGCATTCTGCTGAGCGAAGCGGCCCGAGGCGAGGGCGCACACATCCTCAATGCCGAGGGGCGTCGCTTCATGGAGGACTATGCGCCCGAACGCATGGAACTAGCGCCACGGGACATTGTCGCACGCGCTGCGCAGACCGAGATCGATGAAGGACGCGGCGTCACCGACAAGAAGGACTCCGTGTTCATGGATTTCAGTCCGATTGGGGAAGAGCGTATTCGCTACGCCCTGCCCTCCGTGCTCCATCTGGCCCGTGATTTTGCGGGGATCGATCCCCTGCAACAGCCTGTACCGATTCAACCCACCGCTCATTACTCGATGGGTGGTATCCCGTGTGACGTCGATGGAATGGTGCGTCTCAAGGATCAGAATGACGCGCCGATTGTTGGCTTTTACGCTGCCGGGGAGTGCTCTTGTGTTTCTGTGCATGGTGCTAACCGATTAGGGACCAACTCTCTCTTGGAAGCGGTCGTTTTCGGCCGGCGCGCCGGTCGCGCGATCCGCGCCGCGGTTCGGGATCTCGCACCCACGCGTATCGAGGAGAGCGATCTCCAGAAGGCTGTTGCAGAGGTCGATCGGCTACTCAAGGCCGACGGCCCAGAACGCGCGAGTGCCATCCGCGAAGAGCTGCGCGAAGTGATGATGATCGACTGTGGAGTCTTCCGCACCGGGCTACAGCTGCAGAACTGCTTGAGTACGATCAAGAACCTGCAAGAGCGCTACCGACGGATCTCCATCGACGACAAGGGCTGGCAATTCAACACAGATCTCGTCGAAGCGATCGAGCTCGGACATATGTTGGAATACTCGGAAGTGATCATCGCAGGCGCCCTCGCGCGCGAAGAGAGTCGAGGCGGTCACTTCCGCAAAGATTTCCCCGTCCGTGACGACCAGCGCTGGCACAAGCACACGCTTGCCTACCGTACGGACAATGGTCCCCGCCTCGAGTATGTTGGTGTCAATATGCAGCCGAAGTACCGCGATCCTTTCCCGCTCGAAGAGCGCAAGTACTAGTCGGCGCGGGAGGCATCCAGTGCCCAAGCAAGACTTCGTCATCGAGCGCTACAACCCCACAACGGGGCAGGGCTACGAGCAGCAGTTCACTGCTGAATATAAGCCCGGCCAGACTGTGCTTGACTGTCTGAACAACATCAAATGGACACAGGATGGCACGCTTTCTTTTCGCTGGTCCTGTCGGCACGCTATCTGTGGCTCCTGCGCGATGAAGGTCAACGGCCGTAGCATGCTGGCCTGCAAGACGCAGGTGGCTGATATCGTCGAGCGGGGCGATCCGATTCGCGTGGCGCCCATGGGCAACCAAAAGGTTGTCAAGGATTTAGTAGTCGACATCTCGAACTTTCTGGACGCGTTTGAGCGTGCAGAGACTTGGCTACAGGAAATTCCGGATCAGGATCCGCCTTCCCGGGAATATCACACCGCCAAGGAGGAGTTTGACCACTGGTCCCACACCGCGACCTGCATCCACTGTGGAGCCTGCTATTCCGACTGCACCGTGGTTGCTGCCGATCCGAAATTCCTCGGTCCGGCGGCGCTCGCCAAGGCGTACCGTTTCGTCTTCGATAGCCGCGACTCCAAGAAACATGAGCGACTGGAGTTTCTCTCTGAGAAGCATGGGGTCTGGGACTGTACACGTTGCTTTATGTGCATTGAGGCGTGTCCCAAGGACGTTCTGCCGATGGACGCGATCATGGAGCTCCGTACTGAGGCCATACGCGAGGGGGTCACCAATAATCACGGCGCCCGGCACTCCAACGCTTTTCGTGGCGGCGTGCGGAAACGCGGCCGCCTGGATGAGGCGACTCTTCCGATCCTCTCGGCCGGTATGCGTCTCGGTGCCATCCCGGAATTGATTGGCTATACGCCCGGTGCGCTGCGTTTGCTGAAGAGCCGCAAGTTGATCATGGCTGCCAAGCGGCACGGTGCGAACCGAGAAGGCCGCCGACAGATCCGCCGGATCTTCCACGAAGTCGAAACAGAGAAAGCACAGAGCGCTGTGGATGCCGAGGCTTTCGCAGCGGAGCGGTCCTCCGCGCTCATGGCACACTAATGAAATACGCTTTCTGGCCCGGCTGTGTTTCGCGCGGAGCCGCTCCGGAACTCTACACCTCCACCAAGGCCGTCGCCGAGCACATCGGTATGGAGCTGGTCGAGCTAGAGGCGGCTGCCTGCACGGGTGCCGGAATCATTTCCGACAGCGATCCCTACCTCCAAGATGTTCTAAACGCGCGTACGCTGGCGATGGCCTCTCAGTTGGGCTTGCCTCTTATTGATATCTGCTCGACCTGCATTGGCGTGCATAGCCTCGCTGTCGAAAAGCTTGAGAACGAGGAATACCGTGCTCGCATCAACGAGCGGCTTGCGCCTGAAGGCTTGGAATATACGGGCGACACGAAGCCACGACACTTGCTTTGGGCGCTGTTCGAGGATTTAGAAGACGACCGGCTTCGCAGCTTGATCAAGCGGCCGCTGTCAGAGCTGAAGCTCGGTCCGTTCTACGGGTGCTACATCCTGCGCCCGGAGCGCGTCCTCGGCTTTGAAGAGCATCCACATCGGCGTCGCAGCTTGGAAACGGCGATCGAGTTGGTCGGGGCGAGCGTCGTGACGTACGACGGCATGACTAAATGCTGCGGCTTCCCGATCCTCACGACAAATAAGCGCAACTCACTTGCGATGGCGGGTGGGCACGTGAGTGAGGCGAAGGACAGCGGCGCTGATGCGCTCGTCACACCCTGTCCGCTCTGTCACCTTAACCTTGACGCGCAGCAGTCCGACGCCGCGCGTGTCGTTCAGCGCAAGCTCGATCTGCCGATCCTGCATCTGCCCCAGCTCATCGGTCTGGCCATGGGGATCGAGCCAGATAAACTGGGGCTGGATGGGCACGTTGTCAACACGAAACCGCTCTTGCGCAAGGCGGGCGTCCGTTAGCCGGTGAATCGGAACCCGTTCGTGAAATAGTCGGCGCTGCGGCTCAGTCGCGCATCCGCGAAGGCATGGTCGAATGAAAAGGGAGGGCAGCGGGACCGACAGGTTACTCTCGTGCTTGAGGTGGCAAGCCGCCCTGAGGCGCGAGAGTGGCGGGCGGGGGGAACTTCGATCCCGCTATCCTGGGCCCTCCTTACTTACTAGAACGTCGCCGACCAGAGGCTGGTTCCCGTAGCGTGCGAGTACGCTGCTAGTGCTTGACATAAATACAATCGAGGGAGGCTTTGTGTCAGAGCAGGGCAGTGGACCTAGAGGCTTCGGTACACCCGTAGAGGGCTAGTAGGTGCCGGCGAGCTTGCGGTGGTCCCACGAAAAGACGTTCACTGGATTCACTTTGATCGCGACGCGCTTACTGGCCACCTTGCGCTTTTGCTCGTCTGGTGCGGCATGCATGGGGTTGCCCTCGGCGTGGTTGGCTGAAGATTCCTTGAGGACTCGGAAAACCGTTTCAGAGTCGTCGATGATTTCCGCCTCGCCTTCGATCACTAGGCCACGGAGTTCGCTGTACCTGTCGCCCTTTTCCACCATGCAGGAGATCTTTGAGTTGCGCTGGAGATTTAAGACTTTCTGCGCCTTGACGTAGGACGTGAAGTGGATCTTGCCGTCGATGAGCGTGTACCACATCGCGACCTGGTGCGGATAACCGTTAGAGCCGATCGATGCGACCTCTAGGGAATGGCCTGGTTTCGAGCACTCTAGGAGGAATGCTTCGGCCTCCTCTATGGTCATCGCGATCTGGTTGCGGCGCTTGGCCATGCCCTGCCTCCTCTAGGTGGCTGTAGTGGAATCGGATGAATGCTAGCGAGTTCGTGGTGTGACAGGTACTGCGAACAAGTCAGTAGGTGCCGCCGAGCTTGCGGTGATCCCAAGAGTAAACGCGCTCTGGATGCACCCGTACGCAGGATCGTTTGCGCGCAACCGACATGACCTTCTCGTCGTCTGCGCTCCCCATCGGGTGGTTAGGGTCCTTGCTCCCGCCGATCACCATCATCAATTCTCGAGAGAGTTCAGGGTCCTCAATGATTTCCGCGCGGCCTTGGATTACTAGGCCCCGCACTTGGTCGTAAGTGTCGCCTAGTTCCAGCATGCAGGTGATCTTGGGGTTGCGCTTGAGATTGAGGATCTTTTGCGACTTGCGATAGCCGGTGAAGTGTAACAGGCCGTTTTTCAGCATCGTCCACATCGCCACGAGGTGCGGGTAGCCGTTCTGGTCGATGGAGGCGAACGTCACTGTGATCCCTGCCGCTATGGCCTCTTCTAAGAAGGCGTGTTGCTCCGCCTCCGTCATGGTGATCTCTACCCGGCGTTTGGCCATCGTGGCACCTCCAGGGCACGCGAGTTCCGCCGCCGCGCATGCTACCCGAGCTGTACTTTTGATGAGGTCACCTTGTCAACGGTCTGGCATACGTGGAATCGGGTAACCGTTCGTTGCCAGCACGGATAGATCGCACGCGCCACGCTAGCCAATGCGGCGATGTGCTACCGGCTTCTAAGGGTGGGTCATCTCTTCGGGACGGACCCATTCATCGAACTGATCGGCGGCAAGCAGCCCTAGGTCAACGGCGGCCTCTTTCAGGGTTTTCTGCTCTGCGTAGGCCTTTTTGGCCACCTTGGCCGCGTTGTCGTAGCCGATGTGGGGGTTGAGCGCGGTTACCAACATGAGAGACGACCGCATCAACTCGTCGATCCGGTCCCTGTTAGCTTCGATTCCGACGACGCAATTGTCCGCAAACGAGATGGCAGCATCGCCTAGCAGGCGGATGCTTTGCAGGTTGTTATAGGCGATGACGGGCTTGAAGACGTTGAGTTCGAAATGTCCCGTTGCTCCGCCTACGCCGACCGTGACATCGTTGCCCATGACCTGTGCGCAGACCATCGTCAGCGCTTCGGATTGGGTGGGGTTGACCTTGCCCGGCATAATCGAACTACCCGGTTCGTTGACTGGCAGTAGTAGCTCGCCGATTCCCGCTCGGGGGCCTGAGCCCAGCAGCCGTACGTCGTTGGCGATTTTCATCAGCGAGGCGGCTACCGTCTTGAGCTGGCCTGCTAACTCGACCTGTGCGTCGTGCGCGGCAAGCGATTCGAACTTGTTGGGTGCGGTGACGAATGGCATAGCCGTGAGCTTGGAGATCTCCGCGGCCACTCGCTTCGGGTACTCGGGGTGCGAGTTCAGACCTGTCCCCACCGCCGTGCCGCCCAGCGCTAGCTCCGATAAGCGCGGTAACGTCGATTCCACGCGCTGGATCCCGTAGGCAACCTGCTGGGCGTAGCCGGAAAACTCTTGTCCCAGGGTGAGCGGCACCGCGTCCATCAGGTGGGTACGACCGATCTTCACGATCGAGGCGAAATCCTTCGACTTGACGGCCAGCGCTTCATGCAGATGCGTGAGCCCCGGGATTAGGTGATTCGCCACTTGCTCGGCAGTGGCGACGGACATTGCGCCAGGGAAGACGTCGTTGGATGACTGTGACATGTTCACGTGATCGTTTGGGTGCACCGGATCCTTCGTTCCCATCGTGCCGCCAAGCAGAACAATGCCACGGTTCGCGATCACCTCATTCGCGTTCATGTTGGTTTGAGTGCCCGAGCCGGTTTGCCAGACGACCAATGGGAAGTGACCATCCAGCGTACCGTCGATCACCTCTTGGGCAGCCTGGCGAATAGCGTTAGCGCGTTTGGCTTCGAGCTTGCCGAGGGCTTCGTTGGCTGAGGCCGAGGCGTGCTTCACAATCCCAAGAGCCCGGATCAGAGGACGCGGCATACGTTCGTTGCCGATCTTGAAATTCTGCAGCGAGCGTTGAGTCTGTGCGCCCCAGTAACTGTCGGCTGGGACGTGCACCTCGCCCAAGCTGTCACTCTCGATTCGCATGTCGCTCATCGTATCCTTCACAATCCCTTGAGAGCCTTGGAGCTACTTCAGGCGAGCCATCGCGTCAACTAGGCCCTGCACCGCCGCTGCTGAATTCTCTAGCGCTGCCTGCTCAGCGGTCGTGAGTTTGATCTCCAGGATCTGTTCGATTCCCCCTGCGCTCAGTTTCACTGGAACACCGACATAGAGGTTGTTGATCCCGAATTGCCCGGTTAGCAGCGCAGCGCAGGGCAGAATGCGCTTTTGGTCCAGAATGATCGCATCGACCATCTCCGCGACAGCCGCCGACGGCGCGTAGAAAGCGCTGCCGGTCTTCAGCAGGCCGACGATCTCGGCTCCGCCGTTGCGCGTTCGGTCGATGACGGCTTCGATCCGGTCTGCGGGCAGCAACTCTTGGATAGGGATACCGGCTACGGTCGTGTAGGAGGCCAGCGGGACCATCGTGTCGCCGTGCCCGCCCAGCACGTAGGCGTGTACGTCTTGGACGCTGACGTTGAGTTCCTCTGCGACGAAGGAACGGTAGCGCGCAGTGTCCAAGATCCCGGCCATTCCCACGACCCGTTCACTCGGGAAGCCCGCCGCCTCGTAGGCGACATGGCACATCGCGTCGAGAGGGTTGCTGACCACGATGAGGATCGCATTCGGGGATCCCGCCACCACCTTCTGAGTCACGTCTGCAACGATGCCCATGTTGGTCTTCAGCAGATCATCGCGGCTCATTCCCGGCTTGCGCGCAACGCCGGATGTGATCACGACCACAGTCGAATCTGCGGTCTCCTCATATGAGTTGGCCCCAATGATTTGCGCGTCGATCCCTACCACTGGACTGGCCTCATAAAGGTCCAGCGCTTTGCCCTGCGGCATCCCTTCAATAATGTCGACGAGCACAATGTCTGCGTAGCCGCGCTCGGCTAGCCGGTGCGCTGTCGTGGCGCCGACGTTGCCTGCGCCGATAACCGTGACCTTATTTCGCATTAAGTGTCTCCTGTTTTGTTTCTGTTTCTAAAGCGTGAGTACGGCGTTTAGCTTCGCGCCGCCGCGATCGTGTTGAGGGCGCTGCCGGCCCGGAACCACTCGATCTGATCAGCCGTAAACGAGTGTCGGAGTTCGATCAGATCCGTAGAGCCGTCTCGATGCTCAATGCTGGCCTGCACCGGTCGATCCGGCGCCAGCTCGCGTAACCCGAGGATGCTCACGCGGTCTTCCGCTTGGATTCGTTCGTAGTCTTTCGGGTCGGCGAAGGTGAACGCCAACATCCCCTGCTTCTTGAGGTTGGTCTCATGGATTCGCGCGAAGCTACGTGCGATCACTGCACGGCCACCCAGATATCGTGGCTCCATGGCTGCATGCTCGCGACTGGATCCCTCGCCGTAGTTCTCATCGCCCACTGCGATCCACCCGGCTCCCACTGCTTTGTATGCCCGAGCAATATCTGCTAATCCCATGGCGCGCTCGCCGCTTAGGACGTTAAGGCCGGTCCCCGTCCCGCCGAAGGCGTTGTTCGCGCCGCTGAACATGTTGTCTGAGATGTTGTCCAAATGCCCCCGGAAGCGCAGCCAGGAACCTGCGGGCGAGATGTGGTCGGTGGTGCATTTACCTTGGGCTTTTACCAGAACGAGCAGCTCAGTAAGGTCATTGCCGTGCCAAGGTTCGAAGAGTTGGAGGCGTTGTAGCCGCTCGCTCTCTTTGGCTACCTGTACCGTAATACTGCTGCCGTCCGATGGGGGATGCACGTAGCCACGGAACCCCTCGGCGAAGCCGCTCGTGGGGAGTTGATCGCCGGTAGGTGATCGGAAGCGAAACGGACTACCGTCGGGGAGCTGAATGGGGTCCCGACGTGGATCGAAGCGCAGATTACCGGCGAACGCCGCGGCGACGACCACTTCCGGGCTGCCAATAAATGCCAGCGTTTCAGGATTGCCGTCGTTGCGGCGTGGGAAGTTGCGGTTGAACGAGGTCACAATTGAGTTGCGCTCGCCCTGTTCGATATCCAGTCGCTTCCACTGGCCGATACATGGGCCACAGGCATTAGCGAGTACGGTCGCGCCGGCCTCTTCAAACGCCGCTAGCTGGCCGTCGCGTTCGGTGGTGGCCCGAATCTGCTCTGAACCGGGCGTTACCAGTAATGGTGCTCGCAGCGACAAGCCGGCGGCGGTCGCTTGTCTAGCGATATCCGCCGCTCGGCTCAGATCTTCATATGAGCTGTTTGTGCAAGAGCCGATCAATGCGGTTTTGATTTTTTCCGGATAGCCTTCCAGAGCAACATCATCATGCATGCGGGAGATTGGGTGGCGGTGATCGGGAGTGTGCGGACCAACCCAAGCGGGCTCGAGAGTGCTTAGATCGATCTCGACGATACGGTCGAAGATCTGCTCACGGTGGGATTCGATCTCATCGTCGGGTCGAAGACTTGCTGCATGCGCGTCGGCGAGGTCGGCGATTGGCTCGCGGCCTGTGAGGCGGAGGTACTCGCTTGTGTGCTCGTCGTACGGGAAGACGGAAGTAGTCGCCCCGATCTCGGCGCCCATATTCGTGATCGTGCCGCGGCCGGTCGCGCTGATCGATGCAGTACCGGGGCCGAAGTACTCGACGATCGCCCCCGTACCGCCTTTCACCGTCAATTCCTCGGCGACTTTGAGAATGACATCCTTAGCGCTCGCCCAGCCGTCGAGTTCGCCGGTGAGGTAGACGCCGATCGCTTTGGGCATCATCACGCCCCAAGGCAGCCCGGCCATCACGTCGACGGCATCTGCGCCACCAACGCCGATCGCCAGCATCCCCAGCCCGCCCGCGTTGGGCGTGTGACTATCGGTCCCGATCATCAGACCGCCGGGGAAGGCGTAGTGCTCGAAGATCACCTGATGGATAATTCCGGACCCTGGCTTCCAGAAGCCTGCGCCGTAACGGGCGGCCGCGCTCTGGAGAAAGTCGTAAACTTCCCGATTCTCGTCGATAGAATTTGCGAGGTCGGAAGCCGCGCCGACGCGCGCCTGGATGAGGTGATCGCAGTGCACGGTGGTGGGAGTACGCACGTGCTCAAGACCTGCGAGTTCGAACTGCAAAAGCGTCATCTGCGCCGTTGCATCCTGCAGCGCAACCCGGTCCGGATTGAGGGTGATGTGATCCTTGCCTCGCCCGATCGGTTGTCGATCTGGGTTGGCCATGTGTCCGAATAGCACCTTCTCCGTGAGGGTGAGGGGGCGGCCCAACCGTTCTCGCGCGATCTCGATCCCGGCGCTATTTCGCTGGTAAGCGGCTGCGGTGCGCTGGACGGCATCTACTTCATACATCGCCACGCGTGTTCCTCCTCGTCCGCTGCATTGCGGCGCCGCCTAGTCGCGGCTCGCTTGAGGTTAGAGCGGGATGTTCCCGTGCTTTTTCGGCGGCAAGCTCTCCGACTTCCGTGCCAACATGCCCAACGCTGTGATAACGCGGCGCCGTGTGTCGCGTGGATCGATTACGTCGTCCACGTAGCCCAGCTGCGCGGCCTGGTAGGGATTGGAGAACTCCGCCTGGAATTCTGAGATCAGGCGAGCACGTGTGCTGTCGATGTCGTCTGCCTCGGCGATTGCGCGCCGATGGATCACGTTGACGGCCCCCTCCGCTCCCATCACGGCGATCTCGGCGGTGGGCCAGGCGAGATTAACATCGCTTCCCAAATACTTGCTACTCATCACAATGTGGGCACCGCCATACGCTTTGCGTAGCGTCACGGATATCTTGGGCACGCTCGCCTCCGCATAGGCGTAGAGAAGCTTCGCGCCATGCGTGATGATGCCGCCGTACTCCTGCTGTGTCCCCGGTAAGAATCCGGGGACATCCACCAGCGTCACGAGAGGGATGTTGAAGCAGTCACAGAAGCGTACGAAGCGCGCCGCCTTACGCGAGGCATTGATGTCCAGCACCCCAGCGAGAGCATCCGGCGCGTTGCCGACTAAGCCGACGGTATGCCCGCCCATTCGTCCGAAGCCGACGGAGATATTGCGTGCCCATTGAGCGTGGACTTCCAGGAACTCGCCGTTGTCCACGATGCCGCGGATCACGTCCCGTACGTTGTAGGCCTGCATGGAAGCGACGGGAACAAGGTCAAGAAAGTCGTCGTTGCGGCGTTCAGGATCGTCGCCAAGGTCGAAGTAGGGTGGGTCTTCCATATTGGTGGCGGGCAGGTAAGTGAGAAGCGTCCGCACCGTCTCGAGCGTTGCCTCTTCACCATCGATTATAAAATGGGCGACACCACTTTTGCTCGCGTGGGTCCTTGCTCCGCCGAGGTCCTCGTGTGTGACTTCTTCACCGCTGACCGCGCGGACTACGTCGGGCCCAGTGATGTACATCTGGCCGATGCCATCGACCATAAAGATAAAGTCCATGATCGCTGGGGAATAAACGCCGCCGCCGGCGTTCGGGCCCATACTGACAGCGATCTGCGGCACGACGCCGGATGCCAGGGTGTTGCGGAGGAAGAGATCACCATAGCCACGCAGCGACGTTACACCCTCCTGGATCCGAGCGCCGCCGCCGTCGTTCAAGGCGATGATCGGCGCGCCGACCTTCATGGCGAGGTCTTGGACCTTGACGACTTTTTCTGCGGCGACTTCAGAGAGCGAGCCTCCCAGTACTGTGAAATCCTGTGCGTATGCGAAGGTGAGTCGGCCGTCGATCTCTCCGTGGCCGGTCACCATGGCGTCCCCTGGGTGGCGCTGCTGACCTAACCCGAACCGTGATGTGCGGTGCGTGACAAGCGCATCTATCTCTTCGAACGTTCCGTCGTCGAATAGGATGTCCAAGCGCTCACGCGCGGTTAACTTCCCGCGCTCGCGCTGGCGCGCGACCGCTTTCTCGCCTCCACCAGCACGACTCTCTGCCTTGCGACGCTCAAGTTCCGCGAGCTTTCCCTCGATCGTGCGCGGATCCAAACTCGAGTCGTCCGTCGAGGGTTGTGTCTCGGTCCCACTCATGGCCATGCTGCTCGGTACTCCTTGGCCGGACGGGAGGCGAGCCGAAACCATCGCCGTGTTGCCCAATGCAAAGCGGGCCCACACCGTCACGCAGACTACTATAAGGCGTTTTAGCGGCTAGAAACTCCGCTATTGCTACAGCGCCAGGAGTGTGCGCTGCGCAACGGGCAGTGGGTCCTAGCCAGGGGGTTCGCTCGGCGCGTCCTCTTCTGCTTCGGCGTCAGTCTCGTCGTCCGTTGGCGGCGGGATAATAATCACCTGTCCGATCCGCAGGTTCTCGATCTCGAACTCGGTGAGGCTGTTGTGTGCAGCAATCTCGAAGTAGTCGATTCCGAACGCGAGCCCGATGGCGATCAACGTATCGCCCGGCTGGATTGTGTACGGTTCCCCTGGCAATTGTTCTTCCTCAATACGTAGGCCGTCCGCGTCTGTGGTCGCCGCGACCCGCTCTGTTGTGACGGGGATTCGCAGGACATCTCCGACCTGCAGAATGGAAGGGTCGGCGAGGCCGTTTAACCGTTGGATCGCTGCGGTTGTGGTTCCGAATTGCTCGGCGATGATGGCCAGGGTGTCGCCGGGCTGGATCGTATACAGGATCTCGTTGGTCGGTTCTTGGGTATCCGCGCCAGCAGCTTCATTCTCACGGATGATAAAAGGCTCGGGCAGCGTTTCCGGGAAGGGCTCGACGGGGATATCGTTCGTCTCTGGTACAAGATCGTTGTCTTGTTCGGTGGCGAAAGGAGCAGGTGCATCGCTGCCACAGGCACTGAGGAGGGCCAGCGAGCTGACTACCAGACCGATGAACCCGATCCGCACGCCTGCCCCTTTCAGGCCGCCTATTTCGAGTTTAGATGGACGCGCGATGACCACTCAATGCGCCTGCCGACGGAAGGTCCTCATGCTGCGGTGTTCAGATCGAGGCATGCTTCGCCGGAGAGCGGCGAGCGACCTTCCTGTGCGATGAGGCAGCGTAACAGCCCGTGCGCTAATGCTCCCAGGTCTGCGAACAGATCCCATTCAATATTCATGAAATTGTCACTTGGGACGTGAATCGTGGCGCCGCTCACAAAAGGGAAGATCACAGGGATGTCGATCATGTCAAAACTCAGATGGTCTGACCCTACCCCGGGAGGAAGCGGTCCCATGCCCCCCTGGCGCGTTAACGACCGTGCTAGCGGCAGCCCCATGGTGGTGAGCAAAGGTGAGCCGACCAACATGATCGAGTTGCCAGCGGCGGCGGCATCCAAGTTCAACATCGCTCGCACCTGCTTCGCCTCCCCGCGTGTTTCGATTTGCTGCGCTAAGAAACGGCTCCCGTCCAGCCCTCGGCTCCCATTGCCGCCCTCCTCAGCTCCGAATGCAACGAAACACACTACAGCGGCTCCTTCGCTGCCGTAGTAGGCGCGCGCGAGCTCGACGACCAGCGCCGTGCCACTTGCGTTGTCGTTCGCTCCCGCGACCGCAGGCACGGTGTCGTAGTGGCCACCCACATAGATCTCGCACCGTCCGCCTGCGGTCCGTGCGATGACGTTCTGTGATTCGCGCGCCTCGCTGCCGCCTTCCACAGTAACTACGGCGTCCGTTCGGTCACTGGACTTTAGGGTGAGGCCGTCTTCACGGGCGATCGCGATCGCGGGGATCGTGGTGCCGTTCGAGAGAGCACCATCGAAGAGTCCAGGTTCGTTGTTGTAGATCACGATCGCGGCGGCACCTGCGATCTGTGCGTTAGTAATCTTGTCTTGGAAGAAGAGCTCTCCGCGCTCCACGAGTACGACTGCCCCGCTCACGTCGACTCCAGCGTAGTCTGCCTCCGCTCCGAGCCCGGGTATCACGATGAGCGGTCCGCTGACTGCACCTCCCACTGATCCCGCGAATGCCCGCGTGGGGATCGACTGCCCATTCATCGACAGAGCCGCCTCGCCGAGTTCTGCGATCAGCAGCGGGAAGGGCTGTATCTCTACTTCGTAGCCGAAGGATCGGAACTGTTCTGCGATGTAATCTGCTGCCGCCCGTTCAGCAGCGGTCGTTTGCGCACGGGGACCAATTTCGACGGCAAGGTGTCGCAACACTCCAAGCGCGTGGTCGAAATCGAAGGGCTGTGGCTTGCCGAATCCGGCCGCCCGTGTAACTGGATCCAATTCCGGCGCCGAGGATTGCTGTGGCGTAAGTGCCGCGGTCGGAGCTGCCATCGACTCGTCGTCGCGGTCGGAGTCCTGTATTCGCGCGGTCCTGCCAAGAGGGTCCGTCAGTGTCTCCTCCTCGACGGTCGCTGTCGGTGTGGTGCTGTCGCAAGCGGCCAATAAGAGTGCGAGGCTTGCCGCCAGCGCGGCTGAGACTTGCAGCCGACGGGGCAGATGTTGGGAAGATCGGAAATAGCTAGCGCCGTCGCCGCCAAAAGGGACGACTGGGCGGTTCCGGGTCGTCGTAGGTGATGTAACGGTCGCGCCACCAACCACCCCGCTGCTTGCGCGAGGGTCTGGGCGCGCCACGCGCGCCCCACGCCACGCCGAGTAAAAAGAGGGCAATGCCTGCCACCACGAGCCCGCGCCAGATGCCCTCGAACCCACCGAATACCATGGACACGAGGACAAGAAGGAATCCGGCAAGCATGAGATGCCCGGGGACCAATCGGCGCGTGTAAGCTGCCAGTGGATTAAACGATAGATCGGAGATTGGGAAGTGTGGTCGCTGCGGGCGGAGCGCTCGCAGCAGGCGACGCGACTCGCGACGACGGCGGTGCCACTCGAAGTCCTCAACTTTGCTGAGGACATCCTCGATCTCACGTTCCAGCTGATCTGGCATCCTGATGCTCTTCCGTATCGTTAAGTGTACTGGTTGCCTCGCGAGCCCGTGGCGCGGGCGACCCCCAGCCCCCTCCACCCGGGGTCGCGATGCAGATGACATCGCCCTCCTCGACAGAAACTACGCACTTGCCTGGTAGAGCCCGTCGCTGTCCTGCATGCGCGTGCCAGTTCTGGCCTGGCTTTCCCGGAGCGCCGCCGTTTAGACCCCAAGGTGCTGCTTCACGTCGCTCGCTGATGATAGTCACCGTTGCGGGTGCCAGGAATTCGGTGCAACGTACTAGCCCATCGCCGCCGCGTTGCATCCCACGCCCGCCGCTGCCCCGTCGCACACGGCTGCTGAGTACACGCATCGGATAGGACAGTTCCAGCTCTTCGGCGGGTGTGTTGAGCGTGTTCGTCATGTGACTTTGCGTCGCCGCGATCCCAGGCCCACCCGGTCCACCCCCGTGTCCGCCTCCTATCGTTTCGTAGTACGTCCAGGAATGACCAGTGGACGGGTCAACGCCCCCAGCCGCCAGGTTGTTCATCGTCCCACTCGACGCGGCGGGGATCCGTGTGGGGAGTGCTTGGGCGAGCGCGCCCCAGATCACGTCGACGATCCGCTGACTAGTTTCGACATTCCCGGCGGCCACCGCGACAGGTGGCTGCGCGTTCACCACCGATCCCTCTGGAAGCGTGAACCGGAGATGTCGAAAGAGGCCGCTATTGGTGGGAGCCTCGGAGGGGAGCAGACAACGGAGTACGTAGTACGCCGCAGAGCGGGTGACCGCCGCGACCGCGTTGATGGACGCTGCTCGCTGCTTTGCGGAACCACTGAAGTCCAGATGCCACCCGCTCGGTTCGATCGACAACCGGAGCACAATCGAGACGGCGCCCTCGCTTACACCGTCGCTGTCTAGGTGATCACGGAAAGCGTACTCGCCGGGTGGGAGGTCGCGCAGCGCTTCGTAAGCCAACCGCTCGCCGTAGTTCAGAAGCGCGTGTGACGCTCGTCTGAACGCCTGGAAACCGATGCGCTCGGCGAGCGCCGCCAGTCGCTGCTCACCGATCCGGTGCGCGGCTACCTGTGCCGCTAGGTCCCCGCGTCGCTCGTCCGGCGTGCGCACATTCCGCAAGATCAATGCCAGCGTCTCTGGTACCAACTCCCCGGCGCGGTACAGCCGTACGGGCGGAATGATCAGCCCTTCTTGGATCAGCTCGCGGGCCACCGGCATGGAGCCCGGCGCCATCCCGCCGATATCTGCTTGGTGCGCGCGGCTCGCCACAAACCCAATGGGCATTCGCCGTCGACTGCTTCCAAAAACAGGAGAGACCATCGTCACATCTGGCAGATGCGTGCCGCCTAGAAATGGGTCGTTGAGGACCGCGAGGTCACCGGGATGGAAAGGCCCTAGCTCTGCGACGGCCCGCACGGATTCTGGGATCGCGCCAAGATGGACGGGAATGTGCGCCGCCTGCGCGAGCAGGTTCCCCTCAGGATCAAAGACGGCACAGCTGTAGTCACGACGCTCCTTGATGTTGGGAGAAAGGGCGGTGTGCCGCAGACTCGCGCCCATCTCTTCTGCGACCGCCGAGACAAGTGAATCGATGATCGACAGCCGCGCGGGGTCCAGTGATTCCCTCGTTCGGCGGCGCGTCCTAGCCATGGTCAAGATCCGTGTCGAAACGCGCGATGATCGTCGCAGCGGCAGATGCCACGTCCGTCGTCACTGGATTGAGCGAGAGTTCCAGCGCTGACTGCGCGACTCCCGGGTGGACGTGCAACGTGCGCACGCCGCGGGCGGCGCGCATCAACCGCACGATCTCCCTGCCTGCTGTAACGTCGCCTTCTCCAAGTGGGCCATGTAACACGATGCTAAAGCCCCCTTTGACGTAGCCGGCTACCAGAAGTTTTGCCATCATTGCTGCGGTCGACGCGGCGGTTGTGGCGTCTGCTGCGGGTGTGACTACCCACTCCGTCGCTAACGTTTTGAATGGCACTTGCACCGCCGGGCCTGGCAGCCGCTGGGCAACGAGCCGGGCTAGTTGCTCCGTGGCGCCGTCGCTCTCGATCACGACAACGATTTTCAACGGCGTCTCCTGAGCATCAAGTGTCCCTCGCGTTGAGGCGTCGCTTTCCATCCAGGCGGCACCAAGACTGTCGTATCCATCTGAGTCAGGACGGCCGGTCCCTGGATCCCGCGCCGATCGATGGCTGCACGCGGAAGGACACGCGTACGTCGTGGCCGGTCCCAGACAACGATTGCGCGCCGCGCCAACGTCGCCGCGCTTGTGGCTTGTGTGGCCGTGCCTAGAGGGATGTGGAAACCCGGAGCGCGTGCTTTCACCCTCGCGACGACGACTTCAATCGCGCGCTTAGTGTCGCTATGGCCGAATCGCTCCTCGTGTGCTCGCGCGAAAGTGCGCCGGATCGTGCTTCCTGCCACTCCCCGCCCCAGCCGGACGCGTAGTTCATGCGACTGTCCGGCGTAGCGCAAGTCTGCCCAGCGCTCAATGCGGACACGGTTTCGAGAGCCTTCCAGAGCGAGTGCCTCTCGCGCCCGCTGTTCCAGCTGCTCGAACGTCTTCGCTAACACGCTCACGGCGCCGCTTGCAGCGGGATCGAGATATAGGACGAGACCTTGCTCGACGTCCTTGACTACGTCCGCTTGTAGCATCCCCATCGCCGAGAGTACGCCCGGGGTCTGGGGCACGATCACGGTTCCGATTCCGAGTTCCTCGGCGAGGTCGCAGGCATGGAGGGGCCCAGCGCCGCCAAACGCGACTAGTGCCGCCTCCGCTGGATCCTGTCCCCGTTCCACAGAGATCAAGCGTAACGCTCGAGCCATGTTCGCGTTGACGACGCTGATTACGGCCTGCGCTGCGC
This sequence comes from Dehalococcoidia bacterium, assembly GCA_965220315.1. Lineage (GTDB taxonomy): Bacteria > Chloroflexota > Dehalococcoidia > Bin125 > Bin125 > JAPOXK01. The sequence goes on from CBDCPP010000001.1 coordinate 688,062, forward strand.
GGCGGGTATCGCTAGCGAATGGTGCCGCGATTGAGGCGATCGCTTGCTCGGCCCGGTCACTGTGCAATGCCATTGCGCCGCCTAGGAAGCGGTCGACTGGTAGTCGGCCCAGCACGATATGCGCGTCGGTCACTGTGGGCGTCGTCGCCTGCCCGTAAGCTGCGGGTCCTGGCACGGCGCCCGCGCTTTGCGGTCCGACACGCAGCGCACCGCCTTCGTCGATCCACGCGATCGAGCCGCCGCCTGCCCCGACGGAGTGCACGTCCACGGTCGGAGTGCGAATTGGGATGCCGCCGATCTCAAGGTCGGCGCGCTCACCGATCTCGCCGTGGCAAAAGCTCACGTCGGTTGATGTGCCTCCCATATCGAATGCGATCACCGTCGGATGTTTCGCCGCTCGGCCGACGCGAAGCGCCCCCGCAACCCCGCCCGCGGGACCAGACAGTACCGTGCGTACTGCTTCTTTCGACGCCTGCCCCGCACCGATGCTGCCGCCGTTTGATTGCATGATCCGCAGCCGAACCTCGCTGCCTTCCGACTGCAACCCATCCGCTAGGCGAGCGAGGTAGCGTCCCATCACGGGCGAGACATACGCGTTCGCGACGGTCGTGCTGGTCCGCTCGTACTCACGGTGCTCCGGCAGGAGTTCGTGGGAGACGGTGACCGTCATCCCGCGCCTGCGCGCCGCCGCCGCGATACGTTGTTCGTGGGTCGGATCGATGAAGGAGAATAAGAGGCAAACGGCGAGCGCTTCAGCCCGGCTCCGCTCGACGCGATCGAGCACTGCGGAAACGTCTGCCTTATCCAGCGGCACGATTACGCTGCCGTCGCTCGCGATCCGCTCGTGCACTTCGAAGCGGCGTGCATCCGGGACTAGCGGTGGTGGCTTTGTGGGCTGGAGCGCATAAATATCCGATCGTTCCTGCCGCCCGATGATTAGCGTGTCGCGGAAGCCCTTGGTCGTCACAAGCGCGGTGCGCGCGCCCTGACGCGTCAAGAGGGCGTTGGTCGCGACAGTGGACCCGTGGACGACCTCGTCGGGCTGCCAGCCCATCTCGCGAATACCTGACAGCACTGCCTGTTCCGGGTTGCGAGGGGTACTGGGGCGTTTCTCGACAAGGAGTTGGTGGCCGTCCCAAAACAGGAAATCCGTGAACGTACCGCCCACGTCGACTCCGAGCAGTCGCTGGCCCCGCTGCGCCGCTACCATGACTAGCTCTCGGCGCGCCGGGTCCCCCAGCGATCCCAGTGCGTAATAGCTGCTGTCGGGCGTCGCTGGGGAACACCCCACTTCCCCTCGGGATAGCCGATGGGGATCACGCTGACCACATGCACGTTCTCGGGCAGACCGAGGATCCCTTGCACGGCTTCCTGACGATGGGCGTGCAACGTCGTCAACGTCGTACCCAGGCCGCGCGCTCGCGCCGTCAGGAGCATGTTCTGGACGGCTGGGTAGATCGAACCGTAGAAAGCTGCAGCCGACTCTGGCTTGCTGGGAAATTTACCGCGCATGCAGGCCGCGATCAGAGCTGGCGCCTCGCCAAAATGCTCGACGAGATGCCTGCTGCTCTCATACAGCTTCCGCACTTGTGGCTCCATCGACATCGGATCCGGTGCGCTGCCGAAAAACTGGGCGATGTAGTCGGCGCCGACCTCGCCGTAGATCGCGCCCATTTTCCGCCGTTGCTCTGCGTCTGTAATGACGATGAACGCCCAATTCTGGATATTGCCGCCGCTCGGCGCACGCGTGGCCGCCTCCACAATGGCTCGTAGATCGGCTTCCGGAACCGCATCGGGCTTGAGCCGTCGCATTGAGCGTAGAGTCCCGATCGCCTCATCCAGCAGCATCATGACATCTCCATTAGCTAGCGGAGCTGTGTTCCGTCGCCATTGTTGGCGGATTCAGCGATCCAGACCGAAAGCCTCCCAGATCGAGCACGACGAAGCGGTAGCCGAGCCTGCGGAGCCGTGTCTCGATCAGCTTGCGCTGCGCGATCGTCAGGTCGATCCCGTCGGCATCGGTTTCGATGCGGGCGATCTCGCCGTGGTGTCGAACTCGCACCTCTCGCATTCCGAGGGTCCGTAAGAATGCCTCAGCTGCCTCGACCTGCTCCAGCAGTTCGATGGTGACAGCCGTGCCGGGCGGGATGCGACTTGCCAAGCAAGCCATCGCTGGCTTATCCCAGGTTGACAGATTGAGTCTGCGACTGAGGGCTCGGACCTCAGCCTTTCCCAATCTCGCTTCTACCAGCGGACTCTCGACGCCGTACTCGCGCGCTGCTTTCAGTCCCGGACGGTAGTCGTCGAGGTCGTCGATGTTTGTACCGTTCACAACAACGGCATCGCGTTCGATTGCCAGGGGATGGAGAGCCTCGTACAGCTCACTTTTGCAGTGGTAGCAGCGATCACCTGCGTTCGCTACATACCCGTCGCGGATCAGCTCCTGCGTATCGATAACGCGGTGCGCGACGCCGATCTTCGCTGCCAGCGCCAGGGCTTCGTCATATTCGCTGGCGGGCAGCGACGGCGAGCGTCCCGTGACGGCGATGGCGCGCGTGCCCAGCACTGCGGCTGCCACGGCCGCTACGAGCGTGCTGTCAACGCCCCCACTGAAAGCTACGATCACTGCGCCGTAGCCTCGGATCGTTTCACGGAGGCACTCCTCCTTGCTTGCCAGCGCAGCCAGTGTGCTTTGCGTCGATCGCCGTACGGCCTGTGTTTCCATATCGGTCCGTTCTCCGAACTCTGCCCTCGATAATAAGGGGTCGTGCAGCCAACCGAACTCTGCTTGGTTGCTTCTGTTCGGCCGCGGGGCTAGCGTCGAAAGCGCTATGACTGCTAATGGAGTTCTTCTTCTCCAATCCCGCCAGATCATTGGCAAGAAAGTTGCCCGGCTTCGCCGACAGGGCATCGTCCCCGTCAACATTTACGGGCGGGGATTGCCCTCGGTGGCTGTCCAAGCGCCGCTTGCGGATCTGCGTGCAACCTTCCGAGAGCGTGGCCGCAACGCGATCGTAGAAGTTCAGGTGCAGGGCGAGGACGATACGCGTTCTGTGCTGTTACGAGAAGTCCAGCGTAACCCCGTGACCGACGAGGTTCAGCATGTCGAGTTCTACCAAGTCGACTTGACTCGTTCTGTTCACGCTCAGGTCGAGGTCACGTTGGTCGGCGACTCGGAAGCCGTTCATCTGGGAGGCGTGTTGGTCCATACGCAGACGACGATCGAAATCGAGGCGCTGCCCAGCGAGATTCCGGATCGGTTTGAGATTGATATCTCCTCCCTCGCGTCGTTCGGCGATGCTGTCCATGTGGGTGAACTCCCCGTTCCCGGTGGTGTTCGCATCCTCACTGATGCCAGCGCTGTGGTCGTTGCCGTGCAGGCTCCCAAGGTGCAAGAGGAAGAAGAAGCCGCTCCTTCCGAAGAAGGTGAGGATGTGGGATTGGCTGAGGAGGGAAGAGATCCAGAAGATGCAAGCAGAGTTGGAGCGGAGGGAGCTACGCGTCCCGGCGGCGAAGCCGAGCGAGGCTAGCCTCAGCCCAGCTGACCTCCCAAGAGTCTGCGCTCTCCCCGTACGAACGCCTTAGCGGTCATCGGACGTTTTCCCTCGCGCTGCAGCTCGTGCAGAACCAAGATCCCATCACCCGTTTGCACACCAATCCAGCCCTCCCACTCCAGTACGACCCCCGGCTTGCCGATCTGCACCCCCGGCTCTACCTCCGCCTGCAGCACTCGCAGCAACATGTCGCCTAGCTTCGTTGTCGCGCCGGGCCATGGCGTGAAAGCACGCACTGTTCGGGCGATCTGAGCTGCCGACTCACTCCAGTCGATCTGTCCATCTTCCTTCTTCAAGCGCGGAGCCCTCGTTGCTCGCGACTCGTCTTGGGGCTCTGCCATGATCTCTCCCGCGATCCACCGCGGGATCGTCTCCAGCAGCAGCTCCGCGCCAATCTGGGCTAGGCGCTTGCTCAGTGACCCGGTGGTATCGGTGTCGTGAATCGGCACGACGCGCTTGCTGAGCATGGCACCCGTGTCCACTCCCTCGTCGACCAGCATGATCGTCACGCCTGTTTCTGAGTCGCCCGCTCGGATCGCTGCTGCCACCGGCGCGGCACCCCTCCAACGTGGGAGTAAGGAGGCGTGCACGTTGAGTGTGCCGTGTGCCGGCAGGTCCAAGACATCGCGGCGAATGATCTGACCATAGGCTGCGATCACCTGAAGATTTGGTTTGTATGCGGCGAGAGCCGCGACACTTTCAGGCTCGCGCAGCCGCTCTGGCTGGATGACGGGCAAGACTGCTTTCTCGGCAGCGATCTTGGCTGGCGGCGCAGTGAGCTTCCGTGACCGGCCCGCCGGACGGTCCGGTTGAGTAACGACGACCACCGGTCGCCAAGGGCTCCCGATCAGCGCTTGTAAAGTGGGCACCGCGAACTCCGGCGATCCAAAAAAGGCTAGACGAATGGTGCTGGCTTTACCCGAGCTCATCGCGGTGAGATAAGCGCCGAGACGGGCCGTATTCGGGCTGGTGCCCCCGCATGTAATCCGAGTCGGTCAGCGGCGTTTCCTTGAGGCCAAGCGATCTCGATGTAGCCGCCACTGCCGCCGATAGCCACTGGGTGTTCAGGGGACCCGCTTGTGTAGCTCTTGACGGAGGTCACCGCGCCCGTGTCGCCGATTTCAATCAGGAACATGGGCGCAGCGTCGGCAGTGCGGAAGTTCGTGATTGCATTACCGAAACTGTCGATGTGCATGATCCGTCCTGTCCCCCGTCCCTCGTTGAGCTCCGCGTACAGCAGTGGCGCTATCCTCACTTCAGCAACAGATACACCAGTCTGCGTGAGCGGCGTACCGGCAGCCAGGACCGCTCCGATTGGTGCCATTAAGTCCCGCCCATGGAAGGTGCTTGAGACTGGCTCTCGCCGAAAGGTGGAGCTGCTGATTTCGACGGCTGTGATCTCGACGGGTAGGGCGACTGTGCGAAGTTCGCCTCGCGGCCGTAAGGCATCCGGCAACCCGCTGCTGAGCACGCCTGTATCCGGTCCAATAAAAAAATTCCCTTCACTCTCGATCGCCACGAGCCGTCGGTCGCTGCCGACGCCAGGATCAACGACGACGAGATGTACTGTTCCTGGCGGGAAGGTAGGCCAGGCACGCTCCGTCAGGTACAGCGTGCTGTCGAGAGAACCGAAGGGAACGCCGTGGCTGACATCGATCACGGTTACGCCCGGGTTGCGCGCCAGAAGCACGGCATGCATCTCACCGACGTAGGTATCGCTAAGTCCGAAATCGGTGACGAGTGTGACGATCCCGCTGGGCGTCATGCCAAGGGGCTCGCGAGATTACACGCGAACAGCTGCGATCGAGACGCCGATGAACGCGATCATCAGGACAATCGTCCCTCGGAAAAGGCCCTTCTCGATCCCGCGGCGCGTACGGAAGCTCTGCTGCTGCCCAAAGATATTCCCGAGACCCGCTCCCTTGGCTTGGAGCAGGACCAGCCCGATCATCACAAGGGCGATCATGATCTGAACGATGTTGACAACGTTAGTTGTGGACACACCTGCCTCGCGGCTGCGCCCTAGACACTAGACACCGGCGAGGACGCTATCCATATCAGCCCGCCGGGGCGCTGCCTCGCCTTGCTCATGGTAGAGATTGAGAACCACGCTCGCTAGCTTATCTGAGTCGTGGCGGTAGCGATTGTGAATGTCGACCACATCGGCGCTGATCACGCGGGTGCTTTCAATTCCTTCGCCGTTCGCTTTGGCCATGCGTACGGGTTCGGAGTGCCAGGGTTTGGGGAGTTGATCCACGAGGTTGTTATTGGCGATCACGAAGTCGCAAATCGTACCCCCCACGTGCTGCTCAATGGCGTGGACATGGTCTTGTACGGAGTAGTGGGGAGTCTCCCCCGGCTGTGTCGCTACATTGCATACGTAAACTTTCATCGCCGACGATTCGTGGAAGGCGATTCGGAGTTCGGGCACCAATAAATTTGGCAAGAGGCTGCTGTAGAGGCTGCCGGGCCCCAGCACGATCATGTCTGCGTTGCGAATCGCGTTTGCGGCTGCGGGATAGGCGCGGGGCACGGCGGGCTCGAGTTGGATGTCGCGAATCTCGACGCCCGCCTGAGCGATGAGCGACTCACCTCTGATGGTGTGGCCATCCGTCGTTCGGGCCACGAGCTGCACATCCTCCATTGTCGATGGAAGGATCTGGCCACGGACGGCGAGGACCCGGCTCGTCTCGTGGATCGCCTCTTCCATGCTGCCTGTGATCTCGGAGAGGGCCACGATGAAGAGATTGCCGAACGAGTGCCCCATGAGGCTCTCTCCGGACTCTTCTGGGAAGCGATACTGGAACAGGCGGGTCATCAGCGGCTCGGCGTCGGCGAGCGCCGCGATGCAGTTGCGAACGTCGCCTGGTGGGATAATTCCTAGGTCGCGCCGCAGCCGCCCCGAAGATCCGCCGTCGTCGGCGACCGTCACGACCGCAGTCAAGTTGGTGGTGTAGTCTTTGAGACCTCGTAGCAAGACCGACATGCCTGTTCCGCCACCGATCGTCACGACCCGCGGGCCTCGTGCGCTGAAGCGGTGGCGATAGACCAGATTGACGAGTCGTTCGTCCCCGCCGTTTCCTCGGGGTCGCTGCCGAACGGCGGCGAGCATGGCGGCGTTGACTTTCCAGACACCAAAGCCGATCAGGCCAACGGCGACGGTGATGAAGATCGCAGCCCTGACCCAGCGGGGGAGGAACTGCAACGTGATCTCATAGAAGATGTCGGGGAGGGTCCAAACCACGTACGCCTCACGGGCTAGGTATGAAACTCCAAGGCCCAGCACCGCCATGCCGACAATGAAGAGAAGAAGCCAGCGCTTCACCCCCATGCCGGGGAGAAGCCACTTCCGCATATCGGGGTCGCGGAGCCAGTCCATGAGTCCGGTCACTGTACGCGTCGATTTCTCTACCAGCAAAGCGTTGCGCTTTCCTTTGGAGATGTCCCGGTTTGTTGCTTTCGTTCGCAGCTGAGCTTTTGACTGATTATTGCGAAACTGACGTTGAGGCGTCTGCCAGTGCCGTTTGCAGATGCCGGGTTGCCTCTTGTGGGTTTGCCCGGCCGCGTGTTGCTTTCATGACTTGTCCGACTAGGTATTTGAGAGACTCTTCTTTGCCGGCTCGGTAGTCGGTGACCGCCTGCGGTTGTTCGGCCATCACCTTTTCAACGATGGCACGCAGCGCTTCTGCGCTGGAGATCTGGGTCTGCCCTGATTCTTCAACGATCTGACGAGGAGGGTTGCCCGTCTCGTACATGGACTCAATGGTGCTCTTGGCCAGCTTGTTGCTGATCGTACCCGCGTCGATTAAGGAAACGAGCTCCGCCAAGTGTTCTGGCCGGATCTTCACGGCCTGAATGCTCTCGCCGGCGTGGTTCATGAGGCGGGCCAGTTCACCGTTTATCCAATTGGCGATGGCCTTGGTCTGCTCTTGGGACGCTCCGCCATCTAATGCGGCTAGCGCCTGCTCGTAGTAGTCGGCCTTGGCCTGTTCCTCCGTTAGCTGCTCCACATCAAAGTCGCCTAGCCCGTATTGGCGAACGAAGCGCTCCCGCTTGGCCTCCGGCAGCTCCGGTAGCGAGGAGCGCAACTCGTCGACCCAGACGGGGTCGATTCGGAGCGGCGGCAGGTCGGGCTCGGGAAAATAGCGGTAATCGTGTGCGTGCTCCTTCGAGCGCTGCGATACGGTGACCTCCTCGTCCTCGACCCAACCGCGAGTTTCCTGAGCGATCGACATGCCCTTCCGCAAGGCGGCGCTTTGACGCTCTTCCTCGAACTGAAGGGCCTTATAGACGGATCGGAACGAGTTCATGTTTTTGATCTCGACTTTGGAGCCGAGCGTTTCACTGCCCTTTGGGCGCAGCGAGATGTTGGCGTCACAGCGGAACGATCCCTCCTCCATGTTGGCGGTGCTCACGTCTAGATAGCGGAGGATCTGGCGCAGCACGACTAGGTAGGTGCGTGCCTCGGAGGGGCTGCGCATATCCGGCTCCGAGACGATCTCCATCAAAGGCAAGCCGCTGCGGTTAACGTCGACCAAGGAGTACTTTTCCCCGGCCTCGTCCACTCGATGCCGCAGGCGCGCTGTGTCTTCCTCCAAATGAATCCGGAGAATTCGGATGTGGCGTCGCTCTCCGTCTACCTCAATATTCAAGTGGCCGTTGACGCTCAATGGGAGATCGTACTGGCTGATCTGATATCCCTTCATTAAGTCGGGGTATGGATAATTCTTGCGGTCGAACTTGGACTCCTCCGGGATCTCCAGTCCCAGAGCCAAGGCAGTCTTGATCGTCCACCCCACCGCGCGCTGGTTGATCACGGGTAACGCTCCCGGCATGCCTAGGCAGACTGGGCAGGCGCGTGTATTGGGTTCGTCGCTGGCGTAGTCCGCCGGACAGCGGCAGAACATCTTGCTTTCGGTCTTGAGTTGCACGTGAACTTCGAGGCCGATCACGGTTTCGATCTCGCTATCGGCGCCACTTGAGAAGGGGTGATCTGTCATTGGAAGCCCATCATATGATCCACATCCGTGCGCCAGCCCGAATCGAGCAGCGGATAGCATCGCCGGGATCGCAGCGACCGTGCCATTTCAGCGTGCAATTTCCAGTGTAATCGGCCGATCATCTCGCCACTGCTGCTACCACTCCAGTCGTCACTACGCCTTGTAGCTGACGGCGTGACCAACGCGTCCAAGTGACGGAACGACGACGAGCAGCGCTACGGTGAGTTGGCACACTGTCTGAGGATCTGCAGATCGGACGGCGATGTCGTTTGGCTCGCAAACCTTGCCGCGCAGCCGTAGACTGACCATTCACCTGCGCCTGCGGAGCGTGCGCCGTATGATGGAGGACACGAATTCATGCCTGTCCGCGTTTACATCACCTACAAACTCAAGCCCGAAACCACGATGGAGGAGTACTACAAATTCTCACGGGAGATCGATCAGCCGCTCGCCAGCGCCGCGCCAGGCGTCCTCAACTACGAGATCTTTGAGGTCAAGGGTGCTGGCAAGGGTTCTCCCGATTTCACGATCATTGAGGACATCGAATGCGAAAGCTGGGAAGCCTGGCTCAAAGTCAACGACATGCCCGAGGTGAGGCCTGCCTACGAGGGGTTTATGCGGTTGGCCGATCCCGATAGTGTGCGCGTCCACTGGGCTGAGAAAGTTTAGGTAGCCGTGCCCGACTCCGGTATTGAGGCGGTTAAGCGCTTGCACAAGGCTCTCGGCCGCGCTGATGCGGATGCCATCTGTGCCGCTGTCACTTCCGACTTCAGCTGGCACATGATCGGCTTGAGCGAATTCCCGATCGGTCAGCCGCGGCAGGGAGGACAGGGCATGGTCGATTACCTCACCGATCTGCTCGCGGTCATCGATTTCCAGCGTGTCATTCGGCATACGTACCTCGAGCAGGGCCACACGGTCGTGAGTCTCGGGTCGGCCCGTGGCCGTGTGAAAGCCAACGGCAAGACGGTGGAGACGGATTACGCACAGGTCTTCGAGGTTCGCGACGGCAAGGTCGCGCGCGCGCGCGAGTACGTCGATGCGGACGCCTTCCGGTTGGTGCTGCCGCAGCCGTAGTCAAGTTTCAGTCTGTTGAGAAGCGTAAGAGGCGTGACGCGATCATCGCCGGCCGGCCCTAAAAAGAGCGAGAACCGCATCTTTCTGGTAGCCTTGACTTCCTGAGTGTTTCCTTGGACACATAGGAGCGGGGGCTCGCGCTTCTGAGTAAAGCCGTTGGCGGCGACGGCAGACAGCTCTGCTGCCGAATCCGGCAACTGACAGCGCAGGCGAATCCGGAACTCGGGCCGGGCTCCGTTTCTCCGCTCCCGGGCTGCTCTGCTTCAGAGCGAAGCGTGGGCAGGAAAGGGGCATTTCGTGACGACAGCACCCGTACGACCCTTGGCCGAGACAACTGAGCGCTACGAGGCGATCACCCTCAAGAATTGGCGCTCAACCCCACAGGTCCAGGCATTGCCACCGGATCTTCAGCATGACATTGAAGTGGTGGCACGCGTCCTGCCCTTCAAATCGAATCGTTTCGTCGTTGAGCAGCTGATCGATTGGGATGATGTGCCCGAAGATCCCATCTACCGGCTCACTTTTCCTCAGCGCGAGATGATCTCCCCAGAAAACTACGCGCGCATCGAGAAGCTCCTCGACGCGGACGCGTCTACAGACGAAATGGCGGCTGCGGCCAACGAGATTCGCCTCACCTTGAATCCACATCCGGCCGGGCAGATGGAGCACAATGTGCCGCAGCTGAACGGGAAACCTCTCCCTGGGATGCAGCACAAGTACCGCGAGACGGTGCTCTTCTTCCCGAGCCAGGGGCAGACCTGCCATGCTTACTGCAGTTTCTGCTTCCGCTGGCCGCAGTTCGTCGGCATGGACGGCCTTAAGTTTGCTATGCGAGAGGCGGACCAGCTCAAGGCCTACGTGGAGGCCCATCCCGAGATCAGCGACGTGCTCTTTACCGGGGGCGATCCGCTGATCATGAAAACCCGGGTTCTTCGGGCTTACATCGAGCCACTCATCGAGCCCGACGTTGCTCCCAATCTTCGCACTGTGCGGATCGGTTCGAAGGCGCCGAGTTACTGGCCCCAGCGCTTCATATCGGATGACGACGCCGATGATCTGCTTGCACTCTTGGAACGCGTGGTGCAGTCGGGCCGGCAGGTGGCGCTGATGGCGCATTTCAACCACGCGGTCGAGTTGGAACCTGCGGTAACGCAAGAAGCGATTCAGCGGCTCCGCAGTATCGGCGTCCAGATCCGCACACAGACGCCGTTACTTGGTCACATAAATGACGACGCCAATGTGTTGGCGCGTATGTGGCGTCGCCAGGCCCAGCTTGGTTGTATTCCTTACTATCTCTTCGTCGCGCGTGACACTGGCGCCAAACGTTATTTCGAACTCCCGCTCGAGCGCTGTTGGGAACTGTTCCGCGACGCCTACAAGCAGGTTAGCGGGGTCTCCCGGACCGTTCGCGGTCCCAGCATGTCCGCGACGCCCGGTAAGGTGCAGGTTCTGGGGGTTGCTGACGCTGCCGGGGAACGGGTCTTCGTGCTGCGCATGCTCCAGGGCCGCAACCCGGACTGGGTGGGTCGGCCCTTCTTTGCCAAGTACGATCCGACGGCCACCTGGCTCGATGAACTGACACCGGCCTTCGGCGACCCCGAGTTTTTCTATGATGCGGAGCTGCGCGAACTGCTGGCTGGAGCCGGCAGTCCTTGGTCGAATGGCAAAACTGCGGCCGGCCTGGACGTCACGGTGCCGTTACTCGATCGTGAGATGGAAGCAGCCGGCGCTGAATCTGCTATGCAAGGGGCGCGCTAGGCTGCCAACCTTCTTTCAGTGACTTGCATGCAGACGATGGGGCCTACTTTCGTATGCTGCATGTCCGGCTGCGCTGAGGAAGCGCCGACAGCATAGGTGCCATCCTGTGGACCAGTGTCGGCGCATTGTTGGCTTCGCCAAGATGTACAAGGTGAATGTAGTTCATAAGTCCCAAGTCCATAGCCGAGAGCTGGCCCAAGCCAGCACTGAGAGCTGCATCTTCTGGGGATAGCTAGGTCAAAGGTTTTGGCGTTCGTGTCCCGCTGACGGGGCGCAGCAACGGCGGCGTCAGATCAGTGCATGGGGCAACGCGTGCCTCCAACTCGGCAGGTCCGGCTCGGGGAGGACGGTGCGAATGGGGCGGTGTTAGCCGGTGAGGGTCTGGGCGCGGGGGCTGACGACCCAGAGGAGGTCTCCGGCCGTGATGGCGAAGGTATTGCGGTTGCGGGCGGGGATGTAGAAGAGGTCCCAGGCCCGGGTGGCGCGGTTGTATTTCCAGACGATCGTCACGTCCGTGCCACCGAACAGGTCGACTACCGTCGTGCTGGCGCCCGCGGGCACGACGACGAAGTCCCCGCCTTGCGGCAGGGCTAAGGGCAGGGTCAAGGTGCCGCAGTCGGACACGGGCGCAGCTTCCGTCCCCGCCCCGTTCCTGATCCGCACGCGGTAGACCTTGCTGCGAGTGCCGTCCGGTGAGATCACGGTGGCAGTGACCTCCGCGTCCTCCTCCACCGCTACCTGATGGCCGCTCTGCCGGTCGCCGTCGGTGTCGGGGGGTGCGATGACGACGGTGGCGTCGGACTGCGCCGCTACGGCGACAACCGTCGTCTCCGTCAGGCCCTCGTCCGGGATGCCCGTGTACTCCGTGCGGAGACTGGAGAACTCCCCAATGTCGACATCGCTCAGCGCCAGTGAAGCGAGGCGCGCATCGATAGCGTCAGGCATGTTGTACGTGTAAATGCGCTCATCGTAGCTATCGACGACGTACATCAAGTCGCCGTCGGACCAGATGCCGCGCGGGCTGTTGTTCCCGGCACGAGACAGTCCTGTGAAGTCATCGTTCGATTCGCGTACCAGCGCGCTACCGTCCACGCGGTACGCGAAGAGCTTCCTGGCGCCGCCGTCCGAGACCCAGATTCCAACGCGGTCCGACCAGATGCCGTGCGGGTCGTCGTTGGCGCTGTGGAGGGCGTATTCTCCCACATGCTGCCGGGTCTCGATGTCGTAGAGGAAGACGGCGTCGGCGGCGCTATCGAGAACCCACAGCCTCTCGCCGTCGGACCAGAGGCCGCGGGCGTAGCCGTTCCGCGAGATCAGTTCGATCTCACGCTCTTCGAGGCGTTCTTTACTCACAAGACCGTAGGCGAAGATGCGGTTTTGTCCGCTGTCCGTGACCCACATGGTTTTCTCGTCGGACCAGAGGCCGCGCGGGGCACGGTTGGTTTCATCGAGTTCGAAGTCGAGGTCGCTGCGCCGATCGCCGCTCGCGATGTCGTAGACGAAGATGCCGTCGGCTGCACTACCCGAGCCGTTCTGCCCCACCCATAGCGTCTTGCCGTCTCCCCAGAGTCCGGTCGGTTCGTCGTTGCCTGGTGCGAGCGGGTCGATGTCGCCCGTCACGGTCCAGCCAAAGTCGTCGTCGGAGGGAATCGGGCTACTCGGCGGGCCGCCGCCGATGAAGGGGCTTCCGCCCCCGTTCTCCTCGGAGGTCGACTGGCCGTTCGAGTTCTCTTCTTCCTCGCCGGTCACGGTGATCGTGACGGCTTCGTTCGTGAACTCCTCAGCGTCGGTCCCGTCCACGTCCTGCACTGGGTTCGTGCCGGGCGTGTAGCTTGCCAGCACCGTCTGGCCGGCCTGCACCGGCGAGGCGAGCGTCAACGTCACGGTGGTCCCGCTCACGGAAACGGCGGTCACACCTACGGTGATGCTGTCGACTGACACCATGTACGCCGTGGTCGCTGGCTTGGAAGCCTCGTCAAGGGTCTCGTCGTAGGTCAGGGTCAGCGTGTCGCCGTCCACGGTCGCCGAGTCGAGCGATGGGGGCGCGTTGCTTCCTCCACAGAGCGGGAGGCCATCAAACTCCATAAGCCAATCGATATCGTTGTATTGAACGTTGCTCAGGCCGCGGGGGATGCAGCCCGTGAAGTCATTCCCCGTGAGTTCCAGATGGGTTAAGGGTAAGTTCTCAAGCTCCTGAGGGATGATCCCCGTGAGATCACTGGATCTCAGATCGAGCCTCCATAGTTTCGTCAGCTGTCCCAACGTCGATGGAATCGATCCCCCCAACGGATTGTCGTAGAGATAGAGGTCTTCCAGCTGCAACAGCTGTCCAATTTCCGGCGGGATACCCCCCGTTAACTTGTTGATGTGGAGGCCAAGCGTCTTCAGCCGTGACAGATTCTTAATCTCCGGCGGAATTTCCCCCGTGAGCCCATTGCTGTGGAGCCTCAAAGCGGTCAGGTTCGTGAGGGTCCATATCTGGGCCGGAATCGGGCCGCTGAGTTGGTTACCTGAGAGATCGAGAGTCTCCAGCTTCGTGAGGTTCCCAATCGTGGTCGGAATCTGCCCCGAGAGGTAGTTTACGCTGAGGTTCAGCTCTACTAGGTTCGTGAGGTTCCCGATCTCCGATGGAATCGGCCCGCTCAGGTAGTTCCACGAGAGATTCAGCGTCGTCAGCGCCGACAAGCTCCCATACGAGGCAGGAATCCTGCCCTTCAGCCGGCGTGTCATTTCCGGCGAGCCATGATTGTGCTGTAGGTAGATCTTCGTCACGCGCCTCGGGGAGCCGTCCACCGTGACGCCCTCCCAGGCCGAGATGCTCGTGGAGTCGCTCCAGTCGAGTGGGTGCCTGACGTTGCTGGTGCCTTCGAGGGTGACCTTTGCATCCCACAGGATCTTGCAGTCCGCGACGAGGTCCGCGTTAGTCGTATCCGTAGGATCGGAGACGACGGTCCCGTTCTCGCAGACATGCGTTGCCGCCGCCGGTGCTGCTTCTCCGCGCACCAACACGGCCACGCTCACCAGTACGATGGCTGCCTGCAGGAGGCGGGGCCAGCGCCTCATCGCGGGACTCGCATCGCCGCAGGGGCAAGTCCCGCGTCACGCCCACGGCGCGAGCAGGGCGAATCCCATCACCGAAACTCGGAGTAGGTAGGTATCGCTGATAGAGGTCGAGGGAAAGTAGGCGACAGCGCACGCAACGACCCACGCAGGGTCCGCTCCCACCACCCGGATAATGTACATTCACCAATGCGATAGCGCCAATGTCCGTGTTAACGGGAGGTTACGTCCACGCACGGGATGTCACTGTGCGCCGTCGCGAGTACGGACTAGCCGGCAGCCTGCGGAGGCGGCGCCGCCTCGCCTCAGGACATCTCGCGCTTCAGCAGGGGTAGCAGCGGCATCGTCATGTGGGCCTACTCGTTGTGTTACGCGCCCAAGGGCGTGGTGGCCAGCCGCACGATTGCAGCTCCCCCGGCTGGCTCACGAGGGTGACACTGCCGAGCGCGGCGCTGCCGTATTGCCAACACGGCTGGCGCGCCCGTCTCACTTCCTTGCCCGAAGTCAATGCCCCTCTTGGGGTGGTGCCGGGAGCGGGATTCGAACCCACACGGCGCGAGGCCAGCGGATTTTAAGTCCACCGCGTCTACCAATTTCGCCATCCCGGCTCCTTCCGCCGTACGCATCTATGAAACGTCAAAATCGTCCCCTTGGCCAGCAAGAAAAAGCTTGACCGCCACCTGAGCGGCTGCGCTTTCATCCACAAGCAGGATCGATGAGTCCTGTCAGCCGCTTGTTGTTTGCGCCTTCCTATTTCTGAAGGGATAGCGCGGGCGGTCCTTCCCGCGCTGTGACTATGTGCGTTCGGCGTTTCCTCGCTTGCGTCCGGGTGTCCGCGTTCCCCGGACCCGACGAGACGGCTGGCTTGGTTCCTGCCCGCGCATGCTGGCCTGGCGCTGCCGGAGGTTGTGAATGACCAGCAGTTCGTCTGGCATGCGCGATCCGTAGTTTGTCCGGCGCGACAGTGCGTCGCTCTATGCGTCCGTACCTCTCTAGGCTGAACGGGAATCGGTGGAGGAGGACAGCCTGACCGATCCGGCACGCACGTCGTTCGACTTTCCCGAGACTGCTCGCAAGGCGCGCACCTACTACGGCTGGTGGATCCTGACCGCTTCGTTCGTGGGGGTGGGCGTCGTAAATGGCGTCTCGTTCTGGTCATTCGGGCTCTTCATCGAGCCCTTGGAGGAGCAGTTTGGGTGGACGCGCGCGGCTGTGTCCTTGGGAGTGTCGCTGTCGCTCCTGGCGGCGGGGATCGCCGGACCGATCGTGGGATGGCTTATCGACCGCAAGGGGCCTCGGCTCTCCATCTTCATCGGGATCGCCGGCACGGCCGGAACCTATCTGCTGCTTGCTACGACCGATGCCCAATGGCAGTGGTACCTGTTCATGGCCTTGAACGGGTGCTTCCGGACCTTCATCTTCCTCGTCCCGTTTATGGCTCTGACTTCGCGCTGGTTCGTACGCCGCCGCAGCGTCGCCATCGCCATCACCGGGACCGGCTTAATGGTGGGCGCGGTTGTACTCGTACCGATCGTTCGCATCTTGATCGATACCCTCGAATGGGACGGCGCCTTCGTCGTGATCAGTATCGTGTTGGTCGCGGTCCTGCTTCCGCTCGCTCTCGTGGTGATCCGGAACGATCCGCCGCCCGGCGCGGATACAGTTGCTCTGTCAGAGGGAGCGCCGCTTGCCTCCGCCCCGGTCAGCCGAGCCGGCGTCACGTTGGGCCAGGCGCTGCGGACCAGCATCTTCTGGGTGATCACCCTGGGGTTCACGCTCTACGCCTTCGCAATGGTCGCCTGGATCGTCCATTCCGTGCCGTTTTACGAGTCCGTTGGCATCTCACCCGGCTGGGCGGCTGCTCTTACCTCAATGACCGCCGGCTTTGCGATCTTCTCTCGGCTCGGCGCCGGCCTTCTCGCCGACCGGCTTCGCAAGCTCGAATACGGAGGCGCGCTTATCAACCTGCTTATCGCGGTGGCGTTCGCGGTCCTGCTCGTGGACACGAGTCCGGTCGCTATTGCGGTTTTCTTGACGCTGTTCGTGATCTCGTTTGGGAGCGGTGGGGCGTTGTTGCAAGCGCTCGTGCTGACGCGCATCTTCGGCGTGGCGCACTTCGCGACGATCTACGGCGTCGTAACAGTAGCCGAGACGGTTGGCATGCTCATCGGCCCAACTGCCTCCGGCGCCATCTTCGACGCCACCGGCGAGTATGACTTGGCGATCGTGATGGTGCTGACGGTGTTCGGCTGTGCCGGTCTGCTGTTTCTCTTGGCGACGCGATTGTCGCATGCGATGCCTGAACCGGCGCCGCAGCACCTTTCGTCCGAGGCCACGCCTTAGCGAGTGGACACGCGCTTACAGCTGGGTCATCTGTGCGGCGATCCGGCGCACTGCTGCACGAACGTCGCGGGGATCCATCCGCTTGCGCCAGTCCATGTCGACGTGGCGCGCCCGAATGATCCCGTCCGGATCGACGACGAACGTCCCCGGTACCGGCAGGTCCCAGCCGGCTGCGGGGTTGAGTTCCGGTAAGTTCTGGTCGTATTGGATCCACCAAGTTTGGAGATCATCCGGGATCGTGTACAAGAGCTTGTAGGCTTGTGCGACAGCGCCATCGGCATCGTGCAGGACTGGTGTTCGCGTCGGATCCTTGGCCGCGTACTCCACTGCGGTCGCGCGAGGCTCGGTCGAGATCATGACGATCTCCGCGCCTTGCCGGCGGACCGTCGGTTGGATCTCGAGGAGGCCGCGCAGCTCAAAAGCGCAATATACGCACCATTGCCCGCGGTAGAAATTCAACACGGCAATGCCGCCTTGCAGGTGCTTGGAGAGCGTGAAGCTGCCGCCGGCGACGTTATCGAGCGTGAAGTCGGGAGCCCGCTCGCCGATCGCGAGGCCGTTCGCGGTGTCCGCCGCTTTGACTTCGGCGATCATGCGCTCTTCGCGCGCCATCAGGGCGGCGGGGAACAGCGGCTCGTGCTCTACGGTGATCGCCTTTAGCTGCTCATTCCAGCTCTTGGGTGTGGCCATCGTGACTAATCCTCACTCAATCTCAGCGCGGCTCACGAACTGGGAGTCGAGACTCGTCTCAACGATCCGCGTCTTCATCCTGCCTCTTGACACGCTGGCAGGCAGAGTACGCTCGGTATTCGAGATAGGTGGAGGCGACGACCGGATTCGAACCGGTGATCGGGGTTTTGCAGACCCCTGCCTTACCACTTGGCCACGTCGCCGATGGAGTGATTTGGAGCGGAAGACGGGATTTGAACCCGCGACCTTCTCCTTGGCAAGGAGACGCGCTACCGCTGCGCCACTTCCGCTCGCTGCGCCCCAGCATTCTGGGGGATTTGGTGCCGAGGAGGAGACTCGAACTCCTACGCCCTTAACGAGCACAGCGCCCTCAACGCTGCGTGTCTACCAGTTCCACCACCTCGGCGAAAGTCTGGCTGCGGCCCGCCCTGGCAGGAGTGGAGGGACTCGAACCCCCGGCCTACGGTTTTGGAGACCGTTGCTCTGCCAAACTGAGCTACACTCCTCTGTGCGTGCCTGATGCAGTATAACTCATCTCCTTGGCCCTTCTGGCCATGGCGGATTCCAAGGGAAACGAGGCCTGTTCGTGGTCGTCGCGCGCATGCTCGCGAAACAGGTCGCGCGCGCCTTCAATGACGCGGGCGCTGACTACGCTGCGACCGGCGCCTCCTTTCTCCCTCACTTCACGGAGCTGTTGCTGGATCGCGCGGCGTTCCAGCCTGGGCAGCGGATCGTCGACGTTGCCACCGGACCAGGCACCGTAGCGCTTCAGGCGCCACCGCATGTGGCCCCCGGGGGCGAGGTGGTGGGCGTCGATGCGGCGGAGGTACAACTGCGCCTTGCGCGCGGCGCTGCGGCCGAGACGGCGGGCACACTCCGGTTCCTCCATGCCGACGCCGCCCGGCTCGACTTCGCGGACCACAGTGTGGACACGGTGCTCTGTGGCTTTGGTCTTCCCTACATGGAGGAGCCCGTTCAGGTCGTGCGCGAAGCTGGGCGCATCCTGCGGCCGGGGGGCTGCCTGCTTGCGACCGTCTGGGCGGATCCGTTCCTGGCGCCGCTTGGAGAGCGTCTCCAAGCGACATTGGAGCGGTTCGAGGCGCCTCTCGTCCATCGACCGTTCGGCGAAGCGCCGGCGACGATCGCTCAGTGGCTGCTGCGCGCCGAATTCAACGAGATCGAGATCGAAGACCACACGCTGGAGGTCGCACTGCCAACCTTTGACGCATGGTGGCAGCTGGCGCGCGCCTTTGCTTTCCTGTTGCGCTTCGACATCGTCGCCGCCGAGAAGCAGGAGGCGATCCTCGACGCGCACCGCGAAGAGCTCGCGGCGCTCTCCGACGGCCTCACGATGGCCGTGCGCGTTTATCTGGCGCGCGGCCGCCGCTGACGGATGCACTGGTCCCCCCGGCAGGAATCGAACCTGCGCACATGGTTTAGGAAACCACCGCTCTGATCCGCTGAGCTACGGGGGGCAATGCGCCATCGCCCCGATCATAGCCGCTGCCGCGCTCTAGCTTGCCGCGCCCATCTCCGCCCGTAGCTTGGCCGTCGCGTCCTGGTCGACACGGTACTCAAGGCGGCGCTGGTCTATCTCCTCCACCACCACGCCGTACTGCGAACGGGCGGTCCCGATCGTGACGTAGTCGTTCTTGATGTCCTCGAGGACAGCCTCGATCGGCCGCTCGAGCGGGTGACCGAAGCCGCCGCCGCCTGCGGACCAGAACGACGCCGTCTCTCCCGGGACGATCTTCTCGCCGGAGCAGAAGATGCCGATATTGCGCTCATTCTCGGTGCCCTTATTGACGGAGAGGCCGGCGAGCGCCCCTTGGCCACCTCCAAAGGCGCCGGGCGGCCCGAATACCTCGCGGTCACCCACGCAGGAGAGCGTGCCGGGACCGTAGGGAAACTCCATCAACTGATCTAAGCCGAGCCCTCCGCGCGAGCGTCCGGGGCCGCCCGTATCCGGCACGAGTTGATAGCGGCGCCAGACAAGGGGATAGCGCCGCTCTTGGATCTCGCAGGGCACGTTCTGCGTCCCGCCGGCGTAGGCGGACCCCACGGCGTTGGGACCATCCTTGTACTTCGTGGCGCCCCAGCCGCCGAAGCTCCAGACGTAGTTGATGAAGTCGGCGGCGAACTCGGGCCGCTGGTCGCTGCCGGCGAAGATCGTGTTGAGGATGCTGTAGGGCGTCGCCACGCCACGCTCGGGCGTCGCTTTGGTGAGCGCCTGCATGACCGAACTAATCACCATCTCGAGACTCGTCGCGGCAAGTCCGGACACTGCCACCGGTGGCTCCGCCCAGACGATCGAGCCACGCACCGCCCTGATCTCGATGGTGCGCATAACGCCCGCGTTCATCGGCATGGGCGGCAGGATGGAGGCCGCGGAGATGAAGATGCCCGAGGTCGTGCCGGCGATGGTGCAGTTGATCGCCGCCTGTGCGGGGCCGTCGCTCTCCGTGAAGTCGAAGATCGCGTGGTCGCCTTCGACCTGGAGCTTCAGCCGGATGGTTACCGGCTCTCCGGTGTAAATGTCCTTGTCGATGTGATCTTCACCTGTATAGACGCCGTCTGGAATGGCGGACCACGCTGCCCGCGCCAGTCGCTCCGAGTGGTCCTGCACTTCCGCCATGGTCGCCATCATCCGTGTGAGGCCGTGCTTCTTGATGATCGCTTGCACGCGCGACTCGCCTACGTTCACC
Source organism: Dehalococcoidia bacterium (assembly GCA_965220315.1). Taxonomy (GTDB): domain Bacteria; phylum Chloroflexota; class Dehalococcoidia; order Bin125; family Bin125; genus JAPOXK01. The sequence continues at coordinate 708,249 of CBDCPP010000001.1, forward strand.
GCAGCCACCTGCGAATTCAGGTCGCCGACGCGCTCCCATCCCTCGCGCATGTTCGCGAGCAAGATCTGCAGCACATCGTTGTTCAGCTGGCCCTCGCGGTGGATCCGAATGGCGGGAATTCGGATCCCCTCTTCGAAGTGAGTCCGCGCCCGCGCGTTCAGTGATCCGGGATAGATGCCGCCAACGTCCGACCAGTGCGCGGTCGACGTGACGAATCCCACCAGGCCGCCCTCATGGAAGATCGGTTTCACCACGTGCACGTCGTTGCAGTGCGTGCTCGCGACGTACGGGTCATTGATGATGTAGATGTCGCCTTCCTTGATGTTGTCGATGCCGATGGCGCGGACGACCTCCGGCACGGTCAGTTGCGTGATCCCTACGAAGGCCGGCAGGTCGAACTCGCCTTGCGATACGAGCTTGCCATGGCGGTCGTAGAGGGAGCCCGAGAAGTCATGCCCTTCATTGACCGCCGTGGAGTAGGCGGTTTGTTGCACAACGAGCGCCATCTCGTTGCAGGCTGCGATGAAAGCGTTGCGCAGGACCTCGAAGGTGATGGGATCGCCTTGGAGACGGCTGGAGGAGGTGGTCTGAGCTTCGGCCATGCGGATAGCTCCTTTCGGGCAGACTCGCTCGGCTCGGCGGTGCCAAGCCTAGCTGGTCGGATCGCGCGGCTCGAGACCGGTACAAGCTACTCGCATCCGGGACTTGAGAAGCCATACGGCCGCGAATCCAAATCAGCATGCTAAGCGCTGTTAAACACGGCAGCTATTGCCAAGAATGAGTATGCCGTGCCGTGTTCGCAACACCGAGATAGGTTGGCGGCGTCCTAGAAGATCTCCAGCTGTTCCGGAAATTCTGGAGAAGAAGCCGTGACGATTTCCATGTAAGGGACGCCATTACTGAGGGATTATATACGATAGTGCATGCGCCCGCACCGGCAACTACGGCGCGGTACGCTTACCGATCCTCGTTCCTATAAGGATAATAGGATCAGAGGGTGCAGCATGGCGAATGAGAAAGACATCCGCATCAAGGCGACCCCGCAGCAGATCGTCAAGGCCGTCGTGAAGGAGGGCGCTGCACGCCGAGAGCCGAAAAAGAACACCTAGCGAGAGCAGAGGCACGCACCGTGTTAGGCTAGCGTTGCTAGATCCATGAGCGAGCTATACTCTATGAACAGCAAGGAACGTGAGCGAGCCGTGGACGACGATACGGCGTAACCGTCGAGTACTCTAGCAAGCCGAAGTGGCCCCGGATTTCCGGGGCCACTTCATTTCACCGATGACTTAGGCCTATCTATTATCCTCGGCCATGCCAGCAGTGATCTGTGCGTGCATTGTGCGGCCAGTATCCCACTTGCGGAGAATTGCCAGAATTTCATCGTTCTGAGAGATGAGCGTTCTATTCTGGGCAATAAGCGCGCGTAGTTGCTGCTCCTCTGGACTCGTAGCCACCGCCCGGGATGGGCTTTGCTCTATGTGTGAAGTACAATAAGGTCATACCACAGGAGGAAATCTTACGAGATGGCAGAACACGCGGTTGCCGACGCCAAAATAAAAGTGATCAGTCTCTTCGGCGGCAGTGAAAACCAGATCGCCAGCCAGCAGTTTCGCGGCGGTCGGGTTTATGCTGTATTCGGTAGTATCGACATAGACTTGCGTCGTGCGACCATTGCCGATGAGGGAGCGACGATCAACATCATAAGCAGTTTTGGCAGCGTCAAGCTCATAGTCCCTGAAGACTGGGCTGTAAATGCCCAAACCAGGGCGGTCTTCGGCGGTGTTGCATCCAAACGCGTCGCCCCCACCTCGCCCGTGGGCCAACTCACTCTAACCGGATTGTGTCTCTTTGGCGGCGTGGAGATAAGATCCTAAAACTGGGTCTCCAAAGTAACTAATTCCTCCCCGGAACATGCTCCGTGACTTTCCACAAGATCGGTATAGGGCGTACGCGACGGCAATGTCCCTGTCCGGGTGAGCGTTCAGCCTGGGAAAAGACTCCCTGGAAGACGGGCGTAACAGCCCTCGCCTCAAATACCGTAAGGTGGTCCGGGAGCGTCCCGACCTCACTCCCTCGACGCTCTCTTACCTTATCAGCAACAACATCGAGTCAACTCGCTAGTGAACTAGATTGACACGTCGAAGAATCTAGCAACACATTGTGCCTGGGGAAAATTCTTAACCCTGAAAGGGGAGATAAATACTGGGAAACCCAGTAGTGCACTTTGAAATTGCCGGCCCGAATGGGCCTGTCTTGCAGCAGTTCTATCGCGACTTGTTCGATGGAAGATTGACGTGCAGGGCGAAGAGACGGGCAACTACGGTTTGGTGTCCACAAACGAGGGCGGCATCGGTGGTGGTGTGTTTCCTACGACTGAGGATATGCCGGCGCGCAGCTATGTGACCTTCTATGTCCAGGTTGACGACCTTCAAGCGGCGCTGGATAAGATGGCCAGTATGGGTGGGAACGCCAGCATGCCACCGATGGAGATAGCGCCCGGCATGGGCTCCATCGCCATGTTCGGGGACTCTGCCGACAACACCATAGGGCTGTATTCACTACCGCCGGAATGGGACGGACAGATGCCGCCCAACGGGAACGCTCCGCCGGTGGTGCACTTCGAGGTTGGAGGCAGCGACGCAGCGGTGCTCGCCGAGTTCTACACCGGAATGTTCGACTGGCAAATCCACCGCGCATGGCTGAGCGTGGTGCCCTCGTTTCCGACGACGCCTGCGTGCACATTGGGATGGTCCGCGCGGCTAGTGTGCCTCACGTCGAAGCGGTACAGGACGTTGGCCTTCAGGTCGATGCCGAACAAGTCGCGGTCGCCGCGTGGGTGCGCACCCGTCGTCACCTTGCCGCCCACCGACAGCTTGCCCGTGGTGCTGGTCGATGTTGGCAGGTCGTCGCAGCGGTTCTCCGGCACGTCCGGCCCACCGGCGAACCGATAACCGTGAACTTGGCGATGCGGTCAGAATCCGGAGTCGTAACAATATTTGCGTGGTTAATGATTTGGGGGAAGTCACCGATGAACCAGCCGTACTCCGCGCACGGGTCCTCCAGGGTCTCGCGGGTGCCCAGGGGCCGGAGGCGTCCCGCGCCTTGGGTGACACCGAACATCACCCAGTAGGTGGTATTGGGCTCGAGTACACCGCCAGGCCATCCGGCAGGAACCCCTCCATAGCCTCGTACTCCTCCGCGCTCACTCCGGAGGTGACGAAGTCTTGCGGGCGCTCCGACTCATCCAGCGTCGTCAGCACCCCGTACTTCGAGTCCGTTAGCGCACGGGCTGCGTCCACAACCCCCTGCAGCACCGTCTCGAAGTCGAGACTCTCGTTGATGCGGAGCGTGGCCCCGCAGAGCTGCGTCATGCGGTCCCGCAGCGACTGAATCTCCAGTCTCAGCCTCTGTCTGCCTCGTTCATGTCTTTGTTCACTTCACCCTTCCCTTGACGCCGGTGTCTCCTCCCGGTCGGGCAGCCGTCCGCGAGCGCCCCGTGTCCGCGCCCGGCCCTCGCTTCGACCCGGATTTTACCGAATGCACCAAATTAACACAAAGACTACACGAAACAAGGCTTGTTAAACACATAAACAACATGCGTCGATGGTATTGTGGAATGTTGGATTGGCCAAAACGAGCTCAATGGGAATTGAGACGAGGTGCCACCATCCGACAAGGGGTGCGCCTGTCGGGGACCGGAGGGGCTGGAGTGAAGCAGCCAAAGGCGCCGACCGCACAACACGAATTGTCAACTTTCAAACCAGAAAGATAAAAGATGCCGAAGCTATTGCCAACGTTGTGTAAGGGGACAGACCGGTTCAGGCTGAGTGGGTCGCGGTTGGCAGTACTCCTGTTCCTGACCGTGCCCCTCATCGGGACTTTGTTCATCTCCACAGCGGAGGAAGCTCAAGCCGAAACGCTGTGGACCTCGACACTGAATATCCAGTCTTTCGGGGATTACACCCGCGGGTGCATCGGATCGTCCGAGGAGAAATCCTGTGCCCAGGCGATGACAGACAACACCTTTGTGATCGATGGCCAGACCTACACGATAACTGCCCTCGCGAGGTATCGTCATGAGGCTATAGTTCGTTGTTACGAACGCCCCTGCGATGCAAATCCAGGGTCCCAAAACAGCCCTCACAACATAGAGTATGTTCCCAGGGTCTATGTGGAAGTGGAACCTCTGCTGCCGGGAGACGTGAGGGACGGTCTATCGATACGTCTTGGCTCCCTGGACCTCCCTCTCAACTACTGGGGCCGCCACTGGACCGATGTGTACGGCCTAAGCGGCAGCAATTTCATTTTTCCTACATACAAACTGCTGCCGTGGGAAACGGGTGAATCGCTCTCCGTGAGCCTTCGCAATGATCCGGTTGCACCAATATGGCCGAGAAACCTGACGGCGAGACGGGGCAACCAGGCGGTCACGCTCCATTGGGACCCGCCGTATCTCAACGGCGGCCGCGCCATCACGCGCTACGAGTACCGCTACCGGACGACGGGCGAGTTCCCGGCTACGTGGACGGCGGTCCCGGACGGGTCCGACGCGGACACCGACGCCGGAAACGAGAGGAGCGTCAGGGTGTCCGGGCTGACCAACGGCACGATCTACAGGTTCGAGCTGCGCGCGGTGAACAGTGCGGGAGCCGGCCCCGAATGGGGGGGGCGCAGCGGCCACTCCAAACGCCCCGCCGACGTCGGCGGACCGCGAGGTCACGACGCTGGAGGACAGGCTCTATCTGTTCACCACCTCCGACTGGCACTTCAGCGATGAGGACGTGGGCGACAGCCTGCAATGGGTCATATTGGAGAGCCCACCGCCAGGGCACACAGGCACCACGTATATAAGCCGGAGCGGACGGGGGCCCATGTTCATCCCGACGCGGAACTGGAACGGCAGCACGCACTTGAAGTTCAGGGTTTCCGACGGCAAAGACGAAAGCGGGATCTACACGATCACGATCAACGTGACGCCGGTGAACGACCCGGCGACGGGCAAGCCCACGATCTCCGGCGGGCGCCAGGCCGGGCAGACCCTGACGGCCTCGACCGCCGGCATCGCGGACATGGACGGTGTGCCGGACAGTTTCGCCTACCAGTGGCTCTGGGTGGACGCCGACGGCGCCTCAAACCCGGTGACCATTCCCGGGGCGACTGCGAGCACCTACACGCTGACGACGGCGGACGTGGGCAAGCGGATCAAGGTCCGGGTGAGCTTTACCGACGAGGAAAGCTCCAGTGAAGAGCTGACCAGCGATGCCATCGGCACGGTGCAGGCCCAGGGCACCGCCAACGCCGCGCCGACGGCTTCTGACGCGACGGTTGTGATTGACGAGGATACGGACTACGTCTTCCAAACTGCCGATTTCAGCTTCGCGGACACGAACACAGGCGACGTCCTGGTGAACGTGAAGGTCGCGACCCTGCCGACCGCGGGTTACCTCCTGCTCAATGGCGCCGCGCTCACCGCGGGGGCAGCGGTGTTGCCGGATGACATCGACGCCGGCAAGTTCGCGTTCAGACCGGCTCCCAACGGCAACGGCGCGCCCTATGCCAGCTTCACCTTCCAGGTCAGCGACGGCACGGCCGACAGCTCGCCGGCCAATACCATCACCATCAACGTCACGCCGGTGAACGATCCACCGACAGGCAAATTAAAGTTCGTACGGGACCCCAAGAATACATGGGTGGGGATCTCGACGGAGGAGATCGCGGATGCCGATGGAATGACCAACGCCACCTTTTCCTACCAGCGGCACCGAAGGTTTTCTGACCAACTTCTGGAAGTAGTCGAGAAATATAATATTGCCTGGTACTCACACGATGCTCATCTCGACTCGGGCTGGGAGATCAGATGGAAGGTGACCTACACCGACGATGACGGCACCAAAGAATCGATTTACAGCAATTGGTACCTGCTGTTTCCGGCCGGGCAGGCGGCAGAGGCGCCGCATGTCACGGCTCCGCCCAGCATCAGCGAGGCGGGCGAAGACAAGGTCTGGTCTCCCGGCGAGACGGTGGAGATAAGGCTCACCTTCAGCGAGAGGATGACGGTCCTCGCCTACGACGGCATGCCGTCAATCGGGTTGGAGTTGGGCGGCACCGAGGCGAGAAGAGCCCGGTATCACATCGGCAACAGCACGGACACGCTCGTTTTCAGGTATACATTGACCCAGGCCGACGGATCGCACAACGCGATGGTGGTGCCGCCCAACAGCTTGGCGCTCAATGGCGGGGTTATCCGCAGCCGGGAGGCCAGGCTGGACGCCGCGCTCACGCATAACGGCGCGGCGGTGATCACGGAGTCCCAGCAGCAGGCCGCCAATGCCCCGGCAACGGGCGGCCCCGGCATAAGCGGCTCCCCATTGCCCGGCCAGACGCTCACCGCGACCACGTCCGGCATCCAGGACCAGGACGGCATGACGGGCACGGTCTTCGCCTACCAATGGGTTCGACGTGACCTCACGACGTCAACCGACACGGACATAACGGGTGCAACCGGCTCGACCTACACCGTGACGGCCGAGGACGAGGGCAAGGCCCTCAAGGTGAGGGTCACCTTCATCGACGACGCGGGCAATGCGGAGTCGCTGACAAGTTACGCAGCTCTGGCCTCTCAGTCCCAGATCTTCCTCGACGAGGATGCCTCGAACGCCCCTGCGACCGGAGCGCCCGGCATAGACGGCTCGCCGGTAGTCGGGCAGACGCTGACCGCCACCACGTCCGCTATCGGGGACGACGACGGCATTGAAGACGCGGACTTCGCCTACCAGTGGCTGGCCGCCGATGCACCGGTCCGGAGCGCGACGGCCTCCACCTACACCGTGACCGCGGCTGACGAGGGCAAGACCGTCACGGTGAGGGTTACCTTCATCGACGACGCGGGCAACGCGGAGGCGCTGACCAGCGCGGCGACGGCGGCGGCCAAGCCCGCCAACACCCCTGCGACCGGAGCGCCCGGCATAGACGGCTCGCCGGTAGTCGGGCAGACCCTGACCGCGACCACGTCCGCTATCAGGGACGACGACGGAATCACCAACGCGGTCTTCGCCTACCAATGGCTGGCCGACGATGCAGCGGTCGCGAGCGCGACGGCCTCGACCTACACCGTGGTCGCTGCGGACGAGGGCAAGGCCCTCAAGGCGAGGGTCGCCTTCAGCGACGACGCGGGCAACGCGGAGGCGCTGACCAGCGCGGCGACGGCGGCGGTCACGCAGCCGCTGACGGCTGCCATCCACGACGCGCCTGAATCGCATGACGGTCAGAGTGTGTTCACCTTCGAAGTACGGTTCAACGAAGCGCCCAAGACGGGCTTCAGCTACGCAACCCTAAAGGACCACGCCTTCACGGTGGCGGGCGGACAGGTAACGGAGGCGCGGCGGTTGGAGCCGAACAAGAACGTTAGGTGGGAGATCTCCGTACGGCCGTCCGGCAACGCCGCCGCGACCGTGTCGCTCCCCGTCACCACCGACTGCGCCAGCCAGGGAGCCATCTGCACGGAAGACGGCAGAATGCTGTCGGCAGAGGTGGAGCTGGTCATTCCGGGGCCGTCGAGCCAGCAGTCTTCCCAGGAGAACTCAGCGGCGACGGGCGCGCCGACCATCACCGGGACGGCCAGGGTGGGCGAGACACTCACCGCCGCCACGACGGACATATCAGACTCCGACGGAATCACCAACGCGGTCTTTGCCTACCAATGGCTGTCCGACGATGCAGCAATCGATAGCGCGACGGCCTCAACCTACACCGTGGTCGCTGAGAACGTGGGCAAGGCCCTCAAGGTGAGGGTCACCTTCACCGACGACGAGGGGAATGCGGAGTCGCTGACCAGCGCGGCAACGGCGGCGGTGGCGGCCCGGACGCCGCTCACGGAGCCAGTGGCGCCGGACCCGCTCACGGCGTCGTTCTCGCAGGCGCCTGAGTCCCACGACGGGCAGAGCGTGTTCACCTTCGAGCTGCGGTTCAGCGAAGAGCTCAAAACGAGCTTCAGCTACATAACCCTCAGGGACAATGCGTTCCCGGTGACGGGCGGCGAGGTGGAAAAAGCGAGGCGTTTACAGCCTGGAAGCAACATTGGATGGGAGATAAGCGTGAGGCCGGACTCCTCAGCCGACGTGACTATCGTGCTGCCGATCACCACGGACTGTAGCGCTCAGGGAGCCGTCTGCACCGAAAACGGCAGAATGCTTTCCGGTAGGCTGGAGTTGACCGTCTCAGGGCCCAGCGGGTAGACCGCGCTGAGGGATAGCTCCGGGCAACCCAAGAGGGGCCGCACAGATGGATGACCGGGCGGACGACTTGCCCCGTTCCGTCCTTCACCCGGTTGCCGGCCCGGCCTGGACGATACCGCAGGAGGAGAGACGGCCGGCGCACTCTTCTCGGTCAGGTCTCCCGGTCGCGTCTCGACAGCACGGCCGCTGCCATTCGGCGAATACACCTTCCTGTATCTTGATCGCCACCCACGTTTCAATGCAAGCAATGCGTTCCCAGAAAGAGAGAAGGAGGCGCATGGGAACGTAGTAGTGGTGACAGCCCCTGAACGGCTCGGTTCTGTCTACCGCCAAGAATGGTGGGCGATGGGGGACTCGAACCTCCGACCTTCCGGGTGTAAACCGGATGCTCTTGCCATCTGAGCTAATCGCCCTAGTTCTCTTGGCCCGCTTCGTGTCACGAGTCCGGATCATCGTGGCATGTCGGGACGAGTTCGAGAAGAGTGGATCGGCCGCCTGGAGAGCGCCTAGCCGGAGCCGAGGACCTCGATCAGGGTCGTGGAGGCGTCATCAAAGGCGGGAAGCGTTTGCTCGAAGAGAGCGATAGCTCGCTCGATCTGCCCGGCGTCGCCTGCGCTGATCGCAACCTCGAAGAGGGCCGCCGCCGTCTCAAGCGGCAGCAGAGCATCAATGAGGTCCCGATGCAGCGCCGCCGCCGTCTCGGGTGGAACGAGCGCTTGGAGCGCGCGCAGATTGACGAGCCAAGCGCGCGCCTGCCCGATGATGTTGCGCTGCCAGACTACATCGCCGATCAGTCCCGGTTCGATCGCGAAGCGGGCGAAGAGGTCGCCGGCAACGGCGTGATTGGCGCGCTGCGAGTCGATAAGGTCACGGACGCGCTCGCCATAGCCCGCGGCCGCAGGCGCCGCGACCGTCAGCCGCTCCCCGGTAATGGTCTCGACGGATTCGCGGATCTGCTCGAAAGTCGTGAAGCCCACCCGGACCTCCACGACCCGTCCGTCCGCGCCGATGTAGAGCGTGGTCGGCATCCCGATCACGCGGTAGGCCCCGCCCGTGCCGCCCAGATCGTCCTCGGTATCGAGCAGCAACGAGTATTCGGCGCCCGTCTCGTCGGCGAAGCGCTGCGCGACGCTTCGCGGCTCCGCCCGGTTGATGCCGATGAGGGTGACATCGTCACCCGCGAGTTCGTGCACACGCTGGAAGTCCGGCATCTCCTCGATGCAAAACGTGCACCAGGAAGCCCAGAAGTTCACAACCGCGGGGGTGCCAACCTCACTGAGCCGGACCGGGTTACCGTCGAGGTCCAGAAGTCTGAAGTCGGGCGCGAGGGCGCCGGACTGCGGGGCATCGCCCTCTCGTGGGAGGTAGCCAAGCTTGGTCCCTTCGGCCAGCTCGGCGGCGCGCGCTTCCAAGGCCACGAGCTCCCGGCCGGCGGTGGGGTCGTCTTTGAGGGCCGCGACCCGTTCCGTTAGAATGTCCAGCTCTTCCAGGTCGGCGAGAAATTGTTCGCCAGCGATGGCGCGAACGTCGCCGCCGCCGGGCTCCAAGAGGAGAAGCGGGACGAGGGCTGCCACGATGATGGCCGCGACGGTCCCGATCCTCACCGCCGCCCGCCGCGGGCTGGCCGGCCGCTTGAGGATCGTGAGTTCGATCCCGGCGAGGAAGGTCCAGATCTTCGACGTTAGAGACGCACCGAAGGACATTAGGATCGCACTCGTCGTTACCGGAGCGAAGTCACGGAGTCCGGGCCCGCCCAGTCCCAAGTCATAGCGTCCTACGCCTCTCCACCACTGCCAAGCCGGCTCCGCGATCGAAGCCACTGCTTGAGTTACGCGCGGCAGGTATACTTTGGATCGTTAGAGGTCCCCGTAGCGTCCCGGAGGCGTCGTCTCATTGACCGCCTTTTTGTGCGGATTTAGCATCGCCCACGGGTCGCTGCCGAAGGCGGGGCAGCGTAGCTCAGTTGGCAGAGCAGGGGACTCATAAGCCCCGTGTCGCAGGTTCGAGTCCTGCCGCTGCTACCACACTCTCACACAACTGAAGAGGGTCCGTCTCGGGCGATTAGCTCAGCTGGCCAGAGCGTCCGGTTCACATCCGGAAGGTCGGAGGTTCAAGTCCTCCATCGCCCACCAGGGTTCGCGCCGAAGTGGCGGAATGGCAGACGCGCTGCGTTCAGGACGCAGTGCCCGCAAGGGCGTGGGAGTTCAAATCTCCCCTTCGGCACCACCCCGTTTCTCAACGTCGCGAGGGCCAACGGTAGCCTGCTGTGCCCGTATCTGCGACGATCGCACCGCGCGCGCTCGTAGCTCAGTGGATTAGAGCGCTGCCCTGCGGAGGCAGAGGTCGTGGGTTCGAATCCCGCCGAGCGCGCCACTCCCCCAGCTCACACAGGCCTGGCCGACATGGACCTGAAGCGTCCTCGCCCTGGTTCGCAGGGCTGTCCTTAGCCGGCAGCGGGCAAGGTTCCGCCGAGAGTTCCAGTGGCGACACCGTCCGCTTCGCGGATGGACCATGCAACTGTGCGCCAGAGCGTCTGCACCACGAATAAACGGAGTATCTTGGAACTGGGATGTCCGAAGATCTAGTGACGCGCGGGCGGGCCCTGCCCGGCAAACCGGGCGTCTACATCTTTCGCAACGAGCGCGGCGAGATCCTCTACGTCGGCAAGGCGGCGAACCTGCGTGCGCGCGTGCGCGCGTACTTCGGCTCGCCGCGCGCCCTGGAGGACAAGACGCGGAACCTCGTTAGGCGCATCGCCGACTTCGATTACATCACGACGAACACGGAGCAGGAGGCGCTGCACCTTGAGGCGACGCTGGTCAAGCGGCACCAGCCCTTTTACAACGTGCGGCTCAAGGACGACAAACACTATCCCTACCTTAAGATCGACGTGAATGAGCCCTGGCCACGCGTATACATCACGCGCCGCGTCGAGAACGACGGAGCACGCTACTTTGGGCCGTACGCCAGCGCCGGGTCGGTGCGGACGACGCTGGCCTTGGTGAAGAAGCTGTTCCCCTGGCGCTCCTGCACGAAAACCATCACCGGGATCGACCCGCGGCCCTGCTTGGACTATTACATCCAGCGCTGCATCGCGCCGTGCACCTCGTACTGCACGGCGGAAGAGTACCGGGCGGTGATCGACCAAGTGATCCTCTTCCTTGAAGGGCGCACGACGGCGGTCGAACGGGCGCTGGAACAGGAGATGACCGCCGCGGCAGAGGAGTTGCAGTACGAGCGAGCAGCCCAGCTGCGCGACCAACTCACGGCCGTCCGTCGGGTTACGGAGACACAGCTCACCGCGACGACTACACAGGCCGACATCGATGTCTTCGGTCTGGCTCAGGACGGGAACGACGCCGTGGCGCAAGTGTTCTTCGTGCGAGGCACGAAGATGACGGGTCGGGATCACTATGCCCTAGTCGGAGCGGTGGACGAGCCACCTTCGGAGGTCCTGCAGTCGTTCCTCAAGCAGTTCTACGAGAGCGCCCCGCGGGTCCCCAGGCTGGTGCTGCTGCCCGTGCCGATCGAGGAGATGGAGCTGCTGGCCGACTGGCTGAGCGCCAAACGGGAGGGCCCCGTGGAGCTACGGGTACCGGAGCGTGGCGAAAAGCGCCGCCTCGTCGCGATGGCCAACGACAACGCGCAAGAAGCGCTCACCATGCTGCGCGTGAAGTGGATGACGGATCGTGGCAAGACCGCGGCGGCAATGGAGGAGCTAGAAGAGGCGCTGAGCCTCCCGCGTGCTCCTCATCGGATCGAGTGCTACGACATTTCGAACATCCAAGGATCGGATCCCGCGGCGAGCATGGTGGTATTTCTAGACGGCCATCCCGTAAAGTCGGAGTACCGCCGCTTTAAGATCAAGACGGTCGTGGGCAGTGACGACTTTGCCTCAATGGCGGAGGTACTGCGGCGCCGGTTCAAGCGCCTGGCAGCAGTTCCCGAGCAGAACGAAGCCGATCATTCCGCGCTCCACAACGAAAGCTGGGGAAGCCGCCCAGACCTCGTGGTTGTCGACGGCGGCAAGGGACAGCTATCGGCGGCGCTCGACGTGTTGAGGGATCTCGGTTTGCCCGACCTGCCGGCGGTGGGGTTGGCCAAGCGCGAAGAGGAGATTTACGCTGCCGACATGGGAGAGCCGATCCGTTTGGACCGGCGATCGCAGGGGTTATACCTGCTGCAGCGGGTACGCGATGAGGCGCATCGATTCGCCATTACCTACCACCGCGGCTTGCGAAAGAGTCGAGCCAAGGCCAGTGCACTCGACACAGTGCCGGGCGTGGGACCCAAGCGCAAGAAGGCCCTACTGCGGAAATTCGGCACGATCCAGGCGATACGAGAGGCCGGCACCGGCGAGATCGCCGACACAGACGGGATGACGCAGCGGCTTGCGGAAAAGGTGAAGGAGCGCCTGTGATGGCGTTTTCCGCTGGCGACCGGACACTATCGGCCGAGGTGCGATGGCCGCCGTGTCCAAGCGCGACTCGGCTGAAGAGGACTCGCTGTAGCAACGAACCTTCTCGACCATTGAGCGTACGATTGCGGTGGACCCGCCTCCCCCGCGCGAACGGGCCAGTCCCAAACAGCAATCGAATTTACGGGGAAACAGTGGATGGGCGGTGCAAATCGCCTTGCAGAGGCTTGAAGCGGCAGAGAGCCTCTTTCTATCATCCTGCCATCGCTTCCCCAATCCCACTAAATGATGGTGAGCTGACATGACCGACCGCAGCGCAGTGATGGAACGTGATGTTCACCAGTTCCTCAGCTTCATGTCCGTGGAAAAGGGCGCGGCCGCCAACACCATTTCGGCTTATCGCAACGACCTTCAGCAGTTCGGCAGCTACCTGCACGGCGTGCGGCCCAACGGCAACTCGACTGCGCCCTGGGTATCGGTGAACGCCGACCTCCTGCAGGACTACATCAGAGAGATGCGCACCAAGGAGTACGCGGCTGCCACCGTCGCCCGGAAGGTGGCAGCGGTGAAGAGCTTCTTTAACTACTTGACGGCTGAAGGCGTCGTTGACAGCGATCCGACGGAGATGCTGTCGTCGCCCAGAGTAGGAAGATCCTTGCCGAAAGCGCTCTCCGTGCGGGAGGTTGATGAGCTGCTGGAACAGCCAAGTAAGCGGTCCACTCCGGAAGCCCAGCGCGACAAAGCGATGATCGAACTTCTCTACGCGACGGGGATGCGGGTCAGCGAGTTGGTGGCTCTCAATCTGGAATCGATCGAACTCCACAACAACCGGGCCACGGTGCGCTGCATCGGTAAGAGTAGTAAGGAGCGCCTGATCCCGATTCACGAGCAGGCTGTTATCGCGCTGCGGATCTACCTTGAGGAAGCTCGCCCCGATCTCATCCGCGTTCGCAAGGAACGGGCACTATTCATTAACCGCCGCGGCGAGCGACTCACGCGCCAGGGCTTTTGGCTGATCCTCAAGAACTACGCTAAGGCGGCCAAGATCACGAGTGATGTGACTCCACACACTCTGCGCCACTCCTTCGCGACGCACATGCTCCGAGGCGGGGCTCCGCTGCGGAACGTTCAGGAGATGCTCGGGCATGCCAACATCTCCACCACTCAGGTCTACACGCAACTTACGGATGCTCACGTACGTGAGGTGTACGACAAGGCGCATCCCCGAGCTCACTGACCAGTCATCAGGACTACCTGGGTTTCGAGGCTGCTCTTACGATGGACGGCCTTGCTGGTCCCCGCATCTGGGAGGAATAGCTGCGGTGTGATGGAGATCGTCAGCGTTACCGGCCGGGAAGTCATCGACTCTCGCGGCAATCCTACCGTTGAAGCGGAGATCCGGTTGAAAAGCGGGGCGCGGGGACGTGCGATCGCACCGTCCGGAGCGAGCACAGGCAGTCACGAAGCCGCCGAACGGCGCGACGGCGATCCCAACCGGTACAACGGCATGGGAACACTCGGCGCGGTTGCGGCGGTCAACAGTGAGATTCGCGGCGCATTGCTGCACGCTAACGCGGCGGATCAGGCAGCGATCGACCGACGATTAATCGAGCTAGACGGCACGGCGAACAAGAGTCGGCTGGGCGCCAATGCGATCCTGGCAGTGTCACTAGCGACGGCACACGCCGCCGCTGCCGAGGCCGGCATGCCACTCTACCGTTGGATCGGGGGAGAGAACGCGGTCACGCTTCCCGTACCAATGGCCAATATCCTCAACGGAGGGAAGCATGCCGTGGATAGCACGGACTTTCAGGAGTTCATGGTCATGCCCGTCGCCGCGCCGACTTTCGCGGAAGCGGTCCGTACGATCGGCGAGATTTACCACCAGTTAAAGCGCTTGCTTGGCGCGCGCGGTTTGGGAACGGGCGTTGGGGACGAGGGCGGCTTCGCTCCCTCCCTCACAAGCAATGAAGCAGCAGTCGAAGTGGTACTGGAGGCCGTCAGAGCAGCCGGCTACCGGCCCGGTGACGATGTGATGCTCGCGCTGGACCCTGCGACGACCGAATTACTCGAAAACGGTTGTTATGTTCTAGCTAAAGAAGAGCGCCGAGTGAGTTCCGCTGAATTAGTCGAACTGTGGCGTGGTTGGGTAAATCGCTACCCCATCGCCTCCATTGAAGACGGCATGGCAGAGGATGATTGGGAAGGATGGGCGGCCTTGACTGCTGCGATCGGCGACCAAGTGCAGACGGTCGGTGACGACCTGCTCGCCACGAACCGGGAGCGCTTGCAGCGAGCGATCGACGATCGTGCCGCGAATAGCATCCTGATCAAACCGAACCAGATCGGGACACTGACCGAGACGCTAGAGACGGTCGAACTCGCGCAGCAGGCGGGCTGGACGACCGTACTAAGCCACCGCTCGGGCGAGAGTGAGGACACAACGATCGCCGATCTGGCAGTTGCCACGAACGCCGGCCTGATCAAGGCAGGGGCGCCTGCTCGCTCCGAGCGCACCGCGAAATACAACCGTCTCCTGCGGATCGAAGCGGAGTTAGGGACACAAGCCAGCTATGCGGGGCGAGCAGCCATTCCGCAGATCATGGTCGCGTAAAGATCGGATACAGGCATAAAGGTAGGGGCATGGATGCAGACATCCACGATGAGCATCGAGGCAATCGAGGCCAACCATGCGATGTCCGAGGCGCCGGTCCTGGCCGGCAGGCCGAACGCGAGCGCGCGCCAACCGTCGCAGGGTGCTTGCACTCGTGCCGCCCGCACGATCAAACCGCCATCGACCAAACTGGAAGTGCTTCGCGGGAAGGCAGTACAGATGCTCCGCTTTCTGCCCGAGAGCGCGCCCGGACGGCCGATCACGTATCCAAGCGATCGTCGGTACACGAGAGCACAGCTCCCATCTGGCTCCGGCCACGGGTTTGGAGCACATATGGCGCGATGCCTGCGCGCAACGTCCTCCAAGCGGTCTCTCCAAGGGCCCTGAATCTTGATACCAAGAGTGGGTTGATGAGTCACCCGCCGATCGAGGCAACGGACGGTTCAAGGTCGTGAGCGGCTCCGACCTCGAGCCGCCTCCGCAGCGGACCGCTCCGATTTCCGTCCCGGATCCGCCTCTCCTCCCCGTCCCAGACGACTCACAGCCAGCGGCGGTGCGGGACGCGTTTCGGCAATGTGGCTTCGCGCTCCGCGAGGAGATCGCCTGGATCCAAGAGGCACTAGCTCTTGAGCATGCCATCGTCGCAGCCAGCACCGGCAGCAAGCTGCGGAACCATCGATACAGCGCAGCGTTGCTTCTCTGGTCACGCGTATACACGGCCGGGCGGGAACTGTTGCGCGCGACAACGTGGGGCACCTACCCCGTCTGTCCACCATTGACCAGAGCGTCGCTAGAGTGGCTCGCGGCGGAGCGGGCAGTGGTGGGCCGTGAGCAGGGCGAGTATGAATCTTGGCTGCGAGACGGTTTTCTGGCAGATGCAGAATGGGCGGCTACGGAGGTGGGGATGGGTCAGTACATGGCCGGCCAACAGCTCGCCATGTCGGAAGCTCTAGGGAGCGTCTACCGCGCGGCAGCGGAGCTGGCTCGGCCCCATTTCGGTGCGTCGGCACTTGCGGTGGCGCCGGAATCAAATCGGCAGCGGATCGCCATTCACTGGGGTGACCAGTCCTTCCACTTCGGCTGGGCACAACTGCTGAGCGGATGGCAGATTACGATCCGAGAGCATCAGTTACGTTTCGCGATCGGCCGTGAGCTATTCGCGGTGGAGCCCAAAGATCGCGAGCAGTACCATCGGCTCGCCCGCAAGGGAGAGATGCTACTGAGCCATCGCGACCGCTGTCGCGGGAGTTGGGTTGAGAAACAAGGACGGCAGCACCTCTTAATCGAGAACTTCCGCCGTCAGCCGGGCGGCGCACCGAAGCGGCTGTTGTTGTGACATAGGGAGACGTCATGGCGACCAAGATCGGGATCAATGGCTTCGGCCGTATCGGCCGACAGGTACTCAAAGGCATCCTGGAACGGCACAGCTCGGCGCTCGAAGTCGTAGCGCTCAACGATCTAACGGACACCGCCACCAACGCGCACCTCTTGAAGTACGACACCAACTATGGGCGTTACGGAGGCGAGGTTGAAGTGACCGCGGACGGCCTCTCGGTCAACGGACGCGAAATCCGCGTGCTGAGAGAACGGGACCCCGGCCAAATTCCTTGGGGAGAATACGGCGTAGAGATCGTCATCGAGTCGACCGGGATTTTCACGAACGCCGAGCGGGCGAGGGGACACCTGAATCACGGTCCTAAAAAGGTGGTGATCTCGGCGCCGGCTCAGGGTGATGACCTGACCGTGGTGCTAGGGGTCAACCACGACGCCTACGATCCCGGTCGCCACCATGTGATCTCGAACGCATCGTGTACGACCAACTGCCTTGCCCCGGTCGCGAAGGTCTTGGACGATGCGGTCGGGATCAGGTCGGGCGTCATGTCGACGATCCATGCCTACACGAACGACCAAGTCATCCTCGATACCGTCCACAAGGATCTACGCCGCGCACGAGCTGCCGGGATGAACATCATCCCAACTTCCACAGGGGCCGCCAAGGCAGTCGGCTTGGTGCTTCCACACCTCGCCGGCCGCCTCAATGGAATGGCGTACCGCGTCCCGACGAGCACGGTCTCCGTAGTAGATCTGACCATCGAAGCCGAACGCACGACATCGGTAGAAGAGGTTAATGAGGCGTTCCGCAACGCCGCCACGGACAAGGAATCGCCACTCCACGGCATCCTGGCCTACGAGGACGAGCCACTGGTGAGTTCAGATTTCCAAGCGCACCAGAGCAGCGCCATCATCGACGCGCCGAGCACTTTGGTCATTGAGGGCACGCTCGTGAAAACGGTCGCTTGGTATGACAACGAGTGGGCTTACAGCCTGCGCGTCGGCGACCTCTGCGCACTGATGGCGGAGCGCGGCCTGTAACCCGCGGTCGGCGCACCATCCCGTCCCACACCTACACTAGGTTCGATGTTTGAGTCGCTTACCGACAAATTCCAAGGCGTCTTTAAACAATTGGGCCATCGTGGGACGGTCAGTGAATCCGATCTGGATGAGGCACTGCGGGAAGTCCGCTTGGCATTGCTCGAGGCGGACGTCAACTTCAAAGTCGTCAAGAAGTTCGTAACGACCGTCCGTGAGCGAGCCGCTGGGGAAGCGGTGCTCAAAAGTGTCACGCCGGTCCAGCAGATCATTGCGATCGTCAACGATGAACTCGTGCGGCTATTGGGCGGCAAAGCAGCGACGCTGGCGCGGTCGCCTCGCCAGCCGACCGTCATCTTGCTCGTGGGTCTCCAGGGAACCGGCAAAACGACGACTGCGGCCAAACTTGCAGTGCGCCTGCGTAATCGGGGCGACAAACCGCTGCTCGTGGCCGCTGATATTTACCGGCCAGCCGCGGTCGAGCAACTACAACAACTCGGCCAGCAGGCTGAGATCGAGGTGTATGCGGAGGGAACCACTGTACCGCCGGCCACGATCGTCAAGAACGCTATCACGCAGGCGCGCAAGATAGGCGCCTCGGTAGTGATCGTCGACACGGCGGGGCGTCTCCACGTCGACGAGGAGATGATGGCGGAGGTCGCTGATCTCAAGAGGCGCTTCGAGCCGGCTGAGACGCTGCTGGTCGTCGACGCGATGGCCGGGCAGGACGCAGTCACCTCCGCCCAGGCGTTCCACAAGGCCGTCTCGGTCAGCGGCCTGATCCTCACCAAGATGGACGGCGACGCCCGAGGCGGCGCCGCGCTCTCCATCCAAGTGATGACGGATGCCCCGGTGAAGTTCTTGGGAACAGGCGAGAAGTTCGACGCTTTAGAAGTCTGCCATCCAGACCGGCTTGCGGCGCGGATCCTCGGCATGGGCGATGTCGTCACTTTGGTGGAAAAGGCGAAAGAGCAGATCAGTGAGTCGGACGCCAAATCGCTGCGAAAGCGGATGCAAGATGGGACGTTCGGCTTGGATGACTTCCGGGAACAATTCCGCCAACTGGAGCGGATGGGCCCGATGAGCCAGGTCCTCGGAATGCTGCCTGGGATGGGCGCCCTTAAGGGCAAGATCGACCTTGAGGAGCTAGACGGCAAAGCGACGGGCCAGATCGAGGCGATTATCAACTCAATGACTCCGCAAGAGCGCCGTCACCCGGATATCATCAACGCCAGCCGTCGGCTTCGAGTTGCAAGAGGCAGCGGTACGACCATCCAAGATGTGAATCAGTTATTGAACCAGTACAAGGAAGCCAAGAAGCTTATGAAAGCCGTAGCCAGTGGTAAGGTGCCGAAGCTGGCGATCCCGGCCATGCGGCGCTAGCAGGGGGGGCGGGCCCCCGCACCCGGTTTGAAGGAGTATCAGGTCCGTGTTAAAAGTTCGCCTCACAAGAACAGGCCGCAGAAAGCGTCCCTCGTATCGCGTTGTGGTTGCGGAAGACTCATCGCCGCGAGACGGTCGAGTCGTGGAGCGGATCGGCTACTACGATCCGCTGGCCGACCCGAAAGTTTTTCACGTGGACGAAGACCGCGTGAAGCACTGGCTGGGGCAAGGCGCGCAGCCATCTCGCACGGTCCAGGGACTGCTGCACAAGCAGGGGCTGATGGAAGCCTGGCAGCCCAAGCCAATGAGTAAGCGCGTGCTGGCAAAGCGCCAAGCCGCTGCTGGGGAGGCGTCAGCCACAGATGCTCCCAGCAGCTAAGAGCGCCGCAAAGGAGCAGACTGTGGAGGCAACAGCGAACGCGAAGAGCCACAGGTGATGCTACGCGACCTGATCGAATACATTGCACTCCAACTCGTGGAAGATGTCGATGCCGTCTCGGTGAGTGAGCGTGAGCGTGGCGACCGCACGGTGATTACCCTGCACGTTCACGAGAGCGACATGGGACGCGTGATTGGGCGCGAGGGCCGGATCGCCAACGCCATGCGCACACTGCTGCGCTCAGCCGGTGCTTCCAGCGACCGCTACGTGGTGCTCGAAGTTCGCTGATGCCGCTCCGCGATGCGGTACCTCGCAAAGCGATTCCCACGACCCGCACAGGCTACCGCGCGGTGGGGCGTGTGGAGCGGCCTTGGGGGCTGCACGGCAATCTTAAGGTCGAGCCCTTGACGGATTTCCCCGAGCGCTTCGCCTGCGGCGCTCGTGTGTTTTTGGACAGTACCGAGCGAACAATCGTAGCCAGCCGCTGGCAGAAGGGCCGTGTCTATGTGCGGCTGGAGGGTCTCGATACCCCTGAAGCCGGGGAGCAATTCCGTGACACGCTACTGGAGGTACCGGCGCACGACCGCCCCGTGTTCTGTGAGAACGAGTACTACATCGATGAGGTCGTGGGTAGCCGCGTCGAGTCGGCGACGGGGGAGAGCATCGGTGTCGTCCGCGAGGTGCTCCGCCCGGGCGCGAACGACGTATTCGTAGTCGAGCGCGAAGGGCAACCGGATTTGCTGGTGCCCGCCATTCGCGATGTCGTGCGCAGTGTCGACACCGAGATGAAGTGTATTGAGGTGGACCTGCCCGACGGACTCGGCTAGGAACACCGCATTTCATTGACACGTCCAAGGATGGGTTTATAGCCTCGATACGAGCGGTTATCGGCCGCTTCCTCGTGGGGATATAGCTCAATTGGGAGAGCGCAGCGTTCGCAACGCTGAGGTCGGGGGTTCGAATCCCCCTATCTCCACCACACACCTTCCAAAAGTACTTAGTTTATAGGGATAGATGACTATTCTGTACTTTTCGTTATCACTAAGCGCATCATGCAGGGTTTGGCGCAGCCTGGGCAGCAGTCAGTGGCCAGGTCCCGGAACTGCGTGGGGCAACAAAGAAATAATCGACCACGGACCACGTCTTATGGCAATGGAGCAGTGCTGGAACGGCTGATCCAGCACGCCGAGAAGGCGGATACGGGCATCCCGTCCTTCATAAGCGCGAATCCCCCCAGCCTCTCCGCCCGGCCCATGCAGAAACGACCGACGTCTGTCTGGCCAACCGGCCGCCCGCGGGGCTAGTTGATCACCGTTTGTTTCATCCCCGTGTTGAGGACTTCGGCGATCTCCCGGGAATCGTCCCCGTCTCCCCTCGGTTCCGACAGCTTGAGCTGTCCCCCCTCACCAATCTCTAGCATTGGCGCCGGACCACCGGGCCCGAGCGCTATCGTCGTCGCCCTGATCGTCTCTCCCTTTCCCTTCGCCTCCCAAAACACCGGCTCGGGTTTCCCGTTGGAGTCACGAGGCAGGAGGGCAGCCAGGGCGGCGCGCCGCTCGAGCGTGACGTCAAAGTAGTCGCAGACGCTCGACAGCGGCACCCCGACGCGCGCGCGACCGCCGACGCGTACTTTCACCCCCTGCAGGTTGCCCTGCTTGATATGCCAGGAGACGCTCTGGGGCGTCATCTGGAACAGGTGGGCGACTTGATCGCGGGAGAGGATCACGCCGTCCCGGCGGCGGGCATCGGTGAGGACGCGATCGATCACCGCCTCCAGGCGCTCCGGCGTCTCGGTGTCCCGCGCCTCGACGTACTCCCCCAGCGCCGCCGCGATCGCAGCCGCCGGGACGTCGTGGGTCTGTGCGAGCTCCACCAGCCGCCCGATCATCTGCTGCAGCACGTCGCGATCCAGATCGAACATTGCTCGCGCCTCTGCCTGTCCCGGCTCGCTGACCAGGAACTGTAGTGTTAAGTCACTTTACACCTAGCTTACCGCCGCGCCGCTGGCAACGGGGCCGGGCCGGGCTTTTGGACCATCGGCATCCCGCCCCCACCCCCCGATTCCCCATCAGCCGCGCGGAAACGCCGGATTTCAGGGCCGCGCAGACCTGGAAAGCCTGGGATCGGCGCGATCGACCCCCAACAGGGGCGCGGATCGGCGACCAGGAACTGCTAAGTGGCTTTACACATAGCTTGCCGCCGCGCCGCTGGCACCGGGGCCGGGCCGGGCGTGGGACCATCGGCATCCTCCCCCACCCCGCCGATTCCCCGCAGACGCGCTGAGCAGCCGCTGATGGCCCGTTCCGGCTCCGAGGCTGTTGGCCCCCACGGGATTCGGCCGGTACGCGCCGCTTACCCCCGAAACGTGGCCTCAGACGCCGCATTGCATGCCAGCGAGGACTCCAGAAGCCAGGGATCGGCCCGATCGACCACCAATAGGGGCGCTCCCGCCCCGGTCCTAGTCGTCCTGCCGCTTCTGCAGGTAGTGCAAGATATAGCAGAGGGCGGTGATGGCGGGGCCTTCCGCGTGGCCCCGATGGGTGGCGGCGCGCTTGAGCTCCTGCCGGGCGCCGTCGGCGTCGGGTCCCGCGTCGATCGTAAACTGCCCGGCCTCCAGTGTCTCCGTGAGCCGCTCCCGGAAATCGCCGCTGCGGGGGCCCGGCACGAGGGGGAACGGGAGTTCGCGCAGCAGCCGCTCCAGCGTCTCGTGCGTTTGGCGATCGAGATGCTCTTGGGGTTGGTCGGGGCTGTGCAGAACCGCGTCGACCGGCCCCCACTTGTGGAGGGCGCGGAGACTCTTGGCGAGGCTGAAGGCGTCGTCTTGCTTCGTGACCCGCGCGCCGAACAGGTGGACGTACCCGTCCGCCCGGGCGCCGACGAAGACCAGGACCGTGCCGCCGTCGGCGCGGTAGACGAGGCCGGCGAAGCGGAATTCCGCCTCCTGCCAGGAGAAGGGATCGGCGGCCACGGCCATCGTGGCGTCGTCGTAGGCGGCGTAGCGGGGGCCGGACGGCGCCGCCGCCTGCGGATCCCCGCCGTGGGCGCCTGCCGGCGCGAGGCCAGCACCCAGCTCCTCCTTCGGCGGGAGCGCCGCCCGCCGTTCCTCTTCGGCCAAGCACGTACGCTGCACCATGCTGGCGCTGACCCCCAGCCAGTTGGCGATCTGCCGGTAGCTCAGCGGCGGCTTCAGCCCCAGGTCGAAGCGCAGCCGGATCACCTCGCGCCGCGTCGCCGGATGCCGCGCCGACCACTGCCACCGACCCGGCCCGCCGAAGAGTTCGAGCATGCCGTGCACCCGCTTGGCGCCTGGTCCCAGGGGTGGCCACGCCGTCATCGGTCTACGCGCTCATCTCCCGACCGGGAAAACCGGCTCCCTTCGTCGGACGCCGTCCCGCTTCTCGGAAGGCAGTGCTTCTGCCCCGATCTCATAAAAAACAGGGAAGGGGTGGGGGAGAAAAAAAGAGAGGGAGAAGGGACCCGAAAGCGGCCGGAGACCGGGGAGGACGCGTTGCCCCCGGACGGCATAAGGTCCAGGGAAACCTCACACCCAGGAAAAATTGGCCGATCAGTATTTTTTCGCGATCAGATTTTTTAAGTTTTGGACATTGCCGTCTCGGAGATCCTCCTCAACTGTTAAGCCCCAAAGCCCTCGCCCGGGTGGCTGGCGCGCTGCCGGAGGCCGGAGGGGGCCACCCGGGCTCGCTCTTTTGGGGTCAGGGGCAGGCGTCGAGGCATTCGGGGTATTCTGCCTGCATAGTTCGCTCTCACGTCACGTTACGTCATCTCCCTTAGCGGCGCCACGGCATGTCCCTTAGGCGTGCAACACCCTACCCAACTCGCCGGGCTGCTGCCCTCTCGGGTCGTTCCGTCAGGGTAAGAGCCCGGCCCATGGTCCATGGTGGGCCATCGGATCTCTTAAGACCCTACAGTGTGTACACATGGAGTACTTAATAAGCAAAGAATGGGCCGGGATGGACCATGGGCCACCGAGACACTCCCGGTTCCGGCCGCGGCCACACGCCGCATCGATCGTGGCGGTCGCCGCGGCGGGAGAAGGGATGCGCGGCCGCGCGTTCGTCGGGAAGGCCCGCTAGCGACCCGGGCTATCCCGCCGCCCACGCCGCCGCGCAGGGAGCAGTGGCCGCGCTGCGCGCGACTGTCGCTTTCGCCCCCGTTCCCGCCGAGCACGCCGCTCGCTGAACCGCCACGGCGCTGACCTAAGCACGGCCGGGGAGAGCCGCAACACCTGGAACGGGGGCAGGCGCGGCCTGGGGGCGTGAGGCCCTCCATCCGCGGCCGCGATCGCCGCGCGCCACGCGATCCGCCCGCGCCGGCCGCCGCGCCTGCCCCCTGTCGGTTCAGCGTGGCAGACCCAGCGCCGCATCAAGGGGCGAGCAGGCGGCGCTCCAAAATCGGCGCGAAGAACACACGCTGGCCTGCCCCCTGGACGCGGCGCATATGGGCGGCGGCGGCGGTGGCCACGACAACCCATCCCTCGAACGCAACACCCTGCTCCCCAGCGCAGGCGCAAGCATGTTCGGCTGCGCTGGAGGATCAGCGCTGCCGATGCTCGCCTGCAGGTCCCCGTCAAGGGTGAAGGCGACGCCCGGGCCGGAAGACCGGCCCGCCCTTGACGGGGACGGGACGGAAACCTGCCTGCCTGGTCGACCAAGCGTATGTCCAGGAGTCAAGGATGAGCCCAAGGCGCGCCGAGGACGGCGCGTCCTGGACTCCTGGACGCCCCGGAATCGACAGGCCGGCAACGGGAGCCGGACCGATAAGGGAAGGGACCCATCGATGACGGAGCGCCAGAACCACGAGGAGCGCATGGAGAACCAGGAGTACTCCATGTCCGGACGCGAGACCCGCGATCAGCAAGCCGCGGCCACGGCCGCCGAGCAGCACATCCTGAACGAGCCCCATTGCGGCCACTGCGGCGGCACTGGCGTGGCGCAAGAGGCGGCCATCCCACTTCCGGAACCGGACGGCTACTGCGAGCCCTGCCAGGGCACGGGCGAGCGCCAGGAGGACATACCCGTGACCACGACCGACGACCAGATCCACGACCCGGACACGCATCTCAGCTACGAGGTCGACCCACCCGAGGCCGTAACACGAGCCACGGGAATCATCCTCACGTTCGACCCCGATGGGACCTACCAGCGCATCCCCCACGCCGGCCCCCTCGGCCTCGAGCGGATGCAAGCCCTCGTCGACGGCATGATCGAGCGCGTCGCCACCCCATCGTTCGACTGCTGGGTCAACGAGGAGGGGCTGATGCGGGACGACTTCGAGCCCAACATCGGCGCCAGCTACCTGCTCGGCAAGCACGGCGCCCCCGGCATCATCATCGTGGGCCCGGCCTTCATCGCCGCCAGCGACGAGGACGGGAACAGCGTGCCGGCCCCGAACGAAGTCATCGACACCTGCATCGCCGGCCTCCACCAGCTCGGCTACACCCAGGTCCGAGCCCCCGCCCTCACGCCCATCGCCGGCGGCAGCGGGGAGGATCCCGTCGACACCATCCTCGCCCGGATGCAGGAGCTCCTCGTCGCACCCGAGCGCTGGACCCAGCGCGCCCCGTTCCGCAAGGAAGACGGCAGCCCCTGCCTCCAACACGAGGCCGTCCGCTTCTGCCTCAGCGGCGCCCTGGCCGCGAGCAGCGACAGCACCGATGCCAAGCGCCGCGTCCTCACGCGCCTCTACGCCGCCCTCGAGGCACAGACCGGCAACAACCAACTCACCGTCACCGCCTTCAACGACACCGACGACACCCGCTTCGCCGACGTCCGCGCCCTCCTCGCCCGGGCCCGCCGGCTGAAGCCCATCGCCGGGGGCAGCGGCGGTCACGTTATGACTCCCTGGGGGCCGGCGCAGACGAACGTCGAGATCGTCCCGGGCGTGCGCCACGTCACCACCGCCAGCCACGGCGGGCTGCAGATCGACGACCGCCGTTGGATGACCCTCCCTGCGGCGGCCCGGCAGGCCTTCACCCGCCTGCATCCGAAGGGCTGGGCCGAGGAGGACTGCGAGATGGCCATCGCCCTGGTCCTGCTCGGGCTCGAGCACCACAGCTCCTTCGGCGGCCGGGACTCGAAGATCCGGGGCGCCGCCATCGGCACGGCCCAGACCTTCGACGACTACCGGCCCTGCCTCGAGGCCATCCTGGCCGCGCAGCCCATCGATCCCCGCACCGGACAGCGGCGGTCCGCTTAACGACGGCCGCCCCAGGGAAGGAGGACGCCTGAGACCCACCGATTCGATCCGAACCCACGAGAAGACACACACGCGAGTGCCCCGACGCCGCCTGAACGGCCCGGGGCACTCCTCGATCAGTGACCCACAGAAAGGATCCACTGATGTCGACGCACATTACCCGGACCCCTGGCCCACGGCAACGCCTCCTCGGCGGCGGCAGCATCGCCGACCGCAAGCTGGCCGTGGCCCTCTGCATCGCCCAGCACGGCGGCCCCTGGGAGGGGGACTGTGAGCCCTGCCACGCCTACGAGGAGGTCACCCGGGACGGCAGCGCCGCCGCCGTCGCCCGCTGGCTGCAGCACCTGGCCACCGACGACCAGGCCATCCCGAACCTGCCGCCGATCGCCGGCGGGAGCGGCGGCAACCCCGACGCGCCCCGCATCGCCGACGGCGACATCGACGACACCCTCGCCTTCCTGATCGAGGCCAGCGAGGCCTACTGCACGGCCAACGGTGCTCCCCCCATCGCCGGGGGCTCCGGCGAGGAGGCAGACCAAGCCAAGCCCGACCACGCACGGGAGAACGCCGCCGCCATCGCCGAGAACCTCCACGCCGCCAGCCGCATCCTGCAACTGCTTGCGGCACCCCGCGACGACGCGGAGGACGCCGAGTTCCACCAACTCGCCACCGCCCTGGACTGCGAAGCACCCCTCGACACGGACGCCATGAATCAATGGCTCAACGAGTACGGGCTCTCCCTCGAGTTCCACGGCAGCTGGAGCCCCGGCGACGCTCCGAAGGCCGATGGCGCCTACTGGTGCATCACCACGGGGGGCCCCGCCGCCCGCATCGCAATCGAGTTCGCCCCCACGGGCTACCCCGCCGAGTGCGAGCTCCAATATCAGGACTGGTTCCGCCCCTGGGAGCCCTACCCGCTCACGGATGAGGCCCGCGACGCCGTCCAGTTCTTCGCCGAATGGATTCAGGAGTTCACCCCTATCGCCGGCGGCTCCGGGGAGGAGGAGCCCGCCACGCACGACTTCCGCGTCGTCGTCCGCGAGAACGCCACCGAGGACCGCGACTGGATCGTCTCCGCGATCGACGACGCCGATGCCCGGGAGCGCTACGGCGAGGGGGTCGACGTCGACTCCCGCACCATCGCCATCCACCACACCAGCGTCCGCAGCGTCGAGCACGTGCCCACCCCGGACTGCCCGGGCTGTTGGGCCAAGCCCATCGCCGGCGGGAGCGGCGACGAGGAACCCAACGCGGTCATCGTCACGATCGACCTCGGGGATGTCTCCATCGGCGCCCCCGTCACCCCAGACGAAGCCACCATCCTCAATAACCCCCACCATCAGGAGTTCGAAAGCACCTGGGGCCGGGTCGTTGAGCGCACCCATCTCCGCCTCCACATCACCATCGACGGCCAGACCCATGCCGATCTCCACTTCGGAGACACGACAGTCAGCGCCCCAGAATTCGATCCCGACATGCGACCCATCGGTGGCGGGGCCATCGACCTGGACCCCGACTGCATCGGACGCACCCGCTGCATCGAGGCCAAGGACGGGGAGCACTGCCGATCGCACACCGACACGGCCACCAAGGGCCTCCTGCCCGGGTGCCACGCCGCGTTCTGCCACTGCCGGCCGAGCGACGCCGGCACCGAGTTCGCCTTCGAATGGCGCGAGGGCCAAGCCGCCCTCCAGCCCATCGCCGGAGCCAGTGACACCGACGGCTTCCACCCCGACGACATCGCCCGGGACCACATCGCCGCCGGCATCGTCGAGCCCGAGGACGTGCGCGCATGCGTCCACTGCCACTTCTCGGTCCTGCCCTGGCAGCTCCGGTGCGAGGCCTGCGGCAGCGGGTCCCCGTTCACCCCGCTCAAGCCCATCGCTGGGGGCTCCAGCGAGAAGCAGCCCCCCTTCTTCCAGTGCTGGCCCATCGCCGAGTACTTCGCCGCCTTGCCCGAGGAGGCATGGGAACAGGCCAATGGCGGCTACATCCTTGCGAAGGACAAGGACAGCCCCAGCCCGTTCATCCCTTGCTGCGTCGGTGCCCACCTGGCCTACTTCTTGGGCACGACACCAATCCCACGCACGAGCACAGGATTCCTTCCCTATCACGACTTTCTTGACGGCGCCGACGCCCTCGCCGACAAGCTCAGCATCACCGGGGAGCAGCTTAGGTACCTCCTCTACGCCGCCGGGGCCGGCGTCGACCCCTTCGGCCGCCACGAGTGGCCCCTCCCCCCGGCGGTCGTGTTCGCCAATCTCCTCTCGATCGAGAAGGTGCCCAGCTTGGAGGAAGCCAGGCGCATGTGCATCGAAGCCATTGAGGCCTACGGGGCACAGCTCAGGCCCATCGCTGGTGGATCCGGAGAGGAGGAACCCATCCGCACCCACTTCACCGTCGCCTGCAACTGCACGGCCACATCGCCCAGCTTCGACAACCCCGTCGACGCCAGGCAGTGGGCCATCGACCACATCGAGCAACAGCACTCCCGACCCGAAGAGCTCCTAACAATGATCGACATCCATCACCCCGAAGAGCCCGGCGACCGCACCATCGGCGCCAGCGTGCCCTACCCGTTCGTCGCCCCGACGGACAGCAGCGACGAAGAGCCCGAGGAACACATCTTCACCGTCGACACCGTCGACCGTGTCGATGCCTACCGCAGCTGGTCCGTCAGCGCCCCCGACTCAGAAACCATCATCAACGACACCGGTGACGCCAACTGGAACGAGGTCCTCAAGGAATACACCGAAGACCTCATCCACCAAGAGGTCACCGCCATCGAGCACCACCCCCAGGGCTGCGACGCCTGCGAGAACGACCCCGTCAGCGCCAGCCCGTACTTCAAGTGGGAGCGCACACCCGAACAGCTGACCCCCATCGGCGGCGGCAGCGGGGAGTGCGGCTACGGCTGGACCTGTCGCGAGCCTGTGGTGGAAGGCGAGCGCGCGTGCACAACCCACGTCGCCGTCATCCATCTCCGCCGTCAGATCCGGAAGGCCGGCATCCCCGTCCCGGCGACCGACGACCTCGCCGAGCTGCGAGCCGTCCTGCGGGACCGACCCGCGCGCATCATCGTCACCGAGCTCAAGCCCATCGCCGGCGGGAGCGGGGAGGACCGCGAGCGCCCCTGCTGCGTCACCCCACCAGGGGACGGCCGCGTCCATTACTGGAGCGACCACTGGCAGCAGGTCCTGCACACGTACCCGGCGCCGCCGCCCAAGCCATCGAGGCGGGCGCTCAAGCCGATCGCCGGCGGGAGTGGGGAAGAGCCACCCACACCATGTGCCTACTGCCCGATGCCAGCCACCCACCAGGTGAGTAAGGAGGCCAGTGGCAAGCACCGCCTCTACTTCCTCTGCCACGATCACACGCTCAACCAGACCCTCGGCAACCGCGTCTGCCGCATCGACAGCCCCGAGTGTCTCGCTGCACCAGACCGAGGCCCCTGTCGCTACGACGGCACCTGCTGGTACGCCCACGAGTCCCCCTTCTGCCCGCTCTGCGGGCGGGAGCCCCTGTCACCCACTGATCACGTCTTCACCGTTTACGCCGCGACCACGCTGGTAAGCGCGCGCAAGTACTACGTCACCGCCACCAGTGAGAGCGCCATCGATGCCGACGACTTCTCGGAATGGGAGCTCGGCACCGACGACAGCGAGGAGATCGAGAGCCAGGAGATCACGGAGATCATCCATGACGAAGACTGCATTACCTGCCTGCAGCTGAAGCCCATCGCCGGCGGGAGCGGGGAAGAGCCCCCGCCTCGCCTCACGACCCGGCAACGGAAGGAGCGCCGCCTCACTCGCCGCCAGGACTGGGCGGAGAGCCGGCGCCGCAAGCAGGCGGCCGTCGTCGTCGACTTCCGCACCAAGGTCGACCAGCTCCCCCCGATGGGGGAGCCCATCAAGGTCGGGCATCACTCGGAGCGCGGGCACCGGGCCGCCATCAAGCGCGCCGACCGCGCCCTCCAGAAGCTGGGCGAGCACGGCAAGATGGCCGAGCGACACGAGGAGCGGGCCGCCAACCTCGAGCACCAGCTCGAGACGTCCATCTACGACGACGACCCCGACGCCATCGCCCAGCTCAAGGCCCGCATCACCCAGCTCGAGGCGCGGCGCACCCGCATCAAGGCCATCAACGCCCACATCCGGAAGGGGAAGACGAAGGACGGCACGATCCCCGAGGGCGCGCTCGACGCCCTCCGGCTCACGGACGAGGAGCGGGAGGACCTCGTCCGAGCGACCCGCTTCAGTACGCGGCTCGGCTTCCCGCCCTACGTCCTGCACAACCTGGGCGGCAACATCCGGCGCCAGCAGCAGCGGCTCACACGACTCCAGAAGGAGCGGGGCAATGCCTGAACCGATGGACTTCGCCGAAGAGCACCGCTCCTGGCGCTGCACATCCTGCGGAGCCCGCCGTCAGTTAATCCCGTACGCCTGGCCCTCGAGCACCGCGGGCCTCCACAAACCCTTGCTCTTGACCTGCTGGGCGGAAGGCAAAGACCACCCGCACACGTGGGCCGGCGCCACCCCCCTTCTCTAGAAAGGAGCACCCCATGACCACCGCGTACACCCCCCGACAGTGCCCGGGCACCACGGAACACCCCTGCGAGGCCGTCCTCGCCGGTGAGCACCGCCTTCGGAAGCGCTGCCACCGCTGCAGCGTGGACTACACCAACGAACGGCGCCGCGCCCAGCGCGCTGGCATCCCCTTCGGGATCCCCAAGGAACAGCTCAAACTCCCCATCGTCATCGGGGAGCAGGGAGAGCAGGCCACGTTCTCATGATCACCATGCCCCCCCCCGTGGATCCGAGGGCCCCCGAGCACGGGTGTTCCCTTCGAGAAGAGAGAGGGACCAACTTAAGTCCGCAGGCCTCAGCACTTGCCGCGATCCCCGGGGGGCAATCCCCCCGGGGCCGACGGTCTTGCGCCCGCAGGGCCCGCTCCGGGGGCCGGTTTCGGGCGATCCGGGCCCGATCGCGGCGGTGCCGCCCGCCGCGGGCATCCCCAACAGGGGCCAAAAAGGACGCGTGATCCAGGGCCTGCGGGCCGCCAGCCGCCGCTCAGCGGTGCTGGGCGGGGATTTCAGGACTTCAGGGGCTGGAGGGAAGCGGCCGATCTCCGCGTGTCCGCCCGGTGCAGGTGCGTGCGCCTCCCGCCCAGTGTCCAGTAGCTTTACGCGCGCAGGAAAGGACCGACCCATGCCCGACCCCAACTGGGCGCGCCCGGCCCCGCGAAATCGTACCCCACGCCCAAGGCCGCGGCGGCTACTGAATCGTGAACGTGAAGGGCGGGCTCCAGCCCGTCCAGCCCCAGGAACGGAACTCGCCCATTCGGATCGTGTGCTGGCCGCGGGGCAGGTTGCGCACAGTGGCCCGCGCCGCCGGCCCCGTCTTCGCGTCGCCCCCGTTGACGCTGTAGCGGGCTTGATCGTAATCCAAGACATTCCCCCACATAGTGAGCGCTGCCCAGCGGCGGATGCCAGCCTGTCCGTCGGCGTAGCACTCCCAGAACGAATCAGGGTCGTCATCACAGATCGCCACGCGCAGCACGATCGTGACGGTGAAGAGGTAGGGCTCTCCCCACGCGGTCCACTCCCCGTTTGGCAGCCGTTCCCGGATGTGAACGTAGTGCTGCCCAGGGCCGAGTCGCCGGAAATGCCAAGATCGATCGACGTGATCAAAGATGGCTCCGCCATCGATGCCTAGCTGCAGGTCTTCCGACTCTGAGAAGTTTCGCCCCCACCAGTGCCAGCGCTCGCCGACAAAAGCAACCCCGTTGAGGCCGGCCGCGTGACACGCTTCCGCCGTTTCGTACGGCGCGTAGGCACCGGCAACATCATCCCAAGGAACATTGCAGATGGCGGTGATGGTCGGCGCGCTTGCGGTCGTGGATCCTTCGATCGTGAAGGTGAACGGCGGCGACCAGCCCGTCCAGTCCCCAGAGCGGAACTCGGCCACGCGGATCGTGTGCCGCCCCAGGGGAAGAGTACGCACGATGGATAGCATCGCGGCTTCTTGCACCCCATCCCCACCGTTGACGGAATACCACGCCTCGTCGTAATCCACATTCGCCCAAATAGTGATCCCGGCCCCCCGAGCAATCCCGGTCTGTCCGTCGGCGTAGCACTCCGAGAACGAGCCGGGATCGTTATCGCAGATCGCCAAGCTCACCACGATCGTGACGGTGAAGGGGTAGGGCGCGCTCCACTCGGTCCAGCCCCACGGATGCTGCTCGCGTACTTCCAGCGTGTGGGAGCCGGAGGCCAAGAGATCCAGCCCGTCATACTTCTGGGCCCACGGCAGGGTCGCGCCGCCATCGAGCCGGTAGACGACGTTCTCGTAGTCCACCTGCCCACGGATCCAGGCATCAAAAATCCACTGGGAGCCCGTGCGGATTCCGTCCCTTCCCCACGCAGAGCAATCGGCAGCCGTCTCTGGTGCCTTCGACTCGCCAGTTTCTTCATTCCATTGCCAGTTGCAGACCGCGAGGATCTCCAACTCACGCACGACCGTGAAGGAATACGGCGCACTCCAGCCCGTCCACTGACTCCCACGCTGCTCGCGGGCTTCGACGGTATGCCGCCCCGGTGCCAACTGCTGCGCCGCACGGTTCCGCTCGCTCGGAGCAACGGCCGCGCCGCCGTCAAAGCGGTAGGCAAGGTTGTCCCAATTCTCGACTCCCCTCATCCACATCGAAACCCACCAATCCCGGCCCGTGCGTACTCCTGCAGCCCCCGCCGCGCGGCATTCGTCGAACTCGGAATCCTGCCATTCGCCATCCGCACTTCGTTGCTCACTGCACACCGCGCTGATCTCCAGCGGCGCCGCTGTGCGTGTTGACAGCGGCGCGCTGCCCCGGCCCTCCCCCGCTCGCAAGCGCGGCAGCCGATCCTCGATTGTGGGGATCGTCACGGCAAAGCTGATCCCTTCAATCGCCGGACCGACGACCTTCGCGACATTGACACCGGCCACGTGGCCGCAGGAGGTGAAGAGCGGGCCGCCGCTGTTGCCGGGGCTGATCTCGGCGTTGGTCTGGATGTACGCGATCCCGTCGTAGGTCACGAACTTCGAGAGCAGGCCGTCCGACACCGAAGGGGAGCCCGTGACGAGATTCGGGTAGCCTGCCGCTCCCAGCGTCTCCCCCAGCCGCAGCGCGGCGTAGTCAGCAAACGCGAGCGCTGTCAGGACAGCCCCCGAGGCTCGCAGCAAGGCAAGATCCGCCGCGTCGTCGCGGCCGATGACCGTCGCCGTGGCCTCGCGTGTCTCCGTCCGCAGCCGGATCCGGCCCCCGTCCGCGACCACGTGGGCCGCGGTCACCCATTCCTCGTCGCCGATGTAGAAGGCCGTTCCCAAGCCGTACGGCGTCAGCACCTGCGCGGTGGCGGCGGCGACCCGCGCCGCGCCGTCGACGAAGGCACAGGATGCGGCCGGGGCGGCATCCGGACCCGGCGGTGGAGGCGGGGCCGCGATCGTGATGATTTGCGCTCCCGGCGAGACGATCCAGAGCCAACTCCCGGGCTTGATAGGAAAATCGGTGTTTCCCGTGCCGGGGCGGTAGACGAGGCTCCAAGCTTCGCCATCCCAGAGCGACACCGACGTGACCGTGGTGAACGTCTCCGCCGCCGTCGTCGTGAAGTCCGCCAGGATCGTTTGCCCGCCCGCTTCCACGGCGAGAGTCTGAGGAGGGGGTGGCGCTTGCGCGGCCACGGCAGGCGCCCCGCCCAGCATGAGCCATCCCACCAGGACCAACACGACGAAGCCGCGGCGCACGAGAGCCCCCTTGCCATAGCGGAGAAGGACGTGCGTGCTACGGCCGTCGCTCACCAGCAACCCGGCACAAGGGGGCACGAAGCGTCCCCCGCCGCGTCGAGCGGGCTGCTGGTAGTCACCGGGCCGTAGCACCGAGGCAGGCTACCATGCGCCTGGCCAGGATTTGGGGAGGGAGCGTGACCGATTAAGGCCCCACTCGCAATCATGGTCCGCTAGCCTGGCGAGGCCATGGACCCCAAAGCACGGACCGTCCGCACTACGCTCATCGAGGTCGCCAAGCACAAGGGGACGATCGCGTACTCCGACGTGGCGCGCATCGCCGATTTACACGTTCGCAACCAGACCTTTTTTCGACTCCTGGACGACATCAGCACGGCCGAGCACGAGGCTGGCCGGCCGCTGCTGACGGCGGTCGTGGTCCGCAAAAAGGACGGCATGCCCGGCCAGGGCTTCTTCAAACTGGCAACGCGGCTGGGGCACCATCGCGCCGTCGCGGCCAAAAAGCTGGACTGGATCCGGGAGCGGGACCGGGTCTACGCGCAGTGGGACCGCGCCTGACCGACTCCGGTCGAAGAGGATTCGCTAGACTAACGATGTGATGGACACACACGCGGCCGTCAAGAATCTCGTCACCGCGGGCCTGGCCGAAGAGACGGCCGAGGCGATCGTGGAAGTCTGCGCGGCCCGCGACGACGACGTCGCCACACGCGCCGATCTGACGGCGCTCGAGTTGCGACTGACCCTCCGAATGGGATTCGGCTTCGCGCTCACGCTTGGAATCCTCATCCCCCTCGTCGCGCTGACCTGATGCCTAGACTGCTTCTCACCGGTCCTGTGCTCTCGGCATTGCCGTCGCCGCGAGCGGCTGCGGGGCGCTCGCCGAAGCGGAGTGCCGCGACAACAATGGGCGCGTGCTCACGCACATCCTGACCGGCAACAAATGGTGTGACCTACCACCACACATCAGCGACGACGAAGGCATTTTCGATCTGGGTTCCGAGGACTACCTCATTAGCAGCTAAGCTGTCCCCGGCCCCAGTTTCCTACCCCAAGACCGTGACCGATAAGGGCCGCTATTGGTCAGATGAACACCACCAAGATAAGTACAACCACCTGGGCAGCAAGCAGCACCCCGGCAGCGGCCAGGGAAGCTGTGCGGTTGCCGACGACCCCCCCTTGAAGATCTGTGACTTGTTTCTGCAGGGCATGGATCTGTTTGTCGGTGCTCTCGTCGGCGGCCTGGCGAGCCTCCCCTTCGGTGTTGACGGCGGCGAGGAGTTCGGAATGAGACCCGGTTAGCTCCAGGATCCGTTCGTGAACCGCCGCTACTCGCTCCGCGTTCCGGCTGTTCACGTCGCTGCTCGTCTGCAGCACCACGCCCGCCTCGTGGAGAACGGACTCCGTCTCCCGTAAGAGTGCTTCCGCGCGCGCGCTGAACTGCGCGACGGCGCCGGCGGACTCCGCCAGGCTCTCGGCGTGGCCTTGACTGCGGCTCTCGCTCTTGATGATTGCACTCAGGCTCTCCCGTGCCTCGTTCAGCAGGCGCTCCGACTCGGCGAACCTGCGGCTCACCTCCGGAAGCTCCAGCGATGATGCGCGCTCGTTCATGTGGTGTCCCCCTCCAGCTCGCGTGTCGCTCGATCCAGTTCCCGAACGGCGCCCTCCAAGGCGTCAACAAAGGCGAGGATGCGCAAGCCCGGCTCTGCGGTGTCGGCAGTGAGCGCCTCCCTGTACAGGCTGGCGACAACGTCGGCGCCCGCGCCGCTCGTCGCAAGACCGATAGCGACTGCGGTGAGTGGTCCCTCCCTGACGCCGGCACATCGCTGTCTCAGCCAAGTCGCCACCGCCTTAAGCTCATCGGACCCGACTCTGTAGCGGTCCCGGGCCGAGCGGAGAGAGGACTCGATGTGCAGAGCGATCTCCTCAAGATCGCCGGCGGGATCGAGGATCTCGGCGAAGCCACGGGCGAGCAGCAGGCCGGGATGATCCGGATAGGAGGCGAGAAGCCGCGCGGCGTTTCCGCGAAGCTCCCGCGCTTCGTTGGGCAGCGCGGCCTGCAAACGTTCGATCCATGCCGAGTAGGAGAAATCGGGGGATTCGGCGAGCTGCTCCAACACGGGCGCGAGGTCTCCCTCGGTAAGGTAGTCCAGCACCCGCTTACGGAGTTCTTTATTGGGATTAGCGATGGAGTCGGGGTCCCTTGCGGCCAGCCACATCTCTCGGAGCGAGCGTCGCCGTGAACCCTCGACAAACTCGTAGACGAAGCGGATCAGGAGGAGCGCGCAGCCCACCGTGGCGTCCGCCAGCGACGCATCCTTGTACTGCGCCGCCTCCATTCGCGCGCTCTCGGCCCGGGCCGGCTGGCTTCGGCGCACATGATAGACATAGCGGCCAACAACCGCTTGCGAGTCGACGTTTGCCAAGCTCAGCGAGAAGGCTTTCGATCCCCACTCGACGCGGTAGTCACGCACGATCCCCAGCACGACGAGCCGATGGATCGCGCGCTCCTGGCCTTTCTTCGAAGCCTCGCCGTCACCGTCATCCGCCCGCTGCCAGAACGGGAGCCGGTGCTCGCGCATTCGACCCCACTCTCCGATGTCGTTGAGGAGACGCTGGACGTCGGCAACCTCGCGGTCGATTCCCTGAAAGGAGCCATGGTGGAAAAAGAGTTGGCGGGTGACGTCATCCTCCTCGGCGCGCCCCACGGCATCCCTCTCGGCCCTGGCTTCTTCGAGCACGGTATCTTCTGCGAGCAGGTCCCGGTCGCGCTCGGCGGCGTACTCAATGAGGATGAGGGTGCAGTGTGCAGGATCCTTGTCGCGACCCGCGCGCCCCACCTCCTGGTAGTAGGCCTCGATGCTGGAGGGCATACCGAAGTGGACGACGTAGCGGACGTTCGGTTTGTCGATCCCCATGCCAAAGGCCTTCGTTGCGACCAAGACGGGTACCGCGTTTTCCTTGAAGTCCCTGGCGTTGTCTCTCTTCCGATTCTCCCAATCCGTTTGGTCTCGGTAGCGCGGCGGTTTGCCGGAGTAGATAGAGACCTTTTTGCTCCCGATGACCGCGCCGACCCGCTCAGCGATCGTCACGACCCCATAGTCGCCGTTGACGTGTGGGCAGAAGACGATCCCTGAGTGGGTGCGATCCCCTCGTGGCGAGAAGAACTCCGCCGGCTGCATGTGAAATCGGGCGGGGAGCGACTGGAAGACACCTGCAAGGGCCGCCTCTGCCTCCTCCGGTGTCAGTTTCCTAATGTCATAGCGCAACTCTGGCCGATCGAAGCTGCGGGGACGGACGACGGTGTTTTCCGACCGTTGCTCGATGCCGAGCTCGAAAAGCATGTCCTTGAGCACGGCGCGGGATGCCGTGCCCGTCAGCGCGAGCAGCGCCGGCGTCTTCCCTGCGGCATCTTGGCAGACATCGCGCACGACCTTGCCGATGTTGAGATAGGCCGGGCGAAAGGCATGCCCCCACTCGGAGACACAGTGGGCCTCGTCGATGACCGCCAGGGTGATCGGGGTGGGGCTGTGCGCGAGTGTCCGTATGGCTTCGCGGAACTCCTTTATCTGGAGGCGCTCGGGCGCAACGAACACGAACAGCGCGTCACCGGAGGCGACCTCCTGGAGCAGGGCGGCGGTCTGGTCTTGCAGCGTCGTGTGGCTAGACAGGGCGGCGGCACGATCCACGCCGTGCTCCTCGAGACCCGCCACCTGGTCTTCCATCAGAGCAATGATCGGGTCGATGACGAGCGTTCGTCCCGGCAGGCAGAGGCCAGCGAGTTGATAGATGAGGCTCTTACCGCCGCCGGTGGGCAGGAGGACCGCGCAGTCTCGCCCCGCAAGCACCTCGGTCAGTGCCTCGAGCTGCCCCGGGAGGAAGGCCTCCTTCGCGAAGACCCCGCGGAGGACTTGGGTCAGTCCCCACGAGAGGTCGTCTGGGCTGGTCGGCAGAGGTGGTGCTGTGATCGCAGCCTCTGCTTCCAGGTCAAACGCAAGATTGATCGCAGCCGATAGTGCTGCACTGCGTACGACGACAGCCGGTGCCGCGCGGTGGGCCGGCAGTGACTCCCATGGACCGCGTTGGGGCTCCAGGAGGAGCGTGATGGTTGGTGAGGAGACCGGCTGGTGAGGCGAGGGTTTGTAGCCGTCCCGGGTACAACGGAGATCGCGCACGCGCGCGCCATCGCTGAGGCGCACGGTCGCGGGAGCCGCGGCGAGGGCCCACACGCGGTCGAAGCCGAGGAGCAAATCGAGGTACGGCACGATCGCCTCGGGTAACCATGCCGAGCCGCCGTCGATGTGGATCGCCCAGTGGTCACTCCGGAGCAGGCCCGAAGCCAAGGCCTCGGCAAGGGCCAGGACGGTCCGGTGCACCTCGATCGGGCCGTCTCCGAGCACCGCCCCCGCCCCCTCGCGCGGGTGTGTGCGTTCGGCTGGATCTGCGAGGCGGCCGGCGACGCCGTCTAAGTGCGCTCCCGCGCCGCGGCGCACCTCGGCCGCAGGAACACGAAGGACGTCGTAGCCGGCCTGCGCGAGGATCTCGTCTCGATCGTGGTCGATCGCCGTGTCGTCGGCGTGCTGGGCCCCGTCGATCTCGACGACGAAGGCCGGACCGCCAGCTCCTGGGGAGAGGAGAAAATCGACCCGACGGGCTCCAGTTCCGGAGGCGTCCGCGCTCGAGGCCAACGATTCGAGTGGGGCCTGGGGCACGGCCCAACGCGCTGCGTCGGCACTGACGCGGGGCAGCCACTCCGTGAGGAAGATACGCTCCTCCTCCGAATCGAGGGCGAGGACGAGATTCGAGTCGAGATCAAGAGGCGGCGTTGCACGGGTGTATTGACTTCCCTCCGGGGCGACAATCGCGGCGCCCTCCCTGACTCGGACCGAACAGTCGCCCGGAAGCCCCGTAGGTTCGATGGCATCCGCGAGGCCAGCTCCCTCAAGGACGATCCGTTCCGCCTCAGGGTGCAGCGGTGGGGCGGTGCCACGCTGAATGACGCGCCGGAGAAGGGCGGCAAGACGAGCAGCACCAGGCTCTGGCGATGTCCCGTTGTCGGTGCAAGCCAACCAGCAGTGCCTCAATTCGCTCCACTCTGCGCGCGGGGAGCGCACCGCGCGCAACGAAGCGCCGGCGGCGGCATACCGCGCGACCCACCCCGGGCGGTCCGTCGTGGCATCGAACCAAGGAACGCGACGAGGCGGCGGCGCGGAAGGGACGCTGCCAGCCGCTGCGCGCTCTGTGGACGGCTCAGGGATGTCGACGAGGCCCTTGCAGCTGCGATCGGTGCAGGACCAGAACGGCCGCCCTCGGAACCTTCCCCGGTGAGCCACCCGACGAATGGTGTCGCGGCCGCAGAGCGGACAGGCAGGACTCACCTCGTCGCTCCCGGCCGCAGCGGTGTACTTCCGTCGTCGCGGTCGACGATCGCCCAGCCCAGCATGGGCCATCCAACCAGGACCAGCACGACGAGTCCCCAACGCAGGAGAGCCCCCTTGCCTTCGCGGAGAAGGACGTACGTGCTACGGCAGTCGCTCACCAACAACCCGGCAAGGGGGCGTGAAGCGCCCCCTCCGCGTTGAGCGGGCTGCTGGTAATTGACTGGCCATAGCACCAGGGCAGTCTACACGAGCTCGGACCCGTTGTTCCCGGCCAAACCCTGTCCGATAAGGCCGGCTATCGGTCGACGTCCGTTGACTAGAGCGCTGGTCCTTCCCGAGATTGCGCGCAGTTGATCCGGTCGGGTCCGTCAACCCGCAAGCACTCGGCGGGTAGCGGCCTCTCCGACCGCGCATAGCTGGAAGAGGGGGCGATCTCGATGCCGGTAACGCTAGCCAGCGCCGGCCGGCGCCTCATTCCATTGCTCTGCGCCTGGGCGCTCGTGACGATGGCCTGCGGGGGAGAGGCGAAGACGCCTCTGCCGGAGATTGCGCCCGATAGCGAGACCACGGGCCCTGCTGCGCCGCCAGCAGCGCCCGTGGAAGTTCCGCCTGTTCCAGCAGAGGAGGAAACAGCGGCACAGGTTCAGCCGGCCGTCCCCGCGAGTGCCGAAGAGCAGGAGACGGAGCCCGACCGGCTAGAGGACCGGCCAGAGCCGCCCGAACCAGGCGAGTCACCGACCGTTGCCGATCCCGGCGCACCCACCGCCGCGGTGGCTGAGGAAGCTTCGTCCCCCACCCCGGAATGGGTCCCCGTCCAGATCGAAGTCCACGTCCAAGCTATCCCTTCCGGCATCCCGCCCTACGACCGCAATGACTGGAAACACTGGAACGACACCGACGGGGATTGCCAAGACGCCAGGCAGGAAGTGCTCATCGCCGAGTCGCTCGCGCCGGTCGCCTACACGGACGATCGCGCGTGCCGGGTCGACACCGGCTCCTGGGTCGGCCCGTATACCGGCGAGGCCTTCGATGCCCCCGGCGACCTGGACGTCGACCACATGGTGCCCCTCGCAAACGCCCATCGCTCCGGAGGCTGGGCGTGGGACGCCGCGCGCCGGGAGCGGTACGCGAATGACCTGAGCTATCCCGATCATCTCATCGCCGTGCAGGCCAGGGCCAATCGCGCGAAGGGCTCCCGTGGTCCGGAGGAGTGGAGGCCACCCCTGCGCAGCTACTGGTGCGAGTATGCCATCGCCTGGGTCGTCATCAAGAATGACTGGGGGCTGACGATCACGGAGGCCGAATTCGCGGCCTTGCAGGGAATGCTCGACACCTGCGAGACGGCACCCACGCTCACGAGGGCGTCGGGCGCCCCTCCGAATCCGTCGCTGCCCACCGACGCTGCCACGCCAGCCACGGAGGGATCTGCTGCGCCGGGCCTGTTGTACGACCCCGCCGGTCCAGACCGGGACTGCGGGGACTTCGGGGAGTGGGCACAGGCGCAGGCCTTCTACGAGGCTGCAGGCGGACACGCCGGCGATCGACACCGGCTCGACTCGGACGGGGACGGGGTGGCTTGCGAGTCGCTGCCCGGAGCGCCGTGACCGTGCGCCGCTCTCGGAACGCCGCCACTGCTTCGCAAGGGTGCCGACTAGGGCTATTGCCCCTTCCTCTCAGGTCCTAGCCCGTCTGCCACTGGCTTTGGGACAAGGCAGTCGAGGAGCGCTGCGGAACTGCGATACGGACGTGGCCAGCGTCTGGAAGCACAACCGACGGTTGCAGGCCTGGGACCTCTCCCAAGCTCCCCACCCGGGAACGTGGCGGCTTCCCCGTTGAGGGCGACGATATCCTCTGGGTTGTCTCCCCAACCGATCAGGCCATCGCCGGCTGAGCTGCACTGGTTCCGCTTCCCCAACCGCCAGCGGGCGCTATGGGCAGCCGAGAGCGCCATCCCGCCAAACCGCAACGGGCAGCGCGCCCTGGCGGTGGCGGCGGCCGTTCCCGCCCTGGTGGACTGGACGGACGCCGAGAAGATGGTGAGGGAGTACCGGGCCGCTGGGGATCTACCCGCGCGGCCACCTGATGGCCTTCGTGCGGTCCGTGCTGCCTCCCGATGTGCTGCCCGCCGCCGCAGCCGAGCGAGCGCACGAGGTCGTCGACGCGCCTCGTGGAGACGCCCTCGACGTAGGCCTGCGTGACCACGGAGAGGAGGGCGCGCTCCGAGCGCCGCTGCGGCTCGAGCAGCGAGGGGAAGTAGCTGCCCTCGCGCAGCTTCGGGATGCCCAATTCGATCGTGCCCACGCGCGTGTCCCAGCGCCTGGGCCGGTAGCCGTTACGCCGGGTCAGGCGCGTCTCGCTGCGCTCGCCGTGGGCGGCGCCGATCTGCTCGGAGACCTCGGCGTCCATCACCGCCTGGGCGAGCACCGCGACCGCCTCGCGCAGGAAGTCGAGGTCCGCTCCGTCCGCCTGCTTGCGCAGCAGTTCCAACAAGTCCACGCTCTCCTTGAGCACAGTCGTCCTCCTCCACGTGACTCTTCTTCTTGTGCAGGATGGCGCTGTGGTCTCCTACGTCTACCTCCTGTGACACCACTTCCGGGGACGCTACTGGTGAGGATTTTGCTTCGGCCCAGTTGGGCTGCTCAGCACCCGTCAATAACGCGCCACCTGCAGCTGTGTCGGCATGTGCTTCCCTCATCACGCAAGCCGCAATAGATGTGATGACGGAGCGGTTTGAATTTGCTGACGAGGTGATTGATGTCTACCAGGCTATTTCGGAGCCGCCATTCCACCAAATTGGAAGGGTTGGCCGAGAGCGGTGACGACTAAGGCGATCTCGCCATGCGAACAGTGAACAGAGTGTGGATGTCGAGTACAGCCTGTACGTGGGAGTCGAGGACGGTGGGCGCGTCGTCATTGAGCCCGCGCGGCTAACAGGCATGCATGGGCCAGACCGAGCCCGTACGGGTCGCCTCATCGCCTACCGGAACTGTCTCAAGCGGACGCCATCTGGTGGCGTAGATGGTCTCGTCGTCTCTGGCGGGCAGCTCGCGAGCTAGGGAGGGTGTTGTCCCATCAGTCCGTCGACCAGGCTCAATAGCTCCCGCTCACC
This sequence comes from Dehalococcoidia bacterium, assembly GCA_965220315.1. GTDB lineage: Bacteria > Chloroflexota > Dehalococcoidia > Bin125 > Bin125 > JAPOXK01. Next base: position 750,127 of record CBDCPP010000001.1, read on the forward strand.
CCATGGCCGATTCCCTTCAATCCACCCCTTCAGGTCGGCGAGCGTCTCATCATCGGCAAGGGAGTCCAGAAGACGTTTGTGGCTCTGAGTCGTCGCCTCTCGATTGGAGATGGCGATGTAGTTCCGAAGCGCCTCGAATGCCACCGAGAGTGTCTGCCTGAAGGCCTTCTCGTCTGCGGCTGTGCGAGCGCCGTGGACCAACTCCGAGCGATCGCGGTACAGGGCGAAGGCCTCGCCCGGATCCCTGAAGTGCCCGTCTATAGCGATCGAGAGCAACGCAGCGCGAATCGCCACGGCGGCGCCCTTCAGGCGCTCGCTCTCGCCCTTCACCAGGATCGCCTCTAGGCCGGAGAACATCGCAATGAGCTTCATCGCCCACGGTACCCCGAGGCTCCGGGCCATGCCGAACTACCGGATGGCCAGCTCGACTCTCTCCTGTACGTCGGAGCGTCCAGTCGCACGTAGATCGTAGAGCGGAGCAAGGAAGTCCAGCGCTGCTTGGAGAGACTCCTCGTGCCATGGACCGGGTTGCTTGACCCGCCTCCCAGGTTGGTGGATCCAGGCGCCGTGACCGCGCACCACGTTCCAGCCGGTGCCGAAAGCTAGATCGATGTCATCCAGGTACGCGTTGATCGAGGAGGAGCGTGCGATCTTGAGTTCATCGCACAACATCGAGGCTCGTTCTAACGCGCGGGACCTGGCGGCGCGCGGCGTCCCTCCCTTCACCTTCATCCGAGCCACGGTGTGACCGCGCCACTGCGGACGCCAAGGCGCGCTCCAGAGCTTCCACTCTTTCAGGAGGGTCGGAGAGCCGCGGACAAGCTCGACCTCCCCCATGGTTATGGGATACGGGATAGCGACTCCGGTAATCTGTACGATGGCTTCGTAGTCCCTACACGGGATGTCAATCGCTTCCATGAAGGCTGCGATCTTGCTCTTCTGGGCTGCAGGAGTACGGAAGCTGTCATCTAGCACGATCTCGCAGCAGAACGACCAGAGGCTGGTCTCCAGCTCTCGGTCAGACTTGACGTCCGAGAAGTACCTCCTTCGTCGCTCGGCCAGGAGCAGATCGAGCGCTTGCCGATAGAGCCGATCGGTGCCGAGCAACATCACGAGGCTGGGAGGGGAGCCAGGGATGGTCGCTCCGGGAACGAGGTGGTGCAGGTGCTGGGGAATCGTCTTCCAGGCGTGTGGCGTCCCGGGGTCCGGCTGCTCGTTGACACGCAAGTCCCGCGCCAGTGCGGTCAGTGCCTTGCGAATCTCGCGTTCTGCCACGGCGCGCCTCTCGTTCAACACCCAGCCTGCGCGCGCTCGACATTGGGCGCCAGCCGTCTGCGCGAGCATCTACGTGTGGCAGAAAGTGACTCTCGAAGGTTCCCCGGGGTATCTGGCGGACACGATCCGCTCGCCAGCGGAAGTCCAAAGCAGGGACGCCACCGCACTTAGCCGAGCGCCTGACGCGCGTCTTCTAGGAGTGCTTCGAGTTCTGAGAGGGAGCGGACTGATGGTCCTCCCCTACGCACCGGCGAATACACCGAACTCGTCCCTCTCGCCAGCGCGCCGGGCAGGCGCGAGGGGAAGTCAACACTGGCGAGTATCACGACCTACCACCACATGACGTTTGCAGGGATGGTGCGAACCCCGTCGATGCCGTCATGGCCAACTCCCGCGACCAGCAACAACAGGCCACTCCTCGGACCCCGATTGCACCTCCGCCACGCCGCGCGCCGGCGTCCTCATGCCTCCGGCACGCCGTCGCCGCGCGCGGCATACGCAACGAGGGGCCCCTCGATGCCCGCCTCGTGGGTGTACTGGAGACTCTCGATCTCCACCGTGATGGCCGGGGCGGCGCCGTCGATCGCCTCCAGCACCAACGTCTCCCGGACTGGCCAGTGCAGGGGCTGCGAGTCCACGCCCTCGTAGTCGTACCGGTTCAGCGAGAGCAGCCAGGTTCCCCCTGCCTCCGGCGCGAGCCCCGAGAAAGCCACGAAGGTGTCCTTCTCGAGCGGCCCGCTCGCGGAGGCTCCACTCTCGTGAGTGATCGTGAAGCTGGGTCCGACCTGCGTACTGGCGTCACCAATCAGACGAATACAGAATCCGGGGAACACTTCGGTTGCAGTAGTCTCCGAGTCCTGACCGGTTCCTCGCAGGCCATCCGCCCTGTGGCCACGCTGGCGTTCCGCGTACGCGGACTCCATCTCTTCCGGGAACGCCTGCGGATCGCGTGGGGAACGGCTCCGAAACGTCGCCATATCAGCAAGGGCTTCGTCTCTCCGATCGGCGTACCAGTACGAGATCGCGCGGTGGTACTGCATGTCCACCCTCGGTGGTGTGACGAGCTCTTCGTACCGGGCGAAGAAGCCGAGTGCACTCTCGTGTCGGCCCGCCTCGGCGGCTCGCACGCCCGCGTGCCACTCCGCATCGGGATCATGGAGTCGGTCTTGATCGCGGATGAACCCCGACAGGTCGTTGTAGACCGTCGATGCCTCAAGGCCGTACACCACCCGCAGATGCGACAGGATCTCCGGCTTGAGCCTGCTCGGGATCTCGATGATGGTGACGTGTCCCTCCTCGATATAGCCACTCGTGGGCTCGATCCAAACGCTCTTTTGCACGTCCGCCATGTTGGCTGGGGTCCCGCGAGCTACGAGCTTGTACGGAGCGATCACGTCACGCTGCTCGCGACGCACGAGCGGCTCTTCCATAAGGATGACCCGGCCGTCCGTGTCAGGCTGGTGGTACGAACTGAAGAACAGCGCGATGTTGAGGTCGCGCGTGAAGTCGATCAGGTTCGTCTTGCCGCCTAGGTGCTGGAGGCGCGTCAGGACATCGTCGTCGCTGAGATGGGGCGCGTACCGCCGCGCGAGCTCGATCCGGCGTTGCTGGGCGGAGCCAATGTCGAAGTGCTGGTCGTCGATCTCGTAGAGCTCGCGGTAGAGGCCCGACGAGATCCGCCGGAAGCACTTCGGCTCGCCACGGAAGATGACTCGGGTCTCTGCTTCGTGGGCCCGGCTGATCAGTCGGGTCAGCAGCTCTTGGAGTTCGTCGCTTGGTGCGTTCATGCAACTCCCTCCTACTCCGGTGCGACCGAGAACGCATTCGACGCCGACAGACTCCTCTTGGCGAATCGGCTGGGAGCTTCAACTCACGGCGGAGGTTCGAGGGTCGATCTCGCGCTCGCGCGCACGGATATGGTCCGTGATGGTTCGCAGATCCAAGGCACCGAGGTCCCACCCTTCTAGGAATCCTCTTCGGAGCATCTCGAGATAGAGGTGGCTGGGAGTTACGGCGGGTTCCGTCAGGAGCTCGTCGACGGCCGCCGCGATTTCCGAGTCCCGTGGTACGACATGGTGCCTGCGGGGTTCGCCTGGCTTCATCGTGAGCACGAGATCCAGTGTTGCGACATTCTCGAATCCCGAGGCTAGGCCCTTGACGGACCGCTGCCCCTTGTCGAGTACGGCCGTGAACTCCGGAACGACTTGAAGGCCAGCCTCGCTGATCGCCCGTTGCACGAGCTGCCACATGGCGCCAGCGCTATTGCCGAAGATCATCGAGATGCAGCCGGCGTCCTTGAGTATCCTCCTGCACTCCGAGAGTGCGTCTGTCAGGAGCTGCTCATACCGGGCCGCCGATCGGTGAGAGTCTGTATGAACGCGATCGACCACCGCCTCTACAGCAGGATCCGTCGTAGAGCCGAGCCATGCTTCGTGGAAGAGGTTCATGTCCGAGTAGAAGATGTTCGACCCGAACGGGGGGTCGGTGAAGACGTAGTCGACCGAGTTGTCAGGAAGCGGCAGGTCCTCAGCGCTCGCGATGTCGTACGTGACATCACCGGCGCTGCCATTCCGGAATAGCGGACCTCCGTCCCGGTGGGTCCGAATCCAATCATCGGACCGAATGACTGCCTCGACCTTCCGGGAGAACAGGTCAAGCACGTTCCATTCATAGAACACGGGAGCCACGTAGTAGTTCGCGTTGGCGGCGTTGAGGGGCCGCTTCCTGGACCACTGGTAGCGCTTGCTGGCCCTCGTCAGGATCGCTGTGAACGCGAAGAGCAGCTTATTCCTGATGGCCCGATCCGTGGTCGCGTCAATCTCGGACTTCAGAGCGCCAAGGACCGATACATTGCGTCGAGAGAAGAAGCTCGCGGTCGAAGTCAGACCATGACGGCCGAGCGCCGATGCGATGAACATCTGCCGGGCCTCGCCGATCTCGAGGTCAGGCCAATCGATCTCGGTCGCAGGAAGACTCACGGGCGGGTGGGACCAGGCCTGCTCAACCTGCGTGTCACTGCATGAGCATCTGATCCAGTCGACCACGGGTTCTTCGTCGAGCTTCCGGGATCTGCTGGTCACCAACCCCTCGCAGTGCGGGCACCGCATTTCGCTCTTGTCCCATTCGGCGGCTTCCAGTGCGTGGTAGAAGTTGACCGGGCGGGTGCAGGTGTCGCACTGGACCATCGCGCTCCACACGGTCTTCGCGAGTTCACCGGTCGAGCCGCACATGCTGCATTCGACCGCGTACACATTGCCCAGTCGGTCACCTGTGGCGCGGACGGCCCTGGCGGCTGCTTCTCGAAGCTGGCCGGGTTCCACTAGATTCACGTAGTTTGCTCCGATGTGCCTGCCCAGAACGGAGACATCAAAGAGTCTCGCGTTCCGTCCAAGCAGCATCGAGGCGACGCCTGTCATCCCGGATCCGGCGAAGGGATCAGCTACGGTGTCACCTGGCGACGAGAAGGCTTCAATGAACGGTAGGATCGCGGGGAGCGGCACCTTCGTCAGATAGGCGTGTGCCATGTATACGGGATCGCTGCGTTTCGCCTTGATGGTTTCCGGAAGCGGCATCAGGTCATCCATGATGACATCTTATTCGTTGACTCATCGTCTGTAGACTCAAAGTCTACAGGATTTCTACGGTTGTCGGGCGATGACGGCACCACGCTCGGCGACAGCAACGCAAGGGCGTGCCGCCTTCGGGCGCCGCGTGCGCTCGCTCCGCGAAGCCGCTGGACTCTCCCAGGAGGCCCTTGCGGAGCAGTCAGGTCTGCACCGGACATACATCAGCAGCCTCGAACGCGGCCACCGTAATGTTGGACTAGACAATATCCTTCGGCTTGCGGCGGCGCTTGGTGTCAAACCCGGCGAGTTGCTGGAGTCCTGGCCCTAATGGGATTCAAGGAGGACGCGGACTTCGCGCGCTTCCTGTCGATGGGAGCGATAGGAACCGCCGCGGTCGCTGAGCATCTCGATTCCGACCTTGGGCATGCACCGGTCGAGCTCGAACGCTACGCAATGGCGAACAAAGTCTGGCAGACCAAAGTCAAGCGGCTTCGGCTGCCGGACCTCGTTTGCGCTCGTTGTGGGATACGCGTGGAGTCACGCGCGAAGTCGGCTCTATCCCTGGTCCTGTCCCACTCCGACGCGCCAGGACGCGAGTGGGACGGGGGCGGGATGCGCGATCACGATCTCTTCGCGTTCATCCGGGTCGGGATCGGATCGTCACCTCCGCACTTGGGTACACCAGCCTACTTCGAGACCTCCGCTCTACGTCGAACGGTGAAGCTCACACGCCGCAGCGCACCAAAGGCAGCTTCGGAAGGCTCGGAAGTTACCCTGACGTGGCCTAGTTGGGTGCCTCGGCGGAGCGGACGAGTTATCGAAGTCGACGCCGATGGTCGCATCGTCTGTCAGTGGGACGATGGCCGTACGTACCGGTATGGGCAATGGAGGAAGTGGAAGGTAAGAGGAAAGCTGTACGTCGACGCAGGGGGGCACTTCACGGGTGGAGGGACCTTCATTGCCGGTGTCGTCGAGGAGCCTTCAACGCTTTCGTGTCCTGGGGACACATGGGATCTCACCACCTCGATGCAGACTCTTGATGAGACGGAGCGCTATGCGGCGGTCAAGGTAGCTGGTCTGTTGGGCCGGCACGACCTGGCGGCGCTCATCGCCTCGGTCGCTCAGAGTGACGATTGGCGACTGCGTCTCGAGGCGTACGGCAGCCTTGCCCGATTGGAGCCCGACCCTTGGACGGACCGGATTACCGAGGTCGCCGTAGGAGAAGCAGTCGAGCCTGAGCAGAGGATCGAGGCCGTGTTCCTGCTGAGTGAGATACCTCATCCCGCGGCTACGACGGCCCTGGGCGCGGTCGCAGCAAGTCGGGGCCTCGATAGCGAGCTACGTTCAGCGGCTGCATGGGGGCTTGGGCAAGGCGCAGCGCCGAGCGTGGGGTTGCTCCTTCCGCTCGTGTCGGATGACGACCCGCTCGTCGCCCTCCACGCGATCACGGCGATCGACCAGATTACCGACGATGAAGCATCGGAGCTGCGAGACTGGCTCGGGGCCGAACCCAGGGTGGCCGCATCGGCCGCGAGGGTTCTGCAGCGGCTCGGACGTGTTGAGGAGCTCCTGGATGCTTGCGAGACCGGCGGGAGCCAGCGCCTGTGGGCCCTGAGGGCGTTGGGTGATCTGCCGCCCGACGAGGTTCGAGAGCGCGCTGGCTCGCGTCTCACAGACGAGCTCGCGGAGTTGCTAGCGCCACTCTGGGCCGGGCAGGGCGATTGGCTGCGGTCTGAGGACGGGAAAGCAGGGCTGGACTCGCTGGACGTCCAGAAGGTCCAGGCGAACCCCGGCACCCCGTGGACCTCTAACCGTTGAGGCCATCGTCAGCGACGCTAGGGAGGCAAACAAGCGCGACTGCTCTGGGTGGAGCCTCGCGCGCGGCCCACTCGCTCAAGCGGAGTGGCGGCGCGGTCGGAGGCTGGCCCAGGGGCGGGTGTAGTATGCGCCCCACGGTTCCAACCCCGATCCTCGATGCCTAACGGTACCGGCACGAGGCGTGATGAGGGGAAGTGGGCGCCACGACCGACTTTATGACGCCAGAGCAGCGAGCCGTGGTGGAGGCTCTGCGAACGCAGCGGTACGAGACCCGGCGTGCCACTGTCCCAGCCCTCGAAGACCTGTTGTATACGCCCGTGCAGGTTCTGGATCACGGCTTCGTTCGGGTCGTCGACTACATGGGCGACGATGGCGCGATCGTGCAGGCGGCCCGCGTCTCATATGGACGGGGCACACGGCGCACCTCGGATGATCGAGGGCTCATCCGCTACCTCATGCGCCACCGGCACACGACTCCCTTCGAGATGTGCGAGATCAAGCTGCACGTCAAGCTCCCGATCTTCGTCGCGCGGCAGTGGATCCGGCACCGCACGGCCAACGTCAACGAGTACTCCGCCCGCTACTCAATCCTCGATCGTGAGTTCTATGTGCCCGGCGCCGACGTGATCCGGTCTCAATCCCGGACCAACCGCCAGGGCCGCGACGAGCAACTCTCCCCGGACGAGGCCGCCCGGGTGCAGCAGCTGCTGCGTGAGGACGCCGAGCGCGCGTATGAGCACTACGAGGAACTGCTGAATGCGCCGCCGACCGGCGAGTCGCCCGGCGAAGAGCAGAGTGGCCTCGCGCGCGAACTCGCCCGGATCAACCTCTCGCTCAACTTCTACACGCAGTGGTATTGGAAGATTGATCTGCACAACCTGCTGCACTTCCTGTCGCTGCGGGCGGACGACCATGCCCAGTACGAGATCCGCGTGTACGCGGACGCGATCCTTGAGAGCGTCGTGAAGCCATGGGTACCGTTCACCTACGAGGCGTTTCGCGACTATCGGATGAATAGCGGGATGCTCTCCGCCAGCGCTCTTGCGGTTGTCCGTGCACTGGTCGAGGGTCGAAGGCCCGAGGCGGAGGCACTGCGCAAGGCGTCGGGAATGTCTGGACGCGAGTGGCGAGAGCTGATGGAAGCTCTCGAGCTGCACTAGTGAGCAGCATGACAGTCCACGTGCGTGACGTACGATGTGCAAGTCGTGGGGGGCATGGGCGGAACGGATGAGCGCACGCCGGGGGGACGGACATGGGACGACTGGGATGATCGCTGCTGCCTCGCTGGCATCATCCGGTTTCGTCTCGGCCGCCGCGCACCAGGTCAACCCGCAGCACGAGTGCGCCCTAGATGAGACTGCAACTTCGCCGACGAGTCTCCGCCAAGCCAAGGCGGTTCGGAACACCCGAGGGCCGGGCACTCGGGGTGGCCTGATTCCAGACTGGGTGGCTCAATCTTGCCTGAGACCTTAAGCGACAGCCACACACTGGTCACCGAGCAGTTCGTCTTGGAGAAGATCGAGTACTTCGCCGATATCCAATTGTGGCCAAGAACCGTTCAACCGAAGAGATGGCTCAGCAACTTCTCGGAAGCGGAGCGTCCGTTCGCCATTCATTTGCTGAACTCGTTCACGAACTTCAACCAGGACATCGTCAACCAACTCTTTGTGTCCTCGTTCCAGTTCCTGAGTTGCGAAGTCGTTCCGGACAGCGCTCCGTTGGACGAAGTGGTGCGGGCGTGGACCGAGTTCCGCACCCGAGTCTTGATCACCCCTGTCAGCGGCGAGAGACCATCCCCAGCGGACAGTGGATACCGCTACGCAAGCAAGGCCAGGGACCTCCTGCGCATCGACTCATCACAACTCGTAACACATGCAGACGCGCTAAGGGCGGTAGTCGCTGACCCGACTCAGCCAGTCGTATTCATCGATGATTTCGTAGGTTCCGGGCAGCAGATCCTGAGCCACTGGGAACGGCTGGTGGTCGTGAACGGGACGGAGTTGTCATTCTCTGTCGCAGCTAGGGCCGGCATGGGTCCTGCCTATTATTGCTGCGCTCTCGCCACCGACTACGGCTTGGGTCGGATCAGAACTGCTGGTCTCCCGCTGACTGTGCGAGCCGGCAACACGCTTCCCGCAAATGCAAGTGTCGTCGCGCCGGATTCACTAGTTTGGCCGGAGTCAGATCGTGCAGATGGCGTCACGTTCCTCCACGAGGCCAACACCCGCGCAGGGATCAAGACCTACGCCATGGGGTTCCACGACCTTGGCCTCACTGTCGGAATCGAGGGGTGGGTGCCTGATGCGACCCTGCCAATCTTCCTGTGGGACCAGAACGATTGGATTCCGCTGTTCAGGAGATCGCCGTGACGCAAGACGCAACTCTCGCCGAGCAGCTAAGCACACTCTTCGGTGACTCCCGCGCAGAATGGCTTGGGGAGCGGATTTTCGAGCTCTTCGCCGAACCTGCGTACTTTCCCGAACTCGAGCAACGCCGCCCATGCGTGTTGATCGGTGGGCGCGGAACCGGCAAGACGACGGTCTTGCGCGGCCTGTCATACGAGGGGCGGCTGGCCCTCGCTGAGTCGACCCCGCCGTCAGACTGGCCTTACTACGGTCTCTACTACAAGGTCAATACCAACCGGGTAACCGCATTCGCTGGTCCCGAAGTGTCAGAAGACCGCTGGACCCGCCTGTTCGCACACTATGTCAATCTCTTACTGTGCGACAAAATAGCACAGTTCATGGTGTGGTATGAGAGCAACGTCGGACTGTCAGCGAATCTAATGCCGGAGCAATTTCAAGTCGTCTGCGAAAGTATGCACATCAGTGGTGTTCATACTTTCGAAGAGTTATCCGGCCAGATTAAGCTCTCTCTTATTCGATTCGAGGCGCTAATCAATAACATTGGCGACTCAGAAGAGATGATGCTCTCTGCGCAAGGTGCTCCGATAGACGTGTTGTGCGAGATGATCAGCGATCTCCCAGGGTTCGAGCAGAAGCAATTTTACTTCTTGATAGACGAATATGAATCATTCTCCGCACTACAACAACGAGTCTTCAATACTCTAATCAAGCATTGTGGAGAGCGATATAGCTTCAAGGTTGGAGTGAGGGAGCTGGGGTGGCGGGCTCATGAGACTCTCAATCCGACGGAAGTTCTTGAAAGTCCGGCGGACTACGCACGTATCGATATTAGTGAACGCCTCCAAGGCGACCGCTTCAGTGAGTTCGCCTTGGAGGTGTGCAACAACCGACTGAGTCAATTGCCAGAGTCATTCTCCGCTCCCAAGAGTATCAGGGAACTCTTTCCCGGGATATCCGACGACGATGAAGCCACTTTTTGGGGTGTGGAAGGTTTGGTGTCGGGGACCAAGGAAGAGTTGTTGGGATCGTTCCCAAGCGATGTGGCGCTGATCGAAGACATAGAACCGCTACGCCTCTTTTTCATAGGATTCTGGGCCCGGGCCACGAAGATGTCACTCGAGGCTGTCTTCGACGACTTCCGCAAGCACCCCAGATCATGGCAGACGCGTTACGGCAACTACAAGCACTCGTTGCTCTATACACTTCGCGCCGGCCGATCGGGCGTCCGGATGCGGAAACTCTATGCAGGCTGGAAAACTTACGAACTGCTAGCAGGGGGGAATATCCGGTACCTTCTAGCGCTCATTTACCGGGGACTCGTCCAGCATCTCAGAGAGGACGAGGAGCACAGCCTCGCGAGCGGCGTGTCCTTAGAGACGCAGACCAAAGCCGCCAAGCGCGTTGCACGGGAACGCCTCGAAGAGCTTGAAGGACTATCCGCCAACGGCACTAACCTGGCGCAACTCGTGATGGGACTCGGGAAGATCTTCGGTACTATGGCTGTGCAGGCTGATGGTCACACACCAGAAGTAACGCAGTTCCGCCTCATCGGCGATGGCTCTACCGGTGACGTCACACACTCCAAGGAATTACTTCAAGACGGAGTGATGTTGCTCGCTCTGAGGCGTTTTCCCGGTACAAAGCCAACTGGGAAAGATGACATCCGGCAGTACGACTACATGCTGTATCCGCTCTTCAGTGCTTTGTTCGACTTCAGCTTTCGTAAAAAGCGTCGAACGGACCTGTCTCCGGCGGACATTGTCGGGTTGGTCGAGCAGCAGCAGGAGACAGTGATCAAAATCCTCGCGCGTTCGAACCGCACACCTGACGACGCGTTGCTCGGGGACCAGCTGAGGCTGTTTGAGGCGCTACGTGCCTGAGCTGCCACTGCTGACACGGATCTACGGTGATTGGCGAGGATTTGAGCTCCCCACCGCGTCCTGCTACATCTACGCCCGTTCCAACGAGGAACGTTCAAGGCATCCGGGCGCCTGGGAGCAGGGAGGTGAGGACTGTCGCTTTGTCGAGATCGTCCGGCAGAAGAGGTTTGCGTTTTCTGCGAGGTTCGGCGGAGCGACACACGAGATTCTCATACGCAGTCGGACCGCGCTCTCGAATTTCATCTCCCAAGTACAATCTCCTGGTGGATTGTACGTCAACATCACAGGGTTAGAGCACCACGTGTGGGCTCCTATAGTGAGGGAAGGTCTCAGCCGGTCGCGCCCAATAAGGGCGGTCTATGTTGAACCGGAACACTACAGGTATAGCTCGAACCCGACTGAAGGGCGGCTTTTTGATCTCACCGCGAGGTTTACTGAGATTAGCTCTTTGCCGGGGTTCGCTCGACTAGAGAGCATCGAAGATGAAGCGAAGACCTGTTTCGTGCCGCTTCTGGGCTTCGAAGGAAACCGGCTTGCTCATGCCATCGAGAAGATCGATCCTCCGGTTGAGAACATCCTCCCAGTAATCGGCGTTCCCGGCTTTAGGGCCGGATTTCCTTTCAACACCTACCTCGGTAATCGAGGAGCACTCGAAAAAGATGGACTCTGGAAGCAAGTTCGCTTCGCCATCGCGAACTCGCCCTTCAGCGCTATTGAGAGCCTCAGGGCGATAGCGGCGGACTACCCGGACCATCTGCTCAAGATCGCTCCCCTAGGAACTCGCCCTCACGCACTCGGCGCGGTGCTGTTCGCCCTCAACAGCAGTGCCCAAGTTGAGCTTGTGTACGACAACCCCACTCCAGCGCCCCAGCGCAGCGATGGAGCTGGGAGCATTCTCGTGTACGACGTCACAGCGATGGTTTCATAGCGCTGTGGTGGCTGACGTTGATTGACCAAATATTCACTCCGCCCGATCTCGCAGGCGATCTGGTTGAACTGGCGGCAGTCGGCGGACGCGAACTAGGAACTGTTGCGGACTTCGCGGTTGGCGACGGCGCCCTCCTCCGTGCGGCCATCGAGCGCCAGCCGAGCGTAGAGGTCGTCGGACTCGACATCAACAGAGCGACCATTCACAAGCTGCAAGCCACCAATTCATCGTGGCAGATCGGGGCTTGTGATTTCTTCAATCCCCGATCGCGAGCTTCATCGCCGGTACTGCGGCGAAGTCGCGGTCGGGTATCGACAGCGTTGCTGAATCCTCCGTTTACCTGCCGCGGCGGTAGACGAGAGCACGTCACGTTGAAGGGACAGCGCCTAACGTGCAGTGTCGCGATGGCATTCATACTGACGGCCCTGAATTACCTGACTTCTAGTGGGGTGGTGGTCGCGGTTGCACCCCGGGGAATCGAGAAATCGGAAAAGGACGCAGCGGCGTGGGAAGTGCTCCGCTCAATGGGGACTGCTGAGATCGTAGGCTATCGCGATCGTGGAGCGTTTCCCGGGACAGCTCTGCGTTCGCTACTGCTTAGGTTCACGATGGGTCCATTGCCCCACCGGCGACCGGCTTGCGCGAGGCCCGCAACCCAGCACAAGCGCCCTAGCGTCTCACTTGTGCGCGGGACCGTTCAGATGCACCGGGCGCACTTCACCAACGCCGGCATGCCACTTATCCACACCACCGATCTTTCGGACGGCCAGCTGAGCCCCGAGCATCGACGGACCAGCGCACCAGGGCGCAAGTGTCGCGGCCCGGTAGTGCTGATCCCGAGAGTAGGTCGTCCGAAGCTATCGAAAGTCGTCCGAACCACCTTACCCCATGAGGTCACGTTGTCCGACTGCGTCATTGCGCTGGAGTGCGCCTCCGAGGACGACTCGCTCAGAGTCCGACAGGTGATCGAAGATCGATGGGACGAATTCGAGGAGTCGTACGGCGGCTCGTGTGCGCCCTATGTCACACTGAAGGCCTTGCGCGACCTGCTCGGTCGCTTCGGATTCCCAAGCGAGTTGGGTGGCGGGTCACCAATGCCTGATGGCGATGCCACGACTTCCCAAGTTGCCGTGACGCGGAGCCCGATTCTCCTCGAGGGATTACATGAGGCACCGTATCCCTCCGAGGTCCGTCGGGGCCTCGACGAGGACGAAGGTGGTGTGCCGGTCGGCGACCGCCCAGAGGCTGCACCCCGGTGATCGCGACAGTCGGTGGAACGGCAGCGGCGCGAGATTGCGGGTACGGTCCCGCCAAACCAGCACATAGTCCTCGCCAACCGATGCTGATTCGGCACAGCGCTCCGGCGACATGGGCGTTAGGCCCGACACGCCCTATTCTGCGAACGGACGGGCCGACCATCGGGCAAAGCAGACGACAAGCTGAACAACACCTCGAAGGTGGTACTGTCTACCGTCAAGTTAGGCCCACCAAGAGGGGCGCGAACTGTGGTCGCCCTCTGTTCACCAACAGGCTAGACCACGCTCAGAACGATGGCGTCGCGATGTGCGGATTGCCTGCTCTCTCGCCGGATCGCACGGTCAACCGGGGTCCATTCACGAGTGCCTCAATCATCGAGAAGGCAGCCGGTTAGCGCATTTCGTCCGGAGAAACGAACAGTCAAGAGGAACGGCATACAGCCCTGTTGGTCATCCTGGAACATTGATCCCGATGTTCGTCCCGTGTTGAGTAAGAGTGGGTTGCAGAAATCGCACTTCCTCGCTGAAGATGGTTGGAGGCTGCGTCCCCGCCAGCGGAAATCGCCCTCTAACCAGCCGCCTGCCGCGCCCGGAGCCGCTCGACCAACCATTGCAGTCCCAGAATCCGCACGGACGCGACGGACCACGCGCTGCTGGGGGTTTTCTGACGGCTTGAATCTACCCACCCCGACCAAAAACCCCCACGAGCTTCGGCGATGGCCAGCAACGCACGTATTCGTCCCGTGGCCGCACGGCTGCAGCACCGTGGTCGTCGAACCGGATCTCCTCATTGACCGTTTGCACGAATCGCTTGCGGTGCTCGTCCGTGGTGGCAGGGTGCGCCCCTACTCCTCCGGTGCGATCGCCCAGACCACCTGCACGGTTACGGTCACGGCGGCGGTGCCGGGCCAGGTCGCCGTGTCGGTGGGGGCGTCCATCTCCATGGCGAATGCGGCCGGGGGCTCGGCGAACGGCGCGGTCCCCCGCGTCTCCGTGATGCTGCGGACCGCTCCGAGGGTGACCCCGCTCAGCGTGGCGAGGTGCTCGGCCTTCCCGCGCGCGTCGGCCATGGCCAGCGCGCGCGCCTCCTGGGCCAGGGCGCCGGGATCGTCATGCGCAAAGACGATCCCGTCAAAGCGGACGGCGTCCCCAGCGGCGGCGGCCACCGCGTCGATCATCTCCCCCACGCGGTCGACCGCGCGCACAGTCACCTCGACCGTGTTCGACACGCCGTAGCCGGTGACGCGGGGCGTCTCGTCGCGATAGTCGTACTCGGGATAGATCTGAAAAGCGATGGTGCTGATGTCGCCGTCCGCGACGCCCGTGGCGTGCAGGGCGGCGTACACGGCGTTGGCCGCCTCGGCCGCGGCGGCACGCGCTGCCGTGACACTTTCCGCACGCACTTCGACGCCCGTGCGCACGGTGGCGATGGTGGGGGCCGCTTGCACCTCGCCGCTGCCACTGACGCGGATGGCGCGGGCGTCCCCACCCCCGTCATCCACCGCTGTGTCTGAGCAGGCGGACGCGAAAAAGAGCACGGCCGCCGCAGCGGCGAGGGCTGTGAGAAATCGGATGCTCCTCATGAAGACCTCCGGCCACGCCCCGGCAGACACCGCCGCGAGTATAGGGGCCGACGCGGCGCGGCACGCCTCCCCGCCTACTCCTCCCCAGGAGTCGGCCCCGGCGGGCGGCTGTGCTTCCTCATCCCCTGTCCCCATACGACACGACCGACCATGCCGGCGCGATCGAAGTCGCTGCCCAAGACTCAGACGAGCCGCAACTCCCTAGCGACTAGGTAAGCTCTACCGACCCCCCCCCCCCCGCCTCTAGCGAATCGTGAACGTGAACGCGGGCGACCAGCCCGTCCAGCCCCAGGAGCGGAACTCGCCCACTTGGATGGTGTGTTGGCCGCGAGGAAGGTTGCGAATAGCGACGTTCCTCGCCCTGGCCGTCCTTCCGTCCTCGCCGTTGACGCTCCAGCGCGCATTGTCGTAATCGAGAACGGTCGCCCACCCCCAGACCCATGCCCCGCGGGGGATCCCGGCTAGGCCGTCGGCGTAGCATTCCCAAAAAGAGTCGACATCGCTGTCACAGATCGCCACCCGCAGCACGATCGTGACGGTGAAAGTGTAGGGCTCGCCCCACTCGGTCCACCCGCCGCTTGCCAGCCGCTCTCGGATGTGAAGGTAGTGTTGGCCCGGAGCGAGTCGCTCAAAATGCCAAGTGCTATCGACTTCATCAAATACGGCTCCGCCATCGATAGCCATCTGCAAGTCTTCCCACTCAAGAAAATTCTGCCCCCAGTTATCCCAGTACTCCGAAAAATCGATGCCGCTCGCACCCGCCGTGTGGCATTCCTCGGCGGTCTCGTAGGACACGTATTCCCCGCGGGCGTCGCTCCAGGGGACGTTGCACATGGCCGTGATTTTCGGCGGGCTTTCGATCGTGGATCGCTCGATCGTGAAGGTGAACGGCGGTGACCAGCCGGTCCAGCCCCAGGAGCGGAACTCGCCCACACGGATCGTATGCCGCCCCAGGGGAAGAGTACGCACGATGGACCGCATCGCGGCCCCTCGTACCCCATCACCGTCGTTGATGGAATACCACGCCGACGATCTGCCCGCAGGCCGTAAAGAGCGGCCCGCCGCTGTTGCCGGGATTCACTTCGGCATTGGTCTGGATCCAGGTCACCCCATCCTGTACGGCGACCCTGGAGAGCAGCCCCGAGGAGACGGACGGCTGTCCCAGGCGCGAGGCGAAGGCCTCCGCCGCGCCGGGAAAGCCTGCCACGCCCAGCGTTTGCCCCGGCCGCAGCACGTCGAAGTCGGCGAACGGCAGCGCCGTCAACCCCGACCCATCGGCGCGCAGGAGCGCGAGATCGGAGGCGTGATCGAGCCCCACCAGCGTCGCCTCCAGCCGCTGCGTCTGCGTGCGCAGTAGAATGCGCCCGCCCTCCTCGACCACATGGGCCGCCGTCAAAAACTCGTCGTCGCCGATATAGAAGGCCGTCCCCGATCCGCTGGCCGTGATGACCTGAAAGGTCGCGGCGAACACCATCGCCGTCGCCTCCACGAACGCACACTCCGCGATCCCGCCCGCACCAGGGCTCGAGCCCGGCGGTGGGGGCGGGGCTGCGATCGTGATCGTTTGCGCCGCCGGCGAGTCGATCCAAAGCCAGCTCCCCGGCTTGATGGGGAAATCCGTGCTCCCCGTACTGGGGCGATAGACCAGGCTCCAGGCTTCGCCATCCCAGAGGGACACCGACGTGACCGTCGTGAACGTCTCCGCGGCCGTCGTCGTGAAGTCCGCCAGAACCATCTGCCCGCCCGCTTCCACGGCAAGGCTTTGCGGCTCCTCCGCGTGCAGGCGCGGTACTGCGGCCCCGATCCCGAGTAGCACGACGATGGCCAAGAACATGAACCGATGCACAGGTGCCCCCGCGCTGCGTGGATGGAGCCACGTACCACGGTGATTCCTCGAACAGGGCAACACGGGGGCGTGAAAGCCCCATCTAGACCTGTTCGAAAACCGTGGCATTGGACAGGCTAGGCGATTGGACCCCTCGCGCGAGAGCGGCGGCGGCCGGAGCGAGATCGCCAGCAGGGAGCCCTGCCTCAAAGTCTGAGATCCGCTGGTTCCTCAAGTTGCGACAGGAAACGCATTATTGCCAACAATGCACTCCTCACTTTTCGATCTCATCAAGATTCGCCGCTCCTAACGATCCGTGCACCCTTCCAGCAGGCTGCGGGGCCGCGGTTCATTCCCTAGGTCCTGCTTCGATCGTCTGCGCTTCATGCGTAGCTTCATCGAGCGTGTGGGGCTCCAGCCACCACCCCCGCCAGCCCATCGCCAGCTTCTTGCTGGGCAAGGGGAGGCGCCGTTGATTCCCGATCGTCGGGTGGATCCCCTTGACGAGCCTGGGCAAGGTGGTCCGGGTCGTGCCATCGCGCAGGCGCTCCTCCCCCGGGCGCGTGCCGATGGCCTGGACCAACGCCTCCCACAGATCCGCGCTGGTGAGGACATCGTCCCGAGACCCTTTGACGACGTGCTCCTTGATCCAGATCGTGGTCTCCCCCGCGTTCTGCTTCGCCCAGGACTCCCGCAGCTCCACCATCGCCGGGGGCATCGCGGGCGGATCGATGTTCCTCCGGGCATGGCCCACCAGCCAGGCCAACATCGCCTCCCGTTGCTCGGGATACGTCACCCGCTCGGCCAAGCCCTTGTCGAGGGAGGCCTGCCGTTTCTTCGCGCTGGGCCACGGCAGCGGCCGGCAGCGATTCCGAAGCGCGGGATTCTCCAAGAGCTGGAGATTCTGCGGGGCGCTGGTACCGGCCAGGATCGGCGTGGCCGTGTAGCGGGTCTCGCGCACCTTCTCCCCCACGTCGCGCGGACTCGCCGCGACTCCCCCACCCACGATGCCCGACAAGCGATCGGCCGAGATCGGTACTTCCTGCGCCTCATCACAGAACACGAGCCGGGTGGGCGCCGCGAAGTAAAGAGCGTAGGCATCGTGCAGCGTCGACGCGCCTCCCCCGTTCGGGGCCCGCAGGGACCTGGCCGCCTCGTCGTAGCGCGCCGCCCGGCCGAGCGCGGCCCTGATCGCATTCCCGAAAGTGGACTTCCCCCCGTCGCTCTCCGCGGCGATAACCAGGAAGCGCTTGTGCGCCTGTCCGTGCAGGCTGTGCCCCAGCTCGGCGCCGATGTAGTCCACATCCTCCGCTGACATCCCCGCGAACAGCGCCGTAATGTCTGGATGCTCGGCCCCCGGGACGTAGCGATGCGGAATCTCCCCCGCCGTCGTGAGCCACAGCTCCTCGGCCTCGGCCGGCGACAGCACTTCACCTGTCCGCAAGGACACGATCCCATTGGTGCACACGAGCGCGGAAAGGTCCACGTCCATCTCCGCGGCGCGGACGCTGCGGACGGCCTCATAGGAAGCGACCGTGCGCGGGTTCGGGCGCTGGACCTCGTCGCGTGCACGGATCGCCTCGATAAAGGCACGCTCCGCATCCCGCACGCCGTTCCGCCGTCCCCGGCTCCGCAGGTCGCGCAGTAGGCCACCAATCTTGGCCGACTTTTGGCCGTCCGCTTCGGGCCGATCATCCTGCAAGCGTCTTGTCCGCAGAGCTTCGGCCAAGTCACGCGACCAGCGATCAAGCTCGGCCCGCAGCATCACGCCAAAGTCGCAGGGGGTCCAGGCGCCGCACCGGTCACGCCGATAGATCACATCCGGATCCCGCGTGCCACCTTGCCGCGTGCCTCCCAGGGCGACCAGCAGTTCCGAGCCGTAGGCCTCCGCCACGAGCGCGGCATCGTCGTCGACACTCATGGGGATCGCGCTCATCCGTAGGGGGGAACTCGCGGGCGCGGGGGCGCGGGTCCCCGCCGCGCCGCGCACGGGCGGCCGCCAGCCGGCCTGCTTGGCGAGGTAGATGATCGTGCCCGGCCCGGCACCGCCTGGACGATCGGCCTGGAAGCCGTCCCAATCCCGCCGCATCCCCTCTTCGTCGAACTTCTCTGGGCAGCGCGCCGACCAGTCCCGCCAGACGGCAAAGGGGAGCCCCGCGGCATGCAGCACCGCCCCGACGGTGATCCAGGGCGTGCGGAGGCTACAGGGGTCGAGCTGGTCCAGCGCCTCACGGATGACGGTATGATCCCACTCCTGATCCACCTCGCGATCCGGCGCGGAGGATCGCGCGGGTGCGGGCGGCGGGCGCTGGTCCCACGGGACGGGCTCCGCCTGGGGATTGCACGTCGCGTGAGGGTCGTGGGCCAGAAAGCACAGCCGGGCGACATCGCGGCCACTGGGATCGACGGCACATCCCGTCCACTCCTCATAGACCCGTGCCGCCGCGTCGAGGGCATGCCCGTGCTCGTCATTGGTAGTTGGCACCGGCGTGACGCGGACGATCGCCTTCGCCCCCGCGCCCGACGGGGAGACGAAGGCGAGGCAGGTCGCGGGATGTGCGGCCAGCCGGCGGGAAAGCGTTGCTGCATCCGGCACGTCATCGAAGTCGAGCACCACACAGCCACTACCCTCCGCCAACCCCGCATTGGTGCGCTTGTTGAACACGCCCGCCGGCGTGATGGCCGGAAACGCCGTCTCCTTGTGCCCCTTTTTGCGCTCTTCCGCCGCCTTCCGCCCCGCCGGCGCTGCCGCGCGGACACGCTCCTGATTCTTCCGCGCCTCCTTGGTGACCGCCGCAAGCGATCTGCCCACGATGCGGTCATGGACTTCCGCGAGGGTGACGGGATCGCCTGTGGGCTGCTTGGAGTGCGTCGCCCGTTGGAAGAGGGAAAACCGAGGCGAATCCATGCGCCTCCCCAGAGAATGATCAGGGTCAGACAGGGTGATCCAGCACCCTCTTAAGCAATCGCACTTTCCTTAAGGGGGTATGAGATCACCCTGCACAACCCTGATCACACTTGCGCCAGCACGAGTTGGACGGGCTTCCGGACAATAGGCCAGGGCCCGCCTCCTCCCTTGGCGGAGCCGACCGGCGCGCCGCGGAAGAATGGCGGACGAGTCCGAAAGCGAAATCCCCGCGGGGGGTCGATCGGTGCTGCACGTCGCCATAAGTCGCCTGCTTTCTCGGGACCGCCGCAGGGCGGCCGTGGAGCGGTCGGTCATCGCCTCCCACGTCTTGCCGCCATCCTCCGACAGCTCCCCCCGCTGGGCGCGCACATTGAATCGGAGCTGGACCTTGAGGATGGCCAACGCCCGCTCAAGGGCTGCCGCGTCCTTGTGCCGAAACACAATGCGGCCTGGCGCCTCCCCATCGCCATGCAAAGGCGTCGGGGGTGCAGGATCAGGCGGGAGGTCGGCGTCCTGCCCGCCTAGCTGGCTGGCCGGTCGCGAAGCCATTGCTCCACGTCGCTGCGCCGCCAGCCGACCGCCCGGGACTGCGGCCCGCCCAAGCGCAGGGCGGCGGGAAACTCCCCGTCGCGGACCCGCCGCCAGAGGGTCGTCTTGCTCAGGCCGGTCAGCTCCTTCACCTGTGGCAGCCGGAGAATCGCTGGTTCCATCTTGCCTCCGTAGTTTCGAGAGGCACGATAAAGCTCAAGAGGCATCTACGCAAGGCCACGCGTATAACGCGTATGTCTAGAAAGTGAAGTTAGTGGTCTTCCGTGATGTAGGCCGCCCAGTCGTCCATCAGGGCCCGGCGGCGCTCGAACAGGTCGGATCGCCGGTAGGCGGCTTCGACGCGATCGCTGTTGACATGGGCCAAAGCGAGTTCGCATACCTCGCGGGGCGCGTTCGTGCATTCGGCCGCCCAGTCGCGAAAGCTCGATCGCATGCCGTGCGGCACGGCGGGGATGCCGCGCTCGCGCAGCAGCTTGGAGAGCGTGTTGTCCGAGAGCACGCGCCCCCGGGCACTGGGAAACACCAGTCCGGAGCCGTCCGCGCATTCCCGAGCGGCCTCGAGGATTGCCAGGGAGCGCGACGCCAGCGGCACCCGGTGCTCGCGCCCCGCCTTCATACGGCTGCCCGGGACGGTCCAGGTGGCGGTCGCGACATCGACCTCCTCCCAGCGCGCGCCCCGCACCTCGCCCGACCGGCACGCCGTCAAGGTCAAGAACTCCAGGGCGAGCTTGGTCGTGGGCCAGGCCTCCGAGGCGCGCACGCACACGAGCGCGTCCCCGACCGCGGCGTGTGGGAGCGCCCGGTGGTGTTGCGGCGGCCCCCCGTTCTTGGGGAGCGCGGCCCCGAGCGCCTCGCCGGCGGGGTTGTCGTCCCGGTAGCCCTCGGCGATGGCCCAGCGCATGATCGCCCCGATCCGTTGCCGCACTCGCCGCGCCGTCTCCGGCTTCGCACTCCAGATCGGCACCAGCACGGCGAGCACGTCCGCCGTGGTGATCTTGTCCACCGGCGTGCCGCCCAGCGCGGGCAGCACGTAGGTGCGCAGGCTCCGCTGCCAGTGCTCCTCGCTGCGGCCGCCGTCGCGCCAGCCGGCGGCGTGCATGGCGATCACGGCCTCGACCGCGGCGGCGAAAGTCGGCACGCCGCCCCGGCGCGGGTCCCGGCCGCGGGCGACCGCGCGGCGGTTCTCCAGGGCCGCTTGGCGGGCTTCCGCCAGCGTGACGACCGGGTAGGACCCCAGCCCGATGTTGCACGGTCGGCCGGCCATCCGGAGCCGTTGGCTCCAGGTCTTGGAGAGCCGCCCCGTGGCGGTGGGCCGCACCAGCAGGGAGAGGCCGTGGCCGCCCCGTCCGTCGCCGTAGCGGCCTGGTACCCTGATGGTCTTGACGAAGGCGGCGGAGAGGGTCTTGGGACGGGGCACGGCGCATCACCCCTTCTATCACTTTTGAAACGAGACTACGCAGGGGGCCGTGAACCGTCAAGGAACGATTGCTACGGGAAAACAAGGGGTTTTCTGTGACATACGGTCCCGCCCGCACCCCTAACAAACCCCCTATAGGTGGTCCCTATCTCCACCATTTCCAACCTAGACGTACTGGACTACGAACTGACTCTGGAGCCGTAGCGGTCTCGCCGACGCTGTCTAGCATCACGTGTTGCCCCGCCAGCGCCGCCCACACCTCCTCGGCCGCGATTTTCAGCTGTTGCTGCCGCTCACGGTGCTCCCTAATGCGATCGGAAGTGTCGGACATCTCGATGACGCGCCAGCCCCGGCCCAGCTGCCGCCGCACGCCGGCCATCTCCTCCTCAATGGTCTCCAACTGTTGGCGCTACTCGTGCGCCACCCCGTCCATCTCCTCGTCCAGCAGCTTCACCAAGTCCTGGATGGTGGACTCGCTGAGGATGTTCTCCTTGATCTCTTTGACGATGAGCTTCTCGAAGGTCCTGGTATTGAGCCCGGGGGTCTTGCATGTTCCGCTGCCCCGCTTCAGCAGGGAGTGGCAGAATGTAGTAGGTGGACTTGCCGCTCTCGGCCTCGGCGGCGGTGAGGGCCTTGCCGCAGGTCTCGCACCTGAGCAGTCCGCTGCGCAGGTAGGGGCCGGAAGCCCGTCTGGGGTGGACGCTCTTCGGAGCGTGCCCCCAGCAGCTTCCTGGCCCGCCGGAACTCGCGCTTGGATATAATGGCGGGGAAAGCATCCTCGAGCCGGACCGGCGGCGCGGCGCGCCTGGCTGATACGTAGGTTTCTTATATAGTTGCTCCCTATGGGAGTTCTGGCCGTCATCACCCCGCCTGCTTGGCATCTTCACTCATGTTGCGGGGCTCGATGGGAATGCAACCGCCGTTGACCATGCAACCGACGTACCCCGCTGCCCCCGAGCTGGCTATCACCCGTTGGTTCAATACTGCCAACAATCCGACTCTGGCCGATCTCAGAGGCGAGGTTGTCGTAATCGAGGCGTTCCAGATGCTCTGCCCGGGTTGCGTTTCCCACGGTCTGCCGCAGGCTACGCGCATCCAATCCGCCTTCGGCAACGACGTCACCGTGCTCGGGCTCCACTGCGTGTTCGAACACCACGACGCCATGACCCCTGTGTCACTTGAAGCGTTCCTGCACGAGTACCGCATCACGTTCCCGGTCGGCGTCGACGCCCCCGCCCCTGATGTCACCCTGCCCATCACGATGGGCCGGTTCCAGCTACGGGGCACCCCGAGTCTGGTTGTCATCGACCGGGCCGGATGCATCCGCCTCAACGCGTTTGGCCAGATCGAAGACCTCGCCGTCGGCGCTACCCTCGCCCGCCTCATTGACGAACCCCGTCCCGAGCCGGAGGCCGACTGCGATCCCGACAGCGGATGTCCTGCCCCAACCCAGGAATCCAACCCCTAGCCGGCGGCGGCAACCTCGACCGTAAGCTGTTTGCCGCGGCCGAACGGCTGCGATCATATGTTCCGCCGCCTCAGTGGATATGACAGCCTGATTCAACCCCGGCGCCGGACGGAGCTTACGGTACGTACTCGTCGTCGGCGTTGTGTATGACCAGCCGTCTGTCCGCGCCGATGATCGCGCTAGGCAGAAGGCGTTGGAAGATCGCGGTTATCGCGTGAACACGGTCGGCCCTGTCTTAGAGGTGCGGTGCGAGCGCGGTGGGACATCTTCGGGCCTGCTGGAGAGATGGGACGGGCGTGGTGAGGCGGTGGCGGCGGAGGGTACCTACAGGATCACGACCGACTCGAAAATTCGCAGTACAGTACATCTAGGCCCACCATCCCTTCGGCTGCCGAGGGAGGGGCATCCGTTGCAATTGACACCTCCGGATTCACGCTCCTAGTCTCGATCAACGGCTGCTGGGTTACCGTGGCGCTTGCAGGCCAGATCCTTGGAGCGGGAAAAGCGTGAGCGACTCACTCAACGAATGGCTGGACGGCGCCTACCGCGCCGCCGTCGAGAGGAACCCGGAGCGGCGCGATACCTTTCGCCGCTCGAGCGGCGACCCGCTACAGCCGCTTTACGCCGGTCTCAACGGCAGCGCGGACATCCTTGGCTTCCCCGGTGAGTTTCCCTTTACCCGCGGCATCCAGCCCACGATGTATCGCGGCCGTCTCTGGACGATGCGTCAGTACGCCGGGCAGGGGGACGCGGAAATCAGTAACGAGCGCTACCGCTTCCTACTGGATCAAGGGCAGACGGGACTCTCCGTCGCCTTCGACCTGCCCACGCAGATCGGCTACGACTCGGACCACCCCATGGCCGCGGGCGAAGTCGGCAAGGTCGGTGTAGCGATCGACTCGATCGAGGATATGCGGACGCTGTTCCGCGAGATCCCGCTCGATAAGGTCACCACTTCGATGACGATCAATTCCACCGCTTCCATTCTGCTCGCGCTCTACATCGCCGTCGGCGAAGAGCAGGGCGTTGAGCGGTCCCAGCTTGGCGGCACCGTGCAGAATGACATCCTTAAGGAATACGTTGCCCGTGGAACCTATATCTACCCGCCCGCTCCCTCGATCCGGCTCATCACCGATATTTTCGACTTCTGTGCGCGTGAGGTGCCTCGCTGGAATACGATCTCCGTCAGCGGTTATCACATGCGCGAGGCCGGCTGTACCGCCGCGCAAGAGGTCGGTTTCACGCTCGCACATGCGATTAGCTATATCGAAGCGGCGCTCGCGGCGGGCCAAGAGTTCGACCGCATCGGCCAACAGGTCTCGTTCTTCTTCGCTTGCCACTCGAATTTCCTTGAAGAGGTGGCCAAGTTCCGCGCTGCCCGACGGCTCTGGGCGCGGATCACGCGCGACCGCTTTCACTCCAACAACCCACGCGCCCAGACACTACGCTTCCACACGCAGACGGGAGGCGCGACGCTCACTGCCCAGCAGCCCGACAACAACGTGATCCGCACCACGCTGCAAGCGCTGGCAGCGGTCTTCGGAGGCACGCAGTCGCTCCACACGAATTCGCTCGACGAGGCCCTGGGGCTCCCCAGCCAGCACGCTGTCGAGGTGGCGCTGCGCACACAACAGGTCATCGCCTACGAGAGCGGGGCCGCCGACGTCGTGGATCCGTTGGGTGGCTCCTTTTACATCGAGGAGTTAACCGACGCGATCGAGGCCGAAGCAGCACGCTACGTCGAGAAAATCGACGCCTTGGGCGGCGCCATCGCCTCGATCGGGGCGAGCTACCAACAGCGCGAGATCACCGATGCCGCCTATAACCTGCAGATGGAGTACGAGAAGGAAGCGCAAGCGACGGAGCGCGCGGCCCCGCCGGGAGCCAGCGGGCGTGTAAAAGTTGGGGTCAATCGCTTCATCACGGACGAGGAGGCCGATGTGGAGATCGTCCGTGTCGATCCAGCGGTCGGCGCTCGCCAGAGCGAGAAATTGGAGCGATTCCGCGCCGCTCGCGATGGCGATGCCGCGAAGGCTGCCGTAGACCGGATCCAGCAGGCCGCAGGGGGTGCGGATAATCTCATGCCCCTCATCATTGAAGCCGTCAAAGCGCAAGTTACACTGGGCGAGATCGCAGATAGTTTCCGGACAGTCTGGGGTGAACAGCGCGAGGCCGTCGTCGTCTAGCGACCATTCGGCCCGTTAGCATGACCGGGTTCGGGTCCAACACACTGTGAGTTTCATGACGGACGGGGGTAGTTCCATGGCACTTCAACTCAAGCGCATCGACCACGTTGCGTTCGTCACGCGGGATATCGAGAAGGCGTTGCCGCTCTGGCGTGACGCCTTGGGTATGCGCGTGGTCAAGGATGGCGTGGTTGAGGATCAGGGAATCCGCGGCGTTCTGCTTGATGCCGGCGAATGTGAGATCGAGATTATCCAGCCCATCCGTGACGATACCGGCGTGGCGCGGTTTCTCGAGCAACGCGGCGAGGACCTGCACCATGTCGCTTTCGAGACTGACGATGTCGCGGCCGAACTCGGGCGCGCCCGGGAACTCGGCATCGAATTGATCGACGAAGAGCCACGCCAGGGCCTCTCCGGCTTAGTCGGATTTCTCCATCCGAAGTCCAACTACGGCGTGCTTGTTGAGTTGGTACAAAAGACCGTTGCCACGCCAGCGCCTCAGTCCGGCGGTACGGAGCACCCCTTCTCGATCGCTGGTGTCGATCACGTCGGAATTGCCGCCCGAGATATTCACGGCTGTTCGGACCACTTTGTCGACAGGTACGGTATGCCGGTGTTCAAGGAATGGGGCCCGGAGAAAGAGACGGGTCTGGAATCGGTCAGTGTCGAGATCGGCGCTGGTTGGCTGGAGATCGTGACGTCACATAATCCAGAGGATGAATCGGTCTATGTCGAGCGCGCGCTGCGCAAGCAAGGAGATGGCATGGTGATGATGGCGCTGAAAGTGCGCAACTTCGCCGCTGCCATGAAGGCCATTCCCGAGCAGGGCGTGACGCTCACGGAAGTGCTCTACCTCGATCATAAAATGGCGATGGACCGACCGCTGATGCACGTGCCCCGTAGGGAGGCCAACGGGGTCCGTCTGCAACTCATCGCTGAAGCGCCGGTCCAAGTCTGACCGGGCGCCGCGCCACTCGTCCATACATGGCATAACTGCAAAGCGAAGGGACTGATGGCCAACCGAAAGATCCGCGTGCTGGTCGCGAAGCCAGGCCTTGATGGACACGACCGCGGGGCCAAGGTTGTCGCGCGGGCATTACGCGACGCCGGCATGGAGGTTATCTACACCGGCATTCGCCAAACGCCCGACATGATCAGCGAGGTTGCGTTGCAAGAAGATGTCGACGTGGTTGGTCTCAGCATCCTCTCCGGCGCGCACTTGGAACTCTTTCCGGCCGTGATCGAGGCCTGCCGTGACCGCGGCATCGTACCGGATGACACGCTCTTCTTCTGCGGAGGCATTATTCCGGAGGACGATGTCCCGGCGCTGAGTGATCTGGGCTTCCGCGCCGTCTTTGGCCCTGGTGCCAGTACCAACGACATCGTCGAGTTCGTGCGGGAGCACGTGAAGGCGCCCGTCTAACTCATGCCCCCTAGTGGCAGTTTGCAGGCGCGCTTCCTCGAAGGCGACCGACGCGCTCTGGCGCGCCTTATCACCGAAGTCGAAAATGGCACCGAGGTCGGGCGCGCGGCGCTTCGCGCCCTCTACCGGCGCGTCGGGCGAGCGCGCACTATCGGTATCACGGGTCCTCCTGGTGCCGGCAAGAGCACGCTCACCAATCAGTTCGCGAAGGCTCTGCGGGTTCGGGACCAGACCGTCGGTATCGTTGCCGTCGATCCCTCCAGCCCCTACACCCAAGGCGCCATCTTGGGCGATCGCGTCCGCATGCAAGAGCTCAGCTCCGACCCAGAGATCTTCATACGCAGCCTCGCCAGCCGCGGTGCACTCGGGGGCATTTCCGCTGCCACGATCGACGTGATCGCCGTGCTCGACGCGTTCGGCAAGGACACGATCTTGATCGAGACGGTGGGTGCAGGCCAAGACGAGGTCGAGATCGCAGGCGCCGCACAAACCACCGTCCTCGTCAATACGCCCGGGAGTGGCGACGACATTCAAGCGATGAAAGCGGGCATCATGGAGATCGCCGATATCCTGGTGGTCAACAAGGCAGACCTGCCCGGTGCCGATCTCCTTGTCAGTCAGCTTCGCGCGCTGCTGTCGCTACTGCCGGACCGCGTTTGGACCCCGCCTATCAGCAAGCTGATCGCGACCGAGGAAGTGGGTATCGCCGACCTCGTCGCTGCTTGCGAGGACCACTGGGAATTTCTCACGAGCAGCGGGCGTCTGCGCGAGCAGCGAGAGGAATGCGCGCGGCGCCAGATTCTCACCCTCGCCCGCTCCCAATTGCTCGCTGGTCTCATGGGTGATGAGAGGGGCGGAGGACGCTTGGACCAACTGACACGTGCCGTTTCCGATGGCGAACTCGATCCGCACACTGCTGCGCGCGAGTGGATCGGGCAGGAAGCGCTAGCCTAACCGCATTCCTTGAATCGCGAGATCCTCTGGAAGGAAGCGCGCGGATGAAGATGCAGCGCATCACCATCACCTTCGCGCGTGATGAAGCGCAACGGTACATCACGCACCTTGACTTGATGCGCGCCTGGGAGCGCATCCTCAGACGTGCAAGGCTGCCGGTCGTCCACTCGCAAGGATTCTCTCCTAGACCGCGTATCGCATTGGCTGCCCCGCTGCCAGTGGGCGTCACCTCGGACTGCGAACTCTTGGATGTTCTGCTGGAGGAACACTGCATTGTTGAGGAGGTTGCTACGGCCATCGCTCCCCAGCTCCCCACTGGCCTGCGGCTTGTCGAATTGAAAGAGACACCGCTCGTGCGGGCCTCCCTGCAGTCGCTACTCCGCGCAACCGAGTACGTTGTGGAAGTTGAAGAGCCGCGCCCGATCAAGGATCTAGAATCTGCGATCACGGAGCTGCTGGCTAAGGATGAATTTCTGTGGGAACACCAGCGCG
The DNA here is from genome assembly GCA_965220315.1 of Dehalococcoidia bacterium. Classification (GTDB taxonomy): domain Bacteria; phylum Chloroflexota; class Dehalococcoidia; order Bin125; family Bin125; genus JAPOXK01. The sequence goes on from CBDCPP010000001.1 coordinate 778,021, forward strand.
GGGACGAGTTGCGCCGCTATGACCTCCGCGCGTTGATCTTCGACTTGGCCGCACTGGCGCTCGGTCCGGGCCGCGCTCGAATCATGATGCGCCTGCGGGCGGACGAGCAAGGCTCCGGTAGGCCCGAGCAAGTGGCAGCCGCGCTCGGCATCGCTGCGCCGCCGCTTCGCATCCACCGCACTCGCCTCGATCTCGATCAGCCCGAGATCGCGCGTGCCGTTCGTCAGGCCGCTGGTCACGTTGTGGACGGGTGATGACTCGCCTAATCCTCGTGCGGCATGCGGAGTCGGTGGCGAATCGCGAACGGCGCGCGCTTGGACGTGGCGACCCGGCTCTCACTGGTTACGGTCAGCAACAAGCCAGAGCTGTCGCCGATCTCCTTCGCGGAGAGTGCTTCTACCGTGTTGTCAGCAGCCCTCTGCAGCGCGCGCGCCGCACCGCCGAAGCCATTGCGGCCTCGCGCGCTATCGTTGTGCAGCCTGAGGAGGCTTTGATCGAGTTGGACATCGGTGCAATGGAGGGTCTGACCTACGACGAGGCGCGTGAACGCTTTCCCGAAATCATCGCTGGCTGGCGGAGCGATGCTGGTGCCGACGTGCGCATGCCTGGTGGCGAATCGCTGAGCGATGTACACGCGCGCGCCTGGCCCTTCGTCGAAACCCTCTTTCGTGCCCCCGCACCTGGGCCGATCGTTGTTGTGACGCACAACTGGGTTGTCCGCGCGATTCTCTGCGGCGCCTTACAGCACAGCCTGCACGAATTCCAGCGCTTCGAAGTGGGACTGGCCGCACACTCCATCCTGGCGCTCCGTGTTGGACGCTGGCAACTGCATCGCCTTAACGTCAGCTGTGGTTTCCCTCCAACTGTTCGGCATACGTGACCCTTTCCGGGTCCCTATGGAGGCTCCGCCTAAGCAGCCGGCGTGCTAGCGTAACCGTGGTGGTGCCGGAGCCTCATCGTGAAGCAAACGCTCGCTTCGAAGAGGCGCTTCGTCGCTAGGATATTGCGGCTTGCCCTTTTCACGGCTGTTCTTGGGGCTGTCGGCTATCTTGTCTTCGAAGCGGTCGATGGCTGGGTTTCTCCAAATAGTCTGCACGTCCGCATCGCTGAGACGCAGCACGAGATCGTCGAACTCCGCATGCAAGCCGACCAACTGGCTGCCCTCGCCGCATATTTGGACTCAGATGAGTTCGTCGAACGTGTCGCACGGGAGGATTTGGGCTTCGTCCGTCCAGGTGAAGAAGCGTTTGCCGTGGAGGCGCCCGTGCGGCCCGGACTTCGGATCCTCCACGCGCCTTGGTGGGCCAACCTCTTGCCCGATCCGCGCGCACCGATCACGGATTGAATCTGCTGACTCTGGGCTCGATTCGTGACGCCCCCTCCTAACTTTCCTCACTCTCGTGTCATTCGCGCGATCATCCACCGCATCGAGCAGGCGATGGTCGCTGCTCTCGGACACGCTGGCGCTGCTCGGTTGCTTGTCGCCGTTTCCGGCGGCGCCGATTCCTCTACTGCGTTGATTGCCCTCACGGAACGCGCGGAGCGACATCGCTGGCGGATCGGAGCTGCGTACGTCGATCACGGGATCGCCCCGCCTGAAGTCCGTACGGGCTTCCGCCAAGCGGTGCACGCGCTCGCGGTGGCGTGCGATGTTCCGCTGCACGTTGCCTCAGTCGATCTCAACGCTCAGCAACCTGGCCTCGAAGCCGCTGCCCGCTCGGCACGGTATGCGTGCTTGGCCGACTATGCACAGCAGTTCGGCGCGGACGCAATCGTGACCGGCCATACCGCCGACGATCAGGTCGAGACGATCCTGTTGCATCTGATTCGTGGCAGTGGGATTGATGGGCTCACGGGAATGCGCGCGCGCGCGCCACTCCCCACCGATCGCGCAGACGTCCCAGCCCTGATTCGTCCATTGCTGGCGATCACGCGGACCGAAACGGAAACGGTATGTCGCGCGTTCGGTATCGAAGCTGCTCATGATCCCAGCAACTGTGATCCGAGGTTCCTTCGCAACCGTGTCCGAGGCGAACTCTTACCGCTTCTGCGCGAGCTCAATCCGGCGGTGGGCTGTGCTCTCCGTCGGCTTGCAGCGACTACCCGGACCGATTTGGACGCTCTGGAAACCCTGACCGCACGTGTCCGGACCGCACTGGACGTTGAGCGCAGAGATACGGCGATTGAGGTGAGCCGTGTGGAGTTGCAAAGCCAGTCCACAGCCATCCGGCGGCGGCTGCTACGGACTTTGGCGCTGGAAGTTGGTGCTGCGCCGCTCAGTGCGGAGCGGACGATCGCGTTAGACCGGTTGATAGAGTACGGGGGCGCGACGGTCCAATTGGGGAATGGGGTGAGCGCCTGGGCGCGCGGTGATCGACTGACGGTGGGCTGCGACTCGGCTGTGCAATAGCATCGTTGTGTGGTCCGAGCGCTAACGCAGCGGCGGGAGCAAAAATTCACAGGGACTTAGATCCACACCCCGGCCGGATTGACGCTCTATCTGCAGCGATGATACGCTCCATCCTTGCGCGAGCAACATTCGTGCGGGCGTTTGCCTGAGCGGTTGGGGCTGGTGGCACCTTAACAACTGGAGAGCGGAAGCACATGTGCTTGGGTGGACTCTGATACCCAGCGGCGTTGGGCTTGGCCTATCGTCGTGGGTTCCGTTTCCGAACAGATCCTGATCGCTTCGGCGACAGGTGTTTGGTTTCCACGGAGAGTTTGATCCTGGCTCAGGATAAACGCTGGCGGCGTGCTTTACGCATGCAAGTCGAACGAAGCTCCATCCTTCGGGATGGATGACTGAGTGGCAAACGGGTGAGTAACGCGTAGGTGACCTACCCCGGGGTGAGGGATAACTCGTCGAAAGGCGTGCTAATACCTCATGTCCTCAGCGGTTCAGACCGCTGAGGAAAGTTCCGGCGCCCTGGGAGGGGCCTGCGTCCGATTAGCTTGTTGGTGGGGTAACGGCCTACCAAGGCAACCATCGGTTGCTGGTCTGAGAGGATGATCAGCCACACTGGGACTGAGATACGGCCCAGACTCCTACGGGAGGCAGCAGCGAGGAATCTTGCGCAATGGGCGAAAGCCTGACGCAGCAACGCCGCGTGGGTGATGAAGGCCTTCGGGTCGTAAAACCCTTTTGTCGGGGAAGAAGTTCTGACGGTACCCGGCGAACAAGCCACGGCTAACTACGTGCCAGCAGCCGCGGTAATACGTAGGTGGCAAGCGTTATCCGGATTTACTGGGCGTAAAGGGCGCGCAGGCGGTTCGGTCAGTCTGTCGTGAAATCTCTCAGCTCAACTGGGAGGAGTCGATGGATACTGCCGGACTAGAGGGGCGTAGAGGCGAGCGGAATTCCCGGTGTAGCGGTGAAATGCGTAGATATCGGGAGGAACACCAGTGGCGAAAGCGGCTCGCTGGGCGCCACCTGACGCTGAGGCGCGAGAGCGTGGGGAGCGAACCGGATTAGATACCCGGGTAGTCCACGCCGTAAACGATGGATGCTAGACGTGGGGGGTATCGACCCCCTCCGTGTCGTCGCTAACGCATTAAGCATCCCGCCTGGGGAGTACGGCCGCAAGGCTAAAACTCAAAGGAATTGACGGGGGCCCGCACAAGCAGCGGAGCGTGTGGTTCAATTCGATGCAACGCGAAGAACCTTACCTGGGCTTGACATGCTGTGGACCGCGTCCGAAAGGGCGCTTCCCTTCGGGGCCGCAGTGCAGATGCTGCACGGCTGTCGTCAGCTCGTGCCGTGAGGTGTTGGGTTAAGTCCCGCAACGAGCGCAACCCCTGTCGTTAGTTGTACTTCTCTAGCGAGACTGCTGCGAACAACGCAGAGGAAGGCGGGGACGACGTCAAGTCAGCGTGGCTCTTACGCCCAGGGCGACACACACGCTACAATGGCCGGCACAGCGAGTTGCCACGTCGTGAGACGGCGCTAATCTCTTAAAGCCGGTCCCAGTTCGGATTGCAGGCTGAAATTCGCCTGCATGAAGTCGGAGTTGCTAGTAAACGCAGGTCAGCCATACTGCGTTGAATACGTTCTCGGGCCTTGTACACACCGCCCGTCACATCATGGGAGTGGGCAACACCTGAAGTCGTTGCGCCAACCGCAAGGGGGCAAGCGCCGAAGGTGGGGCTCGCGACTGGGATGAAGTCGTAACAAGGTAGCCGTAGCGGAAGCTGCGGCTGGATCACCTCCTTTCTAGGGAGTCTTTGGCCGATGACCAATGCTGATCGTCGGCACTCCTAGGTCGATGGCAAACCATGGCATGCAGCCATGGTTCAAGTGTTCTTGCAGCACTCAGTACGTGTGCCTTCCGCTCTCCAGCGGTTCAGGTGTCCCAAGCCCGGCTCGCGACGCTTACTCTGCCAGCCGACGGCTCCTCAGGGCCATTAGCTCAGCTGGTTAGAGCGCAGTCCTGATAAGACTGAGGTCCCTGGTTCGAGTCCAGGATGGCCCACCAAGGGCCCACCCACGCGGGCGTGACCCGGGGGGCCGTAGCTCAGCTGGGAGAGCGCCGCCTTTGCAAGGCGGAGGTCAGGGGTTCGATCCCCCTCGGCTCCACCATTGCTACAGAGCGCTAACCATTGGTGAGATAAGGTGCTGGTGATTAGAGTGCGATGGCCCCACCCGTTCCCATCCCGAACACGGTAGTGAAACGTCGTAGCGCTGACGATACTGGGGGGGCAACCCCCTGTGGAAAATAGGCCATTGCCAGTGCCGCTCAAAGCGAAGACCCGTCTTCGGACGGGTCTTCGCTTTGAGCCCTTCTGCCCTAGCCCTGCTAAGCTCAATGTTCATGTGTATCAACGCCGAAGTCCTGCGCGCTCAACTCCCCATTACGCAACGCCTCGCATACTTCAACGCTGGCTGGTCTGGCCCTCTGCCCGACTCGGTGGTTAGTGCGATGCGTTCCCGCTTGCAGCTGGAGGCGGAACGTGGGCCTGCGTCGCGGGAAGCATTCATTGAACACCTCGATATCACTGAAGCCCTACGGCAACAGATCGCCGCAACAGTCGGTGCGCAACCAGCAGAGATCGTACTCACGCAGAACACCACCGAGGGAATGAACATCGTCATCAACGGTCTGAACTGGCAACGTGGCGACCGCATCATTACGACGACTGCCGAGCATAGCTCCGGACTGATCCCGTGCTACTACTTGCAGCGTCGGTATGGATTGGACCTCAGCTTCGTTCGCACGACCGCGTCTGATTCCCCTGACGCCATGTTGGCTAAGTTCGCCGCCGCCATCATCCCTGGTACAAAGCTCGTCGTTCTCAGCCACATCTCATACTCCACTGGGCAGATCTTCCCCCTCAGGCAGATCAGCGAACTAGCGCACGAGGTCGGTGCCCGTGTCTTGGTCGACGCAGCGCAGTGTCTTGGCCACTTGCCGTTAAACCTCGCTGCCAACGGCGTGGATTACTACGCGATGGCAGGGCATAAATGGCTTCTGGGGCCTGATGGTCAAGGCGCGCTCTTTATCCGACGCGACCTCATTGCTGACTTGGAGCCAATGTTCGTCGCCCACGCTGCCGCCGATTCCCTCGACTTCGAGGGTGGCGGCTTTCACCCTGCAGTCGACACGATCGCTAAGTTCACGCTCACATCGGCGAGCACCGCACTACGTGTGGGGATGCATGCTGCCCTCATGCTTTACAGAGACGCTGGTCCTGATGCCGCCTGGCAGCGCATCCAATCGTTGGCCGCCTACGCATCCGAGAAGCTCGCTCAAGTCGAGGGGGTCAGCCTCTTTAGCCCGGTCAGCCCCGAGCACCAGTCCGGTCTTGTCGCCTTCCGCATCGCGGGCTTGTCTGCCTCGCGAATCGCCGAGTATATGGAAGTACGAGAGGGGGTCGTGGCGCGATCTGTAGCGGAGGTAGAAGCAGTGCGTCTGTCGACGCACTACTTCAACACCACGACAGAGCTTGATCGCGCGGTTGCTGTAATCCGCCGCATCGCACGCGAGGGGATTCCAGATGAGATCACAGGCGCACCGCCGTGGCACCGCTCGCCGCAACACTCTGCTGGACTAGCGCCGGGGTCCCCGTGATAGACTTTCGTCTACGTCATGGATAGGCCTGGAGTTGGCTCGCACTTTGGCGGTCGCTCCATCCTGCAGAAGCAACGCGCTTGACTGATCTCCCACCCCAGAACGACATGTCAATGGATGATCTCCTCGCTGCGGAGGAGACCAGCATCAAGCAATTGAGCCGCGGGGATGTGATCGACGGCACTATTGTCAGTGCGGCCCCTGAGGCGATCGTGGTCGATGTAGGAGCCAAGTCGGAGGGCGTAGTCCCACCCAGTGAGATGCAGTCCTTGACTGCAGACCAGCGCGCCGCGTTGAGTACTGGCGATACCGTGCTGGTATACGTGCTCCAGCCAGAATCTGAAGACGGGCAGGTCACGCTCTCCGTCGACCGAGCCCGTGGCGAACAGGGATGGCGCGTCCTGCAAGATCGCTACGAGATGGGGGAAGTTTTCGACGCGATAGTGAGCGGCTTCAACAAGGGCGGGCTGCTGGTCAACGTGGAAGGCGTGAATGCCTTCATCCCACTCAGCCAAGTCGTCGGCGCGAACCCTGACCGAGGTAACGACGGGAGCGGCCTTGCTGAGTACGTCGGCCGCAGTTTGCGCCTCAAAGTGATCGAGATGAACCGGCGCCGGAACCGCGTCATCCTCTCGGAGCGCGCGGCGCTACAGAAGTGGCGCGCCGAACAGAAAGATCGGCTACTCGCGGAGCTTAAGGAGGGCGAGATCCGCGAGGGCACCGTCACTTCGATTCGAAGCTTTGGAGTCTTTGTCGACCTTGGCGGTGCGGATGGTCTCGTCCATCTCTCTGAACTTTCATGGGACCGGGACGTTGATCCAGAAGAGATGTTCAAGATCAATGACCCAGTCAGCGTCTACGTGATGAAGATCGATCAGGAGAGCAAGAAGATCGGGCTTTCCATTCGACGGGCGCGTCCTGAGGAATGGGATGGTGTCGTCTCGAGCTATGCCGTTGGTCAGATCGTGCCGGGCGAAGTGACGAAGCTAGTCACCTTTGGTGCCTTCGCTCGCCTCGATGGTCCGGTTGAGGGCCTTATCCATGTCTCCGAACTTGTTGATCGTCGGATCACGCATCCCAAAGAGGTCGTCGCTGAAGGGGATGTGGTACCTGTCAAGATCGTGCGTATTGAGCGCGAACGCCACCGACTCGGGTTGAGCTTGCGACAAGCGCGGACCGAAGCAGAGCAGAAGGATTGGATTTTCAACCAGAAGGGTGGCCTTCACGAGCTGCCTGCTGATGTCGCCGAGAAGTACGGAAGACCTGCGGTCAGCACAGACCCCGACAGCGTTCCGGTTAAGTCGGCACAAGCGGTTGCAGAGATGCCCGCGGAAGACGAAACGGAATCTACTGTTGCCGATGTGACGCCTACACCACAACCCGAGCCTGCCACGGCTATGGAAGCGGCGCTCCAACGTGCTGGACTTTCCGAGCAAACCCTTCGGCCCGACGATGGCAACTAGCACATCTTTTCGCGTTCTAACTTCGTCAGCTCGCTAAAGGTGTGAGAGCCGTCCCCTCATGCGTGGTCTCCACTCAAAGGAAACTGCGTGCTTGACTGAAAGATCTCCAATGCGTGTCGGGCGAGCGTTTTCTAGACGCTGTTTCAAACCGCGTGATACTCTCGACTCGAAGTGGTGACACTGCGATGGCCGATCGATTTGACAAGTTCACGGAGCGCGCACGGCGTGTGCTGACGCTTGCGCAAGAAGAAGCGCAGCGCTTTAACCACAATTACATCGGGACAGAGCATCTCCTGCTTGGTCTAGTACGCGAAGGCGACGGGATCGCTGCCAAAGTGCTGGCGAACCTCGGCGTCGAGACGGGAAAGGTGCGATCCGCCGTCGAGTTCATCATCGGCCGCGGAGACCGTGCCGTCCTTGGCGAAATCGGACTCACGCCTCGCGCCAAGAAGGTCATTGAGCTATCGGTCGACGAAGCGCGTCGCCTTAACCACCACTACATCGGTACGGAGCATTTGCTTCTGGGCCTAGTACGTGAAGGGGAAGGCATTGCTGCTGGCGTCTTAGAGAGCCTCGGCGTGAACCTTGAGCGTGTTCGAGCCGAGACAACGCGAGTCCTTTCCCAGACGACCCCTCAAACTGCCGCGACCCCTGGTGCCAGATCATCCACTCGCACGCCTACGATAGATCAGCTAGGTATCGACCTTACCGCCGCTGCCCGCAGCGAGTCACTGGACCCCGTCATCGGCCGTGAGAATGAGATCCAACGGGTCGTGCAGATCCTCTCGCGCCGCACTAAGAACAACCCTGTCCTCATCGGTGAGCCAGGCGTCGGCAAGACCGCTGTGGCAGAAGCATTGGCGCAGCGGATGATCAGCGGCGACGTGCCCGAAACCTTGCAAGGCAAGCGCTTGCTCACACTCGATATCGGCTCGTTGGTGGCGGGCACGAAGTACCGTGGTGAGTTTGAGGAACGGCTCAAGAAAGTCATTGAGGAGATCAAAGGGGCAGGGAATTGCATTCTCTTCATAGACGAACTCCACATGCTCGTTGGTGCCGGTGCGGCTGAGGGCGCGGTCGATGCCGCTAACATCCTCAAGCCATCCCTGGCTCGTGGGGAGCTACAGACGATCGGCGCGACCACCCTTGACGACTATCGTAAGCACATCGAGCGCGATGCAGCGCTCGAACGGCGCTTTCAGACCGTGATCGTCGAAGAGCCTTCTATCGAAGAGACCGTCGAAATCCTGCGGGGCATCAAGCACAAATACGAAGAGCACCACAAGCTTGAGATCGAAGATGAAGCGCTCGTCTCCGCCGCGGAGCTGGCCGCACGCTATATCTCCGACCGCGCACTCCCTGACAAGGCCATCGATCTTGTGGACGAGTCCGCCTCCCGTGTACGGATCCGGCGCTCCTATACGCCGCCTGGCCTCAAGGAGGCTATGGTCGGCTTGGACGGTCTTCGCAAGGAGAAAGATGCTGCCATCAACGCGCAGCAGTATGAGCACGCTGCGGAGCTCCGCGACCGTGAACTCAAGCTTCAAAACCGCATCGCAGAGCTTGAGCAGGAAATGGAATCCAGCCGCACCAGCGAAGAGGTCAGTGTGACCTCCGAGGACATCGCAGACGTGGTCTCTATGTGGACCGGCATTCCCCTCGTGCAGATCGCAGAGGAAGAGTCACAACGGCTGCTGAAGATGGAAGAGGCTCTTCATGGCCGTATAGTCGGCCAAGAAGAACCCGTCCGTGCGCTCGCCAAGGCCGTCCGGCGCGCGCGCGCTGGTCTGAAGGACCCCAAACGCCCGATCGGTGTATTCATGTTCTTGGGGCCTACAGGGGTGGGAAAGACTGAACTCGCGCGCGCGCTCGCCGAATTCATGTTCGGTAGCGACGAAAATATGATTAAGCTCGATATGTCTGAGTTCATGGAACGGCACACCGTCGCGCGACTCGTCGGTGCTCCTCCGGGCTACGTTGGCTATGACGATGGCGGTCAGCTTACCGATACCGTCCGTCGCAAGTCGTACTGCCTCATCCTGCTTGATGAAATCGAAAAGGCCCACCCCGAGGTCTTTAACATGCTGTTGCAGGTCTTCGATGATGGACATCTCACAGATGCCAAAGGTCGTCGCGTCGACTTTCGCAACACCGTAATAATTATGACCTCCAACGTCGGCTCGGATCTCATTCGGCGCGAGTCGACTCTCGGCTTCAGCGCTAAGACGGATGCAGCGCAGACGGAAGCGCAGATCTATGAGCGCATGAAAACCAAAGTGCTGGAGGCGATGAAGAAAGCTTTCCGGCCCGAGTTCCTCAACCGGATCGATACTAAGGTGGTCTTCCATCCGCTCAGCAAGCCGCAGATCCGTGAGATCGTCGACATGATGCTGCACGACATTGAGAAGCAAGTCTTGCTGAAAGGCTTCAAGCTGGAGGTCACTCCAGCGGCGCGCGACTGGCTTGGCGAGAAGGGCTATGACCCCGAATTCGGTGCCCGCCCTCTGCGCCGCGTGATTCAGGAACGAATGGAAGATTCGCTTTCCGAGGCTCTCCTGCGCGGCGAGTTCGAGGCAGGTGACACGATCCGAGTTGGTATCGTTGAGGAGTCAAACGAACAAGGCATGACTGAGTCCGAGCTCAGGTACGAGCACATCCCAGCGCCCACGCCTCCCGTGAACGAGGAAGCGGACGCTTCCGCGGAAGAGGAAAAGCCGGCGGTCGCGACGAGCTAGCCTAGCTCAACTGTGCACGACCCGGAACGCACGTTAGGCGCCTCGCCCTTCGTCCGTGCACGTCGTGCTCTCGATGCTGCTAGCGTTCATCCTGTCGCAGCAGAATGCTCTGTACGATTCCCAGCGCCACGAACAGGACAAGCAGAGCCGAGTTCCCCACGCTGATGAATGGCAGTGGTACCCCAGTCACTGGGACCAGCCGAATATTCACGCCCACAGCAACGAACGTTTGCACCGTGACCATGGTTGCGATACCCGCGACGATGAGTTGTCCCAACGTATCTGGTGCCTTCAAGATCGCGCGCAGCAAACGGAAAATGAGGAGTAGGAACAAGGCGAACAACACTATTGCCCCAACGAAACCGAGCTCCTCGCCCAGCACGCTGAAGATGAAGTCCGTCTGCTGTGTTTGAAGGAAATCAAGCTGCGTCTGTGTGCCCTCCGTCAACCCCTTGCCGAACAATCCCCCTGCACCGACAGAGGTCTCAGCCTGCAATACGTTAAAACCGGTTCCCAGTTCATCCTGAGAGGGATCGATGAAGATCCGCACACGGTCGCGTTGATACTCGCTCACTCCTGTGATCAGTCCGAAGGGCACGAGGGCGAGGACCACCGTTGCTAGGATGGCGAACGCGCGCAATCGCGCGCCAGCGAATGCCGCCATTACGACCCAGATCACGAAAAACATTACCGCGCCGCCTAAGTCTGGCTCGATGAATACGAGTCCTGCCGGTAGCGCCGCTAGTCCTAGCGATTGGAGGAACACCCTAGGCGCATGCATCTGATCTCGTCGGTCCGACATGAACTTTGCTAGGGCAACGATGGTCAGAACTTTCGCCATCTCGGAGGCTTGGATGGTCACGAATCCTAAGTCGAACCAACGGTTCGCAGAGAAGCGATCCGACCCCCAGAGGAACACGGCCACCAAGAGGATGATCCCAAAGCCGTAGGCAAACCAGCTAAATGTGTCGAGGAGGCGGTAATTCGTACGAGCGGCGAACAGCATCAGGACCACCCCGGCTCCGGCGACTGCAATGTGACGGATCACCGGCTCGCTGATCACGACCCCCGTTGCGCTGCGCGGGAGCGTCGCGCTATAGATCACCAGTGCCCCGTAGCCGGTGAGCACTAGCGCCACGACCAAGATGACGGGGTCGAAGTGTCGCCAGCTATATGACCGTATGGTCGGCCTGAACGTCGTCATTCCGTTTCCTCAGAGCTGCCGGGGTCGGTTCCGTTCTCGTCTGTAGGGGACGCGCCGATATCGACGAACCGCTCACCGAGCGTCGCACGCTGTGGTGGTGCCGGGTTCGCTGGATCGATAGAACCACTCAGCTCCGCCCACGCCTTGAGGATGATGCCACCGGCCTCTGCCGTTAGAAACCCCGCCCCGAGCTCGTGGAAGACGACTACGCTCACTCGCGGCTCGTCGTAGGGGGCGAAGCCGATGAACCAGCCGTGAGTCGGCAGAAGATCGCGGAACGTGGGTTCCGCACCGAACTCGGCGGTGCCAGTCTTCCCTGCGATTGGCATCTCCGTGAAGTAGGCGTTCCCGGACGTGCCAGCCAGCACCGATTGCGCCATCCCCTCGCGTACCAACGCGAGATTGGCCGGGTCGATCTCCAGGCGGCGCCGTACTGTCGGTCCGATCGTTCGTGCCGCATTGCCTTCGCTGTCGAGGACGGATCGCACAACGTGTGGCTCCAACAGGTTGCCACCGTTGGCGATGGCTGCTGTCACCATGAGCATCTGTAGCGGCGTCACCGCAATAAAGCCCTGTCCGATTCCGAAATTGTACGAATCTCCCTGTCCCCATCCCTCGCCGAACGTATCGATCTTCCACTGCGTATCCGGGATGAAGCCCGAAGCTTCGCCTCCCAGATCGATGCCGGTTGCTTCATCTTGTCCGAAGGCCCGCGCCCAGAACGCGAGTTGGTCGATCCCCAGCCCATCGAAATCTTGCTCGCCACTGATCACGCCTGCCTCAAGCAGCGCTTGCTGTTCGGCCTGCTGCTCGGGCGTGAGTAATTCCTCCGCGATCGCGCGCCGGAAGGGGGAGCCTCCGGCCAGATACCAGAAGTACACATTGCTCGATTCAGCTAGCGCTGTCACGAAGTCAAAGTCTCCGGAAGTCGTGTCGCGGAAGATGTAGGTGATGCGTGGATCGAGGGCGTTCTGTACTTCGATGGCTCCCAAGGATCGAATACGCTGCTGTGCGTCGATGACACCCTCTTCCAGCGCGGCAGCGCCGGTCACGACTTTCTGAATCGAACCGGGCGGGAATTGGTCGGCTACTGCGTGATTGACGAGAGGGCGTGCCTCGTCTTCGAAGATCGCATGGAGATGTTCCTCAGCGATCTCTTCCGAAAAGATGTTGTTGTCATACGTAGGAAGCGACACTAGCGCGAGGATCTCTCCTGTGTGGACATCGACGACCGCGGCGGCGGCAAAGAGTGACCCGCCCATACTGTCCGCCAAGATCTCTTCCACTTGTCGTTGCAATTCGAGATCAATGGTCAATACCAAGCTTTGTCCAGGGGTCGGAGGCTCCGAGTCCAAAGCCCGAAGCACGCGGCCACTGGCGTTTACCTCCACCTGCTCCCGGCCCGGCACACCACGCAGCAGAGCTTCGTACGACGCCTCCACGCCGGTCTTCCCGATGCTGTCGGCTAACCGGTAGCGATCGGCGCGCAGCTGCTCGAACTCCTCCTCGGTGATCGGACCGACATGGCCCAATATGTGTGAGAGCAGCGAGCCAAGTGGATAATGTCGCTCCGGAATCGATTCCACCTGCATCCCCGGCAGATCGACTTGCAGCGTCTCCAACTCAAACACTAAGTCCGGATCCAAGTGGCGCTGAAGAACAACCGGCTGGAATGGATCGATGCTGCGCTGCCCTTCCAGGATCCGTGTTTCGATCTCGAAGGCTTGGATGTCCAGTGTCGGCGAGAGCGCCTCGGCGATCGCGCGCACTGACTCTTCCGGTACGTCGGCTGGCACGATGGTCACGGCGAAACCAGGCACGTTCTCAGCGAGCAGGGTACCGTTGCGCGAAAAGACCAACCCTCGCTCTGCTGGAACATCGATCAAGCGCAGCCGGTTGGTCGCCGCACGCAGCTCGAACTCGTCGTGCCGCAAGATCTGCAGGCGGATGAGCTGGATCGTGAGTGCTGCGAATAGCACTATGATGCCGGCAGCAAGCACCAGGACCTTGAGCTGTAGTGCCCCCTTACCTTCCGGCGGCGCCTTGATGATGACTGGCTTGCCGCTCCGCTTAAGCCAACCGATCACGTAAGACACCGTTCACGTGACCGCCAGCGACCGCGGTCGTGGCATGGACCACCAAATCAGCCAGTACAAAGGGATAGCGACGATGAAGTTCACGAGCACTGTCGGCAGCAGTACGTCCAGGATCGCGCTGATCCACTGGATGTTGCTTTCCTCTAACTCCAGCGCTAAGGCGATGATACTAAAGTGCGCGAGTGTTGCTGCTACTACTACGGCTAGCGCCCAGCCGAACGTGCTGCGTACGCGGAAGTGCGGACGCAAGGCAGCAATCACGATGATCGGCAGGAATGCCGCGACTGATGTCGCGAGCTCTTGGAAGGAGAGTAGCCCTACTAGCAGCCCCGCTAGCGGCACCAAACCCATGCCCTCCTCGGTTCCCCTCACGATTACCCAGCAGCACAGCACTACCAGCAGGAGGTTGGAGCCGATGCCTAGCACCTGGAATGCCGGCACGGCCGATGTCTGCAGCAACGTCAGGCCGAGTGTCCCCGCGATGAGAAGCGGCCATTTCAAGTCTTACTTGTCTCCCCGGTTATCCTCTTCGGCTCGGCCTCTTCTCTGAAACGCTACGGCACGGTGATCGGTTCCGGAATAAACGTAATCTGCACCAGCACCTGCTCCAGTTCCATCAGTGGGGCGAGCGGTCTCAGCCGGATGTGTCGGAAGACATCCTGCACTGCCCCTTCCGCCGACGTAACCGCTCCCACCGGTATGCCGGCCGGCAGCAGTCCGCCGAGCCCCGATGTCACAAAGGTGTGCCCGGGCTGTACGTCTGCCGCTTGCGGTATGAACTCTACTTGTAAATCGGCTGCCGGGCCGCCATTGATGATCCCCTCAGCGCGGGAAAGTTGGTGTAGGCCGCGAATGCTCATCGTAGGATCCGTGATCAACCTGATGAGCGCGACGTGGTTACGTGTCTCAACGATCACGCCAACCAGTGCACCGCCTCCGGCCAGCACTGGCATCCCGTTCTCAATGCCGTCGCTGGCGCCGCGATTGATCTGGATGGTGTCGCTTAGTCCTGTTAAGTCGCGCGTGATTACATCCGCTGCGACGAAGATCTCATCGGCATTCGCCTCCTGCACGGCGATAAGCGCTTCGCGGCCGCGCACTTCGATCTGCTCCTCACGCAAGCGGGTATTTTCTGCTTCAAGCTGCGCTACACGGTTCCGCAGTGCACGGTTCTCGTCATCTATTGCGTTGAAGTCGTCGATGTTGTTGATGAGATTGGCGACCGGCTCGGCCGCGTGCCGCAGCGTGCGCTGCACGGGGCCGAACACTGTTAGTGCAGCATCCTCAACCTGCGCTACGGCGCCGGACACCGCCAACGCAGTGAGCAGTGCGATGAGCAGGGTCATGAGAATGAGCCACTGCCCGAGCCTACTTGAGAGAAGCGCCATCGCTGTCGCCTAACGGCGGCCTCGCACCGATACGAGATCCGCCTGGACGCGGCTTAGAATCTGGGCTTCCTCTAGGACCTCCGCGCAGCCGCGTACAACGCAGGTCAACGGGTCCTCCACTACGTACACCGGAAACTTCGTCTCTTGGGAGATACGCCGGTCCAACCCCTGCAAGAGCGCTCCCCCACCTGCCAGCGCGATGCCTTGATTCATCAGGTCGGAAACGATCTCCGCTGGCGTCGCCTCAATCGTCTGGCGGACCGCCTCGACGATCGCACGGATAGAGTCGCCGAGCGCGTCACGGATCTCGACGCTGCTCACTTCCACGCTCTTTGGCAGCCCACTCGCGATGTCGCGGCCGCGGAGCACTACGGGGCGCTCCCGCTCCAGCGGGAAGGCTGAGCCAGCCTCGATCTTCGTCTCCTCGGCGGTGGTGGATCCAATCACCATGTTGTGAACGTTCCGAGCGTAGGCAATGATGTCCTCGTCTACCTCGTCCCCCGCCACTCGAATCGATGTACTGACGACGGTGCCGCCTAGCGCGAAGACCGCTACCTCTGTTGTTCCGCCTCCCACATCGATAATCATCGTGCCTGCGGGGTCCTGCGCGGGCAGCCCGGCCCCAATCGCTGCTGCGAGTGGTTCCTCGATTAGGAAAGCTTCGCGCGCGCCGCCGTTGATCGCGGCGTCGTGGATAGCGCGCTTCTCCACCTCGGTCGCGCCACCGGGGATCCCGACCGCAACCCGAGGCCGCGGCGTTCCCAACAGCGTGCGGTCGTGGACTGCCCGGATGAAGTACTGCAGCATTCGCTCGGTCACGTCGAAGTCGTGAATCACGCCGTCCTTGAGCGGCCGCATCGCGACGATATTGGCGGGTGTCCTGCCCACCATGCGCTTCGCTTCTGCTCCGATCGCAAGCACCGCTTTGGCGTTGCGATCGATCGCGACTACCGACGGCTCGTTGATCACGATCCCGCGACCCCGCACAGCCACGAGCGTGTTGGCCGTACCCAAGTCGATAGCGATATCGTGTGAAAACTGCCCGAAAAGCCAGGACAGCGGATTGAGGCGCATCTTCCCCCGGAGTCGAAAAATGACCTGCGCAGAGGATGCCGGGTCAGTCTAGACACTATATCTAAGGCTGCCGTTATATCTAGCATGTCCACCGCTCGGTCGTCGCTTGGTGTACCTAGCTGTCCGTTGCCGCCGTTCCTATCGCCTGCTCGCGCAGGAATGTGCGGAGCTGCTCCTCGTTCCAGATAGCAATATCGAGCGTTTGCGCCTGCTCCAGCTTGCTTCCGGGTGCTTCGCCTGCGATCAGCACTGTGGTTTTCTTCGTGACACGGCTTCCAATCGACGCCCCGAGCTGTTTCAGGTCTCCCTCCACCTGGTTACGGCTCATCGACTCCAGCCGTCCCGTTACTACGAACTGCTGTCCGGCGAGTGGCCCGCCACGGCTCGCGCTCCGGCGCGCCTTCATCTGCACTCCTGCCTGCTCAAGCTTCTCGATCAGTTGGCCATTGCGCTCGGTTTGAAACCAGGCCGCCACGCTCTCGGCGATCGTCGGCCCCACCCCGTCGACGGCCGCCAGCTCTTCCTCACTCGCCCCCGCTAAGCTTGCCATGTCTCCGAAGTGCTGGGTGAGAAAGTCCGCCACCTCCGCTCCGACGTGGCGGATCCCCAATGCGAAGACCAGTGCTGCCAGCGGGCGTTTTTTACTCTCTTCGATCGCCGCAAGCAGGTTTTCCGCACTCGTCTCACCCATCTTCGGCAGCGCTTCGATCGCCGCCTGCTTCGGCGCGAGCGTGTAAAGGTCACCGGCATCGGCGATCAACTTTTCCTCGAGAAACTTCGCGATCCAACGCTCTCCCAGCCCCTCAATATCCATTCCGCTGCGGCTGGCGAAGTGTTCGATCCCGCGCTGCTGCTGGGCGGGGCACCCGGCGTTTACGCAGTACGCCATCACTTCACCTTCGGGCCGTACCACGGGCGTTTTGCAAGACGGACAGATCCGAGGCATGCGGAACTGGCGGATGCCTTTTTTTCGTCGGCTCAACACCGGTTCAACGACCTGTGGGATTACCTCGCCCGCGCGGCGTACGACCACAGTGTCACCTTCGCGGATGTCCTTGCGACGGATGTCCTCCTCGTTGTGCAGCGTCGCCATCTGCACGGTCGCGCCTCCCACACGTACCGGATCCAGGATCGCAAAGGGGTTCAGGCTGCCGGTGCGGCCCACGTTCACGGCGATCTTCCGCAGCCGTGTCGTCGCCTCCGCGGGCGGGAATTTGTACGCAACCGCCCAGCGCGGCTCCCGTCCTACCGTTCCAAGCTGCCGCTGCAGTCCTAGATCGTCGATCTTGACAACGATTCCGTCCATGTCGAATGGCCATGCTTCTCGCCGCGGTACCCAGGCCTCGCAGTCGGCAACCGCCTCGTCGAGTGTTGCGTGCTGCGAGGCATCCGGGGTCGTTGGGAAACCGAGCGCCGCGAGCCATTGCAGGATCTCCCAATGGCTGCCGGGAGTAGCTCCGTCTGCCCAACCCAGCTGATAGATCGCGATCTCGAGCGGACGCTTGGCGCTTTCGGCAGGATCTTTCTGTCGTACGGCGCCGGCTGCGGCGTTACGGGGATTCGCGAACAGCGGCTTGGGCCGCTTGCCTTCCTTCTCTCGATCGGCGTTGGCGCGTTCTCGATCAGCGTTCATTCGCTTGAAGTTCGACTTTGACACGTAAACTTCCCCGCGCACCTCGAAGCGCTCGGGTGGTGATCCCGTCAGGCGCGCAGGGAGTACCGCAATAGTGCGGATATTGGGGGTGACGTCTTCCCCGTGGCGGCCGTCGCCCCGTGTCGCCGCCTGGACCAAACGGCCTTCCTCGTAAACCAGTGCGATGGCCAGTCCGTCGATCTTGGGCTCCGTCACCATCGCGAAGTCGTCATGGTCGATCAGGGCCGCAGCTCGGCGGTGCCAATCCCGTAACCCCTGTCCGCCGAAGACATTGCCCAGACTCAATAGCGGCTCGCGATGTTCTACCACTGCGAACGTTGTCTTTTCCGGCGGTGCCCCGACTTTCTGGGTGGGGGAGTCTTGTGAGAAGAACTCGGGATACTGCTCTTCCAGCGCTTTCAACTCATGGAAGAGCCGATCCCAGTCGGCATCAGAAATCTCGGGAGCGTGTTCTATGTAGTAACGCTGGTTGTGGTAGCGGATGCTATGGCGCAGCTCTTCAATACGCGCTCGCGCCCTGTAGTGTGCCGATTCTTCGCTTGGACCGCGCTCGTCTGGCGAGCTGGTGGTGGCCCCTGAAACCGATTCCGGAACCGCATCACCCGGAGCCTCTGCGCGCATACGCAGCAGTATAAGAGTGCTTCGCATACTACGAGCTGTACGGCACGCGTGTTACGCTGCCGCTCCATGAAATCGCGTTCAGAGCGACCCGTGGTTGTGCTGGACTACGGAGCAGGCAACCTGCGGTCGGTTGTGCGCGCAGTTGAGTACACGGGCTTCCACGCACAGGTCACGGACGCCGCTGCCGCCCTTGATGGCGCGGGTATCGTCGTTTTACCGGGGGTCGGTGCTGCCGCAGATACCATGCGCAACCTCGCGCGCCGTGGCCTTGTTGAGCCCTTGCTACGTTACCTCCAAGCCGACCGTCCCTTCCTAGGAGTCTGCATGGGACTGCAGGCGCTCATGACTGTCTCAGAGGAAGGTGGAGAGCACGCCGGTCTGGACGTGCTCCCCGGTCGTGTACTGCGATTGCCGGACGGGCAGATCGTTCCTCACATGGGTTGGAACGTCGTACGCCGGACGCGCGCGAGTGACGTGTTCAGCGGTATCCCTGATGGGAGCCACTTCTACTTCGTCCACACTTACTACTGCGCGCTCGATGATCTCTCAACGACGCTCGCCACGACGAACTACGGGATCACCTTTCCTGCGATCGTGCAGCGGGGCAACCTCGTCGCGACACAGTTCCACCCTGAGAAGAGCGGCGCGTACGGATTGCGCTTTTACCATAACGTTATCGCTACTGCCTTGGCGGCGGAGCCAGCCGTCTGATTGGGCTGTTCCATGGAAGTGATTCCAGCCGTCGATATCCGCGGCGGACTCTGCGTTCGTCTCCACCAAGGTGACTATGCCGCTGAGACCGTCTTTGCTGAGAACCCCGTTGCCGCCGCCCAACGTTGGATTGAGGCAGGTGCCACGCGCATACATGTCGTTGACTTGGACGGTGCCCGCGAGGGCAAACCCTGTAACTTCGACACTATCGTTGCAATCGCGAGATTGGGCGTCCCGACGCAAGTTGGTGGAGGTATCCGTACGGCGGAGTCCGTTGCGCGATACCTAGAGGCGGGTCTGCAGCGCGTGGTTTTGGGCACCGCCGTCGTCCGCGACCATTCCTTGCTGAACCGCATTAGCCGCGAGCAGCCTGAACAGCTGGTCGTTTCCCTGGACGCTCGGAATAATCAACTTGCTACGGACGGGTGGACCCAGATGACGGAGATATCGGTATTAGAGGCTGCTGAGGAGCTTGTGGCCTGCGGGGTCCGCCGCTTCATCTATACGGATATCATCCGCGACGGCACACTCACAGCGCCCAACTACACTGCCCTGACCGAACTCGTCGCGGCTCTGGACTGTCCCCTCATCGCGGCGGGCGGCGTCGCGACTCTGGATCAGATCCCGTGTCTTGCTCGTATAGGTGTCGAGGGCGTCATTATCGGGCGGGCCCTCTACGATGGCCGCATTGCGCTCGCAGATGCTCAAGCGGCGGCATCCAGCGGAGACTGACATACCATGCTCACCAAGCGGGTAATCGCTTGCTTCGATGTCGACCGAGGACGGGTAGTTAAAGGCATTTCCTTCGTCGACCTGCGCGATGCTGGCGACCCCGTTGAAATGGCTTCCGTGTACGACCATGAAGGCATCGACGAACTTGTCTTTCTGGACATCACGGCCTCGCACGAAGAGCGCGAAACCGTCATCGAGATGGTGCGCCGCACGGCCGACCGCGTCTTCATTCCCTTCACTGTCGGTGGCGGGTTGCGGAGTCCTGAGGATATGCGTGCTGTACTGGAAGCCGGCGCCGACAAAGTCGCGATCAACACCGCTGCAGTTGCGAATCCAGACTTGATCGGCGCGGGCGCCGAGCGCTTCGGCAGCCAATGCATTGTTGTTGCGATCGATGCCAAGAGACGCAGCGACGGCGGCTTCGAGGTCTACACGCACGGAGGACGCCGCTCGACCGGACGGAACGCGGTCGCCTGGGCACGCGAGGCGGCGGAACGCGGTGCAGGTGAGATCCTGCTTACTTCGATGGATACCGATGGCCACCAGGATGGCTACGATCTGCCGCTACTGCGTGCCGTGACCAGCGCTGTCTCAATCCCCGTGGTCGCAAGCGGTGGTGCTGGGAGCGCACGACACATGATCGACGCTGTAACGGCAGGTGGCGCCTCTGCGGTCCTCGCTGCGAGCATCTTCCATTTCGGTACTTGCAAAGTCGCGGAAGTTAAATCCGAAATGGCTGCTGCCAATGTTCCCGTGCGCCTTGATCATCCGCGCTATACTGCCGCCTTCCACAGTCCTGTGACAGCGAAGAAACCGATTGCCACTGTGAACGCGCTGCCACCTCTCTCCTACGATGCCAACGGTCTCATACCAGCTATTGTCCAAGACGATGCGACTGGTGGCGTGTTGATGCTCGGCTATATGGACGAAGAAGCTGTCCGGCGCACTCTAGAGAAGGGGCTCGTCACGTTCTGGAGTCGTAGCCGCGAGGAATACTGGACGAAAGGTGAGACCAGCGGCAATGTGCTGCGTCTTAAGGGGATCCGCAAGGACTGTGATGCGGACGCGCTACTCGTGCGTGCCGACCCTGCCGGTCCCACTTGCCATACTGGCGAGCGCTCTTGCTTCTTCCGCGATCTGGGCGCGCCGGATTAACCCTCACTAACGGACCTACACTGGTTCCTGCGCGCTCCGCCCTTCCTCCGCGGCGAGCGCCTGCTCCATGGCGGTGATGGCGATCGCGATCTGATCATCCGATGGCTCTCGCGTCGTCAGCGCTTGCAGCCAAAGGTTCGGTGCGAACAGCCATCCTATGATCCGCTTGTGGCGGTAGGCGCCGCCTAGCCGGATCCCCTCGTAGGCGATCCCAGCGATGACGGGTACCAGAACAATCCGGCTTGTGATGCGCCACCACATAGGCGGCGTGCCGAGTGCTGTGAAAACGATGATCGCCACCACTGCGACCACAAGCAAGAACGATGTGCCACACCGTGGATGCGCGCGGCTGAAAGGTCGTACTGCTGCCACCGAAAGTTCACTCATCGCCTCCCAAGCGGCGATCGTTTTGTGTTCTGCGCCATGGTATGCGAAGACGCGGCGCATCTCGCTCCACTGGCCGATCAGAGATAGGTAGCCCAGCAGGAGCGCGAGCCGGATCACGCCTTCCAGGATCACGCCGATGATGTCTGGATCGATCTGATTCTCAATCCAACGACCGGCGAAGACAGGTGCCAAGAAGAACAGACCGATCGCGATCGTGAGCGTCAGGAGGAGGATGAGAGCGCCCGTTATTCCCACACCCTGCTCTTCCGTACTGGAGTCGCCCTCTTCTTCGAGCGCGACATTCGATGAGTAGATCAATGCCCAGAACCCCAGGTGCAGCGTCTCCGCCAGCGCGATGGCCCCGCGCAGGAGTGGGATCCGTTGTGTACGGCTCGTGTAGGTAGTAGCGAGCTTCTTACTCTGACTGGCAATGGTTCCGTTGGGACGGCGACAGACGACCGTTGCGTGCCGTGGTCCGCGGATCATTACGCCTTCGAGCACCGCCTGGCCGCCGTAGCCACGCCGCTTGGAAGGAGCCTGCTTGCGGAGCGCCATACGCTGAGGGGGTAGTGCGGACTTGGACGGGAGAGGCGATAGAAGGCTGCTAGCCTTCTTCGTCTCTCATCCCATAACGACGCTTGAAGCGCTCCACGCGCCCAGCTGTATCGACAATGCGCTGTTCACCCGTAAAAAATGGGTGGCAGACGCTGCAGATCTCAATGTGCGTCTCGGACTTTGTCGATCGAGTTTCCCAACTATTGCCGCAGCCACAGACGATACGTGCCGGTCCGTATTCGGGATGAATCTTGGCTTTCACGGATTTTCCTGCTTCGTTGCCTCACCGCGTGTCGCGGTCACACTAACTTTCTTGCGACGGCCCTTGGCGTACGGATCGAAGCGAACGTAACCGTCTCTGAGTGCGAACAAAGTGTGATCCCGACCGATTCCTACGTTATCGCCCGCGTGGATGCGAGTGCCGCGCTGCCGTACGATGATCGCACCCTTCCCGACCTGCGCGCCGCCGTAGACCTTCACTCCTAGGCGCTTGGCGTTGCTGTCGCGTCCGTTCTTTGAGGAGCCCACACCCTTCTTGTGCGCCATCGCTAGTCCTCCCGACCCTTCTCCGCATCCTTGGCCGGACCTTTGCGTGCTGACGCTTTCGTGCCGGCCGCGGTCTTCGTTGCCTTCTTTGCGGCGCTGGAGCGCTGCGTCGCGTTCGTCGATGCTTTCTTGGCGGATACTTTCGTAGCCGTCTTCTCCTCCGCCGCTTTGTCTCCCTGTGCGCCGGTGGATTTCTTCGCGCGCCGCCGCCGTTTTTTAGGCGCCGCGATCCCCGGTCCGCTGAGTTCTTTGATCAGGAGCACGGTATGGGGCTGTCGGTGACCCATCAGCCGCCGGTAGCGCGTCTTTGACTTGTACTTGAACACAGACAGCTTGCGGTCCCGCCCCTGAGACGCGACCTCTGCTACAACTCTCGCTTGCGCGACCGTGGGGTCGCCCACGGTTGCTCCCTCGTCCGTGGCGAGAAGCAACACGTCTGTCAGCTCCACGGTGTCGCCCACCGCGTTGGGTAGCTTCTCCACCTTGAGCCGCTGGCCGGGCTCGACGCGATATTGCTTTCCGCCGGTGCGGATCACTGCGTACATATCTGCACAGCACCTGCCTCAAGAAACTTCGAGAACGCGCCCTAGCAGAGGGCGTTACTTCTAGTGATACACCTCAAACCGTACGAGCGAGGTTCTGGGACGGTCAAGCAAGTCGGATACCGCCCGTCGCTAACTCAGGGGCTTACTTTTGCCCAGAATGACGTTCGCCTGCCCGCCCCAGGCAAGCCCAGGCTTCGGCGGCATGATAGGCGCGGGTCGTTGCTCGCCCTCGTTCGATGCGGGTTCCTCCTTGCGCGTCAGCGCCTCTGGAGACAGCGTCTCACCGCGCAGAGCAGCCTGCAATTCCTCGCCTTCGATCGTTTCTTTCTCCATTAAAGTTTTCGCCAACACGTCCAACTTATCGCGGTTGGCAGAGAGGATCGAGCGAGCAGAATCCCGTGCGCGGTCGATTAACTCCCGTACTTCGTCATCGATCATCTCAGCGATCCGCTCGGAGTAATCACGCTGCTCACTGATATCACGTCCCAGAAAAACCAGTGATTCACGTTTCCCGAACGTCCGCGGGCCGAGCTTTTGGCTCATGCCCCACTGGGTCACCATGTTTCGCGCGACCGACGTGACCTTCGACAGGTCGTCTGAAGCGCCGGTCGTCATCTCGCCGTATACCAACTCTTCAGCCTGGTGTCCGCCCAATGCGGAGGCGAGGAAGCCCTCGTAGTACGACTTGCCTGCGAGCCGGTGCTCGTTCTCTGGCAGGTAACGCGTGTAGCCGCCTGCTGTCCCGCGCGGGACGATGGTGATCTTATGCACTGGATCATGCCCGGGGATCGTCGCAGCTACTAGGGCATGCCCGGCCTCGTGGTAAGCGACGATCTCTTTCTCGCGCGGCGTGATCACGCGGCTCTTGCGCTCCGGCCCGGCGATCACGCGGTCCACTGCCTCTTCGAGTTCTGGTTTACCAATCTTCTTCTTATTGCGGCGTGCGGCCAGGATCGCTGCTTCATTCAGGAGGTTGGCCAGATCGGCACCCGAGAAGCCGGGGGTTTCTTTCGCGAGCACACCGAGGTCTGCGTCGTTATCCATCGGTTTGCCCTTGGCGTGGACACCCAAGATGGCCTCGCGGCCCTGCACATCCGGTGCGTCGAGGACCACCTGACGGTCGAAGCGGCCCGGCCGCAGTAGGGCCGGATCGAGGATATCGGGCCGGTTGGTCGCCGCGATCACGATCACGTTCGTGTTGGTGTCGAAGCCATCCATCTCGACCAAGATCTGGTTGAGTGTCTGTTCTCGCTCATCGTGACTACCGCCTAGGCCAGCACCACGCTGGCGCCCCACCGCGTCGATTTCATCGACGAAAACGATACAAGGGGCGTTGCGCTTCGCTTGCTCGAAGAGGTCGCGGACGCGACTAGCCCCCACGCCGACAAACATCTCCACGAACTCCGAGCCGCTGATACTGAAGAACGGGACGCCAGCTTCCCCGGCTACCGCACGGGATAGCAGGGTCTTTCCTGTACCCGGCGGGCCAACTAGCAGGACGCCCCGTGGAATCCGTGCCCCAAGCGAAGCGAATTTCTCGGGGAACTTCAGGAACTCGACAACCTCATGCAATTCGTCTTTGGCTTCGGTTGCACCAGCGACATCGTCGAAGGTGACGTTGGGCCGGTTGGCAGTGATCACTCGCGCCTTGCTCTTGCCGAACGACATTGCCTGACTGTTCGAGCCCTGCGCTTGGCGCAGCATGAAGATCAGAATCGCACCGATAATGATCAATGGCAGAAACTGGAACAGGATCCCCAGGATGTTGCCTAAGCCGCCACCGCCTTTGATCGCTGTGTTCGGGAATCCCGCCGCACCGATATCGATTCCCTCGCGATCCAAGAACTCGAAGAGGTCGATCTCTTCGGGAACTCGACCCTCGAAGGATCGGCCATCGTTATAGAACAGGTGCACCTTGGGATCGTCAACCTCGATTCGCTCCAGCTGAGCCAGCTCCGTCGTGCTGGACAGTCTGCCTAGGAGCGTCTCGGGGCCACCCAAGAAATCGATTTTCTCTGTCTCTCCCCCGCGCGGAATCAGGCTCACTCCCGCGACGATCAGAATGATCAGGATCAGCAAGTACACAAAGGAGCTTCGACCCCAGCGCGAGCCGCCCATGTCTGTCCCCTTTAAGCTTGCTCAGCGATACGCTTGGACGCCGCGCGTCGGTGCTACCGTCCCAACATCGCTACCACCAATATAACAGTGGCTCTGCTTCGATTGGCCCTCGAATGGGCCCAGGCAACTTGCGATAGTTGTGTCATCGGGTAACGGAAGACGGCTCGATCGTATCGGGTGCCAGTTCACCTCGCTACGATAGCTGGCGGCTCGACGTGAGCGAGCACCAGGCGCACTTTCGCCGCTGGGTTGGCGCTCCTGGCGTCCATTGATTGCTCTGGAGGAACTATCTGCCGCAAGCGCCTGAAGCCCTCCCGAAGCCTGCTTTCAAGCCCACGCGCTCACAGGAGGCGGCGCTCTGGCGCGCTGGTTTCTCAGCCGTCGCAGGCTTGGACGAAGTCGGCCGGGGTGCCCTGGCCGGCCCTGTGGCTGCCGGTGCCGTTATCTTGCCCCCGGCACGCCGCTTCTCTTGGCTTTCCGGTCTCCGCGATAGCAAACAGCTCACGCCCCGCCGCCGAGAGGAACTCGCGCCATGGATCAAGCAGACCGCGCTAGCGTGGGGGATCGGATGGGCCGATGCGCAAGAGGTCGACGCCCTGGGGATTCTGCCCGCTACCCGTCTCGCGATGCGCCGCGCGCTCGCTGCTTGCGATATCTCCCCCGACTACGCCTTAGTCGATGGCCGCGACCGCCACGATTTCAATCTGCCCCACCGCGTTATCACCCGTGGCGACGAGCGCGTCGCTAGCATCGCTGCTGCCTCGGTGATCGCTAAGGTTTTCCGCGACGGCTGGATGCGCGATCTAGACGTTCTGCATCACGGCTACCACTTTGCCAACAACAAAGGCTACGCAACCAGTGCTCACCGTGCCGCGCTCCGGCGTATCGGTCCTTGTGCCTACCATCGCTTTTCATACGAGCCTGTCCGTTCCGCTGCGGATGCCACGCTTCACGGCTGCCGGTCGATGTCGACGCGCAGTGCGATCGGTCCGAACGTGCCGTGACCAGCGCGAGGCGTGCACTCGGGAAGGTCGGGGAGCGCGCGGCGGTGATGCATCTCGAAGCGTGTGGCTACACGGTTGTGGAGCGCAACGCACGCAGACGGGAGGGCGAGATCGACATCGTGGCGCGAGCCCCTGGCGATACGATCGTCTTCATAGAGGTGCGTAGTCGGCGCATGCCGGCTGGCCTCGCCGCCGCTGCGGAATCGGTGGGCGAGCGGAAGCAGCAGCGGCTCGTAGCACTGGCCAGTGCCTACCTCGCCGACGCGGATATTGATGCGCCTGCGCGCATCGACGTGATCACGGTCATGGTTGACGGACAAAATCGTGTCGTTGCCCTGGCGCACATTGAGAATGCCGTCGAAGCTTAGTAGAGAAACCAGATACACCTAGGACGCATCCCTGCGTGTTAACCTCGCCAAGCGTGCCACAACCATATCTGGCGCGCTGACAACGCTGTGATGCCTGTCTACGAGTACCGCTGTACCAGCTGTAACGCCGTGACCAGCGTCCTTCGGCGCTCGATCAGCGACGCCGATGCCCCCCCGGTTTGCAAGTATTGCGGCGCGCTTGAAACCGAGCGCGCCCTCTCCGTCTTCGCGACGCCCAAAACGGAGCAGCAAGTCTTGGAGAACTACGGTACGCCACCCCTCGGTGCGGGGCCGGACGCCTACCGCGATCCTCGGCAGATCGGCCGTTGGGTCGAGCAGCAGTTCACGGACATGGGCGTTGATATACCCGAGCAAACGCGCAAGATGATCGACGAAGCGCGCGAAGGAGAACTGCCCGATCCCGTGAAGGATCTCTGACCACATGCCCGACCCCGGCAGCTTGCACCTCGACGGCCTTATTGAGGCGATCCACCATGAGCTTGAAGCTATGCACCGCGCACGCGAGGAAGGCCTTGCCGCCTCGCGGCAGATGATTCGGAAGGCTTCTCTCGCGATCCGCGCTATCCATCGGCATGAATTCGAGCGTGCGGCGGAAGGAGTGCAGGATCTTCGCCAGCAGGCCGCTGCTGCTAGCGAAGCCATGCAGGATCATCCGGCGATCTACCACGCTGGCTTCTTGCATGACGCTCTTAAGGAATACGCGGAGGCAGCGCTCACGTTAGCGCTTGTTTCAAGAGAGCCGCTCCCCACGCCTGACGACCTCGGGGTTTCCGCCACTGCCTACCTCCACGGTCTGGCAGAGGCGGTTGGCGAACTCCGCCGCTTCGTCCTCGATTCTCTTCGCCATGAAGGTCAGGCGGCACCCGACGATCTTTTAGCAGCGATGGATGAGATCTACGCACAGCTCGTAACGATTGACTACCCGGAGGCGATCACGCACGGTCTTCGTAGGAGTACGGACATGGTGCGCGGCGTGACGGAGCGCACCCGGGGTGACCTGACTGTCGCCGCGCTCCAACGTCGTTTCGATACACAAATCACTGCGTTGCGCGACCAGATCGCCGCTGTCGATCCATAAATCCCGTAGCGACATGCCAGGACGCGTTGCGTTCTCCACTGCGTTGATCGTCTGGATCGACTCTCTTAGGATTTGCGCTCGTGTTGGAGGCCGCGAACTGCGGTCGTGCCGGTGGTGGAGCAGCCGAATGGCCGAGCGCCCCGCGTCGGACACAACATCTCGGGAGGTTTCATGGAAATCCTGATCGTTGCCATCATCGGCGGCGGCGTCGCGCTCGCCTTCGCCGCTCTCCGTGTCCGCGACGTTCTCGCTCTTGATGAAGGCAACGAGCGCATGCGCGCCATCGCCGCCGCCATTCAAGAAGGTGCGGCCGCTTTCCTACAACGCGAATACCTCTTTCTAGCTGCCTTCGTGGCGGTGGTCTTTGGGGTCCTGCTGCTCTTCATCGATCTCAATATCTTGGGCAAAGCGGAGTTGGAGGATGGTACGCATGTGCCGCAAACCGCGCTCAGCTACTTGTTGGGCGCGATCCTCTCTGCTGCGGCTGGCTACCTCGGCATGAGCATTGCCGTGCGAGCCAACGTCCGCACGGCTCATCAAGCGCGCACTGGTCTCAACGTTGCCCTGCGCGCAGCCTTCAACTCCGGAACAGTTATGGGCATGACTGTTGTCGGGCTCGGAATTCTCGGCGTATCGATCCTGTACATCATTTGGCAAGAACCGCGACCTCTCGCCGGCTTCGCCTTCGGCGCCTCTTCCATCGCTCTTTTCGCTCGTGTCGGTGGTGGCATCTTCACTAAGGCGGCAGATGTCGGTGCAGATCTTGTAGGTAAGGTCGAAGCCGGCATTCCTGAGGACGATCCCCGTAATCCCGCCACCATCGCTGACAATGTTGGTGACAATGTGGGCGATGTCGCGGGGATGGGCGCGGACCTGTTTGAGTCTTACGTGGGGTCAATTGTCGCGACGATCTCGCTGGCGGTCGTCGCCGTCCCGACTGCTGTCGCTGCGGGCATGATTGGCTCCAATGCAGTATTCGGCGAGGACGCGATCGCCAACTTCAACTCCGAGGCGTATGTTCTCCCGCTTTTGATCGCGGTGATCGGCATCTTTGGCGCCGTACTCGGGAGCTTCCTCGTGCGCACCGGTGAGCGCGCCGACCAAGGCCGCTTGCTGTGGGCGCTCCGCGCCGGTGTCTTTAGTGGCAGTGCGTTGGTACTACTAGGCTCGGGAATTGCCGTCGCGGTTATGGGCCTGGACCTCAACATCTTCTTGGCGATTCTGGTTGGGCTGCTGGCGGGGCAGATTATTGCGACGGTGACCGAGGGATTCACCTCATCTGAGGGATTCGCCTTGGGTCCCTTCCGCTACCGCCCCACGATTGGCCTTTCGAATCAAGCGGAGTCTGGCGCGGGGCCCGTGATTATCGGCGGCCTCAGCTTGGGCATGCTGTCTACCGCTGTGCCACTGGTGACCATTGTCGTGGCTCTCTGGCTTACCCACGAACTGGCGGGGCTCTACGGTATTGCCTTGGCGGCGGTCGGTATGCTGGCACCACTCGGTATCACACTGGCGACCGACGCATACGGCCCAGTGGCTGACAACGCCGGCGGTATTGCCGAACAAGCCGGCTTGCCTGCAGAGGTTCGTGAGCGCACCGATGCTCTCGACCAACTCGGTAATACGACCGCCGCCACCGGCAAGGGCTTCGCAATCGGCTCCGCCACGCTTACAGCTCTGGCGCTGCTCGCGACCTATTCCATTACCACCGGTGTCCAGGAGTTCAACCTCCTTAACTTCGAGGTAATGATCGGCATCCTGATTGGCGCATTGATGCCCTTCCTCTTCAGCGCCCTCAGTATGGGAGCGGTGGGCCGCGCAGCCATGGCCATGGTCGAGGAGGTGCGGCGCCAATTCCGCGAGCACCCCGGCATCATGGACGGCTCGGAACAGCCTGAATACGCACGCGCTGTCGCCATCTCGACTAATGGCGCGCTACGCGAGATGGTCATTCCCGGTGTCATTGCGATCGCCGTGCCGATCTTCGTCGGAGCGGTTATCGGGGTAGAATCCCTCGGCGGCCTCCTGATTGGCTCCATTGCGGCTGGCTCCATGCTGGCCATCATGATGGCGAACGCCGGAGGCGCTTGGGACAATGCCAAGAAGTACATTGAAGAAGGGAACCTCGGGGGCAAGGGTTCCGAGGCGCATAAAGCCGCCGTCGTCGGTGACATAGTGGGTGACCCTTTCAAGGACACCTCCGGTCCGTCGTTGAACATCCTTCTAAAGCTGATGGCAATCGTTGCAGTCGTCTTCGGTCCTCTTTTCCTCTAAGATGCTCGTCCCCACACTGGGATGAAGAGGCGTTTGGCAGGCGGCGTCCGCTTCAAAACGATGGCAGGCGATATTCTGCCTTGGCCAGCACAATTGCTCTCCGGGGCGTGCTTCGTGAAGTGCCTCAGCTGCCCCGATCAGGTGCGGTAGGCGACGCATCAGAAGCCGCTCCGCCCGCGCCGCGCTTACGCTAAGTCGCGTGCCGGCGATCGACGATGGTCTCGGCATGCTCACGTTCCACGCGAGGATATGGATGTACTGGGCTGGGCGCGGCAAGCCGCTTGTGGTCCCAATTCCTAACAGGCGGATCCATTGAGACGCGCGTGCTCGCAGCAGATGGCGTGGCGTTCAGTCATGATGACGAACTTCAGGATTCGTCGAACAGTGTCCAATCCGCCCGCTGTTGCGCGAGCTGGGCGCGCAGTAGCGCGCCTGCTTGCCCCGTAGTCAGTGTCACGACCACAGCGCCGAATGCCATCCCGAGCACGAATCCGATCATGAACCGCATGTGCTCTCCGTTCGCTTCGCGCGTCGCAACCTACTCAGGGCCGCCATCCTGGTCAACGGCTCGGCTACGCTGCTTCCCGAATAATTGCCCCGGTGATCCGGCCGCTGATAGCGTGGTGCGAACACTGAGCGGAGGCTATTGCGAGTGACCATCGATACGCCTGCTCCCGTCAAGATGGAGGCGATCGTCTCTCTAGCGAAGCGCCGCGGCTTCATCTTTCCTAGCAGCGAGATCTACGGGGGCTTTGGATCCACCTGGGACTACGGCCCCGTCGGGGTTGAACTCAAACGCAACGTGAAGGATGCCTGGTGGCGCAGTATGGTCCGCCAGCGTGACGACATCGTCGGCTTGGATGCGGCCATTCTCATGTCACCAAGCGTCTGGGAGACCAGTGGGCACGTCGCGAGTTTCAGTGATCCGTTAGTGGACTGCAGGAGCTGCAAGCAGCGTTTTCGCGAAGACGAGCTGCAGCGAGACGCTTGTCCGGCCTGTGGCTCGACCGAAGGGTTGACCAGCGCTCGGCAGTTCAACCTGATGTTTCAGACACATGTTGGCCCTGTGGAGGACGAGGGCGCACTGGCCTACCTGCGTCCTGAGACGGCCCAGGGAATCTTCGTCAACTTTGACAACGTGCTGACAACGACTCGCCGGCGGCTCCCGTTCGGCATCGCTCAGCAAGGTAAAGCTTTCCGCAATGAGATCACGCCCGGGAACTTCATCTTCCGTACGCGTGAGTTCGAGCAGATGGAGATCGAATTCTTCGTCCATCCCGATACGGCTGCCGAGTGGTACGCGCGCTGGATCGAGATTCGCGAGCAGTGGTACATGGAGCTCGGTCTGCGCGCCGAGAATCTCCGTCGGCGCGTCCATCCCCAGGAAGAGCTCTCCCACTACTCCGCTGGCACCACTGACTTGGAATACCGCTTCCCGCAAGGGTGGGCCGAGCTCGAAGGGATCGCCAACCGTACCGACTTTGATCTCAAAGTCCATGCCGAAGCCAGTGGTCAACGACTCTCCTACTTCGACCAAGAGAACGGTCGGCATGTCGTCCCCTACGTGATCGAGCCATCCGCTGGCGCCGACCGAGCCTTGCTCGCTTTCCTAGTCGACGCTTACACGGTCGAACCAGACGAAAAGGGCAATGATCGCGTCGTCCTCAAGCTTCACCCGCGACTGGCACCTTACAAAATTGCGGTGCTGCCACTCAGTCGCAAACAGCCATTGGTCGAGATGGCGCGCGATGTCTGGGGTCGCGTGCGCTCCCATTGGGCTACGCAATATGACGACAGCCAGAGCATCGGTCGCCGGTACCGGCGTCAGGACGAGATCGGCACCCCTTGTTGCGTCACGGTCGACTTTGACTCCCTTGATGACCGCGCGGTCACGATCCGTGATCGCGATGATCAGAAACAGGAACGCGTACGGGTGGAAGAGCTGGTTGATGCGCTACGCGCGCGCCTGGAGTGTTAGCTTCCCTCATGCCGAAACGGCCGCTCCGCTTCGTTCATACCTCCGACTTACACCTCGACGCCTATGTCGGCGCCAATGATCCCAACTGGGTCGATCGGCGCGCGCAAATCCGTGCTGGTTTCGAAGCTGTCCTCTCCCTGACGCAAGGCGTGAAGGCAGATGCCTTGCTCATCGCTGGAGATATCTTCGATTCCAACCGCGCCCAGACCGAAACGGTGGAGTGGTTTCTTGACCGCTGCGCCTCCATTGCACCAACGGCGGTGATTGCGATCAACGGCAACCACGATGCTTTAGGGAACGATTCCGTCTATGCACGCCACGATCTGGCGAGTGTCGAAAACCTCATATTCCTCTTGGAAGAGGAAGGTGAGTCGTTCACGTTTCCGGAGCTGAAGTTGGTTTGCTGGGGCCGAGGCTTCCACGAGTCAGACTTGGACTTTCGCCCCCTTGACGGCCTGCCAGCCCGTGAGGATTCGGCCTCGTGGCATGTTGCGCTTGCACATGGCCATCTAGTTCGTGGCCCGGACGACGCTCACCGCTCCATGCTGATCGAGCCGAGCCAGATCGACAAGAGTGGCTGGGACTACATCGCGCTCGGACATTGGGAGCACCACGCCGAAGCTGCGAATGCGCCAGTGGTCGCCGTGTATTCGGGTGCACCGGTACCGCTCGCTCGGCGCGAGTTCGAAATGACGGCCGTCGTTGTGGACTGCGACCCAGCAAGCGGCATCCGCTGGGCGCGGACACCGTTGGAGAGGGACCGAGAGCCTCTAGGAGAGGCCGGCCGGAGGTTAACGTAGAAGAGTGGGTTGCTAAGGGGCGATCTCTGCGACCTTGACGCGGGCGCCGTCCTTGTCCTCAAACCACTCAGCATTGATCGCCGTGTAAGCGGTCCACTCTTCGGGCACATCATCCTCAGCGAAGATCGCCGTTACGGGACAGGCTGGCTCACAAGCGCCGCAGTCAATGCATTCATCCGGATGGATGTAGAGGATCCGGTCGCCATCGCCATCGTCGTGGATGCAGTCAACGGGGCATACCTCTACGCAGGACTGGTCCTTCACATCAATACATGGCTCGGTGATGACGTACGTCATAGTTTCTCCCCGCTCCCGAACGTCGCTCTCATTCGGGGTTCGGCCGACTCCGTCCCCTCTTATATACCGGGGCCAGTGTCTAGGCAACTGCCGGTGTGAAGCTTTCTCGAATGTTAACCCCGGCTACTCCGTGTGCCCGATCAGTGCTGATCGAGCGCATGGGAACGGTGGTGCTACTTTCTCTCCGCGCCACGAAAAGGACAGCAGGTTGCACCGCCTTCTCGGGGCAGAGTTGCTTAGCGGGGACAGCAGTGCTCCTCCCTGGACGCGCGCAGCTTGCTTGGATCGTCGGGTAGATGCTCACGACGCCGGCGCGCTCTCCTTAGCCTCACGCTGGCTTAGGTCGCCCGGATTCGCTGCTTCGGCGTGCGCTTCGGGGTCCTCTGCCGTCCCTTGTTCACTCGCGAATGTCCGTTCCCGCGCTCGGATAACCGGTCGTCTAGTTTGGTGTCAGCCTCTCCAGCCGTTGCGTTTCCTCCCGGCTCTCTCAGCTTTGCCAGCAAGAACCGTCCCGTATGGCTGTTTGGATTCGCTGCGATCTCTTCGGGCGTGCCCGTCGCGACCAAGCGCCCACCGTTTTCTCCTCCACCCGGCCCTAGATCAATGACGTAGTCGGCGTTTTTGATCACGTCCAAGTGATGCTCGATTACCACAACGGTGTTCCCGCCGTCGACTAATTCTTGCAAGACCCGTAAGAGCGCCGCCGTGTCATGGAATGACAGTCCGGTCGTAGGCTCGTCCAGCAAGTAGAGCGTCCGGCCCGTGTTGCGCTTCGAGAGTTCCGTGCTGAGCTTCACCCGCTGCGCTTCACCTCCCGACAACGTGGTCGCCGGTTGTCCCAGTTTGATGTAGCCGAGCCCTACAGCCCGGATCGTCTCTAGCCGACGACGAACTGCCGGCAGCGCGTCAAAGAACTCCGCCGCTTCGTCGACCGTCATGTCTAAGACATCGGCGATCGACTTGCCCTTATACCGAATCTCCAGCGCCTCACGGTTATACCGCTTCCCATGGCAGATCTCGCATGGCACGCTCACGTCCGGAAGGAATTGCATCTCGATCGTGTTGTAGCCGTCCCCTCGACAGGCTTCGCAGCGCCCTCCCTTGACGTTGAACGAGAAGCGTCCCGGTTTGTAGCCACGCGCCCGCGATTCTGGGACCGATGCGAACATCCCTCGTACCGGCGTGAACAGGCCTGTGTAGGTCGCTGGATTCGACCTTGGCGTCCGCCCGATCGGCGACTGATCGATATCGATGATCTTGTCGATGTGCCGCAGACCTTCGACCTTGCGAACTTTGCCGGGTCGCCGCTTGGAGTTGTGCAGGTATTGCGCCACTTTCCGATACAGGATCTCCTCAATTAACGTGCTCTTACCCGATCCACTCACGCCGGTCACGCAGATGAACGTGCCCAATGGGAGCGTCACGTCGATCTCTTGGAGGTTGTGCTCCCCTGCCCCGAGTACTTTTAGCGTTTGGCCATTGCCCTTCCGGCGGGATACGGGCAGCGGGATCTGCTCACGTTGTGCCAGGTAGGCGCCCGTCAGCGACTGTGGGTGCGCCATGATCTGCTCGGGGGTGCCTTCGGCTACAATCTCGCCCCCGTGCTCCCCAGCGCCCGGGCCCATGTCGATGATATGGTCCGCGGCCAGCATCGTTGCCTCGTCGTGTTCGACGATCAGCACCGTGTTGCCGATATCCCGCAGGCGCTGGAGTGTGCGGATCAGTCGGTCGTCGTCCAGCGGGTGTAGACCGATCGACGGTTCGTCACAGACGTAGAGTACTCCCAGCAACGACGACCCAATCTGTGTCGCCAGCCGGATACGCTGTGACTCGCCGCCGCTCAGTGTGCCGGCGGCACGGTCCAGTGTTAAGTAATCCAACCCCACGTCGACCAGGAACGTAAGTCGCTCGCGGATCTCTTTGAGGATCTGCCGCGCGATCAGTTGTTCGCGCGCGTTGAGCGGTGTGCCTGAACTCGCCATCCGCTCTGCCCACACTTGCGACTCACGGACGGACATCGCCGTCACGTCCGTGATGTTGATCCCATCAATGAAGACCGCGAGCGTCTCAGGCCGCAGACGTGCTCCTTGGCAGGCCGGGCAAGGCACTGCTGTCATATAGCGCGCTATCTCGCTCCGTTGCCACTCGGAATCGGTCTCCCCATACCGTCGCATTAGGTTGGGCACGACACCCTCGTAGGCCGTCTTGTAGCGATGGCTACGGCCCGCCTGACTCCGGTAGCGCACCTCGATCTCTTCATCGGAGCCGTACAGAATCACGTCAAGCGCGTCGACGGACAGTTCGGCGATCGAGGTTTTCAAGTCGAAGCCGTAAGCCTCGCCTACCGCCTCCAAAAGTCGGCCATACCAAGCTGTGGTCGTTGCTGCTCGTGTCCAGGGCACAATCGCACCTTCGCTGATCGAGAGGTCGTGGTTCGGGATAACAAGCTCGGGGTCAACCTCCATCTGCTGCCCTAGGCCGGTGCAATCGCGACAAGCGCCGTGCGGACTGTTGAAGGAAAAGTTACGCGGCGCGATCTCGCCGAGCGAGTAGCCATCATCGGGGCAGGCGAGCGCCTCCGAAAAGAGCCGCTCCTCACCCCCCACTACTGCGATCTGCATCGAGCCTCCACCCAGCCGCAGTGCCTGCTCGACGCTGTCGGCCAAGCGTCCGGCAAGTGCCGTGCGCGCTTCCTCATTCCCGACCGCCGGTAGCACGACACGATCGACCACGATATCGATCGTGTGGCGGCGATTCTTCACCAGGGAGATCTCCTCGTCGAGCGACTGCACCTCCCCGTCTACCCGCACTCGCACAAACCCACTTTGGCGGGCGCTTGTGAAGACCTGGGCGTGCTCTCCCTTACGGTCTTTGACTACGGGTGCGAGTACCAATAGGCGACTGCCGGATGCTAGATCCAGGATGCTGTCGACCATCTGCTGGACCGTCTGTCGTGCGATCGGCTTGCCGCACTTGGGACAGTGTGGCTGTCCGGCCCGCGCGAACAGCAGCCGCAAGTAGTCGTAAATCTCTGTGACTGTGCCGACCGTAGAGCGGGGATTGTGACTACGCGACTTCTGGTCGATCGAGATCGCGGGGGATAGCCCCTCAATATAGTCGACATCGGGCTTTTCCATCTGTCCTAGGAACTGCCGCGCATACGCTGAGAGCGACTCGACGTAGCGCCGCTGCCCCTCCGCGTAGATCGTGTCGAATGCCAGCGAGGACTTACCAGATCCCGAGATGCCTGTGATCACCACAATCTGGTTGCGTGGGATCGTGACATCAATGTTCTTGAGATTGTGCTCGCGAGCGCCACGAACGACGATCCGGTCCAGCGGCACAGGCACTCCTTGCACCTAGCGAATGGCGGTCTCAGAACACGAGCCTACCATCGGCCTGCGGTCGTACTCTGTCACGCTTAAGCGAGCACAGGCGCGCAACGCGGAGCCTGCCCTCCTGCCCGTATACTTCGCATGTGATCTCTGCTAGGGCCGCAACACCACGTAACACCACGGCGAAGGCCTTCAGCCGCAAGCCACCGGCTTTCCCAGGGCGACAACGCGGCCTCGAAAGAGTCGGCAGCGATGGTGCTGACTTCTAAGAAGCAGAGCGCGGATAGGCTTGTCATCCTTGATGGCCACGGCATCATCTACCGAGCCTACTTCGCCGTCCGCGAGCCACTGATCGTCCAGCGCACGGGGGAAACCGTTACGGCAGTCTACGGCTTTACCAACACGCTTCTGCGCGTCATTGATGAGCTCCACCCGACGCATCTTGCCGTGGCCATGGACCCGCCAGGCCCCACCTTCCGCCACGAAGCCGACGCGACCTATAAGGCGCACCGTAAAGAGACCCCGGACGACCTTCCCCCCCAGATCGAGCGGACCGTTGACGTCATCAAGGCGTTCAACATCCCAATCTACGAAGTCTCGGGTTTCGAGGCAGATGATGTGCTCGCCACCCTCGCCGATCAGAGCACGGCGGCGGGTATCGAGACCTGGATCGCCACTCTCGACAGTGACCTGCTCCAACTCGTCCGCCCCGGTATCAATGTGTTCATGTATCGGCCCTACCAACGCGACACGGTGCTTTACGACAGTGCGGAGTGCGTCCGTGATCGCTATGGCATCGACCCGCCGCAAATAATTGACTTCAAGGGCCTCAAGGGCGATGCCTCGGACAACATCCCTGGTGTTCCGGGTATCGGCGAGAAGACCGCCGTTAAGCTTCTTAACCAGTATCCGACGATCGAAGCGATCTACGACCATCTCGACGAAGTGACGCCGGCACGGGCGCAAAAGGCCCTAACCGAAAATCGCGCAATCGCATTCCACTCGAAAAAGATGGCGACCATCCGCCACGATGTGCCCGTACAGTTAGATGTCGATGATACCGAGCTGCAGGACTACGACCGCGGCGCTGTCATTGAGCTTTTCCGTGACCTCGAGTTCCGCAGCCTCATCAATCGTTTGCCAGAGGCTGGTCCCCGAAAAGGCACAGCGTCACGTCGCACAGAGGAGGTCGCCACCGACTACACAGTGCTGCGCTCTACTGAAGAGCTGCACACTTGGCTCGATACCACTGCCAACGCGCCCTTGATCGCCGTTAGTATCGCCGCTGCCGGTGAGGACGCGATGCGGGCCGAGATCGCTGGCTATGCAATCGCGGATAGGCCCGGCGAAGCCGTCTATATCCCGGTCGCCCACGCCGCTGACGGTGAGCCCCAACTTGCCCCCAGAGATGCGCTCGAGCTTCTCAGGCCGCTATTCGAGGACGCGTCGCGTCCTAAGGTGTTTCACAACGCCAAATTCGCCACCAAGCTCCTGCAGCGATGCGGTGTCACGCTCCGGGGCGTCCAGGACGACACCATGCTGGGCGCCTACCTTTTAGGCGAACCCTCGGTGGCCCTGCGCGCGCTAGTGCTGGAGCGTTTCGCATGCGAGATCCCACCGCTGACAAACCTTCTCGGCACTGGCCAGAAGCAGATCTCCCTCTGCGAAGCGCCTGCGGCGGCGGCGGCGGACTATGGCTGCCGGGACGCTGATTTCACGCTCCGTCTTCAAGCCGACTTCGCCTCGCGCTTCGACGAGGAGCCTCAGATTCGTCGACTTTATACCGAGATGGAGCTGCCGCTCAGCGCTGTGTTGGCGGACATGGAGCTATTCGGCATTGCGCTGGATGTCGACGCGATCAGAGCGATGGCTGCTGAGCTGGAGAAAGAGATCGAGCAGCACCAGCGGGCGATATACAAATCCGCTGACCAAGAGTTCAATATCGGCTCGCCTAAGCAGCTCAGTCAGATCCTCTTTAATGAAAATGAACTTGGGCTACCGAAGAGCCGAAAAGTCACACATGGCTACAGCACCGACGCGCGCGCGCTCGAACGCCTGATCGGCCTCCATCCGATCGTCGAACAGATCCTGCAATACCGCGAGGTCAGCAAACTCAAGTCGACCTATATTGATACTCTCCCCGCGCTTGTTCACCCTGTCAGCACCCGCATCCATACTGACTACAATCAGGCCGTCGCTGCTACGGGGCGGCTCTCGTCGGAGAATCCAAACCTCCAGAACATTCCTGTCCGCACGGAGACCGGCCGCGCAATCCGTCGTGCCTTTGTTCCTCGAAATGGCGATGATGCGGTCTTTCTCGCCGCTGATTACTCCCAGATCGAGCTGCGCGTGCTCGCGCAGCTCTCTGAGGATGCGCACCTGATCGAAGCTTTCCACCGCGACGAGGACATCCACGCTGCTACTGCCGCCGCCACCTACGGTGTCGACCCCGCAACCATCACCCCGGAGATGCGTCGGATCGCCAAAATGATGAACTTCGGTGTGATCTACGGTCTCACAGACTTTGGCCTTGCCCAGCGTTCTGGCATGGGTCGCAAGGAGGCCCGTGGCTTTATCGATGCTTATTTCGGCCGCTTTGCGCGCGTGGCCGAATGGCTGGAGGAGACCAAGGTTTCCACCAAAGAGCACGGCTACGCTGAGACACTACTCGGCCGGCGACGGTACATCCCAGAAATCCGTTCGCCCAACTTCCAAGTCCGCGCGGCTGCCGAGCGCGTCGCCGTCAACATGCCTGTACAAGGCACCGGCGCCGACGTCATTAAGCGTGCCATGCTCCAGATCGCTGCCGCCCTCGCCGAGCGCAAAGCGGCATGCCGTATGGTCCTGTCCGTCCATGACGAACTTATCTTTGATCTCCCCGAGGCTGAAGTGCCCGAGATCGCCGCGCTGTTGCAAGCGATCATGCCCAATGCGATCGAGATGATCGTTCCGCTCAAGATCGATCTGAAAATTGGCTCCACCTGGGGCGATATGAAGCCCTATCACTTGGCTTAACTGTTCGCGTGCTACGATTTGAGCATCGTGTTTCGCACCTTCGGCAACACTTGGAACCTCATTAAAGTCTCCTGGAGTGTCCTGCAGAAGGACAAGGAACTGCTCTTTTTCCCCATCATGTCGGCGGTCGGTGTCGCGATCATCGCCGGGGTGACGGCCGGCATCTTCTCGCAGATCGGCACCTTCGATCGATTGGATAGCTCGGGTCAGGCGGAGATTAACGCTGGCGACCTTATCATCGGTTTCGCCGCACTCTACCTTGGCTTTTTTATCGTCATGTACAACAACGGTGCCTTGATCGCGGCCGCTCGTCATCGCCTGCGCGGTGGCGACCCCAACGTCTGGACGGGTTTCGCTGCCGTTAACCGCCGCCTCCCGCAGCTGCTCGCTTGGACTTTGATCGCCGTCATCGTCTGGATGCTGCTGCAGTACGCGCGCAGCCAAAGCCGCAGCTTCATTACGGATATCTTGATCGGCTTGGTCGGCGCTGCTTGGAGCTACCTCACCTTTTTCGTGTTGCCCGTGCTGATCATTGAAGGAGTGGGTCCGATTGAGGCCATCAAGCGATCCGGCGGCTATTTCAAGCGCACCTGGGGTGAGCAGCTCGTCGCCAGCTTTGGCTTCGGGATCATTTACATCATTGCTGGCATCCTCGTAGCGATCCCGATCGTGGCTTTGGCTGCTATCTCGCCGGTCGCTGCGATCGTTGTGGGTGTCGCTCTGATCGGACTCGTCTTCACGATCGTCTCGACGTTGGAGGGCATCTTTAAGGCGGCCCTGTATGAGCACGTTGCTGAAGACGTGCCCCCCGACTTCTTCCCCGAAGAGACTCTCCGCGACGCCTACGCTCCTGGTCCAACCGCCTACCGCGGCATCGAGCCTTAGCCCGCCGGCATGCCCGAGCTTCCTGAGGTCGAGACCATCCGTCGCGACCTTGGTCCACACGTCGCAGGCCGGCGTATCATCGGTCTCCACGTCAAGCGCGGTGCCAGCCGCCTTCTCTTGGGCGTGTCCCAAAAGCAATTGCGCGATCGGCTCAACGGCCGCCGCATCGACTCCGTGGGCCGTGCGGGCAAATATCTGCTCTTCCACCTCGACGACGGCGCCAGTTGGGTCGTACACCTGCGCATGACGGGTTCACTGCGCCACCGGACCCCGGACGCCCCGCCAGACGATTTCGTCCGTGCCGTCGTCCCACTCAGTGATGGAACCGAGCTGCGCTTTGCGGATATCCGCAAGTTCGGCACCTTCGAAGTTGTCGATGATGTCACCGCTGTCACCAGCAGGCTCGGCCCGGAGCCACTCACGTCCGCTTTCACCGAAGAAGTGCTCGCTACCGTGGTTGCGGGGCGTCGAGCGCCCCTCAAGTCCGTTCTCCTCGATCAGCGCCGTGTCGCCGGCCTCGGCAACATCTATGTGGACGAGTCGCTCTTCCTAGCCGGGCTCCACCCCTCCGTTCCCGCAGGGGCGCTACGCGCTGAGGAGTGCGTACGCCTCCATACCGCCATTGAGCAGACGCTGCGCGAGGGGATTGCCCACCGCGGCGCCTCGTTTCGCGACTACACGGACGCTGACGGTAAGCACGGCAACCAGCAGCATTTTGTGCGCGTTTTCCGTCGCACTGGCCATCCCTGCGACGCTTGCGGCGGCACGATTCAGCGCACCGTCGTCGGTGGGCGCGCCTCGCATTGGTGCCCCCGATGCCAGCCCGCGCGCCAAGTGAGGCGCAAGCCAAAACGGAAGCTCCGCAAAGGCGCGCGTGGAACCGCGCGCGTCTGACGCCGCTCACGCGTTCTACACTGTGGCGATGAGGGAGCGCGCATGATGGCCAACTTCCACGCGCGCAACGTTTCCCAGTCTCCGCTCGTTGATCCCAGCGACGAGATCGCGCTTGACCGCCAGTTCCGCGCCTACCTTGATGGTCTCGAACTTCCATTTCTGGAGAACTACGCTCGCTTTGGCGCTACTGCGGCACGCGTCGTCTCTGAAGCGCTCTTCCGCGAGTTGGTTCTCGCGCCGCCCGATCATCGCAAGATCCTTGGCATACGCATCGTTGAGGAATACTTCGACGCTGTGGCTAGCCTCATGGCGCTGTTCACTGCCCTCCGCGGGCGGCGCAGAACTCCCGTCCTTGCGAGCTTTATGGCTCACCGCTTCACAACGCGCTCCGTCGCTGCCTTCAATCGCGCCATCCTGGACCGTTCGCCTGACCAAATCCTGCGAGGTCTCGGCCTCCCCACCCGCACTGATATCGACACGGCGCAAGATGGCCTCTCCAAGAGCGACTACCGCCAGCTATGTGCTGCCCTGGCGTCCGTCATGGAAGGGCTGCAGCGCGCTACGAAGGCGGAACAACAGACGCTGCTTCTGCTCGCCGATGGGCTGGAGCGATCCTCGACCCTAACCAACACGCTGGAGTGGCTTCCAGACCGCTCCATGAACCCCGATCAAGTGGCGCTAATGGTGCTGGAAGAGAAGCGACACCACATCGCGACGCACGCTCTCGCTATCGACGAGAAGCAGATCGAACAATTCGCGCTTGCCGTTGGGACAATCAGCCAAGCCTCGCGCGATCTGATCTGGCTCTATCTACGCCTCCGCGGTGACGAGTGCGGCAGATCGCGATCCTAACCTCCGTTTTTGAAGTCACGCTGCCATACACTACTTCTCGATGCCTGAGAATCCGTTTTCCCTGGAAGGCCAAATCGTATTAGTCAGCGGCGCCGGCCGCGGGATCGGATTCGAGTGTGCCAAGCTGATCGCAACGGCTGGCGCGACTGTTGCGCTCACTGCGCGCACCGTGGAGCAAGTTGAGACGGCCGCAGAGACGATCAACACTGCTGGCGGGCGCGCCTTTGCCTACCCGGCCGATGCCGGCGCCATCAAGGACCATGACAATCTCCTGAACCGTGTGGAAGCAGAA
Organism: Dehalococcoidia bacterium; assembly: GCA_965220315.1. Lineage (GTDB taxonomy): Bacteria > Chloroflexota > Dehalococcoidia > Bin125 > Bin125 > JAPOXK01. The sequence continues at coordinate 820,163 of CBDCPP010000001.1, forward strand.
GTAGGCGCCCTCACCGGATTCGTCAGCGTCGCCGGTGTCAGCCCCAGCTTCGCCCGTGCTGAAACACTGACGCCCGCGCATTTCGATGAGATGGTCCGGGTCAACCAACGCGGCACGTTCTTCCTCACTACCGCTGTCGCGCGGCGCTGGCTGAAGCGTGGAATGGGCGGGGCGATCGTCATCGTTTCGTCGGTGCTCGCCTATACGGGTGCGGCGCGGCTTTCCGCCTATGCGATGACCCGCGGCGCGGTCGAAGCGATGGCCAAGAGCTTCGCTGCGGAGTGGGCGCATGCGCCTGCCAAGCCAATTCGCGTCAACTGCGTGGCACCTGGCTGGGTGGCGAGCGATTTCACAAGCAAACTCCCTGCCTGGTACGTCGAGCGCACCGAAATGCACACGGCGATGCGCCGTTTCGCCCAGCCGGATGAGACCGCAGGCGCCGTCGTTTATTTGCTCTCGGATGCTGCGCGCAACGTTACTGGCACCTCGCTTGAAGTCTCCGGCGGTTGGGCCAAGTGGTCCCTCGACGCACCTCCCTTCTAGCGTGCTGAGCCCTGCCAGCCCCGATGCCATCACCGCTGTCCCCGGCATTCGCGTCGGGCATTGGAGCGACACCACAGGAATCACAGGCTGCACAGTGGTGCGGTGTGATCGGGGGGCCGTCCCGGGCTACTGCTCGTTAGGGGGCGCACCCGGATCGATCGAAACGGAAATACTCAAGCCTGAGAACACGATCTCGCGTGCCCACGCCGTACTCCTCACGGGTGGCAGCGCCTTCGGACTCGCCGCGGCCACGGGGGTGCGTGAGGCTCTACGCGATCGTGGGATTGGGCTGGCGCTCGCGGTCGGCGTGCCACGCATCCCGATCGTGCTTGGGGCCGTCCTCTTCGATCTGCGTATCGGTTCAGCCGAGGCTTTCCCAGACGCTGCTGCGGGACGCAGTGCCACGGAAGGAGCGCGGGTCGGCGCTGTACCCCAAGGGAGTATCGGCGCCGGCGTCGGCTGCACAATTGCGAAGACAGGCGGAGTGCAGACATCGCTCAAAGGGGGGATCGGTAGCGCTGCGATGGCTCACACGTCTGGGCTCATTGTGGGGGCGCTCGCCGCTGTGAACTGCATCGGCGATGTCTACGACACCAACGGCCAGTTGATCGCAGCCCCCCGCGGCCAGCGGCCGGGAGAGATGTGCGTTGCTGTGGACCTCATGGCTCAGAACGCGGTCCGCGACGTTAGTGCGACTGGCATCAATCTGGATTCGGCCAGTAGAGGGCCCGCCCCTGAAGAGCCCATTAACACGACTATCGCTGTCGTCGCTACCAACGCTCGCCTCGACAAGGCGCAGGCGACGCGTCTCGCGATCATGGCCGACGATGGTCTCGGGCGCGCCATCCGTCCCGCACACACGCCTCTGGATGGCGATAGTATTTTCGTGTTGGCAACCGGCGGCGACCACACGCCGATGACCCTCAACCGTATCGCGCTCCTGGGTATGATGGCCGCCGAGACGATCTCGCTGGCGATTCAACGGGGTGTCACTACCGCCGCTGCGTTGGGTGACGTTCCCACTGCCCACGAGTGGGCCCGACATACTTGATGGCACGAGTCGTTGACAACCTGCTCGTATGCTTCCTAGCCTGGGATTGCAGCCGACCGCCTCGCGCGGCGGTGAGCGCTCACTAGAGACGCCACCTCCACCTGCGGGCATTTGTGTGCTGCCGGGGCTAACATTCCAGCGCTGCGACCCTGAGCGGGCGCAGGCGAAAGGAAGCTGCCATGGGCCGGCGCTCTGTACATTCTCTCAAGGCGATGAAGCAGCGTGGTGAGCGCTTTGCCCTCGTCACTTGCTACGACTATCCATCGGCCCGGTTAGTCGATGAAGTTGGTATCCCGGGCGTACTAGTCGGCGACTCGTTGGGCACAACCGTGCTCGGCTATCAGAGCACGGTACCGGTCATCCTCGATGAGATCGTCCACCATACGAAGGCGGTTGTACGGGGTACTGAGCGTGCTTTCGTGGTGGCGGACTTGCCATTCGGCTCCTACCAAGCTGCTCCCGAGGACGCTATCCGCAGCGCCACTCGCCTTATGCAGGAGGGGGAAGCGACTGCTGTGAAACTCGAGGGTGGCGCCCACATCGCCTCGACGGCCACTCGCCTTGTCGATGTCGGCATCCCAGTCATGGGTCATATCGGTCTCACCCCCCAATCTGTGAATCAACTGGGCGGCCACAAAGTCCAGGGCAAGACCGCTGCCGCTGCGGTCAAGCTCCTCAACGATGGCTTGGCGTTGGAGGCCGCTGGTTGCTTCAGCATCGTCCTGGAGGGCATCCCCTCTCCGGTCGCCGCGCTAATCAGCGAACGCCTTGCTATCCCTACTATCGGCATCGGTGCCGGGCCCGGCTGCGACGGTCAGATCCAGGTTTGGCACGACATGCTCGGCTTGCTGCCGGATTTCCTGCCGCGGCACACGAAGCACTACGCGAAACTTGCTGAAGGTGCTCGCAACGCTCTAGCCAGCTACCAGCGTGAAGTGGTCGATGGTTCTTTCCCCACACTCGACCACGCCTTCGAGCTTGACCAAGATGCTCTTGAGGAACTCCGTCACCTGACCGGCGAAGGCACAGGCGTTACCGGTGTTGGCCCCTTCGATTGGTAGGTCGCTCACTCGTCACTGAAGCCGCTGATTCACGATAACGGCATCTGTGCAGATACTTAGGACAGCCGCGGATGTACGCGCTTGGCGGCGTGATCTCAAAGGGTCCCTTGGCCTCGTTCCTACTATGGGCGCTCTGCACGAGGGTCACCTCACTCTCGCGCGCCGGGCCCGCGGCGAGAACGATCATGTCGCTGCCTCCATCTTCGTAAACCCACTCCAGTTCAGTGCCAGCGACGACCTCGACCGCTATCCCCGAGACTTGGAAAGCGACAGTGCCAAGCTCGCAAAGATCGGGATCGAGACCCTTTTCCTCCCTCAAGTCGACGAGATCTACCCGGATGGATTCGCTACTAAAGTCGAAGTGCACGGGCCACTCACTGCCGTATTGGAGGGTGCCGCCCGTCCCGGCCACTTCGCTGGCGTTACCACCGTGGTGAGCAAGTTATTTTTCATTCTGCAGCCGACCCGTGCCTACTTCGGCATGAAAGATGCGCAACAGCTTCTCGTCATCGCGAAATGCGTGCGCGACTTGGATATCGATGTCCAGATCGTTCCTGTCGCTACAGTGCGCGAAGCGGACGGGATGGCAATGAGCAGCCGCAACCTGTATCTCGCATCGGAAGAGCGAGAAGCTGCGCGCGCCATTTCCCGTGGCCTTCGACGCGCTGAAGCACGCTTTGCGGACGGAGAGCGTGCCGCCGCCGCGCTGCGCGGTGCTGTTGCTACGGCTTTGGAGCGGGAGCCCCTGCTACGAACGGAATACATCTCCTGCGCCGAACTCCCCACGTTGCGCGAGATCGAGCACGTCCAAACGACGGCACTTCTGTCGCTGGCAGTACGAGTCGGCGGCGCGCGCCTGATCGATAACACTTGGCTAGGCGTGCAGGAAGAAGCTGTCCCTCTCGCGTAACGCTCAGGGACAGCCGGAGCCTGCGTGGTAAGATTCGAACGTTCGTGCGACTGCGCGCGGAGGCGAGGGCGTGGCCGGTCATTCTAAGTGGTCCCAGATCAAGCGCCAGAAGGGCGTCGCAGACGCGAAACGCGGCAAGCTCTTTACCAAGATCGGCCGCGAGATCCAAGCAGCCACCCGTCGAGGCGGCTCTAATCCTAACGACAACTCCTCACTGCGGCTCGCCCTCGCGCGAGCCAAGCAAGCTAACATGCCCAAAGGCACCATTGAACGGGCGCTGGCCCGCGCAGCAGGTGCGGGGAGCGGCGAAGACTGGGAGGAGATTCGCTATGAGGCCTATGGCCCTGGTGGCGTTGCTCTCCTTATCGACGCGCTCACCGACAACCGTAACCGGACAGCTGCTGACGTTCGTGCAGCGCTGACCAAGCACAACGGCAATTTGGGTGCAGCTGGCAGCGTTGCTTGGGCCTTTGAGCCCTGTGGCGTCGTTGTCGTCGATCTCGCAGAAGGTGTCGACGCCGACAGCGTGGCGCTAGAGGCGATCGATGCTGGTGCGGCTGACGTCACGATCGATGAGACACTGATCGAAGTACGCACCACTCCCACCGATCTTGAATCCGTCCGTCATGGCATGAGTGGAGCCGGGGTTGCGGTCGCGTCCACCGCGACTGTCATGCGGCCGCTCAACCAGATCGCTCTGGAAGAGGCAGATGCGCGCGCGCTGATCCGTTTGGTCGAGCAGCTGGAAGAGCTCGACGATATCCAGTCCGTTCACAGCAACGCCGACATTCCCGAATCCGTGTTGGCCGAACTTTGAGCAACACAGCATGCACCTCCTATTTATGTGCTCGACCCCGATCTCTATGGGTAGAAGCTTGCTCGGCGGATTGATGTCGGCGTGTGGGAAGGGAGGCATTGAAGAATGCCGAGCAAGCCGCGCAGGGTAACGTATGTGGAATGGCTTCCTGGTTCGGAGAGTTCCCTGCACTTGCTCCGAACGTGTCTCAATCCATCAAGGCAGTGATAGAGGAGTGGCATGACTGGATTCCGTAGTTGCCTCTACCTGCTCGCCGCATTACTGGGGGATGTCCAGGCTGTTCGGCGAGGTCGGGTAGGCCGGCGGATAGGGCGGCGCGCTGCGGGTCGACTCACAGGGCGCGGCCTGGGACGGCTTTTTCGGTGAGTTCGGCTCTTCGCGTGTTCGGGGTAGACCCTGGCTTGCAGGCCACGGGCTGGGCCCTCGTTGCACAAGAAGGACAGCGCTTTGAGGCGCGATGGGGGCTGATCAAACCGACACGAAGCGCATCCGTGGCGCAGCGGCTCGGTGAGATCTTAGAGGGCCTCAGCACAGCCATCCGGTCGCAGCAGCCGCATGTCGTTGCCGTGGAGCGGCCCTTCGTCAAAGAGGATGTCCGGGCGGCGATGGCACTGGGCCAGGCGCAAGCAGCGGCCTTCATCGCCGCTGCTTGTCATGGGCTGGAAGTAGCGGAATACGCGCCTCGCGAGATCAAGCACCGCGTTACTGGCGACGGCGGTGCGGAGAAGGCAGCGGTGGCGCAGCTGCTTTACATGGAATTGGCGCTCCCGGAGCTTCCTCGACCGTCTGATGCCGCAGATGCACTCGCCGTCGCCTATTGCCACCTGCTGAGCCAGCGTTTGGCTGTGACCGTTGCGTCGCAACCATGACTGACCAGTCGTGATATCGCGAATTCGCGGGCGCGCCCGCTCCTGGGATCCGAACGCTCAAAGTGTTGAGATCGATGTCGGTGGTCTCTCCTATGAGGTCCTCTTACCTGCCTACGCTTGGCGGGCGCTCGATCCTCGTCCCGACACGCTGGAACTCTTCATCTACTACCACGTGCCCGACCGCAACCCGACGCCAATGCTGGTGGGCTTTCTACGCCCGACGGAGCGCGAGTTCTTTCGAAAGTTCATGCGTGTCCGCAGGATGGGAGTGGCCGCGGCACGCCGCGCTTTGGCGACCTCCATCTCAACTATCGCTCGTTGGATCGAAGATGAAGACAAGGCAGCGCTGCGTCGGCTGCCTGGCATCGGCGCGCGGCAAGCCGAGCAGATCGTCGCCGAGCTCAAGGGGAAAGTGCTCGAAGAAGCCCTTCTAGTCGATGAGCACTACCCTGGCCTTGTTAAACCCCATGCGCCCGAACGCGAGCGTGCTCTGAACGACGCGATCGAAGCTCTCGTTGCTCTCGGTTATGGGCGCCGGGAGGCCAAGGCTTGGGTCGGCGAGGCCGCCGCTACTCTGTCGAAGCCTGACTCGGAAGTGTCGGCGGCAGACACCGCGACCGTCCTGCGTGCCGTTTTTGATCTCTTGGCAGAGAAGGCCTGAGCCGATTGGCTGGCTGAAAGTGGGCCTGCCTCTCCTCCAAGCGACGAGCAGAGGCGCAGGTGATCGTGAGAGAGTGCGGTAGCTACTGAGTAGGCGCTGCGCTGGGCCGGCGACGGTTGAGTCAACCATGCTCGCTTGGTCAGCGCACCTTCCGAGTGCGAGCTTGGCTTCGGGTAAGAGCGGCGGGATAGATGCGGATGGTTGATGAGACCCTACTATGCTGCTGAGATGACAGGACGCAACTGTCGCGTCGCTGTCGACGGTTGATGCGACAGCGACGAGCCATTATCTGATCGGCCGCCGCTGTAATGCTCCTTCACTCAGGAGTTCGTGCTGCAGCGTTTCGAAATCGGCGGCGACCACATTCCCACCGGTGATCAACCGGCGGCGATCGCTGCGCTCGTAAAGAACATCCAGCGCGGCGATCGTGCTCAGACGTTGTTGGGCGTTACCGGATCTGGCAAAACCTTCACCATGGCGAACGTGATCGCGGCCGTGAACCGTCCCGCACTGGTTCTTGCACCCAACAAAACGCTCGCTGCGCAGCTCGCCAGTGAGTTCAAGGAGTACTTGCCCAATAGCGCGGTTGAGTACTTCGTTTCCTACTACGATTACTATCAGCCCGAGGCCTATATTCCGCGCACAGACACGTACATCGCCAAAGACGCGGCGATCAACGACGAGATCGACAAGCTGCGCCACGCCGCGACTCGCGCCCTCTTCGAACGGGGGGATGTCGTCATCGTTGCGTCGGTTTCCTGCATCTACGGCCTCGGCGAGCCCGAAGAGTACCAATCGCTTGTGCTGACGCTGCAAGTCGGCGAAAGCGTTGAGCGGCGGCGTGTCCTCCGCCATCTCGTTGATGTCCAGTACGAACGCGATGAGATGACCATTAGCCGGAATAAGTTCCGCATCCGCGGTGACTCCCTCACTATCCAGCCTTCGTATGAGGAGCTGGCGGTGCGCGTTGACTTTTGGGACGACCGAGTAGAGCGCATCGTGGAGCTCGATCCTCTTACTGGGGAAGTCCTAGCCGAGCGCGATCGGGTCGACATCTACCCTGCAAAACACTTCGTTACCTCCGCTGCGCGGCTTGAGGTCTCCATGCGTGATATTGAGACAGAATTAGCCCAGCGCCTCGAGGTGCTCCGCGGCGAGGCCCGTATTCTCGAGGCAGCGAGACTTGAGGAGCGCACCCGCTTCGACATCGAGACGCTGCGCGAGACCGGCTATTGTTCCGGTATCGAGAATTACTCGCGTCACCTCGCCCGGCGGGCTGCCGGCAGCCCACCCTGGACCCTGCTCGACTACTTCCCAGACCGCTGGTTGCTCTTTATCGACGAGAGTCACATGGCTCTGCCGCAGGTGCGCGGTATGTACTTCGGCGACATCAGTCGCAAGCAGACACTCATCGACCATGGCTTCCGCCTCCCTTCCGCCGTCGACAACCGGCCACTCAGTTTCGAGGAGTTCAACGCCCACATCGATCAAGTGATCTATGTCTCCGCTACACCGGGGAACTATGAGCGCGGCGATTCCATCCAGATCGTGGAGCAAGTGATCCGTCCCACGGGACTCCTCGACCCTGCGGTGGAGGTTCGTAAAACGGAAGGCCAGATCGATGACTTGCTCGACGAGATTCATCAGCGCGTCGAGCATGGCGAGCGCGCCTTGGTCACCACGCTGACCAAGAAGATGGCCGAGGACTTAGCCGATTATCTGCGCGAGCTGGGCATCAAGACGCACCACCTTCACAGTGAACAAGACACATTCCAGCGTGTAGAGATCCTCCGGGACCTCCGGCTCGGTGTGTTTGACTGCGTGGTCGGGATCAATCTCCTGCGGGAGGGCTTGGATCTCCCTGAAGTGAGTTTGGTCGCGATTCTGGACGCCGACAAAGAGGGGTACCTCCGTAACGAAAACTCGCTGATCCAGACCATCGGTCGCGCCGCCCGCCACGTGAACGGGCATGTGATCATGTACGCCGATACGATCACGGACTCGATGCGCGCCGCAATCAATGAGACCGATCGGCGCCGCAGCATCCAGCGCGCCTATAACGAAGAGCACGGCATCTCGCCGGTTAGCATCAGTAAGGCCATACGGGACATAACAGATCAAGTGAGGCAAGTGGCAGAGGAGCGTACTACTTACGATGTCAGCACGCCAGTCGACACAACTGGCATTCCCAGAGATGAGATCACCCGGCTGGTTAAAGGCCTTGAAAAGCAAATGCAGCAAGCCTCGAAGGCTCTTGAGTTCGAGCGCGCGGCGCTTCTACGCGATCAGATCATTGAGCTGCGCCGCGAACTCTTAGGAAATGAGGCCGATCTCACCGAGTGGGTTTCGGATTCTTATGGTCGGCGCGGACGGCGCTTGATCAAACATGAGGGAACAGGCGGGCACGCGGGAACTTGACAGAATGTTTAGGCGAATAAGGGACACCTAGACGCTGACTCGCCACGGTGAGATTCGTAGAGTGATGCGATTGGGCAGTACCTGCGCGTCAGAACAAGCGGCGCGGACCGGTCGAGGGCCTTCGTGAGTACTGTGGGCGACACTCGGCCGCGACGGCCTCGCACGCCTGGCTGGCTCTTACCGGACGCACAGGGGCACGCACTTCACAGCTGCCCTTTCTGCGGTGAGGAAGCGCCAGAGGGATCGGCCTTTTGTCCTAGGGACGGCTCGGCCTTGAGTGCAACCCTTGTCCCTGCCGGAGGCCGCTCGCTCACCGTTCTTTTTACTGATATCGAAGACTCGGTTCGCTTGAACGAGCGCCTTGGCGACGCGTTCTGGGCGCAGCTTGTTGACGAGCACAATCGCCTCATTCGCACTGCCATTGACCGCTACGCTGGCTTTGAAGTTAAAAGTACTGGTGATGGCTTCCTCGTCGCTTTCGCGGAAGCACTGGATGCTGTGCTCTGTGCAGTTAGTGTGCAGCGTGCCGTCAGCGCGCGGATGAGTCAGCGTTCCGACTGGCCCGTGCGCGTGCGTATCGGTATGCATACAGGCGATGTGATGTTGCGTTGGGGCGGTGACATTCTCGGCCGCACAGTGAACGTTGCCGAGCGAATTTTGGGCAAGAGCTTGGGTGAGGAGATCTGGCTTTCAGCGCGGATACAGGAAGAAGTCGCCGCGCTTGTGCCGGAAGATCGCTGGGTAGACCGAGGCATGAGGCGCCTGCGCGGGCTTCCCGGGCGGGAACACCTTTACCAACTCGAATGGACCGATGACACTCGGTTTACGCCCTTCACGCTTCCTCAAGCACCGCAGGCCAGTACAGCGATCGACTAACTGGTCCCTTAGACTCAGCAGTCTTTAGCTGCATTCAGCTTTTTTACTCAAAGGCGATGCCGGGGGTCTCTTCATCCCGATCGCGTGGACTGCGCGTCCCCTTGCGAAAGGCTTGAGAAAATCGATTGCGCATATCGTCCTGCAAGTCGGCGAGATTGCGGCGCAGGCTGACTTGGAAAAAGCTCTGGTAAATTCCGATCTTGCGATAGCGCTGGTAGCGTTGCCGTACCAGTTTGCGCACGGACACGTTACTCAAGTCGCTGAGTGCTTCCCGGACGGCTGAGGCAAGCTGTGCTGCCGCCGCGTCGTGATCCTCATGCGCTCCCCCCCGCGGCTCACGGATAACCTGATCTACGACACCCAACTCCAGCGCGTCAGCAGCTGTGAGGCGGAGCGCTTTGGCCAGACGCTCTGCCCGGCTTTGATCGCGGTAGAGGATCGCCGCTGCGCGTTCAGGTGATGCAACCGAGAAGATGGCGTGCTCTAGCATCAGCACCCGGTCTGCAATTGCAAACGCAAGCGCCCCGGAGCCGCCTCCTTCGCCAATGATTGCTGCGACAACTGGCGTCCGCAGACCTGCCAGCATGGCAAGATTCTCCGCGATCGCATGGCCCAGCCCATGCTCTTCAGCGTCACGGCTTGGATCGGATCCCTGACTATCTACCAACGTGACGAGGGGTAGTTGGAACTTCTGCGCCAGCCGCATGGCGCGAAGGCTTTTGCGAAAACCTTCCGGCCGGATGAGCGGTGGCTGACGCTTCTTGAAGCGGGAGCGCTCTTGTCCGATCAGCACCACAGCCTGCCCGCCAAGGTCGGCTAGGCCCGTGATCACGCTTGGGTCGTCGCCAGCTTCGCGATCACCGCGCAGCTCGACGAATGTATCCGCGATCCGCCCGATATAATCCAAGGCCCCGGGCCGGCCCTCCTGTCGAGCGAGTTGGACTTCCTGCCAGGGATTGATCGCGTGTGCCGGGTGCCATGCGAGCAGTTTCAACCCTCGTTTGATCTTGAGGCGTGGCCGTGGCGCCGTCAGATCTAAGAGCGACGCTAATAGGTCTGGCTGCCGTCCGCGCGCTACTACTTGGTCGATCAACCCATGTGCCAGGTGTGACTCTGCAGTGTGCGTTCCGAGTGGGAGTCCCCCCCCCTCTGCCTCTTCCATATCCCGCAACGTCGCGTGTCCTACTAAGGCACCCGGTTCGCCGACGATTACGTCTGCCAGATTCGCGAACGATGCAAAGACCCCACCGGTCGATGGATTTCCAAGGATTGTCACGTGCGGCAGTCGACGGCGACTGTGCTGGTCGGCGGCAGCGGCCGTCTTCGCCATCTGCATCAGCGCCAATACCCCCTCCTGCACTCGAGTGCCGCTACTGGTGATCACCGACACGACGGGTAGCCCTCGGCCTCTTGCATACTCGAAGGCTTGTGCCACACGCTCTCCCACCACCACGCCCATGCTGCCGCCTAGGAAGCCGAAGTCGAGGATGATGAGAACTGTCGGTCGCCCTTGGATCTTGCACACACCCGTGATCGCTGCCTCGCGAAGCCGGGTCCGGCGGAACGCCTCGCGCAAGCCGTCGCGATAGTCGCTGCCCTCTGGAAACGAGAGCGGGTCGATCGAAGTGATGGAAGCGTGAATCTCGCGGAAGCTATCGCCGTCCGCCAAGATTTTGATCCGTTGCCAGGCTGAGATCGCGTGATGGTAGTTACAGACAGAGCACACGCCCAGCGTCGCGTAGCTCTCCATGGCAGACGTAGCGGAACCACAGAAGACGCAGAGCGTTTCCTCTTCCCCTTGCCGTGGTGGTTGGGGTTTAGGTGTACGCCAGCGCGCGACCGCGTCAGCGAGCGTACGCATCGCTACTGAGGCTTAGTTGGGAGAATTTGTGGCATCATCAGGCGCTCCTACCCCATCTTAGAGCTAGCTAGCGTCCTTGGTGGCCTCAGCGTGCCTCGCCTTCAGCGACCGCTAGTACCTCACGTGACTGTCCGCCTATGGCCGATCCGATGATCCCCTCCGCTTCGAGCGCGTCGATCAGACGTGCTGCTCTTGGATAGCCGATCCGCAGTCGGCGCTGCAGCATTGATGCTGAGACGCGCGAGTGCTCCGCTGCAAGCGCACGCGCCTGCTCGTAGAGAGCGTCGTGTGCATAGCTGTTAGCGACCTCTTCAATGCCCGCGCTCGCTTGAGCAGCGGCAGTTTGGAGTTGTTCGTCCAGAGCGGGAGGCGCACTGGCTTGGTGCCGGCCTTGCGTCCAAAACTTAACTACGCGCTCAATCTCTTCATCAGAGACATAAGTCCCTTGGACGCGGCGCGGTTTGAATGAATCCGTCGCGAGGAACAGCATATCGCCTCTTCCTAGCAGCTTCTCCGCGCCTGCTTGGTCGATGATCACGCGTGAATCTATTTGCGAAGTAGTCGCGAATGATATCCGCGTAGGGAAGTTGGCTTTGATCAATCCTGTAACCACATCTACCGATGGTCGTTGAGTCGCGATCACCAGAAAGATGCCCGTCGCGCGCGCGAGTTGAGCCAGTCGTACCAACTGCTGCTCCACCTCGACGGGTGCCGCCATCATAAGATCGGCCAGTTCATCAATCACTACGACCCAGTAAGGCAGCGGCCCGCCTGGTGGATCGCTCGCGTTGTAGGACGCGATGTTGCGCTCGCTCGTCTGCTCGAAACGGCGGTAGCGGCGTTCCATCTCAGTGATGACCACGCGCAGTACACCCACCATTTCGTCCGGTTCGGTCACCACGTGTGAAAACGCTAAGTGAGGAATGGCTGCATAGTTCGTCAATTCCACACGTTTTGGGTCAACTAACACCAATCGCAATTGCGCGGGAGAGAATTGCATCAACAAGCCGCAGATGATGCTGTTGATCGCCACGCTCTTCCCGGCCCCAGTGGCGCCTGCGATGAGGAGGTGCGGCATCCGTGCGAGGTCTTGGACCTCGGCCTTGCCCGTGACTTTTCGCCCTAGGGCGATCGGCACCGCCGCCTCCCGCACCGCTTGCTCATACTCTCGCGACTCCAACACTCCCCGCAGCGCAACGAGGCGCGTCTTCGCGTTGGGTACCTCAATGCCGACGACGGGCTTGCCGGGAACCGGAGCCTCTACACGGATCGATGGCGCTGCTAGCGCAAGCGCCAAATCGTTCGCGAGTCGCGTAATTTTGCTCACACGCACCCGTGTCCGCGACACCTCTTCCTCGCGGGTGCGCGGTTGTCCGTTCGCGGCATTTATCGTTCGGCCCTGATCGTCCCGTTCGAAGACAGTCCGCATCTTAACTTCCCAGCCGGGCTCGATGCCGAATTGCGTCACGGAAGGGCCCTCGCTGATATGCACGACCTTGGCATCGACACCAAACGACTCCAAGGTTTGCACGATCTGTCTCGCCTGTTCCTGCGCTTGGGCGCTACGCTTCGCTGTCGCTTCGGTGCGGAGCAGCGTGAGAGGCGGCAGCTGCCAACCGTCTTCACTTCGCCGCCGCTGTCGTCCGTTGACATGGATCTCTTCGTCCACTTCCGATGGCGCGGTGCCGGGGAGATTTGTGGCTGGCTCTTTTTCTGGAGGTGGCTCTTCCGCTGCTGCTACCTCGTTTGGAACAGCCTGAAAATCGATAGCTGCGTCATTGGCTTTGGCCACCGCTTCGGATGTCAAAGCTGCCCGGCTTGTGATGAAACCGCGCCGCCACGCCTTGAGAGAGAGTCGCAGCGGTTGAGTCGTGACAATTACGGCTAGGGCCTGGGCGACCCACAGTCCGCCCTGCACGCTGGGCCGTGGGACCAAGATCAGAGCAGCTGCGACCGCCAATGCCAGCATGACGAACGCGCCGCCGGGCGATGTCAACGTATCACCTAAAGCGCCACCCGCAGTGACACGGCTTAAGTCGACCGTTCCTAAAGTCCAATCGGGCCGGATCAAGCCGCCCGTACCGCAGGCGAAAAGAGCCAGTGCGCAGATCCCTGCGATACGGCGAATACCATCCAAGCCCGGCTGCCAGCGGGCACCCGTGATCAGCCACAATCCGACGATCATCACTAGGGCAATGACCAAGAAAATGCCCGCGCCGATCGCCTCAATGGCGCTCTCGCGAACTGCGCCGATCACACCTAATGGGGCTACGACCCAGTTAATGAGCGCTGCTGCACCGAGGACGCAGATCACGCCCAGTATGGGCAGGAACGCCAGCCACTGCTGCGAAAGGCGCAGCGCGCGACGATAATGCGAGGGGGGGCGGCGGCGGCGAGCCTCCGCACGTGCCATGGGGAACGGGCTCCTTCGAGAGGTCCGATCACCCCACCACGGGTCAGACTTCTACGACCACGGGTAACACCATAGGACGCTGGCGTGTTTCACGATACAAGAACCGTGACACGCTACTTTTCAGCAACTCTTGGACCACAGTCCACTCCACGGGGTGTTCCTTTCTTCGCAGTGTCTCTCGCACCTGCTCTACCGCCCGCTCACGCAACGCTTCTGAGTCTTGGCCGACCGCAAAGCCGCGGAACACCACGTCGATCTGCCCCGCGAGCTGTCCGGTTCGGTGGTCCACCGGCACGACCACGACCACCATTCCCTCGGTCGCGAGATGTTGACGGTCGCGTAAGACCGTGTGGTCCACGCCGCCCACGCTCAGGCCATCGACGGACACATACGACGCCGCTACGGTATCGATAACTTCGTGCGATTCTTTGGTCAACTCGAGCACATCTCCGTCCAGCAAGAGATGGCAATTCTCTTCCGGCACACCCAAACTCTGCGCTAGGTCCACATGCATCGCGAGGTGCCGGAACGCGCCGTGCACCGGGATAAAGAGTTCGGGGCGGGTGAGATTGAGCACCGTTTTGAGTTCTTCCTGTGCCGCGTGACCGCGCACGTGTACGTTGGGGTCACCGCTTCCCACTGACCGCACTACCGCGCCCTGACGGAAGATGTTGTCGATGGTCCTGTTCACGGCTGCCTCGTTCCCTGGAATCGGACTGGACGACAGCACCACCGTGTCTCCGGCTTTGATCACTACCTCGCGATGGTCGCCCGTCGCCATCCGTGCCAGTGCCGACATCGGCTCACCCTGGGCGCCCGTGCAGACAATCACTACCTCATCATCGGCGAAGCCACCATGTTCGTTGATGTTGCGGACTCCGCCGTTCGTAGTGGTGATGTAGCCCAGATCGCGTGCCATCCGCACGTTGTTCACCATTGACCGGCCCGTCACAAAAACCGTGCGGCCTGCCGCCTCCGCCCCGTCAATGATCTGCTGGAGGCGTGCGATCTGCGATGCGAACGTCGCGATGATCACTCGCCCTGATGTGCTGAACATGATCTGCTGCAGCGCGTCGCCCACTACCTGTTCCGACGGTGTGTGTCCGGGGTGGTCGGCGTAAGTGGAATCACTCATCAACACGCGCACGCCTTCTCTGCCGTAAGCAGCTAGGCGCAGCAGATCTGTAGGAGAACTCAACACAGGGGTGTGATCGATCTTGAAGTCGCCCGTGTGTATCAAGAGCCCGGATGGGGTCCGTAAGGCAATGCCTACCGCGTCCGGGATCGAGTGCGCCACGGGAAAATATTCGGCCTGGATGCTGCCGAATTCACTCGTCGACTGCTCGTCGATCGTGATGCGAACAGTGCTGTCCAGCTTCGCCTCTTTGAGCTTTAATCCCAAAAGGCCCTGGGCCAGCCGCGTCGCGTAGACCGGCGCCGGGAGTTCTGGCAGCAGGTATGGCAGCGCGCCAATGTGATCCTCGTGGCCGTGCGTGATCAAGTACGCGCGCAGCTTCGTTGCCCGCTCTCGCAGATAGGAAACGTCCGGAATAATGAAGTCGACCCCGAGCAGTTCCTCCGAAGGGAACATGATCCCGGCGTCTACGACCACGAGATCTTCGGCCGTTTCCACCACCAGCATGTTGCGACCGATATCGCCCAGACCGCCCAGTGGGATCAAGCGGACGCCATCGCTAGGGAAGTCGTTATTCAACAGGCGATCCTTACAGGAGCTGCAATTGGGTGGCGCTGTTCTCTGTCTTGGCGACCGCTGCGGCTGCGGACGCAGTCGTGCGGACGTTGGGACGCTCCACATCCGCGACGATCTGCGGGATGCGCTGGAAATCGTCCCGCAGCACCTGCAGAAGCCGGCCCTGTCGCAGCGCGGCGGCGGGGTGGTACAGCGGGTAAAGCAGGTAGGGATCGCTGCGGATTACTTTCCCTCTGGATCGAGAGATGGAGGCACCGGGAAAGAAGTACTGCAACGCGAACCTTCCTAGTGTCACGATAAGCTTGGGGCGGATCCCGCTGATCTGCACCGTGAGGAACGGTTCACACATCGCGATCTCCTCGGGCAACGGATCGCGATTGTTTGGCGGACGACACTTGATCACGTTTGCGACAAAGACATCCGCGCGCGTGAGGCCGATCTCTAGCAAGAGTTGGTCTAGGACCTGCCCTGCTTGCCCGACAAAGGGGCTACCTTGCTGGTCTTCGTGGAAGCCGGGCGCTTCACCAATGAACAGAACCTCGGCGTTTGGATCACCGTCGCCGGGGACGGTCCGCGTACGACCCTCGTGCAGAGCGCAGGCAGTGCAAGAAGCGATGCGCGTATTGAGTTCGGCGAGGGTATCTGGATTCATCGTGGCGAGTCGCCAGCGGATTCTAGAGGCGTCGCTGCCTCGTTCGTTGCACGCCACGTCCGAACCGTCTGGTAGACCATTCGTACTGAGACTACCAGCAGCATGCCGCCAAAAATGCGGCGCAATATGTCGCCGTCGATCTCATTAGCTACTAGGGCGCCCACCACTGCCAGCACGACCGCTGGCGGAACCGTCCATTTCGCAACGTGATAGTCGATCGTGCGGTTGTGCCGATGTCGGAACGCGGCTACCGCCGCCGTGACGATGATCACAGTGAGCGAGACCCCTTGCGCCACCACCTGCTCTGTGCCGATCAGGATTACCAAGCCTGGTACGAAGACGGCACCACCACCGATGCCCAACAGGCCTGCCGCAAGCCCTCCCCCCAAACCGATCACGAGTGCGATCAGCACGTCTTCCATTGAGTGTCCTTACGTAATCAAGAGCCGGATCCCTGCGGCAACCAGCACCCCTGCGAAGATCAGCCGTAGCTCGCGGGCGCGGAAGCGCATGATCAACACGGCGCCGACATATGCACCGACGATCGATCCGCCCAGTAACGCTCCTACTAAGTCCCACGCAATGTCCCCACGCCAGATGTAGCTCGCGGCGGCGGCGGCGGCGATCGGCACCACGATCAGGACACTCGTCCCGTGAGCAGTATGTTGGGGTAGGCGAACGTAACCAGTGAGCAGCGGCACCATGAGCGTGCCACCTCCTACACCGGTGAGCCCGCTGAAGAATCCACCGATCAGGCCTGTACTAAGGGTACGAAAACGGAGGGACCGGAAGTACGCCCGCCCGTGCGCAGGAGCGCTCACGCCTCGGCCGGCGCCGCTGCTTCTGGCTCGTCACGGTGGCGTTCTACTAGCTTCACCAGCAAGATTCCCAAGCCATACAGGGCGATCAGTGGCAGCGCTACTGCCGCCTGCGTCACGGGGTCTACCGATGGCGTGATGATCGCCGACAAGACGAACGATCCAATGATCGCCCACCGCCAGGCGCGCTTGAGGCCGTGCGAGTTGACGATTCCCAAAAAGCCCAACCCCATCAATACCAGCGGCGTCTCGAATATGATGCCCGTCCAGAACATGAACCGCGTCAATTTATTGACGTAGTCGTTGATGGTGACCTGCGCGTCGGCGACATTCTCCCCGAAATTCAACAGGAAATTCAGAGCGGGTGGCCACGCGACGAAGAACGCGAACGCGGCGCCGCCGGCGAACGAAACGGTGGCTAATAGGATGAGCGGTATGATCCAACGCCGCTCACCGGGCGTTAGTGCTGGGTTCAGATACATTACGCCTTGGTACAGGATCATCGGCATTGCGAACGCGAGGCCGATCAGCAACGAAACCTTGATATACGATCCAAAAAATCCCAGCAGCTCTGTGAAGATCGGCCGGAAGTTAGGGTCGGCCCGACGACCGGGCTCGAGTAGGTAGTCGATCGCGTCCTGGGCGAACACGAGCGCCAGCACCGTCGTCAGAACCATGGTGAGCGTTGCGACCGTGATCCGGTTGCGCAACTCCAGTAGATGCTCGCCAACCGAGACGATCTTGTCGCCACGCTGGGATGCCTCGGCTTGTTCTGGAGAAAGCTCTTCCACCGGCGCCGCGCGCGAAGCCATCGCGAGTTAGGCGTCTTTCCCGCGCCGCCGCTGCAGCGAAATCACATTGCTCGGCCGTGCGACTTGAGCCTGCTGCGTCCGGCGGCGGACGTTTCGACCCCGGCGCCCCGCTCCGCTACGGGTCGGTTCCCGAGATGCCGTCGCTGTTTCCTCTTGCATGCGTACCGCCCGCTCCGCTTTGCTGCCGGTGCGCGCGCTATTCTCCGCTTCCCCGCTCTTCGCCTCGGAGATCGCTTTCTGCGTGTCGCCCTCGATCTCCCTCAGGCTCGAGCGAATATCGGAATCCGCCTCCTCCAGCTCGGCCTGGAACTCTTGCCCCTCCGTCTGCAGCTCGTGCCGGATCTCGAGGTATTCCTCCTTCACCTCTTCGAAGTCCACCAAGTACTCATCGCGGAAGTCGCGCGCATACTCACGCAATTCACGCACCGCGCGTCCCATCTGGCCTGCCAGCTCAGGCAAGCGATGCGGGCCGAAGATGATCGCGGCCAGCAACAGCACTGCCATGATTTCGAAGAAGCCAATGCCGAAGATCTCCACGGATCAGGCCCCCCGTTAGTTCACGATATGGCAGTTAAACGATAACTGGACCCTATCGCCCTCTCAAGGCGATATCCAGGGCGGTGCTACTTGGCAGATCGTCCTAGGAACTAGCCTTCAGGGACACCTTTGCTCTTGAGGAACTCGATCGCGTCGTCGACGGTGGCGATTCCCTCCGCCTCCTCATCCGAGATCTCGAGAGAGGGAACTTCCTCTTTGAACTCGTCCTCAAACGCCATGATGAGTTCGACTAAGTCCAATGAGTCAGCGCCCAAGTCGTCAATGAACGATGCTTCAAGTACCACATCGTCTGCGTCCACGCCCAACTGGTTCTCGATAATGCCGCGTACGCGTTCAAACAGGGCCACAGGATTCCTCCGTCTCTGTTGTGCTCGCGCTGTGGTGAGTGATCCGCTCACGACTCACGGTTCCCAACACCCCGTTCACGAACCGGCGGCTCGCATCGCTCCCATAGCGCTTTGCGATCTCCACCGCCTCATTGATGACGGCGGCACTCGGAACGGCGGCATTATTGAACAGCAATTCGTAGAGTGCAACGCGCAAGATCGTCCGATCGACAGTTGAGACGTCTGCAATGGGCCAGTTGGGGGCAACTTTTTGCAGACAGGTGTCGATTTCGTCACGGTGAGCCGCGACGCCGCGGAGGAGTTCCTCTGCGAAGACAGCGTCTCTTGTCCCCAGCGGCTCGCCTGCTTGACGCCGTTGTAGAGCCGTCGCTGCCGCTGTCAGCTCAAACTCTGCTTCGAACAGGACTTCAAACGCGCGGATGCGCCCCTTGTGATGGAAGCTCGCCACAACCCTTAGCGCTTCTCGAACGATCGGGCATCACTAAAGTTGATCACCGTCGGTCTCACATCCGCCGCGATATTCTTTACCAACCCTGTAAGGACAGTGCCCGGTCCGATCTCTAGAAACTCACGCACACCGCATGACACCATAAACTCGACGGAGTGTCGCCAGCGCACGGCGGTGCAAACTTGCCGCTCAAGCTCTTCTCGGATCGCTGCCACCGTCCGGATCGCCTCTGCTGTTACGTTTGCTACTAAAGGAACCTCGGGTTCGCGCAGCTCCACTCTGTCAAAGGAGGGGATCATTGCTGCGGCAACCGGTGCCATCAGCGATGAATGGAAAGCACCACTCACGCGTAGCGAGATCGTGCGTCGTGCCCCGCGGGCCTTCGCCAAGTCCATCGCTCGCGCGACGGCTGGGCGCGTGCCTCCGATCACGATCTGCGCCTCCGCGTTAATATTGCAGATCTCGGCCCCCGTCTCTCGGCAGATCCCCTCTACTTCTTCTTCCCCCAGCCCGAGGACCGCCGCCAGCGTCCCCGGGGTACTCTCTCCCTCCTGCTGCATCAAACGGCCTCGCTCCTGCACCAATCGGATCCCGTCGTCTAGCTTGAGCGCGCCAGCGGCAACCAGCGCCGAGTATTCACCCAGGCTGTGTCCTGCAACGAAGGCCGGAGTTTCTTGTAGTCGGAGATCGACCTCGCGCCCTGCGGCGAGCGTGGCGAGGCTCATGACGAGGATCGCAGGCTGAGCGTTGAAAGTCTGCCGTAATTCTTCCTCGGGCCCTTCGAAGATGATGCGGGAAAGTGATCGTTCTAGCGCGCTGTCCGCACGATCGAACACGGCCCGCGCCGCCGGGTAGGCTTCGTAGAGATCACGCCCCATCCCGACCTTCTGTGAACCCTGGCCGGGGAATAACCAGGCCGAGCGTGTCTCGGCCACGGCGCTCACTCCCCGTCAGCCTCCTCGATGCGGACGACTTCACGTCCACGATAAGTGCCGCAGATATAGCAGACGCGATGCGCCACCATGGGCGACTGGCAGTTTCCACAGTGGACGACTGTCGCGCGGCGCTGCCGTAGATGCTGCCGACGCAGTCGTTGGCGAGTCTTCGCGTATTTGCGCTTTGGAAGCGGTGCCACTTTCTGTTCTCCAGCCAGTCTGCGACTGGCCCTGTAGACCCTACGCTAGTCAAGCTCGCAGCGCAGCTGCTCAAGAGCACCCCAGCGTATATCCGGCTCCCTGCTGCTCACTTGTCTCGGAGCTTCTGGCACGCCGCGGCACCCGGGACCGCAAAAAGGTCGCATCGGCCGCGCCATTTCGATATATTGCCGGGTTGCTTCGCTCAGATCGAGTTGCTCTTGGATAATTCGAAAGCCTTCACGCCCCTCCGGCACCTCCACAAGCAGCTGGTTCACTTGGTCGTATTCGGGCCAGAACTCTTCACTGAACGCTACGGAAATCGGCGTAATGTACTCGCGTGCGCAGTCGCCGCACACGGCTACGACCGGCGTGCTGAGACGCGCCGTCGCCAGAATCGAGCTATCCGTGCGTAGAAGCTCGATCACCCCACTAATGGTAGTCGCAATCCCTTCTATCTCGAGTGACTCGCTTTCGAGCCGAAAACTCCGGCGACTACCGATCGGTTCCTGCATGAGCTGAGAGACGTTGAACTGCACGACATATCCTACGTGCTTGCAAGGAGAGAAGGCCGAGCGAAGCGCTGATCGCGCATGCGGCGCGTCAGCAGTTCTCTTTTTCCCACATTACTCTCTCCCCTGAACCGGATGCGACTATTGCGTTAGCGAACATCGGTTCGTAAGCTCAGATAACCTATCCGAAGCGGAGAACTCGCGATCGTACGGAGAACTCATGATCGCACTGAACGACCTGTCAGAGTTGCAAGAGATCGATCTTCGTCTCGATGCCGTCAAACAAGAGCGCGACGGCAAGCTTCAGCAGGCTAGGGACGATCCGCATGTGGCTGCTCTTCAAACCGAGGAAAGTACACAACGACAGATCCTGGATGAGGTCCGCGGGTACAGGCAGTCGCTGGAGCAGAGTACTGGAGACGTCCGGACGAAGATCCAAACCGAAGATGCCAAACTCTACGGGGGCCAGATCAAGGACCCGAAAGAACTCAACAACCTTCAAGCGGAGATCTTCGGCCTGCGGCGCTCACTCAAGGCACAAGAAGATCAACTCTTATCTCTCATCGAACAAGAAGAGGAAGCTCAGGCAGCGGCCACACACGTTGGGAAGCTAGTCGAAGCTTCACACGCCAGCTGGCAGCAACAACAACAGCGGCTTAGCGCGGAGGTTACGGCGCTTGAGGAACAGATCGCTGTGGTCGAAGAAGAGGTGAACGAGACGCGGGTGGAGATCGAGGTGGCAGAGCTGGATATCTATGATGCTCAACGGCGCCTCATGCCCATTGTGATCGCGCGTGTCGTGGGAGGTGTCTGTAACGGCTGCCACCTCACACTTCCTATCAATGCGGTCAACCGTGCCCGGCGCGCTGACCAACCGGTTCGGTGCCCCTCCTGCCAGCGGATCTTGTACGTGGCCTAACCTAATGCGCGCGGTTGGATACTTTAGCGGTAACCTCCCCGACGCCTCTGCACAGAGTTCACGTCCTTCGCTCTCCGACCAGAATGATGCGTTTCTAGAGGCCTGTCGCACACACGGCTATGAAGCCACTGCTTCCTTCATCGATGCCGATATCCGAAGTGACCGTCCTGGTTTTCGGCAGATGCTCGCATTCCTCCAGCGCCCCGCTCCGGACTTCTGCATTGTGGTCGTCCAGGCGTTCGGCCATCTCGGTGCTAGCCAGATCGACGCGATTCGCACTTTCTACGAGATCACGGAGCTGGGAGCTTCTGTCCTCAGCTTGGCAGAAGGAGTCATAGACGACGAGCGCATCATCCAATTCTGGAACGACGCACCGGGCGGCCATTTGGGCAAGCAGGTACGCGAGGCGATGCGGCGGCGCGCGGTGTCCGGCGCGGTTCTAGGCCGCCCGCCCTTCGGCTACCGAGTGGGGCCGGATCGCCGCTTGGAGATCGTCGAAAACGAGGCAGCCCTCGTTCGACACATGTTTTGCCTCTGTCTAGAGGAGAACCTCGGGGTGCGACGGATCGCGCGTCGCCTCAACGAAGAGGGCTATCGCACGCGTCGGGACGGGAACTGGAGCATGGTCACTATCCGGGACATCCTCCGCAACCGCGTCTACGTGGGCACCTACACCCGCTTTGGTATCACGGTACCGGGCAGTCACTCCCCAATCGTTACCGAGGATCAGTTCCATGCCGTCCAAACGCGACTGCAGGACCGACGGACCGCCACCTCAGCGCGAAACCCGAGCCGCTACCTGCTCTCCGGCCTTGCCCACTGCGGCGACTGCGGCAATCGTATGATCGGCGTCTCCCGTAAGCAGCAATGGCGGCGCGGCAACGGTGACACGGCGAAGCAGGCGTACCGCTATTACCAGTGTGAGTCTCGCACTAACCAATCGGTCTGTGACTACCACACACGGCGTGCTGATGATCTGGAAGCAGAAGTCGTTGGTCACATCCGGGGCCATGAACCCGGTGCGGTGCAGCCGTCTGTTATCCGCGCTGGCGATGAGCAGGCGGTTGCGGCTGGAGCTGCTCAGGCCGTTGCCCGTACCCGCGGACGCCTGCGTTCCCTCGACCGTCGCTTGTCCGATCAACTCAACCGTCTCGCGGATAACCGCATCTCGCGCCACGAATTCCGCACCGCAGCCAACGCCCTCGTCCGCGAGCGCCGCCGCGCCGCCGACGAACTGCGCACTCAAGAGCAGCGCGCTTCCATTCACGCCTTTGAAGTTGAGCAGCGCAAGCACTTCGACCGGCAGGTCGAGCGTATCCGCAACAGCTGGGATCAGCTCTCATTCGATGTGCGCCAATCTACGCTCCGCGAACTCGTGGAGCGGATCATCGTCCGCGATGACGGCATCACAACGGTCCTCCGCGGCTGACGCGCGTGCGCCTAATCGCTTACGCCGACGGTGCCGCGCGGGGCAATCCAGGCCCGGCTGCTTGTGGTGCGGTAGTACTAGACCACGATGGGAGTGAGCTGCGCCGCATCGCGCAGGCGATCGGCCGAGGGACCAATAACGAAGCCGAGTACCGTGCTGCCATCGCTGCCGTGCGCGCCGCCCTTGAGCTTGGCGCTACCGAGCTTCAGCTGCGGCTCGACTCCCAGCTCGTCGTGCGGCAGCTTCAGGGTCACTATCGCGTGCGTAACGAGCGGCTCAAGCCACTCTATCGAGAACTCGATACTCTCATCGATCAATTCGTCCATTTCAGCGTTCACCACGTTCCGCGTGAGCAGAACCGCCGCGCGGATGCGCTGGCTAACGCTGCTCTCGACGGTAAAGAGCCAAACTGAGCACGTTGCTTCAACCCGCAATGTGTCGGGCGTGGGTGTACGATCAACATGGGCCAGGTGGCCGGGTGGCCGCGGTCTCTTGAACACAGGAGGTCGAGGAAAGTCCGAGCTCCACCGAGACAGGGCGCTGGGTAACTCCCAGTAGGGGCGACCCTCAGGAAAGCGCCACAGAAACAAACCGCCTCTCGCTTAGCGGTGCGAGGTAAGGGTGAAATGGTGCGGTAAGAGCGCACCAGCGATCGGGTGACCGATTGGCTGGGCAAGCCCCGTCCGGAGCAAGACCATATAGGAGGGCAATGGGAGTCTCGGCCCGCCCTCGGGTAGGTCGCTAGAGACGACGGGTAACCGTCGCCCCAGAGAGATGGTCACCGCCTGTCGCTGCGGCGGTGGGAACAGAACTCGGCTTACAGGCCACCTGGCCCTTGAATTCCAGATACGCAGGTAATGGATGGTGGAAACGCGGCGCGCGCTCTCTGACCTTCTCGCTGCGACGCCCGTGCTCCAGTTGCACGGCGCGGTTGGCCTGCCTATCAGTGTGGTTACCCAAGACTCGCGCACCACAGAGTTTGGGGCGTGCTTCGTCGCCGTCCCGGGTTTCCGTGTCGATGGGCACCAGTTTCTCGCGGAAGCCTACCGCCGTGGCGCGCGCGCCTTCATCGTGCAGGCCGATCGGCGCGCGCTTTGGGAGCCGCTTCTCCAGTACTCATCCGCAGTGATTGCGGTCGTAGCGGACACTCGCGCCGCCTTGGCCGACCTTGCCGCCGCGTTCTACGGTTATCCCGCACGATCGATGACGGTCGTAGGCGTCACTGGCACCGATGGTAAAAGCACAACCTGTTATCTGATCGCCGCCATCCTCGAAGCGGCTGGGTATCGCAATGGTCTGATCGGTGGGGTGCAATTCAAGATCGCCAGTGAATGGCGCATGAACGATCGCACGCAGACCAGTCCCGAGTCTCCTTTGGTACAGGAACTGCTCGCGGAGATGCTTGGCGCAGGAGTTACGCACGCCGTAGTCGAGTCCACTTCCCATGGCCTGGCCCTGCATCGACTCGATCACTGCGAATTCGACGTAGCGGTCTTTACAGGCCTCTCGGATGACCACCTCGATTTTCACGAAACGCGCACTGCCTATCGCGGTGCGAAAGCCACGCTCTTCGGCGCACTGGACTTATCCACTGATAAGGGAACAGCCAAGCGCGGCGTCGTCAACGCAGACGATTCCGAGGCGGCGTTTTTCGCCGCCGCTACAGCCGCGCCCGTAGTCCGGGTCGGCTTAGACGCAGCAGAGCCGGACTTAACGGTGACCGATCTCCGCGAATCCGCTACAAGTTCAGTCTTCACACTACGGACGCCGGCCGGAGACACGCGGGTCGAGCTAGCTTTGCCCGCACGATTCAACGTGCGCAATGCCCTCGTTGCGGCGGGGGCGGCGTACGCGCTTGGGATCGAGCCTGCGGCGATCGCGGCCGGCCTCAGCGCCGTGCAGACGGTTCCTGGGAGGATGGAGCGGATCGACTGCGGTCAGCCCTATACGGTGGTTGTAGATGCGGCGGCCACCACCGATGCACTGCGCGTGGTCATGGAGTCGATACGGCCGCTTGTCCGTGGTCGGCTGATCCTGGTTTTTGGCTGTGCAGGCGAGCGTGATCCCGGCCGGCGCAGTGGCATGGGTGCGGTGGCGGCACAATACGCCGACTACAGTGTGCTAACCAGCGAGAACCCCCGTTCCGAAGATCCTTCCGCGATCGTGTGCGAGATCGCGACTGCCATGGAGGCTGCCGGCCGGCACCGCGGCCGCGACTTTGCGGAAGAGCCGGACCGGCGCGCCGCGATTGCACGGGCCTTCGATATCGCTCGGCCAGACGACTATGTCTTGATCGCTGGTAAGGGCGCAGAGCAGACACTGATCTTCGCGGACCGGACCCAACCGTGGGACGACCGCGATATCAGCCGTGCTCTACTCACCACCCGAATCTAGCAGGATGATGCTGTAGCCTCCCAGCAGCTGATTGGGAGGTGGGAAGAGCGGCATGGATAGAGAAACATATCAGGAACTCGTTCGCCTCGACCAAGCCCACTGGGTGCATCCGCTCAATCATCCGGCCGCCCAAGAGATGCCCATCGTCTACGAACGCGGCGACGGGATCTATCTTTTCGGTGCCGACGGCAAGCGCTATATTGACGCGCTTTCTGGCCTCTGGAACGTGGCGGTAGGGCACGGACGCACTGAGTTAGCGGACGCTGCCGCGGAACAGATGCGCCAGCTTGGCTTCAACAGTAACTATGCGGGCTATGCTAACGAACCCGCCATCCGCCTCACCGCGAAGCTACTCGACCTCACCTATGACAATATGTCGGGTGTCTTCTTGGGCAATACCGGCTCTGACTCGAACGAGACGAACTTCAAGGCCGCCCGATTCTACTGGGAATTCAACGGCAAACCGGAGAAGAACAAGGTCGTCAGTCGCGCTTGGGGCTACCACGGCACGACACTCGGCGCGATGAGCGCCACTGGGATGACTGTCTACTGGGATAATTTCGAGCCCCGCAACCCTGAGATCGTTGCCGCGCGGCGGGAGGGGCCGTGCCAGGCATCCTCTTGCCGAATGAACGGCCAGTGCAATGGTTGTCTCGACGCCATCGTCGAGACGATCGAGCGCCTCGGCCCCGACCGAGTCGCAGCGGTGCTCTCCGAGCCGGTGCAGGGTGCCGGAGGCGTTTTTCTCCCAGAGGACGACTACTTTCCCCGGCTGCGTGAGCTCTGCGACCGTTACGAAATCCTTCTGATCGCCGACGAGGTCATCACGGGCTTCGGTCGCACCGGTACCTGGTTTGCATTGGATCACTGGGGAGTCCAGCCTGATCTGGTGTCCGTTTCCAAGGCGATCACCAGTGGCTACTTGCCTTTCGGGGCAGCGATCTGGTCCCAGAAAGTGCATGAAACGATCGCCAAAACCGACCCCAACCGCAAGTTCATGCATGCCTACACCACCAGCGGACACCCCGTTGCCTCAGCAGTAGCGCTGCGCAACCTGCAGATTATTGAAGATGAGAATCTCGTGGAGAACGCGGCCATGCGCGGTGCACAACTGCTTGCTGGCCTGCAGTCGCTGGCCGAAATGCCCCACGTCGGGCACGTGCGGGGCCTTGGGCTAATGTGCGCCTTCGAGCTGCTACAGGATCCCGAGAAAGAGACTCGCTTCGATGCCGACCTTATGATGGGCGCCAGGCTCATTGAGGCTATGAAGGAGCGCGGACTCGTCTCGCGTTTTCGCAACGATCATATTGTCTTCGCGCCGCCGTTGATTATCAGCGCGCAACAAGTCGATGCCATGCTGGAGATCATCCGCGAGAGCGTGAAAGAAGTCACCGCCGGTGCCTAGTGCGCGCACTCGCCCTTCACCGTTGCCGCTCTCTGGTCGCCAGTGCTAGCGTGGCAGGTAGGAAAGGAGGTGATGCTTTCTGGATGACTTAGCTTGTAGTGGAAGCCAAGAAATGCGGAGCATCGCCCGCCTTGCCTCTGAGGTGAGCGTGGGCTAGTTGGCCGCCCTCTTGGCGACCACACGCAGAGCGTCGCCCTCGTCTTTGGCGGAGGCGGCGTTTTGCATATGGTGATCGTGTGACCCCGGTAGCCTCGCCCCCAATCTTAAATCTCAAAGCCGTGCAGGCTGGCTTGCGCACGCGTTGGCTCGGCCGTGAACTCGCCTACAAGCGCTGCACGACGTCGACTATGGATGAAGGGCGCAAGGCAGCGCTCAGTGGTGCCCCCAGCGGTACGCTAATCCTTGCAGAAGAACAACGCGCGGGGCGCGGCACCAAGGGCCGTGCCTGGGTCTCGCCTCCCGGGGAGAACCTGCATATCACAGTTGTTCTCCGACCGACCATCGCCAAGCTCCAGCGTCTCAGTATGCTCACCCCCGTCGCGATCGCCAACGCGGTTGAGCAGCTCTATGGTTTCTTTCCGCGGATCAAGTGGCCCAATGACCTGCAACTTGATGGGAAGAAGTTCGCGGGCATTCTTATCGAAGCGGAATGGGAAGGAGTGCATCCCACATTCGTGCTGCTAGGCATTGGTCTGGACGTCAATTTCGATCCAGCCCCGTATTCCCAAGAACTTACTCAGCCCGTTACTAGTCTGGCCATTGAGCGGGGTCGCCCGGTGCTGCGCGAGCCGTTGCTCTCCGCATTGTGCAATGCTTTGGAACGTGCCTACGACGGTGCCGAGAGCGATACTCTCTTCCGGGGTTGGTGTTCCCGACTTGACTCGTTGGGCCGTTCGCTCAGGCTTCAGACGAATCATGGCTTGATCGAGGGACAAGCTGAGGGAGTCGAGGCGGACGGCACGCTGTTGCTGCGTGTTGAACCAGAGACGCTGTTACGGGTCACTGCGGCCGAGGTGATCGAGCAGACGCCTGCTGCTAGTAGCTAGTGCTGTGTCTCTGGTTTCGGCTCGAGTGGGGCAGGAGGGTCAACGTGACGCGGTCGTGTATCGAGTTCCTCCACAATAAGATGCAACCCCTCGCTCGCCACTACGCGGACCCGAGTCCCCTCTGGGATCTCGCTACCTCGGCTGCGTGCCGTCCATAACTCGGATTGGACGAGGATAACGCCTGCGGGGTCGATATCGGATCGAGCTACCCCTTCCTTGCCTACCAATCCGCGCGCTGCAGGGGTCTCTGATGCGTCCTCATCGCTCGGCTCGACGATCAGACAAAGCTCCTCCACGCGAAGCACCCGTACCCGCGTGTACGCAGGGATGACGGTTGCGGCACTGCGTGCTGTCCACAGCTCGGATGCGATGAGAACCGTACCTTCGGGGTCTAGTGGGGACTGAGTGATTCCTTCTCCTCCCACCACACGTTCGGTTTGGCTAGGTTGACTCGCATGCGCGCGGCGCGCCCGCAGCACCAGCAGATAGAGCCAGGCTAGGAATAGTGCGATCGCGGCGGCAATGCCGGCCAACACCCAGATCGAGACGCCTTCCGCATCGGGCGTGTCTGAGATCAGGAGCAACCCACCCAAGATCAGTGAGATCACGCCGCCGACACCGAAGGCTCCGAAGCCGGCGATAAACGCCTCCGCTGCGAACAGTACAAACGCCATCAGCACCAACGCGATCCCGGCCGGGTTGGTGTCGAGCGTGCCCAGCGAGAAGAACGCCAAGATCAGCGCGATAATGCCGAAGGCGGCTACCGCACCGCTGCTGCCGAAGCCCGTGACTACTTCAATTACTAGCGCTAGACCGCCGAGGCTGAGCAGGAGGAAGGCGATATTCGGGTCGCTGAGCAAGACCAGCACGTTCTCCAAGAAGTTCATGTTTGTCTCGACACGCGGCGCTTCAGCGCTCTGCACCCTCACGCGTGGCCGTCCTGGCCCCAGCTCCACCACCCGTCCATCGATCTGCGCCAAGAGGTCGTCGCGGCTGCTGGCCACCAGATCAATCACGTTGAGTGCGAGTGCCTCACTCGCCGTGGCGGAGACGGCCTCGCGGACAGCGCGTTCGGCCCAATCTGCGTTACGGCCACGGAGCTCCGCGATTCCCCGGATATCCGCAGCCGTGTCGTTCTTCACTTTGGCGCCCAGATCGCCCTCGATCTCTTCGCCTCCGCCGCCCACTGGTGTGGCCGCGCCGATCTGTGTGCTCGGGGCCATCGCGGCTATGTGGGCCGCCAGTGTGATGAATGTTCCCGCAGACGCTGCTTGCGCGCCGAGCGGGCTGACATAGACCGCAATAGGGATATCCGCTGCCCCAAAGCGCTGGACGATATCGTCTGTGGCGGTCACAAGGCCGCCTGGAGTGTCAAGCAAGAGAACCCAGAGTGTGGCCTTGCTCTCTTCGGCTCGATCCAGCGCGCGATCGATGAAGTCAGCCGTGACGGGAGTGATGTTGCCGTCCACAGTGCTGATGTGGACAGCGCCGGCTGGCACCTCGTCGCTTCTGCAGGCCAGCGCGATCAAGCCACCGAGCAACAGCACGGTCACTGCGAGACGGCGGACGCCTGCTCTTCTCGAGTACAGGATTCTCAAATGAATGATCCCAGTGATCAGCAAGTGCCACATCGTACGCGCTCCTCGATTATATGGATACGAGCACGCTGGTAGGCTCCAAGCCTCGGTACACTGGGGATGGGACCGATGCCTCCACTTGTCAGTCACATGATCGCCGCCCGACGCGCTGCTGCGCAGCTGCACGACGACACCTTACTCGGAGCGGCGGGTGCCTATGTCCTAGGCGCAACTTCCCCAGACGTACGGGTCATGACGCGCTGGGATCGCGACCGAACGCACTTCTTCGATCTCGATAACTTTGGCCATCAGGATAGCGTTGCTGGCTTTTTTGCAGCCTGCCCGGGTCTACAGGAGCCTGCCGACCTGAATCCAGAAACGCGTGCCTGGACCTGCGGCTTCCTCACACACCTGATCATGGATGAGCACTACATCCGAACTATCTACCGTCCGCACTTCGGTCTCCGTTCTCCTCTCGGTGGCAGCGACCGCGCTAATCTCTTGGACCGGGTGCTGCAGTACGAGTTAGACCGGCAGGAACGCGAGGATCGCGCGCTTATGGCTGAGCTGTATGACCAGCTGCGGGAAGAACCGATTGCAATCGAATGCGATCTGATCGATCGTCCCACTCTGGAGAAGTGGCGTGATGTGAGCGCCGAGATCACCCAAAGTCCGCCGGATTGGGAGGCCTTCGGGAAAGTCGCTGCGCGGCATCTGCGCGATGCTCAAGTCGACACCCCCGAGACTTTCCGTGACTTCCTCGAACAGACGCCGGAGCTTTTGCAAGAAGCGCTGCGCAGCGTGGATGCTGCTTCTGTTGAGTCGTTCTTTGAAGACGTGACGGAACGCACGGTAGCCTGCCTGCGTGACTACCTCGCCATGTCCTGAATCGACACCGGTGGAAACCGCTCAAGTGTTGCCGATTATACGAGGCGCGGCGGCGGCGCGTGCCTCTCTGCTGCGGCGCCTTCCGTTGGAAGAGACGCCCATCCCATCCACAGTAGCTGTGACGCTGCGGCGCATGCTCGGCCAAGATGGACACGGTCGCGGCCTCCGGCCGGAAGAGGCAGTACGTCTCATCATCACCGCTGTCCGCAGTGAAGGCGACGCGGCCCTGCACCGTTTTGCTGAAGCGATCGAGGGCTCGGCGCCGACCGAATGGCTTGTCTCCGATGCGGAAATGCACGCGGCGCGGGACGCCGTCGATCCAGAGACCTTGCACGCACTGCAACTCGCTGCCGAGCGAGTGCGTCGCTTCCATGAGCGGCAACTGGCTCACGCCGTGCAATCGTTTATGGAGGACGGTCAAGGCCAGCGGGTGCGGCCCTTGAGACGTGTAGGACTCTACGTACCTGGCGTCACGGTCGTGTATCCGTCGACGGTACTGCACACGGCGATTCCGGCCGTCGTCGCGGGAGTCGAGGATGTCTGCATTGCTAGTCCCGCTGACTCCACCGGTGCGGTGTCCCCGCTCAAGCTAGTGGCAGCGGAGATCGCTGGGGTGCGGACGGTCTACAAAGTCGGTGGAGCGCAGGCAATCGCGGCATTGGCCTACGGAACGGAATCAATCCCCGTGGTCGACAAGA
This sequence comes from Dehalococcoidia bacterium, assembly GCA_965220315.1. Taxonomy (GTDB): domain Bacteria; phylum Chloroflexota; class Dehalococcoidia; order Bin125; family Bin125; genus JAPOXK01. Next base: position 850,990 of record CBDCPP010000001.1, read on the forward strand.
TCTTTGGTCCCGGCAACATCTTCGTGACGCTCGCTAAACGCCAAGTCTTCGGCGATGTTGGTATCGATGCACTCTACGGTCCCACGGAGACATTGATCGTCGCGGATCACAGCGCCGATCCTGAACTCTGCTCGGCCGACCTCCTCGCGCAAGCCGAGCACGACGAACTGGCCTGCCCGATTCTGATCACTCCTTCCGAGCAGCTTGCCGAATCGGTGGCACACATCGTGCCCGAACGCGCTCGGACAATGGAGCGGGGTACGATCGCGCTGGCCGCCTTCCAAAATCGCGGCGGCATCGTGCTGGCTGAGGATTTAGAGACGGCGCTCACCCTCGCGGACGGATTCGCGCCGGAACACATGGCCCTGCAAGTGGAAGCTGCCGAGCAGCACGCTGACAGGATCGCGAACGCGGGCGGCCTCTTCATCGGTGAGGCCTCGCCGGAGGCCTTGGCTGATTATGCGGCTGGCCCCAGCCACGTCATGCCGACCGGCGGTAGCGCACGCTACGCCTCACCGCTCACGGTGAACGACTTTCTCAAGATCACAACACTGGTCAATATCTCTGAGAGCATGCTGCAGGAGATCGGCCCCGCCGCCGAGCGGATCGCAGAAGCGGAAGGACTGGGTGGTCACGCTCGCTCGCTCGCGATTCGGCGGCGCGACCGCTGAGTGCTGCAACCGCCATGGCTGACCAACTGCCGCCCATCCGCCCAGACTTGCTCGACCTTCCCGGCTACGAACCCGTGCAGCCGCTCGAGGATCTGGCGCGTGCAGCAGGCCTTGGGCCGACGGATCTGCTTAAGCTCGATGCCAATGAGAACCCCTTCGGCCCCCTGCCCGTAGTCGCGGAGACGCTTGCACGGGTTCCCGGCTACGAGCGCTATCCAGACCCACTGCAGGGACATCTGCGTCAGACGATTTCGGACTACGTGGGGGTGTCACCGGATCGGATCGTTGCGGGCGCGGGATCGGACGAGCTGATCGATCTCTGCTTTCGCTGTCTCGTGTCGCCGGGGCAGTCGATCATCAGCTGCCCACCCACTTTTGGCATGTATCGGTTCTCTGCTGACTTGGCTGGCATCCCGATCATTGAAGTTGAGCGGCGCGAAGACTGGAGCGTAGATGTCGAGGCAGTGCGAGCGGCAATCGCGCCCAGTACGGCCATGATCGTGCTGGCCTCGCCCAATAACCCCACCGGCAATGTGCTGGACGGAACGGCGTTTGCGGCGCTGCTTGACACCGGGATACCGCTGCTCGTTGATGAGGCCTACGCGGAATTCTCTGGCCGCTCGCTGGTGAGTGAGCTCGCACAGCATCCGCAGCTCATGCTGCTGCGCACCTTCAGCAAGTGGGCTGGACTGGCAGGCCTACGAGTGGGATTTGGTATGTTCTCAGAACCTGTAGCCCAACTGTTGCTCAAAGCCAAGCCGCCCTACAACGTGAACGTCGCGGGCGAAACGGCTGTGATTGCATCGCTGCATAACCGCGCGGAATTGGATGAGCGGGTACGCAAGATCGTCGAGGCGCGAGAGCTCCTCATGGAGCGGCTGCGAACCCTGCCGTGGCTGGAGCCCCACCCTTCCGATGCCAACTTCATTCTCTGTCGCGTTCAGGACGGCGACGGACGGACGCTCAAGGAGGCACTAGCCAAGCGTGGCGTCTTCGTACGCTACTTCGACCTGCCGCGGCTGCGCGGCTGCGTGCGCCTCTCCATCCCGCGGCCAGACCAGGTCACCACCCTCCTCGAGCGACTTGAGGCGGTCGGCACTGACTTGTACGCACGTGGAAAGCCCGCGTAAAGAGTGTGCTGGCTTCGGCTGCCGCGCGGTGCCACAGTGGCGCCATGCGGGAAGGCGTTGTCCATCGGCAGACCAATGAGACAGTTGTCGAGTGCCGGCTGAACCTCGACGGCGCGGGCGACTCCGATGTCGCGACCGGTATCGGCATGCTCGACCACATGCTCGAGCAGCTGGCCAAGCATGGTGCGTTTGACCTGACGTTGCGTGCTGAGGGCGATTTGGAGCGTGACGCGCACCACACGGTAGAAGATGTCGGGCTGGCGCTGGGTAAGGCGCTAAACCAAGCCTTGGCCGACCGCGCCGGAATCGCGCGCATGGCCGACCGCACTGTTCCTCTCGACGATGCGCTGATCCATGTCGCCATAGACCTGAGTGGGCGACCTTATGCTGCTATCGACTTGCAGTTCCTCGGCACGATGATGGGTGAACTGCCCACGCAGCTGGTGGCACATTGCCTGGAATCGATCGCGCAGGAAGGGCGCTTGGCACTGCACGTTCGCCAGTTACGTGGTGAGAACGACCACCATATTGCTGAAGCCTGCTTTAAGGCGCTCGCCCGCGCTCTGCGTGATGCCGTTAATGTGGCCGAATCCGAATCCTCGGTCCCCAGCACCAAGGGTACCCTGACGCGCTAACTCCTTTCGGCCTCCCCCACCTCCACGCGGTAGTCTTCAATCACCGGATTGGCCAACAACTTGTCACACATAGCCTCGGCGCGCCGAGCAGCGGTCTCCCCATCGGCCGCATCCAGCCAAATCTCGATGTACTTGCCGGCGCGCAGGTCGTCAATCTCTTCGAAACCAAGCTCGCTCAATGCGCCTTTGATTGTGAGGCCTTCGGGATCGTTAACCGTCCGTCTGAGCGTCACGTAGACATCGGCCTTGAAACGCACCATCGCCTTGCTCAAATGTCTGGGCGCAGGAGTTCGCGCTCGGTGATGCGCTGGAAGGCCTCCACGTATCGCTTCTGTAGCAAGTTCACCACCTCGGGCGGCAGCTCCGGCGGGGGCGGCTCTTTGTTCCAACCACTCTGCGTGAGCCAGTCGCGCAGCGGCTGCTTGTCGTAGGACGGCTGGGGACCGCCAGGTTTATAGATCGCCATCTCCCAGAAACGCGACGAGTCCGGTGTAAGTGCTTCGTCGATTAAGATCGCTTCCCGATCACCGTCCTCGTTCTCCACCAGGCCGAATTCGAACTTCGTGTCGGCGATGATGAAGCCGCACTGTCGCGCTCGGGCTACGCCGTAGGTATAGAGGGCCAACGACCGCAGCCGTACGGCATTCGCCACATCCCTTCCGACGATCGCTTCTGCCTGCTCGTACGTGATGTTCTCGTCGTGACCCTCAACCGCCTTGGTCGAAGGGGTGAAGATCGGTTCCGGCAGCGCCTGCGATTCCGCTAAGCCGAGGGGGAGAGCGATACCGCAGATACGGCCGCTCGTTTGGTATTCAGCCCAACCACTCCCGGAGACTGCACCCCGTACGATCGCTTCCAGCATCACCGGCTCGGCCTTGCGCACGAGCATCGTCCGGCCGATGTATTCCGGCCCCAGCTCCACGGGTAAGTCTGGGTTCTCAGTCGAGTCGATCACCCGGATCATGTGGTTTGGGACCACGGTCTGCGTCTCCTCAAACCAGAACGCCGACATCTGGGTCAGCACCCGACCTTTATCCGGGATCCCGTTGGGCAGCACGATATCGAAGGCGGAGACTCGGTCACTCGCGACTAGCAACAGCCGGTCCCCCAGGTCATAGATGTCACGCACCTTGCCCTGCCTCTTCGGCAGGGGTAGGTCGCTTTGCATGAGCACGTCACTCGCAATGCGCGTCGTCCCGCTCATCGCAGCCTCCTTGCGGGCTTAGAGTCCGAGTCGCGCGAACGTGTCATCGACATGGCGCAGGTAGTAAGTGGGGTTGAAGCACTCCTCTAATGCATCCTCGCTGAGGTGCTGCTGGACAGTCTGATCGGCTAGAAGGAGGTCGAGTAAGGGGATGTTGCTTTCCCAAGTCTGCATCGCGTGGCGCTGGACTAGTGCATAGGCCTCCTCGCGCTGCATACCTGCTTCGACCAGAGTCAGCAGTACTCGCTGCGAGTAAAGAAGCCCCCCGGCACTGTCCAGGTTCTCGCGCATTCGTTCCGGGAAGACCACCAAGTTCTCCATCACCCATGTGAAAAGATCCAGCATATAGTCGAGCAGACCGCATGCGTCCGGGAAGATCAGACGCTCCGTACTGGAGTGGCTGATATCGCGCTCATGCCAGAGAGACACGTTCTCGAAGGCGGTGGTCGCGTGGCCACGCAGAACGCGTGCCAAACCACAGATGCGTTCACACTTTTCAGGGTTGCGCTTGTGCGGCATCGCGGAAGAGCCAGTCTGCCCTGGCAGAAAAGGCTCCTCGACTTCGCGCACCTCGGTGCGCTGTAAGTGCCGGATCTCCGTGGCGAATTTCTCCAGCGATGCCGCGATCAGCGCCAGCGTGCTCACGAACTGCGCATGCCGGTCACGCTGGATGATCTGGTTTGCCGCTGCCGCGGGCGTCAGCCGGAGTCGCGTACAGACCTTCTCCTCAACCGAGGGCGGCACAGTGGCATGCGTCCCTACAGCCCCGCTCAGCTTTCCGACCGAGACCATCCGTTTTGCTTCAGCTAGTCGTGTCTGGTGGCGTCGCACCTCGGCGACCCAGACCAACAACTTCAATCCGAAGGTTGTGGGTTCGGCATGAACGCCGTGGGTCCGTCCCACCATCAGCGTGCGCCTGTGTGTCTGGGCGTAGGCCTCCAGCACAGCGAGCAGTCGCTCTAGCTCGCGCTCCAGCAAGGTGGCCGCGTCACGTAGCTGTAGCGCCGTGGCGGTATCCCAAACGTCGGAAGACGTCAGCCCCAAATGTACCCAGCGGCCCGCCTCGCCTACGTGGTCATTGACGGACCGTAGGAAAGCCGTCATCTCGTGATGGGTTTCGGCCTGGTAGCGGTCAATGTCAGCGAGCTTGAAAGCCCCCTTGGCTGCTATGGCCTCGGCTTCCTCGTGGGATACGACTCCCTCGTCCGCCCAGGCCTGCACGGCCGCCACCTCGACTTGGAGCCAGCGATCGTACTTTGCTTGGTCTGTCCAGACCGCGGCCATATCGGGCCGCGAGTAGCGCGGGATCACGCCCGCACCTGCCGCGTTGCGATGTGCATTAGTCTAGGTACTCCTCGCGGACTGGGGAGAAGACATCGACGGCCACGGAATCCTCTAGCGCGATAACCTCATGCGGCAGGCCGCCTGGGATGATCCAAGAGTCTCCTTGCGTGATCTCCCGTTGCAGGTCGCCGATCGTAAAGAGGACCCGGCCCGAAGCGAGATAGCCGATCTGTTCGTGAGGGTGATCGTGCAACGGCACTACCCCCCCTTTCTTGATCGTCACTTCGTGCAACGAAGTCCGGTCTCCGTGGTTGAGCGTGCGACGCGTGACTTTGTCGACCATTGCCACGTCCCGCACGGCGTTGCGGTCTTGCAGGTTGGCATCGGCCATCAGCCCCTCCCTTATCCGCTTTCTGATAAACGGCGGCGAAACGCACGGTAGCGTTCACGAATAGCGGCGTGATGCAGCGCTAAAATCTCCACGGCTAGGTAGCCTGCGTTACGTGCTCCCCAGTCGCCCACGGCCACCGTTGCTACGGGGACCCGCGGTGGCATCTGCAAAATGCTCAGCAGGGCATCGATTCCGTGCAACTCGCTCGATGCGAGTGGCACGCCGATCACCGGCAGCCTGGAGTGCGATTTAACGACACCGGGAAGCGCCGCTGCCCCGCCTGCGGCGGCGATGATCACCTCGTATCCGGCCTCCTCGGCCCCAACCACGAACGTGCGCAGCGCATCCGGCGTGCGGTGGGCGGAGAGTACGTGGCTGGTGTGCTCTACCTCGAATTCGGTCAGTACCTTGCTAGTCGCGGCCATGACGGCCCGGTCGGATTCACTGCCCATCACGATCGCGACAAGAGCCATGAGTAGTATCCGATCTAGAGTTCACGGGCGGCGATGTCGCGGCGATAGGTGCAACCTTCAAAGTCAATACGCCGCACGTTGTCATAGACCCGTGCACGCGCCTCGGCCAGAGTGGGTGCTCGGGCGACCACGGTCAAGACGCGTCCGCCGCTCGTTACCACCTCCTTCTCCTCCGTGAGGCGGGTCCCCGCGTGGAAAACCTGCACATCGTCATCGACTGCATTCAGCCCGCGGATCGGCTTCCCCGTTTCGTAAGACCCTGGGTAGCCTTCGCTGGCCAGTACCACGCCGACTGTGGCGTCATCGCTCCACTCGACTGGTTGCGCCGCCAGGCGCCCTTCCGTGCAAGCATCCATCACCGCCAGTAAGGCTGTTCGCAGTCGCGGCAGGACCACCTGCGTTTCGGGGTCTCCGAACCGGCAGTTAAACTCCAGCACGGAGACTGCACCCTCATCGACTATCAAGCCAGCGTACAATGCGCCTTGGAACGGTGCGCCCGCGGCACCAAGCGCCGCCACTACTGGCCCGTGGATGCTGGTGAACACCCTCGGCGCAGCCTTCGGTGGCAGAAAGCCAGGCGGGCTATAGGCGCCCATGCCCCCGGTGTTGGGACCTACATCGCCGTCACCGACCCGCTTGTAGTCACACGACAGCGGCATGGGTTCCACCTGCTGCCCGTCAACGAACGCCATCGCGCTCGCCTCGAGTCCGGCAAGGCGCTCCTCGACCACGACGATCTCCGAGGCCTCACCGAACCTGCCGCTCAGCATGGCATCGACGGTGGCGTGTGCTTCCTCGAAAGTCACGGGAACCACAACCCCCTTACCGGCAGCTAGCCCGTCGGCTTTGACGACCGGGGGATTCTTGAAGCTGTCGATGAAAGCGTGCGCTGGGCCTGCCTCATGAAAACTTCGGCCGCGTGCATGGGAGACATCCACTCTCTCCATCAATGATTTCGCGAATCGCTTTGACGCTTCGATACGGGCAGCGGCTTGTGTCGGACCAAACACGCGAATGTTGCGTTCGTGAAGCGCATCCACAAGCCCCGCAGCCAGCGGCGCCTCCGGACCGATGACTGCCAAGTCGATTCGCTCGCGGACGGCGGCAGCGACTAGAGCGTCGATCCGTTCGCTGCCGATGGGGAGATTCACGGCCAACGCCGCGGTTCCGGCGTTGCCTGGCGCGCAGAACAGCTGCTCGATCTGTGGGCTCTGGCTTAGGGCCCAAACGAAGGCATGCTCGCGCCCACCGCTGCCGACTACCAACACGCGCATCCGCAAACTATCCGCGCGCCTCGACAGCAGCTGCCGCCTGTGGAATCCGTCGAAGGTCGCCGTCTAGGACAATGGGGTCCATGGCGGCCATTTCACTGGCGTATGGCATCGTTGGAACTGGGTGCATCAGGAAAATTGGAAGGTCCAAGATATGGGCGAAGCCCATCTCCAAGAACGAATTACCCCCGATATAGCGCTCAATGCCCTTGGTGCTCTCGTTTAGGACGAGGATCGCATCGGATCGCTGGATCTTGCGCCAGTGCGCGCGGATGAGGTCAAAGTTGCGCTTGAGTTCGGCGCGTTCCTCGGTGGTGGCGTCATGGTAGTCGAACTCCTCGACTTCAACTGGCACATAGACAGTATGGCCCAGTGCTTCTAGCGCCTGCTGGACCTCGCGGATGCGGGAGATAAGGGTCATGCTTGCACAGATTGTGATGATCACCAGCGCACCGTGATTTCTCTCGGCCTCACTCCCATTCGATCGTCCCCGGCGGCTTCGATGTGATGTCCAGAACCACTCGGTTCACGGCCGGGACTTCATTAACAATGCGATTACTGATACGCGCCAGCACTTCGTAGGGTAGTCGGGCCCAATCGGCCGTCATTGCGTCTGTGGCGGTAACTGCGCGCAGCGCGACCACATGCCCGTAGGTGCGGTGGTCCCCCTGTACTCCTACTGATCGTGTGTCGGTCAGGATCGCGAATGACTGCCATAGGTCACCGTAAAGGTCGGCCGCCTTGATCTCGTCCATCACAATCCAATCAGCGGCGCGCAACGTCTCCAGTTTTTCGCGGGTGACCTCACCGATGATTCGGATCGCGAGACCTGGGCCCGGGAAAGGTTGGCGTTGCACCATCGCGGCAGGCAACCCAAGTGCCATGCCTACCTGGCGTACCTCATCCTTGAATAGGTAGCGCAGTGGCTCAACCAGTGCGAAGCGCATCCGTTCTGGCAACCCACCCACGTTGTGATGCGTTTTGATCGTGGCAGTAGTGGCAGTAGTGGCAGTGACACTGTTGGGCCCGCTCTCTACGACATCGGGGTAGGTGGTGCCCTGCACTATGTACTCAATCGCACCTAGCTCTTTGGCGGTCTTCTCGAATACTTCAATAAAAGTTCTGCCGATGCGCTTGCGTTTGGTTTCGGGATCGGTGACGCCTGCTAAGACCTCTAGGAAGCGATCCGCCGCGTTGACGTGGATCAAGTCGATCTGTAGATGTTTGCGGAACGTCTCCACGACTCGCTGCGGCTCCTCGCGGCGCATCAGACCGTTATCGACGAAAATGCAGGTCAGCTGCGATCCCACTGCGCGGTGCACAAGCGCTGCTGCTACTGCCGAATCCACGCCGCCGCTGAGCGCGCAGATCACGTGCCCCTTGCCGATTTGATCGCGCAACCGTTGCACGCTCTGCTCACTGAAGTTACCGGCAGTCCAATCGCCCCGGCAGCCGCAGATCTTGCGAACGAAGTTCTCGAGCAATCGGGGCCCGTCGCGGGTATGAACGACCTCGGGGTGGAACTGGATTCCGTAGATACCGTTGTCGTTGCCGATCACCGCCGCAGGCGATGCTTCACTGGAAGCGAGCGTTTGGAACCCTGGTGGCAGTTCCGCCACCCGATCGCCGTGGCTCATCCAGACAGGAATTGCCTCTGGGAGGCCATCGAGCAGAGCCGTGTGGGGTTCTGCCCGATGCAATACGGCGTGGCCAAATTCCCGGTTCTCCGACGGCAGGACGCGTCCGCCCAGCGCTACGGCGATCTCCTGCATCCCATAGCAGATCCCGAGGACCGGCAGGCCACTCTCGTAGATGTACGTAGGGGCGCGCGGAGCCCGATCGCCGTATACCGACGCAGGACCGCCCGAAAGGATGAAGCCCTTAGGATTGAGCGCCTGTACCTGCTCCCAACCAGCGGTATGAGGGACTAACTCACAGTACACGTTGAGTTCACGCACGCGCCGGGCGATGAGCATACTGGTCTGCCCGCCGAAGTCGATGATGGCGATTGCTTCTCGTGGCTGATGCGGCGGGGGTTTCGAAGGGTCGTTTTGGGAAGCGGCGGCGGTTCGTGCGCCACGCGCTACTTCCAGGTAGCCTGAGACTTCCAGGTCGTCGGTTGTGCGGATCCGGGGGATCGGCGCTGTCGTGTTCGACTCCGCCAATGCGCCTCCTCGTGTTGGGCAACGTATCGCGACGGTATACTAGTGGTCAAGAACACCTGTCCTAAGGTTAAACGTTCGTGAGGCGGTAGCGGTAAGAAATGGGTGGCGTGGTGACAGCGGCAGGGGAAGTCGATCAGAGCGCGACCGAGCAAGCCGAGCGCGTCCTTTATGGAGGCGGCATCGTCGCACTCCCGACTGACACGCAGTACGGTCTCGCTGCACTCGCGAGCAACGGCGCCGCCATGATGAAGCTCTTCCATCTCAAGCGCCGTCCTGACGATCAGGCCTTGCCGATCTTTTTGCCGGACCATGCTTGGTTGGACCGCGTCGCGACGGATGTATCCCCAAGCATACGGCGGCTGGCGAAGGCGGTCTGGCCGGGCGCCGTCACACTAATTCTGCGCCGCAATCCAAAGTGGCACTCACTCGCTTCACCTTATGAGACCGTTGCACTTCGTATTCCTGCGCACCCAGTAGCGCGGGCGCTGCTCGATAAAGTGGGGACACCATTGACTGGGACAAGCGCCAACCGTCACCAGGGACCCGCCGCCACGACACCCGAGGCAGTACGGGAGATCTTCGGCGGAGAGGTCGAGATCTTGCAACCGTCGGGACTGCTGCCAGCGGGCAAGCCTTCGACGATCTTGGATTGCACTAGTGCGGAGCCCCGGGTGCTGCGCAACGGTTTGGTCGGCGAGGAGAACATTCGCGCTATCCTGGCTGGCGAAACCGACCACTTATAGACCTAGGATCCCGCGGCGGCTGGGCCTCAATGGTTAAGCGCACCATTCGAGATCTGCCATTCCAAGGCAAGCGCGTGCTGCTGCGCGCCGACTTTAATGTGCCACTTCAAGATGGGACCGTCGCTGACGATACCCGCATTCGCGCTGCCCTACCGACCATTCAATATTTGCTCGACGAGGGCGCGGCTGTTGTCATTTGTACCCACCTGGGCCGACCACATGGCAGTGTCCGCGAAGAGTTGCGGCTGGCGCCGGTGGCGGCGCGGCTGAGTGAGCTGCTGAGTTTGAAGGTGGCAGTCGCGGAGGACAGCGTCGGCGCTTCCGTCGAAAAGCGGGTTCGGCAGCTACGGCCTGGCGGTCTGCTGCTCTTGGAGAACCTCCGCTTCCATCCTGAAGAAGAGGCGAACACCCCTGAATTCGCGCGGCAACTCGCCGCGTTTGCAGATTTCTTCGTCAACGATGCCTTCGGTGCCGCACATCGCGCCCATGCTTCAACAGAGGGAGTTGCTCGTTACCTCGACTCAGCTGCCGGACTGCTGATGGCGAAAGAGCTAGAGCGGCTCGGTAGTGTTTTCAGTGCCGAGGTTGGCACGCGCGCGGCGCTCATCGGAGGCGCCAAGATTAGCGACAAGCTCGTGCTGCTGGGTCGGCTCATTGAGCGGGTCGATATCCTCTGCATCGGCGGAGCGATGGCCCATACTTTTCTGCTCGCGCGAGGGATGGCGTTGGGTTCCTCACTCGTCGAGCCTGCCCTGGTGGGCGAGGCACGGACGATTCTAGAGACAGCGGCGCGGCGCGGCTGTCTATTGGAGCTTCCGGTCGATGGGGTGATTGCGCAAGGCTCGGACCTGACGCCGCGCGCGCGGCCCTTAACCTTCGCGGAAGAGACAGTGGAGCCGGGGTGGCAGATCCTAGACCTTGGCCCAGCGACGGTTGAGCGGTTTCGCGAGGCTCTGCGTCCCGCGGATGTGATCGTCTGGAACGGTCCACTCGGACTATTTGAGCAACGCGCCTTTGCTGGCGGCACGCGCACGCTCGCGTACGCACTCGCTGAACTGCCTGCCACCACCATCGTCTGTGGCGGCGAGACGGCTCAGGCTGTCCATGAGGCAGGCGTGGCTGATTGGATCGACCACATCAGTACAGGCGGTGGCGCGGCGCTACAGCTACTGGAAGGGCGAATACTCCCTGGAGTAGCCGTGTTACCCGACCGCGTGTAACTATCTGCGTCGCGCTTAGAGAATCGAACAAGGAACCTATACCCGTGGACCTCGATCTTGCGAGGCGGCTTGCCAGACCGGCTGAGACCAAAATCGTCCTGCTTGTGATGGATGGTTTGGGTGGTCTAGCGCACCCACAGACCCGTCGCACCGAACTCCAGACCGCCAGTACGCCTAACCTCGACCGCTTGGCTGCGCAGAGCGATCTAGGATTGACCGTTCCGGTAGCGCTTGGAGTGACGCCGGGCTCGGGCCCCGGGCATTTAGCACTCTTCGGTTATGACCCCCTTATGTTCGAGGTAGGACGTGGCGTTCTGGAGGCCGTTGGCATCGACTTTTCGCTTGATCCCGGGGACATTGCCGTACGCGGTAACTTCTGCACGCTCGCGAGCGACGGTGCCATTACGGACCGACGTGCCGGCCGTATCGCCACGAAGCGCGCGCAGGAGCTCGTCGAGCGATTGCGAACTATCGATATGGGGGCCGCCATAGAGCTGTTCGTCGAGCCGGTGCGTGAACATCGCTTCGTGCTCGTGCTCCGCGGCCTCGGCCTCGACGCGCGGGTCAGTGAAACCGACCCTCAGCGGCTTGGCGTCGCGCCACTACGCAGCCAGCCGCTTCATCCTCACGCGCGCGCCACCGCCCAAGCAATTAACCACTTCTGCGACGGTGCGCGGCGGCAGCTCGCGGATGCTGCTCCGGCCAACGGCCTCTTATTGCGGGGGTTCGCCCAACTGCCGCAATTGCCGCAGCTCGGAGATATCTGGAAGATCCGACCAGCCAGTGCTGCGATCTACCCGATGTACCGCGGGCTGGCCAGACTGGCCGGTATGACGGCACTGGGCGAGCCGACGAGCTTCCGCGATCAAGCAGCGACCGTGCGGGAATACTGGGGTGGCTACGACTATTTCTTTGTTCACTACAAGAGTACCGACACCGCTGGTGAAGACGGCGATTTCGGCGCCAAAGTTGCCGCGATCGAGGAGCTCGACCGCCAACTGCCTGCGCTCTTGGACCTCGAACCGGATGTGCTCCTGGTGACGGGAGACCACTCCACACCCGCGATCATGGCGGCGCACTCCTGGCATCCCGTGCCTTTCCTGCTCTACTCACCCCACACACGGCCCGACCCACGTGCAACCTTCGATGAGTTGTCGTGCGCGTACGGATCATTGGGCACATTCCGGGCTGCGGAGGTCATGCCACTTGTGATGGCCCACGCCGGCCGGCTCAGCAAGTACGGTGCCTGAGACCGCGATGCGCACGCCGATCAGCGTTGGTAACTGGAAAATGCACGCGACCAACGCGGAAGCAGAACAGCTTGCAGGATCCCTTGTATGCCTCTCCGAGGTCGAAGGGGTAACGACGATAGTGGCCCCAGGATTCCTGCAGCTTGCGCGTGTGGCGGAATGCTTGCGTGGTAGCGGCATTGAGCTAGCGGGGCAGAATATGCACTTCGCGGCCGCGGGTGCCTTCACTGGTGAGGTGAGCCCGCGCCAATTGGCCGAGATCGCAGGCTGGGTGATCCTGGGGCATTCCGAGCGACGCCAATATTTCTGTGAGGACGATGCCACTCTAAGAAACAAGATCAAAGCCGCTTGCGCGCACGGGCTACAGCCAATCCTGGCAATCGGCGAGCGGGCGGAAGAGCGCCAAGCGCGGCGTATGCAGACCGCCTTGCGACGCCAGTTGCAGGGCACACTGGAAGGGCTGAGTCTCCCAGAGGGGTTCGTGGTGGCTTATGAGCCGGTTTGGGCGATAGGGAGCGGCATTCCTGCTACCGGCGAGCAGGCTCAGGATGCGGCAGCGTTGATCCGTACCGTGCTTGCGGAACTGCAGGGCGACGCAGTCGCAACATCCGCGAGGATCCTCTACGGCGGCTCCGTGAAAGCGGAGAATATCGCTGAGTTCGCTGCCCAGCCCGACCTTGATGGCGCATTGGTGGGTGGGGCATCACTGGATGCGGAGCAGTTTCTCGCGATCACCCGCGCGATCGCGGTGGCCAAGAGCGCCTAAGCTTCGATTATGGATCCACCGCTCGTTGCAGTGGTTGGCCCCACGGCATCTGGGAAGAGCGCGTGGGCCCTCGCGATCGCTCAGACATTCGACGGTGAAGTCGTCGGCGCCGACAGCCGTCAAGTTTACCGTGGGATGACTGTCGGGACGGCCCAACTTGGCCCAACTCAGCGGGGAGGCGTGGCACACCATCTTGTTGGGCATATCGATCCATCGGAGCGCTATAACTTGGTGCGATTCCTAACAGAGGCGCGTTCGGCGATTGCGGAGATCCGATCGCGACATCGTCTACCCGTGCTTGCGGGCGGCACGGGCCAGTACATGTGGGCATTGTTGGAGGGTTGGTCTGTTCCAGAGGTTGAGCCCGACTTAGAGCTGCGTAGTCACATGGAAGCCCGCTCCGCGAAGGAGGGTGTGGAGCAGCTCCATGCAGATCTGGCCGCGATCGATCCGAGAGCTGCCGAGGGGATCGCACCAACGAACGTACGTCGAGTGATCCGAGCGTTGGAGGTCTATGCCATCACCGGCAAGCCGATCTCCGATTGGCATGAGAGCCGCGATCCGATCGAGGCGTTAATCGTTGCGCCCGTCCTTGAACGCGAGGAGCTCGACGATCGCATCGAGAGACGGGTCGATTCGATGTTCGCGCATGGCTTCATCAATGAGGTACGTGCGTTGCTGGCGCGCGGGGTCGACTCGAAAGTGTCAGCACTGGAAAGCGTGGGCTACCCAGAGGTCTGCCGCCATCTCGCGGGCGAGCTAACCCGGGTGGAGGCGATCACTGCCGTGAAGCAAGGGACGCGGAAATTAGCGCGTCGGCAGCAGCGCTGGTTCCGCCGGCGTGATAAGCGGATTCACTGGCTTAGCCAAGTGGAGCAAGCGCTAGCGCTGGTGGCCGTTGCCGGCACGATCAAACGTTAAGAAAAGGAAAGTGCGCTGCAGATCGGCGGTACGGCACCAGACCTTTACAATTCGTGGATAGCCAAGGTGACGAACGATGGAAATCCCTTTCAGCAAGATGCAGGGCACCGGTAATGACTTCGTGCTGGTAGACGGCCGTGCCATCCAGGCCGATTGGGCGGGATTAGCCCCGGCGATCTGTGATCGGCACTTCGGGGTAGGCGCAGACGGCTTGCTGGTAGTGGAGAAGTCGGTACGGGCTGCGCTGCGGATGCGACTGTTCAACGCTGACGGTTCCGAGGCGGAGATGTGCGGTAACGGGTTGCGTTGCGTGGTGAAGTGGACACTGGAACGAGACGGTGCCGCGCTCCACGACGGCGCTTTGACCGTGGAAACGGGCGCGGGGGTGGTGAGTGCCGTCGTTACGGAAACCGGTGTCCAGCAGTCGATTGAGCGGGTACGGTTGTCTATGGGGACGCCGCGTCTGGAGCCGGAGGAGATCCCAGTCTGCGTGGACGGGCCCGGGCCGGTCATGAACTTACCGATCACAGTGAACGGAGCGGAACTCACAGTGACCTGCGTCTCGCTAGGAAATCCACACGCGGTGCACTTTGTCGATGGCCCTCTGCGTGCGTTCGCACTGGAGCGACTGGGGCCGTTGGTGGAACGGCACGATCGCTTCCCGCAGCGCACGAACTTTGAAGTGGTGCAGGTGGAGTCTCCCGACCGGTTGCACCTGCGAGTGTGGGAGCGTGGCGCGGGCCCAACGCTGGCCTGCGGCTCCGGCGCCGCTGCCGGTATGGTTGCGGCGCGACTTCACGGCCTGGTCGATGAACACGTGACGGTCTCGCTCCCAGGCGGCGATCTAGATCTCGCCTGGGACGGAGAAGGATCGGTCTCGCTTGAGGGACCGGCGGTACAAGTATTCGAAGGACACTGGATGACCGATCGGGCCAACGATGGTCATTCCTGATTACTCGCGGCACCAGTCAGACCGTGCCCCCGGGCTGGTGCGCGAATTACACCGCACCCTAGGCGATCAGGCGCTGCGCTACCGCAACATCGACGATGCCGACTACGACGCGCTCGTGGAGGAAAAGAAGGCGATCGTCGCGCACAGTGCCGATGGCTATGTGCTCGGCTTGCCGACCGGGCGGCAGCTGCGCGTCTACTACGAGTTTGGTGACCTAGACGCAGCCCGCGATCAGCTGGGTCGCTTAGTAGTTGATTTGGCCGAAGTTGCACTTGCGCGCACCGACTGCGAGACGATGGTGCTCGACTACAACGATTCGGGACACCGGCACCTCATGCATCCGGCTTTGCAAGGTGCCGCCTTTGAGGAGCTTGAATGGTCGCTGCTGCGCTGTCGCGATATACGCGATGTCGATCTGCCCGGCGCTCCCCGTGAGGGCGTGGTGGTGCGCGTTGCGGCGGCGGACGGTGAAGTGATCGCGCGGTTCGATACCGCGGTGCGCGGCGTGGATTCGGTCGCTCCCCCTTTGCCGGCTGGCTTCGTCGAAGAGGCGGCATGGGTTGGGCTGGCGGAAGTGCGGGGAGAACTGGCGGGGTTCCTGCGCATTGTCTCCGCGGGGAAGCGAGGCTTGCTCGCGGACGAATTCGTCGTCGATCCAGCGCGCTGGCCCCAGGATGTGGGTACCGCGCTTATCAGCGCGGCGATCGAGTGGGGACGGCAAGACCAGCGGCGTGTGTTGACCGTCAGCCTCTCGACGGACCTCTCGACCGCTCCGTTTTTCAAGACGCTGGGCTTCTACCGAGTGCAGGAGCGGCTGCGCTACCGGCGCCCCGTCGATCAAGCGGAGATCGAGCGTCGGCGTGTGGAGAAGACCTCAACCTACTTCAAGGTCGGCAAGATCTGGGGCAAATGGTAGGCTGCGGCGCTACGCGATTCACAGCCTGCCCTCGGCTGTGCTTTGCATCCAATGTGTCTACAAGCATGGTAGCTGCGAGATGGGGGATCGATGCGCGTTGCTAAGCGGGTGGAGTCACTGCCGCCCTATCTATTCGTCGAAATCAGTAAGAAGATCGCGGAGAAGCGGGCGCAGGGGATCGACGTGATCACGTTCGGTATCGGCGACCCCGATCTACCGACCCCGTCGCCGATTCTGAAGGCACTGCACCACGCCGCCGACGATCCTCAAAACCATCGCTACCCAGAGACGGAAGGACTCCCAGAGCTGCGCGCCGCGATCGCGGCTTGGTACAAGCGACGCTTCGGTGTCGATTTAGACCCGGACGCAGAAGTGCTGCCCTTAATCGGGGCGAAAGAGGGGATCGCTCACATCGCGCTGTGCTTCATCGATCGGGGAGGAGTGGCACTGGTGCCTGACCCAGGCTACCCGGTCTATGCGATGGGGACGATGTTCGCAGGGGGCGAGTCGCACTTCTTGCCGCTGCGAGAAGAGAATGGCTGGCTGCCGGATCTTGGCGCGATCCCCGCCGAGGTGCTGAAGCGCGCGACGATCCTCTGGATCAACTATCCCAATAACCCGACGGGCGCAGTGGCATCGCTCGAGTTCTTTGAAGAGGTGGCGGCCTTCGCAAAGCGGCACAACTTGGTCGTTTGTCATGACAATGCCTACAGCGAAGTCGGCTACAACGGCTACGACCCCCCCTCGTTCTTGCAGGCGCAGGGAGCGCGGGAGGTGGGAATCGAGTTCCACTCGTTCAGCAAGTCGTACAACATGACCGGCTGGCGGATTGCGATGGCAGTGGGAAACCGTGACGTGATCAATGCTCTGATGCGCGTGAAGTCCAACATTGACAGCGGAATCCCACAAGCGATCCAACGGATGGCGATCGAGGCGATTAGCGGCGATCAGGGCGTCACGGTACAGAATGCAGCGATCTTGGAGCGGCGGCGAGACCGCGTTGTAGAGGTATTGATGAGGATCGGGCTGCAGGTCCAGAAACCGAAGGCGGGGATGTACGTGTGGGCGCGCGTGCCCAATGGAATGACCAGCGTGGATTTTGCTAAGCGGCTGTTGGAGGAACAGGCAGTGGTGGTGACACCCGGAAACGGCTACGGTGCGGCGGGAGAGGGCTACGTGCGGCTGTCCCTGACAACACCCGACGACAAGCTAGAGGAGGGATTGCAGCGGATCGCGAATTGGACTGCCGGCTGATCCGAGTGCGCTAACGATACTGCGAAATCCAAGGAGTACAGCATAGTTCGGGCCCCGCGCGCGACGTATGCAACGACGACGCCCGAGCGCGCCCTGCTGGTAGGCGTTGACGTCACAGAGTGGAGCGACGGCCTCCGCCACTGGAACGCGCAAGCTTCTCTCGATGAACTGGAGATGCTGGCGGAAACTGCGGGTGCTGTGCCCGTGGCTCGGGTTTCGCAGCGACTGAAACATCCCGACCGCAGGTCATATATTGGCAAAGGGAAGCTCGCGGAGCTGGTGGACGCGCAGGAGTCGCTGGGCTACACCGTTGCGATCTTCGACGACGAGCTGACACCGGCCCAGCAGCGCTCACTGGAGCGGGCACTCGGTCTGAAGGTGATCGACCGAACAGCTCTGATCCTCGACATCTTTGCGCAGCGGGCACGGACACGGGAGGGAGCACTGCAGGTATCGCTGGCCCAGCACCAGTACTTACTGCCACGGTTGGCCGGTCAGTGGGCGCACTTGGAACGCATGGAGGGGTCGATCGGGGCGCGCGGTCCTGGCGAGACGCAGCTAGAGACGGACCGGCGCCTGGTACGCGCCCAGATTAAGCGGCTCAAGAGCGAGATCGAGCAGGTGAAACGGCATCGGCAACGGTATCGGAGGAACCGCCGTCGGAACGGGGTACCCGTGGTGGCATTGGTGGGATACACCAACGCGGGCAAGAGCACTCTGATGAACGCGCTCACCGGTGCCGGAGTGCGTGCGCACAACCGGCTCTTCGAGACCCTGGATCCGGTGACGCGACGCACAGCCTTGCGAGATGGGCGCGCGCTGCTATTAACGGATACTGTGGGGTTCATTGAGAAATTGCCTACCCAATTGGTGGCCGCTTTTCGTGCCACGCTTGAAGAGCTAAACGAGGCGGACTTGCTCTTGCACGTGGTCGATATCGCGCACCCAGATGCGGCCGAGCAGAGCCAGACGGTGGAGAACACCTTGGTGGAGCTGGAATTGGCAGATCGCCCCATCCTAACCCTGCTGAATAAAATCGACCGGATCGACGGAGAGTCGAACGGGGCGGAGCCTCCGGAGCGGGTGCGTCAGCTTGCTGAGCAAGTTCGGCAGGATCGACCGGAGACACTGGTGATCTCGGCAGCGAAGCACTGGGGTATCGACGAACTGCGGTCGCGGCTCGGAGTGATGTTGGAGGAGAGAAGCCTCCGTTGTGAGGAGTGAGGCCGTCTTGGCTGCTAGTGGGACATGCGATCTGGGTCGTTAGTCTGCGGTGAGCCGCAGGGTGATATGCGCGACACGAGTACCGAGCGTGCGCGCCTGCTGGCGGTCGAGTTCGGTGATCTGGCCGTGGACAGTGGCACCGTAGTAGGAGCCCGACTCGCGCATGGCATCACTCCAAGGCAGACCGACGATTACGAGGCCATGCGCCATCAACAGATGGATTAACTGGAGGAGGGTCGCCTCGCTACCTCCAGAGCGCGACCAGCCCGCAGTGAAGCAGGCGCCAACCTTGCCCGCTAGCTCACCGCTCTCCCAGAGATCGCCGCTGTGGTCCAGCCAGTCCTTGAGCTTGCCAGTGATGCCACTCCAATTGGGTGAGCCCAAGATCAGCGCGTCGCAGGCTAGGAGATCGGACGGCTGGGCTTGATGGAGGGGGCGTTCGATCGGCTCGGCGCCAGCGACAGATTGCACTCCCTGAATGATCGCCCGCGCGATTTCTTGAGTGAGACTACGGCCGTCGTAGAGTACGAGAACGCGGGCCATCGCTGTCGGGCTAACCCATCGAGAGGTCGAGCTTGTACCAGGCTGCCTGCCCGGGCATCTCTTCGACGCCGACACTGAGTGAGGCCAGACCGGGCGGCCCCTCCGCTGCAAGCTTGTCCCGCAGCTCGGTGGCGATGTACTCGGCCAAGCGCTCGGCGGTGCTGTTATCGATGGGGAGCGCGGCAACATCTCGCTTGGGCAGGCGATAAGCTGGGTCGCTCTGATATTGGATGACGTAGTGGTCACCGTCGTCGCGAATGCTCAGGCGAGAGCACTGCATTTGCAAGAGGAACTTATGATCGAGGCTTTGACAGATCTCGCGGGTTAAACGCTTGAGCAAGGAGAAGTCGATGACCCAAGACTCGTGCGCGCTGAGGGTGCCAGCCACGTCAACGAGGACATCATAGTTATGGCCATGGATTGGCTCGAGCTCGTCGCTAAGGACGGCGAAATGCCCGGCGGCGAACCGGAGTCGCTGCCGTTCCACCGTGACGCGATGTTGAAGGCTGGACGGGGGCAACGAGGCACCTCGCTCGGAATGAGAGCTAGTGAGCAGGCTAGAGTGAGGTGAGGGTTGACAGGATAGATATGATAGCAATGCATCTGACTCAGATGTATAAGGAAATGAAGGAGCAATGGTAGCCGACCTGACGGCCAGTGAGCATTGGGAGACGGCGATCAATCGAGCCGCCTCGCGGATGTTCGTACTAGCAGCTATGGCGGGCGGGCCGGGACATGGCTACGAGCTGGCACAGCGCGTGCGGTCAATCTGCGACGGTGCCTGCGACCCGTCGGCGGGGGTGATCTACCCGGCCATCCGGGACCTGGAATCAGGAGGATTGATCGCCTGCGAGCGGAAAGCGGTGAGCGGTCGTGAGCGCAATGTGTGTACGCTTACGGACAAAGGCGAGGCAGCCTTGCGTACTGCAGCCCAAGCCTGGGCTCGCCGTCTGCCGGCGATCCAGCGAGTGGTGAAGTCGGCGGGTGCGGAAGTGGTTGCCGGGTCGTGTTGCGACCCACGCTTGTGATAGTCCGCTAAGACTGCGAACGAGAGACTGCGAACAAGGAGGTATTGACGGTGGTTGGACGTAAGATTTTCGCGCCGGGTCGGCTCACGCGGCAGATACAGCAACGCTATGGGAAAGACGAAGGCGAGGAAGCGAGCGCAGAAGACATGACGGCGGCGGCGATCCGAATGCGAGCACGCTACGGCCTCGCGAAGGATGAGAGCCCTGCGAAGGATGAGGCGGAGGTGGACGCCGGGACGGCCGAGAAAACTGCCGAGAAGGAGGGGCCGGAAGCCGAAGAGTAAAGCAAGGGCGGAGTGCAGGCCGGCGTAAATACGGAGACACGTGATGGCAACGTCTGCAGCACAAGATATCCGGGCGATCAAGGCGGCCGTACAGAAGCGGTACGGAAGACACGCCCAGCAACAGCTGGCGCGGGCCGATGCTGAGATCGCGCTCATTGAGGTAGTGGCGACCGCGCCGGATGGAGATGCTTGTTGCACGCCGTCTTCTCCGGGAAGCGAAAAGCCGTCGTGCGGGATGGAAGATGAGATGCCGCGGAAGGCGATCAGAGCGCCGTACACGGCGAGTGAGAAGGCTTGGCTGCTGGCAAGCGTGACGGAGACATCGCTGGGGTGTGGCAATCCAGCGGCGATCGCCGAGCTGCAGCCTGGGGAGACAGTGCTCGATCTTGGTTCTGGTGGCGGCATGGATTGCTTCTTAGCGGCGAAGCAAGTGGGACCGGCGGGTCGTGTGATCGGCGTCGACATGACGGATGAGATGCTGAAACTAGTGCGCATGAATGCGAAGCGGATCGGTGCGAGGAACGTCGAGTTCCGCAAAGGCGAGATCGAGGCGTTGCCGGTAGAGGATGCGTCGGTGGACGTGATCCTCTCGAACTGCGTGATCAATCTGTCGACGAACAAGGAGCGAACTCTGTGCGAGGCTTACCGGGTGCTGAAGCCGGGCGGCCGCTTCCGAGTGAGCGACATCGTGTTGACACAGGAGCTGTCCCTCAAAGAGGAACAGTACCTGGCATCGTGGTCGGGGTGTGTAGCGGGAGCGCTGCTGCGGGACGAGTTCGCAGCGAAACTGGAGGCCATCGGCTTCGAGCATGTGCAGCTAACGATGGAGGGCGAGCACGGAGAGGGCGTGTACTCTGCGCTGATCGAAGCATCTAAGCCTTACTAGGTACCCCGATCGATAGCAACGAGAGTCCGGCAGAGGGGATGCCCGAAGGTCTGCTAGTCTCTCGATAGGCTTCAGAAAGTGGTTTCACGAAAGTAAGGGTGGTAGCTCGTGGCGCAGTTGAGTGGGGTACAGGACCTTTTGGGATTGAGCAAGCCGGCGATCGCGATCGGCTATTTCACGGAACCGCCGACTGGAGTGGCGAAGTATGAGGCAGGGGAAGTGCCTGCGGGTTGTTCCTTCTGGCAGCGCGCCCAGGAAGGGACATCGTTCTACACGGAGCAGTCGGATCACTACAACTGCGCAGTCGGGGCATATACTCACAGCATCCCGCTGCCACCCGAGCGGGCCGAGGAGCTGGGAGAGACGATTGGCTTTATGGTGGGGCAGCGTTACCTGCGTGAAGCAGAAGTGCCGATGATCCCCGTGCTGGCAGAGTCGCCTCGCTACGTGGCTTACGGTCCGGTCGATGACGCGAAATTCCAGCCGGACGTGGTGGCGGTGGCGGCGGAACCGGCACAGGCGATGCTGCTATATGAGGCGGCGCTGCGTGCCGGGGCGGGCAGTATCGCGCCGAACATCATAGGACGGCCGGGGTGCGCGGTGGAGGCCCTGACAATGGGAAGCGGCGAAGCGGCGATGTCGCTTGGGTGCAAAGGAAACCGGACTTTCACAGGGCTGCCGGATAACGAGATGTACGTGAGTTTTCCTGGATCGAAGTGGGAAGCAGTGGTGGAAGCGCTGACTGAGATCGTGCACTCGAATGAGTCGATGGGTTCCCACTATACCGAGCAGCAGAAGAAATTCTCGTACTCGTAGCTGTGGCCTGATTAGAAAAGGCTCAGCGAGCTGGCTTGAGGACGGTCCGAGCGTAGCGAGCGAGCAGCGAAATCGTGACCGCGGTGGCGTGTAAGCGCTCATAAATATAACCACGACCGGTTTGGCACTCCTCGCGAGGTCAGATCTCCCGGTTGCAACGAGTGCCGTACCTGCTGTTCGCTCCTCACGCGGTTAAGCGCCGCAACTGCTTCGCATGCCCTTCCACGTGCCGAATCGACAGTCCTTCCACGAGTGCTCCCAGCGTCGGCCGCGCCGTCAGTGGCGTTTCCTCTAACGATGGAACAAAGATCTCTCGCTCTAAATCTTTCTCTGTTAGCTCTCCCAGGAGCTTCCTCATAGATGCGTACTCCGCTTCCACTAGCCCCAGCAACTCTGCCTTCGACAGCTCTGCCCGAGATTCCCAGTCGAACACCAGCTCTCGCGCGAAGTCGACAGGCTCGCTTCCACTCTCGCGGGCCGCGCGTAGCACTGCTACGTAGCCTCCCTCCGCCGCGCCCGCCAAGTGCGCCAGCACCTCTCTTGCGCCCCAGTCCCCTTCTTCCATCGGCGTGTGCCGAAATGCTTCCTCACTCATCTCTTCCACAATCGACCGTACTTCTTCCACTGCTGCTTCACAGCGGCGTTTCCACTCTAAGATCGCTTCAACTGCCTGCACCTTTACTGCCTTTCTTTTCATCCCTGCTGGCGCTACCGGCCAGATCCCTTTTTGTACTTGAGTTCCATCCCGACCCAAGCGTAAACGAAATCTGACGCGCTGCCTTTGCGTCTCTAGTGATGACAGGATCTTGTTCCAAACCGGCCTCGCGACTCGATCCCCAGCCTTTTCGACAGTACTTCCAGCATCTCCAGAACGTGCTGCCGATATCACGCTGCACTCCTAGGCCGCCTCACCTGCTAGCCTAACTCGCGGGTTCGCTATGCCGCACAATCTCGACTCTCAACCCCGTGCTATTCCTCGGCCACCCACCCAGCGTATTGCTGTTGCTGCCCTTCTCATCTGCTGGGGTATCCTCACCATCGCCTTTCCTGCCACCGTCGCTTATGGTCTCTATCTGTGGGCGACCTGATCCGCTAGCCACATTGCTCACGTGAAAGAAGAGCAATAGCTCGCTGGTGGATGTTCAGAAGGCACATCAGGTCCGTCTTCCACAGGCATGCTTTGACAGGCCTAGCTGCTTCTAGATAATATCTCGAATGAGAGCTGTGCCGAAATAAAAACTGCGAAAAGGATCGCTATATGGTACGAACACTTCCACCAATTGACGATGATATTTTCGAAGCGCTACAAGCAAAAGCCGAGCCACTTATCGACGACATCAACACGGTCCTGAGGCGCTTGCTTGGGATGTCAGATAGTAGTGGTTCCACACGCGGCGGAAGTGCAGGCCGGCGAGCGTCGGCAGCGCGCGCGGAGAAGGAACCCCGATCCAGCGGAAAGCGCGGTCGTCGAAGAAAGAGCGGGACACGTGCGCCGAGAGGAGCGACTCTCCCCAATTTGGAGTACGAACTTCCTATGCTGACTGCCCTCAATAATCTAGGAGGAACGGCAGCTGCTCGCGCTGTGGTGGATCGGATGGAGCAGATTCTGGAAGGGAAACTCCAACCGATCGACAAAGAGAAGATCACAACTGGCGCCATCCGCTGGAAGAATCGAACGCAGTTCGTGCGATCGAAACTCATCGCCGAGAACGCCATGAAGAAAGATTCTCCCCGCGGTGTTTGGGAGATCACCGACGAAGGGCGCGCGCGGTTGGGCCGTAGGGAATTCCCAACGGCGTGAAGGCGCTTGTTTAGGGGACAGTTGCTGGGGCGCATGTGATGGCGCGGTCGGCGCCGATACGGTGATCAGCCACCCACTGGGCCTGCTAGTACGGACACGTGTTTAGCATGTTCTTGAGATCAGGCGCCGGTGGCAGGCCGTTTGCTGAGAGCGTGCAGCAGATGCTTCGGTTACTGAATAGTTCGATAGTAACGTGGGAGAGGATCTCGGGACGCTGCTGAGATACTAGCCCCCCAGCTCTCTCAACGCCGGCACGACCTCCTCCGCGAAGAGCTGATGCGAGCGTGCATGCACACTCGGATCAACCCCCGGCCAGACTGCTGTGTAGAGAAACGCTTCGAACGGATGCTGAGCGTAGAGCGACTTGATGTGCTGGATGATCTCGTCCGGCGTCGCGACTACGTAATGCCCTAACCGCTCGACATCCTCGATCGTGTGCGGGTAAGCACCGCCGAAGGTCGCTGTAGTAGTGCCTTGCTGCCAGTTCTGGTCTTGGGCATACCAAGTTGCGTAGCCCTGGGCGTGATAGAGCGCGTGAGGAGCGAGGAGCTGCCAGTCGCGCTCTGGATCCTCGGACGTGAACAAGAGCGACATGTTGAGGATATGAGGATTGCGCCAGTCCTTGCCGTATTCCTTGAGGTGCTGGACGAACTTAGCCGGCGCATCCGGGGGTGCGGCGATGGTGTGGAGTAAGCCATCCCCAAGCCGGGCAGCACGTCGCAAAGCCTCACCCTGCGTGGCGCCAAACCAAATAGGGATGCGCGGCTTCTGCACGGGCTTGGGAGTGCAGCGTACGTTGTGAAAGGTGAAGTGCTCGCCCTCGAAGGAGAACTCATCTTCTTCCCAGCACTTGATCATGATCTGGACAGCCTCGTCCGTGATGGGGCCGCGGTATTTGCGATCGATGTTGAAGCTCGTGAACTCGGGATAGCGATAGCCGACGCCGGGGCCGAAGAGGAAGCGCCCGTTGCTGATGTTGTCGACGACGGCGCAATCCTCGGCGAGGCGCACAGGATTATGGAACGGCTGTAGCAGGACGAAGGTGCCGATGCGGACGCTGGAGGTGCGCGCGGCGACCGCAGCAGCCATGGGTAGTAAGGCCGGCAAGTAGCCATCGTCGATGAAGTGGTGCTCGGTGAGCCAGATATCGTCGAAGCCCCATTCGGATTCGGCGGCAGCGATCTGGTCGAGGGTTTGGGCGTAGAGCGTCGGCGTTGACCGCGGAGAGTCGGCGGGGTTGCGGAAGTCGTAGAGCAATCCGAAGCGCATGGAGTCCTCCTAGCTGGTGATGGGGAGATACTGTGGGCGCCGATGCTGGTGAACCCTACTATAGGGACCGCAGGCGACCATTTCTTCAGCTTGATGCGGCCCAAGACGCTAACAAACTCATCCACAGCATTGATAACTCGCCGCCTGTCGCTTAGCACGACGGGTCTGCGACAGTTCTTCGTCGATCATTTGCTCAGCATTGCCAAATATTTGCAACTCGATGCCTTGGCATCTCTCATGTCGCACCTGCCGCCATAGTGGAGAGGATCTCGAACGACTCTCGCATCGGGCGCGACCATTCGCACGGTGTCGAGTTCGAGACTGGAAAGCAGCAGGGATAGAGGGTGCGCTGGTATCCTCGCGTGACAGTGCCTGGCAGACTCCAAGACAAAGTGGCGATCGTAACCGGCGGAGCCCGAGGGCTGGGGCGCGGGATTGCAACGGTGCTGGCAGGGGAAGGAGCGGAAATCGCGGTCGCGGATCTGGAGGTTAGGGAGGCGAGGGACACGCTAGCAGCAGTGGAGAGAGAAGGACGCCGCGCGCTGGTGGTCGAGACGGACGTGACGGATGCGCGCTCGGCGGAGCGGTGCATTCAAGAGGTGATCACCCGCTTGGGCAGCATTGACGTGCTCGTGAACAATGCGGGCGTGGTCGGCGGACATCTGGGCGAACAAGTGACGGCGGAGGACTGGGACGCCTGTTTCGCGGTGAACGTGAAGGGGCCCTGGATCATGGGCAGGGCGCTGTTGCCACATTTCAAGCAGCGCGGCGGGGGGAAGATCGTCAATATTTCTTCGATCGGAGGGCGCGAGGGCGTGCCGATGTTCCCCAATTACAGCGCTTCGAAAGCGGCACTAATCAATCTGACGCAGGCGCAGGCGCTCGACTGGGCACGGTATAACGTGAACGTGAACGCGGTCTGCCCAGGCTTGATCTGGACGGCGATGTGGCGCCTGATCGAGTCGCACGCGGAGCAAGAGCGTGGTCGCGAAACTGAGGATCGGGCAATGTTTGAGCGGTTCGTGCGAAGGCTAACGGCCTTGGGTCGAGAGCAGACGCCCGAGGATGTGGGGCACGCGGTGGCGTTCCTGGCCTCGGAAGAGGCGCGGAACATTACCGGACAATCGCTCAACGTGGATGGTGGAATCAAGTTCGATTGACTGGTCTCGGCCGAAGAATTAGAGCGCTGAAGGAGCAACCAATGACTGAACCACCACTGCTGTACGACGTGCAAGACCACGTTGCCACAATCACGTTGAACCGGCCGGAGAAGATGAACGCGTTCAACCCGACCATGCTGCAGCTATGGGCAGACGCGATTGAGTCGGCAGGTCGGGACGATGGGGTGCGGGTTGTGGTCGTGACGGGGAAGGGCCGTGGCTTCTGTAGCGGCGGAGACGTGAGCAAAAAAGAAGTGGGTGCTGATCTATTTGGAGAATCGTTGGTAGCCGGGCGAAATGGTCTGCGGCACAGCGTGCATCAAGTACCGCGCGCACTTGCGAACTTAGAAAAACCGTACATCGCTGCGGTGAACGGGGCAGCGGTTGGGGCGGGGATGGATATGGCTTCGATGGCGGATATACGGATCGTGTCGGATAGGGCGAAGTTCGGGATGGCTTATGTGCGGGTGGGCCTGACGCCGGGAGATGGCGGAGCATATTTCCTGCCCAAAATTGTGGGGATGGCACGGGCGCTGGAGCTAATGTGGTCGGGACGCATCTTCACCGCCCAGGAAGCCGTAGAGATGGGCTATGCACAGCGAGTGGTCCCGAGCGAGGAGCTACTAGCAGAGGTGCAGGCTTTCGCGGCGGAACTAGCGCGCGGACCCGCTGTTGCGATGCAGCTAACGAAGCGCCTGGCTTATCGGAGCCAAGAGGTCAGCCTGCATGAGGCACTGGAGATGGCAGAGCATGCGATGGTACTGGCGCGAGCGACCGAAGACTCACGTGAAGGACCGCGGGCCTTCGCCGAGAAGCGGCCGCCGGCATTTCAGGGCCGCTAGAGCCGAGAACCACTAGGCTGAGAGCAGGAGGGCCGCTCGCATGGCGCTTGATTTCGCTTTCACACCGGAGCAAGAGGCGTTCCGGGAGGAGATCCGGGCCTTCCTCTCTAAGGAATTGCCGTCGGATCACTGGAGGCTCCAAAGCGACCGCGAGCAGGCGCCGGAGGGCCAGGCCGAGTTCACGCGCTCGTTTGTAAAGAAGCTGGCGAACCAGGGCTGGCTGACGATGCACTGGCCGAAGGAGTACGGGGGCCGGGGCGCGAGTGTGATGGAGCAGGTGATCTACAACGAGGAAACCGGATATGCGGCGGCACCGGTTGGGATCGGGTCACAGATGGCCGTGACGATGGCAGGCCCAACGATCATGCGATGGGGCAGCGAGGAGCTGAAGGCCGAGCATCTTCCGGCGATCTCACACGGAGAAGCGCTGTGGTGCCAAGGGTTCTCGGAGACCAACGCAGGTTCGGATCTAGCGTCGCTGGAGACGCGAGCGATACGTGATGGCGATGACTATGTAGTTAATGGGCAGAAGATCTGGACGAGTGGTGCCCATACGGCCGATTGGTGCATGCTGCTGGTCCGCACCGATCCGCAAGCACGGAAGCACAAAGGGATCACCTATCTCTTGATGGACATGCGTTCACCAGGGGTAGAAGTGAAGCCGATCATCAGCATGATGGATGCACACGGCTTCAACGAAGTGTGGATGGAGAACGTGAGAATTCCGGTGCGGAACCGGGTGGGCGATGAGAACGAAGGATGGTACGTGGCCACGACTACTCTGGACT
The DNA here is from genome assembly GCA_965220315.1 of Dehalococcoidia bacterium. Classification (GTDB taxonomy): domain Bacteria; phylum Chloroflexota; class Dehalococcoidia; order Bin125; family Bin125; genus JAPOXK01. Next base: position 878,877 of record CBDCPP010000001.1, read on the forward strand.
TCGAGCGCAGCGGAATCACCCGCGTGGCCTGGAGCAGGCGAGTGCTGGAGGAAATGGTGAGTTGGGTACGCTCCAACGGTGTCGTCACGAACAGGGCAGTAACGCGGAACGCCCTGGCCGACCTGTGGATCGCGGTCGAGGTATCGCGCTTACTGTCCTATCGAGTGGGATGGATGCAGTCGCAGGGGCAAGTACCGAACGCAGAGGCCTCAATGGTGAAGGTGTTCGGCTCGGAATTGGCCTGTGCGATCACGAACGTGGGGACGAATCTCCTGGGTCTGAGAGGTGGGCTCCTACGAGGTTCAGCCGGGCCGCTACCTCTGTATGGGGCACTCCCGCTGGGGTATATGGGAACGACGACCTACGCCATTGCTGCGGGGACGAGCGAGATTCAGCGCAATATCATTGCCCAGCGAGGGCTTGGCCTGCCCCGTTCGTAGGGAGCCAGACCTAACCGTCGGCAAGCTGGGACGAGGCGGCGCCTGCATTCAGTGGACATTCCCGCGATGCACAAGATCTTGGAATGGACGCTGTGCTTGCGCGGTCAGGCTAGATCGTCGTCGGATACGAGGACGCGGCCATCGACGACTCGGGTGTGGAAGGTGCGGATACTCGACGGCTTGAGTCGCTGCTCTATGGGTAAGGGCAGCGGTGGGAGCATCCGGTCCAATATGCGCGATATCCCCTCAGGCAGCCATCTTTTCGTTTGGCCGCTCCGGCAGTCGAATTCGGATTTGTGCCAAGGGCAAACGATGTTGCTGCCGTGGAGTTCACCGGCGCTCAGAGGGGCAAAGAGATGGGGGCAGCGATCTTGAACCGCGAAGACTTCGCCGTGGACATTGGCTACGCAAACGCGAGTGCCGTTGAGCTCGCCGACGGTAACAGTCCCAGGGGGTAGGTTTTCAAGAGCACAAACATCGGCTTCAGCCACCGGAGCACTCCGTCCTGACTCGGAAGTTTTCGAGCATAGGATTACGCGAGCAGCCTCCTCGGTCAATTTTCAGCAACAGTGCACTATGCCCGCAGAGGAGGCGATTCGAGGGATGTAGCCTGGGCACGGCAGACATCTTACGACTTGTGTCATCGAACGTGCTGCGGAGCTCGCAGAGGAGATCAGGATGGACTTGAACGAGTATCTACCGCCGCGAGTGGCGGTGGTGGAATTGAGCGGCCTGATCGGACTGCGACTGAACGCCCGGGAGTACACAAAGCTACTGGCAAGCGTGGGCGAAAACCCGCGAGTGAAGGCCGTGGTCTTAGATATCGACTCGCCGGGCGGTGTGGCGCACGCCTCGGAGGACATTTACCTAGCGGCGCGGCGGCTGGGGGAGTCGCGGCCTCTGGCAGCGGCGATCCGTGGGGTGGGAGCCTCCGGCGCGTACATGGTGGCCTGCGCGGCTGAGCGCATCTTCGCAATTCCAAGCGCAATGGTGGGTTCGATCGGGGTGATTAGCGCACGTCCGATGGTAGAGGAGCTGTTGGAGAAAGCAGGCGTGCGGATGACGGTGTCGAAGAGTGTGCGATTCAAAGACATGGGCTCGTTCTTTCGCTCGCCTACAGAGGAGGAACGAGCGAAAGAGCAATCGATAGTGGACGCAATCCACGCACGCTTTATGGAGATCGTGCGTGAGGGGCGGCCGGGCCTAGCAGCCGAGCAGATCGATGATCTGGCGACGGGAGAGATCTACCTGGGAAGAACAGCACAGGAGAAGGGTCTTGTCGATGAGCTAGGGACACTCGGGGAGGCCGTCCAATGGGCGGCGGGGCGAGCAGGGATCGACGCGAAAACCATGGTGATGCGGCCGCGGCGAGGATTGTTGCAGCTGATGCTGCAGCGCGGGACGAGCAGCTTCATCGACGAGATCACGGCTTCGGTGGTAGAGCGTCTCTACATGCGATCCTTGGGAATCCCCGGCTATTAGAGGATTCTCAGTCGGCTTTGGGCGCGATCTCGCGGTAGCGGCCCTCAAAGAAGAGTAGAGGCGTGGCGCCAGAGCGGCACCAGCAGGCTTTGACCTCACCAATATAGATCGTATGGTCGCCGCCGGGAGCGACGTCGTGGACGATGCAGTCCATATAGCCGATGACCCCGGCGATGCGAGGGGCGCCAGTCTCGCCCAGCTCGTACTCGAGATTGATATCGGCGAACTCGGCGGGACCATAGTTACGATCACTCTTAGCGAAATAGTTGGAGAGGTCCTGCTGGTCGGCGGCCAAGATATTGACGGTAAAGACGGGGGTCTCTCGGAGCGTCTTGAGCATGTGCGTGCTTTTGTCGACGCAGATGAGGATCAGGGGCGGATCGAGGGAGAGAGAGGTGAAGGCGTTCGCGGTCATGCCGTGGAAAGCTGGAGCTTTGCCGGAAGTGACGACGGTGACACCGGTAGCGAACTCACCGCAAACCGTACGAAAGTATTTGGGGTCAAAGTCGGGCATGGTGGCCAATCCCTCCGGACTGCGAGCAATTGCAGGGATGATACAGGCCCTATAGGCAATCGCATCTGCTGAGTAGGCTGGGCGTGCTTGGGGTGCCGGGCGCGCAGGACATCGACGGCTGTCTATAACCGGTACGAACGCGGAGCGGCAAGCAATGGGTATAGCCTTCAGCACAACAGAAAAGGACAGGAGGTGCCAGATGGCCAGTGTGCCCGTACTGGTTGAGACCGACCATGATGGTGTAACGACGGTGACGCTGAACCGGCCGGAGGCACTCAATGCGCTCAGCTTGGAAGTTGAGGAGACTTTACGGGAGGCGTTACCACGGTTGGAGGCGGATGATGCCACTCGGGTCGTGGTGATCACGGGAGCGGGTCGAGCTTTCTCAGGGGGAGGCAACGTCAAGGAGATGCGCCCTGGGGGAGCCTGGGACATATCGGTGGCGGAGCGGCAAAAACGGTTCGAGGCGTTGCACTCGGTCGCGAGCGCGCTCCATGCGCTTCCGAAGCCGGTGATCGCGATGGTGAATGGAGTCGCGGTGGGGGCGGGCTGCAACTTAGCGCTGGCTTGTGACCTCCGTCTGGCAAGCGAGAGGGCAAAGTTCGGGCTGGTGTTTCGCAACGTAGGGCTGGGGGACGATATGGGCGGCGCCTGGCTCTTGCCTCGATTGGTGGGGATGAGCAAGGCTCTAGAGCTGTTCTTTACGGGTGACCTCATCGATGCGGCAGAGGCGCATCGGATTGGCATGGTGAACCGCGTCGTGCCGGCGGAGTCGCTGGTGGAGGAGACGTACAGGCTCGCTCGTTCGTTGGCGGCGGGGCCGGCGAAAGCGCTGGGGCTAATCAAAGAAGAACTCTATGGAGGGATTACGTGGTCGTTCCAGGAACTGCTGGACTTTGAGGCGCGCCGCCAATCGGTGCTGATGTCGGAGCACGACCACCAAGAAGGCGTGGCGGCTTTTGTGGAGAAGCGCTCACCTACGTTCACTGATTAGGCGATGCGCGGAACGGCCCGCATAGATCTGCTGTAAACACCACTCCCAAGCAGGCTGTTCGAGGCCCACTGTACCGATGGAGTGTTGTCCATGGGAGAGGACATAACACTAGTAACTCGCCCCAGTCGACTAGAGCCGCTTGGTTGAGAAGGTAGGGGAGCCGATCCCCCAAGGCTGCTTGGGGCTAGGGATACGAGGTGTATTCGCGCAGGGGCAAGTCCAGCACGGTGATAAGGCCGCGGGGAGCACTACGGATCACGCGCGCCGCGCGTAAGACTGCGGCGGCGGTGGCCTCATCGCCGAAGACGCCGCCTAGAAAGCGCAGCTTGATCGGCGGTGTGCCCTCAACCGCGATCTCATCGAAGTCGTCACGGACGCCACTCTGAGCCTCGAAATGAAGGTGAATCTCCCGACCGTCGGCGGTAGTCCCGTGCGCGATCTGCATCGTTCCGAGTACGAGGTCCTGACCGTCGGACTGGACGGGCTCGAGGCGCTCCGTCCAATTGCTGATCTCCCAGCCGAGGCCGGCGGCAATGAGACATCCGCTCTCGACGAGGCCGACGTGACCGAAGGTTCCGGAAGCAGCGAGGCGATCGTACTCGAGGCGAGGGATGTCCATGCCGACTTTCTCGCGGAATGACTCCCGTCGCGGGGCGGGATTCTGCACCCGGTGCACTGCAACGCTCCGCACGCCATGGCTCGCGCCGGCCGCGGCGACGACGATCTGATCCATGACGAATCCAGGGTTGACGCCCGTGCCGACCAGGCTGCAGTCCTGAGCGAGGGCTTGCGCGTCCAGCCGTTGGGCGATTTCCTGGTGCCGCGCGAAGGGGTAAGCGAGCTCTTCGCACGTTGAAATGACGTGGAGCTGTAAGCGCAAGGCTTCCTCGAACTGTGTGGCCACGCTGTCCAGTTTCGAGCCGGTGGCGTGGAGGACGGCCTCGGGTTGCGGGCCGGAGCGAGGGAGAGCGGCACGCACCTCTTCCAGAGTGCGATGAACGGTTAGGGCGGGTGCGCCTTCGATCAGGCTGGAGGCGTCATGCCCGACGAGGCTTTCGGAGATATCGACAACACCTAGGACAGCGATCTGTGGATCGGCCTGAGCCGCGGCAAGAATGCGCTGCCCAATGGGTCCAAGACCTTGGACGACGACGGGAAGGGGACTGCTGATGCTCATGGGAGTCCCATCATCAGCGGCCTACTGGAGGGGTGAGAAATCAGTAGGCTGCAGGAGTTGATTGCTGAAGAAATTGACGAGCAGACCGTCGCGCTCAGATTCGGCTTTCACCGTCCGCCACTCGGGATCGGCGGCGAAGGCACCCCAAGCTTGCTCGCGATGAGCGTAATCGTTGTAAGCGATCATCCAGATCATCTGGTCGCTGCGCCCGCCCATGCTGTTGGTCCAAAATCCGACTAGTTTGATCCCATGCTTCTCCAGCAGAGCGCAGGAATGATTACGAAAACGGCTGAGGAGTGCCTCCATCTTGCCGGAGTTGACGTGGTAGGTGCGCATCTCATAAATCATCGCAGACTCGATTCCCCGATCGTTCTATTTCGCTAACGGACATGCGCTATTCGCTCCGTGATGGATGGTAGGAACGAGTAGCTTCGAGCCGGAGATTAGCGGGCGCTGTCGCTACTGTCGCCTGTCAGGTTGTGTCTGAGGCTCGGAGGCGGGGCGATCATGACGGCGGGTGCTCGCGTAGTCTGGGCCTTCGGCAATGGCATAGCTCTCGTCAAGGAGCTCAACGGTGTGGAGGCTGCGGCCGCCGGCGCCGAAAAGCCGAAGACCGCTGTTTAGCTGCACCATACAGCCCGGGTTGGCGGTGCAAACAACGTCGGCGCCAGTCGCGTTAATCTCTGCCATTTTGTTTGCAAGCAGCTGGCGAGAGAGGCTCTTCTGAACAATGGAATAGATCCCAGCGCTACCGCAGCAGCGATCAGGGTGGGCCATCTCACGCAGTTCAAGGCCCGGGATCTGGCGGAGGATGGCACGGGGAGCAGCGGCGACCTGCTGAGCATGGACGAGGTGGCAGGAATCCTGGTATGTGACCGACTTACCTAGATCACCGACGGGCGGATCGAAGCCCACCTCAACCAAGTACTCATGGATGTCTTTGACAAGGTCCGCGAAGCGCGCGGCCCGATCACGATAGACGGGATCGTTGCGGAAAAGGTGGCTGTACTCCTTCATGTGAGAGCCACAACCAGCAGAGTTAACGAGGATGGCATCGGGCTTGAGACGCAAAAAGCGGTCGATGTTCTTGCGGCCGAGGGCCCTGGCTTCTTCGACATCGCCGTTGTGGGCATGCAGGGCACCACAGCAGACCTGATTTTCAGGGGCGATAACGTCAATCTTGTTGCGGGCGAGTACTCGGAGAGTGGCATGGTGGGTCTCGCCAAAGGTAAGTGGCATCACACAGCCTGTGAGGAAGGCCACGCGAGCGCGGGCCTCGCCAACTGGTCGGTACTGCCGAGCGTCTTGTGGACGGAAGAAGGGCTTCGTGAAGTCGGGAGCAAGAGCGTCGATCTCGGCGAGGCTAGGAGCGAGGCGTGCAAGAAGACCTGAGGAACGGACGATGCGCTGCAAGCCACTGGTTTGGAAGAGTTGCATGCCTCGGCCAGCAGCACGGAGTCGTTTCGGGTGGGAAAAGACGCCGCGCATGATGACGCGCCAGATCAATCGCTGCATGGGTTTGCTTCTCTTCTGCTGGAAAAGATCAGCACGTGTGCGCTCCATGAGACGGCCGAAGGGGACGTTAGAGGGGCAGGCGGTTTCACATGCTCGGCACTGGAGGCAGCGGTCGAAGTGCTGCTGTACGCGGGGAGTGAGGTCAATGCGGCCTTCGTCCAAGGCCCGCATGAGGTAGAGACGGCCGCGAGGTGATTCGGTCTCGACACCAAGTTCGAGGTAGGTAGGACAGGCGTTAAGGCAAAAGCCGCAGTGAACGCAGAGCGTCAGCTCGGCACTATCGGGAGCGTCGGGGCCAATGAATCGGCTAAGCGCGGCGGTAGCAGAGGGCGTATCCGGAATGCTACTCATAGCTTGCTCACGCCTGAAGTGTAGCTGTCACCCGCGTGATACGCCGCTTGTTCAGATTCCGCCCACGAAGCGGCCAGGGCTGAGAGTCGCGTTGGGATCAAACTCGCGCTTGATGCGACGCATAATGGTGATGCCGTCGCCGGCGGCCCCCCAAACGTCCATCGCGCATTTCTCAGTCAGAGGAGCGTGCTCAACGACGAGCGAGCCACCTAGCGCTTCGATCCCCTTGCGCGCCGTGGCCACGATCGCGGGGAGCAGGGAGCTTGTGGGAGCAGAGAGTTGTCCGAAGAGGAGCCCGGCGTCGGCGTATGCCCAAAGGCAAGTTTGATCGGTGGCAGCGCGGAGGGCAGCGGTGGCACCGTGGAGGGAATCAGGAGGAGCAGCGCAGCGGACGAGCACGGCAATACCACGGGGCGGTGTGCCTTCGCGATCCGTGAGGCGCTGCCAAAAGTCTGGCGTTGTGGGCTCAGGTTGGATTGCAGAGTCGGCTTGGGCAACCGCGCCTGCCAACTGCAAAGTGGAGGAAACGGCACCCTTGAGGCCAGCGGCGCGCAGGACCAAGCTGGCCTCGACGAGGCCTAGGTCGTGAGCGCTTCCCGTATCGAAAGCAGCAATTGATTGCAGCCCGTTTACCTTGAGAGCGACGTGCCGTCCCAGCTCGATCGCGGCGGCGAAGTCGCCGGTGGGGATGACGAGAGTAGCGTCCGCGGCTGGGAGAGGGCGTAGCTTGAAAGTCGCTTCAACGATACACCCCAGCGTGCCCCAAGAGCCGCTGAAGAGCTTGCACAGGTCGTAACCACTGACGTTCTTCACTACGCGGCCGCCGCCGTGCACAGTGACCCCATGAGGCAAAACGACACTGCAACCGATAAGCCAATCGCGAGGGCCGCCAAACACTCCCTTTCGTGGCCCGCTGCGCGCAGCAGCCACGCTGCCGCCAACGGTTGCCCTGTCGGGAAAAGGGACGTCTAGGGGTATGAACTGTCCATGTTCGGCCAGGAAAGTCTGCAGGGCGGTAAACCGCATGCCGCCCTGCACGGTGATCGTGAAGTCATCAAGAACGTGGTCGATGACGGCGTTAAGGGCGCTCGTGTCGAGCGCGACATCATAGCGGGTAGGGGGGGTGCCGAGGCCGATAGCGGTGCGGCCGCCTTGGAGGACAACAGCGAGACCTGCGCTGGCAGCAGCGCGTAGCACGGCTGCGAGTTCCTCAACGGTATCAGGGCGGACAGCGATGGTGGGCCGCAACCCGTCGACGAGATAGCGATCGAGGGAGTCGATATCGGTGTGCGCGTTGGCGGTGGCTGCAGCCACGGCGGCGATCCCGGCTCCGTCACTGACGCTGGCGGGTGCCTCCGAAGACTTCATGGTCGTGTGCTACACGTAGGCATCGGCGCCGAACTGCTGGATCACCTTTTGCGCGTGAGCGCCACTGGTCTCGCCGCAGCCATGTCCGCTTGGAAATATCTTGCAGGGGTTGAAAGTATCGCTCGATGCGAACGCGGCCTTGAGACGGGCGAAGGCGTCGATGTCGTCCTCAGTGAAGATCCAGGGCAGATAGGAGCGCTTCTCAAGGCCGACGCCGTGCTCGCCGGTGATGGCACCCCCGGCATCCACACAGAGACGCATGATCTCGCCTCCCGCGTCGAGCACACGCTCGCTCATCCCAGGAACGCGGTCGTCGAAGAGAAGGCAAGGGTGGAGGTTGCCGTCTCCGGCGTGAAACACATTGGCGACTTGGACGTCATAGCGAGCGGCGATATGGGCAACCTCGTCGAGAACAGTAGGGAGCTGGGTCCGAGGCACGACCCCATCCAGAATGTAGTAGTTAGGTTGGATGCGCCCGAGACAGCTGATCGCACCCTTGCGGCCAGCCCACAGACGCTCGCGCTCCGGTGGCTCACTGGCGACGCGGATCTCGCGGGGTTCGAAGCTCTGCACGATCTTTTGGACGATCGCGTCTTCCGCCTCCACTTGGGAAACGGGGCCGTCGACCTCAATGATAAGCACTGCCTCGGCGTCCAAAGGGAAGCCGGTGTGGAGTACAGGCTCCACGGCGGCGATCGTCTGTTGGTCAATCATCTCCAGAGCGGCCGGAACGATGCCCGCCTTAATTACTCCGCTCACGGCGCTGCTTGCCTGGCGCATAGAGTCGAAGATGGCGAGCAGCGTACGCACTGCTTCCGGCTTTGGCATGAGCTTGACCTGTACCTTGGTGACCACCCCGACCGTCCCCTCACTGCCGACGACGCAGCCGACTAGGTCGTAGCCTGGTCGCTCGCGGTTCGGGCCACCCAGCCACTGCACTACCCCGTCGGGCGTCACGAGTTCGAGGCCAAGGACGTGGTTGGTGGTGGCACCGTAGGCGAGGCAATGGGGACCACCAGCGTTCTCAGCGACGTTGCCACCGATCGTGCAGGCCCGCTGACTGCTCGGGTCTGGCATATAGGCGAGGCCATAGGGATCGGCCGCCACGGAGAGATCGAGGTTGACGACACCGGGCTCTACAAGGGCGGTGTGATTATTCGGGTCGATATTGAGGATGCGTCGCATACGGTTCAGAGAGAGCAAAAGCCCGCCGCGGACAGCCAGCGCGCCGCCACTGAGCCCAGTGCCGGCGCCACGGGGAGTAATAGGAAGTTCATACGCGTTGGCGATCTTGATGGCGGCGGCTACTTCGGCAGTGTTGACGGGAAAGGCAACAGCCTCGGGTGCACCGCGATCGAAGGTGCCGTCGTACTCATAGACCAAGAGGTCCTCTGGAGCCCAGATCACCGCGTCGCGGCCAAGGGCCTTTTGGAGATCGCGGACGAATGAGGTAGGAGTCACCATTGGAGTCATCATATCGGCTCTTTCGGCTAGCGGTACCGGCTCTTAGTCGGGGCTCCCGCAGCCGGTGTGCCAAGACCGGGGAAGCTATACTTACGCGGTCTAGTGAGAGTGCTCCCGACGCTTCTCAGCCGGCGAGTTTGTGGAAGAGGCAACGATGACGGCGTTCGCACCGACGTTCCGGCCGAGCTATCAGCCACCGCTGGCGCTGGCGGCCTTTCCCGTGAAGGCGCCAGAGCAGGCATGGATTCGCGACATCATACTGGTCGTGGCAGCGAGCTTGATTCTCGCCGGGCTCTCGCAGATCTCCTTCAGTGTCCCATTCTCGATGGGTCGCACCGGAGACCTTGTGCCGATCACCGGACAGACTTTCGGAGTGCTGCTGATCGGCGTGACGCTGGGGAGCCGGCGGGCGACGGCGGGGGTGTTGGCCTACCTCGCTTGGGGCTGGGCAGGAGCCCCGTTCTTCGCAGGCGGGGCGCACGGGATGACGGTGCTGTATCTAGGAGCATCGGCCGGCTACCTGTGGGGATTCGTGCTGGCGGCGTTCGTGGTGGGTTGGATGGCCGAGCATGGCTTCCATCAAGGAATGGGACTGATCGTCGCGATGCTGGTGGGCAACGTACTGATCTACGTGGTGGGCCTGCCGGTGCTGGCGCTCTGGATCGACAACGCTGCTCTGGACCTGAGCGCCTGGCATGCGGGGCTGTGGCCGTTCATTCCCGGCGATATGGCGAAGCTGATCGCGGCGGCTCTGGTTGTGCCGGTGGCTTGGTCGGCGGTGCGAAAGTTCCGACCGATCAACTATTAGGGAGCAACGCATGCCAGCCTACGTCATCGTCCAGGGACGGATCGACGACCAAGTGCGCTTCGACGAGTACCGCGCGGCGGCGAATCCAACCGTTGCGGCACACGGAGGGCGGCTGCTTGGGATCGGCGACCCACCCAAAGTAATGGAAGGGGAGCAGGCCGACTTGCCCCGGCTGGTCCTAATCGAGTTTCCTTCGCTGGAGGCGGCTAAGGGCTGGTATGAATCGGCAGAGTATCAAGCCGCGATGCAGTTGCGACAGATGTCGAGTGAGAGCCGCTTCCTATTGGTGGAAGGCGAATAGCGGATCAGAGCAGGATAGGATCGAGACGAGGGGCAGCGAAGAGGATCAGGGTCGTCGCGGGGCATATGGGGCTGGAGGAAAGGGAGGAAGGATCACAAGGACAAGGCGAAGGTGAGTAGCCTTGGTCCACCAGACTGGACGAAACCGAGACCTTTCGTGTTGAGGTTCGTCCTGGACATGTAACCAAGGCTTTGACCTCGGCCGGTCCAAACGGCGACGCTTGCCGGATACCGGCGAGGCAGTCACGTCCGTGACCGATGGATTGTCGCCGTTGCGAAGACAAGGCCAGGGGTAGCGGTCTCACCGGGCGCTTCTCCTAGCACGTCCTATCACTGAGTCGTGGCGACAGGTACCGGCCTTCTGAAGTAGAGGCCAGGAGATACACCTTTGCTGTGTGTTGGAGCACAGGAAGGATCTCCGCCATGATCCCCGACGACGTACTGTACCGTCAGTGTGTGTGCGCGTTCGCGCTCGCCGAGGAACTCGGCAGCGTACGCGCCGCCTGCCGGATGCTGGGCAGCCACCACTCGACCTTCTACCGCTGCAAGCAAGAGGCCGAGCGCGACGGCCTGGAGTTGCTGCGGCCACACGAGCGGCGCCACCCGCGCATGCCCAACGCCACCAGCCCACTCATCGAACAGCGCGTCGTTGCCTTCACCCTCGGCCACCCCGGGTTCTGGCCCAAACGCATCACCGCAGAGCTGGCACGACCCAAGTGAGGTGGCATCTGCATCTCCCACAACGGCGTCTGGCGTATCCTCAATCGCCACAGCCTTAACACCGGCGCAAAGCGCCTCGCCCTCGTCGCCGTACAACGCTCACTACACATACGGTGATACCATTGGTGGCCAAATGGCCCAACCGTTGGCCAGGAGATATCTGCTTGGCGTTTGTTAGGCCGGTAGGCCGATAGATGGTGTAGAGATGGTGGGCGCACCGTCCGGCGCAGCAACGCTCAAAGCCACTCTCCACAATGCTGGAGGGGGCGTTGGAACGGGTCTTCGCCCGACGGGGGCCGTGCGCGGGTGATTACTAGCGTGGAAGAAGGATCTCTTCCTCGTGAGGTTACTGCCTCCCCGCTGGCTGTAGGTCATGGAGATAGGCAGATGAACTGGTCCCAAAAATTGCGCCGCAGGCTAGCAATCACCACGTTGGCGACGGGTCTCCTGTTCCTGGTAGCCGGATGCGGTGGGGAATCCACGCCAACCCCTGAGTTGTCGGTGGATGACTTGCTTTCGAGTTTGGGGGAAGAGTTGGCCGCCATGTCGACGGCCCATGTCCAGATGATCGACGAATCGGAATCGGGAGCCCAATTCTTTGGGACGACGTTCAAGAGCATGGAAGCGGATGTAAAGTCTCCCGACGGCTTCCGGATGCTGGTGGAGGTGGTGGCTCCTGCTATGGGATTCGTGGAGATCGAAATGGTAGCGGTCGGAGACCAGGCATACATGAAGTTCGCCGAAGACGCGCCATGGCTCCCCCTGCCCCTAGAGCAAGTGCCTTTCAATTTCGGGGCGGTAGGCCCGGCTTTGAGTGAAGTGGTTCCTCTCGTGAAGGACGCGGCCATTACAGGCCGGGAGGCCATAGCGGGCGCCCAGACGATCCGGGTAGATGGCAATATCGTGTCGGAAGATCTGTCGGACCTCATCACGTCGCTGGACTCGGGTCATCCCATCACGTTGACCCTGTGGATTGACGAGGTTGAACATACTTTGCGGCAGCTGAGAATCGATGGCCGACTCTACGACGACGACGCGCCGGTAACGAAGCGTCTGGTGACCATTTCGGGCGTTAACCTCCCAGTTGACATCCAACTTCCGGATATAGCCGCTGGGCCATGAACGCTGCTTGGTCCGGCCTCACGTCCCTGGGTTCTTCCCAGTCGGTCGTCCTAGGGATTCTGTGCCTGGGGGTATTCTCGACTGCCCTGGATCAGACCGTGGTCGTCGCCGCGCTGCCCAGCGTCATGGTGGATTTAGAGATCCCCCTTACGAACCTAGACAAAGCGGCTTGGATCGTAACCGGCTATCTGATCGCCTACACCGTGGCCATGCCGTTGGCGGGGCGCCTGTCCGACGTCCACGGCCGCGTCAGGATGTTCCAAGCGGCGCTGGTTCTATTCTCCATCGGGTCGGCGTTGGTGGCGGTTGCGCCGGACTTCTCTTGGATCGTGTCCGCCAGGGTGCTCCAAGCCATCGGCGGCGGCGCCACGGTCCCCATAGGTCTGGCTATGGCAGTGGGAGCCGTAGCGCCGGAGAAAAGGGGAGTTGCTCTGGGACTTGTGGCCGCCTCGGCTGAAGCGGGGTCCGTTTTGGGGCCCCTCTATGGCGGAGCCATAATCGAGTGGCTTGGCTGGCGCTGGATATTCTGGCTGGACATCCCCCAGAGCTTCATTCTGATAGGCGCTCTGGCCATTTTACCGAACCGCGCCAATCCTGCGGCCAAAATGGACTACTTCGGGGCGCTGGCGCTGGGAGGCGCCCTCACCGTTCTAACCATGGCGCTGGCCCAAAGAAGCATCTTTTCAGGGGAGTCCATTACCCCCTATCTGCTGGTCGCATTTGGGGTTGTCTTGGTCGGCGTTTTTGTCGTCGTCCAAAGACGGGCGGTCCAGCCGCTGCTCGCATCTTTTTTGTACAGCTCCAAGGCTTTTTTATCGTCCAACATTACCCAGTTTCTAGTGGGGGTCGCCCTCATTATTTCCCTGGTTACCGTGCCCCTCATGGCCAGCACCGTCATGGAGAAGCCGGCCTGGGAGAGCGCCCTCCACCTAGTCCGTCTTACGGCCGCCATTCCAGTGGGGGCGCTGGTAGGAGGCTATGTTCTGCGCTGGACGGGAGTGAGGCCGGTGTGCATAGTCGGCCTTGCGTTAATGGGAGCAGGCTTGCTGATCATGAGTAGTTGGGAGACGGAGGTGGCGGAACCCAGGCTATCTTTGCCCCTAGCCATGGCGGGTTTGGGATTTGGGCTGGTCATCCCGCCCATAAGCGTCAGCGCTTTGAGCGCAGCACCGAGTCATTATTGGGGCGCTGCAGCCTCATTAGTCACCGCCTCGCGAATGATGGGGATGGCGTTGGGACTGGCGGCCTTGTCCGCCTGGGGGATAGAGCGCTTCTATAGCCTGACCGGCCACGTGACGATTGGAGAAACATTCGAGGAGACCGAGGCCCCCTTGATCGAAGCAGGGGTGACCGTATTCCAGAACCTCTTCACGATCGCGGGGTTCCTGTCTCTGGTCGCTATTCTGCCGGCCCTACTGATGCAAGTGGAAGATGCCGAAGAATCGGAGGGGGTTCACCTGAGGTCGTTCCCGCCAGCGCCGCCACATCCGACGGCTCGGGACTGACCGACAGCGAGCCCGTCTCGATGTGCGCCACATCGAGCAAGTCCCCGATCAGCTCCCGCATCCGTTCGGTCTGCTCGACGATGATCCTGTGGAACTGGTGCACCTCGGCGGGGTCCAGACCGGATGACACGTCCAGCATGGTAGCTGCGAACTCTCTGATCGCGGCCAGCTTGATAGGTAACTCGTGGCTGACCATCCCCAGGAACTCGGCTCACACCGTCTCGCCGGTACTCAGCGTCTGCGCAACGGGAAACTCACCGAGCGAGACCTCCCGCCCGTCGGCCCGCCGGATGGTCAGCACTTCCAGGAGCTTCTCCGGGGACGGCCTGGGGGTTACAAGTCTCTCACAATCCTCGCCGCCTACCGGTTGAGCGACAGTGACTCTCTCGTTCGGGCATCGAAGACCGCGGGCCCCCACTGGCGAGGTATTGTCAGGGCCTGTAAGTCGGCCCTAGCCCGCTGCTCGTCTCGATACTTACGGACGTTGGCGATGACCAGCGCCGCTTGGGAGGCGAATATAACCAAGGGTTCATCGTCTTCCTAGGTGAACTGGTCGTTTGGTTCCTGCTTTGCGAGGTAGATGTTGGCTACCCCTTCTCCCCTATGGCGGATCGGAGCCGTCAGAAAAGAGCTAACCGAGACGAGGAGAAGGTCAGAAAGGCCCAGCGACCCGATGTGGCTGTGGTAATCACGGACGCACAGGGGTTCTCGGAGTCCGCTGAGGTATTGGAAGACCAGCAGCCGGTCCGGGCGGCTAGGTCTGGGCGGCGGCCTGGATCAGAGCGAAGGCGCGGAGCACGGTAGCGTGTTTGTTGGCTTCCCGATCGCCGCTCCAGACCTGGCGTTCGGTCACACAACGCACGCCGGGGCCAAGGCAGGCCAGCCAGACTGTGCCTACAGGGTTGGTCTCACTACCACCACTGGGGCCGGTGATGCCGCTTTCGGCGAGCGCGATGTCTGCATCGAATGCCGTGCGAGCGCCTTGAGCAAGAGCGAGGACGGTCGCCTCACTGACGGACCCTGCGGTAGCGAGTGTGTGATGTGGGACGCCGAGCACCTTCTCTTTCGGCGGATTTGCATAGAGTGTGGCACCCCCGCGGAAAGTTTTGCTGCTGCCGGAGACATCGGTGAACCACGAGCCGATGAGGCCTCCTGTATCGGTCTCGGCACTGGCGATGGTGAGTCCACGCTCGATCAGGAGCCGAACAACTTCGATCGCCAGAGGGTGTGGCATAGTCGCAGAATAATGGGTAAGCGCAGGATAAGGGAGTAGCTACTCGCGACCTTCCGAACGGTCGATGCGGAAAGTTAGCCAGAGCAGGCCGATGATCGCGGGCAGAAACGCGCCCAATGGCACGGCGAAGGTAATCCAGTCGGTCGCTTTGTAGCCGTCGACGCCGGCACCGCCTTGATCAGGCGGGGTTTGGGGCAGGGGCTGTTCCCCGACGATGGGTCCGTCGACACTGGCAGCCAAGGCCTCCGCTGGAGCGAGAGTGAGGGCGAGAGCTACTGCGAGCGCGAGGACTGTGAGGAGTAGGGCGGTTCGAGTCATGGGTTAGCCTCCGCGGCCATTTTGGCGCACCGGAATGGCTGAGTCACGGGTCAGCCCGGCGGTCGCTAGACAGTGACGATGAAGATAGGACGGCCGCTAGATCGGATCACTCGATCATTGATCCGTGTAAGGGTGCTGCGGCGGAGGCCTTTCGGGCCCCGGTTGGCGAGCGCGATGATATCGGCGTCCATCTCGTTGGCGACACGAATGATGGTGTCGGCGGGGCGGCCTGACTCAACGCGCACGTCGATGGCGAGGGAGCTCCCATCGGGGGAAGCGAGAAGGCGGGCGCGGAGACTGGAGAGGTATTCCATGGCCGCTGCCGCTGCGGTATCGGCGATGTGGGTAGCGGATCCAGCACGGGCCAGAAGCTCACCGGGGGAGACAATACCGGCGCTGGTGGTCATGTGTTCGGCGGCAGTCGGGACGACAGTGAGGAGTACGAGACCGGCGCCGTCGCGCTCCGAGGAGTTGCGCGCGATCGCCCCCGCACCAGGCAAGACCGCTTCGGCCCATTCGTCGGTGTTGAGAGAGACGAGCACCTTCATGCAGCGAGTGTACGCCTGACGTAAAGGATCACGCGCGAGGCGCACTTGCGTTTGGTGGGCGCGAGACGGCGATGACGGCTGCTCCGAAGAGATAGCAACCGACGAAGATGGCGAGGATGAGGTCGAAGGAGCCACGGGCATCGAAGACGAGACCGGCGATGAGTGGTCCGACGGCGTTGAGGCCGAACTGAACCGGAGCCGTGATGCCGCGGATCGCGCCGACGCTCCAGCGTCCAAAATAGTCCGGGAAGGCAACTTGGGTGAGTGAGAGATGCATGCCAAAGATCAGACCGTGCCAGACGGCAAAGAGGTAAGCCATCCAAGTATTGTCAACGAGGATCAGCCAGACGATGGCAAGGGAAGCAACTACAAGGACAGCGGGTAAGGCTCGATAGATAGGGAAGTGCTGTCGGAATTCACCACCGAGGATACTACCGAGCGCGCCCATCAGAGCCCAGACCGTGATCACAGTTACAGCGGTGGTTTGGCTCAAGCCATTGTCTTGGAGGTGGGGGACGCTGCTGAAGTTGACGGCACCTCCCACCATAAAGAGCTGACTCGTACCGATAAGAAGCAGCCAGAAGGATCGAGTGCGGACGGCATTGCGAACGGACCAGTGCCTGTCGAGGGCGGCCGCGCTCGCAGCTGAGGTCGAAGGGGCGGCGGGTGGGTCTCCGTCTGGGCGGAGGCCGATGTCTTCGGGTCGACGACGGACAATGAGCCAGGGCGGAACTACGCCAAGGACCAAGACGATCACGCCGAGGGCTAGGAAGGCCGCGCGGAAGTCGGCAATAGAGAGGAACAGGAGTACAACGAGCGGCATCAAGGCGCCGCCGGCGCGTACGCCGACAAGCATGAGGCCAGTGGCGCGGCCGCGGGCGCGAATAAACCAGTTCGCGATGGCGACGGTAATGGCGAGGTTCACGACGCCGATGACGAGGCCGCGACCGATCGCGTAGAGGATGTAGAACTGCCAGACTTCTTCAATCAAAGCGAGGAGAAGCAGGGCGATGCCCATAAGGAAGGTCGAAAGCGTCAGAAAGGTGCGGGCGCCGTGCCTGTCGATGCGGGCACCGATCAGCGGGGAAAGGAGAGCGCCCAGGATGGTTCCGACCGTGATAGCCCCCGCGATGGTGGCTCGGCTCCATCCGAACTCGTCCTCCAGGGGCGTAACGAAGACACCGAGGACCGGATTGAAAAATGCGACTTGCGTGAGCGCGACTATGGAGACAGTGCCGGCTACCCACCATCCGTGGAAGAAAGTAGGGCGGCGGAACGGCACGTGAGAGATGGCCATGAGTGTTGGATCACCTTAGCGGGTGCAGGCCCTGGCGCTTGGGGTATGCGAAGCGGGTAATGGATCATGTTGGTAGCGGTAGGGTGGTCAACACGAGGTACTGGCGATCGAGGCGAGGCGTAGGGGCCGTACGACCGAAACGATCGGGACTGCTGCCGCTAATGGACTGCCGCTGATAGGCATCTTGCTGGTGGCGCTGCTGATCGCGCCATGCAGCGAAAATGACAGCGAAGTGGTCGAGTCTCCGGATCAGCAGCTGGTATCAAGGGATGCGGATAGAGCAGATACGGACGAGGGAAAAAAGTACGAGGGCCCAATCGCCGGGGATGAGAGGGAACAGTTACGACATAAAAGCATTCCCTCTGGATGACAACTCCAGGCCGTCCCTCGATCCAGCCAACACGAGCGACAGTATTGACGCTGCAGAAGCGGTGCCTGTTCAAGACGTGTTCGACAACGGCCGGTTTGAGCAAGAGTTACTCAACCGTTTGGAGTGCTCACCGATCTGGCTCGCTTCCGTTTCGAGATCGAGGGGCAACAATCGGTGGGTCTGGGAAGTGTCTCCGCAGAGCAGCGGACAGTTGTTTCCCAGAGCGAAGGGGCCTTCGTCGCTCCGGACCGGCTGCGGCTTTCGTGTGAAGAGAAGCACCTGGACCGGACCTGCGCGAAGATATAGTTGTCGTCGCAGATCGGATCTGGACCCGGAGCAGTCAGACTAGCGAAGAGTTCATTGAGGGCTTCCCTGGATCTACTGACGGACTTTGTCGGTGCGCTTGCCGGTCAGGACGATTTAGACGATCTACCGCCTCTGCCAGAAGGTTTTACACTCGATCTGCGATTGTGGTTGGTGCGAGACGGTGATTGGCCGGCACGAATCAAGTTCGCCATGAGTGCTGCCCAAAACAATGGCCCTTTTGAGCTGGGAGTGCGGATTGATCTCTTGGACGTGAACTCGACGTAGATCACGATCGAGCCGCCGGATGCATTCTCTCGGATCACAGCTTGGCAATAACTGGGAAGCTGGAACGGCGATCACGACAGGGCGAGCACAGAAGAGCAGTGTGCGCCGTTGGTTGATACTGCTGGAAGTCCCGGTATCGATGTCGAACGAAGGGGAGGAGTTGGAGTGATGCAGGGCCCGCTGGCAGGGTTACGGGTGTTGGATCTCACGTGGGTGTTGGCGGGTCCCTATGCCTCAATGGTGCTCTGCGACTTAGGGGCAGAGGTCGTGAAGCTCGAGCGGCCGCCGCACGGAGATGTGGCGCGCACGACAGGACCATTCGTGAACAACGAGAGCGCTTACTTCCAGAGTATCAATCGCGGTAAACGGAGCATCGCCATTGACTTACGGAGCAAGCGCGGCAAGACACTGTTTTTAGATCTGACGGAGCAGACCGACGTAGTGATGGAGAACTTCACACCGGGCGCCATGGAACGGCTAGGCCTGGGATATGAAGTGCTGTCTAAGCGAAACCCGCGATTGATCTACGCTGCCACCTCCGGCTTCGGACAAACGGGACCGCAGCGCGGGAAACCGGCTCTCGATGTGGTGGTCCAGGGCATGGGCGGGGTGATGAGCATCACGGGTTACCCAGATGGGCCGCCCGCGCGGGTGGGAACCTCCGTGGGAGACATCAGCGCGGGGCTTTACACGGCGATCGGGATCCTAGCGGCCCTGCGAGAGCGAGAGGTGAGCGGTGCAGGGCAGCTGGTGGACATCAGTATGCTGGACTGCCAGATCGCGATCCTAGAGAACGCGGTCGTGCGCTACTTCGCAACGGGCGAGGAGCCGCAACGGTTGGGGACGCGGCACCCCTCCGCCACGCCGTTCCAAGCTTTTCCCACATCGGACGGGTGGTTGGTGCTGGCCCTGGCCTGGGGCGTGGAAAATCAGTGGGCATTGCTATGCTCAGCCTTGGATCGTGTAGACCTGATCGATGATCCGCGCTTTGAGACCTCCTTCAAGCGTACGCAGAATCATGCCGCGCTTGAGCCGGAGCTATTCGAAGCCATGCGTAAGCGGCCGACCGCCGAGTGGGTCGCGCTGTTTGAGGGGTACGAGATGGCGGTGGGGCCACTGAATACGGTGGGGGAAGCGGTCTCACAGGAACAGATCGCGGCACGGGAGATGATTACTGAGGTACAGCACCCATTGGCAGGGACGCTAAAGATGGCCGCTTCACCGCTGCGGCTGTCACGAACGCCAGGGCAGGTACGAGGTGCGGGGCCGCTCTATGGGGTGGACACCAAGGACATTCTGCGAGAGTGGTTAGGTCTAAGCGAAGACACAGTGGAAGATTTAGCGGCGGCCGGTGTCGTCGAGACCGCAGGTGGCCCCGACATCGAGCAGTACTTGCGAGCTTAGTTCATGACAGAAAAAGTGTACGGAGATAACTGGCAACCCGGCCGAGAGCATCCCTTCGAGTCCTGGGACGCGACGCGGGCTGCGGTGACAGGTATACATCAAGTCACAACCCCCTTGCCATTCCAACTGGATCACGTGCACGCCTATGTGATCGAAGTAGAGGGCGGATACCTCATGATTGACTCCGGGTTTCCCTCGGAGGCGGGCCGCGCGCGGCTGCGGGACGCGATGGAACGGCGCTTCGGGGGGCTGAGCCGTGTCAAAGCGGTGGTCGTGACGCATTATCACTCGGACCATATCGGGCAAGCCGGCTGGCTACAGCAAGAGAGCGGGGCGGCCGTATACGTACACCAAAATGATTGGAGACTTGTGCCCGAAGTGACGAGTGAAGGTTGGTCGGAGAAGCCGGAAGAGTTCGGTGGCGACCTCTACGCGAAAGTGCCGGAGGAGACCCGTGCGGAGTGGAGCAAGACGCGAGCCGCGATCCGGGAGAACATCCTGCCGGTAGAAACGCCGACCTTGGTCCAGGGCGGAGAAGTGCTGGAGTTTGGAGGTCGACGTCTAGCGTTGGTCTGGACGCCAGGACATACTTCAGGGCACCTTTGTATTCATGATTTAGACCACGATCTGCTCTTCACCGGCGACCACCTGCTGGCGCGGATCACGCCTCACGTCGGTACCTGGAGCAGCGACGGAAGTCCGCTGCATGCATACGAGCAGTCTCTTGCATTGGTGGAGCGGCTGCGCCCGGCGGTCGCGCTGCCGGCGCATGAGGGTGTGATCGAGAATGCGGCGGAGCGGACGCGGGAGATCCGGCTACACCACAGGAAACGCCGGGAGCGTGTGTTGGCTGCTTTGGAATCGGAAGGGCGGACGGCCCAAGCGATTATGCCGCACGTATTCAAGAGCCGGCACTTGGGGATGCACGCGATGCTGGCACTCTCGGAGACCTACGCTCATCTGGAAGCTCTAGTGCAGGAGAGAGCGGTGCATCGGGAAGATGGACTAGGGGAACCGCTCTATCGCATTGTCTAAGGGCTCGCTGGGGGGTCGCCAGTGCGAACCCAGCACAGGGTTCTCAAGCTGGGTATGAGACTGCACTGATGCCTGCTCGCGAGTACCCCGGGGGTACCGACGGTGAGATCCCGGCGGGGATGCTCCTGCCGTCACGCCAGAAAGCACTGGTGATGGCTGGGGTAATGCTCTCGCTGTTCCTGGCTGCGCTGGATTTCACAATCATGGGTGTAGCGATGCCGAGTATCGTGGCCGATTTCGGCGCGCTGGACCTCTTCGCCTGGCCCATCACCATCTACATGCTCGCATCGACGTCGGTCGTTCCCCTGGCGGGGAAGCTCTCGGATCTCTACGGGCGGCGCCCACTCCTGCTGGTCGGGGTGCTGGTCTTTTTAGTGGGTTCCGTGCTGGCAGGCGCGGCGGGTGACATGTACCAGTTAATCGGGTTTCGTGCGGTGCAAGGGATAGGTGGCGGCCTGATCTTGGCGAACGCACTGACGGTGATCGGTGATCTATTTGCCCCGGCCGAGCGAGGGCGCTGGACAGGGATCATTTCCGGGACCTTCGCTCTGGCGAGTGTGATCGGGCCACTCGTGGGCGGAGCGCTCACCGATAACCTCTCCTGGCGCTGGGTCTTCTTCATCAACATTCCCGTTGGAGTGGTCGCCTTGGCAGTAGTGTTCTTCCTTATGCCGAAATTCAGCCGCGGTGGAGAAGGCGGTATCGACTACAAGGGCGCGGCGCTGTTGATCGCGGGATCAGTTCCGCTTCTGCTTGCAGTGTCGTGGGCTGGGAACTTGTACGCCTGGTCGGATCTGAGGGTGATCGCGCTGTTACTGGGATCGGCTGCCGCCTTCGCGCTCTTCGTGCGAGTGGAGCTGAGGACGCCCCACCCCCTGCTGCCTCTGCCCCTATTTCGGAATCGGGTCTTCGCGGTATCGATCGTGGTCGTATCGCTCGTGGGTCTGGGATTGTTCAGTGTGATCCAGTTCCTGCCGCTATTCGTGCAAGGAGCGCAGGGAGAGACCGCGACGAGTTCTGGAACCGTAACGATGCCCATGATGGGCGGGATCGTGCTGGCCTCGATCCTGACGGGGCAACTCGTGACACGGATCGGGCGGTACCGACTCTTCGCGGTTAGCGGCGGCGCACTGATGGTGCTGGGGGTGTGGCTACTTTCAACGTTGGAAGCGGATTCGTCAGCCTGGGTGACGCGGGGGTACATCGTGATAATGGGACTGGGGATCGGAGTAGCGATGCCACTCTATAACCTAGCGGTCCAGAACACTTTGCCGTATCGGGTCTTGGGAATCGCAACCGCTTCGTTGCAGTTCTTTCGACAACTCGGCGGGGCGCTTGGCGTGGCGATCTTCGGATCGCTACTGGCTGCGGGTTTCGCCGCCGAGCTAGCGCAGCAGTTTCCAACGGACTTCAATGAGTTACGGGAAGCGCCACAGATCCTGTTAAGTCGGGAAACGCTCGCGCCATTCCAGGAATCACTGGAGGCGGATGCGCCTGGCACGGCAGTAGTGGTCATTGGCACGGCACGGGATGCCTTAGGAGAGACGATCACAGATCTTTTCCAAGTAGCAGCGTTGATGATGGCGGCAGCGCTGGTGGCGACGCTCTTTCTACCCTCAATCCGGCAACAGCGCCGGGAGGAGCTGCTGGCAGAGGTGATCGCGCGAGAGCCACTTGTACCCCAGGAGCGGGAACCAGAGCCGCAATCGGAGCCGACCAGCGGCGGGGCAGGTTAGAGTTCGGGCGTAGGGAGAGAGTTCCGGGCTACCGCGCCAAGCAGGAAAGAGTTGGTGGGGCGTGAGGGTGGAGTCGGGTGAGAGCAGCCGTAAGGCCTGAGCATCGCTCCCGCGCGGGTTAGGTCCTCACATAGGGTAGGGCGCTGTGCCCCATCAAGTATCTGTCCACTCCGTGGGCGGCCGCGCGTCCTTCGGCGATCGCCCAGACCACAAGCGACTGGCCGCGCACCATGTCGCCGGCAGCGAAGATCCCGGCACGGCTACTCTGCTTAAAGCGGTCCACTTTGACGTTCCCGCGACTATCGAGCGCGAGATCGAGTTGGCTCACAGGGCCGTCATGCTCAGGGTGGAGAAAACCCATGGCGAGGAGGACTAAGTCGCAGTCGATGCTGAATTCCGTATCGGCGATCGGCTCCACCTGCATGCGGCCGTCTTCGCCGCGTTTCCAGTCGAGCCGGCGGGCGTGCAGCTGCTCAACCCGGCCGTGGGAGCCACTGAGCTGCGTCGTCTCAATCGCATAGTCGCGTTCGCCTCCCTCCTCATGAGCTGGGGAGAGGCGGAGGATACGCGACCACTGCGGCCAAGGATTGTCGGAAGCACGCTCCTCGGGGGGCTCAGGAAGTAATTCGAACTGGTGGATCGACGCCGCTCCCTGTCGATGAGCGGTGCCGAGACAATCGGCACCGGTGTCGCCGCCACCGATGATGATCACGCGCTTTCCTTCGGCAGTGATGAGAGAGGGAAGGCTACCTCCAGCCTCGAACCCAGCTGCGACGGGTGTCATGCCCGCGCTGCGGTAGTTCTGCTGAGGCAAGTACTCCATCGCGAAGTGGATACCGTCTAGCTCACGGCCAGGAACGGTGAGGTCGCGAGGGTAGGTGGAGCCGCCGCAAAGGACGATCGCGTCAAAGTCGCGCACGAGAACATCCGTGGCGATGTTCTTGCCGATGTAGGCGCCGGTGACGAACTCGACTCCTTCCTCGGCCATGAACTCGATTCGCTGCTGAACAAGCTCCTTGCTGAGCTTGAAGTCGGGGATGCCCAATCGCAGGAGCCCGCCGATCAGCTGGTCGCGCTCGTAGACACTGACGTGATGCCCGGCGCGGTTGAGTTGCTGTGCACAGGCCAGACCGGCAGGCCCCGAACCGACGATGGCCACTTTCTTGCCGGTGCGCTGTGCAGGAGGTACTGGTTTGATCCAGCCCTCCGCATAGCCGCGGTCGGCGATCGCTTTTTCGATAAACTCGATCGTGACGGGATCGTCGTTGATGGCCAGAGTGCAGGAGACCTCGCAGGGGGCAGGACAGATGCGTCCGGTGAACTCAGGGAAGTTGTTGGTTGCCAGAAGCCGGTGGAGTGCTTCTTCCCAACGACCCTGGTAGACCAAGTCGTTCCATTCCGGAATGAGGTTCCCGAGGGGGCAACCCTGGTGACAGAAGGGCACACCGCAATCCATGCAACGTGCGCCCTGCTCTTGGACCCGCTCCGGCGGCCACTCTTGGTAGAGTTCCAAGTAATCGCCGACCCGCTCCTGCACCGAACGCTTGGCTGGTGGGAGGCGTGGAAACTCCTTGAAACCGGTCGTCTTGCCCACTAGCTACCTACGCTTAAGCCGAGAACGGACGCAGGGTCTTTGTCGCGAGTTGGGGACGCAGCGCGCTGAGCCCGTTCCTCCAGCACCCGGCGGTAAGCCCGTGGGAAGACTTTAATGAATTGAGGAAGAGCGTTCTCCCAGTCGCCGAGGAGACGCCGAGCGATGTCACTGCCAGTGTGTCGGAGGTGTGCCTCCACCATCCCGCGGAGCATGGCTTGGTCCTCGGGATCGGCCACCGGTGCCAGGTCAACCATGTCGGGGTTACAGCGAACAGGAAAATCACCCCCTTCGTCCCAGACGAAGGCAAGGCCACCACTCATGCCGGCGGCGAAGTTGCGGCCCGTAGATCCGAGGACCACCACGCAGCCGCCAGTCATGTACTCACAACCGTGATCACCTACCCCCTCAACGACGGCCCTGGCGCCGCTGTTGCGGACGGCGAAGCGCTCACCTGCGAGACCACGGACATAGAGTTCGCCTGCGGTGGCACCATAGAGCACAACATTGCCGATGATGGTGTTCTGCTCGGGGACGAAAGTCGCTTCGCGAGGCGGCTTGACGATGATGCGTCCTCCTGAGAGTCCTTTGGCCAGGTAGTCGTTCGCATCGCCCTCCAGCGTGAACTCCACACCACCCGCAAGCCAGAGGCCGAACGATTGCCCGGCTGAGCCACGGAAATGTGCACGGATTGTCTCTGCTGGTAAGCCAGCTTCACCGGTCCTCTTCGAGATCTCCCAGCTCAAGATGCCGCCCACGGCGCGGTTAGCGTTACGAATTGGTAACTCAATCCGAACAGGGCGCTGTTCCGTCAGGGCGGAGAGGGCATGGGCGATGATCTCGTGGTCGAGCGCGTGTTCGAGACCGTGTTCTTGCTCTTGCGTGCAGTAAGTCGCGAAGGAATGGGGAACGTCGGGACGCTGAAGGATGGGGGAGAGATCCAGATGAGCGGCCTTCCAGTGGTCGATATCCTCTGCTGGCTCTAATAGGTCAACCCGGCCCACCATTTCGTTGATCGTGCGCAGCCCAAGCTTGGCCATGATCTCGCGGAGATGCTCAGCGACGAAGAACATGTAATTGACGACGAATTCGGGCTCACCGGTGAAACGAGCGCGAAGTTCAGGATCCTGGGTCGCAATGCCGACGGAGCAGGCATTGAGATGGCATTTGCGCAGCATGATGCAACCTAGGGTGACGAGCGGCATGGTGGCGAAGCCGAACTCCTCAGCACCGAGCAGACAGGCGATGGCGACATCCCGCCCTGTTTTGAGTTGGCCGTCCGTTTGAACAACGATCCGACCCCGTAAGTCGTTCATGACCAGGACTTGTTGCGTCTCGGCAACGCCGAGTTCCCAAGGAAGTCCTCCATGTTTAATCGAACTCTGTGGCGAAGCGCCGGTACCGCCGCTGGCGCCGCTGATCAGGACAACGTCCCCGTGCCCCTTGGAGACGCCAGCAGCAATCGTTCCGACGCCTACTTCGGATACAAGCTTGACGTGCACGCGCGCTTCGGGATTCCCATTCTTGAGATCGTGAATGAGCTGGGCGAGGTCCTCAATGGAATAAATGTCGTGATGGGGGGGCGGGGAGATCAGCTCGACGCCCGGGGTCGAGTGGCGGACCCGGGCGATCGTCTCATCAACCTTGTAGCCGGGCAGCTGGCCACCCTCGCCTGGCTTAGCTCCTTGGGCCATCTTGATCTGGAGATCGGTGGCGTGCGTGAGGTAGTTACTGTTGACGCCGAAGCGGCCCGAAGCGACTTGCTTGATCGCGCTCTCGCGGCGATCACCATTAGGGTCCGGAACGTAGCGGGCGGGATCTTCTCCTCCCTCTCCGGTGTTGCTCTTAGCATCGATCCGGTTCATGGCGATCGCTAAGGTTTCGTGCGCCTCCTTGCTGATGGAGCCGAAAGAAGCGGCGCCGGTAGCGAACCGTTTCACGATCTCGGATGCCGGCTCAACTTCGTCGATCGGGATTGGATCGACTTGCTTAAAGCGGAGCAATCCGCGGATCGTTGCTCGCTGCTCTGGATCCTCATCGACCATGCTCGCGAAGCGTTTGTAGGCGGTGAAGTCATTGCGGAGAGTGGCGTCTTGAATTAGTGCGATCGCGTCCGGGTTGAGCATGTGGAACTCACCATCGCGGCGCCAGTGGTAGTTGCCACCCGAGCGCAGCTCAAGCGCCTCCGCGATCATCCTTCGCGGGAAGGCGTGATCATGGCGCCGAAGCACGGCCTCCTCGACCACATCGATGCCGATACCACCGATGCGGGTCGGCGTGTTGGTAAAAAACTCATCGATGAACGCTTGGCTTAGGCCGATCGCCTCGAAGATCTGAGCACCGCGATAACTGGACACCGTCGAGATCCCCATCTTGGATATCACCTTGACGATCCCTTTATCGACGGCTTGGAGGTAGCGCTCCTCGATACTGGTTTGGTCAAACGTCCCCGAGAGGATGCCGTCGGTGCGCATCTCTGCAAGCGTTTCAAAGGCTAAGTAGGGATTGATAGCGGAGGCTCCATAGCCCACCAGCGTGGCGAAATGGTGCACTTCTCGAGGCTCACCTGATTCGATCACGATATCGGCACGCATGCGACGGCCGGCATCGATCAAGTGGTGATGAACGGCGGCAACCGCGAGCAAGCTCGGAATCGGGGCATGCTGCGCATCGATACCACGATCGCTGAGGACCAAGATGGAGTAACCGGCATCCACCGCTTGGATAGCGGCCGCGCACAACGCGTCGAGAGCCGTGCGCAGCGCACCG
The DNA here is from genome assembly GCA_965220315.1 of Dehalococcoidia bacterium. Taxonomy (GTDB): domain Bacteria; phylum Chloroflexota; class Dehalococcoidia; order Bin125; family Bin125; genus JAPOXK01. The sequence goes on from CBDCPP010000001.1 coordinate 905,530, forward strand.
CCCGGTGTTGGCTTACTGTCGGGGGCTGATGCTGCTACCTCGAAAAGGATCGGTAGGGTAGCGGCGCGCAGCCCTGGCTGGTCCAGCGCTTTGATCTTGGCGAGTTCGGCGTTTGTGATCACAGGACGAGTGATCTTCAGTTGCCGCGCGTGCGCCGGAGTTTCTTCGAAGAGATTTCCTCGCACGCCGATCAAGGTTTCAGTGGAAGTGACGAGCTTCTCCCACTGTGCATCGAGTGGTGGGTTGGTTACCTGTGCGAAGAGCTGACGGAAATAGTTCGCCAGTGGCTGGGGATGGTCCGAAAGGACCGCCATGGGAGTGTCATTTCCCATAGAGCCCACAGGCTCTTTTGCGTCGTTCGCCATGGCCGCCATGATCAGACCAAGCTCTTCAGTGGTGTAGCCGTGAGCGCGTTGGCGCTCACGTAGGCTGCCGGAATGAGGGCCAGGTACCTGGGCGGGCGTGGGAAGGTCCGCGAGGGTGAGCCGTTGCTCCCGTAGCCACTCGCCGTAGGGGCGGCGGCTGGCCAGTGTCGGCTTCACTTCTTCGTCGGGGACAATGCGACCTTGCTCCATGTCGATGAGGAAGACGCGGCCGGGGCGGACGCGGCTCTTGAGTTCGATCTGCTCCGGCGGAATGTCCAAGACGCCAGTCTCGGACCCCATCACCACTAGGCCGTCCTTGGTCACGAGGTACCGCAGCGGCCGCAGGCCGTTGCGGTCCAGCACGACGGCGATCTGCTGGCCGTCGCTGGCGGCGACCATCGCGGGCCCATCCCAGGGCTCCATCAAAGCTGCGTGGTAGTCGTAGAAATCCCGCGTCTCCTGAGCCATCGACTCGTGATTCTCAAAAGCTTCGGGGATCATCATCATCAGGCAGTGAGGCAGAGAGCGGCCGGTATGGATCAGCAACTCAAGCGCGTTGTCGAAGCTTGCGGTATCGCTCTGATTAGGCTGGCAGATGGGGAAGAGACTCTCCAATTCCTCGTCCGTGAAGTGCGGAGAGGAGAGCAGCGCCTGACGTGCGGTCATCCAGTTGATGTTGCCTCGCAGCGTGTTGATCTCGCCGTTATGGGCAATGAATCGGTAGGGATGCGCCAGCCGCCAGGATCCGAGCGTGTTAGTGCTGAAACGCGAATGCACGATCGCCCAAGCGCTGACGAGCTCCGGATCGTGCAAGTCTTGGTAGAACCCATTGACTTGCGTGCTGATCAGCAAACCCTTATAGACCACGCGGTCGCTGAACATGCTGGAAATGTAGAAATCCTCTGGGTGAGGAATGCCACTCGTCTCGACCGCGCGCTCGATGCAGCGGCGGGCGACATAGAGACGGCGATTCAGTTCGCTCTCATCCTCAATCTCGTCTGGGGCGCCAAGGAAGCACTGCGCGATCTGAGGAGCGACGGCGCGAGCGTTGGATCCGATCGCCTCGGGAGTGACTGGGACTTCGCGCCAGCCCAGTACCTTGAGACCACGATGTCTCACCTCCGCTTCCACAATCGATTGGCACTCGGCACGCTCCGCTTCCCCTTGAGGGAAGAAGACCATCGCTACTCCGTAGCGGCCGGGAGCGGGAAGCGAGATGCCGAGCTTCGCCGTCTCGCGGCGGAGAAATGCGTCTGGCATCTGGAAGAGAACGCCACCGCCATCTCCGGTGAGAGGATCAGCGCCCAGAGCGCCGCGGTGGGCCAGGTTGTTCGCGACCTCGATCGCCTGTTCAAGGATACGGTGGCTTCGCTGCCCATTGAGGTTGGCCACGACACCTACCCCACAGGCGTCGTGCTCAAAGGCAGGGTCGTAGAGTCCCTGCTTTGTAAGCCGTCTGGCCGAGGCTTGCGGTGAATCCATGGGTCTTTCTATCGCGAATGAATGCGTGTCGGCACCGTTAGAAACGGCGCACTTTGAAGTCTTAGCCGGCGGATAACAAATGAAGACCGGCCGGATGACGAAGATAAAAAGGCACCAGCGCCGCGCATCAACTGTGCGCAGCGGCCTCAAGCTAACCCCTCCATCGGGACAGGTCAGCGTTATGAAGATTTTCCCAGATAACTAGGAGAGCCGTCTAGGGGGGTTTGTAGTACGTGCTCAACCCAAAGGTGTAGATCCGTCGCACAAGGGCTGTGGCGCAGCTTTGCGAACAGCTAAGGGGCCGAGCGGCAATATTCTCAATACCGGCTAGCGGTGCCCCAGTAGCTCCCACTCGCCTGCCCGAATGGCCGTACCGTCGCATCTGTGCCCGAACTCTACGTCAGGGCAGCACGATCCGGCGCATGGTCCCTCCTATGCTGCCCGAAGTGTCCGAGAGGTGTCCAACCGATATCCGACAAGCACTCTTCGACCTCGCTATATCGAGCGCGCCACCATCTTTTATATGCCAAGATCATCCGCATCGCGCCCGCTAAGCTGTTGCGCGCCTTCTTTTGCGGGCACGATCTCCAGCTTCAGATAGAGGCGCTTAGCAGTTGAGAGTGCTTACAGGATCGCTTCCGCTCGAAGGTCGGCTAGGGAAGCGTCGAATGCTTCCAACGTAGCCTCGATATCGGCTTCTGAGTGGACGGCGGAGACCATTGCGCCCATGTGGATAAGGTCAACGCCGTGATTCAGCATCGCGCGCGAGAAAGGCCACAGCAACGCGGCGGGGGTATGCGGAACTCTGGCACTAGGGCTGTTGGCACCCCAATTCCAGTATTGATCATCTAGAGGGGGATCAACCTCCCGACCGAGGAGCAGGTGGACCATCGAAGCGTCGCGGTAGGCGGCGCCTGGGACTTCCGCACGGCGGATGACGGCATTCATCCCACGCGTGAGCTGGGCCGCACGCGTGTCGGCCGTTTCGTTCGGCACGCCCGTCGCAACCTCGGCCAGCATGGCGGCGCCGGCGACAGCACTCAAGGGATTGGCATTGAAGGTCCCCGGGTGGCCCACGCGCTTGAGCGGGGGTCTGTCGGGATCGATCGCGATCTGATCGAGCAACTCAGCACGCCCGGCGACGACTCCCCCAGGCAGTCCTCCAGCGACGATCTTGGCCAGTGTCGTGAGGTCAGGCCGAATCTGCAGCCGGGCCTGGGCCCCGCCCATTGAGGCGCGGAATCCCGTGATGACCTCGTCGAAAATGAGAATAGTCTCGGTCTCGCGAGTGCGGTCGCGAAGGAAAGCAGGGACCGCAGGATCAAGCGGGCCCGTTCCCCAACTATAGCCGGTGGGCTCTAGGATCACGGCGGCGAATTCGCGGCCAGCCAAGGCGGTACCGATCGCCTCAAGGTCATGCTGGTCAAAAACCTCAATGGACCCGGCCCACTCCGGAGGGATTCCAATAGAGCCGTAGCTGTCGCGAGCGTTTGGACCACCAGCGCTGATGGTGTCGTTCCAGCCGTGGAAATGATGGCGCAGCTTCATTAAGCGTGAGCGGCCGCTGAAAGCGCGAGCGAGCCGTATCGCCATCATGGTGGCTTCGGTGCCCGAGGAAACAAAACGGATGCGTTCGGCGCTTGGGAGAAGAGACTGAATCGCACGCGCCCAGGCGATCTCGAGCGTATGCGAGGCGCCGTAGTGGGTACCGCGCTCGATCTGACTTTTCACAGCCTTGGTGAGGGTCGGATGAGCATGACCCAAAAGCAGAGCGCCGTGGCCCATGACGTAGTCGATGATCTCATTGCCATCGATATCCCACTTGCGCGCGCCTTCCGCGCGATCGACATAGAGACCGAATGGCTCAAAGTGACGAATGTCGTGGGTTATGCCCCCAGGGAATATCTGACGCGCCTCGCCAGCGAGTTCAGCGGAACGTGGGTGCAAGGCAATGAATCGCTCGTCGATCGTGCTCACGGGGGCCTCCGCTCATCGTGAGTCAGCGCGATATGCGCACGGTAGCGGAAGATGGCGCTACTGTGAGCGGTATACGCGCTGACCGACAATCAGGTGACGGGGACCATGCCTGTGACCATCTCACAACACCAAGCGGCAGGCGACCGAATACTGCGAGGGGCCTGTACCCACGACTGCCAAGATGCTTGTGCCATGCTCGTGACCGTGCGGGATGGAGTAGCCATACAGGTGGCGCCGAATCCGGCACACCCGATCACTGGTAAGCACCTCTGTGCGAAGGTCAACCGCTACCTAGAGCGAGTGTACAGCCCGTCACGAGTCATGACGCCGCTGCGGCGCCTAGGAGCCAAAGGAGAGGGCCGGTTCGAAACGCTCTCGTGGGAAGCCGCCGTCGATGAGATCGCGGAGCGCTGGGAGGCGATCGCCGCACATGAGGGAGCGGCTGCCATCTTGCCCTATAGCTATTACGGAAGCATGGGGGTGTTGAGCGGGCTCGGGACGATGGAGGCGCTATTCCGGCGATTGGGAGCGAGTGATCTAGAGCGGACGATCTGCGGTGGGCAGCGCCTGGGACTAATAGGGCTGGTGGGGGAGATGACCAACGACCCGCAGTCGCTTCTGGACGCAAAATTGATCATCGCCTGGGGCTATAACCCGGTTAGCAGCTCGATCCACACTTGGGAGATCGTGCGCGCGGCACAGCGGCGGGGGGCGCGGCTCGTCGTCGTCGATCCGTATTGCTCGCGCACAGCTCAACAGGCGGACACGCATGTTGCGATCTATCCGGGAACAGACGGGGCCCTGGCGCTGGGAATGCTGCATCTGATCCTTCGAGAGGGTCTGGAAGACGCGGACTACGTGACGCGATACACGAACGGGTTGGAGGAACTGCGCGCACACGTTGCAGAGTGGACGCCCGAGCGCACGGCAGCGGTAACGGGGATCGGAGCGCTGGAGGTGGTTGCACTGGCGCGGGACTATGCGACAACGAAGCCGGCAGGCATTCTGCCGGGCGTGGGGATGCAGCGGGCTTACGGAGCCGGTTCAGCACTGCGAGCCATCCAGTGCTTGCCAGCGCTTGCCGGACAGTGGCGGCATCCAGCGGGTGGGATCGCGTTCGCTCACTCATTCGAGGCACTGCGGACGCGGCGGTTGATGCGAACGCCCGAGTGCCCGCCGCCGCCGCGGCAGCTGAACATGCTGCAGCTGGGACGACATCTCACGGATCCGAACTTGCAGCCGGCGCTGCGAGCACTTTACGTGTGGAATTCGAATCCGGCGCTTATCGCGCCCGACCAACGCACAGTGATCGAGGGCTTGCGGCGCGAAGACCTGTTCACTGTGGTGCACGACCAGTTCGTGACGGACACGGCCCGCTACGCCGATATCGTCTTGCCTGCTACGACCATGCTGGAGCAAGCAGATCTGACGATGTCGTGGGGGTTTAACTACATCCAGCGTAGTGAGCAGGCGATCGCGCCGATCGGGGAGAGCAAGCCGAACAGCGAAGTGGCACGCCTCCTCGCGGCCAGGCTCGGCTTCCATGAAGCGCTATTTCAGATGAGCGACGCGGAACTGCTGGATGAAGCGCTGCGGGAGTCGCCTGCAGAGCGCGCGGGCGCACGACAGGTGCTGGAAGTACAAGGATTCGCTCGGATCGAGCCTGTAAAGGGTTGCACCCCCTTCGAGCAAGGTGATTTTCCCAGCGAGAGCGGGCGCTTTGAATTCGCATCGAAGGACTTTGGCCGTGGCGGACTTGGAGAACTACCACATTACCTGCCGCCCGCCGAGGAACCGAGTGAGCGCTACCCGTTACGCCTCCTCACTCTGAAGCGCCACCACTCCTTGAATAGCTCGTACGGCGGATTGGCAGTGCTAACCAAGGCGGAGCCTCAGCCACTCATCGAAATGCACCCAGACGACGCGGTTGTGCGCGGGATCGAGCCTGGCGGGAAGGTACGGGTGTTCAACGACCGGGGATCGCTAGAGCATTCCGTCTCAGTCAGCCAGCGAGTGAAGCGGGGCACCGTCGCTGCCCCATTCGGGCACTGGGGGCTGCCGGGGGTGAATGTGCTCACCAGTGATCGTCTGGGCGACATCGGACATGGGGCGACGCTGTGCGATGTCGCTGTGGAAGTAGAGCGAGCTGAAAGCGCGACAGCACAGAGAAGAATAGAAACACAAGGAGCGTGATCCTAGGATCGGTCGCTGCTCCATTCCGATGCTGTTCTCACGAGTGAGAATCCAGACACCTTAGGCTGCGGTGCTAAACACTCCCGGCGCTGCGTACGCAGGCACGCGCTCGAAGGGACCAATTATGGCCTTGCCGCCGCAGCAGCCGCAGACAAGGCCGCCGATGTGGTTCTGGGTGAGTGCGGCGCTACTGGGTGACTCCATGGCTGGTACGTGCCGGAGCCGATAGCCGCGTCGCTGCACGGAACCGAGCCCACGGCTGCAGATCAGGCAGTTGATCTCCGCGATTTCCACGTTCATCTTCCGCCTTCCTTCCCAAGCCCTTGGCGACTGATTCTGCTTGCTGACTGCTCCTAAAATGCGTCACCGCCTCGCGTCCTAGGTGCAGCGTCTAATTAACGTACGGTGAACTCGCGACAACGGATGGCGTGGATGTGGCGGGGAAATTTGCGAGCTTCGAGGGCTTCTAGCTGATCCGCAACGGTACATCAACGATAGTGGAGGCATGGAGATCTCTCGCCGGCAGTTCCTACTGGCGATGGCAGTGGTTGCTACCGCGTTGGGACTCCTGATCGCCACAGACTTGCTGCTGGAGCGATTCTCACCTTGGGACTACGACGATTTCGCCACCTGGGCGCAAGGCTACGGAGTGCTGGGGCCCATTGCCTACGTTGCTTTCTACGCGATCTCGATGGTCTTGGCGCCAATTCCCACATCGCCGGCGCCGGTGGCGGCAGCCACGGCCTTCGGGGGAGTAGCAGGCTTCCTTTACACTCTCCTCGGAGCCGCGATCGGGGGAACGATCTGTTTTGGGATCGCTCGCCGCTGGGGGCGCCCCTTGATGCAGCGTTTCCTGCCGGAACGCTTCATGGCTGAAGTAGATCGCGTGGCCGAGCGGCTCGGAGCACGGGTGCTTCTCGTCCTGCGCCTCTTCCCGATCCTGGGAACGGATGCCGTCTCCTACGCCGCAGGGCTGACGCAGATCCGCTTTGCGCTCTACTTAGCGATCACGCTGGTAGGGTCGACGCCCATGTTCTTACTGTTATCGCTGGTTGGGGACAGCTTGCGCGAGGACCGAACGGCCGCGCTGATCAGCATCGTTGGTCTAGGCGTTTTTCTCCTATTGCCCTTGCTAGTCATAGGCTGGCGCAGTCGCCGGAGCCGCAAAAGCGAGGAGCCAGCAGATCTCTCGTTGAGTTTATGAAACGCATGCGTATTTCTGGCGAAAAATACGGATCGCTGGCGAAAAGTCCGGAACGTGATCGCTGCGAAGAAGGTACCTGCACTCGCCCCAGGGCAGGCGTGGCGTTGCGTTGGTGGGTCGCAGTGAGTGAAACGTGGGTGAGTTGCCACTCAAAAGCAATCGTAGGGCTGCTGCGACTCCTCAAGAAGCGCGATGCGTCAACCTAAATATGTAATCCCTAATTGGTAAGCTTGGGCCATCTCAGCGGGCGGGGGGTAGAATCCCCGACCGAAAGGTGGGCGTTTGATGAGAGCAGCTGTCTTGTCTGTGGTGGCGGCGGTCGTGTTGGTGATGAGCGTAGGCACGGTCGCGATGACCACCGCCGGCTGTGGCGGTGGCAGTTGTGAGACCTTTGACTGCCAGTGCGGCAAGGGGAACACTACGGCCTGCCGCTGGCTCCGTGAAAAGTGCCCGGACCACGACCGCTTGCCAGCGCTCGAGCGTATCGAGCGCTGCGACCACTGGTTTTAGCGGAACTATGAAACGCATGCGCATTTCTGGCGCAAAGGCCGGATTGGTGGCGGAAAGGGCGGATCGGGACCCCTTGAGATAGGGTGCCCGAACGGGTCTCTGTAGCAGCGCTGTGGGCTCGCCCCACCGCGCGGATCCTGGGCGCCTTCTTCATGGATCAGCAGTGGATCAAGCTAGTTTGGTCGCCAGCGAACACACATCGGGATGACGACGCGCTCGTACGAAGGAGATGCGCCCTGGTCTACGTGGCTCCCGCATTCTGAGAGCGGGCAACGCCCCTGTCCGTGGCGAGTTGGTTGCGCAAAGTTGAAAGAGTGATGACAGGCACGGGAAGCTCCCGCAAGCCCGGCGTGAAGACTTCGCCGCTCACTACAACGAGTTGCTTCACTCGCCACGCGTCTGGTGCGCCGTCAGCAATGCTGAGCCACTGCAAGGCGTCCCGGAGATGTGCGCAGAGCCATGTGGCCCGTTCGCCGTGCGTCTTCAGAGCTCTGCGCAGTTTCTTTTCTTCACTTGCGAACTCCGCTGGCGTGCGCACTGCGGAGAAGTTCTTCGTCTCAACCAGCAGCATCTCCTTCGACAAAGGGTCTACAACGAGGACATCGATATCTCCCAGCGGCTGCCCGGGCTGGCGCTCGATGTGTCGACCGGCAATCGATGTCACCCGTCGCCGGACGGTCAATGCTTGAGCAGCCTCATAAACCTCAGCGACTCGGTCGTTGAACACCTCGCCATAGTGCTTGGTGATTTTCCCCTGCAGTGACCGCATGTGATCGCTTTGTCCCATCAGGCGGCCGTCGACCAGCTGCTGGAATAGGTACTCCTTGGAACGGATCAGCGCTCGTGTGCCCCACACGAGTTCTGGCGCACCGCCGCTCTCCTCCTTCAGGAGCAGTGGGCGGCTGAGGTACGACAGGCGGCGATTGAACGCCCAAGGATAAAGATCCCACGGTTTGAACCCGGGTGGTGGGTCAAGGAATACGGCGCGGGGCCCGAGGATCAGGAGGCCGAACGCCGCATCGAGCTCAACCTCTGACCATCCCAGCTCGGACGCCACGCGCTCGCGGGCCTCCGTCACCCGCAGACGCTTGGTGGGCCCTTGTTGTTCCGATCCGATCTCGACAAGCACCTGCAGAAAATTCGCGATCTGCGTGATGTTGATCCCGAACTCGGCTTTGGTAGCTACTTCCAACTCTGAAACTGGAATCGGCGGATCCGGAGCGGGGTCAGTCGGGCTTTGGAACATCGACGAGAAGGCCACCGATGAGCGCATGATCTGTTCCGCGTATGCGCGCTCCCCGAAGTCTTCGACGGCCGCCCCATAGCCAGTCGTGTGGCGACCTAGCCGGCCGGACTCTAGAACTGTCAGCTGTGTATCGGCGTGGCCGTAGTAGATCGCGTCGCTGTCGCGTCCCCAGCCCACAAGAATGGCCGCCAACGCGATCAGCTCATCGTACGCTTCGAGGCTGAACGGTCGGAGCCCACTGGGGGGGCGGGCCACCACGTACTCGGTCACGAACCGGTGTGTGATCGCGGTGGTTGCGAGGACGGGGCCTTCCCGCTTCATCTCTTCCACCATTTCTGGGACGGTTCCGAAGCAAGCGATCTGCGTAGGAATTGCCTTCCGCTCGTAGTCATGCCTCTGAATCAGGCGCTCTCCATAGGCAACGAGGGTCTCCAGCAGTCCCTCTGGACTGAGAGTGGCAACGAAATGCTCGAAGCTCATGAACGACTCCGCGACCATACCGGTAAGCGTTGCTACCCGTTCCTCGGGCGCGACCGGGCCGAGTGGTAGGTCCAAGCGATCCAGCAGCTCCTGTTCGCGATCGCGCCACTCCTCAGACGCCGCTGGTTGAAGAGGTCGGTATGACGGAAGGCCACTCTCGTCCAGGACCCTGCTTGCCTCTCCCCCGATCCGAAAGAGCTTCTTCTTCGGGCCCAGGGGCGCATACGTGTCGAGTGCCTGGGCGACCGCATCTTCGGAAGGGCGGTCGTCCACCCCAACGGCATCCCGTCCACCGTCGTGCAACGTTTCTAAGAGGCGGCGCACAATCTGACGCTCGCCAGCGTTGTCATCGCCTCCAAGCCACACTGCGGTCCCCTCCCTGAACGTCAGCTTGAATCCGCGGTCGGTGCGCGCGATCTCCAGGGCCTCGCGGGACGCTACACCCTTGGTAAACCACGCCTCTGACTCCACGAGATCGATCTTGAGCACCAACGGATCAAACTGCTCGGCCAGTCGCTCTAGGGTCTCGCGGAGGTGGGGTTCGAACTGCCAGATCCAGTAGGCGATGAGATCGACGAGTCCATGCATCAGCTGCTCGAAGCGGCGGTCCTCCATAGTCCGTACGGCCTCGACCCAGAGAGTCAGCGGGAGCCCCTCGACTACCAGGGCGAAGGGGGCGGCAGACCCCGGGATCGGCCTGTAGATTGGTACGTCCCCCTTGTGGAACCGCACAACCTCGGCGGTGCCGACGCCGTTGGCTGCTGGCAGCCCATGGCAGTCGAGAGCGTCACGCGCCTCGATTCGCATATCGACCGCCGACCCCGGAGGGATCAAAACAGCTGCGGGTCGACGTTCGTCTGACATGTAGTACGTGAAGCCGTTGTCCCGCCAGACGGCGAACTCATCGAGGGGGTCGAATGCCGTTACCCTCGCATAGTCCCGGAGCCGGTTGCGGGCCTTCGCGTACTGCCACAGTAGGAGGCGGTGACCCGGTTCGGTGTGTGCAATCACTTCGAGATCCCCGGCTGAAAACAGAAGTAGCTGCGCGAATCGGAATGTGCCGAGCCCTAGAGAGACGCTCCGCCCCGGAGATGCAAGGGCGACGAGTGAGAGCACGCCATTCAGGCCGCTTCCTCTCATGACCATCCGCTCTTCGAATGCGCGTATCTCCTCCTCAACACGCCCGCTGAGCTTTTCTGTAGGCCATTCGCCATCGATGGTGGTCGAGTCGAAGTGCTCGAGGGGATCGGTCAAGAGGATTAAATCCAGCGCCTTGTCGCTGTCGATGTTGTACAACGCGCGAGTAACTGGGAATGCGAGATCGTTCGAAACCTGTGGTCCGCTGAGCCGAGAACAGCCAAGGTGGTTCAGCGCGCGATCGACGCTCTCGAACACCGCGCCGCGGAACCGCTCAGCCAACGCTGCCAGATCGCCGCACTCAGATGCCTTGGAGAGGATGGCATGCGTCAGCGCCGCTGGCAGCGAGCCGGGTGCGATGAGCACGTAGTTTCCATCAATCCGGAGCATTGGCCTTCGGTAGACGGGAAGGTCGTCCATGTTGACCTCCGACGCTTCCTCCGTGCCTGTGTCCATCGACAGTGAAGAGAGGACCTCCAAGTCCACGCCGCGGCGGGACAGCTGTGTCTCGAGTGCCGCCGATGAGAACGTCGCCGCGTCGCGGAGTCGCGCGAGCCGCTCCCCCTGCGGCTGGATGACTTCGTTGGTCGGGACAGTGTGTGCCTTCTCGTCGCGCCCCAAGCCAGCCTTCGCTGCGCACTCGTTGCTGAGCGTGAGCGCAGCGAGCGCGAGATCGTGTGCCGACCGCCGGAAGTCGTTAGAGAGCCTCGACTGTTCCTGGTCGCCGAAGACGATCGCGCGAAGCAGCGTCTGGAGGAGAAAAGCGGAGCGCGCGGAATTCCCCGGCAACACCGTGTAGGAACCACCGAAGAAGACGACGGTCTCGGTGAACGGATTGCAGGGAGGGTCCTCAGCAAATCGAACGCGCTGATCGCTGAAGGGCGAGTCTTCAAGCCACCGTCGCCAGCGTCGGGTGCTGATTGTGGACAGGTCACGGGCCGCGGGAAGTGTGGACAGGACGCTCGCCGCCAACTCGAGGCGGAGGACATTCGCCCCGTTCTCGGGCATCAGTTGGAGGGCACCAACCCTTTGGCTTAGATCGAGGCGGTCAAAAGGCCCAAGGGACTTCGCCGCTTCTGAGATCTGGACATCGGACGATCCAAGCAACGACTGCCATTTCAAGAGAGCAGGATGATCGTGGCCCAGTGGGTGGTGCCGATCGGAATCGTTCCCTGTCGTGTCCATGCTGCGCCGCACGGTAGCAGCCATCCTTGACTCGGCGCGGCGGTTTGCGACACTGAGGCCGTCAGAGCAGGAATCGGGACGCTTGTGCACCGAAAGGTACAGGGACATGCCGTCATGCCCCCTTGTCGGTGCACAGAGGTCCCGGACTGCTCTGACACGTAGTCATGTTCCTTGCCGCAAGGGGGCTCTCTCATGTCGCGTGTACGGATCGTTCTCACATTCCTGCTTGGAATCGCGGCGGTTGCCGCCCTTGTCGCCGCCGCCTGTGCAGGAAGCGGCGTCGAGAGCGGGGAGACGCGCGTTCGTGCCGACTACGGAAGCAGCTGGCCATTCACGGTGACCCGTGTGACGCTCCACTGTGAGAACAACGCCGTCTGGGTCGAAGCGCATGCGCAGAAATACGGGCTCAACGGCATCGCCAAGACGCGCCTCGGCGCGGCGGATCGCGGACTGGAAAGCATTTGGCGTGTTGGCACCGGCTCGCCGAGAGTGCACATCGGGCCGATGATTGAAGAAGGGCTTGCGCTGTGCGCAGAGCGAACACCCAGTGATCAGCCCGGCCCGGCGGCGATTGAGCCCTGTCCGACGGCGGAAGAGAGCGCGTGGGTCGCCGACATCGATGCGAAGCAGCGCGCGATCAAAGCCAACACCGCGCAGATCGGATCGCGCAGTATCGACGATCCGATCTTCGACCTGATCTACGATCAGGGCATCGCACTCACGCTGCTGGAGGCACCGACCGCGCGACTGGAAGCGGCGGCGGAGCACGCAGGCGACGTTGGCTTGTCGATCAGCCTGATCGTCGCGGGGATGTCCGTGGGGCTGACGAGCGAGCTGAACGCTGATGTCGATCGCCTGGAGCGCTCCGAGCAACTGCTCGCCGCCGAGCTTTCCGGCTTCTGCCCGGACTAACTCTCGGAATTCCGAGAGTTATCGGGATACGCGCAGTGTTGCGCGTCACGCGATCCAGCGTCTTGGGACGCGCCCTGCGCGAGCAATCGCGGCATTTCGCGGGGCAGCGCGGCAGGGTGCGCGTTGTGGATCCACTGCAGGTCGCGTTTCTGGCACCCGTGCGGGCATTCTCGCCGTGGCGTGGATGGAAGCAGCACGCTCCCGTCGGAGGACGTCCGTAGCACGTGTCCGACGGGAGTCGGAGGAGGAGTGACGGGGTCCTCCTCTGACAACCCCGCGCAATCATCGACGCAGTCGTCCCTCCACGATTGTCACGGGCTCTCGCGCCTGAAGAGCGCGCTCACTCGCGTTGCGACGAGAGCTGTGACGTGAGCAGCGGAGATCTCGACCGATAGCGTGCACGCTGCCTGCTCCCACCGTTGCTACGCTTCGATCATTGGCAAGAGACCGAGCCGTCGGACGCGACGGCTCCCCCAGCACATCCGGCGGTCGCGCGCTCTACCACTTTCCTAACCAAACCGTCCGCCAGATGGTGGCGACGGCGACCAAGAGACAACTGGCCAGCGCGAGGCCAAAGAACACCAGGGCACCGACCGGAGCTGCCCCCGCAATGGCGAAGACCGTCAGACCAATGGATACGCTCGCCGTTGTGAGCACTCCCAGCGCCTTGCGATCGAGGGTGTCCCACGTACGCCCCTGGCGCTCAGGGCCCTCGACCACGTGCGGGAAGAGCACGTCTATCACCTCGGGGGATAGCTGACGCGCGAGGCCATCCCACTTGGACGAGGAGCGTTGAGCCATGGACTCGGTATAGCATCGGTCCCCTTCGCCTCTATTCCGAAAGCGTCCCTTGGTGACGGTCATCGCCCCGGCATCTGAAGCGTCCGTTCCAAGTTGGAGAGATACTCGGCGAAGGCACGGCGACCTGCAGGCGTCGCCTGCACCCAAGTGCGTGGCTTGGCCTGCAAGAACTCCTTGGTCGTGGCCACGTATCCTGCTTGCTCCAGTTTGCGCAGATGAACGGTGAGGTTTCCGCCAGTGAGCTGCAGCGTCTTCTGGATGAAGCGATAGGCCACCCGCTCCGTCTCGGATTGGTACGCCAGCAGCGTCATGATGCGCAGCCGCGTGGCCTGGTGGATGGTTTCGTTGAGGACGAGGGGTCCGTCGCTCATGCCCCTACGCTCTTGCGAATCCAGACCCAAGCTGCGGCTACCACCACCAACATCAGCACCGCCGATACCACGAGAGTGGCATCGCCTGCGAAGTGGGTGGGGACGTAGAAGGCTGCGGCGATGCCCAACCCCACTAGCGCGATCGCCGCGTGATGCATGATGCCGAAGAGGATGTAGCCCAGCGCCACAATTCCTATGCCGACACCGCGGATGGCAGCAGCGTCGGTGTCCGAGGTCCACATCCCCGACGCGGTCGGAACGATAAAAGCGGCAGCGACCACCGCCATCCAGAAGAAGAACACCCGCAGCCCCACGCTGGTCGCGGTACGCCCTATAGCATTGGTCCGGCTGGCGCGATGGCCGATCACAGAGCTGGCGACCATGCCCACGAAGCCCAATCCGCCCCACAAGGGCCCCGGGAACCACGGGTAGTCCTCCGCGAACGTGGCTGCGAACGTCTCTACCGCATAGTGCGATAGGTATCCCGCGGCGACGATGGCCCCCCACACCAGCATGATGGTGGGCCATCCAGCGACATACATTGCGCTTCGCGAGTTGTCCAAAGTTTCCTGGATGGCCAACCAGCCCTCCGTGGGAGTAATCGGTTCTCCTGCACCTTCTCGATCCTTCATGTGGCACCCCTTATTTTGGTCGACAAAGTAGTTTGTATCATAAACACACTTATGAGAGTGTGCAACGGGCCGATCCTGATATGGGGCAGTGCGGGCCGCGATCGCTGACGCATGCAGGGCGACTCTGGAGCAAGCGTGCAGTCGAGCCAGCTTCGTGCGCAGGCGCGAGTTGCTGGCCCGTCAGTAGACTGCGCGACCCGGTCGCCGCGAGGCCGTGCGGCGGTTCGCCGAGGTCCGCGCGTGAGGCCGAATTAACTGGACCGACAGTGGACCGCGAGTGCCGGATCTGGACTCCCTCCAGATGGGAGAGGCCTCTCCCGGTAGTCGCGAAACCTGCTCATCGACAGGTACTGGTCCTCCAACCTTCGCTTGCTCCCGCGAGGCGGCAACCGTCGCGTCCACGGCTGTGAGCAGCAAGTCGAGATCGTCTCCCTCAGCCTCGGAGATCCATCGACGGATGCCCTCAAAGACTCACGGCATGGCGGGTGCGCAGGAGGGAACCAGGCTGGGGAAGGCAGGTCCCCTACAGGAAGCGCTCGGGAAGGCGCCTGGGACGGGTTGTCACTGCCGCGAGGTCGTGCAGATGCTGGCGTGGCGGTCCGTGCGGTGCGGGCACTCGCTTGGCGGCGGCCGGGAGCGCGTTCACGCGTCGGGGCGGTCCCGGGGCGTGGTCGACGATCAGGGCGGGACCAGCACGTGACCGTTTGATCGCGATCGTTTCGTGCGCGCGCTACGGATACGCGTGAGGTGCCCGCTAGCGGCGCGAGCAGGAGTGCGACACGGCGACGGAGGAGAGTGCGGTGCTGGCAGCGGGAGCAGGCGCAGCCGCCGAGACCGTGTGGGCGTGCGGTGACGGGGAGGCGGTGCAGGGACGCGAGGTCTGGGGGACGGCCTGCGAGCGCGCGTGTTGCACGCGGCGTACACCGCGTCGCGGCATGTTCCCCGTCGACTGGATCCCGGGGGGCGGAGTAGACGCGAAGTAGTGCGATCGTTACCCGCCCGCAGGCGATCTGCAGCGGCGTGCTTGACCCCGGACCACGAGGGGGCGTCGTTGAAGCTGCGGGGCCCGCCTGCGTCTCGACCCGCGTCGCTGGTGGCGAGGGCATGGCCCAGGACGCGCGGGGTGGCCCAGTCGGGTGACCTCCGCCGACGGCAGCCGCGAGCACATCTACCGGATGCGGCTGGGAGACCCGGAGCAGAAGGCGACACCCGAACCTTGGCGCACTACCTACGGGGCGACATCGCCGCCGATTTCGGCCTCGTCGTCTCCGAGAGGGGCAGCGCCGAGTAGCCCGAGACTTGCGCACGATTTCTCAACGTGGCAGATCGCGATCCACTGGCCGAGGCGGGGTCGTCTTCTACGTCCTTGTAAGGCGACAAGAGACCGCCGAGTGGCTTGCAACCTCGGCTGGTGGGTGTACGTTCAGCAGGTGCCAGCAAGGACTCGTACTCCCAGAGCTGATCCGCCTCCTCGAAGGGAAGCGGTGATCTATGCGCGCGTCTCCTCGAAGGAGCAGGAAAAGGAAGGCTATTCGATCCCCGCGCAACTCAAGCTGCTCAAAGGCTATGCTGCCGACGCAGGCTTTACGGTCGCGCAGGAATACGTGGACGTGGAGACCGCCAAGCGGAGCGGCCGCGTGGCTTTCGGGGAAATGGTCGACCGGCTCAAGAAACATCCGGATACGCGCGTCGTCCTCGTCGAGAAGACGGATCGGCTTTACCGCAACCTCAGGGACTGGGTGACGATCGATGAGCTAGACATCGAGATCCACTTTCCCAAGGAGGGCGTGGTTCTATCGAGAGACTCGCGCTCGTCGGAGAAGTTCATGCACGGGATCAAGGTCCTGATGGCCAAGAACTACATCGACAACCTGTCCGAGGAGACCAAGAAGGGCATGCGGGAGAAGGCCGAGCAGGGCGCCTGGCCCTCGGTGGCACCGCTCGGCTACCGCAACGTGGAGGGCACGAACGGTAAGCGGGTGATCGAGCCCGATCCGGAGATGGCACTCCATATCGCGAAGATGTTCGAGTGGTATGCGGCGGGCGGTCTGTCCCTCCGGGGTCTAGCCAAGAAGGGCAGGCGGGAAGGTTTCTGCTACCGCAGGAGTGGGAACTCGGTACCGACCAGTACCGTGCAGAGGATCCTGCGAAACCCCATCTACATGGGCGAGTTCGAATGGAACGGCCGACGGTACCAAGGCCACCATCAGCCGCTGATCTCCCGCGAGCTGTGGGAGCGGGTTCAGGACATGCTGGACGGACGCCACGCGGGCAGGCACCGTCGTGTGAAGCACGATTTCGCGTTCTCTGGCTTGATCGTCTGTGGCCATTGTGGCTGCTCGTTAGTCGGCGAGATTCAGAAGCAGCGCTACATCTACTACCACTGCACGGGCTACCGGGGGAATTGCGGAGAGCCGTACGTGCGCGAGGAGGTCCTGGAAGAGAAGTTTGGGGCGTTGCTCAGCCGTCTGACGTTCGACGATGAGATTCTCGATTGGGTCCGCGATGCCTTGCACGCGAGCCACGCCGACGTGCGGCGCGAGCACGAAGAGGCGATCGAGCGACTGCGGGCCGAGCACGATCGACTCCAGAATCGTATCCACACCGCCTACATCGACAAACTCGACGGCACCATCGCCCCCGCTCATTACGAGAAACTCTCTGGGGAGTGGCGGGCGGAGCAGGATCGCTGCCTGCGCGATATCGACCACCACCAGAGCGCCGACCGCTCCTATCTTGACGAGGGCGTGCGCCTTCTCGAACTCGCGCAGAACGCGAGAAGCCTCTTCGAAAAGCAGGCGGCGCGCGAAAAGCGGCGGCTACTCAATTACCTAGTTTCGAACTCCTCTTGGCGCGATGGTGAACTCTCGGCCACCTTGCGGAAACCCTTTGATTTACTGGCAGAAGCGGCTATGGCTGCTACAGAGGAGGGGGCCGCTAGGGAGGCTTCTAGCGGCATTTCTGGGAATTGGCTCCCCGGGCAGGACTTGAACCTACAACCTAGCGGTTAACAGCCGCCCGCTCTACCAATTGAGCTACCGGGGAACGCGAGGTTGGCTGCCGAGCCAGGGTTCGAACCTGGACTAAGGGATTCAAAGTCCCGCGTGCTACCGTTACACTACTCGGCAATACTTCGTCGAGCTACGGACTTTTCTCACGCGCCTCCGTCCGCCGCCGGCCTGCAGCTACCGACGCTGCACGGGGGGATGCTGGTGCCGAAGGCCGGACTCGAACCGGCACGGGGGTTGCCCCCCAACAGTTTTTGAGACTGTCGCGTCTGCCAATTCCGCCACTTCGGCAATCGGGTGAGACGGCCGCACGCTCGGCTTCACTCTCAAGGTTCGCTCTCTCACCGGCTCCGGTGGTGCGCGGCCCGGCCGCGCCTCTCGCCGCGCCGTCCCTGGATCGGCGCCCGCCGCTAGCATAGAGCGCGCCGCGGCCTGCGGTCTTTTCCGGCTTTTCTCGCTAGAGGGGCCAGTCGCGCAAGATCCGCTCGGTCTCCTCGGCGTGGGTGGATTCGTCGCGGACCATGTCCTCCAGCTGGACGGCCATGCCTTTGTCCCCGAAGTCTTCCGCCTGCTTGGCCCGCTCCGTGTAGTCCCGCGTCGCCACCAGTTCGGCCGCCAGCACCTGCTCGACCATCTCTCTGTTCGTCGTCGCCGCGGGAACCGGCCGGGCCTCCGTCGTCGGATCACCGCCGAGGGCCACGATCTTGTTCGCCAGGTACTGGGCATGCCCCTGTTCGTCGGCGACTTCGCCGAGGAAGAACTGCGCTAATTGCGGCCGGTAGGGGCCCGTCGCTTTAGCCGCGTAGGTCAAGTATTGGATGATCGCGCCGAACTCGCCGGCGAGGTCCCTGTTCAGGAGCGCGATCATCTCTTCCTTGGTCATGCTGTGCTCCTTTCCGGTCGCACCGGTTCGTCATGCTTCTCCTCTTCACCGTATACCGAGAGGACGGGTCTCGGGCGGGCGGCCCGCGCCGGTCGCGGCCCGCCTGGGGCGGTCTCTGTCACGCGCGCGTCATTCCGCGCTGCTGGGGCCGCAGGCGGCGCCCCGCTCCTCGCAGGCCAGCGGCCGTATTCCATTGACCCTTACTCCGCCGGGGCGTCCTCGGACTGCTCCGGCAAGGCCTCCACGGCCACGAGCGTGACCTTGCGCTCGTCCGCGGCCATGACGATGAAGCGGTGTCCGCCGTGTTCCATGCTTTCGCCGCGCAGGGGGAAGTGGCGCAGGTAGGCGAGGACCAAACCGCCCACCGACTCGGCGCCGGGGTGGGAGAGGTCGGCGCCTAGCTCGGCGCCGAGGTCGGCGAGCGAACGGCGCCCCTCCACGTAGAGCCGCTCGCCCACGCGCACGTCGGTGCCGGAGCGCTCCGAGCCGCTCTCGCTGCCGATCTCGCCCACGACCTCCTCCAGGATGTCCTCCAGCGTGATCAGCCCAGAAGGGGAGCCGACCTCGTCGATCAGGATCGCGATGTGGTGCCCGCTCTCCTGCATCCGCTCCAGAAGGCGGGCGGTGGAGGCGCGCTCCGATTCGAAGATCATCTCGCGCATCACGCTGCGCGCCGTGTCGCCGGCGCGGTCTGCCGCGTAGGCGCTGTTGACGTCGCTCACGTGAACGTAGCCGACGATGTTGTCGATGCGGTCCGCGTAGACCGGCAGGCGCAGGACGCCGGCCTCGATCAGCCGCCGGGAGACCTCCCGCAGCGGCTCGCCGACCTCGGCCACCTGCATCGCGACCCGCGGGGTCATGATGTGCCGCACCTGTCGTTGCTGGAGCGTCAGCGCCCCGAGTAGCATCTCCGATTCGTCCGCCTCCAGCGCCCCCGACTCACGTCCCAGCGCGATCGCCGTGCGCAGCTCGCCCAGGGCCAGCGCCCCGGCGGCCTCGCCCCGTCCGCCGCCGAGGAGCAGCACCCCGCGGCTGAGGAGATCCAGCGCGGCCACGATCGGCTGCGTCGATCGCGTCCAGTAGCGCAGCGGCAGCGCGTATAGGCGGCTTAGGGCGAAGGGGTGATGGAGCGCCACTGTTTTCGGGCCCACCTCGCCGAAGACCACCAGCAGCACCGTCACGATGATCGTGGCGGCCAGCACCGCGCGGCCGCTGGAGACGAGCTCGGCTGCGATCGCCGTGCCCACCGCGGCCGCGCCCGTGTTGACAAGGTTGTTTCCCAGCAGGATCGACGAGAGCAGCCGACGCGGGGACTCCAACAGGCGAGAGACGCGGGCGGCGCCGCCGACGCCCTCTCGCACGTAATGTTCGAGTTGCACGCGTTGCAGTGAGAGGAATGCCGTCTCCGCGCTTGAGAACAGGGCGGACAGCAGCAGCAGCACCACGAGCAGGGGGATGTAGATCTCCACGCCAAACGCTCCCCTTCATTGACGGGCGGCGAGTCGCCCCGCCCCGTTCCACCGGAATCCTGGCACCGTATCACCGGTTGGCTGAGCGGCTTTCCGCGCGCCGTTCGGGACCTTGTATCCGGGCTTGCTCGAAGTGTCGTGGCGGAGTGCCACGGAGGGCGTGCCGCCGCTTTACAATCGATCCGCGTGTTGCAAACTGCCGTCCAAGCGCTCGCTTCCACGCAGCAGGAGCTGTCCTATCGCCCCTTGTTCGACAGCGCCCTCGCGCTTATCGAACGGGGCGAGCGTTCGATCGCGTTCCTCGATTCCAGCGCCCCGCCGGGCGCCGAGTCCCGCTGGTCGATCTTGGGTTGGCGGCCGCGCCGTGTCGTCGCTTGGCCTCAGGGGCGTCCGGGCGCCTTCGCCTCTCTCCACGACATTTTGCGTCCGCGCGAGGTCGTCCCCGTGAGCGGCGGCGATACGGATGCTGCGCTTCCCTTCCACGGCGGCTGGCTCGGTTGGTTCGCGTATGATCTTGGGCGACATCTGGAGCGGTTGCCGGTTCGCGCCACCGCCGACCCGGTGGTTCCGGATTTCGTGTTGGGTGAGTTCGAGGCGGCGCTGATCGAGGATCGGGTTGAGGAGCGTCTCTTCGCGGTGGCGAGCGCTGGGACGGCCGAAGCGGCCGCCGCGTCTTGCGAGCGTCTCGCCCTCGAGGCCCAAGCCCTGCCGGCGATCCCCTCCCTGCCGTCGGCACCGGCTGCTTCCAAGGCGTACGGTCTCTGCGAACGCCTCCAGCGCGACGACTATGCGCGGCGCGTCTCGCGCATCCTGCGCTACATCGAGGCGGGCGATATCTACCAGGCGAACTTCGCTTACCGGGTCGACGCCGAGACCGACGCCGAGACCGGCGTCGACCCGGCGCGGCTCTACCGCCGGCTGCGCAGCGCGAGCCCGGCGCCTTACGGCTGCTTCTTGCGCCTACCCGATGCTCCCGAGCTGCTGTCGATCAGCCCCGAGCTGTTCCTGCGCCGCAGCGGATCCCGGGTCGAGACGCACCCGATCAAGGGAACGCGCCCCCGCGGCGATACTCCGCTTCGCGACGCCCAGCTCCGCGAGGAGCTCCGCGACGATCCCAAGGAACGCGCCGAACTCCTGATGATCGTCGACCTAGAGCGCAACGACTTGGGGCGCATCGCTCGCGTCGGATCGGTGGCGGTTCCCCAGCGAAGAGGCCTGGTGACGCACCCGACCGTGCATCACGCCGCCGCCACCGTCACGGCGGAGCTGGAGCCGCGCGTGGATACGGCCGATCTGCTTGCCGCGACGCTTCCGGGCGGCAGCGTGACCGGCGCGCCGAAGATCCGCGCTATGGAGATCCTTGAGGAGATCGAAGGCGTGCGCCGGGGACCGTATACCGGCTGCGCCGGCTACATCGGTTACGACGGGAACCTCGCCTTGAACATCCTGATTCGCACGCTAGTGCGGCAGGGTGCGAACGTGCACTTTCACGTCGGCAGCGCCATCGTCGCGGATTCCGACCCCATCGCCGAATACACCGAGACGCGGGCAAAAGCGGCGGCGCTGCTGCGCGCGCTTACGGCGACCGATCTTTAGCCGTCGCCAATGGTATCCGCATGACCGGCGGCACCTTGTGGCTCAATGACACTCTCTACGATGAGGCGCCGCCGCTTTCCCGCGATCGGGGCCTGCTGCTGGGTGACGGCCTCTTCGAGACCGTCCTCGTGCGGCGCGGTTCCCCTGTTCTCTTGTCGGAGCACCTCGATCGCATGCGGCGCAGCGCGGCCGCGCTCTCGTTCCCGCTGCTTCCGGCTCTTGAAGAGCGTCTCGGGAAGGCTTTGGAGGACTTGCTCGCCGCCACGGATGAGCCCAGGACCACCCAGCTCATGGCCTTCCGTGTCACGCTCACGCGCGGCTCCGCCCCCCGCGGTCTTTCGCCTCCCGAGACTCCAGGACCATCGCTCATGGCCCAGCTCGATCCCTACGACCAGGCGGCAGTATCCGTGGAGACTGCGGCGATCATCGAAGCGCTCCGTATCGACCCGCTCGACCCGATCGCGTCGCACAAGACCACCTCCGCTCTGCGCTGGGTCTTCGCTCGCCGAACTGCGCGAGAGGCCGGGGCCGATGTGGCGATCCTCCGCACGATCGACGGCGATCTGGCCGAGGCGGACTTCGCCAATCTCTTCGCCGTGGTGGACGGGCGTGTCGTGACGCCGCCGCTCGACCGCGGCGTGCTGCCGGGCGTCACCCGCGCTTTCGTGCTCCACCGATTGAGCGAGGAAGGTCGGTTGGGCGATGAGCGCCCGCTTCACTCCGCTGATCTCGCTCGTGCGAGCGAGGTTTTTCTCACTTCGAGCTTGACTGGCGTGCGGTCGCTGCGGCGCATCGACGGGAAGCCGTTTTCCGAAACCTCGCCCGTCGCGGATGCGCTGGCGGCCGCCTATGAGGCGCTCGATTAGATCAGCCGTTTTCCTTTATCGCCTTTTTGATGCCGCGTGATCGCCGACGCTCGTACAGTAACCCGCTTCCCACCTTACTTACTTCTTAAGGAGGAACGTGAGTTCTTAAGGAGGAACGTGGTGCCGAGGGGCAGAATCGAACTGCCGACCCCACGGTTTTCAGCCGTGTGCTCTACCGACTGAGCTACCTCGGCGTCGACGGCTTACGCAGCGTACTATAACGGCCACCCCGCGCCGCAGCGCCTGCTGTGAACGGCATGGGGCCGGTAGTATGCGGTCGTGCTTACCCTGGTAGTTACTTCAGCGCTTGCGGGCGATGGAAAGTCGACCGTTGCCTCGGGGCTTGCGGACGCTCTGGCCTCACGCGGCTATCGTGCCCAGCTCACATCCGGCGCTGATTCGGTTCCCTCGGCCGTCGATGTCACGATCCGCGAGCATGACGATCCTGCGACCGCCGCGTCCGGAGCTGATTTGGTGGTTCTGGTAGTCCGCCAGGGCCAAGCAGACGATGCCACCTTGGAGCACGCCGCGGCTGAAAGCGGCGCAGCCGCGATCGTCTTGACTTCTGTTCCGCAAGGAGAGGAGGAGGAGGCTCGCACGCGCGTGCACGCGATCGCCGCGCGTTTGGACGGGTCCGTCACACTGGCGGGCATGCTCCCTCAAGATCGATTGCTGGCTGCTCCTTCTCTGGAGCAGATGGCAGCGGCCTTGGAGACTTCGCTGGACGCATCCGAAGGCGCCGGCAAAGAGGCGGTCGAGTGGATCGAGATCGGTCCCATCACCGCTCATCCAGGGTCGATCCACTTCGCGGCGGTGGGCTCGAAAGCCATCGTGACGCGCGGTGACCGCCCTGACGTTGCGCTCGCTGCGCTTGATGTCGATGCGCAATGCTTGATCCTGAGTGGTGGGAGAGAGCCCCTGCGCTATGTTCTGGAGCGCACGGAGGAAGACGAAGTGCCTTTGATCGCCACTGCGCTGACCACGAGCGAGGCCGTGCAACGCTTGGGTCCTCTCTACGGGGAGGGGACATTCAGCGGCACGCGGAAGCGCGAGCGCGCTGCCCGGCTCATCGAGCAGCATGTCGATCTCGACGCGTTGGGACGGCTTCTGGGTTTGGACCGGCCGGCTGGTTCCTGAACGAACTTTTAGCGTGACCAGGGACTCGCGAGCGGTGGCTTTTTGGGGGTCTCGTCCGTAGCTGCCGGCTCGGCTTCCGGACGCTGCAGGATTTTTCGGCGGCGCGGCTGGCTGCTTGTCAAGGCCGGGTCCGTTGAGGAAGCCGCTTCCTTGCCGTCGGCTAGTGGTGGGATCGGAGTCGCTTCGAACTGTGTTGGCAATGAACTAGGGCCTGTGACTGGTTTCGTGCGCTGCTCCGGTGGCGGCGCAATGGGTTCCGGTGCGGTCGCGGCCTGCGCTGGGAGCGGCGCGGCTGGTTCTGGAGTAGGCAGACTCGGCGCTGGCTGCCGCGCTACCGAGCACCACGGGCAGATGCGCCAGGTGAACGGCAACGGTCGCGAGCAGCTGTGACAAAGCGCTTTGAGGGAGGTCGCGCAGTGGGGACAGGCGACGAAATCCTCTTGCACAGCCACCCCGCATTGCGGACAAGCGAGCTGGTGCTGGAGGTCCTGCAATAGCGCCTCTTCTTCTAGTTGGCGGTCGTACACTTCAGCGATCGTGAAGCCGGGGCGCAAGACTAGATACAGGACCCAGCCCGCCAGGCTGAATAGGATGACGGTAGAGACAGCGATGAACTGGGTCACCGGATCTTGCGACCGCTCGCGGATGTCCCGAACGGTCCAAAGGATGGCAGCCAGCCAGAGTGCGCTTAGATACGCGCCAACGATGACACCGACGATGATGCCGGTGCTCTCGGGGCTGCCTCCCGGCCAGCCGATGGCTGGGAGAAGCATCGTCACCTCGTTCGAAACCGATCCCACTGCCGATGCTAGTGGAGCGCGGCACCCAAGCTGCCGACACCTAAGTACATTAGCGTCTAACTGTACTAATGTCCTTGGCGGGGCCGAAACGAACGCCTGTGCTACTCTCACGGCCATGCGACGCCGAAACCGCGTCACCCAGCTATGACTGAAGTGCTTCCGGCCGCACAGGGCTCTACTAACGGCCAATCAGAACGATTTCTCCAAGGGCTCAGCTCCGCGCAAGCTGAAGCCGTCGTGGTTCCAGGTGGTCCACTGCTCGTGCTGGCTGGGCCGGGGAGCGGGAAGACGCGCGTGATCGCGCACCGCATCGCCTATTTGCTCCAGGGTGACCTTGCTCCTTGGGAGATGCTCGCCGTCACGTTCACCAACAAGGCAGCCCGAGAGATGCGGGCGCGCGTGCAGACGCTGCTCGAGCACGAAGCGGACGGCCTCACGCTCGGTACGTTCCACGCGATCTGCGCGCGCATGCTTCGCCGCGATGGGCAGGCGCTCGGTATTGATCGCGACTTCAACATCTTCGATACCGGCGACCAGTTGGTGCTTGTCAAGCAAGCGGTCTCGGCGCTCGGTATCGATCCGAAGCGATATCCTCCGCGCGCTTTACTCCATGGCGTTTCCAAGGCGAAGAGCGAAGGACTCTCGCTTGCCGACCTGCAGCGGCGTAGTAGTAGCTACTTCGAGGAGATCGTGGTGCGCGTTTTCGAACACTACACGGCTCTACTGGGCACCCACGGCGGTCTTGACTTCGACGACCTTCTCCTGCGCGTTCTGGAGCTGTTCGAGACGGTTCCGGAAGCGCGAGAGCGCTACCAGGATCGTTACCGGCACGTACTCGTCGACGAATTCCAAGACACCAACCTGGTGCAGTACCGGTTGGCGCGCGCGTGGGCGGCGGGCACGGGAAATCTGACCGTTGTCGGCGACCCCGACCAGACGATCTATTCTTGGCGCTCGGCCGATATCCGCAACATCTTGCATTTCAAACGCGATCATCCGGAGACGAGGGTGGTTCGCTTGGAACAGAATTACCGATCGACCAAGGCGATTCTGCGTGCCGCCGACGCAGTGATCCAAAAGGCGGCGCAGCGTTTGCATAAGTCGCTTTGGACCGAGAACGAAGCCGGCGACCTTCCCGTCGTCCATGAGGCCTACAACGAGATCGAGGAAGCCCAGTTCGTCGTCGACGAGCTGCAGCGCCACCGGGCGGCAGGTGAGTGGGAGCCAGGTGATGTCGCCGTCATGTACCGCACCAACGCCCAGTCGCGCGTACTGGAGGAGGGATTCCAGCAGGCGGGACTGCCCTATCGCATAGTCGGCGCTACGCGCTTCTATGAGCGTAAGGAGATCAAAGACCTGCTTGCCTATCTGCGGTTGATCCACAATCCGAGCGACTCGGTCTCCTTCGCTCGCATCGTCAACGTGCCTAGCCGGGGAATCGGCAAGCGCACGCGGGACGTGCTGGCTGCGTGGGGCGCCGAGCGTAACCTCTCCGCCTTTGGCGCGGCTGCGGCCATCGATGAGACCGCCGGTCCGGCGGTTGCATCGCGGGTCGTGCCCTCACTACAGGCGTTCGTCGAGATGATCGAGGAAGGGAGACGACTGGCCAGCGAAGCTGCCGTTGTGGAACTCTTGGACTTCGTGCTGCGGAAGACCGGCTATCGCGAGTACCTCTCCGACGAGTTCGACGATGCCGAAGAGCGCTGGGAGAATCTCCAGGAGCTGAGCACCGTCGCCAGCGGCTATGACGGACTGCTGCCCGATCGTGCGCTTCCGGCGTTCCTAGAGGGCGTGGCGCTGGTCTCCGACCAAGATGGGCTCGATAGTGGTCCACCCAATGCCATCTCCCTCCTCACGCTCCATACCGCGAAAGGGCTTGAGTTCCCCGTCGTCTTCCTCGTCGGCATGGAGGAGGGCGTGCTTCCGCATGTCCACGCATTCGATGATCCAGACTCTTTGGAGGAAGAGCGGCGCCTCTGCTACGTGGGTATCACGCGCGCGCAACAGCGCCTTTACTTGCTCTATGCGTTTCGACGCGCGCTTGCTGGCAACGTTGGCCATAATCCCCCGTCGCGTTACTTGGCCGATATCCCAGCAGAAGCCATCGATGCGCGAGGTCGGACGACACCTGCAGCCGCCACGCCTGCGGCTACTGCTCACGGCCCCCGCACCCACACGTGGGACGACTACGACGGCGTCGATGTGGAACCGTTGCCGCGCGTTCCGGTCGGGACGCGCGTTCACCACGCGATCTTCGGCCCCGGCGTCGTGGTTGCTCGCGCGGACGTCAAGGACGATCAGGAGGTTACCGTGGATTTCGAGGAGGCTGGCGTCAAGAAGCTCGTGCTCTCGCTGGCGCCTATGGAGGTGCTTTCCTCCTAGGGTTGCGCGTGGGCAGTGCGGGCCCAGCGCTCCATGAGTTCGGCGGTGGTTAGCTCGGATATGGCGACACCTTCGGTGCGGAGCGCCGTCTCGAAAGCGCGAAAGCGCGCTTCGAATCTATCGGCTGCCTCGCGCAGGGCATCCTCTAAATGAATTCCTTCCCGCTGCGCGAGCCGCGCGAACATGAAGAGCAGATCCCCCCACGAGTTGGCGTCTTTGGGAGTCCCCGTCGCGACGCCGAACGGCGAGCCGTTGGTAGGCTCAAACCCTTGGCGCGCCGCGCGCCCCGCCAGACTCTGTGCACGCGCCAGCGCCGGCAACGCTTGCGGCACGCCATCGAGGGCGGATGTCTCTGCGTTGCCGGTGGCGCGTTCCGCCGCCTTGAGCCGGTCCCAATTTTCGACGACCGCGCTGGTGTCTACCGCTTTTACGCCGCCGAACACATGGGGATGGCGCCGGATCAGCTTGGCTCGGATACCCTCCGCGACATCGTCGATATCGAACTGCCCGTCTTCCTCGGCGATTTGCGCGTGTAGGAAAACCTGCATCATGAGGTCACCGAGTTCTTCGCAGAGAGCGTGCCGGTCGTCGCGGTCCAGTGCCTGGAGTACCTCGTAGGTTTCTTCCAACAGGTGAGGGCGCAAAGTGCGATGGTCTTGCTCGAGGTCCCAAGGACAGCCGCGCGCTGGGTCGCGCAAGCGGGCGATCACGCCCCGTAATCCCGCAAGGTCGTGCCGCACCGCTTCTGGGGGTACGCGGGGCAGGACGAGCGCAAGGGCATGCGGTGGGAGACTCGCGGCAGCGAGTAATGCTTGGATTTCGAGCGCCTCGGTGCACAGGCTCCCGTTCTCCTCCACGATCAGTTGTACCTCGGTATCGAATGGATATCGGCGTAGATGGGATGGGACGATTATGGCGTCGATCAAGAGCAGCGCGGGATAGGTTGGGTCCGGCGCTAGAGCGGATAACGCTCCCACTTGCAGCCCATCTCGCACTGCGATGCCTGCGGTTTCGGCTAGCGCTTCAATGGAAGCGCCGATGCTCACACGGGCCTCCCTACAATGCAGTGGGCCGAGCGATCTGACATCGTGGCCAGCCTACCTGAGGCGCGGGACTGGCACCGTGAGGATGGTCATGACATTCACGTTGCAGTGGGAGTGTTGGCTGTGGCGCGGGGCGGTTGTGCTGTTCACGCTTTCTTTACTGATCTTGCCGCTCTCGTTGGCTGTGCGATTCACAGCCCAGTCTGGCTGGTGGTGGGAGCGTGGCTTCGATCAGTACAACGCCGAAGCGCGCACGGGCCTGCCCCGTGCGGAACTCGACCGCGGCGCGGCTGAGCTCCGCGCTTACTTCCGCTCTAACGACGAGCTTGTCGATATCACGGTCACGAATACGGCCGGCGCGGCTGAGCCGTTCTTGAGTGAGCGGGAGATTCTGCATTTGCGAGACGTCAAACGGCTCTTCGATCGCAGCTACGATGCTGGCTGGGGCAGCCTCGGAGCGATCGTTGCGATCATTCTCGGGACGGCCGCCTGGCGTGGCCGCGCGGCTGGGCGCGCTCTCGCGGCTGCTGGCCGCCTGGCTGGAGCCGCCGTGCTGGGCGTGATCGTTGTGCTGAGCATCATCGCCGTCAGCGGCTTCGACGAAGCTTTCCGGCAGTTTCATCTGGTCTTCTTCACTAACGATCTCTGGCAGCTGTCTAGCCGCGACCGACTGATTCAGATGTTTCCGCAAGACTTTTTCTTTGAGTCCGCGTTGCTGATCGGCGCTGCGATCGTCGGAACGGCTGTCGTTGTCGGATTGATGGGCTGGTCAGTGCTGCGCTGGAGCACCCGCGTGGATGCAGGGTTGGAGGCGGGCGGACTGGACGCCGTTTAGTTCAGTGCCCCGCAGCCGCAGCCGCCGCGTCCGCAAGCACAGCCACCACTTATTGAGGGCTCAGGAACGGCGGTACCTTGCGCTTGGGCGCTGCCCTGCACTTGGACGCCGACGGTTAGGACAGGCGCGGCGAGGTGTCCGTGGTCGCACTCGCTGGGCTCGCCTGCGGCACTGATTGGCCGTAGTTGCGTGAACTTGGTGGCGCAGTTCCGGCAGTGGTATTCGTACAGCGGCATGCGCCTCACGCTCCGATCGAATCCCCTCCAGCAGTGCGGAACCAAGCGTAGGGATCGTCTTGTGCGACGGTCAAGGATATGATGCGGCTCGGTCCGCGAGCGTTCAGCCGAGCGAGCGGCGAGACTTCTTTATTGCTTGAGCCCGCCGCCGGCCGCAGCTGGCTTCTCGTGGTTACTCCAGATAGTCCTTTAGGCGCCGCGAGCGAGACGGATGGCGTAGCTTGCGTAGAGCCTTGGCCTCAATCTGGCGGATGCGCTCACGCGTGACGCCGAACTCACGGCCAACTTCCTCGAGCGTGCGGCTGCGTCCGTCCTCCAGACCGAAACGGAGCTGTAATACACGTCGCTCGCGAAGTGTGAGCGACGAGAGCACCCCTTCAACGGCTTCCTTGAGCAGCTGTTGGCTGGCAGCATCTGCGGGTGCGAGTGCAGTCGCGTCCTCTAAGAAGTCTCCTAGATGCGAGTCCTCCTCTTCGCCGATCGGTGTCTCCAGAGACACAGGCTCCTGGCTCACTTTGACGATCTCCCGCACCCGTTCAGGGAGGATGTCCATGCCTTGGCCGATCTCATCCGATGTCGGCTCCCGCCCGTACTCTTGCACGAGCCGCCGGGATACGCGTACGAGCTTGTTGATGGTTTCCACCATGTGCACGGGGATGCGAATCGTGCGTGCCTGATCCGCGATGGCCCGGGTGATGGCTTGGCGAATCCACCAAGTCGCGTAGGTCGAGAACTTATAGCCTTTACGGTAATCGAACTTCTCAACTGCCCGGATCAGGCCGATGTTCCCCTCTTGGATCAGGTCCAGCAGTGAGAGGCCTCGCCCGATGTACTTTTTTGCGACCGACACGACTAACCGCAGATTCGCCTCCGTAAGGCGCTTCTCGGCGCGGTAGGAGCTTTCCTTGAGCCGTTCTATGCGCCGCTCGAAACGGCGCTCGAGTGGGGCTAAGCGAAGCGGCAATTCCTGTGAAGGTGGGTAGATCTGATCGATCGAGCCTGCAGCATCGGCCGAGCGTTGCAGGAGGTCTGGAGTGAGGATGTGCGTGACGATGGAGACCCGTACGAGTAAGTCTTCCGCTTCTGCTTCCTCAACGCGCAACCGCTTTTGCACCTTGTTGCGCAGCTCTTCGTCCATTTCCCCGTCGACGCGATCACGGAAGGTCGGGTCCGTGATCAACTCGATGATGCCGAGCTTCTTGAGCTTCAGGGTGCGCTGAATTAACTCGATGACGGGACGTAGGTCTTCGAGTTGCTGGAGCAGACTAGTGACTGTCTCCAGAGTGGTGGGAAGACGACGATTCTCTTCCTCAAAAGTCTCCTCGATGTCGTGGATCCAGTTGCCATCCTCCATCTGCCGCGCCAGGAATTTCTCGTCGGCGGCGGAGAGTAGGAAGACCTTCCCGATCTCGCGGAGATACATCCGCACCGGATCGTCGATGCCGTCGCCCTCCTCTGCGCCTAGGCGGTTCGGAGTGGTGGCACGCTGGCGCGACTTGCCCGCGGCAGCCTTGTTGGGGATTTCGGGTTCTTCCTCTTTCTCATCGATGTCTTCGAGGTCGGATATGCTCGGTTCTTGAACATCGAAGGCCGCGAGCGCTGC
Source organism: Dehalococcoidia bacterium (assembly GCA_965220315.1). Lineage (GTDB taxonomy): Bacteria > Chloroflexota > Dehalococcoidia > Bin125 > Bin125 > JAPOXK01. The sequence goes on from CBDCPP010000001.1 coordinate 935,883, forward strand.
TTGTTCGTTAAGCCTCCGCTCGCGGTTCTTCGCTACGGTGCGGCGCGCCGCCGCTTTCGCCGGACTCGGCGCCGCTTTGGTCGACTTCTTGGTGGTTGTTTTGGGCGGCTCCCTCGGGTCGATCGTCCGCTTGCCGGCAGGCATAGAGAATTCGTCCAGTGGCGCAGTTAGGGCTCGCACCTTCTTCTCCTGCGCTTTGCTGGTGCGGCGTGTCGAGCCACTGCTGCCGTTCTTAGCTGGAGCCTGGGTGGCGGCGGCGGTGTCCTTGGCATTCCGAGCTGTTTTGGAGGAAAGGCGAGTGCTGCGGCCCTTGGCGGTCTGCGTCGTCTTCTTCGCCTTACTGACGATCTTCGTTGCCTTCTTGGCGCTGCTCTTGGGCTTGGCGGCGCGCTTGGTTGCAGTCTTGGCTGGGGTCATCATTCGGTCTCCTTGAGCTTCGCTCGGGCCGGTTCCTGCGGTTCGTCGAGGTCTTGGTGCGTGGACCGCACGTGCAGCTCCTGCCCCGTTTCCATGTTCTCCAAAACTGCCCTCACGGCGGCGGCGATATCTGGGTCGGGCGGCGACTCCGTGGTGCCGCGAGCGGCTAACTCCGCGAGATCCGCGGCAGCGTGCGTGCGTTCGTGGCTGGCGATTGCTTCAGTCTGCGGGCGCATCTGCTCGCGCAGTCGGCGCGCGCGCAGCCGTTGTACTGTTTGATGCGCGGCTTGATCGGCTTCCTCACCCGAGAAGGGCGGTAGCGCGCGCGCGCGCGCGCGCAAAGCGGCGAGTTCATCATGCAATGGCGCGCTGGGATCGACCTCCGTCCGCGCGAGTGCGTCGAGCAACTCTTGCGCGAGGCCTCCGCCGATCCACCGGCGCGCTTCCTGTTCCACTTTCGGCATAAGTTCGGGCCGAACTGCGAGCAATTGGAGGAGGAAGTCCGTCTGCCGATCGCGGGGCGGCGCTGGTTCGGAGGCTGCCGGTGTGTGCGCGTTCGCATAATTTCTAGCGGCGCTGGTGCGGCGCTGCTGAAGTCGCTGCTGGAGAGCGCTCGTTTCCAACCGCGCCAAGCGAGCGAGCCGTTGCAGGTACTCGGCCCGTACCACGGGCTCGGCGATCGCTGCCACGAGGGGCAACAGTTCCTCAATGAGTGTCGCGCGCGCGCGCGCGTCCTCCAGATCGCGCGCGCCGACGGCAGCGGCAAAACGGTAGTCCAGGAAGGTGGGCGCTTTCTCCAAGATCGCCGTCCAGAGGTCTGGGTCGACGCGAATTAGAGCGTCGGGATCTCGCCCCTCGGGCAATTCCGCGATTCGAATGTCGGCGGCGAGGGTGTCTTGCAATCGAACCAACCCGCTCGGGTCTGGTACAGGCAGGGATTCGCGGCCCATCACTTCGCGCCCCACTTCGATCCCGCGCAGCGTTGCGGCCGCGCCGGCGGCGTCGGCGTCGAGCGCAAGCACGACGTTGCGTGTCAGGGGCTTGATCAACTTGACCTGCGCTTCGGTGAGGGAGGTACCCATCGAGGCGACGGTGTTGAGCTGCCCGTGTTGGTGGGCAGCGATCACATCCATGTATCCCTCAACGATCACGATGCGGTCCCTCTCGCGGATGGCGTGGCGAGCTCGGTCGAGTCCGTAGAGCAGGCCGCTTTTGTCGAAGATCTCCGTCTGCGGTGTGTTGAGGTACTTGGGGCTGTCGTTGCTGAGAGTGCGCCCGCCGAATCCCACGGCGCGATCGCGCGCGTCGCGAATGGGGAAGAGCAGCCGCGAGTGGAAGCGGTCGATGGCACCGTGCTCCGTCTCGATAGCTAGCCCGGCTGCGACCAATTCATCCGGTGTGTGGCCACGGGCCGTGAGATAGGTGAGCAACGCATCCGGTTCGTCGCTGGCGTAGCCCAGGCCAAAGGCCTGTTGGGTTTCCGCGTCAATGCCGCGCTCATGGACATAATTACGTGCCGTAGCGGCGTCCGGATTTTCGGCGAGTTGTCTTTGGTAGAAGACCGCGGCTGCATCGTTCAGAGAGTTCAGGCGGCGTCGCCGCTCCTCGCGCTCGCTGTTGGCCCGTGTCGGGGCTCCCAAAGCGACGCCAGCCCGCTCCGCCAGCACCTGGAGTGCTTCTCGGAAGTCGATCTGTTGGCGGCGCATGACCCACGAAAAGATATCGCCGCCTTCTGCGCAAGCACCGAAGCAATGCCAGCTTTGGCGCTGGGGATCGACGATAAAGGAAGGGGTCCGTTCCGTATGAAACGGACAGAGCGCTTTAAACGTACGCCCACTCTTGCGTAACGTGACGCCTTCGCCGATCAAATCGACAATGTCAACTCGGGCTTTGATCTCGTCAACTTGACTCAAAAAAATGTATCCAACGGCTACGGCAGCCAGATTTATCCTACCACGATGTCAAATCGGCGATTTGACATCGTGGCCAACGCCTAGCCAGGAAGCTAACTGCCTAACTGGATCGTTATGGCGTTGTTACCCTCGCTGGCTTCGGCGATGAGATCTTCTGGGTCGATCACCGCCGAGAGTTGCCCTGCCCCGCTCACCACGATGTTCCCCGTCAGTGTCAGCGAGCCCTGCGAGGCAAGGAGGCCACTGAAACCGAGTTGCTCAATTGTCTCTCCGTTCAGAAGCAGGAGGACGGTGATCGTTCCCACGTGGTCGGAGTCGCCGACATTTGCGATACGGATGATTGCCTGCCCGCTCGTGCTGATCACCAGATCTTGGGCTACCAGATCCGCTTGCACTGCCGGTTGGAAAAGCGCCGTGATCGTATTGTTCTGCTCGTCCGACTCTTCGATCGCGTTGAGGGTGTCGACCGTGAGTGTGATCTGCAGCGCCTCGGTGAGACGAATCGGCAAGATGAAGACTTGCGATCCACCGGCCGAGAGCGTGACATCCAAAGTGGTTTCGTCGATCAAGATGTTGTCCGAGCTGCGCTGCACACTCACGAGGACCGGCTGCGACTGTAGCGGCGCGTCGCCGGTGTTGGAGAGCGTGATCTCGATTGCGTTTCCCTCGCCGACGCCGATCCCTATCGGCGTAAGGTCCGGCGATCCTTCCTCGTCCGGTGGCGTCGTCTCTCCACCCACGGTAATTACGATCTGATCCGAGAAGCGGCTGCCGTTCTCGGCGAACGCGACTACTTCGAGTACGTAGAGCCCGGGCTCCGGTGGCTCAAAGAAGATCTCGACCCGGTAGAGCCCTGCGGAGAGTGCCTCCGGTGTTAGCGAGGAGAGCGACACTGTGTTCACGGACAGCTCCAACGAGGTGAGTCGCCCCACGTCTTCTGCGAGCACGCTGATAGGGATGCGAATGTCCTCTGTGAAATCGATGTCGTCGTTGTTATTCGGTGCAAGGATGGCCAGCTTGCCTTCTTCGTCTGAGGCTTCGTCCGCGGTGCTCGTGTCCGCTCGGCTCACGACCTGCACGATGATCTCCGCAGGCGCAACCGAAGTACTCCGTTCTGTGGTGCCTCTGACCAAGAGGGTCGCTGGTCCCTCTTGGCTCGGCCGCCAAATCAGTGCGGCTTGGTAGTCGCCACTCTCTCTCGGGATCGCGGCTTCCTCGGCGATGATCGTCCCGTTGATCTCGAGGATGAAACTGCGCATTGTGACTTCAGCGGGTCCGCGAACGAGCACTATCAGGCTGGCATCCAGTGATACCTGATCGCCTGGCTGAGGGCTCAGAATCGTCACGGCAGGGCTGCTGATGAATGTGTCACTAGAGGAGGTGGGCGCTCCCGTGGCCTCGTCTTGCGGTAGATCCGCTGGGTCGACAACCTCCACTGTGATCGCTTGCTCGATTATCTCGCCGGTACTTGTCAGTGCCCGCACGAGGATGGGAGTGCTGCCGATTCGTTCAGGCTCCCAGATCAACGCAGCTCGGTAGTCGCCGCTCTCTTCGTCTTGGACAGGGATGGCTTGGGTTACGAGCGCCTCCTCGACAAGCAACGAAACTTGGGTGACCGCGTTTTCGTCTCTCGCAATCACGCTGATTTCAGTGCTGCGGCCTAGTCCGACGAGATCGCCGTCTCGCAGCGAGATGGAGATCAAGGAGCTGTCGGCACTCCCCCCGTCGTTGATAAGCCGCCAGATAATGAGACCAGCGACGATCACGATCGTTGCCAGCAGCACAGCAATGAGGAGAGAACCGCTCCGACTTGTCATAATATTCTATCCACGCTACTGCGCTGGCCGAGCTGCTTGGGCTGGGGCGGCAGGCCAGTTATCAAGCGCCGCCGCCGATTCCGGAGTTCCCGAGGAGCAGGGCGCCGCTTATAGGATGGCGAGTTCGGTCAATCATATCTGGCGGCGAGGTACTGCCCAAGGCTTGGCCGTCGAGGGATGGGTGGTGGGGTAGACCAACCGCGATGATGCACGAGCCGATGCTTACTCGACGGTGACCGTCTTGGCCAGGTGGCGTGGCTGGTCTATGTCGGCGCCTCGGGCGAGTGCGAGGTGGTACGCAATGAGCTGTGCGGAGATCGATGTGGCAAGTGGCGCCACCAAGGGATCGATCTCGGGCACCGGCACGAAGAACTCGACACACTCAGCCAACTGCTCGTCGCCTTCGCTCCCGATGGCGAAGACGGCACCGCCCCGCGCCTGCACCTGCTGAATATTGCTAACGAGCTTCTCATAGAGGATGTCCCGCAGCGCGATCGCGACTACTGGTACCCGGCGGTCGATCAGCGCGATCGGTCCGTGTTTGAGTTCGCCCGCTGGGTAACCTTCAGCGTGGATGTAGGAGATTTCCTTGCACTTGAGCGCTCCCTCCATTGCTATGGGGTATTGGATTCCCCGAGCGATGTAGAGCATGTGTTCCGCTTCCGCGAAGCGCGCAGCGAGTGTTTCATACGTTTCGCGCTGTCCTAACATCCGATCGACGATGTTCGGGGCGGCCAACAGGCATTCGAGCGCATGCTCGGCGGTTGATCTATCCAAGTGGCCACGCGCGATGCCGATACGGCAGGCCAGCAAATAGAGCGCCGCCAACGAGGCGGTGAAACACTTCGTGGATGCAACCCCGATCTCGGGTCCGCAACGTAGGTAGATTGCTGCCCCATTGGTGATCCGAGTCGACTGGGCCCCTTCGACGTTACAGACTGTTACTTGTGGTGCCTTCCAGGTTTCGGCGACGTGCTGCATCGCGGCGAGGGTATCGACGGTTTCCCCCGACTGGCTGATCGATACGACTAACGTCTCCGGTCCTAGCAACGGCTCCCGAGATCGGAACTCGGAGGCATTGTCGAAGTCGGCGGGAATGCCTGCCAGCCGCTCCATGTAGGTGCGGCCGATCATCGCTGCATGCAGCGAACTCCCCATCCCAACGATGAGCACCCGGCGTAGCGCCTGCAATGCCGCGTCGGCCATTGGGAGGTCTGCTAGCTCCACAGAAGGGGGATCGATGCGCGCCCGGCCCCTGATCGTGTCGGAGAGGGTACGTGGCTGTTCCATGATCTCTTTGAGCATGAAGTGCCGGTAAGGCCCCTTCATCGCGGCCACGGAATCCAGGTCGATCTGTAGCGGCTCGAACGGCACGATCGCGCCGGTTCGGTCCCAGATCCGGGCCCCTTCGGCCGTGATGGCCGCGATCTCGCCGTCGTCTAGGTGGCGGATCCGTGTTGTATGTGGAAGCAGAGCGGGTAGGTCACTCGCGACGAACATCTCGCTCTCGCCGAAGCCGATGACGACGCCTCCTGCATGGCCGCTGCGTGCCACGTACAGCTTGTCGGGTTGGTCTTGGGTAAGCGCCACGATAGCGTTGCCGCCGCGCAGGACGGCCATCGTGCGGCGCAGTGCGGTGAGAAAGTCGCTCCCCTCTTTTCGATAGAGGCTGATCAGTTGTGGGATTACTTCCGTGTCGGTCTGCGTGACGGTCTTGATCCCGGATCTTTTCAGGCGCGATCGTAATTCCCGGAAGTTCTCCACAATCCCGTTGTGCACTACGGCAACATCGCCAGAGTTCGACGTATGCGGATGTGCGTTGCGATCGGTCACTTCACCGTGGGTAGCCCAGCGAGTGTGGCCCAATCCGACGCAGCCGTCCGGCGGCTCCTCAATGGAGGCGGTGAGATCGGCCAACTTACCGGCTCGCTTGCGTACTGCGAATACGCCGGCGCGGTTGAGTACGGCGATGCCACTACTGTCGTAGCCGCGATACTCCAAGCGCTGCAGGCCCTCAAGGAGGATAGGGCCCGCTGCTTGTGAGCCCACGTATCCGACGATTCCGCACACGAGGGGTGCCGCTCTCTACCCCGCGATCGTCCAAGCGCGGCCGTTCGACCTCACTGCTCGGGTTGCGGGCGGGCGGTGATCGGCCGAAGCGGTGACCCACTCTACGATCTCGCTCGTGGTATAAGCAAAGGCGATGGGCCGCTCCAGCGCTGCGCTGAGCCGGGCCGGTGTCTCATCATCCAAGAAGCGCTGTCCGAAATAATCCAGGCTCGCTCTTGGAAGGAAGATGTACTCGCCCAGTTCATGGGCTCGCAGCTGCTCGATGATCGCGCTACCGGGCAGCAGCCCTGAGACATTGATACGTGGCCCAAACAGTGAGTTTTCGATCGGCACAACGTCGATTCGTGCGCCGACCAGCGATTCCACCTCCATCAGCGCCGTCCGCAGCGTCGGGGCGATTAGGGTGCCACACGCGACCGTCACGTGCTTCAAGGCAGGTGAACTGCTCTCTTTTCTCCGTTTCAAGCGGTGCCGGGTCATGGCCCAGTCATCTAGGAGCGTGCGCACCATACCGATTCCGTTCTCCCACTGGGCGAAATCTCCGTAACTCGCCGCTCCTGGAATCCGCGCGCGCGCTTGTAGATAGAACTCATCTGCCGGGAAGACGGTCACGGCGTCGCGCTGTGCCCGTGCCACGCGCTGCCAACGGCGCACCTGTCGCAGGAGGACCCGCGTCTCTTTGACGGTGTGCGCCCGCATCCCGGGATGACGCATGCGCACGTCGGCCTCCAGGCTGGATCCGACTGGGACCACCGCGATTGTCTGTACGCTCGGTAGTTCCAGGAGGTCACCGATGGTGCGGTCGAGCGCCGCCCCGTCGTTCACGCTGGGGCAGAGCACGACTTGTGTATGCACCTGGATCCCGAGTTGGCTCAGCCGCCGCAGTTGTTCCACGATGTCTGGCGCGTTCGGGTTACCCAGCAGCTCGCGGCGTAGTGCCAACTCCGTTGCGTGGACCGAGACGTTGAGCGGGCTCATGCGCTGCTCGGCGATCCGCTCCCAGTCAGCCTCTGTCAGGTTGGTGAGAGTGACGAAGTTTCCGTGCAATAACGAGAGCCGGTAATCGTCATCCTTGATGTAAAGCGTCCGACGCAACCCTTTGGGTAGGCCTTTAAGGAAACAGAAGAAACACTTGTTGTTGCAGATCTGTGTTGAGTCGAAGGCGTCGTCGGCGAATTCGATCCCTAGCGATTCGTCCGGTTCTTTCGTGAACTCAACGTATTCCTGCTCGTGCTCTCGTTCCACCGTCAGCTCGACGACGGACTCGGCCGTCTCGAAGCGATAGTCGATCTGATCCCGCAGCTTGGTCTGGTTTGCCGCTACGACGCGGTCGCCTGGGCGCAAGCCTGCTTCTTCGGCCAGGCTGCCTGGCGCTACGGCGGCGATGCGCCCGCGTTGTGAGGGGGAGTCGGCCATGGGTAGCCGGTCGGCTCTCAGTTGATGTGGCCGATCGCCTCGATCCGCTTGACTACTTCGTCGATCGAGAAGTCCGGTGTCGATGCACCGGCCGTCACGCCGACGGTTTCGAAGCCGTCGAACCACTCACCTTCCAACTCCGCCGCAGTCTCCACGTGGTAGGTGGTAACGCCGTTGGCGCGACTCAGCTCGGCCAGGTGCCGGGTGTTCGCGCTGTTGTGACCGCCGACCACGATCATCAGGTCCACTTCGCTAGCGAGATCGCGTGTCGCCGCTTGCTGTGAGGTCGTTGCGTTGCACAGCACATTGACTACGCGCAGATCGGTGATCTGGTCGATCCGTGCGGCCATGAGGTTACCGACGAAGCGAGCAAACCGCTCCGGCGTGTGGGTCGTTTGGGAAATCACGCCTACTTTACTGGGCAGCACGGGAGGCAGGCCTTCCAAATCCTCCGAGGGCACTACGATCCCCCGCCCTTTGGTCCATCCCATGACCCCTTTGACCTCAGGGTGATCAGGGTCGCCGAAGATGATGACCGTGAAGCCTGCTTGGGCGAGGTGCTTGGCCGCCCGCTGTGACCGCACGACGAATTGGCACGTCGTGTCGATCACCTGATGGCCTTCGTGCTTGATCTCATCGATCATGTCTTCACCGACGCCGTGCGCGGTGATCGCGACCGTGTCGGTAGGCACGCCCTCCGTCGTCCGATGCTCGTTATTGTAGATCCCTACCTTCTCCAGTTGCTGCACTACTTGAGGGTTGTGGACCACCATCCCCAGCGTCGTCACCTCACGGCCTTCCGCCGCCGCTTCTTTCATCATGTCCACGGCACGGCGCACACCGAAACAGAACCCCATGTCGCGCGACCGAACGATCTTCATCACGCCCTCGATTCTGTGACGATGGCCTCAGTCGGGCCATCAATACTGGCTTTGGTCGGCAGGTCGCGGAAGCGCTCTAAGTAGACTCCACGATAGTGGGCCGGTAGACGCGCGGCAATTTCTCGCATGATGCGCTCCGAGGCCGCTTCGATATCTGTGCGGCGTGCTCTTCCCTTGTGATTGAATTGGAAGGGCTTACCGAAGATCACCCGCACCTTCGGCTGGCGAAAGCTGCTGAATGGACCCTTGCGGAAGGCTTCGCTGCCCGTGATTGCGACCGGTACCACCGGTGCGTTCGAGCGCAGTGCGATTAACGCTGTGCCGGGATGCGCCTCGATCAATGCGCCCGTCTCGGAGCGATGCCCCTCCGGGAACATCCCGACGATCTCGCCCGCTGCCAGTAGCGCCTCCGCCTCCCGCAGCGCTCCGAGGTCACGATCGAACCGGCGGACGGGAAACGTTCCAGCGAGCGCGAAGAGAAAGCCCAGCACTGGCTTCCGGAACAACTCGATCTTACCCATGTAGCGCACCCAGCGTGGGAGCAGGATGCCGGTCAGGATCGACGGGTCTGCCGACGAGAGGTGATTGGACGCAAACAGCCAGCCCCCACCCTTGGGCAGATGTTCTATGCCGATCACCTCTAACCGCGCTCCTAACCGGAAGTACCAGCGGCAGGCCAGCACGCACCCGTAGTAGCAGGGCCACCATGGATTCGGCATGGCGGGCATCTCGACTCGCAGTAACGACTTCGATTCGCCGATCGTCGCCCGCAAGCATGTCCGACGTATCGTGAGCCAGGGGCTCACAGCAAGACCTCATCTGGCAGCTTGCGCGCTGCAATCCGTAGTGCTGCCTCCACAGTTTCTTCGATGCTCATGTCATTCGTGTTAAGGCGGTCGGCGTTGTCCGCCGCGCGCAGCGGCGAATCGTTCCGTTCCTCGTCGCGCCGATCACGGCTGGCCAATTCCGTGAGCACGGACGTCTCTTCCACAGTCGCGCCGTTGGCCCGCTGTTCCGCTGCCCGTCGCTGCGCCCGCACCTTTGGCGACGCCTCCAAATAGATCTTCACGACGGCATCCTTGACGACCACTGTCCCGATGTCTCGGCCCATCATTACGATTCGGCCCTGCTGTGCTTGTTCCCGCTGTAGCTGTACCATCCGCCGTCGCACGCCCGGAACCGCTGCGACTATCGACACGCTCGCCTCAACGTGGGAGGAACGCAGGTGAGGAGTCGCGTCCAATTCATCGACGATGATCGTCGCGCTCTCGTTGCTTTCGAATGGTGGCGGCCTTACATCAAGTGCTGTCTCCTCCGCCAATCGTTTCAGCGCTGTGTTGTCCTGCAGATCGACGCCGCGCTCAAGGGCCAGCCACGTCAGGGCGCGGTACATCACGCCGGTGTCGAGGGCGCGCCAGCCGAGCCGTTCGGCCAGCCGTCGCCCCAGTACGGTTTTCCCCGACGCCACTGGCCCGTCGATCGCGATCACGTTCAGGGGAGCGGTGTCTGACATCACAATGGATTATAGGGTTGAGGTTGCTACGAGCAGCCGGTCAACTTTGGTGCGTGCTTGATGGGTTCATCTGTTTCGCTTCTTGTCGCTTGCCCCGATGTCGGAGCAGGCGGACCTCCCGATCCGTCAGTGGACGCACTGCGCTTGGCTCTAAGTCCCGCAGACGGATCGGGCCGAACCGCACCCGGATCAGGCGTCGCACCGGATGCCCGACGGCTGCGCAGATCTGGCGTACCTCGTGCTTGCGTCCGCGCCGCAGCGTTAAGACTAACCAGGAAGACCCTTCGCCTGTTCGGTGCGAGCGTTTCGGTTTAGCGGAGGCCGTGCTGCCATCCGGCAAGGTGACCCCGGCAAAGATCGCGTCGAGGCTGGCGTCCGAGATACGCCCTTCGACCTCTACTAGGTACTCGCGAGGTACTTCTCCGCTTGGGTGAAGCAGAGCCGTGACGAGTGGCCCGTCATTGGTGAGCAGCAGGAGCCCCTCGCTGTCGTAGTCCAACCGTCCTACTGGTACGCAGCGGCCCGAGCTTTCGGGTAAGAGATCGATTACCGTGCGCCGTCCCCGGTCGTCTTCCGCACTTGACAACACCCCGCGAGGCTTGTGTAGCGCGTAGTAGCGCAGCGGTTCCGAAGCTCCCACGAGGTTTCCATCCAGTAGGATCGTGTCTCGGGGGAGGTCTACTCGTCGGCCCGCATCGCGCACCACTTCGCCGTTGACGCTAACGCGTCCTGCCGCGACTAACTTTGCGGCGGTGCGTCGGGATGCGATTCCCGCCCGCGCCAAGATGACCTGTAGTCGTGCTCGTTCGGGAGTTGCTCCGTGTGGTTCGCCAGTTGTTGATGCCTGGTCAGGCACGAATGCGCGTTCCACGTCTACGCCAAGCCGCGCGTCCCGCAGCGGCGGTGAGTGGCACGCCCAGCGCGATTGCTACCAAGACCCAAGCCGGCACGCCCGAGGCTTTGTCTTCGACAAAGGCGATAGGGGGCGGATTTCTGTCGGAATCCCGCTCGATCACTGGGCTGGTCAGCGGCGGCTCAATGGCCGCCCATCCGGGTGACGGTACCGTGTTGATTACCCAACCGTCTTCGGTTCGCGCGATCGATCGGCCCTCTTCCGGCAGTGGTAGCGAAGACGATCCATAGTCGACCTTATCGATCGTCAGCCCTGTCGGGTCCTGTATCGCCACGATATCGCCCTCGTTCGCGAGGCCGTTCCCGAGGCGCCCGTCTTGGATCACGATCGGAATCGGTGCGCCATCGAACTTGATGACGGCCTCCGTGCTCCCTGCGATGACAATGTATCCGCCGGCGGGGAGGTAGCCCGAATCGAGTACATCGCTGGCGTTGTTGTCGCTGATGCGCCAGCCGGTTAGCTCCACTGAGTGGTCGGTTGGATTGAAGATTTCGATCCATTCGTATGCGGCGTCGTTGTTGCGATGTCCGGTGTTGCTGAAGATCTCGGTCAGACGTAACGACGGCGGATTGTTAGGTTCAGTTGAGGGTACTGAGGCCGCGTCTGCGCTAGGTGTGATGGCTGGGTTTGGGCTGGGTGCGACGGCCGCGTCTGGACTAAGTGCTGCGGCCGTACCTGGGCTGGGTGCTGCCAGCCGAAAGTCGGCCTCCGGTGTCGTCCGCGTTAACGCCTCTCCCGCCGTGGGAGCAGGCAAGATCGAGATCGACTGGTCGTCGCCCCACGAGACTCCATCGATCGCGGTGCCGGACGGATCTCGCAGCACTAACCGGTCACCCGAATTCGCTAGTCCGTTGCCGATGCGGCCGTCGCTCAGCAGGAGCAAGAGCGGCGGGCGTGGGCCTGTAGCGAACGCATCTATTGTTGCCGCGATCACTACGAAAGCGCCGGCTGGCACGATGAAGGCGGGGAGTGAGTCGGTGGCGTTGTTGTCTTCGAGTTGCCAGCCGTTCAGCGAAACTGCTGCACCGGAGCGGTTGACGATCTCTACCCATTCGTATGCTGCCTCTGCACCAGTGTGGTGGCTGTTGACCAAGACCTCCGAAATGATGAGCGTCGGTGTCTCCTGACCGCTTAACGATGTGATGTGACCAATAACCGCCACTCCGAGGACGATTACGATTCCAATCCATAGCGTTGGACGAGTGCGCACTACGATTCAGTCGATTCAGTACGGAGGATATTCGTCGGCCTGGCCCGTCAACGGCTCCTACCGCTGCAGCGACACTCGCTGCTGAATTACGAGCGTTTCGACCTGAGCAGTGCCGTTGGTCCGCCGACTGAGCGTCTTGGGTTTGGCTGCTCGGCGGCCTATCCGGCCCAGCCCATCCTCAATGAGCTCACGGGTGCCTCGGCGTACCGCCCACTCCAAGAATCCTGCCGCAGCTAGGACGCCCATGGTTCGCACCACTGCTGGCTGCAGCGCTCGTAGATCGGCGCGTACAGCTGGCAGGATTTCTGCCTCGCGTATGGTCAGCGCCTTTTCACTGGCTGTACTCCTAGAGACTTCGCTTGCCGTGGCTGCGCGATACGCAAGGAGTGCAACGCCGCAGTAGCGACAGAAGTGGTCTCCTCGGTCAACCTTTTCGCGGCAGCTTGGACAGGAAGGCGCTTGCATGGGATGCAGTATACGGGCGCGTTCCCGTGGTTACGTTGGGAACTTACGGAACTCTGTCTGTTACTCAAGCGCTCTTATTCAACTACCTCGCGGGTTTTTGTTGCGAGAGTGCTTCTCGATCGGGGTTGGAGCGTCCTCGGCTATGCGCTACGGCATCATCTCCACAATCAGGCGGCCCTCTTCAATGCGAACCGCGCTCAAGCGGGTAGGGAATTCCGCTTCCAAGCGCTCCTTCAGGCCCGAGTGCTCGATCAAAGCATTGGCGATCGCGCCGCTGAATGGGATCGGTGGAAGTTTCCCGGTTCGAACGCGCTGAACGTCGATATCAAGCTGATTCTGTTCGTCGATGCCGAACTCGACTCCCACCTCGACTCCTGCGTCTCGGCTTAGTAGGTCGCCATTGATGAAGGCGGTCGCCTCGCCGGGATGCAGCACGATCAATGCGCTAGTGACGCTGAGGTTTGGGTCTTCCTGGCGCTGTTCTTCTAGCAACTCCAGCAGTTTGGAGTTAATTTCGGCCTCACCGAAGATGATGTCGATCACAACGTTGCTTTGCAGCGGGATCGCTTCCGTATCGCGCACCTTCAGGTCAAAACGCTGCGCCGGTTGGGTGCCGATCTGCTCCATGCGGATCCTTCCGTCCTTTGTCTGCACGCTGTAGCGCCCCGCCTCCACACTGGGGCCGACCTTAGTGAGACCCCCAAAATAGCCGGCGGCCAGCAGCGCTATAACGATGAGCAGCAGGCTCAGTAGGATCAGGCAGCCGCAGCTACCACAGCCGGGCCCGCCGATCAGTCCTGGGCCCGCACGTGGCGGCCATAGTCGGATCATCGGCCCCTGTTCTGCAGGAGACGTTCGACGTCTTCGCTCAGGTCCAGTTCCGGGCCACGGCCTGTGAGTGGTGGCATCGGTACGCGTCCGTCCGCTAGCGCCCGTAACGATGCCACGAGGAAGTGCGGCTCCCGTTGCACGCCCAACTCACGAAGTGCTGCAAAGAGCGGTTCTTCGTCCGACGGTGGCCCGTCTCGTGCCGCCCACAGTGCATCGAGCGTGCCGTCACGCGTTGAGTAGCTGCACCAGGTCGCGATTGGTCCCCGATCGAGGACTGTGGTCGCGCGCTGGATCATCATTCCACTTTGTTCCGCTCGCCGCTCGATTAGGATCCGGTTCACCTCTTGCCAGGTACCGATCGGCCCTCCTGGCTCGGCTGGGTGCAGGTTGAGAAGAGGGAGACGTTCACATAGCGCCGCCGTCGCGATCAGCATGTACCCAGCGAGGATACCGATCTCCGGATGATACGGAGCAACTCGCTCGTATACGGCAGTGTCGAAGTCGTGACGCCACTGTGGCAGCGGTGCATCTGGTTTGGATATCGCGCTACCCGATCGGTCTCGCCATGCTTTCGATGAAAGCGTTTCGATGGGCACGCCCGCTGTGGCGACTGCGTTAAGGTAGACATCTGTATTCTCGGACTGGCGGCGCTCGCGGTTGCAGAAAGCGACCACGATTTGTGCGTCCAGTTCGCCCGTTTCGATAGCCGTCTGTACCTTCTCGAACAACAGACGTGAACTTGTGCCGCGCGCGGTTGCGAACCAGGCGATTCGTAGAGTCACGGCTTTGCCTCCGCTCCCGGAGGTGCGGATCGCGCTAAGCGGCCACTCCAGTGGCGCGCGAGTGCAATGCCACTCAGCGGTAGCAGCCAAAAGGCAGGTCGAGCAAGGGAATAGCGGGCCTCGCGGAGCGCTATAAGCAATTCGTCGGGACCGTCAAAATCGGGCAGTTCCATCATGGATCGCCCCAGTTCTGACTCTAGATGCGCGTCCGATCCGAGTCCCACCGGTCGATTGTGCTCCTCCGCCCAGCGCCGCGCTACGTGATCGAAGCGGCCTAGTAGCGCGCGGCCGTTGTAGCCTTCAACGACATCGACTGCCTCGCTGATCGCTCGCAGGCCTGCCTGCCTGATTCCCGGGCGCAGCGGATCGAATGGGTGAGGTGCCATTACGAGCCCGCCTTGGGCATGGATGCGCTCCACCGTCTCGAGCAATGACAGGCCCGCTGGCACGTGTTGATCGAGGAACAAGCCGATTAGCTCTCCCGCTGCGGTGCTCACCTCCTCGCCTATGATCACCGTTATGCGGCCCGCCGCGTTGGCTGCGATGTCATACGCGCCCGCGATCGTGTTGTGATCAGTGACCGCCACATGTGTCAAGCCACGCGCGAGGCAGCGCTGTACGAAGGCACGTGGAGAAGTCAGCCCATCGGGGGAACGCCGGGTATGTGTGTGCAGGTCCGCACGTGCCATGGTTTAGTTTTCAGATTCCACCACTTGCCGCAGCTCACGGATCTTTTGTTCGGCGGTTTCCAGCAATGCTTGGCATTGCACTGCGATTGCGGTCCCTTCCTCGTAAGTAGCGATCGCCTCATCTAGCGTCAGTCCGCCGCCCTCCAGCCGTTCGACGCTCGCTGCCAGCATCTCCAGTAACTCTTCATAGGCTGGACTACTGCTGTCTTGCTTGGTCATCAGCATGCCTCCGTGGCGGGATCTTTCGGGAGCGCTTCCGTGATCAGCGCGCCGACTTCACCATCTTGGAACCGCAGCCGCACTTGTTCGTTTTCTTGTAAAGATGCCGCATGACGCAGAGGGCGTCCTGATTTATTCAGTACCAGCGCATAGCCGCGGCTCAGCGTAGCGGCTGGATCCAATGCAGCGAGGCGCGCACGCAGCGTTGTCAAAGCGGTACTCAGCGGCGCGAGTGTCTGAGCGACGGACTCTCCAGCCTGAGATTGCAATCCGATCATCTCGCGTCGCAACGGTTCGATATCCGGTGCCGCTTCCTGCAGTCGCACGCGGACTTCCTCGAAGTCTTCACGCGCCGCCCTCAACGCCCGATCGAGTCCCAAAACCAAGCTCGATCGGGCCGCACGCAATCGCTCCTCTTCCGTAGCGACAGTCGGTACGACGATCTCTGCCGCTACCGAGGGCGTGGGTGCCCGCGCATCCGCCACGTAGTCGGAAATGGTGAAATCGGTTTCGTGTCCCACCGCGCTTACTACTGGAAGCCCGCTTGCGAAGATCGTCCGTGCTAAGGCTTCGTCGTTGAAGGGCCAGAGGTCTTCCACCGATCCGCCGCCGCGGGCCACGATGATCAAATCCAAAGGCGCCGTGCCCTCTTCTGAGATCTGATTGAGATCGGCGATCGCTTGCGCGATCGTCGCGGCGGCACCCTCGCCTTGAACTTGACAGGGAGCTAGCAGCAGTTCCGTCATGGGCCAGCGCCGCCGCAGCACCGACTGGATGTCGTGCCAAACTGCCCCTACTGGTGATGTCGCGACACCGATCCTACGCGGGTAGCGCGGCAGCGGCCGTTTTCGTGCGGGATCGAACAGGCCTTCACTCTCAAGTTGCAGCAGCAGGCGTCTGAATTCCGCATACAGAACTCCCACTCCTTCGGGCTGGAGAGCATCGACATAGAATTGCAGGTCCCCTCGCTCTTGGTAGAGCGAGACTCGTCCGTGCGCCAGTACCTGCTCACCTTGGTCGAACTGCACCCCCAAGCCCTCTTGTCGAAAGAGAACGCAGCGCAACGCGCCCTCCTCATCGGAGAGCGTGAAGTACCGGTGCCCGGCTTGTGAGCGAGTGAGACTGGTCACCTCCCCGGCGATCCAGACATCCGCGACCAGTGGGTCCGTGTCCAGCAGTTCACGCAGGTAGCCTGCAATCCTGCCGACGCTGTAGCTTTGCACCGGCCCGGCTGCGGGTTGCTGGTAGAGCGGCGGCGTCTCCGTTATTCCGGCCCGTTGTGCACGCTCGTGGTTTTCGCTGTAGAAGTCATTCATGGCCGCTGCTCCGTGTGTGCGGCCCGCGCTTACTCCGCCGTCGATGCGCGTTCGAGGTACGCGCCGGTGCGCGTGCTGACTTTAATCACGTCGCCCGGTTCCACAAAGAGCGGTACTTGAACTACGAGTCCACTTTCCAGCGTAGCGGGCTTAAGCACTGCCGAAGCCGTGTCGCCCTTCACGCCAGGTTCACTCTCGGTGATGCGCAGCTCCACCGAAGCCGGCAGCTCGACTCCGATTGGCTCGTCGCCGTTGAATAGCACGTCGACTTCGGCGTTCTCGGCTAAATACTTCATCGCGTCGCCGATGAGCGCCCCGGAGATCGGCATTTGCTCGTAGGTCTCCGTATTCATGAAGTGGTGCAGATCTTCCTCGGCGTAGAGGTATTGCATCACTCTCCGGTCAATCCGCACTCGCTGAAACTTGCTGCCAGCCTGGAAGGTCTTCTCGATAGTGTGCCCCCCGCGTAAGTCGCGCAACTTGAGTCGTACTTGCGCACTGCCACGTCCCATCTTGATGTGTTCCCAATCGACCACTTGCAGCAAGGTGTGGTCCATCTCGATTACGACGCCCCTTTTTAGATCGCTGGTGGTCATCGTCATGGGTTGCTCCTAACCCCTACACGCCGACCATTCGTAGTTTTGGCGTCTGTGTGAACACACGCAGTTTGCCGTCCTCGATCACGCCTTGGTCCTCAATGCGCACGCCTCCCCAGCCTGGAATGTAGATCCCTGGCTCGACTGTGATCACCATTCCCTCCTCGATTACATCCTCTGAGGTAGCGCTGACTCGCGGGCGCTCGTGGACTTCCAAGCCCACGCCGTGTCCCAACCCATGCCCAAAGCGTTCGCCATGTCCGGCCTCGGCGATGATCGCCTGCGCGATCATGTGAGCCGCTTCGCCCGTCATTCCCGCCTCGATCGTAGCTTCTGCAGTCTCTTGAGCCATCAGTACGATCTCATACACGGTGCCGAACTGCGCATCCGGCTTTCCGAGGACGACAGTTCGTGTCATATCAGAGCAATATCCTGCGACGATCACACCCATGTCGATCACGATTGGTTCGCCCTCGCGCAGTGGCTCGTCACGCGGGTAGGCGTGCGGCATCGCGCTCCACGCCCCGCCGCCTACGATTGTGGGGAACGATAATCCCTCCGCCCCGTGCTCACGGGCATAGCGTTCGATCTCCCAGGCCACTCGCTTCTCCGTCCAGCCGGGTTCCATCAAGGCCGCTACTGCCTCAAACGCCTCGTCGCCCAGACGCACTGCACGCTCCAGGGCTTGCCTCTCGGCCTCGTCCTTTACCGTTCGTAGGCCTTCCACCAAGCCTTCGCTCTGCACCAATGAGGCACGGTCCCCGGTCGGCATGTCCGCGATGGCTTCGCGGAGCTGTTTGTGCAGTGCGACGCTCACATGTCCCGCTTCGTACCCAACCCTCTTTCCGCCCAGCCCCGCCAACAGTTCGGGCAACCACGTTGAGAGCTTGTTCTCTTGTTTAAAGATCTCGATACCGTGTGTCTGCGACTTTGCCTGCTCCCAGTAGCGGAAGTCCGTTGCTAATGCAGCTCGCTCGCCGGTTACTAGCAGCATGCCCGCGGATCCCGAGAAGCCTGAGAGGTAGCGACGATTGTGCGGATCGGTGACCAGCAGCCCGTCGAGGCCCTCGGTTATTAATCGCTCGCGCAGAGACGCAATCCGGGCTGTGCCCCAGGTGCTCTCAACGGCGCTAGCGTCGCTCATGGTCAATTCCTGCCGCTAGCTGTCCAATATCTGGCGGAGACTGAACGTAGCCCTAGCGTGAATCGCGCAGTGCGATGGGTATATGCGTTACTTGGCGTCCTTTGCTTCGTGTAGCAGCCCCACCAGCGCGTCTAGTGCGGCGAGATATCCTCGCCAACCCAGCCCTGCTACGAAGCCATCCGTGACCGGTGCCGTTACCGAGGTGCGCCGGAACTCTTCTCGAGCGTGGACATGGGAGATGTGCACTTCCACGGCTTTGCCGGGGAATGCTTCGATTGCGTCGCGGAGCGCGTATCCGTAGTGCGCCAAGGCGCCAGGGTTGATGATCATCCCCTCGGCGCTATGTTCTTCTTGGATGAAGTCGATCAGGGCACCTTCATGATTCGATTGATAGGGTCCGATCTCTACGTTCCACTCGTCGGCGCGCTTGCGCACCAGCCCCTCGATCTCTGAGAGGCTCTGGTTGCCGTATAGAGCTGGGTCGCGCTGCCCTAGCTGGTTCAGGTTGGGACCGGAGATGAGTAAGATTTTCAAGAGGCCCGCGACTCCTTGTTGCGATGCGCCATGCTGGGGCGTTGGGATTCGCGCTGCGCCGTCAGCCGCGTTTGGAGCTGCTCGCTGATGCCGTCCAAAGACGCCTCAATGGTGGCGCGTTTGGCTGCTTCTGTCACGTGTGTATAAATCTGGGTCGTTCCCACGCTAGCGTGGCCCAGCAGCTCCTGCACGATTCGTACATCCGCACCGCGCTCGAGCATATGCGTAGCGAAGGTGTGCCGCAGCAAATGCGGGTGGACGCTCTTGGGCAGCGCTGCTTGGACTGCATAGCGACGAACTGCCAGCTGCACCGCTCTTGCGGACAATGGCCCGCCGAACCGGTTCAGCCAGAGCCAGTCTTTGCTTTTGTCGCTGACCAAGGCCGGCCGACCCTCACGGATATAGTCCTGAATCGCTGCCAGCGCTCCCTGGCCCAGTAATGCAACGCGCTCGCGTCCACCCTTCCCCTGAACTTGCAAGAGCTTGTTCTCCCAGTCGATTGCAGACAGTCGTAGTTTCGCCAGCTCGCTCACGCGCAGCCCGGCGCCATAGAGCACTTCAAGGATGGCTCGGTCTCGCAATCCGGCCGGTTTGTTGATCTCCGGCGCGGCGAGCAGCGCGTCGATCTCTTGTTCGTTGAGAAAGGTCGGCAAGCGTGTGGGAGTTTTCGGGGCGCTCGCTAGTCGCAGTGGATCGCTGGGCAGCAGCTTGTAGGCGTATAAGTGCTTGAAGAATCCCTTAATCGTGCTGGCCCGGCGCCGCAGGCTCCCTACGGCGGTACCCTCCTCCCGCAGCTTGGTGAGATAGGCGCGATAGCTATGCCGCGTTACCTCTTCCAGCGGTGTCTTTTGCTCCGCCAAGTAGGCAAGGAACTGCAAGAGGTCCGAGCGATAATTCCGCAGCGTGTAGGGGGAGAGTTGGCGCTGCTCCGCGAGCTGGGATAGATAGCGATCGAGAAGCGCGGCCGGTTCGGAGATGGTTGCTGTCACAGGGCCCTTCTGGGCCCGCCACCCAAGAGTTCGAATACTCTAGTGCCCCTTGGCCTGCGTGCAAGCGCCGCGCCTAAAAATCCGGGTTCGCCCGTGCGATTTTCGCCTTTGCTCTTGCAGCGCTCACCGTGTGCGAGCTGCCTTTCGCGAGGCCTTCTTCGTGGCGGCTCGCCGAGCGCCTCGCTTGGGCTGGGACGCTCGCTCCGCGATCAGGGTGATCGCTCGTGCTAGGTCGAGACTGGCTGGCTCGAGGCCCGCTGGGATGGGCGCGTTGGTGGTGCCGTCGCTCACGTACGGCCCGTAGGGTCCTTGCAGCGCTTGGATCGGTGCGCCACTTTGTGGATGCTTGCCGATCTCCGCCAGTACCTTGCTCCGCTGTCGACGCCGAAAGCTGGCGCTGCGCGGTTCCGCCAAGAGATCCAGCGCTCGATCTAGGCCGATCGTGTATACGTCATCCTCGTCTTGGAGTGACCGCGATTCCTTACCGCTTTGGACGTAGGGACCATAGCGTCCGCTCGCGGCTATCACATCCTCACTCGTCTTCGGGTCGCGACCGAGGTTGCGTGGCAAGGAGAGCCAGGTGAGCGCGTCTTCGATCGTTACCTCTTCCAGCTTCATTTCTTTGGGCACGGAGGCGCGCTTAGGCTTGCGTGCGGTTTTCTTAGTTCTCTTCCCATCGCTGGGAGGGTTCGGACCGAGCTGCACGTAGGCGCCGTAGCGGCCTGTTTGCAGCAGCACTTCCAAGCCGCTCTCGGGGTCACGACCGAGTTCCCGCGGGCCATCCCCCTTGCTTGCGAAGAGTTCCGCTGCTTTGTCAACCGAGAGGTCCGCCGGCGGAAGATCCAGCGGCAGCGAAACCGAGCTGCCGTTCTCGCCTTGGCCTTTCTGCAAGTAGGGACCGAAGCGCCCGATTCGTACGATCATGGGATCGCCGCTCTCGGGGTCGTCTCCCACGGGTAGCGCGGGAAAGGCGATGTTGGGGAGTTCTTGGTCTATCCGTGGCTCGAGGCCTGGTTCCTCTCTGTTGCCCCGGTAGAAGTGTTGCAGGTGCGTCACGGCATCGGCCTCGCCCCTGGCGATGTCGTCCAGCGTCTCTTCCATTTGCGCCGTGAACCGTGGCTCGACGAGGTCTCCGAAGTGGCGTTCGAGCAGATCCGTGACGGCGAATGCCAGGAAGGTCGGCGCTAGCGCGGTCTTGATTTTGAATGCGTAATCGCGCGCTTGTAGCGTGTCGAGGATCGCTGCGTAGGTACTCGGCCGCCCCAACCCTTCTTCTTCGAGCCGCTTGATGAGGCTCGCTTCCGTGAAGCGTGGCGGCGGTAGCGTCTCGTGCCGCTTGGGCGTGATCGATTTGACCGCCACTTTCTCGCCGGTTGCGAACGTGGGGAGTGGTTGCTCGCTTCCCGAGCGCTCATCCTCGGGATCGTCGCTGCTCTCTTGGTAAACGCGCAGGTATCCCGGGAAGAGGATCCGCTGTCCCCGCGCCTCGAAGATGGCTGGGTCGTCGACTTTTTTGCTGAGCGGCACGGTGAACTCGACCACCGTGCGTTCCAGCTTCGCGTTCGGCATTTGACTCGCCAGCGTGCGCTGCCAGATCAGCTCGTAGAGCCGTAGTTGATCACTGGGGAGCACGCCCTGGAGCTGCTGCGGGTCCCGGTGGATGTGCGTGGGCCGGATCGCCTCGTGCGCCTCTTGCGCGTTGCGTGTTTTCGAGGCGTAGATGCGCGCTCCCTTGGCGAAGTTGTCGCCGAAACGCGCGCGGATCACCTCTTGGGCTTCGTCAAGAGCGGAGGCTGCGAGTGTGACCGAGTCGGTCCGCATGTAGGTGATCAGGCCCTCGCGCTCGGCTCCCAGGTCGACACCTTCGTAGAGGCGTTGCGCGGCGCGCATCGTCCGCGTCGCGTTGAAGCCCAACTTGCGGCTTGCTTCCTGCTGCAAGGTGGACGTCGTGAAAGGAGCCGCCGGCCTGGACGTGACGGGCGATGCCTTGATCTTGCTGACCGACCACGCTCCCACTCGTAGTCCGGGGATCAGCGCCTTCGCTTGCTTTTCGCTGAGCGCGCGCATGCCCTTGCCTTTGATCTTGCCCGTGGACGGGTCGAAGTCCTTGCCTGTGGGCAGGCGGGCTCTACCGAGTTGGCGCAAAGTCGTCCGGCAGCTGCCCTCCGCCCCTGCGACCGTCGCTTCCAGGTCCGAGTACTTTGCTGAGTGGAAGACCGCTCGCTCGCGCTCCCGCTGGACCAACAGCCGTACCGCGACGCTTTGTACACGGCCTGCGGACAGCCCGGCTTGTATCTTGCGCCACAGCAGTGGTGAGAGGCTGTAGCCGAACAGACGGTCCAAGATCCGCCGTGACTCCTGGGCCGCTACGAGGTTGCGGTCCAGTGCCCGCGGCGTTTCCAGCGCCGCTTCGATCGCCTCTGGCGTCACTTCGTGAAAAACGATGCGTTCCACCGGCACGGTGGGCTCTAGCAGCTCTAGCAAATGCCAACTGATACTTTCGCCTTCCCGGTCCTCATCGGTCGCGAGGATTAACCTATCTGCTTGCTTGAGCGCCTTCCGTAGCCGCTCGACATGAGGGCGCTTCTCCTCCGGCACGATGTAGACCGGCTCATAGTCAGCGTCCACGTTGACTCCGAGTTCGCCCCACTTCTCCTCCCGGATCGCATCGGGGCGCTCGTCCGCGCGGCGCGGTAGATCGCGCACGTGCCCGTACGAAGAGTCAACCAGGTACGCGTCGCTTAGGAACCGCCCGATCGTCTTCGCCTTCGCTGGTGATTCGACGATGACCAAGTGGCGCTTGCTCTTGCGCTTGCCTTGCCCGCCGTGACTCTTCGGAGTTCCGCGTTGGGACGTGGTTGTGCGCGCACGCGGCTTGGCGGCCCCCTTGGCCGCCTTCTTCGTTGATTTCCTGCGCCTCGCAGCGGTTGCTGCGCTACTCGCTCTAGACCCGGACATACGTCATAGGACCCACCTGGCGCACCGCGCCCTTCAATTCCAGCATGGCCAGGGTGCTGCTAACGGTCGAGACGGGCAAGTCCACGGCCCGCACGGCTTCGTCGATATGCATCGGTTCATGGCTGAGCTGTTTCAAGATCAGCGACTCCGTGGGATCGTCTGGCAACACGCGAGCCAGCTCGATCTGGTGCTCGACCATTTGTAGGTTAAGCTCCTCCAATACGTCACGGACGTTGGTCACGAGCTTCGCCATCCCTTGTTGGATCAGGGCGTTCGCCCCTTGACTGTTCGGGGATGTAATTCGTCCCGGTACGGCGAAGACTTCACGGTTTTGCGAGTTGGCCCAATTCGCCGTGTGCAACGCTCCCGACTTTTTACCTGCTTCGATCACCAGGGTGCCGAGCGTGAGTCCGCTCAAGATGCGGTTGCGACGCGGGAAGTAGTCCGCTCGCGGCTTCACGCCTAGGGCCTGTTCGGAGAGCAGCACGCCTTCATCTGCTATGCGCCGGGCCAGCTCCGCATGTTCCGGCGGGTAGATCGTGTCTAGTCCGCACGGCAGCACGGCGATGCTCCGCCCTCCGGCGTCTAGCGCTGCTTGGTGCGCGATTCCGTCGATGCCGCGGGCCAGCCCGCTCACCACCGTGATCCCGTTGTGCGCTAGATCGCGACTGAATTCCTCCGCTGTCTGGCGTCCATAGGGGGAAGCTCGCCGCGTGCCGACTACGGCCAACGACCATTCATCCCGCGGGGTGAACTCGCCGTGCATGAACAGGACTGGCGGCCGCTCGTCGATCTCGCGCAAGCGCGGCGGGTAACGCGGGTCGTTCCAGGGAATCGCAGTCACTCCTGCTGCGACCAACTGCTCGAGTTCGGCTTCCGGCTTGAGATGGGCTCGATGCTGCTGCAGCGATCGGATCGTGCCATCGTCGAGTCCGGCCGCTTGGAGTTCGCCCCGATCTGCCTTCCAAGCTTCTTTCAGACTGGGGAAGTGCGCTTCCAACAGCTCCGTGCGGCGGCTGCCGATCCTCGGTACCCGGGCGAAGGCTAGCCGGTGAGCCAGCTCTTCTTCGGAGATCGCCGTCCCTGCTGGTGCCGCATTGGTGGCCACGCTAGGCTCCGGTCGCCGCGCCTTGGTCGGTAGCGACTGTGGCTGCCGGCGCTGGTCGGCGCACGCGCAGTTTGGCGATGCGGTGGCCCGTCATGCTTTGTACGGCAATCGTTAGGCCGTTAACTTGGACCGCATCGCCCACGGCGGGGATCTTCCCCAACCGCTCGAACACGTAGCCGGCGACGGTGTCGAAGTCACCCTCTTCAATCTGTACCTCAAATAGGTCTTTGAGTTCGTCAATCGACGCGCGCCCGTCCAGCCATGCTTCGTGCTCCGACACCCGCACAACCGAAGCGGTGCCGGTGTCGTACTCGTCCTCAATCTCCCCTACGATCTCTTCCAGTAGATCTTCCATCGTCACCAGTCCGGCCGTGCCACCGTACTCGTCTAGGACGATCGCGATGTGCACTCGGCTGCGACGAAACTGCGCCAGCATCTCATCCAGCCGCTTGGATTCGGGCACTAGCAGCGGCCGCCGCATCAGCTCTCGCACGCTTTGACTGAGCTGCCCCGTTACCTGTGAAGCGAGGATATCCCGCGCGTACAGTACCCCCACGACATTATCGATCGTTTTTTCGTAGACGGGCATGCGGGAGACGCCGCGCTGCACCGCTGTTTCGGCGGCGGCGCTCAGGCTGGACTCTATTTCGATGGCTACGATGTCCGGTCGCGGCACCATTGCTTCCCGTACGGCTGTCTCTCCAATTTCGAAGACGCCACGGATCATCTCTCGCTCGTCTGCCTCGATACCGCCGCCGCTTTCTTCACGCGCTAGTAGCAACTCCAGGGGTTCTGGCTCCATTGGACCACGCGTCGTCGCGCGCGTGATTGGTCGCGCTAGAGCGGCGGGGGCTTCGAACACTGCCGCGGGTACCCGGAAAACGGCTTGAAAGCGACGCATCGTCGGCGCTAGGCGCAAGCCGAATCCCTCGGGACTGATCTCTGCCAGTCGGCGTGGTATCGCCTGCAACAGCGCGACGACCACGAAGCCGATCGCTGCCGTCCCCGCGATGACCTGCCAGCTGAAATCGACTTCTCGCGCGATTAGATAGATGGCTGCTGCTAGTCCCGTCACGACCGCCAGGCTGCGGCCTACCGCGAACGAGCCCAGCGCCCGCTCGCGCTCCTGGATCACGTTGTGCAGCCAGCGTGCGCGAGGATTCTCTGGTTCCTTGTCCAACAACAGCCGCGCTCGCGAGCGGCTCACGCTGATCACGCCGACCTCGGCGCTGGCTAGCAGGACCAGGAGCGCCGTCGACGCGAGGAGGATGGCTACCGCGGCGATCGACCCACCGCTCACGACTGATCCTCCGCCGACCGCGTCTTCCGCACCCGGCGCGCCGGACTCCCGATCACCCGCTCGCCCGCCCCCACTGATTTATTCACCACCGAGCCCGCGCCCGTCGATGCCCTATCGCCCAGCTCAACCGGTGCGATCAGCAATGTGTCGCTGCCGATGAAGGCCTGCTCGCCGATCACGGTGCGGTGCTTCGTTCTTCCATCGAAGTTACAGGTGATCACGCCGGCACCGATGTTGGTCTCCGCTCCCACCTCCGCATCGCCTAGGTACGAGAAATGTCCCATCCGCACGTTCCTGTGCAGACGAGCATTCTTGATCTCCGCGTGTGTTCCGATGTGTACGCCGTCGTCGAGCACACTGCCGGGGCGGATCGTGCTGTACGGGCCCACGGTTACTTCCGCGCCCAGCACTGCGCCTTCCAGGGTGCAGCTCTCCAGCCGGCAGCCGTTGCCGAGTTGGCAGTTGCGTACCACTGCATTGGGGCCGAGCGCGCAGTGTTTGCCCACTACCGTCGAGCCGCGCAGATGTGTTCCCGGTTCCAGCACGGTGTCACCGTGGATGACGACATCCGCGTCGATGTACGTCGTCTTCGGGTCCACGATCGACACGCCTAGAGCTAGCCAGTGCTCTTGGATTCGGTGCCGCATCAGATGCTCCGCACGCATGAGGTCCGTCCGGTCTTCGACGTTGATACGCCCATCCGGTGCAGGCACAGGTACGGGCAGCGCGCCGCCTTCACCTGCCGCTACCGTGACCGCATCAGTCAGGTAGATCTCGCCTCTCGCGCTCGGGGCCAGCTTGGCGAGCGTACGCCAGAGCCACGCTCCTTCGAACGCGTAAATCCCCAGGTTGACCTCGCGAATCGCGGCCGTGGCTGCATCGGCATCCGCCTCTTCGACGATCGCCGCAATTCCTCCCGCTTCGCTGCGCACAACGCGGCCCATGTAGTGCGGGTCTGGCACTTCGGCCGTCGCCACGGCTGCGGATGCGACATCTGCCTCGAGCACGGTACGCAATTGTTCGGCGCTCACGAGAGGCATATCACCATTCACCACCAGGACCCGCCCGTCGCCCGCGAGGGCGCTCGCTTGCAGCGTTGCGTGGCCGGTGCCTAGCTGTTCGGCCTGCGTGGCGTACGCCACCTTGTTCGCATGTCCAGATCCCTCTACTGCGGCGCGTACCGCTTCGCCACCGTGCCCGGTTACGACCACTGTTTGTTCAACACCCGCCTCACGTAATGCCTGTAACACATGCAGAACCATGGCTCGGCCACACACAGGCTGTAGCACCTTCGGCAACGCCGAACGCATGCGCGTCCCCACGCCTGCCGCTAACACAATGGCGGCCGTCACGGGTAACGCCGGATTGTGACTGGGGCGCTGTCAGCCGTCTTTCGCCGCGCCGCCCGTGGGTGGGGTGCCGTTAGGTTCACGCTTCTCGAAGCGCGAATCGATGGAGAGCTAGGAGGGATGTCGGACGAATCCAAGCGTTTCTTACTGCAGGCTCGATCCGGGCTGCTCGTCCTGGTTCACACTCGTACGTTCACGCTAAGAACTCCCGCGCTGGACTGTCAACCAGAGAGGGCTTATGGGAACGCGCACGCGATCAGCAAGCCTTGAGGAGATCGGTGTTTATACTAAGTTAGATGCGCCGGCGGGGGCGCGCTCGAAGAGGACGCCACCGGGGCACAGGCATGGATGCCAGCGAGATCCGTCGTCGTTTCATCGATCACTTTGTCAGGCATGGCCATCTGGAAGTTGCGAGCGCATCGCTTGTTGCACCTGGCGATCCGACGCTGCTCTTCACCAGTGCAGGAATGGTTCCCTTCAAGCCGTATTTCCTTGACCAGGCGACGCCGCCTCGCCCGCGCTTGGCTTCGATTCAGAAGTGCTTCCGCACCACTGATATCGATGAGGTCGGCGATGACTCGCATCTCACGTTCTTCGAGATGCTCGGGAACTTTTCATTCGGGGATTACTTTAAAGTCGAGGCACAAGCCTTCGCTTGGGAGCTAGTGACTCAAGAGCTGGCTATCCCTTCGGAACGCCTCGTGACAACGGTCTTTCATGACGACGAGGAAGCCTTCGAGGGATGGCGCAAGCTGGGCATTCCAGCGAGCAAGATCTATCGCTATGGCAAAGCGGAAGGGAACTACTGGTCCACTGGCGTCGACGGGCCCTGCGGCCCCTGCTCTGAGATTTACTACGACTTTGGTCCCGAGGTGGACGAGGGTCGAGCCTCCGAGCCTCGCGATGAAACCGGCCGCTACCTTGAGATCTGGAACCTCGTTTTCATGCAGTTCCTCCAAGGCGACGACGGTAGCGAAACGCCTCTGCCTGCCAAGAACATCGACACCGGCGCTGGTCTGGAGCGCTGGGCCATGGTCATGCAAGACAAGCGCAACATCTACGAGACTGACCTCTTTGCCCCTCTCCTCGCCTACATCGCTGATCGCTGCGGGCGGGGCTATGCCGCGGTCGGCGCTAACGACCAGCGTGCTCTACGCGTCGTTGCCGAGCATGGACGCGCCATGACTTTTTTGGCTGCGGATGGTGTCTTGCCGAGCAACGAAGGCCGGGGGTACGTCTTACGCCGCCTTATCCGGCGCGCCCTCTACATGGCCCATACTCTGGGAATCAGCGATGCGCTGCTTCCCGATGTTGCGGTGCGCGTCCGTGAGCGGATGGGTCAGGCCTATCCCGAACTCCAGGAGAACGCTGCACTGGTGACGCAGATCCTCGGACAAGAAGAGGAGCGGTTCCGCCGTACGCTCGCAACGGGTCAGCGCTTACTAGAAGAGCAAATCCTTCCGGATCTTGCCCGCGCCGGGAATCGTTTTATCCCTGGGGATGCGCTCTTTCGCCTCTACGACACGTACGGTTTCCCGCCGGACCTAACACGAGAGATTGCGGCAGGTGCAGGCTTCGGCGTCGACGAGGCTGGATTCGGAGTTGCTATGGCCGAGCAGCGCGCGCGCGGCCGTGCCACGGCCGAATTCCGCGTCGCTGCGGACGATGCTGCCTATTCCGAGATCAGCAACGCTTCCACTTTCCTCGGCTACGAGCATCTTGCCCATTCGGCCAGCGTGGTGGCCTTGGTCCAAGACGGCCAGCGAGTAGATAAAGTGGCACTGGGCGCGCAGTTGAACGTCGTCCTCGACCAAACGCCCTTCTATCCGGAGGGGGGTGGGCAGGTCGGAGACGGTGGGCGCTTGGTCTGGCCTGAAGGCGAGCTTCGTATCGACGATACTCAAGCCCATGGCGACCTGATCGCGCATCACGGAGAGGTCGTGCTGGGTACCTTGCGCGTGGGCGACGCCGTGCAAGCATTCGTTGATAACGATCAGCGGCGTGACACGATGCGTAACCACACCGCGACGCATCTCCTTCACGCTGCGTTGCGCGAGGTCCTTGGTGACCATGTTCGCCAAGGCGGCTCACTTGTTGCTCCGGACCGTCTCCGCTTTGACTATACGCAGTCTCAAGCGCCTAGTGGCGAGCAACTTGCCGAGGTCCAACGGTTGATCAGCGCGCGCATTCGCGAGGACTTACCTGTCGGCACCGATGCGATGTCCTTTGAAGATGCCGTCGCGGCTGGCGCCATGGCGATCTTCGGCGAGAAATACGGTGCCGATGTACGCGTCGTCCATATCTGTGATCCTGATCCGGCTGTTCACGATTGCTTCAGTAAGGAACTCTGTGGAGGCACGCACGCGCCTACGACGGGCTACATTGGGGCTTTCCAGATCATCTCGGAGGGAAGCGTCGGCGCTGGCTTGCGTCGTATTGAGGCGCTCACCGGTGCCGCCGCCGATGCTTGGCGGGAGAAGCGACTTCAGATTCTGACGAATATCGCGGATTCTCTCCGTGCCGCGCCAGCCGAGGTTCCGGCCCGTCTCGCAGCGCTCCAGGCAGAGCTCGACGACGCCCGCCGTCAGATCGCGGCTGCAGAGCGGCAGGCCAGCGCTGGTTCAGCCGAGCGGCTCGTCGCCTTGGCGCAGGAAGTTGACGGCGTCAGGCTGGTCGTCAGTCGTGTTGATGTCGCGTCTGCAGACGCACTTCGCCAAGTCGGCGACGCCGTCCGCAAGCGGCTCGGAAGCGGCGTAATCGTCCTCGGTGCCATCACTAAGGAGAAACCGGTCTTCGTTGCGATGATCTCCGAGGACCTCGTCGCGAGTGGATTGCACGCTGGCAAGCTGATCAAGGATGTGGCAGCCGTTGCCGGTGGTGGGGGCGGAGGTCGGCCGGAGATGGCGCAGGCGGGCGGAAAGGACGCGGCGCGCTTGGACGATGCGCTCGCCACGGCGGCGGCGGGCGTTCGGAGTCAGCGTAGTCGCTGAACTGATGCAGCTCCCCCATCGCGACAGCGTCTTTAAGGCTCGTGCGGTGGCTTTCCTCACACAAGGGCGGCACGCACTCGCGGTAATTGCGACCCGCCTCTGTGTTGCTTTGCGGTGGGCGCGTGTGGGAGCGCGGCGTTTTCGCCGTGACGCCGTATCCTCCGAGCCCGCAGCAGTAACCGATGAGCAAACTCAAGCAGGGAATGCAATATCTGCTACCCCCACCGCCCGCGTCGTCTCGCCCGAGGTGGTTCCGCCCGGTGTCGAATTGTTCCGCACCATCCAGATCGAACGCCACGACGATATCGCCTCGATCCGCTCAAAACTCCATGCGGGCCCGGGTCGAACCATCGTTGCCCGCGTCGATCGGCGCAACGAGTCGTTACGCTCCCAGCTCGGCATGCGGCTTCTCCGTCGCCATGTCGACGCCACGCGTCTTCACCTTGTCCTGCAAACGCGCAACGGCCGCATCCACCAGCTCGCACGCAACGAAGGCCTCGTGGTTGTCGGTTCTATGCGAGGCCGTGAGATCAAGCACGGTCGCCTCATGCCGCGCTACCTGCGGCTGGGCTTCCTCGCGTTGCCACTGCCCTCTTCCGACCTGGTTTTCCGTCTCCTAACACTCGCTGCGCTTCCGGTTGTGGTGGTGGGCGCCGTTGCCTTCGGCCCTTCCGCTACGGTGCGCCTCGCGCCCGAACTCGCGGCGGTTTCAGTCCCGCTTTTTGTGGAGGCGCGCGTACTTAGCGAGGGGGATGTTGCTGAGGAGGGCATTCTTCCGGCCGGCCGTGTGGAGGTGGAGATCATCGCAACGGACACCATCGTCACAACCGGCCAAGTGGCAGTTTCCGGTACCCGTGCGACTGGAACGCTACGCATCGAAAACCGAACCACGCTCCCTTTGGATGTACCTATCGGCACCGATGTCGGCGCGATCGGTGGTGTGCGCTTCCGTACCACCGAGCCGGTAACCGTTCCCGCAGGCTCCGGTTCGGTTGCTCTCACCGGCATCGAAGCGGAAAGCATTGGACTGGAGGGCAACGTGCCCGCTGGCGCAGTCAGTCTGCCCGGCCTTTTCCTGACAGGCCGGGCAGACGTGAGCAATCCGGATCCCACCACTGGCGGCGACGAGACTCGCATCCGCGGCCCCCACTCTCTGGATGTCGACCGTGTTCGCCGCCGCAGCGCGCACATCATTCGAGATCGTGCTCTCGAGGTGTTGGAGCGACAGGCTCACGGGCGCTTTGTTTTCCATCCCGATACATTGCGAGTCGAGGTACTGAGCGAGGAATTCCTGCCCCAACTCGGCCAGCCGGGCGATACCCTTGAGGTTACGACCGTCGCTGCCGTCTCCGTGATTGGCGTGCCGCTCGACGAGATCCGATCACGTGCGGCGCGCGAGATTCGCCGCACGCAAGGCTCTGGCTTCCAGGTGGTGACGGAATCGTTGGAGCCGGTAGCTATTGGCGAGGCCTCTGCCAACGAAACAC
The DNA here is from genome assembly GCA_965220315.1 of Dehalococcoidia bacterium. Taxonomy (GTDB): domain Bacteria; phylum Chloroflexota; class Dehalococcoidia; order Bin125; family Bin125; genus JAPOXK01. The sequence continues at coordinate 966,790 of CBDCPP010000001.1, forward strand.
TTGGCGCGATCAGCTTCGATATCATGCTGGAGGGTCACGTCGCATCCATCATCATTCCGGAGGCGGTAGAGCGCGCTGTGCGACTAGAACGCGTGAGTAGCGCTGAAGCCAAGCTCAATAACGCGCTGCGTCTTCGGGAGCCTGCCCGGATCGATGTGACGCCGAGCTTTATGCCGCTGATTTCTCCCTTCGACTTCCGTATCAAAGTCGAGGTGATCGACACATTGTCTTCCGTGCCTGAAGAGGAAATGGGCGAAAACGCCGGATCGGGCAGTGGCGGGAATGACATGCTACCTGGAGTAAGTGATCTGTTGGACAGTCCTTTCGAGGAGGCTGACGGTTAGCGACCCGATCTCCGCTACACGCGTATCTGCACGTGTGCTCGCGATCGATCCTGGCGAGCGCTGGGTTGGCCTCGCCCTTTCCGACGCCGCCCGGCGTCTCGCGCTTCCTCTCACCACGATCGATCGGCGTGTTGAATCAGACGAAGGCGTCGCACGCATCCGACAGCTCTTACACCCGGACGGCGCGAGCTTGGCCCTGATCGGCGTTCCTCTTCGTCCGGATGGTGGTGAGGATGCCCAAGCCACGCGGTTCCGGCGCTATGGCGAGCGCCTTGCCGCCGCCCTGCACCTTCCGGCCGTTGCTGTCAGTGAGCGGTATTCCAACTCGATCGACGATCTATTGGTGGATGCACGCAGTGGCGCCCCCGTTGCGAAGCTACGGTCCCGGGATCACCAACGCCGTCGGCGCGCGCGCCACGCCGCCGCCGCCGCCGTGATCCTTCAGCGCTGGTTGGACAAACAGAGCCTTGATCCTGCTGCGGTGAGCGCGCGGCATCCGGCGCGAACGGAACACTGAAACTGTGCGCGCGGCTTGGCTCCTGGGCATCGTGGTCGCGTCGGCGCTGACGAGTGTCGCCATCTTCATCTCGCTGGGTGTCCCCGGCGATACATTCGGGGATGCTGCGCCCCCTCTGGACAGGGAATCACTCCCGCCGCGCAGCATCGCCACGATCGATGTGCAGGCGGGTGAATCTGCCAAGATCATTGGAGAGAAACTGGAGGAGGCAGGCGTTGTACGATCCTCCCGTCAGTTCGAGTCGCTTGCTGCATTGCTTGGATACGCTGACCAGCTCCAGAAAGGGACTTACGACTTCGAGCCGGGCCTCTCTGCACTCCAAGTACTGGAACGGATCTACGGCGGGGTTACCTCTCCGCGCATTGTCACCATTCCTGAGGGACGGCGGCTGGAGGAGGTCGCCGAAATCCTCGCCGCGAACGGTGTCACCGGGGCCGCCGAGTTTCTCGCCGCACTGGAGGAGCCTGCGAACTGGAGTGGCACACTGGCTGATGACCGCCCGCGTGACGCTTCACTCGAAGGTTATCTTTTTCCAGCGACTTACACCTTTTCCCTCCGCGCGGCTGCCGACGAGGTTGTCCGCCAGATGCTTGAACGCCTCGACCAAGCGTTTTCGCCTGATCGCCTCTTCCAACTCAACAGGCAGGGGCGTAGCGTGCACGAGATCCTCACCCTTGCCTCGATCGTGGAGCGCGAGACTGTAATCGCTGAGGAACGAGCGGTTGTAGCATCAGTCTTCAGTAACCGTCTCGGCGAAGGTATTCGTCTGGAGTCCGATGCCACTGTGCAGTATGCGATCTCCGAAATACCTGGCAGTAGCGAGCGTTTCGGCTACTGGAAGGCGGATCTCACTCTTGTCGACCTCGCTTTTCCCTCCTCTTACAACACATATTTCAGTGCGGGGCTCCCACCTGGACCGATAGCGAATCCTGGCGATGCTTCTATCGCTGCTGCTATCGACCCACCACCCAGCCCCTTTTTTTTCTTCGTTGCGCGTGGAGATGGTTCCCACGTCTTTGCCGAAACATTTGACGAGCATCTAAGGAATGCACAGGAATTCCTTGGTTGGGGCGATCGGGTGCCGATAGTGGACGTGGGCGAAGAGGGGCCGGACGATGTAGGGGTCGAGCGCACGCCGTGAGCGTCCGTGTCGGTCTGATAGGCCACCCTGTCATGCACAGCATCTCCCCGCGTTTCCAGCAAGCGGCTTTTGACGCACTTGGCATCGCCGCTCGCTATGAAGCTTGGGACGTGCTTCCTCAGGATCTCCCTGCCACTATCAACGGCCTCCGTGCAGACGCCATCCTCGGCGCCAACGTAACGATCCCGCATAAGGGAAACGCTGCGCGCTTTGTCGACCGATTGCATCAGACTGCACGCTTTGTCGGCGCGATCAATACCATCGTCAGCGTCAATGGTGTGCTTGAGGGTTACAACAGCGATGTTGGTGGTTTCCAAGCGGCACTGGAAGGCGCTGGCATCGACCCGCAAGGTGCACATGTCTGTATCTGGGGCGCGGGTGGTGCCGCGCGAGCCGTCGCTTGGGCTCTCGTTTGGCGCGATGTCGGCGCGCTCACGATCATCAATCGCTCCCTCGCCCGCGCTGGGCGTCTGCGCCATGATCTTGCTGCCCATCCCGGGGATCTTCGTCTTCGCGCGTATGAGCGCGACGATGGGCGAACTAGCGAGGCGCTCCGTGCCTGTGACATTGTCGTCCACTGCACGCCGGTTGGTCTCAAGGGCAGCGATACTACGAGCGAGTTCCCATTCGATACGGGGACTCTCCGTCCGGAGGCCATTGTGGTGGACCTAGTCGCCAATCCCATGGAGACGCCGCTCGTGCGAAGGGCGCGGGCTGCTGGGCACAAGGCCTTGGGTGGTTTGCCAATGCTCGTTCACCAAGGCGCGGCTTCCTTTGAGCTGTGGACGCGACGAGCCGCGCCATTGGCTGTGATGTTTACCGCGGCTGAAGCGGCGATGCGTGATCCAGCGTCCGCTGGGCAGCCGGAGCATCCGGAGCAGACGCCGTGACAAACGGGCTCCTTGTTGCTGCCATCCTGATCTTTCTTCTTTTCATCCTGATCGGTTTCGTGTTGTTCAAGGAAGTACGCACTCATCTATTCTGGCGCCGGCTCGTCGCCGAAGGCGACTTCGAAGCGATTAACGGCATTCTCATAGGCGAAATCGATCGCTGGCGTACGCAACGGCCACCTAAAGGCATTAGCGCTGCGGTTTGGACTGGTGTCCAAGCTATGGAGCTACTCGCCGGTAGTAGCCAGTTTGTACACGTGAGCACCACCGCCGAAGCTGAGTTCCGCGTCGTCGACAGCAAGCGCGTCCAGGTCGCAACTGCGTACGACACCGCTGTTTCCACAGTGAGTCAGTTGACCGAGATGCTGCTTTACGATGTGCCGAACTTACGGCCCGACTTCGTTCGTGTTGATGTTTTTACCACCTTCCGCAATGAGGATGGCAGTGCCATGGCTCGGCCGATCCTCTCTTCCCTCGCCGACCGTATGCGGGTTGCTCCCATCGACTGGGATTCGGGCGACTCCCACGCAATCGTCACTGCCTTCGACCTAGTTGTGCGTATCAGTGATTCGGGCGAGGCACTGCCCGTAGAACTTCCACCTATTCCTCCGGAGCTGGCAGCAACGCTGCCGGCGCCTGAGCTAGCTGAGCCCACTATGGCCGCTGCTGGCACTCCGCACCGCGTCAGCGGGTCCTAAGGAAAGGAACAAGACGTGGGGCGCTTTCGCTGGTTCACTGCAGGGGAGTCGCATGGTCCGGGGTTGACCGTGATCGTCGAAGGACTGCCCGCCGGCGTGCCCATGGACGAGGCTCGCTTGCGCGCCCAGCTTGCCCGCCGCCAGAAGGGCCACGGGCGCGGCGGCCGTATGCGGATCGAAAGCGACTATGCGCAGATCCGCGGAGGCGTCCGCCATGGCCGGACCATCGGCAGCCCGATCGCCCTTTGGATTGAGAACCGCGATCATGCCGCGGGTAAAGGTCCGGACGGTACCCCGTGGACTGAGACGATGGCGCTCGACCCGCCGGCCCAGCCGCTCCCACGCGTCACGCGATTGCGCCCCGGCCATGCCGATCTCCCCGCCGCAGTGAAGTATGGCTTCGACGATGTGCGTGACTCACTCGAGCGTGCGAGCGCGCGCGAGAGCGCCGCGCGTGTCGCAGCTGGCGCGGTCGCTCGTCGCTTTCTCGAAGAGTGCGGGTTGAGCTTCCACAGCCACGTCATCCAGATCGGCGGCGTCAGGGCCGAACCTTCCGATCCGATCGATTGGGCGGCAGTCGAGGAATCGCGCGTTCGCTGTGCCGATTCAGCCGCCGCTGCTCGCATGGTCGCCGCGATCGATGCTGCCAAGAGTGATGGCGACACCATCGGTGGCGTGGTTGAAGGACGTGTCACCCGCGTGCCCTATGGTCTCGGTAGCCATGTCCACTGGGACCGCAAGTTAGACGGGCGCATTGCTCAGGCCCTTCTCAGCATGAACGCTTTTAAGGGTGTCGAGTTCGGTGCCGGTTTCCGCGGTGCTTCGCAGCGAGGATCTGCTGTACACGACGTGATCGCTCCCCGAAACGAGTGGGGCGACCGCCCTTGGCCCCATCTCACCAACAAACATGGAGGCGTTGAGGGTGGCATCACGACTGGCGAGGACGTGATCGTACGCGTCGCGATCAAGCCAATCGCGACTCTGGCCCACCCCCTCCCCTCCGCCGACCTCGATAGTGGTGCCCGTGTCGAAGCCCACTTCGAGCGCTCTGATGTCTGTGTTGTCCCCGCTGCCGGGGTCATTGTTGAGGCGATGCTTGCCCTCGTCCTTGCGGACGCGGTGCTGGAGAAGCACGGCGGCGATCACTTGGACGAAACGCGGCGCAACTTGCAGTCCTACCGCGCGACCATCGGTCCACGAGCGTCCGACGGGCCGGAGTAGACGGAAACGCCATGGCGCTTGACTTGAAGCGCGTTGTTCTAATCGGTTTCAGCGGTAGCGGCAAATCAACGGTAGCGCGTGCGCTGGCCGACCGGCTGGGTATGGCGGTTATCGATACGGACACGCTCGTCGAAGCGCAGGATGGGCGTCCTATTTCACGCATCTTCGCCGACGATGGCGAGCCTAGGTTTCGTGCCCTCGAGCGTGCTGCGGTCCGTACCGCCGCGCGGGAGACCGGAGTGGTGATCGCGACCGGTGGCGGTGCATTCGGGGACGCTGAATCCCGGCGCCTTTTGGCTGAGGACGGCATCATCGTGCTGTTGGAGGCGCGGCCCGAGACGATCGCTACCCGAATCGCGACGCAAAGTCCCGACCCACGGCCGCTACTGGCTGGCGGGGACGCCGAGGCGCTGCCCCGCATTCGCGCACTCAAGGGAGTGCGGCAACCGATCTATGCACTCGCCGACCTCACGGTGCACACCGATGCCCTCGACGTTGATTCAGTGGTGGCGGAGGTCGCTGCTGCTCTCCAGCGACAGGCCCAGCGGATTCTTCGAGTGCCCGGACGCGTGGAGGCTATCGTCGAAGGCCCTGATGCGACGGCCTCTGTCTCGCCTGACTTCGGAACCGATCTTGCCTGCGTCGTGTGTGCCGCCAGCGGTGATTACCCGGTCTATGTTGGTTGGGGCCTGATCGACAAACTGCCTGCGAAGCTCGAGGCAGTGGGAGCTAGCGGCCGCTGCTTCGTTGTCGCTGACCAAGGGGTGGAGCGCTTCGTAGCAACCGCGCTGCGGGCACTTCGTACAGGAGGTCGCAGCGCTCAGCTTTTCACCATCCTTTCCGGCGAGCGCAGTAAGAGCCTCGATGGCCTCGCTGACATCTATGCATGGCTCGCTGCGGAGCGCGCCGAGCGTCGCGATGTCGTGATCGCGATCGGCGGCGGCGTCGTCACCGACTTGGCTGGGACTGCTGCGGCCACCTATCTCCGCGGCATGACTCTCGTCCACGTCCCTACCACGCTTCTTGCCATGGTAGATGCAGCGATCGGGGGCAAAGTCGCCGTCAACCTCCCCACGGGCAAGAACATGGTCGGTGCTTTCCACCAACCGAAAGCCGTTATTGCCGACCTCGCCGCGCTCGCGACTCTCCCTGTGCGTGAGCGCCGCGCCGGTTTCGCTGAAGTGATCAAGCATGCTTGGATTCGTGATCCTGTCATGCTTGATGAGCTCGAGCGCGATGCGGAGATGTTGCTGACGTTTGGGGAGAGTGAAAACGAACACCGCCGCGCCGTTGAGCTGATCGGGCGCAACATCGCTATTAAGGCCGGCGTTGTCTCCGCCGATGAGCGCGAATCGGAGCTACGGATGATCCTTAACTATGGACATACCATCGCTCATGCGCTGGAAGCAGTGACGGGCTACAGTCGCTTCTTGCATGGCGAAGCTTTGGGGATCGGCCTGCTGGGCGCCGCGCGGATCGCGGAGGAAGTGATGGGATTGGATAGTGCGATCGTTGATCGACACCGTGCGGTTATTAAGCGCTACGGCTTGCCCCTGGCTGCTCCCGGTGTCGATGCTGGAGCGGTTCAGCAGGCCATCCGCAGTGATAAGAAAGTCAGCGCTGGATCCGTACGCTGGGTGCTTCTTGAAGAGCCGGGCCGTCCCGTTATCCGAGATGACGTGCCGTCCAAGTTGGTTGGGAAGGTAGTCGGCCAGTTGACGTCTGAGGATTGAGCGCGCCGCGTGTCGCAGGACGACGTAACACCTGAGATCGTCCGCCTTAATGCTCAGCTCCGTGGACAGGTGCAGGGAGTTGGCTTCCGTGACTTCTGCACACGAGTCGCTCACTCTTTGAGCGGCCCGGCGGCTGCAGGTGTTACGGGCTACGCACGCAACCTTCCGAGTGGTACCGAGGTGGAAGTAGTGGCGGAAGCATCCCAAGACCAACTCGATCGTCTGTTGGAAAAGCTCCGCATCGGCCCGGCGGGGGCCCACGTCATCGCAGTTGAGTCGTCCTTTAGCGCTGCTACCCGCGAGTTCGACGGCTTCACCTGGCGCTAAGAGTTCAGGCCGGCGCTAGCGAGTACTCTCGTTTCTCAAGGGGGGGGGGTCGGGCAGGCCGCTGCTTGGTCGGCGGTCTGGGCTTCGACTTGCACTAGGCCCTGGATTTGTTGAGGTGCTGACTCGCGTCTTTACTTTGGTGGCTTGTCTTTGCGGCGGATGTCGCCTGCCCACACAGCAACTGTTCCCGGCACCACCATCGCTGAGGCGACGATTGATACCGTCTCGATGCCTGTCGACGTGATGTTGGGCGAACCATGCGTATTCAGCGCAATGATCACTGCCGCCCACGACAGCCACACGAAGATCGTTGCCACCACTCGGCTCTTGTTCATCGGATCTGCCTCGCCATCGTTTGGGCTTTCTGGTTAGTCCAGCATCGGCGGATACGCAGCGAGCACGCCCTTGCGGATCATGTCAGCGTCTGCCAGCGGAAAATCCGCATGACCTGATCCAACTCCTCGCACGGGGAACGTTCAAGATCTTGCTCCCGTCCTGAGTTTCCACTGCGCTCTCGTACCGCTCCATCTTGCCACTTGCTTGCTCCTTTTTCGATAAGGCCGCGTGTCAGCTCAAAGCCGACTGCACAGTTTTCGGTGGTGAGGAGTCTGCTTGTGGGTCTCAGCAAGAATCGCATTGCTGTTTTCAGGCGCTGGCACGCATACCTCCATGAGGGACGTTAACTGCCTAATCGAAGCGGTACGCTCAACCCCAAGGCTGCTCCCAGTCCAGCATGATCACAGTGGTTTCTTCGCCGGGGTCGATCTGAGCTCGGTCTTCTGGACAGATTGCCAACCCGTTAGCCTGCGCCATCGACGTCAGTACACCTGATCCTTGCGATCCCGTCAGCCGTGCGTGCCAGCGGCCGTCCTCCCCCTTCCGCACGATCGCCCGCGCATACACGCGGCGCCCGTCTGTATTCACGATCGCCTCGTCCATTACTGCCTGCAGCAACGGTCGTGCTTCGGGTGTTCGCCCCAGCATCTTGTGGATCACTGGTCGCCCGAACAGCTCGAAGGCCAGCAGCGACGACACCGGATTGCCTGGCAGTCCGATATGCGGCACCCGACGCCCGTCCGGTGCCGTGAATGTTCCAAACGCCAGCGGCTTTCCCGGCTTCATCCGCACCGTCCAAAAATCGATTGACCCTTCCCGCGCTAGGACCTCCTTCACAACGTCGAAGTCGCCACGCGATACCCCTGCCGATGTCACTACTAGGTCGGCTGATAGCGCCTCCTGAATTTTGGCCGTTAGTGCGTCAACGGTGTCTTTCGCGATCCCTAGCCGCAGCGCGACCCCGCCATATTCCTCCACTAACGCGGCCAGCCCAGGGGCATTGCTGTCGTAGATCTTGCCGGGTGCCGGTGGTTGGCTAGGCTGGAGCAATTCATCTCCCGTCGACAACACCGCGACGCGCGGTCGCCGGATCACGGTTACCTCGCTGGTCCCCATTGATGCCAGCACGGCTACCTGTGCCCCCCGCAGCAGCGTGCCCGTCTGCAAGATTGTTTCTCCGGCACGCACGTCTTCGCCTCGTCGCCGGATGTTGGCACCGGGTTGCGCTACTCTCGTCACCCCGACTGATTTGGTCGCCTCGTGCGTCTGACCAGGTGCCCGCAGCCCTTCCTCGTCACTTTCTTCGAACGGCACAATGCTGTCTGATCCCTCAGGGATCGGCGCGCCCGTCATGATCCGCACGGCCTCCCCTCCGCCCACTACTCCTTCGAAGACGTAACCTGCTGCAAGCTCCCCCACCACTGATAGCCGCACGACCTCCGTCTCGCTCGCCCCGGCGGTGTCAGCTGCGCGCACCGCGTATCCATCCATCGCCGTGTTGTCGAGCGGCGGAATGTCGAACGGCGCCTTCACGTCCTCCGCCAGTATTTGGCCGTGCGCTTCTTCGAAGGCTTGCCGCTCGGCGGGAAGCACTTCGCACAGATCGAGGATCCGTGCTAACGCTTCTTCAACCGGCAGCATCTCCGCAGGCGGCACAAATCGTTGCGCCATGCGACCTCCTCAGTCGTGCGCCGCAGGCGTCAGCTCAACTGCACCGTCAGACAGGTTGTCGTGCGCTTAACCCCGCTAACCGTCTGGATTCTCTCAGTAATGCACCGGCCCAGTTTGTTGAGATCGTCGGCCTCTAGGAGACAGATCACGTCGTAGGGGCCGGTGACCGTGTCGACGCCTACGATCTTCGCCTCGGGGTGTGTGAGTTGGCTCAGTGCGTCACTCACACTCTTCGCTTCACCCACCTCGGCCTCGATCAGTACGTAGCTCTTCACTGCCATGACCGCTCCCTTCATATTGCTGTGCTCGTGTTCCGTGTCCGGAATCCTAGCAAGCTCCCGTGTTCTTGATACCGGAAGCTAATCCGTTCGGACTCGATTGACCCTCGTAGGAGAGCGTTTGTACGGTGATTACACAATGACGGACATTGATCTTGCCGCCGTTGAGCGTCGCGCTCTTGATGAGCTCGCTGCTGCCTGCGACAGCGCCGCCGCCGCCGCTTGGCGTACGCGCTACCTCGGCAAGAAGGGAGAGGTTACCCAGCTGCTCCGCGGCCTGGGCGCGCTTCCGGCTGATCGGCGCAAGCAAGCGGGTCAGGCGGCCAACCGGCTGCGGGCCCTGCTGCAGGAAGCGTTCGACCAACGGCGTGCGTCGCTTGAGGCATCCGTCTCAGCCCCTTCAGCGGCGATCGACGTCACGCTCCCTGCGCGTCCGCATCGGCAGGGTCACCTTCATCCGATCACGCTTACCCTCCGAGAGATCGAGCGTGTCTTCCGTGACATGGGCTTCGCCGTCGTCGAGGGGCCGCAGGTCGAGTGGGACGAGTACAACTTTGAGCGACTACGTATTCCCGCTGATCATCCTGCGCGCGATATGTGGGACACGTTGTGGATCGACTACGAGCGTGACGGTCACTATCCAATGCTGCTTCGCACCCATACCTCGCCTATGCAGATCCGTTACATTGAGCGCCGCCGCCCTCCAATCCGCGTCATCGTCCCCGGCACGTGCTATCGCTACGAAGCCACGGACGCTACCCATGAGTGGATGCTTACCCAAGTGGAAGGGCTCGTAATTGACGAGGGGATTAGTTTTGCCCACCTCAAGGGCACCCTGGAGGCTTTCGTTCACCGTCTCTTCGGTCCTCACGTCGAGGCACGCTTCCGTTGCGATTACTTCCCCTTCGTGGAGCCTGGCGCTGAGGTTGCTATCCGCTGGCGCGACCGGCGCTGGATTGAACTACTGGGTGCCGGCATGGTTCACCCCGAGATCCTCGCCGCTGCCGGCTACGATCCCGCGCGCTATACCGGCTTTGCTTTCGGCATCGGTGTAGAGCGCACCGCCATGCTGCGCTACGGGATCGACGATATCCGCTACTTCTATGACAATGCACTCGGCTTCCTTGAGCAGTTTTAGAGTCGTATGAAGCTTTCTCTGCGCTGGCTCGCTGAGTATGTCGATTTCAGGCTCTCCCCCGAGGAACTGGCACACCGTCTGACGATGGCGGGGGTGGAGGTCGAGGCGATCGAGGAGATCGGTAGCGACTGGGAACACGTCGTCGTTGGACGGGTGCAGGCACTTACCCCTCACCCGAACGCCGACCGTCTTCGCCTGGCTACCGTTGATATTGGTAGCGGCGAGCCTTCCACCGTCGTCTGCGGCGCGCCCAACATCGCTGTCGGCCAGACGGTCGCCTTCGCGCGCGAGGGTGCACGTCTGGTCGATGCGCACTCTGGCAGTCGTCGCGTCCTTAAGCGATCCAAAATCCGCGGCGTCGAATCCGCCGGCATGGTTTGCTCCGACCGCGAACTCGGCATCTCCGACGAGCACGAAGGGATCAAAGTTCTTCCCGAGGCTGTGGCGGTCGGTACGCCCCTTGCCGCCACGATCGGCGACACGATCTTTGACTTCAGTCTCACTCCTAACCGGCCCGATCTCTTTTCCGCCCTAGGGATCGCACGTGAGGTCGCCGCGCTGACCGCTGGCAGCGTACGTGAGCCTGAACGCGGCTACACCGCAGGTGAGCTGCTCGCAGAGGAAGGCATGTCGGTGGAAATCGAAGCACCGGATCTCTGCACGCGCTATGTGGCTACGCTTGTTCGCGGCCTGACCGTCGCGCCGTCGCCACCCTGGCTCCATGCTCGGCTCGAAGCGTCCGGGAGCCGGCCCATCAATAATGTTGTCGATATCACCAATTACGTGATGCTTGAGTTTGGCCAGCCCCTCCACGCTTTCGACTTCGACAAGCTGGGAGGCGGCCGCATCGTCGTGCGGCGTGCCCGCGAGGACGAACGCATTACCTTGATCGACGGATCCGAGCATGCGCTCCGCACCGATAATCTCGTAATCGCTGATGCGGAAGATGCGGTGGCGGTTGCTGGCGTCATGGGTGATGCGGTTTCACAGGTTTCGGACGACACCTCCACAGTCCTGTTGGAATCTGCCACTTTCAACGGCCCAAGCATCCGGCGTACGGCTGCTGCTCTCAAGCTGCGTACGGAGGCCTCCACCCGGTTCGAGAAAGGGCTCACGTCCGAGCTGGCACGCGAAGCCTCGCGGCGTGCGACTAAGCTTCTCGTCGAGATCTGTGGCGGCACCGCTGCCGGTGTCATCGATGCCTATCCACAGCCACAAAACCCCGTTTCGATCACACTCACGCACGAGCGCCTCACTCGCGTGCTCGGCAGCGAGCTGCCGCCCGAGCAGATCGTGACGCCGTTAGAGGCGCTTGGTTTCACCGTCGATTCTTTGCCGGACAGCTATGCGGTGACTGCACCTTACTGGCGCTCCGATGTGAAGATCGCCGATGACGTGGTGGAAGAGATCGCGCGTATCGTTGGCTACGATCACCTGCCCAGCGCGCCTCTTCAGGGTTCGATCCCAGATCCGGACCCACAGCCGCTGCGCGACACTGGGACGCGCGTGCGCGACGCGTTCGCCGCCGCCGGGCTGGTCGAAACGATCAACTATTCGTTGGTTAGCGTCGACGCCATCGCCAGCGTGCAGCCACTCGGTACTATCACCGACCTAGCTCCTCTCACCTTGCGCAATCCAATGAGCGAGGATCGTGAAGTCCTTCGGACGACTCTGCGTCCCGGCCTCCTCGAGAGTTTCGCTGCCAATCGCCGCCGCCAGCGTCGCGCTATCGCCCTCTTCGAGGTCGGTCGTGTGTTCCATCCTCGTCCCGACGACCTCCCGTATGAGCGTACGTTTGCGCTCGCGCTTCTCGGCGGGTTAGGGCCTCAGGCCGCTGTCCACGAGAAAAGTGGATCCGCAGCTGCTATCGACTTCTTCGACGCTAAAGCGGTCGGCCAGTCCGTCGCCGCGACGCTGCGTCTGGTCTTCACCTACGAGGCGGTGGATGATCCCGCCTTGTACACGGGCCGCTCGGCGCGCGTGCTTGTCGGCAACTCGGCGATCGGTTGTATAGGTCAAGTCGAGCCTGCGGTCGCGGCGCGCTTCGAGATCGAAGAGCCGATCTATCTGATCGAGTTGGATATCGACGTGCTTACACAAGTGATTGCCGAGCGAGGGCCGCTGGAATTCAGTCCGCCCAGCCGCTTCCCCGCAGTGGTAGAGGACCTCGCTGTTCTGGTGGACGAAGCCGTGCCCGCAGCCGACGTAGAGCGCCTTATCGCCCGCTCTCGGCTCGTCGAACGCGTAGAGCTATTCGATCTCTACCGTGGTGCCCCGGTTCCCGCTGGCAAGAAATCGCTGGCTTTCTCGATCGACTACCGTGCACCGGACCGTACGCTTACGGATAGCGATGTCGCCAAGGCGCGCAAGGGCGTCATCAAACGGCTGGAGCGGGAACTCGGCGCCGTCATCCGCGATGCTTAACTTGCCGCGGCGAGCCCTGCCTTCGCTTGCGCGACGATTGCGGAGAATGCTTTTGGCTCTCGCACGGCTAGGTCCGCTAGCATCTTGCGGTCCACCTCAATGCTGGATAGGCGCAGACCGTGCATGAGACTGCTGTAGCTTAACCCCTCTTGGCGCGCCGCAGCGTTAATACGCTGGATCCACAATCGGCGGAAATCGCCCTTGCGAGCGCGTCGGTCGCGCTTGGCGTACGCCAGCGCGTGCAGCCGCGATTCGTTTGCCCGGCGGAAGATCCGGTGGCGCTGTCCGCGGTGGCCCTTGGTGGCTGCCAACACGCGCTTATGCCGTCGGCGGTTCTGTGGCCCGCCCTTAACGCGCGGCATCGCTAGCGCTCCCCTACCCCAGTGGGGAGCAGCGCCTTGATTGTCTTACGGAGGCGCGGGACCGCCACTTCATGCATCTCTCGGATCGCATAGCGCTGGCGCTTGCTCTTTTTCGAGCGGTTATGGCCGCGGTTTCCCTTCATTCGCATTACTTTGCCTCGGCCGGTCAGTCCGAACCGCTTTTTGGTTCCTCGGTGAGTCTTCTGTTTCGGCATTACGAACCCTGTGGCGGGCCGTTTCCCACGGCGTCTGTGGATACCTCAGTGACTTTGTCGATGCTCGCCGCACCGTTGTCGTTGTTGGACAGAGTGGTGCCGTCGGTGGCGGCCTCTGATACGGGCGGTGCGACACTCGGTTCCAAGTTGTCTCTCTCCACAGCGCGCGCGCGCTCGCGCTCTAGTGCCGCTGACTTCACCTTGTCCTCGGCCACGATCACGCTCATGAAGCGGCCTTCCATGCCGATTGGCTTCTCGACCGACAGGGGAATGCCGCGCGCTTCCAAGGTTTGCATCACTCGTCCGATGAGTTCCCGTCCGATCTCTGGATGCGTGATCTCGCGCCCCCGAAACATGACGGTGATCTTGAGCTTGTCGCCCTCTTCTAGCAACTTCTGCGCGGTACGGGTCTTGAAGTCGATGTCGTGTTGGCCGATCTTCGGCTTCATCGTCACTTCCCGCAGCATCGCGTTCTTCTGTCGCTTGCGTCCTTCGTTGCGCCTCTTTGCTTGCTCGTATTTGAACTTGCCGTAGTCCAAGAACCGCACAACGGGTGGCGCCGCTCCCGGTGCTACCTCCACCAGATCGAGGCCAAGCTCTTGGGCTTGTGCGAGGGCCTCGAATGTAGGCAGGATGCCCATCTGCTCGCCGTCCTCGCCGATGACGCGGACATCGGGAACTTGAATCTCCCGATTGACCCGGGGTTCGCGAGTGGCCAGCAGCGTCCTCCCGTATGTACGACTCAGTCAGCGATCGGATCGGTGTAGATACTCAGGCCATGCTACCAACGCCCGATTTTCGCGGTCAACCAACTGGGCACGGTGGGAACAAGTATTGCATTCTCTCGGTTGGCCCGTAGCTGCGCTCAGCGTGCGCTGCCCGGCCTAATCCGCCCCTGCGCTACTTAACTCGATCGTCAAGAGCGGTGCGCCTTGGTCAACGTTCTCGTCCACCGAGACGTGGACCGTCTTCACGATGCCAGCTGTCGGCGAGCGGATCTCGTTATTCATCTTCATCGCTTGAACCACTAGCAGGCTGTCGCGCTTGGCGACTGCGTCCCCCGCCTGCACCAGCACCTCAACGACTACCCCTGTCATCGGCGACTGTACCGTCAGCTCCCCTTCTTGCGCATCTGCATCGCCGATTCCCCCCGCCCCGGCTCGGCGCTTCGTCACCAAGAAACTGTCCGCGCCGACAATTGTCCGTATCCCTTGCCCTTCCCGCTGCAACAGCACCTCCGTCGCGTGATGGTCGAGTATCAGCTCGTACAGCGGCCCCTCCCCGATCCGCTTCAGATCCACGCTGTGCTCGATGCCGTCCAGGGCGAGTACCAAGCTGCTTTCATCGACCTCGCGGACTTCTACTTCGCGCGCCTCTTGCCCAATGGCCAGCGCTAGTTTCTTCGCCATCCCGCCATCAATCCTTGCCCCCCGCGAGAGCGTTGCACCCAGGGATCAGAGCCTGCTGCTGGACTACCCTGCTCCCTACTCAGGGTGCCGGCGCTTGCTCCGTTTTGCTGTAGGAAGCTGGCCGCCGCGAATGCCGCGATATCGGTGTGGTCGGGCCGATCGTCGATCGTCAGGTGCATCGTACGTTCAACGTAGTCCGTGTCGATTTCGCCCGCGATGAAGTTGGGATCCTGCAACATTGCAATGTGGAACGGTACGTTAGTTTGCAGACCCAGCAACCGGAACTCGGAGAGGGCGCGCAGCATTCGCCGCCGAGCCTGCTCCCGGTCCAGGCCCCGCGCGATGATCTTCGCGAGCAGCGGGTCATAGTGGACGCCGACGATCATCCCGTTATAGAGGCCACTGTCGACGCGGATCCCCGGCCCCGCAGGCTCACGGTAATGATGCACAGTGCCGGTACTCGGTAGGAACCCCTGGTAGGGGTCCTCCGCTGCTACCCGGCACTCGATCGCCCAGCCGCGCATCGTTAAGTCGTTCTCCGCGAACGCCAGCGGCTGCCCCGCTGCGACGCGCAACTGCTCCGCCACCAAGTCGACCCGCCAGACCATTTCGGTCACGGGATGCTCGACCTGTAGCCGCGTGTTCATTTCCAAAAAGGCAAACTGGTCGTCGTCGTATACCAGGCACTCAACTGTGCCTGCATTCACGTAGCCACACGCCTCCGCCACCTTGCGCGCCGCTTCCCGCATCCGCATCCGCAGTTCCGGGGTTATCGTCGGCGCCGGTGCCTCTTCGATCAGTTTCTGCCGGCGCCGTTGAATCGAGCACTCGCGCTCGCCGAGTGTGACGACTTGGCCTTGGTGGTCGGCGATTAACTGGATCTCGATATGGCGCACGGGGCGTAACAACTTTTCGACATAGATCGCGTCGTCGCCAAACGCCGCGCGCGCCTCCTGCTGTGCGTTAGCGATCGCGCGCGGCAGCTCCTCGGCGTCGTTGACTTCACGGATTCCCTTGCCTCCGCCTCCTGCCGAGGCCTTGATCAAAAGCGGATACCCGATTTCCCGCGCTACCTGCTCCGCTTCAGATGGGTTCCGCACCGGCTCGATCGTTCCAGGGATGAGCGGGACTCCTGCTGCTTGCAGGGTGCGGCGTGCTTCCAGCTTACTGCCCATCTTCTCTATCGCTTCCGGCGGCGGTCCGATGAAAACGAAACCCGCGTCGGTGCAGGCGCGCGCGAATTCCGCATTTTCCGCCAAAAAGCCATAGCCGGGATGCACCGCCTCCGCTTGGGAACGCCGCGCCACATCGAGGATTTTCTCGATCGCCAAGTAGCTCTCCGACGCCTCCGCTGGGCCGATCGTGTAGGCCTCATCCGCGTAGCGGACATGTGGCGCTGCCTGGTCTGCCTCTGAGCAGATCGCCACCGATTCCACCCCCAGATCCCGACAACCTCGCACAACGCGTAATGCGATCTCGCCGCGGTTGGCGACAAGCACTTTGCGGAACGGAGGCGCGGTGTCCGTCATGGCGGGGAACCTATACACGGATCATGGATGTGTCCGCGATCATAGGACACTCTGTGGCTGCCAGGCTCTAGTCTGGTCGTTAAGCGCGTTACCGCCTGCTTAGCTCAAGTGCGGCGGTGCACTTCCTCCAATAGCTGCGACTGCAGATCGGCCACTGGCAGCACGCCGAGGTTCTTGCCGTCCCGACGCCGCACGGCCACCGCCGGCGCTGCTGCTTCCGCTTCACGGTCGCCTACTACCAGCATGTATGGCACCTTTTCCAGCTGCGCGTCGCGGATCTTGGCATTCATCCGCTCGCTCCGTGCATCGACGTCGGCGCGCAGCCCCGCTGCCTTGAGCGAGGCAGCGACCCGCTGCGCGTATTCGACGTGCCGGTCCGCGATCGGGATCAACCGTGCCTGCACCGGCGCCAGCCACAGTGGGAAGGCGCCGCCATAGTGCTCGATCAGAACGGCGAAGAAGCGTTCCATGCTGCCCAGCAACGCGCGGTGCACCAGGTAGGGGCTGTGCTCCGCGCCGTCCTCACCCACGTAAGTCAGGCCGAAGCGCGTGCCCATGTTGAAGTCGAACTGCACGGTCGTCAGCTGCCACTCCCGCGCCAGCGCGTCGACGACCCTCAAGTCGATCTTGGGTCCATAGAACGCACCGCCTCCCTCGTCCACTTCGTATTCCAGCGCCGCCTCCGCCAGCGCCCGGCGCAGTGCCGCCTCCGCTACCTCCCAGGCCGCCGGCTCTCCCACGGCCTTTTCCGGCCGCGTCGATAGGAAGGCGGTGAAAGTGTCGAAGCCGAACGTGCGCAGCATCTCCACCGAGAACCGCACCACCTCCACGATCTCGGACTCCACTTGCTCGGGCGTGCAGAAAATATGCGCGTCATCCTGGGTGAAACCGCGCACCCGCAGTAGCCCGTGCATCGTCCCCGAGCGCTCGTAGCGGTACACCGTGCCCAGTTCCGCCAGTCGCAGCGGCAGCTCTCGGTACGACCGTCGTGCGTTGCGGTAGATCATGATGTGGAACGGACAGTTCATGGGCTTCGCGTAGAAGTCCTCGCCGTCCACCTCCATCGGCGCGTACATGCTCTCCTTGTAAAAATCCAGATGCCCACTGGTCTCCCACAGCCACGACTTTCCGAAGTGCGGCGTGTAGACCAGCTCGTAGCCGCCTTCTAGATGGGCCCGGCGCCAGTAGTCCTCCACCTCCAGCCGCACCCGTCCGCCCTTGGGATGCCAGAAGACCAGCCCCGGTCCTGCCTCTTCGTGCAGCGAAAACAGATCCAGGTCACGTCCCAAGCGTCGGTGGTCGCGCTTTTCCGCCTCTTCGAGCCGCTGCAAGTAGGATTCGAGTTCGGCTTCCGTGGGGAAAAGCGCGCCGTATACGCGTTGGAGCTGTGGCCGCGACTCATCGCCGCGCCAGTAGGCGCCGGCTACGTTCATGATCTTGAACGGCCCGATCTGTTTCGTGTGCTCCACGTGCCCGCCCCGGCAGAGGTCTGTGAAGTCGGCGTGGCTGCAGATCCCCAGCGTCTCGCCCGCGAACTCGTCGATCAGCTCCAGCTTGAACGGTTGGTCCGCGTAGCGTTGCCGCGCCTCCGCTTCCGTGATCGGTTCCCACACGAACGGGTGCTTCTTCGCCATCTCCTCGCGCATGCGCCGCTCGATCGTTTCCAGATCGTCCGGCGTCAACGGGCGTGGCAACAGAAAGTCGTAGTAGAACCCAGTATCGATCGGTGGCCCAATGGCGAGTTTGGCGTCCGGGAAAATCTCCAATACCACCTGCGCCAGTACGTGGGCGGCGGAGTGCCGCATCCGTCGCCGGAACTCCGCTTCATCAAGCTGGTCGGGCGACTCATCGAGACTCACGCCGCTGCCATCGGTCATCCTCGGCTTCGTCACGAGTTGCTCTTCAGCCACGCGTTCGTCGTCACCACTCATCGCTTCCTGAATACAGATCTCGCCCGGCGCCGCGATCGCTATCTTTATAAGATCCTATGGGAGCATATACGTCTGGCAAGCGCACGGCGGTCTGCGGTGATCGGTACTTCCTGCTCGCGCTGGTATCCGATGCGAGGTTTTCGAACTCCTGCCCTTGCACTCCCGATGGGTGATTCTGGTCGAGGCCGGCAAAGGTCGAGCCGGTTCCATGGCACGTCGGCTTAGCCGCTCTCAGCGTTTCGCCAACTGGAGCATCTCCGCATACTTTCAGTACCTGGAGATGGGCTGAGGTGCCGGTTCGGACTGCACGCGCGGAGGAGATATCGCTGGCTGTGGATCGCCTGACGGTCAGTCCCTATCTTGACAGAGGGGAAAGCTAACTTTGATCGGTTCTCTCGTCCGGATCAGTGTGCGGCGTCCACTGGTGACCATCGGCGTGTGGGCCGCGCTGGTGGTGATTGCCGCCGTGATCACCTCCAATCTGCTCGATAGCGCGACCACGACCGAGTTTCGGCTGGCTGGCAGGTACGAGTCCGAGCGAGCGGCCGCCTTGCTGGAGGACAGGCTGCGCGGGCCGGAGAGGCTGGCCGAGATCGTCATCGTGCAGTCGCCGTCCCTGACAGTGGACGATCCCGTCTTCCGCGCCAAAGTGGAGGCGCTCCACGCCCAGATTCTCGCACTGGGGCCGGAGACGATCGAGGGGGGGATAGGCGGCGAGCCGCTGCATCACTACTACCAGGTCGCCGATGCCGGAGACCGCATCAACCCGCCGCAGCGGGAGGTGCTGCTCTCGCTGATGGTCTCCGACGACCGCCGGACCGTCTTGTTGCACTACACCCTGGCCGGCAGCACGGATGAGGCTACCGAAAACGTCGAAGACGTCCTTCACGTTGTCGAGGAAGCGAACGGAGCGGACGACTTCCTCGTGCTCATTGGCGGAGATGCCAGCGTCGCTTTTGAGAACAACGAGTTGGCGGCTGAAGACCTGGAGAAGGGCGAGCAGGCTGGCATTCCGGTGGCGCTGATCGTGTTGCTGGGGCTCTTGGGCACCGTCGTTGCCACCCTGCTGCCGTTGGGGCTAGCGATCGTCTCCATCGCCGTCGCGCTGGCCGCGGTCTCGATCATTGGCCAACAATTCCAGCTGATCTTCTTCGTCCAGATGATGGTCGTCATGATCGGCCTGGCGGTGGGCATCGACTATTCGCTGCTGATCGTCTCCCGCTTCCGGGAGGAGATGGGCCGCGGTCTGTCGCCGAGAGACGCGGTCATGCGAGCGGGCGATACGGCGGGCCGCACGGTGCTGTTCAGCGGTGCTACCGTTGTGCTGGCCTTGATCGGGCTGCTGATCGTGCCCGCGTCTTTCTACCAGTCGCTCGCCCTGGGCGCCATTCTCGTGGTCCTCGCGGCGCTGGCGGCGACCCTCACACTGCTACCCGCTGTGCTCGCGCTGCTCGGCCCCAAAGTGGACTTCCTCTCCATTCCCATCCTCGCCAGGTTCTCGCTGAAAAACGCCGAGACCTCTCGGCGGGGCCCCCAGGAACTCATGACGCGCGCCGTGATGCGGTACCCGATCGTCAGTATTGTTCTGGTCGGCGCTCCACTGATCGCCCTGTCGTATTTTTACTTCGACATCGAAACTGGACTCAACGACGTCAACAGCTTTCCCGACAAAGCTCGAACCAAGGAGGCGTTTCTCCTCTTTGAGGAGAAGTTCTCCGAGGGGACTGTCAGTCCCGCCGGATACCTCAGCCCGGCCGAGATCGTCATCGTCGGCGACATTGACGATCCCCAGGTGGATCAGGCGATCGGACACCTCGAGCAATCCCTTCTGGCCGACCCCACCTTCCCGGTTCCACCTGGGCGGGAAGTCAACGACGCCCGCGACCTCGCCCTGCTGACGCTCCCGTTCCCCGGAAAGCCGGCCAGCCCGGAGGCCGCCGAGGACATGGCCACGCTCCGCGACCGGCACATTCCGGCCGCTTTCGTCGGTGTCGCGGCGGAGGTCTATGTCGGCGGCGTGACGGCCGAGGTCACCGACTTCTATGGCATTGTCGATTTCTACACGCCGATTGTCTTTGTCTTCGTGCTTGGTCTCAGCTTCATCATCTTGATGATGGTCTTCCGCTCGATCGTCATCCCGATCAAGGCCATCATCATGAACCTGCTCTCCGTCGGCGCTACCTACGGGCTGCTGGTGCTGGTGTTCCAGAAAGGGGTCGCCACGGAACTGCTGGGGTTTCAACAGGCGGAGGTCATCGACGCCTGGATACCGCTGTTCCTCTTCGCCATCCTCTTCGGGCTTTCCATGGACTATCATGTCTTTCTGCTCAGCCGTATCCGGGAGCGCTACGACGAGACCGGCGACAACACCGAGGCCGTGAGCTACGGCCTGCGTTCGACCGGAAGGATCATCACCGGCGCCGCCCTCATCATGGTCGCGGTGTTCGGTGGATTCTCCATGGGGGAGACCGTCGTCAATCAGATCGTGGGCTTCGGCCTCGGTATAGCCGTACTGCTGGATGCGACGCTGGTGCGCTCGATCTTGGTTCCCGCTAGTATGGAGGTCTTAGGCAAGCGGAATTGGTACCTGCCACCGGCGTTGCGTTGGCTGCCCGACTTGCGAGTCGAGGCAAGCGACGAAAGTTCAGCGCACGGGCAGTAGATTGCAAGTCTGGAGCCTCACGGTCACTGAATTGGATCCCGCAGTGGAAAAGGGTCATTCGAGGGCTTTGGGAGCATTGTCATGGGCACCATGAATCCACCAATGGTTATACCAAGCGACTATAAGCAGGGGTATGAGATGGCCCGCGCAGTCGCGCCCGAGATGGCGTCCAACTACATCGCGCACACGACCATTGGAGATCCGATAGCCGAAGCGATGACGGAGGATCTCGCCAAGTTCGACATGCAAGATTCACAGCGATTCATCCAGGCGGCTATGGATAACGCAGGCGATGAGGCTCTTCGGGACGCGCCGGCCTCGCTGCGAGAATTCTTCGCGGAGGCGGACACTCCGCCGGATTGGTTTGATCCGTCGGCATTCGCCCCCGGCGTCCGCATGTTTCACAGGAATTCTAGAACGGTTCTGGTGGCGTTCGTCGCGGGTGTTCTGGTAGAAGGCTTTACAACGAATATCGCCAAGTCCTTCTTTATCACCGGGCGGGTGCGCGATCAGGGCGTCAGACGCTTGAAACAGAATAACCGCCACATGATGGATATATTCCTGCCCGGTGGCTTGGATAGGGATGGGGACGGCTGGAAATTATCCGTTCGTATTCGGATAGTTCACGCACGACTTCGATACCTGCTGAACCACTCGGAGGAATGGGATGCGGAGGCTTGGGGCGAGCCGATCAGCGCGGCGCATCTGGGTTACGCTATTGCCGCTTTTTCAGCGAGGTTACTGAAACACATGAAAACCCTGGGATCTGTCTACAGCGACGAGGAGTACGAAAGCTTCATGGCCGTCTGGCGTTACTCCGGTTACTTGATGGGCATTCCCGAGACGATCCTATTCCGCGATGCGGATGACGCCCTGAAACTGTATGACGTCGGTCTCCTGTGTGAGCCCAATACGGAGATTGAATCGATCGTGATGGCGCATTCTCTAATTAACTCCGCTCCCTTGATTGCTGGGATGACCGAGCCGGCCGCCCGCCGCGAGTTAGCTCGATACGCGTACCGGCTTTCGCGCGTAATCATTGGGACGGAGCTTGCCGACACGCTCTTGTTTCCTTCGAATCGTTCGGTCTTGGATTCCCTGGGAATTGTCCGGTCGTTTCGAATGCGAGAACGTTATAATCATGTCCTAGATAAGATGATTCCAGGACGTGCTCGAGGCAGCAGTTTCAATAGATTCTCAACTTTGCTCGAAACGTCGGTCTTCGATGAGGCGGGCATCAGCTACCGATTGCCCGACCACGTGTACGCGGAAGAGTCCAGCAAGTGGTGAGGCCGGCTAGCAGTCATCGAGGACCGTAGGCGCCAGAGCGGGACCGACTCGTTAGCCTCCTTTACGCGCCAAGTCGCACGGTGGGCGACATGACAATGAGTCGGGCTATGGTTTATGAGCGAGCGCCTCGCCGAAGGCGAGGGCTCCGAAGGTGCCGCCAGCGGCTCTCCACTGCTTTATGCTGTCGCCGTACATGTTGGTGAGGTGCAGAAGACTGTGCTAAGACCTCTTGCGCTGGCCGCCGCAATCGTCGTGCTCACCTCCATCTGCCTCTCGTGCAGTGGTGGGTCCGATACCGTCCGTATGGGAACGGAAGGGGCCTATCCCCCGTACAACTTCATTAACGAAAGCGGCGAGGTCGATGGATTCGAGAGGGAGCTGGGTGACGAGCTGTGCCGGCGTGCCGACCTCGAATGCACCTGGGTGACCAATGCATGGGACAGCATGATCCCCAACCTCATTGCGGGCAGCTACGACACCATCCTCGCCGGCATGAGCATCACCGATGAGCGTGACGCGGTGATCGATTTCACGCAGCCGTACATCCCGCCCAGTCCCTCGGTCTACATTGCGCAGGCTGGTGCGGGCGACGGGGTGGTCGCCGGCAAAGTGGCTGCTCAGGTAGCCACCATCCAGGCTGACTACCTGTCCCAATCGGGCGCGACGCTGTTGGAGTACGCATTGGCCCCGGAGCTCGTTGCTGCCGTCCTGAGCGGCGAGGTGGATGCCGCGCTGGTCGACTTGGGGTTTGCCCTGGACAGGCTGGAGGAGAGCGGAGAACGGCTGACCCTCGCCGGCCCCGAGGTGATGTTGGAGTCCGGTGTGGGCGTCGGCATTCGGGAGAGCGATGGCTGGTTGAAGGACAAATTGGACCGGGCCATCGATGGCATGAAGAGAGACGGCTCCTTGAATGCCCTCATCGAGCAGTGGTTCGGCCCGGACGCCGAGGTCTGGCCTAGCGTTGGTGACACGGGCTCCTGAGGTAAGCGGGAGTTGCCGGAAGATTTGGGTAGCGCCGGCGCATTACAACGATGCGTAACGGAGGGATGGCGCTAACTCCGGCCCTCGACGTCCAGCGTGTCGAACACGGGTGCCATGACCGTGACCGCGATCAATATGACCACTGTGTCGGAGACGACCGGCGTCAGTATGCGGCGCAGCAGCGAGAGGCGCGCCGCCAGCAGGAATTGAAACAGCGACGACACGACGATGAGGCTCACCATCGTGGACGGGCCGCCTTCCATCAAGGCCACGACGCAGACCGCGTTGAAAGCTCCCGACGTGCCCATGACCAGCACGTGCCCGGCCCCGATCCGCCCGACCCGGACGGCCTGGAGAACGGTGGTAACGCCGCTGATGAGCAACGCCGCGAAGACGGCCCACGACAGGTAACTCTCGGGCTGTTCGGCGATCCGGGCCACGATGACCACGGTCAGGACTACCGGCGCCACGATGACCATGGCGGCCTGAACGCCGGCGCCAATGGCTACAGCGGAAGGGGGCGCTCATGCGGTTCGTAACGGATGTGGTCGTTTACGTCTGTCGCGGCCAAGGGTCACACTTCGATCAGCCGCGTGGCGGCGCCGATCACCCCCGGAGTCCCTGCGCTAGGAAGGGGGAATCCTTTTCGGCTGCCGATGGCAACCACTCTCATCGGCGCAGTTCTTCCTAGGGGTAAGGGTTCCTATAGGCAAGTGATGGTGGGCGATACTGGACTCGAACCAGTGACCTCTGCGATGTCAACGCAGCGCTCTAGCCATCTGAGCTAACCGCCCTCGGCCCCTGTCCATACATGGCGCCGACCGATCGATGCTACTCAGGCCCGAGCGAGACGGTCAATCTGGACGCTGCCGACAGCCTTTCCGATGTGTCCCTATGCACTGCAGTCCAGAGCGATGATCGGCTCCGTCAGTGATAAGATCGTTGCGGTAGTTCGCCCGCTCGCAGGGCGCGGACCAGTGTGGGCCGCTAGCTCAATTGGAAGAGCAGCTGACTCTTAATCAGCCGGTTGTAGGTTCGAGTCCTACGCGGCTCACCACCCACCCCTCGCGATTTCCCTAGCGCCGTAGGGAAATCGGCACACCCCACCCCGCTGGAAGTGGCACGGGCGTTCCCGCATGCCACTCGCGTGCCACTCCCTGCTGTCTCGCGGGGGCACGCCCGCCGTAGTCTTGGGCTATGCCCCGCTCCCGCTCCGGCTCCAAGCGCCCGCCCGGTTCTGGCTCCGTTCGCCAGTTACGGCCGGGCGTCTGGCAGGCCCGCTGGTCCGTCGGCAGCGGCCCCGGACGCCGTTATCTGTCCGAGGTGATCCACGGCACGAAGGCTGAGGCGGAGGCGCTCCTGCGGCACTGGCTGGCCGAACGGGAGCGGACGCGCGGCCTCAGCGGCCTGGCCGGGAACCCGCACCTGACCGTGGAGCAGTGGCTGCGTCACGCCTGCGCCCCGGTACCCTGCGCAGCTACACGAACATCGTCGAGGTGGAGCTCATCCCCGGTCTGGGATCGCGCCGCCTCAATCGGCTGGCCGTGGGCGACTTGCAGGCCTTCTTCCACACGCTGGCGGACCGTCCCCACTGGCGGCGCTTCGTCCGCTCCGTGCTGCGTTCGGCCCTGAGCGAGGCGGAGCGCCAGGAGCTCGTGCCCCGCAACGTCGCCCGCCTGGTGCGGCTGCCCACGCCCCCGCGCAAGGAAGTGCAGCCGCTGACGGAGGAGCAGACGCGGGCGTTCCTGCGGGCCGTCGAGGGGGACCGCCTGGAGGCGCTCTACAAGCTGGCGATCGCCACGGGCATGCGCCAGGGCGAGTTCCTGGGCCCCACCTGGCCGGACGTCGACCTCGAGGCGGGCACGCTCGCCGTACGGCGCAGCCTCAAGTACTACCACGGGGGCTACCACCTCGACGCCGTGAAGACGGACCGCTCCCGCCGCACGCTGACGCTGGCTCCGCCGCTGGTGACGGCCCTGCGCCAGCACCGACGGGCGCAGATCGTCCGCTCCTCCTGGCGACTGGTCTTCGTCACGCGGAACGGGCAGCCTCTGAACGGCACGAACGTCACCCACACGCTTCAGCGCCACCTCGCGCGGGCCGGGCTCCCCCGCATCCGCTTTCACGATCTGCGCCACGGTGCCGCCACCTACTTGCTGGGGGCGGGCGTGGGCATGAAGGAAGTCTCGGACCTGCTGGGCCACCAGCAGATGAGCACCACGGCCGACATCTACGCGCACACGCTCCCGGAGGCGCGGCGGGTAGCCATGGATAAGCTCGCGGACGTGGTCTTCAGCTAACTGCGGGCTCCGGCTGGTCAACGATGCCAACGAGAAAATCGAAGTATTCCTATTGGCTGAGCTGGGTACTCGCTTGCACTAAACTCGGCAGGAGTCGGCTCGAAAATCAGACCACGAGAAGGCGAGATGCTTCCTGAGACCTTTTGGAACGACGTACCGCCGCTCGACATCATTGAGTACGCGAACAACGTTGAAGCAGAGAGCTCCGTGGCCGACGCGACCACTGCTAGAGACTGTGAAATCCAAGCCCTGTGCAAGCTCCACCTCATACGAACTGGGGCAGAGCCAGAGATGATGAAGGAAACCGTACAGTCGAGGGTCAATACCCGGAGGCTTTTCTTCGGAGAGTGGACCAACGACGGCGGCCCGTTCTCAGAAGAGGAAGTGCTCAACCTACGCTCGCAGGTCAAGCCGTGGGCATTCCCTCCGGATTTCAGGTCCTTGCTGGCCGAAATCTTCGTATAGACCGCATATAGGGCTGTCTGGAACGACGAGTGCTAGTGCTGTAGCGCGTCGTCGTACACGATCGCGCTCCCAGCCTCCGCCGCCCACACGTAGACATCCACGCCGGTCGTGGGCCGCACCGTGATCCGTTCGCCCGGCGCGAGCGTGAAGGCGGGGGAGCTAGCGCTCCCTCTGAGCGTGGCCGTCGGCACGGGGCCGTCCTCGTGAGCGCGCGCGCCGCTGACCGGCCGCGGCTCGCATCTCAGTCACCCGATGTGTCGGCGCCCCATGCGGCCGCCCGCGTGATCCTGCCGCCGCTAACGTGGCCGAGTTCGTGGCACCGCTGGCGCGCCCGTCCCCATTACTCTGTCCACCGCGGCGACGGCGGCGGCGTGGTGCCGGAGCACCGCTCTCCTCCCTGCGGGGCGCGGGCCTCGACCGGGGGGACCGGCGCGGAGCCGGCTCCACGGCCGCGCGGCCGTTTGTTGGTGACGATCGCAACGCGTCCAGTGGGCGCCGCTCCAACCGGCAGCCCATCATCCGCTCGATCGCGCGCACCGCGCTGGCGTCGGCGGGAGTGACCAAGGTGAAGGCGTCGCCGGTCCGCGCTGCGCGGCCCGTGCGGCCGATGCGGTGCGTGTACGCGTCGACCGTATCGGGCATGTCGTAGTTGATGACATGCGAGATCGTCGAGACGTCGATCCCCCGCGCCGCGATGTCCGTCGCGACCAGGATCGGATACTTGCCGCTCCGAAAGCCATCGAGTGCCTCCTGACGGCGACGCTGCGACAGGTTGCCCTGCAGGCAAGTGGCGTCGAAGCCGGCGGCAACCAGCACCGCCGCCACGCGCTTCGCCCGCCACTTGGTGCGCGTGAACACCAGCACCGATTCGGTATCGGAGCGATAGAGGAGCTGCACGAGTGCTTCGCCCTTCTCCCCCTCCGCCACCGGGTAGAGCGCGTGCGCGACCGTCTCCGCCGGCCTGGCGCGATCGACCTCGACCGTCACCGGGTCGGACAGGATCTCCGTCGCCAGCTTGCGGATGTCCGGCGGCATCGTGGCGGAGAACAAGAGCGTCTGCCGCTCTTCGGGCAGGCGTGTGAGAATGCGACGGATATCCGGCAAAAAGCCCATGTCGAAGAGGCGGTCCGCCTCGTCCAGGACGAGCACTTCGACATCCGAAAGCTCCGCCGTGCCCTGCTGCAAGTGATCGAGCAGCCGACCGGGGCAGGCAACCACGATCTCCGCGCCGCCCTGCAACCGCCGGATCTGCGGGTTGATGTTGACCCCGCCGTAGATCGGGACGCTCCGCAGGCCCGTCTCCGCGCCCAGCGCGTTGAAGGCAGCGTCGATCTGGTGGGTCAGCTCACGCGTGGGCGCGATCACCAAGGCGCGCACCCGCGTGCGCGGACCGTCTATGAGGTAGTCAAGGATCGGGAGTGCGAACGCGGCGGTCTTGCCCGTTCCCGTCTGGGCCAGGCCCAAGATGTCCGCGCCTTCCAGCGCCGGGGGAATCGCTTTGGCTTGAATGGGGGTGGGCGTGTCGTAGCCCTGGGCTCGCACTCCCGCCTCGATACGGGGGTGCAGCTCGAACGTTGAGAAGTCCAATCGGGTCCTTTCCAGGCAGAGCGGGCGCGACACACCTCGACCGGATTCACAACCGGTTCCACCAGGGCGATCGCGCTGCGCAGTTTTCGGGTAGGTCGGTGGCAGGCTCGCTGGGGAAAGTCGATCAGTGCTCGCCTGTGGACGCTTCGTCGCCTGTGCTGTTCAGTATGCGGCTGCCGGGCCGATGGGACCAGTAGGGACGTGACAGCCGGACTCTCGGGGATCGTCGACCTGGCGCTGCAGCGAAACGCTCCGACAAGCAGGCGACAAACCGATGCGCTCGCAAGAGCCGGCCGCCGCCGCTGCCATCCTGATCGGCTCCGATGTAGCCCGCGCCTGACACCAGCCCCGTGCGACCCCCTTCTTGGCTGGAACGGCCTCACGCACGCGCCGCGCCGCCGACCCCTGGATCCGGTCCCTTGTGATCGCGCGGAGCCCCCTCGTTGCAGGCCGCGAACGGGAACGCCGTCCCCTCGGGCGCCAATCCCTGTGGCGGGAGAGAGCTGGGGCCGCCTGGAGGAACAGCGCCGCGCGGCCTGCGGGCTCCCCGCAGCCCTATCGGCATACGTAACACGAGGAAGGAGATCCTGCGCATTCTGGCGGAGCAACACGGTCTCAGCGGAGCCGAGATCTACGAGCGAATCCCGCCCGCGCGCCGTGCGAGGCGGAACAAGGTGTACGAGAGACTGGGGCAGCTACGTACCAAGGGCGAGGTCGAACGCGATGACGAGGGCAGCTAGCGCCTGCCGGAGGCCGGGAGCGGCTAGCTATTTCATTCGGCCGTGGAAGCCAAAAGCTTCTCTCACAACGCCCCGCCGGTGGGGCGCAGGAGAGGAAGCACCCATGACCAACCAGAGCCCGACCGAGAAGCACGCCGCCCGCTATCACAAGGACGAGGCCCCCACCCTGTGCGAGCACTGCGGCGGCTGCTACGACTGCCACGAGACGCGACGCGCGGGCTCCTGCGAGGACGACCCCGCCTGCGCGGACATCCTCGTCGCGACGGCGACCCCGCCACCGCTCAGCGGCAGGCTGGAGCGCGAGGCCCTGATCGCGCGGAAGCGACTGGCGGCCGCTGGGCGCAACGAGGAACCGGGAACCACGTTCGGGTCGCGCTGGACGGACGCGGAGCGTGAGGAGTTGCAAGGCCTCTATTACGAGCACGGTCGACGCGAGGGCGCGCGGCTATTCGTCGAGGCCCACCCACACCGGACGCTCGAAGGTGCACGCTATCAGATCGACCGTAACCTCAGCAAAAGGCCTAGTTAGCCACCTCGTCGGCTTTCCCGTGGGGCGGGGCTGCTGTGGCCAGTCGGTGCCGACCGGCATCGTAATCCTCGTCTGCTACCGCGTGTCCATAGCCTTGGGGAGTGAGACCGCCCGGTTGTTCGTCGAGGCCCGATCGCGCTAGCAGATACGTTCGCGAGGAAGCGCCATGTGGCGGATCTGGGAACTTGAGCGACGGTCTTAGCGTGGTCGCACGGCCCAGAGGAAGAGGAGGGCCCAGATGCCGCCCGCGATGATGTAGAGCGAGATGGTCAGGGTCGTCGTTGGAAGATCGTCGACCTGCGTAAAGGCGCTAGCGAGGCCCCAGGTGATCAAGGTGGCGATGATCCCCACAAGCAATGCGAGAACGCCATGCCCCACGCGTGTGTTGAATAGCCAGTTCAATGCGTTTAGAAGGCCCTCAAGCCCGTCTTGAGGGCGATCGGGCAGTTCCGTCGTGGATGAACCTGGTGAAGGATTCGTTGCGTCTGGCATAGGTGCCTCCTTGCGGCGGGAATTATACCTTCCGGGGGAGGGATACAAAACCGGCACGAGCGCCGTCTCAAAAGCCTCTATCGCTTGGTACCTGACTCGTGAGTCGTCGCTACGTCGTCGTGTGCCTCTTACGGCGGGACGATCGTACGGAACCCCAGCCACCCTTCGGGAATCCCCCACGGGGGGGTGAGAACCGTCCAGGCACTTCTTGCCAGCACCAACGGTGCTCCATATAGTCCGGTCGTACTTGCTTCCGCGGTAAATTTCATTACAAGCGGGGAGCAGTTCGCCAGTGAAGCGAGGCTAACGTGCGAAAGTGGACGCTCGGAGTGATGGCCATGGTGTTGGCCATGGTGTTGGCCGTCTCGACCCTCACCAGTGTCGCCGCCCAAGAGGAGCCCCCTGAGCCCGAGACTGCGAACGTCGACGTGACCGTGTGGCGTCTCGTCGCTGACCCATCCCTGTTGTATGTCAGCACACGTCCCGAGGGCGGCAGCTGGCGGACCTTGAATACGCCCCTGGACATGTCGGCCTTGAGCAGTTCGGGTAACTTCCACCAGAGCAATGCCGTGCGGGTGCGGGTGCCTCTGACGGGTGGCGGAGCAGCGAACGTCGACGTGACCGTGTGGCGTCTCGTCGCTGACCCATCCCTATTGTATGTCAGCACACGTCCCGAGGGCGGCAGCTGGCGGACCTTGAACACACCCCTGGACATGTCGGCCTTGAGCAGTTCGGGCAACTTCCACCAGAGCAATGCCGTGCGCGTGGCGGTGCCCCTGGCAGCGCTCCCCACCTACACGTGCATCGAGGCATCAGGACATTCCCCCCTGCATAGTGCGGTGCATGCGACTAACACTCAGCTTGTCAGAGTTATCGCTGCCTCATGCCCACAATACTTGGACCGGGTGAGCGACAATTACTTTTACGATCAAACACCACTCAGCCTTGCAATTGGGCGCGGGGACTCAGGAATAGTACAAATTCTCATAAATGCTGGTGCCGACCCTGATACGAGAATCAATCCCGCATTCAGGGTCGGGACACACCTCACCTATGCCATTGGGTTGAATGAAGACGAGATCGTCCAGATTCTCCTCGACGGGGATGCGGACCCCAACGTCATCGACACAGAACAGTTCTACAACCAGACGCCACTCAGTCTGGCGATTGAGGCTGCCAACGAAGACCTATTGCGGAACCTGATCGCCGCAGGCGCAGATCCCAACCAGAAGATCAATCCTGCCTTTAGGGTTGGGACCCACTTGACCTATGCGGTTGGACTGGGCGACACAAATGTCGTGCAGATTCTCCTCGACGCCGAGGCGGATCCCAACGTCATCGACACGGAACAGTTCTACAACCAGACGCCACTGAGTCTGGCGATTAAGGCTGCCAACGAAGACCTGTTGCGGAACCTGATCGCCGCAGGCGCAGATCCCAACCAGAAGATCAATCCTGCCTTTCGGGTTGGGACCCACTTGACCTATGCGGTTGGACTGGGCGATACAAATATCGTGCAGATTCTCCTCGACGCGGAGGCAGATCCCAACGTCATCGACACGGAACAATTTTATGACGAATCACCCTTGAGCCTTGCGGTCAAGGCTCAAGACGAGGCGATGGTGCGTATTCTCGTCGATGCAGGCGCGGACCCTAATCAGAAACTGGATCAGTTCAATGACGTAAGTCCGCTCGATATCGCAAGCGAAGAAGGCTATACGGAGATTGTGCAAATTCTCCTCGCCGGGGCCGCGAGTGTTCCCCCTGGAGAGGCGCCCGAACCGTCCTCAAGCACGCCATCACCACCCCCAACCTCCACGGACGGTGATTGCACTGTCGGCCTCGTGGTCAGTGCTGGCGAGAGTTGCGCCTACCCGGGTACGTCGGCCGAGTTCTCGGTGGACAGCGCCGGACGCGGACACTTCCTGGTCTTCACATCCGGGACCTCAATCTCCCTCCAGGATGCACAAGTCAACGGTGTTCCGTACAACTTCGAGGCCAGCCGACAAGCCGACGGAACCTGGATCATCACAGCGGTTGGGAGTTGAGCGAGTTCCCGCGAACGAGTGAACCCGCTGATAGAGAGCGTTCATGGGCTCCTTCGTCAAGGGGGTCGCGTCGCTTTGCCACTCCCGTGCCACTCCTTTGGAGGCGCGGGCGGCGGGGGACGGGCCAGAATCAGCTGGTACTCGCTTTGATAGCCCGACGCGGACCCGGCCTCGGGCTCCCAAGGCGGTTGAGCGAATACTCTTGATCAGCCGATTGTAGGTTCGAGTTCTACGCGGCTCACCACTCCCCCATCTGGAGCAGCCGGGCCCTCCCCTCGTCCGTGGTCGCTGGTTTAGTCCTCCACCAGCGCGCAGGTAAGGTCGTCGATGCGCCAGCGCTCCAGCATGGTCATGGCCTCGGGCGCTGGCTGGGCTGGCTTTCGCCCCTGGCGGATCGCCTCCGCACAGCGATCGGCGTCGGCGTCGAGGCAGGGGGCCGTCCAGGGATGCCAGTGGTCGCCCATCGCCTCGCCCTTGGGGAGGGCAGTCAGGACGCCCCCGTCATCGCCCTCGAGGTGCCGCCCGCAGTGGGTGCAGCGCACGCTGAGGATGCTCATTTCGCCGGTGCTCCTGTCGCGCCAGCCCACGTAGATGAAGTAGCAATCGGCGTCGCGGGAAAGGCCAGTGCGGGCGATCCGCCAGAGGATCGCCCCGTTCCTGACCGTGGCTATGCGGTAGTCCGTCACTGGTTACTGCTCCCCCTCGAGGGCGGCGGGCCTGATCGCTGTGTCGATCTGGTAGCGCGCCGCGTCGAGCGTGCGGTGTGGGTTGGCCTCGACGAACAGCCGCCCGGCGGCTCCTCGACCGTGCTCAGCGTAGAGCTTCCGGAGCGCCTGGCGCTCGGCGTCCGTCCAGCGTGAGCCTCAAAACTGTCCCTGGCTCCTAGCTGCGGCCCGCGCCAGCCAGCCGGATAGGCAGAAGAGTCCTCAAACTTTACGTAAGATAACTAAATTGGGAACTTCAGGCTATCCGAAGCGGGAACCGGCGCTACCTGGACAGCCCGACGGGGGGAGTTGATTCTCTTATTCAGGCGGTTGTAGGTTCGAGTCCTACGCGGCGCACCACCACGCTTCGAGGCGGTGTGAGCCACTGCCGCTGGCGGCGCGCCGCGGGATCGCCGTCAGGGGCCGAAAAGCTGTGGAAAGTCGATCCGCGCGGCATGGGGAAGTGTCGGAACTGGTAGACGAGCACGATTTAGGATCGTGTGCCGCAAGGCGTAGGAGTTCGAGTCTCCTCTTCCCCACCACCACGCTTCGAGACGAGCGCCAGCCGGGGCGCGCCAGCGCTTGAGGGGGTTCAGGTCGGCCGTGACACCGTCCGATCGAAGCGGCGGATGACGATTCCACCGACGATGAGCAGCAGTCCGATCACCGACGACGGCAAGATCGTCTCGTCGACGATGACGCTGATGAAGACGAGCGAGAGAAACGGCGAGAGATAGACGAGGTTGCTGACCTGCGCGGTCGTCCGGGAGAGCGACAGCGCGCGCATCCAGAGCACGAAGGTCAGACCCATTTCGAAGACGCCCACGTACGCCGATCCCCCGATGCCGCGCAGGTCCAACGGAGGCGGGCCGGCCAGCGCGAATGCCGCGACGCTCACGAACGCCAGCCCGAAGACGAAGTTCAACAGCAGCTTGACGATCGCATCGCGGTCGTCCCGGACATTGGTCAACCAGAACGTGGCCCATATGAACGCGCTGCCGACCGCCAGCGCTGTGCCGGCGGGGTCGCTGAAGCGAAAAGCCAGCAGATCGCCGCGTGTCGCGATCACGAGCACGCCGCAGAAGCTCACCGCGATCGCGGCCAAGGAGATCCGGCCCAAGGATTGCTTGAGTAACGGCACTGAGAGGATGACGACCACCATGGGCCAGGCATAGTTGAGCGGCTGCGCCTCTTGGGCGGGCAGGCGGTCGTAGGCCTCGAACAGCACGAGGTAGTACAGGAACGGGTTGAGGAAACCGAGAGCCGCCGAGCGGAGATACTGCTTCGGTGAACAGGTCAGCGCCTCTCCCAACTTGCGCTGCCAGATCGCGACGATGAGCAGCACCGCCGTCGAAACGAGCGCCGCATAGAGCAGCATGTGCGGCGCCTCGACGTACCGCAGCGACACCTTGAACGCCGACGCGACGGTCGACCACAGGAGAATCGCGCCCCCCGCGTACAGATATGCTTGCGTTTGTCTGCTCACGACGCCGTTCCCACACCTTGCCGGCATTCCTGGGGCTAGCACCCTAGCCCGATCCTGTGTTGCAGTGGCTTATGAAACGGCAGGCGATCGCCGCGAAGTTTTCGGGAAGGGAGTCGAGGCCAAGTGCAAAACCGCTACGTCGGCGATATCGGGGACTTTGGCAAGTACGGGCTGTTGCGGTCCCTTTCCGGACTGCGATCTGATCGCAGCTCTGATGTGCCGTTGCGCTTGGGTGTCGTCTGGTATCTCTACCCGGACGAAGCTCACAACGCCGACGGTAAATTCACTGACTACCTTGCCGGTACCCCGGGTAACTACTCCAGGTTTCAGGCCTGCGATCCCCTGCTCTACCAGGCGCTTCGCCAGTTGGTGGCCGAAGACAGCCGTGGTATCGCCGCGGTCCGCCGCAGGGGAATCCTGCCCGGCGACACGGCATTCTGTGAGCGCAGCCTGTTCTACGCACCCGGCTCGTCGCGAGCTGCAAGACAGGCAATCCGCGAAAACTGGATCGAAGAAGCTCTCGAAGTCACCGCCGAGTCGGATCTGGTTTTCTTCGATCCCGACAACGGCGTCTCCGACCCAGCCAGCGGCATCGCGAAGACGGTGAACCCTTGGGACGTGAAAGGTCCCAAGCATGTGCGGCTCGACGAACTGCGCCGTTTCTCGGAGCGGGGCCAAAGCCTCGTCATCTACCATCACCTGAGCCGCCACGGCACAGCGGTTCAGCAGATCCGCCGCGTTTCCAAGACCCTGCGTTCGAGCCTTCGTCCGGCCTGCCGCCTGTGGTCACTGCGGTACCGCAGGGGAACGTCGCGCGCTTTCTTCGTTGCTGCGCAGAAGCAGCACGAGTCCATTCTTGAGAATCGGCTGGCGAGTTTCTTCGACGGCCCGTGGGGCACGCGCAAGCATTTCGAGTTGGTCGAATGAACCGTAAGGCGTTGAGTTCAGTCGTGAAGCAGGCTCTTCGCGAGCAGTCTTGCCTCGTCCAGGTTGTCCACGAAGTGTTCCCCGGGAACCTGTTTGAGAGCGTTGAGGGCGTGGAGGGTTTTGGCGACGGAGGCGGAGAGGTTCATCACGATGCATTCCGTACTCTCTTCGCCGGCGGTTTCGATGAGCTGCTCGATGACCAGGGCGGCGCTGTCGTCCATGTGCGTGGCCTTTGAGAAGTCGAGGATCACGACCTCGTGTTCCCGAATGTCGGCGCCGATCACCCGGACCAACTCATTGGCGGAGGCGACGGAGAAGCGCCCCCGCAAGGCGACGAGCCCGGCGCGGGCTAGGTAAGGATCCGCCTCGGCTGCGTCCGCCTGGTTTGGAAAGAATGTTTGGTCCAGCAGAGGGACGGACACCACGTTGTCGAGCTCGAGCCGTTCGTACTCCTTGGAGTGTGCGATTCCTGCGGCGACGAGCCCCAGGGCGACGGCCGTCACGAGATCGACGAACACCGTGAGGGCCAGGGTGGTGATCATCACCAGGATGTAGTCGCGTCGGATGTGGCGAATACGGGTGAGGAAACGCCAGTCGATAATGTCCCAGCCGACTTTCAGGAGAATGCCGGCGAGGACGGCATGCGGGATCGGCTCGGTGACCTCTCCGATACCCAATACCAGGGCTAACAGGATGCCCGAGCGCAAGACGCCGGAGAGCGGAGTGCGGCCTCCGGCGCGGATGTTGACTACGGTGCCCATGGTGGCCCCGGCGCCGGGAAGGGCGCCGATCAGGCCCGCGATCAAGTTGCCCAGCCCCTGGCCCATGAGTTCACGGTTGGGCTTGTGCCGTATGTGGGTGAGGGAGTCGGCTACGAGCGCGGTCAGCAGGCTGTCGATGGAGCCGAGGAGAGCGAGGATGAAAGCCGGTTGTAAGGCGTCCGCGAGGAACCCGGGCGCGAGTTCCGGCAGTTGCAAGTCGGGCAAGCCCGTCGGTACCGCTCCGATGATGGGGGCATCACCGAACCAGGCGAGCGCGAAAAGAGTGCCGGCGATCAATGCGCCGAGAGGGGCGGGCAAGAATTTGCGGAGTTTGCGAGGCCAGAAGATGCAGACCGTCAGTGCAATGGCGCCGACGGCGAGGGCGTCCGGGTTGAGATTTGTCACCGCCTCGGGCCAGGCGCGGACGGAATTGAGCGGCCCGCCCGGGACGGTGGGGGTGCCGAGCAATGGCAGGATTTGGATCACGATGATGATGATGCCGATGCCGGACATGAATCCGGAGATCACGGAGTAGGGCGTGTAGGCGATAAAACTGCCGACTCTCAGCGCGCCCAAGGCGAACTGAAGCAACCCGCCCAGCATGACGATGGTGAATGCTTCGGGAAGATTGTCGGCGTGTTGGGTGACGACCACCGCCATGGCGATGGTCATTGGCCCAGTGGGGCCGGAGATCTGAGAGGGCGTCCCACCGAAGACCGCCGCGAAGAAACCGACGGCGATCGCGCCGTAGAGGCCGGCGATAGGCCCGAGGCCCGAGGCCCGACGCCACGCCAAAGGCCAACGCCACCGGCAACGCCACCACGGCCGCCGTAACCCCGCCGAAGACATCTCCGGAGAGATCCTGGGATTTGTAGAAGTGACGCATTTTGGACATGAGTGGTGTAGGCAAAGGGATTGTGACGGAATTCCTGGAGCAAGCTACCTTCAGGAAGGCTCAGGACGAGGATGAGCGCGCTTGCCGTTCAGGAAATTGGCACGTGGCCAGCAGGATGACGGAGAGACCCAGTCGTATCAATATGAACGGCAGGTGCACGCTGATAGCGAGGGCTGCGGATGAGTTCTTTCGTCTGTCAGCGCTCCGGATTTTGCGGAGGAACGTGCGTGACCGGTCTGAGCTACCGGTCCAATCGGGCGAGCTTCCCCTCTTGATCTGACATAATGTGTGACAACGGCACGGATACCAAGGCGTCCGAGACAACCACCAGGGGCCCAGCTGCCGGAACGAGAATGCCTGCTTCTGTGGCGGGCATTAACTCTATGGGGGCATTAACATGACGCGCGAGGTCATCGTTCCTGCCAACCAGGCCGGCCATCACCAACCGAGCAGTGGTGATACGGGTATCGTTCCCAGCGGCTTGATTGCTGCCGGTGCTGTGCGGATGGCTTGCCTTCTACAGATCCCGCATCACTTGATAGGGCCACAGCCACCACAGAATCGGGCCGCATCACTACGCCACCCCCGCTTTGGAGAGAACCGTTGCTCGTGGGCTCCCAACGTCACGAGCTTCGCCGACGCTCGGTGTAGCCACAGGTAAAACGCGATCACGGTAGCGGCGACATCGCGATGGTGAGGCCGCCGATCACCAGGATGAGGAAGAGGTAAACCATAACCCTGGATCCGCATCACCCTGGACCGCCAACTCGTCGAAGATCAGTGGGCCGAGTGCAAGGTCGAGCCTCCCGGCCAGGTCGAAGTCGGCGATAACCAAGAGGGTGATCACTATGCGAAAGAAGGTGTCGAGGCTGAACAGACCCAACAGGTCCGCAGTCGCCTTTGCTCGCACCCGGAGCGACCGCTACTCGCGCTTGGGCTTAGAAAGTTGGGTTCACCGTTGGAGGCCGCTCCCGTGCTCCGGCGCGGCGCCAGACGGCTATTCTTTTTAGAATGCTAAGAAGAAGGCTGCGAATCACAACGCAGGGGCAGTACTGACCACAGCTTCCTGTCCAAGCTTTTCATCTCTTAGTGGCCCGATTCGAGGCGTCATGCAGCGCGATCGCATTCGCAATTTCAGCATTATCGCCCATATCGATCATGGCAAGTCGACTCTGGCCGATCGCCTGCTCGAACTCACCGAGACCGTCGCCGAGCGCGCGATGGCAGCGCAGCTCCTCGACTCCATGGAGCTCGAGCGCGAGAAAGGCATCACGATCAAGGCCCGTGCTGTACGCATGGCCTACACCGCGCGCGATGGCTGCGCGTACCAGCTTAATCTGGTCGATACCCCGGGCCACGTGGATTTCACCTACGAGGTCTCGCGCTCACTCGCCGCGGTGGAAGGCGCGCTGCTCGTTGTCGATGCTGGCGAGGGCATTCAAGCGCAGACACTTGCCAATGCGTACATGGCGTTGGAGCAAGACCTCACGATCATCCCCGTCGTCAACAAAATCGACCTTCCCGTCGCACAGCCCCAGCAGGTAATGCGCGAGCTGGTCGATGTGATCGGCTTCAGCGAGGGCGAGATCCTCTTTCTCTCCGCCAAGACGGGATCGGGCGTGCCCGAGTTGCTCGAGGCGATCATCCAGCGCCTGCCGGCGCCCGCAGGCGACCCAGCCGCTCCGCTCCGCGCTCTTCTCTTCGACTCTGAATACGATGCGTACAAGGGCGTGCTTGCCTACGTGCGCGTGGTGGATGGGGGGATCGCTGGCAGCGCGCCGCTGCGTCTCATGCAACGGCAGCGCAAGCTGGAGCCGCTCGAGCTCGGCACATTCACGCCGGAGCTCGCGGCGCGCTCTCGCCTCGACGCCGGCGAGGTCGGCTACGTCGCCACTGGCTTGAAGGATGTCGCCGACGTGCGCGTTGGTGACACGCTGACCAGCGTGGCGAGGCCTGCTGCCCAGCCCCTGCCTGGCTACACCGAGGCCAAGCCGATGGTCTTCGCTGGCCTGTATCCTGCCCAATCCAGTGAGTATCCGGCGCTCAAGGCGGCGTTGGAGAAGCTGCGTCTCAACGATGCCTCCCTCCACTACGAGCCAGAGACCTCGGTTGCCTTGGGCTTTGGCTTCCGTATGGGCTTTCTCGGCCTCCTCCATATGGAGATCGTGCAGGAGCGTCTCGAGCGTGAGTACGATATCGCGCTAGTTTTCACTGCGCCCTCTGTTGAGTACGAAGTCCTTGCCAGCGACGGTACCGTCCGCCGGATCGATAATCCGGCCGATCTGCCGGACCCCAGCCGCATCAGTGAGGTGCGCGAGCCCTGGTTGCGCCTCAGCGTGATCACGCCCAACAGCTACGTCGGCACTGTGATGGAGTTGGTAATCGGTCGCCGGGGCCGCTTCGACAAGATGGAATATATCGATCGCGATGTCTCTGCCGTGGATGCTGGTCGCCAGCGCGTTCTTCTGGAGTTCGAAGCGCCCCTGGCCGAGATCCTGGTTGACTTTTACGACGAGCTGAAGTCGGGAACGCAGGGCTACGCCAGCCTCGACTACACCCTGATCGACTACCGTGCCGCGAAGCTCGTCAAGCTGGAGATCTTGGTCAACGGCGAGCCGGTCGACGCGCTTTCCAGCATCGTCCACCGCGCCCGCGCCGATGTGAGCGGTCGGGCTTTGGTCCAGCGATTGCGCTCGCTCATTCCGCGGCAACTGTTCGATGTGCCGCTGCAAGCTGCCGTCGGCGGCCGCATAATCGCCCGCGAGACGGTCAAAGCGGCTCGCAAGAATGTGCTCTCAAAGTGCTATGGCGGTGATGTCACTCGCAAGCGCAAGCTGCTGGCGAAGCAAGCCGAGGGCAAGCGACGCATGAAGCGCGTCGGCAACGTGGAGATCCCGCAGGAGGCGTTTCTGTCCGTTTTGCGATTAAGTGACTCGAAACCCCGCAAAGCGCGTACCTAGCTGGACCCTGCCTCTTCCGCTGCTACCGGTAGAGGCGTCTCGGCCGCTCCGTCGGAGCCATTGCTCTCGTTGGATCGGCTCGTGCTAGTCGCTTGCGGGAGCGGTGGCGTTGACGTTGGCTCTGCGGCTT
Organism: Dehalococcoidia bacterium; assembly: GCA_965220315.1. Lineage (GTDB taxonomy): Bacteria > Chloroflexota > Dehalococcoidia > Bin125 > Bin125 > JAPOXK01. The sequence continues at coordinate 1,005,911 of CBDCPP010000001.1, forward strand.
CTACCTCGAGCGCGGGCCCCGGCTCCTCGGCCACGCTCTCTCCTTCTACCTCGAGCGCGGGCCCCGGCTCCTCGATCACGCTCGCTCCTTCTGCCTCGAGCGCGGGCTCCGGCTCCTCGGTCACGCTCTCTCCTTCCGCCGCCTCTTCGATCACGACGAGACCCTCTGCGTCCAGGATGGTGCGGCGGATCGCCGCCAGGGTCTCCGCGTCGGCGCCCTCCAGTGCATGTCTGACCAGTTGGAACAGCGCCTCACCCGTGATGAGCGCGTAGCCGAAGTTTGCGCTGGCGTTGATCAAGGTCTGGGACAGGGCCTCGCCGCGATCCTTCGGATGCAGGAGCCGCTTTCCGTTGACGGCGATTACGCCCTTGCGCAACACCCCACTGCTGATGAACTCTTTTTCGATCCGGCGCTGCAGCTGGAAGTAACTCGACTCTTTGACCGTGTGCGACGACGCGTCCACCTCCAGCAGGGCGATCTCATCGCCGTCGGCTAGCTCGGCTGGCTCCCTGAGTTCGGGCGTCACCGTGAAGCCCAGTGCCCGGAACGCATCCCGTACCAGTGGCTCGAAGGCATATCGCCCTTCGCGCCACAGCAATCCTTGGTAGCGCGCCGCGTCGGTCAGCGCCGCTCGCATTTCTTGCAGGTGTCTCTCTGCTTCCACGAAGGTCTGCTCCGCCTGCTCAACCGTCTCGCGCAAGTCGCGCAGGTCTGGCAAGTCATATTTCTTGAGCCACGGCGGCGCCTTTTCCTCCTCTGGACTCTCGAGGCTGCGCAGCAGACTTTCCAGCAGCGCTTCGGTCACATTTCGCCGTGCGGCGCCGCGCGGCTCGGTGTTAGGCGGTGGGAGGAAAACTATTCGGCCTGCCAGCGCCTGAAACTCCACGGCCACGGCCGCGCCGCCCTGACTGCGCGCCAGCACCGTGCCCACGTTTTGGAAGCCGCTGATCGCGTTCACGTCCCACCAGGCCTGGAAGCGCAGCCGTCCGGCGAGATCGTCCAAGTAGGCTGCGAATGCGTGTGCGCGATCGAGTGGTGCGAAGGTTCCGCCGCCCGCACCGGCCAGCAGTTGTGGCGGGCGGTAGACGACCCCGGGCGGGGCCGGCAGGATCGTGTAACGATCGGCTCCTGGGAGCGTCGACACTGCGGCATGCGGCACAGTTGGGTAGCCGAATACCGCCACCACCCCACCTCTCTCCAGCAGCAGCTGCAACTCACGGCGGCGCTGCTCCAACAGCTCGCCGAGGCCAAAATGGAAGGCGCCGCTAGCACCGGGCAGCACTGGCGTGCCGCTCGGTGTTTGATAGGTTCCACCGCTTGTCGCGCCAGCTCCTGCGGCAAGCTCCTCGATCTGCCGTGAGAGCGCTGCTGGATCGATCACACACGCGTCGTATTCGAATAGCGCCGGCGCGTTCGCGACCGAGTGGTTATCCACTTGCGGATCGGGGAGAGAGAATCCAAGCGATACGATTCGCATTGTCGTTAAGTTCTCATTCCCATCAGATCTATACGGCGCGTCCCGCGGCCGCAGGCCGAAAGCGGCTAGCGTTTGTGCTCTGAGTTTACAATTCTATAGGACCTCTGCCCTTCCACTGCTGTACTGGTTTGCTCGTGGTGTAGGTAGTTGCTATATGTCGGCTCGCATCGACGCTTTGGATAGGCTGTTTTTTCAGATGCGCGCCTTGTCTGGCGCTTTTCCGATACTCTGATCACGGTCGTGCTAGGCGGGGAGCTAGCGGTGCCCTGGACCCGCAATCCGCTTTAGCGGGGTCGAATTCCCGCCTGAGGGCGTCCACTGTGGAAACTGGCGCGGCTAAGCGGCGCTGAAGCTTGGGTCCCGTGCGGCGAGACGCTACGAACCCCGTCAGATCCGAGAGGAAGCAGCGGTAAGTAGCAGCTTTCGGGTGCCACGGGAGTGCCTGGGCTGAGTTGGCTGGTCGCGACAAGCCCGTGGCGGCGTTCGAAGGCGGGTGCACGGCCATTTTTAACAAACTGGACCGGTTCGACGGAGGAGCTGCTGTGCCAGTGACTGCGCCGTCCAAGAGGGGACAACAGCGGGATAGGGTGCAGAAGGGACGCACTGCGCAGCGCAAGCGCGTGGTGCGTAGGTCTCGAAAGCCCCCCCTTGGCCAACACTTTCTGCGCGACGCGGCCGTTCTCGACCGTGTCCTCGCCGCTGTCCCGGACGATGGCTTGCCGTTGATCGAGATCGGCGCCGGCGATGGCGCGCTCACTCTGCCTCTGGCTCAGTTGGGCCGCACCCTGGCCGCTATCGAACTCGACCTCCGACTCTCACGCTCCACCGCCCGTGCGCTGAGTGCATACCCCAACACCCGCCTCGTGCAGGGGGATATCCTCGAGTTGGCACCTACCCGGATCCTCAGGGAGTTGGGCGCTGCTCCACCCTACGGACTCGTCGGCAACCTGCCGTACGCTATCACCGCGCCTATTTTTCGCCGCTTCCTCTCACAACCCGAGCATCGTCCGCGCTGGATGTTGATCATGATCCAGCATGAGGTGGCGCTGCAAGTCGTGGCTCCGCCTGGCAAGCGTTCCTTGCTCAGCCTTGCCGTACAGCTCTACGCCGATCCGCGCCTCCTCTTCCCCGTGGACCGCGCCGCGTTCGAGCCGCCTCCTCAAGTGCGATCGGCCGTGCTTTTCATCCCTCTACGCGACACTGTGCCGGTAACACTCCCTTCTGAGGCTCGCTTCTTCGAGGTTGCACGGGCCGCTTTCCGCGCCCCGCGCAAACAGCTCCGCAACGCGCTTTCTCTCGGCTTCTCTATCCCGGCCGCTGAATCCGAAGCATGGCTGCGTGCGAGTGGCGTCGATCCGATCCGCCGTGCAGGCACGCTCACACTCGACGAGTGGGCCGCACTCGCCTGGACGCGCGAGCGCGCTGGCGCGCCGGCTCCCAAGCCTCTCGATCTCAACCTGAATCAGTCGTGATCACCACCGCGCTCCGTACTGTTGCGCCAGCCAAGCTTAATCTCACGCTTGAGGTCCTCGGACGCCGTGACGATGGTTTTCACGATCTCATCTCCGTCGTCCAAACAGTCGATCTCTGCGATACGATCACGATCGCCCCCGCTCCTGAGCGCAGCCTCCGGTTCGAGATGTCGGACGCTCTTCAGCGCTCCCTGTCGCTGCCCGCTGAAGGCGAGCTCATTGCCCGGATCTGGGACCTGCTGATCGAAAACTACGGCCCCGCCGTGATCGATGACCGTGCCGCCGTGCACGTCGTTAAGCGCATTCCGATTGCTGCTGGGCTCGGTGGAGGTTCCTCCGATGCCGCCGCCTTCCTCCGACTCGCCCGCGCCTTCTGGAAGCTGCCCCTGAGCGACGCCACCGCGATCGAACTGCTTGCGCAGGTCAGCTCCGATGCGCCGCTTTTTCATGCGGCTGGCGCTGTGCTGATGGAAGGTCGCGGTGAGCGACTCACTCCACTCCCGGATCATGCGGGCGCCACTTGGAAGGGCGTGATCTGGACCCCTGAGTTGCCCCGCCCCGAGCGCAAGACGGCGACCATGTTCAGCGCACTCCGGCCGCCGCATTTTGGCAGTGGTGATCGATCGCGCGCACTAGCTACCCGTCTTCGGAAGGGACTCCCGCTGCACTCTGAGGACCTCGTCAATACCTTTGACCGAGTAGCCGATGAGGTTTTCGTTGGTTTGCGCGCCGCGCGCCGCCGCTTCGCCGTCGAGGCCCGATCACTTCCCCATCTGGCTGGTGCTGGACCATCGCTATTCTTGCTTAACCCTCCTGATCTTGAAGACGTTCCCTTCACGACCATCGTGCGGCCACTTCCGCGCGCGGCCTGCGCTGTCGAATCCGTGCTGCCGGTCCCCACCAATGCCTAGGCGTCGGCTCGTGGTGCGCACTGCTTAATGGAGTCGTTGTTATCCGGCTTCGTAGCAGGCTACGCATTCGGTTTGCTTGCGCTCATTCTCCTCGCCATGAGCCCACGGACGCTCCTTGGCTGGAGCCGTCGCCTGCAGGCTCAATTTCCAGATAATGCCTCGCTACCGGCAGCCTTTGCCGGCGTTGCGCTCGTCGCGCAGACGAGCTGGGGGATCGTTGGTTTAGTCTTCGGCGCCATCTACTGGGCGCTGCGCGATACTGGTGGCGGCCTCGGCAGCCCCAGCCTCGCTTTCACTATTGCCGTCCTCATGCTCGCGGCGGGTGGCGCCGTCGCGGCCTGGGTTGTGCAGCCTGCGTGGACGCGGCGCGTCCTCGTCTCCGCGATCTTCTTCGCCGCTATCTTCGGCTGGCTCCTGCCCCATCTCGCAGAGGCGTGACTATGCGCCCGCGCGCGCTACGCTAATCGTGCGCGCCGTTCGTTCGCGTCTAGGTAGGGGAAGGTGTGGCCTCCCGCGCTCCCGCTTCCGCGGTACCGAAGCTCGCAGACTTTGTCGCCCTCGACGTCGAGACCACCGGACTCGACCCGAGCCACGACCGCATTACTGAGTTCGGCGCTGTCCGCTTCACGTTCACGGGGGCTTCCGAGACATACGAGACACTCGTCGACCCGGGTATTCCCCTGCCAGAAGCCGTGGTCCGTATTACCGGCATCACCCCTGCGCTGCTCCATGGTGCTCCCTCGTTCAACGCTGTCCGCCTCGACATTGAGGACTTCCTTGGCGACGCTGCGATCGTCGGCCACAACATCGCTTTCGACTTGGAGTTCCTCGCTCGCGCCGGCGTCGAGCCGCCGGGTCTTGCACTTGACACCTTCGAATTCTCGGCGCTTCTCGCCCCCAGCGAGCGCAAGCACAATTTGGAAGCGGTGGCAGCGCGTCTCGGCGTTGGCGCGAGCACCCACCACCGCGCCCTCGCCGACGCTGAGACTAGCCGTCGTGTCTTCCTGGTGCTGGTCCAGCAGGCTCGCGCGCTCCCACCGGATCTCCTGAGAGACCTCGTCGTGCTTGGTGCCGGCGCTGACTGGCCGTTGGCGCAGCTTCTGCGTTCACTCTCCACAGCGGACTCCACTGGCGTGCCGCCTCCCCCGCCAACGCGCCGCCCGGCGACTCCCGTTCCTCGGAGGGATAAGGAAGCTTCACCCACGCTATCAGCGCCGCTGCCGAGTTGGGACGGCCCCCCGCCCAGTCTAGCGGGAGAAACTACTGTTCTCCCCTCCCCGGAGGAGCAGATTACTCTGGCACTCGACACGCTCGCCTTCGGCACTGCTCACCCAGAGATCTTCGGCACCTTCGAGCAGCGCCCGGAGCAGGTCGGCATGACCCGCGCCGTCGCCGCCGCCGTCGCTCAAGGCCGCCACCTCGTGGTTGAGGCCGGCACCGGTACGGGTAAGACGCTCGCCTATCTCGTCCCAGCCGCTCTTCATGCGCTACGTGAAGGCCAACGCGTGATCGTCAGTACGAACACAATCAACCTACAAGAGCAAGTGCTGAGCAAGGACATTCCCGCCCTGCGGATCCTGATCGCGGACGCGATCGGCGGCGAGGCCGCTGCCCAACTGCGCGTCACTGAACTCAAAGGGCGTCGCAACTACCTCTGTCGCCGTCGCGTCGCGACGGAACGTCTCGCTGACACCAATACCACAGCTGATGCAGGACTCCTCGCTCGCCTCAGCGTCTGGCTGCGCAGTACCGAAACGGGAGATCGCGCTGATCTTCGCCTGCTCCCTGGTGAGGATTCGATCTGGAACCGCTTCAGCGCGGAGAGTGAAGATTGCCTGTCCGATCCTAGCTGCCCCTTCGTGCGCAACGGCACCTGCTTCCTACAACGAGCGCGCAAGCGCGCGGAAGCGGCGCATATCGTCGTTGTCAATCACGCTTTGCTGCTCAGTGATCTCGCTGCAGGTGGCAGCGCTCTTCCTGCCGCCGACACCGTCGTGGTCGACGAAGCGCACCACTTGGAGGACGCCGCCACTCAACACATGGGTGTGAGCTTTAGCCCTGAATCCTTTCAGGAACCGCTCGACCGAATCCAACGTCCCGGCCCTCGCGGTGCCCCCGTGGGCCTCGTACCCCTGATCGTACGCAAGCTCGGTACCGTTAAAGCTGGGGCCGATACTCCTGTCGATGCAGCTGATATCGCAGCCTCTCTCCCAGCTCTCGCCGCTCGTGTAAACGAAGCCCTTGATGCACTCGTCGAACTTCTCCGTCGCTTCGCCGCCGATCAGGCAGACGATGCTTTTGGACAAGAGCGTCGGCTGCGCCTCACCGCAGGCCGCCGCGCCCAGCCAGCCTGGAGCGAGGTCGAGATACAGTGGGAAGTCGCCTGGGACGCGCTCCGTGCGCTCGACGCACGCCTTGAGGCGCTGCACGATGCGCTTGAGCACGCCGCTCTCTACGTACCCGAACTCGACTCGCTCGCGGCCGATGTTGAGCAGCTGCGCGGGCTTATCCTCGACCGTACTGAGGTAGGCGGCCGCCTCCTCACACAAACCGACGATGCCATGATCGTCTGGCTGACCGTTTCCAAGCGCACTGGTGCCGTCTCGCTTGGTGCCGCCCCTCTATATGTGGCCGAGCGTCTTGCCGAGGAATTCTTCGGGCGCAAGCGCTCGGTCATTCTTACAGGTGCGACTCTCTGCACCGAAGGCCGCTTTGACTATCTCCGTGGCCTCGTCGGCTTGGATGACGCCGACGAGGCCTGCTTCGGCTCTCCGTTCGATTACCGCCGCGCTGTTCGCCTCCTCCTTCCCACAGCCTTCCCCGCTCCTAATGAGCCCGGCTTCCAGCAGGCATTCAACGAGGTGCTGATCGACCTCGTCCTTGCTAGTGAAGGACGAGCTCTGGCCCTTTTCACTTCGCACGGTGCCCTTCGTGGTACCGCTAGGGACGTACGCGGCCCGCTCGCCGAAGCTGGCATTCTCACTCTCGCACAGGGTATTGATGGTTCCCCCGCGCGCCTCGTCGCCGAATTGCTTCGCAATCCCCGCGCGCTCTTGCTCGGTAGCGCGGCCTTCTGGGAAGGCGTCGACCTCCCCGGCGACGTGGTTTCGCTCATCGTCATCGCCCGTCTCCCTTTCGCCGTTCCCAGTGATCCCGTCTTTACAGCCCGATCCGAACTCTACGAGGACTCGTTCTACGAGTACGCTATCCCCCAGGCCATTGTGCGCTTTCGCCAGGGATTCGGCCGCTTGATCCGACGATGCGGCGATCGTGGCGTCGTCGCTGTCTTGGATGGGCGCATCACGAGTAGGCGCTACGGCGGGAGTTTCCTGGGGTCGCTTCCGCCTGCAGAGCAGCGCCGTGTCCCAGCCGCTGAATTTGGTGCCCTCACCGCAGAGTGGCTGAGCCGATGACTTGTGGAGAAGGAGAGCGGTGGCCGCGTTATTTGCGCTCTAAGCGCCTTCGCCTGCGTGCTATTGCCCCTGCAGATTTGGCCGACGAGCCACCGGAATGGCTTGCCGCAGCCGAGCATGAGATCTTGGGCAGGGAGCGGCCCGTGGCTCTCTATACCCAGATGCAAGAGGGATCTGCGGCCTTCTGGATCGACCTGCGTTTGCCTGGCGGCCTTTGTACTGTAGGCGCGCTCAGGGCGCGACTCACAGAAGGCGATCTCACCTGGGGTTGGCTCGCCATCGATCCTGCTTGGCGCGCACGCGGCCTCGCCGCCGCCGCCGCCTTGCTGATCGAGCGTGCTGCTGTTCGTGCAGGGGCCGCACGAGCGTGCGTGCATGTCTCCGCTGCCAACGGCATTGCACTCTACTTTTGGTTGCGTCTCGGCTATCGGCCGCTTCCGGGCGCTCTCGCCAGCACTGCCCTGCATAACAGTGGTGATGATCATGAAGGCATGTGGATGCTTCGCGAACTCTCGTAAGCGAAGGATGTTAGAAAACGCGCTCCTGCAGCAGCCGTTCCCGCTCGCCCTCAGCGCGTTGTCGGTCCAGCGCAGCCTGCCGCTGGCGCCGCCGGATCAGATCCTGCCGCACAAGCCGTGCAAGCCCGCTTCCCGTTCCCACCGCTCCTGCGATCAGAGCCACGGCGCTCACAGTCTCTGTGAACGAAAGCGTTCCGCCCAGCCACAACCCGGCGAAGAAAGCGGTGAACACCCCAACGGTGGGTAGCCACCACGCGCGCCGCCTTGCACTTGGCCGGGCAGAGTACTCTTCTCTTGGATCAGTGGTAGGCACGGCGGTGCGCTGCCGCGTTGCCGCTGGGCGGTGTCGACGTCGGCGACGCTGGCGCGGCACGCGCTATTCGATCTTGCGCCGCACGATATCGCGCGCGCTCCCTGATTGCCTGCGTGCACGTCCCGGACGGCGAGGCTTGTTCGAAGTCTCATTTCTTGGCGCGGGTTCGTCGCCCAACTGGGCGAGGCAGTGCTGGCAGCCGAACTCCAATGCCATCGTGGATTCGTCGATCCAAACCGACCCACAGTCCTTGCCGGTCTCACCGCTCCCATCACCGCCGGATGCGTTCGTCAGCACCAGATGAAAGCGCTGACCGCATTGTGAGCAGTGCGCTGAGTTGGAGTCGTTCGATTCCTCCTTGCATACATGGCAGCGCTCGCTCGTGCTGGTCATCGTTCCTGCCTTCCCATACGCGCCCGATTCTATCTGATATTTTGCACTACACCTTTCGGCGTATTCGCCTTCGTACTGCTTGCTTCCTGCTCTGCCCGGTTGCGCTGTCTGAAAGCTTCTCATCGAGCATGGCGTCGTGGAGACCAGCACATCAGGTGCCGAGCGCTGCATCGCACAGACCCAGTGCCGCGAGTTCCGCGGCGCTCAGTGGTGACTCGACATTGCGCCACGCTGCTAGATACAGCCGCACACGCTCCCCCGCACGCCCCGTCCACAGGGCCGCAGCAGCCTCCACCACCGACTCCGGCTCTTCCCGCAGGAACGCTGCCGTTGCACGAGGAGCTAGCGCGCGTGCCGCGATCTGTAAACGGCGCTGCCGCAAATGCTGGCCGTGTTCCAACGCTTGCCGCTCCTTGCGACGCAGCACGCAGCGCTTAGCCACGCGCTGCGTCAACGATGGCTCCTCCACGAGCCCTTGCAGTGCCCAGAAGTGCTCGCTCTGTCGTCTTTCCATCTCACCCAGTCGCGCCCAGGCACGCAGCAGACGCGGTGGCGGTCGCCAGCCTCGCACCGCTGCTTCTGTTAATCCCCACTTGACCGCTCGCTGCAGCGCGCCGTCTGCTGCCTTGTCCTCTAGTAGTCGGCGCCACTCTGTTCCGAAGCGTCCATCGCTCAACCCCTGCAATTTATCCGTGTCGCGCCGCAACAGCCGCATCGTTTCGTGGGAGAGGCGTCCTTCCAACCGGGCGGCGTAGCGGCAGGCTCTCAATAGGCGCGTGGGATCGTGAATGAATGAGTGCGTGTGGAGCACGCGGATCCGCCGCGCGCGTAGGTCGTACAGTCCGCCGCATAGATCCAACAGTTCTCCCCGGCGCTCGTTCGTTAGCGCCAGCGCCACTGCGTTGACACTGAAGTCTCGCCGCGGCAAGTCATCGACGATCGCTGCGGGCCATACCACGGGTAGTGCTGCCGGCTCGGGGTAACGCTCACGTCGGGCTCTGGCGAGATCGACGGTCGCGCTGCCGAACTGCAGACGTGCGGTCAGGAAGCGCGGGAAGAGCGTGAACTCCGCCTTGCTAGCTTGCGCGGCAGCGCGAGCGATGGCCTCAACCTTGCCCTCCACTACTAAATCGATCTCGTACGTTGGACCTGGTTGGTCGCGCAGCAGATCGCGTAACGCACCCCCCACGAGGTAGAGCGCCGCCCCGTGGCGCTCCGACTGGTCGACACACACGCGGGTCAGCGTCGCCGCTTCCCGCGTGGAAGTGCGTTCGAGCTGCTCGATCAGATCCGATCTCAAAGCAAGATGCGTACTCGTCATAATGATGAATCGTGATAGTGAGCTATCGAGTGCCGCGATAGGGGAGGATAAACTGCGCATGTGTCTGAGCGGCTGACGATTAGCCTTCTGGACCTCTGGTCGTGACTGCACAGGCGGTTCTCGACTCTGCGGCCCTCTCGCGTGCTCATAGTGGTCGGCGCCTGGACGCTCTCACCCGCCGCCTTGGTTACCGCTTCGATAACACCGCGTTGCTGCGTCAAGCGTTCCTCCATCGTTCCTATCTCAATGAGAACCCCCAAGAGCTTCTCGAATCAAACGAGCGCTTGGAGTTCCTCGGCGACGCCGTTCTCGACCAGATCATCTCCCGCCGTCTCTATGATGATTATCCTGCGGCGGGCGAGGGTTGGCTGACAGAAGTGCGCTCTCTTCTCGTGCGAAACGAAACACTCGCCCTTCTCGCCGAGCAATATGGCCTTGGTTCATACATCGTGCTCGGCAAGGGTATCGGCGCGCAGAACGGCCGCGAGCAACCTGCCATTTTGGGTCGTACCTTCGAGGCGCTGATCGGTGCCATCTATATCGACGGAGGGCTCAGAGCCGCACAGCGTTTCGTCCTCCGCGCGCTCGCCGCCGAGCTTGACGCCATCGCCATCGCTGGTTTTGAGCGTGATCCGAAGACGCTCCTCCAAGAAGCCTGCCAGAGTCGCTGGCACGCTACCCCCACGTACCACACGATCGACGAACGCGGCCCCGCCCACGCACGTGAGTTCACCGTGTTGGTCCGTTTGAAAGACCGCGATCTCGCCACTGGTGATGGCAAGAGCAAGCAGGCCGCCGAGAAATTAGCCGCGGAAGCAGCTCTGCGCTTACTGCCAGCGGCCGCGCCAGCCGGCTCGCGAGGGTGACGCGATCGTGCACCTGAAGCAGATCGAGATCCAGGGTTACAAGTCGTTCGCTAGTAAGACGGTGGTTGAGATCGATCCTGGGATCACCGCCGTCGTCGGTCCTAACGGCTCTGGCAAGTCCAACATCACCGACGGTGTGCGCTGGGTGCTGGGTGAGCACAGTGGTAAGGCGATGCGCACCCGCCGTCTGGAGGAAGTGATCTTCGCCGGCTCCGATCAGCGGCCACCTGCTGGTATGGCGGAAGTCAAGATTACCCTCAATAACGAGGACAATTGGCTGCCGCTCGACTTCACCGAGGTCAACGTCGCCCGCCGTGTGCACCGCAACGGTGACTCCGAATTCTTCATCAACAACAACAGAGTGCGCCTGCGCGATATCCAGGAACTCTTCCTACGCAGTGGTCTTGGTCCTAGTTCTTACGCAATCCTGGGTCAAGGTCTCATCGAGGAAGTACTCCGCCTCCGGCCCGAGGAGCGCCGCGCGTTGATCGAAGAGGTCGCGGACGTGCGCCGCCACCGTGTCCGTATTGAAGAGGCACAGCGCAAACGTGGCGAGGCTCATGAGAATCTTGGCAAAGTGCGCCTACTACTTGATGAGATCGAACCTCGCATGCGCGCGCTCGAGCGCCAAGCTAAGCGTGCGCTCAAGCACGCCGAGTTCCAACGCGACCTTCGTCGCGCACTGGCAGACTGGTATGGTCGTGAGTGGCGACGTACGGACAATAATCGCGCGCACGCACGCGAAACCTTCGATCTCCACGAGCGCCAGCAGAGCGAGGCCGCAAGAGCAGTGAGCGCTGCTGAAGCGGCGGTGGCGGAAGCCGAGAGCCAGCTGCGCGCGACGCGCCTTGAGGCTGAGCGCGCCGCCGCCGCGCAGCGCCGCCGCACCGATCATATCCGTCGTCTCGAACAAGAGCAGGCGCTGGCCGATGAGCGCAAGCGCTTGCTGACTGATCGCGCCGCTGAACTGCGGCGGGATCTTGGTGCGCTCGATCGCGACGGCGCGGCAGCAGCGCGCGATACCAACATCGAACTGGACCCCAATTTGGAGCGGTCCCTCGCGGAAGCCGAAGGCGCACTCGACGCTGCCCGCGACCGCCTCGCCCGGGTCGATGCCGAGCAGGAAGCGATCCGCGGTCGGCTGATCGAGATCGATGGAGACCTCGCTCGCCTCCGCGGAGCCCAAGCTGAAGGCGACGCGCGCTTGAGTCATATCAACACTGAGCGCGAGCGCCTCGGCGGCGATATCACGGAAGCGCGCAGATCAACTCTGCAAGCTGCACTGGAGGAGGCCGAGGCTGTAGCTGCGCGCGCCGAGGAAGTAAGTGTCGAGGGTGCCGCCATCGCCAAGCAGGCGCGCGCGCGCCGCGAGAGCTTGGCTCAGCGCTACTACGCCGCTTCCGCTTACATTCGTAACCTGGAGAGTTCTCGCGCCGATCGTGAACGGCGGCTGCAAGCGGCTCGTGACCGGCTCGATATTCTGCGCGCGATGCAGGCGGAAAGCGAGGGCATGCGCCAAGGGTTGCGCGCCCTCTTCGGCAGTCGCGGCGTGCCTCGCGGCGACGAGCCTACCGGCATCCCCGGCGTGCTCGGCGTGCTCCGCCATTTAATGCGTGTTCCCCGTGGCCTCGAACATGCGATCGAAGCTGCGCTTGAGGACTACGTGGACGCCGTCGTCTTTGATGACGCAGAGCAAGCGCTCCAGATCATTGATGCACTTTCGCGTGAGCACGCCGGACGGATCGTCACGCTCCCGCTCGATACGCTGCGCCACCGAAGCCCACTCGCGCTCCAACGCGAGTCGGCTGTCATCGGAACAGCATCCGACCTCGTTCAGTGCGATGATCGCTTTCGCCCCCTAATCGACACGGTGCTCGGTCGCACCATCGTTGTGGAGGACATTGCCACCGCTCGTCAGATCCTTGGGCGGGGGTTGAGTAGTGTGGTGACTCGCGAAGGCCACCTGTTGCGTCCGCTCGGTGCCATCGTCGGTGGCGAGGTGGCCAAGAGCAGTTCGTTCGGCCGCGAGAGCGAGCTGCAGTCGTTGCCAGGCGAGATCACCGACCTCGAACGTTCTCTACAGCAATCCGGCGAATATGAAGAGCGTAAGGACGAGTTGGTCGATATCGAGTGCCAACTCACTGCCGCTGAAGCCGAAACCGAGCACACGGCTGAGCAACGCGCGATCGCTATCGACGATGCTGCTGCCCGCAGGGCTGAAGCGCTTCGCTTGCGCGGCGAATTCGAGAGTATTGAGGCTGAGGTCGCCCGCGCACGCGCGCACCTCGCTACTCTTGATGAAGAAGAGGCACGCCTCCGTCAAGAGATCGCCACTCGGGATGCCGAGAGCGACGCGATCGAAGGCCGACGGCCGCCCCTTGCTACGATGGAAGAGTTCGACAGCCGCCGTCGCGAGTATGCACAACTCGTCGGAGAGGCAGAGGCCCGCCATAGCACGTTCGCCGGCCGCCACGAGACGATTGAAGCAGCTTTGCGCGCACGCGCGGCCGCCCAAGTCCGTATGCGTGAGCAACGCCAGGCGCGCACCGCCCGGCTTCAAGAGGTTGAGCGTGAGCTGACCGAGATCGCAGAGGAAGCCGTCCAGCGCGAGCGCGACCTCGCCCACCTGCGCGAGGAGCACGCTGTCGTTCTCGCCGCTAGCCCGGACAGCGATGCCGTTTCCCGTCTCGCCGAAATAGAGGCTGCCCGTCGCGAGACCGTGCAAGCCTCGCAGAAAGGGCTGCTCACTGCGGATCGGGCCCTTCTTAACGCTAAGGCTGCTTTACAGGAGAACCACGCTGCCCGTGAGCGCTTACGTGAGACGATGCGTACCGATGGGTTCGATGTCGACGACCGCGGTCGCATTCTCATATTGGACGGGCTTCCCGGAGCGGTCCCGGCCCAAGGAGAGGCGCGGATGGACGGTACCAGTACTGCCGCTCCCATGCAGATGAGTATTACCCGCTCCGCCACGCACACCGTGCTCGAGAGCGGTCCCGGCGTTCCCGATCCTTCGCGTGAGGACAGCGGTCAAGGTGATGGTGCGATCACGGACGAGGCTCTTGCGGAGGGGTCTCTTGGTTCGGCGCCCGTTCCCGTCACCGACGATCCTGAGATGGCCGGCCTCCCCGACGACGAACTGCGCGAGCTGGTGGAGGAGAATCGCGCCCGCTTGCGCCGACTTGGCACCGTCAACGTTGATGCGGCGGCCGAGTACAAGGAGATTAGTGAACGGCATGCCTATCTCAGTGGCCAGGTCACTGACCTCGAAGATGCTGAGCGACGCATGCTGGAGGTCGAAACCGAACTGACTGGGCTGCTCCGCGTCTCCTTCCGCGAGACTTTTGATAAAGTTGACGAGCAGTTCCGACGCTACTTCAAGGTGATGTTCAGTGGCGGTCGCGCGCAGCTCACTATCCCTGACGATGATTGGGATCAGGGAGGCGTTGAGCTAGAGGCGCAACCTCCCGGCAAGCGCGTTGAAGCGCTCTCTATGCTCTCTGGAGGTGAACGATCCCTCACTGCCATTGCCCTGCTCTTCGCGGTGCTGGAAGTCAACCCCGCTCCCTTCTGCGTCCTCGACGAGGTCGATGCCGCCTTGGATGAGGCCAACGTCGGCCGCTTCGTATCTGCGCTCAAGGAACTGGCCATGCGCACTCAATTCGTCGTGATTACACATAACCGCCGCACGATCGAACAGGCCGACACCATCTACGGCATCACGATGGGCGAGGACTCCGTTAGCCGTGTTCTCTCCGTGCGCCTGGCCGAACTCAATCTCGCTGAGTAGCGCGCGGACGCTGGCGAGGCTCTGTAATGAGGCTGCTCCGTATCGGTCGCAAGACTCCGCCCGAACTGGGAGTACAGCAGGCTGAAGCGGCCGAACTGGCTCGCCGTATGGAGCGTGTGACCGCTCCCAGTCGCCGCTCCGTCATCGGACGGATCGGATCGGTGCTGCACCGCCGCCCGATCAATGAGGAGCTTTGGGACGAACTCGAAGAGCTCTTGATCGAGGCCGACCTCGGCGTGCCGACCGCCGCCTTCCTGATCGAGAGCCTGCGCGCCGCCGCCGTTCTCGATGCTACCGGCCTGCGCGCGTGCCTGCGCGATGATCTGATCGCGCTACTGCAGGCCCCCGACTACTGCGACTCTCCCGATGGCCCCGCCGGCGCTCTCTGGGACCCTGCGGTTGTGAGCCGAGATCGACCCGAACCTCCCTTTCCCCATGTGGTACTCGTGGTTGGCGTTAATGGTGCTGGCAAGACCACCACTATTGCGAAACTGGCTCACGCATACGGAGCCGAGGGCCGCGATGTCCTCATCGCCGCCGCGGACACATTCCGCGCCGCTGCGGTGGAGCAGTTGCGGCACTGGGGCGATCGCGTTGGAGCCGATGTGATCGCGCATGCTCCCGGCGCCGATCCCGGCGCCGTCACCTATGATGCGCTCGACGCGGCCGTTGCCCGCGGCGTAGCTCTCGTCCTGATCGACACCGCCGGCCGCCTCCAGACCAAGAGAAACCTCATGGCCGAGCTGGCCAAGGTGCGTCGCGTGATCGCCGGGCGAGTAGAGGGTGCGCCCCACGAAGTGTTGCTCGTGCTGGACGCTAACACCGGCCGTAACGGCCTCAGTCAGGCCCGTCTCTTCCGTGAAGCTGTGGGAGTGACCGCCGTCTGCCTCGCCAAGCTGGACGGCTCCAGTAAGGGCGGCACCGTTTTCGCCGTGACGCGGGAACTGGGGCTGCCGGTGCGCTTCGTTGGTACCGGTGAAGGCCTTGATGATATCGCCCCGTTCGCTCCCGCAGCCTTCGTCGACGCGCTCCTTGTTCCCGCCTCTGCCGGCATCGAGGACAGAGAGTCGGCCGATGCATAATGGACCGCTACCATTCTCGAGGCGGCGGCGGACGCCAGGTACACTTGGCTCAAGCGCCGTCGCGAAGTCGTCAAGAGCTCGATCGTAAGGAGCATGTCCCATCGAGCGCATCGCCGGTCTGATCCAAGCGCTCCCGCGCGAACATAGTCAGCTGCTGCCCGCACTGCATCTCGTGCAAGAAGAACTCGGCTGGATCCCACGCGAGGCGATCTCGATCGTCGCCAAGCACCTACGCCTTAGCGAGGCCCAAGTTTATGGGCCCGTCACCTTCTATTCTGAATTTCGTGAGATCCCACCCCCTCGCACTCTCGTCGTCTGGTGCAGCGGGGCCAGCTGCCGCATCGTAGGCGGCGGGTCCATCAAGGCCGTGCTCGAAGCCGAGTTCGGCTGTCGCCTCGGTGAGAACGGTCCTGACGATGCGTATGGGCTCTGGCTGGGGCAGTGCAACGGCACCTGCGAACGAGCGCCCCAAGTCTGGGTCAACGGCCGCGTGATCGGCCCGCTCACCGTCGCTAAGGCCGTACGGTTGGCGCGCCGCGTCAAATCCGGTGAGCAAGTTGTGCCGCCCCCTGCCGCTTCCGATGTCGATGTGCCGATCGTGCCCTGGCGCGGTGCCGCGGAGCAGCAAGCATGAGTGAGCGCTACGCCGCTCTGCGCGCCGCCGCCCGCGCTAGCTGGGACGAGCGTCACGGGATCGATGCCGAGCGAACGGTGCTGCGCGTCGATCTCAGTACCTCTTCAATTGCGGCCGGCGCTGACTACACTCTCGCCGCGTTGCGCGATGCCGTCGCTGCTCGCCGCTTGGACTGCGCGATCGTCGTGACCGGCACCACTGGCGCCGCTTTTGCCCTCCCCACAGTCGAAGTTCAGCACCCAGGCATGGCCCCAGTGCTCTACGGCCCCGTACCGGCCGATTCGGTGGGCGAATTCATAGCCGCTGTAGTCTGGGAGGGCGACCCCCGTGCCCGCTGGGCTTTGGGCTGGCGCGCTCAGCCCGTCCTCTTCTCCCCCGATGCCCCGACCGGTGCGCATGCCAGCGTTGCCGTTCGTCCCGAAGACGAGAGCGAGGGGGTGCCGGCGCTCACAGAGCATCCTTTCTGGCGGCATCAACAGCGGCGAGTGATGCAGTGGATGGGCGTGATCGACCCCGAATCGATCGACGATGCGCTTGCGGTCGGCGCCTACGTCGGGCTGGATCAAGCCCTGAGCATGGAACCGCTTGCGATCTGCGACCTTGTCGAAGAGGCCGGCGTCGGTGGCCGCGGCGGCGGAGGGTTTCCCGCTGGTCGCAAGTGGAAGTTCCTGCAAGGCGCCTCCGGTCCCGCCAAGTACATGGTCTGCAACGCCGATGAGGGCGACCCTGGCGCCTTCGTCAACCGCGTGCAGATGGAATCGGACCCCCACGCGCTGATTGAGGGCATGATTATCGCCGGCCGCGCCACCGGTGCCGCCTACGGCTATATCTATATCCGCGATGAGTATCCACTAAGCATCGCCCGCGTGCAGCGCGCCATCGACTGCGCGCGCGCGCGCGGTCTCCTGGGCGGTGACATCCTGGGGAGCGGTTTCGCCTTCGACCTTGAGATCACCCGCGGTGCCGGTTCCTACGTCTGTGGTGAAGAGACCGGCCTGATCGCTTCGATCGAAGGGCTACGCGGCATGCCCAAGATCCGCCCGCCCTTCCCCGCCCAGCGCGGTGTTTTCGCCCAGCCCAGCAACGTGAACAACGTCGAGACCTACGCGAACGTGCCACTGGTGCTGCGCCACGGCACTGCCTGGTACCGTGAGGCTGGCGTCCAAGCAGATGCTGGTACCAAGATGTTCAGCATCAGCGGGCATCTACAGCGCCCTGGCGTGCTGGAGGTGCCCTTCGGGCTGCCGCTCTCCGCGCTGCTCATGGAAGCCGGTGGGGGCACGCCGGACGGCCGCCCTGTTAAGGGCGTCCAGCCCGGCGGTCCTCTGGGTGGGATTCTGGGAGCTGGCGATCTTGATCTGCCGTTGGAGCGGGCTCCCTTCACCGAGCGCTCGTTGCTGTTGGGATCCGGCGGCCTCATTCTTTTCGACGACAGTACCTGCGTGCTGGACCTGGCCCTTTACTTCAGCGAGTTTTGTGAGGACGAGTCCTGCGGTCGCTGCACGACCTGTTTTGGCGGTGGGCAGCGCCTGGTGGAGGTGCTGGCCCGCATCGCTGCCGGCGGTGGCCGTGAAGACGACCTCGATCGGATCGGTGCAATCGATCGCACGATGCAGAACGCTAATTGCTTGCACGGGCAATTCACTCCTTACGCTGTCCGCAGCGTGCTGCGCTTCTTCCGCGACGAATTGGATGCGCACGTGCGCGAGCGCCGCTGCCCGGCCCGCCGCTGTCGCGGCCTGATCCGCCACCGCATCAGCATGCCAGACCATCCTGCGCTGTCCGAGGCGGCGGATCTCTGCCCTACTGATGCGATCGTCGATGGCCTTTCTACCGGTGATGGGTGGGCGATCGACGATGCGCTTTGCATTCAATGCGGTCTCTGCCGTGAGCTGGCGCCCGAGGCAGTGGTCGTCGTGGATCGTTTCGCATCAGCGACTCCCGCCCGCGCGGCCGAGGAGCCGGTTTCGTCGCTTGCTTAGGCTTTTGACTGCTGGCAGGCACCGCCGATCTGCGACAGCTTGGCGGGGCCGATGAGGTCAATAGCAAGCTTTTATGTGAGCGCATGATCGATTTCAGGTGAGCCTTGATAGGCTGGATCGACGTGGTCGTACGCCTGCTCAGTGGAGGTGGGCGAGTGCGTTGTCAGTCGGGGTCGGTGCGGAGTACACGTTTCCGTGCATACGCGATACCGTGTAGAGTGATCGCGTAACTGAACGTGTGAGTGGGAGACGTTCTGAGTACCCCGGTCCGTCGCCAGTATTTGGAGATCAAGGCGCGCCACCCGGACGCGATCCTTTTCTTTCGGCTGGGTGACTTCTACGAAACCTTTGACGAAGACGCCAAATTAGTCAGCCGCGAATTGGGCGTGACGCTCACGAGCAAGCCGCTGGGTAAAGGGCTGCGTGTCCCGCTAGCCGGCGTGCCCGTGGCTAGTGTCGAGGGCCACCTGGCGCGACTGGTTGCCAAGGGGCACCGCGTCGCCATTTGCGAGCAGCTGAATGCAGCCGGAGAGATTCAGGACAAGGTGCCGGGGAAAGACTACGCCGCGAAGCGTTTGGTACGACGTGGAGTCGTGCGGATCGTCTCGCCTGGCACCGCCCTTGAACCGGCGCTGCTGGCAGGTGGTCGCAGCAATTACTGTGCTGCCCTCGTAGCGCTGCCGGACTCGCGCAACAGACAGGAAGCCGGGACTCGTCAAGGGCTGTCCGTAGGGTACTGGGGACTCGCGGCGGCTGACCTCAGTACCGGCGAGTTTCACTGCTGCGAGTTCAGAGGACCAGATGCGGCTGCGCGCTGCGCTGCCGAATTGGAATTGCTGGCGCCTACAGAGCTACTGCAGCCGCAGCCGATGCACTCTGTCGCGGCAACGGCGCGATCGAAGCCGCCGCAAGTAAACGATGCGGCTGTGCCGCTGCCGCTCGCGCGGGTTCTGGCAGAGCTGGGACCGGTGCATACGCCTCGCCCGCCGGCGCAGTTTCAGCCAGATGCGGCTGCGGTTGGCCTGCTCGCGCACTACCGCTTGGCTGCGATCGATGGACTAGGGTTGGGCGAACGTCCCGCCGCACTCGCCGCCGCCGGGGCCCTGCTTGCTTACTTGCAGGAGAGTCAAGCGGGAGAGCTGGCTCAGTTAGAACGGCCGCGGTTACACGAGCCCGGGGCCTATATGCGTCTTGACGGCCCCACACTACGCGCGCTTTCTCTCTTTGAGGATTGGTCGGGCGGTGCTTCAACGCAAAGCGGGAGCGGCTCGCCCACTACTCTGCTGGGGGTGCTGGATCGTACTCGCACCGCCGCCGGGCGCCGACTCTTGCGCGATCGGTTGGCGCGGCCGCTTCTGGAACTTGGGTTGATTGAGGCGCGGCTAGACCGGGTGCAGTTGTTCCGCGAGCGGCCGCTGTTGCGGGTGGCTGTACGGGAGGAGTTGGGTGCTGTTCCAGACTTAGAGCGACTACTGTCTCGGACGGTCGCTGGGCTGGCTCCGCCGCCGGAGGTGGTCCGGCTGGGGGCGGGGCTCGCATCCGCCGCCCGGCTCGGCCAGATCGTTGCCAAAGCGCTTCGGGAGGTCGGAGGCGGAGCAGACAGACCTGCGGGCGAGGGCGCGGGAACGACCATGGCCGATCCATTGCCCATCGCGCGAGTCGGGGAGTTGCGGGAGGTGTTCGCGGACGAGTTATGCCCAGCTGCTGCTGCCCAGGAGGCGATCACGGCCCGGTTTGAGGAACGTCAGGGATCCTGCGTGGAAGAGGGAGGCGTGCTGCGTCCTGGAGCCGACAGCGCTTGCGACACCTTCCGCACAAAACTGCGCGCCGCACGGGCGGCCATCGCCGAGCTCGAGACAGAAGAGCGCCGGCGCAGCGGTATCGCCAACCTCAAGATCGGTTATCACCGCACCTTTGGCTACTACTTCGAGGTCAGCAAAAGCGGGCTAGCGCTTGTCCCCTCTGACTACGAGCGGCGCCAGACCTTGGCCGGAGGCGAGCGCTTCGTCACACCAAAGCTGCGCGCACTTGAGGCAGAGGCGCTTGAAGCTCGCGAGGCCTTGGTGGCCCGAGAGCGCGAGCTGCTTGCGCAGCTGCGGCGCGAACTGGGTGAGCAGGCCGCAGCCGTGCGCGCGCTGGCGCGTGGCGTAGCGCGCCTCGATGTCGATTGTGCACTGGCCGCGGTGACGGCGGAGCGCGACTATACCCGACCGTGCTTGGACCGCTCAGGCGTGCTGGCTATCCGTGCAGGCCGGCACCCGATCGTGGAAGCCGCCGCCAGCTCTTTCGGATCCTCCGGCCTTTTCGTTCCCAACGACATTGAGCTGCAGGCCGGTTCCGCTCCGGGGCCGCCGCAGTTATTGGTCCTGACCGGTCCCAACATGGGGGGTAAGAGCACGTACCTGCGTCAGTCGGCGCTGATCGTGCTAATGGCGCAGTGCGGTAGCTTCGTACCGGCCGCCGCCGCTCGGATTGGGCTGGTGGACCGCGTTTTTGCGCGTGTAGGTGCGCACGATCGCCTCGCTGCTGGACAGAGCACTTTTATGGTGGAGATGCTGGAGAGCGCCGCCATCCTGGCTTCAGCCAGTGAACGCTCCTTGCTGGTGTTGGATGAGATCGGCCGCGGCACGAGCACTTACGACGGACTTGCGGTAGCACAGGCGCTACTCGAGCATTTAGTCGAGTTTCGGCGCGATGGGAGCGGAGGTGGGCCCCGCACGCTCTTCGCTACACACTTCCACGAACTCACCGCGCTCGCGGGCGATTATCCTCGTGTTGCGAACGCGCACGTTGCGGTCGACGAAGGAAAGGCTTCTTTCGAGCCTGAGCGCTCAAGCGCCACCTCTTCCGAAACGCCGTCGGCGGCGGATCTGCGCTTTCTCTACAAAGTGCAGCCAGGCGCGGCCGATCGCTCCTACGGGCTACAAGTCGCGGCGATGGCCGGACTGCCGGTTCCGCTGCTAGCGCGCGCGGGCCAGCTGCTGCGGACGCTGGAGGCTGACGCGCGCGAGCCTGCGTCGCTCCCTGCTTTCCTGCGGGCTGAGCCCCCTGTGGGCCCGATGGCCGGCGCTGCGGCCGATCTTGCTGAGCATCTGGCCGAACTTGATATCGATGCGATCACACCGCTTGAGGCGATCGCCGCACTCTACGCCCTGCGCGATCAGGCCCGCCGCGCGCTCGGTGATGCGTCTGCTGAGCAAGTCGCATTGCCCTTTGGGCCAAGGACGGGCACGTGAGTAAGCACGCGCCCGTCGAGTTGTCCGAAGCGGAGTTGGCTGCTGCCATCCGGCGATTGCCGGAGTCTGTGGCCGCGCAGATCGCAGCGGGCGAGGTGATTGAGCGCCCGGCATCGGTCGTCAAGGAACTGCTAGAGAATGCGGCCGATGCGGGGGCTACGCGGATCGAGGTCGCGATCGAGGGGGCGGGATTGGAGCGGATCCGCGTCAGTGACAATGGCCGCGGGATGCGCGCCGACGAGCTGCCCCTCGCTTTCGAGCGACATGCCACTTCTAAGCTGTATGAGGCCGATGATCTCTGGGCGCTGCGCAGCTACGGTTTCCGCGGAGAAGCGCTGCCCAGCATCGTTGCGGTGGCGGCAGTCGACTGCATTAGTCGGCCTCGCGACCCCCATCCAGGACAGAGCGACTTAGGCGCTGGCGTCCGGCTCTGCTTTCGTAACGGCAGTGTCCAGGTACTCGAAACCACGGCTGCGCCTCCTGGGACGACGCTGGAAGTGCATCAGCTGTTCGCGCGCCAACCCGCCCGCCGCAAGTTTCTGAGCGGCGAGCGGGCGGAGCGATCTGCGATCGCGCGCGTCTGCGGCGACCAAGCCTTGGCCCTCCCGAACGTGGCTTTGCAGCTAACGATCGAGGGACGCCGGGCTCTGCACAGCGGCGGCGAGGGCCAGCGGCGGGCCGTGCTCGCCGAGCTTTGGGGTGCGCCCGCGGCGGAGGCGGCCCTCTTCTTTGCTGGAGCCCAGCCACGGGCAGGAATTCGGGTGGAAGGGTTGGCAGCGCCGCCTCAGTATCACCGAGCCCACCGCGGCGAGATGCGGCTCTTCGTCAACGGGCGCGCGGTGCAATCGCGCCGCATGAGCTACGCCCTGCAGGAGGCCTATCGCGAGCTGCTGCCCGCGCGCCGCTTCCCGCTCGTCGCATTGTTCCTTGAGGTCGATCCTGCGCGTGTGGATGTCAACGTTCATCCGACCAAAGCACAGGTCAAGCTGTCCGACGAGGACGCTGCCTTCGTGCTGATCCAGCGCAGTCTGCGTGAGGCACTGTTGACGGGGCGGCTAACTTTGGAGGGCCGGACTTCCGCGCCGGAGGCGCCGACTGCTGCCACGATGTCGGCTGCGCCGAGTTCGGTTCGATCCACAGCTCGGCTGCTGTCTGCCTGGGACCGCGTTGGCCCGCCGACACTGGAGCGCCCCGGACCCGGGTCGGTGCTCGCCTCCGCAGAGGTAGTCGCTTCAGGGAGGCAGCCCGAGTTACCGGGTACCGCCTCGCCGCCCCTGCGCGTTCTTGGTCAGATTGACGCTGCCTTCCTCGTGGCAGAGGGACCCGACGGGCTTTATTTAGTTGACCAGCATGCGGCGCACGAGCGCGTGCTCTACGAACAGTTACTGGACGCCGAAACCGCCCCCCGCTCTACTTCGCAGCAGGCGCTGTTGGACCTGGATCCGATCGAGTTGAGCGCCGCACAGGCTGGAGCTTTGACCGACTTCGCTCCCGCGTTGCGGTCTCTGGGTTGGGAGGTCGAGCCTTTTGGAGAGCGGGCGCTGCGCCTGCGTGCCCTCCCGGCGGCGCTGGCGCGCGGATTGGGGGGAGAGCGTTCCGACCAGAGGCTCTCGCGCGATCCTGCAGGGTGTATCACCGCGCTGCTGGATGAACTGGCGCAAACCTCACCCGCTTCGCTCACCGCCGATGATCCGCAGCGCTTCGACCCTGTCGCCGCAGCCAGCGCCTGTCATAGTGCTGTCCGCGTCGGCGACCCTTTAACACCGGAGGAACAACGTGCATTGTTGCGTGCGCTTGAGGCTTGCGCGCGCTCCCAGACTTGTCCGCACGGGCGTCCCACGCTGCTGCGGCTTCCGCGCGAAGAGATCCTGCGTCGATTCTTGCGGCGCTAGCGCGAATGGACCCGGCTTCGTCTGCGTCTAGTCGCCGATCCGGCCGCTGGAAGAGACGCGTAATAGACGTTGCATTAGAAATTGCACACAGCCTGTGTCTGTTTGTATAGATCGCGACTGGTTCGTTGTTAGGCTTTCTGTACAGAGAATGGCCAATGGAAGTCCTAGATCGAGAATCGAGTTCGCTTGTGTTTGATTCGAATAGCCCGAGCGCCGCGCCGCAGCAGACGAATATTGCGGGAGTCGCCCTGCTGGCACAGCCCCCATCCGAGGCTGCTCATGTCCTCAGCGACGAGGCACTCGCCTTCGTGGCGGGTCTTCAGCGACGCTTCAATGCCACCCGCCAGCTGCTTCTGGAGCGCCGTCGCGATCGTCAGGCTCACCTCGACGCCGGCCAACGCCCCGACTTCCTTCCCGAAACCGCTAGGATCCGCGAGGATCCCGACTGGCGGGTGGCGCCGACGCTGCCAGATTTGCAGAAGCGCTGGGTGGAGATCACCGGCCCGGTCGAGCGCAAGATGATGATCAACGCGCTCAACTCCGGCGCTGATGTCTTCATGGCCGATTTCGAGGACGCGCTTTCCCCCAGCTGGAACAACGTCGTTCAGGGTCAGGCGAACTTGATCGACGCCGTGCGCCGCGCGCTCGCGCTCGATATCCCCAGCGGAAAGTCCTACCGTCTTAATCCGCAGATCGCCACACTGATGGTGCGGCCCCGCGGTTGGCAGCTCGATGAGCGCCACTTACTTGTCGACGGCGCTCCCATCTCAGCTAGCCTCTTCGATTTCGGTCTCTACTTCTTTCACAATGCTCAGGAGTCGCTCCAGCGCGGCACGGGCCCCTACGTCTACCTGCCTAAGCTGGAGAGCCACTTGGAGGCGCGACTCTGGAACGATGTCTTTGTCCATGCCCAGGAGGCACTAGGCGTTCCCCAAGGCAGCGTACGCGCCACCGTTCTGATTGAGACCATCCTGGCTGCTTTCGAGATGGAGGAGATCCTCTACGAGCTGCGCGACCATGCCGCCGCTCTCAACGCGGGCCGTTGGGACTACATCTTCAGTTTGATCAAGAAATTCCGGACCGATGAGGCCAGCGTACTTCCAGATCGAGCCCAGATATCCATGACCGTTCCTTTCATGCGCGCTTACACCGAACTGCTCGTCAAGACTTGCCATAGACGCGGCGCGCACGCTATCGGCGGAATGGCCGCCTTTATCCCCAGCCGCCGTGACGCTGCTGTGAACGAGGTGGCGTTAGCGAAGGTACGCGACGATAAGCAGCGTGAATCTGGAGACGGCTTCGACGGCACCTGGGTTGCTCACCCGGATCTTGTCCCCGTGGCCGGCGAGATCTTCGCTGCCGCTCTGCGCGAGAACGATCACCAGAAGCAACGTCTGCGCGCCGAAGTCACCGTGGACGCGGATGCACTGCTCACTCTCCGCGTTCCCGATGGCGCCGTCACTCTCGATGGCCTGCGCAGTAACATCAGCGTGGCCCTTCAATACCTCGACGCTTGGCTGCGGGGTAACGGTGCCGTCGCGATTTTCAACCTCATGGAGGACACGGCTACCGCCGAAATCAGCCGCGCCCAGCTCTGGCAGTGGTTGCGCCACCGCGTCGCCTTGACGGATGGTGAAGGCACTGACGCGAACGTCTCGGCCGAACTCTACGCTCGCATCCGCGACGAGGAGATCGAGAATCTGGGCGGGCGCGAGAGTGGCGAACTGGGCCAAGCCGCCGACCTGCTCGACGACCTCGTCATGGGTGATGACTTCATAGATTTCCTCACCCTCGACGCCTACGGAAGGCTCCCGTGATCTTCCTCACCGCGATCGAGGCGTTACCCTCTCGTCGCTACTGAGCGCCTTCATGCGCTAGCGCGGCACGCCTCTAGCCGGGATCCAGCGGCCGGTCGAAGTTCGCCCGCAGGAAATTCACTAGGTCCCAGCGATCCTGCTCGCTTAGCTCCCCGCTCCAGGCTGGCATTCCCGTGCCGCGAATCCCGTCGCTGATCCACGTGAACAACACGCCGTCGGAGTGGAACGGCACATGCACGCGGAAGTTGGCCGGCGGTGCGGGCAACGTGCCCGCCAGTGGCCCATCCCCCAACCCGTCCTCGCCGTGACATTGCGCGCAGTTCGTCACGAATAGCGCCGCGCCATTCGCGACGGATTCCGCGGTCCGCTCCACCGGGTTCTCCCGCGTCCGTCCCGGCTCTACTTCCAAGCCCCAGAGCATCACTACTGCCGCCGCCATGCACAGGACACCCGCCGCCAGCGACAGATCGCCCGTGCGTGGCGATACGTGCTTGCGCAGCGGCGCCCGGTAGGCGATCAGGAGACCGGCTCCTACCGCCGCCCACAGCGCCGCGATCCCGTCCCAATCGAATTGCGTGATCGGCAGGCTCAGCGCTTCTGGCTGTGCCTGCCCGAATGGAAGCACTTCGATGAACCCTTGCTCGACGTTGGTCGTGATCCCGCCGATCACATCGTCCGAGCGTTCGCGCCGCACTTCGATATCGACATCCCAAGCACCGGCCAGCCCGAAGAAGGCGCCCTCGATGACGTAGCGGCCACCCTCCGGCTCCGCGGGTATGACCACTGGACCCACGCTAGGGTCCTTGTAACGGAAATGGAGCCGGACTTCCGTGACCGGGTCGGCCTGCCTGCCGTTGTTCTCTTCGAGCTGCACTTCGTAGCGGTTCACTCCCACAAGATTTGGTTCGATCGTCAACTGCGCCGTCAGGTCATTCAGCCTGACCGTCTCATTGATCGCGCGCTCCTTCTGGACCGCACCTACCGCCGGCAACTCGCTCCGAGCCGATGGCAGTTGCGTCAGCGCGGCTGTTGCCGCGAGCACCGCCAGCGCCAATCCCAGCTCCATCCGCATCAGCATCCGGAAGCGGCGCTCCCCTCGCGAAGTCTCGTGCCCCTCGGTTCCCGCTCGCTGTGAGCGGGGGCGTAACACCAGTGCGTTCGCCGCCGCCGCCGTGAATAGGAGCGCCAGTAATCCCAACTTGACAAGCATCGCCAAGCCCCAAGACGTGTTGATGAAGCCGTGTAAGACCGGTACTGCGGCCAGCAGGCTGAGTACGCCCGCGGCGATCAGGATCGGTACGCAACCCGCCGCCGCCCAAGAGAAGCGGCGTATGGCTTCGATCTGGAACGTGCGCCGCTGCCGTTGCTCTGCGACTCGCCGTGTAGCCCACAGCGTCCACACCAGTGCCGCGAGCATCCCGATCCACATAGCTGCGGCTGCCAGGTGCACCGCGTCGAACAACGTGGCCCAAATCCAACCTTGATCCAGCGCCGCGCCATGGCTCACGCTTGCGAAGCTTGCGATCAGTCCCGCGCCCAAGATCACGAGCGTGAGCAGCGCCTCTCGCGATGCCCGCAGTGCTGGCCGCCACTGCACCGTGAGCAACAGCGCCGCCGTCATGATTAGGAGCAGCCAGCGGATCAGCAGCCACAGCCCGTTGCGTGTGTCGAACAACGCCTCGTCCAGGAATGCCAGTCCGCCTAGCCGCAGCGCGGCGGAGGCTGCGTCGTAACCTGTCGTGCAGATCAGAAGTACGGTTGCGACGGTTGCTCCCTCCCAGGCGTAGTTCAGCGCCGCTCCCGCGAAGCGCGGCCCGGCTCCGCTTACCAGGCGCGCGGCCGGGCGTGCTGCCCACAATGCGAACAGCGCGCCGCCCACCAACCCGATGAGGGCCATGAAGCTGAACCACTTCACCGCCGCATCTGCTCCCGCCGGCGGTCCGGGCCGTGAGAGATCCGGCGCGAAGGCTGCCCCGGCTGGCGCGCTTCCGTCGGGGTTCAGCACCGTGAACGCGAAGGACCCCGTCCACGTATGTCCGTCTACCTCGGATAACGTCCGCCAGGCGACGGTGTAAATTCCCGGATCGAGCCGCTCGACCCTTGTGCTCATCTGCGTTGCATCCTCCGGGTTGAACAGCACTCCGCCTCGGTCCACTCGCCGTCCCAGACTGTCGAGCACCTCTATTCCCGAGAAATCCCGCTGGAGCGGCTCTGTCATGATCAGGTTCACGATCCGTGGGGACTCCTGCAGCGTGGCGTTGATCGGCGGATCCGAGCGCTTCAGCAACGCATGCCCAGCAACTGGATCCGTTGAGAGCAGGAGCCAGACAATGACGCCGCCGAGCAGCGCCAACGCAAAGAGCGCACGGAGAGCGCGGGCGGTCACGGTGCTTCGGCCAGCTCCGCCGGGAACGCTCCGTACCAGTCGTGCGTACCGTGGAGTTCGCCCGGCACGATGATCGTGCGCGTCGTGCGCGTGTTCACCTCGGTTAGGTATATGCCGAACGTCCCGCGCAGGAGGATGTGCCGCCCGTTTTGAGACCAAGCGAAGTCCGGTTGATCCTCCTCCACGGTCGTGAGCCGGTTCAGCCCGCTGCCATCCGGCCGGATCAGCCAGATATCCTGTACGCCGTTGCTGCGGTTGAGCGCTGAAGGTATGGGCCGACTCGACACCAAGCGCCCATCTCCCGATGCCGCTACCGCGATCCATTCGCCATTGGGCGAGAACTGGGGCAGGCGAAACACGGCCAGACCATCGCTTAATGCAAGGAGCTGCGTCCGCTCGCCCGTTTTCAAGTTCAGCACCGATAGTTTGTGATCCAACGCGGGATCGTCGACGAAGACCAACAGATTCCCGTCGGGCGAGAGCGCCGGGTCTCGCGCGTTCTTCACCAGGATCTCGACCTCGCTCGTTGCGAGGTTGATCCGCTCAACGTTGATCTGAAAAGCGCGTTCCTCATCGTCTGGCTGATTCAGTTGGTGTGCGTAGACTAGTGATCCCTGATCGGGTGCCCACTGCGGCGTCCACACAAACGCTCCCGTAGCTCTAGGCGTGACAACGACGCGGCTCTCGCCTGTCAGGTCGGCTACTCGAATGTCGCTGAGCACCGTTGCGGTCTCGCTTCCGGCGAAAATCGCGAAGCGTACATAGGCCACCTCTTGACCGTCGGGCGAGATCCGCGGTGACACGTACGAGACGTTCAAGCTGGGCGCGACCACCAGTTTCCGTAGATCGCCGTTCTGTTCCAATTGGAGGTTGCCTCCGACCGAATAGACGGTGAGCCCCGGTATGCCGAGCGCTTTGCTCTCGTCCGCGGCCAGACTCTGCGAGGAAGACAGATCGCCCTGATCGATCGCCGGCGCGTCGTCTCCGCAAGCGACGGTCATCGCTCCAGCTACGAACAGTGACGCCGCTGCGAGGAGAGCCCTCACGACCTCTTATTCCTCCCAGCCTTGGCTATCCGCCCCCCGACAAGCCCTGCCACTGCTATTACGCTCACTATCGCTAGCGCGATCGGACCCGCACCGATCCCGCCGTCATCTAGCTCCTCGGCCAGCGGGAGCGTGACGGGATCGATGGTATCTGCCTCCGCACCTTCGGCTTGCTTGAGATTAGGTTCGTCACCCGGGAACGGGATCAAGAGTTCTTCGGCGAGAACGCGATCGTTCGCCTCGTCGGCAACGGCGGGAATCGATGCGACATAAAATGGGTACCGGCCCGAGTCGTCGTCTCCGTCTTCTGCGGAGAGGTTGGTCCATTCGACTACGTAGCGACCCGGTGGGAGCGGTTCCGTGACTTCGGCGAAGAGATGCTGGCGGTCGGCGCTGTCGATCAGCGCTTCGCTCAAGAGCCTTGCGGCGCCGGTGGAGTCCAGCAATCGGATCCTGTTCGCTCCCTGGCGTCGGAACAGTTGCTGGCTGAACCAGAGATCGATTCGATCCGGGGCCTTCGTTAGTTCGGCGGCGAATGCGGGCTCGGAGCGAACGTAGCTCGCGTGCGCCTCGGTCTGACTGGGCCACAGGATTCCGGCGATCACGCCTGCGGTAGCGGCGATGCTGAGAAGGAGCCGGGCCAGGACCGGAGCGAAGCCGCCTCCGGCCATGGCCCGGCCGGATTGGCTATTCGTGTTTGCTCTCCCCATGCTCGCTGCTCTGCTCATCACCGGAGTTGTAATGGCCGCTTTCCTCTCCGTACTCGTCCGCCATGCGGTCGCTCCCCATATCGTGCTCCTCGGCGGTCTGTTCAGAACGCTGGGAGGCTTGGTGATCGTGCATGGGCTCTGTCGAATTGCTGATCTCAGGTGGTGGCGGCACCGCTTCTCCCCTCAAGAAGGCGTTCACCGCCTCTTCGAAGGCATGGGCATGGGCGTGCACCACCCGCACGGGACGCCCGGCCGCTTGAGCGTCGTCGTTCAGGATCGGGCCTTCCAGGGTCTGAAGCGCGGTGAGGAACCCTGCTACGTGTGCATTTAGATCGGTCGGCCAGATCGGCGCCTGCAGTGTGCTGATGGCACGAGTCACAATCCCAGGATGGGTGGCGTGGATCATGGCCTCGTTATTGATCAGATCGTCCATTGAGTGAAACTGCGCCACTTGGAGCACCGGCAGCGATGCCACCAAGAGTGCTCGGTCCGATGTCTCGCCCGCGCGCTCCAGCAGGCTGCGCAGCTCAACCACCTCCTGTTGCAGCGTCTCGAACTCCGATCTACTCACCTCGCCGCCGCCACAGGCTGCAGCCAGTGCAGCCATCGTGGCCAGCGTTCCGTAAGTCAGCAGCATCAGCCGTTTCCGCAACCTCGATCTAGACGGAAACGATCCCACGAGCGAACACTCCTTTATTTTATGTGACATAAAGTTTTGCAGATGAGTCAGGATTAGGGTGCGGCTGGGACGGCCGCACCACTAGGCGAGTGAAGGAGCTATCGCGGCGGGGGCGTCGCAGGCCGGACCGCTGGCTGCTCGGTCCAGCGTTTCGCAGAGGCGATCGTTACCAGCACCGGCGCTGGCAGCTCAGGGGTCGGGGCGGTCACGTCAAGGATCAGTGGCACCGCGCCGGATCCCAAGCCACCGCTGTCGCCGTGGCCGTGCGCGCTGTGACTGGCCGTTGTTGGGCCGTGTGCGACAGTTGAGTCGTTGGCTTTGGGACTATGACTGGCGTGTCGGCTGACGGACTCCCCCGCATCGAAGATGGTGGGAGATGGTAGGTGGTCCAGATAGGACAGTGCTGGTAGCCAGGCGAGCAGCAGGATCGTCGCGATCCAGGCAGGCCGCCCCAGCAAGCGAGATTGGGCACAGGGAAAGGCTCGAGGCGGGAGCGTGGCTGCCATGCCGAGAAGCGTACACTCCTACGATTCAGGCATGCCTGGTGATGGATTAAGGGCGGTTCCGTCGCGCTAGCTAGCCGTCCGGAACGCGCCGTACCCCGCAGCCGCTCAACAACTCCGAGGACCTCAGTGCGATCCAGTTCGCTATTTTGAAGGTGTTAGGTGCCACAGCCCCGGCGCTTGGAGCGGGATAGCGCCAGAGCTGGGCCTCGGGGGCGTGCCACCATCGCCCGGCCGGGATGCAATCCCAGCCGGGCCAAGCGGCTGGGTTTTCCTACTGAACGCCGTACAGGTCCTCGAGGGTGGCGTCCTCGGGGGCGCCTGGGAAGACGGATCCGGTGACGCGGTTGGCGACGCGGCTGCGGATGGCGGCGTAGAAGCTATCGGGCAGCTGGATATAGCCCACCTCGGGAGAGCTGATGATTGGTCGACCCTCGCTGAGGTAGTAGTTCACGAAAGCGGCGACTTCCGGCCGCGAGAGGTTGCTGGTCTTCACGTAGATGAAGAGCGGCCGCGAGAGGGGAGCATAGGAGCCGTCGTTGATGGTGGCGATGGTGGGGAAGACAGGGCCGGTGCCGCCGTCGATGGGGACGGCCTTGAGGCTCTCCTGGTTGTTGACGTAGTAGGAGAAGCCGAAGTAGCCGATGCCACCGAGTTCGTTGGCGGCGCCGATGACCAGGACGTTGTCATCCTCGGAGAAGGTGGTGTTGTCCTGGCGCTGGACACCGCTGTCGTCGTTGATGGTTTCGGTGAAGTAATCGAAGGTTCCGGAGTCTACGCCGGGGGAGAAGATGACGATCTCCTCGTCGGGGAAACCGGGGCGCACATCGGCCCAGCTCTGGGCGTAGTCCTCGGGGCGGAAGATGTGATTGAGTTCAGCCACGGTGAGGTGATCGGCCCAATCGTTGTCGGGGCTGACGACGACGGTGAGGCCGTCGAAGGCGACGGGGACCTCAATGAAGTCGATGCCGTTAGCGGCGCACTTTTCGATTTCGCTCTCCTTGATGGAGCGGGAGGCGTCGGAGATAGTGGTTTCTCCGGAGCAGAAGCGCTGGAAGCCGCCGCCGGTGCCGGAGACGCCCACGGTCACCCGCACATCGGTGATCAGGCCGAACTCCTCGGCGACCCCTTCGGTGATGGGGAAGACGGTGCTGGAGCCGTCGACTTTAATAGTGCCGCTGAGCTGGGAAAGCTCATCCGCCGACACTGCGGACTCGATCGGCTGGGCCGGCTCTTGGGTGGCCGATGTCGTGCTCTCGGCTGGCGCTGGGCTGGGTGTGGCCTCTTCGCCGCTGCCACAAGCGACGAGCGCGATCGAAATCATCGCCAAGGCTGCGACCGATAGCAGCAACAAGTGTCGTGGCATCTGCTGGATAGATCTTGCCTGGTGACTGGGCCGTCGATAGCTAATCGCTCGTTTCATGGGGCCTCCTTCTGGTAGGACGCTAGGCGCCCTCTTTCTGGGAAGGGTTAGGGAAGGATTAACGGCCTATCAACGAACAGTTAACGCTTGGAGACTCGATCCGCGCGGTCCCTGCGCCTGTGACGGGCGTACCACTTGCGGTAAACGCTACTGCGGCGCCATACGCAGCGCCGCGTCGAGGCGGATCACCTCGCCGTTGAGGTAGCGGTTCTCGATGATCTGCTGCACCAGCAGGGCGTATTCCGGCGCGTTGCCGAGCCGTGGTGGGTACGGTACCGATTCCCCCAGCGCCTGCCGTGCCTCGTCCGGTACCCGCGCGAGTAGAGGGGTGTCAAACAGTCCAGGTGCGATCGTCACGTTACGGATCCCGTAGCGCGCCAGGTCTCGCGCGATCGGCAGCGTCATCCCCGCGATCCCGCCCTTCGATGCCGCATAGGCGGCCTGGCCGATCTGGCCGTCGAAGGCGGCGATCGAAGCCGTGTTGATGATCACACCCCGCTCCCCGTCGGCGCCCGGCTGATTCTCCAGCATCGCCGTTGCTGCCAGCCGGGTCGTGTTGAAAGTCCCGATCAGGTTGACCTCCACGATTTTGCGGAACCAATCCAGGGGTGCGGGCCCGCGCTTGCCCGTTACCCGCTGTGATCCTCCAATCCCGGCGCAGTTGACCGCGATCTCTAGCCGCCCGAATCTGTCGAGCGCCTCTTTCACGGCGGCCTCCATCGCCTCCGGCGACGTCACATCGCCCCGCACGTAGTGCCCTTGCTCGCCCAGCTCGCTAGCCAACGCTTCGCCCTTGGCATCGTCGAGATCCACCAGTACCAGGCGTCCCTGGGCCTCCGCCAACATCCGTGCCGTGGCCGCTCCCAGCCCGGACGCTCCACCCGTGATCAATGCGACTCGCTGTTCGAGATCCACTTTTTGTCCCTCCTATTGGGGCTTTCTCTGAGCGCTGCTTGCCCACGATGCCAACTCCCGGTGCTTCAAGCCACTGTCGGTAGCGGCCTGGGTGATACCTTCAATGCTGATTGCGGCGGCTTGCGGGCGGCGAGAGACGGCGTGGGAGCGGTCTATGGCTATGGGCGCGATCGTCATGCTCCTCGACGCCTGCTCTTGGGCGGTCGCGGGTACGATCATCACCGCCAAGCTCGCGCGGGTCGACTTCTTCTCCATCACTGCCTCTCGCAGCGTATTCGGCTTCCTCTTTGTCTTTCCCGCCATGTTCGTCTTGGGCGCCCAGTCCGATCTCTGGGGCATGAGCTTCCACACGATCTGGCAGCTCGTCCTTGGCGGACTGGTTGCCTACGTGGTGGCGGAGCCGGGCTATGTGATCAGCTTGGGTCTGCTTGGCCTCACACGCGGCTTCACCATGGTCATCGGCCTCTACAGCTTGCTCTCTTACGTCTTCCCCGCGGTCTTCCTCGGCGAGCCGATCGGGCTGAACGAGGCCTTGGGCGGCGTGCTAATCGTCGTGGGCGTCTATACCGTCGCCTTCTACGGCCGTCGCAGACCTCTGCACGCGGCGACGGAACGGCGAGAACCGCCACCGTCGCACCCCGAGTATCGTGGACCTCGCTGGCGGCGCTGGCTCTCGCGTTCCCGGCGGCGATCGGACGGCGAACTACGCTCCATCAGCGGCGGCAGCGGCCTCGCCGACGCGATCACCAGCGGTCCACCCTCGTCCGTTCGCATCCCCGGCACGCAGATTCGCCTGCCGCGCCTTCTCCTCGGATCGCTCGTGGCGCTGATCACCGCCATCGGCTGGGCGGGCGACACGACGTTGCTGCGCGCCATCGCCGATCCTTTCGACGCCTCCGCGGTGGCGGCGCTCCAGATCGCCCCCGGCGCCTTCGTGATCGTGCTGGCGCTCCTCGTCGTCCGCCGCGGACGCGTCTTCCAGGGTGCCTTCACGCCGCGGGCGGGTCTTCTGCTCGGCCTCACCGGGGCGCTGACGTTGGGCCTCGGTACTATCCTGCTGGTATTCGCGATCGGCGAGATCGGTCCCGGCCCGGTCGCCGTGCTCTTCGCTATGTCGACGATCTTCGCCATGCCGCTGAGCGTGATCTTCCTTAAGGAGCGCGTCACGATCTGGGGCGTCCTCGGCGCCGCCGTCGCGGTTGGCGGCGTTGCCCTGCTGGCCCTCTAGCGGCGCCCGGGCTGAAGACGGATCGGAGCGCGCAGCGTGGGCGTCGTCGCCATCCTCTCCGATGCCGTTATCTGGGCCGCGACCGGTACCTTCCTCACGGCCAAGCTGGCCAAGATCGACTTTCTCACGATCGTCACCTTCCGCTCGATCTTCGCCGTCGCTTTCATCGTCGCCGCCACGTTCGCGCTTGGCTCGCAGGACGACCTTTGGCACATGGATCCGAACACCGTCTGGCAGCTGGCGCTGGCTGGTCTGGTCGCCTACGTGATCGCCGAGCCGGCCTATACGCTGACGCTCGCCTTTCTGGGCCTCACCCGCGGCTATACCGCCGTGATCGGACTCAACAGCGTTGCCTCCTTCGTCCTGCCCGCGATCTTCCTGGGCGAGGCGATCGGCTGGCGCGAAGCTGCGGGCGGGGCCGTTATCCTCAGCGGCGTCTATCTCGTCGCTTTCTACGGCCGCGCCGCCGCGCGGAGCGAGCAGGCGGCAGCGCCGCTGCATTGTCCGAAGCGGCCCGGCGCCGTGTCGGGGGAACCCCTTCCCCTGGCTGTGAGTTCGGATACCACTGCTCGAACAGGCCCCCCAACGGCGCTCGGAGTCAGGATTCCCGGGATCGGGATCACGCTGCCGCGCCGCGCCGTCGGGCTTGCCATCATCGCCGCCGTCATCCTCAGCTGCGGCTATCGCATCGCCTTCCGGGATCGCGCCCCCACGCGGAACGGGCGGGCCGCGCCACCGCCGCTCCTTGCTGCGAGTCCGGATATCGCTGCGCAAGCAAGGCGCCCGGTGACGCCCGGGGTCCGGATCCCTGGGATCGGGATCGCGCTACCGCGCCGTGCCCTTGGGCTTGCCGTCGCCGTTCTCATCCTCAGCAGCGTCTACCGCCTTGCTGTCTACGGCCGCACTGGCGCGCGGACCGTGCAGGCCGCGTCGCCGGCGCGCCGTCTGAAGTGGTCCAGCGCTGCCTCCGAAAAGCCATCCTCTCAGGCCGTGCACTCGGATGTCGCCGCGCAAGCAGGAGGCCTGGTGGCGCCCGGGGTCCGGATCCCTGGGATCGGGATCACGCTGCCGCGCCTCACCGTCGGGCTTGCCATCGCCTTCATCGCCGCTCTCGGATGGGCCGGCGACGCGACGATTCTGCGAGCCGTTGCTCCAGGCATCGACGCCGCTCCCGTCGCGCTGGCGCAGCTCTGGCCGGCCATGATCGTCTTCATCGTCTGGTTCACGATCGCGCGCCGAGGGAGGCCGCTCACGGGAATGCCGCCTAAGGGCACGACATCGCTGATCGGCGGGACCGGGGCGCTCACCACCGGTCTCGGCACCATGCTGGTCATCATCGCGGTGACGGACATCGGCGCCGGCCCCACCGCGGTCCTGTTCGCCATGTCCACGATCTTCGCCTTGCCCTTGGGGATGATCTTCCTCAAGGAGCGGGTCACTATTTGGGGCCTGCTGGGCGTCTGCGTCGCGGTGGCGGGCGTCGCTATTATCGCGATCTGATCTGCAGCGTGCAGCTGAGGGCGTAGCAGGCTGCGAGGCTGTTCCATGCGCTACCACAGGCCGACACGGGCCGCCCGGCCACCCGGCTGCTACCTGTTCATCTACGACGGCGACTGCGGCTTCTGCACGCGCACGGCCCGCTCCCTCGCCGCCCGCGCCCGGTGCGAGGTCCGGCTCATCCCCTTTGCCGAACTCCCGGCGGGCGAGCTCCTCAACACGCTCACCCCCGGTCAGCTCCGCGCTAGCTCCCACTGCATCACCCCGGACGGCCGCGAGTATCACGGCGGCGAGAGCGTGACCCGCTTCCTGCGGCTGCTCCCCGGCGGCTGGCTCCTCACTCCCTTCGACCTGCCTGGGTTGTCACTGCTGCGCGAGCTTGGCTATACGGTGGTTGCCCGCAACCGCTCTCTTTTCAGCAAGATCTATCACTAGAGAACATGCTCGCCGCCGTACGCTCCCCGGGATGAAGAGCGATGGCGGTTGTAGGAGATCCAACAGAGAGGTGGTGGAGACGGGGGAGAATCGAACTCCCCGTCCAGACGACGAGCCGCCGGTATCTGCTACGCGCGTAGTCGGGCTTGTTGTCTCGCCCCGAGGCCCGTCGCCCGACGGGCTGGCCCCTGGACCAGCCGGAATTGGTCTTAGCGGTCTCTTCCCGGTATCAGAGACCGAGCAGCCGGACTAGTTGACGCCCCGTCACCGACCGTCCGGCCGAGCGCGGTGGGGAACGCCCACTGCCTAGTTAGGCAGCGAGAGCGAGTTCTTTCTCGCCAGTTATTTAAGTTGCCGCAGTTTTACGAGGGCACGGCACCTCGGCACGCAAAACCGATCAACCGATCGCTGTCGAGTCCTTTCGTCCCCCTTTCGCCTCCGCAGTATAGGGCCGCACCCTGTCATCTGCCGCTATCCGCGCACGCCCTGCCGCATTCGCCGCTCCGCCTCCCGCTTCGCGATCGTCTGCCGCTTGTCGTACTGCCGCTTGCCCCGCCCCAGCCCGATCTCCAGCTTCGCCAGCCCGCGCTTGAGATAGAGATGGATCGGGACGACCGTTAGCCCCTTCTGCTCCGCCCCCTCCGCGAGCTCTCGGATCTCCCGGCGATGCAGCAGCAGCTTGCGGTCCCGAGTGGGGTCGTGGTTGCCGTGGCTGGCCGCCTCGTAGCGAGCGATCGTCGCTCCCAGGAGCCAGAGCTCGCGGTCGCGCGGTCGGACGTAGGCTTCCGCGATGCTCGCCTTGCCCTCGCGGATCGCCTTGATCTCGGTTCCGGTCAGCGCCAGGCCCGCCTCGAAGCGCTCCAAGATCTCGTAGTTGAAGGCGGCGCGCTTGTTGCGCGCGATCGTCTTGAAATTTGCCGCCGCTTTCGCCGTGGCGTCCGCTTTCCCGCCCCCGGCGCCGTCCCGCGACCGCCCCTTCCGCTTCGACCGTTGTTTCGGCCCGCTCCTCGTCATCGCCGCCAGTCTACGATCGGCGGAGCGCCCTGGACAGAATCAAGGGCCAAGTTCTCGCCAGTCACAGAGGAAGTATGCGGCTTGCCTCTCGCAGGCGTTGATCCTGCCCCAGCCGTTCTCCCTACCGTCGGAGTGTTCTGCGGCGAGCACGGCATATCTCTGGACTCTAAAGATCGCATGCCTGAGTTACTCGGGCGTCATGTCTATGCGCGCCATGGAGCGCCAAAGCCGCGCGGCGCTAAGGTTCCGTGCTCTCCGACTCCTCGGGTGCCCCTTGAGGCGTGGCCAGCGGCGTCTCGATCGGCAGGCCGCGCAGGTAGTTGATCGCCGCGAAGAGCTGCACGTCGCGCCGCTGCTCGAAGTCGATGTCAGAGGGCTCGATGATGAAGTCTGGGATTAGCCCGATCCCTTCGATCAAGTCGCGGTCGGGCGTGAGCCAGCGCGCGGTACTCACGTAGAGCACGCTGCCGTCGGAGAGGTGGCGAGGGATGCTGACCGTTCCCTTGCCCAGCGTCTGCTCCCCCACGATGATGGCCCGCCCGTAGTCCCGCAGCGCCGCCGCGAACACCTCCGAACCGGAGGCCGAGCCGCCGTTCACGAGGATCACGAGGGGGATCTCGAGGGCGCCGCCGCCGGCTTGGTCGTTGAACGCCTGCTCGTCGCCGTTGCGGTTGACCTCCGTCAAGACCACGCCGCCGTCTAGGAACTCGCCCGTCACCTCCACCGTCGCCGAGAGCAGCCCGCCCGGGTTCCCGCGCAAGTCGATGATGAGCCCGTCTACCTGAGCCGACTGCACTCCCTCCAGCACCGCGACGAGCTCGGCGCGGGTGTTCTCCGTGAATTGGGAAATGGCGATGTAGGCCAGGTCCTCGACGGCGATCCCGGCGGCGTCCTCCACCTGAATCGCTTGCACGCTGGGGATCACGATCACGCCGCGCTTGACCGTGATCTCTTCCTCTTGGCCCGTGCGGTGCCGCACCGTCAGCACCACGTCCGTGCCGGCAGGGCCCCGGATGCGCGCGACGGCGAGCTGCACCGGCCAGCCCTCGGTCGATTCGCCGTTCACCGCCAGGATCAGGTCGCCGCTGCGGATGCCGGCCGCCTCGGCCGGCGAGCCGCGGAACGTGCCCGTGATGAAGATCCCTTCGCTCTGCTGGTCGACGGTGGCGCCGATCCCCTCGAACTGCCCGCTGATGCTCTCGCTGCTGAGGTGGAAGGTCTCCCGGTCGATGTAGACCGAGTGTGGGTCGTTCAGGGAAGCGATGGCGCCGTTGATCGCCGCCGTCCGCAACCCTCCCAGCTCGACCCGGTCCGGCTCCACGAACTCGCGGCTGAGGATGTCGTAGACCTCGTCCAGCAAACCGAAGCGCGAATCACGCGCGTCGCTCACGGCCAAGTCGATCACCGCTGGGCCGGAGCCGCCACCCCGCAGGGCGCGCACGGAGCCCATCGCCGGCTCGTCGCCGTCCAGCAGCCCCTTGACGCCGATCCCCAGCGCGAAGCCGGCGACCGCGAGCATCGTGATCGGCGCCAGGAGCAACAGCCGCCAGCGATTGCGCGGGTCCGACATTCACCCTCCCTCGGAATCCTTGTACGGTTCAGTGTAGGACGACGGATTTACGCCAGCGATCACCGCCTGCCCGGTTGCATGCGGATCACAGCCGAATCGAGAGCAGGAGCGACGATGTCCCCGCTTCCTCCACGCGCCGCGCTGCTCTGTCCGGGGCAGGGATCGCAGAGGCCCGGCGCGGTCGCCTCGCTCGATCACGTTGATCGAGCGGTGTTCGACCGCGCCTCCGCCGCCATCGGCGTCGACCTTTGGGATCTCGGCCTCAACGCCCCGGCTGCGGAGCTCGCCACGCCCTCCGTCGTGCAGCCATTGCTCGTTGCCTGGGCCCAGGCCGACCGTGAGCGCGCCGAACGGGAGGGCCGCGCCTTGCCTGCGGTTCATTTCTACATGGGGCATTCGTCCGGACAGAATTCCGCCGCCGTCCTCTGCGGTGCTCTCTCCTTTGAGGACGGCGTCCGCTTCGCCTACGAGCGCGGCTGCCTGATGAACCGCGATTGCGAGGCCGCGCCCAGCACCTTGCTTGCTCTGGCGGGCGTGGGCCGCCGCGCTGCCGAGGAGATCGCCGGCGCCGCCGGATGTGTGCTTGCCAACTACAACGCCGCCGATCAGTTCGTCGTGGGCGGCGGCGTGGACGCCGTCGGGGAGGCGCAACGGCTGGCCGCGGCGCGCGGCGTGAAAGCCGTGGCGCTGCGTGTGGCCGGCGCCTTCCACACCGACTGCTTTCGCGAGTCCGACGCCGCCGCCGGGCCGCTGATCGAGGCGCTTTCCCTGCGTGAACCTTTCACGCCGATGATCGGCAATACCTGCGGCCAGCTGATCGAGTCCGCCGCCGCCCTTCGCGATGAACTCCACGGCGAGTACAGCCGTCCCGTTCATTGGGTCGAGGCACTGCAAACCGCCTATGACAAAGGCGTCCGCACCGTCGCCGTTACCGGCCCCGGTAACGCGCTGGCCGGCTTGCTCCGCCGTTTCGCGCTCACTGTTGAAGAGCCGGTCGATATCGTCCGTCTTAACCAGCCAGTCGCGGATGCCAAGGCCTAGCCGGTGGGGTAGGGCAGCCCGGGGGCACTGTAGTGCGAAGTTCAGCCATTCAGCAGCTCCTAAGCGTCAGCACTGCCTCGCGCCTCGCGCGTATTCGTGGCTGCCGGCCATGCTTGGCGCGCTTCGATGAATTCCCCGGCGGCTGGTAGGGTAGGGGGCCTGATCCGTAGTGCGATCTTCAGCGATGTTGAAACAATGTCAGCGCTGCCGTGCAGTGGCGTGCTCGCCGGCAGCGGCGGCGAAGCTGCGGCTTGGGCGCGGTGGATCGATGACGAAGTGGATGGATAGTAAAGCGCACGCTTGGCCAGCGGCGCCCGGCCGCTCTGTTTGTGGTCGTGCCCTTGTGGCACCGGCGGCCCTCTGGTGCGTCGCACGGGTTCACGTCACGGCGCGACGGTCGCCGCTGATTCGTGGCACCCGTGGAAGTACCGCTCCGCGTGTTCCTCAGGGTTCTCCCAGAGCGGCTCGATATCACTCTGGGGTCATACATAACATGTATAGGGCGATCATATAAGTGAGGCCGTTGATCCGGGCTCGCGACCGAGCCCGGACGATCGGAAGTGGCTTACGTCCGCTCATCCACGTCAATCTTGGCAAGCCGATCGCTATACCGAGCACGCCGGCTTTGTATCCGACTTCGGCTTCTCCGCACTTGCCCTTTTGGACCCCCGGCCCGGCGAGCGCATCCTCGACTTGGGCTGTGGCGAAGGTACGCTGACCGAGAAGCTCGTGGAGGCCGGCTGCACGGTCGTCGGCGTGGATGGCGCGGCGGCCATGGTGGAGGCGGCTCGGCGCCGGGGCTTGGACGCGCGGCTGATGGACGGCCAGCGGCTCGAGTTCTCGGCCGAATTCGACGCCGTCTTCTCCAACGCCGCCCTGCACTGGATGCCGGACCCCGACGCGGTCATCGCGGGCGTCCGTCGCGCACTGAAGCCCGGCGGCCGCTTCGTGGCCGAGTTCGGTGGTCATGGCAACGTCGCCACGATCGTTGAGGCGCTGCGGGCCGTCTTGGCGCGGCGCGGCATCGAGGGCGGCGGGATGATGCCGTGGTACTTCCCGAAGCCGGAGGCCTACGCGGCCAAGCTCCAGGCTTGTGGCTTTGTCGTCGAGAACATCGCACTATTCCCGCGCCCAACTCCGCTCCCCACGGACATGACGGGCTGGCTCGACACCTTCGGTGAGAGCTTCTTCTCCCAACTCCACCCGAGTGACCGTGATGGCGCCCTTGCCGAAGTCATCGAGCGCCTGCGGCCGATCCTCTGCGATCACGCAGGCCGTTGGACCGCCGACTACGTTCGCCTGCGCTTCGCCGCGCGCCTTCCCGCGCAGAGCGCGAATAGAAGCACATAGCTGGCCGGGCGTCCTTGGTGTGCCTGGATTTCGGGCCGCAGTCGTATGATCGCACTATCTACTGAAAGCGAGCGAGCTGTTAGGGGCCGTATTCGATCTTCGTGGCGAGCTTCTCGGTGAGGTCGAACCGCATGTTGCCATCGGAAGGTTGCTGCAGGTTGCTCACTTCGCCTTCGGCTGCAAGGTGCGCGATCACTGCGTAGATA
Source organism: Dehalococcoidia bacterium (assembly GCA_965220315.1). Classification (GTDB taxonomy): domain Bacteria; phylum Chloroflexota; class Dehalococcoidia; order Bin125; family Bin125; genus JAPOXK01. Next base: position 1,047,031 of record CBDCPP010000001.1, read on the forward strand.
TCGATGAGCCGCAGCGGCTCCGTGCTGTGCTCGAGGAGCTGCGTCATGGAGAGCCCGGCCGGCTTTCCCCGCCGCTGCGCTTCCATGCGGAGCGCCCGCCGCACCTTCTCGATATCCGCGGGCGTGGGCCCGATCGTCGGCCCGTGTCCTGCCCGTCTCAGCCGCTTGATCAATCCCATGCCGCACCTGTTCTCCCCGACCGTCGCAGCCCCGCCAAGACGGCCTTTCCCGTGTGGCCGTCGGTGAGGATGGTCATTGGCGTACCAATCCTGGTTTGAGTCCTAGCCTTTCTCGAAACTCTTGAGGAATCAAACCCCAGTGTTCGATCAGTAGATCGACTAGTTGATGGCCATTGATCAGGCCGATACGCGGGAAACCCGTTTCAAGAGCTACGTCTGTTGCCTTGGCCCGATAGTCCGCTGTTGTGATGAATGCTCCTTGTCCGTCGTTGGGAATCGCTTGCCGGAGTTTCCGTACATCACTTGTGCTCACCTTGGAGCCCAGTCGATACCGCTTCGCTTGGACGAAAATCTTTATTTTGGCGAGGTTCGATACGTTCAGCTCTCCGCGAGCGTCTACGCCGCCGTCACCTGGCTTTCCAGTGACTTCGGATCCCTCAAACCCGAGCGCCGTCAACAGGTGCCCGACCAAGATCTCAAATTCCGCCGCGTCGAGTTCGAGAATCTGTTCGAGGACTATGCGGTAAGGATCGTCTGTGGCAGTTCGACGCGGCTCAACCAGTCCGATTCTGCTGAGGAACTCTTCGCGATGGGAGACGGCGAACACCGTCAGCGCCGAGTGAATCGTATTCTGGAACGGGACGGATAATTCTGAGCGGTTGAGCCGCTGCTTGGCCCACTCGACGCTCCGGCGATGCCGCAGATGACACCCGTCATTGCCCTCCCAGTAGAAATAGGAGGAGTCTGCCGCGATCTTCCCATAGTGGAGCCATTCCGTATCAACGGCCGGCGTGATCACGTAATCTCCTACCTGGATCTCAAGCAGGAAGCGCGCGATCTGCCCGACGTAGTTTCCGATGACGAGTGGACTGCTCTGATCGCGCCGGTGCTGTTGGACCACGGCATAGAGTTCGCCCTTCGATCGGATGCTGGCCAGATCCTCGCGGATTCCAAAGTCGATCCCCGCAAAGCCGTTACGCACCCATTGTTCTGTGTACTTCCCTCCCTCTGCACGTACGCACCAGACTTGTGGCATATTGCCTCCTGGATTGACATCTCAGATAAAGGTAAAGTGTAGTGTTGTTGTATAAGGGACTCGACCAGGTCTACTCGCCTCTCTCCATGCGCTGGGGAGGGTGATCGCCATCGGTCGGCTGGCCGCGCAGATGGATGAACCAGTAGGCGAGCCCGACCATCACGCCACCCCCGATGATGTTGCCCAGGCTGACTGCGGCCAAGTTGTGGACGGCCCAGGGGACGTTCAGGCGGGCTGCCTGGTCGGCTGTCAAACCCGCTGCGGCCAGGGCCGCGGGCTCCGTGGCAAGTAGTACTCCAAGCGGGATGAAGCACATGTTGGTGATGCTGTGCTCGAATCCCGCTGCGACGAAGGCAGTGATCGGAAAGACGACTCCCAGCAGCTTGTCCGTCAATGTACGCCCGGCCATGGCCAGCCAGATGGCCAGGCATACCAGCATGTTGGCCAGAATGCCGCGTACGAAGGCGGTCTCGAAGGAGAGATTGACTTTAGCGTCGGCGGTGGCCACTGCTGGACCGGCAAAGGCAAAATCTTCCTGTACCCACCACTGTCCGTAGTAGACCATCAGCACAATGATGAGGGTTCCGGCCATCACAGCCAGTGCGAACGTGGAGCCCGTCCCACTCTGTGTCTTCGCGATCCCGGCTCGCTCCACTCGCTGGGCGATCTCTACCGGGGAAACCGCCTCCACGATGGCCTTCGTATACGGCTGCGGGTCACCTGGAGTATCCCTTCCTCATTCTGTGCGATCAGGTCTTCGGTATCGCGGGATACTCTCGACGTGGGACGTTTTCCCAGAGGAGTTGGAAGAGTCCCACAAGTATCGAGGACATGATGGTGCCCGCTACGTTATGGGGAAGCGGACTACTTGCCTGACCTGATCGAGCGCCAGCGAGCATGCGGCTGCTGGCCTCGTCCGCGGAGTCACCTAGCTTCCCGGCGTCCGCGCCTTTGATATGGTCCGCCAACAGCTGCCCGTAAGTGGGGTCACAAGGCGCTTCTGCCTGCTGCGGTTGTCGCTTGGTTTGCGTTCCTCAACCAGCCAGTAGACCGTACCGAGCGTCGGTCTAGCGCCGCCGTCGCTTGGCAGCCGTCTCTACCACCTCGATCACCCGCGGGTCGCCGCCCGCTGGGGGCAGTGCTTTCAGAGCCTGGATCCTGTTCTTGATGCTATCGGCGGCATCCCAGGCTTTGATCAGCATATGGCCCGCCTTCGCGTAGTCTTCGGCCGTTTCTGTTCCCTCGACGGTCCACTTCCCCCGCGCCAGCGTGACCGCCAGCAGTCCCGCCTTAGCATCCGGGTCGCCGCCGAACTCCTCCAGCACGCTTTCGAACTCGTGCGCTGCCTCGTGCAGCTCTCCCAGCGCCAGCCGCACTTGTCCGTGCACGATCCGGCTGTCGACATCGTATGGGCGCGCACTCGCCGCCCGACGCGCGGGCGCACGTGCTTCCTCGGGCTTGCCCGATAGCAACAAGGCCTCGGCCATGCGCAAGTCCAAGTGGGCCTGGTCGCAGAATCCGGCCTGCGCAGCGGCCTCGAGCATCTTCACTGTTCGGCCGCCTCCTCGCCGGGCTGCTTCCTGCTCGCCCCGGTCACTCAGCCGTCTTGCCGCTTCGAGTAGCTGCTCTGCCTGCTGGAACTTGTCACCGCCGACTGTCCGCCTTCTCCACCAGCTCAACAATCTCATATTACGTTATGTCCTATCAGTGCAGCTGGCGATCCCCAGTGGTTCGATCTACCACCGGCTTGCCGGTTCGCACGGCTGCTACCGTGCATTCATGTCTCCCCGGTGCATCATCCATGCTGATATGGATGCTTTCTATGCCTCCATTGAACAGCTCGATCACTCCGAATTGCGCGGTGAACCCGTTTTAGTGGGCGGTTCGCCCCAGGCGCGTGGCGTAGTCGCTGCTGCCTCCTACGAGGCTCGCAAATTTGGCTGCCGCTCTGCGATGTCCATGAAAGCAGCGATGCGGCTCTGTCCGCAGGCGAAGCGTATCCCACCTCGTTTCAGCCGTTATCGCGAGGTGAGCGATCGCGTCATGGCGATCTTCCGTCGGCTTACTCCTCTCGTCGAACCGCTCTCTCTTGACGAGGCGTTCCTTGATGTCAGCCAGCGTGTTGAGAGCGGGCGCACGCCGGAAGAACTCGCCCGCTGGATCAAGAGCACCGTTCGATCCGAAACGCAGCTCACCGTCTCCTGTGGCGCCGCTACGTCGAAATCGCTTGCCAAGATCGCCTCGGGCATGAGCAAGCCGGATGGTCTGATGGTTGTGCCTCCGGGCGACGAACGTGCCGTCCTGGCACCGCTTCCCGTGCGCGGCCTCTGGGGCGTGGGCCTCAAAACCGCTGCCCGCTTGGAGCGCGCTGGCGTCAGCACCGTTGGCCAGCTGGCCGAGCGGCCTTTACCCTGGCTAGTCGATCGCTTTGGCGTCCGCGGCGAGTGGTTTCATCAGCTGGCGATTGGCGCGGACGACTCTGCCGTCAGCCCTATGCGAGAGCGGAAGTCGATCTCTTCCGAGGTCACCTTCGCAGAGGACTCCCGTGATCGCGACTACCTGGAGGAGGCGGTCCGTGAGCAGGCGGTATCCGTCGTGCGGCAGCTCAAGCGCGGTAGGCTGCGTGCCCGCACTGTTCAGGTCAAGCTTCGGCTGGCGGACTTCACCACCTTCACCCGTCGCCACACCCTACCCCTCCCGGCTGATGAAGAAGCGTTCATCGTGACGGAAGCCTTGGCTCTCTTGAGGCGAGAACTCACGCCGGGGCGCCAGTTTCGTTTGGTGGGAGTTGGGGTCTCCAATCTCAGTGAGCCCGAACCCGCGGGTCAGCTTGGCCTGTTCGATCAGGTCGAGGCGACGGCGGATGAAGAATTTCGGCACGTTCCAGCGCTTGATGATGCTGTTATCCGCATCAAACAACGCTATGGCAACGCCGCCATTGGCTGGGGCGAGACCGAGCAATGACCCTTTCCCGCCTGGCCCGTGCATTTACGTTCGATTGCTACGGTACCCTCATCGACTGGGACACGGGGGTCCAAGCTGCTCTTCAGGCGATCCCCGCTCTCAATGGTCTCGACCTCGATGCTTTCGTTCTCAGACGCGAGCAGAGCGAGAAGGAGATCGAGTCTGGTCCTTATCTCCCCTATGGAACGGTCCTTGCTCGCTCGCTGCAGCAAACCGCCGAGGCCTTTAACTGCCACGTGAACGATTCTGAAGCTCGCGGATTCGTTGCCTCTGTTCCGAACTGGCCGGCTTTCCCGGATGCTTTGCCCTTTTTGCGTCGCCTCCACGCTCTCGGCAAGCCGCTTCTGATCCTCTCCAACATTACGAACGCTGTTCTCTGGCAAAGCATCCGCAAGCTCGAAGTCCCTTTCGAAGCTTTGGTCACCGCAGAAACCATGCGCAGCTACAAGCCCGCCCCTGCCCACTGGACCGAGGCGCTTGCGCGGCTCGGTCTGCGGCCAAACGAGCTACTGCATATCGCCACATCTCCCTACCATGACATTGAACCGGCTACCCAACTCGGAATTCCTTGTGTCTGGGTGAACCGACGAGGCTTCTCCTCGTCACTCGCTGCGGGTGCCGCCCTCACTGTGCCTGATCTGGCTGCCCTCGCCACTGCTCTCGATCTCCCGCCCGCTTAATAGTTGCCGCGAACCGCCGAGACCGTTAGACACACGCTAGAAGCATCTCAGGAGAGAACATGATTATTCACCGTATCTATACCGGCGATGACAACGAGTCCCACCTTGAGACGATCGAGGTGCCGATGGAGGCCTCAGAACTCGGCCGCGTTTCTAAGATGGAAGGCGCGACCGGCGTGATCTTCCGCGAGACCCCGGCTGACTTCTTCTTGGACTACCACAACGCTCCGGCTCGCCAGTTCGTCGTCAATATGGGCGGCCAAACCGAGATTGAGGTTGCGGATGGCTCGAAAGTGACTATCGACGACGGCGATATCATCTTTGCCGAAGATGTCACCGGCCATGGTCACATCAGTCGCGGCCTCACTGGCCCTCGGCACTCACTCTTCATCATCATGCCTGACAGCTTCGATATCACACGGTGGAAGTAACTCGAATCTACAGTGGGGATGATGGCGGGTCGCGGATCGAGCGGGTCGAGATTCCCCTTGAGTCCTCTGGTGTCGGGCTTATCTCGCAGCTGGAGAGCGTCAGGGGCGTTCTCTTTCGCGATACTCGCGCCGATCTTCGCCTTGACTACCACAATGCCCCACGCCGTCAGTTCGTGATCAATATGGGCGGCGAAACCGAGATCGAGGTAACGGACGGCAGTAGCGTCCGCGTTCCAGATGGAGGCATCATCTTCGCCGAGGACATCACAGGCCGCGGTCATATTACCCGCAGCCTCGGTGCCGCTTGCCGAACTGTCTGTATCGAGATGCCCGACAGCTTCGACATCACCAAGTGGCGCACATCGCTGTTGAGCGTGGGGTCCGCGTAGGCTAGGCGCCATCCCAAAGCGGTGTCTTGTGGTAGCGCGCGTGTAGCTGGAACGCGCTCACCGTCAGCGCGTGATTGATCTGCCCCTCCGCGAATAGTCGTGGGATCTCAGTCAGCGGTATGCGCACGAGTGCATCGATCGCTTCGCTGCCATCGTCACCGCGCGGCTGGCCTACATGCTTCAAGCCTTCAGCCAGAAAGCTATAGCAGCGGTTCTCAAGGATCGCCGGATTGGGGTATACCCACCCCAGCTCTACTGCGTCCGTTGCGGCCCAGCCTGTCTCCTCGCGCAGCTCCCGCAGCGCCGCTTCCTTGGGCGACTCGCCTTCGTCGACCGTGCCCCCGGGAATCTCGATCGTGGACTGGCGTGTCCCGTGGCGATACTGCCGCACCATTAGTAGCTCTCCGTCCGCCGTTATCGGGAGAATGTTCACCCAGTCGGAGAACTCGATCACGTAAAACTCGTGCGACGACCCTCGACGCGGGTGGACGCTGGTGTCACGCCGCACACGGAAGAGCTGATAATCGGCCAGCTGCGCGCTGGCGCGTCGTTCCCAGCGGGCGCCCATGTGGCCAGCTTACAGGGCGGAATTGCGTGCGCTCTAGAAGTGACGCTCCTGGATGTTGCGACTGATGGCCAACCGTTGAATCTGGTTCGTCCCCTCGAAGATTTGAAAGACCTTGGCGTCGCGCATCCACTTCTCGCCCGGGTTATCGCGCATGTAACCGGAGCCACCGAGCACTTGGACGGCGTCCGTGGTTACCTTCATTGCGCTGTCGGTTGCGAAGGCCTTGGCCTTGCTGGCTTCTTCCAAGGTGAGATTCTCACCGCGACTCAACATCCACCCGGCGCGCCAGCATAGTAGTCGTGCTGCGTCCAGAGCGATGTCCATGTCTGCCAGCATGAAACCGACGCCCTGATGCTCAATGATCGGCTGTCCGAACGACTGTCGCATCTTGGCGAAGTCGGCCGCATACTCGAATGCAGCGCGGCCGATCCCAAGCGCCATGATCCCGATCTGCGGCCGTGTGCCGGTTAGCGTTCCCAGCACGCCTCGGCCGCCGCTGCGGTGCTCGGGATCCGACGGCCCAAGCCGATGGTCTGCCGGGATCCGGACCTCGTTTAGCATCAGGTCGGCTGTGTGGCTGCAACGCAGCCCCATCTTTTTCCAGACGTGCGTTTCTTCTAACCCAGGCGCTTCCTTGGGCACTGCGAACGCCGAGACGCCCTTCCAACCAGTCCCCGGATCCTCCGTGGCAAACACCACGGTGAGGTCTGCGATCCCACCGCCGGTGATCCAACGCTTCTGGCCGTAGAGGATGTAATCGTCGCCGTCGCGCTTGGCGATGGTTTTCATCTTTCCGGCGTCCGAGCCCGATTCGGATTCCGTCAGTGCCAGCGCGCCGATGTGGAACTCGTTGTCATGCGGCAGTGCCATTGGAAGGAAGCGATCGCGCTGCTCATCCGTGCCGATGAGGTTGATCGCCGTCGCCGCGAGCCCTCCGGCTAACATCGCCAGCGCCATGCCGCCACAGCCCCAAGCGAGCTCCTCGCCGAGGATCAGGCTCCCAAGCCCTTCGTCGAGGTCTGGTCCCGCAAGCGGCTCGCCGTGTAGGCCCAAGGCTGCGCCCTTTTTGGCGATGTCCCAGGGAAACTCTTCGCGCTCGTCGTATTCGAGCGCGCGCGGAGCGATCTCCTTGGTAGCGAAGTCGTGCGCCACCTTTTTGATCATGCGTTCGGTCTCGGTGAGGGCGAAGTCGGTCATAGTGGCTCCGATCCGTGTTGCTTGCTGGGGCGAGGCCCTAGGAAGGAATAGCGCGATCCATCACACGCCGGTACGCAGCCGCTTGCAGGGCCCGCCGTAACCCGACACTCACCGCGCTTACGAGTAAGAGCTGGCTCTGCCACAGGTAGATCCGTCCTACCCGTGAGAGGTTCCCAATCAGGCCTGGTAACACTGTATGCAGGAAATTCACGTGGCGCACTTCGTCCCGCAGGATGAGGCGGAAGATATCTGCTGCTAGCGGGTCGATATCAGGTAGGCCGCGGCTCATCTGCAGGAACAGTGCCGCGAAATTCTCGCTGAAGAGTGTGGACGTCAGCCAGGTCTCCACGCGAAAGAAGCCGAAGGAGGCAATTGTGCCGAACTTGTCGATCAGGCCGGACTCTAGCCTGCTGAGCATGCCCTTACCGTCTGCAGCTTCCAGGTAGCGATCCAGCACGTAGGCGTGCCGCGCCTCGTCTTGACATTGGGCGGCCAAGTAAAGGTTGAGATTAGGGTCGTGGAGTTGGTGGGTTGCCTTGCTCATCATCACCTGGATGGTTTCGAGGCCCATATACTCGAGCTTGTAGAAAACATTCACGAGTTTCAGCCAAGGTTCACGCTTTTCGGGCGGAATCTTGGGTCCGAGGCTCCAGTCGACATCGTGATCCGCGTTCCAGAGGCGATCGCTCTGCTGCCGGAACAGCTCGCGATAGAGGCTCCGCTGCTCCTCCGACGCCCCGTGTGCCACCGCTACTGGCGACCGCCGCATCCGGCCTCCATTCCTGATCTAGGCCTATTCGAAGCGCAGCATGCCGACACTTCGCACCGAAGTATACTGACCACTTCTCGCTGACCCAGAGACGTGCGTGCTTAGAAACCGACCGCGGCGCCTTCGCGCCGCAGATCACTAGCACCCTCCCAGCCACCGCTTGGGAGGCGCGCAACTGCTTGTACCGATCCCAGCCCAGAAATCCAGTCGCCCTGGCGTTGGAGCAAGTGCCCGCGGCGTTCCAGTTCTTCTAGTGTCGCTGCGGGGATCCGTTCCTCCACGATCACGTCACGCGCTGTTGTATGCCCCCACCGCGCCGCGTCGATCGCTGCTTGGAGGCTGAGGCCGTAATCGACGAGCCCCGTGATTACCTGCATGTTCGTTTGCACCTGGAAGTCGGCGCCTGGCGTCCCGGCCGCCAGCCAAAATTCGCCGTTGCGGAACAGGGTGAATGTATTGAGCGTGTGAAGCGTCCGCTTGCCTGGCGCCATTATGTTCGGGTTGTCCGGCGTCAGACTAAAGCCCAGCATGCGGTTGTTGAGCAGCACGCCGGTCTTTCCGGCCACCGCTGCGCAGCCGAATGGGTGGTACACGCTTTGGATGAAGCTCACCGCTCTTCCATCGCGATCCCCAACTGCGAATTGGGTCGTGTCGGTGGGCTTACTGTCGGCGGCAGGCTGCAGACTCGCGTGTTCGGGGTCGATCGCTCTGGCGCGATCCCGAGCGCGCTCAGGCGAGAGGAGATCTGCCCAATTAATGCTGAGAAAGCGAGGGTCGCCGGCGACCGCGGAACGGTCGGCGAATGCCAGCTTCTTCGCCTCGATCATTATGTGAAGCGAATCACTGGAGAGATGGCCCTGCGAGGAGAGATCGAACGATTCCAGGAGGAGGAGTTCCTGTAGGAGCACGTGTCCTTGTGAGATGGGTGGCTGCTCTGTCACGACCACGTCCCTATACGGCACCCGTAGCGGCTCACCGACGACGCACTCGTGCGCCAAGAGATCAGCGGTGGCGATCAGACCACCGGCCTGTTCTGCGAAGGCCAGCGCTAGCTCTGCACCGATCGGCCCGCCATAGAAGGCGGCGCGTCCTCCTGCCGCGAACGCTTCGAGTGTTTGCGCCAATTGGGGCTGGCGCAGCCGCTCGGCGGGCCGCGGCGGACGGCCGTTCGGTAGGAAGATCGCCGCTGCTGGGGCTGATTTTGCCAGCCGCGCTGCATGCTCCGCTAGGGCATTCGCGACACTGAGCGATACGGGAAACCCGTTCCGCGCGAGATCGACCGCGCGCGCGAACAAGCGATCGAGAGGCATGCGCCCATGGGACTCGTGCAACGCTGCCCATGCATCAGGTAACCCCGGTATACATGCCGATCTTAGCCCGTTGCGAGGGACCTCCTCCTCGTACCGCTCCGGTCTCGCGCCGCTGCCCGCCGTGCCGCCGGAGTTATAGGCAAGCACGTGACCATCGGGTTCTACGACCTGCACGAAGCCGTCGCCGCCGATTCCCGTCATATGGGGTAGTACCACACAAAGCACCGCGGAGGCCGCGAGCGCCGCATCGACCGCGTTTCCGCCTTCTGCCAGTACTTCCACGGCCGCCGCTGTCGCCGCAGGGTGGCCGGTGGCGGCCATCGCCTGGGAGCCATACACGGGACTGCGTGCATCCGTTCCTGACCGCATGCGTTGATGCTGGCAGTGCTGCGTTCGCCACGTCAAACTTTTCGGAGCGCTCAACTCCGACTGAGAAAAGTGGCTCACGGTATACTGTCAACGTGATGCCTGGACCTTCCGGCTCCAACGCTTTTGACTCTGATGACGCATTGCGTGTCATTGATGAAGCTGACGTCGTCGTCGTCGGTTTTGCCTGGCTCTCCGATCGCTTATTGGTCGATGCGCGTCGCTCCACTTCGGCAGGCCCCTACGTCCGCGTCGTCACACCCGTGCGCACTCCCCAAGAGCGTATTCGCCAGCTTCGCGAACTTCGCCCCGGTTTCAACGATCCTGACTCCTTCGTTTTCCTGCCTTGGAGCGGGCGGGTCGACAGCTTCGTCCAGGCAGGTCTTTACGAACGTATCCTTGACCGCTGTGCGAACGATGAATCCGCTTTGAGCGACTGTCGAACGGCGCTTGAGAAGCTTGAGAAGTTAGACCGCGCGGATCTTCGCCAGGCGATCCGCGGTGGCGAGAAGTACCACACGCTCTATGAGTATTCGCCTACCTAGTTGGGATTCGCTGGCTGTCGCTTCGGTTAGCTGTCCCTTCTGAGCCCAATCTGTAAATTCGCTTGCAAACATATCGTTCCCTTGATTACACTCCCAGTTGGTGGCGGGTCTTCATGGTGAGTTCTCTTCCGGGTTGAGAACTCAGCTTTTGCGAAGCCGATGGCTCGCTGTCACTTCAGATCCGTCAGGGAAGGAGTGGTGGCTTGGCACAGCGGTCGGCAACTGAGGGTGTATCCCTGCGTACCATGAGACGGAATTGCACTCACCACTGGCAGCTTGGCCGTCCAGATGCCCAATACTCTCGTGGGACCTGCGTCAAGTGTGGTATGAGCAAGCGCTTTATGAACTATGGAGAAGAACTGCGCGTCCCCTTTGGTCGCAGGCGACGTAGCTAGCAGCACTCGGAGACTGCAGTTGGATACAGGCCGGGGCGGACCCCCGGCCTTCTTGCGGTGCCTACGGTCATGGTTCCGCGCGGCGTTACTCTTCCGCGGTGCTTTCTACTGCAGTTTCTCCGTCGTCCTCTGCGAGGAGTGCCGGAGAACCATCAGGCGCGTCGATTACTTCCATTCGTAGCGCGATGATCGGCTCGATCGGTAGCGCCAAATTGTGATACGCCGCCGGGCTCAGTTGCAGCTCCGTTGGGAACGAACCCGTGTCGACGACTGTGATTTGAATAGTCTTCCCAACGAATTCCGCTGCCTCCTCCGCACTCAGGAGGGGCCCGCCCGGCAGTCGTGTAATCTCAAGCATCGTGCCGATCGCCCATACGCTTGAGAGCGCAACCGTCGGATCTGCCGGATCATACAGAGTGCCGTTGGGCAACGTGCGGTTAGGTTCGATGGACGGGATGGGCGTCGCGCCCCCGCGCTCGATTAGCACGGGTGCGCCCCCTAAATCGAGTGGCGTGATGATCTCGGGCGGTGTCAGGCTCTCCTGGGTGGGATCGACTGTCTCTCCTACAACTCCCGCCGCCGGATCGGTGGCAGTCGCTACTTCTCTCGCCGATCCGGCTGGCTCTTCGACTAGCGTCGGTGTTTCTTCCGCTAGGTCTTCGGTGTTAGTCGTCGCGCTAGCGGTCGACATCTCCGCAGCTGGTGTCTCGTCCCCGTTGCCCCAGCCGATTAAGGCACTTGTGAGGAAGAAAATCCCCACTCCGCTCCCCGCCAGTACTAGCGTGAGCACCAGCATCCATCCTAAGGAGCTGAGGTGTGGCCATTTTTTCCCGCGCTTGAGCTGCTCGGCTGGTAAAAGTAACGGTTTTTGAGGGTTGTAAGGCGTTCCACGCGATCCACGAACCTCGGTGGAGGTGGGTGGGATGTCGCGCAGCCGCCCGCGGGCAGCGTCCATGCGCGTTTTCACGTGCTTATCGTACGGGTCTCGTTCGGGGGCTGTCCACGAAGCGGCGTTTTTGAGTTCGATATTCGCGCCGATGCCACGCGCGGCTGAGCATTCGCCCTGCGAGTGCCTGAGTCGATAAGATCAGGCTATTGCTATGACTCTGCCGGACGAGAACCGAGAGCCCGAATCCGATGGGACAGCCGCCATCCCAGGCGGTTCCTCCCCTGGCGCGACCACGCCAACTCACTCTCCGCAAACGAAACGTATCCGTTGCCCTCACTGTTCAGAGCGCACGCAGGTTGGGGTCCCGCCACGCGAAGGCCGCACACGGCGTGTCGTTACTCAGTGTCCCCACTGTCGCTACGACCTAGTCGTTTCTCGTGGTACTAGCGGCCCGATGCAGATCCGAGCCTGCCTCCGTTGGGAAATTACTTGTCCCTACTGCAAAAAGCCTACCATCGCACGGGTGCCGCCAGCCGGTACGCTCCGCCGCAAAGAGTTGACTCCTTGCGCCTCATGTCGCAAGCCGCTGGTCGTCGAACGACGTGAGGAAGGTAAGCTCGTGCTCCGCGCCCATCGTGGCATTATCGAAGGCACGCTGTTCTAACGCTGCGGCGGGGTCGTTGAGAGTGAAGCGGCTTAGTTCAAGGATGTAGTCATGACCATGCTCAAGGGAATTGCGCTGGACCATATCGTCTTGCCCGTCGCTGATGTCGACCGCAGCCTTGCCTTTTATCGTGATCTGCTACAGCTTTCCGTGGAGCGCGAAGCCGATTTTCGCGCTGGCACCCGTCCCTTCCTTTCTGTCCGCATCGGCGCGTCCCTCATTGACCTCCTTTCGGTTGGCGGCTTAGAGCAGTCCCTCGACCACATCTGTCTCGCTGTCGAGGGGCTTCAGGGTGAGGAGCTCGTGGTTTGGCTACGCGGCCAAGGGATACCTGTGATACGCGGTCCGGTTCAGGTTGATGGTGCTCGTGGCACCGGCAGCGCCGTCTACGTCACGGATCCGGACGGCCATACTGTCGAGCTGAAGAGCTACCCTTCCTAGCGCTTGAAACCAAGCGTATCTGGGGTACGCGAGCCGCGTTGGCGCTACTCCGAGGGAGCGGTACCATAAACGTTCTGTTGCCTGCGGTCGTCGTGGTCCTCTGGTCCTATGAGATTCGCAGTGCGCATCGGTACCAGTGCCGCTGCCTGTCTTCGGGCGCATAGGGAGCCTAACGATGAATGTGGATGCCGCGCGGTATGACCAAGAGGCGCTCGATGCACACCGCCGCTGGCGCGGCAAGATCGACTATCGCAGCCGTCCTACCGTAAGCAATCAGCGCGATCTCAGCGTCGTATACACGCCGGGCGTGGCGGCGCCGTGCGTGGAGATCAACAAGCACCCCGAGCTAGTCTGGGAGTTTACCGGCCGCGGTAATCTTGTCGCCGTTGTTACCGACGGCAGCGCTGTCCTTGGTCTCGGCAACATCGGTCCTACCGCAGCGCTTCCCGTCATGGAAGGGAAGTGCGTTCTCTTCAAGGAGTTCGCCGGCGTCGACGCCATCCCCATCGCGCTTGATGTACACGAGGCCGACCAAATCGTCGATGCTGTGGCTGCTATCGCGCCGTCACTTGGCGGCGTCAACCTAGAGGACATCTCTGCGCCGCGTTGCTTCGAAGTGGAGCGCAAGCTCCAAGAGCGTGTCGCAATTCCTATCATGCATGACGATCAACACGGCACCGCGGTTGTTGCGCTGGCTGCCGTGATCAACGCGCTCAAGCTCACAAACCGCGAGCCTGCCGACACCCGTACCGTAATCACTGGGGCCGGGGCTAGTGGGATTGCGGTGGCGCAACTTCTGCATTCCTACGGCGTGCGGGAGATATCACTCATCGACAGCAAGGGCTTGATCACGCCCGAGCGTGAGGACATCAATCCCTATAAACGTGAAGTCGCCGGTTGGAGTGGCCGCAGTCTCAATCCCGACGGGTCACTTCCTCAGGTTGCGGATATCCTTCCCGGCACAGATCTCTACATCGGTCTGAGCGGCCCCGGTCTCGTCACCACCGCAATGATCGCTACGATGAACCGCGACGCCCTTGTCTTCCCGATGGCCAACCCCACGCCGGAGATTATGCCGGCCCTCGCTGCTGAGGCCGGCGCGGCGGTCATTGCAACAGGCCGGTCCGACTTTCCCAACCAGATCAATAATGCGCTTGCCTTCCCAGGCATCTTTCGCGGGCTTCTTGACGGCAAGATTTCCAAAGTCACTGATGCCCATAAACTCGCCGCAGCCGAGGCGATCGCCGCGTTCGTGGGCGATCCCACTCCCGACCGCATCATCCCGTCGATCTTTGAAGGGGACCTAGGCCGTGCCGTTGCCGATGCGGTGATGGGCGCCTAAGCCGCGCTCGTTTGGAGGCCGCCCTCCGCTGCCGCGCCGTCGCCGCTCGGTAGCGAATGGCTCTCGTTAGTGGCAATGTGGATGAGCGCTGCTATAGCGTTACTCCTCCTTCTATCCAGGCCTGTTCGAAGTGGTGCCCATCCCAGCCATAGCCGAAGCGCGGTAGATGGATCGACGGTCGGCTGATCGTCCGCTGGACGCCGATCCCCACGTTCACTAGCCAAGAAGGGCGCTCCAGCAGCAGCGGCTGCACTGCCTCGCGGAAGATCTGCTGCCGTTCCTCTCGTTCCAATGTTGTGCGCATTCGTTCGATTCCCGCATCGATCGCCGGGTCCCGCAGCCTACCCCGGTTATCTGATCCGGTCGTATGTATCGATCGCAGCAGGTCTGCCGTTGGATCCGAATCGATCGGCGGATCGCCCCAGCCTAGGCTCGCCGGAGGGTGCCCCTCCCGCATACCGGTCAGGATTGCGCTGTACTCCAGTGCCGACACCTCCACCGGCAGTCCCAAATTTGCTGTGAGGGTCTCGGTGATCAGAGCGCTGATGCCTGGGTAGGTTGCTTCGAAGACATCCGGCACCGCAATCGGCACGGTTTCCGTGAACGCCGCTGCGCTGAGCAGCGTGCGCGCCTCTGCGATATCTTCGCTCTTATCCTGTCGGTAGCCTGGTGTTTCTGCTAGCGTTTCCTCTTCCATTGCCCAGCCCAACGCGAAGGGCGGTACCGGGCCGCAGATGCGTCCGAAATCGCCATACGCGAATGCCAGGATTGCCGCGCGGTCCAAGGCGAGATGCACTGCCTGTGCCACTCTTTGATCACGGAAGGGGTTCAGTGCCGATCCCTGCGCGAACGAGAACGCAAGCTGGATTGTGAACGGCAGGAATCGTTCTCCGATCCGATGGGTTGGGAGATCCGGCAGCAGCGGCTCGATCTGCAATGGATCCGACGGCGTCCACAGGTCGAGCTCGCCGTCCATGTAGGCGCTTGCCTGCGTCGCCGGATCGATTATGTGTCGCAGCTCGATCGCGTCCAACCACGGGAGGCCGGCCCGGAAGTACTGAGGATTGTGCTTAAACGCGATCACTTGCTCGGCTGCGAAGGTGTCTATTTGGAACGCTCCCGTCCCGCTGTACGCCGACACGCGCAGCGGCTGGTTTCGTAATGCGTCTCCCGCTTGCTCCCACACTTCCGGTGCTTGGATGAATGCCCAAGGGCCTGCCAGCCCTGTCCCTAGGAAGGTTCCATCTGGCTCCGCGGTGTTGATTACTAAGGTCCGCTCGTCAACTACATCCATCTGCGCGATCGTGGAGTACTGCGCTTGGCGCTGGAACAGAGGATCGGCCGCTCCGGACGTGTCGGCGGCAGCGATCTGTCGTGCGAAGTTGGCGCGTATGTCGTCGGCCGTGCAGGGGCGACCGTGCGTTGGGCTGCGATCCCACCAATGCACCCCTGGCTGCAGCTCGATCACGTATGTCGTTTCGTCTGGCAGCTCTGGGATCGTGGCGAGGTCCGGCTCCAGCCGTCCTGTATTGATGTCCGCGTAGCGCAGTAGCTTGTTCTGTTGCAGCGCTGAGAACAGCTGCGTGGTCGGAAACCGTGAGCGATGGATGTCGAAGAAGTCCAGTAGATCGAGTGCAGCGTGCGTGCGCAGTGAACCACCTTGCTCCGATTCCCTCTCGGACGGGAGCAGTGGCGCGCGTACTCGTGCAGGCTCTTGTGTGTCTCCCAAATCCGCATCTATGTCTGAGGACAACTCGTGATCACGCGTCACTTCGTTTTGGTCTTCGCTGCCGTCGGCATCGCCGCAACTTACTAAGCCCAGCGCCGCCGCGCCGACAGCTGCAACTGCGGATCGACGCAGAAGCGCGCGCCGACTTACCTGCCGAGCCAAGGGTGTTCGCCGTGACGCTGGGGGACGGGAGACAAGGTGACGGGTGGCGCGCGGCATTTGCTTCAGCGTACCCCCGCTCCTACAGCATATCGCCTCGCGCCACAGCTGGCTCCGGGAGAGCTGGCTGCCGGTAAAATGCGGAGATGTACCGCTACTTAAGCGTGGTTCGCCGGTTGGGCGTTTGCCTTTGGCTCGCTGCAATCTGGCTGGCGCTGCTTAGCGGTGCGATCGCTATGTCGGTGTGGGCGGCTATCGACGACCGCTTTCCCGGCGATGTCGCCGTTGGTCAGTGGATTCAAGCTAATGACCTCCCAGGTCGCATGCTTTCCCAGTTCTTGCGCGACGTGGGCTCTACACCGGCCGCTGCTATCACGCTTATCCTCGCCGTGGTTGCCCTCCTTGCGATCGGGCACCGCCGTATTGCCCTCGTTAGTGGCTGCTTCGCAATCGGATTCGGTCTCCAGCGCGGGATCAAGCTTCTCGCTGACCGGCCTCGGACGTCGGTTCTGTTCCTTGAGCAGCATGGCAGCTTCGATTCCTCAAGCTTTCCTAGCGGCCACGTCATGAGCAGTACGATCGCCGGCCTTGTGGTTGTTTACTTTTGTTGGCGTATCCCGGGACCACTCTGGCTGCGCGTTCCGATCGCGGCGTGGGGTGCCGGCGTAGGTCTCCTCCAACCCTGGGCTTCGATCTCAGCGGGTGTGCATTGGCCGTCGGATACGCTAGGTGGTTTTGTTTGGGCAATCGTGATCTGCGCTCCGTTGATCCTCGCGCTCGAACGGTGGGCGCTACCCGCCGACAGCTGCGACCGGCTCACGGGTTGGCGGCTTCCTTTTCCAGGCCTGCGCTAGGCGGGCGCAGGAACGCCATCGCGCGATCCTCGTGGTAGGCTGGCTCTGCCGCTCTTATGTTAAAACTGGTAATCGCTTACGCAGGTTCTGTGGGATGAAGCTCTCTCTCCCCGCTGCAACCACAATCGAGCTTGGCCGCTTCGAGAGCGATCCGATCCAGACCGACTTCGGCAGCATGTATGTTGAGGTACTCGGCTTGGTCTGTGAAGCGCCTTGGGGTGCTTTCCGCATTCTCCGCCCTCAGAGCGCGATCGTGCACTATTCCGACGGTCGTGTGGTGCGTGCCGTGGTAGGCGACATCACGGGGCGCGCTACCTTGGCGCTTGTAGTGGCTGGGATCATTGTCGCCTGGCTTGCCTGCCGCTTCTCTCCCAGAAAGGACTGAGCGATGACTCTAGAGGTAGACCAGGACACCGAACACGTCAGCGAGATTGGCCGTAATGTCTCACGACTGGCGGAAGTCGCCAGCGCCGACGCAGTAGTAGGTCCCGTGCAGCAGGTGGATGGTCGGCTGATCGTACCTCTCGCCGCCGTCTCGACTGGCTACGGCTTCGGCGGCGGTTGGGATGGCTCGTCAAAGGAAGACCGCAGCGGCGGGGGCGGTGGTGGGGGGGGCGCTAAGGCCCGTCCCGTCGCGACGCTGGAACTCACTGCTACTGAGTTTCGAGTCCATCAGGTTGTGGATAGCACGCGTATCACGATCGCCTCGCTACTCCTCGCTGGTTGGACTGTCTTCTGGATCACGCGCACGGTCCGTGCTTTCCGGCGCCACTAGCTGCCTGCCTCGAAGTTTTTCTCGCCGGGCGTACAAGTCTTGAGGTGGCTAGGACCAAATCCCCGGAAGTAGAGTGCCGCAGTCCGGGCAGGCGCCGTTCGCCTTGAGTCGTTGTTCGATCACTTGGAACCCGTTCCGCTGAATTACTGTCGAGGCACACTGCGGACAGCGAGTGTGCTCCGTCTCGCCTACTTGCCCCGGTAAGTTCCCCGAATACACGTACTGTAGACCTGCCTCCCGACCGATCCGCTGGGCACGCAGCAAGGATTGGACTGGCGTTTGTTCAGGACCCAGCATTTTGTAGTCCGGATGGAACGCCGTCACGTGCCAGGGGATTTCCGGCGACACCCCTGCTAGGAATTCCGCCGCTTCCCGCAGCTCTTCATTGCTGTCGTTGAAGCCCGGTACGATCAGGGTCACAACCTCTAGCCAGAATCCGCGCTCGTGCACGGCCCGGATCGTCCAGCGCACATGCTCTAAGAGCCCGCCGAGCTTGCGATACGACCGGTCACGCATTGCTTTCAGATCAACCTTGTACGCATCGACATATGGTCGGATGTAATCGAGAACTTCCGGGGTCGCATTGCCATTGGACACATAGGCCGTCCGCAGCCCCAAAGCCTGTGCTTCTCGGAAGACCGCCACTGCCCATTCCGATGTAATCAGTGGCTCGTTGTAGGTACTCACGACGAGCTGGCTGCCCCGCTCTCGCGCCAACCGCGCAAGCTGTCCGGCACTCACTGGCATCGCGGAACTCTGTGCCTTCGGGTCGCGTAGTGCCTGCGAGGTCACCCAATTCTGGCAGTATCCGCAGTGAAAGTCGCAGCCCAGCATCCCAAACGAGAGTGCCGTCGATCCTGGCAAGAAATGGAAGAACGGTTTCTTCTCTACCGGATCAACCTGTAGCGCACCGACGTAGCCAAAAGGAACCCGTAGCGTGCCTTCTTGGTTGAACCGCACCTTACACACACCAACCGCACCGGGCGGGATCAAGCAGCGATGTCCGCAGGCCACGCATCGCAGACGACCCTTGGGCAGTTCCTCAATTAACTCGCCGGCTACGGTCAGTTTGCTTAGGAGTTCCGAGAGTGATTGGGATGACGGACGTGGTTGATTGACTAGCCGCAGAGGGACGACACGCGTTTGGCTTGGTTCCTCGTGTGCCCCTTCAGCGGCCATGATCCAAGGCTACACCGCTTGCGAACGCTATCGGTCTCCCCTACGTAGCTTCAGCCCGGCGTCCTTGCCGCAAGCTTCTCTGCCTCCTGCTTCAGATTCGCTAACCCTTGCGTGAGCGCTAATTGGTATGGTGTCGTCCCCCGCCCGAACGAGATCAAGTTCGCCATCCGGTGCCGGAGTCCGTGCGGCCGTACTCGACACGATACCTCGGTATGGTCTTCCTTCATCACGATCCCGTATTCGTACTCTACCTGTAGCCCCCACCCCATTTGGACCGTTAGCACCATGTGCCGCGGCGCTTCCTGGTGCAGAATTTTCACCCGCCCACTTTCGACCCCCTGCTGCGCCTCTTGGCGCAGCAACCGCCAAATCACCTCGGGCGGCGCCTGCACGGCGAATGCACGATCATCAGGCATGGCACGGTCTAGCAATCATCTGCGAACGACCGCGCCAGCGCCGCGAGGTTCGCGTGACGCGTTACTCTCTCCGGGAAAGCCAGTCCACGATTCCTTGGCCAGTCGATCAGATCGACCTCTACCCCCGCTCGTGCGACCAGCGCTGCCGTCGCCGCGTCATCCTCGACGTGGCGGGTCACCCCGAGCTGCTGCACCGCACGCTCCTTGAATCGTGCCGACGCCAGTGTTGTGTTATTGAGCACAACCCGCTCTACATGCTCCAGTATCCCGTGTCGGCTCAGCCAAGCTTCGGTTGCCTTGCGGCCTCGCCAGTTGCGCGCGGTTAGTACGATCACCCGGTAGCGGGTTACGGCGGCGGCGGCGGCGGCCTGTGCCCCGGGCATCGGCTCTCGTCCCCGGTACCGTATCCGAAAGTAGGTCTGGATCAGCAGCAGGTCGCGGAGCGAAGGCCGTGGGTCCAACTGGAGTGCCGGTCGAGTGACTACTGCTTGCGAGGGGAGGTTCAGTCGCTGCTGAATCGCGAAGTTGCGACCCAACGGCGGTGCCGCTAGCACGCCGTCGAGGTCGAACGACAGTAGTGGCGGTCCGTTCCCAATCGTCATTCAAAGCCACCCGTGCGCTCGGTACCACGCGACAGTCTCCCGCAGCCCCGCCCCCAGCTCGCAGCGCGGCTCCCAGCCTGTGGCTGCGGTGAGGGCTGCGTGATCACAGATCCAAGCCCGCTGCTTCATCTCTGTGACCTTGCCACGGTCCAGGATCGGCGGTCCGTTGCTCAAGCGCGCTTGGGCCTCCGCTAGCAGCGCCGCTCCTAGGAACCCGGCCGCGGGTACCGGCAGCACGTTCACCGAGCGCTTCAGGGCCTGTCCTAGTGCTTCTACCATCTCGCGCCAGCTCTTTGGCTCTCCGGGTCCTGTCACGTGAAAACAGGCCGCCGTGGCCGGTTCGCTCTCCAGCAATGCCCGAATGCCTTCAGCGAGGTCCCGCGCGTGGATAAGCGACAGGCGGTTCTCGCCTCGACCCATCACCGGCACGATCCGCCACTGCGCCATACGAAAGAACGGTAGGAGTGCGTTGTCGCGTGGGCCGTATACCATCGGCGGCCGCAGCACCTGCACCGCCATCCGTTCGGCCCGTGCCAGCGCTGCAGTCTCTCCAGCCGCTTTCGAACGTCCGTAGGGCGAAACCGGCCGCGCTGGCTCCGACGGGTCGCGCGGATGGCCGTGGGCAGCAGGCCCGTGCGCCGCTAGCGAAGAGATGTACACGAATTGGCGCACGTCCGCGTTCGCGGCCGCCTCCGCGAGCAAGGCTGTGCCTTCTCCATTCACGCGCATGAACTGTGTTTCGCTGCGCGCTTGCGTCAGGCCAGCCAGGTGTACGACCGTGTCCATCCCCGCGCAGGCAGTTGCCAGGCCCGCGCCGATCAAATCTCCGACCGCGTACTCGATTGGTAGGTCCGCCAGCCCGGAGCGATCGCTCGTGGGGCGCACCAGCGCTCGAACGGCATGCCCCGCCTCGCTGAGCGCGCGTGCCGTATACGCGCCCAGGAACCCACTGGCACCAGTCAGCAACACTCGCACTCAGCCACCTGCTCGCCGTTAATCGATGATCTTGTGTTTGCGCGCTAGCTCGCCGATCCGCTCCAGTGCGCTATCAATCTGTTCGTCGCTGTGCGTCGCTACGTACGACGTTCGCAGCGATGACTGGCCACGCGGTACGGCCGGCACGACCACCGCGTTTGTGTAAATCCCGTTGTTCAGTAGCTCTCGCCAGAACAGCCCAGTTTTTAGCTCGCTTCCGATGATGATCGGGATGATCGGTGTCTCCGTTGCGCCGATGTTGAAGCCCATCTCGCGGAGAGTTACTCGCACCCGCGCTCCGATCTCCTTTACCCGCTCGACGCGCCACGGTTCCTCTTCCATGCATTCGATCGCGGCCAGCGCCGCTGCCGCTGAGGCCGGGGGCGGCGCCGCCGTGAAGATCATGGGACGAGCGAAATGCTTGATGTGCTCCAGTACGTACTTCGGCCCGGCGCAAAACCCACCTACTGAGGCCAGAGACTTGCTAAAGGTCCCCACTACCATGTCGACGCCCTCTGTGATCCCGAAGTGGCTGGGTGTTCCCGTGCCGCCTTCACCTAGGGTTCCGATTGCATGGGCGTCGTCCACCACCAGCCGCGCCTTGTAGCGCTGGCATACTTCAGTGATCTCGGGCAGCGGCGCGATGTCGCCCCCCATTGAGTAGACACCATCTACGATTACCAGCCGTTCTGCGTTCTCTGGGAGTCCCCTGAGCACTTCTTCCAAGTGCGCGACATCGTTATGCCGGAACCGAACCGACTCTCCCGAAGCCATTGCCGCCGCGTCGTAAATGCTGGCGTGATCCATTTTGTCGATCACCACCGTTACGCCGCGGTCAACCAAGGCTGAGACTACACTGAGGTTCGCCTGATAGCCCGTCGTGAAGATCAGCGCCGCTTCCCGTCCCAGGAACGAAGCGATTCGCTCTTCAAGTTGCTCGTGAATCACGCTGGTTCCGTTCAGCAGCCGCGAGCCCGTCATTGAGGGGCCGTAGCGCTCCAGGGCCTCTTTCGCCGCCTGTAAGACCTTGGGGTGCCGTGTTAGTCCCAGGTAGTTGTTGGATCCAAGCATCAGGACTCGTTTGCCGTCGATAATGGCCTCTGGTCCTTCGTTCACCTCAATTGGCAGGAAGAACGGATAGAGGCCCAACGCGCGTACTTGATCAACTAGGCGGAAGTCCTTGAAGCGCTCAAAGATATCGGCGCTTTGGGGCCGGTTCTGAGGGCCCTCAAGCTCATCGAGCGCCAAGTTGGCTAGCTCGTCACTGAGCGGTGGAGCATCGTCAGTGGGGGTCAAGGTCGCGCCTCCCCTGTCGTGGCCCCTGGACTCAGCCAAGCGCGGCGAGCGCCGACAGAGGCGGGTCGGGCCAGCTCCACTCGTAGTGTAGGCCGATCCCGCGGACTGAGCAGCGTGCTGCCTTTTCGGGGGAGAATCTCCATGGAGCTTAGGCGCGGAGTGCGCGCCTTTCTTCCCTAAACAGAGATCGCTGTAGCCAAGCCCTCAGGCGGGGGATATAGCGATAGCGTTCGATCCGCGTCGCGAGCATCATTCCCGCGATTGCCGGGGGTAACCCCAGCACCGCGTCCAGAAAGTAGTGATTTCCGGTCACGATGATGCTGGCCAACATCAGCGATGCGATCAACAGTCCCGCCACGGTCCCGCGCCGCCCGCCAAGGATGCGGTACAACGTCGCTCCGATGATCACTGCGAATCCGAAGTGCATACTTGGTACCGCCGCGAACTGATTCACTAGTGCTGAATCGCTGTATTTCAGGACAAACGCCGACTCCAGCGTGTCCACGAATCCAGCTGCGGGCAGCAGCCGCGGCGGTGCTACCGGGAACACCGTATACCCAATCAGTGCCAGCGCTCCCGCAATGAAGATCGCATTGCGCGCCCAACGGTAATCGTCCGTGTGTCGGAATAGCGTCCATGCACCGAACAGCGCGATTAATGGGAAATGACCCCAAAAGTACCAAAGGCTGAAGAAATGCATGATCAGGTCGTAGCCGAGCAGGCCGATCTGCAGAGGTAGTTCGACAAAGATCCCCAACGCTTGCTCTGTAGAAACGATGATCTGGGCGTTATCGAAGGCGTCCTCGACGCGACCTGTTGCCAGAACGCGTGCCAGGTAGTAGGCCCCATACGCCACCGCAACTAATGCGACTTCCCGTCCGAGACGGACCGCATAGCGGTGGCGAGGGGCTGCGCGGATCACCGTTTCGTCCTGTGGAGTGTCGTCTGTGAGGCTCGCTAGAATATCAGATGGCCAAAGTGTGCCCTACCGCACCCCGCATGAGCAACGCGCTCATTGGGGATAGTGGGTCCTGCTCCGGGCGGCCATGGACAAGGATTCTTTCCCAAGGCACTAGGATTGTTTGCGCCGGCCAGAGCGCAGCACTCGATGCTCTTCCTCCAGCGCAGCCTTGTCCAGGAATAGCTGCGCGAAATCGCGCGTCGGCATTGCGGCCATCGTTTCGTAGCGGATATTTCCGCCTGCTGCCTCACGGGTTAGGATTCGCATCGCTGTCTCCATGTTTGGGCAGTCGAGAGTTACCACGAAGTCATAGCGTCCCATCGTGGCGTATGAACTCAGCACGCGCCCGCCGAGTTGCTTGGCACGTTTCACTGCTTCCTCGTGCCGCGCGATTAGATGGTCGTGGTTTTGCGCGCCTTGGCTCGTAACCTGTCCCAGTGCGATGAAGATCGGCATCGCTTTCCCCGATCGGCGATCTCGCTTGTACGCTTGCAAGAACTGAGTAGACTATACGCTAGTGGTGGTGGCCCTCTTGGAGGCCGCTCGTGCGTCTTGATGTCAAAAGCGCAAGCTTTCTTGCTACTGGCGCTTTTCTCCTCCTCCTCATCTTCGGCGTTGCTTGGCCAGGGTCGGGCGTCTGGCTCCTCGTACTGGGGCTCCTGACTCTGTTTGTATCGCTGATCGTCTGGTGGATCGACTCCGCCACTGTTTCCAGCTCCAGTGTGATCTCTGCCTCGGGCGGCTATAGCCCCGGGAGGGCAACATTCCGCGGTGGCAATCCCTCCCGCCGCTCGCGCCTTCTGTACTTGGGCCTGCCTGGACCCGACGGTAGTGGCCACTGGGTGCTCCCGGGCTCTGTACATATCACCTTGGTCGCCGGTGCGATCGGCATTCTCGCTCTCATCATCTTTATCGCCGACGCTGTTGGCGAGCAAGGATCTGGTACTGCTCCTCCTTCCGTCGCCGAGCAGCCTCTCGACTCTGGAGCTATCGACTTCGACAAACCAGTCACTCTTGATCCTACAGCGCCCCTTGACCCTGCTGCTGAACCAGCAGCCTCTAGCCGCGATCCCATCGATGTTCAGGGGCCCACCAACCCCCAACCAGGGCTCGCTCGCCCTATTGAGGTTGTGAATGCGCCGCGCGAAACACCCAATACGGTCCTCTATGAGGTCGTTGCCGGAGACACTATCTACGACATCGCCAGCGCGCTCGGCTCTTCCGTTAACGTGATCATCGAGGCCAATGACATTGGTGAGTTCGACATCATCCATGTTGGCCAGATCTTGCTCATCCCTCTCCTTGATGAAGAGGCGGATGATACCAATGGATCGTCTACCGACCCCGATCCCTAGTGCGCTATGGGGTGGATCTAGTGCCTATACGGTGCGGCCTACGCTCAGCGTTTCCCTGATTGCCGGAGTTTAATCTTTCGTCTGCCAGGGAACGCAGCGCTGCGCTAGCGACCTTTGTATACAGGTGCGCGTCCTTCCATGAAGGCTCGCACACCCTCTTGCATGTCTTCCGTTCGGAGGATCTTGCGGTATAGTTCCGCCTCGATCTCCAATCCCCGCTGGAAGGCTCCGTTTGAGGATAACCCTCCCTCGTACGCGGCGCGCTTGTTGTATCGCACCGACAGCGGTGCGTTCGATACGATCTCCTCGGCCCAAGCGCGCGCGGTTGATTGCAGTTGATCTGGTGGCACGACCGCGTTCACAAGGCCGATCCGGTGCGCTTCGTGGGCATCGATGTGGTTCCCGCGCAGCAGCAACTCCAGCGCCAGCCCGAACGGGACGTATCGCACTAGGCGCTGAGCTTGTCCGGCTGCAGACAGCAGTCCCCGACGCGGCGCTACGCTTCCGATCCGGGCCCCCTCCGACATAATTCGCAAGTCGCAGGCCAAGGCTAGTGCGAACCCCGCCGCTAAGCACCAGCCATTGATCGCTGCGATCACGGGTTTGGAGATCTGGTCGATGGCGAAAGGGGCATCGGGGTCGACGCCGTCGTAGCGTTCCCGCTCGTCTTGCGCCGCGTTCGTGCGTACCAGATCCCGGCCGGACGAGAAGGCACGCCCGGTCCCGGTCACGATCGCCACATGTAGCGACTCATCTGCTTCGAACTCTGGCCAGAACCGCGCTAGCTCGCTGAACATTTCAGGGCTGAGCGAGTTCATTTTCTCTGGCCGATCGAGCGTCAAGGTGACAATCGGCCCGTCCACTTCCGTGCGGATCATGAACGAACTCCGATCACGCTACCTCCTGCTACTGCTGGGACGATACTCACTTCGTCTCCAGCTTGGAGGGCTGTCTGTAGTCCTTGCAAGAAGCGCACGTCCTCACCATTTACGAACATATTCACGAACCGTCGTAGCTCGCCCTTCTCGTCCACCAACCGCGCCGCGATTCCTGCGTAGGACTCTTCCAGATTCGAGATTAGCGCCTCAATGTCGGCTGCCTCCGCCGTCACTGCATCTTGGTTATTGGTGATCCCACGTAGTGGCGTCGGAATGCGCACTGTGATGCTCATCCATGATCCTCTCTCGCTGGCGAGATTGCTTTCCTGTTCCGCAGATTCAGTATGACGGCCTGTTCCTGCCGCGGGGCAGGTGTTGCGCATCATGTCCGTGCTGCTCAGACACGCTGTAGCGGCCGCCCTAGCGCCTGTGCCAAGAGATCGAGACCCTGTATTAATTCCCCGTACTGCTCCAACGCCAGTGACTGAGCGCCGTCAACGAGTGCCCGACCCGGCGCTGGATGCACCTCGATCGCTAAGCCATCTGCTCCCGCGGCCACGGCTGCCAGAGCCAGTCGCTCCACTAGATCCGCTCTCCCTGCTCCGCGCGCCGGGTCTACCAGAACTGGCAGGTGCGTCAGCTCTTTGAGCACCGGTACCGCTGATAGATCAAGCGTCGCAGGCATGGAGGAATCGTAGGAGCGAATACCTGACTCGCAGAGCACCAGCCGTTCGTTCCCCGCGTGCAGCACATGTTCCGCGCTCAGCAGCCACTCGTCTACGGTTGCTGAAAGCCCTCGGTGCAAGAGGATCGCCCGATCGGTCTCGGCGGCCGCTTCGAGTAGCCCAAAGTTCTGCATATTGAATGGGCCGATCTCAATCACATCGACATAGGACGCTATCGTCGCCACCTCGGCGACGCTCGGCACCTCACTTACTACCGCAAGCCCCGCCGCCTCTCCTGCCGCTGCGAGGCGCTGGAGGCCTTCCTCACCTGCACCACGGAAGGCGTACGGCGACTGCCCAGGCCGCATTGCCCCCCCCCATAGCAGGGACACGCCTTGTGCTTTTAGCGATACTGCCAACGCTTCCAGATCATGCCCTTCCTCCACAGCACCTGGGCCCGCCATGATCGTTAAGCTTCCCTTGCTGATGCGTACGCTTCCGACTGCAACAGACGATGCCGCCCGCTCAGGATCTTTGCTCGCAAGCTTGTACGATTTGCCAAGCTGGACCACGCTGTCGACTCGTGGCAGCGTGCGCATCTCTTGCGGTAGCTCCGGTGCTTGCGGGCCTACCACGGTCACAATGGTCCGCTCTACTCCTACGGTCAGCTCACCGCGGCAGCCGTGTCTTTCCAGACACGCGAGCACTCGTTCTAGATCTGCTTGTACGGCCTCGGTGCTCATCACGATCACCATGGGTGAACTTCGCGCCTCCGTGAGTCGGATCGCGCCGACCGCTAGCCTGCCACTGATCCTGGGCCTTCGGCTGTCGTCCGCCAGACTAATGCGCAGGCGTCGCAGAGCAAGGCCTCTAGCACGGACTCCCCCGTCTCGGTGTCTTCATACGAGAGTCTCAGCGGCGTTCCGCAGTCTGGGCACAGTGGATTGAGCACGTAGTCGAAGTCGCCGCTGGTGATTGCCGTGCGATGCACCAGCGTATCGAAGTCCGTCCACTCGTCAAAAGGGACGGAGCGTATCTCATAGTCGGTCGTAGCGCTGCCATTGTCAGTCGTCATGGTTCGATACTAGAGGCCTCGGCGGGCGCGGTCTGCACCGGAAGAGGTATCGGCCTTGACAGGCACTCATCACTCATAAAGTAGAGCCGGCCCGCAGTGCGGACCGGCTCAAGCGGAGTCCGGGACCCCCATCCCTCAGAGATATGCGGCTCCGTCTGTTGGCGGGCCGACTTTTGATGCATTCACCAGCGCGTGGCGGCAACCTCTTGCTGGGTTAGGCACTTTGATCAGGCATAGATGCGAATGCTAGGAGGCGCTCCAACCTGTCCGTCGCGCGGTTCCAATTGTCTCGCGCACGTGTGGCTCGGTAGTCGTTGCAGATCGCCAGTTCGGCCGCCA
Organism: Dehalococcoidia bacterium; assembly: GCA_965220315.1. Lineage (GTDB taxonomy): Bacteria > Chloroflexota > Dehalococcoidia > Bin125 > Bin125 > JAPOXK01. The sequence goes on from CBDCPP010000001.1 coordinate 1,074,454, forward strand.
GCTGACTGGGTTGTCGACAAAGATGTCTGAGTTATTTGTGCGGTCGTATCCCTGGAATGAATTGCTGAACCGCTTGCGCTTACCGCACTTCCGGCAGCGTGCCCAACTCGTTGTGCCCTCCGGTGGGCGGACGAGCCAGTGATGGACGCAGTGCTTCGTCAGGATCTTCACCGCTGTTGTCATTGGGGCACCTCCCGATTCGGCAGACGCCGTCCTCCTGCGCGCCACGAGGGCTCGCGTGTACTCAGCCAGTCTCCCGCTAGACGAGAAGGTGACTGCAGCCGATCGGAGACAGGAAAAAGGGTGTTCTTAGTGACGACGTACATGCCGATCGCGCGAACAGCCCGCCAGTGAACCCGTGTCTAGTTCACAAGGCGGGCACGCTCTGGTCAACGCTATCCCCTTGCGTTTTACTCGCGATTAACGGAAGGCGTCTGAGCGCACTTGTACGTGGCGCTCGCTATGCCTGTTGAATCGGGCGGCACTCGATCTGATTCGGTTGTACTGTGCCCGTCTAGTCGGTGTACTCACTCAGATCTGGTGCTCTGTCTTCCCCAGGCCTGCCAGTTTGTCTATCCAGCGATAGCGGTAGTTCTCTCCGGTTCGGATGGCGCGAGCGGCCCGCATGACCAGCACTCCTTGGATCACGTAATGCGCAGCAAGGAACGGCAACGCCGTTAGCGCGACTGCCAGCACCAAGTCTCTACCGTCATACCGCGTTCCCCATCCAACCAGCGCAGCCGGCACCACTATTGCCAGTAGAACCAAGATCACGTTGAACGTGAGGATCTGGAATAGCGCTGCCTGCACTGCCTGCTGCGCTACCCATGGTGACACCATCTTCTGCCGGTTGTAGATCCCGACAGTTGGGAATAAGCCCAGCAGTGGGAGCACGCTCAGCAGCGCGCAGAGGTGCGCGGCTGCTGCTAGACGTCGCTCAGAGACTGTGATGGGTCGCTTCACTGCCATTCGTGACGCTCTCCGCCCTGAGTCTCCATCGCTCTCGCTCTGCGTCAATTGCTCTGCGAGAGCCGTGACTCACTCTGCGAGTAGTTGGTGTAGCGCGTGCCAAGATTAAGCGGGCTGGAGCAGCTGCTGTCGACCCTTCGAAGAATGGCGTGCTGACTCCGTAAACAGCGTGACTTGGTTGGAGACGAAGAGATCAGTAGATCGCTTGCTCGAAAGGGTCTCGATCGGCTTGGCCCACTGGAGTGGGTACTTTAGTTTCCGCACGCGTGTTTCGGTTGCGTAAGAAGTCGCCCGTTACTTCTCTCTGTGCCTCGCTGCCCCCTACGCGCTAGGCTCTCGAACGACCCGCGTTGCACTCTAGGATGACTCGTGGGGGAGTACGGCGATCTTATTCGCCCAGTGGTAATAGACTTTATCCTCTATGGCAGAAGCCCAACGTGATCTTGGTCCGCTCAGCTCCCTTGAGGCCGAAGCGATCGGCGAGCCCGGCCAGCGCCAGTTTCGCCTCCGGTTGATCGCCCACGATGAGGCATCTGCTTTACTTTGGCTTGAGAAGGAACAGGTCGACTCTCTGGCTACCGCTGTGCGTCGCGTGCTCGCCCAGAATCGGTGGCCTGGGGAAAGTGGGTGGCCGGATCCACGTCCGCTTGCCGTTTTCCCCTTAACTCCGGATATTGACTTCCAGATCGCTCGCCTCGCGCTTGGATATGACGAGAGCAACGGTGCCTTCGCTCTTTATGTCATGGCCGTCGACGATACTGACGCACAGCATCCCAGGTTGCGAGCGGCTTTCTCGCGAGAGCAAGCGCGCCTCTTCGCCGCTCAAGCGGAAAGCACCGTCGCTGCGGGCCGACCCCTTTGCCCGCTCTGCGGCACACCCCTCGCAGCCGGTAAGGATGAGTCCCATCTCTGTCCGCCCTCCAATGGCCACTCAGATGATGCGCTCTCCTGGATCCCTGATCTCTAAACCCGATTTGCTTCTATAAAGGCTAGAAAGGATCGTGTCCGAGGCAGCAAAACACCTTGCTCTGCGCGGCGTGTGATTGCCTCTATAGTTGCTGTGCACTGAGAGTTACTGGGCGTTGTGTAGGGAGTTGCCGCCATGACTGACCAGGGCTGGGTCCATCCCGAGCTACTGACCACGAGCGAGTGGGTCGCTGAGCACGTTGATGACGACAACGTTGTTGTTGTTGATTGCGACCTGCTGCCGGCCTACCAGCGTCTCCACATTCCCGGTGCCGTTGCTGCTCGTTCCCGCTATTGGAAGGGTGACGGCAACGATACCGATCTCTTCGGCATTGACGGCGGCAAGTTTGCTGAATACCTCGGTAAGATGGGCATCGGCAATGACGACACTATCGTTGCCTATGACGGTTCCGGAGGTGTCTTCGCCGCTCGCTTTTGGTGGACCCTCGATCGCTACGGTCATACCAACGCCATGCTGCTCGATGGTGGCCTAGATCAGTGGGTTGCGGACGGCCGGCCGCTCTCGCGTGCGAACTACCGTCCCAAGCCCAAGAGCTACCGGCCAGGTGCACAGAACGACCATTGGACCTGCGGCATAGCGGATGTCGCCGGTGCAGCCGAGGACCCTAGCGTAATCCTCTGGGACGTTCGCTCCGACGGTGAATGGACCGGTGCAAATAAACGCGGAACGAAGCGTGGTGGTCGCATTCCTGGCGCCGTGCACCTTGAGTGGTTGAAGCTCCTCAATGAGCCCGTGCGCACGCTTCGCCCGCCGGTGGAGATTCGTGCCGAACTCGAGGCTTTAGAAGTGACGCCGGAGAAGCGCGTCGCTACCTACTGACAGGGCGGTATCCGTGCGGCGCACGGACTCTTCGTCCTTCAGCTCCTCGGCTACAACGAGACCCAAGTCTACGACGGCTCCTGGCATGAATATGGCAACGCACTCGACCGGCCGATCGAAACAGAGGCAGGGATAACGGCCTGAGAAGGCTGCTCGCAGGGGTTATACCGGCAGCCCTGCCCCCTCTGCCGTCGAGAACTTCGTCGCTGCTGGCACTTTCGGCAGTCCAGGCATCGTCATGATGTCTCCGGCGATGATCACGAGGAACTCGGCTCCTGCCGCTGGCCGCACCTCCCGCACGTGTAGCTGGTGCCCCTTTGGTCTACCGATCAACACGGGATCATCCGAAAGCGAGTACTGAGTTTTCGCGACGCAGATCGGCAGTGACGCCATGCCCATGCGCTCTGCCCGTTCGATCGTCCGCTCCGCTGTTCCCTGGTAGACGGCACCGTCCGCTCCATACACTGCTCGCGCCACTGCAGTGATCTTTTCCTTAATCGGCCGCTCCATTGCGTAGAGTGACTGCAACGTCCCTCTATCCGTCGCCAAGGCATCCTGTACCGCATCCGCTAGTTCCAGGCAGGCATCGCCGCCGTCGTACGGCGATAGCGGCGCGGCCCGTACCCCCCGCTTGGCGCAGTGCTCGATTATCGCCGTCACCTCCGCGGCAGTGTCGTTCGGGAAGCGATTCACAGCGACGACCGGCGTCAGGCCATGCTGTTCCATGTTGTCGATATGCGCGTCAAGGTTCCCCAGTCCGCCCGCCAGCGCCTCCAAGTCTTCGGCCTCTAACTCCGTTGCATCCCGGCTGCCTTGGCGCTTGATCGCACGCGCTGTTGCGACGATCACCGCTACCTGCGGCCGTAATTCGCCGAAGCGCGATACGACATTGAGAAACTTCTCGGCGCCGAGATCGCTCCCGAACCCAGCTTCCGTCACGACTACTTCGGACAGTGTTAGTGCAGCCCGAGTTGCCACGATGCTGTTACAGCCCAGCGCGATGTTCGCGAATGGCCCGCCGTGCACTAGTGCAGGTACGCCTTCGCTGGTTTGCACCAGATTGGGCCGCATCGCTTGACGCAACAACACAGCCATGGCGGCGTCCACCCCGATTTCCATGCACCGCACTGGCGTGAAATCGCGGGTATAGCCCACGATCACTGCGCCTAACCGCCGGTGCAGGTCCTCGAAATCCGACGCAACCGACAGAATCGCCATGACTTCCGAGGCGGGAGTGATGTCGAATCCCTCTTGCCGCGGCACTCCGTCTGGTGCATTCCCGAGTCCCACTACCACGTGCCGCAGCGCGCGATCGTTTATATCCAAGCAACGCCGCCACGTCACCCGGCGCACGTCGAGACCCAGCGGGTTGCCGTGGAAGATCGAGGCGTCTACAGCCGCAGCCAGCAGATTGTTGGCGGTCGTCACGGCGTGCAGGTCGCCCGTGAAGTGCAGGTTGATCTCATCGGCGGGCAGCACCTGCGCATTACCCCCACCGGTCCCGCCGCCCTTGATTCCCATCACCGGCCCGATCGATGGTTCCCGCAGGCACACCGTCGCCCCTACCCCACGCCGCCGTAAGCCTTGAGTCAACCCGATCGATGTCGTCGTTTTGCCTTCGCCGGCGGTCGTGGGCGTCATCCCAGTGACGAGAACCAGTTTGCCTTGCTCCTGATCGCGTAAGCGCTCCAGGGTTGCGGCGCTCAGCTTCGCCTTGTAAGGCCCGTACTGTTCCAGATCATCGGGTCCCAGCCCCAGCTCTGCGCCGATCTCGGTAATTGCTCGCATCATGTCTCCCTACGGCGCCGACGATACTACTTACTCCACGTCCACTTCGATATCCGTCAGTTTGCGCGAATTCGCGAAGACGGATACCAGCCATTCCCCTCGTCGCTCCAAGGTCAGCGGGATCACTACCACTCGCCAAGGAGGAGGGACGGACTGCTCGAACTCAATCAGCGGTTGGAATGAGCCTCCCACCCGCCGCGCCGCCCGCAGCGTCACGGACGCTTCGCTGTGTGGCTCCGGCACCTGCAAGCGCACGAAGAACTCACGCCCCGCCGTTACTGAGCCTTCCACGAGTTCGGCGAGGGGCTGTTCCGCTAGTCGGGTCTCGACCGCGTACCCCAGTGTGATATCGCCTCGCTCTCCGCCGAAGCAGCCCACCATCGCGATCATCAAGACGAGTCCGAGCCCCAGCCCGGCTCCACTGTGCCGTGTCGTTACTCCTGCGGGTAGCGCCAAGGCAGCGGTTGCTCCGCATCCTGGTCGATCGTCCACTGGGGGATGGCGATCCCTTCGCCTGCGTCTGCGAATACCATGCGCACCCGCGTTCCGATCCCTACCTGCCTCACCAGTTCGACTGGCGCTGGCTGCCCATTGGCAGTTACAAGGTTCGCCAGCACTCGTAGCGCGTCGTGCTCCGTGGGGGCGCCCTTCTGCGTATCCAAGTCGACCAAGAGGAACAGGTAAGGTGTGTGCGTTTTCCAGACTGGCTGGATCGCATGGTGCACCTCACCATACGAGTGCACTGACCCTTTCCCCTCCACCGAGTGCCATTCCGACTCCGCACCCATGCACCAAGGGCATCCCGTCGTGGGTGGATAGCGCAGCAGATGGCAACGACCGCATCGTTGCAGCCGGAAGTCATGCGCCGCGCAGTAGCGGAAGTAACCCCGATTCTGCTCGTCGTTCTCGGGAATCGCCAGGCTCATTCCCAAGTACGTGCCCGTGACGCTCACGGCTATCCTTTCCGCAGGACTGCCGCGGAGCACGTGATTGGCCCCGCCCAGCCGATGTTGGCCGTCACCGCCACATCCTTCACCTGGCGGCAGCCGCCCGCGCGATAGTCGTAAGTGTGTTCGGGCTTGCCGTCCGTGCCGATCGAACAAGAGTCGTCGATCTCGCCGCGCAATTGGCGCACGTTCTCGATCACCAAGTTCATCCCGTGGGTGTAACCCTCGCAGAGGTGCCCGCCGCTCGTGTTGTTGGGACGCTCGCCTCCCAGGCGCATGATACCGCTGCTGACGTACTCCCCGCCGGCCCCTTTCTCGCAGAATCCGAAGTCTTCAAGCCCCAGCAGCGTGGTAAAGGTGAAGGCGTCGTAGGCGCCCGTCACGTCGATCTCCTCTGGTCCCAGCCCTGCGTTCGGCCACAGGATCTTGCTGGCATACTGGGCGGCCCATGATGAGATCGGGCCATGCTGGTAGTGCATGTCCATCCGCGGCCAGTTGCAGCGTCCCACCACTCCCAGCACGCGCGCGGGCGTGTGCCGGTAGTTGTAGGCCCGCTCCGCATTCGTCACGATGATCGCCGTGCCGTTATCTGTCTCCAGACAGCAGTCCAACAAGTGCAGCGGTTTCACGATCATCCGGCTCGAGAGTACGTCGTCGACTGTCACGCGCCGGGGATAGAGCGCTTTGGGATTGTTCGAGGCGTGCTCACTATGGATGGCCTTCACCGTGGCGACTTGTTCCGGTGTGGTGCCGTAGTCGTACATGTGGCGCATGAACGTAAAGGCAAAGCGTTGTCCAGCGCTGAAGAAGCCATAGGGCGCCATGTGCAACCCATCGCCGGAGATGGTTGACGGCGTCCGGCCGGTTGATCCGATCCGTTTTCCGGAGTAGCCGTTCATCGCCCGGTAGATGCACACCATCTTGCACATGCCCGCTTCCATTGCCCCGATCGCCAGCCCGAGCAAGGCCTCTGTGCTGCTCCCACCGCCGAAACAATCCATGTAGAAATTCAGCCGGATACCGAGGTCGCCCGCGATGAACGGGGTGGCCGTCGAGTCTCCAATGGAGTACGACAGCATCCCGTCGATCTCGCCGGGCTCGATTCCTGCGTCCGCGATTGCGTTCCGGATCGCCCAGGTTCCCAGCGCTCGCGTCGTTTTGCCCGAGCCGCGCATGAACGGCGTCTCGCCGACGCCGATGATCGCGTATTTATCGCGCAGGTATTGCGGTGTCGTGCCGTCGACCGGTTTCGCTTCGGTCACCGTGTTCACAGTCCTGCCGCGCGCACCTTCGGCACCACCTCACGTGCGAAACGAGTCAGCCCTTCTTGGTCAAAGGGCGGGTCCATCAGCAGAATAATGTGATCGACGCCCAGCTCCGCGATCTCCCCGATCTGTTCCGCGATCTCCTCCGGTGATCCCGCGAGCGCCTGGTTGATCAACTCCTCGAAGCCCTCCGGCAGGGCCTCCCCGCTGGCTGTGGTCTCCGCCAGCATTGCCGCTCGTGCTGCCTCGCTGCTCGCATCGATGCGCAGCCGCGCCGCCAGAGAGCGCCGCACACTCTTCGGGTCTCGCCCCTCTTGCTCACAGTACTGGTCGAGGAGGATGAGCCGCTCCACGTAATCCTCGCGCGGCAGCGTCCAAACGTTCCAGCCGTCCGCGTATTTCGCCGCCATGCGCAGCGTGTATTTCTTTCCCCGCCCACCGATCCAGAAAGGCAGGTGTGGCTGCTGCACCGGTTTCGGCTGGAACGGCGCGTCATGGAGCGTGTAGTAGGTCCCCTCGAACGTCGTCCGATCCTGCGTCCATAGCGACTGCATAACCTGGATCGCTTCGTCCATCTGCGCCAGCCGCTCCGGCAATGAGGTCCACTCGATCCCGTAGTGCCGAAACTCCGGCTCCCACCAGCCCGCCCCCAGCGCCATCTCGAGGCGGCCTCCACTTATCTGATCGACCGTGACCGCCATCTTGGCCGTCACGATCGGTGGCCGGAAGGGATTGCAGGGCACCAGCACCCCCGCGCGGATGCGGGGCACCTGCACCATCAGCGCGGCCAGTGTGGTCCAGCCCTCCAGGTTCGGCCCCTCGGGGTTCGAAAACAGCGGCATCAGATGGTCGTACGTCCAGGCGTGGTCCAGCCCTTCCCGTTCCACGACCTGCCAGGTCGAGAGCACCTCCTCGAATGTCGTCTGATGCAGGTTGGTCTGGATCCCAAACTCGATTGGCCGACCCGTCGGCGCCATGTGCCGCTTCCCTTCGCCGCGCTCGGAGCACCCTTCGCCGTGCTCGGAGCAACAGCGCCCATACTAGCGCGGTACCCCGATCCAGGCTGATTAGTCCTCGAGGGTTGTCAGATCCCCTGGGTCGATGCCCAACTCCTGTGCCTTCAGCACCCGGCGCATGATCTTGCCGCTTCGCGTCTTCGGTAACGACGGCACGAAATCGATCGCCTTCGGCGTCGCGATCGGCCCCAGCGTGTTGCGCACTTGCTCGAATAGTTGCTTGTGAAGGGCATCGCTGGCCTGGGATCCTGCTCGCAGTACCACGAAGGCCTTGATCTCCTCGCCCTTGATCGCGTCGGGGATTCCAATCACGCCGGCCTCTCCCACTGCGGGGTGCGCTACGAGCGCGCTCTCGACGTCGGCTGTGCCGATTCGATGCCCCGCCACGTTTAAGACATCGTCGGCACGCCCCAGCACCGCGAAGTAGCCGTCGCTATCCCGTGTAGCGACATCGCCTGCCGTGTACACGCCCGGGATCAAGTTGTAGTACTCCTGGTAGCGCGTATCGTTGTTCCAGATCGTCTGCAGCATGTGAGGCCAGCTGTTTTGGAGGACGAGGAAGCCGCCGTGCCCGTCTGCTACGAGTTTGCCTTCCCGGTCCACGACCTCCGCGCGCACGCCTGGCAACGGTCGCCCGACCCGCCCGATCTTCGCTACATCTGATGGCAGGGTGCCCAGCGTTGGTCCACCGGTCTCCGTTTGCCACCAGTTATCACAGACTGGCCCGCGATCCCTCATGACGTGCTGGTAGGCCCAGACCTGTGCTTCTGGGTTCAGCGGCTCGCCCGCGCAGATCAAGATCGTGAGGCTGTCGAGGTCGTATTTTGCCGGGTGCTCTCCGCCGAACCGCATGAACATTCGCAGCGCGGTTGGCGCCGTGAACAGCGTCGTCACAGCGTATCGCTCGATGATCGACCAAACGACGCCGGGATCCGGGTAGTCCGGCGCTCCCTCACGCACCACCTGTGTCACGCCGTTGATCCAGGGTCCATAGACGATGCAGGAGTGGCCCACGATCCAGCCAATATCACTCGTGCACCAGTAGATCGTGTCCGGCTTCAGGTCGTAGGCGATCTTCGTGTTGCGCCCAACGCCGACCATGTAGCCCGCGTGCGGATAGACCACGCCCTTCGGTGTTCCAGTGGTCCCCGATGTATAGAGGATGAACAGCGGGTCCGAGGCGTCCATAGCCTCCGCCTGCGCCTCATCGGACGCGTCTGCCAGCGCTGGAACCAGGTCGATCGCACCGGATGGCAACGCCGTCTCGGGACTTCGCCGGTGCAGGAACACTCGCTGCACGGGTATCGCTCCAGAAAGCGCCTCGCTCGCGATCGACCACAGATCGACCGTTTTCCCTCGCCGGAAGCCTTGGTCGGCGACGATCAACGCCGTCGCACCTGCGTCCTCAATTCGCGACCGCAGGGCCGTTGCCGCGAGTCCCGCGTACACGACGGAGTGAATGGCGCCAATACGAGCGCAGGCCAGCATGGCTGCTATGCCTTCGGGCGTCAGCGGCATGTAGATACAGACGCGGTCCCCTTTTTGCACTCCGGCCTGGCGCAGCACATTGGCGAATCGATTCACGAACCGCGCCAGCTCCTCGAAGGTGAAGCGCCGCTCCTCGTTCTCTTCGCTCACCCAGATCAGCGCCGTTTTGGTGCGATTGGGCCCCTCAAGATGCCGGTCCAGCACGTTCTGTGTGATATTGCAGCGCGATCCTGCGAACCACTCCGTATGGTTTTGTTCGTCTTCGACCCGCAACTCCCGCCACGGCTCGATCCACGTCAACTCGCGCGCGACTCTAGACCAGTACGCATCGGTATCGGTGTCTGCCGCCTCGTACGCCGTACGCCAGTCGGACAGGATGGCGTTGCGCCGGATCGTCACGAGCGGCGTAACCATCTCGCCTGCGTCCAATAGACCGCGGAATTCCCCGCCCGTAGAGTCTGTCATGCTGATCTCCTGGCACTCCGTCCAGATGTCGAAGCGCGCCCAGAATTCTAGAAGCGCTCCTCGCCACCGAGCTAGGCACTACTGGACGCTGTGGTGCGAGTTCGTGAGCGGTCTCCCTGCGGGCGCTGTTAGAAGAGTTGTCCCATCTCCTGACCGATGGCGCGCAGCCGCTCTACTCGCTGCTCGGTGGGAGGGTGACTTGAGAACCAACGGCCCATTCCGCCCGCGAACGGGTTGATGATGAACAGATGCTCGACTGCTGCGTTCGTCGTGCTCGCCGAGGCCGGACGCACGCGCTGTACGCGCTGATTGGCCAGCTGCAGTTTGGTCAACGCCGATGCGAGAGCTTCCGGGTCCTGGGAATTCCGGGCTCCGGTTGCATCCGCGCTGAATTCTCGTGCCCGTGAGATCGCCAGCTTGATCAGCGTTGCCACGATGGGTGCGATGATCGCCAGCGCCAACATGCCCGCGATCTGTCCGAGCCCTCCCCCGCCTCGATCGTCGCGCCCACCCCCTGCGAACATGAGGCCAAAGAGCAGTCCAAATCGCGCGACCATCGCGATAAGCAAGATCGCGGTCGCGAGCATCGCCACGATCGTGTTGATGAGTGTGTCGCGGTTCTTCACATGCGCCAGCTCGTGCGCGAACACGCCAGCCAGCTCTCGCTCCGTGAGCAGGCCCATGATCCCGGTCGTCGCCGCGACCGCAGCGTGATTGGGACTGCGCCCGGTTGCGAACGCGTTGGGCGCCGGATTCTGGACGATGTAGACCTTGGGTTTGGGGAGCTTGGCCTCAAGGGCCGCCCGCTCCACGATTCGGTGAAGCTGGGGAGCCTCGGACAGGCTGACTTCGCGCGCGTGCATCATCTTAAGTACGGCGCTGTCGGATTTCCAGTAGGCGAAGATGTTCATAGCAAACGCGATCACGGCCGCGATCACCAGCCCGACGTAGCCACCCATCAGCATCCCCGCGACCAGCAATAGACCGCTTAGCAGCACGATTAAGAAGAGCGTCTTGACCCCGTTCGTCCCGATCACTCCATCGACTCCTTAACTCCGCTATTGGCTGCATTACTAGGCGCTGCGCCGACCAAGCGCTACAGCGGTCGCGACACCGTTAGCGTACCAGGCGTGTTGCCGGAGCTATCCCGCTTAGGTTCGTGCTGATAGGAGCGATACGCGCCGGACAGGCCCCGTGCGGGAGAATTAGGTCAGGAGCGTCCCCGGCGCCACACCCGCCGCTGCAGCCCACTCAACTGCCGGCACCCGCTTTCCACCTTCCGCCCTCGCCGTATCCACCCGCACGGCTCCCCGGCCGCAGCGAATCGTTAGTCCTGCTGCTTCCACAGCGAGTACGCTTCCCGGTTGTCCTTGCGCTTCCCCGTCAGGATCCGCCTTCCGCGATCCGTAGAGTGTCACCTTGCCTGCGACTCCATCCGGCCCGGCAATGGTCGACCACGCCCCAGGCTGCCGGTCGCTCCCACGGATGAAGTCGTGCACCCGTGGCGCGGCTTGGGACCAGTCGATGCGCGCGACGTCACCTTCCCAAGGTGCTTCGTAAGTCGCCTGGTTCTCATCTTGTGTAATCCGCGGCGCCTCGCCCTTCGCTACGCGCATCACCGCCTCGGCCAGCGCCTCCACCCCTATGGGAAACAGCCGGTCCCGATAGAGGCTGTTCACGGTGTCGTTCTCGCTGATCGGACAGCGTTTCTGGAGCAGCACCGGTCCCGTATCGATTCCGGCGTCCACCCAGAAGACTGTGCAGCCGGTTTCGGCATCTCCTTGCATGATCGCGTGGTTGATCGCGCTCCGCCCCCGATGCTTGGGCAACAAACTGGGGTGGTATTGAATCGTCGCTTGCGGCGGGAAATCCAGAACTCGGCTCGGGATGATCTGCGTAACGAAGGCCATCACGTTGAGCTCCGGCTCGGTCGAGGCATAGGTCGCGAAGACGCTTTCGTCCACGATTCCCTTGCGTTGCCAGCGCTCGGGCTGCGCGCTGCGGACGCCGTCACCACGCGCGGCCTCCGCGAGAGGGTCAGGACGGCCTGTCTCTGGCGCCGTGAATACGCCGACGATCTCGTGACCGTCATCGCGCAGCCGCTCGTAGACTGTCGCGCCGAACGCTGCCTGTCCGATGATTGCGATTCGCATGCCCGCCTCCTGAGCCGACTATCTGCAAGGAAGCCTGAGGCTATGAGTCGGCGCGCAACGCGGTCAACGCAACTCTCGGCATCATGTCTGTTCCCCAGTCACCTCGCGAAGCTCACCGTCGTGCATAGCGAACACCCGCTTGGCCCGCCGCGCCAGCACCGCGTTGTGAGTCACCATCACCACAGTCTGTCCACCCGCATTCAGTTCCTCCAACAGCGCAACAACTTCTTCGCCCGTCTTTGAATCCAGGTTTCCGGTTGGCTCATCGGCGAGGAGTACCGCTGGCTGGTTCGCGAGCGCCCGTGCGATCGCGACGCGTTGGCGCTCCCCGCCCGAGAGGTTCCCGGGGCGATGCTGCAAACGCTCTCCTAGCCCTACCGCCCGCAACAGAGCCTCCGCACGTTTGCGCCGATCGCTCTTTGGCACTCCCGCCAGTTGCAACACGATCTCCACGTTCTCGCGGGTCGTCAGCGAGTGCAGCAGGTTGAATGTCTGGAAAATAAACCCCAATGTGTTAAGCCGCCGCTTAGCTCGTGCTTCCTCACCGAGTTGGCTCGTCGGCGCGCCTTGAAGGTGCACTTCCCCACGCGAGGGTGAGTCGATTAATCCTAGTAGGTGCAGCAGGGTCGACTTCCCGCTTCCACTCGGTCCCACTACGGCGACAAAGTCACCCGCTTGGACTTCGAGATTTACAGTGCGCAACGCCTGCACATCGCTTGCCCCTACTCGAAAGCTGCGACTTAACCCCCGCGCTGCCAGCACGGGGGTGCCTTTCCGCTTCGGTCGCGATTTGCGGTTAGGCCAGAGCCAAGCCATCGGACTACTCGTATCGCAGCGCGACGATCGGGTCGACCCGTAGCGCGCGCGCCGCAGGCAATATCGCAGCCAATAGCCCCAATGAAGTTAGTAACCCGACCGACTGCGCCTCGATCCGCGGGTTCTGAATCGCGGCTGCGTCCGGTCCCAATGCCTTCATGATCACCAGACGCGAGATAGGAACTCCGAGTGCCGATCCTGCCAGCGCTACGAGTAAGGCCTCCGCTAAGATCATGCCCGTGATCGCGCTACCCGGCGCACCGATTGCTCGGAGCGTCCCCAGCTCCTTCGTCCGTTCTAACACTGCTACGAACATGACCACCGTGATGAGCAGTGCTGCCACGATCACCGCCGTCCAGCGCACCACCCGAAAGAACTGCTGCGTGCGGTCCAGCAGCTGCCGTGCATTGGCCGTCAGCTGCTGATCGCTTATCACCATGAGCGCCGGGTACGATGCCTCCAGCTCAGCTTCCAACTCCGCAACGTCCTTTGTTCGCCGCGGTGTCACGATCGCGGCGTTAACTGTCTCCGTTTGTCCCAAGAGTGTTCGTGCCGACTCCAAGGGCATCACGACACACGAACGCAGAAGTTGGTTCGTCTGTGGTTCGATGATCCCTACCACCCGGAACGGCGTCCCGCGGATCTCTAAGCTGCTTCCTGGTGCCGCCAGTGCTATCGGCCCGATCGGCGATTCGACTTTGGTAGTCGCCGAGGCCTGAGGCGCCAGGTAGCGCGCTGCTAGCACTCCGAGGATGACCGGCGCCGGCTCATGCGCAGCAACGCTGCTGTCCGGTGGAAGGCGATTGCTCCCGAGCATCGCCGGCGCGCCGGCCAGGAAAGCGTCCTCCCGGCCCGTCTCCAGTCCCACCACCAACGCCTCCGGTGGCGCTGTTGCGAATGGCGGTGGCGCCAGCACCGCGAACGATACCGCCGTGGACTCCGGCCGCTGTACGTGATCCGAGGACAGGACTCGCTCCACGGCCTCGAGCGGGATCGAAGACGAGATGGGTGGCCACTCGATCCCGGTCATTCCAGCAGCGCTCCGCGACTGGATCACCAGGCGCCCGGTAAACCGCTGCATTTGCATGTCCAAGTCTTCGGAGATGAATCGCATCACCGTCGTCACTACGATGTGGAGATTCACGCAGACGCCAAACCCGGCCACGGTCAGAAGTGTCCGCAGCTTCTTTGATAAGAGATTCCCTGTAACGACGCTCAGCAGCACTCACCGATGCTATCTGTCTCGCAGGATCTGAGCAGCCGCTACACGGGCCGCGGCGACCAGGAGAGGGGAGAGATCTCGCCTACGCATCCTGCAAATGGCAGAAAAACTGCCGCCGCTCGGGAGGTCCGGTCATGTGGTCTAGGCGCACCGCGACCTCGCAACCGCTATCGAGCCGCAGCGTCAAGTTTGGCTTGTCTTGGTAAACCAGCATCTCCAGCGCGCCTTGGGGTAACACCGCAGATAGTTGCACGCTGTATGCCTCCTCAAGGTGTGCGGGGCGGCGCGGGTCGCAACGCCCGTGCGCTACCGTCGATGCATCAGGTGTAAGGATGGTGCAATCAGTTGTGTCGGGAAGAACCGCAGCGAGGTCAATAGAGGGATCAGCGGCCGCGAGGCTTGGGCGAGTGGGTACGCTCGTCATGAGGGCTCCTCAAGAAGCCCAGCCACCAAACTGCTTACATTCTTTAACGTTAAATTCGATCTGTCAATGGACCCACCTCGCTAGACCATCGCTTTTGAGGAGTGGGCAGATCCGCCAGTCGTCATTGGTCACGGCGATCGTCTAGAGACCACGCTGGTGGATCAGTATGACTAGCGGCACCGATCCGCATCGGCCATACTGCTCCGGTTATGGGTACCCGACTCAAAGGCCGTGTTGCCATCGTTACTGGTGCTGGCCGCGGTATCGGTCGTGGCGAGGCGCTCCTGCTTGCTTCCGAGGGAGCCAAAGTCGTCGTGAACGACTTCGGCGGTGTACAGACTGGCGAAGGCGGTGGGAGCAGCGCCCCCGCCGATCAAGTCGTCGACGAGATCAAGGCGACTGGGGGAACTGCGCTCGCTAACTACGACTCTGTTGCGGAGACCGACGGCGCCGACCATCTCATTCAGACTGCATTGGACGCTTTTGGACGCCTCGATATCCTCGTGAACAACGCCGGCATCATCCGTGACCGCATGGTCTACAACATCCCTGAGGAGGAGTGGGATCGCGTTCAGGGAGTGCACTTGAAAGGGCACTTCAACTGCATCCGCGCCGCAGCGCCCATCTTGCGCGCACAGCGTTCCGGCCGCATCGTCAACACTTCGTCGGAAGCTGGGCTGGGCAGCATGGGCCAAGCTGCCTACGGCTCCGCGAAGGAGGGAATCGTCGGCCTTACACGTACGGTGGCCAAGGACCTTGGGCGCTACGGTGTCACCTGCAACGCCATTCGACCCCGCGCTTCCACTCGCATGACCGAGAACCCCGAGCTCAAGGATGCGACGGTACGCATGGGTGAACTCCGCAAGCGCCCCGGGCAGTTCGCAGTTCCTGAACAGGAGGATTTTCTCATCGTGGGCGGGGGACCCGATCCCCAGATCCACAGGGCTGAGAACGTCGCTCCCATCGTTGTCTGGCTCTGTACGGACAAGGCCGCCAAGATCAACGGCCACACTTTTCTCGCTGGGGGCTACGCGATTGGCCTCTATGAGGAACCCTACATTGAGGCCGAGATGGTCTGCCGAGATGGCTGGTCTGTCGACGCGATCGACGCTGCGGTTCCTACGACTTTCCTTGCCCGCGACATGAACCCTCAGCTCTTCGACGAGTAACAGTGATGGCCAACCGATTGCAGGACCGCGTCGCGCTCGTCACCGGAGCTGGCGGCGGTATCGGCCGCGCAGAGGCTTTGGCCCTCGCTGCTGAGGGCGCCAAGGTAGTCGTGAACGACATTGGCGCGAGCGTTACTGGCGTCGACGATCAGGCTAGCCGTGCTCCGGCGGAGCAGGTTGCCGCAGAGATCAAGCAGGCCGGCGGTGAGGCTGTGCCCAATTTCGATTCCGTCGCCGACTACAAAGCCGCAGAGCACATGATCCAGGCTGCGCTCGATGCCTTCGGCCGCCTCGATATCCTCGTCAATAATGCTGGTGTTCTCCAAGAGCAGATGGTCTGGAGGATCAGCGATGAGCAGTGGAATCGTGAACATGGCGTTCACCTCAAGGGCGCGTTTCACACTATTCGGTTCGCCGCACAGGTCTTCCGCCAACAGAAGTCCGGCCGCATCGTCAATACTGCCTCGCCGGCCGGGCTCGGCGCCATGGGCCATGCCTCCTACGCCTCGGCGAAGGAGGGCGCCGTCGGTTTGACCCGTACGGTGGCCAAGGATCTGGGCCGCTACGGCGTGACCTGCAACGCCATCCGTCCCGCCGCACGCACACGCATGACCGTGAACCCTGAACTCGAGGCGAACCTCGAGCGTATGCGCGAGATGCGCACCCGCCCCGGCCAGTTCGCCGACCCCATGCTTGAAGAGATCGTCCTGGCTGGCGAAGGTCTCAAGGCCGAACTTTTCCACCCCGGCAACGTCGCTTCTTTTGTCGTCTGGCTGTGTACCGACGCCGCTCGCCGGATCAATGGACGCACTTTCTTCGTGGGCGGCGATCGCATCGGCCTTTACTCAGAGCCGAGCGTGAAGTCGGTGCTTTGCAACGACGGTCCCTGGGTCCTTGACGCCATAGACGCCCTCTTCGATGCCAGCTTCCTCTCTGACGACATGAACTCCAATGTGCCGGAGCAGTAACGCGGAGGGTTGCACGGCAACTCTGTGAGTACGAAAGCCCGCGTACGCGGGCTTTCGGTTCGGTGCCGTGGGAGGATTTTTAGATCTCCAGCATCCCCGTCTCACCCTGATCCGCTTGGTCGTAAGGCTCCGTGCCACCACCTTTGCGCGCGCCGAAGTAGATAAAGCCGCCCAATCCTAGGCCCAGTACCAGTCCCACCCCAACGATGATCCAGATCAGCCACTGGTCGAAGCCGTTAGCGTTTGAGCTTAAGTGCTGGTTTCCCGCGCCGAGGTTAACGGCGATCGCGTTCACCACCACGAAAAGGATCCCGTTCACAATCAGTGCCGGGCCCACGACAGCTGCCTTGATATAGATCGGCTGGCGCATAAACCACTGCAATACCTCCAGCAGATCCTGTAGCAGCTTCCCCATCATCTGTTCCATCGGCAGTTCCTCTGTAGGGCAGTATTACCCCGTGCGGGCGATTGCGTCTAGCCGCTAGAGTCCCGGCCGCGCATCGCCTTCCGCCGCCACCGCGTAGGCACCGATGTCTCCGCCTCGCCCCAGATTCGGGTCTTCCAAGCGCGGCAACATTTCCGCCTCCGCTCGCCGGAACAGTTGGTCGGCGTCCCAGACTTGGTCGTCGTCGCTACGCATAAGGAACTTTTCGTGCGGGTGGCTGTATAGGATCACGTCGTACCCTCGCACGCCGAAAGCTTGCCCCGTCACCGCTTGGGCCTCGTCGGATGCTAGATACAGAATCCAGCGTGCGACGTTGATGGGGTCCCGGCGCGTCCCCACATTCGCCTCTGATGCCACGATTCCTTGCTCTTGCTGCTGCTTCATCGCCTGCGGCGTTCGATCCATCAACCGGGTCGAAGCTGCCGGTAGGATCGCGTTGCAAGTCACGTTATAGCGCCCGAGTGCGTTCGCGCAGGAGCGCATAAATGACCACACTCCTCCCTTCGCTGCTGCATAGTTCGGTTGCCCCGGCGCCCCGAACATCGCGTTCGAGGAGATGAAGATCAGGCGGCCGCTGCGCTGCTGCCGGAATACTTGCGAGGCATACTTGGTTAAGGCGAAGTGGCCCTTCAGGTGCACTGCGACGACATCATCCCATTCGGATTCCGTCATGTTGAATACCATGCGCTCACGCAGGATCCCCGCGCAGCAGACGGCGATATCCACTTGCCCGAAGGCGTCGATCGCTTGCTGGACCAATTGCTCGCCTGTCGCCATTTCGGCCACGTTGCCAGCGTTCGCAACTGCTTGCCCGCCCATCGCTTGGATCTCGGCGACCACCTGCTCTGCTGGTTCGCTGCTTTGCTCGCCTATCTCGTTGGGTGGCCCGCCATAGTCGTTGACGACCACTTTGGCACCATGCTCCGCGAAGAGCAGCGCTACCGCACGCCCGATCCCACTCCCTGCTCCGGTGACAATCGCCACCTTGTCTTCGAGCCGCTTTTTCGCCATGTGCCGTCTCCGAATCTTCCTTCCGGTGATGCTCAGCCGACAACGATGATAGGGCCTGTACCTGTCTGCCGCCGTGCAGGTGGTTCGCAAGGCCGGTACGCTAGATCTGTACATCGAACAGCGTGAAGGGCGCGCCTACTTCTACCGATGACTCGACCAACCGCCGACCGTCGTCCAGGCCTCTCCAGGCGCGCGCTTCTCCGCGCCGCCACCGCCGCCGGCGTGGGCGCGTCCGCTTTGGCCCTCGTGGGCTGTGGCGGGGATGATGACGAAGACGTGGTGGAGCAGTCTCCCGATGAGCTGTCGGCGGCTCAAACTCCGGCCACGACTCCGCCGGAGACGCCCGCGAACGTAGAGGCGGTATCCGAGGAAGAAGCGCCCGTACTCTTGCCCTCTAATCCTGCCCGGGGCGGCATCATCGGCTGGCCTGCCCAAGTCACGTATGACGGCCACGATCGTTGGGACCCCCACCGCAGCCGCTATAGCGAGACCCAGATGTGGCTCAGCACCATGTATAGCCGCCTCATCCGCTGGGAGTCGATCTCGCGTGGCACTCTGGAGGCTGATCTCGCTGTCACGCTCCCTGAGGTCCCGGACGAGGTCACCTATATTTTCCGCATCAATCCGGCTGCACGCTTTTGGGAGACACCGCCGATGGAAGGCCGTGGCGTCACTGCCGAGGATGTGCGGTTCACCATCCAGCGGCAGATCGATGCGCGGGACGCGGAAGGCATTCCTGATCCCTTCTTTTTCCGCCAGGCGTCCTACGGCCGCACCGCGGCGGTGGAGGTGAGCGATGATCACACGATCCGCCTCACCACTGAGGAGCCTGACGCGACTTACCTCACCAATGTTCATGCCGGTCCCTGGGCTTGGATCATCGGAGCCGAGGCCGCCGAAGAGTTCGGCGACGATTGGCGCGACGCGCCTGACGATCCCTCTCTCAACGCCGGCAGCGGACCTTATCTGCCGGCAGGCTTTAGCCGCGACGATTCCTTCCAAATCCATCGCTCCGCTAATTGGTGGAAGCCGGATCTCCCTATTTACCCGGAAGGTTGGAACTTCGTTCACGTCGATGCAGTCACTGCCGCCGCTGCCTACCTCGACGGACAGATTGATGCCATCGACTTCCCCCTAAGCAAAGCTGCTATTGACGAACTCCGCGCCGATTTCCCGCACCACACTGCCTATGAGCGCCCTGTCCCAAGCGCGATCCAGCTGGGCATGGTCTTCGACAGCGTCGTCGGTGAATTCAACCCCCTGGCGGATGCGCGGTTGGCCCGCGCCATGCACCTCGCCATCGATCGCTTTGAGCTAATCGAGGCCCTCTACTTTGGCGATGGCCGCCTTTCCGGCCCCATCCCCTGGTTCTTCACGGAGTGGGCGATCCCGGAGGCCGATCTGCTGGAAGTTCCCGGCTACCGTCCCGATAAAGCGGATGAGCTCACGGAGATCAACGCCCTGGTCAGCGCCGCCGGCGGCGGCGACCTAATCGGCCGCGTGCCGCTAGTGATACCAGACATCTTCCAGGGCATCTTCCCAGGTATCGCCGACACTATCCAAGCGATGTTTGAGAGGAATCTCGGCCTTGCGATCGATATCGATTTCCTTACATACGATGCGCTTTTCACCGGTGTTCGAGAGAAGACGGTACCCGCCTTTATCGGCCTCGGGCCTCTCACGCTCCAGCAATCCGAGGCAGACCCCAGCAGCCACTGGCTCGACATCGCTCATAGCGAGGGTGGCGCCAACTGGGGGGGCTACAGCAACCCCGCTGTCGACGAACTCCTCGAGCAAATGCGGAGCACGTTCGATGCCAGTGAGCGCCGCACTCGCGCCCGTCAAATCCAACAGCACCTCTTGGACGATCCCTTCTGGCTCGTCAATATTACGAACGGTATCCAACTCGGCATCGCCAAGCCGTACCTCTTCACCGACGAGCATGCCTTGGAATTCGCTTGGTCCGCTCACCACTTCGATAAATCCTGGATCGACAGTAGTAATCCGGAATATCCGGAATCACGGATGCTTCCAGCAGAGGCGCCCGTATTCGATCGGGCACGGGAAAATGCAGACACTGCCTCGTCGGATGACACGGATGGCGCCTCAGGTGAAGCGGATTTCCCTGAAGCTATTCCTGAAGCCGCAGACGGAGGCGGCTAACCGTCTCCGTCTCTATGGCTAGCGACCGAGCATGCGCTTCACGCCGGAATCAACTTGCCCACATCTCGTAGGCCAAGAGCGCGTGACGAGACGCGCCTTCTGGATGCCCGCCCCGGATGGCGATAATGTTCTCAAGTGCGTAGCTTGTGCTATCCGCGACCGACGCATGCTCAGGCGTTCCGTCCTGACCGCGATCGTCGTTGGCACCATTCTCATCCTCATCAACCAAGGTCCAGCTCTCTTTGAGGGCGACTTCTCCTCCCATCTCGCCTGGAAAATTCCCCTGACCTACCTTGTGCCCTTCTGTGTCGCATCTTGGGGATCGCTCGCAAACGCATATCTGCGTCCTCGCCACGATTAGCTGAAGCCGGCAAGCGAGTGGTTACTGAGGCGATAGACATCGGCCCGGGTGCATGTCTGGGAGGCCCCTCTCGTGAGGGCTACGCTCTGGGCAGCCCAAGCCTCCGTGTCGCGATGATGTTCCGCTGAATTTCGCTCGTTCCGGCCGCGATCGTGAGCTGCACTCCGATCAGGTACTCGTAAGCCAATCGCCCATCCAGCGGCGCCCATCCGCTCCCGGCTCCTAACTGACCCGGCAGCCCCATGAGGTTGAGCATCCCTGCTAGCCGCTGCTGCAGCTCTGATCCGAACAGCTTGCTCACGCTCGCTGCGTTCCCCGCTGCTTCCCCCGCGTCCAGCTGCGACGCAACCCGGTAGGCCAGCAACCGCCCCGTGGCGAATTCGATGTGGAGTTGTGCCAGTCGGTGCCGAATGCGATCGTCGTCGACCGCGCGCCGGCCGTCCGGTCCGGGTTGCTTGGCTAGCGCGGTCAGTTCGTGCAGCGTCCGGATCGCCCCGACGACTCGGTAGATCCCCGATCGTTCGAAGTCTAGTGAAGCTGCTGCCGCATACCAGCCCGCGTTCTCCTCTCCAATCCGGTTGGCCGCTGGTACCCGTACATCCTCGAAGAAAACTTCGTTGAAATGGTGCCGTCCCGCCAGGTCCGCTAGTGGCTTCACGGTGATTCCAAGCGTGTCCATCTCCAGAATGAGGTATGACAGGCCCTTGTGCTTCGGCGCGCTGGGGTCGCTCCGAGCGAGGAGGAACATCCGCTCTGCCCGGTGCGCATATGAGGTCCAGATCTTCTGTCCGTTGATCACGTAGTCGTCACCGTCGCGGACCGCTCGGGTCCTCGCGGCCGCGAGATCGCTGCCTGCCCCCGGTTCACTGAATCCCTGACAGAAGAACAGTGCTCCATCCTTGATGGGCGGCAGCAGGCGCGCTCGTTGCTCCGGCGTCCCGAACTGCATGATCGTCGGCCCGACCCGATCGATCCCCTGGTTGTAGACGGGCGCCCGCAGCTCTGCCATCGCCTCCGTGAACAACGCCTGCCGCACGAAACTCGCGCCGCCGCCGCCGTGCTCTTTGGGCCAAGCCAGCGCCAACCAACCCTGGTTGGCCAGCTTCGATTGGAACCCCCGCATCAGCTCCCAAGCATCGTCTCCGCTTCCCTCTCCTGCCGTACTCTGCTCGAACGGGTTAATCCCGGCTGCGCGTTCACCCCAGTCTGCGGGCAGCGCCTCTTTGGTGAAGGCCGTCACCTCCTCTCGGAACGCTGCGTCTTCCGCTGAAAAGCCGAAGTTCATCCTCATCCATTCCAGGGGCGCGTGTGACTTGCGTCACGACCTTGACAGGCAACGCTAACGCGTCACGATCAGCATGACTACCAGTCTTTCGTTCTCGTCATTGGCTATCAAACGCGAGGAGGGCGCAGCTCTTTGGCTACCAGACGCCCATATCTGATAGCAAAGGGCTGCGGAGCCTTCCATCGGGCTACCAGTTGCCGGGACCGTGAATTTCAGTCGACCGCTACTGGACCCGCTATATCTCGGCCCGCTCGCGCCGGCGAGTACGCGTCCCGGGGCTTCCTCAGATAATAGAATGCCACGCCATGAGCCAAGTACTCGCTAGGCTGAGCTGGCTGGTCACGGTCCGTCCGTACCTCACGCTCTCCGTCCTCGTCCTCATTACCGTTGCGCTGGCTGCGGGGGCGACGCGGCGCGCGCCACCGCCGGAGACCGAGGATACGCTTCCCCAGGGGAGCCCCATCGCAGAGGCGCTGGCTGAGATCGACGAGCTCTTCGGGGACTCCGGTGGGGCCAGCGTTGTCACGCTCCTCTTCCGCGGGGAGGCGCTCACGCCCGAGGGGCTCTCGCAGATGGCCGCTCTGGTCGATGAGATCGTCAGCGACTCGGGCGTGGGAGAGTTACTGGCGTCGGGCGATCCGATCGTCGCGCCCGCGTCGCTGATCAAGGCCCTGCTCCAGGTGGACGGCTTCGAGTCGGTCACGCAGGCGGAAATCGACTCCGCCCGCGGCGCCCCGGAGATCCAGAGGGCGCTCGCCGCGATCACTGGAACCGACACGGACGGCACACCGGTCGCGATCGCCACCATCCGTCTCCGCGACACGGGCGACGAGCGAGTTGAGGAGGCCGAACGGAAGATCAACGAGCTCGCGGCCGGGGATGAGGGCCCGCTGCGCGTGAGCAGCATCTCGCCCGTGGTGATTGAGGATGAGTATCAGAAAGCCACGGAGGAGGGGATGCTGCCGTTGATCGGGCTGGCGCTCCTGCTGATCGCGGCGCTGCTCTTGCTCTTCTTGCGCACCATCTCGGATCTGCTGCTCACACTGATAGGGCTTCTCATTTCGCTGATCTGGATCATCGGGGCGGAGGGCTGGCTCGGCCCGAATGCACTGGGTCTTACCGGCCCGCCGAACTCGCTCACGGCGATGGTGCCGATCATCGTGATCAGCCTCACGGTGGACTATGCGATCCAGATCGTCTCGCACTACCGCGAGCAGCGCACTGCGGGCGAGCCGGTGATGGGGGCTGTCCGCACGGGACTGCGTAACGTCACCGTTCCGGTGACGCTGGCCGCCGTCACAACGATCGTGAGTCTGTTGGCGGGCCTGTTCTCCCCGATCGAGATCGTTGGCGACTTCGGCATCATCGCAGGGCTGGGCGTGGGGATGAGCCTGATCGTGATGCTGACGCTGGTCCCGGCCGGCCGGACGATTCTCGACCGGCGGCGCGAGTCACGCGGCACGTTGGCGCCGTCCCGCCCGATCTCGAAGGCGCTGCCCGGCATCGAGCGGATGGCGGAGCTGCTGGGGAGGGAGGTCACCCGCAGGCCGGCGCCGTACATCGTCGTTGTGGTCGCGGTGACCATCGGCCTCGGGTTCGCGGCCACGGGGCTCAAGTCCGAATTCAGCATCCGCGACATCCTCCCCAGAGGCGGGAGCGTGCTGGAGGATATGAAAACCCTCGACGCGGCCGTCGGCGGCTCGACGGAGATAGCCAGCGTACTCGTGAAGGCCGAGGCCACGGAGACCCGCACGCTTCTGAACCTGCGCGATCTGACGACCGCCTTCGAAGACGAGCACCGGCGCCCCCGGGCGGCAGCGGGACCGATTCAGGGATCGTACGAGTTGCTCGTGCGCGACTGGACCCACGACAGCGGGGAGCCCGGCGACAAATACGACCCAGAGCTCGCAGCGCTCTTCCGGGAAGCCTCTGCAGAGGTGCGACTCGATTCAGAGCTGATGCAGGAGTTCCTCGACAAACTCGAGGCGAGAGATCCTGCCGTCGCGCGCACTCTGGTCAACGATCCGGATGGCATCGACGCAATGCTGCTCCAGTTCCCGACCTTCTCTGACGATCCCGGGCGAACGAAAGTGATCCAGGAGGAGATCGAGGCGCGCTGGTCCGGCGACGACAGTGCCGTCACGGCAACTTCGCTGAGCATCATCTCGGTCACGGTCACGGACGAGATCACAAGCCGCCAGACAGAGGCGATCAGCACGACCATCGCGGTGGCCCTCGGTATCCTCATCATCTTCTTCTGGGTGACGCTGCGCCAACCCTTACTGGCGTTCATCGCGGTGGGGCCGATCGCACTCGTCCTCATCTGGGTGCTGGGGACGATGGCGCTGCTGGGTATTCCCTACACACTGATCACCTCGATCATCACGGCACTCTCGATCGGCATCGGGGTGGACTACACGATCCATGTGATTCATCGCTACCGGGAGGAGTTCTCTCGCCTGCGTGATCCGGAGAAAGCGGCGATCCGGACGCTCGCGACCACTGGTTCAGCGCTGTTGGGCTCTGCGCTGACAACGGCGCTCGGACTCGGGGTTCTGGTAGCCTCGCCGCTGCTTGCGTCCCAGCAGTTCGGCATCACGGCGGCGATCACGATCGCGTACTCGCTGGTGGTCGCCATCCTGGTAGTACCGACGGCGATGACCGTCTGGGGCGCGTACCAGAACATGCGGCTACGCTCGATGGTAGAGCGCCTGTGGAACGATCTCGACGTAGCGATCGAGGACGTGCAGCGGCGCCACGAGCAGGATTAGGGTTTGTCGTAGACGGCACGCGGGGGAGAAGGCGTTACAGGCGGCGATCTCGATGGCGGGGATACCCCGTCAGGCGCCTCCCATGGTGTTGAGGTTGTCGTGGCCACTGATGATGGGCTCCCTGCCGTCCTTGGATGAGGGGCGGAAGGAGGAGAGGGAGCGGTGCGACATCAGGCGTGTATCTCGCGCCTCTGCTCGGAAATGACGCACTTCAGCTTCTTCTTTATAGACAGCGACGGAAACGGACTGATCCCGAGCTTGTAGTTCGCGGGGGACAGCTCGAACGTGAAGTAATGCGCGAGCATCAGCAGGTTGATAGCCACTTGCAGCTCCATCCACCGGGAGCCGAGACATGTGTGCGTGCCCAGCCCGAACGGGGCGTACCTGGGACCGACATGTTCCTCGCGCGGAGGCAGATAGCGGTCGATGTTGAATGAGTAGGGTTCGGGGAAGACGTCGCTCATGTAATGCGTGGCGGTCTGGGCAATGTAAAGCTGTGTTCCCTCCGGCAGCTCGTAGTCCTCGACCACGCATGTATTCATCACGTTTCGAACCGACATCGGGATGATCGGATAAAGACGCAGGCTCTCCATGATGGAGCGGCGAGTGACATCGATCGCGGATGCGGTGAAGTCCTTGCCACCCGGATCGCCGCCGTCAAACAAGGCATCGGCTTCACCCTGGATTCTCTCATAGAGCGCAGGCTGCGACACCATGGAGTAGACCGCGAAGCTCAGCGCATCGCCACAGTACATGCTGGCAATCAGCGGTGCCGTAAAATAGAAACGCAGATTCGACTCTGGGAGGAACTGTGGATCGCTCGTGTGCAGGCTGAGCAGTTCATCCGCGATATCGCGAGGATATCCAGCCCGCTGGGCGGGCGTATGGCTACTCTGGACCCGGTCCAGCAGTATGTTGATCATCTTCGCCCGGCGTTTCATTCTCGGGGTACGCAGCATAAATTTGGGCATGATCCCCACGAGGGTCGTGGCGAGCGCTCGTTCCTTATATTTGATCAGATCGTCGAAGATATCCTGCGAATCCATACTGGCCATGAGCGGCGAGAGTTGCGCGTTCATCAAGTGCCGGCACATGCTTACCATGGAGAAAGAGTCTCCAACCGTCCAATTCGCCATATGTGTCCGGGCATGTGGTAGAGCTGATCCACCTGCCCTTCCAGTCGCGCGCGCGCGTAACCCGGGTGCAGGGACTTGCGCAGGCGGAAATGATCGGCGCCGTCCAGCGACGGCATTAGTCCAGACGCGCCATAAACCTTCTCGAAGTCGTGGAGATAGTCCCTGGATCTCAGGTACATACGCCCGTGCCGATGCGCCCAGTGATTTGTCTCGGGCCCAGCCAGAAAGATCATGGGTTTCTTAAACGGCGGACGGATCTCGAACACCGGGCCATGCTTTTCTGCGAGACTCGCAAAGAGTGCGGGAATGTTGCCGTCGCGAGCATGTCGATTGAGCAGAACCCGACGCAGCGGGACGGTCGGAATTGACTTAGTCAAGGCGGAGCGTCGAAGGCTCGGGCCGGCAAGGTTGACGGAGACCGCCTCGGCGATGGAGCGGCCGATCAAATCCATCTTGCAAATGAGCTGGATACGTTCCTCCGACTCGTCATCGAATTGGAACATGAAGCGAAAGAGATCACACGTATTGATGAGGCAGATAATGATGGCATCTCGCGGGCCGGGAATATCGTTGTTGAAGATCACCTTACTAATACGCGTTTTGACGAACTCAACCGCGGTGCCTTCTTGGGAGCTGCTAAACAGTTCCGTCTGCCAGGCGGTATTCGCCATCGACCAGAAGTCGCCTTCGTGGTGTTGCAGGATCTTCAGGTCAACCAAGCGATCCAGAGTCAGATCAATGATCGACTCCGCGCGGGGAGCGAGCCGTTCGATCCAATACTGGGCATTCCGTTGAACTGGTTCGCTTGCAATTTCCTTCAGGATGGGGTCGCCCGTCTCTGTCTGGTCCAGAAGGATCAGGGATTCCATATCCGTGTCAATGCGAGATACCAGCGATAGTTCCGCGAGTACGGCGCCGACGACGGCGCAGTTCAAATTCCAGCCGGGTATTTGGCGAAAGTAGCCGCTCTCTTCGTTGAGGAGCATCAGGATGAGCTCGTCGGGCAAACTTAGCGATTGGGTAACCACAGCTTCCGTCGCGAAAGCCATGCGGTTTGCCCCCCGTCCATTATGTGGAAAACCTAGGCCCCCTAGGCTTTCCCCAACAGAGATTATAGTCTAGCTCACCGGGCGAGGGAGAGGGCGAATGACCGCCCACATCCAGAAGGGGATGCGGGGCGCACAGTAGCGTGCGTGTGCCCGGGGTATGATGGACAAGCGATTCTCTTATCCTATATGGGTGTTTTGGTCGGCAAGAAAGCCGTCAACCCGAGATTCCGGGTGAGGGGCGCCGAACGATGCTAACCCGACGTCGGGAGCCCGCGATCGCCCCGTTGCTTTCCCCGTTTCCCGAGGGCTGGTATTTCGTCGCAATCCGTCAGGCCATACTGAAGGCTAAGATCCTCCAAAAGACCTGGATGGGCGAGAACATCATCGCCTGGTATGACGAGAATGGGCGCGTCTGCGTCGCCGAGGCCGTTTGCCCGCACATGGGCTCCGATCTGGGGCCCGCCGCAGGGGGGCGCATCTGCAATGGCCGGCTCGTCTGCCCCTTCCATGGCTTTGAGTTCGATGCCAGCGGTCAGTGCGTCGCCACCCCCTTCGCCGCCCCACCCAGGTCCGCGAGGTTGCGAGTCTTCGAGACACGGGACATCCACGGCCTGATCTTCGCCTGGTGGGGGTTCGAGGGACGGGCGTCGCAATGGAGCCTGCCCGCGGACCCGAACCAAGTCGGCTGGAGTGACTTCGAGATCCGGACCTTCCGCTTTCCTGGCCACCCCAGGAGACAACGGAGAACTCCGTGGACTTGGCCCACCTTCGCTACGTCCACGGCTACGACAATGTGAGCGGCGTCGAGCCGGTATCGGTGAACGGCCCCCTACTCAAGACCGGCTTCGACTTCAGGTCATCCCGGAGGATCGCCGGAATCGTGACCCTCAACTTCGATTTCTCCGCCAAAGCCCGCATCTATGGGCTGGGCTACTCGTTCGTGGAGATCCACGAGCGCTCGATCGGCATGGATCTGCGTCTGTGGATATTGGCGACACCGGTCGACGGCACGCTCATCGACCTCTCGCTGGTCTCGCAGGTGCGGGAGATACGCAACCCGAGGCGGCGGATTGCCGGCCTGGGATTTCTGCCGCGGAGGCTGCGCGCGCCCATCATGAACAAGGTCACGTCGCTGCAGCAGAAGCATGACGTGCTGCAGGACGTGGTGATCTGGGGCCGCAAACAGTACCTGTCCCATCCGCGCCTCTGCCGCTCGGATGGGGAGATGAGGGCCTATCGAGCCTATTGCTCCCAGTTCTATCCCGGACCGTGCGATGACGGCGACTACCCCACTCCCTGAAGCTCGCCGTTGGCTGTCTGCGATCGAGGTTGCGAGGGTGCGCAGGAGCGCCGGAATCTCGAGGCGCTGCAGCCGTGACCACACGGTCATGCCGAACTACTGCTCCGCATCCTCGGTCGTGTAGAGCAGGACGCAGCGCGCGATCTCCTGGTCGTGGCGACTCGTCCGGCTTCCGGCAAGAGAGCCCTCCCGCGTCCGCGGAACGTTGGCGTGAAGCACAACGCGAATATCGGGCTTGTCGATACCCATACCGACCGCACTTGTGGCCGCGATGCGCTGCACTTTCCCGTCGACGAACGCTTCCTGCAACAGGGCCACTGTAGTGCCCTGGCTAGGAGTAGCCCTGTATCAAGTGATGGTCGTTGCGGGCAACGTGTTGTTCAGGCTACGCCTTCCTGAATCGCGAGCCGTACATGATGCTCCTGTAATAGTTGAACGACCGCTTTGCTGCGGGATCTTCGAAGGGGTAGTCTGCACCGATCTGTCTTGCAGTGGCGAGCCCAGTAACGAGGCAGGTTTCCTGGCTGTTGATCAGCGTGTGCGCACCACAGTGCCACGTTCGTCTCTTGCCTTGAATGAAGCGGAACAAGTTGACGAGCAATACTACGTGGCGCATGTCATGAACGATGTGCTGAAACCACCACCTCTTGACGATCTTTCGTTCATCGATGGAGCTGATCGGGTTATAGGTCACCAGACCTGGCTTATCAGACCGATTAGCCCATGGCTGCTGGTTGTGCATGATCTACGTAATTTCATAGTTTTCCGGTCTCGCACCGTACTGTTCGACATGATTGCTCCGCGTTGTCAGGGGCTTCGCTTCGTTGTCTGGAAGGACAGAGGAGTCGGAGTGCACGATCGCATGGTTGTGGAGTTCGCTCTCGTAACGTATCGACGAGAGAATATAGCGTTCAAGAAGCGTGGGGTTGTCGAGGATCATCAGCGTCTGGTTCGCATTGCATGCGAAAACCACCTCGTCGAACGTCTCCCGCCCACCGTCTTCGTCCTCGACCACGACGCAAGATGCCCGCCGATATACCTTTCGGACAGGCCGGTTAAGATAGATCTTGTCCCAAAATTGTCCGAGAACTTTTCGTAGATGCGTCGTGTTCCCTGGTCCCACGTCTATATGGGCGTAGCGGTTTCGATATCGGAGAAGTCGAGATACCTCGTGAAGAGAGCTGCAGGCATATTGAACACGTTCGTTGACATCAGAAAATTGATGAACATGGGCTTCAGAATCTTGTACCTGAAGTCCCCGAAAATCTTCCCAGATTCAGAACCGTCCCCATGCTGATGTAATTGAATGAGTTGAGGGCGTTCAGCAACTTCGACTGGGAATGGCTCAGCCAACCAAACCAATGCAGACACCTCAAGACTCGTTGGAACTTCGCAATCTCGAATTGCAGCTGTTCCCTGATGTCGGAATCGAAATCGTGGGCGTAAACACGACCATCGTACTTCACGCTGTAGCTGAATCTGGTATCGATCAGTTCGATGTTGAACTTTTTCATCAACAACAAGATGTGGTGATATACCGACGGGATACAAGCGGTGACGGAAATATCGAAGGGAATTGAACTGCCGTCATCTTGCGGCATATCGGCTGTAATCGCATTCCCGCCAATCTGTTCCTGAGCCTCGAACAGCCGAAAATCAAAACGGTCCGGGTGATGATGCAGCGCCCATGCGGCGCCCAGCCCTGAAACACCTCCACCAACAATGGCAATTCGCCGCGGCATTTTCCCTGCCTCGCTGGTTGCTATGGCCTCCTGTCCTACCACCGTTGTTGGCTGCTGGCTAATCGCGATGTAATCCCCACCGCCGTTCCATCATCCGCTTGGTCAATACATGCTTCATGACCGAGTGTTCCCGCAAAATCTCAATCGTCCCTTCTGACTCCTCGTCAGAAGTGGGTGGGATTCGTCAAAGGCAGCGCGGGTTGCCGCGTTACACCGCACAGCTTCCGCGAGCAAGCGAAACTCATCGTCTCGGGTCCAACGGCTGTATCTCTGCTTCCGGCCCGCCGCATCCACCTCTACTTACAGGATGTGGTACTTACGGGATGTGGCTCGCAATTCCGGGGCCAGAGCTTCCAGGGCTACGCCAGCTTCTCGATCGACTCGGGAGGTTCAACGCCCTGTTTCTCCATCGTTTACCGCTAGCCTTCTCTTCGCGATACCTCTGAAGGCGGAGGTCAGCATGGGACTCATGTGCGCAAGTCTGGGAGATGTCACACGTGAAGAGCAGAGGCGAACGGGTCGCTCGACTGTTGCGGACTTCCTCTACGTCGGCAGCAGGGCGAGTTCAAAGCGCTTCTCAAATCCTCCTCCCAGATGGTTGTACAACCTCGTCCTGCGTTCTGCGACAGATCCTTCACCTAGCACTTGGCCGGAGGCCTCGGTGGCGAGATGCGCCTGAGGCGAGACCGGCTTCGGCCAAGTATTCATCATGGCCCGCACCCAGTTTTGACCACGGTCCCAAAACCCCTACATTTCCGGGAGGAAATGCAGCACCCAACCCGTGATGTAGGCGGCACTATCATGACTACCAGTCAACTGCCCTGCCTGAGTAAGGGAAGAGGAGGAAACCATGGCCCTGCGACGCGTTCCCCGCGAGGAGATGCAGGAGCACGAACAGCAGTGGCTTGACGATTGCCGCGCCGTTGGCCTTGATACTCGTTGGATCGAGTACATCGCCAACGCACCGCACGTCAGCAAGTTCCTGTGGGAGGATTTCTACGCCAAGCTCTTCTACGGTGGGGTTACCCCCATCAAGATCAAGGAGATGACGCAGCTTCGGCTCTCGAAGCTGCACGGGTGCCATTTCTGAAACACCATCAACTCCGCTTCGGCGAAGCGGAACGGTGTGACCCAAGAGCAGATCGACGCCCTCGACGACTTCGAGAACGGTCCATTCGACGAGGCGGAGAAAGCGGCCCTGCGCTTTGCAAGCAAGATGGCCCTCACGGATTCCTACGGCGAGGTCGACGACGACCTTTGGGCGCAGATGCAGGAGCATTACAGCGACGCGCAGATCGCGGAACTCGCTGTGGTCCTCTGCGTTGATGTCGGATGGGCCAAGATGCTCTTCACGCTCGATTGGGCGGAGAAGGAACCCTACTGTTACTATCACCCGCCCGAGGAGATGAAGGCTGGGGCTCCTTCGGCATCCTCCGGTGACTGAAGCCAGCACCTAGCGATGCGATTGCAGAATCGCGGTGGAGCGTCCTTGACTATCGAGCGGGGTGAGTCGTAAGCGGGCCGTCCGTAAGAGAGGAAGCCGCTCCTCGGTTCCTGCGAGCGGCGAAGCCTGGTTAGGAGCAGCGAACGATGCGTGCCCAAGTCAACGGTATTGAGCTTCGCTATGAGGTTCAGGGCGAAGGTCCCGATGTCGTCCTCACGCACGGGATGGGCGGCCGCCTTGAGGTGTGGGATGGCACCGCGAGGGAGCTAGCCAAGAGCTTCCGCGTCACTACTTGGGACGTTCGCGGCTTCGGCGAGTCCTCCAAGCCGTCGGGCCCGGTCACTGCGGAGATCTGGGCCGCCGATCTGATGGGACTAATGGACCGCATCGGCATCGACACGGCCGCCCAGATCGGCCACTCGATGGGCGGGGTCATCGTTCAACGCTTTGCACTGGACTACCCCGCGCGTACGCGGGCGTTGATTCCGATGGGCACATCGAGCGAGGTAAACGAGAAGGCCCGCGACCGATGGGCCCGCATGGCAGACAAGATCGAGAAGGAGGGCCTGCAGGCCGTTATCGGTGACCGCGGTTCCTTGGCCTTTTCGGACGCCTACACTCGCGCCCACCCAGCCGAGGTTACCGAGTACGCGTCGCAACGTCTCCGCAATGACGGCCCCGCCTACGCCGCCGCCGGCCGTGCTGTCAGCAGCTACAACTACACCAGCGAACTCGCACGCATCGCCTGTCCTACTCTGGTTATCGCTGGAGCCGATGACAAAGTCGCGCCACCCGGCGGCAGCGTGATCATGAGCCGCCAGATCCCTGGCGCCCGGCTCGAGATCATCGAGAACTGCGGCCACACGATGACCATGGAGCAGTTCCCCACGCTGATCGCACTGCTCAAGGATTTCCTCAGCACGGTGGCCTAACCTCTTAGAGCGCGTAAGCGCGGCTCTTCCTGCTTCGATTAGCCACAGAAGCCATCCGGGAGTTTCCCTCTACCTATTACCAGCCGCACCTCCCGAAGCCGCTGCGCGTAGCTGCTCTGCAGCGCATCGAAGGAATCGGCTACGGCCTCTTGCCAGGCCGCGCTCGCGACGAGCCGACCTCGAATCTCTTCCACTCCCATCCACCATTCCCAGCCCTGCTCTATGGGGCGTGGCACCGCCAACTCCATTTGCGCTTGATGGTCACGAATCGCGCAGAACCATGTGTGCCGGCGCCATATTCCTGCCCGCATCAGCAACACGAGGGTTTCGCTTGGGTCGTACGCTGCCCGCAGCCGGAAATTATGAATGGAAAACTGCCCCGATCGCTCACCTGTGCGCAACGTTCCTACCCGAGTCAGTGCCTCAGCCAGTGCCAGCAGTGCCGCCGTTCGATCGAGATCTAGATTGACTCCCTCGAGATCAGCGATCGTCACCGGCGATTACCTTACGTTGACAATGTGGAACGCGTGTTCTAAAGTCCGGCCATACTTTGGAACGCATGTTCCGTACACCAGTTCGGATCACTCCCGATCCGGCAAGAATCGAAAGAGGGAGTTGTGGTACTCACCGTCGTCATTCTCCTCCTGACTGCGGCAGTCGTCTCCTGGCTTCTCTGGCAATGGTGGGCCGGTGCGTTGGCGGGGCCGGTCGAGGAGAGTCGCCGTGTCTCACGGTCGGCCCCCGCGACCCTCTCCACCAGTAACGCGAATCCGGCCGCGATTCCTCCCGTTGCCCACCGCACTCGCGCTCCTTCACGCTACCGCTTTCCATTTCAGGCCGCGTAACGGCACACGGTATTGGCTTCACTCCGATCCGACGGTTAACATCAACGGTAAGTTACTCCCGCAGTTAGCCGCCTCGCGCGGCCTGCACCATGACTGGCTGACTGCAGATGACTCGCGAAGCCGGATCCCCTGACCTTCTCAGACGCGTTCCTCTCTTCCAAGAGATGACACCCGCTCTCCTAGGCGAACTCGCCCGACGCCTGCGGCCCGTCCGCTTCCGGACCGGCCATGCCATTTTTCACGCTGGCGACGAAGGCTCCATGCTGTACATCGTCATTGAAGGGGCAGTGAAGATCTTCATCCCTTCTACCGATGGGCGTGAGGTCCTTCTTGCCATCCTTCGTACTGGCGACGTCTTCGGCGAGATGTCGCTCTTGGACGACGAACCCCGCTCCGCATCCGCCACCACGCTGGACGATACGGAGATGTTCAGCCTGCGCCGCAACGATTTCCAGGAAGTTCTCAACCGCTATCCGGATGCGTGCCGCGCGATCGTTAGCGTCCTAGTCCGCCGCCTGCGCCAAACTAACCAGTCCATTCAGGACGCTTACATCCTAGATGTCCCCGGCCGCCTTGCTCGCCGTCTCCTCGTCCTCGCCGACGAGCATGGCATTCCCGCAGATGCCGGCATTGAGATCGATCTGCGCGTCAGCCAGCAGGACCTCGCCAGCATGATTGGCGCCAGCCGCGTCGCCGTGAATAAGCAGCTCCAGGCCTGGCGCCAGCAAGGCATCGTTGAGGTTCGGCGCCAGCGCGTTACGATCCTTGAACCTGCCTCCCTCGAAAAAGCTTTCACCGTCGCCGAATAACGTCCCTATCCAGCAGACTGTGCGCTGACGGTGGACGTTAAGAAAGTAGTCCATCTCCGAGGCTCCATTGACTGTCGCTGTGGTGGACCGCGACCATATCGCTTCGATCTGCACATGCCTTCAAGTAATTCACCGGCATCTTAACGGAGCTATGGGATTTATTCGCCACCGTAGTCTTGGGGGAATGTCGCTCCTCCTGCCTAAGTCTCTTCCGCTTCTAGCCTTCGCACTGCGAGCCCCTGTGGTCCCCCAAGCCATCATCCTCGCCGTCGTCATCCTCACCGCCGTTTTTGCCACACACGGACTTGCCCAAGCGCCAACGGTCTCTGCGAGCAAGCCTCTTCTCAGCAGTACCACCTCGTTCGACCGCGCTACCCGTCCCAACACTCTCCTACAGGTACAGATGAGTTATCAGCGGGATCAGGACCGTGCTTTCGATTCTCTCCGCGGAGAACTCCTCCCGATCATTGATGCCCACCTCGGCGAGGCCGCCGTGGCCGTGGTCGATCTCCAAACCGGCGAACGCTTCCACATCAATGGCCAAGCCCTGCATGTTGCCGGCAGCGTGATCAAGGTCTACATCGGCCTCAGCGCTTGGCGCTCTGTGCAAGACGGCCTTCTCCCCTTGGACACGGTTGACGGCCTTCTCTCCGAGGTATTCGTGAGCCAGTCGAACGCCGCAGCGGCGAGCCTTGCGCAAATGGTCGGCTTTGAGGCGATTAACGAAGAGATGCGTCGGTTCGGTGCCCACTACAGCGTTCTCACGCATCATCCTGGTTATGTCGCGCAACAGGCACGAGGTTACGTTGCCAACAGCAACCTCACAACCGCCCTCGACTCCATCGGCACGCTCGCGGTTCTCTGGCACGGCGCCGCACTTAGCCTTGAGACCTCTCACGCTTTTCTCGAGCGGCTGGACTCTACCCTCAACGATTTTGGCCTCGCGGGAGGCCTTCCTCCTCAGGCCCGCATCACGCGCAAAATCGGTTGGATTACCCCAAACGACGCTGATACCTACTGGCTCAACGCTGACGCCGTCAACGATATCGCCATCGTCCGGTTCGACCGTGAGGGAGCGACCCATGCCTACGCTATCGGCGTGTTTATACAGCGCAACCTCGACCAACTGGCGGCCTGGCAGCTCACAAAGAAGATCTCCACGATAGTTTGGGACTTTTTTGCGGAAGAGCGCTACCCCTTGGACGCGATGCCCCCGATCGAGGCCGGGTAGGGAGAGCCGCCAAGCGGCTGTTAGCTAACTCGTCCCGGCCATGGCCCCAGCGTCAGCAGGCGCACGCTATGCCGGGATGAAGCCATCACCGGATCAGCTTCATACCGGCCATGGCTCCAAGGTAATCGGTATCTCCAGTGTCACTGCGCCGCGCAGCACTTGGAATGGCAAGGTTGCACCCACCTCCTGTGCATCGATCAGCGTTGCCAACTCATCAAAATCGTCCAAGTGCTCATCAGCCACCGCTACGATCCGGTCTCCCCCGATCAGCCCTGCCGTCTCGGCCGGGCTCTCGCTCACCACGGCACTGATCGGCAAGCCGGGACCTCCGTCCGGGGAGCCGCCACTGATCCCGATCCAGGGATGCTCAATGGTCTTGCCCATGATCATCTGTGGCAGGAAGCGTGTAACGAGATTCACCGGCACGGCGAAGTTCGTCCCGACGGACCCGCGCACGGGGCTTTCCGCGATCGCATTCACACCGATCACTTCTCCGTCGGCATTGATCAGCGGGCCACCGGAATTCCCCGGGTTCAGCGCCGCGTCGGTCTGGATTAATCCTCGCTGTAAGCGGCCGCCGTTCAGCAACGGCGGCCGCGTCCGGCTCGTCGCTGAGATGATGCCCGTGGTCAGGGTGCGCTGTAGCCCAAAAGGATGCCCGATAGCCGCTACAGGCTCGCCTACGATCAGCGTATCGGAATCGCCCAGCCGGACCGGCACGACCGCCTGCTCCTCTAGCTCTACCCGCACTACCGCGAGGTCGTTCGCACTGTCGAATCCGAGCACGGCGCCGGTCAACGTGGCGCCGTCGCTCAGCTCTACCGTTGCGGTCGAAGCACCCTGCACCACGTGGTAGTTCGTCACGATGTGGCCGGTCGTGTCGACGAAGAATCCCGTTCCAGCCCCACCGTCGGTGAGAATACTTACCACGGCCGGCTCCACTGACTTGAAGATCGCGATCGGGTCGAACGCCTCAGTAGGTGTGGCTACCTCTTGTATCGCGAGTTCTGCCGTGATCTCTGCTCCGCCCTCGCCCGGAGATACCGCCAGAGGAGCGTCGCTGGACCGATCGCTTGGCCTATCTGCGCTAGGTGTCGCTGCGCTGGCCAGTGTCGGCGTCTCTATGTCTGCCGGACTATTGTTGCCAGCGAGCACTAGCACAATGAAAGCGGCCGCCACCGCTGCCGTCAGCGCGAGAGCCGCACTCGTCAAAACGGTACGCATCGTCCTCGTCTTTCGCGGACGCCACTCATCCACAGTGCGCCCACTCGATGAGCGGTCCTGTTAAAACTAAAACGCGATTAGCGGCCGTGCGGATTCCTCACTCTTGGAGGATTTACTCTGGTACGTGACCGTGTTTATACCGTTGTTCGGAAAGGAACTTGAGGGGAGAGACTACCCTCGGCGCCCGCGCTGTACTGGCCAGGCCTGCCGCTCTCCCTTATCGATCTGTTTCCGCAGTCGCTGCGCGGCCCGGCTGACCCGCAGTCCTCCCATTGCTGCGAACGCTCCACCTACCGTCACCACGAATAATCCGGGCTTGACGCTGCGTTCGATCCGGCCCAAGTCTGGTCCTCCCTCAACAGCACGAAAGACCACGTCTCTCGTGTCCCCAATCTCGAGGACCGCCACCAGCAGCGGTACTGCGGCCAAGAAGGGCAAGAGAATCCCACGCCAGTCCGAAAGCCCCACCCGCCAGAGGAAGCTCGCCAACACGAGCAGCACCAAGGTGTAAGAGAGTGCAATCACTCCACCAGATCGTTGAAGCCCTGAATCGGTGAACTCGCGTGCCGACACGCTGTCGAATTCCGGGTCAGTGAAGGCGGGAATCGAGGTTGCGACCCAGGGCAGAAAGCTGCCAATGAACACCAACAGCGCTCCGAGCACCAGTAGCCAGATCGCAGCAGTCGGCGCTGGATTCAGCGCGGGAGAAGGTGGGATCAGTTGTCCCAGCCAGGAGTCCTCCCAGCGTTCGCGCCCTTCGCGCGCCCGATCACGCAGCTCGTCAAATAACTCCATGCGGCCAGCGTAGGGGACGTGTCGGCAGCAATCAGCCTGTTAGCCGAGCCGCGGCCGCACCTCTTCCTTAAAGCGCTGCAAAGCCTCTAGACGTCCCTCGATCCCGCCGGGCGCGATTATGTCCACGACGATTTGCGCAACTCCTATCTCTTGGAGTTGCCCTATTTGCTCTACGATCTGCTCCGTCGATCCGAACAGCGAGCCATCCGCCCGTGGTCCGGATTCCGCTCCATAAACGAGCCACATACGATTGCTCAGCACGATCGTATCCGGGTCCCGTCCGGCTTCCTCGGCGTAGCGCCGCACGGAGACCCACTGCGTCCGCAGCGCCGCCGGTGAGGCGTAGGCTCCCTGGAATCCGTCGCCTCGGCGCGCCGCGCGTTTGTACCCGGCCTCGGACGCTCCACCCATCCAAAGTGTGATGCGGCCGTTGACCGGCTTGGGGTTGAACCCGATCTTTTCAAACTCGTAGTAGGTGCCGTGGTATTCGGGCAGCTCTTCGGTTGAGAGCGCTTCCAGGATGTCGAGGTGCTCGTCGAGACGCGCCCCCCGATGGTCAAACGGCATTCCCAGCGCTGCAAACTCTTCCGGCATCCAGCCTGCCCCCGCACCCAGGATCAGGCGACCCTTGCTCAACTGATCCAGTGTGATCAACGCTTTTGTCGTCTGCACCGGCATCCGCCAGGGTAAGACTAGGACGGAGGTCCCCAAGCGCACCCTCTCGGTCTCTGCCGCTACGAAGCAGAGCGTGCCTAGTGGGTCCAGCCAGGGCAACTCCGGCGGTACAGGGAACGTGCCCCCCAATGGGTACTCCGTCTCGATCTTTTGGGGGATGGCGACGTGGTCGCTCACCCAAAGCGACTCGTATCCCAGAACTTCCGCTTGCCGAGCGACTTCAGTGATCGCCTCGGGCGTCGCACGCCAACCCAGTTGCGGCAGGTGAACGCCAAACTCCATCGCGGACCTCCTCTTGCCCCCGTGGAACCTCCGGCGCCCGCAACTCGCGGGAGTCTAGGCGCCGTATGGCTCCGGATGATTTACCCGAGCAGCCTATAGCTGCTCGATCAGCACATCGATCCGCCCCTCGGCCAAGGGAGCCAGCTTTTGGAAGCCAGCCTCCGATAGATCGACATGGGTGGACGGGAACCGGCCAGTGTCCTGCACCACCACCTCTAGCGTCCGATCTCCGTACCGTATCCGCAAGCGAGTCCCGCACTCCCATCCCGTAGCGGCGGCGATCATGGGGTCGAAACGGTCATACAGGCCCCCACAGGACATCACGTTGCCGTGCAACGACTGGTGGTAATACGTCGCCTGTCCTCTGACAAACCCAGGCTCGACGGGCGCTGAGGAGAGTCCCCGAAGCGGGTTCCAGTACAGCCCGCCCACCTCCAGGTCCAACCAGAGCACATCACCTTGGTGCAGGATCGCGAAGGCTTCTTCCGCCCTGATCCCAGGCAGGTAAGCGTGATAGCGCTGCTCAAGCGCGTTCCAGCGCAGAGCACGAGCTACCGGTGACTTCGCGGTCTCGCCTAGAAGATCCCCGACTGGCACCTCATTGCCGAGCCAACTCACCGAGGACCATCCCTGCGGCAGGATTAGGTCCGCCGGCAGCGCTTCCGGCCGTGGTGGCTGCTGCCAAGTGGCATCGCTCGTCATCAGAAGCCACAGCGCCACTCCTTGCGTCACTTGGTCGAGACTACTGCGCGGTAGCTGCGGTCGGTAGACTCGCCAGCTTTGCAAATCGCTCTCCCAGAGCCAGGCACCCTTGAGCGGCAGGCCGGAGAAGGCATCCACTGCCGGTGTGGGTCCGCCAAGCCACGGCACGGAATTCCAGCCACGCACTAGATTGAGCGATGGTCCTTGGGCCGCCACTCGCGTCAGCCCAGCGTCCGGCCCGAGGCCGGGCCGCAACCCGGCGCCGATCGCCGCCGCGCCAACAGCCGCGATCATTCCGCGCCGTAGTAGCGTCCTGCGACCAATCACTTCGGAGGCTCTGCGCTCAAACCCGGACACTACCGCCCCCGCTCCATGCGCTCCTGTGCTCCCAAGTAGAAGTACATGCCCACCGTCG
This sequence comes from Dehalococcoidia bacterium, assembly GCA_965220315.1. GTDB lineage: Bacteria > Chloroflexota > Dehalococcoidia > Bin125 > Bin125 > JAPOXK01. The sequence goes on from CBDCPP010000001.1 coordinate 1,113,568, forward strand.
CTGCCACAGCCACATTGAGACTATCAATTCGGCCCACTACCGGGATACTTACTTGCAGATCTGAAGCTTCGATAAAGTCCGGTGGGAGGCCGTCGCCTTCGTTGCCGACGACGATCAGAGGCTGCTGGGGCCACTCTGCTTCGTACAGCGACTGCGCTGCGGGGCCCTGCTGCAGCGCCACGATCGCGTAACCTTCCGCTCGCGCCCGCTCAATGCAAGCCATCGGCGTTGGCAATAATTCCACTGGGATCCACCAGTCGCTCCCTTTCGTTGAGGGCCGGTAGTAGAAGTCACGTCCCACCACCCATACTGCCCGCGCGCCCGCAGCCTCTGCGCTGCGGATCAGCACGCCGAGGTTCACTCCATAGGAGAAGTTAAACGCCGCCACCGCGAACGTCCCCGTACGCTCCGGCATTGCTCCGTGCGGCGACGGGTGCAGCCCGAATGGCCGTCGCGCCGACTCCAACAGCGCCTCTTTTCGTGACACGTCAACTGATCGTGCTGCCCGTTCCTCGTTCACGGCCAGTGCCCGTGTTGCCCGCCGCGCCACGCCCGGGTCGGCGTCTTTAGCCAGTACGCGCAGCAAGGCCGTCCCTTCCACTCCTATGGCTCTCAGTACGCCGCAGGCTGCTTTCTTCCCTTCGCGTGACGCTTCGACTAGCCAAGGCTCCATTTGGCGTAACAGCTCGGCCGCTTCCAAGCGCGGCAACAGCGTCATCGCCCGGCGGCGCAAGCGTCGATTTTGCGACGTCAACGCCGGCAGCAACGCCCGCACGACTTCTGGGGCAGGAGCTCGCTGTAACGCGACCCGTGCCTCGCCTCGTGGATATGGGTGCTCCGCCTCCAGCGCCACTTCTAAGCAGCGATCCACCCACCCTTCGGCCCGCGCTTCCGCCAACGCGCGCAGCGATTGCCCTTGCGCGTAGGCAACCGCTTCGGCGGGAGCGAGCTGAGGGATCTCGTGCAGCGCACTCGGCTGATCGGTGCGTCGCGACATGATCGACTAGCCTAGCGCTCGCCCATCTGCACGCCAGGGAGCACGCGATGTCTTACGAGTTCATCACCTACGAGCACAGCGACCGCATCGTTACTATCACGATCAACCGGCCTGAGCGGCTCAACGCCGTTCACCCTCCTACCACAGACGAGCTGGTCGACGCTTGGGAGCGGTTTCGCAACGACGATGATGCCTGGATCGCGATCCTCACCGGTGCTGGGGATCGCGCCTTCAGCGCCGGTAACGATCTAAAGTACGCGGCTCAGGTCGGATCCAGCAAAGTCACTGCTGCGAGCTCCCCCCAGCCCGGCGGGCTCGGGGGACACACACGCGCTTTCACGTGCTGGAAACCGATCATCGCCGCTGTGAACGGATACGCCCTAGGTGGAGGCTTCGAGATGGCGCTCGCCTGCGACATCATCATTGCAGCGGATCGTGCCCGTTTCGGGCTGCCCGAACCTACCGTGGGGTTTATGGCCTCCTCGGGTGGAGCGCAGCGCCTCCCGCGTTCCATGCCCCTCAAGGTCGCGATGGGCTACATGCTGACGGCGCGGCAGATGAGTGCAGAGGAGGCGTTGCGCTGGGGGTTGGTCAACGAGGTGGTCCCCCATGCGGAACTCATGACGACTGCTCATCGCTGGGCAGAAGAGATCCTCCGCTGCGCTCCACTCTCCATCCGCGCCACGAAAGAAGCCGCCATACGCGGCTACGACATGCCGCTCATTCCCGCTATCGAGCACATCTACCACAACCAGCATCTGATGATGGGATCGGAGGACTTCGTTGAAGGTCCGCTAGCGTTCGCGGAAAAGCGAACTCCGCGCTGGACGGCTCGGCCGCGCGCAGAGTAAGCCGAGGCGGGACGCTTAACTCGACTGGCCGTGTGAGTCGATCGTCATTTGGCGCTCCGAACTCAACGAGGCACAGAACATCCATTGCCCATCCACGCAGTAGGTGACAGAACCACTGGGGACAGTCTCCCAGGTCAAGGATCGAGAATTGACCGTAGCGATGCCGCGCCAAGGGCCCGGCCGAGCCAGTGCTGCAGGGTTCCACTTCTCAAAGTAGCTGCGAAGCGACTCCAGATAGACGGCTCCGTTCTCGTCCCGCACGCCGCTGCCGCTCCCGGCATAGTCACGGTAATGCTGTGGCGTCGCGATCTTGAGGTGCTCGGCGTTCGCCGGCGCGTACTTGCTTCGGGAGTATTTGACGATAGACGCGTCGTGGACTTGGAGACCTTGCTGGCACAAGTCTACCCGGTGCACGAACACCAGGTACGACAGCGGTTTTGCTTCGATGAAACCAGACTCGGCGCGCATCTGGGTACAGTCAGTCTGTTCCCTCAACTCCGCAGGAATCGTGATACTTGCGTGCAGCCCCTGCTTGCGCAGGATGCTGAGGAAAGTGTCGGTGTCCACGGCGTGTTCTATCCACTCTCCAGCGACACCCTCATTCCTAGCCGGAACAAGGGCTAGTGTACGTACGGCTGGGGCCATGACTGGTCAGGATGCGGAAGGGAAGACTGCTGCGAACGTTTGTTTCTTAGGTTTGGTGCGTTGCCCTTCTGTCAGCCATCGAACGTGTTCAGCAGATCCTCTATCACGCGCCTAGAACAGCCAGCGACCCTTTCACTCATCTCAAATGCGGCTCTGTTGTGTGCTTCGACAAAGCTCTCCGGATAAATGCCAACGGCGCAGGAATCGAGCTTAGCTGACAGGGTGATAGCAACGTCCGGCGCTAGCGGAAGCCAACCTTCCCTTTGATCTCCATCAAGGATCGTGATGCCATGACTTCCCATCAGGAATCCTGCGCTCGGAAGTTCTGTCACTGCCACCCCAAGTCCGCAGCGTTTCTTGCGTATGTACTACCGCAAGAGACGCTGAATATAAACAGCCCCTAGTCTTCAAACGGAAGGTCGTCGGGCTCTTCGGGCTCCTCCTCGGATTCCTCGTTAGGACGGTACACCTCGGCCAAGTCCTCGATGGATCCACGGCCCCTGGTCCGGAATTCCTCTACGGAACCAGGGTATCGCTCGTCCACACGACGAAGAAGCTCACCAGCGCTTTTACGATCGTCCGGCGTAGCATCGAATTTACCCTCGCTCATGTCGATCACGAGATAGGCTGCGAAGAATAGCTCAGCATCGAAGTCGCCTTCGTGGTACTCCAGTTCTTTGCGGACCTTCGAGAGTATCTCTGTTCGGGGCCATGCCCTCGCCACCAGCGACGCGGGTCGAGACGCAGGCGGGCCCCGCAGCTTCAACGACGCCCCCTCGTGGTCCGGGGTCAAGCACGCCGCTGCGGATCGCCTGCGGGCGGGTAACGATCGCACTACTTCGCGTCTACTCCGCCCCCCGGGATCCAGTCGACGGGGAACATGCCGCGACGCGGTGTACGCCGCGTGCAACACGCGCGCTCGCAAGGCCGTCCACCCGATCACCGCGACGCTGCGCTGGCTCCCCCGTCCCCGCACGCCCACACGGTCTACGGCGGCGGCCCCAGCTGCCAGCCCCCGCACGCCCGCCTGTGCCACTCGTATTTCCGTTGCCTGAGCGGCTCAGCTACGAAGTCCCACGATTCCCGCCGGATTCCGTGTCACTGGACGTCGGTTCAGAGAGCCGCAGCGCGGCGCATTGCTGCCCGATGACAACATCATCGAGGGCACGTCTTGCGGTTTGCCCGCCTGTCCATTCCCCACTTCCAAGCAAAGGTTGCGCTGCGCCGACAGGCTCACCTTCGGACATGTCCCAGCAGTAGCTCAGGTCAGCTTGATCACCATTGGACGAACATCGATGGCACCGCACGCTCGTGCGAACTGGACTGCGTCCCGTCCTACGTGGCGATCCCATCCTGAGGCTTGGACCAGCTTCGGCGGCTTTCGAGTGACGCTAGTGCTCTTCCGTTAGCCAAGTTCAGTGCTGCGCCGCGCTGTCAGCCATGAAGAGGCATGGCCATGGATGGGGGTGTCAGGGCCGCTTCTGGCGTCTCTCTTCATGCGTCTCGAACAGGAAGGTCGCCAAGGCTGCGGATGCTCCGACGGCGAGCCGCGCGTGTCGGGGCTGCAGGCCCGATGCCCCAGCTTCCGGTCCATGGCCGGTACCATAGAGTCCACGCAACTCCGCCAGCCCATTCCCTACGGTCGCCAGATTGCTGAGTAACCGCTTGATGACACGCGATCCGCGTGATCCGTCAGGGATCCCTTCAGGGACTAGCTGGAGTTCCTGCAATACGGCCTTACTGAGCGTCGACATGTCCGGTTGACCAGGCAGTGACGCTCCCCGGTCCATGAGAATCGTCTTGCAGCATGTCTCGACGAGCTCTTTCGCCGTACCGATTGCAAGGGCGGGATCCGTGTCTACAGACTGCGACATCCGTTCGATTTGCTTCTGCAGCACTACGGCGTTGAACTCCGAGGCGGTTTGAGAGAGCGCTGAAAGATTTGGTGTTCCCGCGAGCAGTCGCCTCGCAATATTCCGGCACTCTTCGACAAGCTCTGGTGGGCTAGATGGACGGACTCCGACGTGGTGATCGATGAGCAGCGTGAGAGCTTTGCCGACTATTGCGTCGTCCGCAGACTTCAAGAATGCTCGGAGTCTATTCGCCTTGGATGTCCCCTGTACGTGGAACACGGCGGCGTCGATGTCCACGCCGACTTCCTCTATGAAAAAGTCGCCGAATGTTCTGTTTTTGAAATTGGACACATAGCCTCCCGACATTTCCAGGAGTTTCTCGATCTTGAATCGTTCTGCTCGTCCAAGCGTGCTCATTTCACTTCGCTCCTGGTTCCGGAGGTCATGTCTGGGTTCGGGCCGTCAGGTTCCCGTCCCACGTGTGCCGACTACGGACCTTCTCGGCCACCTTAGTCAGCTCTTCTAGTAGGGGAAGGACTGTGACGGCAGAGGACTCATCTGTGATCTGAGAGGTTTCAGGATCATCTCCACGTGTACTTGCTGTGTCCCAATCGGAACCACGAACTTCGCAAGATTCTCCTCTGCTCTGCCCACGACCCTCAGGGAGCGAGGATCCGGCCCAGATTCTGTTCGAGAGTCTGGCGCATGGGGAGTGCGTTGGCCTCCTCATCGCGCGCCCGCAATTCCGTTACGAAGCCGCGCGCTCGTAGGCACGATCGGCTCCCAGCGTGGCGCGTCCGGCGGTGCTGTGCTCCACCATTGCAAGCGCGGCCTCGCGCTCTGCGCGCCCGTTCGCCTCGGTCAATTCCACATCCACCACCAGTCCGTGACGGTTCTCCTTCAGCAGGTACGCTATGTAGCAGAGCGCTGCTCTCTGGCCCGCCCCTTGCGGTAGAGCCGCGTTTGGGGGTACGCGCAGGTGCAAGCCTTGTCGAGGATGTCTAACAAGACTGCAATACGAATTCCTACAGTCCAGCGCGCATTCCACGTCTCGGAGCGGCCATTCTCGTCCTCCGATGTATGAGCCGGATCGGATAAATAGGACAAAAGACCTATTTAGCGCCAGACGCGCTGGGTTGCGAAACCCCTGATGGACGTCTACGGACACGCAGATCGACGGGACACGGGGGGTTCCGTGGGAGCGAGCGCCAGGGAGCGGACCGGACGGACATCCGGCGGCGAGTGGTCCGGGAGATTTGCGTCCGCTCCGTCCGCAGCGGTCCCACCGCTGGATTGCAGCGGGTTGGCGCGAACAGTCGCTGTCGTGCCAAACGCCCTTGCGTCCGCGGGATCGGGTACTGTCCGTTGGGTATCGAGCCACAATTCGTCGTCAAGCGGGGACGTTTCCTCAGCCGTGGCCGCAGCGGACGCAAGGGACGGTTCTACCCCGCAATCTTCTGGGGCAGCCGGATGCGCGCTCTTGGTCTTGGTGATGGTGCGGCTTCGCGCCTGCCCCTGGCGATAACGGACCACCTCGACACCGACTTGGCGCAGGAAAGGCGTCTAGACGCAGGCGAGCCCCTTCGGCTTCAACGACGCCCCCTCGTGGTCCGGGGTCAAGCACGCCGCTGCAGATCGCCTGCGGGCGGGCAACGATCGGACTACTTCGCGTCAACTGCGGGCCCCCGGATCCAGTCGACGGGGACATGCCGCGACGCGGTGTACGCCGCGTACAACACGCCGTGCTCGCAGACCGTCCACCCGATCACCGCGACGCTGCGATAGCTCCGCCGTCACCGCACCCTCACACGATCGGCGGCTGAGGCTGCCAGAACCCTCACTCCCTATCGTCACCACCGTTCTTCGCACGAGCGACTATGCTCTCGTCAGATGGAAGTGGTCGTCGACACGTCGATCTTGCGTCAGAAGTACCCACTGCGAGGACCCAGCGCTCGGTACCTTCATGCGTTCGCGGCTCACCACGACACAAGCGTCATCATTCCAGACGTTGTGGTGCGCGAAATGACACGATGGATCGAGAGTGAAGTTCGGAAGGCATTCAACCAAATTCGGCAGTCTGCTGGGACAGTTCGTCGGTTCGGCATCAGCGACGCTCTCGATGTAGCTGGCGAGAACGCCGAGGACACGGCAGTCAAGCGAGCATTACAGGATTTTTGCGACTCTCTCCAAGATCTCGACGCAGTTGTTGCACCGATCCCCCAGGGCATCGCCCACGAACAGGTGCTCGACCGGCTGCATTCGGCCCGCAAGCCATTTTCGGGCGCAACCGGCCGTGAGAAAGGGTACCGTGATTATCTCATCTGGGAGACGATTCTTTCCCTAGAAAGAACCGGGAGCGAACGAGATGAGGATGGTCGGCTTCCAGTGGCTTTCCTGACAGCAAACACGAAAGATTTCGCTGACGAGGACAAGAGTTTGCACCCGGATCTCCAACAGGAAGCCGAGCAGGCAGGCCTGTCGGTCACCCTCTACACGACAATAGATGCGTTTATAGGCACGGTCGTCGGGCCTGCCCTACCGACCTCAACGAAAGTGGCCGCCCTGCTTAAGGAAGATACTGCCAAACTTGCGATTGGCGATTTCATCTCCGACGAGTTTTCCAAGTCCACGTCCTACGAAATCTCCGCGACCATTCACCCATACGACGCGGTGATAGAGGAAGCCACGATCGAGGCGATCGACGGAGTTACGGTTGAGTACACTAAGGATGTCATCGATTTATCTGGAGACACGGCAGCAGCCGAAGTGGCGGTTCACGCTGAGGCAAGCGTGAGCTTCTTCGTCTTTAAGGCTGACGCGTACACTTGGGATGACGAGCCCTTCGCCTCGCTCTCCGATTGGAATGACCACTACTTCCGGGGTGAGATGGAGGCCCCGGTCGAGGGGACATTCCGCCTTGAACTTGAGGTGACCGACGACGGGTTGCAACCCGTTGGCCTTGACGTAGTAGAGATAACCCTGCTTTAGCTGGTTACTAGACCGAATCAGCCTGCCTCAAACGGTCGGGAACGCGCGGCACATAGCCGTTCAGAGTTTTCCAGATCGAGTCGGTCCAGCTGAAACGTTAAGGGCAGTTTGGCGACTGCATTCCTCGCACCCTGGCGCATGCTTGGGGACCAATGGGGGATAATTGCCGCGACGCTGCGGACACCGGCAGCGAACCAACCTCTAGCGCACCGGGAGAGCGGCTGAGCCGCGATTTCCCGGTCCAGCGTCTTGCGACACGCAGATCCCAGATTGCCAGCGGCTTTCGACGGCTGGGCGCGGCAGGCGCGGCTTCGCTAACGTTCTCGACGTCGATCGCTCCGAATGCGTCTCATCGTCATGACGGAGTCTCCGAGTCTCAACACGCCCTGATCCCGCTGTCCGAACTGCCCGACTACATGCGGAAGCACGCCGCACGTATGCGCAACGGTGAGTGCGTGCCAAGTTGGACAGGAGAAGATCCAACGCGACCCGGATCGGAAGCCGTGGGAGCGCAGCCGCGCGAGTCGCGGCAGGCGTACGAGGCCATTCACTCTCTACCGCGACCAGCCGGGGCGACGCAGCGCGGCGGGGGGCGGAGTGGGCGGATAGTAGGCGAGGAGTTGTCGAAATCGGAGGGACTCATCGGTCGTTGGCAGCGCTGCTACCGGTGGGTGGAACGGGCGGCGGCTGAGGCTGCTCCCGCTGCCAGCACGCGCACTCCCCAGCGTCACGCTCGTCCTTACCACGCGTGTTCCCGCTGCCTGCGCGGCTGAGCCACGGAACCCCGCGATTCCCGGCGAGCTGCGTGTCTGTAGACGTGGATCTCAGGTTCGACGGCTCAGAGCGTCCTAATTCTAATTGGCTGAATTCAGCCAATTAGAATCGCGCGAGCGTGCTCCTGTAAATGTAGCGAGACTCCGGAGTCACCCCGGAGTCTCGCGTCGCTAACGAGAAGCCTCTCCGCGCATCACTTGCGTGCGCGCGAAGCAATAGCGAACAGGCAGTGACGTGCTTCTCGCGCGCTGATCGTCGACCACGCCGCGGCAACGCCCCGACGCGTGGGCGCGCTCCCGGCCACCGCTGAGGTGCTCGCGGGCAGGACGCCGGTCAGTGACGTGGCCTTCGTGGAGATGGAGGACGAGCGCAGGATGTGCGGTGCAAATGCCGGCCGCGAGTGTGTATCCGCGCGCGCCACCCGCTACGCGGGCCGGTGCCGCGCTGGGCCGGCACGGAGCCGGAAGCATAGGGGGAGGGGGAGAGGGATGGCATTCCAGCGCCCGGCGGCCGCCGCCGCCCATCCCAAGCGGGCTTGCTCTCCTGCGCCCGCGTGTGCGCCCGGAGCCGCCGACGGTTTGAGCGCGGGGCGTCACCACCCAGAGCACATCGCCACCCGCGATGGGGAAGCCGCCGCGATTACGGGCGGGGAGGTAGGAGAGGTCTCAGGCCCGCGTGGCGCGGGTGTACTGCCAGACGCTGGGCATGTCCGTGCAACCAAACTTGACCGTAGACAGTACCGACCTTGAGCTAATCATGGTCCTGTAGGTGCTTGAGCACCACCTCACGCGGGGCGGTACTCAAGGAGCGACGACCGGCCAGTGATTGCGGCCACGCGCACGAGCAACTCGTGGCCGTTCGTGTCCGTCAAGCGCAACTCCTCCTCACCCGGAACGAACCGGACCGGCTGCTGTCGCCCACCATTGATGGCGATGTTCGAGGCGTAGAGGTACGTCCTGGAGCTCGTGTCAAGGATCGGGTTGAGGCGCCCGGAAAGGCCGAGGATGTGGCCAGTCCCTTCCGGGAACACGACCGATCCGCCGCCTGGGAGCGCAACGAGTTCGACGGCAAGTGACCGTTCCGACGGGATCCAGTCCCGCTCCGCATGCGCGGCGCAGCCTTCCGCCGCGACATACACGGTCATCGGCAGGTGCACCGAGTGCAGGTCGAGGCGCGCCTCGCCGCCGCCATCGGTTGAGGCGCGCTTCCACGTGTTGTTCGGGAAGAGCGCGAGCACGTCGGCACCCGCAAGCAACAGACCGTCCTGGCGCACCGTGATGACGACGCTTGCCGGACCGGACTCGGGTTCGGCGGCCGGTAGCGTGAGGCAGAGCTCGGAGCCGTCGACGAGCCTGAACTCCGGCTCCCGACCGGTCAGTTCTCGTGTCTCGCGCCGGATAATCGGCACGCCGTCGCCGCGGCGCTCCATGAAGTAGCGCCTGCCCCCGGCACCCTCGACGGAGCCCGCGCCGATGCGGCCGAGCACCGAGGTCAGCACCTCGTTCCGCGTCGACTGCCGCTCACCCATGCTCTCGATCGTGAGGTTGTTCGGGAGCGAGCCGGGCGAGCAGAGTTCGAGCCGGTCGGAGAAGATAGAGAGTCTGATGCGGCTCCCACGGATCGAGTAGTCCCGGTGCACCACCGCATTCACGATCGCCTCGAAGAGCGCCTGCGTGCTGTACTCGGGCAGATTCTCACGGGCGGGCGCCTTGCGCGCCCCGACGTGCATGTTGCGCACGGCGAAGGCAAGCGCCTGCGTGATCTGGCGGTCGATCGGCCCCGTGATTTCCTGCGCGTCGATCTGGCCCGACGCGCGGTCGGCGCCCCGGTAGCGGACCGCGGTGATAACGGCGTTCGGTAGGAACCGCTCCGGGTGAGCGGTGCAGACCAGGACGCCGGCCACGGTCGCGCGCGTCGCGCCATGCTCATCCGTCGCGAGCAGGCCGAGTTTCTCCAGCGCAACTTCTGGATCAACGAGGCCCTCGGCACTGAGGAGCGGCTTCCACAGCTCCTCGTCGAGGGTGGCGAACCCGGTTTCGCCCACGGTTTGCTCGTCGAAGCTGGCGAACCGGACCTGGCCGCGCCGCTGCGCCAGGCGCATCCGCTCGTCGGGCGTCATCGGCTGCTTCGAGCTACCGGCGCGGACGTAGCTGCCGCCCGGACTGTCGTGCTGGGCGTGCCCTTCGGGGACCGTGACCAGTAGGAAGAAGCGTCCGTCCAACTCCAAGCGGTACGCGTCCACACGGATCGCAGGCTTGATGGAGTCCCTCGCGATCTCCCCGATGAGGCGCTCGACCGCGTCGAGGCGTTCGCGGGGCATGCCCGGCACATCGCCCGCGTCCGTGACGCCGAGCAGCAGGACACCACCGCTCGCGTTGGCGAAGGCACCAACCTCGTCGGCCCAATCGTCGCGGTGATGCTGAACCGGGCGGTCGCCTCGGAACTCGACCTCCTTGAACTCCCACCCACTGTCCTCGCCGAGGCGCAGCCGGCTCCGGATTTCGTCGTCGCTGTAGGGCATCGTCATCGCTGGCTCAGCCTGTTCCCGAGGTTCAACGCGGTCCCTCATGCTTCCGTGCGGGGGTGGACAAGCCCGGATATCCCAGCACGGGCCAGTCGCCGCCTGCGGTGGAGACGGAGGCGAGAAGCGGCGGATTCGACTGGCGCATGGTCACTCTACTTTACGCCGAGAGCCCCAATCGATCCTGCCGGTCGATCGCGTATCGGCGGCGCGTCACGCAGCCGCCACCACCTGTTCTCTTGCTCTGTTGATCGGCGGCGTGAGCGACTTCACGCATCCGTTCTTCGCCCGCGCGGCCGATCGCGCGATCCTGTGGAAGGCGCTCTTGGGCACGTATGCCGCGCATCTTCGACAATCTGAGCCCCGGCCCGCGGCTCCCGCTGGCGCTCCGGAGCACTCTCAGCAGCGCCTCTAGGGCGGACTTCTGCGTCGGCTACTTCAACCTCCGCGGTTGGCGGTATCTCGCGCCGGTCGTGGACGGCTGGGGAGCGGATGCCGGGCCGCGGCCGCCGCAGGCTTCGGTCGACCGCCCCGCAAGCGAGGGGACCAGTGACGCCATCGACTGGGCCGCCCCGCGCGTCCTGGGCCATGCCCTCGCCACCAGCGACGCGGGTCGAGACGCAGGCGGGCCCCGCGGCTTCGACGACGCCCCCTCGTGGTCCGGGGTCAAGCACGCCGCTGCAGATCGCCTGCGGGCGGGCAACGATCGGACTACTTCGCGTCTACTCCGCCCCCCGGGATCCAGTCGACGGGGAACATGCCGCGACGCAGTGTACGCCGCGCGCAACACGCCGCGCTCGCAGACCGTCCACCCGGCCATCGCGTCCCTGCGCTGCCCCCCGTCCCCGCACTCTCCACTGTCATGCCCGCCCGTGCTACTCGCGTTCCCGCTGCCTGAGCGGCGCAGTCACGAAATTCCGCGATTCCCGCCGAACTGCGTGTCACACAAAAAGGGGATGTCGGTCCAAAGGACGCACGCTCTCATTCGGCGACATCGTCCGACGCAGTGTGTTGACGAGGTAATAGCACAGCGGCTGGCCGTTCTCGTCTGGCGGACAAAGCCGGGGGAATCTGCGCAAGGACTAGTGGTGGTTTTGATGGGTCGGACCGCATACTTAGTCACCTATAGATGCCTTCTGGTCCGAGCGCAGTAGCGTGCCCACCGATCCTGATTTGCGATGCCGCAACGTGCGATTACGATATTCAGGGCAGTTCAGCCCAACGCAGAGATCAGCGGTCGAACTGCTGCTTCAACTGGTCATCGAGGCCGTAGAATCCCGCGCGCACCATCGCATCGATCGCATCGAGAATGCGCTTTCGAAGCTTGGGATCGCTCGTTTCTTCGTGCACCCGGACCAGCAGCTTCGACAACTCGCTCGCATCGCCAGCCTCCGCGAACTGGAACGCTACTGCCTTGGCTCCGTACGCAGCTACGGCTCGTTCGGCGAGATCGCATACTTCGCGGGGCAGAGGCCGCTGAGCCTCCTGTAGGCGATGCATAAGCACTGTCGAGCCAGTGCCGAAAGCTGGGGACCGTGCGAACGCGGCAATGAGGGAGCCTCGCGCAGCGATCTGGTCGGGCTCGAGTTCATTCCAGCATGTGTTGGCCGCTTGCCGGACGGCTTCGCTCTCGTCCGTGAACAGCGTTCGCAAGTGTCTCTCGCACTCGGCCCCGACCGTCTCATTCGATAGTCCCTCAGCGTAAATTTCGGCAAGGCCTACCCGGACTTCCTCGCCCATCGCTAACGCCCGGCTCGCATCCTCCCGCGCCTCGTCTACCGAGAGCGCAGCGAGCGCGGTCTGCCTCGCTCCAGCCTGCATCGTGGCGGAATGCGAGGCGGTCAGCATCCTTTGGAGAACCGGCCTCATCGCTGGATAGTCTCGGAATATCGCGTAATGGACGAAACGTTCAACGTACTCAGTTCCAAGGATGGCCTCGGCTCTTTCCTCGGCGAGCTCGGCAAAGAGAGCGAGCGCGTCGTCGCGATGCGTGTCCAGAACGGCGAGCAGACATTCCACTGCGACGGATCGGACAGCGAGAACCGGGTCGCTCACGAGCTTCTCGACTGCTGGCTTGAGACTACTCCAGCGACTTTTGTCGGCGAAGAGCAACTGGGCCAACGCCAGCGCGGCCGCGCCGCGCGCCGAATTGATCGCTTGGAAGATTGGACCTCCTGGTTCGTCCGTATCTTGCCAGCAGTCCGCCTCCGGTTCGGGATCGTCCAGCGCGATCCGGCAGAGCATCCGCACAATATCGTCCGGCAAAGCCTCGTCTGATAGAGCTCCGACAGCGCGCGCGATTTCCTCTCCACGAACACGGACACCAAGTTCCGCGATCCTGCGCAAGACCGCGCACGCTTGAGCGGGCGTCCCCGCTCGTCCGGAGTTCCCTTCGCTCCGTGTCAGTCCCCGAAGAATCGCTTCGAAGTAGACAGGTGGAAGCGCTGCATCCATTCGATCTGCCAATGCAGCGAAACGGCCCGGATTCTCGCGCACCACCTGCTCAAGCCCTCTCGAGAGTTCAATCGAGCCGCCTACGAACTGTCCGTTGCGGCCAGTAGACTCACCGCTGCTGTATTTGGCCATCGCCGAGAGCCACTGGTCATTCGACATGCGCGCCTGTGACTCCGCCGGAATGGGGGGACCCACCCACATGGCAGCGCGCTCTCGCGTCGGCGGCTTGGGAGCGCCGCGCTCGGAGGCATCCGGGAACCGGCGTTCAAGCCTTAGGATTTCTTGACGAGTTTCTTCCTTGATCCGTTCCCGCGGGAGAGCACGCAGCAGCGCCAGCCTGGTCCTGCCGACAAGTCGCCTTTCCGATTCCCAGTTTGGGGTGAAGTGGAGGATGGTGCTCTCAAGCGCTGTGAATGACTCCTCGGAACAGACCGGTGAGGCTGCGGCGACGGCCGTTCGGCTGACGGCGGCGAAGGAATCCGTCTGCCCGATCGAGATGTCATAGCCGATATTCAGACGCTGATCCGGGCGATCCAGCAGGTAGCGTACGATCCGCTCCGCATAGACATCCGGATTCGCGCTCCAGGCGCGGAGCAGAAGCGCGGACATCCATCTGGAATCGGTAGGGACAGCCGCCTCAATGATGGCATCGAGCGCTGCGGGATCATCGCGGGCGACGAGACTCGTCGCTTGAACAAGCGCCTCTCGTAATTGCCTATCCGGCCTGCCATGTCCACTCGGAGCGGAGAGCCACTTCGTGGGAACATTCCGCTCAAAGCGGGCGAATCTCGGGAATAGTTCACGAACAAACTCGTGGGGAGCACGTGTTGAACACGCAGAAATTACGTCCCCACTGGACTGGCTGTAGGTCACCAGCTCAGGCTCGCCGTCGAACGGGTCGTCGCGTCCAAGTTCGGCTGCCCGATCGAGCTGCCGGTCGAACCATGCGTCCAGGACCCTTACGGTGAATTCAGGAGCTTCCCTGCTTGCCCCGTACAGCAGCAACCACCAATCGTCATTGACCGCAATTCCCGGGCGGGCATCATCAAGCGTTCCGTCGGTGGTGAGGGCGACTAGTAAGCCCTCCATCTTCGAACTGGTGCGGCCGAATGCGCCCTGGGCCAGCCACCGCAGGCGCCTCTTCCAGGCGTCCGACGTTCCGCGGAAAGGACCGACCAGCTTGGCCACGCTCGCCGACCTCTCGTCCAGCACATTGGGGCCTCGAAGCAGCGCGACGGCGCGATCGGTCCATTCGTTGTCGGCGTTCAGCCATGCCTCCCATCGCCCGATCTCTTCGAGGGCATCAAACCAGGGAACGGAGTTGTATACGAAGTTCCATCCGTGGGCGCCAAGCTCTTGGGTGAACCTTTCAATGATGCGCCACTCGCCCTCGGTGGGATCCCCCAACGCGCCCAGCCAATCGAGAACGAGCTTCTTGATGTGAAAGCGGACTCTCTCGTCTCCAAGCAAGCCTTCGAGGGTCTGCAAGTAGCGACCTCTGTCCGATTCTCGATCCCGTAGGAATGTGAGCACCTGCCGGACCTGGGACCTGCAGAAGAGAGGCTGCTCGTCAGATACGAGCCATTGGACGAGTTCCTTGTCAGTCCTGAGAAACGTCCTCGCGAAGGCGTAGTCGAAGAACGCCTCGTGAAAGAACCGCACGACGCCATCTTGGACGTAGACGACCGCCTCCGATGCCATTGCCTCCAATGTCGCTGCGTGACTGTCGAGGGAGTACTCCGGAGCAACGAGGGACTCTCGCTCGCTGAGCGCATCGCAGAGCGCGGTGATCGCTGGGGTCCAGACGGATGGTCGCGCACCGAGACGGCTATCGACCGCTGTCTGCTTGTGCTTCCAGAAAGCATCGAATAGGTCGTTCGCGACAGCGAAGTCGACCGCACCGGAGTGGGCAGCTTCGAGAAAGAGATACAGATGGAGCGGGGTCGCGAGGATTCGTAGCTGCTCTTGCTTCAGGGATTGCGCGGCAACACCAGAGGTCTCGATCGCCGAACGGACGGTATCGTCGTCCAGTTTCTGGACTCGAATACGCTCCACTCGGTCTTGATCTGCCACAAGCGCGCGGAGCCGTGCATCGTGTTCGAGATCGAAGGAGCGACAGGAGAAGAGGAGTCGCATGTTGGGGTAAGCGCGAGCCTCATCGAGTAGTGCGTTGAAGGCATCCCAGGCCCACTGTTGCCTGGCGGAGACGAAGCTAAGAGCGTCGAGCTGGTCTATGCACAGCACGGCCGGGCGGTCGCCAGCCAACGCACCCAGGGTGATTACCGGCGAGTCGGGCAATCCGCGTCGCGTGCCGATCGTCTGGGTCGACTGATCGTCCTCAGTCAACCGGTCCAAGCGGACCACCAGGCTGGGCACGTCTTGCGCAGCGAGTTGATCGAGAACTTGCGCCAGGGCGCAACTCTTGCCGCCGCCGGCCGTCCCTTCGAGCATGACTGACTTGCTGTCCTCCAGGAGAGTCGTGATCGCGGCTGCGCTCTCGCTGCGAACGATCTTCACCCGGTTGATGAGGAGATCATTCACCTCCTTGAGATACGAGCTGTTCAACTGCTGAATGCGCTCAGCGACCGTCCTGTCGCCCGCGAGCCGCAACCGCAACACCCCATGAGCTTCGAGTCCGGACAAGAGCGTCTCGGCAGTGAGGCGCTGACCCAATCTGTCGATCACGAGATCTGCGATCAGTAGCCGGACTGATCTTGCGTTGAGAGGTTCCGCGGTGGCATTTCGGAACATTGAGCGAACACGCTGTTCGACTCTCTTGATCAGTTCCGGCTCGTTCGTAATCCTCACACGCAGGCACTTCAGCATGGCATAGGCGGTCCGCTCATCGGCACAGATTTGGACAAGCTGATCGACGAACCGTGCCGAGAGCAGGGCGTTCCCACCAATTCGCCTCTGGAACTGCTCAAATGAGTCGCTCGAACGGGCACGTTCAATCAGCTCTTGTAGTTCAGAGGCACTCGTGCCGGAGCTGAAGACTCCCTCCCCGCCTATCGGAATCTTCCGGATCAAGTCGCCGAGGACGCTCTTTCCTGTGAGCTCTCCCTGCAGCAGGCGACTAAGTGTCCAATTGCCCTTGCCCTGTTGTCGCTTGATGGAGTGGTACTCGGGGACACCCGCTCGGCTCGTCCCAAAGAACTCGACACCGGCAGCCTCTTCACCGACCGGTTCGACGACAAGGTCGACGTAGCTGCCGTCAATAAGGTCAAGGACGGCATCCACCGTCCATAGACTCTCGTAACGGTTTCCGAGCTTGTCGGCTTCGCCGCCGAGTCTAGGCACAGTTCGTTCACTCTATACCGACGTTTGCAGCGCCCGTGTCTACCCGACGTGGTTCGCCGCGAATTCTCCAATCGATATTTGCACAGAAAGCCGAGCAACAATGCTTAGCTCATGCACTCCAGACGCTTGCTGCTCGCGTCGAATGGGTGTTCCCTGTGGCCGCGACGTGAATCGACAAAGCCCATTGTCCCAGCTACAGCGGAGCACCCAACTGCAGCCGCTCACATGCTCTTCGTCGCTGGATCAGGGCTCAGACACGTTCTCAGGCAACCGGACAGGTGCGATGGATCTTCTACTGGACCAGCTCCGTCACTTCGATGCGATCCGCACCGGCACCGCTGGCGATGACCAACTTCTGGCAGAGACGGTGGAGCGCGTACCCCCAGCCGAGGACGACTCCCATCTTCTGGACACACTCCACCCAGCAGTCGTCAAGCGAATGCGCGACCGGGGCATCATCGGTCTCTACCAATACCAAGCCGAGGTGATTACGAAGGAGCGCCGGGGCGCGAATGTTGTGGTCCAAGCGCCGACGGCCAGTGGGAAGACCCTCGCGTTCCAGATTCCGCTGATGGAGCGGCTCGTTGCCGAAGGCGGTCATGCCCTGTTGATCTATCCCACGAAGGCGCTCGGCAACGATCAGCGCGACCAGTTGCGCCGGATGTTCGACAGCATGACCGACCCCAACGGGACACCGATCGATTCCTGGTGGTACGACGGCGACACGGACGAGGAAACGCGACGGGCCATCCGCTCGCAACCTCCTCACATCCTCATCACTACGCCCGAGATGCTGCACCGGAGCTTCCTGGCGCACTCGCAGAGGTGGACCGGGTTTCTGGAACAGTTGCGCTACATCGTGGTCGACGAGATGCACGAGTACCGCGGCTACTTCGGATCCAACATGTCGCTGCTCCTTCGCCGGTTCTCTCACCACCTTGCCTCGATGTCAGCCGACGCGCAGTTCCTCCTCGCCTCGGCGACTTGCGCAAACGCCCTGGAGCATGCCGAGGCCCTCACGGGGCTGTCGTTCGAGGAGGTAAGTGCCGCTGATCAGTTCCGTCCGCGCCGAACCTACTACTTCGTCAGGCCGGACATTCCCGAGTATCGATACTGGAGAATCCTCCAGTTGCGCGCGGTCAACGCCGGCCTGGCGAGCATGGCGATGGGGAAATCCGCGTTGGTATTCTGTCCCACGCGCAACTTTGCTGAAGAGTGCTACCAGACCGCGCAGCGCCGCGTGACGCAGCTACGCGAGGACGGGCTCGCCGATCTCGACATGGACGCCATCCGCGTCTTTCGGGGCGGACTGAGTTCCGACGAGCGCCACGAGATCCAGGACGGACTGCGGGAAGGCTCTGTGCGTCTTGCCTTCACGACGAACGCCCTCGAACTCGGGATCGACATCGGCGGCCTCGACGGCGTGATCCTCGCTGGCTTCCCGGACAGCATGATGTCCGCATGGCAGCGCATCGGCCGTGCTGGTCGGCACTGGCAAAGCGACGCCTTCGTGCTGTACTACGCCCGGAACAATCCACTCGACCAGTTCTACGCCTCGAACCTGCGGATGTTCCTGCAGAAGCCGCTCGACGAACTCGTCGTCAATCCGGGGAACGAAGAACTCGTGAAGCGTCACCTGCCCTGCCTCCTCTACGAGACCCCCGATATCGAGGAAGGTAAGGCTGTGCTGGGCGACGCCCTGTACGAGGCGGCCCGAGGTGCAACCGAGCGTGGTGCGCGGCTGATTCCCGGCCATCCGCCCCACTTCCGTGTGGACATTCGCGGTGCGGGCGGCGGTGTGTACACCCTTAAGCGCGGCGCTACCGAGATCGGCACGCTGTCCGCGCACCAGCAGTTCCGGGAAGCCTACCAGGACGCGATCTATATGCACGGAGGCGGGACCTACCGCGTCGAGTCGATCGAACTGGCGAGCAGAGGTGGTGAGATTCGGCTCTCCGACGCCCCGGACCATATCCGCACGAATGCCCACCTCATCACCACGACCCAGACACAGGAGCTCTTCGACGGGCGCCAGTGGCAGCCCGGTGTCACCGTGATGCACGGCAATGTCACGGTCACCGAGTTGCTCGTCGCCGTTCGTGAGTACGATGAACGCACCGACGAGACCCTCAACTCTTGGACGCCGGACTCCAACAACGCCAGCTACTCGAACGCGCACGCCTTCTGGCTGCAAACCGATGGCGATCACTCAGCCGAAGGAGCCAACGGTGTGGCCGAGTTGCAGCACCTGCTGCGGATCGGGACGTTGTTCACCGTTCCGACGGAGGCGCACGATGTGATTCCGCATGCGATGCCTCGAGACGGCGTTGCCTATCTGATCGAGAGTCATGCGGGAGGGATCGGCATCGTCCGCAAGGTCTTCGAGCGGTGGCGCGAGGTCCTCGAAACTGGCGTGCGGATGGCGGAAGACTGCGAGTGCCGGTCGGGTTGCCCGAACTGCATTGTCCCGCCCCGTACCCGGGAAGAGCTCGACAAACGGCACGGCATCGCACTCGCGCGCAGGCTCCTGTCGGTGACGGATCGTCCGCACGACGACGAATCGACTGATGGTCTCTGGGAGCCAGTAGACCACCGCGAGGCCCGGTGATCTTCCCCCATCGGATTGGTCCATCCTTCGGTGACGGAGGAGCGCAGCCAGATCCTTCCGCCGCATGATCGCCTCGGCCGTGTAGCGGCCGTGCTTGAGCGCGTTGCGTTTCCCTTCGGTGCGCCGGGCGATGTGCCCGTACATCCGGCAGCGTCCCGTTCGCCATCGCGGGTGACCGGCAGGGCTTGCTAGTTCGCGCTCGGACGCCACAGCGCGGGTTCCGGTGCAGGGGCAGGGGCCGGGACCGGCCGCTACGCATGGGGTTGTTCCTGCGATCGGGACCCCCCCCCGGCTGCTCGACCGTGCCGACGACGGCCTGCCCACCCGTATGGACTGGGCATGCTCGACCGTCACCTTGTCCGAAGCGAGGGGGTCGGGTCGACCCGCCGCGCGGCAACCCATCCGTAGGCCCTCAGCAGCCACCCCGCATGCCGCCAACCCGTTGCTGCCCCGCTGTGGGCAAGCAGCGCTCCCCACACTTCCTAGGGGCGATCCGAAGCCTTGAGGCGACGACAGCTCAGGGAGACAGGCAGCGCCACAATCTACGGGACGCCGTGGTCGCGCGAGGCCAAACGCTACACTCGACCCAATGGTTGAGTGACCCGTGAGCGACGAACGGCGAGTTTAGGATGGATCGACACTGATTCGCAGCACACCCTGAAACGCTAAGACCACGCTGATGCCTCCAGTCCCGTCGTTCCCCGAGAGCCAGATTGACAGTTTGGCACGGTTCCTAGGCGAGTGCGGGACCGGGCAAGACATCACGAGGGTTCTCGCCGATCAACAGTTCGTCGACAAGTCCGAGGAGTCCACGAAGTGGCGGCGGCTGTACTGGGTCTTCCAAGAGATGCAGCGGACAGATAGGTCCGCGAACCGGATACTCGTCTTCATGCAGAGCTACCTAGCCCCAGCCCGGTTCGTCGACCGCAAGGACGACTTCGAGGAGTGCAGGGCAGGGCTCAACGAGCGGCTCGCATTCTCCGGTCTGGAATTCGGTGAGGACGGGGAGTTCCGTCGGCGTGAAGCGGCGCGGACGCTGACCGAGGCCGAGACCCGTTCTCGGACCATCGAAGCGAAGTTCCGCGGACGGCGTATACATCCAGAGGTACTGAAGTACTGCCGCGCCGAACTCATGCAAGACAACTACTTCCACGCGGTCTTCGAGGCGACCAAGGGCTTGGCCCAGCGAATTCGCTCCATGTCTGGAGTCGACGGAGACGGGGCGGAGTTGGTCGACAAGGTCTTCTCAGCCAGGCGGCCAGTGCTTGCCCTCAACACGCTGCAGACGGAGACAGAGAGATCTGAGCACAAGGGGTTCACAGCGCTGTTGAAAGGGTGCTTCGGCGCCGTCCGGAATCCTCTGGCGCACGAACCAAAGATCCTGTGGGAGGGCGAGGACGACGCTGCAGACTACCTGTCCCTCGTGTCGCTCCTGCATCGGAAGCTCGACGACTGCGTCCCGACACGGTCGATCGGCACGACGCGCTGACTGCGGGATGGGCCAATTAGCGGCCCTGGACGGATTGGCGGGCCAGTATCCAAGCCGATGTCGACGGACCGAACTCAGCGCGGCTCCGCATCGACCGCGAGGTCGCCAACCTCTGGAAGCTGTACGCGACCCGCCGATGGCATTGAGGGTCCCGGCACGGCTCATCGCATCGCGGACGTCGATGGTGGTCACCGCGTCCTCTGCGGCCGGTTTCTTCTTGGTCATGCTTGGGTGTTGCCCTGCGCACGTCCATCGCTCCCAGTGCTGCGACCTCGCGATACTCCAGGGTGGGCGCGCTTTTCACCCCTACGGCTGGGCTCACGGCTGATCCCTCCGGACCCCAATGTTCGCTTGCCTGGATTAGGTTGGACCGGGCAAGAAGACGTGGTTTTCGCCTCGAGCGCGGACGCAACGGACGCAACGGACGGTGCCGCCTCACCATTTTCTGGGGCAGCCGGATGCGCGCACCTAGTCATGGTGATGGTGCGGGTTCGCGCCTGGCCCTGCCGATAACAAACGACCTCGCCACCGACTTCGCGAAGGAAAGGCGTCGAGGCGAAGACGTGCATCTCGGCTTCGACGACGACTCCTCGTGGTCCGGGGCCAAGCACGACGCTGCGGATTCTCCTGCAGGCAGGAAACGATCGTGTCTACTGCGCGTCTACTGCGGGGCTCCGGATCCCGTCGAGCTCAAGGATGCCCGCGACGCGGTGTACGCCTCGTGCAACACGCCGCGCTCGCAGGCCGTCCACCCGACCACCGCGACCCTGCGCTGGCTCTCCGTTCCCCCGCACGCCCACCCGGTCGGCGGCGGCGGCTCCCGCTGCCAGCACCCGCCCGCCCCATCGTCACGCCCGCCCGGACCACGCGTATTCCCACTCCCTGAGCGGCTCAGCCACGGAATCCCGCGATTCCCGCCGAGCTGCGTGTCTGTTTTGACGTGGATTCGAGGTTCGACGGCTCAGAGCGTTAGGCGTCTAATTGGCGGAATTCCGCCAATTAGAATTAGAGCGCGTCCGACTCGTCCTGCCTGGCCGCGTCGCGCGCTTGCTCCTGCTGCACCTTGATCGCCGCCATCGCCTTCTCCCCGTTGCGAATGCACTCGTCCGTCAGCGACAGGATCTCGGCACGCAGCGCGCGGAACTTGCGGATGCCCTACGGGAGCATCGCGACTTCCTCCGGCATGCCCATGCCGGAGACCCACGACTAGCACTGAGGAGGGCGGCGGTGCTCTGCCCTCGCACGGGGACCAGTCACCGTGCCATACCTAGCCGTAGTATGAGGTCTTGGGGGTGCTCCTCCTTTCGGGTCTCCTGCAGGCGGGACTCGGCGACCAAGCCCCACCAGCGTCACGCCTGCATCTCAGGAAGCGAGTTCGCCGTTACAATCCCGGCCCCCGCACCTCCACCTGATGCTGTCGGGTCTGCACGATTGCACCGCCTTCGATCTTGTGAACGCTTCGAATGGGGTCACGGGCCAGCAGGTCGCCCACTCTCGTCCCCGAGACCGTGAACCACTGGAGCTTCTTGTTTGTGAGCAGTCCGAAACCTGACCGTGATACTAGGAGTCGTCCCTGTTGGAAGACGTCGAGGAAGGCCGCGAGCTTCGTCCTGTCCTCGACGACGTATAGCCTTGTGGGTGTCAAGAAGTAGGCATACCGACCGATGTCAGCAATCTCCGTCGGACAGGTTCCGATGTCATAGACGACGAGCGGCTGCCCGTCTGGAGAAAGCAAGATGACCTTGCCAGAATATGTGGCCACGTACGAGCAACCCCCCACAGAGGCAAAGCTTGCGGCGTAAACCCAGTCCTGCGGAATACCCCCTGTCATAGTGAACTCAAGCTGGACTCCTGCGACTTCGACGGTGTGATCGGGAACAGTGCGGGCGAAGTATGTAATGTCGGATTCCTCGAAGCTCAATGTGTCTGGATCGACGCCGGTGAGCACTTGGAACGCTCGGTTCAGCTTCTTCATCTCTTCGTCCGCTCTGGGATCGCCAGGATTGCGGTCGGGATGATGGGCCATCGCCAGCGTGCGATATCTGCGCTTGATTTCAACAGGGCTCAATGGAAGTGAGAGACCAAGCAGGTGCAAGGCCTCTTCGACCTCGCGTCCTGCCCCAAAGCCCTCGGTCCGACCCACCACACGCTTCCAACCCTCGTTGAGGGGCATCGAAACACCCCACAGGGCACGGCCAGGCATGGTGCAGCACCATGCCTCATCCGCGAGCGTAAAGATGTACCGGTCTCCTTCGGGGGCAACGTCCACTGCGCGAACCTGGGACTTGAAGTCACCCCAGTAGTTAGTGTCGATGGTTCGGAAGTGATCCGCTACACGCGGATCCTCGCGGAGGCTCCTCTCCGCGAGGACGTTCAACGCATCATCGTAGATGTGCAGTGCCCCGCCCGAGTCCATGATCGCAATGTGGGAACCAGTGCATCCGGCGCCTGTCCGATAGGCGTCATGCATGAGGGACTTCTCGCCGACAACGCGTCCGCACCGGTCCACCCGACGAAGCACACTCCTGACGGCTGGCTCGTCAGTACTGGAACCGGAACGATCGAGTAACCACGTTCCCGATCTGTCCACACTCGCGACGGCGAAAGCGGGACTGGGGCGCTCATCGCCCAGCAGCTTCCGCTCCCCTGCGATAGCCCATCCCGTACCATCCGAAACCGTGAACAGAGACTGAGAGGAAGGGCTGGCTACGTTCAACGGCGCGTAGCCGTGTTTCTTCCCTTGCCTGTCCATCTGTTCGAGGATCCGGTTAAACCGTCGTCGATCGACATCCTGGGCATAGCTGGGAACCAGCTTGAGCATCTCGGCGCAGTGGTTTGCGGCTGATGCGAGTTGACCAGCCTTCATCCGCTGAATGACCAGTTTGCGGTACGCCTTCGCGATCACGTCTCCGACTCTGCCCTCGCGCTGCTCTGCAGACAGGGCAGCTGCGAGCTTCACAACCTTGGTGTGTTGCTTCTTGAAGCTCGCCCGAAACACAGGGGCAATGTTCGGGTCGTCGTACTCGCGCTGGAACTCGTCACGACCGTCCACTTCCCAGGTGAGTGGAGAAGGCGGTAAGGGGATGTACTCCGCACCGGACCAGTCGAGTTGCGCTGGTGGCTCTCGCCGCCCGGATCGCTTGCTCGACTCGGGCACCAACTGCTGTAGCCGCGTGGACTGCGCCGGTACAGGACTCTTCTTCCCACGAAGGAGTCTCGAAAGAAGGTTAGCCACCAGTCGCCTCCGCGATTGAAGCGCCGCGTCCGCACACTACTGCGCCACCGCGAGCCCGGCGAGCCGTGACCCTCGCTCCCCACCGTCACGCCCGTCCGTACCACCCGTATTCCCGCTGCCTGAGCGGCTCAGCCACGGAACCCCACGACTCCCGCCGATCTGCGCGTCTGTAGACGTGGATTCGAGGTTCGACGGCTCAGAGCGTGCGGCGTCTAATTGGCGGAATTCCGCCAATTAGAATTCGGACGCGTCCGACTCGTCCTGCCTTGCCGCGTCGCGCGCTTGCTCCTGCTGCACCTTGATCCGCGCCATCGTCGTCTCCCCGTTGCGCACGAACTCCTCCGCCCGTGACGGGATCTCG
This sequence comes from Dehalococcoidia bacterium, assembly GCA_965220315.1. Taxonomy (GTDB): domain Bacteria; phylum Chloroflexota; class Dehalococcoidia; order Bin125; family Bin125; genus JAPOXK01. The sequence continues at coordinate 1,137,644 of CBDCPP010000001.1, forward strand.
GCACGCAGCGCGCGGAACTTGCGGATGCCCTGCTGGAGCGTCGCGACTTCTGCCGGCGTGCCCATGCCGCAGGCCCACGACTGGCACTGAGGACAGCGGTTGGGCTGGGCATCGAGCGTACCGCTGACGGCAGGCCGGCTCAGCTGACTAGCTCTCGCACCCGCTGCCGTCCCCGTCCCGGTCGAATCCGTGCGGGTCGCTGCCGACCACTCGGAAGCGGCGGTGCGCGATCTCCCTACGCGATCGCATCGGAGACTCTTGTTCAATGGCTACTAGCCGCCCCACCTCCGGAGTGGAAGCGGAGCCACCATCGTTGGTCTACTAGAAGCTTGTTGATGTCGGCTCATCATTGCGTGATCGTGAACGTGTAGGAAGCGCTCCAGCTAGTCCACTCGCCATTACGGTATTCCGCGATTTGGACGGAATGCTCGCCGAGCTGGAGCGACTGCAGAGAAACGCCCGAGGCGAATGTTCCGCGCGCCCCATCGAAGCTATAAGCGACCTTATCCCAGTTAACTACGCCGTCGGCGAGGACTTGCCACCAATCTCCCACGGAAAATCCGCCTTGCTCGATCTGACTGCACTCAGAAAATGTGTCGAGAGCCTCTGCTGTTGCAGCGCTGCAAATCGCCGTCACAGTCAGGCCTGTATCAGTGTCGATTATGACTGTGAATGAGTAGGGAGCCGACCAGCCGCGCCACTGGCCGCGATACCGCTCGGCAATCTGAATGTGGTGTTGGCCTGCCGAAAGTTCAAGAAGGACATCACCTACGCCACCACGTGTGACAATCTCTCCCGCGTCGATGCTGTAAAAGACCTGTTCATAATCTTCCACGTTCGACCAGAGATGCCATCCCCAGGCCGCGCCCACGTAGAAACCTGCCTGGACAAGGGAATGACAAGCTTCCCCTGAATCTGCGATGGCCTCGACTTCGCCTACGCTATTGACGCGGGAGTTGCAAAATGCGCTGGTCGACAGCGGTCCAAGATCAAGAGGTGGGGTGTTGCTTTCTCCCGCTCGTAGTTGGGGTAGGCGCTCGGTAATCGTGGGCAGGGTGACGGCATAGCCAATGCCCTCCACTCCAGTTTCTACAATCTTCAAGACGTTGACCCCGACGATTGCGCCACATTCCGTGAAGAGCGGCCCGCCGCTATTGCCGGGGCTGATCTCTGCACTCGTTTGGATATAGGAGATTCCCTCGTAGGTGAGGAACCTCGAGAGCAAGCCACTTGCCACGGAGGGCGAGCCCGTGACGCTCACTGGATACCCTGCCACGCCCAGGGTCTCCCCGAGACGCAAAGCGCTGTAGTCACCGAAAGTGAGTGCCGTGATCCCCGTTCCAGGTGCGCGGAGTAAAGCGAGGTCAGCAATGCTGTCGATCCCGATCAGCGTGGCGGTGAGAGCCTGCTGCTCCCGTTGAAGTTGAATGCTGCCTCCTCCATCTACTACATGCGCGGCTGTCAGCCACTCATCGTTTCCGATGTAGAAGGCTGTTCCTGATCCATCGTTCGTCACGACTTGGAAGGTTGCCGCCGTGACCGTGGCGACAGAGTTGATGAAATTACAGGATGTTTGAGCAGCGACCCGCCCACCAATCGGTGCCCAGATGCTGGCGCTGCCGACGAGACAAACACCTAGAGCCAGCAACAACAGTCGGCGCACAGCTACCTCCCTTGCAGTGTGAGCGGACTCTCCGCCACTCACCCAACAGGCGCTCGGGTGCCGACGTTCGGATTCGCTCGGGTGTGGAGTGTAAGCCCGCATCACGACTAGTGAGCGTACAGACTTCGCGACGGCTGCTCAGGGAGGTTGCCCCCTCGAGGAACGCTCACCAACGGACGAAGCCCCACTAACTTTCGCAGCGCATGAGCCAGACCGTGACCGTGGCCTGCTCAGCGGTCGTCATGGTGAGGTCCCAGATCTGTTTCACGTCTCGGTGCTGCTGCGCGTAGGCGCACTGCTCGGCTGCCGTATCGATGATCCAGACCGCGATGCCGGTGAGCTGGTCGGGGGTGCGGCTGCCTTTGCTGGCATTGAACGATTGTGTGGTCGGGTTGAGGTTCGCCAGATCACTGGAGAAGCGATCCTTCATCGCCAGTGACCAGTGGCAGCCCCCGGACACGTGCGCGTCTCGGAGCGCCACGTGGTGATCGTGCGCGATGGCCCGCGAGTTCACGACATCGTGAGGCGTGGTCCAGGTCGGTGTGGCATTGGCGGGAGCGGGCGGGTAGCTGCCCCACTCGTCGCGATCGTAGTCGTCGCCCGTGCACGCGTTGGCAGTGAAAGTCGAGTCCGGGGTGGGCGCCGAGGTTGGTAGCGTGATCGTGTGTGCGGTGCGGGAGACCACCCAGAGAAAGTCGTTTTCCTCCAGATCGAAGGCCCCACTGTTGATCAGAGGAATGTATACGCCCGACCAATCGCTCCCGTCCCAGCGCCAGACGATCGTCACATCGCGGAAGACCGTCGCCACGGGGGTCGTCTGGCCGTGCCAGTGGATTTACTGTCCGCCCTCGTTGATCTGAATAGTGGGAGGCGCAGCGGGATCGTGCGCTGTGGCGGGGAGCGCGAGCGCCCACACCAGGATCAGACTGGCGATGGTGGCGATGGCGAGACGCGTGAGCATAGGCTCTCCTCTGGGGCAGCGGGCGGGATCCTAACAGCTTGCGCCGACTAGGAGCCCGACCGGAATTCCTGCCCCGGGTTGACGTTTCCCACGCAATGCTCGTATCCCCCATCAGGAGGTGCAGCATGGCGCTATGGGTTGCGAGAGCGGGACGGCACGGCGAGAACGAGAGCTACGCGCTTTCCAACAACGTGGTGGTGGTGGGGTGGGACGGTCTGTCCGATCTCAGCAGCTTCACGTCGCGGGACGCGCTGCTGGCGTCCATGCTGGATACCTATCCCGACGAGAACCCGAACGCGGTTAAGAACTGGGAGAGCCAGCTGTGGGCTTTCAGCAAGCGCTTCCAGGTCGGTGACATCGTCGCCCTCCCACTCAAGACGCAAAGCGCCGTGGCTTTTGGGCGAATCGCCGGGCCATATCGATACCAGCTGGACGCGCCTTCCGATGCCAAACATCAGCGCCCGGTCGATTGGATGGCCACTGACATCCCGCGCAACAAGATCGATAGCGACCTCCGCTTCTCACTGGGTGGCGCGATGACGGTGTTCGAAGTCAAGCGCAACAATGCGGAGGCGCGGATCCGGGCGATGCTCAAGGGCGACGCGTTGCCTTCGCCTGCCCCGCCAGGATCGCCAGGCGACGACGGCACCGACGTCCAGGAACCCGACATCGACCTGGCCACTCAGGCGACCGACCAAATCATCGACTTCATCGGCCGGAACTTCCGCGGACACGGCCTCGCCCGTCTCGTGGCCAGCGTATTGCGGGCACAGGGATACACAGATGTTCACACCTCACCGCCAGGCGCGGACGGGGGCGTGGATATCGTGGCAGGGCGGGGTCCTATGGGCTTCGAGGCCCCGCGACTTTGCGTTCAGGTCAAATCCGGCGATGCCCGCGTCGACGTGACGGTGCTGCGAGAACTCCAGGGAGTCATGAAGAACTACCGGGCGGAGCACGGCCTGATCGTCGCCTGGGGTGGCTACAAACAGACGGTCATCCAGGAGGCGAGGCAGCTCTTCTTCGAGATAAAGCTCTGGAACCAAGCAGACCTCGTCCGGGCGCTACAGGAAACCTATGACCGCCTCGACGGAGAGCTCCAGGCGGAGTTACCCCTGAAGCGGACGTGGACGTTGGTCGTCGAAGAGGGCTAGATCGATCCCGTACGGCCGTCGGCCCGCTGTGCGTCTGGAGCAGCGCGGCGCGGTCGTTCGTGCTGTCCACGTCATCCCCCCGCGATTGTGATCAGAAGGCGGCAGTGATCGCTCGCACCCCATTCTTCGACGGCATTCAGCGCCCGCACCGTCACGGTCTCGTGGAAACCGCGAGACGCGCAGACGTAGTCGAGTTGGTTCTGAGCGATCGCTGGGGTCTGTTTGGTGGTGTAGTACGTGGGGACGTTGCGGGTATCCGGTGGGAGACCCAGCGGCGCGGGGGACGCCTGCCGGCCGTCTGGGTACTGAGGATCCAGGAACTCCAGTCCCTCGCGGCCGCTACCAGACGCGAGAGGCCGTGCTCGTGCATGAGCTCGGTCAGCGGAGTCACGCTCTTGTTGTTCAGCAGAAGTGTCTTGCCGTTGAGGACACCCTTTGCGGCAAGGTCCTCGGCCGCAAACCGCTTGAGGAATGTCCTCACGTCGGCTTCCGTCATGATTCGCTCCCTCCGACTGGCGTCCGCCACGGCGCGTCGCGCCGTCGTGGGCGGTCGCACTACGCGACCGCTAGCGTAGATTAGTGGCAGGCGCGCCTCGGTCACGCCGCCTTGCTGGCTCGAGGCTCTGTCCCACCGTGCCTCGCATCCGAGAAACGAACGGCACGGCCGAAGCAGCCCACCATCCTCGCGATTCAGGTAGACAGCTCGACTCGACGAACGCCGCCGATCGCGGTGGGGGACGACGAGCGCATGACGGCCTGACCGAACACGCGACCGCCGCGCTGAAGCGTCGCCTCAGTCTCGTTTCACCCGATCCCGGAACGTCGCGTCAAAGCCCCGCAACCGTTCTTCAAGCCAGGCGAACTGGTTCGACCAATCGCCGCGGTCCTCGAGGTCGACGAGCCAGCGCGTGTAGACGCGACACCTCCTCGCGTTTTCGGGGTTGTGCCAGATCAGGGACTCTCCTAACTCAGCCTCGATCTCTTCGCGATCGGCGTGCAAGCGATCGAAGATTTCCTTCGAGTCGTCGCCGTTGAGCATCAGTTGGACCCGGGTGAGGCCGCGCACCCACGCCTTCTGATCCTCATCCCAGATACCGGCAAAGGCAGAGAGCTTCGCTCCAGAGCGGCCGATCGAGACGTTAATCCGGTGCTTGGGCATGGCCTTCCCCGCCCTGACTTCGCTTTCTCGGTCCTGCAAGTAGTCCCGGAAGGCCGTCCAATACTCCAGTTGCAGCTGCTTGACGTCGGAGAGCTGGTCTCGGGACTTTGTCGTCCCGCGCACCGTTTCGACCCAATCGTTGGGCTTGGCGACCACCTCGAACTTGGGGGCCGGCAGCGAGTCGCCAATCCGCCAGACTTGCAGTTCCACGCCGAAGAAGTTGACCTCTTCGCCGGTCACCGAATTCAGCCAGTCCAGCGCTGCTCGGTGCTCTTCCCTGATCTGTGGCGCGATCCACACGATGGTCCGAACATCGCCAGGCCGCCGGCGTAGGTGAGCAGCTTGCCGAGATGGTCGTGGTCGGTGCGCTCCAACTGATTCTCGACGACGACGCGGTGCTCCTCCCCGAGAGACCGGCAGACGATGTCCGCCGCGAACGGTCCGACGGCCGCTTCGGTGGTCTCCACCTCGAGCTCCACGCCGATGACCTCGCCAAGCAACTGGATGTTGGCCGGTTCCGCCAGCCAGGGCGTGAAGTCCGCCGCTTCGTTGGACCAGTAGTCGCGAGGCTCGAGTTTCTCAAGTCGGCCAAACGCTGGGTCACGCATCGGTGGCACCCCCTTTCTCTGTACCCGTCGGGCGTGATGTCGCACGCGAGTCTTCAGGCCCGAAGGGCTGTGGCCCTCCGGCCGCCCAGCCTAGTAGACGATTGCCGGGAATTCCCCACTCGAAAAGCTGCACTAGGGCATCGAATCGTGCCGCCGACCGTCTGGACCAGCGGCAACGCGACGCGCCCAACATGACGAACGACTGGACGCTTTGAGAGAATGCGCACGTCAACCCCCGTTGTTTGGTCGAGTGCGGCATCCGCAGATAGGGATACCCGCCGGTCAAGCAAGAGCAGGCGAATGGTCATGCGGAGACTTCGCCCGTGGCGTGAGGGCCAGGGTGAGCCACCTGCTGAGTCCCTGGAGAACGATGTGTCGATCACCGTCGTGAACTGGAACATCAACAAGAAAGACGATGCGTGGCGTCAGCTCGTACAGATGGATGCCGACCTTGCCCTGCTCCAGGAGACGACCGGCCGCACACCCTCCGCCACTACGAACAATATATCCCTAGTTTTGTAGAGTTATATGAATAGGTCAGATAGTCTTCCCCTCATTCTTTCTTCCATTATCGATCGGAATGTGTGGGAATTTAGAGGACGTTCTGAGTGCGCGCTATGGTCCCTGATCGTCGGCGCATAGTGATTTGTGGTCGGCGCAGTCGCAGCGGTGATCGTGCCACGGCCGTTGGTGAGTGCCTTGATCAGGCTGCGGTCTGACGTTGAATACGACGAACGTGCTGCACCTTACAGAGGCCCTCATAGGACGGCGTCTAGCTGCTCGAGGCGGGAGTAGGCGTGGGTCGACTCAAGGGAATCATCGAAGCCGTGCAGCTCTCGATCTCGTTCTAGCGGAGCGACGATGACACCTCGGGGTCCTTGAGGGAGTGATTCCGCAACGATTTGAAGGCTGTGAGGGCGATTCTCTTACCACTAGACGAACATCGGCATTAGCATCCGTCGGTGCGGAGGATGGAATCACACCACGGAGTTCGCTTCCGGCGCGTGAGGCATCGACACGAATCTGGAGCGCGTTGAGCAGCAGATTCATATCCTCACCTTCAGCGCTGTTGACCCAGTCGCGGATTGCATCACACATCCCCCGGAGTCTTTCTGAGTCGGGCAGTTCAGGAACCGTGGCCATGACTGGCTTCACTTGTTCGGCGAGGCGTTCTTGTTCCGCCCGGATCACTTGTTCCGCCCGGATCAATAGTGTCTCACGTCGCAGGTGCAGCTCGTCGATCTCACCCAGCTGGAATAGCCGCAGCAGCCGGCTACGCTGCGCCTCCAGCTCGCCCAGGCGCCGCTTGGCCCCAGCTGCCTCGCTCTGTGGCGAACAAGCGGCCGTGCTTTGCCTTCGAATCTCCTCCATGACGATCTCCGGGCGAGCGAGTACTTCGCTGGCCGCGGCGCGCACGGCATCTTCCAGGCCATCTGCTCGCACGTACTTGGATTCACATCGATCGTGCTTCGATCCGGCGAAGGCAGCCCGGCAGCGGTAATAGCGGTACTTCTGGTGCAGGGTCTGGCCGACCATGGCCCGGCCGCACGCGCGGCTGTGCGCCAACGCGTGGGCGGGCGTACTCATATGCCCGGCCCGCGCTATCGCTGCTTCGCCGGGTACCATGACGAGGGAACGCTGCGTGTGACTGGGCACCACATGACCGCAACATCGACCCTTTCGGCCGCCGAGTTCGCCGCGAAATGGCGCGAGAACGCGCGCCGTGAGCGCGCGTCGGCGCAGGAGCACTTTATCGACCTCTGCCGGATGCTCGGTTTGCCCACGCCCAACGACCCACCGTCCAGCTCTGACTACACCTTTGAGGCGGGCGCGTGAACCACAAGCGGGTGGAGCGCCTCTGGCGCCAGGAGGGCCTCCGGGTGCCCCGCAAGCCGCGGCGCCGGCGGCGCCTCTGGGCGACCGACGGCTCCTGCACGCGGCGCCGCGCCGAGCGGCCGAACCACGTCTGGTCCTACGACTTCGTCAGCGAACGGACGCACGACGGTCGGCCACTGCGGTTGCTCACCATCGTGGACGAGCACACGCGGGAGTGCCTCAGCATCGATGTCGCGCGCCGCCTGCGGTCCGACGGCGTCCTGGCGCGCCTCACGGAGCTCTTCGTGCGGCACGGTCCGCCCAGCTACCGGCGCTCGGACAACGGCCCCGAGTTCACGGCGACAGCGGTGCGGTCCTGGCTCCGCCGACTGGGCGTCACGACGCTCTTCATCGCACCCGGCAGTCCTTGGGAGAACGGCTACGTGGAATCACTCAACGGCAAGCTCCGCGACGAGTGCCGCAACCCCGAGATCTTCACGACGCTCGCCGCGGCCCCGATCCTCATCGAACACGGACGCCCTGCGTCCCACCCGGTCCGCCCCCCCAGTGCCCTCGGCTCCCGCCCGCCTGCCCCGGAAGCCGTGGCGATCGAGCCGCCCCACCCGACCCCGGCGATCGACCGGAGGGTCCTGGCACTCACCTACGCCCTGGTACAATCATCGAGGGCAGGTCACCGCCGCCTCCTCAAGCACGGATGGCGCAATCCGCTAATCCTTATGAGATGCTGATCGGTCCTCGCGACTCCTGCCCCGACGCACCGATCCGGCTGAGCACGCCCTACGACCGTGGTTCCGTCCAGCTCTCCGAGAACGCCAGCGCGCAGGTACTGAACGGACGTCCCTCCCGTTCACGAGGCCAGGCCCGGCCCCGGGCCTGGACGCCGTTCCGGCTCAGACGCGTCCCCAGCGCTGGGACCAGGATTGTGCTCACGCCGTACTCCTTCTCGCCCGGCGTGGTGTGCAACAGCAACGGGTCGCCTAGGTCGTGCCACGTCAGCTGCACCTCGTCCTCAGACGAGAGCACCGTCTCCGTCCAGAACGATCGCACGTCGCCCGACTTCTCGAACACGGCGTCGATCACGGGGATCGCGACGTCCGCCGTCTCGGCATTGATCATTCCCTGCACCGTCGTTTGCAGCCAGCGCGCCAGTGCGATGTTGTCCGAGTAGATCCGCCACTGGTCCTCGGTCAGATCGCTCTTCAGGTACAGGACGTGCCCGGGACCCGTTGGGGAGAGGAGGATGCGCCAAAAGCTCGCCTCGCTCGTCGCGGGGCCGTCGTCGCTCTCGCTGAGGCGAATGAACGGGTTCTCACCCGTCAGGATCACGCGATTCGGGTCGACGGTCGGGCTCGGCATGGTGTCCCCCTGGGCTGGCCTGCTAGCGGCGGCTATTGTAGGTCACGTGGCAGCAAGATTCGATCCACGGCGGAACTTCCTGAAGTGTCCCTTCAGTGTGGTCAGCTGGTCGTCCAACCTGAGGGTATTGTGCCGCTGAGGGATTCACGATCGATCACTAGATTGATCTCCGCGTCGCTTGGATTTGCCGTCAGCCATTCGACCGACCGGCGCTGCGCCTGCGCCTCCTCGACGGAGCGCACGTGCTCCTGGAGATCGCGAACGCGCTGGTAGCCGAATGCCTCCGCGACCGCCTTGTCGTCCCAGTCCCGGTCCAGCAACGCTTGCGCGAACGGGGCATTGAGCCGACGACGATCGACGCCGGAGAGCTGGACGTCCGCGAGGTATTCCTTCACTACGTCCCCCAGGTATCTGGCCGTCGTGGATTTCCCCGAGCGATTCGTGTGGAGGAAGATCGGACCCCGCGGCGGCTCCCCGCTGGCCCTCCAATACTGCTCCAGCGCCGCGATCGCTCTCCGGTGAACGACGATGGGGTATTCTCGGCCTCGGATCGAGGTCGGAACGCGAGGAAACTCGTGGTCGACCGTGAGCGTTGGGAGGACTCCCTCCCAGCGCAGCTCCACCAGATGGCGCGGCGCAAAACCGCTCCACAGATGCAGCGTCATCAAGACGCGATCGCGTGCACGCCTTGTATCCGGGGCGGTTTCCTCCACGATGCGAAACAGCCGCTCCGCGTCCGCTGCGGTAAAGGGTGGCGCCGGGCGGACGCGTTTGACCGATCCTCCAAGATCGCGGTCCATGAGATCGGGTCTCGCGGTCACCCGGGCGGGGAACTCGTCCAGTGCCGTCTCGAGCCGGGCCGCCGTCCCCGGAGGGAGGATCTCACCGTTCAGGTCGAGGAAATAACCGATCGCTAGATGCAGCTTTCGGCGCGCGGCGCGCTTGGAAAGCCGTTCGATTCCCTCGACGACACGGCTTGGTGCCTGCACGAAGGCCGACGGGCTCGGTACGTCAGCTGTATCGACAGCAGCCTGCAACTGGTACCGGAGGCTTTGCGCGGTGGTCGGCGCTAGCCGCTGCTCAGTCTGCAGCCGCTGCTCGAACGCACCCAATTCCCTCTGCCCCGCCTGGCGCGCGGCCCAATCGGTGACGATATCCAACTGCGCGGTTGGATCACCGAACAGGGGGAGTTGGCACCCGTCTGTTTTCGGAAAGGCGGCGCGGCCCACCTCAGGCGCTCTCCCGCCGGGCTGTATCGATGTATTCCTCAAGCACCGGGGCTGCCAGCCATCCCCCCGCACGTTGCGTACCTGCGATTCCCAGGTGCGGGACCAAATCCCTCGCGAAGGCGTGCCGCAGGTTGTGCGGGGTGAAGCGGGGCACGCCCGCCCGCTCGCAGCCGCACGTGATCCATGTCCGGACTTCGTCGGCACGGACGGACCGTCCCTTCACAGCCCAGAGCGGCACGTCCGCCGTGAGCTGCCGCCAGGCCAGCGCCAGTGCCCCCTGCTCCGGGCGGACGTAGACGGGCCGGGCGTCGGGCCGCGCCTTCTCCTCCACGAAGGCCCAGACTGTGCCATCAGGCATCTGCCGGAGGTCGGCGGCCGTCAGTGCCAACGCCGCACCGATGCGGACGCCCGTAAGGTAGAGGAAGGCGACCAGGTCGGCGGCCGGATGGCCGAGTGGCATCGTAGCCCGCAGAGCCCCGATGACGCTCTGGATCTCCGCCGCGGCCGGCACGGCGACTTCGCGTCGTCGGTCCTCACCCACCGCGACGAGCCGACGCAACCCAACTGTCCGCTCCGTCGACCGGCGTGCAGTGGCGAGGTTGCGCCGCAGGTCATCGCGCGTGGCGCCCGGCTGGGGCGGCAACGCCGCGACCAGGGCCGCGAAGGCATGGCGGGTGCCCTTCACGGTCCCGCGGCTCACGCGCCCGGGTCCGGTCAGCCGCTGGTCCGCGGCCAGCACCGATCCGAACAGGGCCGGGTCGGTGAGGACGGCGCGGAGCGCGGGGACGGGCACCGCGTGCCGCGCGGCGTAGCGGCGGAGCTGCCCGGCGATGCGCAGGCGCAGCGTATCCGCGGTGCGGCCGCTGTCGTGGGCGGTACGAGCGACGAAGACGGCCAGAATCGCCTCGTTGGAGCTGGCCCATAGAGCTGCTCGCCGGGTGAGTTCAGAAAGGCTATCCGAAGCGCTCATGATCCGCACTTTCCGCCACAAATCCGCACTTATCGCCGCCGATCCGTATGCGTCTCATAATCTGAATACTTACTGAATTCAGTGAGTTTCGGCCGGACGCGCAGGCCTGCTGGCCACCCAGGGCCAGTGCGCCGGTCTCAGCGCTCATGGCGGTCTGCCGTCGTGTCGGATAGCGGGCCGATCGCAGCATCGTGCGCAGGCGGAGCCGAATCCGCTTGAGACCATTCGGTCAGGACGGCAAAGAAGCTGCTGGCGTTGCCGGCGATCTGTTCGGCCTCGGCGCAGCTCAGGTGGCGCCCGAGGCGCGGTTCCCAGACCGCGCGGGTCCGTCTGATCAGGCCGTCATTCCGATGGCGGGTGGTAGCGTTCACCGAAGATCCCAGAGCGGGGTCGACGCCACACCGCGCTCATAATCTCCGGCCTCGGGATCTTACCGATAACGTTGGATCGTTTCGTCGACGACATGCCCGACCGCGATAAGCAGCTGGGGTGGTCTCTGTTAGTGGTCGAGAGAGAAGTTGCGCCAGGCGATGGAACCCATCACGTTGCGTCAACCTGCATCTGCACCTAAGGGTCGAGCCTATCTTCACCGTCTTGGCCGTGCCCCTGCAGGCCAATCTTCTGTTTCTCGCGTTCATGCCAGATGACTCCTCGCATCCTCATCATCCTTCCTCGACTTACCGGTCCGTAATCTGGCTTGTATCGACGATATTGACGGCGGGAATAGCCCGTCAACCCCACTCCGCCTGGATCTGCCGTTCCTTAGGTAAAGTGGTCCACCTAGTGAACCTCCCCCAGTAGGCGCTGGAATTCGGACTCGGGTGCCACGCACAAAGTTCGAAACGTGTCCAGGAAGGGGAAGAGTGCCAACCGCTACTGTGTTGCGAACGTCCTCGGGCAGGCTGATCTCCACGGCATCCCTTCCGGCTATGGGGCCGTCTGTCGGTGTCGGGATGGTGTAGCGGATCGTCGCCGTGCCTGGCTTGACCGCGATCGCCTTCACGAAGGACCGGATGAACGCCCGCGACTCGGTGGTGTTGCTCGTTCGCAGGAAGTCGCGCATCTCCCGCACATATGCGGTGATCACATCCACGCGGTCGAGCAACACCTGGCGCTGGGCGAGCGCCGTCCGCGCCTCGCTGGCCGTTCGCTCGAGCCGCTCCTGGCGCTTCTGGTGCTGGCGGATGCGCGGCAGGATGTCGTTGACCTCCATGTCGGACGTCTCCACCGCGAACCACAGCCGGTCCATGCGCCGACGCACCTCGGCCAGTTCCCCTTCGATCGCCTCCAGCTTCTGGCGCTCCTCGCGCGCCACGCCGTCCATCTCCTCATCGACCAGGCGCACCAGGTCGCGGATGTTGGACTCGGTAAGGATGTGCTCGCGAATCTGATCGATGATGAGCCGCTCGAAGCGTGCCGCGTTGAGGCGCGGGGTGTCACAGGCGCCCCGTCCACGTTTCAGGAGCGACTGGCAGACGTAGTAGGTGTACTTGCCGCCCTTGGCCTCTTGGGCGCTGAGGGACTTGCGACAGTGCTGGCACTTGGCCAGCCTACTGAGGAGGTAGGGGCTGGTGGCCCGGCGCGGGTGCACTTGCGGCGGCGCTTTCGCGTGCAGGACCTGCGCCACACGCTCGAACTCTTCCCGCGTGACGATGCCGGGGAAGGCATTCTCGACGCGCACGGGTGGGGCGCCGTCCTTCGCGTTCGTTCCCCAAACGACCGTGCCCGTGTAGGCCTCGTTGGCGAGGAGGCGGTGGATCGACGTCTTGAGCCAGTGCTTGCCGTTAGGGGTGGCGATGCCCTCGTCGTTGAGGGTGCGTGTGATGTCGAGGAGACTGATCCCGGAGGCGGCCATCTGGAACATGCGCCGCACGACGGCGTCCGCTGGCGGATTGAGGACCAGTCGCGGGCGTTTCTTGGCCCCGTTCTGGACGTACGCCTTGCGGTAGCCGCAGGGGGCGTAGGTCGAGACCCAGAAGCCGCGCGAGGCGGCCTCGCGCATCCCGCGCGTCACTTCCCCTCGGCCAAATTCGCCGAGTAAAACTCATCAACACTCTCGATGATCGCTTCCATGAGCTTGCCGGTGGGGGAGTCGTCGGCGTGCTCGGTGATGGAGACGACGGTCACCTCGCTGGCGCCGTCGATCATGATCCAGGCTCGGCCGACATCCATATCGACCCGTCGCCCGCCGCCACCCAAGCCGGCCGTTAGCCTCCCGGCGACGAGGTGATCGTATCGAAGACAGCGTGCAGGTCTGCGAGCTCCGGGGGCACGCGGCGGGCCAGCTCCCGCCCGTCGCCCAGGGCAAGCGTGATCTCGCCGCTGCGCGGCGCGCCGCTCGGGTCCGCCACGACGAAGGCGGCCGCCGCGGTCCCGAACACGGGGGTCTGATCGATGATTAGCCACCCATACCCCCGGTAGAGTGTGAACGTACGCACGCTGTCGCCACGGCTGACCGCGACGTGCCCGCCACTGTGGAGGACCGTGCAGTTCGGCCCCGGGCCGTCGAGGGCGACCTGGAAGACGCCCTGCGCGTCGGCCCAGGCGACGGGGCAGACCTGGACCCCGTCGGGCTCGGCGGACGGCGGGGCGGGCAGGGATCGCAACCAGCGGCCGAAGCTGGCATGGAAATCGTCCAGGGAGGCCCCGAAGACCGCCTGGAAGCGGCTGGCCTCGTCGGGACCGGCGTCGCGCCAGGTCGGGCCGAAGGCCGCAAACAGGGGCTCGATCCCGAAGCGCGCGACGAGGTGCCGGACCGCGAGGGCGTAGACCTGGTACAGCTCGTCTCGCTCAAGGGCGGCGCGGGCGACGGCGGCATCGGAGGCCGTCGCGGGCAGCCCCGTGATCACGCCGGCGGCGAATGCCTCCCGGGAGGCCCAGGCCGTCTCTGGATCCGCTGGTCCAGCGTCCAGCCACTGTTGCATGGCGAGATATTCGGCGCTGCCTTCGACCAGCCACTGCAGTTGTGGCGACCCACCACCCACGGCGAGCTCCTGCTGGAGGACGTGGGCGAATTCGTGGGCAATGATGAACGGGAACGCACACCCTGCGCGCACATAGATGAGGGATCCATTCGCGTAGCCGCACGACTCGATGCCGGCCAGGATGTCCTTGTAGCTCGCCTCATCGATGTCGAGAACAAACGTCGCGGCCGTGGCGCTGAGACCGTACTCGCGCTCGAAGAAGTCCACGAACGCTTCGATCGCCGGGACCAGCGCGCGCCGCTCGTCGGTCAGCGGACCGGCGAAGACCACGGAATGGAAAGGGCGGCGCCAGCGCGGCGCGCCCCCGTCGGCCGCCGTCACGCCCGGGCGATAGTGTTCGAACCAGGACAGGAACTGGTCGATCGACATCCCGAAGGCGTCCTGGAAGGCGGCCCGCCAATCGCCGGCGAAGCGGGTCTGGGCGTACTGCTGCAGGGCCGCCTCCCCCGTCCACTGGACGAGCCAGTCGATCGCGAGCGCGCCCATCCAGCGTTCGAATTGCCGGCGGCTCGGCTCCCAGAGGGGGCGCGCGGGGTCGATGATGGTCCCCCGGGAGGCGTCGCCGACGAGACGGGCCTGCAACGGCGCACTGTCGAGGGTGAGGTCGGTGGCGCGGGTGTACCCGATCATCTCGCTGTAGAAGGACCGGTAGGGCCGCAGGCCGGCGGCGGCCATCCAGCGCGCGTACACGTAGTGGGCCTGCCCGGCGACGAGCCACTCGGGTTCGGTGTGGCCGGCGCGCTCGCGCGCCATGGAGACGGCCGCTGTGGCATAGCTCTCCGCCATGGTGGCGCCGGCCAGCTGGTCGAGGGCGATCTCGAGGCACGGGAGGTAGATCGTCGCGCGGAAAGTGTCGCTGCTGGTGAGACAGGGAAAGGGAAACTCTTGCGCCCGCAACGCGAAGGGCTGGGGCGTGATCCCGAGCCAGCGCTCGAAATAAGCATGGACCCCGGCCACGGTTTCCTCCAGCGTCCGCCGGTCGGTCTGCGGCAGCCACTCCGCGCCGGTGATCGTCGGGCCCTCCGCTGGACCCCAGACGGCGGGCGCGTCGAGCCGCAGGTAGAGCGCTTCCCCGCGCGCAATGGAAAACGGATTCCCGTCGGGGGCGTACGGTTCGAAGGCCTGCGTGAACCGGTTCCAGCGCTGGGCGGACACCATCTGTCCGGCGACGCGCCCGAGAACGGCCCCGAAAGGACGATCCCCGCCCCAGGCCCAGACGACCGCGTGTTGCCCCGCCCCGAGCGGCATCACGGGCGGCGCGCGGAGCGCCGCTTGCCGCCAGAGCCGGCCGTGCTCCCCCGCGAGGCGGATCCACAGGGGCTCCCCGGTGCGGATCATCCGCCCCGCCCCGCGCGCCACGGGCTCCCAGGGCCCCATCGCGGCCGCGGGGTGACCCGGCGCCAGCGCGGAAACGGCCTCCACCGCGGCCACCTGATCGAAGAGATCATCGACCGGCCCGTCCGCGCCCAACCAGCCCACGAAGTTCCATCCGGGGTACAGCGCGGTCGTGACGGGGTCGGTCGCGTCGGGGCTGGCCGCCTGCACGGGGGCGAGCGGGGCAACGAGGCCCATGAAGGCGAGACACACGAGCGCGGGGATCACGAACCAGCGGCGCACGGGAGCCCTCCGCTGTCAGGCTAGTGCAGTGTGGCAGTCAACCACACCAGCGGCAGCGGATGGGGTTGGGGAAGTGGTGAGGCGATGCAGAAGCGGCAGCCTCATCCTTAGTTCGGCGGTCGCCGGAGCGGTTTCCGCTACCGCGGTTGGGCAGGGGAACCATCGTCGGAGGATCCGCCGCACGCGGCCGGGCCAGCCGCCAGACTGAGGACGAGGACGCCCGCGAGCACAGAGAATTGCCAAGCTTCTAGGCCGCAAGATCTAGGTACCGGATTTCCTCAAACAGGCGCTGGACCTCTGGCTCGGGGCTCACGCACAGAGTTCGAAACGTGTCCAGGAAGGGGAGCCAGCACCCCTCGCTGGGGCGTTGACGCGCCACTCGCCAATTGGCGCAGCATCACCACGAGCGGCGAAGACTGTGCCACCGGCCTGGTGCTTGATCAAAAACGACTTACCCAGGGGCTCTGCTTCCCGTCTCTCGCCAACGCCCAACGGGTCGCGCTGGTCGCCTGCCGTCACAGCAGCACGGCCGCGGTGCCGAGCAGACATGAGTCGCTGCCACGCCGAACTTGAGAGTGTTGGTTCTCACTGTTAGGCGGTAGAACACGTCGAGGGGACTGCATACAAGCGCCTTGCTAGGAGGCGGTCAATTGGTCAAGTTGGCGCAGGAGCGTAGTCATCTCACGCGGGATGTCGTCCTTGGTCATCTTCCTCGCTAGCTGTGACATCGTGAGGGCCTTGCTTCCCTCCTTCTGGAGCGCAACGTTCACTATTCGAAGAACATCCTTCCCGGACATGATGTCGAGGCGATTGTCGAGCGTCTCCCAGTGGACGCGAAAGCGCTCAAGCGCCTCCTTGCTCAGGGTCGCCCGGTCCAGCCAGGGTTTAGTCTTCGTGCCATAGTCGAGATGCCGTGCCAGATACTGACTTTGGGCCGCTGCGTGCAAGCTGTCGGTTACCAATTGGAGTAGCGCCACAGCATCACGGCTAATGGCCTGTCCATCCCGATCGCCCTGAGCTCGGAGCATCTTCTCAACCACGCTAGGAGTCAGAAAGTAGTTCTCAATCTCTTTTCTCTGGAGGACATGCGCTACGTGAAACTCTTCTTTCAGTGCAGACTCGAGTTCCTCGACCTCTTCATCTGAGCGATAGTCACAGTCAAGCACAACGGCCAGCCGAATATCGGACCCGACCAATGTCTTCATGGCCCGGGCGATGTCCGTCGCCCAGTCAGGTCGATGTCCTCCAAGAGGAATCACTGGCGGGATCCTTGTGCCACCGAGCAGAGTGGGGGACAGACGATTACCCAACAGCTTGAGGTACTTCAGATCACTTTCTCCCTCTACGAGAATGGCCGCACGCTGGCGCAGGACATCAGTGAGGGCGAAGTTGAACCTAGAGCCAAGGGCATCAAGAGCATCGCTGTGGGCGCTGGCCCCAAGTCTCTTGCCCGACCGTTGGGATTTGTCGACGAGGACGACCTCAGAGCGCTCGGCCTCACCAACCAGCTCCGAAGAGTGCGTGGCCAACAAGCAGCCGGGCGCCACGTCCCGGAGGACATTGAGAAGGTGCCGTTGGAGTCCAGGGTGCATATAGGTTTCGGGTTCGTCGACCACAAGGACTGTTACCTCGCGAGCTCTTAGTACATGGGTCATGATCTGCAGCCATATTTGAAACCCAAAACCCATCCAGAAGAGCTCTCTCGTCATGCGATTTTCTGTACACATCATGTGTACGACTGGCGGACCGTCAGGGCTCATAGAGACCTCTGGCCTCTGGATGTCGATCCCGTCCCATGACTCCATAACCGCCTGCCTGAACTCCCGAAACTCATCACTGCTGCTGCGGGACCAATAGCTTCTGAAGTTCCTTGATGCGCGATGAGTCTGGAGATTCCGTTGAACTGTCTCCTCTGCGACCAGTTGTTCGTTATGCTCGACTGGACCCAAAACAGGCACTACACCAATGTCAATCGGGAAATGCCGCTTGAAGTCGGCAACAGACCTAACGACCGGGCCGTCGGGGTCAACTACTAACGAGCAGTTCATGTCGGGAGAGAAAACTAGACTGAGCGTTCGATCATTGGACAGCTTGAACTCAGCAACCGCATCGCTAGCTGAATAGTCGTGCTGAGCATTCTCGAGGGAGATCGGGATTCCCTCGCTCGGAATGCGATATCCGGATTGGATGCTTTCTTCTCGTTGCAGAATCTCGGGCCTGCGGGCACGCGCGGTGCGCAGAGCAACACTCAGCGCTCGAAACGCACCAACTATGGTGGACTTCCCAGAATTGTTTGGGCCGACCAGCATGGTCATTGGTTCGAGTGCAAGCGAGTACTTGGAAAACCCCTTGAAGTTCGAGAGTTGTACGCGAGTAATGCGTACTCCGGCATCTTGATCACTCATCTCTACCTCGCTGGCTCCTCAAAGTAATGGAAGGCGCACCGCTGGTCTCGTGGGGCGAGTGGAGTTTCCCGCGCTTCCAATGTCCCCGCCGCCGTGGGCTCGAGGCGCTTCGTGGCAAGAGCTTCGGCGGCGTGGTCGCGGGACTCAACCTCGCTGGAGACGCAGTACAGCCACGGTGCCGCGCCTGGCGAGGAAGTTCTGCAGGAAGCCGTCTTCAAGTTGTGCCATGAGCGCTCCCTCTTCTCAGGAAGCCAAGTCTGCCAGACAAAACAGATAGTCGCGCCATGCGCCGGGTCAGCAAGTCTTGAGAGTGCCAGGTCGAAAGTGGCCACCGGCAGCCACGTCCACATGGTCCGGCATCTCCTATAGGCGACAAGGCCTAGCTGCCGGATTTCCTCGAGCAGGCGCTGGACCTCGGGTTCGGGCGTCACACACAGCGTTCGAAACGTGTCCAGGAAGGGGAGCCAGCTCGTGACGACTGAAGCCGTGGCGTGTTACTCAGGGATGAGACGAAGCTGTTGGCCGAACCCGAGCGAATCGGATGGACGGACGTAGTCCCCGAAGATAATCCGAGACCAAGGGTCGAAATCACTGCGAATCGCGAATAACTCCTGCGCGGAGTAGAGCTGCCGCACGTATTTGGAGCGAACTGAGAACTCCTCGGTCGCTCGCGGAGTAGCGTGTCCGGCGATCATTACCTCATGCACAATCCCGATGTGCCGCGAAGTCTGAGTGGACGAGAAGTCGACCACAAGCCCAATGGGTGTCGCAGTCTCCGGTGGCTCGACCCCTAGCTCTTCTATGATCTCACGCATCAGCGTCGACCTGACCAATGAGAATATGTCGCGGTCACCTTCCGTCCAGGTGCCGCAATCACTTCGTCGATGCGCTGCATCAAGCGCGGCGTCTCAGCGAGGGCGGCACCGATCCGCCGGTACCAGGCGATGTCATCGAATGAGAGTGTGAGTCCCTTGCGATCCTTCAGCCACTTCTCGGCAGGCCGGTAGCCGCCGATGGTGAAGGCCCACGTCTCCGGCGAGATGCCCTCGCAATACTGCTGGCCAACACTCAGCGTGAGCTAGCACTGAGCGTCCCTAGGTAGAGTTCGACCACGTTCTCGTCGTGGAGCAGGTCTTCGCCGCGGCCCTCGTAGGCGTTGCGGCCCTGATCGAGCACGTAGCCGCGGTGCGCGATCTGGAGGCAGCGCCGGGCGTTCTGCTCGACCATGAGCACGGCCACGCCCGCGCGGCTGACTTCGATCACCTGCCGGAAAACCTCCTCCTGGTAGACGGGCGACAGGCCGGCGGAGGGCTCGTCGAGCAGCAGCACCGCCGGTTGCATCATCAGAGCGCGGCCCATCGCCACCATCTGGCGCTCGCCGCCGGAGAGGGAGCCCGCCCGCTGCCCCGCGCGCTCCCGCAGCAAGGGAAAGAGCTCGGCAACGAAAGCGAAGCGCTCGCGCCAGGCCTTGGGCTCGAGGAAGAGGCCCATCTCCAGATTCTCGCGCACGCTGAGGCGGGGGAAGACGTTCTCCGTCTGGGGGACGTAACCGATGCCCGCCTCAACGAGGCGGTGCGGGCGCGCGTTCGTGATCGGCCGACCGCGGAAAAGGACCTCGCCCGACCAGACCTGGAGGAGGCCGAAGACGGCCTTGACGAGCGTCGACTTGCCGGCCCCGTTGGGCCCCACGACGCCGACGATCTCTCCTTCGTTCAGGGTGATCGAACAGTTGTTGAGGATGATCACGCCCCGGACGTAGCCGGCGACGATCCCCCGCGCCTCGAGCAGCGGCGTCCCCGTGGCCGGATCAGTCACTGGAGGCCTCGCTCCCTGTCATGCCGCTCTCCTCTGCGCCGCGCGCGCGGCCGAGATAGGCCTCGATCACGTCCGCGTGCGCCACCACGTCCGCGGGGCGGCCCTCGGTCAGGATCTGGCCCTGCGCCATCACCACGACCCAATCGCTGATCCCCATCACCACGTCCATATCATGCTCGATGAAGACGATCGTGAGCCCCTCCGCGTTGAGCTCGCGCACGTGGCCGAGCAGCGACTGCGTCAGCGCCGGGTTCACCCCGGCGGTGGGCTCGTCGAGCATGACGAGCCGGGGCTGCGTCATCAGCGCGCGCGCCATCTCCAGGAGTTTGCGCTGCCCGCCGGAGAGCGTGCCCGCCGGCTGGTCCGCCATCTGATCGAGTCCGAAGCGCTGCAGCAGCGTCCGCGCGCGGGCCTCGACCTGCCGTTCCTCGTCACGCCAAAGCCGGCGCAAGAGCGCCCGTTCGAGCCGTTCACCGGACTGCCTCGGGGCGGCGACGGCCATGTTCTCGAGGACGGTCAGGCCGGCAAGCACGCGGGTGAGCTGGAAGGTGCGCACCATGCCCAGGCGGCTGATGCGGTGCGCGGCGAAGCCGTTCAGCCGCTTCCCGTCGAGGCTCCAGGCCCCCGCGTCCGGGCGCTCGAAGCCGGTGAGGAGGTTGAAGAGCGTGGTCTTCCCCGCTCCATTCGGCCCGATGATGGCGGTGATGGCGCCGCGCTCGATCTCGAGGTGATCGACGTCCACGGCGCGGATGCCGCTGAACGAGCGCCGCAGCCCATCGGCGACGAGGATCGGATCGCGCTTGGCGCCCCCCGGCGCTGCCTCACCGGCGCCTGTCCGCATCTCCGGCGCACGCTCAAGCATCGGCGGAGCCCTCCCGGCGCTTTCCGAAGAGGCCCTGGGGGCGGGACCTCAAGAGCAGGATGAGGCCGATGCCCGCGAGCGCGATGCTGACGGCGCCACCCGCATCGCCAAGGAAGTCGGCGAGGAAGTCCGGCAACCACGCCTCCGCCGAGAGCTGCCGGATGAACGAATCAACGCCCTCCCGCAGGAACCAGAAGAGCACGGCGGCGACGATCGGACCGGCGGTGGTGGCGACGCCGCCCATGATCAGTACGACGTAGGCCATGAAGGTGACCTGCGATCCAAAGCTCTCCGAGCCGACCCCGGACTGCTGCAAGGCGTTGACCACGCCCGCGAGCCCGCCGATCACGCCGCCGATCGCAAGCGCCTGCAGTTTATAGCCGACGATGTTCTTGCCGAGGCTTGCAGCGGCGTCCTCGTCCTCGCGGATCGCGCGAATGACACGGCCCCAGGGGCTGCGGATCAAGAGGAACACGAGCGCGGCGGCGAGAGCGACCAAGACCCAGGCAACGATCATGACCCAGAGCTGATTCGCGGTGTAGCTGAAGGTGCCGATCCCGTAGCGGCCGTCCGCGATCGGGTTGAGGGCGTAGAAGCTGCCCGCGATCGCCTGCAGGCCGAACGGCCCGCCCGTGATATCGGTAGCGGGGGAGGAGCGGACCAGCAAGCGCAGGATCTCGGCGGCGGCGAGCGTGGTGATCGCGAAGTATTCCTTGCGCAGACGCAGGGTGGGGATACCGAGTACGAGGGCAAGAGCGACGCAGAGCCCGAGCCCGAAAAGGATGCCCAGCCAGAGCGAGCCGCCCCAGGTCGCGACGGTGATCGCGGTGCCGTAGGCGGCCACCATCATGAAGGCCACCTGACCGAAATTGAGCAAGCCGGTGTAGCCGAAGTGGAGGTTCAGACCGATCACGAGTAGCGCGAAGATCGCGGCCTGAGGGCCAAGGCCCGCGCGACCGGCGTTCCCCAGGATGACGTCGAACTCCATCGCTACCCCACCCGCTCCCGCCGCCCCAGCAGGCCCTGGGGCCGGAGGAGCAGCGCCAATACAAGCACCGCCAGGGCGAAGACCGTCTTGATCTCGGTACCCACCCAGATCGTGCTCACCTCCGTGACCAGACCGATCAGGAGACCGCCCGCCATCGCTCCGTAGGCCGTTCCCAAGCCACCGAGCACGACCGCGGCGAACATGAGCAGTAGCAAGCGCGCGCCCATCAACCAATCAACGGACTCCACCGTCCCAAAGAAGATCCCGCCCGCTGCCGCCAGGCCCGCGCCCGCGATCCAGACGACGAGGATGATGCGATCAATATCGATACCGCAGGATTCGGCCAGGGAAGGATTATCGGAGACCGCCCGCATCGCCTTCCCGATGCGCGTCCGTTGCAGGAACAGCGCTACCGCGATCAGCACGGCGGCGGAGAGCACCATGACCGTGAAGTCGCGCGGCGTCACCGCGAATGGTCCGAAGCTCCACTCGGCTTGGAGAGCGAAGTCCCTGTACCGATCGCGATCGGGTCCAAAGAACATGAGCATGATGTGCCGGGTCAGCAGCGACAGCCCGATCGTGACGACCATGAACTGGACCAGGCCGAGACGACGCGCGCGCAGGGGGTGGAGAACCCCGATCTCGAGAGCACCCCCAACCATGCCCGCGATCCCGATCGCCAGTACGCCGGCGGCGGCAAGCGGCACGGCGATCGTATCCGCATGGAGGTACCAAGCCACGATCGCGCCAAACGTCACGAACTCGCCGTGCGCGAAGTTGATCAGCCTCGTCGTGCCGAAGATGAGCGATAGCCCAACCGCGCACATGGCGATGATCAGACCGAGTTTGACGCCGTTGAGCACCGCCTGCGCGAGCTTCTCGCCCAGCCCCGGCCCGGCGGCGATGGGCTCCCCGAGCGCAAAGACCAGCGGCCGCGGCTGCCCGGCCATGACCGTCGTCTCAAGTGACCGACGCTCCGGGTCGCGGAGACCGACCCCTTGGGGCAGCGAGTCCGTGTCGATCGTCGCGCGGTAGGTTCCCGGCCCGGGGAGGACGATGCGCCACTTCCCCTCATCGTCCGTCGTCGCCTCACCAACCACATCCCCGGCGGCATCCACCACGGTGATGCGTGCGCCGGCGACGGGATCACTCTCAAACAGCAACGTCCCGAAGAACGCTTCACCCTCGCCGTCGCCTCCCTGCGCGAAGGCGGCCGTGGTCGTGACGGTGAGGAGAACGAGCGAAGCGAGCGCCGCAACGACTAGCGCGAGCATCTCCCGGTTCAGGTGGCCGAATGCCAAGTCGCTTCTCCTTCGCGGAGCCCCGAAGCTTCTGGAGTTATAGGCGCTGGCGTCCGGCCCGGTCGAGGGTCTTCACCTGTGCAGCTCTTCCCGTTCGGCTCAACGCAGCCTGGGAGAGACTCCGGAACGGAGCATACGAATTTATGACTACTACTGATGTTTGTGCGCCACATCCGCCGCATCACGCATTTACGCTGACAGCGTCAGATACGCTCTCTCATACATATGAAGTGCACGCTTAAATTCAGAGGACTGCGATGCCGCCTTACTCAGGGATCTCGACAAAGTACCTTCTCGCCTCGATCGGAATCCTCAGTTTGCTCCTCGCCGTGGCCTGCGGCGGCGGAGATGACGGCGCAGTGGAACCGGCGCCCGTAACGGCCGATTCGACTCCCGCAGCCGAGCCCACGCCCGAGCCCGCACCGGCACCCGAGCCTGCGTCGGCACCTGAGCCCGCACCGGCACCCGAGCCCACGCCAGCATCCGAGCCCGCGCCGGCGGTCATATCGCTCGCGATCGGCTTCGTGGGTCCAGAGACGGGACCGCTCGCCCCGCTCGTCGGTCCCGCTCGTGAGGCCATATCCCTTGCCGTGGAGGACATCAACGCCGCCGGTGGCGACGTCACTCTCACGAGAGCCGACTCAGCCACGATGCCCGATATCGCAATCGAGGCGGTCAACCGCCTGCTGGCGGAGGGCGTCGACGCGATCATCGGGCCGGCCTCCTCGGGCATCACACAAGCCGTCATCCAAACGCTCTACGACGCAAAAATCCCGCAGTGCTCGCCCTCGGCTCAGTCTCCGGCCTTCAGCACGCAAGAGAACGCCGCCTACTTCTTCCGCACGGTGCCGCCCGTCCAAGCGGTTGCCCCCATCATCGCCAACGTCGTCGCCGGCGAGGGCGCGACGCGAGTGGCGCTGGTCGGCCGTGCCGACGAATACGGGATCGCGATCACGGGCATCGTAGCCGCGCTGCTCGAAGAGATCGGCGCCGAGTCCGAGATCATCCTCTACGATCCAGCAGCCGCTTCTTTCGATGCCGAAGTCGCGGCAGTAGCGGACTATAGCCCGGATGCGATCGTAAATGTCGGTTTCTTCATTGATGGCGGAAACATCATTCGCAACCTGATCGAGGCCGGGTTCGGGCCCGAGATGCAGTACGGCTCGGACGCGCTCTTCCACCCCGCCCTGTGGCAATTAATCGACCCGAGCAATCCCAACGTGCTCGACGGCATGACGATCATCGGCGTCGCCGGAAACGAGGAGTTCAACAAACGGCTAACGGAGATCACCGACGGTAACGTGAACTTCGCCGGCCAAGCCTACGACTGCATCGTGCTCTTGGCCCTGGCCGCGCAGATCGCCGGCAGCGTCGACGGCGACGCCATCCTCGCCGCGTTCGGCGGGATCACGGAAGGCGGCACCGAGTGCCGCTCTTACGCCGAGTGCGCCGCACTCATCGCCGATAGTCAAGACATCGACTACGTCGGCGTGAGCGGACCCTTGAACTTCAACGCCGCAGGCGATCCCACGGTCGGTTCCTACGGCATCTTCCGATTCGAGAACGGGAACCTCGGCATCACGCAATCCATTGAGGTGGACTTGACTCAGTTCAACTAGCTGGAACTCAACTAGCTCCAGTGCGAGATGGGTCAGAGGAGAAAGTCGCTGCTGCCATCGTCCGCAGTGACCGCGATCAGCGCCACCAAAGCGAGCCTTGCGCCTTGACCTTCATCAGGGCTCGGTTTTGGGCAGATAGAGTTCCTGCATGACGCCAGAGTCTCGCATCTCCTCCAGTGAACCCTCTGCCGCGATCGTGCCGGTTTGCATGAGGTACCCACGCTCGGACACACCGAGCGCGAGACCAGCGTTCTGCTCCACCAGCAGGACCGAGGCACCGAACTCATCACGCAGTCCGCGGATGATCCCCGCAATCTCCTGGACGAGCACGGGGGAAAGCCCGAGCGATGGCTCATCCAGCAGGATCAGCGTTGGTCGCGCCATTAGCCCGCGCGCGATGGCGAGCATCTGCTGCTGCCCTCCACTGAGGTCCGTTCCCAGAGCACCAAGACGCTCGCGCAAGATCGGGAAGTAATCGAGCATCCGCTCCAAATCTTGGTCAACTTCGGATTGAACCGACCGCGCGTAAGCGCCGAGAGCGAGATTGTCGCGCACGGTCATCCCTGGGAAGATGCGCCGCCCCTCGGGAACCAAGCTCACGCCTGCCCTTGTCACGCGATCCGCTGGCCAGTCACTGACGTCGTCGCCGTTGAAGATGATCCGCCCGCCCGAGATCGCGAGGAGGCCGACGATCGCGCTAAGTAACGTCGTCTTGCCGGCGCCATTAGGCCCCAGGACCGCGACGATCTCACCCTTCTCGATCGTCATCGAGGCGCCGCGATGCACACGCGTGCGGCCGTAGGCTGTATGCAAGTCACGAACTTCCAGCAAGCTCAAATTTTTCTCCCAGGTAAACCTCAAGCACTTTGGGGTCCTGCCGAATCGCGTCGGGCGAACCTTCAGCGATCTTGAAGCCGAAGTCCAAGACGATCAGGCGCTCGCAAAGGGCCATCATCATCTTCATATCATGGTCGATGACGGCCACCGTGACGCCCTTCGCAGAGACGGAGCGGATCAGGGCGGCTAGGGCAGCGGTCTCATTGTCGTTGAGACCAGCAGCAGGCTCGTCAGCAAGGAGCAGGCGCGGCTGGCCTCCGAGCGCAATCGCCAGTCCCAACCGGCGCAGGTTGCCGAAGCCCAGATTGGAAGCGCTCTCCCCGGCGAGATCGTGGAGGTCAACGAAGTCCAAGACTCGATCGGGGTCACCGAACTCGCCCTTGCGATCGTAGCTGTGCTGACACGCGATCCGAACGTTCTCGCGGACGGAGAGTGCAGGAAACGCCATCGCTTGCTGGAAAGTGCGGCCAATGCCCGCCTTTGCAACGGCATGCGCCGGTCTGCCCGTGATGTCCTCTCCCAGCCACCGAACCGTCCCAGCGCTCGGGGAATGCACACCTGTGATTACGTTGAAAAGCGTCGTCTTGCCCGAACCGTTCGGGCCAATGATCCCGAGGATCTCGCCCTCATCGACATACAGGTCGACGCCGGCCAGCGCCGCGACGCCGCCGAAATGCTTCTCGAGCCGTTCGACCTCAAGCAAAGCCGACATTTGAATCCTCAGTATGCCCGATCTGTTCAAGCTTCGTGCACGGAAGTCTAGAGCGCCGCCTGATTTATCTCACAAGCGCGCGCTTGTAGATCCGCCCGCACCGGCGCGCACCGCACTGCTCCTGCTGGACGCGCCAGCCGTCGCCTTGTCGACACCGGATCGAGTAGGGATACGCTACTATCCGGCCGTTAGGACTAGGAAAGCGAGTACACCCGTGAAAGTCGGCCTCAACCTCGTTTTCGGCGGTGGCTACACGAACGATCAGGAGCTGTGGCGGGAAGAGTTAGCGCAAGTGGACCTCGCTGAGCCGCTCGGCTTCGACTCCGTCTGGGGTACCGAGCACCACTTCACCAACTACATCATCTGCCCAGACGTACTGCAATACCTCACCTGGGTCGCGGCGCGCACGGAAGCGATCCAACTCGGTTCGCAAGTGGTGGTCTTACCTTGGCACGACCCGCTGCGCGTCGCCGAGCAGATCGCCATGCTCGACACGATCTCGAACGGCCGCTACATCTTCGGCTTCGGGCGCGGTGCCGCGCGGGTCGAGTTCGCGGGGTTCCGCGCGCCCATGGAGGAATCTCGCGGCCGCTATCTCGAGAGCGCCGAAATGATCCTGCAAGGGCTTGAACAAGGCTACGTCGAATACAACGGCGAGTACATCAAGCAGCCGCGAGTCCCAATCCGGCCGACGCCGTTTAAGTCCTTCAAGGGACGGAGCTACTCGGCCGCGATCTCACCAGAGTCCATGGAGATCGTCGCTCGATTGGGCGTCGGCCTGCTGCTCAACCCACACAAGGCCTGGGACGTGCTCAATGCGGAGCTAACGGAGTATCGCAAGATCTTCCGTGAAACCCACGGCAAAGACGCTCCTCCACCTGCTGTCGAAGTATTCACCCTTTGTCACCCTCACCCGGAACGCGCCGAGGAGCTGATGCGGACCTATCTCCCGCGCTTCTACCACGACATTCTTCAGCATTACGAATTTGAAGGAGATCACTTCGAGTCGATCAAGGGCTACGAATCCTACGGGCAGATGTCGAAGGACCTCCGTGCCGTCGGTGAGGATGAAGCGGCCGAGTCCTATTTGGACTTACAGCCCTGGGGAACGCCAGACCAGTGCATCGAGCAGATCACCGATATGCAAAAGAAGATCGGGACGGACCACATAAACTTCAGCTTCCGCTTTGTGGACATGTCGCCAGCGGAGGCAACGCGGAGCCTGAAGCTCTTCGCACAAGAAGTCCTGCCCGTCATCAAAAAGATCGAAGTGCCGGCGTCGGCCTAGCCGCGGTTCCAACGCGCGCAACCACGAAGACCGTGCCGCTGCATGTAGTGCACCTTAGGAGACCTGAGCGTCCGCGGAACCCCGCAGCAAGCCTTGCGGACGGACCAAGAGAATCACGATCATGAGCCCGAACGCATAAGCGTTCACCCACTCCGGCGCGAAGTAGCCAGCGCTCATCGCTTCGAGAAGTCCCAGTAACAACGCAGCGATCACCGCGCCCATCACATTGCCGAGGCCGCCAATGATCGCGACGGCGAACCCCTTGATAACGAAGCTGGCACCCACGAACGGCGTCACGGGGAACAAGCCGATAAGAAGCGCTCCGCCCAAACCAGCGATGGCGCTGCCTACGAAGAACACAAGCATGATGTAGCGCCGCACGGGAATACCCATCAGTGCAGCTGTCTCGCGATCCGCCGCGCTGGCGCGGAGCGCCCGCCCCCAGCGGCTCTTATTGATCCCCAGATACAAACCAAGAATCAGCGCGGCCGTCGCGCCGATGACAAAGACTCGCATCGCGGATACGCGCACGTCACCAACATCCCAGACCATCTTGATGGGCTTCTGGATCGCCTGCTGCTCGCTTGTGAAGATGTCGGCGACAAAATGCTGGAGAATGATGATCAAGCCGATCGACACAATGAACCCGTTGATCGGCGAGTTCAGCGTCGCTCGGAACAGCACCCGTTCCAAAGTGAATCCGAACGCGCCAACGAGTAACACCGCCGTCACGAGGCCCAAGAGATATAGTTCCAAGCTCTCGCCCCCGATGCCGGCCATGGCCACCATCCACCAGACCACGTAGCCACCGAGCATCAGCATCTCGCCGTGCGCGAAATTCACGATCCGCGTCAGGCCGAAGATCATCGTGATCCCAACCGCGACGAGCGCGATCACACTCGCAATCGAGAGTCCGTTCAGTGCCTGTTGGAGAAAGATCTCCACGGACGGCTAGACTTTCCAGCGCTCCGCGTCGAAATCTTCCGGAAGGAAGACGTAGAGCAAGCGAGCGGGGCCTTCCAGCACTCTGCCGTTGTGACCCTTACCGGTGCGGTCGTCGACCATGAACGCCTCCAGCGGGCCCCACTGCCGCTTCTCTCCCGTGCTGGTCTCCGCCTCGAGGCGCCCCGACAGGACCACGCCGACTAATTGCTTCGCGCCGTTGTGCCAGCCGGACTCGTACCCCTGAGGCAGATCGAGAAAGAGCACACCATCGTCCGCAGTGGGGATGGCGTCCGACGCGCCGTACTTTACCCCGTTCGCGTTTTCGGCCTCATTGTCGCGGGGGACCTCAAGCTCATCAAAGGATGACTCGCCGCCAACTCCGGTGTCATAGATCCGGGTAATCCTCACGCGCATCCCCCTTTGCCGCAGCAGCGCGCCGCCGACGCCGCCATGCTAGCAGCGCCAGCACAGGCGCCGCGGTTGTCACACGGGGCCGGCATCGCGATACTTCGCCGCGCGTCCCTCGGGCGCGATGCCATTGCCGATCGGAGGGAGAATCATGGTGGACACCGTCTTCAGCAGCGGCTTTCGATTCCCCGAAGGCCCATCGTTTGACAAAGAAGGCAACCTCTTCATCGTGGAGCTGGCACGCCGCTGCGTCACCAAGATCGCGCCCGACGGCACTTCCACTGTCTTCGCGACGCTGGGCGGCTCCCCCACGGGGAGCGCGTTCGGCCCGGACGGTGCACTCTATGTCTGTAACGGCGGCGGCCGCTGGCCGCCGAACGAATCGACCGACAATCAACCAGGACCTGCGGACTCCGCGAGCCTCATCCAGCGAGTCGAAGCGGACGGCTCGTTCTCCACGCTCATCGCGGAGATCGATGGGACGCCGATCAATTCACCCAACGACATCTGCTTCGACAACCATGGCAACTTCTATTTCACCGACCCCGTCTGGCCGGACTCGGAAGGGAACCTATTCCCCGGCACGATCTGCTACAGCACGACGGACGGCAAAGCGAAACGCGCCCATACAGGCCTGATGTATCCCAACGGCCTAGCCGTCAGCGACGATGGCAGCACGCTGATCGTGGCGGAATCGCTCACCGGGAAGCTCCAAGCATTCCCGATCCAAGCCCCCGGTGAGCTCGGTGAGCCACGTGAGTATGGATTCCTGGGCGAGGGATCAATTCCAGACGGCATGGGCTTCGATAGCGAGGGCCGGCTGCTCTGCGCCGGTCATGGGACCTCGCGCTTCCACGTCTTCCCTCCCGGCGGCGGGGAGAAAGAAGAGGAGCTACTGTTCGAAGACGCGGAAGTCTCGAATATTTGCTTCGGTGGGCCGAACTTCTCAACCTTGTACATCACCCAGTCCGGCAAAGGGCGGGTCGTAACGTACGAATGGAAAGTACCTGGGATGCGTCTTTTTTCAGACCGCTAGCGCCAGCCCACGTGGCCATTGGAAGCGCGGCGGCTTCCGGCCAGCGCCGCCGGAAGGAGCAGACTTTTGCCAAACGTCAACGTTACTTACCCGGCAGACGGCGTAGGCCTGATCGCGGTCGACAATCCGCCGATGAACTTCATCACCTACTCCCTACTGGCGGAGATAGGAGAGGCGCTCGAAGAGATTGAGGAAGCGGGAGCGCGGGTGGTGGTGATCGCTTCGGATGTGCCGGATTACTTCATGGCACACGCCTGGATCCCGGACATCATTCATGTGTTCGAGGGCGGCGAACCGTCAGGCGACCCGCGCAACTGGTTCCGCGTGCTCCAGGAGTTGCGCAGCGGGTCGCTGGTCTCCATCGCCGCCAACAACGGACAAGCCTGGGGGGGCGGCGCCGAGATCTCCTGGGCCTGCAATCTGCGCCTTGCCAGCGAGTCGTCGACCTACGCACAGCCGGAAGTCTTGGCAGGGATGATTCCCGGCGCTGGCGGTACCACACGGCTGGCCCGGATCGTTGGCGAAGCGCACTGCTTGGGGATCGTCTTGGACGGCCAGCCGATCTCGGCGCAGGAGGCGCAGCGGATCGGCGCCGTGAACAAGGTGGTGCCGGACGCACGGCTCCGTGAAGAAGCGATCGCCTGGGCCGCGCGCCTGGCGAGTCGACCCGCCCACGCGCTCGCAGGATGCAAGCGCAGCGTACTCGAGGGGCTCGACCTCCCGATGGAGCAGGCAGTGCGAAACGAAGGGAAAATCCTGGTACCGATCGTAGCGAGGCCTGAGTCGCTGGAGATCCTCCGCAACGTACAAGCAAAGTACGAAGCCGGGGCAGATTCCTACGAAGCGCTCGGCCTCGAAACACGTCCTCCTACCTCGTAGAGAAGTCAAACGGGGCGGGAATCCATGGACCTTCAATGATCCTTGCGAAACTAGCGTCCTTCTGCTAACGCTGCCTACAGGAAGCCGCACCCGACCGGGACGGCTTGCGAAAGGAGCGAGACACGATGGACAAACGCCGATTCGGACGAAGGAGGCTGCTTCCCGTCACCATCCTCCTCGTTGTGGCGGCCCTGGCGCTCGCGCTGGCGGCCGCCTGTGGAGGCGACGATGACGCCGAGCCCTCAGCGCCGGCGGCCGTGGCTGAGTCCCCAGCGCCGGCGGCCGAAGCTGAGTCCCCAGCGCCGGCGGCCGAAGCTGAGTCCCCAGCGCCGGCGGCCGAGCCAGAGCCCCCAGCGCCGGAAGCCGAGGTGCAGCGAGCCGAGGTAGACATCGGCATCCTGGGGTCGCAAAGTGGCCCGTGGACGGTCCTGGGCGAAACCTTGCATTACGGGCTGCAAATGGCAGCAGCGGAGATTAATGCCGGCCATCCCAGCTGTGTTGCCAGCGGGGCCTGCGAGCCCGGCGGCGGCGTACTCGTGGGAGACACGCTCTACAGCATCAACATCCACGCCCGCGACATTCGCTCCGAAAACGAAGCCACGCTCGCGGCAGCCGAGGAACTGATCAACGACGTCGGCGTACAGTACATGTTCGGCCCGGTGCTGGACCCATTCGCGATCCTCGTCCAAGAGCTAACGCAGCCGGAAGGGATCATCCATTTCGGATCGCCCAGCATCTTCGCCACCGTCCTCAGCGAGGAATCCGTGGCGCATGGCGGCGAAAAGCACCACCTCTTCAAGACGCTCGTCGCGGATGAAGTCTGGCAAGCGATCATCGCCAAGGCGACGATCGACAGCTTCCCGGACGCGGCACGGCAGGCGATCTTGATCGGCGACGACGCCAACGGCGAATCGATCTCGCGCGGCCTCAAGACGGCCTTCGAACTCCTAGACCAAGAAGTGGAAGTGGTCTTCTATCCCCCGGGCGAAACGACGGACTATGCGCCCTTCCTCACGCGCATCAAGGCGTTCGAGCCCGATGTCGTGCACTTCTACTACAACCCCCCGGAAGAGCAGGCGGCCTTGGAGCAGGCGCTGGAGCTGGACGTAGCACCAGCCTATTCCGCCGTGAACATCGACCCGCTTGACTTCCAGGAATTCTTCGGGGCCATCGATCAGGACGTCCTGCTGGTATGCGTCCCCGTCTGCGCGGCCGGCTTGACCAGCCCGGCGATTAAGGATTACTTCGAACGCTACCGGCAACAGGCCGGGGGAGAACTCGGCCCGACCGCCTCGTTCAGTCTGATGATCTACGACTTCCTTCCGATGCTGGCGGCAGCCTGGAAGAGTGCCGGGACCGTCGACGACGCGGATGCCGTGGTCGAAGCGCTCGAGACGATCGAATACGACTCAACGATCGGTGTACTCAGCTTCGACGAACGCCACATCGTCGATGCGGGGCTCGATTCCTGCCTAGTCAGCGGGGGAGAATTCGAGTGCACCCTGATCACAGAGCGGCCCGGATTAGGTCGCTAGGGCACACCCGTAACGGCTAAGCCAAGGGGCCAATAGCCGAAGAGGCCGCCCGGCGCGCCCGTGGAGCATCTGCGGGCGCGTCGGGCGGCGCTTTCATCCCGCTGCAAGAGAGGGCAGGGACAGCTAGCGTTGCGGCTCACAGACCTCGGACAGCGTCTCACCCAGCAAGGCCGGGGTTGGCGCGGCATCTTGCAAAAAGACCTCGCCGCGACTTCGTGGGAGCAGCGCATCCTCCTAGTCGCTGTACCCACGCTTCTGATCCTGGCGCCCTGGATCCTTGGCTCCAACCGTCTCATCACGGTCGCCAACACAGCAGGGATCAACGCCATCGCTCTCTATGGCTTGGCACTTCTCTACGGACAACTGGGATACCTCTCACTGGCGCACGCGGCACTACTTGGGGTGGGCGCCTACACCGGCGGCATCCTCATGGATCACATAATCTTCGAGGGGGGAGCGCCCGTCCCCGAACCTTTCCCGAATACCGACTGGGCCACGTGGGCCGTGATCCCGTTAGCCGCGATCACGGCCGCGATCGCCGCGGGTCTGCTCGGATTCACCGCCCGGCGTGTGAGCGGCTATCACTTCGTGATCCTCACGTTCGCATTCGGCGCGCTGCTACCCATTGTCCTCAAGAATTGGTGGATCAGCGGTCGCAACGAAGGAATCCTGTTGCGCGATCCACCCACGCCCCTGGGTTCACTGAGCTTCGACGGAGCGCGGGACTTTTACTTCCTGGTCCTCGCCTTCGTGTTCCTGGCCATGATCGCCTACTACCTCATTGTCAGATCCTCCTTCGGACGAACGCTACGTGGCATTCGGGAGAACGAAATGCTGGCAGGAGCGGTCGGGATCAACACCGCTTCGTGCAAGATCACCATCTTCGCGATCAGCGGTGCGTTCGCCGGCGTAGCGGGCGTTCTATTCATCCACCACTTCAAATCGGTGAATCCGCCGCAGTTCGGCGGCATTGAGGGCGTCTTCTTCGCGCTGATGCTGCTCTTAGGCGGGCCGCGGTGGCTGCTGGGCCCGCTCGTCGGAGCAGCATTGATCCGATTCCTTCCCGAAATCACGGAGGGGATCGGCCTTGGGATCAACCCCCTCCAGCTTCAGGAGGTGTTTGGAGCACTCCTCATAGTGGTGATCCTCTTTCTCCCAGGCGGCCTGGTGCCGGGAGTAGCCCTCGCCTACACGCGCCTCAAGCATGCCGTGCGCAGCCATGCAGGCTATCTCGTCTTCCACCCCTAGCGAGGGCGGCGCGGCGCCGTCGCTTCGGTGCCGCAGTGGCGGATCAGCGGCCCGGGCCGTCAAGCGCCGACGGGTCGCGCCACATGAGCCATTGCAGCGGACCATCCTTCGGCATCTGCAACGCCTCGGTGACGCGGAAGCCGTTGCGTTCGTAGAGAGGAATGTTGCGGCTGGCCGTGCAGACCAGATAGCCGGGAATGCCCTCACGGTCGCAGCGCTCCAAAACCGGCCGCATGAGGGCCGTGCCGATGCCTCGGCCCTGCTGACCGGATAAGACGCCGATTGCGAGCAGGTAGTAGTGGGGCGTATGGGGATGGCGTGCATCGAGCATGCGGAGACTCCGCCAAACAGCGGGAAAGTGGCGCCAGCCAGCCACACGCGCGAACAGTCGCATCGCACCCAGCATTCCGCGCAGGCCGGGAGCGGGCACGTTCGGCGGATCCCAGAGCGCTACGCCCGTACCGTCCTCCGTCACGTACACGGAGCCCAGCGGTACGTCTTGCTTGAGTGAGTACGTGAACATCTCTTCGATAACGGCACCGCGCTTGCCGTCCTTCCTCGCCCACCAATCGACCAGCGGATCGCGGTCAAAGGCCCGGGCCAGAATCGTGGCGAGCTTCGGAATCTCGCTAGTGGTCGCGACACGCACCTGTGGCACGCCCGAAGGTTCGTGGCCAGGATCCATACCGGACACCATGAATCAGCGGAGGTCGTAGCGGGCGACGATCTCGACTTCGTTGCCGTCAGGGTCGTCGATATAGAAGGCCTGTACGGGCAGGAAAGGATGCTCCCCTTCACGCACTTCCAAGCCAAGACCACTGATGCGCGCTTTCTCAGCTTCAAAATCCCCTGCTGCAACTTCGAGACCGATATGGTGAAGGTCGCGCTGGGATTTCGCGCTGCCGGCGGCGGTGACACCCTCGGGCCGTGGAACAAGGACGATCTGGTGGGGAACACCCGTACCGTGACTGCCGACCCGCAGGAACTTGCCGGGCAGCTCGGGAGGCGAGAAAACCTGTAGCCCAAGCACACCGCGATAGAAGGCCAGCGACTTTTTCACATCGCTGACGAAGAGCACCACTTCCGCCAACCCGACGATTCCAGACATCGCGTCCCTCCATCCCAAGGCGCAGTCTGCAGTCTACTAGCCCGGTTTCGTTCAGTTGGCGAGGAAGGCGCGCACCTCGTGAACGAATAGATCCAACTGATCATGATGGACCCAGTGCCCGGCGTTATCGACGTCAAGCACCCGCGCGTCCTGGAACACTTTGGCGCGGTCGACGACCTTGCCGCCGTCGCCGCGACTCTCTCCTCCTTCGATCAAGAGAGTGGGGCACGTGATGCGGCTCCACAGCTCCCGTGCCTCTGTTTCCCTGAAGAGCCGTGGAGAAAAGGCGTGCTCGTAATTATCGAATTTCCAGGTGTACGTGCCGTCCTCGTTCTGATTGACCCCGTGGACGGTGAGGTGGCGTGCCTGTGCTGGCGTGAGACGCTTGTTGGCTTCCTGCATTCGCTGCACGGCCGCCTCAATGGTCGGATAGCGGCGGGGGATCCGGCCCGCCATGCCGCGCAGCATCTCGATCCACTCACGCATGCGGGCGGCGGCGGGCTGAGCGGAGCGTTTCCCAATCCACTCCATCGGGAGCATCAAGCCTTCAACGGCAACCAGCTTCTGCACAGTCTCTGGATAAGTCCCCGCATATTGGAGGGCGATCGCGCCGCCGAGAGAGTGCGCGATGATCCGAACCGGCGCCAGCTGCTTCTGGTGGATCAACTGGGCAAGATCATAGACATAGTCCTCGAGCGTGTAGGCAGCACCCAATACCCACTGCGAGTCGCCGTGCCCACGCAGATCGGGCGCGATCACGTGGTAGTCATCACGCAGATCCTGAGCGGTCCAGTCCCAGCTGCGGCAGTGGTCGCGGCCACCGTGCAGCATGATCAACGCAGGCGCGGCATCATTCCCCCAGTCGACGTAGTGCAGCCGCAGACGTTGCGAGAAGTACACATGCGACGTTGGCCCCGGTACCGCAGCCGGCATGGGCTAGCGTCCTGGTCCGGCGGCGCTCAAAACCATCGTGAAATGGTCACCTTGGTACTCGTGTAGAAATAGATGGCATCCATACCCGTAGCGTGCAGATCGCCGTAGAAGGACTCCTTGTGCCCGCCAAACGGGAAAAAGGCCATGGGAGCCGCCACGCCGATGTTGATGCCCAACATGCCCGCGCCTGCCCGTCGGCGGAACTCGCGCGCATTCTTGCCGCTGCTCGTAAAGATGCTGGCCATGTTGCCGTAGGTGCTGCGATTCAACACCTGGATCGCTTCATCGATGTCGGCCGCGCGGACCACCGCGAGGACAGGACCGAACAGCTCATCGCGCCAGAGCCTCATATCCGGGGTGACGCTGTCAAAAACAGTAGGCCCTAGGAAGAAGCCCTCGGCTGGCCCAGCGCCGCGGCCGTCCGAGACGAGCTTGGCTCCCTGCCCGCCGGCTTCGTCGATATAGCCGAGCAGCTCTTGACGCCTCTCGTCGCGGATCACTGGTCCCATCTCGCTTTGGGGGTCCGAGCCGCGTCCGACCTGTAACGCCTCGGCTCGGTCGACGATCTGCCGCACCATCTCATCGCCCACCGCACCCACTCCAACCGCCACGCTCCCCGCTAAGCAACGTTGTCCGGCGGCGCCGAAGGCAGAGGAGACAAGGGCCGGAATCGACTGCTCGATATCGGCATCATCCATCACAACGATATGATTCTTGGCGCCGCCGAGCGCCTGTACCCGCTTGCCGTGGACAGCCGACTCCCGGTAGATGTAGCGCGCCACTCCAGCCGATCCGACGAACGAGACCGCAGCAACATCCGGGTGAGAGATCAGCGCGTTCACGGAATCGTTCGCGCCGTGAACGATGTTGAACACGCCAGGCGGTAGCCCTGCCTCCTCAAGCAATTCCCCGATGCGCACGGCGGAGAGCGGTGTGCGTTGTGACGGCTTGAGGACGAAAGTGTTCCCGCACACGAGCGCAACAGGGATCATCCAAAGCGGCACCATGTTCGGAAAGTTGAAGGGCGTGATCCCCACCACTACCCCAACAGGAAAGCGCCTGATCTCCGAATCGATCCCGGCGGCGATCTGGTCCAGATTGGTACCCATCAAGAGCGTTGGGGCGCCACAGGCGAAGTCGACAACCTCAACGCCGCGGCGTACTTCGCCCGCGGCTTCCGCAAGCGTCTTGCCGTTCTCCTGCGTGACAAGCGCCGCCAACTCGTCCTCACACTCCTCCAGCAAGCGCTTAAAACGGAACATCACCTGCGCCCGCTGGGGGACCGGCGTTTCGCTCCAGGAAACAAGTGCGTCCTTAGCCGCCGCCACGGCCGCCTCAATTTCTTCCGCCGAAGAGTAAGGAAGGCGTGCGATCGTTTCGCCGCTGCCCGGGTCGGGAATCTCGTCGACCGTTGAAGTGGAAGCCGGTTTCCAACGCCCGCCGATCAACGCGGGCACCAGTTCGGTGGAAGCGGTCGCGTGAGCCATAACGCACCCCTCGCGGCGCGCGATCACAGAGTCGGTGCGGTCCATCGGAACCGCTGGACCATGTAGAGCGCCAGAGGCCCTAGGATAGACCAGCCGCCCGGCTATCGCTCCGCGATAGCTGCTCGCCTAGGAAGGGCGATGCGATGAAACAACGTTCCCAGATCCACTGCATACGCTTCCACACCAAATTGGATCGCTCAACCAGGACGACGGCTGATGGGAGTGAGTCCGTGCTGTCGCGCGCGACGACCGGTCGCGAGTTCTCGGTCGTCTTCCTGGTGATCGCGTGACCTCCGACACCCTATCGGCCAATACCGAAGTTCTGGCAGCGCTGCGCGCGGTCGCGCGGGCGGCAGAGATCGAAATCGACGCCGACGCTTTGGAGGCGATCGCGCCGACCGTCGTGGCGCTGCTCGCGCGGCCGCTCAACGCCGCGTCACATGAGCTGGCCGAAACCGAGCCCGCGTTCGGCTTGCAGATCCGTATCGAGCGTGATGCCTGAGCCTTGCGCGCTCACGATCCGCGAGGCAGGCGCGGCGCTACGGAACGGGACGCTCTCGGCCATCGCACTGACTGAGTCGGTGCTCGCTCGGATCGAAGCGACCGAGCCAGCGCTCAACGCCTATATCACCATCACCGCAGAGCGCGCGCGTGCGGCGGCGGCCCGCGCCGATGCCGAGCTTCAGGCCGGCCGCGACCGGGGACCGCTGCACGGCATCCCCTTCGCGCTCAAGGACCTCTACGACACTGCCGGTATCCACACCACGGCGGGTTCGAGCTTCCTGCGCGAACGCGTTCCTGACGAGAACGCTTTTGTGGTAACGAAGCTGAACGAAGCCGGAATCGTGCTCACCGGCAAGCTCAACTTGCACGAGTTTGCTTTTGGGAGCAGCAGTCTCAACCCGCACTACGGCGATGTACGTAACCCTTGGGATCCGGAGCGGATCACGGGGGGAAGCAGTGGCGGCTGCGGGGCCGCGATCGTTGTAGGATCGTGTCTAGGGACGCTGGGTACGGATACCGGTGGCTCGATCCGAATCCCTGCATCGTTATGTGGAGTCGTCGGCCTCATGCCGACCTACGGGCGAGTAAGCCGACGCGGAGTACTGCCGCTCTCTTGGACACTCGACCACGTAGGGCCACTAGCGAGAACAGTCGAGGACGCGGCGCTAATCCTGAACGCCATCGCCGGCCACGATCCAGCGGATCCTGGCAGCGCTGATTTACCGACTGACGACTACACGAGCGAGCTTGACCGAGGCCTCGCTGGCATGCGCGTGGGTATCCCACGCGATCCGTTTTGGCTGGAGTGCCACGACGATGTCGCGGCAGCCTGCGAAGGAGCGCTGGAGAAGCTCCAAGACCTTGGTGCCACGCTGGTGACGGTCGCACTGCCTCTTGAGGCAGCAGCAGGCCGGCTGAGCATCATCTGGGCGGAGGGCGCTGCCTACCACCACGAGCGGCTACGTGAAGCTCCAGAGCGCTTCGGCGAGGACGTGCGCACGGCGCTCGAGGGTGGGCGCGCGGTTCCCGCTGTCAACTACATCAACGATCAGCGCCTGCGCCGCAAGCTCATTGAAGAAACGAGCGCGGTTCTGCAGGAAGTCGATGTGCTCGTCTCACCGACCACTCCGGCGACGGCGCCGCCGCTGAGCGCGGGCGACCCTCAGCGGCTCATGGCCCGCTACACCTTCCGCTACGACGTGACCGGCATCCCAGCGCTGAGCTTACCCTGTGGCTTCGACGCGAACGGTCTCCCGATCGGCTTGATGATCGGCGCGCGCCACTTCGATGAGGTGACGTTGTGCCGAGTCGCGCACGCCTACGAACAGGCAACCGTCTGGCACACGCGGCGGCCGGCGATGTAGACGGACGCGACCAGTGGGGCGCTGCCTCTAGGCACGCTCGAGTGCATCGCCGCCGGACATCGGCGCAAGGCGCTACCGAGAGGTTCTCGCCGGGAGGAACTAAGCCGGCACGGGCATCCATTCACCGCCCGGCTTGAAGCTCTTGGCGGTCGGAATGATCTCCTTACCGCACTGCTCCAAGCGCTCGAACAGTTCCGCAGCGGACTGTGTGTCGCGGCAATCTTGGTGGAGCACCATCAAGGAGTAGCCTGCCTCCGCGAACTGCTGCAGATCTTCAAGGATCATCTCCGGCGTCCCCTCGCAGATCGGGCGCGGATCGCGTTTGAGGCTGGGATCATCGGCGCTGGTGATACGTACTCCAACAAGCCCAATCATCATGAACTTGGACAGATCCGTATCCACGCGCTCAGCCTCGCGCCGGATCTCGTCCTGGAAATGATCAAGGTCATGGGGGCGGGCACCCGGGTGCATAAAGATCGGATAGAAACCATCACAGAGGCGCGCGGCCCGGCGCGCACCTGCTCTAGACATGCCGCCGAAGACAATGGGCGGGCGCGGTTTCTGAACAGGCTTGGGGTCCATCGTGATATCGCTGAACCTGTAGAACTCCCCCTCGAACTGGGGCGTTGCATCCTCCCAAGAGGTCTTATAGACCTGGATGCACTCATCCGTCATCTCGCCCCGCTTGTCGTACTCGAGCAGGAGCGCGTCGAACTCTTCCTTCGCCCAACCCGCGCCTACTCCCGCGATCACACGGCCGTTGGAGAGCCAGTCGACAGTGGCAAACTGGCGTGCATCGTGCAGGGGGGGACGGTACGGAGAGATCAATACGGATGTCGCGAGCTTGATGCGCTCCGTGACGGCCGCGACGGCGGCCATAGTAGTCAGCGCGTCCATGAGCTGCGGACGTTCGACATAGTGGCGCTTGCCAGAATCCGGATTAGCGATGTTCACTGGCGTGGTCTGTAGCGGCAACGTCACGTGATCGGGAAACCAGAGCGAGTGATAGCCCGACCGCTCGGCGGACTGGGCAAAATCAAGCGGCCGCATTTCGGACGCCTCAATGTTCTCCAGCCAAAACTCAGTCTCGCTGCGCACGATGAGCCCGTGCGAGTTCATGTAGCTGCCGATCTCCATGGCCAGAAAGCTCCTCTCAGCACGCGAGCAGACGCGTGAGTCGTGATACGGGGCTGCCGGAGACTAGAGGGCCGCGACGGGTCGGTCAACGCGAGACGCAGCGATACGAAGCCGCCTACCCAGCAGTGGCACCGCAACGAGACAACAGGAAGTATGCCAGCAAGCGATCGCTACGATGGCATGCATGCGTTACGACGTGATCGTAGTCGGCGCGGGGGCAGCGGGCGCGGCCCTGGCGGCACGGCTCACTGAGGATCCGAATCGATCAGTGCTCTTGCTGGAAGCCGGAGCGGATTATTCGATCACTGCGCTCCCACCGGAATTGCGGAGTGCCGAGTCGATCTCCGACGCCGTAAAGACGCACGACTGGGGCCTGCGAGCCGTTGAGCACGCCGAGCAGCGACCCACGCCCCTTCCGCGTGGCAAGGTCACGGGCGGCTCTTCCGCGGTGAATGGATGTGTGTTCCTACGTGGCACGCCCGCAGATTATGAACGCTGGGCTGCGGCGGGCAACGAAGAGTGGTCGTGGCGAGAAGTGCTGCCGTACTTCCGTAAGCTCGAGTCCGACCAGAACTACGCGGATGATCTGCATGGAAGCGATGGGCCCATGCCGATCCTGCGCGCCCATGAATCATCCTGGGTGCCGTTCCAGCGCGCCATCCACGACGCTTGCCGCGCCCGCGGCTTTCCCCATGACGACGATATGAATCATCCCGACTCCCCTGGTGGAGTCGGACCATGGCCGATGAACAAGATCGATGGACAGCGGCTGAGCACTGCTATCACCTACCTGGAGCCGATCCGTCATCGCCTCAACCTCACGATCCGAGCCGGTGTACAGGCCCGACGGCTCCTGTTCGAAGGCGATCGCTGCATCGGATTGGAAGTGGAGGTTGGTGGAGTCGTACAGCAGGTGCGAAGCGAGGAAACGGTACTCTGCGCAGGTGCCGTTATGACACCGCATCTCTTGCTGCATTCGGGGGTGGGACCGGGCGCGCAGCTACGCCGCTTCGGGATCGAGCCACGAGCCGACCTACCCGTCGGGCGAACGCTCACCGACCACGCCTCCGTACTAACGCTTTACCGACCGCAGCCAGGGACGATCCCTGACAACGTGCCCTTCCTTCAGGTGGGATTACGGTATACCGCCACCGGATCGGACGAACCCAACGACATGCAGATTGTGGGGTTCAGCCGGATTCGGCTGGACTTCAGCCGCGCCAACGCGGCCGGCGATGGCTACGGCCTCATGCCGGCGTTGGAGATGCCCCGCTCGCGCGGTTCAATCGCGCTCGCTTCCGCCGACCCGACGGACCTGCCACAAGTCGAGATACATCAGCTCGCCGACCCTTGGGACCTGGAACGCTTACGTGAAGGGGTGCGGCTAGCAGTGGAATTGGCGGCGCGCCCAGAATTCCAAAAGCTTATCGCTAGTCGCTACCAGCCGCTTGATCGTGACCTCGAAACGGACGCAGCCCTCGATTCCTGGATCCGCATCAACGTCACTACGGGGCATCACATTTCCGCTACCTGCCCAATGGGCCCGTCCGGTGACCCACGGGCGGTTGTAGATCAGCACGGGCGGGTCCACGGCCTGCGGGGGTTACGGGCCGCCGACGCCTCGATCTTTCCGGAGACGCCCCGCGCCAACACCAACGCGACCACGATCATGGTGGCAGAGCGGATCGCTGACTGGATGCGCAGCGACTAGCAGCCCATCCAGCTTGCCACTTAACGAGAAGTGGCTCGAAGCCAGCCTTGATCGCGGTGGCGCGCTCGAAGATACAAAGGCTCGCCCAACACGCCGCGTTGCTTAGGCCCCGGCACCTGTGTTATCCCCAGTTGGCTGCGGACACACCCAAAAGGACAGCAGACCATGCCCACACCAGACGAGCTACGCGCCGAGATCGCCAAGGCCCGTTCAGCCTTCCGCTCCGCCCTTGAAGGAGCCAGCGCCAACTGGGAACGTCAGCCGGCGATGGAGAAGAGGTATGGTCTCCGCGTCAGGCAGCCGAGCACACGATCGGCGCTGAGCCGTGGTTCACCACCCAGATATGTGAGTCCTGTGGCTACCCCGGACTCGACCCAGTCGAGCCTTCCTACGCAACGGCCGCCGACGCACTCAAGGCCTTTGACGAAGTCTCCAAGAATTGCGACGGCCGCCTGAAGTACGTGACCGACACGGACCTAGCGATGAAGCACGAGCGGATGGAAACCGTAGCGGGGGTCATGCAGCACAACGCGATGCACCTCAACGAACACGCCGCACAGATCCAAGAGGTTGCCGCTAGCGCCACCCGCGTGGCTCCTACCCCCCAGGTGCTCACGCGCCCGCATAGTGACGCGAGAGGATGTCGTAGCCGAAGTCACCCTGCGGGTCACGCCAGACCGAATGAATGTGGTTGGCTTCGCGTTGCACCTTGTCGTACTCGACAAGCAGCCGCGGTCCCTGGAGCCGATAGTAGTGCGCACGCCCAGGCTCGACTGAGCCAGCCCAGGCGAAGTGGAGAGCGTCAAACGCGTCACCCGTGAGCTTGTCCAGCTCGACTCGCGCGACCGCTGCCGGCATGCGGTCCACGTACTGGCGCAGGAGCTCACGGAAGCGTCGGCGCGCGTCCTCGGGCATCACGCCCGCCGGCACACCCTTAGGCGCAGTCGAGTAGCGAAACAGTTCGAAGTGGTGGGCAGCCAGCCCCAGCCTTTTGTGCCACTCGTCGATCTGGGCCTGGCGCTCGGCAGTCATCGCGCGGCCCATTAGCTGCGCTGCCGGGATTGGGGAGGCGCCGTCTACGATGCGAGAGCGGTTCGCCATGACAATATCGGGCGGCGGCACATCGGAAATAACAGCTTTCTCGCGCAGCGCGAAAGGCAGGCTTTGAACTAGCGCCCGCGCTAGTTCCTCTTCACCAGCCAATGGGCGTAGGTCGCCGGAGGCACCTACGAAAGGCGCACGCGCCGGATCCGAGCCAAAAAAGGTGGGGATCGGCGTGATCAAAAGGCCGCCGTCGTCGGCAGTCGCAAGGGTGTAATGCAGTGAAACGTGATGCCCCTCGAAGCGCCAGCCCCAAGGAAACCGGTCCGGATCGCCGAAAATTGAGACGAAGTACTTTCCCGGGTCCCGGCCGCGCTCTGGATACCAGCGGGTACGCCACTTCTCGAGCGCATCAAGTGTGTTCTCTAAGCCAATGATGGTCGATGCAGTGACGTAGCCGCCCTCGCTCAGGCCAGTAGCGACGAGCTTGTGCGTCAACCGCTCCTGGCGCGGCGAAAGCTCGCCCAGCGGAACCCCTCCGCGAGCGTTGGGCGTGTAGTACCAGCGGGTGCGCTCTCGCTCGTCTTCAAAAGGGAAGCACGCTAAGGCCCGCTGATCCTCGTCGAGCGCAGCGATTAGATCGGCCGCGGCTTGAGCCATGCCCTCGGCAAGCAGCCGGAGACCAGTGTCCTCCGACTCGAGCGACGCCTCCACTTTAGCGAGCCTTGGCCATCTCCCTGCGGAGTTCCTCGGTCACCGCTTGATCGACCTCGTATACGAGACGCCGACGGTCTTTCTCCATCACCGCCACGCCGTAGATGTCGCGCGCCTCTTGGATCGTGACGTAGTCATCCATCATGTCTTCAATGATGAGGGCGGGCTCGCGCTCCAACGGGTCCCCATAACCCCCGCCACCCGCGGACCAGAAGCTCATCACCTCGCCAGCCTCTGCTTCGGCGTTGAGCGCGAAAATCCCGATATTACGCTCGTTCTCGGTGCCCAAGTTGATCACAAGCCCGGCCTTGCCACCCTCCTGCCCGCCGAAGATACCCTTGGGGCCGAAGCGTTCGCGATCGCCAATACAGGTGATCGTCCCGCCGGTGTACGCAAACTCGACGATCTGTATCAGACCGGTACCGCCACGGCGCCGGCCCGGGCCACCGCCGCTGTCTTGGCACTTGTGTGTATGCCACAGGACTGGATAGCGGCGCTCCTGTAACTCGGCCGGGATGTTCATGGTACTGGCTGAATAGGGTGAGCCGGTGACATTGTGCCCGTCCTTGTTGAGCGTCGCACCGAGCCCTCCAAATCCCCAGACATAGCTGATGAAAGGAGCATCGAAATCGGGGCGCGTGTCGTGTCCGGCGAAGACCGTGTTGAGAATGCTGAAGGGAGTTGCCGCACCGCGCTCTGGGTAAGCCTGGCTCAGCGCATTCATGCA
The DNA here is from genome assembly GCA_965220315.1 of Dehalococcoidia bacterium. Taxonomy (GTDB): domain Bacteria; phylum Chloroflexota; class Dehalococcoidia; order Bin125; family Bin125; genus JAPOXK01. Next base: position 1,181,785 of record CBDCPP010000001.1, read on the forward strand.
GCAAGCAACCACGCACTCCATGCTCGTCGCCGCCAACCCGGAGATCCCGACGGGGGGTTGAGCCCAAACGATCGAACCACGCTTCGCCTTGATCTCCACAGTCCGCATCACACCGGAATTCATCGGCATCGGCGGCAGCACGCCGGCCAAACCGATGAAAACGGCCGATGTCGTTGCGGCAATCGTGCAGTTGATAGCCGCCTCGGCGGCACCGTCGCTGTCGGTGAGATCGAAGATCGCGTGGTCATCTTCGATGGTCAGCTTGAGTGCAATGCGCTTGGGCTCACCAGTGTGGATGTCCTGGTCGATGAAGTCCTCGGACTCGTAGATACCGTCCGGAAGGTTACTCCAAGAGCGGCGAGCGAGGCGCTCTGAGTGGTTCTGTACATCCTCCATCGTGTCAAGCACGGTCTGGATGCCAAATTTCTCCACATAGGCCAGGACGCGCGCCTCGCCAGCCTTGACCGCAGCCGTCTGCGCGTTGAGATCACCCACACGCTCCCAGGACTGCCGCATGTTCGCCAGCAAGATGCTGAGCACATCCTTGTTCAGCACACCCTCCCGGTAGATACGCAGTGCCGGAATGCGCACACCTTCCTCGAAATGCGAGCGCGCACGGGCGTTGAGGGAGCCTGGAGCGACTCCTCCCACATCTGACCAGTGGGCAGTGGAGGTTGTGAAACCGATTAACTTTCCCTCGTAGAAGATCGGCTTGACCAGGTGAATATCGTTGCAGTGCGTACTGGCGACGTAAGGATCGTTAATCATGTAAATGTCGCCGGGCTTCATACTCTCGATACCGATCGCGCGGATCACCTCCGGGACCGTCAGCATGGTCAGGCCGACAAAGGCGGGAAGATCGAACTCCCCTTGGGATACGAGCTTGCCCCACCGATCGTACACGGAGCCGGAGAAATCTCGGCCCTCGTTAACAGGCGTGGAGTAAGCAGTCTTAGCCACAACCAAAGCCATCTCGTTGCTGACCGCTGCGAACGCGTTGCGGAGCACTTCGAAGGTGATCGGGTCGACTTTCATCTCCTGGGCCATGCCCACTCTCCTTCATCGCCCACCGCCGGGCGCCTTTGACTGCTATCCAAGGCGATGTCGTGGCTCAGAGTAGCACCCGTCTTTTAGAGGGACTACGCGCGGCAAAACCGGAGCACCCCGACCCATCGACTACCATATGGACAATCGAGCCGTGCACTCTTGGATCCGCCCGACAGCGCGCAGTGAAGAAAGGACGACAGCGATGGTCTCCTCGGAGTTCCAAGCGATCGTGGAGCATATGCGCGCTGCGCCCTCACTAGATCCGAAACTGAGTATCGAAGAGTTGCGCGCCGCTTACAACGCTGCTGAGTGGCCAATGCCGGAAAACACGGCCCTGACATCTGTCGATGCGGGAGGCGTATCGGGTGAGTGGGTAGTCGCAACGGGGGCAAACCCCGAGCATCGTGTTCTGCACTTCCACGGTGGGGGTTATGTGATCGGCAACATCGCTACCCACCGAGATCTCGCTGCCGCGATCTCACACGCCAGCGGGTGCGCGGCGCTGATCGTCGACTACCGACTCGCACCAGAGGACCCCTTCCCGGCTGCGGTCGATGACGGCTTGGCCGCTTATCGCTGGATGCACGCCAATGGCCCGACCGGGCCCGCGTCTGCTAGTTCAACCTATATCGTCGGCGACTCCGCCGGCGGCGGTCTGACACTCGCAACGATGATCGCGGCGCGAGACGCCGGTGACCCGCTTCCGAACGCGGCCGTGTTGATCTCGCCCTGGACCGACCTGACGCTGAGCGGTGAGTCGATGGTGACCCGCAAGACGGCAGACCCGCGCCTGACCCACGAGATCCTGGAAGTCATGGCCTCGCATTACTTGGGAGGGCATGACCGCCGCTCGCCTCTAGCGTCGCCGATATTCGCCGATCTGCGAAGTTTGCCGCCCCTGCTCATGCAAGTAGGGGACGCGGAGATCATCTTGGATGACGCCACCCGCACTGCTCAGAAAGCCCGGGAGGCAGGTGTAGCGGTAACCGAGGAGGTTTGGCCAGAGATGTTCCACGTCTGGCACCACATGTGGGCCACGATGCCCGAAGCGCAGGAAGCCGTTGACCGGCTTGGATCGTTCCTGAAGCAGCACAAGTCCGAACCCGCATAGCTCCGCCCCCACACTGGCTTGGGAAAGCCGATGACGGTGATCGCCCTCGAGAAACAGTTTCCCTACCCTCAATCGCGCGTTTGGCAGTCCCTGACGGCGCGTATCTGCCTGGACGCCTGGCACGGCAGCAAAGCCGGGCCGCTCGTCGAAGTGGAAGAGCCGCAGCGAATCGTGCGCTCCACAGGACGGGCGAACGAAACGGTCGAATGGATCTTGACGCTGTGCTCAGCCGGTACCCACTTGCGGCTGATCCACCACGGTGTCGATAGGCGCATCGAGCGCGTATTTCTGCGCTTGCTCTGGCAACGACGCTTGCGCCGGCTGGAAGCGCTGCTGCCGCGCGTGACAGAGCGAGGTTTGATCCCTAAGACAACCAAGTACCGCGTGCCCGCCCTTGAGTCGTCCTGGGCGACGGTCGACCTACCCTACACCTGAATGGCGAAGATGAATTTGCGGGGTCGGTGACCTCGTCTTACCGTCAGCGAGCAGTATTCTGCCGGTGGCGTAACGCCGTTACGAGACAAGACGCAGGAGTCGAAGGGAGTCTGCCATGAGTGATCCGGATCTCAAGCAAGGGGACGCATTGCTAATCGTCGACATGCAGGTCGATTTCTTGCCGGGTGGACTGCTCCCACTCGAGGACGGCCTCGAGATCATGCCGCTCATCAATCGCTGGATCGCAGTCGCCGGGGAAGCTGACGTCCCGGTCTTCGCGTCACGCGACTACCATCCGCCCGTGCATTGCAGCTTCGAGGAGCGCGGTGGGCCGTGGCCGGTGCACTGTGTGCAGGGCACCGGGGGTGCGGAGGTCCACCCGGATGTCAGCTTGCCGGCGAACGCGATCATCGTCGACAAGGGAAATAACCCAGATAAGGAAGCCTATTCGGCTTTCGACGGCACCGAACTCGCGGACCGCATGCGTGAGCACGGTGTGCAGCGGGTTTGGGTCTGCGGCGTCGCGCTGGACTATTGCGTCCGTGCCAGCGTGCTGGACGGCTTGAAGGAACCCGGTTTCGAGGTACACCTGATCCTTGACGGCACCCGAGCCGCAAACGTCCAGCCCGGCGACGGCGAGCGCGCCGTTGAGGAGATGCGGGCAGCGGGAGCACAGGTTCTCTCCGCCGTCTAGCTCAGCAGCTGGTCCAATGGTCCTTTCGTCTCCTAAAAGGTCCCGCTCCCAGGAGCACGGTAGCGCGAGGGCGTGGATCCACGACGGAAACGCGGCGCTGCTGACCGACCTCTACCAACTCAAGATGGTGCAGGCCTATCTGCGTGAAGGACTCACTGAGACCGCCGTCTTCGACCTCTTTGCCCGCCGACTGCCCAAGACTCGCAACTTCCTGGTCGCGGCAGGGCTAGACGACGCGCTGCATTTCCTTGAGACACTGTCTTTCTCGGAAGAGGCGCGAGAGTACCTCGCTTCCTTGCCAGAATTCGAACGCGAGTTCGTCGACGAACTGGCCAGCTTCAGGTTTGAAGGCGACGTCTACGCCGTACCAGAGGGAACAGTCGTGTTCGCGGACGAGCCGATCCTCGAAGTGCTCGGGCCACTGCCGCAGGCGCAACTCGTAGAGACATTCCTGCTCAACCAGATCCACTATCAAACATTAATCGCCTCCAAGGCCGCACGCGTAGTGCAAGAGGCATGCGGCAAGCCGGTGATCGAGTTCGGAATGCGACGCACACACGGTACCGACGCCGGCATGAAGGCGGCCCGGGCTGCCTTCATCGGCGGTGCTGCCGGCACGTCGAACGTGCTGGCAGCACAGGTTTACGACATCCCCGCCAGCGGCACCATGGCGCACTCCTACATTGAAGCGCACGAAAGTGAAGCCCAAGCGTTCCGCCAATACGCGTCTCTTTACCCCGAGACAGTGCTGCTTGCCGATACCTACGACACGCTGGCCGGTGTGGGTGAAGTCGTGCGGCTAGCGGCAGAGGTGGGGCGAGACTTCCGCGTGAGCGCCATCCGGCTTGATTCCGGCGACTTGCTCGCACTCTCGAAGCAGGCGCGCGTGATGCTGGACGCGGCAGGCCTGCAGCGTGTCGGCATCGTCGCAAGCAGCAACCTCGACGAATACGCGATCGCCCGCCTAGAGGCCGGCGGCGCGCCCGTCGACGCGTATGCGGTCGGCACGCACATGGGCGTCTCAGAGGATGCGCCGCATTTCGATAGCGCCTACAAGTTGACGGAGTACGCGGGCCGGAGCCGGATGAAGCTCTCGCCAAACAAGTCTGTCCTGCCGGGGCGGAAGCAAGTATTCCGTTCAGAAGAGAACGGCACCGCCACACGCGACACGATCGCGCGGTACGGCGAACGCCTCGCTGGACGTCCGCTGTTGATGCCCGTCATGCGGCACGGTCAGCGCCTCCCAGTCGGATCCGGCTCACTCCACACCGCCCGCGACCGCGCAGCTGCCGAGATCGCAGCGCTTCCCGCGAACCTGCGCTCGCTTACGCAAGCGCAGCCACCCTACCCAGTCGACACGAGTACCACCCTGGAGACCGAGCGCGCGGCGGTGCGCCAGTCGATCGAGGAGACGCTAGTACAGCGCGGTCGAATGTGAATAGGTGAAGCAACTACCGCCGCGGGCACGTGCCCGCGGTGTAGACCGAGCAATACGGTCCATCCGGATTCGCCGTTCATTTTCCGATCGCCTCCAGCGCTGCGCTAGGAATCGAACTGCCGCATGGAAAAACACGGCCTGCATTTCCTACTAAACGAGACCGTACGGCCACTCGAGAGAAGTCGCTCAGCTCGCACCCTCGCACGGTGCGACTTCGAGCGCATCTCGCGCCCATGCGTCGCGCACGCGCACGGTAACCTGGCCCTGCAGCGCCTGCTCGAATAGATCGCCGACCAACTCGGCCCGCCAACCCTCGATCAAGGCAAGGTCCACCCCTCCCTGCTTGCCACCGAGGTGCCAGCGCACCAAGTCGCGCAGGTCGCTCGCTCCGCCGACAAGGGATGTATCGATCTTCGCTTTAGCGCAGCGCGACTCCAACACGGCTTCAAGCAGGAGCCCCAACATCCGTACCTGCGCCTCTTTCCGAGGCGGGCGGCCTCTGGCGGGAAGCTCGTTCTCGGGAAGCGCCAACGCCCGCTCGACGCCAGCCAGCCAGGCTGCCGCGTACCGATCTTTGACGCGATCAAGGCCGCGCAGGCGCCGGAGATCGGCAAGCGACCGCGGTAGCAATTCCGCGATCGCGACGATCAAGTGATCGGAGAGGACCCAGGCACGGGGTTGATTGCGCTGCGCGGCTTCCTGTTCCCGCCAAGTCGAAAGCTCACGGACGACCGCCAAACCGCGACGACTAAGCTTCTGTGCGCCCGCTACACGGCGCCACCGTGCACCGATCAGATCGCGCTCGACTGCGGCCAAGCGGCGACCCTCTTCCTCCTCCAGCCAGGACCGACGGTTGCGCGCATCAAGCAACCGCTCTAGCTGACCCCACAGCGCATGCAGATGACGCACATCCTCCAACGCGTAGTCCAGCTGCGAATCGGCCAGGGGACGCCGTAGCCAATCCGTTCGCGCCTGTCCTTGTCGTGGTCGCTGATCCAAGACGCGTTCGACGAGGTTTGCGTACGACATCGGAAACCGCTCTCCGACAAACCCCGCAGCGAGCTGCACGTCGACGTAAGCGGCCGGCAGGCATCCTGTCGCTAGACGGCAAAATCGCGCCTCCTGCTCGCCGCCGTGCACAATAGTGACGACAGCCGGGTCGGCGACGAGTCGCCACAGCTCACCGAGATCCTCGACTACGAGTGGATCGATCGCCGCAACACGGTCGGGAGTTGCGATCTGCGCCAGCGCCAGCCGTGGTCGGTATGTGCGCTCCGAGACAAACTCCGTGTCGAGGGCAAAGCAGCCAGCGTGACGTATCTCATTGAGGAGAGTGTCAGCAGCCCCAGTAGTAACGATGAGATCATTTGTAGTCACGCTGACATGCTACCGGCTCGCCAATCGGCGGCCCTGCGGTAATCGACGGAGGTCTGCTCTCGAAACAGTCGTTGCGAATGCGCTGTGCTAGGGTGACAGCGACACCGGAGGAACGCATGAAGGTTCGCGCTTCCGTCAAGAAACGATCGAGAGACGACCAGATCGTCAGACGGAAAGGTCGCGTCTACATCATTAATAAGAAAAATCCCCGCAACAAACAGCGGCAGGGCTAATAAATCTGCCCGCTGGCTCGCGCTCTGTCCCCGCTGGCTTCACCCTGATCCGCATGAACTTCCTCAGACCCGTCCTGCTCTGGATGGCTGGAAAGTCTGCCATCGGCGATGCGATCGAGCGCGCGCCATACGCGGGACGGCTGGTCAACCGTTTTATCGCAGGAAGCGACGCCCATGCCGCGATCGCAACCGCCTGTTCCCTCATCGATCGGGGCTACAGCGTGACCTTCTCTTACCTCGGCGAAGACGTTGTTACCGAGGCCGAGACCGCCTCGGCAGTGGCGGAATATGAAGCATTGGTCAACTTGGTCGCCGCAGCAGCGATCAGTGAGCAGACCAAGATCGCGATTAAGCCGTCGCTCATCGGTCTGCAGCTAAATGCTGGCTTGGCCGAGCGTAACTTAGAACGAGTTGCCGCGGTCGCGGAGGCAGCCGGGGCGAGCGTGGAACTCGACATGGAGCGCTCGAATGCGGTCGACCCAACACTCGCGCTCTACAGTGCAGTACGCCAACGACACGAAAGCCTCGGCGTCGCACTGCAAGCATATCTCCATCGCACTCCGACCGACTTCCATACGCTCCTAGACGATCGGACCGCTCAGGTGCGACTCGTCAAGGGCGCGTACGATGAGCCGAAAGCAATTGCCTACCAGTCGCGGAAGTCGGTCTTCAAAGCCTATCAGCGGCTGCTGCGAGCGGCGTTCGCACCCGAGAGTCTCGCCCGCGGCAGCTTTATCGCCGTCGCTACTCACGACGAGCCACTGCTCGCAAGTGCCCGCTCACTTGCATTCCGCCGCCATATCGAGGCGGATCGCTGGGAAGTCCAGCTACTCTACGGAGTACGGCCGCTACTGCAGGAGCGCCTCTTACGCGAGCAGTACCCCGTTCGCATCTACCTGCCATACGGCGAGCACTGGTATCCCTACTTCCTGCGGCGACTGGCAGAGCGCCCCGCCAACATTTGGTTTGTGCTGCGCCAATTCTTACCCTGAACGCGCGCCTTTCCCCTGCCCGAATGGCTGGCCCCTTGGGTGAGGAAGCGCTTCGCTTGCCCGTCCGAAGCGGTCCCAAGCGAGAGACTGCGCTATCGTGACGTGCGGCCATAGTCGAAGCGGTGGACGGCCGCATTCCGAGAGCACATGACCGACACCGCCAGCGACCGTGCTACAGACGCTCAGGGCACTGAGCCCGACTGGCTTGAGTCGCTTGATCGTATCCGGCAGACCTATCAAATGATCGGCGGACAGGCGCTGTTCGGTGCCGAGCTCTCCTCCATCGAACGAGGACGGGCCGAGTTCCGGCTCCCTATCTCTCCGCTCCTAGTAGGCGGTGCGGCTGGCGGTGTGCACGGCGGCATCATGGCGGCCCTCATCGACATCGCGGTCGTGTCGGCAGTGCGGACCCTCTGCGTGCGCGGTGACATCATGCGCGGCACCGCCGAACTGAACATCTCCTATCTGCGCCCTGCCAATGGGAGCACGTTATTCATCAGCGGCACGATCCTCCGTAAGGGAGGTAGCCTCGCCGTCGGGGACGCTGAGATCCACGATGACGGTGAGCGTCTCGTCGCTAAGGGACGGATCACATATTCGCTAGGACGTGCGGGCGCCTGACCGTCCCCGTAGAGGGAATCTTCAGAGGTCCGCCACGTCTTATTGAAGGGTTCAGCTGTTAGGATCAGCGGAAGAACAGCGAATCGGACCTAGAGAACAAGGTATGTCTCCATGCAGCGGGACTTGGTCGAGATCCTGGTGTGCCCGGTGACGAAGGAGCCACTTGATCTCGTCATTGACGAACTCGATCCTGAAGACGAGAACGAGATTCTACGGGGCCATCTCTACTCAAAGTCGATCGACTTCCAGTACCCCATTGAGGACGGGATCCCCAATCTACTGCCACCAGAGATGCAGCAGACCGAGAACCCGTAGCGCATCAGCCACCTGGCCTAGCTCCCAGTAGTCGCCGCCTGCGCATCGAATTGGATCAGCAGATCGACCGTCACGAGTAGCGACGAGAGATCGAGCGGTTGCCGGAACGCGGCCGGGCGCCGGTAGAAAAGCAGGACGACGATCTCTCCTCTCAGAAGCGCCGTCACCTCGGCATCATCGCCTTCCAGAGTGAATGCGAAGTGTCTGGCGCTGTCGCCAACGCCTCGCACCACCCCGATACGCCGCAAATCGTGGAAATTAGGATCCTGCACCAGCGCCTCAACAAAGGCTGTGAAAAATCCCATTGGCTCGATATCGAACTGAATCCGTAGCACGTCGACCGCTAAGTGCTCGTGTGTAATGCCACTGACGTAGCTCGCCCGAGCGGCCGCCTGGACGCGGCCAAGGGAGAGAATAGGTTGGCGGTCGCCGCGCTCGACCTCGACGAAACGCTCAGGCACCTCCGGAGTGTCCCGTAGCAGGTACGCCTCCAGCACCGGGTCGTTGACAAAGTCGACAGGTTCCGGAACTCGATCGACATCTAGGATGAGCGGAGCTGCGCTGTCGGGCGGGGGAGCGCTGGAGCCAAGAGCGTCATCGTCCGAGCAGGCGCCAGCGAATGCCCCTGTCAGCACGACGGCGATTCCAAACGCAGGGAGTAAGGCACCAATCAGCGGTCGCCTTGTCGTCATCTCGCGCGCGATCTAGCCGCCGCCCGCCTCGGCGTCGCTACACAGTGTACGACCCACCGCGCCGCCGCATGCCAATAGGAGAGACGTGCGCTTTCGAAGTCCAGCCCCGGAATTCACTCGTCGCTTCCTGCTAAGAATGCGCGTGTTCATGCTTCTCAACGACCGCGCGACGCAGGGGTGTAGAGCAGTCGACGCTCCATGAACAACTCGCCGTGCTAATCTCCTCAAGGCAATCGTCGTTGGACTTTAAGACCGGTCCCGTGAGGCCGGAAAGGACAGCGGTGGCGGCATATGTGCATGACCTTTCCTCATCAAACGTTTGACCGATCCTTCTCTGAACGATCCGCAGCAAGCGGCCAAGAGTGCACTTCGTGACCAGCGTCACGGAGACCGAAGTCCTTGACGCGCACGCGCTCCAGCGCACTCTCGTACGCATTAGCCACGAGATCGTGGAGCGGCATCCCGAGGAGGCGCCGCCCGTTCTAATCGGCATGCGCACGCGCGGCGTGCCACTGGCCGAGAGGATCGCACAGTCGATCAGTAACTTTACAACCGCGCCGCCACCCACCGGTGCTCTTGACATCAGCCTTCACCGCGACGACATCCCTCTCCGTAATGCAACCGCACCGCTGCGCACCAGCGTCCTGCCCGCCGCGATCGACGATCGCGTCATCGTATTAGTGGACGACGTACTCTTCACTGGGCGCTCCATCCGGGCGGCACTTGACGCCTTGATCGACTATGGCCGGCCTGCCGCAATCGAACTCGCCGTACTAATCGATCGCGGACACCGCGAGTTACCGATCCGGCCAGATTACATCGGTAAGAACTTACCTACCCATCGTGAAGACGAGGTGCTCGTGCGCCTTGCCGAAACGGACGGACGCGACGAAGTCGTCTTGCGGTCGCGTACGCCTGCTGTAAGCACACAGGCATAGGCAGGCGCGGTCGTGATCACTCAACCTCGAACAGAATCGCCTGTGAGTCCCGCCCCTGCCGGCGGTCCCACAGGCGAACAAGTTTCCTGGCGCCATCGCCATCTCCTCGATGTCGACGTGCTCGATACCGCTGAGATCGAGCGGTTGCTGCAGAGCACCGCTGCAATGGAGGAGGTCCTACAGCGCCGTGTCGCACGCACGCCAGCCTTGCGAGGCATCACCGTGGTCACCCTCTTCTACGAGGCCAGTACCCGTACCCGGGCTTCGTTCGAGCTGGCAGGCAAGATCCTAGGCGCAGACGTGATCAATCTCAGCGCCAAGGGATCCAGCGTGGAGAAAGGCGAGTCGCTCATCGACACCGTCCGCACGATCGGGGCGTTCGGAGCAGATATCGTCGTCATGCGGCACTCGCAAGCAGGAGCACCCTATCTCGCTGCGCGCCACAGCGCCGCCCACATCATCAACGCAGGCGACGGCGCCCACGCGCACCCCACCCAGGCTCTACTCGATGCCTACACCCTGCAAAAAGCACTCGGGGATCTCCAAGATAAGCGCATCTGCATAGTGGGAGACATCAAGCACTCGCGAGTCGCACGCTCGAATCTTTGGACACTGACGCGACTCGGAGCCACGGTCACACTAGTCGGTCCGCAGTCACTGTTACCACTGGGACTCAACCAAAAGCATCCGCTAGGCCTACCTGCCGTCAGCATCGACGACGATTTAGACCGGGCGCTAGAAGGCGCCGACGCGATAATGGCGCTGCGGCTCCAACACGAGCGGGCAGCGGGTGTACAGGTTCCCTCGCTCCGGGAATACGCGCGCCGTTACCAAATCACTCAAGAGCGCCTTGGGCTCGCCCGGGAAAACGCACCGGTGCTGCACCCCGGACCGTTGAACGAAGGGGTCGAGATCTCTCCGGACGTCGCCCGCGGCCTGCAGAGTGAGATCGAGCGGCAGGTACAACACGGTGTGGCCATGCGCATGGCTGTGCTCTACCTGCTCGCGCGAGGCGGCGCATGACACCACCGACAGACATCCTTGTGCGAGGGGGGCGCCTCATCGACCCCGCCAACGGTGTCGACGGGATATTTGACGTTCTCGTCCGTGACGGCCGCGTTGCGGCAGTAGGTGCCGAATTGGCCGCCAAGGTTCCGGTCTTTGATGCTACTGGTCTCGTGGTTGCTCCCGGCTTCGTCGATTTGCACACGCACCTACGCGAGCCGGGTTTCGAGCACAAGGAGACCATCGCCTCGGGTACGATCGCCGCCGCCCGCGGCGGATACACCACCGTGTGCGCCATGGCCAACACCGATCCGACGATGGATAGCGCCGCGGTCGTGGCGCAGGTGCTGGAGCGGGCCCGAGGAGCCTCGGCGCGCGTCCTACCCATCGGTGCGATCACAAAGGGACGACGAGGCAAAGAGCTAGCGGAAATGGAAGCGCTACGCGCTGCAGGCGTCGTAGCTTATTCCGACGACGGCGAAGGTATCGCCGACGCGGGCGTCGCCCGCCGCGCTTTTGACTACGCCGCCACCCTGGACCTACCGATCAGCGAGCATTGCGAGGATCTTGCGATCGCCGGGGCAGGGCGAGAGCGCGGCGCGATGCACGAGGGAGCTGTCTCCGCTCGCCTCGGACTGTCGGGACAACCCGCAGCGGCGGAACTCGCGATGCTCGAACGTGATATCCGCCTAGCCGAGCTGACAGGCGCTCAGTTGCACTTCGCACACGTCAGCACAGCCGCCAGCTGCGCGGCCGTAGCCACAGCCAAGGAACATGGCCTGCGAATCAGCGCGGAGGTCACGCCACACCACCTCTTCCTCACCGATGCCGCCGTTGCAGGAGATGCGACCAACGGCCTCGCCCCCGCCTCCTACAACACCAACGCAAAAGTCGCCCCGCCCCTGAGGCCCGCAGAGCACGTCGCGGCCTGCATCGACGCACTGGCAACAGGAGTGCTGGACGCAGTCGCCACCGATCATGCACCCCACGCACTTCCCGATAAACAATGCGAATTCCAGTATGCGGCCTATGGGATCAGTGGCCTCGAAACGGCGTTCGGAGTCTTAGGAACACTTGTGGCCGAGCGCAAGCTGACACTCGGAACCGTGATCGAACGTCTGACGATCGGGCCCGTCCGCGCTTGGGGACTCGATCGCGAATCGCGCCGGGGTCTCGGCACACTGACGGAGGGCGCACCAGGTGACCTCGCCATCATCGACCCAGCTGCACGCTGGGTCGTCAACCCGGAGCGGTTCGCGTCACTCGGAAAAAATACGCCTCTCACCGGACGAACTCTCACAGGGCGCGTAGTCGCCACCGTGCTAGATGGCCGTCTCGTTTTCGACACGCGTGCGGGAGAGGCGCCCGCATGACAAGAGACACCGCACTGGTACTCGAAAACGGGCGCGTCTTCTTAGGACGGCGTATCGGCGCGGCTGGCGACGCCTGGGGCGAGACTGTCTTCAACACCGCGATGACCGGGTATCAAGAGATGCTGACCGACCCCTCCTATGCCGGCCAAGTCCTCACCCTGACTTATCCGCTAATCGGGAACTATGGCCTGGAACCGCCGATCGACGAGAGCGCTCGCGTGCAGCCGCGCGCGCTCATTGTCCGCAACGATTGCCGCAGCCCCAGTCACCCCCACGGCGGGGTCACACTGCACGAGTATCTGCTCGCCGCCGGTATCCCGGGGCTATCCGGCGTCGATACGCGCGCGCTGACGCGCGCATTGCGCGCACGCGGTGTGATGCAAGGTGTGGTCACGGATTTGGACGGGGTGCAGCGCGCGCGCGCGCGCTTCGCCGACCTCCCCGCTTACGACAGTCAGGACTTCGCCGATGCCGTAAGCACGCCCAAGCCGTACGGCTGGCACAGCGGGCCCATCGATCCGGCGCAGGGGCACGGGCGCTACCATATCGCGGTTCTCGATGAGGGTCTGAAGTACAACATCCTGCGCCATTTGCAGGCGCGAGACTGCCGGGTCACGGTCCTTCCGGTGACCGCCTCCGCTGAGAAGATTCTGACGATCGAGCCAGACGGCGTTTTGCTCTCCCCGGGACCTGGCGACCCCGCCCTCCGCGACGCCCAGATCGAGACCACGCGCCAGCTCCTAGGACGGGTCCCACTCATGGGGATCTGTTTGGGCCACCAATTGATCGCCAGGGCGTTGGGCGCCGACACGTTCAAACTCAAATTCGGACACCGCGGCGGTAACCATCCTGTACGGGAGTTGGCCAGCGGGCGCGTCTCGATCACGGTGCAAAACCATGGCTACGCGGTTGATCCGGACGGACTCCGTGGGGGGGCACGCGTCAGTCACGTCAATCTCCACGACGATACTGTCGAGGGAATCACGCATGACGAATACCCCTTGATCTCGATCCAGTATCACTCAGAGGCCTCGCCCGGGCCGCTCGACAACAACCACCTATTTGACGACTTCCTAGACCTCGTACAAAAAGGGTCAGTGTGAGCATCCGCGCAGATTTAGCCCTGCTCGGGTTTTTCGGCGCCTTGTCGGCGGCCGGGGGTGGACTGACCTCACTCGGCTTTGGCGTCGCCTGCTTCGCCGACGGCCACCGCGACGCCACCTGCGCAGTGCTCACAGTGGTTGTCCCGCTGATTACGCTGCCGCTGGCCTTGGGCATGGCGATCCTCAGCGCCATCTGGCGCGGCTGGCTGACCTCCGATCCAACCGAAGAGGCAGGATCGTCACACAAGGCGCTCGGCGAGAGCGGAGACGCACCCTATGGCTGAGCCGCATGCCCAGACGCGTCCGCGTAAGCCGGAGAAAGTGCTGGTGATCGGCAGTGGCCCGATCGTGATCGGGCAGGCCGCCGAATTCGACTATGCCGGCACGCAAGCCTGTAAGGCAATGCGCGAAGAAGGCGTGACCTCTGTTCTCGTCAACTCCAACCCCGCTACGATCATGACCGACGAAGGCGTTGCGGATGTCGTGTACATCGAGCCGCTTACAGTCGATGTGCTGACGCGGATCATCGAGCGCGAGAAACCGGACGGACTGCTCCCGACGCTTGGCGGTCAGACTGCTCTCAACCTCGCCGTCGCGCTCGCCGATGCCGGTGTGCTGGCGGAGCACGACGTGCGACTACTGGGCACGCCATTGGAGACGATTAAGGATGCGGAGGATCGAGAGCGCTTCAAGACGATCCTGAACCAGATCGGCGAGCCTTCGCCACCGAGTCGCACGGTCACAACGTTGGATCAAGCGATCGAGGCTTTACCCATCATCGGGCTTCCCGCAGTGATCCGCCCCGCTTACACCTTGGGCGGAACCGGCGGCGGCGTCGCGCATGACGAAGCCGAGTTCGAGACGCTCGTGCGTAACGGCATCGCCGCCAGCCCTATCGACCAAGTACTAGTCGAACGCTCGCTACTGGGCTGGAAAGAGATCGAATACGAGGTGATGCGCGACGCTACAGACACCTGCATCACCGTCTGCAACATGGAAAATCTAGACCCAATGGGGGTGCACACCGGCGACTCCATCGTGGTGGCACCCAGCCAGACATTGTCGGACAAGGACTACCAGCAGCTCCGCTCCGCCGCGCTCCGCATCATCCGCGCGCTCGGGATTGAGGGCGGCTGTAACGTTCAATTCGCGCTCGCCCCCCGCTCCGACGTTATCGAATGGGAACGAGAAGGGCCGGACGACGGCTCTCTCCCCTACCACGTAATCGAGGTTAACCCGCGCGTCAGTCGCTCATCGGCGCTGGCGAGCAAGGCGACCGGCTATCCGATCGCACGAGTGGCGGCCAAGATCGCGGTCGGCAAGCAGCTCGACGAGATCCGCAACGCCGTCACTGGCAAGACGACTGCCGCTTTCGAACCCGCGCTCGACTACTGCGTCGTGAAGATTCCGCGCTGGCCCTTTGACAAATTCGGCGCCGGTGACCGCACACTCGGAACGCAGATGAAAGCAACCGGCGAAGTCATGGCGATCGATCGTACTTTCCCAGCAGCGCTGCAGAAAGCGGTGCGATCCTTGGAAATCGGCGGCCGCAGCCTGCTGTGGGAAGACCACTCAGGCGAAGAGCCCGCTGCGGCCGCCGCACGCGCAACCGACAACCGGCTTTGGCAGCTTGCCGCCGCCCTGCGCCGACGCCCCGATCCGATCGCGCTGGCGCGGGAGACCTGCGTCGACCCGTGGTTCTTGGACCAGTTGCTGGAGTTAATCGAGTTAGAGCAACGACTGTTGAGTGAACCGCTTGATCCTGAACTCATGCGCGAGGCGAAGCGTGCCGGTTTTAGCGACGAGCAGATCGCAAACCTTGCGGGCTCGGTAACGGACAAAGTGCGCCAGCAGCGCCTCGGCTGGGGAATCCGTCCTGTCTACAAGATGGTCGACACCTGCGCTGCTGAGTTCGACGCAGAAACGCCGTACTTCTATTCCTCATACGAGGAGGAGAATGAGGCGCTGCCGCAGAAGGGCGCTGCCGCCCTTGTGGTGGGGAGCGGTCCGATTCGGATTGGCCAAGGGATCGAGTTCGACTACTGTTCCGTCAAGGCGGCACAAGCCCTACAACGCGCCGGCTACGCCGCCATCCTGGTAAACAGCAACCCCGAAACGGTCTCTACAGATTTCGATACGTCCGACCGGCTCTATTTCGAGCCGCTCGACGAGGAAAGCGTCCGCAACATCCTGGACAACGAGCGCCGCGATCCCGACGTGGACATCCCCAGCATCCTACAGTTCGGCGGGCAGACAGCGATCAACCTCGCCCTGCCACTCAGCGTTGCGGCGCTCCCCATCTTCGGCTCATCCGCCGAAGCGATCGACCGTGCCGAGGACCGTAAGCGCTTCGAGGCCTTCCTGGCGGGACTCGGCATTCCCCAACCCCCGGGAATCGCCGTGAGATCCGTGGAGGACGCTGTGGTGGCGGCGCAATCTTTAGGCTACCCCGTGCTGGTGCGACCCTCGTACGTTCTCGGAGGACGGGCGATGGAGATCGTCCAGCACGCGGGCGAACTGGCTCGCTACATGAACCACGCGCTGGAGTCCTCGCCGGATAAACCGGTGCTCATCGACAAATACCTCGCGGGCTTGGAAGTGGAAGTGGACGCGATTTGTGACGGAAAGCAGGTCCTCATCCCTGGGATTATGGAGCATGTCGAGCGCGCAGGCGTGCACTCCGGTGACTCAATGGCCGTCTACCCGGCACCCAGCCTGCACCCTCATGAGATCGAGACGATCGTCGAGTTCACGGAGCGCATCGGGCCAGCCCTCAACGTCCGTGGCTTGATGAACATCCAATTCGTGATCATGCGCGACGCTAAGGAGAACGCTGACCAGAGCAACGTCTACGTCCTGGAGGTCAACCCTCGCTCCAGCCGCACAGTGCCGTTCCTCAGCAAGGTCACGACAGTGCCCATGGTGCAGATCGCCATCGACATCATGCTCGGCCGCT
Source organism: Dehalococcoidia bacterium (assembly GCA_965220315.1). Lineage (GTDB taxonomy): Bacteria > Chloroflexota > Dehalococcoidia > Bin125 > Bin125 > JAPOXK01. The sequence goes on from CBDCPP010000001.1 coordinate 1,198,115, forward strand.
CGCTAGCCGAACTCGGGTACGCGCCAGGTCTCTGGCCAGCACGCGACTTGGTCGCGATCAAGGCACCTGTCTTCAGCATGTCCAAGCTGACCGGCGTCGACACCTATCTAGGTCCGGAGATGAAGTCGACGGGCGAGGTGATGGGAATCGACTGCACCTACGAGCGCGCGTTAGCCAAAGCCCTGCTCGCCGCCGACGCGGCGCTGCCGCCCGAAGGTGCCGCGCTGCTCAGCATCGCTGACCGCGACAAGCCCGCCGCGATCCCGATCATCCGCAACCTCGGCGCTGCGGAGTACACCATCTTCGCTACAGCAGGCACAGCCGACTTAGTGAAGGGACTCGGCTTCCAAGCGACGGTCGTGCCGCGGTTGCAGGAGGGTGTCGGTCCCAACGTCGTCGATGTGATCCGCAACAAGACGGTGAATTTCATCGTCAACACTCCAGAGGGGCGGCGCGCGCCGCTGCAGGACGGCTTTGAGATCCGGCGCGCCGCAGCCGAGGAGCGGATCCCATGCTTCACGAGCATCGACACCGCCACTCATGCGGTTGCGGCGATGGTGACCCATCGCGGCGACTACAGCGTCCTGCCTCTCGGTGATTACACAGGGAGACGCCCGCCCACCGCCCGCACACCAGCAGTGTGGGGCGCTCTGGAGTCTGAACGATCGTGATCCATCACGGACTCGCGCGTGTCATTGACACCGACGAGATCTACCCAGGCACGTTTGTCACTTGGTACGAGGGCAACGAATTCTGCCAATCCGCGTATCCGGGCCAGTTCGTTATGGCGCAGCCACGCGGTGGGCTCGACCCCTTCCTACCGCGTGCCTTTTCGTTCTATCGCTTCCGCGGCGAAGGTAAGAGCCGCGAGTTCGCGCTGCTCTACACGGTAGTCGGTACAACCACCACGCTGATGGCCACCCAGCAGCGCAATGATCAATTGCTCATGACAGGTCCACTCGGCCACGGCTTCCAAGTGCGACCCGGAACGCGCAACTTACTTCTAGCTGGTGGCGGCGTGGGCATGGCTCCTTTGGTCGCCCTCGCGGACCAAGAACTAGCCCGGGGGCAAACCATCGTGGTGTGCTGCGGCGCGCGTACCGCCCAGCAAGTGTTCCCTGCGGCGCTACTACCGCCGGAGGTGGAGTACGCCGTCGCGACGGAGGACGGCTCGCTCGGCAAAGCGGGCCTGGTCACCGATCTCGTCTCCCAGTACCTCCCCTGGGCAGACCAAACATTGACCTGCGGGCCTGTGCCGATGTTCCGCGCCATAGCCGACATCGTGCGTCGTGAAGGGATGCGCCGCTCGGTGCAGATCCTGATGGAGACGGAGATGGCCTGCGGCACGGGAATTTGCTACGGCTGCGCCGTTTTCACACGCAAAGGCGTACGGCTGTGCTGCAAGGATGGGCCTCGCTTCGAGTTGCTCGATGTCTTCTAAAAGCGGCCCGGAATCAGCGGTCCGCCTCCATGGGAATGCGAGACTATTTACCCATCCACCATCTCTCACCTTCCACCGATCAAGGCCGCATGATCAAATAGTGACATGACTAAGTCCCCACGGCCTAACCGCGTGATTCACGGCGATGCGCTCGCCGTCATGCGCGAGTGGCCCGAGGCCTGTATCGATCACTGCATCGCCGACCCGCCCTTCAACATGAGTAAAAAGAAGGGCCTGGGGTGGGCTTTCTCTTCGCATGTGACCATGCAAGAGGCCTGGGATCAGTTCGGCAACGATGACTTTTTCCGTTTCAATGTGGAATGGCTGCGCGAGGTCTGCCGCGTAGTTAAGCCCAACGGCAACATCATCGTCTTCGGCACCTACCACAACATCTACCAGCTTGGATTCATCCTGCAGAGCGGTCTCGATCGCCGCATCCTCAACTCGATCGTCTGGTACAAGCCCAACGCCCAGCCCAACATCACGGCGCGCATGTTGACCGAAAGCACCGAGCAGCTCATCTGGGCGGTCAACGGTACGCCCTCTGGCCGGAGTAAGGCGACCGGCTGGACCTTCAATTACTGGCGTGCGAAGGAACTCAACGGTGGCAAGCAGCTGCGCAACTTCTGGGAGTTCGCCGTGACGCCAAAAAGCGAGCGTAAAGAGGGAAGTCACCCCTCGCAGAAACCTCTCGGACTGATCAAACGGCTAGTGGAGCTCGTCACGGCACCGGGCGATCTGATCCTTGACCCGTTCGGCGGTGCCGGCACGCTTGCGGTCGCCGCCGAGGCACACGGCCGTGACTGGCTGCTCGTCGAATCAGCGCCTGAATACGCTACCCTCGCACGTGCTCGGCTTAAAGCCGCGCGCGACGCGCGCCGCCGCAAGCAGCGTGACCAAGGCTGAGGAGGGTTCACATGGGCGAGCACCAAAAGCAGCTGGTCGGAAATGTCGAGATTCACTGTCTCCAAGACACCTGGATGAAGCTACCCCCGACCGATATTTTCCCAGGCACTGACTGGAGCGCTTTCGGTGAGTTCCTCGACGACGAGGGCCGTATCACGCTCAACTCAGCTTGCTGGTTGTTGCGCAGTCAAGGCCAGACGATGCTCGTCGATACGGGATTCGGGGGGCGCCCTACCGAGTTCCCGATCCTGGGGACGCCTTCCCTGCCATCCATCCTGGCAGAGCTCTCGATCAAGCCGACCGATATCGACTTGGTGCTCTTTACTCACCTGCACTTCGACCACACCGGCTGGAACACAGTCGACGAGGACGGGAAGCCCACCCCACTCTTCCCCAACGCGCGGCACGTGATGCAGCAGAAGGATTGGGATTTCTGGATCAAGGACGAGAACCTAGAGCTTGGACAAGCGCCAACGAACTTGCTGCCGATCCAGGAGGCTGGGATCCTCGACTTGGTAGATGGCGAGTATGCGGTGAATAGCGAAATTGTTACCGTGCCCCTTCCCGGTCACACTCCAGGGCACGTCGGCTTCGCGATCGCGAGCGGGGGCGAGCGCGCGTATATCTTGGGTGACGCAGCGCACCATCCCACCCAAGTAACTATGACGGATTGGGCGTGCGCATTCGATGTTGACCCCAATGACTCCGGCATGAGCCGCCACCGCATCCTCGACCGGATCGAGATGGAAGGGGCGCTGATGGCAGTGAATCACTTCCCATATCCGGGCTTCGGTCACGCCAAACGCGAAGGCGGCACGCGCCGCTTCGTACCAGTCACGTAATCCGCATCCCCGCTATGAGTAACTTCCGCAAGCTTTCGATCGGTGCAGCGGAGCTGATCGCGCTCCAAGAGACCTGGGCGCGTCGTGATCCGATCGAGTCGTTTCCGATGTCGACCATTGAGGAGTGGAAACCCTTCCGGCACCTCCTCGACACTGACGGCCTCTTCACAATGAACTTGGGCGTGTGGCTGATTCGCAGTGAAGGGAAAACCGTCCTTGTCGACAGCGGCATCGGCTTCCGCGACGAGCAGACCGCACGTCTGCCGATCGAAGTACCTCCGGCGTTCCCCATGTTGCTAGCCAAAGTTGGGGTGCAGCCCGCAGACATCGATCTAGTGCTTCACACACATCTGCACTTCGATCACACCGGCTGGAACACGCTGGAGCAGGCCGGTACCAACGTGCCGCACTTCCCCAATGCCAAACATGTCGTCCAGCGAGCGGAATGGGAATTCTGGACCGCGACGGATGAGCGGAAAAAGTTGGCGTTCTACGACCAAGTGATCGAGCCGATCGAGCAGTCGGGCCAGCTAGAGCTGTTCGACGGTGACTACACCGCCACGGGGCATGTCAGCAGCATTCCCACCAGTGGTCACACCGTAGGGCACGTTTCCTACGTGCTCGCCAGCGAAGGTGAACGCGTCTATATCCTCGGCGACGCCGCCCACTCGCCCGTACAAGTGAACCGGCCTGACTGGTCCCTCTGGGTTGACATCGACAAGGAAAAATCGACGAGTGGACGAGACGAACTGTTCCGCAATGCGGAGCGCGAGGGCGCGTTGATCGCCAGCGGCCATTTCCCCTACCCGGGCCTCGGCTACGCCGAGCGGCGCGACGGCCAACGTATTTTCCGCCCGATTTAGCAAGGCAACGGACACGGCGCTTTGGTGATCACCTCGAGCTAGCGCTGAACTCCGGCACGTAGGCAGCGATATCAATGTATCGATCGGCGACCGCACGCAAGTCCGCAGCCGTGCTCTGCCCGAACGCCACCACTTCCACGCGCACCCCACGGCTTGCGACGATCTCGACCAAACGACGGAAATCGCCATCGCCGGACACCAATGCTACGACATCCAAGCGATCGGCCAACGTGAGAATATCGAGCGCGAGTTCCACATCGAAGTTGGCCTTGACCCCGCCGCCGCTGAAGCGCTTCAGCGGCTTGGTGACGATGCGATAGCCATGATCGACGAACGGTACGACAAAGCGCTCATTCTCCACGCGAGCGTTCGGGTCGTCGGAGATGGGCGCGTAAGCCATGGCACGCACCAACGTACGGCCTTCGCTCAGGAAATTCGCAATCTTTCCCCAGTCCAGCTCAATACCGGACCGCTCCGCCGCGTAAAGAACATTGGGCACGTCGACGAAGATGGCGAGTCGCGGCCGCAGCCCGACGGTCAACTCAGTCGGCGCGATGCCGCCTGGTTCGCGGCTGGACGAAACGCGACCGGCTAGATCTGCCAGGAGAGCGCTGTTTCGTTCCTGGACTCCGATAAGCGATTCGAGCAGTACGTTCTGTCGAGTCAACAACGCCTTAAGGTCTGTATCGACGGCGTCGGCAGCTACCTCTCGCCCATTCTCGCCGCCGCGTGATACGGCCTTGGACGATCGCGGACTGCGGCGGCCTCTCGATGTCGCCGTCGTCTTCGTAGTAGTCGTCTTCGTAGTGGAAGTGGCACTCGCACTCGTCCGTGCGCGTGTGCCACGACTTCGTCCGGTGGAACTGGCACGCTTACGAGCTGGTTCCACGCTCGTCTTCTCAGCCCCGGCCGGGACCGGCTCCGGGGCCGACTCTTTAGTCTTCCGTCTCAAGATACTAGGCAAGCTTGCTCTCCTCAGATTTCCAGCAGGTCCAGTGCGCTGAGTTTGGCGACGATCTTGTCGCCGATCCCGCCGAACGCGCGCGTCACTTCCGAATTGGGGTCACTCTCCGCGATCGGCTGGCCGCTGTCTCCACCCTCGCGCACGCCCTGTGACAGAGGAATCTCACCGAGAAAGTCGACTCCCTGCGCCTCGGCAGCGGCTCGCCCTCCGCCGTGGCCGAAGATTTCAACGCGCTGGCCTGTATCCGGCGTGATGTAATACGACATATTCTCGACAATGCCGAAGATCGGCACGTTGAGTTTCTCAAACATCGCTACGGCTTTTGCCGCATCCTCCAACGCCACCAGTTGCGGCGTCGTGACAATGATTGCTCCGGCGATCGAAGCCTCCTGTGCCATAGACATCGGCGCGTCACTAGTGCCAGGCGGCAGGTCGATTAGCAGGTAGTCCAACTCTCCCCACTGCACGTCATGAAGCAACTGCCGTACCGCCGTACCAATCATTGGCCCTCGCCAAACAACAGGCGCCGCACGCGGCACGATGAAGCCGATCGAAACGAGCTTCACGCCAAAGCGTGAAATGGGGTGCAGCCCTTGCTCACTCTCCGCTTGGAAACCCGCGCTAAGTCCAAACATCGTAGGGACGTTGGGCCCGGTGATATCAGCATCGATCAGACCGACCTTGGCCCCACTCCGAGCGAGTGATACTGCGAGATTAACCGCCACGGTCGTCTTGCCGACCCCGCCCTTGTTGGAAGCGACGGCGATGATGTGCCCGACCCCCTCCACCTGCTTCGCTCCCTGCGACGGCGTCGAGTCAGGCACTCGCGTCCTCCTGTTGATCGCGACGGGAGCCACACCGGCCGCTTGCAGCGTGACTGCCTTGCCCCGCGCGAGCTGGCTGCAGGAGAGGCTGACTTGCGTTGTGGCTCAGTCGCGGGTCTCGCACGTAGCCGAGCACCGCTAGGGCGACTTCTTCAGCGATCGGCATCAGGATCCGCATTGCAAGATGCCAGCGGTGCCTACTGGTAACGCGGGAGAACGAAAATCATGGGCGCAAACAAGAGCGGAAGCGAGACCAGGGAACCAATCGGGGTTGCCGGACGTCAAGCTATACGCCGAAGCCGGATGACGGGACTCATTGGCGGCTATTGTGACAAGGACGCGACTCTGTGATCGCCGGAGAAATATCAATCCCCAATCTCTCAATCAGCGTATCCATTACAAAAGTGGTGTCAAGAATTACACGAGGCACATAGTACGAAAGCCCGTTTCTTGACGCCCGATCAGACGGTTCATATGTTGGAAGTGGGAAGTAGAGAAGCGGCACGCTGAGACGAGGAGGCCGATGCGTCACCGCTTCAATGGAGGAACGATGAGAACTCAAAGCAAAGAGCGGGCGAGTCGGGGACGGAACAGCGTCGCACGGCAACAGATAGCTCCGAACCGCGCCTGCAACCATCACTGGATCATCGAACCGCCGAACGGTCCATCAAGTCCAGGGAGCTGCAAGCTCTGCGGTCTCAAGCGCCGCTTTCCCAATTCGTCTGAAGATTCAATCTGGGACGGCGCCGAAGGACGGTCCCGCTGGAACGACATGGGTGTCGTTCGTCGCCGACGGCCTGCCTCCGAGGAACCCGTCGCGGAGGAGAACGCCGTCAGCGTGTGAACCGATGGATCCAGCTGTATGCCGAACAGCGCCGCCCTCTGGCGGCGCTGTTGCGTTTTCCACGTCGGCTCGCCAGATCCCGGTAGGACCCAAAGCTCTATGGACCTAACGATCGAACTCGCGCGTGATAGCAAGCGCAGCCTGTGCCTGAGGAATCCCGTGATGACGGCCTCAGGCACGTTCTCCAACGGTACCGAGTTCGCTAAAGTCTTCGACATCCAGCGGTTGGGAGCGATCGTCTCAAAGGGTCTCACTCTCAAACCGCGCCAGGGCAATCCCACTCCGCGGATCGCCGAGACCCCGGCCGGAATGCTCAACAGCATTGGGTTTCAGAACATGGGGCTCTCACGCCTCGTGCGCGACATCTGTCCAATCTGGGCGACGTGGGATGTCCCAGTGATCATCAACATCCTTGGCGATACAGTCGGCGAGTTCGCCGCCCTCGCAAGCGAATTAGACGCAGTGCCCGGCGTCGCCGCCCTCGAACTTAACGTCTCCTGCCCAAACCTCGACATCGGCGGCATGGAGTTTGGTCAAGATCCTCAACTCACAGCGGACGTCACCGCAGCGGTCGTGAACTCCACCACGCTTCCGGTAATCGTCAAGCTCACTCCGCAAGTAACGGATATCGTCCCGATCGCGCGCGCCGCAGAGAAGGCCGGCGCTCACGCACTCTGCGTCGCCAACTCATTCCTAGGAATGGCGATCGACGTACGGACCCGCCGCCCTCGCACAGCTCGGCCCAGTGCCGGCCTGACCGGGCCAGCGATCCGGCCGCTGGCTCTCCGCTTGGTCTATGAGACAGCAGCGGCTGTCACCATCCCGGTGATCGGCTGCGGCGGGATCGAGAGTGGCCGCGACGCCGTCGAGTACCTGCTAGCCGGCGCCAGTGCGGTGCAGGTCGGCACGGCCAGCTACCGCGACCCATACGCGCCCTTGACCGTGCTTGAGGAACTGGAAGCGTACTGCCGCGAGCAGGGTGTAAGAGCGATAGGGGAACTGATCGGCGCCGCCAACGCTGGCGCGAGCGCCTAGCGTGCTACCCGCCGCCTTGCCGCCTGTCGGCAAGCGCCGTACGGTGAAGATCGTCCGCAGAGCACGCTACGTCCGACGGACTAGCAGGCTCGGGGTGTAGCTCAGCCCGGCAGAGCGCGCGGTTTGGGGCCGTGAGGCCGGCAGTTCGAATCTGCCCACCCCGACCAAAAACCCCCAGCCTCGGCGATCGCCACCAGGGGCGCGTAATCGTCGCGTGGGCGGACGGCAGCGACACCGTGATCGTCGAGCCGGATCTCCTCAATGACCGTCTGCACGAATCGCTTGCGGTACTCGTCCGTGGTGGCAGGGTGTGACCACAATGCACCGAGATCGTGGAGGAGGTCGGCGCCGCGCCTAGCGACATCGAGACGCTTCTCCGGCTGTGGGGGTGCGAGCTGACGCAGCTGGCGGTCGATGTCTCCCTTGCGGCGGCGGTACTCAGCCTTGGTCATGTCGCTGTATGGATAGATGTCATCAAGGCGCGCCTTGGCCTGCCGAAGTCGTCGCATCGCTAGAGATTGGTCCGGCATCTCTACTGGGGTGTCGAGCAGCTGTTCGTAGTGCGCGAGCCAGTTGTCAGGGAGAGCGAAGCGATTCGCAATGACGGTGCCCAACTGCTCCTCAAGGAAGGCTGCCTTAAACATTCGGTGAGCATCGCAAGCGACATCGCCCTTGTGGCGCATCCACCGGATCCGATTTCGGCCCCCAATATCGCCGTGGTAGGTCGCGCCGCAGCGACCGCAAACGGCCGGGCCGCTCAAGGGGTAGACATGATCCTGCGTGTGGCGTCCGCCGCCGTTGGAGCGGCGCGCGCGGATGGCCGAGGCGCTTTCGAAGGTGTCCCGTTCGATGATGGCGGGATGGGTACCGACCCGGACCTCCTCTTCGGGGCTGCCGGGTGCCCAGACCGTCTCTCCGAGGTAGGTCCGGTTCTGCAGGATCACCGCAATAGAACCCCTGGTGAAGGAATGGCCAAGCCGCGTCGTATGCCGTGACGAACCGGGCTTTGCGAAATCGCGGTTCAGACCAATCGCAATATCGGTGTAAGAAAGTTCGCCCGTCAGGTAGCGCTCGTAGATGAGGCGGACCGTTTCGGTGCCCGCTTCGTCGATCACAAGGCTCCCATTCCGAGGGTCGCCGGGCTCGCCGTGGTAGCGCTCGTAACCCAGAGGCGGCTTGCCGTTGACCCCGCCTCGCTCGTATTTCGCACGGCACGCATCGGCGACCATCATTCCGAGCTCATCCGAGCGATGCTCGTCGATGACCTCGTAAATGCCCTCTTGCAGCTTGTCGCGAGGGTGGCCGGAGATGATCCCCTGTGAGGCAAAGACGATCGTCACGCCGGCGCGCCGGAATTCGGACTTGATCATGGCGGCCTCGTGGCGGTTCCGGAACGAGCGGGAGGTGTGGTAGCAGAGGAGCCCGTCGTAGAAGCCATCCTGGGCGTCGGCAAGCGCCTGCTGAAGACTGGTGCGCTCCCGCGCCGACCGCCCGCTCTTGGCGTCGAAGTATTCGTGCTCAGGAGCGGCGGTGCCCCACTTGCCGCAGAAGCCGAGGATCTCGGCGCGTTGCGTATCTGGCCCATAGTGGTCGGCACCGGCCTGGCGTTCCGTGGACTCGCGTCGGGAGCTCGCGCTTTCACAAGGTGCTCACGCAAGCCTGACGCTCATACCGGCGCTACACCTTGAGGGGGAATCGCAGGCACGGGGATGCACCCTGAGAGTTGTGCAAGACTCAAAGCCAAGGTCCCTAGAATGGCGCTCACCCTCAACACCTCGGGTATCGCTCGCCTTGCCAATTGTCTTCTCGGTATGTGCGGGCAGGTCCCGTAGACCTTCTTATCGCGTTGATATGGTTGCGCCGTCGAAGTTAGTCGCAAGCCACTCAAACGCCGCTGTTATGGTTTCTATGGTGGATAGGAAATCCCCTGACTCCCGAAGCTGAGCGACTAGCGCCGAGGGATGTGCGAGCGCTATCGCGGCGATACGACGCCCTTGAGAAATAGGTCCACGTTCTAGATGGGCCTGTTCCGGGCGAAAGTGGTTGGCGTGGGGCCTGGGATGGGTTCGGACGTTCAGGTACGCGCAGTTTCAGAAACCAAGCCACATTCGCATGGGCAACTGGTGCTTCGAGCGCAGCAGCAGACGGTCGAATGACTGACGGCGGAGCCGCTCCGAGCGGAGATCATCAAGTTTGGCAGCGGTCCAGCTCAAGGACACCCGCCCCGAAGAAGCGGAGACGTCCAGCGCCGTGGGCGCGCCCAGCGTCGTCACGCTGACGGTGTTCGAGAGCTGCCTCAGACCGGCCGCGTTGCGCGCCTGCACGGCGTACACGTGCGTCCGGTTGAGTGCAGCCGCGGTGTCCGTGTAGCTCACCGCCGCCGAGCCCGTGTTCTCCAGGATGACCCGCATCGAGAGCGCGTCGACGCCCGGCAGGATGCGGTAGCCGCTGATGCCGTCATCGTCCGGGTCGGTCCAGCTCAGCGTCACCCCGCCCGCGCCGTTGAGCCGCGTCGTGAGAGCGGAGGGCGCAGCGGGCGCGCCCGCAATGACGGGAGTGGCAGGCGTCCGCGACGGCGTGGTCGCCGACACGGTCGCCGATTGCGGACCGTCCCCGTCCACGCTCAGCGCCACCACCGCGTAGTGATGCATCGCATCGTCCGCCGCCGTGGTGCCGGCGTAACTGAGCGTGAGGTCCCCCGTGTCGTCGACGATGGTCTCCAGCGCGTCGGCGTCCGAACCGCGCAGGCTGCGATAGCCGCTGAGCGCAGCGCGACCCGTCGTGCGAGACGGAATCTACGCTCAGGGCCAGCGGCGCAGGCCCCGCGGGCTGTGCATCCCAAGAGAACCGACCAGGAGCCTCAGGTCAGGCCGCTTCCCCAATACCTGGAGACCCACGAAGTCACCGCCATCATCAGGCATCTCTTGCGCCTGATCAGGAGTTCCCTTCGGCTTGCTCTTGGCTGCGGGTCCGGATCATGCGCGCCGGCACTCTTCGCCCACTCATTCCCTGCGAAAAGTCCAAACGCGCCGCGCAGTCACACTGGGTTCCTTCGCTCACGGCCCCGCCTCCTCCTCCAGGCCCTCCGCCTTCGGCATCCGGTAGCCGACTCGCGGCAGGGTAATGATGTACCTGGGGTTGTCGGCGTCCTCGCCCAGCTTGCGGCGAAGGTTCTTGACCACGGTGCGCACTGGGCCGGAGTGACCGGGCCCTCCCGGACCCCAGACCCGCTGGAGGAGCTGATCGTGAGTCAGCACCCGGCTGGCGTTAGCCGCAAGCTCGAAGAGCAGCCGGTACTCGATGTCGGTGAGTGGGATCGCCTGGCCTGCTACGGAGACCCTGCGTTCGGCGTAGTTGATCGTCAGGTCGCCCAGCACGTAGGGCTCCGATGGCTCGGCCCAGCCGGGCGCAGTCCGCCGGCGCAGGGCCGTCTGGATCCTCGCCACCAGCTCGGTCGGCGAGAAGGGCTTGACGACGTAGTCGGCGGCTCCCGCCTGTAGGGCCCGAGCGATGATCTGGTCCCGGCCGTAGGCGGACAGGAAGATGACTGGCACCTCGGAGAACTCGGGAACCGTCTCCATCAGTTCGATGCCGTCGGTTCCCGGGAGCATCAGATCGAGGAGCACCAGGTGGGGCTTCTCCTTCTCCATGAGACTGGCCACCTGCGCCGGGTCGCCCGTCACGATCGAGTCGTAGCCCGCATCCGCAAGGGCGTCCCGCACGTACCTGAGCGTCTGCGGATCGTCGTCCACTGCGAGGACGCGCGTCCTGCCCCGCCCCCCGCGCCGGGACCGGCCGGCTGTCCTCAGGGGTCCCGCCATGGCTCGACTGCCGTCCTCCGCGGCTGCAGGAAGCGTAAAGGTGAACCGCGACCCCAGGCCGGGACCATCGCTCTCGGCCCATATGCGCCCACCGTGGGCCTCCACGATGCCCTTGCAGATGGCGAGTCCCATCCCTGAGCTCCCCAGGGTCTGCCCGCGTTCCTCACCGTTGATGGGGGAGAACTTCTTGAACAGCTGCATCAGCAGGTCGGAGGACAAGCCATCGCCATGGTCGCTGACGGAGAATTGCACGTGGATGTCCTCCACCGAGACGGCGACGTGGATGGGCGAGGATTCAGGCGAATGCTTGGCCGCGTTGGACAGGAGGTTGCCCAACACCTGGACGATGCGCCTCCTATCCGCCATGACGAGGGGCAGGTCCGGCTCCACGTCAATGTGGACGTTGTCCCTGCCCTCGCCGCTCAGGAAGGTGTTCCTGGCCTGGTCCACCAGGACGGCGGGGTCCGTCGGGTCCGGGGACACCGGGAGCGTACCCGTGTCGATGCGAGCCATGTCGAGCAGGTCGGTGATGAGGCCGCTCATGTGGTTGGCCTGCTGCTCGATGATGGCGAAGAACAGGTCCATCTCCGCCGGGTCCAGCGAGCCGGCAGACTCCTTGAGGGTGGATGCAGAGCCCTTGATGGAGCTGAGGGGGCCCCGGAGTTCGTGGCTCACCATGCCCACGAACTCGGCCTGCTGCCGTTCCAGCTCCTCCAGCGGCGTCATGTCCTGGAGGGTGATCAGGAAGGACTCCATCTCGCCCTCCGGTAAGCGCATGGGCGAGGCGTTCATGAGGGTGGTCACCGACCGGCCGTCTGGCACCCGGATCACTACCTCCTCGGACCGCAGCGTTTCCCCGGCGCTCAACGCCTGGGCCATGGAGTGGTCCTCCAGCGACACCTCGCTCCCGTCGGCGCGCCGGACGGTCAGGACGCGCAGCAACTCCTCCGGCTCCTGGCCGGGTTCCAGCAGCGTGCTGACGATGCGCTCGGCCTCCCGGTTGAACGACAGCGGCTCGCCCGTCCTCGCACAAAATACGACGACTCCCAGGGGGCAGGTGTCGATCAGGGTCTCCAAATCCGCCCGGGCCCGCTGCTCATCCCGGTGCTTGCGGGCGTTGGATACGACCAGCGCGGCTTGCGAGGCGAACATCACCAGGATCTCCTCGTCTTCCTGCGTGAAATCCCTGCCCGGTTCCTGCTTGGCGAGGTAGATGTTGCCCACCGGCTCCCCCCCATGCCGGATCGGCGCCGCCAGGAACGCGCTAACCGCAAAGGGGAGGAAGTCCGAGAGCCCTATGGAGGAGACATAGTCGCTGTAGTCGCTGACCCGCAGGGGCTCTTGGAGACCGCTGAAGTACTGGTACGCCCGCAGACCCTCGGGCAGGTAGTCCTCTATCGCCTGGTGGTCTTCCGCACGCATGCCGGAGGTGACGAAGTCTTGCGGGCGCTCCGACTCATCCAGCGTCGTCAGCACGCCGTACTTCGAGTCCGTCAGCGCCCGGGCGCTGTCCACAACCCCCTGCAGCACCGTCTCGAAGTCGAGACTCTCGCTGATGTGGAGCGTGGCCCCGCAGAGCTGTGTCATGCGCTCCCGCAGCGCCTGAACCTCCCGTCTGAGCCTGTCTGAGTCGTCCATCTCTCCACCCTCTATCCGGGCCGCGCAGGCCTCAACCTTCTCCCGGTCGGGAGCCGTACGGCGACGGGCCTCTCGTTTCGGGCCCGGCCGGCGATTTCGGCCCCGATGTTACAGAGTTGGCCAAACGAACACATATACTACACGCCAAAGGGATTGTGAAACACACAATCCACAGACGGCAACGGTACCATGCTCTGCTTCTATACCCAAAACAGGCCCACAGCGAGGGCAAGATGAGGAACGGTAGATCCCTGGGAGTCTTGGTTGCCGTCGCCACGGCAGCGGCGCTAGGAATCGTCTAATTCGCGCACACGGCCCTTGCCGGCGACCCGGACCGATCCATTCCGACGATCGGAGTGTCCAGTCCCTCGCCCGGCGAGATTCACGTGATCTGGGGCGCCCCCAGCGAGACGAGCTCGCTGAACTCGTACCGGGTGTCAAGGGGGCTGACCGAGCATGGCTTGACCTCCTACAAGGCGGCCTCCCCGCCCTCACGCCCCTGCTCGCCAAGAGTGACGAGCCGCCAGCAGCGGACTCCGATGATGACGGCTCGACGGTGAGCGAATAGGCAGAGGTGACCGGTTGCGGAGGCGAGCCGCAGTCTCGACGGCAGCCTATGGGTGCGGGAGTGAGGATTGGGCGGGCACGTCGAGACGATTCTCCGGGAGCTCGCCTGGCTTGGAGACGGCGGGACGGCTGTGAATCTGTAAGAGTCTTCCTAGACGCGTTCCCCGCCGTGCTGCTGGACGAGAAGCGCACGTCGGCTCGGCTACCCGCCAGCGGAAAGCAGCGTCCCGCACCCCTGAGGGGCGGTCGGAAACCCTGGGCGCCTGCGGGTCAGCGAAGATGGCCGCCGCCGGTCCCGCTGCTACGAAAAGAGCGCGGCGCGGACATCGGTGTCAACGGTCACGCGGCTCCCACCGCGCGGAGCCGCTCGACTAGCCCCGCCACCCCGAGCACCTGCACGGAGACGACAGACCAGTCTTCGCGAGGGGATTCCTGTCGGCTTGAATCTGCCCAGTGCGAGTCACCCCCGGCCTCGGCGATGGCCACCCGTGGCACGTACTCCTCTCCTTCACTAATGAAAACGCGGGGGGCACCGAAGCATCAGTAGTGGCCTGGCCAGTTTGGTCGCCATTCACTACACATCGGGACCACTGTTCCGAAACGACCAACCCAACAGGGTGCCCTTCTCCTTGACCGTTCGTCTCTCGGGATGACAGGCGCCGATCTGCTTCTTCCTTGGCGACCTCCTCCCCGCAGCGCTCGCTATTGGGGAGCACTTCAGGGAGTTGCCAAGGCCGTGGGCCTTCTGATGACGCGCCGCGGAGTTGCCATGCCATGGCGGAGCAGCACCGCGTGTGCATCGCGAACGGGCAGGCGCTCGCCGATCTCGGCGAGCCGGTCGTCGCTGTTCTCTCGCTCCAGAACCGCCGCTCCCCATCCGGTGAGCGATCCTCGTCGCCGCAGCGCTAGTCGCCGACCGTCTGGGCGCGCGGCGTCACCACCCAGAGCACGTCGCCGGAGGCGATGGGGAAACCGCTGCGGTCCAAGCGGGGCAGGTAGGAAAGGTCCCAGGCCCGTGTCGCCCGGTTGTACTTCCAAACGCGGGTCACGTCCGTGCCCCCGAAGAGATCGGCGGCCGTCGTGGCCATCCCCGCCGGGACGACCACGAGGTCGCCGCCCGCGCGCAGATCCAGGGTGATCGGGCCGGGCGCCGGCGGGGCCGGGATGGGCGTCCCTGCCACGGGGAGCGTCTGGGCGCGCGGCGCCACCACCCAGAGCACGTCCCCGCCCGCGATGGCAAAGCTGCCGCCGCCCAGCCGGGGCAGGTAGGAGCGGTCCCAGGCCCGCGTCCCCCGGTTGTACTGCCAGACGCGCGTCACGTCCGTGCCGCCGAAGAGATCGGCCGCCGTCGTGGCCGCCCCCGCCGGGACGACCACCAGGTTGCCGCCCGCCCGCAGATCGAGGGTGAGAGGATCGGCGGCCCCTCCGGCGATCCGCACTCGGTAGACGCGGATGCGGCTGCCGTCGGCCGAGGTCACCGTCACCGTGATCGCGCGGCGGCCCGCCAGGGCGATCTGGTATCCGTCGGTGTCGGCATCGGCGTCCGGGGGGTCGCTGACGACCGCCGCCCCGGACTGCACCGCCGCCGCCTCGACCGTGGTCTGGGTCACGCCGTCTGCGATGTCGATGTCGCTGAGGGTCAGCGAGGCCAGCCGCGCATCGATGGCATCGGGCATGTTGTAGGTATAGACCTTGTCGTCGCTGGCGTCGGCCACGTACATGACGTCGCCGTCGGACCAGAGGCCGCGGGGGCTGTTGTTGGAGGCGCGGCTCAGGAGGGTGAACTCCTCAGCGCGGACGCGTTCGAGGGTGAGCGGGTCGGCGTCGTCGGCCGCAGGGGTCGCGGGCCTTACCGGCAGGCGGTAGGCGAAGAGGCGCTTGGCGCCGTCGTCGGAGACCCAGACGGTGACG
Source organism: Dehalococcoidia bacterium (assembly GCA_965220315.1). Lineage (GTDB taxonomy): Bacteria > Chloroflexota > Dehalococcoidia > Bin125 > Bin125 > JAPOXK01. The sequence goes on from CBDCPP010000001.1 coordinate 1,213,771, forward strand.
CGGTCGGACCAGAGGCCGCGCGGGTCGCTGTTGGCCGGGGTGAGGGCGTACTCGCCGAGCAGTTCGCCCGAGGCGAGGTCGTAGGCGAAGAGGGCGTCCTTGCCACCGTCGAGCACCCACATCGTCGCGCCGTCCGCCCAGATGCCGCGGGGGTCGCGGTTGCGCGCAGCGAGTTCGAATTCGCGTTCCTCGACGCGCTCGCCGCTCCCGCGGTCGTAGGCGAAGAGGCGGTCGCGACCGCTGTCGGAGACCCACGCGGTCTCCCGGTCGGACCAGAGGCCGCGCGGGGCGCGGTTCGTGTTGGCCAGTTCGAATTCGTTGCCGGGAACGCGGGCGCCGCTTTCAAGGTCGTAGGCGTAGATGGCGTCGCCGCCGCCGTCGGGATTGTCGGCCAGCCACAGCGTGGCGCCGTCGGCCCACATCCCGGTGGCAGAACCGTGGCCGGCGTCGAGCGCTTCGATATCGCGCGTCACGGTCCACGCGAAGTCCTCGGTGCTGGGCGTGGGGCCCGAGGGGCCGACGGGGCCGCCACCGATCCCAATGGTTGGCGGCAGGGTGACCGTGATCGTCACGTCGACGCTCACCCGACCACCGTTCCCGTCGTCGGCTCCGACCGTGACGGCATACTCGGACTTCGTACCGATGTCGAAGACGACCCCGCGGCCCACCGTGAGCTGGCCGCTGGCGAGGTGGATCTCGAACGAGGAGGCGTCGGGCCCGCTGAGGCTGTAGGTGAGCATGTCGCGGTCGGCATCGGTGGCCCTCACCGCCGCGCCCACGTTCGCACCCTCGCCGGCGCTCTCCGCGATGGAGCGGCTGGGGGTCGCCCCCGCGAACACGGGCACGTCGTTCACCGGCGTGATCTCGACCTCGACGGCGGCCCGGGCCGTCAGGCCGCCGGAGTCCCGGACCTCGTAGCTGAAGCGATCCGTATCGGTGGAGTCGCGCTTCGGCGTGTAGGTGATGGTGCCGTCGCTCTCGACCTGCGCCGTGCCACGGGGAGGCGTGCGCACGCGCACCGTCATGGTGTCCCCATCGTCCGGGTCGATGTCGTTGTCGAGGACGCGGACCACCACCGGCTCGTCTTCGAGGATGTCCACCTCATCGTCGACGGCCGTCGGCGCCTCGTTCACGTCGCTCACGGTGATGGTCACGGCAATCGTGGTGTCGGTGGCCATACTGGGATTGCCGCGGGGGTCCACTCCATCGCTGACCTCGACGGTGACGGTGTGGGTGTAGCCCCCCGGCGCCTCGCGGTCGAGCGGGTCCTTGGTGCGCAGCTGGCCCGTCCCCGCGTCGATGCTGAAGGCGGCGCCGCTCTCGGCGATGGAGTAGGTCCGGGTGTCGCTCTCCTCGTCGGTTGCCGCCACGGGCGCGCCGACTGCCCGGCCCGATGGCGTGTTCTCGTCCACCGTGCGCATCCCGTTCTCCGTGGTGGGAAACTCGGGAGGGCGGTTGCGCCGGAGCATGGCCGTGGACGACCAGGCGCCGTCGCCGGCGCTGTTGGCGGCCCGTACCTCGATGTCGTACTCGATGGTGTTGCTGATGGAGGAGCCGGTGTACTGCAGGGCGCCGTCGCCGGTGCTCCAGGCAGCCTCGACGTCCCAGTGATCGTCCGCCTTATCCGCGGCGTCGGAGCGGATGTGGCGCACGTCGTACCTGATGATCGCGCCGCCGCCGTTGCGGGCGGGGGCGCTCCAGGAGACGGTGAAGGTACCATCCCCGGCGACGACGCTGTCGATGGCCGGGGCGCCCGGGGCGACGGTCCTGGTTTCGCCCACGGAAACCTCGGACCAGGGCCCGTCGCCGGCGCTGTTGACCGCGCGGACCTGCACATCGTAGCCGACGTCCTTCGTCAGGCCCGTCAGCTCGTAGACGCGGTCGCCGCCGCTCCAGATCCCCGTCTTCGGCGTCCAGTGATCGTCCGCCTTGTCCGTGGCGTCGCTGCGGATGTAGCGCAAGTCGTAGCTCGTGATGGTGGAGGCGCCGATGTCCTCGGGCGCTTCCCACTCGACCGTGAGGTAGGTGTCGCCGGGCCCGACCGAGGTGATCGGGGGGCGGTCCGGCTTCCGGCCATGCCCGTGGATGGTCAAGCCCCACCCCTTCAGCGTTCCATCGTCCGGCGCGCTCGGGTCGTGCACGCTCAGCGTCCAGGTTCCCTCGGGGTCCTCGCCGAGATGACGCGCAGAGCCGAGGTCGATGGGGTCTCGCAGCTCCTGCGGATTGAACAACAAGTAGAGATCCTCATTTGTCTTGCGGGCGACCCAGGAGGTGGCGCCCGATGGCGAGGTCAGCGAGATGGACAGTTCCCGGAATTTGTCGTGGTCGAGGTCGAGGTCGAGGTTGACGGTGACGTACTCGATGAACTCGATGTGGTCGCCCTCAACGGCGACCGTCCCCGTAACGGTGTTCTGATCAATCGGCTGGTCCGTGGCCGAGGACGTGACCTTCAGCGTCCGCAAGGCGGGCGGGGCCGTCCATGTCGACGCCAGCGCCACGGCGGCGCCAGCGTCGACCACGCCGAAGCCGTAGGTGTGGTTGAAGTGGTAGCGCGTTCTGGTGGAGCCGTACTGCAGCGCGCCCTGTTGCCAGTCAGAGTGCGTCGTGTCGTTCTTGCGCGCGGAGGCCGCGAGGATGAACTTGACGTCCCGCCACGTCAGGGCGGGGTTGGCGGCCCGCACCAGCGCCACGACTCCGGATACCAGGGCAGCCGAGGCCGAAGTGCCCCCGAACGAGTCGCTGTAGCCCCCATTCGCGGTTGTCGCGATGCCCGGCAAGGTGCTTTTCTCGTGATTCGACGGGGCGCAGACCCAGAGGTTGGATCCCCTCTCGGAGCGCGGGCTGCGCACGTCCCTGTAGTTGACGGCGCAGACGGCGATCACGCCGTAGTGGCTGGTGAATTCGCTGATGCTGGAATAGTCGTCGTCGCCGCCGTTGCCGCCGGCGAAGACGTAGACTACCCCCTTGCGGCCGAACCCCTCGGAAAGCCCTCGCTCGATCGCCGCTTCCCAGACTGCGCTGGTCAGCATCGGACGCCCGTCATCCGCGGGCCCCCAGCTGTTGTTGCTCACGGCGGTCCGCTCCAGGTGCAGGAGCGCGCCCTCGGCGGCGCGCGCGGATATATCGCCGCTCGTCGGGAACGCTCTGACGATGTTCGGGCCGTAGATCGAGGCTCGAGGCGCCACCCCGACCATGCCGAAGCCGTTGTCCCGCGCCGCGATCAGACCCGCCAGGTTCGTCGCGTGGCTCTGGCGCACGTCCAGGAACGCCCCGGCGGGCGTGTGGTTCAGGGCTGGCAGGGTATTCTCTCGCAGGTCCGGATGATCGACCTCGAACCCGCCGTCGATGACGGCGACTGTGACGCCTTCGCCCTTGGTTGTCGCCCAGGCCGCCTTCACGTTGATGTCCATGCCCGCGCCCCCGGCCTGCACGTCGCCCGTGTTCTCCAGGTGCCACTGGCAGCCCGACAGCGGCTCGCCGAGGAGCGAGGGAAACCTGCTGCAGCGCTGCTGCAGCCACTGGACTTCGCTCGACAGACCCACCTGCAAGACGTACGGGCCGCCCGAGCCCGGACTCCCCTCCGCGACGCGAATGACGTACGTCCCGGGGGTCAGGAACGTGACCGCCTCGAAGCTGATGTACCCCCTGTGGATCCGCGCCCAGTGGGAGTGCCCGATGACGTACGCATAGACCTCCTGATCGCTGGCGTCGCGCACGCTCGGGGTCAGATCGATAGACGCGGTCGTGAGCGCGCGGAGCTTGACCCACGAGTCCTCTGTCACGGTCAGCTGGAAGTAGTCGTCCGCGCTGCTCGAGTCCACGCGGCCCCCGTACGACCCCCCCACCCTGATCGGTGACGCCAGGGCGGCCGTAGCGCCCGGATCGGGCACGGTGCGAATGCGGAGGTCGTAGTTGCCGATGGGGCGCGCGTTGAGGGTGACGCCCGTCACCCGGAGATAGTACGTCCCCATATTCAGTGCGCGGCGGATGGAGAAGCTCAGTACGTACCCGGGCTCGCTGTCGTTGTTCGACGTGATCTCGCCTCCCGCGCTGTTCTGAAGCACTCCCTTGGTGTCGACGCGTCCGCTGGTGTAGATCCAGACGTCAGCCGCCTCCATCAGCTCGAACTTGAAGAGGTCCGCATCCGTCTCCTGGTCGATCCGCCCCGGAACGGTGGAGTCGAGCGTCACCAGCGTCGCCCCGGTGCGCGTGGACCCGTGATCGAGGGAGTTGCCCCTGGCGGTGCTGGACCAGCCGCCCGCGCGGGCGGCGTTGACGGCACGCACCTGCACGTCGTACCGGGTGCTGTCGCGCAGGCCGGTCAGGACGTACTGCATGGTGCCCGACGGCGAGATGCCGCTCTCCACGTCCCAGTTGGCGTCGGCCTTGTCGCTGGCACTATTCAGGATGGAGCGCACGTCGTAGGACGTGATGGCCGAGCCGCCGGTGTTGGCGGGCGCGGTCCACGACACGGTGAAGGCGCCGGCGGCGGCGGTCAGCGAGACGCCGGTTGGGGCGCCGGGCGCGGTTTGCGCAGCCGCGTGCTCAGCAGGGGCCGCGACGCAAAGCGCGGCGAGGGTCGCAAGGAGCACCGCCCACCTCACCGGCGGATGCGGTTCCGCCGTCGTGGTAGCCCGTGGTTTGGCTGCCGTCGTTTCGCCGACGCGCGCCCGAGGCCAGACCAGCAGGGCCAGCGCTGACAGGGCCAACGCCAGGACGGCGACGCACCTATTCGCGGTGTGGGTTCAAGAGCGGAGTCGGGCAGAGCATTCATGCAAAACCGGCGTCGGGGAGGGATCCCGCACCACTCCATACGGCGCGGCGACCTCCCACCCCCCGTGACTATTCCCGCATCCTATCGAGCTATCTGTGTACTTCTTATGTTTTGTAAACTCTCTTTGGTGTATTGTTCGTGTTGATCACGTTCACGAAGGACAGATGGGACCGCACGGGGCGGATCAGGGCGAGCCAGCCCTGCTGCCAGGCGGTTCCCGGCCCTGGCAGCCCGGAGCGACCGCAGCCACGGTCGCGGGGCCAAAGATGACGCACCTAGAGGAACTCGAGCGCGCGAAGGCAGCCTTGCGGTACCGCCTCGCCCGGCTGAGCGCCGCCAGCCTGCGCGGGAACGAGAGCCTCGATCTCGATGCGGTGTTGCAAGGGGTCCTGGATAGCGCCTGCTTGCTCACGGATGCCCGCTCTGCCCTGATCACCACCCTCAGCGCGGCGGGCCAGGTGGAGGACTTTCTCGTGTCGGGCCTGAGCCCCGACGAGGCGCAGCGGCTGTGGGCGATGCCCGAGGGGCCGCAGTGCTTCGCCTCCCTCAGCACCCCGCCGGGACCGCATTGCGGCAGCGGGTCTGGGGCCTGGACACGCCGGCGGCTCGGGGCCGGCGCGCACGGTCGTGAAGAACCTGCGCCGCAAGCTGGGCGACGACGCGACCCACCCGACCTACATCTGCACCGTCCCGCGCGTCGGCTACCGCATGGCGCCGCCCGAGACGCCCGAGCGGCAGGAGCGTTCCGCCGGGCAAGCACCGGTCCCACCGCGGGCGGAATGCGCAGTTGCCGCGGGACGGCGGCGCCCATCGCCGCACTCCTCCCCGCATGCAGCAGCGGTGGGGCGACCCGTCAACCCGCCTATCACGTCACCCCGCGCACGCCCGCCGGGCGCCAACCCGCTGCTGCCCAACAGCGGGTTGCCCCGCGCCGCACCCCTAGGGTGAGGTCCGAAACCCTGGGGACCTGCGGGTCAGCGGAGACGGCCGCCGCTACTTTTTTCTCGTGACAAAATGATTGCGTTTTTTCCGGAGGGCGCCTGCACGGACGTATCGAATGAGCACCAGATGACGCGTTAACGCTGGATTCCTCGGGATTTCCGTGCATCCGCCCTGCCCGCCAGCCAGAAACATAATGTGCACCAGCGCGCGAAACCGGGAAACACTGTCACGATTTGTGTTCGCACGGGGCGATCGCAACTCCGGCCGCGACGCGGTACCCGCTCCCGCCCCGCTGCTCTCCCAACGCGGACGACAGCGTCCCGCTGGTCCGCCGGGCGCCACCCGCTGGTGGCGGCCCCGCTGCTGCAGGGAACCCGCTGGTCCTCGGCCACAGACCCCGGCGTCCCGCCGGCGGGAACCGCCTCCTGACCCGTCCTCCGTCCCATTCCCCTGTTCTTCTGGCCGCCGCCGGTCCCGCTGCTACGAAAAGAGCGCGGCGCGGACAGGGGTGTCAACGGTCACGCCGCCTCCACCGCCCGGAGCCGCTCGACCAGCCCTTGCACTCCGAGCACCTGCACGGAGGCGACGGACAACGAGCGAAGCGTCGTTCTCGGAACTTCACGCGCCACCACCAGGTCCTCGCGGGAAAGAGCACTTATCGTGATGCGCGCACGTGTGTCGGCCGTGTTGGCTGCAGAGGCGGATGGTACGCTCGCACCGTTGTGACGATCCAACAGCCCTCGATTCCGGTGACGGCCGTCGTGCTTCGGGTGGTCGCCATCCTGGGAATGGGCCTCTCGCTGGGCGCGGTGATCTTGCTGCTGGTAGCAGCGGAGTGGCTCTGGGCGGGCGTCTCCGCCGCCGCCTCGATCCCGTTCTTTGGGATGATGTATATCGTCGAGCGGTTGATCCCTCAGCTACCGGAATAAGCCCAGCGACTCTCCACTCGATCCTTGAGCCACAGGCGGCCTACCTTGCTCCTAGCCAGCCGGATCACTCTCGGCCGGCTCCGCCGCGCTCGATCGTGACACTGGCGATGCGCGTGCCCGCGGGAGGAGTCGGGAACGCCTCAGGATCCCGCAGCCTAATCCCCCGCACAGCGTCGAAGCCGGCGGCGACGCGGCCGAAGGCCGTAAAGCCCTGTGCGTCCAGCCTGCCTTGCGGCGTCAAGGTGATGAAAAACTGCGAGGACGAGGCACCCAGCGGACCACGGGCCATCGAGATGATCCCTGTCCCACCGAGACTCAACGCCGCCGCATTGTCCCCCACTACCTCATCGGGAAGCGTGTAACCAGCACTACCCGTCCCCGTCGCGGTGGGATCGCCGCCCTGCACCACGAAATCGGCGATGACCCGATGAAACGTGAGGCCGTCGTAGAATCCCTGCTCGGCCAGGAAGATAAAGTTGTTCGCGTGGATCGGCGCGCTATCCGCGAGCAGCTCGATCTCGACAACCTCGCCCCCCTCAAGCGTCATGATGGCGCTGTATTCGGTATCCGGCTCGAGCGCCAGTTCGGGCGGAGCGTCGAATCGGGGTTTCACTACGGCCTCCTCCAATGCTTCGTCGATGATTGCCACGTTGGAATCTTCAAGTGGAGAAACCGGGGCGGGACCGGTGTCGCGGCTTGCCACCGATCCGGACGGCTGGTCCCCGCCGACCAGCAGCAGGGGCACCAGGCTGCCGACGATGCCGACGATGCCGACGATATAGAACACCTTGGCGTACTTCGAGCGAAAGATGGAGCGACGGCGGCCGCCGCGGTCGAAGCCGCGGGTTCCGGTCTGGCGCTGCCGGACACGCTGGGCGTGCTGACGCGCGCTCAGCCGATGCTTCCTCGCCACCTGACGACCCTCTCACTCCACTCGCCGGGAGGCGTCCGGCTGGTACCTTCGGAGAGACCTTACTACGAACTTTTGAGTGGATCGTGGCTCTGTAAGGCCGGCATAGGGATGTGAACGCGTCGAGATGTCCTGGGACGCGATCAGACTCTGATCACCGAGAGGCGGCCGCGCAAACATTCGGCGCTCGCACGGTCCGGGCGTCAGGCTAACGCGGGGGATCACCCGCCAGACGCAGTGAACGTGGCGTCGAGCGCGCTGCGATACTCCTCGAAGGCCTCATAGAAGTCGTCAGCGGTGATGCCAAAGGCCTTCTCGAATGCCTCCTGCCAGCTCCTCGAGGACGGCAACAGCTGGTAGAACCGGATGTACGTGCCCGCATCCGTGAAGCTGTCCGCCCACCCCGGCTCCTGCGGAGCAAAACCGGCCTCGCCCGAGTCCGCTGCCACGGCGTACCCCTCCAACCACTCCATAGCCAGGGCACCCAGGCTGTATTCCGGCCACCCATCGACATAGAACAGTCTGATCCGCTCGATTCCCGCGAGCGGATCAGTGACGGCCCTTGAGCCCAGCCACCACCGCCAGCGAAACGTTTCGCCCGTCACTTGCCGCCACTCTCGTTGATACAGACTGCCTCCGTACGTCGCGGCGCCTTCGGTCATCCAGGCCGGAGGTCCGAGCCTCCCCAGAGGACCTTGCAAAACGTGGACATACTCGTGCGCGAGCGTGCTCCTGATCTCCGGGTTTTCTACAGCACGAGCACTGAGCGCGATCCGCAGCCCGTTGGCGCTCGCGTAGACACCGAGATTTGGCACGACTCTCACCAAGAACTGCGGCGGTTCGATCCCGTAGCGCTCTGCGAAGAACGCCAGGACGCTCGCCATATCTCCACGGATCGCAGCCTGCCGCTCTACCGACATGTCGCTCGTGAACTTGAACGTCGTCCGCGCTGTCCCGGACTGCCACCAGCGCGCATCCCCGGTTAGCTCGACCCAGAGCGCATCGCCGCGCTTCAGTGCGCGCAGCGTATTGGCCGAATCCTGCGCATCGGGACGGTACCGTTCGTACTGCTGCGTCTCCGCATTCCACCGCTCCGCCTTGACCAAGGTATCGCCGAACCGTGCAGCGGATTCCGCGAACGGCTCGCCGTCGCGACCCGCCCAACCCACGAGATTGCGGCCCGCAGGCAGAGACAGCAGGACATAGTCTTCGGATATTGCGCGCGTCCACTCGACCGACGAGTCGCCGCCGACTAGCAGCCACAGCCCCATGCCCGTCGTCAGCCGCCTGAGGCCGTGCAGCGGCGTGCTGGTCGGCAGCGCCCGCTGGTAGCGCTGTTCCTCACTATTCCATGCCTAGATGTGCGTCAGCACTGGAACCGCATCGAACAGTTCTGAGACGGGGGCCTCGGACCCAAGCCAGGCCACCATGTTCCAGCCCGGTTGCAGTTGCGTCGTGAGCGTGCCGGCCTCGGACGCGCTCGCCGTCGCAGGAGCGGATGTCGACATGAGCGACACGCCCAGCACGAGCGCGGCGAGGGCGGCGAAGAGGACAGGACGGAAGCACTTCAGCAGCACAGCCGCCCCCGAGCGCGGACAGGATGCTGCAGCTTCTGTCCCGGGCGGCGGCAGGCTATCCCAAGCGGCTTTCCTTGGCCAAAGGCCACGCGGCACGGTGCCGGGGACGCCGAGCGGAGAACGTCAAGCGCCATCCTGTACGCAGCGTTCGTAGTCGTGACGGTCATCTTTCTATTCGAGTTCCTCTCGGCCTACCGCACCGCATGTGAGTACCAACCTCTCCAGGCTGCTTTCCAACGGCGAAACAACACGATGAAGAGAGGATTGGTCCAGATCAAGATCTTCCACGCCGGCCACTTGTCGAAGCGGCGGCAGGATGGTCGCACGCGCGGATTCCGTATGAACCGGACTGAGTGATCTGTCTCCTTGGCAAGCCTCTTGAGGCTCCAGAAAAAGTCGACATCCTCGCCGATCCACACCTTCTCGTCGTAGCCCCCAACTTGTTCGAAGGCGTCCTGGCGACAGAACTGCGTGGCGCCTTGACCCATCCCCATAAAGCGGCCGAGGAACCGCCAGGCGCGCAGGTAGAGTCTGATGGAGAAGCGTTGGGGCCGGTAATCCACGTCCACACCACCTCCGATGCAAGCCGGGTCGCTCATCGTCGCGTGGATCGCGTCAAGGAGCATGCACGGCACGATCACATCTGCGTCGACGAAGACAAGCACGTCCCCTTCCGCATGACGCGCCCCAGCGTTGCGGGCTCGCGCAATGCCCTGCACCGGCTCGTGCACGACCGTCGCGCCCTTGCCCCGGGCAATGGAAGCCGTCTCGTCCTCGCTGTTGTTGTCGACGACGATCGTGTCGATGTCGACATCGGAGCGAACGCGTAAATACGCGGCGGCAGCCTGGATCGAATCCAGGGTCGATGCGAGATAGGTCTCTTCGTTGAAGGCGGGAATGATGATCGTGAGCTTCACAGGTGGCCGCGATGCCAAGGTGAGTCAGCGATCGGCGAAATCTCGCTCCCACCTCGAGAGCGTTGGGACAAGAAGGATAGAGCGAAGGACGAGGTCCTGCCGAATCATGCCCTGCTCCACGACGTAGCCCTTAGCGCCTCTCGCCATTCATGGGTGCGGGCTGGTACACCCAGCGAGACTGTACTACGAACTTTCGAACTGGCCGTGGAGTTGTAGCCGCCGGGCTTGGCCTCGCGGTGGAGCGCCGACGCCTGAAGGTGTCAAGACTACCTTGGGCACCCACCCACTACGACCCCGCCAGTCGCCCTCCCCGTCGCTACACAAACATCGGCATGACGACGCGCTCGTGCGAAAAGGGATGCGCCCGGTTCTACGTAGTGCTCTCGTTTTGAGAGCGGCCCAGCCATTTGGTGGGGGAACCGACCTCAACTCGCGCCCACCACAGTGGGTCTACACGCGCTGTTCTGCGAACTCTGCTCGCCGACCCACGAGTCCTCATTAGTGGAGGGCGAGCGTGTTCGTTAGAGAATCCGTTCTGAGTGGCTGAGGATGATCCTCACTTGTTCGGGGGAAGGCGCAGGGTCACGGCGGCACCCTGTCCAAGCCCGTCACTTGCTGCGGCAATCGTGCCCCCATGCGCTTCGACGATGGCTCGCGTGATGGCCAGTCCCAAGCCCGTCCCGCCTATCCCGCGACCACGAGACTGGGCAGTACGGTAGAAGCGGTCGAAGACGTGCGGGAGGTCTGCGGCATCGATGCCGATCCCGTCATCGATGATCGAGATAGCCAGGGCCCCGTTGCCTTCCAACCCCGCCCTGAGCACCACACTCCCGCCGGCCTCGGTGCAATGAATAGCGTTGCTCAGGACGTTGCCCACCGCCTGGCTCACGCGCATCCGGTCGAGGACCACGTCCGGGAGGTCAGCGGGTATCTCCAACGACAATTCAACCTGTCGGGTTTGAGACTGTGGCTGCCAGCGCTCTACCTCTGCGGTGAGCAGCTCATGAATCGAACTTGCTTCGGGGGTGAGTCTCAACTCGCCAGAGTCCGTCTCCGCGAGTGAGTTCAGGTCCGTAACGAGACCGCGCAGCCTGTCGACTTCCTGGATGATGTGGTCGGACGCGCTCTCAGGCGTCTGCAGTTCATCGCGCAGCCCTTGTGCCTCGAGCTGTATGACGCTCAGTGGCGTATTCAGCTCATGCGAGACATCGTTTATCAGCTGCCTGCGGAGGTCGCGCTGGGCTTCCAGGGTGGATGTCATCCGGTTGAACGCCGCACTCATCCGTCCCAGCTCGTCCGAGGACGTGACTGGGAGCCGGGTCGTATCCCCGTGGGCGATGGCCTGGGTCGCCTCCGTCAACGCCCTCACAGGCGCCATGATCCGTTTGGACAACCAGGCAGCCAGCAGTAAGGCAACACCGACCGTCAGCGTCCCGCCGATTGCGGTGATGTACAGGAGAGTGCTGAGAAACCCGTGCGACTCGGTCGACAGGAACTCATGGTTCACGTCCACATAGACGTGACCTACGGGCTGGTTCGTAGTCAAATCGAACACCGTCTCGCGGTGCCCGTCCAGATCGGGCGCGGCCGTTCCGAATGACAGCTCTGACAGGTTGTCCTTCACCACGCGTCCATCGACGCTCGCGATCACGACTCGCACCCGATCCTGGTGGGTGGGCTCGCCGGTCTCTCCCTCGCGTTCTTCGAACCCTTCTCTGTGCGGAACCTCCTCGTAGATATAGCCGGCCTGGGACAGTGGCCTGTCCACTGTTCCCCAACCACCGGCAGCGGTGTACTCCCGGCTCAGGCTCCGGCCAGCTGGCTCGCCTCATCGTCACCGATCTGGTCCACGAACACTCCCAGGCGGGACTGCGTCGCGGAATAGCCCACACCAACGCTGATCAAGACGGTCAGAACGATGACCAGGACGATCGAACCCATGATTCGCCAGCGAAGCGACGTCATGCGTCCTTCACCACGAACTTGTAGCCGGCTCCGTAGACAGTCTGAATGGGTTGCCGGCCTTTTCGGCTGATCAGCTTTCGCAGGCGAACGACATGGCTGTCGATGGTGCGGTCGAGCCCTTCGAACTCCTGGTTGAAGGACAGCGAGATCAGCTGATCACGGCTGAGCACCTGGTCGGGATGACGCATGAACGTTGATAGCAGGGCGATTTGTGCCTGGCTCAGCATCACTGGTTCTTCATCGACCGTCACGCTGCGGGCGGTCTCGTTCAGCGTGATGTTGCCACGTGTCAGGATCTGCTGGACTCTGCCCTTCACGCGACGAAGCACGGCCTCGGCGCGCGCGACCTCCTCCTCCGGATCGAAGGGCTTGACGATGTAATCGTCGGCCCCGCTATCCAGTCCCATGATCCGCTCGGCCGGGGCTTCGCGGGCCGTCAGCATGATGATCGGGACTTCCGACTCGCGGCGCAGCATTCTGCACAGCTCCACGCCGTCGAGGCGGGGAAGCACCAGATCGAGGATCACCAGGTCCGGAGCCAGATTGCGGGCCAGGGACAGGCCGGACTCGCCGTCATGAGCAACCTCGGCAGCGAATCCGGCGCGCTCGAAATACACCTTGACCCAGTTCGCGATCCTCGCATCGTCTTCGATGATCAATATGATTCCGCTCATCACTCGCCTCTGAGTCTTCCCTCGGTCGACTCCGACTAGCTCTAGCCGCCTCCCCGCCGCTCGCCACCATTACCGTGTTCGCCGCCAGACTCGCTACCGTCAGCATGCCCGCCGCCCGCCTCGCTCCCCTTACCTCTGGCACCGACCTCGGCATGTGCCGTCCATCCAGTGAACGATGCCGGTGTCGCAGGCAGATTGATCGTCACCACCTCGCCTGGAGCCATGTCCGTCGGAGTCGTCGGACCGAGCTCCGTCCCGTTCGAAAGATGTACTTCGATCCTGACCCGGGTCAGAACGCCGTTGGTCGTGTTCTCCACGGTGCCCTTGAAGGAGTTGCTTGGAGCGTCGTATTTGAGGATCAGTCGCGCGCCGCTGCGAACTGCGTCAAGGGTCTCGCCCGGTGCCAGCGCGTTGGCGCCGCTACCTTCTTCGCCACCAGCTCCAGCGGATTCACTACCGTGTTCACCACCGGCGCCGTGTTCGCCGCTCCCCTCAGTGCCTTCTCCTCCTGTGTGCGCAGCGGGGCCAGGGCCACTGCAGTCGAACACTTCCATGTGAACGACGTATCCGTCGTAGGAGACTCCCGCAAGGTTCGGTTCACTGGCGACTGCAAGGTTTGACGCTACTTCCTGCCCAGGGTTCAGGTGTCCCAGCTTCTCGGGACCGAGCTCCCCTACCGTCTTCGTTCCTGACTTCAGGTGAGGTTCGGCCTGTACGTAGCAAAGCCTCTGTGGGAGCGTGTTCCGCACCGTTCCGTGGACAAACTGGGTTTCCGCATCGTACTGCATGGAAACGGTTAATCCGCCGAGAACACCGCTCCACGACTGTCCGAGAGGAATGATTGGGCTCGACATGGCGGTCTCACGGCTCTCTCCACCGCCGTCACCCCCGGACCCGTGCTCACCGCCGCCTTCACCGCCCGAGCCGTGCTCGCGTCCGGACTCGCCACCATTTTGCTCGGTGATGCCCTGGCTTTCCGTGGCGCCGTCAGCATCTCGGCCGTCTCCATGTCCGGTGTCGCCGGTGCAGCCGATGACGATCACCGCGGAGAGTATGGCGCCCAGTACCGGCCCAAACAGGAGCGTCTTCGTCATCAACTTCCTGCGAATCATCCTGCGATCCCCTTCGTGAAGTACCTGTGGCACTGCTCACGATGGCGGCAAAATGTCGCAGAAATATGTCTTTCGTAGCCCGGACTGGCCAATGTGGGAATCCCACTGCCTCGTTGGGATCGGCGATGTGGCCAGGGTCCCGGAAGTCGGGATTGTCTCCGCTGGGAACCACACGATCGTGGGCATGACGACGCGCTCGTGCGAAAGAGGATGCGCCCGGTTCAACGTCGTGCTCTCGTTCTGAGGCCGTCGGTCAACTTCCTCCGGAAGTCAGGCCCAACCCTGAGCCGCGGCGAGTTCGGGTGAAGCCAGGCGCGCCGTGTCACCGATCCTGTTTGTGAATCGCCCAGAGTCTATAGACCACAAAATCGCCAGATCGCCAGGGTCATTGATCCACCCCGTCAGGGACTCCTGACCGCCCGGGTCGCTGGTACGGCCACCATCGCCGGCATCCCCAGGGGAGGGAGCGGCGATGGCCTACCGGGAAATCCTGTCGGTGGAGATCAGGGAGATCGTTAGACGATGGCAGAAAAGGCTCAGCCAGCGCCGCATCGCCCGCGGCACGGGGCTGTCGCGCGTGACCGTGCGGCGCTACATCGAAGCGGCCGAGCTCAGGCCTGGCGGTCCCGAGCCGAGTGAGGAGCAGCTGGCGCCCTGAGCGGAGCAGATCGAGGGCTGGCTGACGGCCGAGCGCCCGCAGGTCACGCGGATCCAGGAGCTCCTCGCCGAGCGCACCCGCCCCTGCCATCTGTAGACCAACGGCAAGGTGGAGCGCTCCACCACACCATACCCAGGTGGCACGACGTCAGCGTCAGCGATGTGCTGTTCGAATGCGGGCGAGTGAGACTCGCTGGCACTGGAGCAAGCCTCCCAGTTACCCAGCTGGCTGGAGTCCCGCGCTGTAGCGCGTGAACCACCAGGCACGCTCTATCTACAGCGCCAACGTGAACACCAGAACGAAGGTTCTCGATTTTGTCCAGTTTGGTACCCCCGGCAGGACTCGAACCTGCGCTTCCGGCTCCGGAGGCCGACGCTCTATCCGGCTGAGCTACGGGGGCAACGCTTCTCCCGATATTATCCCACTCCGCCGATCCGTCGAGACAGGACAGCTACGGAGCCCTATCGGGCCTTAGGACGGCGGCTCTCCCTCGCCCACCATCCACTCCCCGCCAGGCTTGACTTGGTAAAGTTCCAAGAGTAATCCATCAGGCGCTTCGCACATCGTGTAACGAAAGGCGGCAGCCTCACGGACGCCTCTCGGAAAGACGACCCCTTGCGTCCGCATGTGCGCGACCAGCGCGTCCAGATCGTCCGTGCGAATCCCGAGGTGGTGAATCAAGGGTCGCTCCGAGCCGCGCGGGAGCTGCTCGTAAACGTGCACAGCGCCGCCCCCTACATCAACCCGCACGTTGCGCTGGCCCACGAGTTCGGTGTCATAGACCACAGTGCCTCCGAACATGGTCGTGAAGAATTCGACCGTCTTATCGATATCGGATGAGAAGAGATGTGCGTGGTCAAGACGGTTCATCGGGCTCTTCTCCTCCGGGTGTCCTATTGTTCCGTGCCCCGTTGACGATAGACCAGCGCCTCGGCCATCTGCTCCGGACCGATCTCTTCGGCGCCGCCGAGGTCAGCAATGCTCCGAGCGACCTTCAGCACCCGGTGGAACGCCCGAGCCGACAAGGAAAGCTGCGCCATCGCCATGCGAAGGATCGAGGCCGCCTCGGGCGCGAGCAGTTCCTGACAGTACGTCCGCACCTGCCGTGGTGACATTCCAGCGTTCAGGCCTGAACCGTCCGCAGCAACGCGCGATCGCTGGCATGCCTGCGCAGCGGTGATCCGCTCGCGGACGGCGGCCGACGATTCGCCCACGGCGGTCCCCGCCAGCTTCTCGTAATCCAGCCGCGGCACTTCGACGAAAATATCGATACGGTCGAGAAGCGGACCGGAAATGCGGCGCTGGTAGCGTTGCACACTGCCTTCAGAGCAGGTACACGCGCGGACCGCGTCGCCGTAGTAGCCGCACGGACAGGGGTTCATTGCCGCAACCAGCATGAACCGCGCCGGATAGGTCACCACGCCGTGAGCCCGTGCGATCGTCACTTGATAATCCTCCAGCGGCTGGCGCAGCGCTTCCAGTGCCGCGAGCCCAAACTCGGGCAGCTCGTCGAGGAATAGCAACCCATGGTGGCTGAGGCTGATCTCACCCGGCCGAGGCCGGCGGCCCCCGCCTACTAATCCGGCATTGGAGATCGTGTGATGCGGCGCCCGGAATGGGCGTTGGCGAAGCACCGCCCCACCTTCTAGGAGTGAGCCGCTGACGCTGTAAACCTTGGCCACCTCCAGCGCTTCCTCCAGCGTGAGGCGCGGGAGGACATCGCGCATCGCCTTCGCGAGAAGGGTCTTGCCGGCTCCAGGTGGACCAATCATGAGAACGTTATGTCCTCCAGCAGCGGCGACCTCCAGCGCCCGCTTCACATGCTCCTGACCGCGCACATCGCTGAAGTCGATGGCGGGATCGGGATCGGGCTCTTCCGCCACCGCAGCGCCCCGGTCGAACAGCTCCAACGCTGCGGACCCGCGCGCCACATCAATGAGTTGCCGCAATGATGAGAGGGGCTGCACCTCGATCTCCTGGATCAGCGCGGCCTCGGGCGCGTCGACGGTGCCTACAACGAGACGCCGCAGTTCACCGTCGCGGGTCATGGCGGCGACGGACAGTGCACCTGGTACGTGCCGCACTTCGCCATCGAGAGCCAGCTCTCCGAGAAAAACGGTACGGTCGCAAACGGCAGCCGGAATCTGTTCGGAGGCGACGAGGATGCCTACTGCGATGGGCAGGTCGTAGCCTGACCCTTCCTTGCGCAGATCGGCCGGCGCGAGGTTGACGGTGATCCGCTTCTGGGGAAAGGTCGCGCCCGCGTTGCGGATCGCTGCCCGCACGCGCTCTTTCGCCTCCGACACCGCAGCATCTGGCAGGCCAACGATATTAAACGCCGGCAGCCCCGTGGGTGCGATATCCACTTCCACGCTTACGGGCTCACCGACCAGCCCGACCACTGCGCAGCTCATGACCCTCGCGAGCATTACCTACATAGAGTACCGCGCGCCCGTGAAACCAACGGCACAGAATACGGCTAGCGTTCGCGCTCCACGCTCAAAACTCCACGAACCGCGTCGACCTTGGTCATCACACGCTGCAACTGGGCAAATCCGCTGGCCTCCACCGCCATCCTCAGTGTGACCAAGCCGTCGTCTGATTCGTCGGTGCGGAGCCCGACCATGTTGATGTCTTCATCCGCCAGGATCGTGGAAACATCCCGTATAAGCCCCACGCGGTCCCAACCTTCGATTCGAATTTGGGACGCGTAGTGCGTGCCCGGTGCGCTTCCCCACTGCACCTCAACGACCCGCTCCGGCTCTGCGATGTTCACGATGCTACGGCAGTCGCGGCGATGCACCGTCACTCCCCGCCCGCGTGTGATGTAACCCGCGATGGGGTCCCCGGAGACCGGACCACAACAATTGGCGAAACGGGTGAGGACGTTGTGAGCACCGAGGACGTGAACGCCCGCCATAGCGCGATCCCGCATCGGCTGCGTCAGCGGAACCGACCCGGAAGGGATCTCGTCGGCCAGGGTAAGGGTGGCAAGCTTGAGCGCCAATTGGTGGGCCGAGACATCACCGTGCCCGATCGCCTGGCAGAGGTCATCCAGCGTGTCGTGCACCGTGATCTTCAAGAGATCTTCTTCAATTTCTGCCAGTTTGAGATTGAGGCGCCGCAGCTCACGCTCTATCTGTTCGCGGCCACGAGCGATGTTCTCTTCGCGCTCTTGTCGCCGGAACGCCTGCCGGACCCTGACCCGTGCGTGCTGCGTCTTGAGGTACCCCAGAGCCGGATTGAGCCAGTCGCGGGAGGGCCCTCGCGATGTACGACTCGTGAGGATCTCGACGACATCCCCGTTCTGCAACGGCGTGGAGAACTGCACAAGACGCCCGTTCACCTTCGCGCCCACACACGAATATCCGATCTCCGTATGGATGAGGAAAGCAAAATCCAGCGGCGTCGCGCCCGCAGGTAGATCCTTCACTTCGCCCTTGGGCGTGAAGACATAGACTTGGTCTTGGAAGATATCCGTCTTAAGCGTCTCGACGAATTCAGCTGCGCCAGGCAGGTCGCGCTGCCAATCGACCAACCGACGCAGCCAGGCGATTCGCTCTTCGTCAGGGTGGCGCCCGGCGCTCCCTTCCTTGTAGCTCCAGTGCGCCGCGACGCCGTACTCGGCCTCACGATCCATCTCTTGGGTCCGGATTTGGACTTCCAGCGGGCGGATCTCCTGCCAGTACACCGTCGTGTGTAGCGACTGGTACCCATTGGACTTCGGGTTGCCGATGTAGTCATCGAATTCGCCCGCGATCGGACGCCAAAGCGCATGCACGATACCAAGCGCGTTATAGCAATCTTCCTTACGCTTCACGAGTACCCGCAGCGCGAGCAGGTCGTAGATCTCGCTGAAGGACCGTCCCTGTTTCGCGTATTTCTGGATCTTCTGGTGGATCGAGTAGATGTTCTTCGCACGCCCCTTAACGTCCGCGGCCAGGTCTTCAGCCGCCAGCGCATCGTGCAGCTTGCGGCTGAGTTGCTCAACGTAGCGCTCGCGCGTCACCCGGCGGCTCGCCACCAACCCGGCAATGCGCCGGTACTGCTCCGGGTCGAGATAGCGGAACGCTAGATCTTCCAGCTCCCATTTGAGCTGCCAGATACCAAACCGCGACGCCAGCGGCGCGTAGAGCTCCATCGTCTCTTGGGCGACTGCTATGCGCTTCTCGGCTGGCAGCGGTTCCAATGTGCGCATGTTGTGGAGGCGGTCAGTCAGCTTCACGATGACAACGCGAACATCCTCCGCCATCGCGATGAACATCTTGCGCAGGTTCTCGGCCTGCACTGCTTCGGCACCGGGCGCCTCGCTCCGATCACCCCAGGGGATCGTGCCGAGCTTCGTCACGCCGTCAACAAGGCGTGCAGTCTCCTCACCGAATGCCGCAGCGAGTTCGCTGTGGCTAACGCCACAGTCCTCTTCAACATCGTGCAGCAGTGCCGCCTTGAGCGTCGCCACGTCTAGTTTGAGCTCCGCGCAGGAAACCGCCGCCGCCAGAGGGTGGACGATGTACGGATCGCCGGTGAGTCGTGACTGGCCTCGGTGCGCCGCCTCAGCGAACGTATACGCTCGGCGGACCTCGTCAACCTGTGCCTCGTCCAGGTAACGCTCCACCTGTTGCTGGAGCTCTTCATAAGTTGGACGTATAGGCTCCGCCCGCTGCCGTTCCGCCTCCGCGACCATGCTTCAGTCTAGCGCGTGCTTTCGCGGGACAGAGACCACCCGTACGATGTCCTGTGCACAGCGGTCAACCACGCAGCATCCCCGTGGATGATCATGAGGAGTGGCACCGTATTGCGCGCGCCCCGCGGCACCCACGACATCCTCCCCACCGAACAGCCCACTCGCCGGCACATCGTCAGCACCGCGCAACAGCTGGCTGAACTGGCCGGCTACCGCGGCTTCGAGCCCCCGACCTTCGAGCAAGCCGATCTTTTCATCCGTGGCGTGGGCGAAGGGACGGACATCGTCGAGAAAGAGATGTACATCTTCGAAGACCGCAGTGGCGACCGGCTCGCATTACGGCCAGAGGGCACGGCCTCAGCCTGTCGCGCTTATTTAGAGCATGGGATGGCCAACCAGCTACAACCAGTCAAGCTCCATTACCATCTGCCCATCTTTCGCTACGAGCGCCCCCAGGCTGGCCGTTTCCGTCAGCACACGCAATTTGGCATTGAGGCGATCGGCATCCGGGACGCCGCTCTAGATGCGGAGGTCATCGAACTCGGTTGGCGAATCCCCGAAGCGCTCGGCATCAAGCAGTTGACGCTCTTCATCAACAGCATCGGAGACGCGGAGGACCGTCAACGCTACGTTCCCCTGCTACGCGACCATTTCCGTCCTCACCTAGATCACCTCTGTAATGACTGTCGTGATCGTTTCGAGCGTGCTCCCATGCGGCTTCTCGATTGCAAGCAGGATCGATGCCAGCCCTTCCGCGCCGGCGCACCTTGGATCGCCGAGCACTTAAGTCCCGAATCGAGAACCTACTACGACGAGCTCAAACTCTCGCTGGATGCGATCGGTATCCCCTTCAAGGAACGTTCAACACTCGTGCGTGGCCTCGACTATTACACGCACACCGTCTTCGAGATCGAGCCACCCACCAGCGGCTCTCAGGTGACGCTAGTCGCCGGCGGGCGCTATGACGGCTTGATCGAGGAGCTCGGCGGGCCACACATACCAGGTGTCGGTTTTGGAATGGGGATCGAGCGTTTGGCTTTGACGCTAGAAGCGCAAGGGCTCGGGGCCATGCTGCCGCCCGCGCCCTCAGTCGTCCTGGTCCACCTAGGGGCAGCCGCGCGGAGGGCGGCGGCGCGGATCGCGTCCGCCTTGCGGCGCGAAGGGATCAGCGCGCACCTCGTCTTTGGCGATCGTTCGTTGAAGGCACAACTGCGGCACGCGGGTCGGACAGGCGCTCGCGTGGCAGTAATCATTGGGGAGCGTGAACTCCAGAAAGGTCAAGCAACCATCCGTGATCTAGCCGATAGCCAGCAGCGTGAAGTTGCGATCGATCAGGTCGTCGCCGAACTTGCCGCAGCCGATCTTTATACTGAAGATCGAGCGGGCAGCTGACACATCTGCGGACACACCGGTATGTGGGATCAGGTTCACGCGGCACGCCGTCGTTTTGACGAACTCGAAGCGGAGATGGCCACGCCTGCAGTCGCGACAGATGCCGCGCGTCTACAGGCGCTCGCGAAGAAGCGTGCGGAACTGGAGGAGCTGGTCACCATCGCCAGTGAGCACATACAGATCGAAGATAACCTGCGGCAAGCGCGCGAGCTGCTCGAAAGTGAGCAGGACGCCGCGTTTCAAGAGATGGCCCACCAAGAGATCGCCGTGTTGACCGAGCGTCTCGAAGAGCTGGCTGCACGCGCCAAGAAGGCACTGCTCCCCAAGGACGCCAACGACGAACGCGACGTCATCATTGAGATTCGCGCCGGCACGGGCGGCGATGAGGCGGGATTGTGGGCTGCCGACCTCTTCCGCGCCTACATACGCTACGCCGAAAGCAACAGCTGGCGTACCGACGTACTGGCTGCCAGTGAGAACGCCGCAGGTGGCTTCAAAGAGATCATCTTTGAAGTGCAAGGGAGGGGTGCGTTTTCACGGTTCAAATACGAGAGTGGAGTCCATCGCGTTCAACGCGTCCCGCAGACAGAGGCACAGGGGCGCATCCACACGTCAACAGCCACGGTGGCGGTACTGCCGAAAGCGAAGGATGTCGACGTCGAACTCAACGAAGCTGATATCCGTATGGACCGCTTCCACTCAGGCGGGGCCGGAGGGCAAAACGTCAACAAGGTGGAAACCGGTGTACGCCTCACCCACGAACCGACCGGCATCGTGGTTACCTGTACCGGCGAGCGCTCACAACTCAAGAATCGGATGCAAGCAATGAGCATCCTTCGGACTCGCCTATACGAACGTGAGCGGCAGCGCGTACAAGATGAGCGGTCGGAGAGCCGCCGCGCCCAGGTCGGAACGGGAGAGCGTTCGGAAAAGATCCGAACCTACAACTTCCCGGAGAATCGCATCTCTGACCATCGTGCTGGCCTCACCATGCATAACCTCACAGCGGCCCTGGACGGCGAGCTTGGCGAACTCCTTGCCGCCGTCGCTGCTGCTGCGGAAGCCAAGCAACTCCAGCAACAGGTCGCATGAGCCCTCTTCCAGCAACGCTGCGCGACTCCTGGATGGACGGTGCCGATCGTCTGAACCGTGCAGGCGTCGACGACGCCCGCTTCGAAGCGGAAATCCTACTGCGTCACGTCAGCGGCCGCACGCGCGCCGACCTTTACGCCAACCTCACCGAAACCGTCGATCCCGCAGCACAGCTGGAGTTCGAGGCCGCACTGACACGGCGGGCACAGCGTGAGCCGCTGGCCTACATCGTTGGCCATCGTGAGTTCTACGGTCTCGACATGCGGATCACGCCCGATGTCCTCATTCCGCGCCCAGAGTCGGAGCTACTGGTCGAGACGGCCCTGGATGCACTCAAGGGACAACGGATGCGTCAAGCACTCGTCGTGGACGTGGGAACCGGTTCCGGTGCCCTCGGCATCGCTATCGCGAAGAACCGACGCGGCGTCCGGCTGGTCGGCATAGATCAGTCGCGACCAGCGTTGAGCGTCGCGGCTGCGAACGGTGTTCGTCTCATCCCAAAAACCTCTCGACTCTGGCTACAAGCGGACTTGCTCACGGCGTTAACTGGCCCGATTGACTGCGTCGTCGCCAACCTCCCCTATATTTCCGAGGAGGCATTGGAACAACTTCCGCCTGAGATCGCCGATTTCGAGCCGCGCCAAGCACTCGTCACGCCCCGTGGCACCAGCGCCGACCTCATCCTACGGCTACTCACGCAACTCGCACGGCGGCTGGCTCCACGAGGGATAGCCGTGCTGGAGATCGACCCTCAATTCGCCGATCAGGTCAACGACGCGGCGCGCCAGCTTCTGCCCGACGCCAAACTTGACGTGTTGCAAGACCTAGGCGGGGACGCGCGCGCGCTCCGCGTCGCCGTTAGCTAACAGCCCCCCTCTCAAAAAAAACCGCTGCTGCCAGACTCAAGCTATTGCGAAAGCTGGTAGAGCTTGCCTTCGGTTTTTATCGCGGGGGCGATTACCATCTCTGCTTGGTGCATCTCGCGGATGTTGCGTGCGCCCACCATCGCCATGCAGGTGCGGATGGCGCCAGCGAGATTCTCGCTGCCGTTCGTCCTGCTCGTCGGACCGAAGAGTAGACGTTGCAGCGTCGTGCGCTGGCCAACCTCCACCCGCACGCCACGCGGCAGGTCCGCGTGGGCTGTCGCCATGCCCCAATGGAAGCCACCACCCGGCGCCTCAGCCGTACCTGCGAAGGGCGACCCAAGCATGACTGCGTCCGCGCCGGCCACGAACGCTTTGCACATGTCGCCGCCCGTACGAATACCTCCATCGGTAATGATTGGCACATAGCGGCCGCTATCGGCGTAGTACTTGTCACGAGCGGCAGCGCAATCAATGGTTGCCGTAACTTGCGGTACCCCAACGCCCAACACTTCACGGCTGGTGCAGGCGGCGCCAGGTCCCACTCCGACGAGCAGTCCCGCAATGCCCTCACGAAACAGCTCAAGGGCACCCTGATAACTGACGGTGTTCCCGACGACCACCGGCATCGATACTTGATCTACCAGCTCGCTCAGGATCAACCCGCGAAGCGAGTGTGAAAGATGCCGCGCCGTTGTCACCGTGGACTGCACGACGAAGATGTCCGCGCCTGCTTCCTCGGCAACCGCCGCTAAATGCTTGGTTTTCGCCGGCGTGGAAGCAACCGCGGCGTGCACACCGCCTGCCCGGATCTCTTGGATCCGCTGGGCCACTAAGTAGTCGCGTACAGGCGCACGGTACGCTTCCTGCAGGATCGCGGTCGCGCCGGCCTTGTCAGCCGCAGCGACCCTTTGCAAAATCTCGCGCGGCTCATCAAACCGGCACTGCAATCCCTCCAAGTTAAGCACGGCCAGCCCACCCATACGGCCATAGGCGATCGCCATCTGTGGGTCGACTACGGCATCCATCGCGGCCGCGAGAATCGGCAATTCGAACTTAAGTGCGCCCACATCAAACTGGATCTCGGTCATATCTGGATTAAGAGTGGTCGCACCGGGAACGACCGCCACGTCATCGAAGCCGTACGCTTGACGCAGGTCTTTCAAGTACGGAATCGACATTGCTCCCCTTTCCTCGCAGCGTGCACTGCTGTTCAGTGCCCCATATGCAAACCGCGCGGCATTCGGCCGCGCGGCATTTTCGGTCTCTTGGGTCGGGGCAACAGGCCCAGGCAAATGATCCACCCTCTGCCGCTGTATCACTCAGTTCTCTTCAAGTGCGCTGGGTAAGTGCGCGAAGTATACGCGCCACCGCAAGAGCCGAGCAAAGCCCAGCTTATCGCGCTTATCACAGCGCGCGCGTCGCCGTACGTCGGGGCATGTCTCCAGCGTTGCGGCTCTATACTTTCCCACGTGCCGGGCATGCTTTACATCGTTGCGACGCCAATCGGCAACCTTGAGGACCTGTCGGCCCGAGCGGCGCGCGTACTCGCCGAGGTTGAAATCGTTGCGGCAGAGCGTGTGCAGACAGCCAAGAAGCTCTTACGTCATCTTGCCATTGAGTCCCGTTGCCTCCCCTACAACGATCGCAATAAGCGCCGCACCACCGAGCGCCTGCTTAACGCGCTACGGTCGGGTGACAGCGTCGCGCTGATCTGCGACGCGGGAACACCCGGCCTCTCGGACCCCGGCCAGGATCTCGTCGCCGCCGCAGTCGAGGCTGGAGTAACCGTCATACCCATCCCAGGGCCATCCGCCGCAACGGCGTTGCTCTCGGTGGCGGGGACGCGCACACGGATTGTCACGCTCATCGGCTTCCTGCCCAAACGCACGGCCGAACGGCGGCGCCTTCTTACCACGCTATCGGAGGGTGCCAACCCCGTGATCGCTTTCGAGTCACCGCATCGCCTACAAAAGACCCTCGCGGACATCACGGATCTCTTACCTACGGCTCAACTGGTAGTTGGTCGGGAGTTAACCAAGCTCCACGAGGAGATCTGGCGGGGCACGCCAGCGGAAGCGCTCGCGCACTTCAGCAGTCCCCGAGGTGAATTCACCCTCTTGCTCGTCCCCAGCGGCGAGCCTCGCGTCTGGTCCGATGATGAAGTCCGCGCTGCCCTCATCGCCCAGCGTGACAATGGCGCCAGCCGTTCCAAGGCAGCAGCGGCTGTCGCTGCAGCCGCGGGTAGGCCGCGCCAAGCGGTCTACGCTCTGTGGGCTACAGAGCAGCACTAGCCAGTCACACCAACTCAGACACGGTGCGAACTGCTTGGTACCATCAGTTACAAGCGATCGTTCCGGTCAGCGCGCCTTCCGTGCGCTTGGCAGCCAGCGTTACGCAGGATCTCTCGCTCGTGAGCGACCTATCCGTCACCGAAACGAGCCCGGTGTGAGCGAGACTATCCTGGTCGCGGTCGCCTGGCCCTATGCGAACGGGCCGATTCATCACGGACAGCTCGGCGGCGCCTACCTTCCCGCTGATATCTTTGCCCGGTACCACCGCACCAAGGGAAATCGCGTTCTCATGGTTTCCGGCTCGGATGCGCATGGTACGCCCGTTACTGTTCGCGCTGAGAACGAGGGCCGTACACCGGGCGAGGTCGTAGATGAATACCACACCGCCTTTCTGGAAACTTGGCAACGGATCGGGATCTCATTCGATCTCTTCACATCCACCACCACCGAAAACCATGCAACCGTCTCGCAGGACATTTTCCGCAGCCTGCTCAACGCGGGCTACCTCTACACGGCAGTGCAAACGCTCCACTTCGACACCAAAGCCCAACGCTTTCTCCCGGACCGCTACGTTGAGGGCACCTGCCCCCACTGCGACTACACCAAGGCCCGGGGTGACCAGTGCGACAACTGTGGCCGCCAGCTCAACGCGGCGGACTTGATTGCTCCGCGTAGCAAGATCAGCGGCGCTACCCCAGTGCTACGCGAGAGTGAGCATTACTTCCTCAAGCTCTCGGCACTTAGCGACCGACTGGAAGAATGGCTCAGCCACGACAAGGACCACTGGCGCAAGCATGTGCTGAACTTCAGCTTGGGCATGCTCCGTGAGGGGCTGCACGACCGTCCTATCACCCGCGACATCGACTGGGGCGTTCCCCTCCCAGTCGATGGTTTCAACGAGAAACGGATCTATGTCTGGTTCGAGGCTGTAATCGGTTACCTCTCTGCCGCCAAGGAGTGGGCGCAGCGCTCGGACGATCCGGACGCATGGCGGGACTTCTGGCAAAACCCCGATGCCAAGTCGTACTACTTTATCGGCAAGGACAACATCCCGTTCCACACAATCGTCTGGCCAGCCATGTTGATGGGCGTCGAAGGACTGGACCTCCCCTATGACGTACCCGCTAACCAATACATCACCATGTCAGGGAGCAAGGCCAGCACAAGCCAAAATTGGGCCGTCTGGGTTCTCGATTACCTATCACGCTATGACCCTGATCCTCTGCGCTACGCGCTCGCCTCACAGATGCCTGAGACCAGCGATAGCGACTTCAGCTGGTCTGAATTCTTACGGCGCAATAACGACGAACTGGTCGGCACCTGGGGCAACTTAGTCAACCGCGTCTTGACCTTCACCGCCCGCCACTTCGACGGGAAAGTGCCAGACCCAGGCCCCCTCGACGAAGAGGCACGACGGCTGCTGGACGCTACGCAGTCGGCACTGGACAGCATCGAGGAGTCACTCCAAGCGGTGCATCTCCGACAGGGCCTGCAAACCGCTTTCGGGCTAGCGCAAGAGGCGAACCGCTATCTCGACTCTACCGCGCCCTGGCGCACTATCAATTCAGACCGGCAGGCGGCCGCCCGATCACTGTACACAGCGCTCAACGTCATCGCGGGGTTGCGCACCGCGCTGTATCCCTATCTGCCGTTTACCTGCGCAGTGCTGCACGGATACCTTGGCGGGCAAGGCACTGTGGAGGAGGCTGGCTGGCGTCTCGTCGCGCTCGAGCCAGGAGCAAAGCTGGGCGACCCTAAGCCGCTGTTTCGTAAGCTCGATGCGAGCATCATCGAGGCAGAGGAAGCGCGGCTAGGCGTATGAGCGGCCTCATCGACACACACGCCCATCTCCACGATCGCGCTTTCGATTCGGACCGGGCCTCCGTGCTCGCCCGCGCCCGTACGGCCGGCCTTGAAGCGGTCGTTACCGTCGGCACGGACCGAGTCGAGAGCGAAGCCGCAGTTGCGCTGGCGGAAGCCGAATCCGATATCTTCGCCACGGTCGGCCTGCATCCCCACGACGCCAAGGATTGGGACACACACCTGCGTGAACGCCTCGTCGCGCTGGCCCGGCGCAACGCAGTCGTGGCGATCGGTGAAATAGGACTTGACTACTTTCGTCTCCTCTCACCGCACTCCGCCCAGCAGCGAGCCTTCCACGAGCAGCTGGAAACCGCGAACGAGTTGCACTTGCCTGTGGTAGTGCATGCGCGCGCAGCGGACGAACCCGCCGCGTCCGTCCTTGAAGCATGGGCGCCTAGCGCCACTTGCGGCTACCCGCTGGGCGTGTTGCATTGCTTCGCCGGCGATGCAGCCCTAGCGATGCGCTACGTCCACCTGGGGTTCCTGATCTCGATTGCCGGGCCCGTCACCTACCCAAAAAGCGACCAGATCCGCTCAGTAGCAGCAGCCATCCCCCTGGAGTCTTTAGTCGTCGAGACCGACGCGCCCTACCTCCCACCCCAGCGCTGGCGGGGGCAGCGCAATGAACCCGAACGCATCTTTGAAACGGTTCGCTATATTGCGAAGTTGCGCGAAACCGACAGCGACGAACTACGCACCATCTGCGGCGAAAATGCACGACGGCTCTTCCGCTTGTCCGCCGCATCTTCCACCTGCGGAATACCTGCATGACAAGCGTGACGGCGCTTTATGGACCAGTCGCCGAAGATCTCACCCGAGTCGAAGAGGCGCTTAATTCGGTAGCGACCGCTGATTACGCGCCTCTTACAGAGATGCTTCAACACGTCCTCCAA
The DNA here is from genome assembly GCA_965220315.1 of Dehalococcoidia bacterium. Classification (GTDB taxonomy): domain Bacteria; phylum Chloroflexota; class Dehalococcoidia; order Bin125; family Bin125; genus JAPOXK01. Next base: position 1,241,310 of record CBDCPP010000001.1, read on the forward strand.
CGGGGCGGTAAGCGCTTGCGCCCGGCGATCGCACTCCTGGCCGGAGGATTTGGAACATACGACATCGACCGGCAGGTACCGCTGGCCGCTTCGATCGAACTGTTGCACACGGCAACGCTCGTCCACGACGACGTGATCGACACCGCCGATACGCGGCGCGGCCACCCTACTGCTAATTCCAACTATGACAACGCCGCCAGCGTCATGCTGGGCGACTACATGTTCGCTCACGCTGCGGAACTCGTCGCGCGCACCGGCGATATCCAGGTCATCCGGCTCTTCGCCGAGACTCTCATGATCATGGCCAAAGGCGAACTCAGCCAAGACATCAGCGCTTACGACATGGCAACCGGGAACTTGCGCGACTACTACGAGCGCATCGACGGCAAAACAGCTTCACTCTTCGCCACGGCCAGCGCCGGTGGCGCGATGCTGGCCCGAGCCGACGATAGAATCGTCTGCGCGCTGCGCTCGTACGGCCATTCCGTGGGCATGGCCTTCCAAATCGTGGATGACATCCTCGACTTCACCAGCGACGCCGAGACGCTGGGCAAGCCTGTCGGAGGGGACTTACTAGCTGGCACGCTCACGCTGCCCGCGATCTTATTGATGGAAGCGAACCCGAAAGACAATCCGGTGCGACGGCTCTTCGTCACGGAAGATCCTGATTCTCGTGCCCAGCAGCTCCAAGCAGTGCTGGATGCGATCGCGGATGCTGATATCCTCCGTCGCTCAAACGCCACCGCGCTGGAGTGGCGCAACGCGGCACTGCGCGCACTTGAGTCCTTGCCAAACGGAACGCACCGTCAAGCGTTAGCGGATATCGCCGCGTTCATTACCGGCCGGAGCTTCTAGCGACTTAGAGCGCAGCCATCCGAGCGCTAGCTCTTGCGAAAACCTTTCTTTTTCACTAGCTCGCCGCGCTTATCTTTCCAGTGCCACTTGTTCTCGAGTTCAGCGCGACGTCTTTCGCGCTTCGCGCGGCGTTCATCTCGGCGCTTATCCACAGTGTCGACAAAATCCTGCTTGGACATCGGCAGCGCCTGGCTCCCCTTTTTAGCCTCGAGTTCAGGATGCTTATAGGGATTACCGCTGCGCGATAGCTGTGACACTTCTTTGCCCATATGCCAGTAGGTCCCTTTGTCAGGGATTTTGCGGGGGAAGCCGCCGCGCATGATGAAAGCGTTGAAGGTCGAGGGCATGACGCGCTGTGCATCCTCGTCGCAGAGCGGACAAGAACCTGGCTCATCGGCTTCGCGCATCGTTCGAACCAGCTCAAAGATGCCGTCGCAGGGCTCGCAATAGTACTCGTACACCGGCATCGCTAACGCCCTCCGCTCCATTGGGCCGCGACCGGGCTGGTCGCACGCACAGCATCAACGAACTCTCCGGCCTTCACCTCTTGGTCCAGCGCCGCCTGAACAGCCTGCCGAAGGTGCATCTCCAGCTCTCGACCCAACACTGCATCGACGCGAACGCGAGTCACTTCAGAGAAGGGCCTGCGTTGCATGTAGCGTAACAGCTTGAATGCGGCCCCGGATAAGGGTCGTTTCCCGGGCACTTCATAGCAGCCCGGACAAACCACGCCGCCCGCGAGAGCGGCGAAGCTGTTGCCCTCGAGCGCCAGTTCGGCATTGCAGTGAACGCATCGCTCCAAATTGGGCTGGTAGCCCTGCTCCATCAGCAGCCGCATCTCAAACCAGCGTACTGCTAGGTCCAGCGCCTCGGTCGTGCTGAGGCGCTGAATGGTATCGACCAGCAATTGGTAGACCCCGCCGACATCTGGAGCCGCATCCGTGATGCGATCGACGAGTTCCGCTACGTATAAGGCGCGGCTGAGGCGTTCGATTTCCTCGCGCAGTGGCACGAAGCTATCCAACGCCTGTGCTTGCGTGATGGTATCCAGCGACCGACCTTTCGCCAGCTGCAGGGATACACGCGTCAATGGCTCTAGATGCCCGGCCAACTTGCTGCGGGGACGGCGTACGCCCTTGGCGACCGCCTCAACGCGCCCAAAATTGGGCGTAAACAGCACGCAGATCTTACCGGCGTCGCCCAAGCGCCTCTGACGTAGTACGACGGCTTCGGTTCGGTAGACGCGGATCGCCACCGCTAGCGCTCCCCGCCTTCAACAGCGGCTCCCTCCTCCGTCTCAACCGGCACACGCTGCTGCAGCGCTCGGCCCAGCGTGACCGCGTCCGCATACTCCACGTCTGCACCGACGGGCAGTCCTCGCGCAATACGTGTGATCGCTACCCCAGACGGCTGTAGCAAGCGCACGAGATAGCTTGCAGTCGCATCACCTTCCATCGTAGCGTTTGTTGCCAAGATCACTTCCCGCACGCCACCACTGCTCACCCGATCGACGAGTTCCCGGATCTTGATCTTCTCGGGGCCCACTCCGTCCATCGGACTCAGAGCACCGTGCAATACGTGGTAGAGGCCCGCGTAGACTCCCGCCCGCTCCACTGCCAGGGTGTCCAGTGGCTCCTCGACCACACAGATCAGTCCCTGGTCCCGCACTGCATCGGAGCAAAGAGCGCAGGGGTCTTGCTCCGTCACGTTTTGGCAACGACTGCACAAGCGGACCCGATCCTTCACATCGACCAGTGCAGCCGCCAGCGCCTCCGCCTCCACTCGCGGAGCGCGCAGGATGTGATAAGTCAATCGCTGCGCGCTCTTCGGTCCAATGCCAGGCAGCCGGTGGAATGCCTCGATCAGGCGCGCCACCGGCGGCGCCGTAACCAGCGGCCTGCTGTTCACTGTCTACTGCAACTCCGGCAACGAGAGGCCGTCTGTGAAGCCCGCCATGCGGTCGGCTTGCTTCGCTGCAAGCTTATCGACAGCGTCATTCACCGCCGCGATAATCAGGTCTTGCACCATCTCGGGATCATCAGGGTCTAGGATCTCTGGATCGACACGCACGGCCTTGAGTTTGTGCGCGCCGGTCATTTCGACGGAGAGCGCTCCACCGCCCGCGCTCGCCTCAACTGTCGCCTCCTTCAGCTCTCCCTGCGCCTGGGTAATCTGTGCTTGCAGCTCTTGCGCCCGACGCAGCACATCCGGAGACATACCACCGCCGGCCCCCTTCGGCCCGCGCTTGGGCTGCCGGAACATTCCACCGCGAGACTTCGCCAATTTACGCTCCGCTCCTTAGCTCTCCGTCTTGCTTACCACACGTGCACCCAGTCGCTCCGCCTCCTCTACCAGCGCACTATGCTTCGTCGGTTCAGCATCGTCGGCCGCAGTGCAGCGGATCGCCATTGGCCGACCGATGATTTCGCTCGCCACTACAGCCACAACATCACGGCCTTCTTCGACTTTGCCCTTGTGGATCTTCACGTAGTTGGGGAAGAAACCAAGCGTGAGCGTGTCACCACTCACCTCCATGATCCGACAAGAGGAATTGAGCCAGGCAGCCAGCGCGCCATCTCCACGCGCTTTGACACCCTGGCGAATCGCGCGCAACATCTCCTCTTCCGGCGACAGCTCACGACGACGAGACGGTGACAGGGGGGGAGTGGACTCCCCTGCCGGCACTGTCCCAGCAGCTTGCTTAGCCGGAGGCGCCACGGCTCGTTGGGCAGGCGTACGCGTGGGGGCAAGTTTCGACCTCCCTTCGCCACGACGACGCGGGTCTCGCCCGCGACCAGAGCCGCCAGCCGGCCGTGTGTGGCCCTCGGGTAGAGCAGCAGGCCCGGCGACGACTTGTGGCCATGCCTGCTTCCCAAGCGCCACATCCGCCATCGCCAGCTCAAGTGGGAGCGATGTGTACGGGTCACTCTGCACATCGGCGCTGCCAAACGCCTGCAACGCAGCCACCGTGATAGAAGGTTCCACCCCATCCACCAACTCCCGCAGCGCGGCGAGTTCAGGTTCGCTGAGAGCAAGTCTCGTCGCGGCACCGCTCTGTAGAAGCAAGGCGTGCCGAAGATGCGTCACGACCTGCTTAGTGAAGCGAGCAATGTCAACGGCGTCGTCTTGCACTGCCGCGAGCACACCGATGCCCTCTTTGAGGTCCTTGCGCAGGGCGGCTCGCGCCACCTCCATCGCACGGGAGTCTGCGCTCAGGCCCAGCGTTGCCACCGTGTTCTCCACACTGACCTTGTTCCCGTAGGAAGAGGTGGTTTGGTCGAGCAGGTTAACGGCGTCGCGCAGCGACCCCGTCGCCTCACGGGCGATCAGGTCCAGCGCCTCATCAGGGATCGTGAAACCCTCCGCCTCAGCGATCTCGCGGAGGCGTCCGCGAATCTCCATCACTCCGACGCGCCGAAAGTCGAAGCGCTGACAGCGGCTCAAGATCGTGGCCTTGAGACTCTGCGGATCTGTCGTCGCCAGCACGAATAGCACGTGCGGCGGCGGTTCTTCCAATGTCTTGAGCAACGCGTCCGCAGCAGCGTCCGTAAGCTGGTGTACCTCGTCGATCAAGTAAACCTTAACCGCGACCGCGCCGGGCGCGTAGTTAGCTCGCTCCCGCAAGTCGCGGATATTGTCGATGCCACGATTACTGGCAGCGTCGATCTCGACGAGGTCCAGCGCGCGCCCCTCATCAATGAGGCGGCAGCTTTCGCAGCGGTCGCAAGGATCGCCGTCTTCCGAACGAGGGCAGTTGACAGCCTTCGCGAAGATCCTTCCTGTGCTGGTCTTACCGGTGCCACGCGGACCCGAGAACAGGTACGCGTGAGCCGGTTTGCCCTGCGCCACCGCGTTGCGTAGCGTCCGAACGATGGGTTCTTGTCCCACAAGATCGGCGAACCGCCGAGGGCGCCACTTGCGGTAGAGCACCGCTTCCGTCACTACGACCCCTTCATCCGACCGACCTGGAAGCGCGACTCATTATATCGAGGTGCTCCATCTCCGGCCTGCCGTAGCGCCGCTTATTTATCGCACCTTGTTCATCGCGCCGCCCCTGGACGACCAACGCACTCCAGCGCGACGCGCTCCATCTCACGCATGGCCGCGTCTTCGCACCGTGTAGCGTGATCCAATCCAAGCAAGTGGAGTGTCCCGTGCGCGACCAGCAACGCCAGCTCGTCTTCCAGAGTAACGCCGCGCGCGCGCGCGCCGCGCGCCGCTACCGGCAGCGCGATCACAATCGCGCCCAACTCCTCCACGCCATCTGGCCCCCGCACCCCCTCGAAGCGGGTCTCGAACGAGAGCACGTCAGTGGGCTCGTCCAGTCCAAGGTAGTCGCGGTTCAGACGCCGAACGCTTTCAGTGTCCGTGACGGTGATCGCTACCGCCCGAGCCAATCGCAGCCGCCGCGAGCAAAGCGTACTCAAGGCAGTGTCTCGTAACAGGCTCGCATCTACGCGGCGGCGGTATCTTCGGTCGACCGCAACGCTGATCCGGTGCGGAACAGGGCGCCTTCTACCATTAGCCAACGAAGATTGCGACAGCTTCGTTTGCGACATCGATTAGCAGACCAGGGGCCAGCCCGATCACCAACACACCCGCGCTAGTCAAGCTCAGAGTCAGGGCAAGCAGTGCGTTGGGCCGCCAGCGCGATGGCATCTCGACGGTAGGCGCAGCCTCGTCAATGAACATCGCCTTCACCGGGCGTAGATAGTAGACGGCGCTGATCACTGAGTTAACTACCCCCACCACAGCCAACCAAGCCAAATCACTCTGGATTGCAGCGTCAAACAGGTAAACCTTACCGAAGAAGCCTGCGGTCGGCGGAAAGCCCGTGAGAGAGATCAGGCTGAAGGCAAGCAAGGCTCCGAGCAACGGCGCGCGTTTCCCCAGCCCTCGATAGGCATCGATCTCGCACGAACCGATCCGGTTGAAGACCGCGATCACAACCAGGAATGCGGTCAGGTTGGTGACGGCGTACCCCGCCAAATAGAACAAGATTCCACCTGATCCTAACGACACCGAATGATCCGCCGTGATCGCGGCGAGGCCGATCAGGATCGTCCCCGCCTGTGCGATTGACGAGTAGCCCAGCATCCGTTTGATGTCCGACTGTTGAATCGCCAGGATATTGCCCACGAACATCGAGAGCACCGCCAGCACAGCGAAGATCGTCGACCAGTGAGCGCTGAGTAGCTCGGCGCCGAGTGCTTCCAGGAACACGCGTATCAGAATGGCAAAAGCAGCCGCCTTGGAACCGACGGAGAGATACGCCGCAATGGGCGTGGGGCCCCCTTGGTACACATCGGGCACCCACATCTGAAAAGGCACGATGGCAGCTTTGAATCCGAACCCGACGATCAGGAACACCGTCGCGAGCAGTAACGCTTCAATAACACCGCTGTCCCCATCGGCAACGTATTCCGCGATCTCGCTCAGATTGGTCGACCCACTCAGCCCCAACAGGATCGCCATCCCGTAAAGCAAGATCGCAGAGGCGATCGCCCCAAGCAGCAGATACTTCAGTCCCGCCTCACTGGAGAGGCGATCTTTATGAAAGCCAACCAGGATGTACTGCGAGATGCTGGTCAGCTCCAGCGCCACGAAGACACCGATCAAGTCTCGCGTCCCCGCCAAGAGCATCAAGCCAGCCGTGCTGAACAGCAGCAGTGCAAGGTACTCGCCCTGACGCGACGGGAAGCGAGCCAAAGCGTCCCACGACGCCGCGATCACAGCCAATGCCACGCCACCTAGGAGGAACTGGAAGAACAACGCGAACTGATCAAAGACCAATACCTCATCGAAGGCGGTGCGCCCGACTTTGCCATCGGCGAGAAGGATGGTGCTGTAAGCCACAGCGCCGAGTACAGCTGCCATGGCGATGGCGACGAGCACTCGACGATCGCGCACGATCAGCTCTGCCACCAACAACATGCCGCCGACGCACATCAGTACCAGTTGGGGACCTAGTAGGTTGATTTCGCCCAGCATCAGCCGCCCCTCCCTAATCGAGCGACATCCAAGGCCTCGCTCTCGACGATGTCAGGCTGGACGGCCGCAATTCCGTCGGCGATTGGCTGCACGCCCAACTCGAGAACGTCCAGGACCACCGACGGGTACACACCCAGCAAGACGATCAGCCCAACCAATGCTCCGAGCGGCAGGAACTCCCACCAGGCCCGCACGTCTTGTAATTCTCGCCAACGCTCGTCACGTGGCCCGAAAACCGACCGTTGGAGAGCCCATAACACATAACCCGCAGCCAGCAACACGCCGAACAACGCCACTGCCGTCTGCGGCTCATGTCGTCCGAATGCACCCAAGAATATTGTCACCTCAGCGACAAACCCAGCCAGAGCCGGAAGCCCCAACCCTGCTAGCCCTGCGAAGACCATCATTGTGCTAAGCAGCGGCAGGTAATGAGCCAGTCCCCGCATTGCTGAGATCTGACGTGTATGTGTTCGGTCGTAGATCATCCCCACAACTACAAACAGCATCCCCGTGATCAGTCCGTGTGTGACCAGCTGCATCGCCGCGCCGCTCATCCCCACCACGCCGAGCCCGGCAACGCCCAACAGCACGAATCCCATATGCGACACGGATGAGTACGCCACCAGCCGCTTCAGGTCGGTCTGGCGCACTGTGATCACCGCTCCGTAGATAATCGAGACCGCCGCTAGGATCGCCAGCGCCACATCGGCCGCGGCAGCCGTCTCCGGCATCAGCGTAAACAGCAACCGCAGGATGCCGTACCCCCCCATTTTGAGCAGGACGCCCGCCAGCATGACCGACACTGCGGTGGGAGCATCGGTGTGCGCGTCGGGCAACCATGTGTGGACGGGAACCACCGGCAGCTTGATCCCGAATGCGAGAAAGATGAAGGCGAAGATCGCAGGCACCGGCAGAACCGCGCCCGCCAGTGCCGACTCTTGGATCTCCCGCATATCGAAGGTGCCCGCTACTACACCCATTACTAAGAAACCGACAAGCATGAAGGCAGAGCCGAAGAAGGTGAACAACACGAACTTCATGGCCGAGTAACTACGCCGTCCGCTCCCCCAGACGCTGATCAGGAAGAACATCGGCAAAAGTTCGAGTTCCCAGAAGATGAAGAAGAAGATCAGGTCCAACGACGTGAATACGCCAAGAACCGATGTCTCTAACACCAACAACCAGGCGAAGTACTCCTTGGGCCGCACTTCGATCCGCCAAGAGATCAGCACGGCAATCGTGGTGAGCAGCCCCGTCAGCAGCACCAATGGCATCGATAATCCGTCGACGCCGAAGGCGTATGAAATATCGAACCCCACATCTTGTGCTTTGACCCACAAGAACGTATCCGTGAACTGAAAGCCACTTTCGGCGCGGTCGAAGAGAACAAACAGCATCAGCGCAATCACCAGCGTGGCGAACGCGACGGCGAGCGCGATCCACTTGGCATGCGCTTGCTGATCACCCGGCAGAACGCGCATCACGGCCTCAGGCCAAGACACCCGCTCGCCCGGCAAGAGCGTGATCAACAGTGCCCCAGCCAGCGGCAAGAACACCAGGACTGAGAGAATAGGGAAGCCCTCGTCCATTACGTTCGCACGCTCCTCACGCCCAGAAGATCACGACGGCGCCCCAAACCACGACACCGCCAGCAACCAACACCACCGCCATCGTCTGGACCTGTCCGTTCTGCACCAAACGCCCCCAGCGCCCTGCCTCGAAGCTAGCGTGCCAAACGCCATCCAAGGCCCGATCGACCCCTTCCACATCAATGCGCGCAACAGCCTTCACCAACCCGCCGTAGAAGAAGCGCCGCACCAACCAGTCCTCAACCAACACGTCCATGTAGAGTTTGCTCTCGAGTGCGAGACACACCGGGCGCAGCATTCCGCTCCGGAGCGCCGCGACATCGATTAGCCGCAGTTGGTAGACCGCTAGCGCGCCGCCGATCCCAACCGCCGCGACGATTGTCGATGCCAAGACCACGCCAAAATTAAAAGCGAAGTGCCCTTCTTCGGGATGCGGTAGCGCCCCCAACACCCAGGTCTGAAACTCACCGCCGAAGGTGAGGAACCCGGCCGCAACAGCGGGGACTGCTAACAGCGCTAGCACACCGCGCATGCTCCAAGAGGACTCATGTGGGTGAGCCGAGTCACCGCCATGCCCGCCCGGCTCTGGCTGTCCGCCACCCCGATAGGAGCCGTGAAAGGTCAGCACGATCGCGCGGAACATGTAGAACGCCGTCAATCCTGACGCTACGAGTGCCAGCGCGAAAATCGCTGGCTGGTGATCCCATACCTCGATCAAGATCTCGTCTTTCGACCAAAAGCCAGCCAGCGGAATCACTCCGGAAAGGGAGAGCGCGCCGATCACAAAGGTCAGGTATGTCACCGGCATCGCGGTGCGCAGACCACCCATGCGCCGCATGTCAAACGTGTTGGTCGCGTGGCTGACCGAGCCCGCGCCCAAGAAGAGCAGCGCTTTGAAGAAGGCGTGCGTCATCAAGTGGAAGATCGCAGCCGCGTAGGCCCCCGTGCCCAACGCGAACATCATGTAGCCGATCTGGCTGATCGTGGAGTACGCCAGCACTCGCTTGATATCAGTCTGCACCACCGCGACCAAGCCCGCACCAAGCGCTGTCCCGACTCCGATCCACGCGATCAAGTCACTAGCGGTAGCGGATGCCTCCAGCACCGGGAAGAAGCGGGCCAACAAATAGACCCCTGCCACGACCATCGTCGCCGCGTGGATAAGCGCGGAGACCGGCGTCGGTCCCTCCATTGCATCTGGTAACCAGATATGCAGCGGGAACTGCGCGCTTTTACCAACCGCGCCCGCCACCAGCCCAACCGCGAACAATGTCAGTGTCGTCTGCCCCAGCAACCCCAGCTCCACTGCACCCACGATCTCGGTATTAATTGTGGCGATGTCCAAGGTGCCGGCGTGCACCCAAATAAAGATCAGCGCGGCCAACAGTCCCAAATCGCCAGCTCGAGTGACGAGAAACGCCTTCTTTGCCGCCGCCGCCGCCGCCGGCTTGTGAAACCAGAAGCCAATCAGTAAGTACGAAGCCAGACCGACAAGTTCCCAGAAGGCAAACAGCACCACCAAATTGTCGACTAGCACCAAACCCAACATCGCCGCCGTGAAGAGCGACATATAAGCAAAGTAGCGCGCGTAGCCCCGGTCGCCGTGCATGTAGCTGGTTGAATAGACCTGGACCAAGAATGACACTGCAGTTACCACCACCAGCATCACGGCGGTCAATCCGTCCAGCCGGATGCCGATAGTGACCAAGAGCGACCCCACATCGACCAGCTCGTGGGTCCCGAAACCCAAAGGCCGACCGGCGGCGCTGATCGCTTCCATAAGCAGCCAGACCGATATTCCCAGCGACCCACCAATCGCGAGCACCGCGATCCAGCCGGCGGGGGCCGGGTGCCTGCGCAGCAACGGGTAGAGCGCCGCGATCAGAACGAAAGACGCGACTGGCAGCCCGAGAATCAACCAAACGATGACTTCGGAAACCGGCTCGCTCATCAAACCTTACGCATAACTTCGCGCGCGACGTGCGTCTTCGAATCGGGGACGAAAATCTTGCGCGGCGTGAGGTCGCCCGCGACAGCGTCCGCCGACGGAACGGCAACGATGAGGCGGGTCGCGATGCCTTCGGCGTGGAAGAGTTCACGCCACGTCTCCGCTACGTAGCGGTTGGGAACCTCCATCAGTTCAGCCCACATACTGGCCTACCACTTCAGCAAGTTCACGCGATCGATGCTGATCGTGTCGCGATTGCGATAGACGACCATCGCTAGCGCCAGACCCACCGCGATCTCCGCCGCAGCCACTGCGATGATGAACAGGACGAACACGCTTGTGGACAGTTCTACTTCGCTCTCCACGAAACGCCCGAACGCCACCAACGTTAAGTTGACTGCGTTGAGCATCAACTCGACACCCATCAGCACGCCAATGGCGTTGCGTTTGGCCAGCGCCACGTACAACCCCACTCCGAAAAGCAGTGCCCCCAGCACCAAAAAGTGTTCGAGCCCTATCGTCACGAGCTTGCGCCCGAATCGTCCCGACCTTCCAGAGTCAGGCTTTGTTCATGCGCATCGATATCTTCGTCATCACGGCGTGCCAGCGCCACAGCGCCGACCAGTGCAGCCGTCAGCAGTACTGCAGCGATCTCGAATGGCAATACGAATTCGTTGATCAACGAGCGGCCGATTACCCGTGTCGATTCCCTAACTGGCTCCTCGCGGATAGCGCCCCAGTCGGTCTCGAGTGCAACGAACACGGTCGCCGCAATGACGAGGCTCATCAAGATCAACCCGGGGTAGCGCATCGCCGTCTCGGCATTATCCCGCGCCGCCCGCGGAGTGAGCAGGATCGCGAACAGCATTAATACCGAAATGGCACCGACGTAAACCAGGATCTGGACGACGGCGATGAACTCTGCCGAGAGCAATAAATAGAGACCCGCTACGCCGATGAAGCTCAGAATCAGCATGACCATTGCGTGAATTAAGTTGCGGCTGACAAGGATGCCGAGAGCAGCGCCAACGGTGATAACCGCCAACGACCAAAACGCCAGATGATGTGCGACGCCGTCCACGTGCCCTCACCTGTACTGACCAGCCGAAGCCAGCCCTATTTCTGCCACTCCAGAGGCGGCTACTAGTCGCCCCCGCTAGATGCTTGGGCCAGCTGTCGAGCCGCCCGCAACCCGCCCAACCGGCCGCGCGCCATCCGTGGGCCCGCGGGTGCTCGATGTGCGCCCGCCCCAGTCACTCGCGCGTATGCGCCAATCACGGCAACAGTCACAGTCGCATTGATCACTGCCATCACTGGCAACGCAATCGTGCGGTCCCAGTCATACTCCGAAAGCAACGTGTGCTCCACAGCCGCTATCGCCACGAACGCAAGCCCGGCAGGCACCAACAACTTCCAGCAGAATGCCATCAGTTGATCGATCCGAAGCCGCGGCAGCGTCCCTCGCAGCCAGATGAAGACGAAGTACACCACCGACGTCTTGGCCAGCAGAATGATCCAACTCGGCACCCATTCCTCCAGACCCCAGAGCCACCAGCCACCCAGGAAGAACGTTGCCATGAAGGCAGACATCACTAGCGTGTTCGCAAGCTCGACAGCGTAGAACAAACCGAAGCGCATACCCGAGTATTCGGTGTGGTACCCGGCCACGATCTCCGATTCCGCTTCAGCAATATCCATCGGCGTGCGATTGAGTTCCGCGGTCGAACCGAGCAAGAAAGTCAGTGCGGCCATCGGCAGCAGCACGATCAAGATCAGATCCTCCTGCTGTTGCCATAGCACGATTCCGTTAATGCTCATCGTCCCGGTGAGGAACACGACTGCTAGCAGCGCCAGCACCATCGCGATCTCGTAGCTGATCGTCATCGCGATCACGCGCATCGCGCCGAATAGGGCGTATTTATTATTCGACGCCCAGCCGGCGATGAAGATCACGAGAACATTCGTGCCGGAAACCGCAAGCAAGAACAACACTCCTACATTCAAGTCGGCGACTTGCATATGCGGTCCGAAAGGCAGCACGCCCCACACCAGCAACGCCGGGATGAACACCAGGACCGGAGGTAGGAAAAACAACCATTTGTCCGCCGCGCGCGGCACCAGCTCTTCTTTGAGGATGAGTTTTACGGCGTCCGCTACGGGCTGCAAGAGCCCGCGCGGCCCCACACGGTTGGGTCCATAGCGCACCTGCATTCGCGCGATCACCTTCCGCTCAGTCCAGATCAGGATCATGAGCGTCGGGCCGATGACGGCAAGAATGGCGATCGCTCCGATTGCACCCGATACCGCAGAAGCAAGCCACTCCGGTCCCCAGCTACCAACCCACTCCGTAATCTCTCGGCTGATACCACTGAGGTCGCGCAGGTCATACCAGGCCGCCAAAAGCCAAGCGCTCACCGGTCGATCTCCCCCACCACGATGTCGATTGAGCCGAGGGTCACGATCGCATCCGCGAGCGGGCGGCCCACCGTCATCTCCTTAAGCGCGGATAAGTTGATCAAGCTGGGAGCACGGCAGTGGAAGCGCCATGGGGTAGGACCACCATCGCTGACGACATAGAAGCCCAACTCTCCCCGCGGCGACTCGATGCGCCCGTAGGTCTCGCCCGCTGCGGGCCGCAGGTGTAAGGGCACCTCCGCCTGCCAGGGACCACCAGGTATACGCTCCACGACCTGATTGAGAATCTGTACGCTCTGGTGCACCTCTTCGAGGCGCACACGGAAGCGGTCGTAACAGTCCCCATTGCGACCCACGGGCACGTCAAAGTCCAGCTGATCGTAGACACAGTAAGGATCTGCCTTCCGCAGATCCCAGGGCACGCCGCTGCCGCGCAGAAGGGGTCCACTCAAGGATGCGTTGAGCGCCGCCTCCGCACTGATCACGCCCACGCCTTTGGATCGCGCCAGCACGATCTCGTTGTCAACCGTCAACGCGGCATACTCTTCGAGCCGCTCAGGCATCTCGTCAAGCAGACTGCAAAGCGCCGGCCACAGCTCCAGCGGCGGGTCGAACGCGACGCCACCGATGCGCATGTAGTTCGTTGTCAGGCGAGCGCCACAGGTCATCTCGAAGAGGTCGAGGATCTTCTCGCGCTCGCGGAACATGTACATCAGTGGCGTCTGCCAAGCGCCGCAGTCGTTCACGAAGGTCCCATTGGCCATCGCGTGACTGGCGATGCGCTGCAGCTCAGCGAACAACACACGAAGCCACTGGCCGCGCAGCGGTACTTCTATCCCAGCTAGCTTCTCAACCGCCAGACAGTAGGCCAGGTTGTTCGACATCGCCGCCAGATAGTCGATCCGGTCTGTGAAGGGAATGTTCTGTGTAAAAGTGCGCTCCTCGGCCAGTTTCTCCATGGAGCGATGCAGATAGCCGATCAACATATCGACATCCTGCACGATCTCGCCATCTAGCGTGGCCTTGAGCCGGAACACCCCGTGAGTCGACGGGTGCTGCGGACCAATGTTGACCACCACCGGCTCGGAGTGAACGCGTTTGGGAGTCTCGGTAGCCATCAGCGATCGTGGTTTCAACCGCGCGGGATCGTCGGTGTGCTCCCAGGCACCGGCCAGCTATTTTCCCCACTCTCATGAGGGAAGCCGGGCAGACCGGCGTTCAGTGTTCCAGGCATACCCAAAAAGTCCTTCCGCAGTGGGTAGCCCGGGAATCCATCCCAGAGGAACATCCGGCGTAGGTCTGGGTGACCCTCGAAGCGAATCCCCATTAAATCGAAGACCTCACGCTCTTGGAGGTGCGCTCCCCGGTACTCCCCCGTCAAGGAGGGAACGCAAGGTGCCTCATGATCTTCAGCAATCGTCTTCAGTGTTAGCAGATGATTCCGGTCCAGCGACTGCAGATGGTAAACCAGCTCGAAGTACGATTCGCGGTCGACGGCTGTCAAGCTGCTCAGGAATGAAAGGTCCAGCGCGCTTCCCGCCAAGAAGCGCACAGCCTCGACGAGCCGGCCAGCATCTATGATCACCGCCGACTCATCGGCGCACTGTACCGACCCCGGCACGGCGGCACTCAATTGATCGGCCACCTCTTGGGGATCGAGCAGGATGGTCACGCTAGCGCCATTCCAACGCGTGTTTTTTCCACTCGTACACCAACCCCAACGCCATCACTCCGATGAAGATCAGACCTGCGACCAAACCGAAGGTCAGGACATCATCGAGCGCGACTGCGAGCGGGAAGAGGAAGATCACCTCCACATCGAACAACACAAACACTAGAGCAACTAGGTAGTAGCGAAAGTTGAACTGGACCCAAGTCGGACCCTCTGTCTCGACCCCGCATTCGTACACGTCTTCTTTCACTACATTGGGGATCCTGGGGCGTACTCGCAATTGGTGCATGCCCCAGGACGCGAGCAGGGGAATAGAGGGAAAGATCACCGCGAACACGAGGAGAATCGCAAGGTGGCTATACTGCTCCAGCACCTCGCGGCCTCCCAACCTTGTGAAAAGCGGCGCAAACAGCAGGATAGCACTGGCCTGTGACCTCCTCAAACGCTTGCGCTCTGGCTAAGCAGGACGAACGTGCTACCCGGCACGCCTCATGACACTGCGAGTGCACCCGATCGGCTTCAACCACGACCGCAATTCGTTCATTGAACTGCTGTGGCGCATTTATGACGACGATCCAATGTGGATCCCGCCGCTGCACCGCATGCTGCGCGATCAGCTGGACCCGGGGAAGAACCCGTTCCTCCAGTACGGCACTGCTCAACTCTTTCTCGCCGAGCGTGACGGCGAGGTCGTCGGCCGTATCTCCGCGCACATCAACCCTGTCCACGATAAGACTCATAACGAGCGCGGCGGCTTCTTCGGATTCTTCGAGTCGATCGATGACCCGTCCGTCTCCCAAGCCCTCTTCGAGAGCACAGAAAACTGGCTCGCCCAGCACAACGTCGATTGGATACGCGGTCCGATCTCCTTCACCATGAACCAAGAGATCGGCGTGCTGATCGAGGGCTGGGATACGCCGCCCGTGCTGGGTATGGCGCACACGCGCGACTACTACCCCACTCTGATTGAGCAGGCGGGGTACCGCAAAGCCAAAGACCTCTACGCTTGGTCCTACGCAGTCGGGACGCTCGACAAGCGCATCGCCAAGCTCCACAAGCGCGCCGTCGCCCAACCCAACATGCACATCAGAACGTTCGACCGCAAGCACCTGCGGGACGACATCCGCATCGCCTCGCAGATCTTCAACGAAGCCTGGGCCGGGAACTGGGGCTTCGTCCCAATCAGCGACGCCGAAGCGGACCGCACCGCCCATGACTTCGGACAGTTCGCCAACACATGCGCTACCTCGCTAATTGAGATCGACGGCGAACCCGCCGGTATGGTCGTCGCCTTGCCCGACCTCAACTACGTGATCCGTGACCTAGACGGCCGCCTCTTCCCGCTAGGAGCGCTTAAATTAAAGTGGCGGCTCTGGCGCGGGTCACCGCGTGGTCGCGTAGTCCTACTCGGCGTGCGGCCCCAGTTCAGGCGCAGCGCAACCGCTTCAATGGCCGCGCTGCTCTTGGGCGAGATCCACTACGCGGGGAAGCGTTGCGGCTACCAATGGGCGGAACTCAGCTGGATTCTGGAAGACAACGATCTCATCAACAAGAGTCTGAGCCACGCCGGCGCACGCATCTACAAGCGCTACCGCCTCTACCAGAAGGACGTCGCACTTTCGTGAGTGTAGTCATTAGTTGAGGGCGCTCGGACCCGCCTCTAGACTGATCGGAACGGCGACGAACAGTGCGCCGCTCTTGTAATGCTGATCGACCTCCACAATCACACCTGGCCCCGCTCGCACGATTCAGTCCTTGATCCGCTCGATCTCACCGCACGGGCGCGGGAGGCAGGGCTTGATGCGATCTGCCTCACAGAGCACGACGCAGTTTGGCCCACGGCGGAGATCGAGAAGCTATGCGAAGAAAGCGGCTTCCTCGTGATTCCCGGAGTCGAGATCAGTACCGACGATGGACACATCCTTGCCTTCGGCGTCGAGAAGTACGTTTTCGGCATGCACCGCGCCCAGAAACTCGCCCAGCACGTCCAAGAGCGTGGGGGGGCCTTGGTAGGCGCACATCCGTATCGGCGCCTGATGCCCTGGCGCGACGATTCAGACGAGTGGCGCCGCGCACTCGAGCGGGCCGCCCGCAATCCGGGCTATTCCCAATGCGTTGCGCTCGAGGCGCTCAACGGGCGCGGCAATGACAAGCAAAACCGCTTCAGTGCTGAACTCTGCAAACTCATGGAACTCCCCGGTACAGGCGGTACCGACTCTCACGCTGTCCATGACGTGGGCGTCGTCGCAACATATTTTGAGTCCGATAACATCCATGATTGGCGGGACCTGGTGCGCGAACTCCGATCAGGCCGCTACTACCCCGTCGATCTTCGCACCCAACAGGAAATCAGAGACGACCTGTAAGAAGCAGCGATGCAGCCCTACTGACTGCCCACCTCGGAGAATGCCCATGGCCAACGACCCGCAATTCGAACCCGCCCTCACCGATGAGATGCGCGCCAAGGTGGGCATTGAAGGCACACCCGCCACGCACGAGGTGACGACCACTGGTGTACGGATGTTCGCCCGTGCGGTCGGTTACAGCGATCCGGTGTTCTACGACCGCGACGAGGCCCGGCGGCGTGGTTACCGCGATCTGCCAGCACCCTCCGCCTATCTGGGCACGTTGGTCTTCAATCCCTCGACGCCCGATCGTACCTGGGGACGCCCACCTGGGTTCTCACCACGTCTCAATCTGCCATACACGAACACCCTTAATGGCGGCACCGACATCGAATACTTTGACGAGGACATTTGCGCCGGTGATGTGCTCACCGTCCGCATGCAGATCGAGCAACTCAGTGAGCGCTACTCTCAAGCGCTTGGCGGACCGATGGTGATCAGCATCACGGCCACCACTTATCGCAACCAACATGACCGAGTCGTCGCTATCATGCGCGGTACTTCCATCGCCTACGGCAGTTAAGAGAAGACATGACGGATCAGGTCTACTTCGAGGATATAGAGGTCGGAGCGGAGATTCCGAGCTTGGTAAAAGAACCGGATAGCCTTCAGCTTGTGCAATGGGCCGCAGGTTCCGGCGACTTCTACCAGATCCACTATGATCCCGAATTCGCGAAGCGCAACGGTTTGGAGGGTCCTATCGTGCACGGTGCGCTCAAACACGCGTTTCTGGGCGAGTTGTTGCACCGGTGGATCGCGCCTGGCGGTCGTATCAAGCGGGTCGCGTGCTCCTATCGAGGTATGGATCTCCCAAACCGACGGCTAACCCACAAAGGGAAGATCACCAAGAAGTACCAAGAGGGCATCCGCCATATCGTTGAATTGGAGATTTGGGTCGAAAACGCGGATGGCAAGACGACAACCCCCGGCTCCGCTGTCGTCACCCTACCATCGCGCGCATAACCACCTTGGAGCGACGCCATGGCCATTGACACGCCTGCGTTCCAACCCTCTCTCACAGATGAGATCGTGGCACTCATCGGCGTGGAAAGCGCGCCGTGCACCCATGAGGTGACACGCCCAGGCATCCGCGCCTTTGCACGGGCAGCTGGCTACACCGACCGCATCTATTACCACGCGGACGAAGCCAGGCGCCGTGGCTACAGAGACCTGCTGGCCCCACCCGGTCACTTAGGATTTCCCGTCTTCGATCCGGAGAAGAGCGACCACTTGATGAGTTGGCCGTTCGACCCGAATGCTCCGGTCAATCATCCCTTTTCGCCGGTTCAATCCATCCACACCGAACTCCTCGCGGGCTCCCTCGATCTCGAATACATCGACCCTGACATCTGCGCAGGCGACGTACTCGTCTCTCGGACCAAGCTTGAGGACATCCGCGAGCGATACTCCAAAGCGCTGGATGGTCCCATGGTCATCCAAACGACTGCGACTACCTTCAAGCACGACGACTCGCCAGTCGCGGTCTACCGCTTCACGCTCATTGGCTACACGCCAGTGGAAGGGACGTAGGAATGGCTGACCAGATCTACTTCGAAGACGTTGGCGAGGGTGACCTGCTCCCCGAGATCACCGAACGCCCCACGACCACCCAGCTCGTCCATTGGGCCGCCGCCGTCGGTGACTTCTACCCCGTCCACTACGACAAGGACTTCGCGGTCGGGACCGGCGTCCCCACCGTTCTTGTACATGGTCCGTTCAAGCACGCGCTGTTGGGTCGTCTGGTTTCCAGCTGGGCAGGTCCCCAAGCAACCGTGAAGCGCGTCTCTTGCTCGTTCCGCGGCCAGGACTACCCCAACCAGAATCTAACGGTGAAGGGACGCGTGACCGGCACTCGCAGCGAGAATGACGAAAATCTAGTGGAGTTGGAGATCTGGAGCGAGAACGAGTCTGGCGAGAGAACTACCCCCGGGAGCGCCATCGTTGCGCTGCCTTCACGCCCTTACGCCCAACCTTAGCCTCGCCCGGCCGCCTGGCTCGCTAGTCCTCTCGCCGCCACTCTCGGCGTGCTTCCATCACGTGAAAGACGTGACCGCTCCGGTAGGCACGGCCACAATCGCGAAATCCGGCGCGTGCGAAACTGCGCTGCGCCCGCAGGTTCCAGTCGAGCGTATGAAGATAGAGCCGCGTCAGAGACGTCGTCGTGAAAATGTAGTCGACCAACAGCCGTACCGCTTCGCTGCCGTAGCCGCAGCCCCAATAGGCGGGCTCCCCGATCGTGATGCCGACCTCCGCCTCACGACGAGCGAGATCAATGTTGTAATACATCACGTTGCCGATGTGCCGCTCCCACAGATCATCGACAGCGATCACTCGTCTACAGGCGGGTGGATGTAGAAGCTCCCCAGTGTAGATCGCGAGGTACTCCGCCTGAGTTCCGCGTAGAGGCGGGCTTGCATCGTAACGCGCCAAGTTCGGATCGCTGCGCCAAGCGTAGTCCTGCGGCGCGTCTGATAGCCGCTTCGCCCGCAGCACCACCCGCGTCCCACGAGCCAACTCCTCGTCATGGCGTGCCACGCCTATCTCTTTCTCATACGTGGACATCAGCCAGTCCCCATAGGGCCGGTCGCCTCTAAAGCATCGTCATCCCTGTCAAGCAGAGCAGCCGCTTTCCGCAGAATCGTCTTCGTGTTCTCATGCGTCGCCCGTGCGAGCGCCCGTTCTAACGAAAACCAGCAAACGGAGATGTGCTCCGCATCGTGATCAGCAATGCTCCCGCCCGTCGGCCGCATCAGCCAAAAGTGCACGTATTTATGCACCCGCTGTCCTTCTTCAGCCCGCACGAACCAGTATTCGATTGTCCCGATCTTGCCCTCGCGATCCACCTGCAAGCCAGTTTCCTCAACCACCTCTCGCACCGCCGCTTCTTCTAATTCTTCATCACCGCCCGGCGTACCCTTGGGCAAGCCCCACTGCCCTCCCGGCGTCTCGACTAGCAACACCGCCACCTCACCAGCAATCCGTCTATACACCACGCCCCCGGCCGAGACCGCCTGCCGTGTCTGGAGTCGATTTTCGCGTTTCACTGCGGCCAATTCAGTCCTGCATACTTGTCACGTCAAGCGGACCATCGAGAATCGCCGTCCTATCGCTCACGGCCCTTGCCGCGTCCCGCACTTCCGACTCAGGGTGAATGCAGGCGGCAGCGAGCGCCTCCAATGCCAGCGGACCGCTGATTTCCCCCAGTGCCGCGACCGCCGCTAAGACGACATCCACACTCTCGTCCTCTAGTAGATCCTGCAGCGACGGTACCGCATCTTCATCCTCGATCTCCCCCGCCGCGAACGCTGCAGCGGCCCGCTCTTCATCGTCCAGGGCCTCGATCGAGTCGAGGATGGTCGGCAACCAGTAGGGATCGGCGCTCCAGCCCATCGCGCGCAACGCTCCAAGGCGCAGCCTTTGATCTTTCGCCGCGAACGACTCATGGATCAGATCGCGGACCCACTCCTCACTCAGCACGCCAAGGCTCTCGACCGCGCTTCCCCGCAGCGACGCTTCCTCGCCGCCGTCCTCAGCCAATTCCCGCAAGGTCGCGATCAGCTCAGATCGATCTTCAAGCCGCAGCTGCCCAAATTCGGCACGCAAAACCCAAGGACGGAGCGCTCCGATCGCTTCTGTCCGCACCAGTTCGTCCGAATCGTCTGCAGCGAGTTGCTGCAAGCGTGCCAACGCCTCATGTCCCTCAAACTCCTTTAGCCCGTTCGTCGCCAGCGCGCGCACACTTGCATCCGGATCCTGGAGACAGTCGATGCAGATGAAGCCAGCATCGAACCTAACCTGTACCTCCGCTAGATCGATCAGCCGTGCAAGCACCCCGAATCGCGCACTTGCATCGAGCCCATCAAGTGCTGCCCGCAGTTGCCGACGACCATCGGACTTCAGCGCAATGAGCGCTTCCAAGTCTTCGTCATCGATCAGCGCACTCGGTTCCATTAGCACTGCGAATAAGCGCTCGAAGTCGACCGGTGCGCTAGTGGGCCAATTCGACGCGGTCTCCATCACGTGACCTCGCCGCTTTCGCTCCCTGCTACTCTCGCTTCTGAGTAGTGTACGGAGAGACCCCAAGCACGAGCCAGGGAACGCTAGAGCGACGAACGCCCCACACGTTCCTGCTGAGCAGCACGCGTCATCAAAGACCGCACAGCGTCCATCGGCTGTTCACCCTCGGCCAAAATCCTATAGATCGCGTCCACGATCGGCATCTCGACACCGACCCGGCGGGCCAAGGCGCGCGCTACGCGCGTTGTATCCACACCCTCTGCCACATGCACCATCTCCCCCAGGATCGTATCCAGTGGACGACCCTTGCCAATCTGTTCGCCAACGTAACGATTGCGCGATCGTTGGCTCGTACAAGTCAGGATCAAATCACCTAATCCAGTTAACCCTGTCAACGTTAACGGTTCCGCCCCCAACGCCATTCCCAGCCGGCTAATTTCGGCCAACCCGCGCGCAGTCAGGGCAGCCCGCGCATTCTCGCCAAGGTTGAGTCCGTCCCCGATTCCCACGCCGATCGCGATCACGTTCTTCAGCGCCCCTCCTAACTCCACCCCAACGATGTCGGAGCTTGTGTACACCCGAAAGGCCGGGGTCATGAGCATGTCCCGCAGCGTCTCCGCCACAGCCACGTCCCGGCACGCTATGACAGTCGTCGCCGGCAGCCCGAGTGCCACCTCTCGCGCGATGTTAGGACCGGACAATGCCACAAGCGGCGGCGTCTCCCTTAAGGCTCGCGCCTTTTCGGCCATGACCTCCGACATCCGCAGCTCCGTGCCGATCTCCAGTCCTTTGCTGGCGCTCACCAGCGGTGGCAGAGGGCGCGCCAGCGCCGGCAACACCTCTTCGACATTGCCGCGCAACCGCTGCGAGGGCACGACGAAGAAAACCGCGTCCGGTGATGGTGGCATCGCGCCCGTCGTCGTGAACTCCAGCGAGTCTGGCAACGCGATTCCGGGGAGCAGCCGCCGCTCTTCTCGCTCCGCGCTGAGCTGCTCCGCCGCGGCCGTGTTACGACAGTGGAGCGATACACGACTACCGGCACGCGCAAGTTGCATCGCCAAGGTGCAACCCCAGGAGGTACTGCCGACAACAAGCACATGCGCGCCGCTCACAGCTACTCTCCAGCCTCGATTGTCAATTTGTGGGTACGACTCATCTGCCCAATGCGGGGCTCGGTACCCGCGAGCAGCCGTCGAATATTGTCGCGATGCGCGATCATGATGATCACGCATGAGCCCCAAGCGTACGCATAGTACGCCGTCGGTTCTTCACCAAGCGCCACAAAGACTGACAGAAGAATGGCGAGCAGGGCCGCCGTAGCGAGAGTCGCGATCGACACGATCCGCGTAGCGACAACGAAGAAGATCCCGGACGCGAATCCGATCGCGCCAAGTGGCGGAGCGAGCACGAGCAACGCAACGAGCGCTGTCGTGGCACCGCGGCCACCACGGAAGCGTGCAAAGATTGGGAAGATGTGCCCGATAATCGCAGCCAGCCCCCCAATCACCTCTGCGGTGGGACTGTCCCAAATCAGATACGGAACGAGCACCGCTAGGGCACCCTTCAAGCCATCGAGGACGAATACCAGAAGCGACCACTTCTTCCCCAATCGGCGCAATGTATTCGTCGCGCCGATCTTCCCGCTCCCCACCCGTCGCAAGTCGACGCCGCCTACAGCACGGCCGACCCACAGCCCCACCGGAATCGAGCCCAGCAGATACCCGGCCACACAGCCAACGAGCCAGGCTTCAACCATGGTCTACGGGAAACTTCATTCAACGATCCGCTTCGTGCCCGCCGCGCCTGCGCAGCACCATGCGTATCGCAGCACCTTCGAATCCAAAAGTGTCGCGGATCTGTCGCTCAAGGAAACGCTGGTACGAAAAATGCACGCCATCAGAGTAATTGACAAAAAATTGGAAGGTCGGCGGCTCGACGCCCGTCTGGGTCACATAGAAGAACTTCACGGCTCGGCCGTGCATGGCGCCAGGCGGATGTTCGCGCACCGCCTTTCTGATCAATGCGTTCAGTTCCCCAGTTGGGACACGGCGCCGCCGCTCCTCCGCCACCGTTGTCGCAGTACGTAGTAACAGATCCAGGTTGCTCCTGTGCTCAGCCGATATCCAAATCGCCGGGACCCATGGCACGAAGCGGGCGCGCCAACGCAGTTGGCGTTCCCGGCGTGTGATCGCCTCCACATCACCCGCGATCAGGTCGCTCTTGTTCAACGCTAGTATGACCCCGCTATTCGCCTCGAGCGCCATGCCCAAGATGTGTTGATCTTGCGCGGCTATATCTTCTGCCGCGTCCATTACAACTACCGATACGTCGGCGCGCTCGATCGCCCGGCGCGCCCGAACGACAGATGCACGTTCGACGCCCGGCCCTACTTTCCCGCGCTTGCGCACGCCCGCCGTATCCACCAACCGGTAACGCCTACTCTCGAACTCAACCTCTGTATCGACCGCGTCCCGCGTAGTGCCAGGCATCGAACTTACGATCATCCGATCTTCATCAAGGATCGCATTCACGATCGACGACTTCCCCACATTCGGACGACCCACGATTGCCAGCCTGCAGGTCGGCGGCGGCGGCGGCGGGACCTCGGGAAGACCAGCGACCACCTGATCCAAGAGGTCGCCCACACCGCGGCCGTGCAGAGCGCTCACGGTCAGCGGCTCGCCCAGCCCGAGCGCGTAAAACTCCGCCGCAGCGGACTCCATTCCTAAACTGTCGCTCTTGTTACCGATCAAGAACACAGGCTGTGACGCGCCTCGCAGCAAAGCCGCCACGTCCGTGTCGAGCGGCAACAGCCCATCGCGTACATCGACCACGAAGCAAATCGCGTCTGCCTCATAGAGCGCGTAACCCACCTGCTCACTGATCGGGGTAGCGTACGGCCCCGACACCGCCTCACCCAGCAGCCCTCCGGTATCGACCACGCGGAATGCGCGTCCGCACCAGTCAGCGTCATCGTAGTTACGGTCTCGCGTCGTTCCTGGCTCGTTTTCCACGATCGCCTTGCGCCGCCCGACGATCCTGTTAAACAGCGCCGACTTCCCAACGTTGGGCCGCCCAACGATCGCGACGAGCGGGAGCTGGGCTCGGGATCCGGTCGTGGTAGTCACTCCGACGATTCTTCGTCCCTTTCCTCGATCACCACCACCACTTCTTCGGGTTGTAACGTCACAGTCACGCCGGGAATCGCATCGAATTCTACCGGCAGCGGATAAAGGCCCGGCGTTAAATCAGTTAAATCGACGATTGCGTTGCCTCTTCCTTCCACGATTTCGGCGATCGTCGCAGCCCGTCCTTCGAGCGTCAGACCAACCAGGAGCGGCCGTACATCCGCAACCAAGCCTTCGCCTAGCCCCATCACCTCCACCGGCAGCAGGAAGGCTGTCTCGGTGTAAATCGGTTCGATCGCTACCCGAACAGAGACGGTCGTCTCGGCCTCAAGCGCCAGCCCGCCAGGGAGCACAAACCCCACGTCGGTACTGAAATCCGCCTCGCGCGCGGCGACAGAGATCGGCACTGTCATCACTGTTTCGACATCCCCCAGTGCATCGAGCGTCCCAACGACGACCACGTTAAGGGGCTCAACGTCCACGCCAGCCACCCGAAAACCGGTGCGCGGCCGCCCGGTCAATTGTGGCTCGACCGCCACCGAACTTCGGAACGTCACCTGCTCCACGGGCACCCGTACATCGACCGTCGCCGGAATAATCTGCACACCACTGACGGTGGCACCGGTGGCTGTGCGGGCTTGGAGGATCGCAGTCACTTCGATCGCAACAGTCGCCCCTCCAAGATCAACCGCTGCCACCACGACATCCACAAGGTCCACAAGCTGTCGGATCCCACTCACCATCACAGTTGTTACCGACGGCTCCGGCTCTCCTACCTCGAATCCCAATGGCGGCGGGTTAGCGGGCACCACGGTCACCGGTAGTGAGCGCTGCTCCAGCGGCTCCAGGATCACCTCCACGGATTCCGGCGTGACCGAGCGGACCCGCACTCCATCCGCCAAGGACTGCACCCGCACCGGTACGTTGTGCGATCCAACCTCGAATCCTGCCAAGTCAACGGTCGCGACGAAGTCATCCGCGATCACCGCCTGCACACTCGACTCACTTCCCGCGATATTGATGGAGGCAGTGGGCAGCCGGTTAGCCGGTGCGAGGCCGTTCGGCGTGTTGACAGCCTCGACTGCCAACCCGAATCCCAGCCGCTCCTCTACTGTCTCCAGCTCAGAGTCAGTCACCAAAAACCAGATCACAAGCGCAAGAATGACGGAGACCGTGGCGAGGACGACGTTGCTCGCCAGGCTCCGTCCGCGCCGACGCGATCGTCGCCAGCCCCGCAGTATTTCAGGCCTCCGTCCGCGACGTACGTAGCCGGAATTCGCGCCAGGCGCCGTTTGTTAATGTGCCAAGCAGCGTGCGCAACCGCTGCTCGTTGAGCCGCTGCACAAGCCGCCCCCTCATCGCGACCGAGATCACGCCCGACTCCTCTGACACAACTACCACGATGGCGTCGGTCTGTTCGCTGATCCCTAGAGCCGCCCGGTGTCGAAGCCCTACGTGCACGCCACGGACCGTCCGCTGCGGCGATACGGGCAGCGTGCAGGCGGCCGCAACTACCCGCTCTGGCCGCAGCAGTACTGCCCCATCGTGCAGGGGTGAATTCGGGTAGAAGATCCCTTCCAATAACGCAGACGTCGGTAGCGCATCGACATGCGTCCCTGTATCGGCGATCTCCTGTAGGCCCGTCTCCCGTTCGATCACCATCAGCGCCCCTGTACGCTGCGCCGAAAGCTCACCAGCTGCCGCGCTCACAGCATCGATCAACTGGTCGTAGCCGTCCCGTCTCACACCGACGAGTGAGCGCACCCCTGCCCTCCCCACACGTTCCATTGCGCGGCGGAACTCTGGTTGGAACACGATCAGCACGAACAGGGCCAACACAGCGAGAGCGTTATTGACCAGCCAGCTGAGCACTGCGAGGTCGAAAACACGGCTCACGAACACAATCACCACCACCACGATGCCGATGCCGCGCACCACTGGCATAGCGCTTGTACCACGGACCAAGCGCAGCAGCGCAAAGATCACGAACGCCAGGATCGCAATCTCCAACACCGCCAGCCAGCCGAAGCCGGAAAACGCGTCAGTGATGGCGCCGAATAGGTCGTCGCTCATGGGCGCTCCGCGAGTCCGGCCGACGCTTCACTTATCGCGCGCACCTGTCGCCGCATTAGGGGACGCCCCGGTCGCTGGCAGTGATATCCTCGCTCATGCGGTCCACTCATGGGGCCCGCATCGCCCATGTACAGCCGTCAATCCTAACGCAGAAAGTGCCACAACACCGCTTGCTGGGCGTGCAACCGGTTCTGAGCCTGCGCGAACACAACCGACTGCTCGCTCTCAATCACCGCGTCTGTGATCTCCTCACCGCGATGGGCGGGTAGGTCATGCATCACGATCGCTCCGGGACGCGCAAGCGCCAGCAGTTCTTGTGAGATCTGATAGCCGGAGAATGCGCGCCGACGCGCATCGGCCTCGTCCTCCTGTCCCATGCTGGTCCAGACATCCGTGTAGACGACATCGGCCCCAGCAACCGCTTCCCGAGGGTCTTCCAGAAACCGGATGCTGCCGCCCGACGCTTCCCCACGACTCGCCGCCGCCGCTGCGCTGGCCTCGTCCAACGCGAACTCAGGCGGAGATGCCAGCCGCACATGCATCCCCACGGAAGCTGCCCCAAGCGCCAGCGAGCGCACCACGTTGTTGCTATCTCCCACATACGCAAGTGTGTGCCCTTGTGTCCGCCCCAGCTGCTCCCGAATGGTGAGTAGATCCGCGAGCGCCTGGCAGGGATGCTCCCAGTTGGATAACGCGTTGATCACCGGCACGCCGGACCAATCCGCAAGCTCTGCCAGTACTTCCTGGCTGAAGGTGCGGCACGCGATGACGTCGCAATAACCGCCGAGTACGCGTGCCACGTCTTTGACGGGTTCACGCTTGCCCAGCCCTACCTCCGCTGGAGACAGATAGAGCGCTGTACCCCCCAACCGCTGCATGGCTAGCTCGAAAGAGACCCGTGTCCGCAATGAAGGTTTCTCAAACAGCAGTGCCAGGGATCGCCCGGCGCACACTCGCCGATGCGGACCATCCGGATCGGTCTTCTGAGCCTGCGCCCTATCCAACAACAGCTCGATATCGGCAGGCGGTAGATCGGCGATCGCCAGCAACGAACGGGGCCACATCGGCACCAACCTCCGCGAAGGGCGTTTACTATAGCAGTCGATAGCAGTCAGCCGCGGCACGCCCGACGCGATGCGATAGCGCCGGGCGAGAGCGCGAGGCCAACGATGGGGGCGCTCACTTCTTGCGCGCACTCCTACAACAACCCGTCTGGTGGCCTGCCACCATCTTGTTCCTGCTGCTGGTCTCTGGATTGGCCGTTCTCGCCGCCGATCTCGGGAGCACGCCGCAGCCGCTACTTCGTCTCTTGCCAGAGGACCGCACTATCCGTGTCCGCGTGGAGGGTGAGGTCGCGCGGCCCGGTGAGTATGAACTCAGCGCCGCAGCGACCTTGGGAGACGCCGTCCTGGCCGCGGGTGGACCACTCAACTCCGCCCGCGGCGATATCGACCCCAAACTACAGCTCTTTGATGGCGCCCACGTCTTTCTCGCCGCCGAAGCAGACGGTGTCCCTTCTGCTCCACAGCGCATTGCATATCGTGTCGACCTAAACCGAGCCTCCTTTGCCGAGCTCATAGCGCTACCGAGCATCGGTGCAACCCGCGCCAAAGCTCTCATTGACGCACGCCGTGACGAGCCCTTCGTGTCGCTGCAAGATGTCGTGGAGCGTGGGCTGCTGCCCCGAAGCGCCGCCGAGACACTCCAGCCGTTGGCGGGCGTATCCCCGTGATCACCCGTGGCCTTAGCCTGTATCCGGCTCGCTACCTTCTCGCGCTACCGTTGTTGGCGATTTGCCTCGCCTTCGTCGCAGGTGTCGCCACCGCAACCGGCTTCGACAGCGGTGGTATTGAACTCGCGGCTCTCGCGGTCGTTGCCGTGGCCAGCAGTCCCTTGGCTTGGCGGCGCGAGCGGATGGCGCTCGTCTTGGCGATTCTCATACCGCTGGCCTTCACGGCCGGTCTCTCCCGCGCTGACGACGGACCGCCCACCTTCGGAAGCATCTCGTCCATCTCCGGTGAGTACGTTGAAGTTACGGGCGTCATCGTCGCGGATGTCGAGCGGCGCGGAGCAGACCAGCGCCTCCGCCTCAATGTTGAGACGCTGACGGTCGGTCCCGAACAGATCGAGACAGACGGGACGGTGCTCATCCGTGCACCACTCGGCCCCGCGTTCTCCTACGGCGACCGGCTACACCTGACCACTACGCTGCGCCCATCGTCGACCGCTCCTCCGATGCTGCGAGACCTCTTGTCCGACCGCGGCATTAGTGCGACGGGTACCGCATCCAGCGTCACAGTCCTCGCACACGGCCAAGGCAATCCTCTGCGTGCCGCTCTCGGCGAGGCCCGGCTGGACATTGACCGCGCGATTGTACATGCGCTTGATGAGCCACTGGCCGGACTTGCCCAAGGCATCGCGACAGGGCGACGCGCTACGTTGGAGCCGGAACTCCGCGCGGACCTCGACGACACCAGTCTTTCTCACCTTGTCGTCATCTCGGGCAGCAATGTCATCATCTTGGCAATGCTGCTCGTCGCCGCGCTCGCCTGGGCGACCGGCCGCAGATGGGCAGTCGTCATCACCATCGCTATGGTGGGTGCATACGCTGTGTTCGTCGGCGCGGATGCCCCCGTTATCCGCGCCGCAATCATGACCTCGCTTTTTCTGGGCGCCAGCGTCTCGGGTCAACGCAGCAGCGCTGTACCCGCGGTAACTTTCGCCGCCGCGATCATGCTGGCAATCACACCAACACTGATCAGTGATCTCTCCTTCCAACTCTCCTTCGCCGCCACATCGGCACTAGCCCTCCTGGCGACGCCCCTACGCGAACGCATCACGGCGCAACTCGGTACCGGACCGGAGTCACACAGGTGGAGCGCGACTCTGATCCGAGTATTGATCGAAACCATCGTAATCACCGTCATCGCAACGGCCGCCACGCTGCCGCTCATCGCCCTCTACTTCGAACGCATCTCCCTCGTTGCAGTGCCCGCCAACCTTCTAGTCGCACCAACCTTCCCTCTCCTCTTCCTCGGCAGTCTCATCACCGGCATCGCCGGCACTATCTCCGGCACGCTCGGCAGCAGCGTCGGTTGGATGATCGCCTGGCTACCACTCTCTTGGTTCGTCGAAGTCGGGCAGGGACTCGCCGATCTGCCGTTCGCCGCGGTCCGTATCGAGGGATTCGATCTCTGGCACGCCTTCGTGCTCTACGGGATCCTGATCGCGCTTATCGCTCGGATCTGCCGCCGTCGACCGAACCAAGCAAAGCAAGGGTGGATCCTGCCGTCCGTGGAATTACCGGTCCCCTGGCTTATTGCGGGCGTCCTGATTGCAATCAACATATTCGTTTGGTCCACGGTCATCCAAAAAGACGATGATGATCTCCTCGTCCACGCTCTCGACATCGGCCAGGGAGACGCAACTCTTATCCGCGATCCGAGTGGAGTCACCGTACTCATCGACGGAGGACCCAACGAGCGAGCCATCATCCAACGCCTCGCCGATGTACTGCCCTTTAGCGAACGCTCGATCGAAGCGATCGTGGCGACTCATCCCCAAGCAGACCATATCAACGGCCTCTTCGGCGTGATGGATCGCTATCGCGTCGACGCCCTCTACGTCTCTCCCGCGCAGGAACTCACGGAACCGGGGCGCCGGCTGGTCGCAGCGGCGGCTGAGCGCGGAGTGGCCGTCGAACCGCTCTGGGCCGGAATGCAGCTTCGCCTTTCGGACGAAACCACCCTCGACGTACTCGCGCCCCTATCCGAAATTGCCGACAGCGCGACGAGCGAGATCAACAACACGAGTCTCGTCTTAAGGATCGTGCACGGCGATGTCCGCTTCCTCTTCACCGGCGATATCGAGGCGTCAGCGGAGCTGCGCCTGGCGAGCGCGCCCGGTGACCTTACCGCCACAGTGCTCAAAGTCCCGCATCATGGCAGTGACAGCTCCACCACTGACCTGCTGCTTCGCCGGGTGCAACCGGCTATCGCAGTCATCAGCGTCGGATCGAACAACTCCTTTGGCCACCCGGATACGAGTGTTCTCCAACGCCTCACAGGCATAACCGTACTCCGCACCGACGAGCGCGGCACGATCACGTTCCGCTCAGATGCCGCTACCTTGCGCGTCAGCGGCGACCGCGCACCGCCCTAGTCGCGCCGCCACCGTACAAGACGCCGAAGTCAGGCCCAGCTAGACTCCCGCTATGCCCCGACCCGATAGTCGGCAGCCGCGAGACATGCGTCCCCTCACGATCGAAACCGGCGTCCAGGTGCATGCCGAGGGCTCGGCGATGATCGCCCTCGGCCTGACACGCGTACTCTGCGCCGTCTCGATCGAGGAGCGCGTGCCGCCCTTCCTGCGCGGCAGTGGTGCGGGCTGGATCACCGCCGAGTACGGCATGCTTCCGCGCAGCACGAACACGCGCTCCCCGCGCGAGACCGGCCGCATCGGCGGCCGCACCCATGAGATCCAGCGCTTGATCGGCCGCAGTCTGCGCGCCGTCGCCAACCTCGACCTACTAGGCGAGCGGACTTTCACCGTCGACTGCGATGTCATCCAAGCCGACGGCGGCACCCGCACGGCCGCCATCACCGGAGGCTATATCGCACTGGCGCTTGCGATGCAGCGCCTCGTAACGGACGGCCTCTACGCCGCTGTTCCCCTCACCGACGCCGTCGCAGCTACCAGCGTGGGGCTGGTCGCTGGCGAAGTGCGCCTCGATCTCGCTTACGAGGAAGACTCACGGGCCGATGTCGATTTCAATATCGTCAAGACCAAGTCTGGAGCCTACGTCGAGATCCAAGGCACCGCGGAAGGCCAAACCTTCTCACGCGACGCCATGAATGCAATCCTTGATGCCGCCGATGAGGGTCTCGGCACTCTCTTCCAAGCCCAAGTGGATACGCTCGCTGCGGCGGGCGGCGCTTAGAGAACTCCGCGCCCAGCTCAGGCGTACTCGCCCAGGAACGTACCGCCCAGCAGGTGTACATGCGCTTTCTCGCCGCCCTGTTGCGTTGCCGCCCCAGGGAAGTTCGAGAGCAAGCGAAAGCCTTTCTCGCTGAGATCCCAACCCACATCCACCACGTCCGCCCCGAACGCACGGATATCCTGCCAGAACTCGGCTTGGCACTGCTCCGGGCCCGTCGGCACGGACAGCACCGTGACCGGTGCCTCCGGGATCACAGGGCGCGCATCATAAAAGATAGCGTGGTCAGTCCGCGACAGCTCGTGATCGCCAGCAGCGCGCACGATATCGACGATCGAATGACCGGTCTGACCTCGAACCTCCAGCTGGGCTTCCGTCCGGTCCAAGATGTGGATGTGGCCGTGGGATTGGCTTTGCATCGCCAGCGCGCCGAAGTTGGACAGCAAACGAAAGCCATCTGGGGCATGCTCTTGACCCATCGCCAGCGCAGCCCGTCCCACCGGACCTAGATCGGACCAAAGTTCGCTCTGGGTTCGATGCGTCCTGGGCACCGCCAGCATCATGACGGGCGTCCAGTTGAGGACGTTATCGAAAACGACCACATCGGCATCCTGATAACGGATTTGGGCGGGCTCCCGCCCTTCCACGATCGCACAGAACACGCAGCGGGAGTGAGTTGTCATCGCTCATCCGGAATACCAGGCAAAGCAAAGGCCCGCACGTACGGGCCTTGTCAGTCTACGACGCTCTATCATGTGAGCGATGGTCGACCTCCAGCCCTTTGCCGGCCTGCGCTACAACCTCGCCCAGGTCGGCGACTGGGGATCAGTCCTGGCACCGCCCTACGACGTCATCGACGACGCTCAGCGGCGTGATCTGATTACACGTAGTCCCCATCAGATCACGCATATCGAAACCGCAAGTACGGATGCGGAGATCGCAAAGGCAGCGGAGACGTTGCGCGCCTGGCGCGCCGCCCGCGTACTCGAACGAGAGCAGCGTCCAGCCTACTACTTGCTCGAGCAGCGCTTCGATCACGAGGGCCGCGAGCGCTCGCGCCTCTGTCTCTTCACGCGCGCGCGCATCGTGCCTTGGACAGCGGGCGCAGTCCTACCTCACGAGTGGACCATGGCTAGCCCCAAAAAGACCCGCACGGCGCTAAGGCGCGCCACACGTGCCGATCTCTCGCCGCTTCTCGTAATCGCACCAGATAGTGATCGCCAGCTCGGATCACTCCTTGATCAAGCGCTACAGGAGGAACCCGTCGTAATGGGCTCCGACCCCAATGGCGACCACCACCGGCTGCGTGTCATCGACCAACCGGACGCCGTGGAGGCGCTGCGTGCCGTCCTCGCACGCGAGCCCGTTTATATGGCCGACGGACATCACCGCTACGAGTCCGCCCTCGCCGACCGCGACCGCGCCGCCGCTGAGGCCGCTGACTGGACCGGCGAGGAGCCGGAGAACTTCGTCCTAATGGGGTTAGTGCGCGCAGGCGACCCAGGTCTCATCGTTGGCCCCAACCATCGCCTGCTTCACGTTGAGGGACCAAGCGATGCCTTGAGCGAGACGCGCGCGCGCTTCGAGGTGCGCGACATCGGGCCGCTGAGCGACGGCCCGAGCCGCTTACTGCGTGCGATGACCGAGGTTGCGCCCCACAGAATCGCGTTCGGAGCGGTCGGGCTCGACCCGGGCCGCTGCCTCCTACTCATTGCCACCGACGCAACACTCACCCTACTGCCCGAATCCCTCCCCACATCTTGGAACCAGCTGGATGTCGCAGTGCTCCATTCCGTTCTGCTCGAGCCGCTCTTTGGTATCGACGACCGGGTACTCCGTTCGGGGTGTGCCGTGACCTACGCGCACGAAGCAGAGCCAGCCTTCGCAGCCGTACAAGACGGCGATGCGCGTTGTGCTTTCCTGCTCAATCCGCCGCCGCTGGAGCAGATCTTCGCGACAGCGCGCAGCGGCGACCGTATGCCGCAGAAGAGCACTTACTTCAAGCCCAAGCTTCCAACCGGCGCGGTGCTCTACGCGTTTGACTGACGCGCGCCTCAGATCCGCGCCTGAACGACCCGATCGATGCCGGGGATCGAAGCGATGCGATCCACCTCCGGCTGCGTCAGCGCCCGGCCAATCGTCAACACCATCAGCGCCATGCCGTGCTCCTGACGGCCAACGTCCATTGACGAGATGTTCACACCCATATCGCCAAGCTCCGTCCCTACCGCTCCAATCCGCCCAGGCCGGTCCTCGTTCTCAAGAAGCAAGATGTGACTGTGGCCATCGGAATGACCATCGCGAGACACGTCGACATGCGCCTCGTCGATTTCGACGATATGACCCACACCGTGCGCCAGTGTCCCGGCGACGCTTACCTCGCCGATCGATGTCATGAGCCGGACGGTGATCAGGTTGGCGTATTCCTCGCTCTCGGGATTCTTCTCTTCGATCACTTGCCAACCGCGGTGCGCGATAACATTGTTCACCGAAACCAAGTTCACGCGCTCCTCGCTGATCGTCTCCAACAAGCCAGCGACCGTAGCCGCCTTGAGCGCGGTGACATCATGTTCCGCGATCTCGCCGTCGTAACTGATCCGCACCGAGCGCCACTGGCCGGCGGCCACCTGTGTTGCGAGGGT
The DNA here is from genome assembly GCA_965220315.1 of Dehalococcoidia bacterium. Lineage (GTDB taxonomy): Bacteria > Chloroflexota > Dehalococcoidia > Bin125 > Bin125 > JAPOXK01. Next base: position 1,274,981 of record CBDCPP010000001.1, read on the forward strand.
GCCGCACATCCGCGCGATCTCCAGATATGGCCCAACCACCTCCAGCGTTTCCGGATCGACGAACGGCGCGTTGACAGCCGCAGTCGCGGGGTGTCCGTCAAGCACCAGCCGGACTTCTCGCGCCACGTCCAACGCGACTTGTTCTTGCGCCTCTAGTGTCGAAGCACCGAGATGGGGAGTCACCACGACGCGAGGGTGCTCCAAGAGCGCCCTGTCAGAAGGAGGCTCTTGTTCGAACACGTCCAACGCAGCGCCAGCCAGCTTCCCTGTCTCCAGCGCTTCGAGCAGCGCCTTCTCGTCGACCAGACCACCACGGGCGGTATTAATGATCCGCGCCTCCGGTTTCATCAGCGCGATTTGGTCCCGGCCAATCAACCGGCGCGTTTCGTCGGTGAGCACTGTGTGTAGTGATACGAAATCCGCCCGGCGCAACAGATCATCCAAGTCCACGAGCTCAACGCCCACCATGCGCGCGCGCTCGTCTGGAACGTAGGGATCGAATGCGAGCACCTGCATCTCCATCGCTCGCAACCGCCGGGCCACCGCCGATCCAACCTGCCCGAGCCCCACCAGTCCCACGGTCTTATCCCGCACTTCGACGCCCAAAAAGGTCTTTCGATCCCACTCTCCCCGCCGCAGACTGGAGTCTGCGGCGGGTATATGCCGCGCCAACGCCAACAACAACACGACCGCTAGCTCGGCCGTGGAGACTGTGTTTCCCATAGGAGCATTGACCACCACCACCCCTTGCTCAGTCGCCGCCGCCACATCGATGTTGTCGACTCCCACTCCCGCACGCGCCACCACCCGCAGCCGTTCGCCGGCGCGAATCAAATCCCCGGTCACCACTGTTTGGCTCCGCACTACCAAGGCATCGTATTCAGGGATCACTGCCAACAGCTCGTCCGAGCTCAGCCCAAGCCGCACATCCACCGCCGCCTCCCGCGCGAGCAGATCGATCCCTTCTTGCGCGATTGAATCGCTAACGAGGATCCGTTCGTTCACGGTCAGGCGCACGCGACGGCTGCTTCGCTCCCCACCTCGGACAGCGTTGCCCGCAGCGCATCGAGCGCCCGGTCGATGTCCGGCGTGTCCACCCAACCGAGGTGTCCAATCCGGAAGATCTTACCGGCTAGCTTGCCCTGTCCACCGGCTATCACAGTCCCTCGCTCTTCGCGCAGAACGCGGGCGAGGACCTTTCCATCGACCCCCGCAGGCACGCGCACTGCAGTCACCGTATTGGAAGCCACGGCTTCGGCGGCGAGAGGCTCGAGGCCAAGCGCCTTCACGCCCATTCGGGTGTGCTCAGCAACGCGGGCGTGGCGCTCGAAGATCGCGTCCCGGCCCTCCTGCCGCATGCGCGCGAGCGCAACATCAAGGCCATACAGTACCGGGAGAACAGGTGTCGCGGGCGTCTGGCCCTTAGCCGCGAAGTCGCGATGCAGGCGCGCATCCAAATAAAACCGCGGCATAGTCGCGCGCTCGGACGCCGCCCAGGCACGGTCGCTGAACGCCAGCATCGCCAAGCCGGGCGGCACCAACCACCCCTTCTGCGACGCCGTGACTGCGACATCGACGCCCCAGGCATCCGTTGCCAGTGGAATCGATCCCAAGCTCGACACGGCATCAACCAGTAGGAGAGCATCGCTCTCCGCGTGCACGACGTTGCTGATCTCTTCGAGCGGGTTAGTCACCCCGGTCGAGGTTTCATTGTGTGTCACGAGGACGGCGCGGTAATCCGAGTCCGCGCGCAGCGCAGCGCGCACCTGCTCGATCTCCACTACCTGGCCCCACTCGGCCTCCAGCATGGTTACGTCCGTGCCGTATAGGCTCGCGATCTCGGCGAAGCGGTCACCAAACGCTCCGATGGATATCGCCAGCACGCGGTCACCCGGTGAAAGCGTGTTGACGATCGCGGCCTCCATCCCGCCCGTGCCGCTGCAGGTCATCAAGAGCACGTCTTGCCGGGTCTGGAAGAACGGCTGAAGACCGCTGGACAAGCGCTCCAGCAGCGCCGCGAACTCTGGTCCGCGATGGTTGATCATCTGCCCGCCCACCGCGTCTAGAACGTCGGGCGGGCACGGCGTGGGTCCGGGAATCCGTAGATTCACCTAATGGCCTCCATAGTCACCGCGCGCGGGATTGCACTGATGATATGCAGGGCCTTCAACACTGGGCAATGCCTCTGGGTTACGCAAGTGACGTGCTAGCCTTCTCATGAAGGCATGCCGGCATGTCCAATCCGTATCGTGCGTTACCAAGCGTCGACCGCATCCTGCAGCATCCCGCCGTCGCGCCTCTGCGGGGACGCTACGCCAACGGCCGTCTAGCCGAGCAGGCGCGCGCAGTCTTGGAGCGCGCCCGCGGCGACCTCGCCAACTGCTCGCGCAGCCCCGCCGACCTCGAAGGACTCGCCCAGGCGGTCGTCGCCAGTATGGAAGCATTGGACCGCCCGCCTCTGCGCCCCGTCATCAACGCGACCGGCGTCGTGCTGCACACCAACCTCGGCCGTGCACCCCTCTCGGACGCCACCCGCGCTGCCATGGACGCGGCGGGCCGCGGCTTCTCCAATCTCGAGTACGACCTCGCCGCCGGCCGGCGCGGCTCCCGCTTCGACCATCTCAGCGCGCTCCTCAAAACGGTAACCGGCGCCGAAGCGGGCCTCGCCGTGAACAACAACGCCTCCGCCCTCCTCCTCAGCCTCGCCGCGCTCGCCGCAGGGCGGGAGGTCGTCGTTAGCCGCGGCCAAGCCGTCGAAATCGGTGGTGGCTTCCGTATCCCAGACATCGTGCGACAGAGCGGCGCCACCCTCGTCGAAGTCGGCACGACCAACCGCACTCGCATCGACGACTACCGCGGCGCCCTCGGCGCCGCGGGCGGCGCGCTTCTGCGGATCCACGCCAGCAACTTCAAGATCATCGGCTTCACCGAGCAGCCCTCACTCTCCGAGATGCGTACCGTTGCCAACGAGGGCGGCGCCCTCCTTCTCGACGATCTCGGTTCCGGCTGTCTCCTCGATACCCAACGCTACGGTCTCTCGCCCGAGCCCACCGTGCAGGACAGCCTCGCCAACGGCGCAGACCTCGCCCTCTTTTCGGGTGACAAGCTCCTCGGCGGGCCGCAAGCTGGCATCATCATCGGGCGCGCCGAGATCGTCGCCAAGATCGGAAGCCACCCGCTCGCCCGTGCCGTCCGCCCCGACAAGACAACCATCGCCGGCCTCGCCGCCACACTGCGGCACTATCTCCTCGGCGAGGCCGAGACGCAGATCCCCGTCTGGCGCATGATCGCCACCCCCGTTGACACGCTAGGACAGCGCGCAAGAACCTGGCGCGACGCCATCGGCACCGGTGCCGTGATCGACGCGCGATCGATGGTCGGCGGCGGCTCGCTACCCGGCGAGAGTTTGCCGACCCGCGCGCTCGCGCTCACGCTCAGTGGCGGCGCAAGCCGGCTCGCGGACCGCCTGCGGACCGGCAAGCTCGCCATCGTCGCACGCGTCGAAGACGACTCCCTCCTCCTCGATCCGCGCACCGTCGACCCGAGCGAAGACGAAGCCGTGATCGGCGGCTTGCAGCGAGTCCTCTCAACCTGAGCACCCCGCTGCGCCCGGTACAATAGCTATTGCGGGGAACTACCAAGGGAGCTGTATGGCGTCGCCTGTATTCGCCTGCGTCGCGCCTCACCCTCCCATCATCGTGCCTGCCGTGGGGCGCGGTCGCGAGAAAGAGGCGAGTGCCACCATCGCAGCGATGGACGCACTTCACGATGCTCTGCGGGACGCCTCGCCGGAGCTGCTCTTGATCATCTGCCCGCACGGTCCCATCGAACGCGATCGCTTTGGGGTGCTCACCGGACCTCTGCGCGGCGATCTGAGTTACTTCGGCGCCGGCAGCGAGCGGTTCGCCCTCAAGACGGACCGTGATTTCGTCGCTGCTCTGTTGACCGAAGCCGAGCACCGCGGCATCCCGATCCACCCGCTCGATCGTTGGAACCCCAACGACCACTCCGCCTGGGTTCCCCTTCACTACCTGCAGGACGCCGCTCCAGACACGCCTGTCGTGACGATCGCCGTAAGCCTCCTGCGCCCGCATGATCACTACGCTCTGGGTCAGGCGATAGCAGCCGTCATCGCCCACTCCGACAAGCGCGTCGCGATCATCGCCTCCGCCGATGGCTCCCATGCCCTCAAGGCCGAAGGCCCGTACGGCTTCAACCCAGCCGGACCTCGCTGGGAAGACGCATTTCAACACGCCCTCGCCGACTGGGACCCCGACACCGTGCTCGGCTTCGACGAGGTCTTCCGCCGTGAGGCCGCGGAGGACTCCGTGCCATCCGTCGCGATGCTGATGGGCGCACTCTCCCTCGACGACGTGCAACCGCAGATCATCGCCGCCGAGGCACCCTGGGGCGTGGGCTACACCACCGCCCTCATCGACATCCAACCACGCGCGGCTGGCAGGGAAACTTCACCCGCTCCGGGGATCGTGCGCCTCGCCCGGGCTGCTGTGGAAGCCTACGTTCGCGACGGCACCTATCTGAGTGACGACCAAGTACACGATCCGCGCTGGCTTGAGCGGCGGGGCGCCACTTTCGTCTCCATTTTCAATACGGCCGGCGAATTGCGAGGTTGTATTGGAACCACTACTCCGCGGCAGGCGAGCCTCGCGGCAGAGGTCATCCACAATGCCATCGCGGCCGCCAGCGCCGACCCGCGCTTCAGCCCGGTCGTCCCCGACGAACTCGACCAACTGCGGTATAAGGTTGATCTCCTCTCGCCGCCGGAGCGCGTCTACAATGAATCACAGCTCGATGCCCGTCGATACGGCGTCGTCGTCGAGAACGGCCAGCAGCGCGGTGTCCTCTTGCCCAACCTCGACGGCGTCGAGACGCCTGCGCAGCAAGTGGAGATCGCACGCCAAAAAGCAGCGATCGCGCCCCGCGACACCGCCACCCTCTATCGATTCGAAGTCACGCGCTACAGCGAGCCATCACCCACGCCCACTCAGGAGTAACCGCTGGACGCCAAGACGCTCGAAGTGCTCGAATTCACCAAGATCCGAGACCGGTTGACAGTTCACTGCACCTTGGAAGCCGGCCGCGCGCTGGCGCGCGTGCTCATGCCCAGCGATGACCGCGAGGAAGTGCTGCGCCGACAGCGGCTGACAGCCGAGGGTAAGCGCTTGCGGCGAATCAAGCCACGCTTCACCATCGGCGCGCCTGAGGACCCCACGCCTCTCGTCCAATCGGCAGCCCGTGGGGGGCGACTCACGGCCTCCGAACTCTTAGACGTGCTCGGCTTCGTCCGCGCCGCCCGGCACACCCGCAACCACGTGATTCCTCTCGGCGACCGTATCCCCACGCTGGCGGCGATCGCCAAGCGGATCGGCGATTTCACGTCCCTCATTGACGCTCTCGATCTCGCGATCGGCGCGCGCGGCGAAATCTTGGACAGCGCCAGCCCTGAACTCCCCGAGCGGCGCCGCGCCATCCAGGTCACACACGACCGCCTGCACGATCGTATGGAGCGACTGCTGCGGCAAGCCGTATCCCGTGGCCTAGCCCAAGAGCCGATTATGACGGAGCGCGATGGCCGCTACGTCGTGCCGATCAAAGCAGATGCCAAGCGCGATTTTCCCGGCATCGTACACGGCGTCTCCTCCAGCGGCGCCACGCTTTTCATCGAGCCACTCGGCGCGGTGGAGCCTGGCAATGCTTGGCGCGAGGCGCGCGCACGCGAAGAGCAGGAGGTGGAAAGTATTCTTCGCCGCCTCAGTGCAGCCGTCGGCGAGGAGGCCGGCCCGATCCGCCGGGCCGCTGCTGCCATGGGGGAGATAGACCTCACTCTCGCTAAGGCCGATCTCGCCGCCGACCTTGACGCGCCTCTTCCACACGAGGGGCTCGCCGATGATGAAGCGGCGAACTGGATCGTGGAAGCACCTGGCGAGCTGCGCCTGGAGGCGGCGCGCCATCCTCTGCTCAGCGGCGACATCGTCCCGATCTCTCTCTCCGCCGGAGCCGATCACCGCGGCGTCTTGATCACCGGCCCGAACACCGGCGGCAAAACCGTCGCGCTCAAGACCACGGGCCTGCTCACATTGATGGCGCTCGCCGGCCTGCCGGTTCCCGCCGAGCTCGGCAGCCGCATCCCGGTCTACACCACCGTAGCGGCCGACATCGGCGACGAGCAGAGTATCGAACAGTCGCTCTCGACCTTCTCCTCCCACATGCGCAACATCATCCGCATTCTGGAGAGCGCCGATGTCCGCGCGCTCGTCTTGCTGGACGAGCTGGGTGCAGGCACCGATCCTACGGAAGGCGCGGCACTCGGTCGTGCCATCCTCACGCACCTGCTCGCCCTCGACGCTACCTTCGTCGCTACCACCCACCACAGCGAACTCAAGCTCTTCGCTCACGAGACTCCCGGCGTGATCAACGCATCCGTTGAATTCGACGACGAGACTCTCTCCCCAACCTACCGTCTCAGCCTTGGCTTGCCGGGCCGCAGCAACGCGATCGCCATCGCCGAGCGCCTCGGTCTGCCGCCTGCCGTGCTGGACGATGCCCGCGCCGTCTACGCTCCCGGCGAGCAAAGCGTCGAGCGGCTCCTCACCGAGCTGCAACGCGAGCGTAACGCCGCCTCTGCTGCGCGCCGCGCCGAGGAGTTCGCGCGCCGCGAGGCGGAGGAGATCCGCAGGCATCTCCGCCGCCGACTCGACGAAGTGGAGAGTGAGCGCGATCGCGTCCTTGCGCAGACCGAAGCCGAGATGGAGCACGAGCTGACCGCGATGCGGAACGTCATCCGCGACGCCGAGAAACGCCTCGCCACTGCTCGTAAGGTCGAAGTGCAAGCAGCGCAAGCGCAAGCGGCGGCCGGCCGCACCCGCCTGGCCAGCATCCGTCAAGAGCGCGCCGACATCGCCGAGAAGCGCGCGGCAGCGGACCCCGCGACTCGTGGCGCACCCGTCGACCCGAGCGCGATTCGTCCCGGCCAAATTGTCCGCTTGCACGGTGTCCCCCAGCCCGGCGAGGCGCTCGGCACACTCAACGACGACGGTACGATCGCCGTGCAGCTGGGAGCATTGCGCACACGCGTCCGCGCCGACCAGATCATCGCGGTTGGAGGACGGGATACCCGCTCCGGTGCCGTGCGGATATCCGTCGGCGCGGCCGATCCCGGCTCTCGCATTGAAGTGCGTGGGCGTACGCTCGACGAGGCCCTGCCGACCGTCGAGAGCTTCGTAGACCAAGCCTTCCGCGCCGGTCTGGAGCGCATTGAGGTCGTGCACGGCAAAGGAACCGGTACACTACGGCGAGCTGTGCGTGACCTGCTACGCCGTCATCCTCTAGTGACGAAGTACGCTCCAGCCGAACGCAACGAAGGGGGCGAGGGCGTTACTATCGTCCACCTCGCGATCTGATGGCAGTCCTCCGTCGTTTCGCCAAGGCCTTAATCCACCCGGACGACGTGCAGCGGCGGCGGCAGACCGTGCTGGAGATCGGCGCCCAGGAATTCCTCTCCAAGCTGCGAGTACGCCAGGGTCGCAAGGGCGGACAAGGTTACGGCGGTTGGGAACTCAGCAACATCGCGGAGCCTTCTTTTTGGTCGACTCTGCTTCTTTCGCAACGGCGCCAGCGCTTTGCCATGCGCCTCGTCGACCAGCAGTACCCGGGCACCGCCGCCGTCACTCCCTACGTGAAGGAAAAGCAGGCCACGCAAGAGATCCTCGACGCCATCCCCGGCATTGACGCGGGCTCCCTCATCGGCTTCGCCGATGTCGCCATCAGCCAATTCCAACCCGCAAGCATGAAGGGCGAGCCGCTCGTCCCGCCGCATGCGGCCATGGAGATCCTGAAAGCCGTGCTATTGCGCGGGGCCATGGTGGGCGAACTGCGGGCGGAGGCCGCGCGCGCTGCCTGGCTTGCCGCTCATCCGGAGGCTGGGTCTGAACCCGATCGCCACTGGCGGACGGCGCAGGGCAAGGCTGAGTCGCTCTACCAGGGCTGGAACAAGGCGCGAGGTCGCAGGCGCGCCTTCGCTTAGCCCGTCCGTGCGGTCGTGTCTCGGCGCTATCCTGGCGTCAGACACCGCCTCGACTCAGCAGGCTGATAATGGACTCGTAACGAGGAACAGCAACAGAGAGGCCGACCCATCGCCACGCGCAAGCGTCCTCCGCCCAGCGCCACGCTCTTCGACTCCGCCAACGTGATCGATCCCGATGCTCCGCTCGCGGCGCGCATGCGCCCGCGCACTTTCGACGAGTTCGTCGGGCAGGAACACCTCATCGGACCAGAGCGTCCGCTGCGGCGCGCGATCGACGCCGACCACGTTCCTTCGCTGATCCTCTGGGGGCCGCCGGGCAGCGGCAAGACGACGCTGGCGCGCCTCATCGCCAGACGCAGCAACGCCTACTTCGCGCCCTTGTCCGCGGTTTCGGCCGGCGTCGCCGATCTGCGCCAGCTCATCGCGGACGCGCGCTCCCGACGGGAAAGGCAAGGGCAGCGGACTATCCTCTTCATCGACGAGATCCACCGCTTCAACAAGGCGCAACAGGATGTGATCTTGCCTCACGTTGAAGACGGCGCCGTCACCTTGATCGGCGCGACAACCGAAAACCCCTCCTTCGAGGTGATCGGCCCGCTGCTTTCGCGGGCCCGCGTCCACACGCTCAAGCCGCTGCCGCCGGATCTGCTCCGTAGCCTCGTTGAGCGCGCGCTTCACGACGGCGAGCGGGGGCTGGGTGAGCGTCGCGTCACCGTCGAAGCGGACGCCCTGAACGCCATCGTCGCCCAGTCCGACGGCGACGCGCGCCGCGCCCTCGGCGCCCTCGAATCCTCGGTCCTCGCGGCGCGCGGGGACGAGCCGGTCACAGCCGAACTCGTGCAGGAGGTCGTGCAGCGGCGCCTGGCTCACGACAAAGCCGGCGATTCGCACTACGACACCGTCTCCGCACTCATTAAATCGCTGCGCGGCTCGGACCCGGACGCTTCGCTCTACTGGCTCGCCCGCATGTTGGAAGCCGGCGAGGACCCGCTCTTCGTAGTGCGGCGCCTCGTCATCCTGGCAGCGGAAGATGTCGGACTGGCGGACCCGCGGGCGCTCTCCGTTGCGGTCGCCGCGCAGCAGGCCGTCCATCTCGTCGGTATGCCGGAGGGCTTCCTGCCCCTCTCGGAAGCGACGCTTTACCTCGCACTCGCGCCCAAGAGCAACTCCGCGCTCGCCTCCTACAACCGCGCCCTGGCCGACGTGCAAGAGCACGGTGCCCTGCCCGTGCCGCTGCACCTCCGTAACGCCCCCACCGGGTTGATGCGAGAGCTGGGCTACGGCGCCGGCTACCAGTATGCCCACGACTACGACAGCCACGTCGCCCCTGATCAGACCTATCTGCCCGAACCGCTCCTCAGGCGCCGCTACTACAGGGCCGCCGGCACCGGCGAGGAGCCGCGCCTCTCGCAAGGCGCTTCGGAAGGCCGCTCGGAAAGATTGTCCACTCGCAGCACCGAAAGCACCGACCCCCCCACTGGCGCGCAGCAAGCAGCGGCGCGCGACCGGCGCCCACCGCTTCCCGATGCCCGCCCGCACTGACGAGTCCGGCGCCCGCCCGCGCCGCACCACCCGTTTCGCCGACGTCTCGCGCGAGGCCGCCGAGGCCGTCGCCGCCCTCTTGGAAGTGCCGCTACAGGTCGAGCCCTACTGCGAGGCCGCCGCTGAGCCCATCTTCCGCATCGACTACCGCAGCGCGCGCGGGAATATCGCCCTCGTGCTCTGGCCGGCGCGCGGTCGTGTCGACGCGCGCTGCGGCCCGCACACCTGGATAGCCAAGGGCATCGCCTCCACGGAGGTCCTGGACGGCATCGAGGTGATCTTCCGCATGACCGCCGGGGGCCTGCTCTTCGTCACCCTCGAAGGCGCGATCCTCATGGTCGGCGGCGCTGCCAAGGGCGGCGAACCAGCGTCCGCCAGCCAGGCTTAAGAAGCATCGGATCGAAAAGAGCTATACGTGCTCGCGGCCCATCTGCGCCGCGAGCACGCGCAGGAAGTCGCGCAACATCCAAGCCGTCGCGCCGGTGACCACGTGCTCGCCCCACAGGTACTCCCGCACGATGACGGGAGAGCCGTGCAGCGTGGTGTGGTAGTAGGCCGAGTTGGCCTCGTCCAATAGGTGGCCGAGCGGCACCTCCAAAACGTCCGCCACCTCCACGGCGCTGAGCCGGTAGTCGTACGGCGCGCGGGGCAGCATCCCGGCAAAGGGGCGCACGTGGAAGCCCGAGCGCGTGACGAAGTGACTCAGCGGCCCCAGCACCTCCACCTCGTCGGGGCGGATCCCCACCTCCTCCCACGCCTCCCGCAGCGCCGCCGCTTGCGGATCCTCGTTCGCCTCGATCATGCCGCCCGGGAACGAGATCTCTCCCTTGTGATGCTCCACCTCTTGGGAGCGGATCGTGAGCAGGACGCGTGGCTCATGCCCAGCCGGCACCAGTGCAATCAGTACTGCCGCCGCCGGGCGCCCGTCGACATCGATCGTTTGAGGATCGTGCCCCGCCACCGCCGGGCGGATCGCCGTCCACCACCCTCCTGTCGTCGATGCCGTCAAATTACCGTCAACTTAGTCAACTTAATGATGCCAGCGCTCCTGGCAGACGGGCACAGCGCCCAGCGAGTAATGGGCGGCCGCCACGCCTCTCGTCATACGCCCTCAGATCCTCCTGGAGGGCTCGGGGAGTCCAGAATAGGAGGCCCGCGACTCCAGCCCACCGGACACGCTCTGTATCTCATCCTTCGTCAGTTCACGCAGATCCGGGCCCGTCTCCTGCCCCGGTTCCACGGATATCTCGGGAGGTGTCTCTTTCTCGCGGTCACTCATGCCTCCTTGCCTCTTCGCTTTCGTAGGCGACATTGACCGCTTAGCTCCGATAATACTCCATGCCGAAGCCGGTACCTCATACCCAAGCCGGTCCGTCCCGCACACCGCCGGCCGTTGCTCGCGCGATGGATCCCTTCAACGCCCGCGCGTGATGGTTCATACTCCACGTTTGCGAACACGACGTTTTGACGCACGACGCTGCGTCGCGAGGTGCGTACCTCGCGCCGCCGGCCGGACGGTGAGGCGGCCCATCCCATGTCCGCACCCCGTATCACCGACTTCGACCCCACCCTGCGGGTGAGCCGCGCTAAATACAAGCGGGACCGGCGGCGTTTGCAACTGGATCTGCTGCACATGCAAGCACACATGCGTGACGAGGCCGACTGCGGCGCCGCGATCGTGTTCGAGGGCGTCGACGCAGCGGGCAAGGGCGGCGCCATCGCCCGGCTGACGGGGCACCTCGATCCCCGCGGATTCGCCGTCTATTCGACCGGCCCTCCCACACCGCGCGAGCTGGACGAGCTCTACCTGCAACGCTTCCACTCCCGTATGCCCGCGCGCGGCGAGTTGGTGATCTTCGATCGCTCCTGGTACGGCCGCGTGCTCGTCGAGCGCGTCGAGGGGCTCGCCAGGCGCGAGCAGGTCGAGCGTGCCTACCGAGAGATCCGCGAGTTCGAGCAGCACTACACGGACGCCGGCATCGTGGTGCTCAAGCTCTGGCTACAGATCACCCAGGAGGAGCAGTTGCGCCGCTTCGAGGCGCGTGCCGCGGACCCGTTCAAGCGCTACAAGCTCACCGACGAGGACTGGCGCAACCGCGAGCGCTGGGACGACTATCGCGCGGCCGCCGACGAGATGTTCGCGCGCACGCACACGGAGAACGCCCCCTGGGTACTGATCTCCGGCGAGCACAAGCGCCAGGCGCGCCTGGCGGTGCTCTCCGCCGTGCACGATCACCTGCGCCGCTGCATCGGAACGGAAGTTCCGCCTGTCGATACAGGGAACCCGAGCACGATCGACGCTGCCGGCGGCGACTCATAAAACCCCTGTCAAGGCGCGTATGCACCACGCCGTCCCACCTCCAGCGAGCAGGCAAGTCCCATTCGGACGGTCCCACCTCGCAGCTTTCACTCCGGCGCTATACGTTACGTCAACACAGAGCCCTTATTATCGCCTCGGCGCTAGCCTCCTCCGCCAGAGGAACAGCGGCCTCTGAAGCACCACCACCCTGCGGTGCCGGAGAACTCCTTCTAGGACCGGGCGGCGGAGACACGCCCTGAAGCACTGGACCATCGCTGTGCTCGCCCTTGCCCTGGCCCTCGCGGCCGGCACGCACGTGGCCACCGCCTAGGAGGAACCGTCCCCGCCCACGACGGCCACCGTCGAGGTGGCGGTCTGGCGCTCCCTGGCCAACCCGGCGGACCTCTACCTCAGCACCCGTCCCGAAGACGGCCGCTGGGCGAGGACAAGCACGCCGCTCGACATGTCCGCCCTGCACGCCTCGGGCCACTACCACCTGAGCACCCCCGTGCAGGTGGAGGTGTTCATCCCGGGCGCCGGCACGGTGGCCGTCGACGTGACGGTGTGGCGCTCCGTCACCCACCCAACGATCCTCTACCTCAGCACGCGCCCCGCCGGCGGGCTCTGGCGGACGGAGAGCACCGCGCTCGACATGTCGGCCCTGGACGCGTCGGGCCGCTTCCACCAGAGCAACGCCGTGCCCGTCGCGGTGCCGCTGGCGCGGGCCGTGCCGACCATCGCTGCCCCCACGGGGAACGAGGAGCCCTTCACGTACATCCCCACGCTGGACGCCCGCGTGATCGGCCTGCGGTTCTTCGAGCGCGGCTGGGATTACCGGCCTCCAGACGCCAAGGTGTTCACGACCACCTTCAACCGTTCCACGACCCGGTACGTGTCGTGGCAACTGGATCTCGCCCATCCTTCGAAATCGGAGCGCACCGGCTACGCCATCAAGGCCGTCCTCTACAGGCCCAACGGCAGTGTTTTTGGCCGCCGGACTTTGGAGAAGGCTATCCCAAGCTATTGGAGGAGCAGCGCAACCTCCTCGCTTTGGGGATGGCGAGCGCCGGGGCAGTGGCCTCCCGGCCGCTACCGGGTCGAGCTGTTCATCGAGGAGCAGCGCGTCGCTACGGGAGCATTCGAAGTCGTTGACAGTGCGATTCCCCGGACCGGTCCCTTTGCCGACCTGCGAGAGAGCTTGGCCTGGGCCGCCGACCCACTGACTGTGGAAGCGCGGATGGGCCTGCTGGCCCTGGCCGGATTGCAGGAGACCGATCCGGCGCTGGCCGCCGCCGTCGCCGCCCTCCCCTGGGTCCGGGACGGCCTCAGCGAGGACGGCCTTCGGGCCCTGCAGCACCTGGCGATCCTGGCCCGCGCGGATGCCGGCCTGGCCAGCCGGGTGGCCGCCTTTCCCTGGCTGGCCGACGACGTCACCCCGGAGGAAGGGCTGGCGCTGCGGACGCTGGCGCTCCTGGCAGGAGATGATCTCCCCCTGGCGCACCGTATCGCCGACCTCGCCTGGGTCGCGGACGCCATCACCGCGGACGAACCGAAGACCCTCGCCTACCTCCGGGACCTGGCCAACGCCGGCGCCCCCGCAATCAGCGGCATGCCTTTCCTGCAGACCCTCTCGCAAGCCGATGTTTGGGCTGTGCAAGCGCTGCGCGACCTCGCCTACGGCAACCCCCAAGAGTTCCAGTGGATCCTCGCGCGCCCCCTGATCAGCGACGGCATCACGGACGGCGAAGCTACGATCCTGAGCACGCTGTGGCGGGTGACCGCACGCAACCCAAGTCTGGTAGAGACGCTGCTGGACCCAGAACGAGTCCTGGTGGAGGAACGGGGCATCGAGCTGCCCCTGGCCGGGGCCGTGCAGCTCACCATCATCCGCACGCGGCCGGGGGCGGAGCGCACCATGGACCTGCTGGAGCGCGCTGTGCGATCGATCGAGGCATTCATGGGGGTGGCGCTGCCCCAGCGCCAAGTGACCTATCTGTTCGCAGAAGGGATACACCGGGGATTCGGTGGAACTAATTCTTGGCGTTTCATCGGAGGCTTACCCTGGCTTGACAAACCCAGCTATCCCGAGAGGACCTTCAGAAGTCTCGTGCATGAAACCTCCCACTATTACTGGCGTGGGGGTCAATTCTGGCTAAACGAGGGTACGACTCAATTGCTGGAGGCGGTCGCCAGCAATCTGAAAACAGGAAGCGCAATCGCTCCAGAGTATCGTCTCTGCTCCGACCCACACACGATCGCGGATGCAGAGAAGCTGGAAATATCCCCAACATATTCCGTAGACATCCTTTGCCATTACTCCCTCGGCGAGCGGATCTTCCACGATCTCTACCGCACCCTCGGGGAGCCCGCCTTCCGGCAGGGGTTCCGCAATCTGTACCTGCTCTCGACAGCGGATGACCCGGAAGACGAGTGCAACGGTACCTCCTTGACGATCTGCCATGTGGCAGCCGCCTTCAAGGCCGATGCGCCGAAAGAGATGGCACCCACCGTCGATCGGATCGTGGCCCGCTGGTACGACGGCAGCGAGCCCTACGACACCTCCTATCTCAACATCGGCCCTGTCAACTCCGCCTTGCCCGGCTATCAGGGCGAGATCACGGGTGCCTATCTCTCCCTCCACGAGGACCGGGACCAGCAGGCCCCGGTGGAACGTCTGTCCGTCGAGGGTCTCATGGGTCCGCTCCATCTCATCTTGGACTTTTCCTTCGCGCGGTCCGGGGATCCGAAAAGGATCCCCCTGGTCGTCGTGGAGAGTTACGAAGACGGCTTCGTTTACGAACGTAGCTCCCGCACGTTTACTCTTCAGCCCGATGTCACTTCCGCCTGGTGGCGTCTCCCTGTAGGCCCATCGTCTCCGGAACAGGACTGGCCTGTCGGCCGCCACTGGGTGCAGGTCTACCATGGAGAGCAGAAGGTGGCCGAGGTGTCGTACGAGGTCACTCCCTAAGCTGTGATAAGGAGAAGCGGAAAGCCGGACAGGTGGGCAAGCCGGGGCCCTGCCCCGAAGTACGGACGGCTTTCACGGGTCTCGCCTTTAGGCTTGAAGGGCACTGTGGACGCCCGCGCGTCATAGAGGCATGGGCGCCGAAGTACCCCATTCCAGGATTCTTTGTGATTTCCCGTATCGCGGCTCGGCTCATGCCGACCCGCATTCTCGATCGTTGCCGCGCGCGAGCAGCTCGCCGCGCGCCCGTGTTCTGGGCAAGCAGCGCGCCGTCATCGGCGCGTCAGAGGAAACCGGACTTCCCGCTCGGCCTGCGCCGGCGCCGCTACTCGGGCGCCGCTTCCGCCGGCGGAACCGCGAGCGCGCTGCTGCGGAGCCAGATCCCGGCCGGCAGATCGGACGCGCCGGAGAAGGGAATGCGCGGCGCACGAGGTGCTAGGGTGCGGACACAGCGGGTATAGCGGGCATAGGTTTAGAGAGAGTATGCGCCACGCCATACTCGCCGTCCTGAAGACCGGGGTCGCCGGTGCACTGCTGCTGGCCGTCTCCGTCGGCGCTGGCGTCGCCGACGCCCAGGGCAGGGACACGACCGACGAGAACACTGCCGTCATTGAGCTGCGCGTGTGGCAGCACGTGCGCGACGCCGGGCGCATCTACGTCAGCGCTCGCCCTGCGGGCGGCGACTGGCGCACCCTGGGAACGATCCTCTTCCCCCTCGACGACGGCCACAGCGGCGACGGAAGCGATCGCTATGGCGGTCTCACCGTCGCCGGCGTCGAGCTGCGCGTGTGGCAGCGCGTAAGCGACGCTCTGCGCATCCACGTGAGCGCCCGCCCCGCGGGCGGCGACTGGGACACGCTGGGGATGATCCCCCTCCCTCTCGACGACGGCCACAGCAGCAGCGGACTCTACCGCTACGGGGACCTCACCGTCGTGGTGCCCCTCCTCAATCCCGACGCCACACCTGCCGTCGCCGTCTCTCCCGGAGGCGCGGAAGTACCGCGGCTCGCGACCGTGCGGATCTCCTTCCGCGATCCGCCCCGCGAAGCGGACGGCGCCCGGCTCGTCTCGATCGATCCTCCGGCCGAAGGATCTTTCGTCTGGGCCGACGATCGCACGCTGCTGTTCCAACCGGCCTTCCCTGGCTGGCAGCGGGGGCAGCAGTACCGGCTGCTCGTGGACGCCGGCAGCTCGGGCATCGCAGCCGACCACGCACACACGTTCACCGTCGAGGGCCAGCTGGAGGTGTCCTACGTCATCCCCGGCGATGGCGACAGAGAAGTTCCCACGACTGCCCAGATCCTCGTGCAGTTCAACCGCTCGGTCGCGCCTCTCACAGTGCTCCAAGAGGGACCTGCGCCGACCGTGCTGGAGTTCGACCCACCGCTTGCGGGACAGGGCGAGTGGCTCAATACCTCGCTCTACCGCTTCATCCCAACAGATCTGCAGCCGAGCGCCGAGTACTCCGTGCGCATCCCCGCAGGGCTGACCTCGGCGGCGGACGGCGTTCTTGCGTCCGACTTCGCCTGGAGCTTCGCGACCATCCAACCCGCGATCACAAGCTTCACGCCGAGCGACAACTCGGTTCATGTCGAACCGGACGGCCCGATCGTGGTCACGTTCAACCAGCCGATGGACCGCCTCTCGGTCGGAGCGGGCCTCGCGCTGCGCGAGGATGGCGGAGACGCCGTCGCGGTCTTGCTCGCCTGGAGCGAGGACGACACGGTGGTCACGCTCACACCTGTCCAACCGCTGGCGCTCAACACGGATTACGAAGTGGTCGCCTCGGCCGGCCTGCGCGGCGCAGGCGGCGGGGTCACGCGCTCCGAGCGGGTCGTCCGCTTCACAACGGTCGAGCCGCCGAGGCTCGTGCGCACGGACCCGCAGGACGGTGAGGCCGAAGCGCGGTTGTACAGGATCCAGCTCTACTACAACAACCCAATGGACATCGAATCGTTCGAAGATCGCGTCTCGATCAGCGGTATAGCCCCCGAGGACATTGAGCCGATAGTGTACCCCTGGAGACCGGAGACCGCCTACTTGGGCGTCCGGCTCCAGCTTTCGACGGAGTACACGGTGCGCATCGCGGAGGGCGTGCGCGACCGCGGGGGACGGCCGCTGCCGGCCGCCGAGTTCTCGTTCACCACGCGCGCCCCGTCGCCGTCGCTGAGCCTCGCGGCGCCGGCCAGCTTCTCGACCTTCTCTGCGAACCGCCAGCAGGTCCTGTACTACCACGCGGTCCAGCTAGAAGAGGTGCGGTTCCGCCTCTATCGCCTGCCAGACTCCGAGGCGGAGACCCTGCTGCGCCGGGGCTTCATTGATGGATGGAGCACTAGCGACCAGGAATACGTCACCTTCTGGCCCGCCAGTGATCCGATCCGGGAGTGGAGAGAGCCGATCGGCGAGGAACTGCGCGGCTCCTCACGGCTCTACTCGACCGTGCTCGGCGCCGGTAAGCCACTGCCCAAGAATCACTACCTCTTGGTCGCGGACGACGCGGAGCGAGAACGTGAGCGAAAGCTGGTGCTGAGCGTCGTCGATACGGCGATCGTGACCAAACTGGCGTTCGACGAGCTGCTCGTCTGGGCGCTCGACTACGACACGGGCCAACCCCTCAGCGGCGTCGAAGTCCGCGCGGCCCTCCTTGAGGAACCTCCCCACAGTCCCTACCAAACCGCTGTCACAGACGTGGCTGGGCTCGCGCGGTTCGCCGTGCCCAGCCAAGGCACCCAAGGCAGCTACTACTTCTGGGAAAGCTCTTACGGCGATTACCTCCTGCGCATCGATGAGGGCGAGCGCCAGGGCGTTTCCTCCACGTGGTGGGACTCGGGAAGCTCGCCATGGGAGCTGGACGTACCGGCGTACCCGTACTTCCCCAGCACTGTGGGCCACCTTTACACCGAGCGGCCGATCTACCGGCCCGGCGAGACCGTGTTCTACAAGGGCGTCGTACGCCACGAAGACGATGCTTCCTATGCCCTTCCCGGGGCGGACGCCCGCTTCACCGTAGCCATCCGCGATGCGCGCTATGACGAGTTTCCGGGGACACGTGTGCAAGTCAGTGACTTGGGGACATTCGCAGGCAAACTCGTGCTTCCCGAAAACGCGCCCACGGGGACGTACCGAATCGAGCTATATGACGACGAAGAACGCTACGTTGCCGCCACGCGCTTCACGGTCGCGGAGTTCCGCGCGCCGGAGTTCGAGGTCGACGTCGCCGCGGAGGCGGCACACTACCTCGCCGGCGATACGATCGCCGCCGAGGTGAAGGCGCGCTTCTTCTTCGGCGGCACCGTCGCGGACGCAGGCGTCGAGTGGGCAACGCTGGCATTCCCCACCGCGATCCGCGTCGAAGGCTACGAGGACTACTCCTTTACCGATCACGACTACTACTGGATCGAGAGCGACCGGGATCCCTTGCGTGCCGAAGGCGACGCGCGCACGGACGCCTTGGGCGACGCGCGCTTCGACGTTCCCGCAGTGCTCAGGACGGACGAAGGCACGCAGCAGTTCACGATCAGCGCGACCGTGACGGACGCGAACGCGCAGGCCGTGGCGAACAGCATCACCGTCACCGTCCATCCCGCCGCCTGGTACGCGGGCATCAAGCCCGAGTCGTATATCGGCACAGCCGGAGATCCGGAATCCGTGCACCTCGTGACCGTCGACATGGAGAGCCAGATCGCGCCGCGCCGGCTGGTGACGGTGCGCATCTTCGAGCGCGAGTGGGTGAGGACGAAGGAGCGGGCCGACTACGGCGGCTACCGCTATCGCAGCGAGCCGCGCGACACCGAGCTCGAAGTGCAATCGGCGACGACCAACGAGGACGGCGAGGCGGTGATCGCGTTCACGCCGCCCTCGGCGGGCACATACCGGCTCGTGGCGGAGTCGACCGACGATCAGGGCCGCGTGGCGCGCTCCGCCACCTTCCTCTGGGTAAGCGGCGAGGAGTATGCGCCCTGGCGGGCGCGCGACGACGATCTCATCGAGCTGATCGCCGACCGCGAGCGCTACGAGGTCGGCGATGTCGCCGAGGTGCTCGTGCCGGCGCCCTTCGCAGGCGCCACCGGACTCGTGACGATCGAGCGGGGGCGCGTGCTGAGCAGCGAGGCGCGCCTCTTCGAGACGAACAGCGAGGTGCTGCGCATCCCGATCGAGGACGCGCACCTGCCCAACATCTACGTCGGCGTCGTGCTCTACCGCCCGCCCACGGAAGACGACCCGCTGCCGCGCTACCACATCGGCTACGTCGAGCTGTCCGTCTCAACGGATCCGCGCAGGCTCGACGTACGCATCGAGCCGGATCGGGAGCAGGCCGCGCCCGGCGAGACGGTGCGCTACGAGGTGCAGGTGACCGACGCCGCAGGTCGCGGCGTCGCGGCCGATGTCGCGGTCGCGATCGTGGACCAAGCGGTGCTCTCGCTGGCGGACGAGGTAGGGCCAGACGGCATGGGTGCGTTCTGGTACGAGCGGGCGCTGGGCGTGCGGACGGCCTCGTCGCTCGCCGTCTCCATCGACCGCCACAACGAGGCGTACCGAGAAGCCGTGGAGGGTGAAGAGGGGAGAGGAGACGGTGATGCAAACAACAGAGCCCACTCGAGCATTGGCGAGACTTCGGCGGACGAGGCCGTGGCGGAAGACGCCCCGGCGGCAGCCTCAGCCGTAAGTGGTCCAGAAAGTGGCGCCGGCCCGCGACTGCGCTCGGACTTCCGGCACACGGCGCACTGGGTCGGACAGCTCGCGACCGATGCGAACGGCAGAGCCAGCTTCGAACTGCGCCTGCCCGACAACGCCACCACCTGGCGCGCGCGCGCGCGCGCCGTCAGCAGTGAAACGCAGGTCGGCGAGGGCGAAAGCGAACTCCTGGTCACGCAGCCGCTGCTCGTGCGTCCGGCCTTGCCCCGCTTCTTGCGCGTCGGCGATGCCGTCACCCTGCGCGCGCTCGCGCGCAACGGCACGACAGACGCCCGCGACGTGACCATCACCCTTGAGGCCGAGGGGGTCACGCTCGACGGCACCGCCACCCTCTCCGCGCGCGTCGAGCCCGATAGCTCGACCGTGTTCGAATGGCCCGCCCGCGTCTTCGTAGAGGGCACGGCGGCCCTGCGCTTCCGCGCCACCGCCTCCGGCGGCTACGGCGACGCCGTCGCGATCAGCATCCCCGTGCATCTCGACGTCACGCCCGAAACGACCGCGACCGGGGGCGTCGTCGAGGACGCCCGAGCCGTGGAGGCGATCTACATCCCCGACTACGTGATCACCGGAGCCGGCTCACTGGAGTTCTCGCTCCAAGGATCACTGGTCGGAGCACTCGACGCGGAGCTGCCCCACTTCGATCCCTATCCGCATGAGTCGAATGTGCGGATCGCGAGCCGCGTCGTCGCCGCCATCGCGGTGCAGCGCGCGGAGGCTGGCGGCCTCACCGACGCGCAGGAACGCCAGCTCCAAACCGACGTGACGGCGCTGACCAGGCAGCAGCACTACGACGGCGGCTGGGGCTGGTGCCAAGGCTGCAAGACCAACATGTGGATCACCGGCTGGGTGCTCTTCGCCCTTGGCGAGGCGCGCGATGCCAATCGCCACGTCCCCGACGATATACTCACGCGCGCCACGCGGCTGATCACGGACCACTTGAACCGCGAGACCGATGTCGCGCGCCCCGCGGACCCGGACCAGCACGCCTTCTTGCTGTACGCCCTCGCCAGCGCCTCGAACCGCAGCGGCGAGACGAGCACGCTCGCACGGGAGCAGGCGGGCATCATGCGTGCCATCGTCGAGCAGCACCGGGCGAGCCTCACGAGCTGGGGACGCGCCTACCTGCTGCTCGGCCTCCTCGCCAGCGGCCACGACGCCAGCCACGACGCCGTGCGCGCCATTTTGAATGATCTCACCGCCACCACCATCGCCAGCGCCAACGGCAACCACTGGGAGGACCCACGGCGCTCCGGCTCGATGCACAACGGCAGCGTGCACCCCACTGCCCTCGTGCTACGCGCCCTCACCGAAGTCGATCCGCGCCATCCGCTGATCGAGGAGACCGCCCGCTGGCTCGTGACCGCGCGCTCGGCCGACCGCTGGAAAACGAGCGTCGAGCGCGCTCAGGGCATGGCCGCGCTGGGCGCCTTCGCCGAGCTGACCGGCGAGACGCGCGGCGCCTACGACTACGCCGTCTGGCTCAACGATCGTCAGGTGCTCGACGGCGACTTCGACGTGCCCGCCGGCGATTACCACGACGGCGCCGCGATCGCGCTCGCGGACCTGCCATTGGGCGAGGTCAGCCGCGCGCAGTTCGAGCGCGACGCCAGCCGGGACGGGCGCCTGTACTACGGCCTCAACCTGCGCTACGTGACACCCGCGCGCGACATTGCGGCGCTCAACCGCGGCTTTGCCATCTCCCACCAGTACTCGCTCCTCGACGAGCCCGAGCATGCCATCACGAGTGCTTCGCTCGGCGACGTGGTGCGGGT
The DNA here is from genome assembly GCA_965220315.1 of Dehalococcoidia bacterium. Lineage (GTDB taxonomy): Bacteria > Chloroflexota > Dehalococcoidia > Bin125 > Bin125 > JAPOXK01. The sequence continues at coordinate 1,296,298 of CBDCPP010000001.1, forward strand.
GCGGCTGACGGTGGTCGCGCCGGCCGACCGGCTATTCGCCAAAGTCGAGGATTTCCTGCCAGCGGGCCTCGAGCCGATCGATCCGCGGCTGAACATCGTGCCGGTCGAGCTGCGCCAGCAGCTGCGGGCCGAGCGCGCCGAAGCCCTGCACGGCAGTGCGCCCTCGTACTACGCGCCTTGGTACCCCTGGTACTACAACCCGTGGGATCAGGTGGACATCCGCGACGATCGCGTCGTGCTGCTCGCCAGCCGCCTGCCGCAGGGCGTGCACGAGTACGTCTACTACGCCCGGGCAACGGCGCCGGGCGACTTCTTCACCGCACCCGCACACGCCGAGGAGACCTATTTCCCCGAGGTCTTCGGGCGCGGCGACAGCGGCCGCTTCATCGTCCACGGCGGCGAGTAGCGCAGCGCCGTAAGGCACGGACAGATGGGGACCACTAGCCACAGAAAGAAGCGGGCGCACGCGCATGGCGAGGCCACCGAACCGGAAGGATCCAGCAAGGCTGACACGCAGGGTTAGCCTGTGACGAACGCGGGCCGCTGATGGGAGCAGCTCCGCGCTGCCTTGGCCACGGGCTATCGACGCCCAGGAGGAGGAAACTAGGTGCGCACGGCGATGTTGATCTGCCTGGCGCTTGCGGTTGCCGCCGGCGCGTGCTCCGAAAGCAGCACAGATCCCTGTCCCGACGGAACCGACCGGTTCCTGCAATACCAGCTATTCATGGGCCGCAGCGATCAGCACGGCGAGGTCGTGGACGACGCCGCCTGGGAAGCCTTCCTTGAAGATACGGTGACCCTGCGGTTTCCGGATGGTCTCACCGTCCTCGACGCGCATGGCCAGTGGCAGAACTCCGAGGGACGGATTCTGAGGGAACGCTCCAAGCTGCTCGTCATCCTGGCGCCGCCGGATTCCGGCGGGACGCGCCTGCTGAGCGAAATCTCCGAGGAGTACGAGCGCCGCTTCAACCAGGAGTCCGTGCTCCAAGTCGAGAACGAGGCTTGCGTCTCGTTCTCCTAGTGCCAAGTGCATACGGACCGCCAAGATCGAGCATTGCAGCAAGATCGAACCGCTGAACGCCGGCTAGCGCATCACTCGGGACGGACAACTGAAAAGTGAGCACACCAACGACCCGGAACTGGATACCAGACTTGCGCTGGAGGTCTTTGGCAACCACCAAAGGTCCTGCGCAATGCGCCGTCTGATCTGTTGACTGCCTAGCACTGAGCGGTCCCTATCCGAGGGTGTCTGAGCGGCTAGGCAACTCCAGGTGGGGCAGGAAGCCAAGCCGCATTCGCCGTGACAGCTTATGCGGAGGCTCCAGAATCAGTTCGCAGCACAGTACGTCTAAGCCGGAGTTGGTGGGCCCGGCTGGATTCGATCGACCCGAACTACAGCAAGTCTATCGGCCTGTCGCGCGTCCTGACGGGGGCTGGTTTGCGGTCCCGGCGCTCGTCGTGACGGCAGCATGAACCATGCAAGCGAAAGAGTCCCAACGGTTCTGCGCCGGGATCGGCACGTTCCTGAAGAATCGTCCTCCCCAACGCCGAACCCCAGGGTGCATGGTTCATGCTGCCGTTCATGAGACCCATGCAGGACCGTGGCGGAAAGTGCGCATTCTTAGCCGAAAGTGTGGAACACCACAGCGCTTTGGATTGGTTCTCCGCACTCGCCCAAGGAGAAGCCCTTTGGAGCTGCTCCAACGAGGAGTTTCTCGACATCTTCGCCACTCGTTGGTTCACGACAGCGGCACCTCAGCACGCTCGGAGCGGGGCCGCTTTACTAGCCTTTTCACCCGGAGCCCCTGTACAGACTCGACCGACCACCCGCTGTTGGAGAAGGGGCAGCCTGCATCTAGTCGAGGCGCTGGAAGCGGAGGGGTGAGGTTGGCCCACCAGGCAAGAGGAACCGACGTTCCTCGCCCGCTGGGACATCCTCGAAAACCGCTACTTCTCCTCAGTCAAACCCAGGACCTCCCAACTGTCACCTTGTACCGATCTTGCGACTGGACGGTGCCGCCATCCCCGACAACGCTGACGCGCCGCCCGATTTCCCCTGCGCATCGTCTTCGCCCAAGAACCCATCAGTTCTCCACCAACTCCGCATAGCCGATTTCTGTTCGAGTTGCAGGTCTGTCCCTACTCGCCGATGGGCGGTTCGGCCGAATGTCAATCGACATCAAAAAGAATGTTTTTCCAGCATGGGGGACCCGAGCGGGGACTTCAAAGTTCCCATCAGCTCCAGACTGAAATGCTAACTGCCCACCCGAACAGTTGAAGACGACTAAATAACCAACAGGTTGGTTATAGTCATTGGAATACTGCAATACTTGGTGGAATCCTTGGCGTATGTTTCTTTTCGTTTTCCCTCGATCGGGATCGAATACTTTGACTTCCAGAACCAACGGATCGTCAGAGCCAAGCAGGGCAACAATGTCGGCTTCCCCTGACGGACTAAGTGGTTGCGAAAACGGATAGTCTATGCCTCCTTCGAAGAGGGCCTCTCGCAACTTCCGGTCAAGGGCGGCTTCTCCAGCAGACGTATGTTCCGTATAGATCCCGAATAACTCTTCTCTGCTAAACCACTCGGCTTTAACTTTGAAGCGTTCGAGCAGATATAACACATTCCCTGCTTCGTCAATGTGGTCGTGCAAGAAGTTGACGAAGGGCTGAACAACTGCTTCTGTAAGGTCATTCAATATGTCGTCAAGCTTCCTCTCCGAGCTGAATCGCATTCCCCACTCGATTGACTGTCCCTCTTGGGGATTGTTCGCGCACAGTTTCAAGATCTCATAACAGATTTTGGCTCGCCCAGATTCCGAGTTAGGGAACTTAACCTGATTGCTATTGGCATGGGTTTGTGACCAAGTGTTAAAGTCGATTGCGTTGTCTGCATCGAGTGCACGTAGGAGCGTGTTTATATAGGGATTGCCGGTCAGGAACTGAAGGAAAAACCCCAACTCTGTTTCGTACTGCCTGTAATCGACCTTGTATAGCCTGTTTTTCCTGTCTTGGAGCTTCGCTCGGAGGTCGTGGAGGTAAAGCAACGGTTCTTCTTAGAGTTTAAACGTGAGGCTTGGGTCGAAGGCGTCGATGGTTTGTTGAAGCTCTGTCATGGCGTCATCGATGTCAGCGTGGGCCACATGGGTACTGGCCTCAGCGTCGACTAACCTTATGGCAATCTTGCAGCAAGGACAGAAGACCCGGTCTTCTAGGCGAACGGAACGCAACTGGACATCCAGAGCGTAGGTGCAAGCGGGGCAGTTGATTGTGATGAAAGCTCTATCCAATAGGTGCACAGGGGTGGAATTCCTCCCGCCACACGGAGCCTCGCAAGCGGGGCGAAGCGGCATAGAATTGTCCTGGGACCGCTGCGGGACAGTCTAGTCGAGAGGTCGAGCCATCTGCACTGACCAATGAGGCGCGGCACCGGACGCACCAACGTCGCGAACTCCGTGTTCGGGCCGCAACCACAGAATCAGCTCGCGATCTCTACGCTCGTCGTGACGGTACCATGACGATTCCAAGCGAAAGGATCCCAACCGTTCCGCGTCGGGCTTGGAACGATCCTGGGCAGTCGTCCTTCGCAACACGGACCCCGTCGGACGCGTGGACTTTGACGACTGCTTGCGAGACGCTCAACTGAGCGCCGCCAGTGGCAAGCCATAGAGGTCGCCGATACCGTCGTCGAGCGACGGCAAGCGCTCCCGGAGCGCTAACCCGCACCCGGTAGCGGCGGCGCCATCCCGTTGCCAGCCGAGCCGCCCATCACGCTGACGGCGCCCGGGCAGGACTGGGACCAGCGCCCCGGGGAGGGCAGGTACAGGGGCACAGTGTCAGGATGCCTGCACTGGCGGAGCAGCCGTCAGGGCTTCGCCGGGCGCCGGCTCCAGGTGCCCACGCTCGATCCGGCTCCGGTTCGCCGCGTCGTCGAGCACGTCCACGACGGAGCCCGCCCGATAGGGCCGGCCTGGGCCATCCCAGCCAAACAGCACCCGGACGCGCACCGTGCCCGGAGGTGGCGAGGCCTCAGTATCATCCTGCTGGCGTTTGGTGCGCTCCCCTGAGGGAGTGCGTCCCCGTGAGCCCTTGCGGGCGCGCTGGGCGCCCCGCCGAGCGGGAGGCCTGTCCCTTCCTCGACGCCGCTTGCGTGCCCGATCATCGCCGAAGTAGCGAGCCATCGCGCCGAGCTCGGCCGCATCCTCGCGGGCATACGTCAATACCTGGCCCGGGGCGGTCCAGCGCCCCGCCTCCTGGATCTCCACGATCGACGCACTCCGCCGGGCGAGCTCCTTCGCCATGCCCCGCCGGAAGGAGTGGCCGGCGAGATTCCGATCGTCGATCCCCGCTGCCACGGCGCCGGCCCGGATCCACTGGCGGATGCTGTCCGTGGAAACCGGGGGGCCATCAGGGCCGATGCGGTGTCCCCCCTGGCCGACGCGGCGGAAGATCCGACCGCCCGTGATCCCCGCCGCATCCAACCACACACGGACGCGGGCTCGCGTGTCCGCGCGCAGATAGCAAACGGTGCCCTGCCCCGTCTGGTCCGTCTTGCTGAACCGGATCCGCACGCCGGCGTCGCTCATGTCGGCCACGGTGCAGGCGGCGGCCTCCGAGGCCCGCAGGAGGGCGTCGCGCATCACTCCGAAGAGAGCGGCGTCGCGCAGGCCCCGCAGCGTCCCCTCCCCTTCGGCGGCGCCGATCATGCGCTCGGTCTCCTTCCAGGTCAGCCCCCGGACCGCGCCGCGCCCGCGGTCCCGCCCATCGCGGCGGATGCGCCGCAGCGTCGCCCCCACCAGATCGCTGCGGGTCGGCAAGTCGTACCCGGCCCGTCGGTGGGCGTGGGCGATCGCCTTGGCGGCCTGCGCGATCCCGTTGGGCGCCCGCCCCTGCTGTGCGTAGAGCGCGGTCAGGTAGCGACCCACGGCCGCGGGCGTCAGCGGCAGGATCGGGTCCGGCGCGCCATCCGGATCGCCGGCGCACCACGCTGCCGCGGACGCGTCGTCGCCCGGCGCTAAAAATGCGCGGCAGCGGCGCCATTCGGCCTGGTAGACCGCCAACGAGCGGGGGGCGAGGGCGAGATCCTGAATCGTCGCGTCGTCCGGCGCGCCACGGGAAACGGGAGGGAGCATGACGTCCCAGGATGGCATTTTCGTTGGGAAAGTACCAGTGATACGCAAAGGTTATCTAAGTACTTTGAGGCCAACAGGAGCGGGCGGGGGAGGGGGGGGTCTGAAACTTCAGAGTCCCCGCACGCCGTCTACACCATCGCCCCCCCGCGCGGGGTCGCCCGCTTTGCGACAACTTTTTTGCTAGCGGGAACGGTGCCCTCCAGATATGCACCCAAGATGCTCTGCCTCAATTGCCGCGAAATGCCGAGCGCCGACCCGAAAATCGTACTGCGCCAAGTGCGAGCGCGGGGCGCGGCAATGGCGGGGCCCCGCGCGGTGGCGTGCGGCTAAGCAGGGCCGACGACCTCGCCGCGATCCGCCACGAATTCCCCTCGATCATTGAAGAGATCGGGCACTCAATAGGAGCGCCTAGCGCACCGGCATTGCCGCCTACCACCCGTGGTTGACCCCGTACGCCAGGCCAAGGGACTGCTGGCCTCCTCGCACCCCGAAGCAGTAGCGACTTGCGGCTGTCTCCACGATCACGGGTAGTCTAGTCAAGAACCCGACTCAGCGGTAGCGGCCAGCCAAAAGGGACCGCCGCAGGAGATCCGCATCGTGGCCACTTCGCGCCACCACTAGCTGAGCAATCGCGGCACCTTGCTTTTGACCAAGCCCGTGGCGCCAGTGCGGGGCACCCGAAACCACACCACCGGCGGCGGGGTTGGTCCCGCTAAGCGCGTCTGCTTGCAACGGCGCGGCCTGCCATGCTTAAGACGACCTTGCGTACTGTGTGATCAGTCCGTCGCCTGCCCTGCTTCCTCAGCCTTGGCCATGCGGTAGCCGACGCGCGGCTCGGTGAAGATGTAGGTGGGGTGGTCCGCGTCGTCGCCCAGCTTGCGGCGGAGCTTGCTTACGATGGTGCGCATGGGCCGCATGTCGCCGCTGCTCTTCTCACCCCAGACCCGTTCTAGCAGTTGCTCGTAGGTCAACAGCCGCCCGGCGTTTGCCGAAAGCTCGGCTAGCAGCCGGTATTCCATCGCGATCAGTGGGAGCGGACGACCTGCAAGGGTCACCCGGCGTTCGGCATAGTCGATGGTCAGGTCGCCCAGCACGTAAGGCTCTGACGGCTCGGACGCCGCCCGCTTGCGCAACGCCGCCCTGATCCTCGCCGAAAGCTCAGCCGGCGAGAAGGGCTTGACGACATAGTCCACCGCCCCCATGTCGAAGGCCCTGGCGATGAGCTCATCCCTGCCGTAGGCCGACAGGAAGATGACCGGCACATCGCCCGCTCCCAGGATGTCCCTCATCAGCTCGATGCCGTCCGTTCCAGGGAGCATCAGGTCGAGCAGGACCAAGTCGGGCTTCTCCTCCGCCACGAGGCGGAGCGCCTCCTCCGGGTCCCCCGTCACAATCGGCGTGTAGCCCGCGCCGGCGAGGGCGTCGCGGACGTACCTGAGCGCCTGGGGGTCGTCGTCCACCGCAAGGACGCGCACCCGTTCCCTCGCCTCCACCGCCGGTCGCCGCGAGGAACGAGTCGAGAGCGGAGAAGGTCCGCTCGCTGCACCGCTCCCGCTCATTTCGACCGATGGAATCGTGAAGGTGAACCGCGCCCCCATGCCTGGCCCTCGCTCTCCGCCCATATCCGCCCCCCGTGCACCTCCACGATCCCCTTGCAGATGGCGAGGCCCAGGCCCGACCCGGCGACGCCGCTCCCCAGGTCATCGCCGTCGGTCCGGGTGAACTTCTTGAACAAGTACGGCAGTCGCTCGGCGGGTATACCCCTCCCCTCGTCGGCGACCGAGACCGCAACCTGAATGTCCTGCCGCACGGCGCTTATGCGGATGGCGGCGGTCTCCGAGGAGTGTTTGGTCGCGTTGGACAGCAGGTTGCCGACGACCTGGACGATGCGCTGCCTGTCCGCCATCACTAGCGGCAGGTCGGACTCTATGTCGATGGCGAGCTTGTTCCTGCCCCCAGCGCTGAGGAAGGTGCTCCTTGCCCGGTCCACCAGTACCGTCACCTCCGCGGGTTCAGGAGTGACCGGCAGCGTGCCCGTCTCAATGCGTGCCACGTCCAGCAGGTCGGCAACCAGGTCATGCATGTGGTCGGCCTGCTCGTCGATGATGCGGAAAAACTGACGGACCACGGCCGGGTCCAGGTCGGCGGATGAGCCGAGCACGGTGGCGGCGGAGCCCTTGATGGAGGTCAGGGGCGCCCGCAGCTCGTGGCTCACCATCGCCAGGAACTCGGCCCGCAGCTGCTCCAGCTCCTCCAGGGCGGTCATGTCCTGAAGGGTGACGGCTACCGACTCCAAAGCGCCCTCCTCGGAGCGGATGGGCGTGGCGTTGACCAGGGTAGCGACGCTCCGGCCGTCGGCGACGCTGATGACGATCTCCTCGGCCCGCACCGTCTCGCCCGAGCTGAGCGCCTGGGTCAGAGGGAAATCCCGCAGCGAGACCTCGCGCCCGTCGGCGCGCCGGAAGGTCAGCGTCTCCAGCAACTGCTCCGCCGGCTGGTTAGGGTTCCGCAGGCCGTCGACGATCCTTCGGGCCTCCCGGTTGAGCGACGCCGGGGCTCCCGTCCTGGCGTCGAAAACCACGGCGCCCACCGGCGACATGTTGATGACGGTCTCCAAGTCGGCCCTGGCGCGCTGCTCCTCCCGGTGTCTGCGGGCGTTGGCGATGGCCATCGCCGCCTGGGACGCGAACATCGCCAGGGTCTCCTCGTCATCCGGCGTGAACTCCCCTCCGCCCTCCTTGTCCGATAGATAGAGGTTGCCGACATGTACGCCCCGGAGACGGATGGGCGCGCCCAGGAAGCTGCCCACCGGCCCCAGGGGAGGGCCGATCTCCGGCAGACCCAGGGCCGTTGTGTAGGCGGACTGGAGGCGTTCACTGACGGCATTGCGGACGCCGACGGGCTCACCAGCCCGACCTACAGCTACCAGTGGCTGGCCGACGACGTGGAGATCGCAGGGGCTACGGTCAAGACCTACACCCTGGTGGATGCCGACGAGGGCACGACAATCAAGGTGCGAGTGAGCTTCGACGACGACGATAACGCCGAGACGCTGACCAGCGCAGCGACGGCGGTTGTGGCGGCCAAGCCCAACCGCCCGGCCACCGGCGCTCCCACCATCACAGGGACGGCCCAGGTGGGCGAGACGCTGGAGGCGCTCACCAACGGCATTGCGGACGCTGACGGCCTCGCCAGCCCGACCTACAGCTACCAGTGGCTGGCTGACGACATGGAGATCGCAGGCGCGACCACATCCACCTACACCCTGGTGGCTGGCGACCAGGGCACCACCATCACGGTCCGGGTGTCCTTCAACGACGACGCCAATAACGAAGAATCGCTCACCAGCGCAGCGACGGCCTCCGTCGCCGCGGCATCGGTTCCCGCCGACATGCAGGAAGCGCTGGCGTTCGCCGAGCGGGGCTACATCTTCGACCTGGGGGAGAACACCGACGGCAGCACGAACCGGGTGTCGCTGGGCACGGTCTCGGCGACCGACCCGGAGGGTGCGGCGCTGACTTACAGCATCGGGGGCGGCAACGCCTCGGGCCTGTTCGAGATCGACGCGGCGAGCGGTGAGATGTTCTACACCGGCGCGGGCGAGGACTTCGAGGCAGGCGCGGGGCCGTTCGAGTTCACGGTGCGGGCGAGCGGCGGGGACCTCGTCACCCAAACGATCGTGGTGGTCACCGTCACCGACGTGCAGGAGACGCCGGAGTTCGCCCAGCAAGGCTACTCCTTCGACCTGGCGGAGAACACCGACGGCAGCGCGACGCGGGTGTCGCTCGGCACGGTCGCGGCGACCGACCCGGAGGGAGCGGCGCTTAGCTACAGCATCGAGGGGGGCAACACCGCAGGGCTGTTCGAGATCGACGCGGCCAGTGGCGAGCTGTTCTACACCGGCGCGGGCGAGGACTTCGAGGCGGGCACGGGGCCGTTCGAGCTGACGGTGCGGGCGAGCGACGGGGACCTCTCGACGGACACCGCCGTTACCGTCAGCGTCACCGATGTGCAGGAAGCCCCCAAGAGCGTATCCGAGCCCGACGGCGAGGATTTCCCCCCGTTGAAGTCCACCGATGGCCGGGTCGTGGTCGGCGACAGCGTCACCGGCAACATCCCCCAGTTCGACCGCGACTGGTTCGCCGTCAAGCTGGGGGCGGGTGGGGAGTACAGGTTCGACCTGAAGGGCAGCCCGACCGGCAACGGCACGCTGGACAATCCGCATCTGACCGGCATCTATAACAAGAAAGGGAGATTCCTCCCCGGAACGTCGAACGGCGACGGCGGCACGGGCAAAAACAGCCGGAAAACGTTCACAGCGGATCGGGACGGCACCCATTACGTGGGCGTGAGAGGCTTCGCAGGCAGCGAGGGCACCTACACGCTGTCGGTGACGGAATTGAATCCCCCGCCGCAGATCGAGGAGCCGCCGATCACGATTGAGGTGGCGGATGCCGAGGCGACCGGCACGATCCTGAACGCCGACGAATTGGTCTCCGAGGAGAGCAACAAAGACCTGCCCGCCAACATCAATACGAAGGGCGTCGTGGCGGTGGGAGGGTCAGCCACGGGAAAGGTCAGAGCAGAGGATGACGTCGACTGGTTCAGAGTGACCGTGAAAGCCGGCCAGACCTACAAGATCGATCTCGAGGGCCATATTACAGGTCAGGGGGACCTGTATGACCCACTTCTGCTCGGCATCTACGATATTGATGGCAACCGGCTCCCCTTGTATTGAGATACCTTCAGCGGTGTCGGGGACAACGCCCGCCTGTACTTTCAGCCGGAGGCAAACAGCAGATACTTCATCGCGGCCACCCACGACCACAAGTCGCCGACGGATTATCGTGGTGGCACCTATACTGGAACCTACCGTTTCTCCGTGGCGGATGTGACGGACACGGAGATACCGGCCAGCACCGCCACCAACGCGACCGTCGATGTCGGCGGCACCGCGACGGGGAAGGTCGATGCGTCGGGTGACCAGAACTGGTTCCGGGTCGAGCTCGAAGCCGGCAAGACCTACCTGATCGAGCAGAGGGGCATCATCGGGTTCCTCGACGGCCCCGGGGGCTTCATACCCGACGGATCATCAGGCGTTATACGCTGGAAGCAGGACTGGAGGGGAGAAGATTTGCCGGACTACGGGACCCTGCTGGTTCCGATGATTCGCGGCATTCGCGACGCGGACGGCGATCTGATCTCGGGCACGGCACAAACCACTGTGCCGACCTATTGGCTTCATCATTCCAGCGGCAACGAAAGCAAACCCTACTACGTCGGCTCGGTCGAATTCACCCCGGAGGAGACGGATACCTACTACATCGTCGCCGGGGCGTATTCCGCCTACACGGGCACCTACGGGGTGTCGGTGGAAGAGGTCAATTGATGGCGAACGGGCAGGAGAGACCGTGAAGGCGCCGCTCCGAGAATCGGGCGCCCCGACTCTCCCGCCGGGAGAGCCGGGCTTCCCGCCGAGCCTCTTCGGTCAAGCGCCCAGGGGCGCGGCTTCGCGTCGGGGCCCGGCGAACGGCCTAGTCTCAGCATGACCGAGCCGTTCGGCTATGCTCCTGCGCGGACCTAAGTTACACCTGCCCCGGGGTAGACCCCAACCAACGCCAAGGCTCCATACTTGGTTTTCGCCTCCCGAGAAAGACACATGAAGACAAACATCCTCAACCTCGGGGACCTCTTCCAGAAGGACATCCGCTACGTCGTTCCGACCTTCCAGCGTCCATACGTGTGGAACCAGGAGGACCAGTGGGAGCCCCTTTGGGAGGACGTTCGGAATGTCGCCGAACGTTATCTCGATGAGCTCGACAAGGTAGGCGAGGGAGAGGCCGCGCGCGCCCAGCAGAATGCCAGCGCGCACTTCCTCGGCGCCGTCGTCGTGCAGCAGCGCCCCACCGCGGCGGCGGAGATCGAGACTCGCTACGTCATCGACGGTCAGCAACGACTGACGACGCTGCAGCTTCTACTCGACGCGGCGCAAGAGGTGCTGGAAGCGCACGGGCACCGCGAGGGGCGGCGGCTCGCGCGGTACGTCCTCAACCACGAGGACCTGACTGGCGGCGACAACTCGCGGCTCTACAAGGTCTGGCCTTCAAGCGCGGACCAGGACGCCTTCCGGCGAGCGATGGAGAACGGCGCGCCGACGGACGGCTTCGAGGACTCCGTGATCGTCCAAGCGCACGAGTTCTTTCAGCTGCAGGTCGGACAGTGGTTAAAGGAGGGCGAAGACGCCGATCGAAGGGCGCATGCGCTTGAAGCGGCGCTGGTGGGCCTGCTCGAGATGGTCGTTATCGATATCGACCCCAACGACGATTCCAACGTCATCTTCGAGACCTTGAACGCTCGAGGGACACCTCTCCTTGCCTCCGACCTCATCAAGAACCTTGTCCTCCATACCGCTGAGAGTGAAGGGGTCGACCCGGAGCGCCTGAGCGCCGACCAGTGGTCCGAGTTCGATGACTCCTGGTGGCGCGAAGAGGTGCGGCAGGGACGAATCGTCCGGCCCCGAATCGACACGTATCTCAACTACTGGCTTGTGATGCGAACACAACGCGATGTGCTGGCCTCTGATGTCTTCCCGTCGTTCCGCCGATATCTCGAAAAATCCTCGTCGGTCTCCGACGTCGTCCTCGACATCCGCGAGACGGCGGCCGTCTATAGCCGGCTCCAGCGGAACGAAGATGACGCTGAGCTCTCGGAGTTTCTGTATCGCTGGCGCGTGATGGACATCAGGGTCCTCACGCCCATCTTGCTTTGGCTCCTCGGTCAGCACGACCTCGGGGACGATGGGTTCCAGCGATGCCTGCGGACACTCGAGAGCTATCTCGTGCGGCGCATGCTCTGCCGGATGACCAGTAAGAACTACAACCAGCTGTTCCTCGACCTCCTCGCTCGTCTCGCCGCGGCTCCCCCACACGAGGCTCACGACCTGATTCGCGACTTCCTCGCGGGGCAAACCGCCGAGGCGCGCCTGTGGCCCGATGACGCTCGGCTGCACGCGGCGATCGAGGAACTCCCGTTGTACCGACTGCTCACCCGCGGCCGTCTCCGCTTTGTCCTTGAGGCCATCGAGGACGGAATGCGCTCGCCCATGATCGAGTATCCGAACGTCTTGCGGGGCTCGCTCACCATCGAGCATGTGATGCCGCAAGGCTGGCACGCGAACTGGCGGCTCAAGGTCTCTGACAACCGGGCGGAAGCGATCGCCCGACGAGACCACCTCGTGCACACCATAGGGAACCTGACTCTTGCGACAGGAAGACTGAACCCATCCCTGTCGAACGCACGATGGCGGACAAAGAAAACCAAACTCGCCAAACACAGTCGCCTTGAGTTGAACCTTGAGCTGGCCGACCTCGAGGACGAGACGTGGGACGAGGCCTCCATTCTGAAGCGATCACGGCTGTTAGGTGACCGAGTCGTCGCGCTCTGGCCACGTCCTCCGTCTAGTTGACTAGGGACAGCAGCCAGGGACCCACCTGGTAAACCGACGGTGGCAGCGCGTCCCCTGTCCCTTGATGCCCATCGTGGACCGGTGAGACTGCATGGGACCGACGAACGCATGGATGAGCGTCAAGGAAGACGAGACCATCGGCCGCGGTCCCGAGACGGCCCGCGCGAAATCGGGGATCGGCCAGCACCAGGTTTCGAGTTGGGCGTCGGGCTAACTCCCCATCCCGCCGTCGGTCGTGCTTGCGCTCCTTGCCGGTATCCGGGAGGCCGTGACACGGGAGTTCGCGGACGCCGTCAACACCGTAGGGGAGTTCCAGATCGCATGATGTTGGCGGCGGAGCCGCCGCGGAATCGTCGATCTGGATGAGCAAAGTCCCCTCGACTGGATCGACCCGCAGAGCAGGATTTCTGTCGAACCCGCATTCGGCACCTGCATCCCTCTACGGGGCTTCGGTGGCCGCAGAACGGAGGCGGATGGAGATGGGGTGAGAAAAGTGTCCGTAGCTCAGCGGCGCTGCCAAGTGGCGAAGAGGAAGCAGGCAGGGCTTGTTCTTCTTGGAATCCCTTAGTCCAGGCTGGATACCTGACTCGGAAGGAAAGCCCGTGGTCTCCGGTAGCCCGATTGGTAGAGCGGACTGGAGTCAACCGCTAGGTTCGATGCTTGAGTCCTGTCCGGGAGGTAAGTATCCAACCGCTGGCTTCGGCGATTCGTTGGTAACACCCACTCATCGATGCCAACGCTGTCGTTGGTATGCTTAGTGCTTTTCCTCTACTCCAGTTTGCGATACGGGGACTCTCCCTGAACCTCCGGGACAAGCTTCCCGTGCGCGCCGTCGGTCGCCGCCAGTCCATACACCCTTTCCTTCACCGTGAATGGCAGTGGATCGCTTCCCGGCCCCCATCAATGCCTCCCTCCAGAGAGGGTGCAACCGCAAGGCGGTGGCTAGGACGCGCGTCCGACCGGCCGGCATCCCCGAAGCCGGCAACGCAGACCAAAAATGACGGCACCTTTCAAGGCCTCCGTACACATCGTCGAGAACTTCGAGTATCCGCGCGCTCTCTTCTTCTAAGGTGCTCATCGAGCGAGAAGTCACTTTCGAAATGTTGGCGCAGCCTCCTGAGTGGGGAGTAAACAAGTGCGATGGTGAAGTACGACTTCAACTGCCACAGTAAGCGCTGAATGCGCCAATTCACCCTAATACACCCGGCGCGCACCCTGTGCCCTAGGTTGTCGACAGGATCGAGGCTGACATGATTCAGGAAACAGGTATCTGGCGAAGGGGATTTCAAACTTATGGAGACGCGAGCCCCGACACAAGACGACTCATGGCCTCCCTTGAGAGTTTCCGTAACAAGGTTGCCCAAGTAACGTCCAAAATCGCTGGCGATCTTCCTCAACTCACGATACATGACATCACGCATCTGGACGCCCTCTGGGAGATAGCAGATGTAATCGTCGGCGACGATTTCCCTGTGAATCCCTTGGAAACCTTCGTATTCGGTGGGGCTGTCTTATTGCATGACGTTGGTCTTTGTTTCGCGGCATACGAAGGGGGAAAACAAGGCCTGCGTAGCACTATTCAATGGAAAGACGCTCACGCCAGACTTTCCAGCCTGAATAAAGATTCGCCCAGTCTTCGACAGGACGCGGACTTCGAGGCATTGAGATATCTGCATGCCTCTCAAGCGGCGAAACTAGCGTCCGAGCCATGGCAACTTCCATCAACCGATCCTATGTATTTGATCGATGATAAGGAGCTTCGTGACACCTATGGTGACCTAATTGGTCAAATCGCGTCGTCCCATCACTGGGATATCGAAGTGGTCGTCCAACGCCTCTCTACGCTACGCCCGCCGCCATCCTTCCTACAAAAAGACTGGGCCATTGACCCCCTAAAACTAGCCTGTATGTTGCGAGTCACGGATGCTGGGCATATAGATGGTGCGCGAGCTCCTACATTTCTTCTGAACCTCCTTGAAATTAATTCAGTCTCGAGATCACACTGGATCGCCCAAAACCGTCTAGGGCGGGTCATGATCAACCCCAAGGATCCTACTCAGTTAATCGTCGCCTCAACCAGGCCTTTTACCCAAGACAAGGCTGCAGCTTGGTGGGTTGCATTTGATGCGATAGCACTCTTTGACAAGGAACTCCGAGAATGTAATGAGGTATTAGAAAATACACAACATGGTCAACCCCTCCGGTTTCCACGACAGCGCGTCCTAGGTGCAGGGAATGTCAGAGAACTAACGAAACACGTTCAAACAACCGGGTGGGAGCCGACAGACACTAAAGTACATGTTTCCGACGTCGCAAGCTTAATCGAAAGATTAGGGGGAGCGGAATTATATGGCACTCAAGACAAGTTGGAGGTCGTAATCCGAGAACTCGTCCAAAACTCGGCGGATGCGATCATGGCGAGGCGCGCGCTCGTCACCGAAGATTTCGAGGGAAGAATTCTTGTACGTTTAGTGGAGAACTCTAAACGAGGAAGCTTTACGTTACAAATTGACGATGACGGTATTGGGATGTCCTCGAGAACGCTCAGCGACGACTTGATGGATTTCGGCAAGAGTTTTTGGGAAAACCCACGTGCGTCGCAGGAGTTTCCTGGCATCCATGCGGCCGACTATACCCCGGTTGGCCATTTCGGAATTGGTTTCTTCTCCGTTTTCATGATTGCCGACAGTGCAAAGGTCTTCTCGCGCCGTTTCGATAAAGGCCTTGGCTCCCTCAGATGCCTCACATTCGCAAACGGTCTTTCACTTCGGCCAACACTAAGCGGAGAAAAGCCACCGGACATCGGCATGGGTACCTCGACGAGAGTCGACATTGAGCTCAAGAGAACGACTATCGCGGACCCGAACCACTTAGAGATTCACGGGAACCTCCAGGGCCACAAGAATTTCTCTGTCACATTTCGCGATTACGTGACTGCAATAGTTTCAGGTATCAATGTTCGAGTCGATGTCGAATGGGACGACTCCATCACACGAGTACATGGAGGCTTTCCACCGAAAGAAGATGCTAGAAGAGAATGGCTTGAAGCGCTCTCTTATGTTAACACTGGGGTAAATGAAAATGCGCGAGGGTTGTTAGTCAAGAATGTCCATCGCCTCAGAGAGATCCGTGGCGGTGAAAAGTGTCATGGCTTGGCGGCCATCAACATATCGCAATTGCCCGGGGCCGATTTCCTTTCCGCGAAAGCCGTAGGCGGCCTAGTTTCCCCGCACAATCGCTACAATGAGCCATTTCTTGGCCTCATCGACCACTTTCCCAAGAGCGCCAAACGTGAGGCTGGTGAGAGAGTTGGGCCCGAGGAGAGTATCAGGGCATGGTTAATAGAGCAGGAAGACATTCTGAATACGGAAGGTCTGGACCCAGTCAATTCTATTATCGCGAGCGCCTCGTTTTGTGCATTCAATTATGATCCCATAAGGATTCTTCGTGGCATTTTGGTCGCTACGGAAACAGGCTACGAGATATGGCAGGTGGACAGGATAGCATGGTTTTTGGATCGAGGAAGAAGACTGGGGTTTCGGGTGTCTAGTCTCGGGTCCTTCTTGGACTCTTTTGGTCAACAAAGGACATTGCCAAATATTTCCACCTATCACGTCTTAGGCCGGGGAGAATTCAACAACGTGGAACTCGAAGGTGGTGTTCCTAAGAATGGGAATTCAGTGATTGGTGTCATTCACAGAAGTTTAAAGGAAAAAGGTCGAAGTCCTACGTGGAGTACCACTCCGAATGCTTACGAGGATCCATTCGGCAAGTGCGATCTCCTCGAATTGGTCCTCTCGTGACCTGGCGGTAATTCATGTTCCTCATGTGGGGAATGCTGCGTGGGAAGGCTAGGGAGGGGTCACGGGGATGGCTCAGCGTAACTTGACGCGCCTATGCCTGGCAGTGCCCGATAGGCTGCGCGGGCCCTCTCCACGAAGATGAAGTGCTCGATAACGGCTGCCACGGCAGCTCGCGGAGACCCCGCGCGTGCGCATCCACGCGCTTTACTGTCCCCTGAGTGGACCGCGCGCAAAGACCTCTACCGCTCTAGGGATGACCGCACCTAGGATCAGATACCAACAATCTTCTAGTCACTGGACCAGAGGAACGCCTATGGTCACACGTTTGGTCATCGCTGCCGTCGCTAGCCTCATCATCCTGGGAGCGCTTTAGCCGCCCATAGCAGCCCACGACCCCGCTGCTCCCCACACCCTCCGGATCGAAGAAGGCGGCCAGTTCGTTCACTGGCACGGCCCGACGACGCCCGTGTCGACGGTCTTCCGCGATGCGACGATCGTTTGGCGGTAGGACGGGCGCGCCTGGTCGCGGGCCTACATCCCTCGGAGGAACCGTGGGGCCTTCGACCTCGAGGAGAACGACTTTCTCTGGGTCGAGTCCGCCAGGGCGTACACGATCACGCTGGAGCCCCGGCCGGATTCCGCGCCTGCCGCCGCCCATTGCACGAACGACGACTACGCCCGCGACGAGTGGGGCGGCTACCCGCCCGCCCCCACGAACGCCACGCCGACATGGACCAAGCCGCACGATCTCGTCGCCTCCCGTGCCATCGCGCACGATCACCACATCGCGCTCCGGGACGCGCATATATCGGGGGGATGCCACTGGACCGCGGCGATGAAGGATCGCTTCTCGAGTGATCCGGCGAACCTCAACCCGACGACGCAATCGCTCAACGCCAGCAAGGGCAGCCGCACGCCCGATCAACTGACCGGCATCGCCGCTCGGATCATCGATACGGCGGCCGAGCAGTGCGCCTACGCGCGCCAGCATCGCGACGTGAAGGAGGCCTGGGACCTCGCCATGACGGCAGCCGAGCGGGTCACGGTGACGGCCTGGCTCATGCGCTGCGGGACGACCGACGGAGAAGCAGAATCCGAGCGGGAGTCGGCCTTCGCGCCGGAAGCGGAATCCGTCGCCCGCTGTGATCCCTCCTATCCCGATGTCTGTATTCCGTCGCCTCCTCCGGACCTCGACTGCGAGGATATCGTGCACCGGCGCTTCCGCGTGATCGGCGGCGACCTGCACGGTTTCGACCGGGACGGGGACGGCATCGGCTGCGAGAGCTAGGGGGAATAGGCCGTTAGGTGGATGACCCTGGCCCAGCGCACCCGCTTTGCCAGCGCTTTGAAACGGTCAGACAGACCCCTGACCGACGATTCCTTGAGATGGCCACGTATCACGTTGAGTACTTCACCTATAAGTGTGGCATTCGGGTCAGTCGCCGGGTCGTAACTCCAGGGTTGGGTATAGACAACGATTTTGTGTTTATCTGCTGCGAGAGAGGCTTGGATAAGTTGAAGTACCGTCGTTTTGCCGGACCCCACGGCCCGGAAACACCAACACACACCGGATCGAGGTGCTTGCGATTCAGAGCTTCAAGTACTGGAACTGCAACGTCTTCGAAACCCAGAAGACAAGATCACTCGGGTTGTCGTCCCAAAGAAGGAACTGGGTGTCGGTCAATGCGCGCTTCCCTCTTTGGCACCACCGACCGCGCAGGCGCTGCCGGACGCCCGGGTGTTCAGGTCGATCCAGCACATGCCGTGTTCGAGTAAGTTGCGCCGTCTAGAAACCAGCCTCCCTTCAGCACCAGCAGGGATTCCTGGGCTGAGGGCCTTCGCGGCAATGATGCTGGACAGGTCGACATCCACCCTTCAAATTCCCATTCTAGTCGGTGATCTCTAGGCTGGCCCAGAGGCTCAACAGCGACTGGTGCGCACGGTCGCTCTCCCACGAAACGGCGCGCTGAGGCATCAGCAAGATACCGGTCGCCGCGCGGACCATCCTTCACGAACCACTCGACCTGCAATTCCGTTGGTGTAAGAAGAGAGAACCTTGCCTGGTCTCCCTCTCCGGAACTGTCACTCCCCCTCGCCGCGGCTTTCCGGCCGCAGCCCTCTGGTTGACGAACGGAACATATGTTCTCTATGGTCCACGGCACCGTCTGCCACCACCAAGAAGGGAATCTCGTGCGGATCGCCTGCCTCTACCTCCCCCACTTCCCCGCCACGGTTGCGCTGCGGCGGCAGCCCCACCTGCGGGCACGCCCGGTGGTGATCGCCGACCACGCGAAGGGAACGCCTGGGGTCGTGGACGCCACCCCGGCGGCGGCCGGGGTGATCCCGGGCATGACGTTGACGGAAGCCCTGGCGCGGTGCCCAGACGCGACCATGCTGGCAGCGGACGTGCCCGCCTGCCGGCGCCTCTTCGAGCAGGTGTGCCGCGCCCTGCAGGGCGTCGGCGACCGAGTGGAGGCGGGCGAGCCGGGCACGGCCTACGTGAGCCTCGACGGCCTTGCCGCTCTGCACGGCGGCGAGTCCGCGCTCCTGCGCGTCCTGCGGGATGCGGTTCCCCCGGATCTTGAGCCGCGCATCGGGGTAGCGTCCGGCAAGTTCCCGGCCTGGGTCGCCGCCCGCGGCACCGAGGAGGGGGAGCCCGTCACGGTCCCGACCGACGTGGCCGCCTTCCTCGCGCCTCGCTCCGTTGATTTACTGCCGCTCTCTCGTGAATGTCGCGACGGCCTGCGCCGCTCCGGATTGCACACCCTGGGGGCCGTGGCCGCCCTGCGGCCGGCGCCGCTTCTCGATCGGTTCGGGCACGAGGGCCGGCGCGCCTGGGAGCTCTGCCGGGGGATCGATCGCCGTCCCTTCGTTCCCCTGGCAATCCCCGAGACGGTAGTCGAGCGCCTCACCCTTCCCTTCGCCACCACCACGCTGGCGGGCCTGGAGGCCGGGGTGGCAATCTGTCTGCAGCGTGCCTTCGCCCGAGAGGCGCTGCGGGGCCGCTCCGCCCGCCGGGTCTCCCTGAGCGCCCTCGGGCAGGGGGCGCCGCCCTGGGAGAAGACGGTCCACTTCCGGGAGGGCGTGGGGCACTGGGAGGCAGCGGCCTCCATCTTGCGGCGGCAGCTGGCGGATGACCACCCCGCCGCGCCGATCGCAGAGCTCGTGCTGGAGCTCGCCGATTGCAGCGCTGAGGCGGGCGAGCAACTGTCCCTCTTTCCCGCTGTGCGGGCGGAGCGAGCGCGTCGCTTGGTGGAGGCGGAGCGGCAGCTCCAGGCCCGATTCGGCGGTCCAACTCTCTACCAGCTGGTCCCCGTCGCCCCCTGGCACCCGGCCCCGGAGCAGCGCATCCTGCAGGTGCCGCTCGACCCGGCCGGAGGGGACGCCGTCCGGCCGCTGGCCCTGCCCAGCCCCGTGGCGATCCGAGAGGACCCGGACGGGCAACCCCTGGCCGTCCACTGCGAACAGGGGTGGCAGCCGGTCGCCCGCATTGAGGAGCGCTGGCAGGTCGACTGCTGGTGGCTGCCGGCGCCCCTGCAGCGGCACTACTACCGCGTCAGCCACCCGGACGGCCGCCAGGTTACCCTCTTCCGGGACCAGCAGGCGGATCGCTGGTACCGGCAGGCGGGCTAGGCCCCGTGGCCGTGGACTACGTGGAGCTGCACGCCCGCAGCTTCTTCGCCTTCGGGGAAGGGGCCTCCCATCCCCATGAGCTGCTGGCCCAGGCGCAGGCCTACGGCTCCCCGGCCCTGGCCCTGACCGATCCCAACTGCTGCGGAGCGCTGGAGTTCGCGCGCCTGGCCAACGGCTGCGGCATCCAGCCGATCACCGGCGGCGAGCTGACCCTGGCGGACGGCTCCCGCCTGGTCCTGCTGGCCAAGACACGAGCAGGCTACGGCAACCTGACGCGGCTCTTCACCCTCGCCAACGCCGCCGACCGGCGGGACCCGCGGCTCGACCCCGCCTGCCTGCCCGCCCACGCCGCCGGGCTGATCCTTCTGACCGGAGGGCGCGACGGCCCTCTGGCGCGGCTAGCGGAGGCGGAACGGTATCAGGAAGCCACGGCGCTGCTGGCTCGCTACCGGGAGTGGTTCGACCCCGCATCCGTCTACGTGGAGTTGCAGCGGACCTTCCGGCAGGGCGATGGCGCCCGCAACCGCGAACTGGCGGACTTGGCACGAGCAGCGGAGATCCCGTTGGTGGCGACCAACGACGTCCGCTACCACGTGCCCGCGCGGGCCCGGCTGCAGCAGGCGCTGACAGCCGCCCGGCGCAACACCACCCTTGACCAGGCCCTGCCCTTCCTCCACCCCAACGCCCACTGCTGCCTGAAGCCACCGGCGGCGATGGCGCGGCTCTTCCCGGAGTACCCGGAAGCCGTCGCCAACACGGTGCGCATCGCCGCCCAGTGCCGCTTCAACCTCCACACGGACCTGGGCTATACCCTGCCCCAGCCCCAAGTCCCGGCAAACCACACACCGAAGAGCTACCTGCGGCGTCTCTGCGAGGAGGCCGCCTTGCGACGCTACGACGGGATCACCGAGGAGGTGCGTGAACGCCTCGATGAGGAGTTCCGGCTGATCGAACGGCACGGCCTGGCCGGCTTCCTCCTGCTCTACCGGGAGATCGTGCGGCTGGCCCGCGGGATCATGACGGAGCGCGGGCTCATCGAACCGGATACTCCCCTGGAGGAGCGGCCGCCGGGACGGGGGCGGGGCTCCTCCGTAGCCCTGCTGGTGGGCTACCTGATCGGGATCAGCCACATCGACCCCCTGCGCTGGCGCCTGCCCCTGGAGCGGTTCCTGCCCGAGGATCTGACCACCCTCCCCGATATCGATCTGGACTTCCCCCGCGCCCTCCGCGACGCCCTGATCGCGCGGGTGCACCAACACTTCGGCCCGGACGCTGCGGTGCTGGCCGGGGCCGTCGCCACCTACTCCCTCAAGGGCGCCGTCCAGGACTTGGGCAAAGCGCTCGGTCTGCCGCGGGCGGAGCTGCGGGGGCTGGCCCGGCAGATCGAGGGCCGGGGCAATGAAGATCTGCGCGCGCAGATGCGGGAGCTGCCCGCCTTCCGTGATCGGATCGCTGCCCCCGGCTGGCGCGAGCTGATCGAGCTGGCGCCCCAGCTGGTGGGCGCGCCCCGCAGCCTGGGGCAACACGTCGGCGGCATGGTGCTGAGCGATCGTCCCCTCTCGGGGATGGTCCCCATCCGTGAAGGGGCCATCGCGGGCCGCTACATCATGGACTGGAACAAGGACAGCGTGGCCGACGCCGGCTTCGCCAAGATCGACCTCCTGGCCCTGCCCGTGCTCGATCAGATCGCCGAGGCGCTGGACCTTATTGAAGAGCAGGAGGGGACGCGGCCTGACCTCAGCCGCATCGATCCCGCCGATCCGCAGGTCTACGACCTGATCAATGCCGGGCGGGCCAAGGGGGTCTTCCTCCTGCAGTCGCCCGCCCAGCTTCAGATCGCCCGGCGGCTGCGCGCCCGCAGCCTCCAGGACCTGGCCTACCAGGTGGCCCTGATCCGGCCCGGGGTGGGCGTGCAGGGCAGCGCCGTGGCCCGGTTCATCGCCCGCCACCGGGACGACGTTGCTTGGAGCTACGACCATCCGCTGGAGGCGCGTGCGCTCGAACGCACCTACGGCATCCTCGTCTGGCAGGAGCAGGTGGTGCAGTTGATCATGGACGTGGCCGGCATGCCCGCCGCCGCCGCGGACGAGCTGCGGCGGGCCTTCGCCCGGCCCCAGAGCGACCAATGGGTGGCGTTGCAGCGGCAGCGGTTCCTGGAGGGAGCCTGCAGCCGGGACGTGCCCGCGGATGTCGCGCAGACGATCTTCGCCAAGATCAACGGGCACTACCTGTTCCCGGAGTCCCACTCCCACGCCTTCGCCATCACCGCCTACCAGGCGGCTTGGCTCAAGCACTACTACCCGCTGGCCTTCTTCGTGGCGCTGGTGAACCAGCAGCCGATGGGCTTCTATCCGCTGGAGACCCTCAAGGAGGACGCCCGCCGCTGGGGAGTACCGTCCGGGAACCCCTGCGTGAACCGCAGTCAGGCGAAGGCGATCCCAGAGGACGGCGGCCTGCGGCTGGGGCTGCAGGCCGTCAAGGATGTCGGCCGGGCAGGGGCGGACCGGATCGTGCAGGAGCGGGAGCAGCACGGGCCCTACCGTGGCGCCGGCGACTTGGTGCGCCGCGCGGGCATATCGCCCCAAGCGGCGCGATCGCTCGTCGAAGCGGGGGCCTTCGATGCGATCACGCCCAACCGCCGGCGGGCGCTCTGGGCGGCCGAGAGCGCCATCCCGCCGGCCCGCACCGGGCAGCGCGCCTTGGCGGTGGCGACGGCCGTCCCCACGCTGGCGGACTTCAGTGCCTACGAAAAGATGGTGGGGGAGTACCGGGCGTTGGGGATCTACCCCCGCGGCCACCTGATGGCCTTCGTGCGGCCCGCGCTGCCCCCGGACGTCCTGCCCGCCGCCGCCGTGGAGCAGGCTCCCGACGGCCAGGCGCTGCGGGTGGCGGGTTGGCCCATCGCCCGTCAGCATCCCCGCGGCGAGGCCGGGACGGTCTTCGTGACGATCGAGGACGAGAGCGGAGAGGTGCAGTGCGTGCTGGGGCCGCGGGTCTTCGCTCGTTACCGTCGGGCCCTGCGCGGGCCGGTGCTGCTGGTGACGGGGACGGTAACACGCTGGGACGGCACCACCACTCTCGCCGTGGCCCGGGTGGAGCCCGTTCCGACGAGCGTGTCCATGCCGGCAGCCCATGATTGGCACTGAGGGGGGTGGGTGAGGGCAAGCACTGCCGACGGTAGAAGCGCTTCGTCTCCTAACTCTCGCACCCGCTGCCACCCCTGTCGGAAGCCACGAGCGACCAGCCGTACGTTACCGTGGAGCGAGAACCCCTCCACTCCTGGCGAATTCAAACAGGGCCTGCCCGATGTCGGCGATGCGCCATTGCCCATTCGTCGTGGCGACCGGCGGCGGAGCCACGGCGTTGCATTGTAGCTCCCGACAGCAGTTGAGATAGCTCACATATCCCCTCATCACCGAATTCGCGTCACCGTCTCGAATCCTCGGGATGACGCGTTTCAGGGCTCCCCGAATCCAGGTATCGAGGATGGCATAGTCCGACGGGCGCATGAATGTGAGCGTCTTCGATCCGTACGCGACTCCCCAATGGTTCACGCTGGCGATTGCCCACATCGCACCCGCAGGGTCGTCGAGTTGCTTGATTGCCAGCGACGTGGCCCGTTTTATCTGATCCGGCGTGTTGTGGGACTGCATGCTCTGCTTGATGCCGTGCTGGTTGCCGCCCCAGTCGGCAATGTCGCAGAGGTCCTGCACATCGAAGTAGCCTAGTGTTTCCGCCTTTCCGGGGAGACGAGCGAGCAGTTCGTTCCACCCGACCCAATACTCGTTACGTGTGGATACCTTGTACCACTCGGGAAATGCCGTGCAGAATTCATCCAGCGTCAACAGTTGCTTTGTCACCGGCCCTCCCGGCCTGCAGAGTCATGCTAGCCACCGCGTGCAGGACGCGCTTCCTGGTTTCGAGGGGGTGAGCGCAGGCGGCTTTGTGCCCAAACGTACTCATGCGATGTCTGGGTCAGAAGGAACCGTAGATGATGCCAGGGTCAAGCACCAAAACGCTGTCGTAGTCCTCGAACGCTTGGTCGCGCCCTTCCAGATCGAGGGCAGCGGGCGAACCGCAATCCCGGAACGCGACGTCGGAAGCAAATTCTCTCAAGGAAAAGCTGTTGTCGCGACACATGGACACAGGTTGGCAGCGTCAGATGCAGCACTCGCCCGCGACCGAGTATCGTTCCTCCCGGACTCACGATGGAGATGCGAGATGTCCGATTGGCCTCATGTGATGACCTCCGGCCATCAGTCAGCGGCCGTGGGATCGTCCCAGGCAGGCTCGTCACAGTGGTCAACGTCTAGTGGTACGGCTCGGACGCCGTTCAACTCACCTACAAGGGAGAACAAAGACGAGCGCGCGGGAGGGGTAAGTAGAGCTTGAGCGCGGATCACCTGACCGGGATCGAGAGGTTCGAGGCGGATCTCTGGAAGGTCGCGGATAACCTCCGAGCCAATTCGAACCTCGCCTCGAACGAATATTTCATGCCTATCCTGGGCTTGATCTTTCTGCGACATGCGACGAACCGCTATTGCACGGCGTTGGCAGCGATCGAGGAAGACAGGGCCGTAGGAAAGATACCGGAGCGCCCCTTGGTCGAGGCCGACTTTAGGAGTCGCCGGGCCCTATTGCTGCCCGAGGCGGCGCGCTACGACGTGCTGCTGCAGATGCCGAAGGATGGCAATCTTGGCTCAGCCATCACCAGAGCCATGGAAGTTGTGGAAGAACACTTTCCTCCGCTCGCCGGACAGTTGCCGAAGGACTACGAACGCTTTGAAGCCGATGTCTTGGAAGAGATGATGCGAACCTTCGACTCCGAGGCCCTGCGTAGTGCCTCCGGTGACGTGTTCGGGCGCATCTACGAATACTTCCTCGCCGAGTTTTCCAAGCAGCGCGCGCACGATAACGGCGAGTTCTTTACGCCGCCCTCGATCGTCCAAACCATCATCAATGTAATCGAGCCGGATCACGGCGTCGTTTTCGACCCCGCAGTCGGCTCGGGCGGCATGTTCGTGCAGTCGAGCCACTTCATAGAGGACAAGGGCGGGGACACGATGGAACGGGTCACGTTCTACGGCCACGAGAAGAACGAGACCACCGCGAGGATTGCCCAAATCAACCTCGCTGTTCACGGCCTGGAGGGAAGCCTCCGGGCCGGCAATGAGGCGATCACCTACTACAAGGATCCCCACGAGCTTGTTGGAAAGTGCGACTACGTCATGGCCAATCCGCCCTTCAACGTGGACGAGGTCGACGCCGAGAAGATCAAGGGCGACACGCGCCTTCCCTTCGGCCTGCCGGGCGTGAACAAAGAGAAGAAGGTTTCGAACGCCAACTACCTGTGGCTCCAGTACTTCTACAGCTACCTGAACGAGAACGGCCGTGCTGGCGTCGTCATGTCCTCGCAGGCTTCAAGCGCAGGGCGCGACGAGGCAAAGGTGCGGCAGAAGCTGGTCGAGAGCGGCGCCATGGATGTGATGATCGATATCCGCGGCAACTTCTTCTACATCCGAACCGTGCCATGCCAGCTCTGGTTCTTCGATCGTGCGAAGGAGAGGGACGAAGCTCGACACGACTACGTTTTGATGCTCGATGTGCGCAACATCTACCGCAAGGTCACCCGCGCCATCTTCGACTTCAGTCCCGAGCAGCAGAAGAACATCGCCGCCATCGTTTGGCTGTACCGGAGCCAGCGGGATCGCTTCCTCAAGCTGGTCGAGAGTTACCTCGCCCAGGCCATCGCAGAAGCGCAGGCGACCGAAGAGCCGCTCGAGGAGTTCGAGGACGCCCTCGGTAAGCTGGTCGGCCTAGCCGAACCCTTTGCGACCGAGCAGCGCGATCCCGATCCGCTGGCCGAGACCTGGGAGGAGCTTATCTCAGCACAGGCCACGGCATCCGCCGGCATCGCGGCGTTCGCAGCCGAAGTCGCAGTGCGAGCCGCCGACTGGCAGCGAAGCGGGAACGGTGCCGCGCGGGATAACGACACGCTGCATGCGACCCGCGAGGGACTGTACGAGGTGGCCGAACGCTGCCGCGACCTGACAAAGCAGATCGACCTGGCTGTGAAGCTGGCCGGGCGAGCGCTCGACGGCGCGGTGAATGAACTTCACGCGCGGGAGTCGGACCTCTGGGCCAATACGAACATCAACAAGGCACGCAAAACGCTCGAGAGCGCACGGGCCGCAGGGCTCGAAGCACTGCGCTGGCCGCGGTATTTCGTTCGCCAGGCCGACTGGCTGCAGGAGCGGTTTCCCGATGCTGAACTGCGGAATGTCGAGGGGCTGGTGAAGGTGGTCGATCGGACCGAGATTGAGGCGCATGACTGGAGCCTGACGCCCGGTCGCTATGTCGGCGTGGCGCCCAAAGAAGAGGACGAGGATTTCGACTTCAAGGAGGAGTTACGGTCAATCCACATTGACCTTGAGGACCTTAACGAGGAAGCAACGGAACTGGCGAAGAGGATTTCCCACAACCTGAAGGGGTTGGGGCTGTGAGTGTACGCGAACTGACCCTAGACGAACTCGGGACCGTGGCGCGGGGAAGATCGCGGCATCGCCCAAGGGACGCGACTTTCTTGTATGGCGGCCCCTATCCCTTCGTACAAACGGGGGACGTCAAAAAGGCGGGCCTCTACCTTCGAGATTATGAACAGACCTACAGTGAGGCCGGACTGGACCAAAGCAAGCTTTGGCCAGTCGGAACGCTGTGCATCACTATCGCAGCAAACATTGCTGAGACTTCGATCCTAGATATCGAAGCCTGCTTTCCGGACAGCGTCATTGGATTTGTGGCGGACCGCGAGAAGGCGGACACACGGTTTGTGAAGTATCTCTTCGATGGCGTCTTGAGGGCGCGGTTCCAATCCTTTACTCAGGGTGCCGCACAAGACAACTTGAGCCAAGCGAAACTTCTGTCGATAAAGTTTCCTGTCCCGGAACTGGCGCTCCAAAACGAGATCGCCGATATCCTCTCCGCCTACGACGACCTGATCGAGAACAACCGACGGCGGATCGCGTTGCTGGAGGAAGCGGCTCGGCTACTCTACCGCGAGTGGTTCGTCTATTTCCGCTTCCCCGGCCATGAACACGCCAAGATCACCAACGGCCTGCCTGTTGGGTGGAAGCGAAGGGAGCTTGGAGACATCGTCGATGTCGTGAAGAACACCGTAAAGCCGTCCGATTTCGCGGACGACGACATTCACGTCGGCCTCGAGCATATCCCGCGCTGGTCGTTCACTTTGGCGAACTGGGAGCCGGCCAAAGATCTCGCCAGTAGCAAGACACGCTTTGAAGAGGGCGACATTCTCTTTTGCAAGATCAGGCCTTACTTCCACAAGGTCGGCTTCACCTTGCGCGCTGGCCTTGCCTCATCGGATGCGCTGGCTTGGAGAGTGAAGGATGCGGAAGATTGGCCCTTGGTCGTCTGTGCGACATCCAGCGACCATTTTGTTGCCGTGGCATCAAAAACCGTCCGGGAAGGATCAAAAATGCCGCGTGCGGATTGGAAAGTGCTTCAGAAATACTCGATTGCAAAGCCTCCCGTGAGGCTACTTGCACTCTTTAACGATACGATCCATCCACTCACCGCCCAATGCAAGGCTCTTGCCCTCCAGAACCGGGCACTCGTCCAGGCCCGCGACCTCCTCCTACCGCCCCTGATGAAAGGGGAGATCGCGGTCTGATGCTGGCACAGAATGCCGGCACCTGTGTGGGTGCGCGATGGCCGTGACGCCCATCAACAGCGAGGACCGGCTGGTTCAGGCAACCTTCGCCGAGCATTTGGAAAGGGTGCTGGACTGGGACAGCATCTTTGCCTGGAACCGGGAGACCTTTGGGCCAGACGGTACCCTGGGTCGCGTTGACACCAAGGAGGCAGTGCTCACCCGCGACCTGCGGGCGGCTCTGGAACGGCTAAACCCCGACCTGCCTGGGCCGGCCATCGAAGACGCGCTCAAGGCGCTAACGGTTTATGACGTCAGCAGATCGATGGTGCAGCACAACCGCGACTTCTACCGTCTGCTCCGCCGTGGTATCCCCATCGAATACGGGGATGCCCAGGGTCGCCGGAAGTCCGCTCGGGCTCGGGTGATCGACTTCGAAAACGCGCCTGGTTCCAATCGTTTCCTCGCCGTGCGTGAACTGAAGCTCACCGGCATCCGCACGCCGAACTACAACCGCCGCGCCGATCTCGTCTGCTTCGTCAATGGCCTGCCACTGGTCTTCATTGAGCTGAAAGCTGTCTACAAGAACATCCGTGAGGGCTTCGACAACAACCTCTCGGACTACATGGACGAAAACGTCATCGCCCACGCCTTCCATCACAACGCCTTCCTGATCGTCTCGAACGGCGACCGCGCCCGCTACGGCTCGATCACTGGGGAGTGGGGGCATTTTGCCGAATGGAAGCGGCTTGACGAGGCAGAGACGGGCAGTCTGGAAGCCGAGGTGCTCCTGAACGGCATGCTGGCGCCTGACCGGCTCTTGGACATCGTCGAAAATTTCATCCTGTTCGACGACAGCAAGCCGGGGCCCACGCGCAAGGTGATCGCCCGCAACCACCAGGTTCTGGGCGTCAACCGGGCCGTCGAGTCGGTGACGCGGCAGGAAGAGCTGAAGCAAGAGTTCCCACCGGATCGACGTCTCCGTCGCCGTGTCGTCGAACTTCCCCTTGAATCCCGACTTCCGGCCGAGAAAGAGTTGGTGTCTGGTCGGGCAGAAGCCGCGTCGCCCTTCATTCCCGAAGGACAGGTAGAACTAGTCGAGCGGGCTCATCCCGACCTCGGCCGGCTCGGGGTGTTCTGGCACACCCAGGGCAGCGGCAAGTCCTATTCCATGGCGTTCTTTGCCGAGAAGGTGCGGCGGAAGCTGGAAGGCAACTTCACCTTCTTGCTGATGACCGATCGCAACGACCTCGACAGCCAGATCTACAAGACCTTCATCGGCTGCGGTATCGCTGGCGATCAGACGTCGCGGGCCGCATCGGGCGACGATCTGGAGAAGCGGCTGAAAGAAAACCACCGCTACGTCTTCAGCCTGATCCACAAGTTCAACAAGGATGTCGATCCGAACCGGCCCTACAGCGAGCGCGACGACATCATCGTGATCTCGGACGAGGCACACCGTACCCAGGCAGGACGGCTGGCGCGCAACATGCGCCTCGCGCTGCCCAACGCTTCCTTCGTCGGCTTCACCGGGACGCCTCTGTTCAGGCAGGACGAACTCACAAGACGCATTTTCGGCGACTACGTCTCACGCTACGACTTCAAGCGGTCCGAGGAGGACGGCAGCACCGTCAAACTGGTCTACGAGAACCGGGGCGAAAAGCTGGGCGTCGCCCGCACCGATCTCAACGAGCGGATCGCGTCAAAGATCGAGGAAGCCGAGCTCGATCCCGACCAGAGAGCGCTGCTCGAAAAGCTGCTGGGCCAGGACTACGAGGTCATCACCTCCGACGAACGGCTTGAGAAGATTGCAGCCGATTTCGTCGAGCACTGTGCAACCCGCTGGCAATCCGGCAAGTCGATGCTGGTTTGTATCGACAAGATCACCTGCGCCCGAATGCTGCAACTGATCGTTCCAAGGTGGCAGGCGAAAGCCGCAGAGGTCCGTGGGGCGAGCGAAGCGAAGCGGAGAGAGGCCGAGGCGGTGGCTGATGAGGCCGCCCGGAACGCGCTCACGGAGGAGGCAGAGAAGCTCGCGGCCCAAGCCGACTGGCTGGACGAGACGATCGTCGAGATCATCATCAGTGAGGCGCAGAACGAAGTCGCCGACTTCAAGAAATGGGGCTTCGACATCATTCCGCACCGCGCCCGGATGAAGCAGGGCTTCGAGACGGCGGATGGCCAGCGTGTTGATGTCGAGACCGCGTTCAAGAATCCAGATCATCCCTTCCGTGTCGCCATCATCTGCGCCATGTGGCTGACCGGCTTCGACGTGGAATGCCTATCAACCCTCTACATCGACAAGCCGATGAAGGCGCACAGCTTGATGCAGGCGATCGCGCGGGCAAACAGGATTTATCCCGGAAAGGATTTCGGCCTGATCGTCGACTACAACGGCATGCTGAAGAGCCTGCGCGAGGCGCTGGCTCACTATGCTCTGGGCGACGACGGCGAAAGTGGCGAGGAGATCGTCGCGCCGATCGAGGAGCGTTTACAGGCGCTGATCGAAGTCATTGAGGCGACAGAGGCGCACCTTCGTGGCCTCGGCTTCGACCCCGCGACTTTGCTCTGCTCGACCGGTTTCGCACCCATTAAGAGTCTGAAGGACGCGGTCGAGACCGTCTATTCCAGCGACGAGGCCAAGCGCCGGTTCGAGATCCTCGCTCGCCAGGTGTTCGTCCGCTTCAAGGCGCTGCTGATGGAGCCTTCGGCGTTCGCCTATGCCGAGCGCCACGACCATATCGAGGCGATCTACAAGAAGCTGGCCGAGCGGCGCGACACAGCGGACGTGACGGAGCTGCTGAAGGAGCTGCACCGGATCGTCAACGAGGCGATCCTCACCCAGGCGCCGGGCGATGATCAGGCCGAGGGCCTGACCTTTGACCTCAGCCAGATCGACATGGCAAAACTGCGGGATGAATTCGCGAAGAAGGTCCCACACAAGGCGACAGCGCTTCGGGACATCCGCGAGATCGTGGAGCAGAAACTAGCCGAGATGCTCACTCGGAACCCGTCGCGTAGGGACTACCAGGAGAAGTATGAGGAGATCGTCGCCGACTACAATCGCGAGAAAGATCGCGTCACCATTGAGGAGACTTTCCGCCGGCTGACTGCGTTGATCGAAGAGCTCGACGCCGAACAGAAGCGCGCGGTCGAGGAAGGCCTCAACGAAGATGAGCTTGCCGTATTCGATCTGCTGAAAAAGGATGGCTTGGGCAAAACCGAGCGCGAGAAAGTCAAACAGTCGAGCCGGGAGCTTTTAGCAGCGATCAACGCACGACTCGCAGAACTCGACCGCTTCTGGGAGAAGGAGCAGACCAAGGCGGATTTGCAGGTGTTCATCCTCAATGGAGTCTTCGACCGCCTGCCGACGCCGCCTTTTACCGCAGATGAAAAGGAGGCGGTTGCCGCAGATGTCTATGCCCATATCTGGCAGCAGGCCATTAGCGGCGCATTCGCGGAAGCGGCATGATGAGCCTCCCTAGCCGTTGGGGCTGTTTCATCCCGTTTACTGCGGTCGGGAGCGCTCCGGCCTAGCAGCGGGCTGCTGTTGCTGAACCCGCATCCGGCGTTCGAGACGCCACACGCAGGCGGCTCGGCGGCTTAGTTGGCTGGCCACACGCCTGTCGGCAACCCAGCGGACGACCTCCGTGCGCCAACCCACTGCTACCCAGCAGCAGCAAGCAGCGCGCCGCACCCCTAGGGGCGATCCGAAACCTTCTGGCGACGGCAGCGCGGGGAGATGGTCGCCGTCACTCTCTTTTCGCGATAAGGTGCATTTCCATTTTTTGGAGGAGGAAGCCGGAACGCACGGGTCGCACGAGCAGCAGGTGACGCGGCCACACTGTTTTCTCGGTACTTCCGCGCATCCTCCCTACTCGCTGGGCATGCCCCTGCTGCGCCGCCGGCGCGCGATAAGTGGCACAATACGTGCGCATACGGGGCGGTCGCCACCCCGGCCGCGACCCAACGCCTGCTCCCGCTCCCCGAAGCATCTGCACCGAGGCGCCGGACCACCCGTCGCAGGGGGGGAGCTGACAGCTTGAATTCTCACGAACCGCCGACCCAGACGTCCCGTTGATTGCTATCGATCAAATATTGGCATGCCGACGCGCTCGTGCCGTCAAAGAAGCCGTTGCCCATTTCCGCGCGCTGTTCTCGCCCTGGGAGCAACGTCAGCGTCTCTCCTCTAGTCCCGTCCCGCAGCCCTGAAGGCGACTATGAGACCCCCTTCTGGCCGCTACCGGGCCGCATCTTGGTGGAACAAAACTAGGTCACTGCATGGTGGGTCTACCGAGTATCCTGTTCGGCCCGCGAGTCGGAGGTGTGAATCGTGGCCTTGAGTGATGTGACAGCCGAGGGCGTAATACGGGCCATGGCCGAATTCGACCGGCTGGGCAGAGAAGCATTCCTCTCCGCCTTCGGCTTTAGGCCAACGCGCGGCTACTTTCTCATTCGTGACGGACGCCGCTATGACTCCAAGGCAGTCGTCGGTGTAGCGCATGGTTACGATCGGCCGGACCTCGGTCCCCTTTTACCGCAGGACTTCGTTGGCGGTGAACTCACGGTGGCTCGCCGTCTGGAATCTCTTGGATTCGACATCGCGAGGCCTCCGCGCAATCCCCCTTGGGCTGACGAGGAGCTGATCCTTGCGCTCGACCTCTACCTCCGCTCGGGCCTTCTCGACGATGCGGACCCAAACGTCATCGACCTTTCGCGTGTCCTCAACGCCCTGACGGTCCACCCCGAGCGTCCCGATGCAATCCGTTTCCGTAACCCGACCGGTGTCGCGATGAAGCTCGCCAATTTCGCTGCGATCAATCCCAACTACCCTGGCCGGGGTATGACGCACGGCAGTAGGCGCGACGCCGAAATATGGAACCGATACGCATCAGACGAAGACAGGCTTGCCGCAACTGCCGCAGCGATTAGGGAGGGACACGAACCGCTGGCGCCGCCGCTTGCCGAACCTAAGCGACCCCACATCACCGAGGCCGAGGGCGAAGCTCAGCACGTTGAACAGTTCCTAGTCTCCGTCCCTGGCCGCATCATTGAGGCCGACCGACGTGAGCAGAGTCTCGTCCAGGCATACGTCGACCACCTCCTGGACCAGGGCCATAGAGTGACGATACACAGGTACCGACTGCACCCTTCCCTTCCTCTGCTGGCATGCGATCTCGTGGATGAGACCGATCACGTACTCTACGAGGCTAAGGGAGATGTTCGGCGTACGTCGGTGAGAATGCCGATTGGGCAGCTCCTCGACTACCGCCGTTTTGAACCACCTTTGATGAGTCTGGCTATCCTTCTTCCTCGCGTGCCTGCCCATGATCTCATCGAGTTGGTACGATCGGTACCCGCAGTAGCCGTGTGGCGGACCAACGACGGTTTCGCAAGTAGCCATCCGGCGGCTGCTTGCACCGGGAGGCTCGGCGCTGACGAGGGCCCGCTGTAACAGATGAGTGCCCTGTTAGTCGCATCCACAATCTCTGAGGACCAACTTCCTGCGAGGAACGGCTGCAAGCACTCCTGGCGGCAAGGAGAACGCCTCAGCAGTGTGCGCAAGGAACAAGATGTCAAAGGCCCACCCCGCCGGCGGCGGCATACTCATCCGATTGCCGTAACTTACCCTAGCCACTACTCAACACACATAGTTGCATCCTTTCGAAAGGGTAGAAACTCGGGCTCTAGTCAAACCACCACACCATGGCCAATCACCCTCAGTCAGGCTACTCGCCTACCCACCTTGAGCACCCTCCTCGTCAGCGGTCGGACACTCAAGGACGAACCTTTAGAACACCCGACTCGGGCCAATCCCAAGCCTTATCCAGGTCCCTATCCAAACTGCGACTCTGAGAGCAGACAAAGCGTTCGGAAGTGCCTTCGTACGATTTTCCAGGAACTACAGTCCCCGGACACTTTAATCTTCGAGAGTTAATCCTGTTATACTGCCAGGCCCGGGGTAGATGCTACTCTCCGTCGCTCTTTGTATCTCCCTCAAGCATATGACGGACATTGCCATGGCGAACAGATACCCTATGACCATATCGCGCCTGACTGTCGATAAACTTGGCGTGAAACTATATGATCGTGTGTCCGCGGTTATCGCAGAACTCGTATCCAATAGTTACGACGCCGATGCCACCAAAGTAATAATTGAAGCTCCTATGGGGGAATATCTGGCCTCTAGATCAGGCGGTCAGGTCGTCGACAAAGGTCGAGACATCCGAATCATTGACAACGGCATAGGTATGACGCCCGAGGAAGTCGTCGAATATTACCTCAAGGTTGGCGCGGAACGTAGGCAAGATACCCGTCGTGGAAGAGGCGATTCTTCTCCAATCTACAACAGGCGCGTCATGGGGAGAAAAGGTGTCGGCAAGCTGGCGCCGTTTGGTGTTTGTGAAGTAATCGAAGTACTTACATCAGGCGGAAAGCGAATCACGCGCCAAAATCCCGATGGGGATATGGTAACCGGCTTCTTGACCGCGCACTTTAAGCTAAATCGCAAAAAGATACTGAAGGACACGGACGACGTCTACTTTGCTGACCTGGGTGATCAAGATGGCACACTTCGCCCAGAAACGGGTACGACTATCATCCTCCGCCAATTCGCCTATCGGCTCGTGTCTGAGCCCACAATCTTTATCAGACAGCTATCACACCGATTCGGACTTTCGAGTTCCAACTGGCGTATCACTACCCGTAATACGCTGAAGCAGTCAACCACTATTGAATATGAATTTGATGTTGGATCCTTCTCGGTAGAAACGATGGCCGATTCAAAGATCATACTTCAGGGACCATCTGGTCCGACTTTCCCTCGCTCCGACGACCAGGGTTTTCGTGTTACCAACCCACAAGGTGCCCCAATCACCGATTTCGGAGCAGGATTCCATTATGAGGGCCGCTTCTATCCTGTCGTAGGATGGGCCGCTTATGCTAAACAACCTTACAGAGACGATCTCATGGCTGGCATCCGCATATATTGCAGGGGCAAAATTGCAGCCCAGACGGCTCTTTTCAACCAACGAGCCGGATTCCATGGCGAACATAGCATCCGATCCTACTTGGTCGGGGAGTTACATGCTGACTGGCTAGACGACCGCGAAGATTTGATACAAACTGATCGCCGTGACATCTTGTGGTCCCACGAACTGGGACAAGAACTCCAAGCCTGGGGCCAGATCCTTGTCAAAAAGATAGGCCAAGTATCCCGCAACCCTCTGCGAACAAAGACATGGCAGCGCTTCCTTGCAATTGGAAATGTTGACGAAAGAATAGCTACACAATTTCCGAGCGAGAATCAAGCTCCCATAAGAGCCAATGCGGCAAACATCGCAAAGCTACTTGGCCAAACAATGCAACCCGGTGAAGTTGAGGATCTTGAAGTCGTTAAACCTCTTGTGGATTTAGCACTTTCAATAGCTCCTCACGTCACACTTGATGAAAAGTTGAGAGAGGCTGCCGACGCTGAACAGACTCCGATGACTGTGATTAGTGGGATTCTGAAAACCGCTCGTGTTGCTGAACTCTCTTCGTTTGGTAGGATTGCCAACGATCGCTTGAAGGTTATCGATAGAGTGAAGTCACTCAAGGATGACCCGGAAGCGGCCGAATCTAAATTGCAGGCGCTGATAACGTACGCGCCGTGGTTGATCAACCCTCAATGGGCGCCAATTACAGCCAATCAAGCATTCAGTACATTGAAGAAGGAGTTCGAAGAGTTCTACAGAAGATCTACTGGAGACGCTATCTCTTTGGGCGACTTTTCCGAAACAGGTAGGAGACCCGACTTCGTACTTTCCAGTCAGGACAACGGCTTGCAGATCGTCGAGATCAAGCGACCAGCACACAGCCTAACGAATGACGAGATGGACCGGATCATCACATATCATAATGTCATGGAACAATTCTTGGCTGATCCGGCCAATTCAGCCTTCCTAGACATATTCCGGTCGTTTCATATCACTCTAGTGTGTGACCGTTTATCACTAAGGGGAGCTCAGAAGGTTTCGTTGGAGAAGTACCTGAGTGACGCTGAACTTACACACATCAATTGGGCCACGTTCCTGCTTAGGACGGAGCAAATGCATCGAGATTTCCTGGCGGAGGCAGATCGCCAGAGAAGAAACGTTGAAGAAGTGGTGGATTGAATTGTCGAGAGATGTGATGACACCCTCTCAGCGTCATCGTGCGATGGCGCACAACAGGGGGCGAACCAATCCTGAGCGATTGCTGGCGTCTGGATTGTGGCATCGTGGTATTCGTTACTTGACCCACGAGGGATACAGAACCATTAGAGGCGAACGACTTCCAGGAAAGCCTGACCTGATCTTTCCACGGAAGAAACTTGTTATCTTTGTAGACGGATGCTTTTGGCACGGCTGTACGAAGTGCGGTAAGCATGCCAAGTTAGAAGATGACTTTTGGGTGAACAAGATAGCAACCAATAGAAATCGCGATCAACTAATAGCGACAGAGCTTGAAGGCATGGGCTGGCAGGTCATCCGGGTCCCTGAACACGACATCCGTCCGAAAGCCGCTCTTATTCAAACGATTGATCGCCTGATGCAACTAATACTTGCAGAGTCTTCATACGGTTACAGTCACAGGCTGAAGGAATTCATACTGCGGAATAAGCCAGAGCCGGCTGGCAACTGGACCGCGGTCTCGCTGTTTTCAGGAGCAGGTTTGAGTGATCTGGGATACGAGATGGCTGGGTTCCGCTTTGTAGTACAAGTTGAGAGCGATAAGAGGCGGGCTGCTATCGGCGCCGACAACTTTCCGTCGTCCGAGTGGATTATTCGCGATGTCCGCGGGAGTGCAAGCGAGATTGCAGCAACATATCGTGACGCCACATCTCGGAAGCTAGATCTGTTGGTCGCTACGCCTCCCTGCCAAGGCATGAGCAGCGCGAATCCGAGTAGAGGTAAACGACAAACGCCGCAAGCAAAATCACACGAAGAAAAAAATCGACTCTTGCTAGAGATTATTCCAATCGCCCGATTGCTAAAACCGAGGATTATCGTCGCGGAAAACATTCGTCAGGTCTTGACGCTCCAAGTAGAGCACGAAGGGACGAAGGGGCAGCTAATCGACCACCTCCAGTCTGGACTGCAAGAATATCATGTACTTCGTCGTGTGGTGAATGTGGCAGACTATGGTGTCCCTCAGGTCCGAAAACGTGCCCTCGTGGTCGCCCTGCGCAAGGACGATCCGTATTTTGAGCGGGTCGTGGCGACAAATATCTCTCCATGGCCGCAACCAACGCACGCCGAGGAGCCAACGAAGGAACTCCGGCGATGGGTCAACATTCAACACTGGTTGGAGATGATGCAGTACGATCCTCTAGACGCGAGGTCAGAGGACGCTGCACATGGAACGCACCCTCTTCACTTCGTGCCTACATACGGTTCAGACAGATACCGGCAGGTCAGCGAAATACCACCCTACTCGGGGCGAAGCGCTTATGAGAACGACACCTGCCCATCATGTGGTCGCCAGCAAGTCGATCACACGCTAGCCCTGTGTCCTTTCTGTGGAAGCGTAATGGTGAACAGACCTTACGTTAAACGGAACGGGTGCCCGTCCTTGATCAAAGGCTTCCGTTCTAGCTACCGGCGCATGAGTCCTACACGTCCCGCGTATACCGTCACTACCAACTCAAGCCATGTTGGAAGCGATTACAAGATTCATCCCTGGGAGAATAGAGTGCTCAGCATCCTAGAGTGTGCCGATCTCCAAACTGTTCCGAGATTCTATGACTGGACACGAGCAAGGAAGAACCGAACGACATACCTTATTCGAAACTTGGTGGGTGAAGCGTTTCCTTCCTTTTTCACCTACCTTCACGGTCAAGTCTTGCATCAGATACTATCCGCTGCAGCTAACGGCCATCGAGCATGATTTTTTCTTCGAGCTTCTCGTTCATGCCGGTCAACTGAAAGGGCATCTGACGTCCGGGACAGTCGACGGTACCGAGCCAGTGTGCGCCGCCGCAAGAACGTGGTGCAGGCCCGCTCCTTCGCCGAACTGCTGGAGCGGAACCTGCGTCCCTATCAGAACCGGGCGATCGAGGCGGCGCAGATGATCGGGGAACTAATCCAGCCTGCCAGGGAGACGCGGGAGGCCAACGGGCGCGGCGATCGCCGGGGCATTCGCAGGACGAGTTGTCCTTTTACGACGCCTTGGAGCCCAACGACAACGCTGTGCTGTGGCTGGGCGACGAGACGATCCGGCGGTCGCCCGCGAGCTGGTCGAGACCGCCTGCGGTAACGTCACCATCGACTGGACACTCCTGGAAAATATCCGCATCCAGCTGCGCGTTATGGTGCGCCGCATCCTGCGCAAGTACGGCGGCTACCCGCCCAACAAGCAAGAGAAGACGGTGCTTACCGTGCTGGAGCAGGCGGAGGTCTTGTCTGAAGGAGGGCGTCCTCCCGAGGCGCTGAGGTCGTACGCGTGGGCCAGCACAGAGAGCGAGCCCGCGCCGCCGAGGTCGTCCTTCCGCTTGAGGTCTCCTGCTACGGGTAGCCGATGTCCGAGACTCATGAGCGCCTGAAGTCGCCATGATCATGTGCCTACAGCCACTTCTTTGGGTTCCCTTAGACCTGTAGGTCATTTGGACGAGATGGGCGTCTAAAGGGCAATTTCTCTCAGGTTGCCGTTCGTCTCACACACGCTAGGATTGCCATGCCACAGCAGTACCAACGAAAGGGGAAGGCTCTTGGCCGAGGGAATGGTCCCTACGCCCCCTTGTTGGCCTTCCCTTGGTGCGGTGCTGCTGTGGCAAGTTGTTGCCGTTCCATCGCCGCAAGGGGGCACCTATGCCACGCAGGATCATCGTCGAAGTTGTTTGTTTTGCCGCCGCCCTGGCCATGATCGGCGGGGCGATCTACGCCGAGCGTGTCACCACAACCGCTGCGGTCGAGGTGACCGTTTGGAAGCACGCGACCACTGGCAACATCTATCTCAGCACGCGGCCGGCGGATGGCACATGGACCACACACAACACGGCCGTTGACTTCAGCACGCTCCACAGCAGCGGCCAGTTCTACCAGGGCAGTGCAGTCACGGTCCAGGTGCCGGTCACCCTCGATCTGCCCGATGTCCCCGACCCTGGCGCGGCGGGGCAGACCACCGAGCCTGACCCTGTCCCAGGTCAAGGAACCACAACTGCCCCCACCCGGATTACCGATCCCGAGGATAACCAACCGAACGACATCACCGCGATCGAGATCGCGCCCAGCACAGAGACCGTGGGGGTGCGTATCGAGCTCGGTTCATACTTCTCAGACCTTGAGAAGTGGACGGGGGACAGCAACTACCTGACGCTGAGCTTCGATCTGGACGGCGATGGCGCGCCTGATCTGCATCTATCTATCGACGAAACCCAGGTCGTGATCTATGAGCGCACGAACGACGCCGACGGGTGGCTCCAAGATCTCAACCGCCTCGGCACCGCCACGGTGACCGCCACCGATCGCCATGGCAGACCCTATCTCCGCGACACCCTGGAGTTCAGTCTCCCCCGCAGGCACTTCGGCGACGCCACTCAGGCGGGCCTGGAAGCCACGGGAGCGTGGGCCCGATCGTCGCCGGTCGACTGCTCGTACGGCTATTGCTCGTGGTATACCTACGATCGGGTGCCGGAGATCGGGGAGCCGTTGCCCGTGATCCCATTGCAATAGTTGGTACTAATAGCCACCTGCGTTCCCGGGAGGCACCCGAGAGACCAAGCCCGAGGGGAAGGGTGCCTACAAATCTACCCCCAGGCGGATCTCGCCACCCGTCTGCGCGGCAGTCACGAAGGCCTGAACCTGCCGAGCGAGCACCACCGTGCGCCGCATGCCGCATTTGCACGTGAAGGTGTGCTGTCGCTTCGATTCAGGGATCGGCCCACCGCCTGGTGGCCACCGCGTCGTGTCGGCAACGGTGATGTGGGGTCGGGGATTGGCGCTCCCACCGGGGAGGGGCGCCACAGACCTCGTCCTCCCATCGGCGGTCACATGGCGCTGGCCTTCCCAATAAATGAAGGCATTCGAGACGTGTGGGGCGGCGGTACCCAGACGGCGCCGGCAGCGGCCGCAGCGCAGGCGAACCGAAGCCCCCCGCCAACCATCCAGCAACGCAGCCAGACGGTCCTGCTCTGCCCAGTAGCGGGCAGTGCGGCGCTCGGATGCCAGTCGAGAGTCCATTGACGCTCTCTGTCGTTCACTCTAGTGTTCCGTTGGATCGAAATCGATTCGACGGGACCATGGGCCATCCCAGAGAGAACCCTCCCGAGCGCAGAGTCACATCTGACGCAGGAGAGGGCATTGCCCGTGAGTCCGCGTCGCAACGCACATCACTCTGTTGGCCGAGGAAAAGATCATCGACGATCTCTAGGGGGACCATGGTCGAAGTCCCACCCGCTCGTCATCCAGCAGGCCCGGGTCCTCATCCGCCGCCTCGGCATAAGCTCCCCTCCCTTGGCCCATCGGCCTGATAAAATAGGGGCAGGCAAATGATGCGCGCAGTCGGCTACGTCCGTGTCTCGAGCGATGAGCAAGTCGAGAGCGGCCTGGGTCTCAGTGACCAAGAGCGCGCGATTCGCGGATGGGCAGACGCGAACCACGCCAAACTCCTCACGGTCTACCGGGACGCAGGGATCTCCGGCGCCCGCCGCGACCGTCCCGGACTCCTCGCGTTGATCGAAGCCGCCGAGCGGCGAGACTTCGACGTGCTGATCGTGAATGCGCAGGACCGGCTCAGCCGCGACCGTCTGCACATGCTCCTGATCATGCGTTCTCTCCGCGCCGCCGGGATCCAGTTGATCTCGACCACGCAGCCCTTTCTCGATGGCAGCGAGGACGGTGACTTGATGTCCGGCATCATCGGCGAGCTGGCCGAGTGGGAGCGCCGCAAGATGGGCCGACGCCAGCGCGACGCCAAGCGCGAAGCCGCACGCCAGGGCTACGTCCTCGGGGACCCGCCCTACGGCTACCGCCGTGGCTCAAACAGCGTCTTCGCAATCGTCGAGACGGAAGCGGCCGTCGTTAGGGAGTCCTATCAGGCCTACCGCGCCGGCAGCCCAGCCGCTGCGGTGGCTGAGTGGCTGAACGAGCGCGGCTTGCGCACGCGCACCGGTCGCCTTTGGTCAAAGAGCGCGCTCCATCACATTTTGAGGAACCCGACCTATGCCGGTCTCGTCAGCTACAAGGGCGAGGTCATCGGGGACGGGCGCCACGCGCCCATCATCGACCGCTCCCTCTGGGATGATGTGCGGTCACTCAGTGCCGCGCGCCGCTTCGCCCCCCGCAAACGCCCATACGGCCGGCAGCCCTACCCGTTGTCGGGGGTGGCGCACTGTCGGGCAGGCCATCGGCTCGCCGGCCACGGGAGCCGCCGCTATCGTTATATGCGCTGCACAGCTGCTGCGGAACGCGGCGCTACCGCATGCCGGCAGCCGATGGTGCGCGCAGACCTCCTCGAAGCCCAAATCGGCGCCTATGTCGCGACCATGCAGGTACCCGATGCCTTCATTGCCACCACGCTCGAAGCGGCACGCGACCTGCTGACACCGCCGCCCGGCGATCGCGCCGAACTCCGTCGCGAACTCGACACCCTCGTTCGTCTTCACCGCGAAGGGTATCTCGCGTGGGATATGTTCAGCCGAGAAGCGGAACCGCTCCGTCGCCAGCTGCAACAGTCCGTCGAACTCTCGTCCGAATTCGACATCGAACAGGCCGCAACACTGGTCCGCGACCAGGGCGGACAGTGGAGAGCCATGACCATGGGCGAACGGCGAGCTTATGTCATCGACATGTTCGACTCTATCGCCATCGAAGGCGCCCAGGTCACGGCGCTGGAGCCCAAAAACCCCTACAAATCGTGGTTTATTGCGGACCACAAGGCCCGCTTCGGTAGCGTGTGTAATATGGTGGGCCCGGCTGGATTCGAACCAGCGACCGGACGGTTATGAGCCGCCTGCTCTGACCCCTGAGCTACAGGCCCGCCACGAGTGTAAAGCGCGTCGCCGCCGGGGCCCGGCCCAGACCTTTCCCGGCACCCTACTCTCCATACACTTCCCTTCCGATACTCTAGGATGAGATGCGAACTCTGTCCTTGAAACTCAGCCCGGCATTGACCGGTCTGATCCTCCTCGCACTCTCCGCAGGGCTGCTGCTCGCGTGTGGTTGCAGATCCCAGCCTTCCACTGCCGCGCCCAGTCCACGCGATGCCCCTCTTCCAGAGGGCGTAGAGCCGATTCAGTTCGACGCCCTGCTCATCGCTCTCGAGACTGCCGACGGCCGCTCCCTCACGCTCGACTTGGAGATCGCGGATACTTTCGCGCGGAGGACGCGCGGGCTCATGCACCGCACCGAGCTCGGTCCGGACGCCGGCATGCTCTTCGTCTTCCCCGAGGAAACCGCCGGCCCTTTCTGGAATCGTGACACGCCCCTCGATCTGGACATCGCCTTCCTCGCCCCCGACGGCCGGCTGATCGAGCGGCTCCATCTCGAGGCCCTGAGCACGGAACTCGTCGCTCCCAGCCTGCCGTACCTCTACGCCCTCGAGATGGCACGCGGCTGGTTCGCCGCCCGCCGGATCCAGCCCGGCGACCGCCTGCTCGTTCCGCCGGGCCTCGTGACTCTTCCCGAGTAGAGGCGGGCCAGGCCGAACACTCCCAGTAGCTGCCCGTTCCGCATGCGGAATGCTAGTATTCGTCTGCCCTCGGCTTGGATCGCCGAGGCGAGAATGGCCCGAGGCTGGATCGCTCCGGCCCGGCAATCGAAGGAGTGCAACGTGAAGCGAATCCTGTTCCTCAGCACCATCCTCGCCATCGTGGCCGCCGCGGGAAGGATGATCATGGGACGCCGCAGCGGGGACGAAGACGAGGCCTAGCCCGGCTCGCTCGGCGCAACCAGGGCTCTCTTCGGCTCCACGCTCACGCAAGCGTCCGGTCACCCCGGAGCGGCTAGTGTCGCCATCTCTCCGGCTAGTTCGCGCACGGCAGATCGGCGCTGGCCCGCTCGCCGCGATAGTCCCGCCGCGATAGTGGAGTCTCACATCGCCCGTGGCCACTGACTACGACGTCATCCTCATCGGCGGCGGGATTAACGGCGCCGCCGCGGCCGCCGCACTTACGCGTCACGGCTACCGCATCCTGCTGCTCGAGCAGAATGACTTTGCCTCCGGAAGCACCGCGGCTTCGACCAAGCTGATCCACGGCGGCCTCCACTACCTGCAGGCCGGCAACGCCCGTCTGGTTCACGAGTCGCTGCAAGCGCGAGAACGGCTGCTCCGCAGGCGCCCCCATCTCGTGCGTCCGATCCCATTCCTCTTTCCCGTCTACCAAGGCGCCCCGCGCTCCGCGCCGTACGTGCGCAGCAGTCTCTACCTCTACGACCTGATCTCGCCCCGCAAGGTTTCCCCTCGCCATCGCTCCCTCGCGCGGCGCGATCTGGACCGCCTCGAGCCCGCTCTCAGCACGGAGGAACTCGCGGCCACCTACCTTTACTACGACGCGCAGATCGTGATCCCCGAGCGTCTTTGCATCGAGTACATCGCCGAGGCCCGCAAAGCGGGAGCGGACGCGCGCAACTACTGCGCCGTCGACTTCATCCTCGTCAACGACGGCGCCGCCAGCGGGGTCGACTATCACGACGTGCTCAGCGGCCGCCGCCGCCACGCCGACGCCCACATGATCGTCAACGCAGCCGGCCCCTGGGTCGACGCAGTGCTCAAGGCCACGGGCGAGCCGCTCCGCCCCCGGCTCGGCCCCACCAAAGGCTCCCATCTCGTCCTCGACTTACAGGGCCGTGGACCACGGCATGCCGTCGTCGCCAACGCCCACTCGGACGGCCGTCATATCTTCGTGATTCCGTGGCTCGAACATCACATTCTGGGCACCACCGACGTGCGTTTCGCCGGTGACCCGCGATCCGCCGTCACGGAGGACTGGGAAGTCGAATACCTCGTGAGCGAAGCTGCGCGCCTGCTGCCGGGGATCGGCATCGACCGATCGGGCATTCTCTACGCGTACAGCGGCGTCCGCCCTCTTGCCTATCGCCCGCGCGAAACCCTCGAAAAAGGCGCCCCGCGCCGCCACTACCTGATCAATCACAAACGCGAAGGGGTCGGCGGACTCTTCTCGATCGTGGGAGGAAAACTGGCAACGGCCGAGCGGACGGCCGAGGCCGTGGTGAAAGCCGCGCGCCATGCTATCGGGGCGCCCCCGCGCAGCGGACGACCCCGCGCGCTCCCCATGCACGAACCCGTCCGAGTACCCTTCCTCTCCCCGGACGCACATGATCACCTCGCGCGGCTCTACGGGCCTTTAGCCGCCGACGTTGCCGGGCTCGCCGCCTCCGAGCCCGATCTCACGGAGCCGATCAGCCCCGTCCATCCCGACATCGGCGCGCAAGTCGCCTACGCAGTCGATCGCGAGGGTGCCCGCACCGTCGGCGATGTCCTCCTGCGCCGCACGGCAGTGGGACTCACCCATGACCAAGGCCGTGCCGCCGCCCCTCGGGTTGCTGCCATCATGGGTGACCGGCTCGGCTGGGGGGAAACACAGCGCCGCGCTGCTGTCCGTGAATACGAGCGGGAACTCCACCAACGCTTCACCTTGATGGCTTCGGCCCCTTCGCCAGCGGCAGAGAAGGGCTTGCGCCAGCACGCCTAGAGACGGCCCGAAAAACTCTCGCCGTCTAGCCCCTCACCCCTACTACCGGAGCCGGCACGGGAACATCTCCAGCCTGGGCAGGGGGATCGGACCATTGATCGAGAGACAGCCGCTGCAGCCGCAACGAGTTCACCATCACGCTCAAACTCGATAGCATCATCGCGACCGCCGCCACGATCGGCTCGAAGAAGCCCCGTTCGCCAAACAGCCACGTGAGTCCACCCGGCACGGACCCCAGCGCCTCAAATAACGGATAAAAGAGCCCCGCCGCGACCGGAATCAGCAGTAGGTTGTAAGCGAACGCCCAAGCCAAGTTCTGACGAGTTACTCGCGTAGTCGCACGGCTCAC
Source organism: Dehalococcoidia bacterium (assembly GCA_965220315.1). Classification (GTDB taxonomy): domain Bacteria; phylum Chloroflexota; class Dehalococcoidia; order Bin125; family Bin125; genus JAPOXK01. The sequence goes on from CBDCPP010000001.1 coordinate 1,341,021, forward strand.
GGCCAGCGCCTGCGCCACCCCGCGAGGATCGTCGCGCATCAATGTGACATCACCGGATTCGATCGCCACGTCCGCCCCCCGACCCATGGCGATCCCTACATCCGCCTGTGCGAGGGCGGGCGCGTCATTGATCCCATCTCCTACCATCGCCACGCTCTCGCCTGCCGCCTGCCAACCTCCGATAGCCGCAAGCTTCTCATCCGGGAGCAGCTCCGCCGCCACCGCGTCGATGCCGAGATCGGCGGCAACGGTTTCCGCGGTCAGGCGGTGATCGCCGCTGAGCATTCTCGTCCGCAACCCCAGCGCTCGCACCGCATCGATCGCTTGCCGCGCCGCTGGCTTGGTCACATCCCCTATCCCGATCAACCCCGCAAACTCAGAATCCACGCCGACGAAGAGGGGCGTGAGCCCTCGCCCAGCCATCCGCTCCGCTCGTTCCCGCGCGGTGCCGGTCTCGCACCCCGACGCTCGCATGAACGCCTCGTTTCCCAACACGACCTGCAGCCCGTCAACGGTCGCCCGTGCGCCACGGCCGGGCACAACCTCGAACCCATCCACGCGCACCTCGTCCAGCGGACGGGGCGACGCTGCAACTACCGCCCGCGCCAACGGATGCTCCGAGTCCCGCCCCACCACACTCGCCATACGGAGCAAAGCCTCGCGTTCCCAACCGCCGAATGGCTCCACGTCCACAACCGTCGGGCGACCCTCGGTTAGCGTGCCGGTCTTGTCAAACGCAACGATCCCGACACCCTGCAGCGCCTCCAACGCCTCGGCCGACCGAAACAGCACTCCATGCTGCGCCGCCCGGCCGCTGCCGGCCATCACCGCCGTAGGCGTCGCGAGACCGAGCGCGCACGGGCACGCAACCACCAACACCGCAACCGCGTTCAGTGTGGCGATCGTGAGCGCCGGATCCGGGCCCACCACCCACCACACAAAGAACGTCATCACCGCGATGGCGATCACTACGGGCACGAAGACACCGGCAATCCGATCCGCGAGCCGCTGTATGGGCGCTTTGGATGCCTGCGCTGCTTCGACAAGGGCCGTGATCCGGGCCAGCGCCGTCTCGGCGCCTACTTGCGTCGCCCGCAGCCGCAACACCCCGGTGCCGTTGATCGTCGCGCCGAACACCCGCCCTCCCGGGCTCTTCTCCACCGGCAAGCTCTCGCCAGTGAGCATCGACTCGTCGACGCTGCTCAACCCCTCAATGACCTCCCCATCGGTGGGGATCTGCTCACCGGGCCGTACGACGAAGAGATCTCCCACCTGCAGCGTCGCCGCAGGCACCTCGATCTCCCGGCCTTCGCGAACGACCCGCGCCATCGCCGGCCGCAGGTCCAGCAGCCGCTGGATCGCCGAGAAGGTTTTCCCCTTCGCCCGCGCTTCCAGGTACCGCCCCAGCATCACGAACCCAACGATGATCAATGCAGTATCGTAAAAAACATCCCGCCTTAACCCCGCCTCCTCGAAAGCCCCACCCGCGAACGTCGCCCCCAGGCTGTACCCGAACGCCGCCGCCACCCCCACGGCGATCAAGGTATTCATGTCGGACGTCCCATGCCTGGCGACGTTGAACGCAGCCCGAAAGATCCGTGCCCCGCTCAAGAACAGAACGGGCGTCGCCACCACGAAGACCGTGATAAAAAGCACGTCGCGGTCCCATCCCAACTCCGCCCAACGGTTGATCTGCATCGCAAGGAACGTCGCCCACCCAAGCAGTAGCGCCCCTGTCGCGCTCCACAGAAGCGTCCATCGCTCTCGAGCCCGCTCCTCTTCCCACGCCTCCGTAGCCGCCTCGGCGGGCATGCGGCGGACCTCATACCCGGCACTCCGCACCGCCGCGACGAGCGCAGCGCTATCCACTCCCCTCGCAACCGGCTGCACTGTGGCGGAATCGCTCGCCAGATTGACCGCAACCCTATCGACGCCGGAGACGCCGCGCAGGGCCTCCTCTACCCGCACTACGCAAGAGGCGCAATGCATTCCTTTTATGTAAATTACCGTGGCACCAGCGGCGGCGGCTTCAGTCGGCATCGGCGCTCCTTCGTCCCTGCGATCATACCGCGCGGCGGCATGCGCCTTACCGTGAGCGTTCGGCTACAATCGAGTCGTGCGGCGCGTTTTACTCCTCATACCCAGCGCCACCTATCGCGCGAACGCTTTTCTCGCCGCAGCCGAACGCTTAGGCGCGGAAGTCGTAGTCGGCAGCAACCGCGCTCCCGCGCTCGCATCCGTCCGCATGCTCCACCTCGACTACGAGGACCCCGAAGCAGGGCCTCAGCAGATCGCGGCTTTCGCCCGCGACCATCCACTTGATGCCATCCTCGCCGTCGACGACCAAGGTATCGCGCTTGCCTCCCGGGCCGCCCGCTGGCTGGACCTCCCGCACAATCCAATCGACGCCGTCTTGGCGACGCGCAACAAGCTCAACTTGCGGCGGCGGCTTGCCGCGGCCGGGTTGGCTTCGCCCGAGTACCTCGCCGCCGTCATCCGCGACGACCCCACCACCCTGGCCGAACGCGCGCCCTACCCTTGTGTTCTCAAGCCGCTTGCACTGTCGGGGAGCCGCGGCGTTATCCGTGCCGACGACCCGCCCGCTTTCGTCGCCGCGTTCAAGCGGCTCCGCGCCCTGCTCTCGGGCCCCGAAGTCGCCGCCGAATGCGGCGACGCGGCGGCGGGAGTCTTGATCGAGAGGTTCATCCCAGGCACCGAGGTAGCCTTTGAGGGTCTCCTTGAGCACGGCGACCTCCAACTCCTCGCGCTCTTCGACAAACCGAACCCATTAGAGGGCCCCTACTTCGAGGAAACCATCTACGTCACTCCATCGCGACTACCGCAGAGAGATCAGGAGACGATCGCCGCGACCGCCGCACGGGCCGCGCACGCGCTCGGCCTCCACTCGGGCCCTGTTCACATCGAACTCCGCATCAACGAAGACGGCGTCTGGCCGATCGACCTCGCAGCACGCACGATCGGGGGGCACTGCGCCCGTGCCCTCACCTTCTCCGGCGGCACCTCACTGGAGGAGATCGTGCTACGACAGGCGCTCGACGAGGTACCGCGAGTGGAGCGCGACCCGCTCGCATCGGGCGTGATGATGATCCCCATACCCGGGGAAGGAATCCTCCAAGCCGTCCACGGCGTCGAAGAGGCGCGCGCGGTGCCTTTGGTCACGGAAGTCCTCATCACCGTCACGGCGGGGAGACGGCTCGTCCCCTTACCAGAAGGCGGCGAGTATCCGGGCTTCATCTTCGCACGCGGAGAGGCACCCAGCGCCGTCGAAGCAGCGCTGCGCCGAGCCCACGCCGCGCTCACTTTCGAACTCAATACGAGCAGCGCCGGCAACGCACCTTCGCCCGCCGAGCGGGCTACACCGAATCGGCGTTAATTTTTCCCGGCTTTTCCGCAGGCGCTGCGTATTGACGCCCGCTCGTAGAGTTGTTCGCTAAACCGTTGTCGCGACTTCGAGCGGAGCCAACTGCTCCGCGGTGGGCTCCGCTCAACAGAACCACGCCTCGGTAAGCCCCGGCACCGCGGTGAGCGGTTGTGAAACTACCTCCACTGCTCCGTCCACGCCAGTCACGGCCCGGTATGCCACCCGCTTCACCGCAGCGAATGTCACCAATGCGGACTGCCGCCGATTGTGATCACAAGCCGCTCCCTCAACGATCGACGCCACTTCAGCCTGCAGGGTTTCCATCCTCGGATCGACGCCTCTCCATGTGTAAGTCAATCCATCTTCGTTGTACTGGCCGAGCAATCCATCCGCCTCCAATGCCTCCACCAACGCCGAATCCGGAGGGACCAGCAGGCGCAGCGCAAGCTGCACCGGCTGCACGCTCTCGACCAGCCCCCGGTGTTCGACAAACTCCAGCAGCTCCAAGAAGTCCTCGGCTGTCCCCCACGGTGTGAACGGGAGCCAGGTGGGCCGCAACGCCAGCCCTGCGTCTCGCACCAGTGCCAAGACTCGCTCCATGTCGGCCCGCGTGTGCCCCTTGTCGAGCCGCGCCAGCACGGCGTCGTTCGTCGACTCGAACGCCGACGTGAGGAATAAGCCACCGAACTCCCGCAGGCTCGGCAGCAGATCCGCGTATTCCAGCAGATGCTCGACCTTCACCGTCGCGTCGAACGTCACGTCCGCATAGCGCCGCCGCATCTCTTCGACGATGGCCATCGAACGTGGCACCGCGTTGAAAAAATCCGGATCGCCAAAGGTGATATGCCGCGCGCCCATCGCGACGAGCTGGTCGATGTCGGTCAGCGTGGTCTCCATCGCCGCCACCCGCAGACGCCCGCCATAGACCGGCGTGATCGGACAGTGGCGGCAGACGTGAGCGCAACCTCGACTTGCTTCCACGTAGCCCGCGAGCCGCAGATCATCCTCATGCGAGTCTTCGCCTCCACCACTGCCCAGAGAGAGCCGCGCGTATCGATGGAGGGGCGGCAGTCCGCGACGATCCGGCACGATCTGGGCGCCTCGCGCGAAGCCTGGATCGACGCCCACGCCGTCGATCCCCTCCGCCGTCGTCCCACTCGCCGCTAGCGCGCTGGCGAGCCGCGCCAGCCCCGGCTCATACTCACCCCCCACGACCGAATCAACGACCCCGCGCCCCAGCAGCTGCTTGTGCAGCGACGAAGCGTATAAGCCATACAGCACGATATGAGCCCTCGGGTTCAGAGCTCGTATCCGCTCCGCTAGAGACAAGCCCAGTCGCGCAGCCGTGTGCATGGGCACTGAGATGCCGACGAGTTCCGCTTCGGCGAGTTCCGCCCCAGGCAGCTGCTCCACAGCCAGATCGAGGCAGTGGACCTCGTGCCCTGCCGCTCGCAGAACGGCCGCCGGCGACGCCAGTCCTAGAGGCTGATGCCCCAACTCATACGTCGAGGCGAGGAGAACCCGCACGGTCGTGGCTTCGAGCCGAGAAGACCGCGGCTACTTCGCCGCGCCGGCTCCCTCCTTGGACGGTGTGTAGTACGGGTTGGACCCCGAGGCGTGATCGGTCGTATCGATCACCTGTTCGATCTCCGGAATCTCTTCCCGAATCGCCACCTCAATCCCTTGCTTGAGCGTGACGTTGGCCATGCCGCACCCCTGGCACCCACCGCCCATCTCGATATAAGCGGTCTTGTCCTGCACGTCCAAAAGGCTGACATAGCCTCCGTGTGCCGCGATCTGCGGATTGATGTGCACGTCGAAAAGCTCCTGCAGCCGCGCCGCGAGCGGTTCGAGCCAAGTGGGATTCGGATTGTCGAATTCCAGGCCACTCGCACCAGGCCCCTTGTCCTCATAGTGGACCGAGACGCCGTCCAGATAGGACACGTTCGCGCCCTCGACGAATATGGTGATCCCGTCGATGTCGACCACCGCGTCGCCCTTTGGCTCGGTGCCCTCCTCGACAATCGTCAGCAGGTGATCGAGGCCTTCGGGTCCTCGCCTGGCGATCTTCAGGCGCAGTCCCGCGATCGGCTCCGGGTAGTTCGCGATCACCTCACGCAGCTTGGTCTTCGCTGCCTCCGTGAATTCGATGCGCGGCGACTCGATAGACATGGCACTCTCCCCACGGCTCAGCGGCTCCTGCGTCCATTGTACGCGCGTCTGCGTGCGCCCGTGCTGCTCGCCTGTGGCCGTACACAACTATGTGCGGACAGTATATGGGGTCGAACAGTATGCTCGGCCAAGGGAGAAAGAGGCGCGTGCCGTATCGAGGGAACCCAGACCCGGAAGCCGCCGCGCACGCAGCCTTCGCCGCAGAATCTCTGACGCCGCACTCTTGGTCCAACGCCGCGGCTACCCACTACGACTGGCATACGCACCCCTACGACAAAGTCCTCTTTTGCATCCGCGGCGGCATCACCTTCCACACGGATAATGGCAACTGCATCCTCGTGCCCGGCGACCGCCTCGACATACCCATGGGCATCCCGCACGCTGCCACCGTCGGCGCCGCTGGCGTCACTTGCCTGGAAGCTGCGCACCGCGCCTAGGCCACCACGGTCGCGCCACAAAAGAGGGCTGCCTCGCGGCAGCCCTAATATGCAGCGGCGTTGAGACCTCGGGGTTAGGTGACCTCGAGTACCGTGATCTCGTTGAATTGCTGGTAATGCGAATCGGCGAGGCAGCTCACGATGTGCCGCCCAGGCGCAAGCGACACGGTCAGGCTCGCCGCTTCGCCCGACGGGTTCTCCGCCCGAGTCAGCTCCCCAATGAATTCCACCCCCGCCTGCGTCGGGTCGATGGTGAACTCCCGCAGCTTAAGGTCGAATACTTCGAGGTTGCTCCGCATCACCACGAACTGGTGTGGAAGCGCGTGGTTATTCTGAATGTTGAACGTCACCTCTCCGGACGGGACCGAATTCGGATCCAACGTGAGCGAGAAATCACTGTTCTGGGTCACGTTGACCACGCTGGACCCAGAGCCGATCGCGCCAGCCGGAGCCAGCTCGGGCGTGGACGGGATATCCGCCGGCTGGGGCGGCGAATCGCTCGGCGCCGACGATTGGGCGGCCGCCGATCCGCTCGCAGCAGGAGCGTCGTCGTCGTCGCCTCCGCCGCATCCGACGAGTGCAAGCCCCACCGCCCCGACGCCCAACCCGCTCGATAGCGCCAACATCCGCCGACGCGATATCCGCTTCGCACTCGGCCTCCGGATTTTCTCAATCATTTCGCTCCTCCTGTCGCGGCGGCGAAACCCGTCGCGCTATCCGCTGATTCGAGCATGCTGCGCTCCGCATATCAAGATCTTCGGGCTGCGCACAGCGAAGCCTGCACCTCGATTATCTCACGGATTCATCTGTCGGATCATGCCTGCTTCACCTCTCAAGCGGCGCAGTCTGCTCAACTCCTCCGCAAGCCACGTGAGCACCTATCATGAAGACGGCTGGAGTACCGGTGAGCGCCCGCGCGACCAACCTCGCAATTCTCACCCTGCTGCTACTGGAAACCGCCAGCGGCATCGGCGGCTTCGTAACAGGGCAACCTGCCGGCCGGTGGGTATTCTGGCTGCACAGCCTCGGCGGCTTCACCCTCGTCGTGTTGCTCGTGTGGAAGTGGCGCATCGTCGCGCGATCTTTCGCGCGCCGCGGCGCAGGTCTCTGGTCGCTCCTCCCAGCGCTCCTCACGCTCGTCTTCCTCGGCGCACTCACAACCGGCATCGCATGGTCGACAGTCGGGCTGCCCGTGGTGCCACTGCCCTTCTATGGGCGCGTAAGCGGTCTCACGCTGCACGTCATCCTGTCGCTCGCGCTGCTCCCACCCTTTCTGGTACACGCTGCGCTGCGCTGGCCGCGCACGCGCCCCTCGGACTTCGCCAGCCGCCGCACCGCGAAGCGCGGTGCGGCGGTCGTAGCAGCAGCTTTCGTAACCTGGCGCGGCACTGAGACCGTCACGTCACTCGCTTCTCTCTCAGGTGCCGGTCGGCGCTTCACCGGCTCGCGCGAGGAGCACAGCTTCGCCGGCAATGATCACCCCGTCACCAACTGGCTGAGCGACACGCGCCAACGCATCGATACGGCCGATTGGCAGCTCCGCGTCGACGGCAAAGTCGCCGCGTCTCTCACCGTCACCTATGAGGAATTCGTCGCCCTCGCCCTCGCCCGGCGCCAGGCCGTTCTCGACTGCACCGGAGGCTGGTACACCGAACAAGTCTGGTACGGCCTCCCCGTCGCCGAGCTCCTTCGCCGGACATCCCCCACGCCTGAAGCCCAGAGCATCGTTTTCCGATCCGTCACAGGCTTCCACCGCCGCTTCGCCCTTGACCATGCCGATCGCCTCCTGCTCGCAACCCACGTGACCACAATCGACGGTGAGATCGAGCCTCTCTCAAGCGCCCACGGCTACCCGCTACGCCTGATCGCACCGGGGCGTCGCGGCTACAACTGGGTGAAGTGGGTCCAACGCATCGAGCTCAGCGGGCATCCGAGCTGGTGGCAATCCCCGCTTCCTCTGCAGTAGCTACCACAGGCGCCCGCCAAACTGCCTCACCTCCTTGGTTCTGCAATCTTTACGGGACCACCCAGGCCGCGGTACTCCAGCCCACTGGCGGACCCGTTACAGACCTTTTTTACAGGTGTTCAGTTACGTCGAGAAGCCGAAGGAAACCACCGTGTTAACCTCCGGGACGGGACGCTCAGTACGGAGTAAGTGGTGGCGGATTCCGCACGAGCCCCTCGGACTGTTCGCGCGCGTGGGCCTGCAACACCGTGGCCGCGCAGCGGCTTACCGTATTTGCCGGGACTCGACGGCCTCCGCGCCCTTGCCGTCCTCGCCGTGCTTCTCTACCACGCCGACCTCGCCTGGATTCCCGCCGGATTCCTGGGCGTCGATATTTTCCTTGTCATAAGCGGCTTTCTCATTACATCCCTACTCCTCACCGAGCGACGGGAAACCGGGCGCGTCAAACTCAAACAGTTCTGGCTGCGCCGCGCGCGGAGACTCCTGCCCGCCCTGTTCGCCGTCCTGATCGTCACTTTCGCCTACGTGGCGATCTTCCTCCCAGACGAACTTGCCCGCCTCCGGCAGGAAGTCTTGGCCGCGATCGGCTATGTGACCAACTGGCACCTGATCTTCAAGGACGAGTCCTACTTCGAAAGCTTCGGCCGACCACCCCTGCTCCGGCATCTCTGGTCGCTCGCCGTCGAAGAGCAGTTCTACCTCCTCTGGCCACTGATCTTCATCGGGGGCATATGGCTTCTCCGAGGCCGTGGCCTCTTTGTTGCCGCCGTGGCCGGCACCGCCGCCTCGACCGCTCTCATGTGGACCCTCTTCGAGCCCTTCACGGACCCTTCCCGTGTCTATTTCGGCACCGACACACGCGCCGCCGCGCTGCTCGTCGGCGTCGCGCTCGCTTTCATATGGCAGCCTTGGCGCTACGCGGATCACAACAGGCTCAGACGCAGCGCAATCCCCTCGGACCTGCTCGGGAGCGCCGCGCTGATCGGCCTCACGCTTTGGACCCTGCACCTCAGTGAATTCGGCTCCTTCTTGTACCAGGGCGGATTCCTCCTCGTCGCGCTGACGACGGCCATATTGATCGCGGCCACCGTGCATCCACATGGACGGATCGGCCAACTGCTCGCCCTCGCCCCCATGCGGTGGATGGGCACGCGTTCCTACGGCATTTACCTTTGGCACTGGCCCGTCTTCATGCTCACCCGTCCCGAGCTAGACATCCCCCTCGACGGCCTCCCTCTCCTCGCCGTGCGCTTCGCCGTGACGATCGCATTGGCCGAACTCTCCTACCGGCTCGTGGAGCAGCCGGTGCGGCGCGGGGCTCTCGGGCGCGCTTGGCTCGGCCTGCGCGATCGCTGGCCTGTGCCTGCACCGCGCATCACCTTTACAGGTCCTGCAATCGCCGCGGCGGCCCTTGCCATCGCTGCGCTCGCGCTCTTCCCCATCGCCGGGAATGATCCTGCATCGGACGGCACCACCTTCACCGCCACAGCCACGCAGGCCCTCACCTTCGCAAGCAGTGAAGGTCCACTGGATTACCCCGCCGCACTCCCCGGCAATAGCCTCCTGGTTGTCTCGGGCGCTGCGAGCGCTTGGACATCAATGCCCAGCGCTCCCGGCGATCTCAGCGCAAGCACCGTCTCCGTCTCAGCCGCGAGCGGAGAGGAACTCGTCCTCCGTATTTCGTCAGCCAGCGCCCCCTTCGGACCGCTGCAAAACAGCAACACCCAAGTTCCGGGCTGGCTTCTCCTGGCCGCCCCCTCACCAACCGTGACCGAGCCAAGCGTCACCACGCTTATTACCACAGCGGCAACGCCTTCTGAGCCAGAGCCAGATTCGGCAACCCTGCCACCAGGCGGACCGATCTCCGTCCTCGCCATCGGCGACTCGGTCATGTTGGGAGCAGCGCAGGCGCTCTACGACGAGATCAGTCAACTTTGGGTGGACGCCGCCGTCAGCCGCCATTTCAAGACGAGCGCGGAGATCCTGCGCGAGCACAAGGCTCAGGGACCGCTTCCCGATACGGTGATCATCCATCTCGGCGCTAACAGCCCCTTCAGCCACGCACAGTTCGACGAGCTGATGCACGTCTTGCAAGACGTGCCCCGAGTCCTCTTCGTCAACATACGGCTTCCGCACCGCATTGAAGCGAACGTCAACAGCGTCATCCTCTCCGGTGTACAGCGTTGGGATAGGGCATTCCTCATCGACTGGCACGGCGCCAGCGATGAACGCCCCGAATACTTTGGCGGCGACGGCGTGCACATGAGCGTCAACGGAGCCACGGCTTACGCAGCCCTGATCGCCAGTCACCTCTTCTAAGGCCTTTCCCTTGTCCTCTGCTCTGCGCGCGGCGGGGTCTACAATGCCGCTCGCGGGCGCATCCCGCGCACAGCGAGGAAGCACAGCCATGGATGAGCTACGAATCGTCGTATCGTGCACGATCGCACCGGGCAAAACGGACGAATTCAAAGCCACGGCGAAACAGTTGCTGGCCGCTGTCCGAGAGAAAGACACCGGCACCTCGCGCTACGACTGGTTCCTCAGCCCGGACGGCGGGCGCGCCAAAATCCAGGAGACATACGCCAGCTCCGAGGCTCTCATGGCTCACATGAGCAATATGGGGGTATTGCTCGAGCGCCTTGTCTCGCTGTGCCCAGACGTGACGATCGACGTCTTGGGCGACCCTTCCCCGCAAGTGCGGGAGGCGATCGCCCCCTTTAATCCCACGATCTACAGCGACGCATTCCAGTCGCTGTAGCGCAGCCGCGCCCAGCGCTCCACTCAATACGGAGGAAACCAATGACCCACATCGGCATCATGATGTTCGCCACCGACGAGGCGATCCAGCCCCTAGACCTCGCCAGAGCCGTCGAGGAGCGCGGCTTCGAGTCACTTTTCTTTCCAGAGCACACGCACATCCCCAGCAGCCGCGAGACGCCTTTCCCCGGCGGCGGGGACCTGCCTCGCGAATACTCCCACCTGCACGACCCTTTCATCGCCCTCACCGCCGCGGCCGCCGTGACCTCCCGGATCAAGCTCGCGACCGGGGTCTGCTTGGTCGCACAGCGCGACCCGATCGCGACCGCCAAAGCGGTCGCCTCTCTCGACCAGATCTCCGGCGGGCGCTTCATCTTCGGTATCGGCGCCGGCTGGAACGCCGAGGAGCTCGCGAACCACGGAGTCGCGTTCCAGGACCGCTGGCTCGTCGTGCGCGAGCACGTCCAAGCCATGCGGGCGCTCTGGACACAGGACGGGGCAGAGTATCACGGCCGCTTCGTGGACTTTGATCCGGTCTGGTCGTGGCCGAAGCCGGTCCAGCCGGGCGGACCGCCCATCCTCCTCGGCTCCAACGCGACCAAGTGGGCCTACGCCCGCATCGCCGAGTACTGCGACGGCTGGATGCCGCTTCCGGGGCGCAGCGATCTCACCCGCGCCATACCGGAACTCGGGAAGATCGCTGCGAACTTCGGGCGATCGATGGACTCCATCTCCCTCACCGCGTTCAACCCTTGGCCCAAGGTGGATCCTGCCGAGCGCGAGCAGCACGCGCGTGACCTCGTCGATCTCGGCTTCCAACGGCTGGTCCTCGGCGTCCCGCCCGCTCCCGCCGCGACCGTGCTGCCCCTCTTGGACGAATACGCCGAGCTCGGCGCCAAGCTCGGCGCCGAAACCGCGCGGTAGGCGGACACAGTGCCTAGCGCCCTTCGGTCAGCAAGAGTTCGTTACCATCCGGATCTCGGAACGTCGCGAACGTACCCCAGGGCATGGAGTCCGGCCCTTGCGTGAAGACGCCGCCGCGCGCGCTTAGCGTTCGGTGCTCCGCCACAACGTCCTCGCAGCCGAACACGATCGAGGGCTTGCGCTCCGCCCAGTCCTTCATACGCAAGCGCGGATACAACACCACCCGGCTCTCCTCACCGGGCAGCGCCATCTCGACCCAATACGCATCGGTCCCCATCGCTTCGCGGCGGCGCACTTCGAATCCCAGCTGCTCCGTGTAGAACCGCTCGACTATCTCCTGATCGGCCGCATAGATCGAGACGGTCTTGACGTTTCCGATCACCGCCCACCTCGCTCTCCCATTGATCCCTCATTAATCCCACGAACACACCTCTCAAGGCTGCTAGCTTAGGGACCGCTCAAAGGAGGCAGCTCATGCTCAGCAGCATCGAAGACTTCCTGCGCTACTTCAGCTCCATCAACAAACGCACCATGCGCGATGTCGCCGCCCTTCCGCTCGAGGCCAACGGTTGGCGGCCTTCCGCAGGGGAAGGCGAAAACTCGTGGAGCGTGAATGAGATCGTGGCCCACGTCGCGGCATCGCGAGGGTTCTTCGCCAGCGCCTACCACGCGGAAGGCTGGATTTTCCCCGAATTTCCCGACGTCAGTTCCCATGACCAGTGGGTCCCCGCACTCCAACGCAGCGAGGAAGCGCTGCGCGAGGCCCTGCAGGACACCCCTGCCGACTGGCTGCAACGGCGCGTGCCGCTGGTCGACTCGGACAGCACCGTACGCGGCTGGCGCATACTGATGATGATGAGCGAGCACGACATCCACCATCGCAGCCAGATCGACACCTACGCCGGCCTCAACAGCTGGGACCCGCCCCAGATCTACGGACGCCGCTACGAACAGATCGAGCAGCTGCAGGACGCGCAGCGGGCGCAGTATCGCGGCGCCGCGCAACGCTAGGAGAGGGCTAGAAGAAGGCGCACATGCCGACCGCAGAACGAGCCGCCGCCGAGCACGCGATCGCGATCCTTGAAGCCACTCCCAGCATCCTGCAGGCCATGCTGGGCACCCTCCCGCCCGAGCTCGCGCAAGTCCCCGGCGACGGCGACGGCTGGGCCGCCGTCGATGTGCTGAGCCATCTCGTCTCCGCCGAGGAGCCCGCCCTGCGCTCGCGCATCCAAACGATCCTCGACGTCGACGATGCCGAGATCACCAATGTCGATGGACCCGCAGTGCTCGATGAGCTGCGCAGCCGCGGGCTGAGCCTCTCCCAATTGCTCGCGACCCACGCGGACGAGCGCGCGCGCACGCTCACCGTCCTCCGCAACCTCCGCGACGAACAGCTCGAGCGGACGGGCCGGCACAGCGCCTTGGGCGCCCTCAGCATGCTCAACGTGCTCTGCCACTTCGCTTTCCACGACCTTCAGCACACGGCGCAGATCGCGACCGCCATCGGCCGCTCCACCTACACCGGCCGCGGCAAGCTGGCCGCTGTCGGCGACTAGCGTCTCGCGCCGCGCGGCCTGTTCTGGAATCGCGCCAATTGCGAGGGCGGGGCGCAAGCCGCCACAGATCTACAGAATCGACTCAGTGAGAATCGAGGGGTCGCAGGGAGGAGGAGAGCGATACCACAGCATCGCCGGACAGTGCATGCAAAAGAGACAAAAAATGGAGCGGGGGACGGGATTCGAACCCGCGGCCACCTGCTTGGAAGGCAGGAGCTCTACCCCTGAGCTACCCCCGCAATAAGACGGCTACTCTTCGGCGACGCAGGGATTCACAAGCTCCCCGAGTCCCTCAATGCTCGTCCGCACCACCTGTCCCGGCTTCAGGAAGACCGGCGGCTTGCGCCCCGCCCCTACCCCGCTCGGCGTCCCCGTCGCGATCACATCCCCGGGATCGAGCGTGAAGATCTGGCTGAGATAGCAGACCAGCTCCACGATCCCGAATAGCAGGTCGGACGTGTTGCCCTGCTGCACCACTTCCCCATCCACCTCGCACTGCACCGCCAGCTCGCCCGGGTAGAGCACCTCACCGTGCGTCACGAGCGCCGGCCCCAGCGGCGTCGACCGCTCGAACGTCTTCCCCGACAGGAACTGCCCCGTCCGAACCTGCCAATCCCGCACCGACACGTCGTTAATGATCGAGTAGCCCGCCACGACGCGCGTCACCTCGTGGGGCTGGACATGCCGCGCCCGTTGCCCGATCACGATCGCCAGCTCGACTTCCCAGTCCACTTTGTCCGACACCCGCGGCAGCACGATGGGGTCTCGCGGTCCGGTCAGCGCCCGGGCGTACTTCGCGAAGAGGATCGGATGCTTGGGCGGCTCATTGCCCATCTCCTGGATGTGGCTGACGTAGTTCAGCCCCACTCCAATGATCTTGGGTGGGAAAAGGACCGGCTGCGCCAAGTCGGCCGTCGCCAGCTCGTGCGCCGGACCCCGCCATTCCGCCGCCACCCGCTCCCAATCTGGATGGTGCCACAGCAACGTCCCCACATCTTCGAACGGGAGCTCGACGATCTCCCCGTCCTCGACCCGGCCCGCTCGCGTCGTCCCATCCTCGCGTCGCAACGTCACCAGTCGCATGGCCGCCTCTTCCGCAATAGTTCCTTGCAGCAGCTTTCGATGCTACGCGACACGCCCCGTCTGCGACCAGCCGCTGGGGCGCGCACTAACCGCACCAGCCTGTAAAATCGCACGGTGGCGCCCCATACGATAAGGAACATGCTGGCCTCACGGAGGATCAACAGCGTGAGCGAACACACAGGACAAAACGGCCGTCTCGTCGTTGGAGATCTGGCGTTGGAGGCGCTGCGCCTCGGCGACGGCCGTCCCCTTCTCATCCTGCACGGCGGCGGCGGCGTGGAGCGCACGCCTTACCTCGACACCCTCGCCCAGGACTTCGAGGTCATCGCCCCCTCCCATCCCGGCTTCGGACACTCCCCTGCCCCGGACGAGATCGATACGATCGACGACCTCGCTTACCTCTACCTGGACTTTCTCCGTGATCTCGCGCGACCGGATACCGTCCTCATGGGTTATTCCATGGGCGGCTGGATCGCCGCTGAGATCGCTGTCCGCGACACCCGCGACTTCTCTCACCTCATCTTGGTCGACCCGGTGGGTATCAAGGTCGGCGACCGCTGGACCCGCGACATCCCCGACATCTTCGCCATGCCGTGGGACGAGGTCACACGCCGCCTCTACCACGATCCCGAGCCGTGGCTCCTGAAACTGGATGAGCTGTCGGACGAGCAGCTCGCCACCGTCGCCCGCAACCGCGAAGCCCTGGCGCTCTACACCTGGGAACCCTACATGCACAATCCCAAGCTCAAGCAGCGCCTCCACCGAGTCGATGTCCCCACGCTGCTACTCTGGGGCGAGAGCGATGGGCTCGTCGGGCGCAAATACATGGAAGCCTTCGCCGCTGCCATCCCCGGCGCCCGTTTGGAAACCATCCCGGAGGCCGGGCACCGCCCTTACCTTGAGCAACCCGATCGCTTCGTCAACCTCGTGCACGGCTTCGCCGGATAGGGGATCACATGCAGGCCTGGCACTTCAGCGAGAACGCCTACCCCTACCTCCCCGACGAGAGCACGTTCGACTCGATCCGCGTCACGCTCCCCAATAAGTACTACGACCCAAAAATCGGCGCCGACCTCTACCACCGTTACATCGATGAGTGGCTTACCGCCGAGGATCTCGGCATCGAGATCATGGCGAACGAGCACCACCAAACCGCAACCTGCGTCGACCCGGCAGTGCCCATCGTCATGGGCATCCTGGCACGCGAGACCAAGACGGCGCGGCTTCTGATCCTCGGCAACCCAATCGCCAACCGCAATCAACCCGTCCGCGTCGCAGAAGAGATGGCGATGATCGACGTGATCTCCCGCGGGCGCCTGGACCTTGGCTTCGTCCGCGGCGTCCCTTATGAGATCTCGGCCGGTAACATCAGCCCCACCCGCATGCAGGAGCGCTTCTGGGAGGCCCATGACCTGATTATGAAAGCGCTCACGACGCACGACGGCCCTTTCAATTTCGAGGGCAAGTACTACCACCATCGCCAGGTCAACATCTGGCCCCGCCCCCACCAGCAACCCCACCCACCGATCTGGATCACAACGCTCAACCCCAAGAGCGCCCCCAAGATCGCCGAGCGCGGCTACATCGCTGCGAGCTTCCTCACCGGCTTCGACGTCACCAAAGAGATCTACGCCACCTACCGCGCCCGTCGCGCTGAGATTAACCTGCCTCAACTTGGCCTCGACCGCTTCGCCTACGCCGCCCTCATTCACACCGGCGAAACGGACGAACTTGGCTACGAAGGCGCCCGCAAGGTCCTCTGGTACCTCGAAGCCAACAAGGTCCCGCCTCACTTCGCCAATCCGCCCGGCTACTCCTCCGTCGAAGCCAACGTCAAAGCGCTACGCGCCCATAGCCTGGCTGGCCCGCAGGCACACTTCGGCCGTACCTCGGTCGACGAGCAGATTGCGAAAGGGATCCTGTTCGCCGGTAATCCGGACACGGTTTTTAACCAAATCAAGAAGCTCTACGACTACGTCGGCGGCTTCGGGCATTTGCTCATGATGGGCCAGGCAGGCTTCCTCGAACACGACGAAACGGTGCGGGGCATGGAACTCTTCGCCAAGGAGGTCTACCCACGTCTCAAAGAACTCTCCCGCGCCGAGGCTCCCGTCGCCGCTTCCGGTGACTAAGCTGTATCTGATGCGCTACCGCACCATCGCCGGCACCAACATCCAGGTTTCCGAGATCGGTTTTGGCGTTTGGACTCTCGCCGCCGGCTGGTGGGGCGACTACTCCGACGACGAAGCCGTCTCCCTCCTCCGCCACGCCCACGATCGCGGCATCACTTTCTTTGACACCGCCGCGACGTACGGCTTCGGCCGTGGCGAAACCCTACTCGCCAAAGCGTTCCCCGGCAGCGCCCGCGACGCCATCGTCATCGCCACCAAGTTCGGCTACGACTGGGAATCCGCCAAGGAACGCCGGACCGGTCACACCGAGCCGCCTCACTGCCTCGATCCGGACTTCCTCCAGCGCTCTCTCGATAGCGCCCTTCAGCGCCTGAGCACCGACCGCATCGACCATTGGCAGCTGCACAACGCTCGCATGGAGCATCTCGAACGCGATGACGTGTGGAACTTCCTCGACCGCATCCAGCGCGAGGGCAAGGTCCGTTCCATCGGCGTAGCACTCGGCCCTGCGATCGGTTGGCGGGACGAGGGGCGATATTCCCTCTCCCAGCGTCCGGCGCACACCGTCCAGATGATCTACAACGCCTTGGAGCTTGACCCTGGGCGCGCGCTCCTCGCCGCCGCGCGCCAGAACGGCCGCTCGCTCTTCGTGCGCGTTCCTCACTCCTCCGGAATGCTCGAAGGTAGGTACACCAAAGACACCACCTTCGGCCCCAACGATCACCGCAGCCATCGCCCACGCGCTTGGCTAATCAACGGGCTGCAGAAGATCGAACAGCTTGAGTTTCTCAAACAGGACGGGAGGCGCACGCTGGGCCAAGCTGCCTTGCGCTACGTTCTCCGGACGCCAGAGGTCGTGAGCGCACTACCCAATATCTACGGGCTCGACCAGATCGAGGAGTTCGCCGCCGCGTCGGACTGCCCCGACATCACCGACGCGGAAGCTTCCCGCATTGAGGAACTCTTTGAATCAAACTACGGCCTCCCGCCGGAAGTCGAAGTCGCTCAGCCAAAACCCGCCAGCGCCCGATGACCACAGAAGCACACCCTCCGGAAGTTCCTGCTCAATCTGACGCAACGGGTCCATCGGCCCGTGATGCCCACTCTCGAAGTGACAATCCCCCCCGCGGCAAACAGTTCGTCAAGTTCGGATTTTTCCGACTGCACAACTCAGTCCGCGGCGCCCCGGACGAGGCCCGCAATCAGCTCGGCAGGATCCTCCATACGCTCCTGGAGAAATCCGGAGAGCGCATGCTTACCCGTACCTACTCGACCATCGGCACTCGCGCCGACACGGACTTCCTTGTCTGGCAAGTCTCGGACGAACTCCGACTCATCATGGATTGGCACGCCGCTCTTATAAACTCCCCACTCGGTGCTGCCCTCGAGCGCCCCTACTCCTATCTCTCCATGACCATGCGCTCTCAGTATCAGAACCCTCTCCACCCTGAAACTGCTGGGCGTGAGACGCTTCGCGACGATGGAGGCCGCGCCGATTACCTCTTCGTCTATCCGATGGTCAAAACACGAAAGTGGTACACACTGCCATTGGACGAACGGCAGCGCATCATGAGCGAGCACATCGCAATCGGCCACAAGTACCACGACATCCTCATCAACACGACTTACTCTTTCGGCCTCGACGACCAAGAGTTCGTCGTCGCCTTTGAGGGCAACGACCCGGGTGAGTTCCTCGCCCTTGTCCGCGAACTCCGCGATTCGGAGTCATCCTCCTATACGGAGCGAGACACACCGGCCTTCACCTGTCGCAGGATGGCCGTTCCAGATCTCCTATTTCACGTCGGCCTGATCCGGCCCACAACCAACCAAGGCTCCACCCCGCCCACCCGTCCAGGCGCGCCGACAGCACATCAAGCGCAGACGCGGCCCCAAAGCCCGCCCAAGCCGCAGCCGAAACTCTGGAAGCCCTGACGCCCTCCGCTCCGCCAACTTTCAGTACGGTCGCCACGTCCGCCTTCTCCGAGGGACCCTCGTAGCAATTGCAGCGACCTCGACGACAAGCCTCTACGCCGCCGATCCTCTCGACCACAAGACCAAGCACCTCTGCTTCGCACCCATACGGCTCTCAACTGCCTGAGCCGCGACCGTGATTAACCGGGAGTTAACCGCGAAGGCAACGACCCGACCCGACCCATCGATACACTCGCCATGATCGTCCAGCATCCGTCAAAATCCCCCACTGGACTGTCCGCGCCGGAGGCGTCGTCATGGCAACAGTCCTAGTCGTCGAGGACGAAACCCACATCGCAACCACGATCAAGTTCAATCTCGAACGCGAAGGCTTCGATGTCCACACCGCCGAAGATGGCGAGCAAGCGCTCGAGTCAGCCCGTCGCCTTCAACCCGACCTCATTATTTTGGATCTCATGCTGCCGTTGCTGAGCGGCACTGAAGTCTTGCGGCGGATCCGCCGCGACTCGAACGTTCCCGTCCTTGTCCTCACCGCTCGCACGGCCGAAGCCGATCGCGTCCACGGCCTCGACCTTGGTGCGGACGACTACGTCACGAAACCCTTTAGCATCGCTGAATTGCTCGCCCGCGTCCGTGCCCATCTCCGCCGCCGCAACGGCATCGCTAGCACCGCGCCGCTCACCATCACCTTCGGCGACTTCACCCTCGACACTGCCCGTCGCGAACTCCGACAAGCCAACACCGTCGTCCCGCTGCGCCCCAAGGAGTACGATCTCCTCGCCTATCTATCTCAGCGTCCCGGCCGCGCCATTGACCGCGACCAGATTCTCAATGATGTCTGGAATTACGATTTCACCGGAGGCAGCCGCACCGTCGACGTGCATGTGCGCTGGCTGCGCCGCAAAATCGAGCCTGACCCCGCGGCGCCGACGCATCTCTTGACGGTTCGCGGCACCGGCTACCGCTTCGAACTGTAATGTAGAGACGTGCTCCAGAGCCTCAGCGCCCGCTTCACCGCGACGGCTATCGTCGTGTTGCTCGCCGTGATAAGCGGAGTCGCTACACACGCAACCCTCACCGCTATCAACAGTACTCACGACGCGATCGACGGCCGCCTCGCCGCGCAAGCGCGCCAACTCGGCCATCTCGCTGCCGACGCGCTCGCCACAAATAATGGCGCCGCGCTGGCAACCCTCGCTGCCTCACTTGCCCAAGGCGACAGTGCCGTCACTTTTATCGACCCGAACGGCACGATCTTAGGCACTTCCGACGGTGCGAGCATCAACCAAGCGAGCCAGCCCGAAATCACCGAGGCCACCGCGAACGGCGTTGGCCGCGCCCGCCGCCACGCCCCTACCGTTGGCGAACCCGCAACCTTCGTAGCCGCAGCCGTGCGCGACAGTACAGGCTCGCTCCTCGGCTTCGCGCGTATCGCTCTCCCGGATTCAGCGCGCAGCGGCACCGGTTCACTAGTCAACTCCGTAATGATTGCGACTGCCATCGCCACGCTTAGCGGCATCATCGCAATTCTGGCCCTTCACACTGCGATCGCCCGTCCCTTGCACCGACTCGGCCGTGCTGCGATAGCCGCCACTCCTCTTCCACTCAGCGGGCCCGAGCAAACGCGCGCCATCGCTCGCGCGCTCAACGCAACCCACGCAGAGCTACGGCGTGAGCGTAACGCTTTAGCCGACGAGCGCCGCCGCCTCGCCGCTGCCCTCGCTGCCTCCGCCGACATCGTCGTCGCGGTCGATCATGGCGGCGCCGTGCTCTACGCCAACCCAGCCGCGCGCGCGGACCGCCCTACCAACGAGACCGTAGTCGGCGCATCCTTACTCGATGTTCTCCCAGACCACCAGATCTACGAACTTGTACGGCAAGCACAAAGCGGCACGCCTGCTCCTCCCACCTTAATTCGCCACAACGAACGCCACTTCCAAGTCGTCGCCGCCCCCGTTGCTGAAGGGGGCGACTGGTCCACCGTCCTCGTCATGCACGATGTCACTGCCCTCCACGCAGCCGAAGCCGCTCGCCGCGACTTCGTCGCCAATATTTCGCACGAACTCCGTACGCCGCTGACCTCAATCAGCGGCGCCATCGAAACCCTTGAGCAAGGCCTCCCCGAGCACGAGGCAGCCCGCTTCCATCAGATCATTCACGCCGAGACGGACCGCATGGCCCAACTCGTTGAGGAGATGCTGGAACTCGCCCGCCTCGAGTCTGGCCTCGCCCAGCCACAGATCAGATCCGTGGAAGTTGTCCAACTGATCGAGGAAGCGGCCGAGCACATCCGCCCGCAGGCCGCGCGCGCAGGCTTGAGTCTTGAGGCCGATCCCGTCATACCGTCCCACCTCGCCATCGCCGCCGATCCGGATCTTGCTCTCCAGGCACTCCTCAATCTTCTCCAGAACGCCACCAAGTTCACCTCGGCGCCCGGTTCGATCACCATCTCCGCGCGGTCACAAAGCGAAATGGTCTGGCTCTACGTCCGCGATACCGGCATCGGTATCCCCCGCGAAGAGCAGAGCCGGGTGTTCCAGCGCTTCTATCAACTCGATCGTTCCCGCTCCGGTCACCGTGGGAGTGGCCTAGGCCTGGCGCTAGTTCGGCATATCGCCCAGATCCACAGTGGCGAGGTCGCCCTCGAAAGCGAACTCGGCCACGGCTCGACTTTCTCATTTTCCCTCCCTATCTCAAGAGAGGGAACGCTCAGAGGATGAGCCGCACCGCACGAATATCACGCAGAAAGCGCAGACGAAGACCTTAACCGCCTCTTAACCCACTCCCATAGAGCGCTCCGTAGCCTCGGTGCGTGATCCACACGATTCCCCGGCGCTCAACACTGCAACATCTTTGGCGCACGTACCTCAACCCGAGCCGTAGCGGCGCGGGCGGGGAAACGCCAAGCGGTCGCATCGCGCATCTCCTCCTCTTCTTCAGCGCCTCACTGGGTGCACTCGTCACCATCGGCATCGTCATCATCCTGCTCTTCGAAACGATCGAGTTCTTCCGCGAAATCAGCTTCTTCGAGTACTTCGGTTCTACGCAGTGGTCGCCGCTCATCACTTCGGATCAGAGCTTCGGCGTCTGGGCGCTAGTCAGCGGCACCATTCTCGTAGCGGTGATCGCGCTCATCGTCGGAGTCCCGCTCGGACTGCTGGCCGCCATCTTCCTGAGCGAGTTTGCTCCAGAAAAAGTTCGCGAAGTCCTCAAGCCCGTTCTTGAAATCCTGGCGGGCATCCCCACCGTCGTCTACGGCTACTTCGCCCTCCTTTTCATCACCCCGATCATTCGCGACATTCTGAACATTCCCGGAGTGAGCATCTTCAATGCGCTCAGCGCCGGCATCGTTATGGGCATCATGGTCCTCCCCATGATCTCTTCCCTCAGTGAGGATGCCATGTCGGCCGTACCTCGCTCCCTTCGGGAGGCTGCCTTCGCAATGGGCGCGACGCGGATGGAGACAGCGGTACGCGTCGTGCTTCCCGCCGCACTCTCCGGCGTCATCGCCTCCATCATCCTTGCCTTCTCTCGCGCGATCGGCGAAACCATGATCGTCACCATCGCCGCCGGGCAGAACCCCAATTTCACCTTCGACCCCCGCGAGACGATTCAAACGATGACATCTTTCATCGTCCAAATCAGCCTTGGCGATACCCCCCAAGGCAGCTTGGAGTTCCGCACGCTCTTCGCCGTCGCGATGACGCTCTTCGTCTTCACGCTGGGCATGAATCTCATTGCCCAGTGGTTCGCGCACCGCTTCCGTGAGGAGTACGAATGACCACGATCGCCGCGTCCGCACCGGCTGTCTGGAACCCCCGCCTCACACTTCGCCGGTGGATTGGCCGTATCTTCGTCGGCTCCTGCCTCTTGGCAGTCCTCATCGGACTTACCATGCTTGGCGCGCTCGTCGTGGATGTGCTCCTCGACGGCGCTTCCCGCCTCTTCGACCTCCCCACCATCCTCGATACCGAGTTCCTGAACAGCTTCGCCTCCCGCTTTCCCGATCGGGCGGGGGTGAAGGCTGCCGTCATCGGCACGCTTTACATGATGGTCATCACCGCTGCCGTCGCTTTCCCGCTCGGAGTCGCAGCAGCCATCTACCTCGAGGAGTATGCCCGGCGCAACTGGTTCTCGCGTCTCGTCCAGCTCAACATCGCCAACCTCGCCGGCATCCCCTCCATTGTCTACGGCCTCCTCGGCCTCCAGCTCTTCGTTCGTGCGATGGAATTAGAGCGCAGCGTGCTCTCCGGGGCCTTGACGATGGCCCTCCTCGTCATGCCCATCATCATCGTGGCTGGGCAAGAGTCCTTGCGCGCCGTCCCTCCCTCCATGCGCGAAGGTGCGTACGCTCTCGGCGCCACTCGCTGGCAGGTCACCCGCTCGGTCGTCTTGCCTTACGCCTTCGGCGGCATGCTCACCGGCAACATTCTTGCCATGTCCCGCGCCATTGGCGAAACCGCGCCGCTGATCATGATCGGCGCACTGACCTTCATTGCCTTCCTCCCTCAGGATCCGCTGGATCCCTTCACCGTTCTACCGATCCAGATCTTCAACTGGGTATCGCGACCCCAGTCTGGTTTCCAAGAGATCGCCGCCTCCGGCATCATCCTGCTCTTGATCATCCTCTTGATCATGAACAGCCTCGCCATTTTCCTAAGAGCGAAGACCCGCGTACGCTGGTAGAAACAAGGGATAGGGTGGCCATGCTCAAACCTCCCAAAACCCCGGATACTCAAGAGGAAAACTCGGACGCCGGTCGCCGTGTCCCCACTCCCCGCACGGGGCAGGCCGCAACTCAAATTCCCAGTGCGAACCATGACCTCACCGGCGAGATCCGCGCCCAGCAGGCAGCCGTCCGTCAAAAGGTTACGGAAGATCTTTCTCTACGCGTTCGCGACCTCTCCGTTTACTACGGTGATTTCCAAGCGCTCGACAGCATTGACCTCGATATCGCGAAGGGGCGCATCACTGCCCTCATCGGCCCCTCCGGTTGCGGCAAGAGCACACTGATCCGCTGCTTCGATCGTATGAACGATCTGGTCCCCAGTTTCCGCATGACGGGATCCATCGACTTTGAAGGCGAAGAGTTGGTCGGCTACGGTGTCGATCCCGTCATCATCCGCCGCCGCATCGGCATGGTCTTCCAGAAGCCGAACCCCTTCCCTAAATCCCTCTTCGACAACGTCGCCTTCGGCCCACGGGTGAACGGCTACAAAGGGGATCTCAAGGAACTCGTAGAGCGCTCCCTCAGACGCGCCGTCCTCTGGGACGAAGTCAAAGACGATCTGAAGAAGAACGCGCTTGCGCTCTCCGGCGGTCAACAACAGCGCCTCTGCATCGCTCGCGCCATCGCCGTCTCGCCGGATGTCATTCTCATGGACGAGCCTTGCAGCGCCTTGGACCCGGTTGCCACCCTCAAGATCGAGGAACTCATGCGCGAACTCGCCGAGGAGTACACTATCGTCGTCGTCACGCACAATATGCAGCAAGCTGCCCGCGTCTCCGACTACACGGCTTTCCTGCTCGCTGCCGATGACCGCACCGGCCGCCTCGTTGAATTCGCACCTACTAACGACATCTTCACCAACCCCAAGGACTCCCGCACCGAGGATTACATCACAGGGCGCTACGGCTAACCTAGGCGGAAGGAGTCGCTATGGCGCGCACGCTTCTCGAAGAAGGCATCGCCAGGCTCCACGACGATGTCCGTCTCCTCTACTCTCGTGCTGACAAAGCCATCACCGACTCGATGGACGCATTGCAGCGCCGCGACCTCGCTCTCGCCAAGGCGGTCGTTGAAGGTGACGCCGAAATCAATGCCGAGCGATATGCCATTGAGGAAAGATGCCTCGACATCATGGCCCGCCAGGCGCCCGTCGCCTCCGACCTGCGCGAGATGGTCTCCGTCCTTTCCATCGTCACTGAACTCGAACGCATCGCGGATCACGCCGACGGCATAGCCCGTATCGCCTTGTTCCTTCAAGACAACCCCATCGCTAGCGATGAACCAGCCCTCTGGGAGATGAAAGACAAGGCCCAAGGCATGCTCCGCCTCGCCATCGCAGCTTTCATCGATAAAGACGAAGAGCGCGCTCGCGTCACCTGCGATCTCGACGATGAAGTCGATGAACTCTACACCGCCGTCAACCAGCGCCTTGTGCGACGGCTGGCCGGTGTTCCCCACGACGCCAGCGAGTTCGACGCCGTCACCCACGTGATCTGGTGTTCCCATAACCTCGAGCGCATCGCCGATCGCGCCACCAACATCTGCGAACGCGCCATCTTCCTCGTCACGGGTCAGCTCACCGAGATCAACGTCTCTACCTACTAGCTCCTGCCCAGTAGACCACTAGGCGCGGCACGCCCGCGCCGCGGACAATAGCCTGATGGAGATCCTTGTCGTCGGCGCAATCCGCGTCCTCGGCTCGCTCCCAGTCCTGCGCTGGGCTTTTGTTGGCGGCCTCATCGCCGTCTTCATCGATCTGAGCGACCTGCTCTGGATGAACCTGCTCGATTTGGGTGGCCTCGGCGACTATCAGCGCTTCGACAAGTACAGCGACCAGGTCTATCTGCTGGCCTTCCTTCTCGTCGCCTGGCGCTGGCAGAGCCCCGCCAAAGAGATCGCTCTCGCTCTCTTCGGCTACCGTCTCGTCGGGTTCGTCGTCTTCGAGACCACCGGGAACCGCAACCTGCTGCTCTTCTTCCCCAACGTCTTCGAATTTTGGTTCCTCTTCACTGCCAGCCTTCCCCACTGGTACCCGCGCCTGCGCGGCACTCAGTTCCGCTTCAATCGCCGCAACGTGGCGCTTTGGCTCGCCTTCCTAACGGCCATCAAAACGTTTCAAGAGTTCGTCCTGCACGAAGGCCGCTGGCTCGACGACTTCACCTTCGTCGAAGCCCTCGAGGCAATCTGGAACTGGCTCCGTGCGCCGCTTTGAACCTGCGGCACCAGAGTTAAGCCCGCCAGTTCGCAACCCACAGCCACCGTGGATATTCCCCTCGCGTAGCCCAATGCCCCCTAACAGCGGAGATACCGAGTCCTACTCCATCCGTCTCAACCAGCTCCGGCGGCCCACTGCCTCAGCCGACACTGAGTCCGCTGGCGGGAGTTACGCACCTTAAGGAACCGCACAGTCCCCGCTCTCGATCGCGATCGGATCACCACCTCGCGCGGTGACCACTTCTCGCAGAAGGAACCGGCGTGGCTCCTGATCCCAGCGGATCAATAGTCTGGGATCATCCACCGCGTACCACACCGTCTGCCGGTCGAGCCCGGGCCGCACCTCCACCTGCCACGCCAGGAAATTCCCCGCCGGCACAGCGACACAATCTTGGCCACGCACCCGTAGCCGTACGAGCTGACTCCGCCGCTGCGGCACGTTCACAGAGCGATACACCACTTGTGCGTCTTGGTCGAACACGATGCTGCGCCACAGCCAGGCCGAGCTGTCGTTGTCGAACGCGAACTCTCCTGTCTCCACCGTCGCCACTTCCTCTTCCCCGTTCTCCACCACCCGCACGATCACCGTGCCTCCGCTGTAGCTTCCTGTCACGTCCAACCGATCATCTGCGTCAAACGCTCGCCGCTCGTAGCTAATCGGCTCCAGCGAATCCGCTCGGATACGTACCATCGTCTCATCACGCAGCGGCGGGTCGTCCAGCACGAACAGCACCCACAGGGCGTACTCCTCTCCCTCCCGCGCGATCTCGAACTCAACCGAGCCCAGCACCTCGTCCGTCTGATCCGTGATGATGTAGCGCGTCAACTCATAGTCCGGCCAGGGCAGCGCGTTGACTGGATCACTTGGATCCGGAAATTCCGACTCCCCGCTACACGCGGCTGTGAGTGCAACCACTACCGCGCAGACGGTGAGCGCGCTCCGCCGCCACCGCCTCCTCACTCCGCAACAGCCTTCACAAGCCGCTCCGATAACACCGCTTCCACCCGGCTCAGCGCCTCGTCCACGTCCCGCTCTTCGATCCCGTAGTGCGTCACGAACCGCGCTCTCCCACCGCTAATCACCGTCACTAGCACTCCCCGCTCCGCCAGCGCGCGCTGGAAAGCCCGGCCGTCGCCGCCGGGAACCGGCACCACCACGATGTTCGTCTGGACGCCTTCCACATCGACGGGTAGCCCAAGATCCGCTAAGCCCCAGGCCAAGCGGCGCGCATTGGCGTGGTCCACCGCCAGCCGCGACACCATCTCACGTAGCGCCACCAGTCCCGCCGCCGCCAGCACCCCTGCCTGGCGCATACCGCCACCCAGCATCTTGCGATACTTGCGCGCTCGCTCAATGAACGATGCCTCCCCGCACAGCAGCGACCCCACCGGCGCTGCCAACCCCTTCGATAAGCAGAACCCCACCGAATCACAGCTCGCCGCCAGCTCCGCCGCCGACACATCCACCGCCAACGCAGCATTAAATATCCGGGCCCCATCCAAATGAATACGCAGATTCATCTCCCGTGCGACATCGGTGAGTGCATGCGTCCGCGCTACGCTTAACACCGCCCCACCCAGGTAATTATGCGTGTTCTCCAGTGTCAGCAAGCGGGTGCGAGGCTCGTGCAAGTCTGATCCTCGCACCATCCGCCGTACACGTTCCGGGTCGAATCCTCCATCAGGTTCGTTTGGTAGTGTGCTGATCATCAAACCTGCTACGCGCGCCGCCGCCCCGACTTCGCGCTGAAAAATGTGCGCCTGATCGCCGACTAGCACCCCATCGCCCGCCTCGCAGTGCGTCAGGAGCGCGACCAAGTTCCCCATCGTCCCGCTCGCGACGAACAGCGCCGCCTCTTTGCCCAATCGCCGTGCCGCCTCCACCTCCAGCGCATTGACTGTTGGATCCTCGCCGTAGACATCATCTCCCACCGACGCCTCCGCCATCGCGCGCCGCATGGCCGGCGTCGGCTGCGTGACAGTGTCACTACGCAGGTCAATCGCCGCAGGAGGCTTCACTGCACTAGTCAACTTCGGGATCCCGCTGCCACAAGGTCTGGAACCCATCGCCACCTCGGATCGCCGCCACTAGCATCGCCGATTCCTCGCGCCGTAGTTCTCCGTAGACTTCGGCGCACGCGGTCTGTGCCGCCACGCCGCCCAACTCACCTAAGCGACGCTCCAACCGACTTAGGACACCAGACTCTTCCAACGCCATGACCCCACGCGGCCACAGGAAAGAAAGAATCCGATCAGGCAGGGGGAAAGCTGGTCGTAATTTCTTCAGGCTACGGAAGCGCTCTTCCACCGACCCAGCGCGTGGGACAATCTTGATCAGTGGCCCATCGCTAGACGACGTTCGAAAATCGAGCAAGAGCCGAGCCTCCACCACCTGGAAGCGCACCACCAACACCTCCGCCACATCAATGACGCGCCCGATCTCGTCTAGATCGACCCCATATTCGTCCACGGCATCCCCGCGCTGCGCAAGCGGCTAGCGAGCCACCCCCGTGCGCTTTCGTCAGTCTACGGCTGCCAATTCGGCCCGATCAATTTCCTTTCCCTTCGACGATCACTAGTCCAACGCCGGAGGGATCCGAGCGCACTGCTCTCGCCACTGGCAGATCCCACGATAGCGGTCGCAGCCACTTCGTCGCCATCACGAAATCCACCACCACCGCACCTACATACCTACCGCGCCGACGGTCTAGGAGGAAGTGCGAATCCACCCGCTTCCACCCCTGTATCCGGCAGACCCAGCAGCTTGCGCCGCGCCGCGTCGTAGCGTTCCTTGGCACGCGTCTCCCGGTTCAACAACCCTTTGAGTTGCGGAGCACCCAGCGGCTCGCCATCCAGAAAGGTCTGGTGCACCTTCTCCAACTGCCGCTGCCACGCGTCCCATGCTTCCCGATACTCCGCTACCACGTTCGCGTCTCGCTCCACCATCACGTTCTCCTGTTTACTCCTATCCCTGTCTGCGCTCACTGACTGGCTACCCTGAGTATATGAACGGAGTTCCCCCCAATGGTGGTCCTTCGTTTCCCTGCCGCCTTCATCGCGTCCCTCACAACGCTCGCCCTTATCCTCACTGCTTGTGCCGAGGACGCTCCGGCCCGAGCCATCGACGCTCCACACCCACAAGTCTGGGAGGATATCGAGCCACCTCTCGCATCGCCAGCACCTAACGAACCGCCTCTTAACGCACAATCACCTCCTGCATCGCCAGCACCTAACGAACCGCCTCTTGACGCACAATCACCTCCTGCATCACCAGCACCTAACGAACCGCCTCTTGGCGCACAATCACCTCCTGCATCGCCACCATCCTCTGAGCCGTCCTCGGGCATCCACCCACCCCCCGCCCCCGCGCCGCCAACGCCCGCCGCGCCGCCCCTAAGCACACAACCACCCCCAGACGAGCACTCTCCTCCTCAACCTGCTGCACTACTCTCTCCACCGGATGCCGATGAACCCGTAGTTGCCGCGCCCAGCATCGACAGCGCCCCACCCGGGCTTCGAGTAGACCTGCTCATCGAGCTGACAGATCTGACGGACATAAAAATCCTGAATGAAATCGGCCCAACCGTCGCCGAGCGGCGCGGACTTCCGCTCCTCCGAGAAGTCCCGATCTACCTCATCCGCCGAAGCGACATCGTCACCTACTTCGAATCCGGTACCAACGATGCCGATCGGCGCGAGGATTTTGCCTCCGAGTCCATTCTCCGGCTCTTCGGCCTGCTTGGCGAGACTGACAGCTTGGTCGAGCTGCAACGTGACCTTGTCGAGAGCGGGGTCCTCGGCTTCTACGATCCAGATATTGCATCCTTCGTCATTGTCAGCAGTAACGATGGCCTCTCCTCTCGTGATCTCGACACCGTTACCCACGAGTTCGTGCACGCCCTGCAAGACCAGCACTTTCAGATCGGAGACGTGCTCGAGGAACTCTCCAGCAACTCCGACGCCCGCCTCGCCTTCCGTTTTGTCATCGAAGGCGACGCCAGAGTCGCGGAAGGCCTCTTCGGTGACCTCATCGAACGTTACGGACCGCAGATCCAAACTGCGCTGGACATCCTACCCGCCCCTCGCTTGGCCGCCCCCGCCATCGTGAAAGAAATCTTCTTCTCCCCATACATCGAAGGTGCCTTGATCGCCACTCGTATCCACGACAGATCCGGTTTCGAGGGCATTAATGGCATCCTGGCGATGCCGCCCGCATCCACCGAGCAACTCCTTCGCTCCATTGACTCTCCTGCTGACCCCGCGTCGCTGGAACCTATCATCCTTCCCAATCCCGATGTTCGCGCAGCGCTCGGAGGTGCCGACTGGCTGCCGATCGGGCATGACACCATCGGCGAGTTCATCATCACCGAGTATCTAGATCACTTCCTTCCCCCTGCAGACGCCGCCCGCGCGGGCGGCGGTTGGGGCGGCGACCGCCTCAGCCTCTATGTCGGTCCCAACGACACCAGCCTGCTCGCATGGCATACCGCTTGGGACACGCATCAGGACGCCAGCGAGTTCTTCGAGCAATATGTCCGGCTCCTGAGCGAAACGGCGAACAATGTCGTCGAACTCGCCTCCGGCCGTGCCGTCACTGCCACCGACGGCAATCGCTCGATCTGGATCGCGCGGAACGACACGGAAGTCTGGGCCGTGATCGGCACCGATTCGGCAGCGGTCGTCCGCGTGCAGGAGGAACTGAGCGAAACGCTCGGTCTCCCTCCCACAAGCATGGCCACCGCCGGAACCTAGCTCGTTGGGCTCACGTCCAGCTGGCGGTACAGCGTGACCGTCGTACTCTCGAATACCATCGCCGCCCGCACGCGCTGCCGGATACCTGCAAAAGCCTGGTCTTGCGCCACGAGCTCCTCGAACTGCTCCAAGTTCTGCAACGACTCGAATTCCGAGACGATCTCCACCTCGCTCGCGCGTCCTGTGAGTGCGTCCCATACCGAGTAGCGGGCACTGATCCCGCGTTGATGCTGATAGAGAAGCGCCTCCTCCACCGCCGCCAAGAACTCGCCGTGGCGCCCCGGCGCCACTTGCCCCCGGAATACGCGTCGATACATTGCTTGGCCTCCTTGATGCTGCTCATGAATTCGCCGCAGCGCGCGCTTCCAATTCCCGTTCGACTCGTTCCAGATCTTCTGGATAGTTGACGTTCGTCAGCGACGCCAGACGCGGATCCTCCGCACGCAACTCCGCCTCCGCCAATCGCCGAACCCGCAGCTCCTCGAGAATCGCGACCGGGCGGCCCCTGCCAGCGGCCAACGCGTCTCGCACGGATTCCAGGCAACTCACACGATAAGCGGCCGCGAGTGGTTCCTCCCGCCCATTGACTACGGGAATCACGACGTCAACACCATCTGCCACGCGCACCAGCAACCGCACCAGCGCCGGACGCAAGAGCGGCATGTCGCACGCGAACACGAGCACCAAGTCGTGCCGAGCAGCCTCAAGCGCCGCTTCGATCCCGGCTAGGGGCCCCCGCTCTGCCTCCCGGTCGACCGCTTCCCGCCAGACTAGTCCCTCAGCCGTCGCTAGCCTCTGGTCCGACCGGCGCACCACAATCAGATCGTCCGTCAGACGAGCTACCGCCGCAGCAGTCCAGTGCAGCAGCGGACGGCCGGCGGCGAGAGCCCGAGCCTTCTCCATCCCCAGCCGCTTCCCAAAACCGCCCGCCAGGATTGCGACGCTAAACGGCTCCGGGTCGTGCTGCGCGTTCATCTGGCCAGTCTACGGTTAGGCTCTGCCCAATGAACGCCATCCCATCCTTGCACGACGCACTCGGCATCACCGGCGACGCCCTCGTCGCGACCGTAGGCGCGGGTGGCAAGACAACCGTGCTATTCGCTCTCGCCCGCGAGCGCGCCCATCTGGCTGTGAACGATGCGCACCGCGGCATGGCCGTCCTCACAACCACCACCAAGTTCACCATCCCCAGCGCCGCCCGTAATTTCCCCCTCATGCTGGGTGCCAACCCTACCGCCCGCGCCGCAGCCATCCAGGACGCCCAGCGGCGCGACCACCTCGCTATCATCATCGGCAGCGCCCGCGGCGAGCGCGGCCGCGTCCTTGCCGTCGATCCGGACTGGCCGGCGCAGGCACTCGCCTTGGCAGAGGTCGGCCTCGTCTGCGTTGAGGCGGATGGCGCCGCTGGCCGCGGCTTCAAGGCACCCGCCGACCACGAGCCCGTCCTCCCGGACGGCGTCACGCACGTTCTCGCCTGCATCAGCCCGACGGTCCTAGGCAAGCCCCTCGACAACCAAGCCGTCCATCGACCCGAGCGCGTCGCCTCTCTCACTTGCACCCCGCCCGGCACCCTCATCACGCCGGATCTCACAGCGATGGTCCTGGCCCACGAGGAAGGGGGTCGCAAGACGGTCCCGCCCGGGGCAACTTTCGCGGTCGTCGTGACCAACGCCACCCGTAACCCCGACGGCACCGCCGCTATCGCCCGCGCCTGCCACGTCGCTGGCGTCCACAGCGTCCTCGCCTTCGACGCGAAACTGGACGATGTCCAGGCGCTCTAATCGTCCACGAAGAAGTCCGTATCGATTGCCTTGATCTCGATTACACGGCGAACGGTAACTCCCGCACCGCTGTCATACATCAACTCAGTGACTGATAATCGGGAACGGTCACTGCCTCACCTTCCTCCAATCATGCCTACCAGTACTGGCGACGCTTCCCACCCCTCCGTCGACCTTGCCGCCCCCATTCCTGCGGGTCCCCTGTTCGCTCCACCCGTACCGCGCACACTTTGAACTCCGGGATCCGTGCCTGCGGATCGTAGACGTTGTTCGTCAGCCAATTCGCCGCGCTCTCCTTCAGCCGTACGAACGGTACGAAGACTGACCCCGGCGCTACATCCTCCGTTACGAACGCCACTCCCTCCAAGCGCCCTCGTCTCGACGCCACCGTTACCACCTCAGCGTCCGCGACCTCCAACCGCGCCGCGTCCTGTGGATGCAGCGCCACCCGCAGCTCCGGGAAGCTCGCCTCCAATCCCTCCACCCGCCGCGTCAGCGTCCCACCGTGCCAGTGGTACAGTACTCGCCCCGTATTCAAAATGAACGGATAGCGCTCGTCCGGCTCCTCCTCGCTCGGCGCCGATTGCCGCACCGCCACGAAGCGCCCTTGCCCTCGCGGAAACGTCTTCTCATAAAGGCGTGGCGTGCCTGGGTGACCGGGCGTCGGACAAGG
Organism: Dehalococcoidia bacterium; assembly: GCA_965220315.1. Lineage (GTDB taxonomy): Bacteria > Chloroflexota > Dehalococcoidia > Bin125 > Bin125 > JAPOXK01. Next base: position 1,373,511 of record CBDCPP010000001.1, read on the forward strand.
CCACTGGATCCCGCCCTCGCGATCGAGCCGCTCATGCGACAAGCCGCCGATCATCGGCATCAGCGACGTCATCTCATCGAACACCGACGCCGCACTCTCATGATCGAACCCCACCGCCCTGATCCCCAATCGCGCCGCCGTCCGCATTGCGATCGCCTGCACAATCACCCAATCCGGCCGACTCGCGCCGACCGGCGGGATGACCTGCCGCACGCGCTGTATCCGCCGCTCGCTGTTCGTGAACGTCCCCTCCTTCTCCGCGAAGGACGCCGCCGGCAGCACCACGTCGGCGATCTCCGCCGTCTCGTGCATAAAGATGTCCTGCACTACCAGAAAATCAAGCTTCCGCAGCGCTGCGGTCGCGTGCGCCAGGTTGGGGTCGGTCAGCGCCGGGTTCTCTCCCACGATGTACATGCACTGGACCTCACCCGTCTGGATCCGCTCAACCATGTCGGTCGCCCGCATCCCCTCCTCCGTCGGCAACTCCGCTCCCCAGACATCCGAGAACCGCGACAGCGCCGCCGCGTAGGGTCGGTACCCTGGCAGCGAGTCCGGTACGCAGCCCGCATCGCCCGCGCCCTGCACGTTGTTCTGTCCCCGCAGCGGCGACACCCCATTGCCTACTCCACCCAGCTGCCCCGTCAGCAGCGCAAGGTTGAGCAGCGCCGTCGCGTTCGCCGTCCCGTTCGTATGCTGCGTCACCCCCATTCCCCACACTAAGCATGACCCCGCCCGCCCGCCCTGCGCCTCTGGCCGCGCGTATAGACGAGCTGCCGCAGCCAGCTGTGCCGTCGGCACTCCCGACAGCTCCTCCACTCGCTCCGGCGTGTACGCCTCCACCGACGCTCGCCACTCTCGAAACCCCTCCGTTCGCGCCGCCACGAACTCTTCATCCCACAACCCCTCCTCCAAGATGGCCCGCGCCAGCCCATTGAGAACCGCCACGTCCGTCCCCGGGTACTGCCGCAGCCATAGATCAGCGTGGTCACACAACTCGATCCGCTTCGGGTTAAGCACGATCAGTTGCACACCCCGTTCGTGGATCGCCCTCCGCATCCGGCTGGCCACTACTGGATGATTCGACGACGGATCCGCCCCCACCACGAACAGACACCCCGCGTCCTCATAGTCGGTATACGAGTTCGACGTCGCCCCGCTCCCCAGCTGCGCCAGCATCGCCTCCACCGACGGCGAATGGCACAGCCGCGTGCAGTGGTCAATGTTGTTTGTGCCCATCACTGCCCGCACGAACTTCTGGATTAGGTAGTTGTCCTCGTTCGTCGCCTTGGCGCTCGCGAACGCGCCGAACGCGCCGCGATGTTGCGCGAAGCGCTCCGCCACTAAGTCCAATGCCTCGTCCCAACTCGCAGGTTGTAGCGATCCCTGTTTGCGAATCAGCGGCCGTATCAGCCGGTCCGGATGATTCACGAACGCCGTCCCGAACCGCCCCTTCACGCACAACAGCCCTAACGAGGACTGGTTCGCTGGGTCATCGTCGACGTGCACGAGTTCGTTCGCCGCGTTGGCGCTCACCTTGATCCCACACCCGACCCCGCAGTATGGACACACCGTTGAAACCGTCCGCCTGACCAACCCGGTCCGTTTAACCACGAGTGCATCGGTTGGGCAGGCGGCGACGCACTGCCCGCACGAGGTGCAGGTTGACTCCCCCAGCGGCTCATCCCCGAACGGCGCGATCCGCGCCTCTTTGCCCGTCCCCGCGATCCCAATCGCCCCGATATGCTGCAGATCGGTGCATGCCACCGTACAGCGACCACAGAGAATGCAGGCGCGGGCGTCGAACCGATAGAAGGGATTGCTCTCGTCGACGTGCGGATTCGCTCGCTTGGCCCAGCGATCGGCATTCGCCCCGTGTGCGACCGCCGCTGCGCCCAGCTCGCCCTCTTCAGCTCCTTGGGCTTGCATCGCCAGCGTCAGCTCCAGAACCGACCGCCGGGCCGCTACCGCCCCCGGTGCCCGCGTCTGCACCGTCATCCCCTCCGCTGCTGGCAACGAGCACGCCGCAGGCAGTCCTTTGCTTCCCTCCACCTCGACGAGGCATGTCCGGCAAGCGCCGATGGGCGCTGCGTCCGGATCCTTGCACAGGTGCGGCAGCTCCACCCCAGCTGCCAACACCGCGTCCAGCACGCTTCCGCCGTCATTAACCTCGACTACCGCCCCATCGATTGTTAAGCGCATCTCACGTCTCCGCGCCGACAGCCTCAGGAAAATCGGCTAGCGCGCTCGTCACCGGTCCTGGCGCCATCTGTCCCAACCCGCACAGCGATGCGAGCCGCATCACGCTTACAAGCTCGTCGATATCGCTGCGCGCCTCCGAGTCGCCCGCGCGCAGGCGCTCCAGCGCCTCAATTAACCGGCCGCTCCCCTCCCGGCATGGCGTGCACTTCCCGCAAGACTCGCGCGCGTTGTAGGACGTCTCCACCTGCAGCACCTCCGCTGCCGGAAAACACTCGTCGAAAGCCACCATTCCACCGGAACCCAGTACTGCTCCAGCCTCATCGAGCATCCCAGTACCGATCGGGACGTCGAACTTGCGCGCCGGCAAAAGGCCTCCCGAAGGGCCGCCCGTCACAACTCCTTGCGCTCCGTCACCTCCGCCGATCGTCAAGATCTCCCGAACGGACGTCCCCATTGGCATCTCGATCAAGCCCGGCCGCTCCACCGCACCCGAAAGCGAGATCAGCTTGGTCCCCGGCGCCTCCGCCGTCCCCACCTCACGGAACCAAGACGCCCCGAACCGCAAGATCTCCGGTAGGTTGCACAGCGTCTCTACGTTGTTGATCACCGTCGGCCGGCCCCACAGCCCGCGCTCCGTCGGAAACGGGGGCCGCAACCGCGGCACTGCCCGCCTCCCTTCGATGCTCTCGATAATCACCGTCTCCTCACCGCAAACATAGCCTCCGCCCCCCCGCCGCACCTCGATCCTCGGCCCCAGCTCGCCATCCAGAATCCCCGCTGCCCCTGCGTGCTGAATCGCCTGCTCCACACGCGCCGCGGACAAGTCCGCTAGCCCGTTGATGTACACGTACACCGATCTCGCCCCGATCGCATACGCCGCGATCAAGATCCCCTCCAGAAGCCGATGCGGATCCCCCTCCATCAGAAGCCGGTCCTTGAACACGCCCGGCTCCCCCTCTTCCGCGTTCACCACCAGTATCGGATCCCCGTTCCGCGCGCCCACTTCGATCGCAGACCGCCACTTCAAGTACACCGGGAAGTACGCTCCACCTCGCCCCTGCAGTCCCGATGCCTCGACCACTCCGATCACTTCCGCTCTCGACATCGACACCGCTTGCTTCAGCCCCACGTACGCGCCAGCCATCCGCGCCTCTTCCAACGACATCGGGTCGATATGCCCGCAACGGCTCGTCACGCGACGCCTCTGTGCGTTCAAGAACGCCTGGAGCGCCGCATCACCCGCGCCCGTGAGCAACGTCTTCGCGCTGGCAACGCTCGCCGCTGTCGCCTGCAGTGGCGCCTTCCCCACTGGCGGCGTCCCCACGCTCGGCGCTGCCCAAATCGCCCCGTCCGACCCCGTCGCTATTACTTCGACTTCGGGTAGCCCCGCACGCAACGCATCGACAGCAGCTCCCGCGCCCACCGCCCGGTCCATTGACCCACAGCGCACGTTCAGTCGCGCGCTCACACCGGGCCGACCATCTCAACGGACGCCCGTCCCCGCACCACCCCGCCAACCTCCACGACCGGGGGTACCGCGCAGTAGAACAGACACGCCCGCTCCTCTACCGTCCACCCAGCGGCACGCAGCCCTTGGACCAGATCCGCGCTCCCCACCATGCGACAGCTCAAACTTGAACACACTACAACCGTCTCCGGCGCTGGCTTCTCCAAGCGAAACTCCGTGTACGACGTCGCCACCGCATATAGTTCCGATCGCGAAATCCGCAGCCATGCCGCCACTTCCTCCAACCCCTCGAGCGGCAGGTAGCCCGCCAATCCGTGCAACGTGTGTAACGCGGGGAGTGTCTGTGTGTGCTCCCGCGGGATCGCCTTCAACCGCTCAGCCAGGCCTTCAACCATCTAGATCTCCGAATCATGCGGCGCACCCGCCACGTTATGCCATTCTAGCCCCCCATCCGCCCACACTCGCTCGCGTCGCAGTACCCTGCGCCGCTGGAGCAACACCATGGTCGATCTCAAGGTCGGAGTAACAGCGCGAGGCTGGGGCGCCGCGAGCGCCCGCGATCCCAAGCAAGCCCTCGAAGCCGGTCGTCGCGCTGAGGCCACCAGCCTCGACGGCATCCACACCGGCGACCACGTCACCTTCTACGGCAAAGGCACGGATGGCCTCCTCACTCTCGCCGCTATCGCTGCCGTTACCGAGCGGATCGAACTCAAGACCAGCGTCTACTTGCTACCGCTGCGCCATCCTTCGCCGGTCGCCCTACAAGCCGCGCAACTCGATCAGCTCTCCGGCGGCCGGCTCATTTTCGGCGTCGGCGTCGGCGGGGAGGACCCAAAGGAGTTCGAGGCCTGTGGCGTCGACGTCCACACCCGCGGCGCCCGCACCAATGAGGCGATTCAGATCATCAAGCTGCTCTGGAGCCAGGACCACGTCACCTTCGAAGGCGACCACTATCAGCTGCGCGACATCACCATGAACCCCAAGCCAACCCGTCCCATCCCCGTCCATATCGGTGGTCGTAGCAACGCAGCACTCGAGCGCGCCGGCCGCCTCGCCGACGGCTATACCGGCATCTGGCTCTCCCTCGACCGTTTCCGCAGCGCCGCGGAGACGATCGCGGCAGCGGCGACGGAAGCCGGTCGTGATGCCAGCGCTGTGGAGCTCGGCCTCCAAGTCTGGACTAGCGTCGACGATAATCGCGGCGCGGCCCGCACACGAGTCGCCGCCGCCATGGAGGATGTCTACCGTATCCCCTTCGATCGCTTCGAACGCTACACGCCCTACGGTTCAGCACACGAAATCGCAGAGCACCTTGCTCCCTATATAGAACTCGGCGCTCGTCACTTCAGCCTCATCCCCGTCCAGCCCACTCTCGAAGAGACCATCGATCGCGCGGCCGAAATCCGCGGCGCGCTCCTCGCACTGCAGCCCTAGTCAGCGGAAAGGAACGCTCAATGCAAATCGGCAGTTACATGCCCACCCATGGGGTCTTCATGCGCAACGAAAACGAGTTCTGGCTGGAACGCGCGGAACCGCAGGACCAGAAACCAGTCGCGTTCGCCCAGCTCGCGGAGCGTCAGGGTTTCCATTCGCTTTGGTTCCCCGACCACGTGACCCTCCCGCGTCAGACTACCAACGTGAACATCGTCAACCCGGAAACTGGGCGACGGCACTACCCCGTCAACCCCTCAATGTACGACGCTCTCGCCACCATGGCCGGCGTCGCCGTCGCCACCGAGCGAATCAAGCTCGGCACCTCCGTCCTGATCTCGCCCTACCGCCCACCCCTCCACGACGCCCGGCAGTTCGCGACCGTCGACTGGCTTTCCAACGGACGCGTGATCGCCGGCGTCGGCGCCGGCTGGGCGCTCGAGGAATTCGAGGCGCTGGGCCTCGACTACCAACGCCGCGGCGAACAGACCGACGAGTGCATCGAGATCTACAAACGCTGCTGGACGGATGAGATCGTCGAGTTCCACGGAGAGTTCTATGACTTCGCCAATCTCTCCATGGATCCCAAGCCCGTACAGAAGCCATACCCGCCCCTCATCTTCGGTGGCCACTCCAGGGTCGGTGCCCGCCGCGCCGCCCGTCTCTGCGACGGCTTCTACCCCATCTTCTCCAATCCTCAGGTCGGACCCCACGACCTAGACCACTTCCTCGACGAGATTCGCCGGGAGGCCGACCGTGTGGGCAAAGACCTGTCACAGTTCCAACTGATCGCGCTCTCTTCCTGCCGTATCACCGAGCCGGACGACCCTTGGCTCTCAACGGGTAAGAGACGCCCGAACTGTTCGGGCACACCAGAAATGATCCTTGAAGACCTCGCGGCCTTTGCCGAGGCTGGCTACTCGCTGATGGTCTTCTTCCAGGATTGCCCGAGCGGCACCGTCGATGAGTTCTTCGATCGAGCCCAGCAAGTCGGAGAAGAGATCATCCCCAAGGCCAAAGAGGTTCAAGCCGGAGGCGAATGGATGCCGGTGTCCTAGCCTTCGAGAAGACCGCCAGTCCCTCCATTCAGTGTTGAACTCGAGTGCTGCGCCGGGATCGCAGCACGCTCCATTACAATCGTCCGGTCATAAACCGCTTCCGAGAGGAACGCCATGCCATGGGAGATCCAGCAGCCCTCTGCCGTGACTTCAAACCCGCTTTCGACGCCGACGGCACACCCGTCCCTCCCTTCACAGACAACGGTGCCGCCAACAAGCTCATCGGTCGCAGCGCCAATGCTTTTCTGATCGGCTTGGTGCTGGATCAGCAGATCCCGATGGCGAGAGCCTGGATGGGACCGTACCTACTCAAGCGCCGCCTTGGGCACCTCAACCCCAAACGCATCGCAGCGATGCCCGAGGAAGAATTCATCCAGATCATGTCGGAGAAGCCCGCCGTTCATCGCTTCCCGAAGAGCATGGGCCGCCGTGTGCAGCAAGCGTGCACCGTCATCGCCGAGGATTACGGAGGGAAAGCCGACAATATCTGGAGGAACCAGCCCGACGCCGCCACCGTTTTGAAACGACTCGGTATCGTCCCGGGCATCGGCAAGACCAAGCAGGGCCTTGCGATCGTGATCCTCGGTTACTTTTACGGCCTCGAGATCCCCGGCTGGCGCGAGGCTGCACCCGTCAAGGTTCCTGCTTAGCAACTCCAATCGCAGACGACGCACATCGCCGTAGCAACAAGGGTGAGACTGCTCTTGTTTGTGCACGCGCTTTTACCATGCCGTCGCCCAACCGCTTGTTCCCCGTAGTACACGGCTCCCCTCAGTGCAAGCCCACGCCATCGCGCCAGCAGTGGCGTCGCTCCGCTAAGGCATCACTTGCATCAGTCGGCCCATGCGATGCTGGAGCACCTCCGGCACAGCAACGCCGCCATCGGCCCTCTGGTAGGTTTCTAAGATCGCCGCCAGCACGCGACCTGTCGGCAGGCCACTGCCGTTCAGCGTGTGCACGAACTCCGGTTTCCGCCCTCGGCCACGCACCCGCACATTGGCGCGCCGCGCTTGGAACGTGGCGCAGTTGGAGATGCTGCTGACCTCCACCCATTCCCCAACTCCAGGCGACCACACCTCCAGGTCATAGCTTGCCGTTGCACTGAACCCCAAGTCACCGCTGCTTAGCTGCACGACTCGGTAGGCCAATCCCAACTCCTGCAGAAGCAACTCGGCCGCCGCAAGCATCTCCTGATGCGCTGCGGCGGATTGCTCAGGTGTCGTGAACTGGTATATCTCCACTTTCTCGAACTGATGCACTCGTTTGACACCCCGCACGTCCCGCCCCGCACTCATTTTCTCACGGCGGAAGCAAGGGGTATGCGCGACGTAGCGCAGCGGTAGATCCGCCTCGTCCAATACCGTATCCCGGTGCAGATTCGTCAGCGGCACCTCAGCCGTCGGGATGAGCCAGTAATCCTCTTCCGCATCGTGGTACAGGTTGTCGCGAAACTTCGGGAGCTGTCCCGCCGCCCACATCGACTCTTCACGCACTATCACCGGCAGATACACCTCCGTGTAGCCGTTTGAAGCGTGTGTATCCAAGAAGTAGCCCACGAGAGCCCGCTGGAGCTGCGCGCCCTTCCCTTTCAATACATACATCCGCGTCCCCGCCATCGCCGCCGCCGCCTCAAATTCGACGATCCCCAACGCTTCCCCTATCTCCCAGTGTGGCCTCGGCTCGAAGTCGAACACCCGCAGTTCTCCCTCTTCTCGCATCACGACGCTGTCTTCTTCTCCCGCCCCCTCCGGTACCGACGAATCCACCATGTTTGGGATCGCCGACAATGCATCGCGCAGCCGCCGCTCCACCTCCCGCAGCTCGACATCCAATGCGTCGATGCGATCCGCTACCTCCCGTTGCGCAGCGATCAGCCGCTCCCGCGCGGCGCCGTCACGCGCTTTTCCGATTGCCCTCCCGGCCTCGTTCCGATCAGCCTTGAGCGCCTCCACTTCTCCCAGCAGCCGCCGCCGATCCCCGTCCAGCGACAAGGCCTCCTCCAACGGCGCCTCCACATGCCGTAGCGCCAGCGACCGCCGTACTTCATCCGGATGTTCACGGAGAAACTGCATCGCCAACACGGCTATCGGCTCCCCCTGACTACCGTCCCTGCGCCGCCCGCTCGATCGCCGCCAGCCCCAGAACACGGACATCCTCCGGAACCCGCGCCGAGAGATCGCCTTCCAGCGTCCCTTCGTCCGACAGTGGCAGCGACGCGTCCGCCCGCAGCGCCGCCGCGTCGACCCAGCGCCACCTAGCCGACAGACCTGCCTCGTCCACCTCCGGACGCCTTTCACTCTGTGGTCGCGTGAAGTAGATCAGGTCTAGATGCTCATGCGCCGGATCTCCCACCGCTGCTGGAATCGATTCCACCATGATCGTCACCGGCGCCAGCAACTGCCTCGGCGAGGTAAAGCCGAACGGCTCAGACGTCGGCAGCACCGTCACCGCGATCCCCGTCTCCTCCATCGCCTCCCGCAAGGCCGTCTCCAACGGATCTTCATTGGGCTCAATATGTCCCCCAGGCGGCAACCACATTCGGTTCTTCGCGTGCCAATGCAGCAGCGTCGCCCCCTCTGTCGAGACGAATGTCGTCACCGTAAAGTGTCGCTTCATCGACCAACACAGCTAACACGATTAAGCACGGCGCATCTGCGGGAACAAGATCACGTCCCGAATCGATTGCGAATTCGTCAACACCATCATCAGCCGATCGATCCCTATACCCAGTCCCCCCGTCGGTGGCATCCCGTACTCCAGTGCCACTAGAAAGTCCTCGTCCATCAGTTCCGCCTCCTCATCCCCCGCCCATCGCAATGCCTGCTGTTCTTCAAAGCGACACCGTTGGTCGTCCGGGTCGTTCAACTCACTGTAAGCATTCGCGATCTCCCACCCCGCCACGAACGCCTCGAATCGCTCCACGAGCGACGGATCATCCACCACGCGTTTCGCGAGTGGTGTGGTTTCCACCGGCCAGTCGAGAAGAAATGTCGGTTGCACGAACTCCGGCTCCACTCGCTCGCTCAGCAGCGTGTCGAACAGCTTCGCCCATCCCCCCTGCTCCGGCGCCGCAATCCGCTGATCACGCAGCCACGTGCGGAGAGTCTCCTCATCACGGTACTGCTCCAGCTCGATCCCGGCGTACTCCCGCACCGCTTCGGCCACTGTTAGGCGCCGCCAAGGCGGTGCCAGTTCGATCGTCGCATCGCCCCACGACACACGCGTCGATCCCGTCGCTCTCTCTGCCAGATAGGCCACGAGTTCCTCCACCATCGCTGCCACGCCCAAATAATCCGTATATGCCTCGTAGGACTCCATCATGGTGAACTCAGGGTTGTGACGTGTTGACACGCCTTCGTTTCGGAAGATCCGCCCGATCTCGTACACCTTGTCGAACCCACCGACTATCAACCGCTTCAGATGTAGTTCCAGCGCAATTCGTAAGTACCGCTCTTCGTCGAGTGCGGTGAAGTGCGTCCGGAACGGACGCGCCGCCGCTCCCCCTGCCTCCGGTTGCAACACCGGCGTCTCCACTTCCAGGAACCCCCGTTCATCCATCCAACGTCGCAGTGCTGCAATCACTCGCGACCGTACCTCGAACACCTCCCGCGACCCCGGATTGACCTGTATATCCAAGTAGCGCTGGCGGTATCGTGCCTCCATGTCCCGCAATCCATGAAATTTCTCTGGCGGCGACCGCAACGCTTTCGCCAGCAGCCGCCATCCCGCTACATCCACGGACACCTCGCCCCGCCGCGTCCTCGTCATTGACCCCCATGCCTCCACAAAATCCCCTAAATCCAGTGACTCCAGCAACCCCCACCCCGCCGACTCCCTCCCACTCGTCACCGTGCCTCGGCCGCAATGTAGTTGCAGCTCACCGCTGCCATCCCGTAGGTCAAGAAAAGCGATCTTCCCCAGGTTCCGCAGTGCCGTTATCCGACCCGCCACCATCACCGAAGGCACTTCACCACTCGCCGCCTCTTCAAAGGCGCCGAACTCCGCTTTCGCTTGAGCTAGCGTGTGCGTGCGCGAGGTGCGTGCCGGATAGGGATCGACGCCAGCCGCCCGGAGCGACTCGGCCTTCTGCCTTCGCTGCTGCTGAAGTTCGCGCTGCCGCTCGCTGAGTTCCTCAGTCATTCGGGCTGGATCCTCTGCCCCAGATCATCGCCGACACCCTCGCATGCATGGTAGAACCGACCGAGTGCAGACGCTCTCCATGTCGTCTCAGTGCACTCAAGGACAATGCGAAGCGTGCAGAAAGCCTGCGCTAGTGGATCTTCTCGATTTTGATCTTGATCTTGCCAGCTGGAGCATCCGCCTCAACTGTCTCGCCGATCTTATGCCCCAGCAGCGCGCGACCCACCGGCGATTCGTCGCTCACGAACCCATGCGCCGGATCGACTTCCACCATCCCCACGATAGTGAATTGCTGCACTGTTCCCCCCACGGTCACCTCCACCGTCGCTCCCAAGTGCACTGCGCTCGCATCGTGTGCCTGGCTCTCATCGATCACTTCCGCGTTCGCCAAGATCTTCTCGATAGTCAAGATCCGGCCCTCAATGAAGGCTTGTGCGTTTTTCGCCTCCTCGAACTCGCCGTCTCCTTGTGTTGTCGGCGCCAGCTCGCGGATCTGATGGATCCGCTCCGCAGTCGCCACGCGTTTCACCGTGACGAGCTCGTCCAGCTCCTCCTGCAGCCGTGCCAGCCCTTGTCGAGTGATAGGGACGGGCTTCTGGGCCGCCATTTCGCGCACTCCGTTCTTGAACGCCCGGCGGCCTAAACAGAGTCGTTCTGGAGTCTACACTCCGGCCACGAACGGTCAGCCGCTGTCGACCAAGGCACTGTCGACCAAGACATTATAGTCTCCGGCCCGATCGCACGGGAACATGCTGCCTCTTTCACCACGCGGACGGAGCCCGTGCCAGTGATAGACTGGCCGGTGGTAGGGGAGGGACTGGAGTGTTTCCGCGCCCCAGAGCACAACCCGGCGACCCCTTGAAGAACCCTGTGCCCTACAACATCCTCGCGACGACCGGCGCTGGCATCCTAAGCAGCATCACCGGCAGATCCATCACCACTGGCGCGCCAGATATTCCGTCGTCGAGCCAGTCTGTCATCACGATCGGCCACCCCTTCCGAAAAGATATTTCCTTAGCCCAGCGCAGGCATCGGCAGCAACCCCGACACACGTAACTAAGACATGACTGAAGACAGCCCCTTCCGGCCCCGGCAACCGCGCCGTATCAGCGCCAGTGCGCCTCAGCACCACGCCCCTCCCGAACCTGAGGGACGAGCCTCGCAGCGCTCTAAGGACCGGAGCGGGATCATCTTCGTCGTCCTCCTCCTTGGCGTCACTATCGCTATCGCCGCGCTGATCGTCATCCTCTTCGTTCCTCCCATCGCCCTGCTCGATAGCGACGAGGAATCCGAACCGGCCTCACCAACGGCCACCGGTATTGTGGCGCCCGCCTCGGGCGTCGAGGTCACCACCGTCGACCAGATGCCCGACCTCCCGAATTTTCTCGCTCCCGCCAGCTTCCTCTACACCGTACAAGTCCCCGCGCGGCTCCCCGGCCCCTACACCTTTACCTTCCGCCTCATCCAACCGACCCAAGACCAGCGCAACCTCGGCGCCTACACGTTCCAGGGCGGCACATGGGAACGCCTCACTTCCGCGATCCTTACCGACGACGGCACCAGTGCCCGCATCGCTTTGGAAGTCGCACCCGCGAACATCGCTATCCTGCGCCGCTTGCAGTTCCGCAACACTGTCACTGGCCGCCTCCCAGCCGGCGCGGAGATCTCGGCCGCTGCCACCAACAACCTCACAATCATCAACCCAGTCGGCTTCACCCCAGGCGAAGACGCCTCTCTCCTCGGACGCGTTGAAACGACCCCGCCAGACCTCACCCAACCCGTCTACCCCGTCGTATTCGCTGCCGAGCCCGAAGCCGACATCGTCAACCAAGTCATCGCCTCTACCCAGCTGCGACGGCAACACATCAACAATATCCTGCTCATGGTGCAGACCGGCCGCCACGATGGTGTTGACATCGACTATCAAGTCATCAGCCCGGCCCTCCGTGATGCCTTCACCGAATTCATCACCACTCTCGCTGACGAACTCCGCCGCGACGGCCGCGGCCTCACCATCGCCGTCCCCCTGCCTCGCCAAGACGCCTCAGGTATCAACGAGGGCGCCTATAATGTGACCGCCCTCGGCGCCGCCGCAGACCTCGTCAAGCTTGTCCCTCCTCGCGACCCATCGATCTGGCTCGACACCATCCACGCCGCCCTACCCTGGGTTCTGGACCGCATTCCCGCCGAGAAGCTTCTCCTCTCTCTCTCACCGCATAGTGTTGAAAAGAGCCTGCAGGGCTTTCGCCTACTCACGCAGCGCGAGGCGCTCGGACTCGCTGCTCAGATCAGTGTGCGGGAAGCCGGACCAATCCGCTCCGGCCAACGCGTCACGCTCATCGGCGATAACATCTTCCAAGACGCAGGCGCCAGCGGGCTTTTCTGGGACCGGTTCGCGCGTATGGTTTCGTTTGTCGCGGCCGGACCGACCGAAGACCCGGTCACGGTCTGGATCGAGAACCGCTTCAGTATCGCCTTCAAGCTCCAAGCGATCAGCGAGTTTGAACTCGGCGGCCTTGCCATTGAGGATGTCTCGGCCACGGTCGGCGCTGCCGACTTATGGGGACCCGTCATCGAATTCCTAGAGCAGGGAGCCATCCGCCCCACTGTCCCGAATGATCAACTTTTCGTCCCGATCTGGGAGGTCGATACAGGCGAACTCAGCGGCTCCGGCAGGGAGGGCTGGGTCGTTTGGGAGAGTCCAGCCATTCCCGGCCAGTACGAAGCACGCCTCATCCTCGGCGACGGTGATGTACGCGTTGGCCGCGCGCTCGCCATCACAGTCGAACCATAGGAGCATCTCCTGGCGTTCTCTCCACCTCGCGTTACCGGCGGCCGACTCAAAGGACGGCGCCTCTTCACTCCCGCCACGGGTACCCGGCCCACTACGGCGCGGCTTCGTGACTCCATTTTCAACCGTCTTGACGTACGCAGCTGCCTCGACGCACGAGTGCTCGACCTCTACGCCGGTGCCGGCTTCTTCGGCATCGAAGCCCTCAGTCACGGTGCCCCCGGCGTCGACTTCGTCGAGCGCGATCGCGCCGCCTGCGACGTCATCCGTCGCAACCTTGCCGCGTTAGATATCTCCGCTGCCACACGCGTCCTCTGTCTCCCAGTCGAGCGGGCCATCCGGCGGTTACAGGGCCCCTACGGCCTTTGCTTTGTGGACCCGCCATACCAAGAGGATGCCACGACAGTCGCCGAAGCGATCGCCAGCATGGCCCTCCTCACCCCAACCGCCCTCATCCTCTGGCGCCATCCTCGGAACCGACCTTCCCCTGAGGAGCTCGGAACGCTGGCACGCCGCGACACGCGTCGCTACGGTGATGCAATCCTGGAAACCTACAGCCTCGCATCGGGTGACCCATCTCCAGGCCAAGACGAGAGCGCATCATGACCACAGCGGTCTATCCTGGCGGCTTCGATCCAGTAACCAACGGTCACTTGGATATCGTCTCGCGCGCCGCCCGTCTCTTCGACGAGTTAATCGTCGGTATCTATCAGCGCGAGCAACAGCTCTTCACCCTTCCAGAGCGCCAAGCCCTCATTGAGGAAGCGGTCCGCTCATACCCCAACGTCCGCGTTGCCGCCTTTGATGGCCTCGTCGTCGACTTTGCCCGCTCGCTCGGCGCTACAGTCCTCGTCCGCGGCATCCGTGCCGTCACTGGCTTCGAAACCGAATTCGACATGGCCCTGATGAATAAAAAAATGGCCCCGGAGATAGAATCCGTCTATCTAATGGCCAGCCTTGAGCATCTTTACATCTCCGCCAGCCGTATCCGTGAACTCACCGGTCTCGGCCATCCCGTCAACGATCTCGTCCCGGCACATGTCGCTGAGGCACTCAAAGCGAAGCTCAGCCCCCTGCACCCGAACTAGCCGAACTAGCCGAACTAAGGGAACCTATCATCAACATTTTGGAGCTTATCGATCAGTTCGAAGAAACGCTGCTCGCCGCCCGGCGCGCGCGGTTCGGCGGCGGTGTTTCCGTCGATCGTGATCGCCTTCTCGATCTCGTCGATCAAATTCGCGCCTCCGTCCCCACAGCCATCGCGGACGCTCAGGGCATCCTCCACGACCGGCAGCAGATCCTTGCCCGCGCCAATGAGGAAGCGGAAGTTGTCGCCGCTAAGGCCCGGCAGGAAGCCGACGCCCAACTCAGCGGGCACGACCTCGTCCGCAAGGCTCAGCTACGTGCCTCCGAGATCATCAAAGAAGCCACACAGCAAGCCCAACAAATCACAAAAGAGGCACGGACTGAAGCCACTGCCATCCGCGGTAGCGCCACTAGTCAAGCGATCGAACAAGCGATCGAAGCCGACCGCTACTCCCTCGATGTACTACGGCGCCTCGAGAGCCAACTCGCTGCCCTGCTCACCAGCATCCGCGCTGGGATCGAGCAGCTCAGCCACAAACTCGAGCAGGAACAGGAGCAGCGCTCTGTCGCCCTCCGCGATGCTCGCATCCGCGAGCAGCACACCCTCAGTGAGTCCGACTGAACCGCTAGCTCGCTACTAAGTTAATCAACTTGTCAGGGATGTAAACAACCTTCCGGATCGACATGCCCGTAAGCTGAGCCGCCACCCTCGCCGAATCCTCCGCCGCTGCCCGCGCCTCCTCCTCGCCCAACCCAACCGCTACGGTCAGCCGGTCACGTACCTTCCCGTTGACCTGCACGATCAGCGTCACTACCGCCGCCGCCGCCAGCTCCGCATCCCAGGTAGGCCACGCCTGCTGATGCACTGAGTACTGCCGACCGAGGCGTTCCCATAACTCCTCTGCCAAGTGCGGCGCTGAAGGCGCCAGACATAGCACTAATGCCTCGATCGCCTCGTCCCACGCCACCCCATCCACGAAACCGCGCGCACGCGCGCGCGTAAGTGCGTTCGTGAATTCCATCATCGCCGCCAGCATTGTGTTAAAGTGGAATCGCTCCACATCCTCCGTCACCCGATGGATCATCTGGTGCGTTAGTTCTCGAATCGAGTGGGCGTTTTCCGCGTCCTCCGTGCGCTTCACTGACCCCAACACCAACTGCCAGACCCGATTGAGCCAGCGCGAGAGCCCCTGAATCCCACTGTCGTCCCAATCGCCGCCCCGATCCCATGGCCCCAGAAACATCAGATAAGATCGCACTACATCTGCCCCAAGGCGCTGTACGAACGCATCCGGGTTCACCACGTTGCCCCGACTCTTGGACATCTTCTGGCCGCCTTTGAGGATCGTCCCCTGATTGAAAAGGCGCTGGAACGGCTCTCCCACCGGCAGTACTCCCATATCGCGCGCCGCCTTCGTGAAGAAGCGGGCGTAAAGCAGGTGCATTACCGCGTGTTCTGCCCCACCCGTGTACTGGTCGACAGGCAGCCATCGCCGCGCCTGCTCCATCTTCAGTGGTGCGTCATCGTTGTGGGGATCGAGATAGCGGAACATGTACCACGACGAACATACAAACGTATCCATCGTGTCTGTCTCACGCCGTGCGGGCCCTTCACACTCGGGACACGCGACCTGTGCAAAGTCATCGTGCCGTACTAATGGCGACTCACCTGTCGGCAGAAATTCCGCGTCCGCTGGAAGCAGCACAGGTAATTCGTCTTCCGGTACCGGAACGATCCCACAGTGATCGCAGTAAACGATTGGGATGGGGGCACCCCAGTACCGCTGCCGACTGATCAGCCAATCACGGAGCCGATAACTCACACTTGCACCGCCCAAGCCCACTCTTGCCAGCTTCGCCGTCACTGCCGCCTTCCCTTCCTCCACGCTCAATCCATCGAACTCTCCAGAGTTCACCATCCACCCATCCCCCACGTACGCCTCCAGCAACGGCTGACCGTCCCAATCAGGTGGCGCGATAACCACCACAATCGGCAACTGGAACTTCGTCGCGAACTCGAAATCTCGTGTGTCGTGGGCCGGCACCCCCATCACCGCTCCGGTCCCGTAAGACGGCAACACATAGTCCGCCACCCACACGGGAACTTTCACTCCCGTCAGCGGATGCAGCACAGACCCACCCGTGAACACTCCGGTCTTCTCCCGCGTCGTCGACTGCCGTTCGATCTCCGACGCCTGCCGCGCTGCCGCCATATACGCCTCCACGGCATCCCGCTGCTCCGGCACGGTCAACACCTCGACCAACGGATGTTCCGGCGCCAACACCAGATACGTCACGCCAAACACCGTGTCTGCACGCGTCGTAAAGACCGGAATCGCGTCGCCATCTCCCATCCCATCCCTCAGCGGGAAGCGGATCTCCACTCCCTCCGAGCGACCGATCCAGTTCGTCTGCATCGCCTCGATCCGCGACGGCCAGTCGATCGTGCTGAAGTCCAGCAACTCATCGGCGTACTTCGTAATCCGGAAGAACCACTGCTCCAAGTCTCGCCTCTCCACCACCGATCTGCATCGCTCACAGCGCCCCACCTCGTCGTCTCCCTGAATCACCTGCTCGTTCGCCAGTACCGTCTGGCACGAGGGGCACCAATTCGCCGGCGCCAGCTTGCGGTAGGCCAAGTCATGCCGCAGTAACTGTAGAAACCACCACTGCGTCCAGCGGTAGTACTCCGGATCCGACGTCACGATCTCGCGTGTCCAGTCAAAAGACGGCCCCATCCGCCGTAGTTGTTCCCGCATCGTCTTCACGTTCGCGGCTGTCCAAGTCATCGGGTGTACACCCTCGCGAATGGCCGCGTTCTCCGCCGGTAGTCCGAACGCATCGAAGCCGATCGGGAACAGCACATTCTTGCCACGCATCCGCTGGTAGCGCGCTGCCGTGTCGGACGGCGCAATCGCGTACCAATGCCCGATGTGCAGATCCCCACTCGTGTAGGGAAACATCGTCAGTAAGTACCAGCGATCGCCTGGCGGAGGGTCGTCATCCGGCACCTGGTAGAGCCCGTCTGTCTCCCAGCGCGACTGCCATTTCGCCTCGATCTCGCTCGGCCGGTAGATAGGAAGTTCCGCGCCGCTTGACGCTGCTGATTTCGTCATGGAACCGCATTCCTTCTGTTGGGCGCGTGTAACCGATTATCCGAAGGGCACCGCCACTGGGTCAATGAAGCTGCGTTCAGACGCGAGTCACTTTCCGGCGACGCGACTATCACAGCGATGCGATGACCATCGACTGCGCCGGTCGATGGTGTGGTCTGCCGCTCCGCCTCGACAGCCAGTCCCTCGTGGACTTCCGCAGTTTCGTGTTTGGCCTCAGCTGACTTCATGATTCTAGGATGCGGCAGACCCATATTCCGCGAGACCACAGCCCGCGTTCGTCGGACCGCACGTGTGACACAATCCGGCGCACGAGGCCCCTAACCGGACCTGGCGATGGGCCGTATTCGGGCTAGCGGCGTTCGAAGGCACCGAGCCGACGACCCTTGAGGCCACCCCCATCCACAGGACAGGGAACCTATGAAAGCGATCACTCTTCACCAGCACGGCGGCGTCGACGCACTACGCTACGAAACTCTGCCCACTCCCGATCCTGGTCCGGGCGAAGTGCTGGTCCAGGTGCGCGCGGCCGGCGTCAACCATATCGACCTCGACATCCGCGACGGCAAGGCCGGGATAGCCAGTCACTTCCCACACGTCATGGGGGTGGACGCGGTGGGCGAGGTGGCCGCCCTCGGCCCGGGCGTCGAAGAATGGCAGGTAGGCGAGCGAGTAGCCCCGCACTTCATCCTGCATTGCGGATCATGTGTCGACTGCGTGGCGGGACGAGAGAACATTTGCCAAGCATCCGACATCCTAGGAGCGACCGTCTGGGGCACCTATGCCGAATACGTCAAAGTAGGGCACCATCACCTGGTGTGCGTCCCGGACGGCCTCGACGACGCGGAAGCGGTATCAGCCTACATACCATTCGCGACGGCCTGGGAAGCATTGATCGAGGTGGGAAATCTACAAGAGGGAGAGACGCTGCTCATTAACGCGGTTGGTAGCGGCATCGGATCCGCAGGGCTACAGGTCGCGGCGCTGACGGGTGTGCGGATCATCGCGACGGCAGGATCGGCGGTAAAGCTAGAGCGAGCTCGCGCCGTCGGCGCAGAGGCCACGATCAACTATCGCGACGAGCCGATCAGCGAGCGCGTGCGTGACCTAACCGAAGGCCGCGGTGTTGACTGTGTCTTCGATTGCGTCGGCGGCAACGTCCTACAGCAAAGCATCGCCGCACTCGCACCCAGCGGCCGTTTGGTGAGCGTCGGTGCGCACGCAGGCGAGATGGTTCCGGTCGATATGATCCAACTGTTTCGCAAGCACGTGACGCTGCACGGCTGTGGACGCTCGACACGAGCCATAGGACATCGGGTACTGGAACTCGCAGCCGAAGGAAAGCTGCGACCGGTCATCCAACAGCGATTCTCCCTAGCGGACGCAGGCGCTGCACAGGCGCTGCTCGAAAGCCGGGAAGTGTACGGCCGGCTGGTCCTAGAGCCGTAGCACCTCAGCCCAGCGGGCGGCGCATCGCCGCAGGTGAGCGCGGGAAGCGGTCGGGAGTAGGCACGCGCTTGCGTGTAAGCGCCAGCTTCGCAGCGCGCGACGAGCCGATCCAAGTCACGTCGAGAATGAAGGGAGGCTCAGCGCCCAGGTGCGACGCGGCGGCGACGGCAGCGGGAAACTGCGATGGAAGCGCCGGGCCAGCGAAGACTGCTGTCCAACCATCGATCGCAACGATCGGCAGCAGCAGCTCCAGCGCAGCGGGCAGCGGGGCCAGCGCGCGCGCCACAGCCGCCGCCGCCGTCCCGCGCTCCCTTCCATTCGCAACGACCTCGGCGCGCGCTTGGATCACGCGAACGTTCGGCAAAGCCAGCTCCTCAATGGTCGCTTTGAGATAGTCAGCCTTCCGCCGACGCGTTTCGACGAGTACCACCTCGCGGCTAGGATCGACGATAGCGATCGGGAGACCCGGCGCGCCGCCACCGCTACCCACATCGAATAAGGAACCCGACGCAAGGCGCGGGGCTAGTAGCCGCCAGCCCGCCAGCGGCTCGATCACGTGACGAACAAGAGCATCGCGGGGGTCGGTGATGCGGGTCAGGTTGAGACGCGTGTTAGCGCAAAGCAGTGCACCGAGAAAGGCAGCCAAGCGATAGACAGAGTCGGGGTCGACCGGGAGGCCAGCGGCGGTCAGGGCAGCTCGGACATCGCCTGGAGTAGGAGGAGAGGGATGAGGATGCATATGATGCATAGGAGGCATAGGAGATCGTTTGTCGATCGCCACTACGGCATGCTGCAACGCGTGAGCGTCGTGGGCAAGCTCCGAATTCCCCCCACGGAGCCCCGGACGCGTTGAATCCCACTGCGTGGCACTCGTACGATGGGCATGAAACAGCGCCGATCCAAGCCTGCATCGCAAGGTGGGGCGGTCTGAATAGGAGCGGATGGTGGCGGATCAACAACGACCCACGACACTTGAAGAGGCTGCAGCTCTGTATTTGGAGGCTGTAGCCCAATCGGTGGATCAGCAGGCTCGGGTTGAGATCACGCGGTTCACATCATGGTACGGATCGGATCGCAGGCTCGATGCGTTAACAGGCCACCAAGTGACGCAATATCAAGAAGCGCTCGGGACCACCACAGACGTGATGGGCCGCCTGCCGCCGGTCAAGGAGTTCTTGGCCTACGCAAAAAAGAAGAATTGGACCACGACCAATTTGGGCGCGCACTTGCGAGTCAAGCGAACGAAGAGAGCCGGTGCGAGCGCGGCCGCCGTCCCTGAACAGGCCGAGGTCGTGGAAATGACCCCGGAAGGCCTGGCCGCCGCCAAGGCAGAACTCGAGCGCTTGTGCGCACAGCGGCCTCAGATCCAACAAGCGCTGAAATTGGCGATGGCAGACAAGGATTTCCGTGAGAATGCCCCGCTGGATGCCGCCCGTGACGCCCAGGGGCACTTGGAAGGGCGCATCCGCCAGATCGAGCACGACATCAAATACGCGGTGGTCGCAGCAAGGGAAGAGGAGAGTGGACGCGCGCACCTCGGAAGTAGCGTCACAGCAACAAATCTTGTTTCAGGTAGGACCGTTGACTACACTCTCGTCGGTCAAAATGAGGTCGACGCGACCGCTGGCAAGATCTCTGTAGCCAGTCCAGTGGGCCAGGCATTTGTTGGGCGCGGGCCGGGGGATGAGGTCGAAGTCACGATCCCCTCGGGCAAGGTGCGTTTCCGAATCGAAACCATCGTCGGGTGACGAGCCGACGCGGCACATTGACAATGGAGCGACGATGAGCGACCTGCCCGCGATCGAATTCACCATCACGGAAAAGCGGCTAGATACAGGCCTCCGCGGCTACCCCGTGGGAACGTGCTGGACCAGCGGTGTCGATCCGCAGCGGGGTGTCTCATACGTTGGCTACCCGATCGCGCAGATCGCGCATCTCCCGCCCGAGGACGTGATCTACCTCCTTTTTCACAAACATCTGCCGAACGCGGACGAGGCTGCGGCCTTCAGGCATGACCTACAACAACGGGCCGAGGTCGACCCAGCGGTGTACTCCTCACTCAAAGGACTGCCGCCGGGTGCCCACCCCATGGAGATGTTCTGCGTGGGAATTCAGTTGCTCGGAATGACCGCAAAGACAGGCGATTACAAAGAAGATGCCCTGAACCTAGTGGCGCGGATCCCGAGCGTGTTGGCTGCGATCTTCCGCATTCGAGAGGGCTGGGGCGACCCAATCGCAGCCGACCAATCGTTGGATTACGTGGCGAACTTCGTCCACATGCTGGGGCTGCCCAGCGGCGACTTAGAAAAGCTCGCAACCCTGCTGCGTACCTTCTACGTCCTACACATGGATCACGGCGGAGGGAACCTCTCGACCTTCACGGGCAAGGCAGTGGCCTCCGGTCTGGCGGACCTCTACCAATCCCTTGCTTCGGCGATGAACGGATTGGCAGGACCGCGACATGGCCGGGCGAATCAAGACTGCCTGGAGTTCGTGCGAGAAGTGAATACGGATGACGAGGCTTTGGTAGAGCGTTGGGTACGGAAGCGTATTGCGGAGGGGGGGCTGATCTTCGGATTCGGACACGCAGTATTGCGTGAAGAGGATCCGCGAGCACAGGTGCAGATCGCAGTGGGTGAACAGATAGCGCCGGACAACCGCGAGTTCCGGATCGTGAAAACCCTGCGCAAGGTCGTACCACCGATCCTTAAAGAGAATCCGAAGATCGCAAACCCTTATCCCAACGTGGACCTCGTCTCAGGCAGTTTGCTCAACGCCGTCGGGTTCACCGATCCGGAGTACTACACAACTCTCTTCGGCTGGGCACGAATCGCGGGCATCGGAGCCCAAATCGCCGACGAGCGTTTGGCCTTCCGCAACGGCAAGGGCGTAGCGATCTACCGCCCAAAGTACGTGCCAGTCAACCAACCAGCGCGGACGCTCTCGCCCTAACCGGCCGCCCGCGTGCTCGCTAATTTGACCGTCGAACCGCACCCCCAGACCGCGTCACGCCCCGATATCGTCGACCATGTTATCGGTCGTGTCTGGTTGTGCGATCGTGCACAATCGGTCACACTGGCGATCGAGCCGGGCAGCCCAAACGGGGTGGGGAGCGCGCGGGCCGCATGCCGACGGTTGATGTAGAGCGCACCAGGGCAGCAGATATCGTCGAGCAGATCGCTTCGGATCGCTTCTCGTACCCAAATGCCGAGCGTCCCAGCTGGCAAACCTTCGTAAACATGCCCAAAGAGCAGATTGGGATACAAGTGCGCGGGGGTGGCTGGATTTACCCAGATATCGCCGTCGTCGAGGAGCCAGGCCACTTCGTCGAGTTACTTGGTCTGATCGCGCTGCGTCATGAAGTGACGGAGACAACGGCGCGGAAACACTGGCTGCCGCTCTCCAAAGCGGGACCGCTCTACCTGTTCGTCCCGGCCGGGCAAGCGGGCAGAGCGAACCGGCTCTGCAACGAACTCGGCATCAAGCTGGCGGGGATCCGAACGTGGAGGTGGACACGCACCTTTGGGCTTGAAGTCGAAGAAGCCTACGCCGGCATCGACGTGGGGCGCCTCGTCGCCACGATTCTGCCGCCGTTCCTACGCTCGCGGAGCTATCAGCGGCAGCGACGCGAGCAAGAGGCAGCCTACTCCGCACCAACCTCTGTGGTGGCCCTGCCCGCGGGAACCGCAGCCCTGCTGGAAGCGGGAGCTGCGAAAGAGGAACACACATTCCATACGGCGCCACCATCGCCCTTCCCGATTCTGATTGGATTGGGAGCAGCACTCACAGCCTTCGGAATGGTTTTCCCCGCCGAACTCCTAGGGGTTGGGCTAGCGACAGCCATCTTCGGCACGCTCGGCTGGCTCTGGGAAGACGTCCTAAGTTTCACCCGCGCTGGGGAAGGCGCTGGAGGACACGATGCCGCTGCCCCTGAGGTCGCGCAACACGAAGCACCAGCGGACTTGCCGGAGGGCTTCCACACCGCACCCCCCTCCTGGAGTCCTATCATCATCGCGGTCGGCGCGGTTATGACCGCATTCGGCATGGTATTTCCAGCGGAGTTGTTGGGCGCTGGCTTGGCGCTTGCGATTCTGGGGACTTTGGGCTGGCTAAGCGAAGACATCAAAAGCTTCGCCACCGATCATTAGGATAGACGCCGCCGCGACGGGCCAAGAAACGGAATGGCATTGGAGACGCTGCACGACCTTTGGAGTTCTCGAACGCTGCGGCTGACGGTCGTCGCCGTGGCCGCCGCACTCCTCGCGATGCTGGCGACGCTGGAGGCAGTCGGCGCGCAGGCTTTTCCTCCCCAGGCGCGCACCGAGCAGGGCAACGAAATCCGCACGCTCTACATGGTCGTCTTCATCGTGGCGGCGGTGGTGTTCGTTGCGGTGGAGTTCGCGATCGTCTACATCATCTTCCACTACCGGCGGCGCAGTGACGAGCTACCCAAGCAGACACACGGCAACATGATGGCCGAGGTGGTTTGGACAGTCACACCGGCGGTGATCGTGATCGCTCTCTTCGTCTACTCGTTCATCATTCTTGAGAACGTTGAATCGTCGCCGGACGCAGGAGAACCAGTCGAAACGATCGACGTACTGGGGCGACAATGGACCTGGGCCTTCCGCTACTCGGCCGAGCTGAATACGGCAACGGCCTCCGTGCTGCCGGAGGGAGAGACCCAGAGCACGCTCACCGTCACGAACCCCGAAGCATTCGCGGAGCTGGCACCGTTCGTAACTTCGCTCCGGATCGACGTAGAGCATGTGCGCCTAGTCGATATGCAAGGCGACACCCTCGTCGTCGACCGCGCGATCGATGGGACGGTCGCAGAGGAGCATCCCAACGGATCGAGGATCTGGCTGGTGTTCGACGGCACGGAAACACGAGCCGAAGAGCGCTTGGGCGGCCTGGAGGAAGACGGCGTCCCCACCCCGGTTGTAACCGTGCCCATCGGCAAAACGGTGCGCTTCAATCTCGCAGCGGTTGACGTGATCCACTCCTTCTACACGCCGGAGTTCCTTTACAAGCTGGACTTGGTGCCGGGCCGGGTGCATGCGATGTGGGTGGATCTCAATGAAGAAGACATCGGGCCAGAGGGCGTGTACTACGAGGGTCAGTGCGCGGAGTTCTGCGGACGCGAACACGCGCGCATGCTTTTCACGGTCCACGCACTGCCGCTCGACGCGTACACGGAGTGGGTCGATGCCAAATTGGTGGCGGCACTGGAAAACCTGAAGCCACTTCCGGCACCCGCCGAAGGTGAAGCGTCCAGCGATCCAGGTGTCCCAGAGTCCGAGGCTCAAGGCGACCCGGCGAAGGGCCAGCAGTTATTCTTTACCAACGGCTGTAACGTTTGCCACGGCGACCAGGGACAAGGCGGCATCGGACCGCAAATCGCGGGGACTGCGCTGCCGTTGGCGGAGGTGATCAGCCAGTACCGCAACCCGCGCGATCAAATGGCAGCCTTCCCAGCCGACGTGATACCCGACGAGCAAATAGCTGACACCTACGCGTGGCTGCAAACTCTGCCAAGCCAGTAGCGGAAAGAAGAAAAGAGCAGCGATGGCAACGGCCGCACCAACAGCCCCCGGTTACGCCGGGATGCGCGCCGTCGATGTGATCATCGAGTGGTTGTCCACCACGGACCACAAAAAGATCGGGCTCCTCTACATCTTCACCGCGCTGGGGTTCGCACTAGTAGGCGGGGCGTTCTCCCTCGTGATGCGCACAGAGTTGGCTCAGACCGGGACCATCATCGGCGACGAAACGTACAACCAACTCTTCACGATGCATGGCAGCATCATGCTGTTCCTGTTCATCCTGCCCGTCGCCGCAGGCTTCATGAACTACATCGTGCCCTTGCAAATCGGCGCGCCCGACATGGCGTTCCCGCGGATGAACGCGCTTTCGTATTGGATGTTCGCCTTTGGTGGGATCTTGATAGTTAGCTCGTTCGCGTTTTCCGGCGGCAGCGCCTCGGCAGGCTGGACTTCGTATCCCCCCGTGTCGAGCAACACGGGCGCGAACGCGCAACCGCTAGGAGCGGGGACTGATCTATGGCTCGTGGGCCTTGTGATCCTAGGAGCAGCATCAACCGCCGGTGCCATCAACTTCCTCACGACGATCTTCAAGATGCGCGCGCCCGGAATGACCATGTTCCGGCTGCCACTGTTCACGTGGACGACGCTCGTGACCTCGTTCCTGATCCTCCTCGCGACGCCGGTGCTGGCCGCGGCGCTGATTATGCTGTTCGTGGACCGCAACGGCGCGGGGGGCGCCTTCTTCGACCCAACAGGACAAGGCGGACAAGTACTGCTGTGGCAAAACCTCTTCTGGTTCTACTCGCATCCAGCGGTCTACATCATGATCCTGCCACCCATGGGAGCCGTCTCCGAGATCATCCCCGTCTTCAGTCGCAAACCCCTCTTCGGCTACCGCTCGATGGTGCTGGCGATCATCGCGATCGGACTACTGGGGTTCATCGTCTGGGCACACCACATGTTCACAACTGGTGGGGTCTTCCTACCGTTCTTCATGGCCTCCACCTTCCTCATCGCAATACCGACAGGCGTTAAGTTCTTCAACTGGATCTCGACGATGTTCCGTGGAGCCGTGACCCTGCCGACGGCGATGCTCTTCGCCATTGGCTTCCTCATGCTGTTCCTGATCGGCGGGATCACGGGAGTCTTCCACGCTGCAGTGCCGGTCGACTTCCACCTCCATGACACCTACTTCGTGGTAAGCCACCTCCACTATGTCCTCGCGACCGGCTCTGCCTTCGGGATTTTGGCCGCGGTGTACTTCTGGTTCCCGAAGATGACCGGACGGCTTTTGAACGAAGGTCTAGGCAAGCTGCACTTCTGGTCCGCCTTCATCGGCGCCAACATACTGTTCTGGCCCCAGTTGATGCTGGGACTAGATGGGATGCCGCGTCGGATCAACGACTACGCGCCCAATGGTGGCTGGGAATTGATGAATACGATCTCGACAGTCGGAGCGTTCCTCGTGGCCGCGGGCATGATCCCATTCCTCTTCAACATCTTCTACTCGTGGAAGTACGGCGAAGAGGCGGGCGATGATCCCTGGGAGGCGAACACTCTGGAATGGGCGACCAGCTCACCGCCACCGGCTCATAACTTCAACCGGCTGATCCCGGTGAAGTCAGAGCGGCCTCTGTTCGATAAACGGATGGCGGAGAGTGGAACAGGCGGGGGCGGAGCATCGGCTTCGCAGGCGACCGCACCTCAGGACAGCTAAGGACGGCTATGGCGATTCAGGCACGGCCAATGCCGCAGACTCCCTTCCTCCGGCGGATCTTCGTTGGGGACGAACCCATGACCGTCGGGCTTTGGGGCATGGTCTTCTTCATCTTCTCGGAGCTCATGTTCTTCTCCGGGCTGATTGCCGCCTACCTGGCGCTACGTGAAGACGCGGTGATCTGGGAGCCGGCCAACGGCGGCGAGGTTTTGGGAGCGCACTTCCGGCCAGTGTTCTTCACCATCCTGCTCGTACTGAGCAGCATCCCCATGCAGTGGGCCGCGATGGCAATCCGCCAAGGTAAGCGAACGCAGCTCCGCTGGGGTCTGTTCCTGACGCTGTTCTTGGGAATCGCCTTCATCATCAATACCGGGGTGGAGTGGGCAACCCTCGATTTTGGAATCGGCGACGGGCCCTATGGAGCAACCTTCTACATCATCACCGGGTTCCACGGGGCACACGTGATCGGTGGGTTGATCTTCATCTTCACGCTCTGGTTGCGGACCTACCTGGGCCACTTCGACGCGGAACGCAACACGGCCGTGGAAGCAGCGTCGATGTATTGGCACTTTGTGGATGTCGTCTGGATCTTAGTTTTCTCCCTCATTTTCTTGGCATAAGACACCCGCACGGCGTGTGCGTGGTAACGGCACCGGATGATTCGGTGTGCGCCGCTAGGATCGAGCCGTGTGCGACGGCAAACGACTAAGGCGGCTTAGGCTAGCGGCAGCTGCGGGACTGCTGGCAGGTGCTGCATGGCTGACGACGACGAGCACAGCAGCCGCGCACGGCGGGGCAGACGTGTCTGGACGGTTACCAGATGCGCTTGGGGAGTGGTCGCTGGAACCGTTCGGATTCATCACAGTGGCCCTCTTCATCGGTCTTTACGCCTGGGCCTACTGGCGGTTACGGCGGGATCCACGGCGTTTCCACTTTCCTCGGTGGCACCTCGTGGCGTTCGGAATGGGGGCGCTGCTGTTGCTTCTGGCGCTCGTCTCACCGATCGACAGCTACGGCGACGATCTCTTCTGGGTCCATATGGTGCAACACATGATCATGGTGATGCTCGTGGCACCGCTGTTACTGCTGGGCGCCCCCGTCACGCTGGCATTGCGCGCCTCGTCCAACCGCGTACGGCGCGAATATCTGATCCCACTCATGGATAGCCGATTCGCTCGCGTGTTAACGTACCCGCCCGTCGCTCTCGTACTGTTCGTCGCGTCGATCTGGGTCTGGCACCTTCCCGTGGCCTACGAAGCAGCAATCGGCAACGATACGCTGCACGCTTTCGAGCACATCAGTTTCCTCGGCGGTGCGCTACTCTTCTGGTGGCTTGTGGTCGCAGCGGACGCGACACGGCTGCGGCCTGCCCATGTTGGTCGCATCGCGCTGCTCATCGCAGCGCTTTTACAAAACATCGCCCTAGCGCTCATCCTCACGAGCATCGACGAGCCTGTCTACGACTGGTACGTGGATCTCACGCGAGACTGGGGACCGAGCGCCCTTATCGATCAGCGCATAGGAGCCGGCGTGATGTGGGTCCCCGGAGCGATGATGTTCTTCTTCGGCATCCTGGTGACGGTGTATTACTGGGCAGAGCGCGAGCACTTCAACGGGCGCCGTGGAGACATGCTCCGTGAGCTAGCGGAACGCCGGACATCGTGATCCCAGCTTGACCGGCCGAAGGAGAGGGCGCGACTCTGAATCGGCGCGGGGGATTGGGTTATGAGTAAACACATCAGCGGCTACCAGGGACTGGGGATCGTAACCCTCCTCGGCGTATTGGCGCTGATCGCACTTGGCGCGACAGTGCGCGTAACCGAATCCGGGCTCGCTTGCCCGGACTGGCCCCTTTGCAATGGGCGCGCCATTCCCGGGGGCGACTACCACGTCTGGATCGAATGGACCCACCGGCTGGTGGCGAGCATCGTCGGGCTGATCATCCTCGCCTTCGCCGTCGCTACCTGGGTGCGATACCGCGAACACCCCTGGGTGCTGTGGCCCATCACGGCAGCGCTGCTAGCACTAGGGATCCAAGTGGTACTAGGCGGGCTCACCGTGACAGAAGAGCTGCCGGCACAGATCGTCACGGCGCACTTGGGGATGGCCTTGCTAATCGGGATGTTGCTGACGCTCGGCCTGCTCGCCAGCTTCGCACGGGCAGGGGATAGCTCCCGACCACAGAACCCCAGGCACGCGAACCGTACGACCCGCCTCGCCCTGGTAACCGCCGGCGGGATGCTGTCCTTGATCCTGCTGGGCGCCTATGTTTCGGGCACCGATGCAGGCTTCGCCTGCTCGGGGTGGCCGCTCTGCAACGACTCGGTGCTGCCAAGCGACCGGTCGGCCAGTATCCAAGTCGCGCACCGCTACCTAGCCGCCTTCGTGGCGCTGCTCGTATTGGCACTCGTCGTCTCGGCCTGGGCCGGACGCCGACAGCAGGGAGCGCTCCTAGGTCTGTCGTTGCTTACAGCGGCACTCTACATCGCACAGATCATGGTGGGAGCTGCGAACATCTGGACCACGCTGGCAGAGGGCTGGCGCGTCGCGCACGTAGTCCTAGCCTCGTGGCTCTGGATAGTAATGATCATCCTCACAGCACTTGGGGCGTACCGAGCCGGGTGGGTCTCGGATGTCCACGCGAAGCGGCCGTTTCCCACGCTCCGCGCTGGCTCACGCGTCAAGGCGGAAGGAAGCCACTCGGGTGACTAGCGAACCAGCGTTGCGTTCATCCCCGGCAGCAACCAGTGCAACAGCCTTCCCACTCGAAAATCGCTCTTGGCCGCGCGAAGCGTGGCTAACAGCGCGTGCCTACACGACGCTCGCCAAGCCGGGAATTATCTGGCTGCTGTTAGTCACAACTGTGCCTGCAATGGTGATGGCGGAGCGTGGCTGGCCGGGGCTCGATCTCATCGCGCTCGTGCTCCTAGGCGGCGTGCTGACATCCGGTGGAGCCAACGCGCTCAACCAATGGTTCGATCGTGATATCGACGCTCTGATGCATCGCACCCGCAACCGCCCGATCCCACAGGGACGTGTGACTCCCAGACACGCGCTGATTTTCGGTAGCACATTGGCCGCAGTGGGAGGCGTACAACTGGCACTAACGGTAAACCTCCTGAGTGCAGGATTGGCTCTGGGAGCCGTAGCGTTCTATGTGCTCATCTACACAATCTGGCTGAAGCGCTGGACGCCGCAGAATATCGTCATCGGCGGTGCCGCCGGGTCGATACCACCGCTGGTTGGCTGGGCTGCAGTACGAAACGACCTAGACCTGACACCGCTGCTGCTCTTCTTGATCATTTTCCTCTGGACCCCGCCTCACTTCTGGGCGTTAGCACTACGTTACAAAGACGACTATGCACGCGCGCAAGTGCCGATGTTGCCAGTGATCAGCGGTGAAGCTACGACCAAGCGGCAGATTCTGCTCTACGCCCTGCTCCTGACGGCGGCGTCGGTGCTGCTCTTTCCCTTTAGCGGAGCAGGCTGGCTCTACCTGGGGGTGGCGCTGGCGCTTGGGATGAGCTTCGTGGGGATGGCGGGGTTCTTATGGCTGGGACGGGTACAGCCGATGTCGGTGTTCTTCGCCTCGATCGCATATTTGCCGGTGCTGTTTATCGTGGCCGGAGCTGACGCTGCCCTCTAGCAGCTCTTGCAGAACGCAATCCAACCCCTTTCTTGGCCGCGCAAGAGCCGACGCTCCCCGCTCCAGGGCGATTTTTCTGATCAGACAGCCTGCGGCGAGCGTTTGAGTCCCAGAGTAAAGAGGACCAAGGCAAGACCACCGAGCACTGCGAAGTCGATAGCAGGGCCAATAAAGCCACGCGTATCGCTCGCATAGGCAGCCACTTGGAGCGCGTCCACCGCGTAGCTGAGAGGATTGGCGAGACCAATGATATAGAGCCACCCAGGGAGGTCGCCAAGAGGGAAGAAGGCACCGGAGAGAAAGAAGAGTGGAAAGAGCACTAAGTTCATCACCAGATGGAAGCCCTGCATAGTCCGAATGCGGGTAGCGACGACGAGGGCGAAACCAGAGAACAGCAAGTTCAGGAGTAGCACGGCGGCGATGACCATGCCGAAGCCACCCAGCCAGCCGTACTGCCAATCGAGATCGATCCCTGGCATCACGACAGCTACTGCGAGGATGACGAGGGCCTGCACCGAGCCGATAACGATGGCGGCAAGCGCCTTCCCCAAGAAGATCGTGCGCGGGCTGTGGGGCGAGGCAAGGACAGTGCGCAACATACCGCTATCACGGTCACGGTAGAACGACGCGCTGGAGAATGTGGATGAGAACAGGGCAGTGAGCGCGATCATGCCCGCAGCAAGGTACGAGACATAGTCGCCATCGCGAATGATAGAGGAGGAAGGTTCCAGTCCATCGGAGATTCCTATCCCCAAAACGGCGAGCAACATTAGGGGAAGCAGCAATGAAGAGTACAGCTGGGAGCGAGATCGCAGAACGACGCGTAGATCGCGACAGAGGAGCGCCCAGCAAGCGATGACGGCGCCAGCCAGCGGCCCTGAGGGTGTCCGGGCAGGCGACCGCTCCGCCGTGGGAGCAGTGGTTGAGGTAGTGCGAGTCGTCATCACAAAGCGAGGGTAGCGGTCAGAGCGGTAGCCGTACTGTCGCGGCAGGCTAGAGAGTTACGCACGGCCGTTTGGAGCGAAGGGATGGCGGACGGCCTGGAAGTAGGCGTCCTCTAAGGTCGACTCGTGGATCTGGACAGCGCGAATGCCGCTTTGAGCGAACGCGAACAGGCGCGGCACAAAGGCGGAGGCATCGTCGACAGTGACATGGAAGTGTAGACCAGCGCGGGTCACGGAGCCGACGCCTTCCCAGGCCGATAGAGTGGCCTCGATCGTATCTGGAGGGTCAACCCACTCCACGCGAACCGAATCACGGCGCAGGCCGCGCTTGAGTTCGGCTGGGGTACCGCTCCGAACTAGACGGCCCGCATCCAGAAAAGCGACCGTATGGCAATAGCGCTCCGCCTCGGCAACATCGTTCGTTGCTACGAGAAGCGCAGTCCCTTGTGCGTTGACGTTTTGCAGCAGCTGCCAGAGCGCAACCTTGGAATCCAGATCCAAGGCAAGCGTGGGCTCGTCGAGCAAGAGGAGATCGGGCCAATGCAGGATCGCCCGTGCAAGCTCGAGTCGGCGCTGCATACCGCCGGACAGCACCCCGACCGCGTCGGACCTTCGGTTACTCAATCCAATGAGAGTGAGCAGCTCGCCGATGCGCGCGTGAAGATCACCAGCAGCCAAGCCAAAGAGACGCCCATGCAGCCACAGCGTTTCGTGGACGGACATCAGCGGATCGAGACTCGTGTCCTGAAACAGCACGCCAACACGAGCGCGCAGGCGATCGCTGCCCTTCTCGGCGAGGGAAGAACCCAGAACACGCACGGCACCCTCTTGGGGCGCGCGGAAGCCGGCAGCGAGGCCAAGGATGGTGCTTTTACCAGCTCCGTTCGGACCGAGTAAACCAAGGATGACGCCAGCTGGGAGATCTAGGGTGATGTCTTGGACACCGTAACCTCCGTCGTAGTGGAAGCACGCTCGCTCCAGCGCGACAACAGTCTCTTGCGGAGCGGTGTTGGTTTCGTGCACGGTACTCAGCAATACATTCAACTAGTAATCAAACGCGTCGAGTGTATCGGTCCCGCTGATTGACCGCTCCACAAGCCCGCTCGTAGAGTTGCAGGCAGTTAGTGTATAGATGACACTAACTCGATAGCGAGTCCCAGCGGGAACGGTAAGGTGTGATGCGTCGTTTCCGAGTCGCGCTGGCGCAGATCAACTGCACGGTCGGGGACTTTGACGGGAATGTGCGCGCGATCACGGCGCGGATCGCGGCGGCGGAAGCTCAAGGAGCAGACCTCGTCGCTTTCCCAGAACTCGCGGTCACGGGCTACCCGCCCGAGGACTTAGCGCTACGGCGGCGCTTCGTACGCGACAACTTAGCAGCACTAGAACGCGTGCAAGCAGCAACGGCTGGGCGGCACGTAACAGCCATCGTCGGGTTCATCGACCTCGGTGTCGATACCTACAACGCCGCCGCCGTCCTCCACGACGGCCAGCGGAAGGGCGTTTACCACAAACAGTTCCTCCCCACCTACGGCGTCTTCGACGAGAGCCGTTGTTTCCGCGCAGGCGAAGAGGCACCGGTGTTCGAGATCGCAGGGACGCGGGTCGGCCTGAGCATTTGCGAGGACATCTGGTATTCGTCTGGCCCGGTGCGCGAGCAAGCGCTTGCCGGTGCCGAAGTGATCGTGAACATCAACGGCTCGCCTTTCCATGCCGGGAAGCGCGCCGAACGGGAGAAGATGCTGGCGACGCGAGCATCCGACAATGCGGTGATCCTCTGCTACCTCAACCTCGTCGGTGGACAGGACGCACTCGTCTTCGACGGCGGCAGCATGATTTACAACGCGCAAGGCGAGTTGATCGCGACGGCGCCGCTGTTCGAAGAAGCCATGCTGACGGTCGACCTCGACCCGGACGCCGTGTTGCAGGTTCGACTCCACGACCCGCGTCTGCGGCGCCTCGGCGCACCTGACTCACGGACCGTGTTGGTCTCAACCCCAACGGCGTCTCGGGATCCACTGTCCCCGCTCGTGGTATCGCAGCGTCCGCGCAAAGAGGCGGAGATCTACGCGGCGCTAGTCCTAGGCACGCGCGACTATCTGCGCAAGACCGGCTTTGAAAAAGCAGTAGTCGCACTATCTGGCGGCATCGACTCGAGTCTTACGGCTGCAGTAGCAGTGGAGGCACTGGGAGCGGAGAACGTCGTCGGCGTATCGATGCCGTCGCGGTATTCGTCTGAGGGTAGCGTGCGAGACGCCAGAGCCCTGGCGGAGAACCTCGGAATGCGGTTGCTCTCTATCCCCATAGAGGGACCTTTCCAGGCCATGCTGGACGCGCTGCACGAGTCGTTCGGCGGTACAGAGCCAGATGTTACCGAGGAGAACCTGCAGGCGCGCATCCGCGGAACGCTGGTGATGGCCCTGAGCAATAAGTTCGGCTGGCTCCCACTCAGCACGAGCAACAAGAGCGAAACGGCAACGGGATACACCACACTGTACGGTGATATGACAGGCGGATTGGCAGTACTCCAGGACGTGCCCAAGCTGTTGGTGCAGCGATTGAGCCAGCAGGTGAACAAGCAGGCAGGGCGTGACTTGATCCCACGCTCGGTCTTGGAGAAACCCCCTAGCGCGGAACTCCGACCCGGACAGCTCGACGAAGAGGGCCTGCTGCCATACGCACGACTAGACCCCATCATTGAAGCATTCGTGGAGGAAGATCGGAGCGTGGAGGAGATCGTGGCGGATGGCCACTTGGAGGAGGAAGTGCGGCGGGTGATGTCGCTCGTGACGGCTGCGGAGTACAAACGACGACAGGCAGCGCCGGGGATCAAGATTACGCCTCGGGCCTTTGGCAAGGAACGCCGTTTCCCGATCGCCAACCGTTACCGAGGCTTCTAAAGCCGTGCCTCAGGGCAGGTAGTTCAACGGATCCAGAAGCCAATCGTTGTGCGCGAGTTCCAGGTGCAGGTGAGGACCGGTACAAAGGCCCGTACAACCAATAGTTCCAATCACCTCCCCCTGCGCGACGAACTGTCCCACGACAACGGTGCCAAGGTAAGCAAGGTGAGCGTAGCGGCTGACCCAGCCATTACCGTGGTCAATCTCTACGTAGAGTCCGAGTCCACAACAGACCGTCCCTCCCGAGAATGTGACAATACCTCCCGCGATCGCACGGACGTCAGCACCCCCAGCGGCGGCGAGATCTAAGCCATTGTGGCGACTCGTGCAGTCCCAGCGGCAGATACCGAAGTAATCACTGATCTCGCCGTCTGTTGGCCAGACGAAAAACGGTGTCGCAACCGGGACGACGATCTGCTGGCCGATGACCAATGCAGTCGGGTCGAGCCCGGCGTTGCGCGGGTCGGCCAAGATCGCATCGACCGTAGAGCCCTGGATGGCCGCAATCGCAGCGAGCGTGTCCCCCGGCTGCACCGTGATGATGACGCCCTCAATATCAGGAACGGTAAGCGCCGTCCCGGCAACGATGATCCCGCTAGGGTCGAGTCCAGGGTTGTTCGCGAGGAGTGTCCCCGGCAAGACACCGACATCCGCCGCGACGTACTCAAGAAAATCACTGGTCTCGATGAGAAACGTCGAATAGCTGATAGGGGGTGGCGGAGGTATGGGCAGGAAAAGCGTAGCCCCAGGAGTGATCAAATCTGGGTTGATGCCCGGGTTGAGCGCAAGCAGCGAGTCGATGGAAAAGCCCCCGTGATCCGCGATCGCGCTGAGTGTGTCGCCCGCTTGGATTGTGTAGATCGTGAGCGTTCCACTGTCCGCTCCGATAGCGGCAGAGTGCGTTGCCGTGTCCGGAACGACGAGGGCTTGGCCTATACCAATTAGATCGAGGTTGATGCCCGGATTGAGAATGAGCAGCTCTGCCAATGTAGTGCCGTGCAGTTGCGCCAGCGCGATCGCCGTGTCGCCTGGCTGCACGACGTAGACAGTGCGCGGCGCCTCCAGGGGATCGTCAGTAATAGGAAGCTCCGGCGCGGCGGCCGCCGGCACCAAGAGAGAGTCGTCTACAAAGAGAACGTCGTTAGGCGGCATGGTGGGGTTGAGCGCGAACAGCGCCGCTTGGCTGAGGCCGAACCGCGCCGCGATCGCGCTGTACGTGTCGCCGGGCTGGACGCGGTAGGAGATTACCGCTGGACCGGGATCGACAGCGGACGGCGGAGCCGGATCAGCAAGCGCAGGAACGCCACCTTCGGAAAGCACGACGATCTGTGCACCGACAAAAATCAGGTCCGGATCCAACCCGGGGTTGAGAGACAGGAGGTCGGTCGTCGAGAAACCATAGCGATCCGCGATCGCGCTGAGCGTGTCCCCCGCCTGCACCGTGTGTACCAGTCGGGCAGCGGCAGGCAGGGTGGTGTAGACGGATCCATCTGGCAATCCGTACCCGTCCGGGACGGTAAGGATCTGGCCTACGAACAGCAAATTAGGAGATTCGATCTGGGGATTCAGAGCAAGGAGTAGGTAGGTCGGCACGCCGATGCGCTCGGCGATCGCCGAAGCGCTGTCACCAGGCTGGACCTCGTACGTGTCAGCGGCGATCGAGGGCGGGGCAAGAGAGGCGTGGCCAACCAGCCCCGCGAATATGGCCATCGTACCGAGCAAGAGCGCTGAACGCCGAGCCGGTAGAAACAGGATCAGCCAGCGGATGGCATCATCCCGAACTATCCCCACGCACCACCGCGCGTTCCCGAGCCGAACACGCAAGCAAGCACTGTACGACGGGCCGCATCGCGGTGCAAGAAAAGAGGCAAGCGTGCAACAAGACCACCCGGCTCACATCTAACCAGAAGACAACTCGCAGTTGCCGGGTACGGCCGGTGGATGCACAATAACTGAGGCGGGTTCAACGAGGTGCGGCTTGTCCGCAGAGATCGCTAACGGCCAGCCCGACCTACCTCCCCTGCAGCCGCCTCGGCTACCGGGAGTCCCACCCGAGTCCCCGCACGCAAACGACCAACCCGTAGCCGTCGTGGGGACAGCCGCTGAAACCGAAACGCCGTCCGCCCGTGGGCCAGCGCTGGCCATCCCACCGCCTCCGATCGCGCCGCTCGAACATCAACCACCTGCTGCCGAACGCGCAGAAGTGGACGATGATCCCCACACGGCCTCCATCCCATCGACGATCTGCCCCTATCTCGCTCTACGCGACGACTCCGCGACCGCAGCAGCCTACGCACGCGAGGACCACGTCTGCACGCGCAGCGGCGCGGCCGCAGCCATCCACGAGCGCTACCAGACAGCGTTCTGCATCGGTGATCAATTCCAATTTCGCACCTGCCAAGTATTCGCGGGCAAGCGTGAGCGGCCACCCGGACCAGCGCGCCCCTGGACCACTATCGCCCGCCGCTTCCGGAACCGTGTGTCTTTGCCGGCGACGAGCCTTCAGTGGGCTCTTCTCGGACTGTTCGTGGTGCTCGTCCCCGCAGTGCTAGGAACCGTGGTCGCACTCATCAGCGACGACGAGGACAGCCTCAGGACCGTTGCGACGGTGGACGAAGCCAGCCCCACAGACGTTACGGACGCCCCAGACGATCCATCCCCAGCTGCCGAGAGCGCGGCAGGGGCGCAGGAGCCCGCCAGCGAAGGCACCAACACGGAGGAGACACCGACCGCTGGCACAGCGGACTTGGACGCCGCAACGCCGGTCGTCGAAATCGTCGCAGGGGAGCAGCTCACACCACGAGAGCAACTGGAGGCGTGGCCGAACATCCAAGAATGGGTCGTGCAAGGCGGCGATTCGCTGGCGGCAATCGCCCGGGAGTTCAGTACGACGATCGAGGCGATCGCGATCTATAACCAGCTCGACGATCCCGGAACGATCTTCGAAGGGCAAGTGCTAACCATCCCCCTCGGGTTTGTTCTGGACCTGCCCGAACTCGATACACCAGAAGAGCCTGCGGTGTCAGTGCCGCCGGTAGACCAGACACCGGCCGCGCCAATCGACGAGTTCGGCGCCGCGATCGCGGCGCTGCCACCCGCCGTGGTGGAGGCAGTATTGGCCTGGCCCAACCTAACGTCCTGGACGGTACAGGAAGGCGACTCGCTCTTGGCGCTGGCCCTGGATTTCGACACAGCGGTGGAGGCGATCGCCGTCCTCAATGGCATCACAAACACAAACCAGATCGCGGTCGGCAACATACTGCAGATCCCAGTCGGCTTTTCGGTGGACGTCGTGGTACCCCAAGCGGAAGAAGCAGCGCCGACCGAGGAGCCGTCGACCGAGGGTGACATTGGGAGCGAGGCGCCAGACGCCTAGCGCTACCGGCTTTGCTAAGGCCAGTCGGGCCAGTCCCAGCACTCAACGTTGATCTTGCGGGACACGAATTTCCAAGCGCCGTCGCTCCGGCGCAACGTATCGTCGTAAATACCCGTGGCGACCAACTTCGGTTGTGGTGTCCGCTGGCCGCCGCTATCAGGATCGTGGACCTTGATCAACATGTAGGAGCGCATCGTTGCGAGGTCTCCGTCGCCCTCAATGACCCAATTGCTGGACATGTGACGGACTCCAGGCATGGCAGCCTGGATCACTTCGACCATTTCGACCAACGCGTCGCGCCCTTCGACGCGGCCGACAGGCATCTCGAACGTCCCGTTCGGAACGTAAGTATCAGCGTAGCCAGGACCATCCCCAGCATCGACCGCCTGGCAATAGCGGCCGACTAGGTCCAGAATCGCCAGCTTATCGGCCGCAGTGAGGGACATCGCGCCTAATCGTCCGGTGCCCGATCGATCATCACCTTACGCGTCGTGAACAGCCACTTGCCATCGACTTTACGCAGCGTGTCCTGGTAGGTACCGGCCGCGAGCAGCTTGGGACCGCCCTTTACCCCGAAGAAATTGAGGTAGCACGACATCGTGGCACTGCCGCCATCTCCGTCGAGCACATGATTAGCGTTCCAATGTCGTGTATTCGGGAATTGGGCGATGTGCCCCTCAGCGAATTCCCGGAGACCATCAGGGCCGTCGAATATGGCTCTGCCCGGCGGGTCGAAGTGAGCGTCCGGGGTCCAGCAAGCGATCCAGCCATCAATGTCGGCGCTATCGATGGCGTGGTTATAGCGGGCGGCGAGGTCGAGTATGGCTTGGCGGTCTTCGGTACTGAGAGACATTTCGTGTGCTTTCCTCCAAGTGCCCAGGGGGCTCGATGCGGGGGAGCAAACTGGATGATAGCCGCTGGAAAGACCGTCGTGGCTAGTCGAAGGCGACGGTAGCGTTGCCGCGGACTGAGGGCATGCCCGCATGGTTCGCGATCCAAAGCTCGAAATCGACGAGCTTGCAGCCATCCTCCTCGTATTTCCGAGTGACCGTACCGCCGATCGTAATCGCTCGGTCATGGTAATCAGGCTGACGGTGGGAGACGTGGATGCGCTTGAAGGTACCAGCACCGCCGAGCCAGCGCCGGAGAAACTGTTCCAGGAAAGCCATGCGCACGGGACCGGGTACGATCGGGCCCTCTAATCCCATCCGTTCCGCGGTAGCCTGCTCGTAGAATTGCGGGGCCCACTGCCAAGAGGCGCCGATGAACATCAGAACCTTGCGATGCGTAGGGAGGCGCTCTTGCGGCGGAAGCTCCTCCCCCTCTCGGATCGCGTCGTACGTGCGTGGGACGTTCATTGACTCTCTGCGGGGTCGCGCTCCGGATAGTGCGCGATCGTCCGTCGCACTCGAGCGATCTCGACCCCGTCCTGGTTTTCACAGATCCACTCATGGCGCACGAACAACGAATGCCCCACGCGCCCACCGATACGCTCCTGGATATCGGCGATGCGCGGGCGGACCGTGATGCGATCACCCACCCGAACCGGGTTCGTGTAAGTCCAGTCGTCGGCGGCCATGAGACCGTAGCCGGGGACATCCGGAACGTGCATCTCACTCATGTGAGAGATGATGCAGATCAACGCATATGACGGAACGACCGGATGCGGATCGTCGCCGGCAATGGTAGCGAGAATATCGGGATCGTCTTCGTCGAGAGCCTCCGCCATGCGACGCACAACTTCGCGGCTAATCTCGACTCGCACGGGCTCGCCCTCGCTGCCGATAGCGGCTTGCATAGCGGGCGTGATCAGACTCTCGTCGGCGGCCTGCCCATCGCGGGCACCTGTTCGCTCAGACATGCGCGCCAGTCTAGTGGGTGCCGGTTAGGTACTTCTTGATGTCATCGGCATGCTCATCAAAGTGGTGCGCGCCACTTGCGTTGACAAGCCGATTCGCGGTTTTGTTGTCGCCGAAACGGTCAGCATCAACGCTCTCCGCGCTGGCGCGAAAAGCAGTGTAGCCCTCTTCGATCGCCGTGATCGCCGCGGCCACGGTTTGCTCACCGCGCACTTCAACGAACTCCGCGTTCCAGGCGTCGATGTCACTGTAGTCGACGCCCTCGGGTGTCGGACGCTCGCCCCGGGCGAGCCGTTGGAGCGCAGGAGTCATCTCACGCAACCAGCCGTCCATATGCTGGAGCAGGTTCACGACGGACCAAGTGCCATGCGCCTCTTTCCAAGTGCCGTGGGCATCATCAAGGGGACGAACGATATCGATGAGCCGCTTGAAAGCGGCCTCCGTCGCGGTAAGCTCTTCAGTCTTGGTGGGCATCGTGACCTCCTTGTTAGGCGCGGCCGCGCGCCTGTAGCTCCATGCGCACGAAGGGATTCTTCTCACGCTCGTGACCGATGGTCGTCTGGTCCATGTGTCCGGGCAAGACGATCGTCTCGTCCGAAAAGAGCAACAGCTTATCGACGATGCTCGCCATTTCCTGAACATGGTCGCCGCCGGGCAGATCGGTCCGGCCAATACTAGCCCGGAAGAGCGTATCGCCACTGAAGAGGAGCTCGTTCGTGTAGAAGCATGTGCTTCCCGGCGTATGGCCGGGCGTGTGGATTACATCCAGCGACAGACCCTCGATTTCGAGTTTGGTAACGGTGTCGAGAGTGGCATCGGGCGCGGGCGGAGCCTCCGCGTTCAGACCGAACCGCTGGGCGCTGGCAGGGACCGTACGTAGAATCTCCAGGTCCGCAGCGTGCAGTAAGAAAGACGCTCCAGTCTGGGCCTGGATCGCCCGCACGCCGAGCACGTGGTCGAGGTGTGCGTGTGAACACGCAATCAGTTTGATCGTCATCCCCATCTCGTTGGCGAGATGCAGGATATCTTCGGGCTGCCCTCCAGGATCGACGCAGATCGCCTCGCGAGTGCGCCGGTTTCCAATGATCCAGCAGTTCTCCTGGAACACACCAACGACCACGCCGCGCACTTCGAGTTCGTTGACGAGCGGAGCTTCGCGAGCGTCAGGCATGGTCGGAACGGCTAGCGGTCTGCGAGCGGATCTGGATCCTGCTCGGGAGAGTCATCCCGCCGGAGCAGCCGGTCCACTTCCGCAAGAACATCGGAGCTGTGGAGTTCCGGACGAGGGGGAGGCGCCGCGGCGTCATCTTCGCCTTCCCGCTCATCGACCGCTGCCTCAAGGCGTTGGACATACTCCTGGATCTCCGGATTGTCTTTGATGGCCTTCTCGATCTCAGACTCGTAGCGCGCCGCGCGCCGGTCGAGGTCGTCCAGGTTGAGGTCCAACCCATAGATCGCGCTGAACTGACGCAAGAGGGTCTGTGTCGCTCGAGGGTTATGGATACCAGAAACGTAGTGGGGAACATTGGCCCAGAGACTGACGTAAGGGAGACCTTCACGACGGCAGGCGTCGTTGAGCACCCCGACGATCCCCGTCGGCCCCTGGTAGTGCGACGGCTTGAACCCGAGCGCTTCGGCGCGCTCCGGATCACTCGCGATGCCCGTGAGTGGCACGGGCCTTGTATGAGGCGTGTCGGCCAGCAAGCCACCCAACGTCACGACTTCCCGCACGTCCAACTCTTTCGCGAGCTGCATGATCAGGCGGGTAAATTGCTTCCATTTGAGGTGCGGCTCCGTCGCGAGGCCAAGGACGAGATCGACCTTTGGCTGATCAAGCTGGAGATAAGAAAATTTCATACTCGGCCAGCTAACCTCCCGCTGGCGCCCGAGCGTCAAGCGAACTTGGGGCCGCCGCTCCGTAAAGACAAAGAACTCCTCGGGATCGATCTCGGCAAAATGCTTGGTGGCCTTCAGCCGGCGGAGATGGCGCACTGCGTTGGTCGCCGACTCGGCTGCATCGTTCCAGCCGAGAAAGGCGGTGACGAGGATCGGCCGCTCCAAGGGCGGGTGGTCGCGAACGGTCAAAGCATCCATGCAGTCCAGGATACCGCCCGCGCCGAGAGCGGGAATACCTAGTACGCCGTGACTAGTACGCCGTAACTAAATCAGAGGGCAGATGACGCACGTCATTGAGACGATGGACCACGGACGCGTAGGGCGCACTCAAGGAATGCCGACCATTGGGCCAAAACTCCACCTCGGTGATGGAAGCGTTGAACAGCTCAACATCGGAGTGCCAATCGTGATCGGGCGTGAGGCCGTAGGCCCAGCGCATCGCCGCCGCGATCGTGCCCCCATGCGTGAAGATGACCGCGGTCCGGCCCAAACAAACACCACTCACTTCGTCCAGAAAAGAGGAGACCCGGGACTGGAACTGCCACAAGCTCTCTCCTCGATCGTTCTCTTTATCGTGGGGACGCCAGAGCATCAGGTGGCGTAGCTCCTCCACGATCTCGTCGATCGACTGCGTGTCTTCGTAGCCCAACCGGAACTCCATGAGGCGATCATCGACCTGAGGCTCACGTTGCATGCGCGCCGCCAGTGCACGAGCCGAGTCGAGCGCGCGCCGGTGAGGGCTGCTATAAATCGCGACGCCAGCAGCACCTGATCCATCCAGCGCAAGCGTCTCCGCAGTACGCGCAGCCTGCCGCCGGCCGGTCGCCGTCAGCGGTACGTCATCAGCGTACGGAACCCCGGCTCCTCCCGCCTGTCCATGGCGCACCAGCACGAGGCGCGTGGAGGGATGCAGCGGCGGTCGCTCTTGCACCGGTTTCCGAAGCTCAGCCGTCGACATCACGCTCATGCTACGAGGAGCGGCGCGCTCGCGTCAGTCACATCCGCGATCGCTCGACGAACAAGGCGCGGCCCGCATCTGCCCGGGCGCTGGCAGCAGCGGCCTGCGGAACCGCCCGCCGCGCCGGTCGAGCCGCCCCCGCCGGACCTACCCACACCGCAGGCCGCACCCACGGCCCCGCCGCCCGCCGCCACCCTAGACTGGGACGATCTGCCCGATCTGGGTGGGACTTCCCTGAGCACTCCCATCATCAACGGACCGTTCCAGTTAGTGCCCGAAGAATGGACGGGGGCGGTCGAGCTGGGGGAGGTGCACGTGCCGCCGGGACTCACCAGCCCTCTCTACCCCAACGCTGGCATTGAGACGATAGACTTGGCCGCAGTGCGCGGGTTCCGCTACTGGCGCGACCCGGCCTGCTCCCCGGTGGGAGGTTCAAAAGCGCCCACCGCGGGGGCTACGATGTCACGTCCCACGAGTACTGTGCGAACTACGAGGGTGCCGATGGGTACCTTGACTTCAGGGGCTGCGAGGATTACACGGTCAGTCAGCGCTGGGCCGAGGAGGCGAGCTGACGCGCGCGCTGGGTCCCGATGATCTGCGCCAGGGCGTCCGCGAGACGCGCGTGATCGCTGGGCAGCCGGCGCGCGTCCGGTACAGCCCACCAGACCCCACTACGACCCCGGCTTCCCTACCGCGGGTGGATCTTTACGACCCGGCGGCGACGGAGAGGCTGTACAACATCCGTGCACTAGAGCCATCCTTGAGGGCACCAACGTCGAGCCCGTCATCGCCATCGCCATCGCCCGCAGCCTCTTCGAGCACCCCAACCCGCCGTAAACGCCCGGATCGCCGCAGCTGTTCACGATTCCTGTTGACGCTTGCGCTCGGGCCAGGCCTCTTGCCACTTCGGCTCCGGCGGCAGGCTCGACTCGGCCCCCGGCCCGCGGTTTCGCAGCCAGTCCGGCCCCGTCCGTCGCGACGCTAACGGGCAGGGAAGGTGATCGGCGGGAATTCGGTGGAAGGGTCTGGAGCGTCTCCTTCGATCGGCTCGATCGTGATCCCAAACCCAGCGAGCATCTCGCCCTCGGGCAGGACCAGGGCCACGGCCGCCCAGCCATCGTCCCGAGGGAGAAAGCGCACGTCGGAAACGCGCACCCCATCCGATCGGAGACGGTGTAGCTGATAGATCCGATCCTCCGGCGGCGGATCCAGGCCGCGGAACACGATACCGATCGGCCGTCCGGCCGCGTAGGTTACGTAAGCGCCGGCGTCATCCGTGCCGGCGAGGTCGATCCAGCGACCCTCGGCGGGCACGCCGTCGCTACCAATCTCCACGAAGTGCGTCACAGCCAGCACCGCCGTGGCCGCCGCGAAGCCCACTGCCAGCATATGCGGGAGAAAGCGCAAAACAGCCCGCCGCGGCCGCCGAGCGATCTTGAGAGAGCGGAGCGGCCGCCGGCGTCGGCGCGCTTTGGCGATGATGCGGCCCTCCAAACCCAAGGACGACCGTTCCTCTGTGAGCGCGACGGGCAGCGTGTCGGCGACGGCGATCAACTGCGCGAGCTCAGCGCGTCCCTCGGGCCACTCCAGGAGCGTCTGCTGCAGCGCACGCGCTTCCTCCTCCGGCAACGCGCCCAGCGCATAGGGAGTAAGCAGTTCGCGGGCAGACTCGCGATCCATCAGCGCTGGCTTGCTTCCTGCGCCGGTGCCGACTCCTCGAGCCGCAGATCTTCCAGGTACCGGCGCATGCCCCGCAGCCCCAGCCGCATGCGAGACTTGACCGTGCTCGCGGGAACCCCCAGCCGCTCGGCGATCTCCCGATACGTGAGTCCTTCAAAGTACGCCATCTCCAGCACGCGACTTTGCGTCACGGGGATCTGGAGGAAGGCGTCCCGAACCGTGAACCGGTTGGCGGCAGCCGGCTCGACGGGATCACTGAAAGAGAGCCAATGCTCGGCATCTGCGATAGCGCCCGCACGCTCGATCGGATCCTTGCGACGGATCATATCGATGCAGAGGTTCCGAACCACGCGTGAGAGCCACGTGTGAAAACCCGCGCGGGTTGAGTGGAACGATGCCGCGTTCTTCCAAATCCGGATAAAGACCTCTCGGACCACGTCCTCGGCGCGGTCTTCGCGGCCGAGGATCCGGAAGGCGATCGTGAAAGCCAAGCGCCCGTACTCCCGGTAGAGAAGACGCAGGGCTTCCTCGTCGCCCTCGGCGATCCGTTGGAGCAGGCGGGCGGCTGCGTCACGGTCCGTACCACACCTCCATAGCCAACTGGCGGACGCCGGCCGCCGTTGCATGGATGATAGGCGGGAGTTCGGCAGCGGCGACACAGCGGCCGATCAGTCGGGAAGCACGATCGACCTGCGAACTCTCTAGGCGAACGCCAGCCGTCCCACCCGCTTCCAGGCGACCGATCAACAAGCGGAATGGACGAGAGGGAACCCCGGATTAGGGGTCGGACGTGCCTTCGCGTCCAAAATCATCGGCCAGCCGGACGATATCATCCAGTTCTGGACTCGAAGCTTCGATAATCTGAGAATCCTCGAGCGCCTGCACGCGGTGGACCGTCCCAACCGGCAGATCGATTAGCTCGCCCTGGCCGAGTTCGATCTCGTGAAGGTCGTCCTGTGAGTAACCTACCGAGAGGCGGATGCGACCGTGCAAGAGGTACATGGTCTCGCTCTTGTGCTCGTGATGTTGCAAGCTGAGGCGGTTCCCGCGCGCCACAAACAGGATCTTGCCCGCGTAGCACTCAGTCTCAGCCAAGATCGTCTCGCGTCCCCACGGCTTCTCAATGATGCGCGGTTTGCGCGGTTTGAGGGAAGGTTTAGGTTCTGCCACAGACATCGGCTCCCGGCGAGATTTAGCGCGCAGGGTACCGTACCCTATCCAAGACTTCTCCATGGCGCGGGGCGAGGTTTCAATGGCCCTGTCCAGAGACCGACTGCGCGCTTGGCTTTCGCCGGCGCGGCCCTCCTTGATGCTCTGCACAACGGCGATCTTCATATGCGCAGCATGCGGGGGAGCCGAGAGCCCCCCAACAGCATCCCCCGCGCCACCACCGACTCCGCAAGCGCCCATAGAGCCCTCCGTCGCGGTGCCGAACGCGATGCCAGGAGGGTCACCCCTCGCGGAGGCAACGCCCACGCCGGATCCGCTTCCCTCACCGCCACCTCCTTCCGAGCCCAAGCCACGACCCAAACCGAAACCGCCGCCCACGCCGGAAACAACCCTCATTATCCTGCCGGAGACGATCCACCCCGGGGAAAGCGCACGCATCGAGGTACGAGGGGCCAGCGCAGCGAAAGCGCGCGTTACGGCAGAAGGCCGCACGGCGCCCCTCGTCTCCGTCAACGGCACCGTTTGGCTCGGCTACATCTCCGTGA
This sequence comes from Dehalococcoidia bacterium, assembly GCA_965220315.1. Lineage (GTDB taxonomy): Bacteria > Chloroflexota > Dehalococcoidia > Bin125 > Bin125 > JAPOXK01. The sequence goes on from CBDCPP010000001.1 coordinate 1,418,483, forward strand.
CCCCGATCACGGAAGAGGGCGCCCACACGCTCACGGTCGGCCTCTTGAACGCAGACGGAGAGCTGCTGGACTCTCTAGTAGGCGAGTTCGTGGTGGAACCACTACCGCCACTCCCGTCCCCCACCCCGGAGGAAACAGCTGCGCAAGAGCCGGTAGAAGCAATCACGTTGCCGCCCGAGGTACTCGCGCTGCTCACGCCCGAGAACGCCGAGATCGACGACAGGGTGCGCTTCGAGCTGCACAGCAACGTCAGCGCCCCCCCGCGCTGGTCAGGACCCTGGATCCGGCCCGTCGAGGGCCAAGACGACAGTCCCTTTGGCATCCCACGCTCATACAATGGCGGCGCCGTGACCAGCTGGCACCACGGCCATGACATCGTCGCGGACCACGGCCAGCCAATCTGGGCAGCAGCAGCGGGTGTAGTCGTCTTCACCGGAACGCTGCCGATCCACGGCCAGGGCGTGATTATCGATCATGGAGCGGGCGTGTTCAGCGGTTACTGGCACATGGCGGAAGTCAGCGTAGTCCCGGAGATGGACCTGATCGCGGGCCACGAGATCGGGCTGATCGGATCGAGCGGCGCCTCAACCGGCCCGCATCTCCACTGGGAAGTCATCGTCAACGGCCAAGACGTCAACCCATTACAGTGGCTGAAGGCAGAGCTACACCCGTGATCGCCGCCGTCGATGATCTCGAACTGGCACGCTGCGCAGCCGCCGTACGAACGGCGGCGCCGAACCTCCGGGATTTCGAACCGCTAACGCTCGCCGAGCGCGATGCCGACTTTCTGGTCGTGCGGACGGTGGGTGGCGAACTCTTTCAGCTACCCCTGAGCGAGCGAGGCGCCAATGCCGCCGGCGTCCAGATACGTCTACTTCCGTTCCTACGCAGCCATGTCGAGCCAACGCTGCCCCAGCCAGATTGGGAGAGCGGCCCCTCCGACGCGGCACCCTTCGGCGTCTGGGGGCAGCGAAAATTGTCCGGCGTACCCCTGCGCGTAGAGACACTGCCAGACCAACTGATCGCGCAGATGGCAGGGTCGATCGCAACATTCCTCCTCGGCTTGCACGGCTTCTCGATCAAACAAGCACACGGTCTCGCGGTTCCGGGGCCACGGGCATGGCGCCAGCATTTCGAGGAGGCGGGACGCGAGGGCCTGCCGGCACTGCGGAGGGAGTTCGGCTTCTCTGAGTTCGGACGCTTGCGCCGTTGGTGGCGCAACTTCATGGCGGACGACCGCAACTGGAGCTTTGAGCCAACCTTGGTGCACGGAGACCTGCGGCCCGGCGACCTGCTCGTCGATCCCGAGCAGACGGAACTGATAGCGGTCGACAGGTTCCGCAGCGCCGCGCTCGGGGACCCCGCGATCGACTTCGCGGGACTCGTGCGCTGTACCGACACCGAGTTCAGCTGGCGCGTTGTCGATGCGTACCGGCGCGGGGGCGGGCGAATAAGCGCGGACATGCTGCGGCGTGTACGGCTGCTGGGTACCGCCGTCTCGTTGCGTACAGCGGCGCGCGCCGCACGCAACGACGATGCCGCGGGGCTGGCAACGGTCGTCGCGGAACTCCGCGCCGGGCCCGTGCTAGGCGCGCAGCCGCGACTGAACTCGCGCTGAGCTAGATCTCTTCGCCCTTCAGACCTTGCATCGTGCGCAACATCTTGATCTGCCCCAGGTGGGTGCCGCCATGCGAGAGGATGGTCTGCCCGATGTGTTGCAGCTTCGGCTTCATGCCGAACGGCTTGACCTCCGTCTCCACTGCGAGATCGTCGTCACTGATCGAGTCGAAGTAGCCGAGCACATCGCTCTTCACGGCGGCGATGTACTTTTGAAAATCCTCATTGCTCGGGAGACGGAGTTTCTGTGCCTCAGCAAGATCCATGCCGGTACCTTGCGCGGCTTTTGGCAAACTCCATTCCTCGTGGAGATTCTGGCGCATCCACACAGGCGGCTTGCGATCCTGGCACACGAAGTTGATCACATTATCGACCGTACGAATGACGTGCCAAGAGTGAAAGGCAGCGTGCACGCCTCCCTCGGGGTAGTAGTACAACTGCTCATCCGATAAATCACCCACGGCCTCGGCGATGTCGTCGTGGAATTTGCCGATAAAGTGATGGAGGAAGGCAGTCTCTTTCATGGCAGGTCCCTTCGCGCCGCTGTGCCGCGACAGCAAAGCGCATGATAAGCGAAAGGACAGGGTACGTCGCCCAGCAGAGCCCGGCCGGCCATTGAGAGGGTTTCCCGTTACCAGCAGAAGGGCGCACGGACGCAGACACGGAATCAATGACGCTGACCCCACCGATCCAGCAAGGGCGCGGGTAAGCCTGCCGGCAGTTCGATCGATGGCTGCGCCGATCGCCGTCTCGCCCGGCAATGGCCCTCCACTGCTCGACGGCGAGTGGCCGAAGCACTCTGCCCTCCTTAGGACGTAACTTCACTCACCCAGTCCAGCCCCCTCAGTACCTGGGAGCCGCGGGTAGACAACCCCCGTGCCCGTCGCGAAGACGCTGGCGCGGCGCCCCGGAGGAAAATCGGCATCGGGACCGAGGCGTGCACGGATACGCGCTCCAGAACCGAGGCGCAACGTGACGAGTTGATCATGACCGTAAAATTCACGCCGCTCGACGATCGCCTGACCATGACCCGGCACTGTAGCGCCCTCCGCAGCGAGCTGAACGCGCTCGGGGCGCAACATGACATCGACCGAGCCAGCAGTCACGCTGGAATCACCCTTGATCGGGATGCAGCCGATCTCGGTTTCGACGCCGTCGGATGTTAAGGTGCCGGGAAGGAAATCAGCCTCTCCAACGAAGGCGGCGACCACGCGTGTCGCAGGGCGATGGTAAATCTCGGCGGGTGAGCCAACTTGCTCGATCCGACCTCGCAGCTGCACAGCCACCCTATCGGCGATAGCGAACGCCTCCTCTTGATCGTGGGTGACGAAGATCGAAGCGGTCGAAGCGCGGCGCAGGATCTCACGCACTTCCTCCCGCACGCTCGCGCGGAGGGGGGCGTCCAGATTTGAGAATGGCTCGTCCAACAGCAAAAGCTCGGGTCGCGGCGCCAGCGCACGCGCAAGCGCTACGCGCTGCGCCTCACCGCCGGAAAGCTCGTGCGGGAAACGTCTGGCGAGGTGCGGTAGCGCCACAAGCTCAAGCGCTTCCTGCACGCGCGCGTCGGTCACCGAAACGCCAGCACTATCAAAGCGAAAGCGTTCGCGAAGCGCGGCGAGAGGACGCCGCAAGGCGAAGGTCCAGTGCGCGACGGTGGAACTCTCCAAGCCATAGGCGATATTGTCCGCAACGGTGAGATGCGGGAAGAGTGCGTAATCCTGAAAGACCATCCCCACCCGGCGACGCTCTGGAGGGAGGAAAACACCCGTTCCGACCACCTCATGCCCCGCGATCGTCACGCTCCCCGCGCCGGGTCTCTCAAATCCAGCGATCAGCCGAAGGGTCGTAGTCTTGCCACAGCCGCTGGGACCGAGCAGAGCGACGGTTTCACCGGAGCGGACTGTAAGGGACAGATCGTCAACGGCGCGCACCTCGCGAGGCGAACCCTGCGCGAAGCTCTTCCGCAAGCCTACACACTGCAACGCAGCCGGCACCTTAGCGTTCAACTCGGTGTTCACGGACGACCAGCAGCGCCAGAGGCAGCGCAGCCACAAGGATCAGAATGAGCGCGGGCGCTGCAGCACGAGCGAAGAAGGCTTCGGAAGAGGCAGACCATACTTCAGTAGCAAGGGTATCAAATCCGATCGGAGCGAGAAGGATCGTCGCGGGTAATTCTTTCATGGCGGTGAGAAAAACCAGTGCAAAGCCGCTCACGAGTCCAGGGATGAGGAGAGGAATCGTGATCGTGGCCAGCACGCGCCCTGGCGATCCGCCCAAGCTGCGGGCGGCCTCTTCGATCCCGGGGCGGATCTGCACCAACGAAGTCCGGACCCCTCCTAGCGCCAGTGGGAAGAAGAGTACGAGATAGGCGAAGACCAGCAGCACCCAACTCTGGTACACACCCGGCACGACCCGCAAGCCGAAGAACACCAGGGACAGCGCGACCACGATGCCGGGTAACGCAAAGCCTGTATAGCCGACGCGCTCCACCAAAGCCGCTAGCGGCGACGGCTTGCGAACGGCGACGATCGCGACGGGAATCGCCACCACCACCGCCACCAGCCCCGCCACCGCAGAGACCCAGGCGGAGTTGAGCGCGGCGCTCCATGTGCCCGCGAAAGGCTCGCCAGCTTGTAGTCCCCGCACGAGCCAGTGCAGCAGGACGCCTGCAGGCACGCCCAAAGCGACAAGCACGATTGCACCGAGAAAAGCGAGCGCGGGCCAGCGCCAATGGCCCAGCCGCAGTAGTCGTGGCGGCCGGGGTGTGCCCGGGCCGCTGCCATGAAACCGACCGCGCCTACGGTACAGCCATTCCAGCAACAGAATGAGCGCGACTAGACCGACGAGCTCCAGCCCAAGCACGGCCGCTGCCGCCCGATCGAACGAGTTCTGGTACTGGACGAAGATGGCGCGGGTGAGAGTATCGGTCCGTAAAAGCGACACCGCGCCGAAGTCCGATACGACGTAGAGCGCCACAAGTAGCAACCCTACCGTGATGGGAACCCGCAACTGCGGGACGGTCACACGCCAAAACGTCTGCCAGGATCCCATCCCGAGGCTGCGGGAGGCATCCTCCAGTGCCGGATCAACCCCGCGCAAGCCAGCCCGCAAAACCAGTAGTAGGTAGGGGTAGCTGAACAGCGTGAGAGCCAGGAAGGCCCCCGGAAAACCGTAAATCTGCGGGACGGCATCGACCCCCAGCGGCGAGAGGATCTCCTGCAGCGTGCCGCGAGGACCGAACGCGGCTATGAACGCAACCGCACCGACATAGCTGGGAACGACGAGCGGGACGATCGCAAGCACGCTCCATAGCCGGCGCAGCGGGAGATCGGTCCGAACGGTGAGCCAAGCGATTGGGAGCGCCAGCACCAGGGAAGCGCTGGCGACGGCGAGGGCGAGAAGGGCCGTACGCACGAGAAGGCGCAGGGAAGACGCGTGACCTAAGGCGCTCCAAGCAGCCGCGTCGGCATCGAGCGCGCGGACGATAAGGTAGACAAGGGGAAGCAGCATGGCCGCTGCCACAACGAGGGCCAGCGGCCATGCTGGGCCTGGAAACCGCCTACGGTACGCGAGAACTGTTGAGCGAATAGCGGCTCCGGCCATGGAGCGGGGAGGCGCTGCCCTAAGGCAGCGCGCCGACTTCCCTCAAGAGATTGAGCGTCCCTTCCAGATCAGCAAGCGAGGTAAGCGCGAGCGACGGCGGATCGAGCGTGCCGAGACCAGGGATGCCGGGGTTCGGATCGACACCCGCGATCAGCGGGTACTCATGCGTCTCGGTCGCGAAGTACTGTTGCGCAGCCTCGCTCAGCAAGTAGTCAATGAACGCACGGGCTGCCTCCTCATTATCCGACGAATCCAGCAGGCCGACGCCTGCGATGTTCACGAGGGCGCCCGGCTCGCCCGCGTCGGTGTAGAGGTTCGCAGCGGGAAAATCTGGATCTTCAGTGAGGAAGCGCCAGAGGTAATAGTGGTTGACGACCCCAACGTCGATCTCACCGTCGCCCACCGCCTGAACGATAGGAGTGTTCTTCGGATATTCCTGCACGCCATTGTCGATCATGGCGCGGAGCCAGTCGGCAGTCGCAGCGTCCCCATAGATTTGGCGCATCGCGGTGACGAAGGCTTGGAAGGAGCCATTGGTAGGGGCCCAACCCACGCGGCCATTCCACTCCGGCTCCGTCAACTCGAAAATGGAAGCCGGAAGCTCCTCCTCACTCAGATTGGTGGAATACACAATGACTCGCGCGCGGCCTGACACGCCTACCCAACCGCCCGAGGCGGAACGGAAGACGGGGTCGACCCGGTTGAGAAACTCATCGTCGAGAACCGTGAAGCGGCCAGCGTCCTGTAGCGCCCCGAGGGCACCGGCATCCTGAGCAAAGAACACGTCTGCAGGCGAGCGGTCACCCTCCTCAAGGATAGCCACCGCCAACTCCGCAGTGCCGCCGTATCGGACCCGCACGTCGACACCGGTGTCGGCCTCGAATTGGTCCAGCAGAGGGCCCACGAGCGACTCACTGCGGCCGGAATAGACCGTAAGCGTCAGAGGACTGTCCATGCTGGTTTCGGAGGACGTCTGTTGAGTGGGAATCTCTTCCTCGGCAGACATCTCTTCCTCAGCAGATGTCTCAGCTTGAGTGGATACCGCCTCTTCGGTGGACACAGATTCCTGGGGAGCAGCCTCAGCGGCCGGCTGCTCGCTCGCCGATGGTTGCGGAGTACTGGGGCCGTCGTCGCTATCGTCGCCACATGCTGCAACAAAGGCGAAAGTCAGTAAAACGACGGCGATGAGAAGGTAAGGCGATCGCCTGAGGATTGCAGCAGTCACGGATTCTGATCCTCCGTTACGGCCTACGATCCAAGGTGTTGGATCGGCTGGGTACCGTGTGCGCCCTCGTAAACCGTGCCAATCTTAGGTATCCTTAAGTCGAAATGTCAAGATTCATTCTCTAACTGATAAATTCATCTTGCATGCATGGATATAGGATCATTACACTACGTCGGTAGGAGGGTCGCTCATCCCATCAGCGGCGACGGATCGATGACCAGAGGCTTACTGTTCTTGCTCTCGATCACTCGCACCGCAGGAGATCACGCCCGGAAACCTCGGCGACCGTTTGATCGCGTCGTGCCCCGAGAATCCATGTCATCCCGTTATCGACGGCGCTACGGCCCCACCTACCTCGACGGCATGCTGGCGCGCTCGCTGGCGCGCGCCCGGCGCAACGCAGAGCATAAGGAACCCTAGATACAGATATCTCCGCTAAACGCTATCGAAGACCGGGGCCCAGCGGCGACCGCATGGCAGAGCCCCGCGCCAAGGCCTTCATCCAAGAGCGCTCCAGCAGCGACGAAGGCGCCACTATATCGAGCGAGATCGATCGCCCCCTTGCGCACTGGCTCCAAAGCCCAACCACACCCTTCACAAGCGAAGGAAGGATCTCTCGGAACAGCTAGAGCACCGCGAAGCAGCTAGGGGAGAGACGTGTCAGAGAGAAAGAGCTGGCAGCGTGAGCTACCAGGAAGCCTTGCGAATACCTGGCAAGAGACCTTCGGAAGCCATCTCCCGGAAACTGATGCGAGAGAGCCCGAACTTGCGCATGTAGCCACGCGAGCGTCCCGTGACGGCGCAGCGGTTCTTGATGCGGGTAGGACTACTGTTGCGCGGCATCGACTGCAGCTCAGCCTGAGCCTCCGAACGAACCATGGGGCTATCCCACGAGGTTTTGAGTTTCGCTTTAAGTTCAGCCCGACGCGCGCTGTACTTATCGTACATGGCACGTCGCTTCGCGTTGCGGGCGATCTGGCTCTTCTTCGCCATGGCTCCATACCAATGCCGCGCCGTCCAGCGCGCATGCGACTCGTAACGAATCACAATCCAGAGTAGCGGCGGGATACGACCGGGGGCAAGCAAAGGAAGCACCCCCCATCACGGAACCCAAGACCAGAGCGTGGCGCTCGAAGTTACGCAAAGTGATGCCCTAGTTCAAGAGCGACTCCGGGGAAGGCATCAGAGTACGATCGCTTTCGCTGCCACGTTCTTGGAGGACAAGCGGACCCGATCGTTCCTTCCAATCAGCAATCAGCGCATGAGTCACCATAGCTACGGCAGCATGGCCATCTAGCCGCCAGAGTTCTCGCCGTCCCCACCGCCTCCCCGCTTCTTTTTCTGAATAGTGCGGCCTGTTTTCTCCTGCAGCTTCCCAATCGCGCGCCCTTTGTCAGGCGTCGGGTCTCGAATGACCCCATAGATCTCACGGCCTTCGTGGTCTTCGGGGAGGTACTCGGTGATCGGAAGACCTTCCGGATCGCAAAAGAGCAGTCAGTGGCAGTACTTCCACTTCTGCATCTCGTCGCACGGGCAGATCCAGGTCGAGGATTTAACCTCTTCCGCCTTGTCTTCGTAGAAGTTGCACGGGCAGAGGGGTCGCCCGAACTCATCAACATGCTTGGCAAGGCCGATCACCAGCGCTTCAGTGATCCCGGGCTGGGGGTGTAGGGAAGTACCGCTCTTCGCCGTGTAAGAACGGACGAATTTCCACATCCTATTGAGGCTTTTCTCGGAAGCCCCCTGGCGGTCGTCGGCGCTAGGGATGTCAACCACCGCGAGGCTCTCCTTCTTGCTGTGAGGAGCCATCTTGCTGCGTGCCGCGCAGGAACTGCTCCAAGTCCTCGATCAGCGACTCGGCTGGAGGCAGTTCCTCCGGATGCGGCGTAAGCGGCTCGGAGGAGGCAAGCTGACTGCTGGACGATTCAAGGCGGTGCACATAGGAGGCGAGGTCATCGTCGCGAGCGATCGCGCGGTCGACTTGTTCCTGGAACAGCGGAATCTCCGAGCGCAGCCCGGCAAGCGGAAGAGGCAGATCGAGGATCGTTTGCAGACGCTCGAGCAGCGCCAGTGAGCCGACGGGATTCGTTGTATCACCGAGGTAGTGCGGCACACTCGCCCAGAGACTGATCGCACCGACATTCCTGCGGCGGCAGTAGTCGTGGAAGACACCGACGATACCGGTTGGCCCTTCGTAGACAGGTGGACGCATGTTATGTTTCTCCGCCAGTTCAGTGGTGTTAGCGGCACCCCAGACCGCCACTGGCCGCGTATGCGGGACGGGCGCGGCGACCGCCGCCAGTGAAATGACAAGCTCGGTACCGAAGGCCTGAACCCCGTCAAACAGCGCCTCCACGTAGCTTCGCCAGCGATTGGCCGGTTCGGAGCCGATGGCGATGCCCAAGTCCCGATCGGCGTCGGCCGGAGCACCGTAATAGAAGTCCGTGCTTGGCCAAACGATCTCCCGCTCCCCATTGCGGTAGCGGGCGATCGGCCGTGTCACGGAAAAATCATAATAGTTCTCCGGGTCGATGGACCCGCAGGGCTGCGCGTCAATGGCGTTGGCCAGCGTACGGAGACCGTGAGTAGCGACACTGCCCGCGTCGCTCCAACCGCCCCAGGCCAGGATCATGGCTGGCGTCCGGAGCGGCGGAGGCTTGTCGAGATGCAGGTCGGGATGCATAAGATGCTCCACGAATTATAGCCGAGCTGCCCCACTACAGTAGCGCGGTCGTGCCAGTAGAGTCGCGCACCCTCGCTCGCGTGCTGGCCACCGCAGGGCGGGCAAGCGAATGACTAGCGGGAGCAAGAGCATACTGAACTACCAAATCGGTCTCGCCGACTGGGGAGCCCGCGTGCGCGCCAACAACGCACAAGTGGAACGCCTCGCCGAGCGGGACGACGGCAGTGACTTCTACGCACCCATCGCCGAGAGATTTCGTGCCGACCCTACCCGCACGGACGATGCGTGCCTCAACGCCCTGCTGGCGCTGGCGCACCCGCAGGAGACGTGGTTGGACGTCGGTGCGGGAGGTGGCCGCTTCGCGCTGGCGCTGGCCCGCCAAGTCCAACGGGTCATCGCCGTTGAACCCAGTGAGGCGATGCGGACGGTGTTGGAGGAAATGCGCGTGCAACACGGCATCAAGAACCTCGAGTTGATCGGGGATCGATGGCCCCTACAGCGCGCGCTGCAAACGGATGTCGCGTTGATCACGCATGTCGGCTATGACATTGAGGCGATCGGCCCCTTCCTAGAAGCGTTCGAGACGGCGGCGAAACGGCTTTGCGTCGCCCTCCTGCTCGAGCGAGCACCGGGCGCGGCGTTCGCGGGCTTGTGGAAGGCCGTTCATGGATCGCCCTACGCGCCGTTGCCGGCGCTACCCGAGTTCGTGCGCCTGCTCGAAGCACGAGGCCGCCGTCCTGAGTTGCGGAAAGTAACGGAACGGACTTGGGGCTTCGACTCGTGGGAGACGGCGATCAGCGATGTCCGCCGACGGCTGTGGCTACGTGCAAGGTCGACCAAAGAGTGTCTGCTACTGCAGGTGATCGCTGATCACCTTGTCGCGTGCGGCGACGGCTACGAACTCAAAGGGCCAGCGGATGACGTCGTGCTCGTGACCTGGACGCCAAGCGAACAGCTATGACGGAGAAGCTTCTGAACGAGCCGCCTTGAAATAGGCGCCGGGGAAGCCGTCGTTGTCCATCGTCTGCATCGCCTCTTCAAACTCCTCGTCCGACATACGAGCGCGCATCCCTAGGACAAGAGCGGCTTCGTCGCCGATAGGGAGACGGAGCGGGAGCGGGTCCACCGTCTCGACCAGGTCAGCGATCGTCGAACCGACGGTACGGGGGCCGGGTCGCTGGCCAGCATACCCTTGGTGCCCTCGGATGAGCGCATTGCAAGGGCCATCGTAGGGGCTGTCACCTTCCCGCAGTTTGCGGGCAAGGACCATGTTGTCGAACTGTGCCCCGGTATGCTGCGTCCCCGGCTCAACAATCACGACATCGATCCCCCAGGGCGCAACCTCAAAGCGGAGCGCTTCGCTCATGGCTTCGAGCGCCCACTTGGAGGCACAGTACGCGCCGAAGGCAGGACCGGTCATACGGCCGGCGACCGAGGAAACATTGATGATCTTGCCCTTTCTGCGCTGGCGCATGGCGGGCAGGACAGCTTGCGCCGTGCGCACGCTGCCGATCACGTTCGTGTCGAGCTGGCTGGCAAACTCGTCCTCGGCAAGGTCCTCAATGGCTCCCAACAAGAGATAACCGGCGTTGTTCACCAGCGCATCGATACGGCCGTGCCGTTCAAGCACCATCGTAACGACGGCGTCGATCGAGGTGCGGTCCGTGACATCAAGATGATGGACTTCGAGATTGTCGCCCATCGACTGAGCGACAGCGGCGCCACTGCGCTCGTGGTCGCGCATGGTGGCGATCACTTGGTGGCCTCGGACCGCGAGTTCCCGGGCGGCGGCGGCACCGAAACCGCTGGAGCTGCCGGTGAGAATGACGACTTGGGGACTGGCCATGGGGTTCCTTCAAGCGCTTGCCGGCGCCCATCGCCGACTCCGCCCTGCTCGACGCGGGGCTACTAAGAGACGGGGACGGGGGGATTCTCCTCGATCGTACCGAACCAGGACCCAGGGAAACCTTCGTTGCGCATGCCGCTGATCATCGCCTCGAATTCGTCGTGACTCATGCGCTCGCGGAGGGGCATCACCCGGTGGACGTCGAAGCCAACGGGGATGTGCAGGGCCAATGGGTCTGGGAATTCAATAGCGTCAGCGATGTTGCAGGCGACGGTGCGCACACCGGGATTGAGATTGGCCCGAACCTTCTCACCCTCAACGAAGGCCTCGCAGGGCGCTTGGTAGGCACTCGTGCCGTCCTGCAGCTTCTGGGTGACGAAGGTGCTCTTGAACTGTATCTCAGTCCGGTAGGCGCCCATCACGATAAGGCTGACCTCGATGCCGAGGGGCGCGAGTTCGTAGCGCAGCGATGCCATGAGCCCCTCCAGCGCCCATTTGGAAGCACAGTAGCTGCCGAAGGCAGGCCCGGCGATACGACCGGCGAGCGAAGACACCGTGATGATCTTGCCACTCCGTTGCCGGCGCATAGCGGGCAGGACGGCTTGCGTCATGCGCATCTGGCCCGTGAGGTTCGTATTGAAGAGGTCGTGAATCTCCTGATCCACGACCTCTTCAATAGCGCCAATCAGGAGGAGCGCAGCATTGTTCACCAGGGCATCGATGCGGCCGTGTTGCTCCAGAGCGAAAGCAGCAGCGGCCTCCGTAGCGCTGCGGGTAGTGATGTCGCATGCGGCGATTTGGATATTGGTTTCGAAACCCTGAACTACAGCAGGACCGTCACGGTCCGGATTGCGCATGGTCGCGATAACCTGATGGCCGCGAGAGGCGAGTTCACGGGCAGTCTCGCGGCCGACACCGCGAGAGGCACCCGTGACGATGACGACACGAGGAGTGAGCTTCTCTACGACTTCCATAAGCGGACCTCTCCCAGCTTTGAGATGGCTAGCCGACGCCTTGTTCTTCGACAGCCCGAAAGTAGGAGCCTGGGAAGCCTTCGTCGCGCAAAGAGGTGAGAAATCCCTCCCACTCGTCGTCTGTCATCAAGCTACGCTGCTGACTAACGCGGATCGCGTCGTCTCCGATGGGGACGCGCAGTGGCAGCGGTTCTGCGATCTCGACCAGGTCGGCGAGCTGGGAGGCGACGCTGCGTGGGCCCTGGCGGCGATTAGCGACGGCCCGGAGACCCTTGATGAGCGCCTCAATGGGACCCTGATACTGACTGCGGCCTTCGCGGACGGCCGCGATAGCGGAGATATTGCCGTGAAGCATCTCCGTATTGACGACCCCCGGCTCCACAGCGACAACCTGGATGTTCCAGGGCTGAAGCTCATAGCGGAGCGCTTCCGTGATCGCCTCGAGCGCGAACTTGGAGGCACAGTAGCCACCCACTGCGGGGCCACCGATCAACCCTGCCACAGAAGAGACGTTAATGATCTTACCGCTGCCTCGCGCTCGCATGCCGGGAGCAACGGCGCCGATAACGCGCATCACGCCAACAACGTTGACGTCCAAGACGTGATGGAGCTCTGCATCCGTGATCTCCTCCACGGCGCCGAAGAGGCTAACGCCGGCATTACTGATCAGGGCGTCGATCCGGCCGTGTTGGTCGAGGGCGGCGGAGACGGCGGTATTGATAGTACTCGCGTCCGTCACGTCGAGCCGCTGGGGATAGATGCGGCCCGCGTACCCTTCGATGAGAGCCGGAGCATCGCGGTCCGGGTTGCGCATGGTCGCGATCACTGTATGGCCGCGCTCGGCGAGCTCTCGCGTAGTGGCAGCACCGAAGCCCTGCGAAGCGCCGGTAATCAGAACGACTTGCGGATCAGCCATAGAGATCGCTCCCGTCGTGGTTACGAAGAATCGGGACAGCGCGCTGACCGCTGGTGCTAGCCGAAGTGCTGGGCACGCGCCGCCCGCTCGTTCTTAAAGAACCCGAAGGGGTAGCCCTCCTGGTCTGTGGTCCAGAGCATGGTTTCCCACTCGTCATCGCTCATTGCAGCTCGGTTAGTGAACGCCCGGATTGTATCCTCACCGACAGGAACCCGCAGAGGCAGCGGCTGCTCGTCGATCTCGATCAGGTCTGCCATCTGCACGGCGTTAAGACGGCCCCCGGGTCGGCCGGACGCGACCTTTCGAACTTCGTCAAGCATGCCTTGCATGGTTTCCTGATATTCACTGGTTCCATCATTGAAGGCGCCCGAAGTGTCGAACGACCGCCACTGGTTATCCGTCTTGACGATCCCGGGCGCCACGAGGCACACCTGGATTCCGTGCCGCGCCAGCTCGTAGCGGGTCGCCTCGGAGACAGCTTCCAATGCGGTCTTCGTCGCGCAATAGACCCCAAACAAGGGACCGATCAAGCGGGCGGCGATCGAGGTGACGTTGAGGATCTTGCCGCCCCCACTCTCTCGCATGATCGGCGTGGCAGCGCGCATCATCCGGATCACGCCGTAGAGATTCGTATCAAAGACCTGCTGGATCTCCTCCTCGGTCTGCTCCAAAACAGCGCCATAAGTCGTATAGCCAGCGTTGTTCACCAGCGCGTCCAGCCGCCCGCACTTCTCCTTAGTGAAAGCGAACGCCGCATCAATGCTGGATTGGTCGGTGACATCGCACCGAACCACGTCCATGCTCGCCTCGAATCCGGCCTGAACACGCGGGCCGTCCCGATCGGGATTCCGCATCGTGGCGATAACATGGTGGCCACGGGCGGCGAGCTCTCGTGCAGTGTCAGCGCCGATGCCGGTGGACGTGCCTGTAATCAGGACGACTTTCGAGTCGGCCATTGAGACTCCCTTCGCCAAGTACTAACAGCAGCCAGCAGTATAGAGCGCATCCCAGCGAGCGTACTCTCGGCGGGGGTCAGGGTAACGATGTCACCCCCATGTCGGCCTAGGCATGGACGATGTCCGCGACGTCCTTCAGGCCAAGCTCCTCAAGTTTCGCGCGGCTGGGCACAGTGGTCTCCTGATCCCAGTCGCAGGCCGCTAGAAAGTCCCGCTGCATCGTGTCGACGTCGATCGTCACGCCCTCAAGCGGACCCACGGTCTGCACGGCGTCGCCAGCTCCGACCATACGCGCGGGAATCGCTCGCTTCGCCGGGTTGTTGCCCTCACGTACCTCAAAGGCCATCCGCAGATTTCCGATCCGCTCGCCCGTCTTTTGCAACTCCTCAGCCGTGACACCCCAATCGGTGACCTGATTGATCCATTCGGTGAAACGCTCCGTAGGCGCCGCCGACATGATGAACATGCACATGCCCGTCGCGTTGACGACATGCATGTACTCAGCGGCACCTTTGTGGTGATCGCCCCGGTTGGTGTAATCCTGCTTCTCCTTGGGAGCCCGCGGGTATCTCACTCCTAAGTTTTTTGCGTCGTACTGCGTGTGGCGCCCGGGAGTCGGGTCGAGCTTGTAGGCAGTGAAATATTCCGGCTGGAGCTTAGGGTCGTGCATCGGCAGCTCTTCGCCACCGATGTGGATCGCATATTCCTCGGAACCTTTCCCGATCTTCTCCGCAGCCACCTTCACTCCATCTGCAAGTACATCCCCAATGCCACGGCGCTCGCCGATCATCTTGAGCAGCTCGATCATCGCCTCGTCGTTGCCCCAACGCAGCTCGAGACCGTCCGTATCCTCCTGGGTAAGGATGCCGTTTTCGAAGCACTCGATCGCAAAGGAGATCGTGGCTCCGACGCTGATGGTGTCGATGCCGTACTCATTTGAAAGATGGTTCGCATAGATCAGTGCGTCTAGGTCGTTGATCAGGTTCATCGTCCCGAAAGAGCCCATGGTTTCATACTCGGGGCGGTGGGTATGGCGCGGGTAGGGGTACTGGCTATTCGTGGACTCGACACTCTCCGCTCCGCACGCCAGCGGGCAGTGCCAGCAGGCGTAGTGCTTCTCCATCTTCTCGTTGACGACCCGGCCTTTCAGGCCAGCAACATCCTCGAACACCTCCACCCCAACGCCTCCCCAATTCTGCACGGGCGAGTCTCCACTGTGGGCAGATTTCGCGGTGATGCCGGTCGTGCCGACGGAGCGGAAGAAATCGCGCACCGGAGCCACAAAGTCGTCCAGAGAAGACCGCATCACCTGACGCGCCTCTTTATCGTGTTGGCGGATCATTTGGCGGCTGGACTTGACCACCACCGCCTTCAGCTTCTTGGACCCCATCACCGCGCCAACTCCAGAGCGGGCCGCGAGCCGCCCGTGATCATTGCAGATCCCCGCCATGTAGGAGAGGTTCTCCCCACTCTGCCCGATCACGGCGACCGACGCCTTTTTGCCGTGCTTCTCTTTGAGCTGTTTTTCGACAGTGATTGCATCGGTGCCCCAATACTCTGCGGCATCCTCAATGCTCACTTCACCGTCATCAATGAAAATGTAGACCGGCCTGTCCGCTTGGCCGTAGAACAAGATCCCGTCCCAACCCGCGAACTTCAGATACGGACCGAAATCACCGCCGCAGTTGGCGTCGCCCCAGCCACCCGTCGCGGGGCTCTTACACACAGCCTGGAAGCGGTTGCCGAAGATCGGCGTCCCGGTCATGAGGCCGGAGATCAAGCCGAGCACGTTATCCGGGCCCAGCGGATCGGCGCCTTTGGGAATCCGATCGAAGAGCAGGCGCACGCCGATCCCATACCCGCCAAGGAAGTCGCGGTACATCTGCTCCGGAAGCTCCTCTGGAGTGATCTCCCCAGAGCCTAAATTGACGTTCAAGATCTTGCCGTTGTACGCGCGCTCTTCGGCCATGGTGCACCCTTTCCCAAAGATTTAGGAAACCCACGCTCGCTCAAGCGCAAGTCAATATGATTATCCGGGTCGGAACGAGGAGGGCGCAACCCGCAAGTCAGAGAAGGACGGATCCGTCAAGGCTGATGAAGCGCAGTTAGCCATTATCGTACCCGGGTGTCAAGGGCCGGTCGACGCGCTGACCCGCGCTCCCCTCCGGACCAAAGTCTTCAATCGTGCGGGCCAGCTCCACATCCGAGGGAAGCGGCGGATAGCTGGGCTTGCTCTCCGGCGTCTCAACCACATGCAGCGTCTGCGTTGGGAAAGCAAATTCGACCTGCAGAGACTCCGCCAAGCGCAGGATATCCAGATTGAGGATATGGCGAACGCGCAGCTCTTCGTTCCAATCGCGCGCACGGATAAAGCAGTAGAGCAATACGTCCAAGGTGGAAGCACCGAAGCCGTGCAGTTCGACCATGTAGTAGTCGGTTCGCATGGAGGGGTTGGCGCGGATGATCGCCCGCACCCCCTCCACGAAAGCCTGCACCTTCTCCGGCGGCGTGTGATAGGCCAGCCCTAGCGTGGTCTTATAGCGTCGCCACTTGCGCGCGCCCATATTGTCGACAACTCCCTCGGTCATCTTCATGTTCGGGATCGTGACCTTCGAGTTGTAGAAGGTCCGGAGCTTCGTCGAGCGGAAGCCAACCTCCTCCACAGTGCCCTCATCGTCACCGATGACGACCCAGTCCCCGACTTCGAACGGCTTATCCGTGAAGACGGTGAGACCGCCTAAGAGATTCTTGATCGTGTCCTGGGCAGCGAGGGCGGCGGCCAGGCCGATAATGCCGGCTCCCGCGACCAATGATGCAATGTTGACGTTCAGGTTGGCCAGCAAAAAGAGACCACCCACGGTCATCGCAAAAATCTTGAGCGTCGTGCGCACGATCGGCACGAGTTGATCGTCGAACTTCGTCTCGGTGGACTCGGCTCGCTGCCGCAGCGTGTCCGCGAAGATATCGATCGCGCGGAAAAGCAGCAGTACAATCGCGACCGAGCCGGACACGCGCGCAATGAGGTTGACGACGTTCTCGATGTCGGAGTCGAAATCAAGAACGGGAAAGCCGATCAGGAGCGTGCCAGCCAAAGCGACTAGGAGCAGTGGCCGGTTGAGACGCTTCCGCTCCCGGCTCCAAAAATCACGGTTACTTGAGCTGACGACATGCCGCACATAGAGCGTAACCAGCAACCGCAGGATGAACGTCGCGACGAGGAAGATGGCGATAAGCGCCCCGACGCCGATCCACTGCTCAATCTCGACGCCGATGAACTCGTTCTTGAACCAGTCCGGTGTGAAGACGAGGCGGGTATCCAACGGCACAGTAAAACTCCCAGCGGCGAGCGCCGTTCAGCAGACGCTACCAGAGAAATAGTAGCGGCGCGGCGTAGCACGGTCGGGCCGCCGCTTTCGTAACGAACAGCGTAACGGCGATCATTACGTACGCGTTATGAGATCGCCATCTGAGCGGCCTGCACGGAACCTCTATGTCGCAGGCGGCCAGCGACCGCGCTCGCGCGAGACGCAATCAGCGATTCGGACTGTGCCTGAACTCCACGCGCTTGTGGGTACCGTCGCAGAACGGCTTGCTATCCGAATGGCCGCAGCGGCAGAGGGCGGTCTGTTTCCCCTTACCAAGCGGGATCTCCTTGCCGTCCTGATCCTTGAGGATCAGACCGTCGGCGTCGATCAGATAGGGGCCGTCGGAGAACACGGTGATCTCTGGCATGGGAACTCCTCTCCAAGAACCGCTGGGACCCTGCACAGACGGTTGTGATCAGCCTACGACCCTCCACAAATTGTGGAACGGCAAGGAATAAGCGCTGGCACCGTTATGACGCGGGCACTTCCTCGGAGAGGCCGGCGAGGCGCCGGGCAGCGGCAAGCAGCGCAGGAACGTCCATGATCTCACCTTCGATCGCGACGCGCTCCCCGTCTCTAGCCAGCACGTACCAGCGCACGTTACCCAGCGTCTCGACGCGCCGCACCTCGGTGACTTGGCTCCACGCAAGCGATTGCAGCGTGCGTCCTTGGTGCAGTGCGTCCAGACTCGCCTCGCGCACAACGATCACCGTAGGCGTGCGCTGCCATGTCAGCCAAACCAATGGCAGCATCAGGCCCGTGACGGCGAAGAGGAAAATGCTCAGCCCGAGCAGCTCAAAGCTGCCGCTAACCCCCCACGCGATCAGTACGCCGATCGCACCCAGCAGGGGCAGAACGAAGGTGGCGTTGTTATACCAGCCCCCCTCGTACGGGTGCGTGGCCTGGACATCCCGCAGCGCGCCCGCAGCGCGCGCATCACGCGCGCGCAGGCGAGGGTGCGCGTCGACCGCGGACGCGTCTATAGCTGGCTGAGGATGTTGGGGGCTGCGCTGACGCTGCACTCGCCCGCCTTCGCCTCCACTTCAACAGCACGCACCATCCCGTCGTCCGCGATCAGCGCGAACCGCGTCGTCCGCTGCCCCAAGCCGAAACCCGTGCCGTCAAGGGCCAGGCCGAGTGCGTTGGTGATGTCCCCATTGCCATCCGACAGCATGAGGATGGACGAGGCGCCGCTGGCCTTATTCCACTCTTGGAGGACGAAGATGTCGTTCATGGACATGCAGATCACTTGGTCCACGCCCTTGGCGCCCAGGTTCGAGAGCTCTTGGACGTAGCTCGGGAGGTGCTGCTGATCGCAGGTAGGCGTGAAGGCGCCGGGGACGCCGAACATGACGACTTTCTTGCCAGCGGTGAGTTCCCCAAGCGTCTTCGGTGTCGGTTTATCGTTCTCCATCACGAAGCCGGTGACATCGGCGGGGAGCTTGGCTCCGGCAGCGATCGGCATAGGTTGCTCTCCTTCTTGGCATCTCTGCAACGCGTTGGCCATGTGCGGCCTGGAAAATGATAGCCGCTTCGAGCAAGCATGCTCAGACCGGGCCGTGTTGACGGCCACAAAAGGAAACGCGAGCGCACGTGCTAGCCTAAAAGTAAGCGGGTGCACCCAGCGCGCAAGCCCCCATCGTCTAGAGGCCTAGGACGCCAGCCTTTCAAGCTGGTAACGGGGATTCGAATTCCCCTGGGGGCACCACAGCGCCCGCCTGGCTACAAACCCAGGTCACGCAAATGTTGTGCGGTTACCTCGACGGCGGCGGCGTTGTGGCGCTTGGTGTATCTCGATCCGGGAGGCAGTCGTAAGTTGGATGCGGCCCCCGGGAGGCCAATCGCCTCTCACGGCCAGGGGCGGACATGAACCAGTCCGATCCGAGACGTCCGGGCAACGTGGTGCTCCGGCGCTCGCGGGTGCGACCGGAGACCGTACAGGTCTCCCGGCGCCGATTGCACGTCACCTTTCATCCACAGCTGTGGATGGTGCCTCTCGCCTTCGCGCTGATCATCGCACTCGGCACCCTGCTCCTAGCGCTACCACCGGCATCGGAAGCGCGGACTTGGACCAACGGTTGGGACGCGCTCTTCACGGCCACATCGGCCGTCAGCGTCACCGGGCTGGTCCGCGTCGACACTGCCGATCATTGGAGCGGCTTCGGTGAGGTCGTGATCCTCACGCTCATCCAAGCGGGCGGCCTGGGAGTGACGATCTACGCGGGGATGCTGCTCCTGATCGGGGGACGCCACTTCGGGTTGCGCGGCCGCGAGTTCTTCGGGTTCGAACTGCTTTCGGTCGGTGAACGCGACATCCGCCGCCTCTTGCGCCGGGTGATGATCTACGTGGTCGTGGTCGAAGCCCTGACCTTCCTCTTCTTGCTCCCCTGGTTCCTCGATCACACGGACGGCACCGGGCTGGGTGTATGGCGCGCCTTCTTTCACGCCATCTCCGCCTTCAACAACGCGGGTTTCGACATCATGGGCGGCCGGGCGAGCTTCACGGGGCAAATAGCGTCGCCGTACCTCTTGGTGGTGATGGGAATGGCCGCGTTGCTCGGAAGCCTCTCGTTCGTCACCGTCTTCAACCTGCGCAAGCGGCCGCGCTGGTGGTCGCTCGACACGCGCCTTGTGATCGTAGGAATGGGGTCGCTGTTAGTCCTCGCGCTCCTGCTGTTCGCACTGGGCGAAGTGCAAACGGGGCGCGTGCTGGATCGGGCAGGGTTTGGCGACGTCATCGCGAACGGATTTTTCCTCTCCGTGAACCGCACCACGGGTATGACGACCGTCGACATGAGCGCCATTCGCGAGTCCACGACAATCGCCCTCTTGGCGCTCATGTTCGTCGGCGGCGCTTCCACCTCCACCGCAAGCGGGATCAAGATCGGAACCTTTATGGTGGTGATGATCGCCGCACTCTCCAGCCTCAAAAGGCGGTCGCGAGCGGAGGTATTCGGACGCGAGATCCCAGAGCCGGTCGTCCTGCGGGCCATAGCAGTCGTGATCATGGGACTCATGACGCTCGTCCTGGGAGCCTGGATCGTAAGCTGGACCGATCAAGACGCCCCCTTCTTACCGCTCCTCTTCGAGGTAACGTCGGCGCTGGCGAACGTGGGCTGGTCGCAAGGGCTGACGGCTAGCCTGTCATCAGCGGGTGCGGTCACGCTCACCGTGTTGATGTTCATCGGCCGGCTCGGGCCCTTGATGATCGCGCTCTCGGTGCCAGAGCGTCCAGAGGTGCGCTATCGCTACCCCACGGAAAGCGTACGGATTGGCTAAAACCGGATCGGGCGGCCGCAGTGGAGCGGAAACGCGTCTGAACTGAAGGAGGCAGGTCGATGGAGATCGCAGTGCTTGGGCTGGGACGGTTCGGCAGGCAGCTCGCGCGTACCCTGGCGATCGAGGGCCACAACGTCCTCGCTCTAGACCGCGACGAGCGCATCGTCCAAGACCTCGCGGATAGGGTGACGAAGGCCGTGATGCTCGATATCACCGATGCCGAAGCCTTGGAAGATGTCGGCGTCGGCCATGTCGAGGTCGGGGTGATCGCCACAACGGAGGTCGAGGCGAGTGTCCTGGCTGCACTCAACCTCCAAGCGCTGCAAGTTCCCACCATTCACGCCAAGGCGGCCAACCAACGGCACGCAACGATCCTACGGCGTCTGGGCGCGCAACGCGTCGTCATCCCTGAGGAAGAGGGCGGCGAGCGCTTCTCGCACCTGATTCGGATGCCCGGCAGCGCCGACTACCTGCCGCTAACGCCGGGTTACGGGATCGGCGTCTACACCCCCCCGGAGAATTGGATCGGACAGACCCTGGAGGGGATCCTCGCCTCTGCCAAAGGCGGCAGCACGCGCCGCCTTCTCATGATCACCCGCGGTGAGACCGTCCAACTCAACCCAGTGCGCACCCAAGCCATCGAAGCCGGCGATCGGCTCGTCTTCGCCGGCTCTGACGACGACCTCCGCCGCCTCATCATGGAGTAGTCAGTAAAAGACTCAACCTGCTTCGGTTACGCAGCACGTTCCAAACGCCAATTTACTGTTACGGGACACGAGGTCTCAGGGCCGATCGCAGCCAGCCACTTCTTGAAACGTCCGGATTCGGTACGCACAGAGCCGACCAACGCGCGAGTCTGGAAATCAGAGAGGATTTCGAACTCTCCGCTCTCAACCTGTTCCTGCCATGCCAAGCTACCGAACTCGGCAGCTCGCGCCCTACAAGTCCCACCCACGAGTTCTTCTGTATCTTTGCGCGCGATCCTCAGAAGAGCATGCCCTTCCATTTGACCAAGATGTCGCTCGCGAGTACTCCGCACGAGATGAATGGTTTGTTCGGGGAAAAGCAGCGAAAGATCCTCAGCAACAAAGATGGCGCGTGCGGCCTGATCGACACTCATGCTTAACCGAAGGTACTCAGCGCCTTCTGTTGGAGCAAAGCGCCAGCTCTCTGGCCGATCGAGCATCCTAACTACATTTTGGTGCATCAGATCACTAGGGCGAGAAGAGGATTTCGAATTCACCAAAGTCTTCATTAGAAAGCGCAGGCGCGTTAGATTAGCTTTCTCAGATTCTAGTTCGTGAGCTAACTGGCTCTCCAAATTGGCTACATCAGATCTGCGTCTCCCTGCCGCTACTACGGGCAGTGAACCAACATCATTCTTACGGAGTTCTTCCATTTCTTCTGAGTTGTGAAACAAAAGAGTCTTTTCACTGTTAATTTTCAATCCAAAAGATTCAATCGTTTCACGAAGTAGGCCGAATCCTTCCACCGCTGCTTCGTACGTACTGGCCAAGATCTCGTGATCATCGCTCCATCGCAAGCATCTGCATGCAAAGTGGTTCCAGTTCAGCCGCCTATCGCTATCGCGAAAAAGAATATTTGCGAGCACACCACTGAGCTCGGGACCGATGGGGAGACCTTCGCCTATCTCACTTTCAAAGCGCTCTAGCATGCCTCGAACATCAAGAGCGATCACAGCGTTGATCCCTTCTTTGCGTAACCGCTCCTCTATCACACTCGGTCTAATTGATGCGTAGCAACTTTGAATGTCTGTCTTGATGGCGCCATTGTAAATTCCTGAATCAAGAGCTTCTTTGCGGCTAGCACGCCATCGCTGATGCGATTTATTGAATTTCTCAATGAAAAATGTCTTATCGAACGGCATCACATAGTTCGCGAAGGGACTTATACGCGAAACTTGCCACGGCTAGTCGTCTTCGTGCTCGCCTTGAGTGTGGCGCGGATACGAATCCGGGTGGAAGTGTCTTGCATAGTAGCTCGGTCGAAATCGTTGATCGCAGCCGCCGCTCACTCTGTTCCTCGCGCAATGGTCATGGTAATAGCCGGACACTTCCGTTTCCGTCACGCTAGAAGATTGCTCGCTTTCGGGAGCAGGTGAATCGGGAACATCAACCGTCACGGGAACACTGACCGTAATTGCGCTTCCTTGATACCAGCTCGGATATTGCGGGTGCAGATTGCTCAGATCGACCGGCGTGTTATGCGTGGTCCATGAGCCGCCCGCTGGTCGCGTGCTGAGATAGATACCGCCGCTGTCTGCGTGCTTCCACACCGTGACATCTACATCGGCGGTTGTATCCACGCTGCCCGCGTAGGCTAAGCCGCCGACGACAGCAAGCGCGGCGACCAAGAGGGCGATGATAAGGTTCTTCACGCTCTACTCTTCCCGCCGCTTTTCCCCTTGCGCTTCCTCGGATCGGGCGACTTCGCGTCCGCGAAGATGGCCCGCGCAACCTGTTCCGGCGTCGCGTCCAGCTTGATCTCGCGGGTGATCGGGCGTCCGCGTTTGGATGGCCGTTGCTTCTCTACCACAACGTTTCTCCTCCGATGCAGCGTAGCATCACCGGCGGGTCGATTTGGTGGCCTGCTCATGATCGCGTTAGTATCACAGAGTGGCGTAACGCTTGGTGGGAGGGACGCTCCCAGGCCGCTACGCAGCCAAACAAGAGGGAGGCACGTATATGCGAAAGCGAATCGCGCTATTGATGGTCGCGGCATGCGCGCTGGTAGCGCTGGCGTGTGGTTCCGACGCGTCCGATGATGCAGCCGGTGAGGGGATGGAGACGGTCTCGCACGTGACGGTGACCCTGGGCGAGTTCAGCGTGACGCCTGTGCCGCGAAGCGTTCCCGCTGGGATTGTCCGGTTCGTGGCGGCGAACGGCGGCCCTGCCGATCCGCACGAACTGGTCATCTTCAAGACGGATCTGCCGATCAATCAGCTCCAGGACATTGCTCTCAACAACCCAGAGGAACGCGGTTTCCTACCAGAGGGGGGGGTGGCTGGGCTAGCGTTCATCGGTGAGATCGAGGAGTTCGAGGTCGGCGAGCAGAGCTCCGGCATCTTCGAGTTGGAGGCCGGGAACTACGTCCTCATCTGTAATATCGTGGATCCGGACGAGCCAGACGAGCAGGGCAATCCCGAGAGTCACTTCCTTGAAGGGATGAGCGTAACCTTTACCGTCAACTAGACGGGGTCAGAGAGAGGCCGCCACGTCCCGGCGGCCCACGATCTGATGATCTACTGTCAATCCGTCACCGGGCGACGAGGTCGCGGTAGCGGAGTCGCTTCCCACACATCCCCCGCGCGATCGCGGCCATCTGGTCCGCCGTGTCCAGCGAACGCTGATTATGCCGTCCGGCGAACTCGTTGACGTAGCGCTGCAAGTGCTTCTCGCTCATCCGGTGGTACGTGCCGTAGTACCCACGCTTGAGGAGTGACCAGAACGACTCCACGCCGTTGACGTGCGCTTGCTCACGGACGTACTCCCCAACGCTATGTCGCACCGCCGCGTGATTCGGGAGTCCACGGTAGGACGGGTACTCGTCGGTGTAGACCATCGTCTCCGGCGTCGTGTGGTCCATGACGAAGCCCTTGAGCGTTTCCCCGTCGGTTCCTGGCACCACAGCGGCGCTCACGGTGTTCGTCGCGCGATCCTTGATTCCGGCGACGGGGGTTTTCCCGACCGGGCCATGTCCCGCGTGCAAGCGCTTGTGCTTCCGCTTGTTCTTCTCTTTGCCGCCGATGTACGTCTCATCCGCTTCGACCGGACCGACCATCAGCTTCTCCATGCCGGAGTTAAATGACTCGCGGATGCGCTGCATCAAGTGCCACGCGGTCGCCTGCCGGATGCCGAGATCGCGGTGGAGCTTCATGCTCGACGTACCCTTGATCCCCGTCGTCATCATGTAGATCGCGATGATCCACGTCTGCAAGCCGAGCTTGCTCGACTGCATGACCGTGCCTTTACGGACGCTGAAGTACTCGCGGCAGTCGCGGCAACGGTAGGGCATGGGCTTACGATTCGCGCTCACGGAGTAGTCGTCGGAGCCGCAGCCGGGACAGAAGCGCTTCCCGTCGGGCCAACGCTGTTCCTCGAACCACGCTTCGGCTGCCGCATCGTCGGGGAACAGGCGGAACAGCTCCACGACTGTGATTCCTGTCCGATCCGATCGTCCTGGGCCGCTGCGCTTCACCATCCTGTCCCTCCGCTCCACTTCCTTCCTCATGGCAAGTATTGTGTCATAAAAGAGGACGGACATCAAGCGCGCGATCAGTTAGGATCGCGCGCCGAACCATAGATGAGGAGATGCCATGAATACGGAAGCCGCAGACCGCAATCCCGAAGAGCGCCCTGGAGCGAATCCGTACCACGTTCTCATTGGGCAATTAGTAGAACAACTCCACAGACAGGAAGGAGTTACTAGCGCTTGGCCGACCCTAGAGTTGGAAGCCCTATGTTTCATCATCGGATTTGAAAGCGTGGATAGAGCCCGTACCTTCATTTCACAGAACGGCTCGTCGGATGTACTTGCCTTTATGGGCTTCAACATGAAGCAGCAGGCCGCTTTATATCTTCTCAAAGACACGATCGCCGACGAAGCCAGTCGTCGGAAAGCTGGATTTAACATCAGTGGATAACCAGCCCATGCGTGACGGCGTGGCAAGTTTCGCGTATAAGTCCCTTCGCGAAAGTAGGGTCAGCTTGCCTTCGCATTAGCCAGGATGCCAAGGGTGAAAGGATCTGGCGGAGACGAAGCTCGGTGACCGGATTCGCCACTGTCATGTGGTAGACAGCGCCGTTAAGCTTCGGGGCAGTATGCCGCACACCTACCGAGGTATGTCGATCCAACTCAGCAAGCTCGTGCGCGCAATCATTAGATAAACGGTTGCCCCACCACTGGATGTCCTTAAGGAGAATGGGATCAGGCATTCGATTATACGAATCACGTGCCCAAGTGATGTAGGCATCACAGTCCTCTTTGAGAAGCTCACGAGCAATCAAACATTTTCTCCATTAGTGTGTAAGTGACTAGATATGCAATCCATTAATTGAGGAGGAGCTGGCCAAAAGGCCAGCTCCTCCTTGTCTTATTTGGTAGCGGGAGCAGGATTCGAACCTGCGACCTTCGGGTTATGAGCCCGACGAGCTACCACTGCTCCATCCCGCATCGCTCGAAAAGTGCACGAGCCAACAACATTCGCTGAAGGGGACACACTGCTAAAACCGCAGAATAGGTCAAGCCCTCGGCCATTAGTACGGCTCCGCTGCGCCTGTTACCAGACTTCCACGTGCCGCCTATCTAACGGGTAGTCTTCCCGTGGCCTTACCCGGTCTAGCCGGTGGGAGAGCTCATCTTGAGGAGGGTTTCGCGCTTAGATGCTTTCAGCGCTTCTCCCGTCCGGACGTGGCTACCCAGCTATGGGGGATGGCCCCCCAACTGGCACACCAGCGGTCCGTCCACCCCGGTCCTCTCGTACTAGGGGCAGCGCCTCGCAACTCTCCAACGCCCACAGAGGATAGAGACCGAACTGTCTCACGACGTTCTGAACCCAGCTCGCGTACCGCTTTAATGGGCGAACAGCCCAACCCTTGGGACCGGCTTCAGCCCCAGGATGCGACGAGCCGACATCGAGGTGCCAAACCTTGCCGTCGATATGGACTCTTGGGCAAGATAAGCCTGTTATCCCCGGGGTAGCTTTTATCCGATAAGCCACGGCCCTACCACTCGGAACCGTAGGATCACTTTGGCCGACTTTCGTCCCTGCTCGACGTGTATGTCTTGCAGTCAAGCTCCCTTATGCCAATACACGTGTCAGGTGATTTCCATCCACCCTAAGGGAACCATTGCGCGCCTCCGTTACTGTTTGGGAGGCGACCGCCCCAGTCAAACTGCCCCCCTGACACGGTCCCTCTGCTTGCTCAGAGGTTAGACGGACACCAAAAGAAGGGTGGTATTTCAAGGATGCCTCTCCCGCGCCCGCAAGCACGGGTTCATTGGCTCCCACCTATCCTACGCATCTGGTGGCGACCGTCAGTGCCAAGCTGCAGTAAAGCTCCACGGGGTCTTTTTGTCCATCTGCGGGTAGGCCGCATCTTCACGGCCACTTCAATTTCGCCGAGCTTCCCGTTGAGACAGTGCCCAGATCGTTACGCCATTCGTGCGGGTCGGAACTTACCCGACAAGGAATTTCGCTACCTTAGGACCGTTATAGTTACGGCCGCCGTTCACTGGGGCTTCGGTTGGGAGCTTGCACTCCGCCCCTTAACCTTCCAGCACTGGGCAGGCGTCAGCCCCTATACGTCCGGTTTCCCGTTCGCAGAGACCTGTGTTTTTGTTAAACAGTCGCCTGGGCCTGCTCTCTGCGGCCCCCAGCCGCTACGCATCGCAAGGACGCGTTACAGCCCGGGGCGCTCCTTCTCCCGAAGTTACGGAGCGATTTTGCCGAGTTCCTTAACGGGGAATCACTCGTCCACCTGAAGGTACTTACCCCCACCTACCTGTGTCGGTTTGCGGTACGGGCACTGCATGCGCTCGCATCCGAGGCTTTTCTGGCCGGGACGGGATCACGCGAATTGCATTGACTGACGTCGCCGCTTCCCCCCAGTCCTCCGCTTAACCGGTCGGTCTTTAAACCCCGACCGCGCCTCTGACTGCGGGACGCACCATATCCAATAGCACGCTCTCGCTACCCACCCGGGTCCCCCCTGACGCTCAAACACGCATGCGGTGGTGCCGGAATATGAACCGGCTGTCCATCGCCTACGACTGTCGTCCTCGGCTTAGGCCCGACTAACCCTACGCGGATTGGCCTTCCGTAGGAAACCTCAGGCATTCGGTGGGCGTGGTTCGCACACGCCTTTCGCTACTCATACCGGCATTCTCACTTCTGTTCGCTCCAGCAGCCCTCGCGGGTCCACCTTCACGGCCGAACAGAATGCTCCCCTACCACTCCGGGTTACCCCGAAGTCCACGGCTTCGGTACACGTCTTGAGCCCCGTTGAATTGTCGGCGCTGAACTGCTTGACCAGTGAGCTGTTACGCACTCTTTCAAGGATGGCTGCTTCTAAGCCAACCTCCTGGTTGTCTGAGCGGCTCAACTTCCTTTTCCACTAAGACGTGATTTCGGGACCTTAGCCGGTGGTCTGGGCTGTTTCCCTTTCGACTGTGAAGCTTAGCCCCCACAGTCTCACTGCTCGACCCCGGCCATGGCATTCGCGGTTTGATTGGGGTTGGTAGGCTGCTTGCCCCCGAGCCCAGTCAGAGCCCTACCTCCATGGTCGTATCGGCCGAACGCTGCCCCTAAAGGCATTTCGGGGAGAACCAGCTATCTCCAAGTTCGCTTGGCATTTCACCTCTACCCACAGCTCATCCAATCCTTTTGCAACAGAAGAAGGTTCGGGCCTTCACGAACTTTTACGTCCGCTTCACCCTGGCCATGGGTAGCTCACCTGGTTTCGGGTCTACCTCCCGCGACTCTGATCGCCCTGTTCAGACTCGCTTTCGCTACGGCTCCGCCAGTGACTGGCTTAACCTCGCCACGAAAGGTAACTCGCCGGCTCATTCTTCAATAGGCACGCGGTCAGCCATCCGAGGACAGCCTCCCACTGCTTGATAGCACGCGGTTTCAGGGACTCTTTCACTCCCCTCCCGGGGTACTTTTCACCTTTCCCTCACGGTACTAGTTCACTATCGGTCACTTCGAGTATTTAGCCTTGGGAGGTGGGCCCCCCAGCTTCCCACGCACTTTCCCGTGTTGCGTGGTACTCAGGAACACACCCAGCAGTCTCTGCGAGTTTCGAGTACGGGGCTCTCACCCCCTTTGGCGGTCCATTCCAGGAACCTTCCTCTACCCGGGAGATTGGTAACTGCTGGCCGGCCGATTGGAGCCGACATGGCGCGTCCTACAACCCCTGCAGCCTATAGGTCCAAGCACCACTCAAGTCTGCAGGTTTGGGCTCATCCCCGTTCGCTCGCCACTACTAGGGGAATACTGTCTTTTCCTCGGGGTACTGAGATGTTTCAGTTCCCCCGGTGCCCTCCACCGGGCCTATGTGTTCAGCCCGGGGTGACGGCGTATCACCGCCGCCGAGTTTCCTCATTCGGGAATCCACGGATCAGCCTGTTTGGCGGCTCCCCGTGGCTTATCGCAGCCGAACTACGCCCTTCATCGGCTCGAAGTGCCAAGGCATCCACCGCGCGCCGTAGTCGCTTGACCTACTCTACGGTCTTAGCGTGTGCCACCTTCAGCTTGATGCGCGAGCCGTCACCGGCTGCGCATCATCAATGTCCACCATCGCAGGTGGAGTTACTTGCGCTCGTGCACTATTCGATTCTTAAGCTGCACCGCCGCCTGACCGGGCGGATAACGCAAATACCCGCTCCGACCGTTTGGTCGGCAACCGACAGAACATACGACCGGTTCCTGACCGTTGTCAAGCAGCTGCCTGACAGCAACGGCAGCCCCGCCGCGGACCGGCACCAATTACCCGTACCGCTCCTCCGCCCATGGCTCGCCGCGAATGTGATAGCCGTACATCTCCCAGAAGCCGGGACGATCCTCTGAGAGAAACTCCATCCCGCCCACCCACTTCGGACTCTTCCAGAAATAGAGCGACGGCACCACCAATCGCATCGGGCCACCGTGCTCCTGCGCCAGGGGTTGTCCGTTGTGGCGCACGGCGAACATCGCGTGGTCGTCCGCAGCTAAATCCTCCAGCGTCAGGTTCGTGGTATAGCCACCGTAACAGTGGAACATGATCGCGGCAGTGGTGTGTTTCACGGCAATCCGGCTCAGGACATCCGTGAAGAGGACCCCTTCCCACTCGTTGTCGTACCGACTCCAGTGCGTAACACAATGGATATCATTAGTCCGGTTCGTGGTGCCGATCGCGAGGAACTCATCCCAAGACCATGTGACTTCACGCTCGACGTCACCCCATACCCGGAATCGCCAGGATTCCTGGTCAATACGTGGCGCCGAACCGTAAGTCAGAACAGGCCAGTCCTCGGTCAGCCGTTGACCGGGTGGAAGACGCCTCTCGCCAGTCTCGAGCCGTGTCTGATGTTCCTCGTTGTACGTGACGGACGCTCCTAGCCTTAGACGCGATCATCGTAGGCGGGAGGTACGGAGCGGAGCAAACGTGGCAGGCGTCTGCGAACTCTTTTGTTAAGCTGGCAGGATGAACAGCGAGATTGACGTTGTCGCTCGCACCACTCGCGCATCAACGGATCCTACGGAGAAGCGGAAGCGGCGGCCGCAGATTGGCCGTCGCGATCTCTGGCTCTTGGGGATCGTCGCAGCCTGGGTCGCATTCGACCAGATCACAAAGGCCATCGTCCGGGAATCGTTGGACCGCGGGGAGCACTGGGAGCTCGCATCATTCTTCCGCTTCTCGCATATCACCAACGACGGCGCTGCCTTCGGTCTGCTGGACAACATGAACACTCTCTTGGCCGTAACCACCGTCGTCGTGATCGTGGTCCTCGCCATCTACTACTTCGTACCCCCCCTAGACCATTGGTTGCCCCGTCTAGGGCTCGCGTTGATCCTGGGCGGCGCGCTGGGAAACCTGATCGATCGGCTCTACCAGGGGAGCGTGACCGACTTCATCAACTTCAGCTACTACCCCGCCTTCAATCTCGCCGATTCCGGGATCACGCTCGGTGTGATCGCGATCGCGGCCTCTCTCATCTTCTGGAGCGACTTAGGACGTGGCACCATTTCGAAATCGCGTCCCGACGGCGCCCTCTCTCATCCTTCCGAGGACGGCGGGCCCGATTCGTGACGGATCCAGAGTTCGGAGCCGCGTGGAGCAGCGACCCGGCCGCCCTTCCTCCCACTGAATACCTGGTCGATCGTGAGGGCGAGCGCCTCGACGCCTTCATGGCTCGCCGCGTCGAGACGCTCTCACGCACAGCCGCACGCCGCCTCATCGAGAACGGGCACGTCCGCGTCGACGGGAGCCTGGAACGACCCAGCTGCCGCCTCGGCTTAGGATCGGCCGTGGTGGTCTGGCCAACTGCCCCCGCGAGGCTGCTCACCGAACCTGAGCCGATCCCGCTCGATGTGCTCTACGAAGATGCCTGGCTCATCGTGATCAACAAGCCGGCGGGGCTCGTTGTGCACCCCGCGCCGGGCCAGCCTGACGGAACGCTGGTCAACGCTCTACTCGCACATTGTCCCGATCTTGGCACGATCGGTGATGCCGTCCGCCCCGGATTGGTGCATCGGTTGGACAAAGACACAACCGGCGTAATGATGGTCGCGAAGCAAGAACAAGCGCTGCGCCACTTACAGGACCAAATCAAGAGTCACACCGTGGAGAAGCGCTATCTCTGCGTAACGGCGGGCGTGCCGGACCCAGAGGTGGGCGCGATCGAAGCACCAATCGGACGCGACCGATCCGATCCAACGCGGATGGCAATCATCGACGGCGGCAAGTCAGCCCGTACGGAGTACCGCGTGCTGGAGCGCTTCGCCGACGCGGCCCTGGTCGAAGCGCGCCTGATCACGGGTCGCACCCACCAGATCCGGTTACACATGGCCGCGCTCGGCCATCCCATCGTCGGTGATCACATGTACGGGATTCGGTCCGCCTTGATCGATCGACAAGCGCTGCACGCGACTGCGCTAGGCTTCCGTCACCCACACGATGAGCGCGAACTCCACTTCAAGGCGCCTTTACCGGCAGACATGCAATCACTGATCGCCGTTATACGAGAGCGACCCCCTATCCCCACCGCAGCATTGCGCCCCAGCGCCCCGCGATCCGCGCGTTTAACACGCCACCGCGCCCGGCACGTCCGTTGAGCGTCCGCGTCCGCTACGCGCCCAGCCCCACCGGGGAGCCCCACGTTGGCAATCTGCGCAGCGCAATGTTCAATTGGCTCCTAGCACGCCGACATGGCGGCAGCTTCATCGTCCGTATTGAGGACACTGATCAAAATCGTAAAGTAGAGGGCAGCGTCGCCCAGACGCTAGACGCCTTGCGCTGGCTAGGACTCGACTGGGACGAGGGGCCGGAGGCCGGCGGGGCATTCGGACCCTATTACCAGTCTCAACGATTGGCTCGCTACCACGAGGCCGCCGACCGCCTCCTTGCCGCGCGCGCGGCCTACACCTGTACCTGCACGCCGCAACGTCTGACGGCGCTGCGCACGGCGCAGCAACAGCGTAAGCAACCACCAGGCTACGACGGCCGCTGCCGCAAGCTCTCTCCGCAGGAGCGGACTCGGGAGCGGGAAGCAGCGGGCTCGCACGTAGTTCGCTTCGCGATGCCTGAAGCAGGGGAGACCCTCGTCACAGACGCGGTGCGGGGCCAGGTGCGGTTTGAAAACACGCTCCTAGACGACTTCGTGATTCTCAAGAGCGATGGTTTCCCCACCTATCACTTGGCCAACGTTGTCGACGACGCGGCCATGGAAATCTCACACGTGCTGCGGGCGGAAGAATGGCTCCCCAGCACACCGCGCCACTTACAGCTCTACCGGGCGCTGGAGCTAACGCCGCCGCTCTTCGCCCATCTGCCGATCATCCTAGGCGCGGACGGCGGCAAGCTGAGCAAGCGGCACGGAGCCACGAGCATCGCCGACTACCGCGCGGAAGGCTATCTGCCCGAGGCGATGCTCAACTTCATGGCCCTCCTCGGCTGGTCCCTCGACGACAAGACCACCTACCTCTCGCGGGCGGATCTGGTAGCCGGGTTCACGCTTGAGCGTGTCGGCAAAACGGGTGCTACTTTCGATCTCGATCGCCTCGAAGCCATGAACGGGCACTACGTGCGCGCGTTGCCTCCAGATCAGTTCGCGGAGCGCCTGCGCCCCTGGCTGGAGGATGGTCTGCCCCCTTCGGTTACACGCCCGCTGGACGGCGCGCGGCTCCGGACGATTGGGCCGCTGGTTCAAGAACGGATCAAGCGGCTGACAGAGGTGGTTGATCTCACCGACTTCTTCTTTCTGGAAGAACCGCTGTCCTACCGGAACAAAGATCTGATGGGCAAAGGTTTCCGCGACAATCCCTCAGGCGCGCTGCACGCGCTGGAGGCCACGCGCGCAACCCTGGCGCACCTCTCTATCTGGGACGCCGAGGCGATCGAGAGCGCGCTGCGCGCCCTCGCGGACCGCTTGGAACGCAAGCCCGGCCATCTCTTCACACCGATCCGCGTGGCGGCGACCGGCAAGACGGCTGCGCCGCCACTCTTCGAGACGCTCGCCCTCATCGGCCGCCAGCAAACCGCGGAGCGCCTCGACGCCGCCGCAGAGCGGCTCGCTCGTCCGGATGACTAACTCGTCAGAAGATGAAGCAGCGCAACGGAGCGCTGCTGGAACCGGCCATCTCTACATAGCAGTGGAACGCCGAAGAAGACGCTAACACGCGCCCGTATCGACTGCCTGCGACTAGATCAAGCCGCTCACCCGCACGTGCTCCAGCGTGTCGTCTAAAGCCCCTTCAAGAGCATCAAATAGCACATCGATCTCGGACTCTTCGATGATCAGCGGTGGGCAGAACGCGATCCGTTTCCCTGCGCAGGGCCGCAGAATCACGCCACGGCGCAGCACGGCATCGCCGCAGTAATTCGCCACCTCCGGATCGAAGTTCTCCTTGCTGTCCTTGTCCTTCACCAGCTCCACTCCGCCGATCAAGCCGACGCCCTGCGCTTCGCCCACCAGCGGATGGGCCGCCAGTGCCTGCAGGCGCTCCTGGGCCCGACCAGACACTGTCCGCACGTGCGCGCCGATGTCCATCTCGTCGTAAACCTTCAGCGTCTCCACAGCGACTGCCGCCGGGACGGGGTGGCCAGAGTACGTGAACCCTGTCGCCAGCATCGAATTCTCGATGCTGAACTCGCGGATCGGCCCATACACCTTCTCGTTGAGCAGCACAGCGGAGATCGGCAAGTACGCGGACGATAGCGCTTTGGCCGTAATCATGATGTCCGGCTCGATCCCAAACGTCTCGCACGCAAAGGTGTTACCGGTCCGGTGGAAGCCGGTGATCACTTCGTCCGCGACCATCAACACGTCGTACTTGCGCAGCACCGCCTGGACTTTCTCAAAGTAGGTGCGCGGCGGCACGACTGCGCCACCGGCGCCCATGACCGGCTCAGCGACGAACGCCGCTACCGTCTCCGGCCCTTGCTCAATGATCAGCTGCTCCAGCTCGGCGGCGCGGCGGCTGGCGAACATCTCTTCGGACTCCCCCGCCTCCGCGTAGCGATAGTGGTGATGGCTGCCGGTGTGTATGACGTTCGCGATGGGGAGATCAAAACCCTTGTGCATCAGCGGCAAGCCTGTCAGGGAGCCCGAGGAAACCGCGATCCCGTGATAGCCACCCTCACGCGCGATGATCTTCTTCTTCTCGGGCTTCCCGCGCGCATTGTTGTAGTACCAAACGAACTTGATCATATGGTCGTTCGCCTCGGAGCCCGAGTTCGCGAACCACACCTTGGACATCGGCACCGGCGCGATCGCGAGCAAGCGCTCGGCCAGCTCGATCGCGGCGAAATTCGAGCGGCCTAGAAACGTATGGTACGTAGGCAGCTTCCGCATCTGCTTGATGACGGCTTGGATCAACCGCTCGTTGTCGAATCCGAGCGATGTCGACCACAAACCGGCCATGCCCTCCAAGTACTCGTTGCCATCGCTATCGCGGACGTAGCACCCGCGCCCTTCCTCAATAATGAGCGGGCCTTCCTCCTCCATCGTGAGGATGTTCGTCATCGGGTGCAGCAGCGACTCGACATCGCTCGCGTGCGGGGTTTCGAGTGTCGTGACCATGGAGACCTCCCCGGATACTCAGGAGCACGATGAGTCTATCGCACGGCGCCGACGAGCGAACCAGATCGCTAGGAGGCTGCGCGCATCTCCTCGCGCAAGCTCGCCGTCGCAGCGGCATCCACTTCGTACTCCAGGCGGCGCGGATCGATCGCCCGTACAACCACCCCATACTGCGACCGCGCCGCCGCCAAGGAGAGATACTCGTCGCGGATGTCCTCAATGACCGCCTCTACCGAGCGCTCCAGAGGATCATCGTAGCCGCCGCCCCCAGCAGACCAGAAGGCGACGGTCTCGCCCGGCGCGATCGGCGAACCGGAGCAGAAAATGCCAATATTCCGCTCCTGCTCCGAGCCCTTGTTCACCACCAATCCCGCTAGCGCGCCCGGCCCGCCCCCAAAAGCGCCGGGGGGACCGAAGACCTCCCGATCACCGATGCAAGAGAGCGTGCCCGGCGCGTAGGGAAACTCCATCAGTTGATCTAAGGCGAGGCCGCCTCGCGTGCGCCCCGCACCGCCCGAGTCCTGCCCTATCTGGTAGCGACGCCAGAGCATCGGATAGCGCCGCTCTTGGATCTCGCAGGGGATGCTCTGAGTGCCGCCGGAGTAAGCAGAGGCAACGGCATTGGGGCCGTCCGCGTACTTCGTCGCACCCCAGCCGCCGAAGCTCCACACATAGTTGATGAAGTCCGCCTCAAAACCCGGACGCCGATCGCTGCCAGCGAAGATCGTGTTGAGGATGCTGTAAGGAACAGCGACACCCCGCTCCGGAGAAGCCTTTGTGAGCGCTTGCATGGTGGCGCTGATGACCATCTCCATGCTGGTCGCGGCGAGACCGGAAACCGCCACCGGCGGCTGCGCCCAGACGATCGAGCCGCGTTTCGCGACGATCTCCATCGTCCGCATCACGCCGGCGTTCATCGGCATTGGCGGCAGGATGGAGGCCGTAGCGATGAAGATGCCCGAAGTGGTCGCGGCGATCGTGCAGTTGATCGCTGCTTGTGCGGCGCTGTCGCTCTCGCTGAAGTCGAAAATGGCGTGGTCGCCTTCGATCGTAAGCTTCAGCCGGATCGCGACCGGCTCCCCCGTATAGACATCCATGTCGATCTGGTCTTCGCCCTCGTAGACACCGTCGGGTATCGCCGACCAGGAAGCGCGGGCGAGGCGCTCGGAGTGGTTCTGCACCTCCTCCATCGATTGCATTATCTGTTCGAGGCCATACTTGGCGATCGCAGCCCGGACGCGCGTGGCGCCGACGTTGACCGCAGCAACCTGCGCATTCAGGTCGCCGTTGCGCTCCCAGCCTTCGCGCATGTTGGCGAGCAAGATCTGAAGCACATCATGATTGAGGACTCCCTCACGAAAGATACGCAGGGCGGGGATGCGAATCCCTTCCTCGAAGTGCGTGCGGGCGCGCGAATTCAGCGATCCCGGCAAGATCCCGCCAACGTCTGACCAATGCGCGGTCGAGGTGGCGAATCCGACCAATCCACCCTCGTAGAAAAGGGGCTTCACCAGGTGGACATCGTTGCAGTGCGTACTCGCGACGTAGGGATCGTTGATCAGATAGATATCCCCATCCTTCATATTTTCGAGACCGATCGCGCGCACCACCTCGGGGACCGTCAGCTGCGTGATCCCCACGAAGGCCGGCAGATCGAACTCGCCCTGCGAGACAAGCTTGCCGTGCCGGTCGTAGAGCGAGGCGGAGAAGTCGTGCCCCTCGTTCACAACCGTCGAATACGCCGTCTTCACGACAACGAGCGACATCTCGTTACAGATCGCGTTGAACGCGTTACGCATGATCTCGAATGCGACCGGATCGACGACTGCTTGCGGGCTTGAATCGGACACAGTGGCGCTCCTCAAGTCTGTAAAGCGAACCGGGCTCGCAGCATAGATCAGAGGTCCGGACTCGCGTCGCCTCGGCCCGCTGAGCCAGCTCCGCTGAGCGATCCGCAACAGCCGGTACGCAAAAAAGCGGCTCCCCTGAGGGGAGCCGCTGCGTCCGCTGGTAGCGCATGCGGGATTCGAACCCGCGATCTCCGCCTTGAGAGGGCGGTGTCCTGGGCCACTAGACGAATGCGCCGTGCCCTTGCCAGCGCATCCCACGCTGGCCCCACCGTGGCGGGGACGGAGGATTCGAACCCCCGCTGACTGATCCAGAGGATCGGGTCCCCGCGTCAGGCTATCAAACCCGAAGGGCACCCTCCAGCCGGGCTATCACTGTTCCCGTCGCGCGCGGCTCAGTGGATCGCACTAGCCTTGTGGCTCCCCGCGTCCACCCGGCGACGTGAAAACCCCAGCGCTGGTGATCGCGGGACTCCGGGTCCTCCCGCCAGTCATTGCGCGCCTCGGCGTGACAGCCGAAGATGCGCTGCGGAGCGGCGCTGCGATGAGCAAGATCCTCGATGCCTTGATTGCGCTCGTCACGATCCGGCCACGCGTCACCCTCGCCGTGCTCCTCGCCATCACCATCCTGCTCGCGAGCGGCGTGGCGCTGCGCGCGCCGCAGGCCGACACGTCGACCTTTCTCCCTGAAGACGGCGACGTGGCCGTGGCCTTGTCGAAGATCGAGGAACGGTTCGGAGACGCCGCGCAAAGCGCGCCGACCACGCTGCTGTTTCGTGGAGATTCCCTCACGCCGGCGGGACTCGATCAGATCGATCGGGTAATCGAACACGTGATCACGGATGCACGGATCGCCGGCGTGCTGGCCCAAAGCGGCGCGGTGGTTGCACCCACGCAGGTCTTCGCCCAGGTGCTCGGGCGAGACGACTTCGCCAATCTCTCCCAACAGGCGATTGACGGCGCCCTCGATCAGATCACGCAGAGCGACGAATGGGCGGCCGCGCGCGCGCTGCTCGCGGCGCTGATCGGCAGCGACACCGATGGGACGCCGGTCGCGATCGCGACCGTGCGCCTGCATAGCTCCGGCGACGCCGAGCGGCTGGCGCAGGCGGAGCTCGCGATTCACGAACTAGTGGAGGACGTCGACGGGCCGCTCCTGGCGCGCAGCCTGTCGCCGGCCACCATCGCCGAGGAGAGCGCCCGGGCGACGGGCTCCACCATGGTCCGGCTCATGGGAGTGGCGCTCATAGTGATCGCGGTGGTGACCTTCCTCTTTACGCGCTCGCCGAGCGATCTATCGCTGACGATGTTAAGTCTCATCGTCACCATCATCTGGATCTTGGGCGCCCAGGGCTGGCTGGGACCGCGCGCCCTGGGGGTGATCGGTCCCCCGAACGCGCTCACCAGCATGGTGCCGGTCATGTTGATCGGCTTGGCCGTCGACTATGCCATCCAAACGGTGGCGCTCTACCGCGAGCAGCGCCACGGCGGGCAGGCTGTGGCGGCCGCGATCCGGCAAGGCCTGCGCCGAGTGTTCATCCCACTGACGCTCGCAGCCGGGACCACGATCGCCGGCTTCCTCACCAACCTCGCCTCGCCGATCGCGGCGAACGGCGACTTCGGCGTCACGGCAGGCTTGGGCGTGGCATTCGGGCTGATCGTGATGTTGACGCTGATCCCGTCCGGGCGGGCGCTGATCGATCGGCGGCAGGAACGTCAAGACCGGCTGCCGCCGGCGCGACTGATCGCGAACGCGCTCCCGGGCATCAGCGGCGCGGCGGCGGCGATCGGGCGCGAACTGGCTCACCGACCGACTCCCTATCTGGCCGTCGTGGCCGCCGTCACGGTGTTGTTGGGCCTTGCGGCGACGCAGCTCGACTCGACCTTCCACCGGCAAGAGCTGTTGCCCGTGGGAGGCGACGCGCGCGCCGACTTAGAAACCCTCGATCGCGCCTTCGGCGGTGCGACCGAAGACGTCACGGTGTTGATCGAGGCGGAGGTGACGCAAGCCCGCACGATCCTCAACCTGCTCGACTTCACCGACGCCTTCCGGGACGACCTGCGGCGCCCGCGGGGGGTGGACGGCGACATCCAAGCGTCCCTGGCTCTGATCGTGTTGGACTGGATTACCAACGACGGAACGCCCGAGGACCGCTACGACCCAGAGCTGGCGGCGCTCTTCGAGCGAGCATCCGTCGGCGTGCGGGTCGACCCGGTGCTGGCCCAGACATTCCTCGAGCGGCTGACGGCCAAGGACCCGGAGGCGGTTGCTCGCGTGCTCGTCAACGATCCGGATGGGATCGACACGCTGCTGATTCGATTCCGTGCGCGCGCCAGCGATCAGGAACACACCGCCGCCATGCTGGACGACATCAACGGTCTCTGGTTCGGCAAGGACGATGGATTCACGGCGACATCGCGCAGCATCGTGGGCCTGGAAATCGCCAACACCATTACCCAGAGTCAAGCGCTGTCGGTCCTGACGACCCTCGCCGTCGCCCTGATCATCCTCGTCCTTTTCTTCTGGGTGACCCAGGGACAGCCGGCGCTGGGCGTGATCGCCGTGGCGCCCGTCGCGCTGGTGCTGGTCTGGGTACTCGGCACGATGGCGCTCTTGGGGATCTCGTACAACGTCGTGACCGCCCTCATCACCGCGCTCTCGATCGGCGTGGGCGTCGACTACACCATCCATGTCATTCACCGCTACAAGGAGGAATACGCGGCCTCGCGAGCGCCCGACGTGGCGGCCAGCCGCACCCTGGCGACGACGGGCTCGGCGCTGATCGGCTCGGCGCTGACCACGGCGCTCGGATTTGGGGTCTTGGTGTTCTCGCCGCTCACCCCCTTCCAGCAGTTCGGCTTGCTCACGGCGATTACGATCGCCTACGCCCTGATCGCCGCCGTGCTCGTCGTGCCCCCAGCGATGATCGTCTGGGGGGCGTACCAGAATCTGCGACTGCGGGCCGCCGTGGAGCGGGCAAGGACACAGCTCGGCGATGAAACGTAGGTCATCGGGGCAGCGGTTCGTCGAGGCGAACCCGCACCGCACGATCGACGGGGCGCGCTACCAGATCGACCGTAACCTCAGTAAGCGAGCCGGTTAGACAGACCGTCGCTCACAGGTAAAGCGCAGACTACGAAACCGGGGCGCTCGGC
Source organism: Dehalococcoidia bacterium (assembly GCA_965220315.1). Lineage (GTDB taxonomy): Bacteria > Chloroflexota > Dehalococcoidia > Bin125 > Bin125 > JAPOXK01. The sequence continues at coordinate 1,457,753 of CBDCPP010000001.1, forward strand.
GCGAAGACGAAGGCAGCCCACCCCCGAGGCCATGACCATGTACGAGCGCTGGCGTATCGACGATCTCACCTGCACGCTAGTCGAGGACTAGCCCACGATCACGGACGATCCTCGAACCGCTGAATGATGGTGCCGACGAACGGTTGATCCATCGAATCAACTTGGGAACGCCACTCAAGAAGGTACTCTTTGAAACCTAGCGAGGATTTAGGGAAGCGGCGGATTGCATTCCATCCGGAAGGGTCACTCTCGAAGAGCGGCAAGAGTTCACCTGCCACGATTCCGTTCTTCTCTCGTTGGTAACGGTCTTGTCGCAGCACATCCTCTTGCGATGTCAGCCAGTCCGATAGGGTCACCCCAGGAGGCAATTGGTGTTCCGGGCGTTGGAGACGCTCTTCGGCATAGCTGGAAAGTGACACTGAGTAGTCAGCCCACTGCTGGTAGGGAGGTGCGGTAGGCCATGTCTCAGCCATGCGACGAAGCGTGAAAAGTGAAGCCAACTCGCAGATCGTCTCGTGGAACCAATTGTTTGGGTTTGACTTGAGGCGCTCGTGGCCGCTTACAACATGGCAGAGCTCATGTGAGAATTGATATGAGAACTTTGCCCAAAGTCTATTGCGGGCTGAAAGCCAAATGACGATTGGGTCCGCTGGAGAAAGGCGATCTAGGGTTCTTGGATGATGGATGTTTTCCGGTGATGGGACGACGCAAATGGTCTCTTGCACCGGAAGCCTCAGCGGCTGGCATAGATGCCGTGCTACGTCCTCTAGTACCGCCTTAACGTCAACAGCCTGACAGTCGCCCCAACCCTCTAGCGCTAAGGAAATCTTAAGTCCAGACACCCATCACTTCTCCGGCTCAAACCACACTGACAAGGGCTACGACGGCAGAGATGACGGTCGCGACCACTACGATTCCAGCTACGATCGTAGCCAACAGCTCCAAGTGAGTCGGGAAGCCCATGTTCAGCCGCCATGCCACGCGGTCGGCGGTCGCACCAGAGGCGAAGGTTCGCAAGTCCTTCTCCATGGCCTGGGCCTGAGCTTCTGGTACAGCAAATCGTTCGAGCCAGCGTCCGCACTGACAGCACTCCCAGTACCAGGAGTTCCTGTATATGCCTGATCCCCTCTTGCTGCGCCTAATCGTGTAGAGGTCGCCTTGCTTGATTACGCGATAGTCAAACTCGCTGCGGCGGACCCATTTCCGTAGGCGGAGGTTCCATCCCTCCCTGTCGGCCTTGCCATCGCAGCACATGCCGAGCGTCGAGGAAGTCCTGCCCTGCTCCATCTTCACTTTCTTCCACGCGGTTCTCATACAAGTCACCCAACGCGCCTTCCGATCACAGTGCTCTGCGGAAGGGCGAATTTAGTGGACCGTCAGTGGACCGCGACCCATCTCAATGTAGTCGTTATGTAGTTCCCTATCTGGAGAAGTGTGGCTGGGGATGGAGGATTCGAACCCCCGTTAACTGATCCAGAGTCAGTCGTCCTACCACTAGACGAATCCCCAGGGGACTAAAACGCTAGCAAAGTCGCACAAGCGCGGCAATGGAGGCGTCAACGCCAACCCACAGTCCCCCGCGCGCCGCCGGCGGCGATTTCGTCACCTTGCGACGACACGGCAGCGGGAAAAGACCGGCTGCGGATTTGGGTGTCGATCTAGCCCTCTAAGATCCGCACCGCGCTCAGGAAAGCCTGCTTGGTCTCGTTGGGGGCGAGCGGCATGGGATAGATCACGGGGCGCTGCAGCCCGGCCTCGCGGTATTCCTGCACGCGGGCGCGGCAATGATCCAAATCCCCGACGAGACCCACCTGGTCGACGATCTCATCGGCCACAGCGTCCACCGCGGCGGCCTGATCGCCCCCGCGCCAGATCGCGGCGACGCGGTCGACGTTGTCGGTGAAGCCGCTTGCCCGCAGGAGGTTCGCGTAGAGCGGGAGCTCGCCCGCGTACCAAGCGAGCTGGCGCTTGATCAGGCGCCGGCCCCTCTCGCGCGTCTCCGCATCCGAGGCAACGACCGTCCAGAGATAGGCGCCCACCTCGATCGCGGCCGGGTCGCGCCCTGCCTCGCGCGCGCCTTCGGCGATCCAGCCGACGTTGGCGCGCACGCGACCGGGCGTGACGCAGGTGTGCAGCGTCCCGTCGGCCAGCATGCCGGCACGGCGCGCCGACGCTTCGACGAAGGGCGAGTGAATGATGGGAATGTGAGAGCGATGGAACCGGACCCAGGGTTTGTAATCAAGCGAGAAGATCTCACCGCGGTAGGACAGCTCGCCCTCGCGCAGCAACTGGCGGGTGATCTCCGTGTACTCGCGCAGCCGCCGGGCCGGGCGTTCATAGGCAAAGCCGCCAAATTGGTCCTCGACGATGCTGCGGTGGCCGATCCCGAGACCGAGCAAGGCGCGCCCTTTGGAGATGGTGTCGAGCGAGGCCGCCCCGAGCGCCATGGCGACGGGAGCACGGTTGTAGATGATCGCCACGCCCGGAGCGAGCTTGATCCGATCCGTCGCGACCGCACACGCGGAGAGAACGGCGAAGACGTCGCCGCTAGCGTAGTCGGACATCCAGAGGGACTCAAAGCCGGCTGCGTCCGCAGCGCGGGCGCACTCCAGCGTGTCCTCGATGGCGAGGGAATCCGTGTCCGGGAACTTGATACCGAGAGCGGGCATAGGGGGACTCCTCGAGCGCGGGCGCGTGGCCTCAAAAAGCTTAGACGAGCAGCGCCACTCCGCCGACCGCGATGGCGGCGCCGACGATGCCCCAGACGGTAACACGCTCCTTGAGAAAGATGACGCCGAGAGGCAGCGCGAAGATCGTCGACATCGCGAAGAGGACCGCGGTGGGGCCGGCGCCGACCCGCTGCACGGCGAACACCACCAGAATCGTACCGAGCCCAGCGGTCATCGCCCCCGTGAGGCCGATCAGGGAGACAGTGCCCGGCGTGACACCGCTTCCGAAAACGCGACCGCGCCGCACCAGCAAAAACACGACGACGCTCGTCGCCACCGCGGGCGTCAGTTGGGCCGTGGCCACCGCGGCCGCATCGATGCCCGGCGCCAGCGCGCGCAAGATCGTGGTTCCCGTCGCCCAGAGGATGGCGGTCACGACGCCAACGACAACACCCGCGAGGATCCGAGACAGAACAAGCGACGTGCCGGGAATGCGGACGGAGGCCGGTGCCGTCGCGGCGCCAGCTCTGGAGCGAACGGGGCCGGCATGAGCCAGTTCATCGGATCCGGCAGGTTGAGGCGTGCGGGCTTCGCCTACGAACACGGGGGCGGAGCGCAGCGCGCGCAGGATCGTGGTTCCTGTCACCCAGAGGATGGCGGTCACGACGCCAACGACAACACCCGCGAGGAGCCGAGGCAGAGCAAACGGCGTACCGGGAATGCGGACGGAGGCCGGTGCCGCCGCGGCGCCAGCTCTGGAGCGAACGGGCCGGCGCGCGCCCGCTCATCGGATCCGGCAGGTTGGGGCGCGCGGCCTCCATCCGGGAGCGCGGCGGAGCGCAGCGCGCGCAGGATCGTAGTTCCTGTCACCCAGAGGATGGCGGCCACGACGCCAACGACAACACTCCCGAGGAGCCGAGGCAGAGCAAGCGACGTGCCGGGAATGCGGACGGAGGCCGGTGCCGCCGGGGCGCCAGCTCTGGGGCGAACGGAGCCAGCGCGCGCCCACTCATCGGATCCGGCAAGTTGGGGCGCGCGGCCTTCGCCTACGAATGCGGGGGTGGGACGCAGCGCGCGGCCTCGGAACGTGACAATGATCACCCCGGCCACGATCAAGATCCCGCCCCCCGCCGCCTGCCAGCTGACGGTTTCATCCAAGAAAATGACGGGCATGACGAAAGCGGCGAGACTGAACATACCAATGACCAGCGTGTAGCCGCGGGTGAGACCGAGGAACGAGAGAGTCAGCGCGTAGCCGGGCTCGGCCAGTGTGTAGCCGGCCAAGGCGCCCAGAAAGAGTTGCCACATGGTGTCAAAGCTCATGCGCCAGAGGTCATCTTGGGCGCCCAGGATGAACAGCGCCGGCCAGATGAAGGCGGTCGCGAAGACCAGGCGCACCGTGGCGACGGAGAGGAAATCGATCCGACTGAGCCTGGACGTGATGAACGTGGTCGTACAGGCCCAAACGACCGCGTCCGCGAGAATCGCGGCAACACCCATCGGCTAGCAGCCCTGCAAGTGGTGCTGGGGGTGCTGCATGCTTGCCTCAAGCACCGCCACCGCTAGGAAGCGCTGCGACTCTGGCTGCGTCCGGAACACATTGCCCTGGCGGACCAGACTCGACCGTGGGCAGTCCCACGTTCTGGAGTTCGTGGTCACCCTATCGGCTCGGAGCTGGAAGATCCTGAACGTGTCGGTGCACCGCGCTGGTGCGGATTCCCTAAAGGTGGAGCGAACGGGGCAACTTGAGCACGAACTCCTGCAACCCCGGCAACTATACCCGGATGCAGGGGAGTGGCCACTGAGGAACTCGTGTCTCGTGGATAGTGGCGCAGTCCTTTGCTGTCCCCGACGAAGGGCGCTCCGGATTCGGATGCTCGTGGCACGGAGTAACAAATCTAGGGGCAGGCAGCCAACCGACGGTCGCGAGCCTGTCTCAAGGAGTGCGAGTCGCCCGTTGCACCAGTCTATGGGAGCCTCGCAGGAGCGAGATATCCGGCGCGGTCCCCGCACGCGAAAGTCAGGGTCGAGTGCTCGCATTCACCGAGATCAGGCGCCGCAAGCTGCAGTTCGGATTCGTGACCGGCGTTGTTGCGCTGATCGCCTACCTGATCCTCATGGTCACGGGTCTGGGGCTGGGGCTGAACCAGCAGGCCGGAACAGCCCTGCTGAACCTCAACGGCGACTACCTCGCCTATGCCAGAAACTCGAACCTCTCAGTCATCCGCTCTCGCCTAACGGACCGCGACGTCGCCGAGATCCAGGCGGCCCCCGGGGTTGAGCACGCCACGCCGCTGGGCTACGTCGCGGTGGTTGTTGCGTACGCTCCCGAGACCAGCGACACCGCTGCGGTCCTCGGCGTGATCCCGGGCTCGTTCGCCGAACCCGAGGTCATCGAGGGCAGGTCTATTGGCAGGCCAAATGAGATCCTCATCGATAGGACATGGGCGCGTCTCGCGGGGACGCGTGTCGGCGATTCTCTGGCTCTACCTGCCGGCTTCGACACACGAGATTTCACGGTGACCGGGATCGTCGACCAGGGCTTCTTCTTCCAGCCCGCGATGTACATCGACCTCTCCGCGTGGCAGGAGATCGTTTTCCAGGGCGACCTGGCCCAGCAGCCGGCCGCGAGCGTCGTGCTGCTGCAGGGACAGCAGCTTGATGGCAGGAGCGGCGCGGAATGGCGGACCGTCACGAAGCAGGCCGGCTTCGAGAACATTGAGGGCGTGCGGGCTCAGCAGTCGACGGTCAACGCGCTCCACTACATGGGGCTGCTGATCGGCGCGATGGTGATCGGCGTCTTTTTCTACGTCATCACTCTCCAGAAGACGGCCCTGCTTGGAATCCTCAAGGCGATCGGAGCCTCCGGTACTTATCTCGTTATCCAGGGCCTGCTGCAAGTGCTCGTCGTGTCCGTCGTGGGAGTCGGACTTGCGGTCGGCCTCGCCCTGCTGACGGAGGCAGTAGTCCTGTCATCGGACGCCATTCCAATCCGATTCACCTCGGGAGCCATCGCCACGGCGTCGATCTCGGTGGTCGTGTCGGGCTTGGTAGGCGCTGCCCTGTCGGCCCGGCAAGTGGCCTCCATCGATCCCATCATCGCGATGCAGCAGCAATAGAGGCTCGGTATGACCATCCTTCAGCTTCGCGATGTCACGAAGTCCTTCGGTGAAGGGCTACAGCGTGTCGACGCGGTGCGGGAGGTCACCCTTGCTGTGGAGCGTGGCGAGGGGGTTGCGTTGGCCGGTCCGTCCGGCTCCGGCAAGTCCACACTGCTCGCGTTGATCGGGGCTCTGCTCACTCCCACAGCGGGCGAGATTACCGTCGACGGGGATGACATCACGCGCTACGGCACCGGGGCGCGGACCCGTTATCGGCGTGACCAGGTCGGATTTGTCTTCCAGGGCAGCAATATGGTGCCGTTCCTCACGGCGCGCGAGAATCTGCTCCTTGTTGGCGAATTCGGTGGGATCGACCGATCCACGCTACGCCGGAGGGCCGACGATCTCTTGGAAAAACTCGATCTGGCCAGGGTCTGCGACCAGATCGCCACCCGTCTCTCGGGGGGCGAGCGCCAGCGTGTCGCGATCGCCCGGGCACTCATGCGCGATCCCGCTCTGCTCCTCGTCGATGAGCCCACTGCGAGTCTGAACCTGGAACTTGGAATCCGTGTCGTCGACGCACTGTTGAACGAAGTGCACGTCCGCAACAAGGCTTGCATCATGGTTACACACGACGACCGCATGGCGCAGCGCGCGGACCGCCTCGTCGAGATCCGAGATGGCCGGGTGCTTTCGGGCTACACCTCCCGCTAGGGGCCGATATTTTCCAGGAGCGAGCGCCTGCACCATGCAGGTGCCCGAACGGCGGAGACACCCAGACACAACTCCATGGTGATGGCCGTGGGGACGCCAGCGCAGGATAGCCCCCGCTCCATCCGCTCTCGCTATACCTATATGCCTCGCTCTAGGCCACGACTTCGCGCGCTCGCAGGTCCGCGATCACCGATGCCTCCACCCCTACCGACTCCAGAATCGCGTCCGTGTCCTGTCCCGGGTACGGCGCCGTGTGCCGTACCCGCCCCGGCGTCTCCGAAAACTTCGGCGCCACCCCGACCTGTTTCACCGGTCCCACCCCAGGAGCCTCCAGCTCCACTACCATCCCCCGCTCCCGGTTGTGCGAGTCGGCGAACGCTTCACTCAGCGCGTATACCGGCGCCACGCAGATGTCCTCGTCAAACAGCGTCTGGAACCACGCGTCGCGCGTCCTTGTCTTGAACTGCGCACGGAAGTACTCGGCCATCTCTTCCCGCAGCGCCGCGTCTGTGCTGTACTGGTGCGCCCCGTACTCTGGCCGACCCAAAATCTCGCACAGCCGCGCGAAAAACCACGGTTCCACCGAGCCGATGCTCAGCCACTTCTCGTCCGCCGTTTCGTACACGTTGTAGTACGCCCATCCGCCATTCAGCCGGTGCTCCTCCGGCGCGATCGCCACTCCGTCCGCGAAGAACGTGCTCGCCAGCCCGGTGATCAGCGACATCACTCCATCCGTCATCGCCAAATCCACGTACTGCCCCCGCCCCGTCTCTTCACGCGACAGCAGGGCCACCGTGATCGCGAAGGCCGCCATCAATCCTCCCCCTGCGTAGTCCGCGATCACGTTCACCGGTATCGCGGGCGGCGTTCCCTTCCGCCCGATCATCCCCAATGCCCCCGCCATGGCGATGTAGTTGATGTCGTGCCCGACCATATCCCGATACGGCCCGTCCTGCCCGTACCCACTGATCGAGCAGTACACCAGCCGCGGGTTCCGTGCCGACAGCGTTGCGTAATCCACCCCCAGCCGCTCGCTCACCCCCGGCCGATACCCTTCCAACACCACATCCGCAATATCGACCAACTGATAGAACAGCTCCCGCCCTTCCGCACTCTTCAGGTTGATCCGAATCGACCGCTTGTTCCGCCCGAAAGCGTTGTACGCCGTCCGCCGACGCCCCTCTGCCGTCTCGTTATCTCCTCGGACATCGGGCCGCTTCCGACCAGCCCGCCGTCCCGACGGTTTCCCTGCTTCCTCCACCAAGATCACCTCCGCCCCCATGTCCCCCAGCAGCATCGACCCATACGGCCCCGGCGCCAGCCGCGACAAATCCAGAACCCGGATCCCTTCCAGCGCCCCCACCGCCTCACTCGACATCAAGCGACGACTTCTTTCGCCCGATAGGCCGCGATCGCCTCAGCCGCATAGCCGCATTCCTTGAGCAGCTCATCCGTGTGCTGCCCCGGAAGCGGTGCGGGTGCGCGCACTTGCCCGGGGGTCTCTGACAGCTTCGGCCCTACCCCCACCTGCCGCACCACCCCGATCCCCGGCACCGCCAGCTCCGCCAGCATCCCACGCGTACGAGCATGCGGGTCAGCGAACGCCTCCTCCAGCGTATACACCGGCGCCACACACACATCTTCTTCTTTAAGAAGCGCAAACCACTCCGCACGCGTCTTCGTCTTAAATTGCTCCCGCAGGTACTCCTTGATCTCTTCGCGTTTCGCCGCGTCGTACTGAACCTCCGCATACGCTGGCCGTCCCAAGATCTCGCACAACCGCGCGAAAAACCACGGCTCCACCGAACCAATGCTGATCCACTTCCCATCCGCCGTCTCATATGTGTTGTAGTACGCCTCGCCCCCGTTCATCCGATGCGACTCCGGCTCCAGCTCCAGCCCTTCCGAAAAGTGCAGCGCTCCGATCCCCGTCAGCAGCGATAACACTCCATCCGACATCGCCAGATCGATGTGCTGCCCACGTCCCGTCCGCCGGCGCGCCAGCAGCGCTACACAGATCGCGAACGCCGCCATCAGCCCCCCACCCGCATAGTCCGCAATGGTGTTCATCGGAATCGCCGGCGGCCGCCCCTGCCGTCCGATCATCCCCAGCGCCCCGCCGATGCTCACATAGTTAATATCGTGTCCCACCAACTGCGCGTACGGTCCCGTCTGCCCGTATCCACTCAGGGAGCAGTACACCAGCCGTGGGTTCCGCGCCGACAACGTCGCGTAGTCGACCCCCAACCGCCGCGCTACCCCAGGACGGAACCCTTCCAGCACCACGTCCGCGCTCGCCGCCAAGCAGTAGAACACCTCTTGCCCTTCGGCGCTCTTCAGATTGATCCGGATCGAGCGTTTGTTGCGCCCCAGTGCGTAGTACGCCGCCTGTCGCCGTCCTTCCTCCGAGTAATCATCCCCTCGCACCGTCGCCTGCAGCTTCCGTCCAGCCCGGCGCCCCGATGGCTTCCCTGCCTCCTCCACCATGATCACATCCGCTCCCATATCCCCCAGCAGCATCGACCCATACGGCCCCGGCGTCAGCCGCGAGAGATCCAAGACACGAATCCCCGCTAGTGCCAGCGGACGCTCGGAACTCACTCCACCCACCCTGTCTGCATGTGCACTAAACATTCTCCGAACAAAGCATCACCACAGAGCGATCCCACGTCAAGCATCCACCACCTGCGCCGTTGCCGTGCGATCGCACCCCTCCTACGATGGATCCTCACAACTGTCGTGGGGCTGTAGCTCAGCTGGGAGAGCGTTTGACTGGCAGTCAAAAGGTCGGGGGTTCGAGCCCCCCCAGCTCCACCACCCTACTTGCGGATTTCCCTACGAATCCAGTGGTTTTTGCCTATACCCCGGTTAGGCGAACCGGGCGGAGGACCGTCACGGTCCACTGACGGGCCAGTAAATCCGCCTTGAGCCTACTGGGGACCTCGACGACCCGCCGCACGGCCTCGTGGCGGCCGGGGGCCACGGTCTGTTGAAAGGCCAGTAGGTCGGCGGATGCGCTGGAGGGGAACATTAGCGGTGACGCCAATGCACCCCGCTAACACCCCTATTGAGAACGCACACATTCATCTTGATGTATCCTTGGGCGTATACACCTAACCCAAAGAAGGTACAAGATGGCCGATTCTGCGGCTCCTATCATCAATATCAAGTCATGGTGGACACTTAGGAGCGCCTTTCAGCGCACCCTGCCTAAACAAGTCACTTCCCCTTACTTGGCCGCTGTCCTTTCCGTGCAGGAGAGCGCCGCAAAGACCGTCCTCCGCAACCTCAAGCTCCTCGGGCTCGTTGGCGAGGACAACGAGCCCACAGAATTGGCGAACCGCTGGCGCAATGACGCTCAGTACGCTGACGCCTGTGCAGAGATCGTCAGCCATGTGTATCCGGATGAACTCTTATCAGCAGCACCGGGCCCTGAACCGAATACCTCCGCTGTGGCCCAGTGGTTTCAGAGTAGTAGTCATCGCCTCGGATCGGGATCGGCTGGCAACGCTGCCAGGACATACGCTCTCATCGCCTCAGCGAAGTTGAACCCCGACCAAGGGGCCAGCGCTGCAAAGAAGAAACCCACTGACCGCAAGAACCGTCCAACACCCTCCAAAGTCGAGGGGGTGACAGAAAACCGACAGCGTCGATCGCGAGGTACGTCGACGCGAAACGCGAAAGACAAGTCCATGGAGGCCGGGTTCGAAATGCCTCGACCACAGATCGCTGTACAGGTGAACATTGCGCCGGACATGACACCAGAGCAGATCGACCAGATCTTCTCGAGCATGGCAAAGCATTTCTACAACGAAGCGGGCGCTGAATAAGTCGTGGAACTTGCGGCTCTGCTCGAGAGTGCTCGAGCACTTGAGCTTGTCGCCACAAGAATTGGCGCACGCCGAGCACGGGCTCTTGAGCCGCTCGACCTTTTCGATGTATTGGTAACCCACGGTGGGCTGTCCGCAGCCTCACGCCAACTCTTCGCCGACGGTCACTACGCTCGCGCGGTTGAGCAGGGATTTAAGGCAGTAAACAGCGTCGTAAAGAAGCGTACCGGGTTCGCGAATGAGGGACGGCCGCTGATGGAGCGGGCATTCTCGGAAAAGAACCCAAAGCTCGCGGTGAATGACTTGAAGAACCGCACCGACACCGACGAACAGATTGGCACCATGATGCTGTTCGCGGGCGCGATGGCAGCAGTGCGTAATGTCCGGACACATGATCTCGATCGCCACGACGATGCAGAGGTCGCATTGGAATTGCTTGCCTTTGCGAACTACCTGATGCGAGTAGCTGAGGGAGCGACGGTCAGATGATAACGCTGGTCGGCCTCACTCCCCGCCTATGGACACGCGCGAGCAGGCGAGGATTAAGATGCCGCAGCACTCACTGCCACAGCAGCATCGCACCACGGGAAGGCCGACAAGGAGGCTACTAGGCCCGCTTACTGAGGTTGCGGTCGATCTGGTAGCGCGCCCCCTCGATCGTGCGATGTGGGTGTGCCTCGACGAACAGCGCAGCGGCCTCGCGCTGCCCGTGCTCGTCGTAGAGCGCCTGTAGCTCCTCGCGCCCCGCGTCCGTCCAGCGCGACCCGAAGGTGGTTCCCGATTCCTCGTTACGTCCGGCCGCGGCGAGCCGCTTCCGCGCGATCAGGGCCTCGCCCTCGAGCCTTCCGCTGAGGGCCGGGGCCACGGTCACTGGCTCCGGTTGGTCGTTCTCGCTTTCGATCCGGCAGTCCGGGCCGCTGACACAAGAGCCAGTGCGGCGTGTCTCCCGGCAGGCGAGACAACCGCCGCACTGCTCGCACAGCGAGGGAGCCTCCTCCTTGTGATAGCAAGCGGTGTGCTTCTCGGTCGAGCTCGGGCTGGTCATGGTGCTTTCCTCTTCTCTCATGCCTTCGCTTCGATGCGGAGACCTGACGAACAGTCAGAGGGTTGTTCACGGGGGATCGCCTGAGAAATAGTCTGCAGGCCCATGCGGAACCATTTCGGTAGCGACACGTTAACTTAGATAAGACGGTTGGAAGGGGGACACCGCGTCGATCCCACGGGCACGACGATCGTGGCGCCTCCTCTTCGTGCCCGTCCTCGTATGGTTGCTGGCGATCGGCTTCGCGGCGTGTGGGTCCCCGGCCGGCGAGCCCCCGCCTGCGGCCTCGGAGACCACTCCGCCGCCCGCGGTGCCGGTCGAGCCAGCCGCGCCCGACGCACCTATCCCGTCAGCGTCGACTCCGCAAACTCCGATCGCTTCGCCCGATCCGGCCCTGCCGGAGCCGCCCGCCGACACGGTCGTACCCCCCACGCCGGACCCGCCCACCGCGCCCCCAGAACCCCCGGCTGCGGTGGCCGAGCCCCCGCCCCTCTTCTACGACACCTATGACCGCAGTGGCGCCGTGGCAAAGTCGGGCCACTACACGTTCCTGGCCGATCCGGACGACCCCACTAGCGTTGTCACGACCTACGAAGGGCTGCGCGACGGCACGGCCACGGCCCTGCTGATCCACACGGCCGATGCGCACGAGGTCTCCCAAGCAGCCCTCTACGACGTGGTCGCCCCCGGTGACCTCTTCGAGTGGCGCCAGGCGAACGACTGCTTCGTGCGCTACCAGGTGACGGAAGTGAAAGCGGACCCCGCGGGGACGGTGCCCCAGAAGCTGCTGGCCGTGGCCTGGATGACCTATGCCTTCGCCGGCTGCTCGGGGACCATCGCCACGGCCACTGCGGCCACCCTGGACTGGGCCGATCTGCCCAATCTGGGGGGCACTGCCCTCGCTACGCCCGTAGTGCACGGCATCTACCAGCTCGTCCCCGAGAATTGGACCGGGGCGACGGAGGCGTGGCAGGCGCACCCCCCACCGGGGCTCGATCTCCGGGCCCTCTTTCCCGGCCCGGGGTCTTCGACGGATGATCTGACCGTGGCGCGCGGGTTCCGCTACTGGCGCGAGCCGGCCCTGCCCGCCGACTGGACCTTCGCCGGCGCGCGAACCGGCGGCCCCAGCACGACCGCCCACGGCTACTGCGTGCGCTACGTGAACGCCCGCGGCATCGGCGGCGTCACGATCTGCGGGGACTATGCGGTGGACCGGCGCCTTCCCGAGGAGGCGAGCTGGCTCGCGCCCGGATTGGAGGCTAGTGAGAGGCGTCAGGGCGTTTACGAGACGCGCGTGATCGCCGGCCGGCCGGCACGGGTTGCCTACAGTCCACCGGGGCCAAACCATGATCCAGGACTCTCTACCGAGGTCTTGGTCTACGACCCGGTCACGGAGAGCTACTACTACATCAGGCCCGGGGAAGGCACCCACCAGGGCGGTAACATCGAGCCCGCCATCGCCATCGCCCGCAGCCTCTTCGCCAATCCACCTCTCCTCCTCTACGACACCTACGACCTTAGCGGCACCGTCACTAAACCAGGCCACTACGCTTTCCTGGCCGACCCCAACGATCCCAACAGCGTCGTCACGACCTATGAGGAATTGCGCGACGGCACCGCCACGGCCCTGCTGATCCACGCCACCGATGCCCACGGCATCTCCCGAACGGATCTCTACGACGCCGTCGCCCCCGGGGACCTGTTCGAGTGGCGCCAGGCCGACGACTGCTTCGTGCGCTACCAAGTGATGGAAGTCAAACTCGACCCCACCGGCACCGTGCCCCAGAAGCTCCTAGCCGTGGCCTGGATGACCTACGCCTTCGCCGGCTGTGCGGGGACCATCGCCACGACCACCGCCGCCACCCTGGACTGGGGTGCCCTGCCCGACCTGGGCGGGACCAGCCTCACCACCCCCGTGATCCACGGGATCTACCAGATCGTGCCCGAGAACTGGACCGGGGCGACCGAGGCGGGAACAGGGCACCGGCCGCCCGGAATCGCGAGCGGGCCCCTCTTTGGCGGCCCCGGGTCCTCGACGGATGACCTGACCGTGGCCCGCGGATTCCGCTACTGGCGGGAGCCGGCCCTGCCCGCCGACTGGACCTTCGCGGGCGCGCGAACGGGCGGCCCCAGCAGGACCGCCCGCGGTTACTGCGCGACCTACGTGAACGCGCGCGGCATCGGCGGCGTCGGGATCTGCGGGGACTACGCGGTCGACCGGCGGTGGGCTGCCGAAGCGAGCTGGCTCGCGCGCACGGCGGATCCCACTGGAGGGAACCAGGGCGTCTACGAGACGCGCGTGCTCGCCGGCCGCCCGGCGCGGGTCGTATACAGTCCCCCGGGGCCGAACCATGATCCCTGGTTCCCTATTGCGGTCTGGGTCTACGACCCGGCTACGGAGAGCCAGTACTATATCTCCCCAGGGGAAGATACCCTCCTTGGCAGCAATATCGACGGCGCTCTCGCCATCGCCCGCAGCCTCTTCGCGCCCCCCAACCCGCCGTAACCGCCGGATCGCCACGGCGCGCCCCCAGGCGGCTCCTGGCTCGCCAGCTGCTCCCGCTTAACGTCCCCGACACCTCTAACGGTGGAGCATCAGACCGTTCGAGTGAGGGATCGGACGAGCAGCTGATGCCGGCTCGTTCCCGCCGCCCGTGCCTCGAAAGAAATGGCACGGGAGTGGCTTCCAAAGGCGACGAGACGTTAGGTCTTAGGGGCGGCTCGGCGGCGGCGGACTATCTCGCTCGTCCCACTCGATCCAGTGACCGTCCGGGCACTCGGTGGCTGGAACGACTTTGTCCTCTGGCCACTCCAGACCATCGAAGGCCTCGTCCTCGCTGTTGTACGTCCCCAGACAGCCCTCACCCAGCCTCACAGCACAGTACTGTTCGAGGAATTCTTGGTCGACGACGCGCACGGCCTGCACGGCTGCTTCGGTCAGGAGCAGGTAGCTCGTGTGGGGAAAATCATCGAAGCCGTCTGGGAAGATCGCCACGTCTAGCCCCTTGTCCTCCTCATTGGGGAACTTCCCCTCGAAGGCGTCGTGCCAGTCTCAATCGACCTCCTTGACGACGAGCCCGGTGACATCGAGCAGGACGGTGTCGACGACTCCCGAGTGACTCCGGCGGTGGGTATATTGCCAAGCCGCATCCCAACTCGGTGTCAGGTAGGCCCCGATTTGGGCTGTGAATCCCTCATCGCGTCCGTGGTAGAGCGTCAGTTCCCCCGGTCGTGGCTGTCGTTCCTGGGCTCTCTTTTCTTCCCAGGGGCGGCGCTTCTTGGCTGTCAACTCCTCGACAGTAGCCATCACTCGCGCGTCCTTTAAACTACGGCGCTTCTTGGCTGTCCCCTCCGTGAGATCGTCCTTCATCGGGGCATGCTAGCGCGAAAAGGGGTCGCTAACGCGGGCCTCGACGCACCGCCGCACGGCCCCGCGGCGGCCGGGTCCACGGCCCACTGCAAAGCGGAGCTGCGCGCGCGGGACGAAGCCTTAGACTGAGGCTGTTGTCTGGGGGCACGGATCGGGAAAGTCCGGCCCGCGTGCGCGGTTGGGCGGCAGCGGATTCCCCAGCAAGGAGCGCGCGATGATCCGGTGGTTGGTCGGCGGCGCGTTCGCGATCCTCCTGAGTGGCTTCGGGGTCTTCTTGGCGACGCCGCACCCCGTGCAGGCGTGTTCGTGTGTGATCTTTACCCCGCTGGAGCAGTTCGAGATGGCATCGACCGTCTTCCACGGGCGCGTCACGGCGATGGCGCCGTTCACTCCCGCTGCCCACAGCCCGAAGCCGTGGCTTGACTCGGCGGTGCAGTTTCAGGTGGACACGGTATGGAAGGGCGCGGTCGCCGAGAACCTCGTGATCGCTGTGGTTGGCGCTAACGAAGCCTGCGGGTTTGAGTTTGACGTCGGCGAGGAATATCTCGTGTACGCGGACGGTCCTCCCTTCTATGGCACCAGCTGGTGTGCGGGCACGATGATCTTCGACGGGGATGTCGCCCACTTGGGCGAAGGCAGGGCTCCCCTCCCGGGGAGTGACGACCAGGCCCTCGCCTACGATCAAGCGCACATTGAGGCGGCTGCCGAGCCGCCGCCTGCTCCCCCCGTCGACGCCCCGCCCGAAAGCGTGGAGCCGGATCCGCCTCCGGTCGCCTCACAAGCGACGGCTGCCAACCTGGAGCCTGCTCCGCCCGTCGACGCCCCGCCCGAAGTCGTGGAGCCAGATCCGCCCCCGGTCGCATCACAAGGGGCTGGAGAGACGGACTGGGACTGGATCGCCGTGGGGATCGGCGTGGCGGCGGGCGTCGCAGGCGGGATCTTCGTGATTACTTGGGCGCGGCGGCGGGGCAAGTTTCCCGTATAGGCTTCAGCGCGATCGGGCCGCTCACGCGGGCCGCGACGAACCGCCGCACGGCGTCGCGACGGCCGGACTCGGCCAACAGGCCTGCAACTCCTTACGCTCCGCGTCGGTCCAGCGCGACCCAAGACGGTCCCTAGCCCCGCCGGTCGTCTCCGCCCATGCCCCGATAGCTCTGTGCTGGCGCACCGAGGATTATGAATGTGAGTCCCCGATGCCAGCGACCGCGTGTAAGTAGTACGGGGCAACGATCACGAGGTAGCCGCCGTCGCAGCCAATAGGCAAGTGTCCTCAGTTCACATCGGTAGACGAGTAACGGCGCACCTGCAGCGGGCGAGTGTAGTCGCCACTGCGAGCAGCATGCCAGTCTCGATCTAGCGTAGTCTCACCCTCCCAGCCATAGCGATCACCCCGACGATTCGTCTTGGTAGCAGGGCAGGGCATCGAGAACATCCCGTACGCCGTCAATCTTAAGGATGATTGAGTACTGGGTGTCGATCCAGTCAATTGCCCCGATATAGACAAGGCCCGAGCCGGTTTCTCTAAGGAAGGAAACTATGCCGGTCGGGTCGTCTGGGGTCACGAGAGAATCGCTCTTCTCGTTACTGCGCCACTGTTGGAATTCTCCAACGAGGTCTTCCTCCCCACTGAGCACTTTCCAATAGACACTGATTCGATCGCTATCGTAATCGTTGAAGAGAAGCGCGTTGGTGAAGAAGCTGAAGCCCGGTTCGGCCGAATAACAATGCAAGGCGATCGTGGGAGAAGGTTCCCAACTATAGTCGTCGGTAGAGTATCCCTCCAGGGAATAGATCCCCCCTGGAAAGTCCAGATCCCCGAGATCTTGCTCAGAACTGTGGACCCAGCCGACGAGCGTGCCTTCTTGCTCAGGTACTGGTGTTGATTCTGGCTCCTCCTCGTCCACTGGCGGTGCCAGGTCGGGGACCTCGACCTCGACGGTGACGGGGACATCAACGGTCACGACCGAGCTTTGGTAGAAGTTCCCGGCCGGATGCAGTTCGCTCATATCGAGGGCAGTATTGTGGGTCGTCCACGTACCCTCTGCGGGTCGCGTACTGAGGTAGAGCGAGCCGTTCGACACGGCCTGCCAGACGCGGACCTCGACGCTGGCCGTGGTCTCGACGGTCTGGGTGGCGGCGAACACGCTGACCGAGCCGCCGATGGCGATGACCGCCACGAGGACGGCGATGATGCAATTCTTCATGAGGTTTCTCTCTTGATGTGTGGGTTGCGTGGTGCGATCCCCGTGCCGAAGGCCGGGGACACGGGGGCGTCAGGGAGCAACGACTGCTTCGCGCTGCCCGATCCGGTCGGCGGCACGATCAATTGGGGGCGGGTGCTCGTGGCGGTGCGCTGTCACGGTCGCGCCTGAGTGGATGGACAGGCGAGTACGGACGAGGCTTAGGATGCAGGTCGAGCCCATAGGTGCCCCCTTGCGGCGCTGGGAACGGCACAACTTGCCACAGCAGCACCGGCCCATGGGAAAAGCCGACAAGGGGGCGTAGGGACCATTCCCTCGGCCATGGCTTTCCCCTTTCGCTGGTACTGCTGTGGCAGCCGCATACTACCGCCTGCGGCGCGATGCGTAACGGGAGCATCGGGACAGACGGGACACAAAGCCCGGCTACGCTCGCTTGGTGAGGTGGCGGTCGATCTGGTAGAGGGCCCCATCGATGGTGCGGTGGGGGTGCGCCGCGACGAACTGCGCGGCGGCGGCACGGCGGCCGTGCTCCTTGAACAGCTCCTGCAGCTCATCGCGCTCCGTGTCCGTCCAGCGGCTGCCGAAGGTGGTTCCCGGCTCCTGGCTGCGGCCGGCGCCGGCGAGCCGCTTGCGTTCCGCAAGAGCCGCCCCGTGCAGCGGCTCGGCCGCCGGCTGCGGGGCCTGGATCGCCACGTTCTGGGTCTCGGCGCTCGCCGCGCCGGCCAGTACGTCGCGCGCCCAGGCGCCCAGATCGATTGCAGCCGAGCGGGCCATCGTCAGGGTCTCGGCAACATCCGCGTCGGCCTCGAGGGCACGGAGGGCGGCGCCCAGGGCGCCGCCGGGCACGCCGACCTCCGGTCGGTCCGGCAGCGCGTCCCGCAACGCGGCGATGCGTGCGCGAGCGGCTGCCTGGCCGCGGGGCGAACCCAGCGGCTGCCGCTCGTGCGGACGCTGAACCTCCGCGAGAACGGCCTCGGCTGCTTGCACCTCTTGCTTGGTGGTGGTCATTGCTGCTCCTCCTTCCGCCCCTCACCGGGTGCGAGAGGTCGTTGGGAGAAGCTTTTCGGTTTCAGGGGCGGGAGTGACATACAGAAGGACGAAGTGGCCGCCCTCATCCTCAGACTCGTCGATCGCCCTGCACGCAACCTTCGTAGGCCGCGGCCACCGCAATCCGGTTCAGGGCACGGAGCAGAAGCGCAGCCGACGCCTCTGCCGGCAAGACGAGCTTATCGGCCGAAGTCGGCAGATCACTACCTCGTATCGCCGATCGGCACCGGACATGTGTGCTGATCTGATTCGATGTGGAGCCGCAAAAAGGATCGCAATGGCTGCGCTCAACCGAAAGCTCGTAGGGTTTAGACGACGCTTCTGTCCACTTCCAAGTATGAGTGGAACGCAGGGTGAATCTTGTACCTCAGTTCATATCGGGGTCCACGAGCACGTGCACGTTCAAGAGATTCAATTATTGGCATATCAGAAAGTTCGTAGACGAATCTAAATTCCTCATCATTGACTTCGGGACCAAGGAATGTTCGAGCTACCAGATGACGTATTACATCATCCACCTGTGCGTTATTAATTCCCGCATTTTGAATCGTCTGTCGAACCTCACTTCTAGACATCAATGCCCTTTTCCCGACGAATTCGTACAGCACATTTTCAATCTCTTCGAGCGACACGTCATTCTCAACTTTGAGAGACTCGAATGCGAAGTGAGAGTAAGCAGCCTCTCCAGCAAGTACGTCACGTGATTCGACGCGAATATGTCTATGATTTACCGCGGCACCAATGGCAGCGTTACAGAATTGCACCAAGTCTCTCGGCCTAGGCAGCGCATGTTCCATTATGTAATCGCGTGCAGGAATTCCGTTTACCTGCTCGCAAAAGAAATCAGTCCACAAACGGGATGGATTAGTATTTGCCGGCTGATTCGCCAGGAATCGCTCGTCAACTACCCTGAGAAGCTGTTCGGGATCGGTCCAAGCGAGCGACTGGATCGGCAGCTTGTCTGGCTCCCGGGCAGCACGTGAAACATGCTCATAGATATCAGTCCTGAGGAAAACTGCAAGTGTCACGGTGACCGGTGACCTCCAATGGTCATCCTTCCCAAAGTCGTCCGCTATACGCTCAATGCTTTGTAGCAAACCTAAAAGGAACAACGCTAGGTGCTCGATCTCACTATTCTTCGACCATGCTTTATCGAGGTTGTCTATGAGAACCGCGACCCGATTCCGTCGCGAGAGTACTTGTCCTAAATGTTTTCTCAGTTTCTTGATCAAGCCATCATGCAGCGCTTCCGAGATCCGTAATCGGTTTTGACCAACTCCCTCTTCCTTCGGAAGAATACGAACCGCATCGACCACCGATTCCAATCTGACAGCGAAGTCATCATGGAGAACATCTTGATTCTTTCGAAAGAATGCCAAGAAAAGGTCTTCAGGAGTCCCAATTTGTGGAGGTATTGCACGGTCCAAAATATCATCGAAGGCAGATTGGGCGATCTCGGAATAAATGAGGAATTTCCACAAACTTTCGACCAGATAGCCATGCTCGGCGCGCTCGTAGTAGTCCCTCAGTAGTTGAACGACGCTTTCGAGTTCGTAAGAGGGAGGTTGAATAACGGTAACCAAGTTGCGGGCATCTGAGTTCAACTCGCGCGACGCTTCAAGAAGATTCGCGGTTTTTCCCGATCCCTTGCGGCCGACGAAAATGACGGCTTTCTTCTCGAGAACCGCCTCGAAGGGAGTCGTACGAACAAAGTACCGTGGGAGCGTCTCGCGTTCATTCTCAGCGACATGCTCTCCTAGACGGAGAGACCGTAATTCAACAGCCAGTTTCGTCGCTGCAGGCTGATCACGGGATGCCTTGAAGTCCTCGTAGATGGGCAACATCTCAGCTGAGAGCCACTCGGTGACGCACTCCTGGAGATCAGTTGCGCGGTCGTAGGGTCGAAGCAAATCTTGATAGTCAATCGGGTACTCGTGGCCAGATTCTGCCACCATCAGGACCCTACGACTCATTCCTCTCGCAAGACCAGCGACTAGGGATCCACGTGCGTTGTGAATTCGCCAGTCAGTCCTTTCTTCGGAGCATAGATGCACAATCGTCACATGACTTGCGTAGACCCGCTCTGCGTACCAACTGAGCGGCTGGACACCCGATTCGGTTGGATCCGCCAAGAAAACGCTGGCACCATTGCGCTGCTCTTCATGGAGACACTTTCGGAGCCGACGATCGGCGTCCGTCGCGTGGATGCTCGGAACGGCAAAAATCGCAGGGGTGGCAGGAGGAGTGAACGCGTGTACTAGTCCGTCAAGTATTGGTTCGCCATGCTCATAGGGACGAGATTTCCAAAACTCAGAAACGATGTCGGTAGAGTTCACGTACGGCGAGAACTCAATTGTCGTAAGCATTTTGATCTCCCGCCAAAGACGGCCAGCGGAGCTGTTGGACTCATCGAGGAGGAGCCACATCTTTTTCCCTGCGCCGATTACGTAGCCCAATTCGAACATCACGTTGTGGTTAAGGCTCGTCACATCGAATGCACACACGTCGCTTGCATCAATGGCGCTCAACACTTTTTCAATGAGAAGTCTCCCGGGCGTTCGGAGAGCTTCCCAAGTCTGCGCTTCCACGACACCCGTCCTACTGAGTTCATTTACTGCGGCTGACACCGTCTCTCCACAAGCGCGCGGGTCTGAGGGATATCCGAAGAAGATCTTGGGACGATCAGCCACGTGGGCACCCTCCTGTTCATCTGAGCGGGCGTTAGCCCGAGGATCTTAGCGTCCCAAACGAATGACGCGGTCAGTACACCGACGATCAGATTGCCAAGACTGCTAAGCGAATGCGCGCAGCTCATCGCTGCTCGCCAAGGCGGCAGCCGAGCAGACTGCCGTCGTCTAGAGAGCTAGCTTAGCGTGGCAGATCGATCGTCGCGCCGGCGGTAGCGTGCAGCTGGGGCAGCCGCTCACGGGCGCGCTCGACCTATCGGGATTCGCGGCTCATCTACCGCCCGCCAACTGCAAAATCGCGGCGATGCGACGGGCGGTGTCGCTGAAGTGCTGGACCTCGTCCGGTGAGAGCGCCCGTCCCAGGACCTTCTTCTCGCGGTAGGAGAGCCACTTCTTCAGCACCTGATAGCCGCCGAGCTTGTAGTGCCAGACGGCGGCGGGGACGTTGCGCCAGTAGGCATGGTCGTTGAGATAGATGTCGAACGCCGTTTCGCCCAGCGCGGGGAGGGTGTCGCCTAAGGCGGCGCGCTCCTGCGGCCCGTAGGCGCGCTCGTCCGCCCGGCCCTGGCCCGGCATCACCGCCGCGCCCTGTCCGAAGTGCCCCCAGCCCGCCATCAGGGCAAAGTCGTCGCCGGCCATGTTACGCCCGTCGATGGTGGCGGGCACGGCCAGGGCGGCGATCTGCGGGCGCAACACGCCCTCGGTGACGCCGGGCACGGGCCGCTCCGGGTCCAGGAGCGCCGCCAGCTCCCGCCCGCGCGCCGCCGAGACCGCCAGCTCGTCCGCCGCCCCCGGAGCCGCCCCGTTCGGCCAGTCCGGCAGCGGGATGTGGGGCCATTCCATCCGCAGCGCCCCGGCGTTGGCCTGGCGGTAGGCGGGGTCGTGCAGCACGGCCAGGGCGTGGTGGAAGAGGTCCTCCACGCCCAGGTCCAGGTGATCCAGATAGCGCTTGGCGGCGTCCGACAGGTTTGGCACGTTGTTGTGCTCGTCTTGCGCTGGCTTCGCGTGCCCGAGGGCGTCTTCGCGGAGCCAGGCTGGAAACATGTTTGCGCCGCGCTCGATCAGGTGCCGTGCACCGATATGTGCTGTGAAATACGCCTGCGGCTCTGTCGCCCCTTTTCGTAAATGCTGCGCGTTGGAGATCCACAGATTCCCCTCAAATACATGTGGCCTGTAGTCGCCTACTGGACGCCTTAACAGACCACCATCTGCTTCCCAGTAAAGCCATCGATGGTCGAAGGGACGGTAGGAATGGCGGAGGAAACTTGCTGCCTCTGGCTGGGCTCGCGCGAGCCGCACATCTCGCACCGATCGGGCGTCGAAGCCCGATGTATTTTTCATCGCATCCGGATATCGCCGCGTGATCTCCTCGTGGCTCAGATCCGGGTCGAAGTAGTCGGCCAGACGTGCCTTGAGACGGTCGAGGTCGGTATCGACGAGGAACGAGTCGCGTGCAGTCTCAACCCCGGGAAACGAGACCGGGAACAGGTCGGGCAGCGACGGCCAGCCGGACCAGTCCTCGCCGACCGCCAGCGGCGCGAAGGGCAGACCCAGCGGCAGGAGCGGCTCAATGGCGGCGTAGAGCGCGTCCGGCTCCGCCTCCGCCGTCGCCGTCAGATCCTCGCGCTTGGCCCGGCCCCAGAGATGGCGAAAGCCGACCCTTTTCGCAGGCGTATGGCCAGCCTTGCGCACCAGCGTCGTAATGGCGGTACCGACCTGGATGCCGACCGGGTCCTCCGGCGTCGAGAAGATGCTGGGGTCCGGCTCGCCGTCCGGGGTCGTCTTGCCGGTCTTGTACTTGTCGCCGTTGAGGCAGTCGATGCGAATGGCGTCGAAAGCCTCCAGGTAGCGCTCGCGCATGCCGGTGAAGGAGAGGCCGTCCAGCCAGGAGTAGTTGGAGATGAAGCAGACCACGCCCCGGCCGGTCTTCTCGGCGATGCGCCGCTCGGCCATGCGGAAGAAGCGCACGTAGAGGTCGTTGAGCCCCTGGCCCTCGGGCCGCCGCACCCGCTTGACCGTGCGGTAGGCTTCCGACAGCGCCCGCTCTTCCTCCACCGCCATGCCGGCGAAGCCGTTGTAGGGCGGGTTGCCCAGGATCACGAGGACGGGCGTCTCCCGCTTGACCCGCTCGGCGCGCTCGCGCTCCTCCTCCAGCTCGGGGAAGGGCAGCGGCTTCTGCGCCTTGGGCTCCCAGCCGGTGAGGGCGTTGGTGAGGAAGACGCCTGCCCGCTCTCCTTTTCCGGCGGGGGCGTCCTCCGCCAGGGGCGCGTCCAGCTCCTGCATCGTCAGCCCCACTTGCAGGTGGGCGACCACGAAGGGGGCGGGCATGATCTCGAAGCCGAAGACGCGCTCCAGCGCCGCCCGCTTCATCCGCGCCCCGGTCAGCGCGCCCAGGCCCTGGCCCTCCAGGTTGGCAGCGATGCGGCGCAGCACCTCGGCCAGGTAGGCGCCGGTGCCGCAGCAGGGGTCGAGCACGTAAACGTTCTCCTCCGCCAGCCCGCCGGCCAGGCCGAGGTCGTCCTTGAGGGCCCGGTCCACGCGGGCGACCATGTAGCGCACCACCTCGGCCGGGGTGTACCAGACGCCGAGCTGCTTGCGCAGGGCGGGGTCGAAAGCCTCCAAGAAGGGCTCATAGAAGTAGGGCACGGCCTCGCCCTCGTTGAACTTGGCGAAGAAGGCGCCCCGGTCCACGCGATCGAGGGCCGCCGCCGTCCAGTCCAGCACCTCGACCAGGCCCAGCGGTTGCAGGCGGCCGGGGTCCGAGAGCTGCTGGAAGAGCGCCCGCAGCACCGGCGCCCGCAGGTGCCAGACCGCTTCGTGCCAGTTGAACCTGCCGGCCGGGGGCGGCATCGCCCGGGCCCACAGCACCCAGGCGGAGAAGAGGCCGTAGAAGAGTGTCTGCACCAGGGTCGATCGGAAGAAGGCCGCGCCTTTCTCCCCCTCGAAACGCACGCCCAGCGCCTCTTCCAAGGCGGCGCGCACGGCGGCCAACGATGGAACGTCGTCCGCCGCCTCGACGCGGGCGAGACCGTCGCGGGCGTAGGAGGCGAGCAGCCAGGCCAGGTCCTTGGGCTCGGTCAGGGTGGTGCGGTGGGTCAGCGCCCGGCACAGATACTCGCCCAGGGCGGCGCCGGCCTCGCGGGCGAAGGCGCGCGGCTTCGCCAGCCGCCGCTCGAACTCCTCCGCGCTCTCGGTCAACCGGAGCGTTTCCAGCTTGGCCGGACGGCCCACCGCGTCCTCGCCCAGCAGGACGAAGTCGCGGGTGTTGGTGACCAGCACCAGGTGGTAGCGGTCCCAATAATTGCTCACCTGGTCGCTCTCTGCGGTCAGCCAGGCGTCGTCGTCCGGAGACTTCACCTCGATCACGCCACGCTCGGGAATCTGCCCTTGGCGCGGCTGGCCCTTCTGTATCTGCTTGGTGGTATAGAGCCCGTAGTCGGGATGGCCAGCGCCGTGGTCGGTGAGTTGGCTCACGCAGAAGACCTTGGGCTTGAGCGTGGCGCCTACGTCGTTGAGCAAGTTGGTGAGCGCGTCGTACTTGGATAGCTCCGGAGTAGCGCCGCCTGAGGCGTGTACCTGATGCAACCTGCCGAAGTACTTTTCGACAGCCCTAGTCAGCGGAGTGTTCGTTGCCATCACCCTTTATGTTGTGGCGGAGGACGGCGCACAACCGCTTCCGCTACCGACCAAAGAGAACACGCTGTGGTTATATCTAAGCATGGCTGGCGCCGGTGAGAGCACGCGATTAGTGAAGCTGCGAGCGCTCATAAGGCGCTGGTGAGGTTCTCTGCCCTCACCTGCGATCGTCGGCGTACTCGTTGTACCTGCTCTCGTGCTTGCCGTCTCCCTCAGCTTGGCAAACTTCACGCCTGCACCCGGCTGGCAGCCGGAGGCCGTCAGCGAGGTACTAACACTGCTTAGCGCCCTGCTCGCTGCCCAAGCCACAATCGTGGCGCTCGTGTTTATGGTCGCGTTCTTCACGCTACAGAGTCTCACCGCCAAGCGGAACGCAAACGATCGGATGCACGGCGAGTATGTCCGCCGGGCGCGGGTACGCTGATTCCTCCGACAGGGCAGCGACAACCCTCTCCTTACAGGCAGCGCGCCCACCGATCTGCGGCGTGCGAACCCAAGCGCATCGTCGCGCTCTAGTTACGGCTCAATCGCGGCCCGTATGATGCCCGGGTGGCCAGCTCAGGAGAAAAGTGGAGGACATCGGAGTGGATGCCAAAATCCTGAACCTCCGAGCCCTGTTCTCGAAGGATGTCCGCTACGCGATTCCCGCCTTCCAGCGCCCATATGTTTGGACGCAGGAAGATCAGTGGGATCCTCTTTGGGACGACGTTCGCAACACTGCGGAACGGTACCTGGACGCTTTGGAGGAGAATGCCGGCCAACGCGGTCCCGCAGAGGCTGGGACCAAAATTCATTTCCTAGGGGCCGTCGTTGCCCAGCAGCAGCAGACCAGCACGGCGGAGATCGAGACGCGGTGGATTATCGACGGCCAACAGCGGCTGACAACGCTGCAACTCCTCCTCGATGCCGCCCAAGAAGTATTCGAGCATCGAGATTGCGGTCCTCAGGCGAGACGTTTGCAGACGCTCGTCCTCAACAACGAAGTCTACATCGACGGCGATGACGACCTCGTCTTCAAGGTTTGGCCCACCACGACCGATCAGGCCGCGTTTCGGCAAGCAATGCGAAACGAGCTTCCCAGTCAAGAATACGAAGACTCCCGCATCGTGCAGGCGCACGAGTTTTTCAAGGAGCAAATCGCCGAATGGCTCGATGAAGGTGGGACGCTAGAAGAACGAGCTGGAGCACTCGAGGTGGCGCTGGTGGGACGACTGCAGATGGTCGTCATTGATCTGGAGTACGGCGACGACCCGCACGTGATTTTCGAGACGTTGAACTCTCGCGGGACGCCGCTCAACGCCTCCGACCTTGCCAAGAACCTCCTGATGTACGAGACCACTCAAGCCGGTGGGGATTCAACGGCTCTGCACCAAAAGCATCTGCGACACTTCGAAGAATCGTGGTGGCAAAAGGATGTGCGCCAAGGACGAATCTACCGGCCCCGAGCCGACGTGTTCCTGAACTATTGGCTCGTCATGCACCGGCGTGAAGAGGTGCCGGCGAACGACGTATTCAAGGTATTCCGAGATCATGTTGCTCAATACGGGGCTCCCGAAGCGATCGCAGCCGATCTCCATGGAATCGGCGAGACCTACAACGTGCTTGAGAAGACCGATGGTAACTCCGTGCTGGGACGCTTTCTCTATAGGTGGCGGGTGATCCAAGCGGGGGTCGTGACGCCCGTACTCTTGTGGTTGCTTTCGCATTCGGAATCGGAACTGGACCGCCCGAGACTCGAGAGAAACCTACGGGCGCTCGAGAGCTACCTCGTCCGGCGAATGGCCTGTCGCATGACGACGAAAGGCTACGCCCAGGTCACTCTCGCCCTACTCGGGCGACTCGATGCCAACGATCCCGAACAAGCGGACGAGACGATCGTTCGCTACCTGGGCGGACAATCCTCGGAAGCCTACCTGTGGCCCGATGACCGGCTGTTGGAAGAGAGATTCCGGCACCTGCCTCTGTACCGGCTGCTCACACGGGCCCGGCTGCGACTGCTACTCGAAGGCGTCGAAGAAGAGCTGCGCACCGAGAAAGCGGAGAACCCGCTGGCACCGAGGGGACTAACGATCGAGCACGTCATGCCTCAGTACTGGGCAACGCATTGGCCGCTGGGAGAAGATGCTTTGGAAGAAGAAGAAGCCTCAGCGCGGCGCCGAAACCTCGTACAGTCCATCGGCAATCTCACACTTGTGAACGGCAAGCTCAACTCTGCGGTTTCCAATGGGCCATGGCCGGATAAGCGTGCAGGGCTTGAAGACCACAGCGTGCTGTACCTCAACAAAGATCTACTTACCCACACAGACGGCCAATGGAACGAAGCTTCGATAGAAGAGCGCGCGGAGCGGCTGGCCAGGGTGACTGGCGCTGTCTGGCCAACGGCGGACCGCATTTGATTTGATCAACTGCCGTAGCGGGCTGCAGGGGCGCCGTCCGGCCGCCTAGCGGGCCTGCTGCGCGTCCCTGACACCATTACCGCATCGGCGAAGTCCCGCGTCACCTCGTCCCGGACCGTCGCCGGTAGGACGGGCAGACCGTTTCCTTGAAGACGGTGAGCACCGGGAGGATGAAGGCGTTCCAGGTCACCTCACTGCGCGACGTTGCCTCGCCCATGGCTAGTCGCCCGATCCGTACGCCCGCCCTGGCCTGCCAGTCGTGGCGCACGGACCACCGCTTCAGCGTCCACAGACTCACGGGAATGTTGCGACTGGCCAGCTCGCGCACGAGGCGGCGCAGGCTGCGGCACTCCATGCCCAGGTACGCGCCGAGGGCCGAGACCGCGTCGATCTCCGCCTTCTTCATCGGGGGATGCCTCCACTGCAATGGTCTTCACATGATTGGGCCGTTCGCGCGGACTGGTATGCGGAACCTTGGTGGGTCGGCCGGTTCTGGCACATTCCCCCGCAATCGAGCGCGCGCCGGACCAGGCTCACTTGGCGACGCCCAGCGACGCGCTCTCGCGCTTCAGCAGCCGGTAGACGCTGCCGGAGACGCGGCGCGTGGCGATGGACAGGCTGGCGGCCGTGGTGTTCAGCTAGGCGGCACTGGCACGTCGTTCTGAAAACGCTGGAGGTGCGGAGATGGTGCCTGAGACCACTGGCAACGACTTCGAGCGCCTCGAGCAGCTACTCGAAGCGCTGTCGCAACTGATTAGTGAGACCGAATGGCCGAAATCGGTTCAAGGCGTATTCCTGAGCGACTTAATTGCGGATGCCTTCGAACTCAGTTCCGCAATCCGCGATGCGGTTGGATCGGGACATTTGACTACTGCTACGGCACTCATGAGGCCTCTGCAAGAACGATCCGAGTACCTGCTAGCGGCGGCGATCGATCCCAGCTTCGCTGATGACCACCAAGCGTATGTGAACGAGCGCGCCGCGAATGGATTCACGGGTCAGGTCACGGCGAGAAGAATGAACAGGGCTGCTCGTGACATTATTGCCTGCTGGGAAAGGAATGAACTCCGAGGACCCGTCGGGCTCCGAGAAAGGAGTAAGACTCTCTACGGGCTCAACAGCGAGATTCAGCATCGTGGCATCGGAATTTCTCGAGCGGTGAAGGAGCAACCGGAAAGCCGTCACCGTTTCTTGGGCACGGTACGTCTATCCGTGTGGCATGTGCTCATGTACGCCGTCATGGCGGCCTGGCTCGTAAAAGCCAGAGACACGCAAGCCTGGCGTCACGCGTGCACGGTCGTCACGTCTTCTCCGCAGACCCGCTAGAGATCAGGGCAAGAAGATCCTAGGACGGGCCTACTAAACCAACGCCGTCCACGTCCCACTACGCGGCTGTCTTTGCGTTGCCATCAATGACCTTGTCAGTGATGGCGTTCACGCCGTCGGCGAACTCACGGGCGACCAGTTCGCGGGCGTCGCCGGGAATGGCGGGCTGTACGACGGCCTTGAAGAGCTCAAGGACGCCCACGAGCACGGTGTTATAGGTCGTGCGGTTGACCTCGGTGCGGCTGGTGGCCTCGCCCATGGCCAGCCGTTCGATCCGCACGCCGGCCTCGGCCCAGCGGGCGACGTCGATGGGCGTCACGGGATGGCCCTCCTCGACCAGCTTCCGCGCCCATTCGTTGGCCAGCCGCACGAGCTCGCGGCCCAGGCTGGCGTGGCGTTCGTGCATGTCATCCGCATCGCCGAGGCCCCGGGCGAGTGAAGTGACACGCTGCTCCTCTTCCTCGTAGCGACGCGCCTCGAAGGCCTGGACCTGCGCCTGCCAGCCGTAGCGGGCCGACCAGCGCCGCACCGTATCTTCGTGGACGGCGATGCCGTTCTCCCCAAGCTCGGCGGCCAGCCGCCGCAAACTGCGGTTCGGTCCCATCGCCAGGTAGCGCGTGAGGGCGGTTTCGGGATCGCCCTTAAGGCCGGGCATCGTCCGGCACCCCCATCGTGAACGGAGCGGCTGCGCGTTTCATGAAGCGGAAGACGCGCGTGCCGCAGGCGGCACAGGTGCCACGCAATTGCTGCTTGCCGTTGGCCGTGGTGTGCACGGCCGGATCACGAACCGCACGAGTCGTCTTGCAGCGCAAGCAGTAGGCCTCGGTCATCGATTTCCTCCATTCAGTGGCCCGCTCATGGCCCGCCAGTAAATCGCTATCTGGCGCGCGGGTAGCCAGAAGACCGCGGATCTCCTGGCCACCTGACGCCCCCGGCGGGTCACCGGGCCGGCCCCAGGCGAGCCGCGGGCTACCACCCCACTCTTGCGGTTCGGGTGGACAGCGAACATCACGGTGATGGGGTGGCGGTGGGCTGGCGGCGGTGGGCGAGGAGCGGTGCTCTGCGCTGATCCCTATCGGTCCGGTCACGCTCGTCGTCTGGCACGGAGAGGGCGGCGTTCGGGCGGCACGGGTGCCCCCGTTGAAAGGGGGCGATCATGTGCATGTACGCACACACACGTCTCGCCATTAAGCGGAAGTTCCACCGGCTCCACGCCGGTCGGAAGAGAAGGCACCACACACACCCGATCTGATCCTCCACCCTCCACTCTCGCTCGCGCGATCGACGGTCGATGAAAGATCCGAAGGGTGGGCCTGGGCGGACCCTCTCCGCCCCCGGGGAGAGCCGTGCGCGAGGGACGAAACCGGAAGCATGCCCCCGACCCGAAGCGCCTCCGCAGCATGCGCCCATCGCCGGATCGCAAAGGGGATCCGATCATCGCCGATATTGACGTGGTTGTTGTCCATCTCCTACCATTACCAGATGAGAGAGCTGTAGGAGTCGTGAAGAGATCGACCAAAGCACGCGGCCGTTTCGCGGCCCGACTCACCAGGGCGGGGATGTCGATGCATCGGCTCGCGCGCGTGTCGGGCGTGGATCGGTCTCTCGTCATCAATTACGCGGATGGGGTGTGGGTGCCGACGCGCCCGACGGCCGCGAAGCTCGCCGCCGCCCTGGGGACGACGCCGGAGGCCGTGATCGTCGATTGCTTGTACGACGCCTGGGCGCGGCCAGTCGAGTCCAAGCCGCTCGACGAACTCGTAGCGACGCACAAGGCGGCCGCGACCGTGGCGATCAGCTCGCTCCGGGGGCTGGCGCACGCCACCGACACGAGCGACGAGTTCCAGCAGCGCATCCGGCGGGCTGGCCGCCTCGTGCTGCGAGCGATTGCCGAAGAGCTTGAGGAAGAGGAGAGGCGGCCAGCGTGATGACCGCGGCGCGAGACAAGGAGGGGCTTCCGGCTCGACCGAGCGAGCTCAAGCAATGGGTCGCGCATGTGAAGAAGAAGCCGTATTCGCCAAGGCGAAAGCGCCCGTCGTGGGGGGCGAGCGTGACGGATCCGCGTACCTGGGGATGGCACGACCAGGCCGAGGCGGCGGCCGCAGCCTGGGCCGATGGCATCGGGTTCGTGCTCACCGCGGAGGACGACTTCGCCGGCATCGACCTCGACCACTGCCGCGACCCGGAGACTGGTGTGGTCGAGCCCTGGGCGCGCGAGCTGGTCGAGGAGTTCGACAGTTACACAGAAATCTCGCAAAGCGGCACCGGCCTCCATATCCTCGCGCGCGGCGAATGGCCCGGTCCGGGCTTCAAACGAGATCTCAGCGCCGACGGGCTCGGCAAGATCGAGGTGTACGACCGAGCGCGCTACCTCGTGATGACGGGAGACGTCTTCGAGCAGCGTCGCCCGATCGCGGAGCGCCAGGAGCGGCTCGACCGCCTGCACGAGCGAGTCGGCGCCAGCCGCGCAGCCGCGGCCGCCCCGGTCCAGCCGGCACAGGAGCTCGCGCTCAACCCGGAGGCCAAGGTGCCCGAACGCGTGTGGCAACTCATCGATACCCATCGCAAGCTCCGGGACGCCTGGAACTTCGCCAATAAATCCTTCGACGGCGACGTGTCGGCCTTCGATATGTCCCTGACCGGTCAGCTGGTGCGCTACGGCTGCGCCGACCAGGAGATCACGGATACGCTGATTCACTTCCGCCGCCGCCATAACCTGCAGCCGGAGAAGGCGCTGCGGGACGACTACATCGCGCGCACGATCGCCAAGGCGCGGCGCTCGGCGCTCGCCAAGCTACCGTTCACGCTGGTCGAGCGGGTTCAGTACGGCCACGAGGAGGCCTCCTACGACCTCGTGTTGGCCGACGGGAAGCGCATCCACATCCGCGACACGCGCACGATGCGCTCCCCGACGCTGGCCGGCGACCGGTTGGCGGAGGCCAGCTTCGAACTCAGCGCGGACGCCGTGCGGGACTGGTCCCAGATCTTGAAGGAGATGGTTCCCCTGACGAGGGTGGAAGAGGTCGCGAGCGACGACGAGATTTGGACTCAATATCTGTGGGATTACCTCCTTAGCCAGCAGCTCGCCCGGGACGAACCCGGCGCCGCGGAGGGCGATCTGGTCCTCGCCGGCGTTCCCCACTACACGGAGGCCGGTGAGGTCTTCATCTCGGCGCGCTCCCTGAAGGACTATCTGCTCCACCGGCATCTGGAGCGGGTGTCCGAGAAGATCATCACGACTCATCTCAAACGCCTGGGCTGGAGCATGGTGAGGCGCAACCGGGGCAATCTGTGGCAAGCACCCCCGGAATTCGCCCGGGAACTGATCGACGAGCGTTTGGACCAAGGGGCGGAGCCGTCCTCCGACTTGCTCCTTCCTTCCGGCACGGTGGCTGCGGTGGAGGGAAAGCTGTCATGAGCGGCCGATGCACCGCCCCCGACGTCCCGGGTCGCCGGCGGGGATCGGTGTGAGGCACGGCCGTGGGAGTGTGGCATCGGAGTCGTCAAAGCCGCCTCGCCACGACGGAGTGGCGGGTCTACGGCCCGCCCGGCACCGGCAAGACGACCTGGATGGTCAAGAAAGCGCAGCGCAGCGCCGAGCGATTCAGTGAGGACCAAGTCTCCCTCTGCTCGCTCACGCGGGCCGCGATCGCGGAGGTGACGGGTAGACGCCTGACGGTCGATCCCGAGAACGTCACCACGCTGCACGCCCGCTGCAAGCGCGCCCTGTACGCCCCCGACCCGGCCGAGGCCCGGGTCAAGAAGTTCGTGGAGGCCTACCCCGCTTGGTCCGGTCCCGATCATCTCCCCCGCGCCCTGGTGCGCGGCCGGGGGCAACGCGCGAGCGAGGCGGCCCTGGCTCGCGGCGCCGGCACGTCCTACGAGCAAGCCAACATCCTGCGCCAGCAGTTGGTTCCCCAGCAGTACTGGCCCCAGGCCATCCGCCGCTGGTATCAGCACTGGAACGATTTCTGTGAGGTGACGGGGCATTTCGACTTCACGGGCTGGCTGGAGGCCTGCCTCAAAGGAGATGTGCTGCCACCGCAGTCCGTGGTCTACGTCGACGAGGCTCAGGACCACACGCCTCTGCAACTGGCGGTTATCCGGAACTGGAATACCAGACACCGCATATTGATCGGCGACGACGACCAGAATCTCTACGAGTGGTCGGGTGCCATCCCCGACCGTTTCTTCCTTCCCGAGCTGGACGCCGAGCACGAAACGGTTCTGTCCCAGTCCTATCGCGTGCCCCGGGCGGTCCACGCCGTCGCGACCCAGTGGGTGCGGCAGCTGCGTACCCGCAAGGAGAAGGACTATGCGCCGCGCCCCGAAGACGGTCTGCTGGCCCGGGAGCCGCTCGATCTGGGAGCGATTGCGACGGCGGGGTTCCCCCAGCTGGAGGAGATCCCTGGGACACACATGGTGCTCACCAGCTGCGGCTACATGCTCGATCCCGTCCTCAAGTGGCTGCTGCGGGAGGGGATTCCCTTCCACAACCCCTATCGCCGCACCGAGACGCGCTGGAATCCGCTGGAGGCGCCGCGGGAGCGGATCGAGGCCTACCGCAAGCCCGACGTCCTGTGGACCGGCGACGAACTGCTGCTCTGGGCCGGCGTCCTGCGCCGCGAGGGGGTATTCCGCTCCGGGCGCGCCGCCGACGTATTGCTTGAGCAGGCGCGGCAGGCCGGAGAAGAAACGGTGCCCCTGGAGGTCCTACGGGAGGCCTTTCTCCCCCCGATCCTCGACCGCGTGCGGCAGCGCGATCTCTCCGTCCTGCGCACGCTGCGGCGTCGGGGGTCGGCCGCCTGGGACTACGCCTTCCGGGTGCTGGAGCGCCCGTGGGCCGAGCGCAAGCCGCGCGTGATCGTGGGCACGATCCATAGCGTGAAGGGCGGGGAGGCCGATCACGTCTGGCTCTTCCCGGATCTGTCGCGCCAGGGCATGGTGGACTACGCCTACGGCGGCAGGGGCGGACGCGACCGCATCGTCCGCCTCTTCTACGTTGGGATGACGAGAGCGCGGCAGAGCCTGCACCTCTGTCGTCCGACCGGGACCGGGGTCCGCTGGCCGACCTGATGATGATTCGTGGTGTCCCCTACGTCGCCCGTAAGGCGGCGTGAATATTCCGTGGGCTTGGCCTCAGCCGCCGACCGTATGGGCGCGCGGCGATACGACCCAGAGGACAGCGCCGGGCACTTAGCTGCGGAACGATCCCTTCGGCGGCAGCGTTAAGCTCGACAGGACCGCCGGGAAGGGGATGCCGTGCCGGGACGCCGGGCCCGCCGATCGTGGCAGCCCCTACTCGCGGGCATCTGCGTCCTCGGACTGACGGCCGCTCTGACCGCGTGCGGTGGGTCGTCGGGCGAGGACCGCCAGGGCGCGATTCCGGAGCCCGGGACGCAGGGCCCCGTCGCAGTCGATGCGCCGGCGCCAGTGGTCCTGGAGACGCCGCCCTGCGTCGACCCGATCGATATTTCGGGCAGTTGGGATGCCGGATACGCGAACTACACGCCGTTCACCGACGTGATGACGGACGGCACCTACGTCGTTCAGATCAGTCCCGCCCTGCCGCGCATCGTCTTCGATGTGCCAGCGGGGGTGCTGCTGCGCTATGGCGGTGAGGTGATGGGTGAGCACGGCCCTGGGGAGGAGGCTTCGCTCGGGTACCTGCTAGAGCGGGTGGACGGCCCGGGCTGGATCGGCATCGACGCCACCACCGGCGAGGTCTACGGCCTGTGGGCGCCGCCGGACAACCCCGCCTTCGCCGCGGGCCTGGCCGCCCTCGCCGCGTCGGTGCGCCTCGACGACGGCACGCCGCCCTGTCCGTGAGGCGCGGCGCGGTGACGGGACCGAGGGCTGGTGAGCAGCTAGACCGCAGCTGTGGGATTGTGGAACGGTGCGCCCGCTGGCTCAATCGGCCGGCTGGGTAGCGGTGGGTGAACGAGCCCCGGCCCTGGCTACGCTCCGTCGCTCGTCCCCGCTGCTGGTAACGGTCCTGGAGGGTAGGAGGCCAGGGCAAACAAAAGCCACGTCCACAGCGCGACGGCTGGCCAGCTTCACCGTCAATGAGAACGAAGGCCCTCAGTCGGCTAACCGACCACGGCCGCGATGAAGCAGCGGCGTCAGTCTTTCTTCACCCGATCCCGGAACGTCGCGTCGAAGCGCTGCAGTCGCTCCTCGAGCCAGGCGAATTGGTTCGGCCAGTCGTCGCGGTCCTCAAGGTCGATGATCTTACGGGGCGTGTAGACGCGACACATCTTCGCATTCTCGGGGTTGTGCCACGTCAAGGGCTCTCCCAGATCAGCCTCGATCTTCTCGCGATCAACGTGCAGGCGATCGAAGATCTCCTTCGAGTCGTCCCCGTGGAGCACCAGGTCGACCCGGTTGAGGCCGCTCACGAACACCTTCTGATCGTCGTCCCATTTTCCAACAACGGCAGAGAGCCGCGCTCCCTGGCGCCCGATCGAGACGTTGGCCCAAGCCTGAGGAGCCGGCTTCTGCGGCTGGATCTCGCTGTCTCGGTCCTGCAAGTAGGAACGGAACGCCGTCCAATAATCCAGTTGGAGCTTCTGGCCGTGGGAGAGCCGGTCTCCCGACTTTGTCTTCCCTCGCACCGTTTCGACCCAGTCGTTGGGCTTGGCAACTACCTCGAACTTGGGTGCCGGCAGTGAACCGCCAATCTTCCAGACTTGCAGTTCGACGCCGAAGAAGTTGACCTCTTCGTCCGTCACCGCGTTCAGCCAGTCGAGTGCCGCACGGTGCTCTTCCCTGATCTCGGGCGCGATCCATACCGTGGTCCGCACATCGTCAAGACCAGCTGCGTAGGTGAGCAGCTTGCCGAGGTGATCGTGGTCGGTGCGTTCCAACTGATTCTCGATGACGACGCGGTGTTCCTCACCGAGAGTCTTGCACACGATGTCCGCTGCGAATGGTCCGACCGCTGCTTCGGTGTTCTCCACTTCAAGCTCCACGCCGATGGCTTCGCCCAGCAACTGGATATTGCCGGGCTCCGCCAGCCAGGGCGTGAAGTCTGCCGCCTCGTTGGGCCAATAGTCGCGAGGCTCGAGTTTCTCAAGTTGGCCAAAGGTAGGGTCGCTCATCGATCGCACCACCACTCTCTGTTTGCGCCTAGCGTTTCCAAGGTCCATTGGGGACGCTCGCCAGCAAGCTGAGGCATCAACTTCTCGCACTTGGCGGAGGAAGAAGCCGGCTGATGGAGAGAAATGACCGGCGTGCCTACCCCAGTGCCCAGCCATGGGTAGCGAATCTGTGGAGTGTCGACGTGTACGCGGGGGCGATTTGTTCGCATGGTGATCTCCCTCCGCGCAGCGCATTCTAGGGGCTGCGCAGAAGCGCGCTTGCGAGGCAGTCAAGACTCAGTACGCTGAGGGCTGTGCTGTGCATTCCTATCGAATCCGCGCACAACCGGTAGCCGAGACGGAGCGCCCTCTTGCTGGTTGAAATCATTGTTACCATCGCCGCTTCAGTTGCGGTTGAGGGGTTTCGCGCGACCCTCACTCGAAGAGCAGATGTCGTGGACCACGCCATCAAGACCACATGCCGCCGATTTCCGGAGATCGAGGGAGCAAAAACCGCGCTTGCGAAGTGGACGGAAAGCGACGCCTTTATTGAACTCTTTGAGCAGGTTCATGCTGGCGAGCACCGTTCTGACAAAGAGATCGTCGACTCATTCGTCGACGAGGGTGAGTTCTACCTGCCAAGCGACGAGGATTCCGCGACAGGTATCGTCGCCGTCTTCCTCATGGAGTTGAGAAACGCTCTCTTGCGAAGCGATGAAGGCCGTGTAGTGCTGGCGAATCGCCAGGAGATACTCCACACCGATACCAGAAATGAGATCACCAGACACATTGACACCGGTCTCGCTAACTTGGCGAACATTCTTCTTGCTAGCCCAGCGCCCCAAGCTGGGCTAGCAGATCCGGAAGCGCTTGCCGATCCAGCGCACGTGGAACTGACGGCGCAAATCGACCTCGCGCGAGATCTCCTCAATGAGGGACGCGTGAGTTCGGCCCGCGTAGTCCTTGAGAAGCTCCGAGAAGAAACCGAGACGATCCCGGCAGAAATTGAGTTCCGCATCGTCACGAATTTGGGGGCTTGTGCGCTGGCCGACGACGACACTGAGCGTGCTCGCGCGCTCTTGGAGGAAGCCCACAGGCTCCAGCCAGACAATCAGAAGGGAATCGCAAACGCCGCCACAGCCGCCCATCTCGGGAAAGATCTGGAACGAGCGGAGGCACTGGCACGAAAGGTACGAATCTCGAACCCACGGGACTCACAGGCAACGTCCGTCCTTATGTGGGCGCTCTGGGAGGCGGGGAAAGGCGAGCAGTTTGAAGAGATCATTACGGCAGAGGACTGGATACCGCGAGATCGCCAGTGCGGTCTAGCACTAGCTGAGATCCGGATACAGCAGTCGCGCTTTGAGGAAGCATTCGCGCTCTGTCGCTCTCTCATTGAGGCTGATCCTGCGGACCCGAATGCTCACTTGGCATTAGGCGAGTGGTTGATTGCTGCCACTCAAGCCGTTCGCGGGCTTCCCGTTGATCCCCCAGACGAAACACTCACACTTCTCCGTGAAGCGGAGGAAGAGGCAACCCGAGCGATAGACCTCCTTCGACCGACCGAACTAAAGGCACGCCTCTGGAGGGCTCTCCTCGCCCGTGCTATTGCGCACATTCGTCTTGGGGAGACCGCAGAGGCGATGGTCGACTTGAACGAGGTACTCGACGAGGCTCCGACGCACATTAACGCGCTCTTCAACAAGGGTCTGTTGCTCCTTGATGAAGGCCGGCCTGCGGATGCGCGCGCCGTATTCGAGAGGATCCCAAGCCCCGAACGACATCCGGGGGTAGTGGTTCCCTTCGCAGTGGCATGTCTGGAATCTGGGGATTCCGCGGCGGCAGTTGGCTTGCTGAAAGGCACCGTCTCGCTTGAAGATCCTAGTTGGCAGGATGTTCGCAGAGCCGCGATTCTCTCGCGGGCGGAGGCAGCAGTTGCCGATGAGGACTCGGTAGGACCACTCCTTGAGATTGCTCTGAAACACCACCCCCAGAATCCGTTCCTCCTCTTGCTAGCAGCCGAACGCCAGCGCTTCTTCAACGATCCCGACGGTGCAGAGAAGTTGCTCCTTGAAGCTCTCAAGCACACAGATGAGTCCGATCGCCGAGATCTAATGGCAGAACTCGGCAGCCTCTACCAGGAACTGGGCCGCTTCGCAGATGCTGCCGAGCGGTACGCGGAAGCTGTCGACGGGGTTGCCTTTCACCCAGCGGCGGTTTCTCTCCTCGTGTGTCTCAATAACAGTAGGCAGCTCGGTAAGGCACTCGATTGGGCGCGCAGACTTCGCACGACACATCGTCAAGTGCCCAAGCTAGTCCTCGAGATCGAGGTGCAGATACTCGCGCACGTCGGCGATGCCAGCGCCGCACTTCTATGTCAGGAGGATATCTGTTCCCGTACCGACGCAGCGCCGCTAGATCGAGTCAAGCTGGCCTCGGCTCACCTCCGATGTGGCCAGCGCGATGCGGCCGTGGAGACGATTCTTGGAATTGACGTTTCGGAACTCTGCCACGAACCACAGGAGATCTTGAAGCTGGCGCAACTGAAACTTCTGCTCGGCGTGCCCAACTATCTCGACGACGCGTACTTGGCTCGCCGCTGGGGGGACGCCGCCGCCGATGTCCACCTCGGATACTTCCAGCTCTTCCATAGCCAGGAAAAGACATGGGTCGAACCAGAAACGGTCGGTCCAGGCTGCGCCGTGTTGCTGAAGAGCGAGTCCAACGAACAGTGGTGGCAAATCCTCAACGACGGAGAGGAACGCCGCGGGTCATACGAACTACCACGGAGTGACGACTTCGCCCGACGGCTCCTAGGAAAACGTGTCGGGGATACTGTCCTATTGCGCGAGGATGTCGAAGAACTCTCTTACGAGATTACAGCGGTACAGAGCAAATTCGTCCGCGCATTCCAGGAAACCTGTCAGGAGTTTTCGACTCGCTTCCCAGAGAACATGGGCCTGTCCCGCGTCGCGGTGAAGGAAGACGACTTCACGAAGGTCCTCCAAAGTGTCGATCAGCACGATCAGGTCGTCCGCGAAGTAGAACGGCTGTATCGGAAGAGACAGTTGCCTTTCACGTCGTTCGCCAATTTCCTTGGCCGATCAGCGCTTGAGGTCTGGCGCGAATGTACCAGGGGTAAATTCCTCCCTATCCATTGCGGCACAGGGAGTCCCGAAGAGGCAACCACGGCGAGCACTCTGCCACGCGAAGCCGATGGGGTAATCCTGGATCTACTTGCCCTATTGACGGTGCATGAATTGGGGCTTGCCGAACAGCTGCGGAGCAGATTCTCTCGGGTTGCCGTACCCCAGTACGTCATCGACGAGATACAGCAGCTTGTCTACACCACAACGGTGATGGGGCCCATCCACGGCTACATGGGAAAGAGTCTCGGCGGGCAGTACACGCTGGCAGAGCTGTCCGAAGAAGATTGGACAAGTCGGCTGGAGTACATCCAGTCCGTGCTGAACTTCGCCGAATCATTCGAGCGGATCGCCTCGTACCGCATACTCGAGCCCAACACAGAGGAATTCGAGAAACTTGTCGATGTGGTGGCGCTGGCTGGTGCCGGTTGGATTTGCGCGAGGGACGAACAGGCAACGGGCAAGCTCCTTCTCGTCTCCGACGACATCGGACTATCCAGTGTCGCTCACTCCCTCGGGATCGATGCTGTGAACACTCAGGCAGCACTGGAGGAACTTCGCCGATCGGAAGTGATCACGGACGAAGCGTATTCGTCGTGGATAGAGCAACTCGTGCTGCTGAACTACTGGTTCGTCCGGATTCAGCCGGAGGACATTGTCCGGCGTCTTGAAGCGAACGGCTACAGGACGACGGATGGGATGTGGGGGATGCTGAGGACACTCGAAGGACCGGACTGCACCGAGGACGCCGCAGTAGCGGTCGGAGCCCGAGTGATTGCTTTGTTAGCACGTAGAGCGTTGCTTCCGACGCAGATAGAAGCAGTCCTCTCGGCGGTGATAGCAGTGCTCCAGCGCGGCCGAGAGAATAGTTCGGTTCTGGTGAAGTTCAAGAGCGCGCTCGCGCCGAAGCTTGAACTTCTCCCTCTTAGGGGTGATCCAATCCTTGCGACCGTGGACCTACACATTCGGCTACCCAAAGGCTAGCGCCAGTGATCACGGGACGGGGTGTGCGTGCGTCTCAGCCTCCGCTGCCCATGCGTAAATTTCATAGTCGGTCACCATTTCCAAGGCGGCATAACGCGGGCAGTGAGCGCCGCGAAGCCGTCGAGATCGATGCTTTGTTGGACGAGGCCAAACGCGAACGCCTCTACTGAAGGGTCGCCGTTATCCCGCGCGATCACCTCAGGCTGATCGCCGGCGTCACGTTGTCTCTAGCGACGCGTTTCCGCATCGCGCCGTCTTAACCGCCCAAGCTCCCGCCTGCAGCGAGCCCTCGTTGTTAGACTATCGCGCCTTGCTGTTGCTGAAAGAGGAGACCAATGGAGTACTGGGTGTGCGAAATCGCATCGTACCCACGCGTACGCATCCACGAAGAGTCATGCCGTTATTGTCCGGCGCCCCCCACGTCCGCGAAGGGCACACAGTGGCACGGGGCTTTCAACACGCTCGAGGAAGCCATCAAGAAGGCGCGCGCCATCGGGCACCCCGAGTCCAGGGGGTGTCCGAATTGCCTTCCGAATGTGGGATTGCTTTGGAGGCTTGTTCCTTCTGATGCGCCGGGGAGCCCCAGAGGCTAGCGTTCCGCCTGCAGCGGGCGGCTCCGGCGCCGCGGCCTCAGCCGCCTCGTGCGGGACCTGGCCTAGTGCGGCATCCACGTGAGTCTGTGGACGGTGAAGCGCTGCTCCGTGCGCCACGACTGGCAGGCCGAGGCCGGGGTGGAGATCGAGCGGATCACGGTCCGGCCCGCGACCGGCGTCGACGTGTACGTGTGGGCGGCGGAGGCCGGGAGCGCGATCGTGTTCGACGAGACGCTATCGGCCTAGCGATCGTCGCCTCGCAGGTATCGGGATTAGTTCCGGGGTTTAAGCGTTGAGCAGCTTTGCCTTTTGCGTCGCAAACTCCGCATCGGTAAGGATGCCCCGGTCGCGCAGTGCTGCCAGCCGTTCCAACTCCTCCGCCACACGGAGGGCAGACCCCGCAGCTTCGGGCTGGGGAGCCGCCTCGGGCTGTGGAGCCGGGATGTCCGATTGCGCGACCGCGGATGCGGAAGCAACGCTGGGTGGCCGATTACGCGCAGAGGGGGAACTCGGCCGATCTCGGAATGGGCCTTGTTTGCCAGCGGGTCTGCCACCGGGCGGCGGGAGGTAGTCAGTGGCGGTGCGCTTGCTGTAGGTGCCTGGGTTCGCGGCACGTTGGCGATTCGCCGCAAAGGCGTCATCAAGCGTTCGATAACGAGATGGGGGAGGGGTAGGAAGCGTGCGGTCGGCCATCAGGGCCATGACGAGCACCCCAATGAGACCGAGGAGGAGCCCCGCTAATGCACCGACCCACCACGCGTAGCCTTTCCCCGTTCCGATCGAGGCAGCCCAGAAGATGCTGATGATCCCGGCGACGAAGATGATGAAGATGAGCAGCAGGATCACAGATGTCCCCTTGCAGCAGCGGCAGGAATTATACCCTGCTAAACCGTACACAAATTTGGGCGAAGCGTGATTCGTGGACCTCTCGCAGGGCTGTGGGGTGTTGATGCGGTAAGAAGGGAAGCGTCTCGACTAGCCGAACAGCACCGCCGCAACCTTCTCGCTGGCGTCCTTCCGCATCTCCGGCAGCACGTGGGAGTACAGATCGCTCGTCGTCGACATCTGCGTGTGGCCCAGGATATCCATGACGGCCCGCATCGGCACGCCCGCTGACAGTAAATAAGTCGCGGCCCCGTGGCGCAGATCATGGAAGCGCACCTGGGGCAACCCCGTCCGGCGCAGCTGCTGCTGGAACCGCTTGGTCACGGCCGTGCCGTGCAGGGGGGAGCCGTTCGGCCGCGTGAACACAAGGTTCCAGTCGTTGCCCCGCCAGGACGCCCCCGCCGTCTGGCGCTCGAACCGTTGTCGATCCCGGTGCGTCCGCAGGGCCGCCACCAGGGGGGCGGGCAGGGACAGCACGCGGATGGAGCGCGCCGTCTTCGGCTCGTCCAGGTGATAGGCCCCGTCGTAGCGCTTGAGGCCGCACCGGACCCTGAGCGTCCCCGCCTCCAGGTCGATGTCCTCCCAGGTGAGCCCGAGCAGTTCCCCTTGCCGCAGACCGAGGGCCATCACCACCTGGTACATCGCCGACAGGCGATCGTCGGCAATGGCCGCGAGGAAGGCCCGCGCCTGTGCCGGGGTCAGCGGCTGCACTTCCTTGCGCGGGATCGGCGGCATCCGCACCAGTTGCGCCACGTTGTCCCGGACCAGCCCCTGGCGCTTGGCCTCGGCCAGGGCGACGCGCAGGATGGCCCGCTGGTGGCGGACGCTGTGCGGCCGGTCGCTCTGCTCGCTGACGTACGCCTGCACTTCGGCCACGCCGAGTTTGCTCAGGCGGATGGGCCCCAGGCAGGGAATGAGCCACCGCTCGACCATGCTCCGGTAGCACCCGAAGGTGGTGGGGCGGATCTGCTCCTTGGCGACGTGATACAGCCAGTGACGCAGCCATTGCTCCACCGTCAGCTTGGGGTCCGTCGAGAGGACGCCCAGCCCGCGCATGCGCTCCCGCTCGGTCAGGCGGTCGCGCAGCGCCGCCTCCGCCTCGGTCTTGGTGCCGCGGACCGTCTCGCTGTGATACTGGCGGTTGCGGCCGCCGCCGGTTTCCCAGCGGACCTGCCAGACGCCCCGACGGCGCTGGCGCACGGAGCCGGTGCCCTTGGCACGCTTGCTTCCCGTCAACGATGCGGGCATGGGCTGCCTTCCTCTCGCTGCCACGCCACTTAAGCACGGCGGGACGGCGGTGAGATATAGGCGGGCCACAGCGGTCCACTAAGTGGCGCGGCGCGCGCCTCGGGCAGCCAGACGGACCCGTCGGGCAGCCAAGGGCGCACCCCGATTCGACGAAAGGCAACCAAATTAGGGGCCCTCGGGCAGCCCGAGGCGCGAAGCAGGGACACATCGGACAGCCCGATGCGCTTACATAACGCTGGCAGTCAAAAGGTCGGGGGTTCGAGCCCCCCCAGCTCCACCACTTCCAACCTGCGTCAGCCTACGGGTCCCCCCGTCTACCGTACTTGCAATCCCAACTCGATCAGTGGTAAAAGCGCATGGCATAGGCCATAGATCAATCTTACTCGACGGGAATTTTGCCATGCGAGCATTGTCCAAGAAATGGGTGGCTTCTCTAGGCGTACTGCCAGCTCTAGCGTTGGTGGCCTTGGCGTGTGGCGGCGGCGAGGGGCAAGAAGCGCAGACTTTCAGAATAGGAGTAATGGAATCGCTCACGGGCCCGGGCGAAACTTACGGTACTGTGGCCGTTCAGGCCAAACAGATGGCGGTGGACGAGATCAACGCCAGCGGTGGTATCAATGGGCGCATGCTGGAGATCATCGTCGAAGATTCGAAATG
This sequence comes from Dehalococcoidia bacterium, assembly GCA_965220315.1. Taxonomy (GTDB): domain Bacteria; phylum Chloroflexota; class Dehalococcoidia; order Bin125; family Bin125; genus JAPOXK01. The sequence continues at coordinate 1,500,364 of CBDCPP010000001.1, forward strand.
CAATGCGCAAGATGCGATTACCGCCTATAACAAACTCACCGATGTCGATGGAGTAAAGATCATCCTCGGTACTTCCTGCAGCGGCGCTATGCTCGGAGCTGCGCCTTTAGCCGAAGAGGAGGGTGTGATTCTCTTCTCCGGATTGGCAACTAACCCGGACATTGCTAACGCTGGGGACTATATATTCAGAACCTCTCTGAGTGATGCCCTATTGGGTGTCGACACCGGCAACGTTCTCTGGGCTGACGGGATTCGCAGCTTAGCTACGATCACCGAGGCGACCGACTACGCCGAGGGCGTGAGGCGTACCAGTGTTGATCAATTCCAGAAGCGAGGCGGCCGAGTGGTGGGCGAAGAGCGTTACGCCTCTGATATCACCGACTTCAGGACCCAGCTGACAAAACTGCTCAACGAAAATCCCGACGCTTTGCACATTGCCGCCCAAAGTGAGTTTTCCGGCGGGACTATCATTAAACAGGCCAGGGAGCTGGGCTATGAAGGTCCCATATACGCAGAAATCGTAGCGATCGGGACGACAGCCTTAGAGGTCGCCGGCGACGCCGCTACCGGAGTGAAGGCGATTATCACGGACCTAGACCCTGCCAACGCCAAAGGCCAGGAGGTCCTTACTAATTTTAGGAGCCTCTACGATTACGTTACGCTACCGTGGTATCTGGGTTCGACATACGATAACGTCTATATTGCCGCCGAGTGCCTCAAGAGGACTAACGACGATCAAGATGCAGATGGATTCAGAGATTGCTTGTATGGGATCACTTGGAGTGGCGCCATCGGAGACAACTACAGATTCGACCAAGATGGTGAGGTTGTCGGTCTTACCAACGTCGTCGTAGAGGTTCTACGCCTTGCCGAGAGGACACCGGACAACCAAGGATACAGAGTGTTGGGCAGCGCTCCTGCCGAGTAACTGCGATCACAGCCAATGGTGCGACCCACAGGGCTGACCTGCGGTGCTCGCGCTAGCTGCGGGGCGTCGTCACAGGAAACAGTGGCGCTCCCTCAACGTCGAGACGGGGATCCGAAAGGTCAATCCGGCAGACTTGTAGCTCTGTCACCGCTCATTGCATGCAACGCGAGCGGTCCAGTTGCTTAGCAATTCCTCCGACAGGCGTAAGCTCCTTGCGGCCGTACTGATCACCGTCGTCACGGCTTACATCGGGTGGAAAATCGGCCAATCCCCGAACCAAGCCCTACAGTTCGCTTTCAACGGCCTCTCTGTCGGAGCCGTGTATGCGCTGCTGGCGATGGGATTCACCATCGTTTACAGCACTGTCTGGTTCTTTGATCTCTACTACGGAGCCGCCGCCGCCTTGGGAGCTTACGGCGTTTTCTACCTAGGATCTCAAGAAATCCTGGGCGGGCAACATGCGGTGAATAGTCCGTACGTTAATGGGGTCTTCGCCGCAGTCATCGCCGGCGTAGTCGCGTGGGCTCTTCATGTTGCCTTCTATAGCCGACTTCGGTCCCGCTTCAATCCAACCGTCTTGCGCGTTGGTGGAGGGATGTTAGCCGGGACGGCTGGAATTTACACGGGACTCGTCCTCACTTATCCGGCGCACCTCCACATCACTCTGAGTCCCGCCATCGGCGTAATGGTCGCGTTGGCTGCGACTTGGGTACTCCAAAGAGGATACCGCCGCATTTTGAGAAGTGCCGAATACCGGACCTTAATTATAATTAACACAAGTGTAGCGGCGGTCATCGGATCGTACTGCGGATTCCTAATAGCAAATACTCCCGGAACCAAGCTGTATTTGAGTTGGGCCCTATCGTGCCTGTTAGCGGGGGCCGTTGGCCTTGCCTTTTACAGAGGCTTATACGTTTATATGAGGCAACGGGCTAGCTCTCCGTTGGTCATGCTCGTCGCTTCGCTGGGCATCCTGCTGGCCATTACCGCCTTCATCGTCATAGTTTTCCAAAGCACGCCGCACCCACTTCCGGATACTTTTGGGAGTGATCCGTGGACCATCGGCGGAGCCACTATCAAGGGGTTCAACGTCTTCACCATCGGCATGGCGCTCGCGGGATTTGTCGCCCTGCTGCTGCTGCTCAAAAAGACCCGCTTCGGGAGGATGGTGCGGGCTATTGGTGACGATGAAGAAGTATCGAAGGTAGTGGGGATAAACACTACCGTCATCATCGCCATCGTATTTTTTATCGGTGCGGTCTTCGCCGCAATGGCCGGCTTACTGAGTGGTCATGACACAGCCATCCAGCCCAGACTCGGGCTCTTGCTCTTATTGAAGGGCTGGATCGCCTCCGTGGTTGGCGGAATCGGCAACCTCTACGGCGCTATCGTTGGCGGATTTATCTTGGGCATGATCGAGCAGTTCGGCATTTGGGATCTGGCCGGTGAATGGAAGGACGTTATATCTTTCGTCGTTCTGATCTTCTTCTTATCGTTCTGGCCCATGGGGCTCTTGCCAAAGAGATAAGCATGCTCTGATGGAAATGCCAATTATAGGGAATATCACGCAACTTTCGCGCGATCCCAAAGACTACCTGCGTTTTACCAGCAGCAATCTAGAACTCTGGGTGAACTTGCTCATTATCTCCTGGGCAGTGGCGTTCGCTCTATGGCAAGGCGTTGGCTTCGCTATCACCGTGGGAACGGTCTTCGCTATCTGGGCGATCCTAGCAGTCAGTCTAAATCTAGTGGTGGGGTTTACCGGGTTGTTGTCCGTAGGCCACATCGGATTCTTCGGTATCGGCGCCTACGCGATGGCCATTCTCACCTCAGACGCAGTGTACGAACAGTTGCGTACGGAAGCCATTCCCACGCTGGGCTGGCCTTTCTTCGCCGCGCTGCCGGTCAGCGTAGGCTTGGCCGGTTTGGTAGCCGTGGTAGTCGGTGTCGTGTTCAACCGGTTCAGGGACGACATTTACGTCCTGGTCTCTTTTGGCTTCGCCACCATCGCCTTCAATATCTTCTTAAGTTGGCGAGGCCTCACCAGGGGGGCGTTCGGTATTCACGAAATAGCCAGGCCCGCTATCGGAGGGTGGGTGTTCGATAGCGAACTGGAGTTTCTCGCGCTCGTCTCGGTATCCCTCGCGGTTGTGATACTGATCGCCTGGTTTCTCGTAACTTCCTCGTTTGGGCGAGTCCTTACCGCCATCCGTGAGGACGAGCAGGCTACCGAGGTCTTTGGATACCAAATAACTCACTACAAACTAGCGATCTGGGTCATTTCAGCCATGATGGCAGGGCTCGCCGGTGGTTTGTTCGGGAGTTGGACTACCTTTGTCGATCCCAATTCCTTCGTCCTGATGGAGTCGATCCTCTTGGTTTCTATAGTAATCTTGGGGGGCTTGGCTACCATTTGGGGTTCCCTTCTCGGCGCCATGGCCTTCGTCCTGCTGGAAGAGGGAATGCGGTTTCTACCGTTTCTTCCGAACGAGTTTGTAGGCCAAGCCCGGCAGGTCGTCCTCGGGATCTTGCTGGTGGTACTTATGCTGTTCAGGCCTCAAGGCCTGGTTGGGAGGTACAAGCTATGAATGCAGTCCCTACCGACTCAGACGACTCCTACGCCCTGGAAACGGTCGAGATCTCGAAACTCTTTGGCGCCGTGAAAGCGGTGGACGAGCTCACCATATCCATTCCCAGGAAGGGGATGACCAGCATAGTCGGGCCCAATGGCTCGGGGAAATCGACCCTCGTCAACCTGCTCAGCGGAACGTTGCCCCTCGACGGAGGGATCGTGATCATCGACGGCGTCGGCCTCAAGGTAGTAAAAGCCCACGAAACGCCAGACCATGGGCTCACCAGAACCTTTCAAGAGGTCAGACTCTTTAATCAGATCACCGTATGGGACAACATCATGGTCGTTCTCACCAATCGCAAGCTTTTCCCTGCAATGCTGGAACGGACGCAATCCAGCCACCGAGAGAAGGCGAAGAGTATTCTTGAGAACGTTGGAATGTGGGACAAGCGGAGCGCTTTCGCCATGGATCTGTCCTACGGCCAACGAAAACTCTTGGAGATCGGCCGTGCCATGGCATTGGATGTGAACACCTATCTATTCGACGAGCCGTTCGCCGGCCTTTTTCCTCAAATGCTGGAGAGGGTCAAAGAGATCATGCAACAGATGCGGGACGAAGGCCGTACAATCGTATTCGTCTCTCACATCATGGATATCGTGCGGGAGATGTCCGATCACATCATCGTGCTCGACAGCGGGAAGCTTCTCACCGCGGGAGCTGTGGAGGGCGTTCTTAGTCATGAAGAGGTAATCGAAGCATATCTAGGCTCGTAGTCTCACGCCAAATCACGATCTCGACACTTTAGGCTATCGCAGCGGCCTATACGGATGGAAACAACAGACGAAGTGAGTAAACAGCCAAACGCCAGGCGAAACGCCCGCATTTCTAACGGACCTGAATTGCCGGGCGCCGATATGCTCCTGGAATTGGTCGATGTATCCGTCCGCTACGGGGCCGTCATAGCTCTGGACGAAGCCTCTCTCGGAGTCCAGCGGGGCGAGTTGGTGGCTGTGCTGGGTCCCAACGGCGCCGGGAAGTCCACCGTCCTCAAAGCCATCATGGGACTGGCGCCGGTAGTCGGCGGAACCATCTACTTGCGGCGGGAACCTTTGTCCGCGGCTACCCATGAAATTGTGAAGGAGGGTATTGCCTTCGTTCCTCAAGGCAGGCGCGTATTCACCCACCTCACCATCGAAGAGAACTTGGAGATGGGCTGCCTGCACCTGAACGATCAGGCGGAACAGGTCCGTCGACTGGATTCAGTGATGGAGCTATTCCCAGTCCTGCACCAGAAGCGCCACGATCTGGCCAGTCAGATGTCCGGAGGACAGCAGCAGATGCTGGCGATCGGCAGGGGGCTCATGGCCGGGCCGGAGGTGCTGCTGCTCGATGAACCTACTCTCGGCCTCGCGCCCATCGTGGTAAAGGAGGTTTTTCAGAAAGTCTCGGAGATCAACGAGCGACTCAAAACAACCATCTTTGTCGTCGAGCACAACATTAAAAGCGTTCTGGACATCGCGGACCGGGCCTATGTGCTGGATAAAGGCCGCGTCGTGCATGACGGCACTGCCGAGTCGGTCCGGCAGACCGACATATTGACCGATGTCTTCCTGGGCAAGGTCAACACCGGCGAGCTGAGGGAAGTGGCTGATGACCGAGCGCATATACACCAGGGGCAGTGAGGGGCAACTCGATCCGCTTGAGGAGGAGCCTTTCTCGACCGAGGAGGAGCTACAAGCGCTGATCGCCCAGCATCCCGAGCTGCTCGACGGAGAGCAGATACGCCCGGGCGGTCCCCGACGCTGGATGCTGATCACTCGCGAAAAGGGACTCGCCGAAACTCCCGACACGGGCGCTCGGTGGGCAGAAGCATGGTCAGTCAGCCATCACGACGCGTCTCAACATATCGACCTGCTGGCAAACCGCCTCGCCAAGGTATTCTCAGAGTTGAAGTCACTGTGAGCGCGTACTCACACATTTAACCTTCGTCGCCCGGCGCTGAAAAGGAACCGCATCTCGACATGGCTGAAAAAGAACTTCAGATAGAGGTGAGCAACCTCTGGAAGGTGTTCGGCGACAAGCCGGAGCGCGCTCTGGACCCGAGCCAGGCTTCCAGAAGCCGGACCGCGATCCAAGAGGATCTCGGCTTGGTGGTCGCGTTACGGGACGTATCTTTCCAGGTGAAACGTGGAGAGATCTTCGTCGTCATGGGACTCTCCGGCAGCGGAAAGTCGACGTTGGTGCGCTGCCTAATCCGGCTCATCGAACCGACCAGCGGGGCGGTTCGTTACGACGGTGAAGACATCTTTGGTTTTACATCCAAGCAACTCATTCAGTTTCGGCGCCAAAAGGTCGCAATGGTCTTCCAACACTACGGCCTGCTTCCCCACCGTCGTGTGTTGGACAACGTCGCCTACGGACTGGAGATACGAGGCATCGAAAAGGAGGCCCGGTACAGTGCGGCCTCGGCAGCCATCGAGCGAGTGGGGCTCAAGGGTTGGGAGGACTACTTTCCCAACGAGATGAGCGGGGGCATGCAGCAGCGCGTGGGGCTTGCCCGTGCGCTGGCCGTCGATCCGGAAGTCCTACTAATGGACGAACCGTTCAGCGGCCTTGATCCGCTCATCCGGCGCGAGATGCAGGATGATTTGATCTCGCTGGAAACCGAACTTCACAAGACGATCGTGTTCATTACGCACGATTTCAACGAAGCCATCAAAATCGGCGACCGGATTGCGATTATGCGGGACGGGGAGATCGTGCAGCAGGGATCGCCCGAGGAGATCGTCACCCGGCCAGCCGACGACTACGTGGCTCAGTTCATCAAGGATGTGTCCAAAGCGAAAATCATACAGGCCGAGGCGATCATGCAGGAGCCAAAGGCAGTAGTCCATGCGTGGCAAGAGCCAAGAGCGGCCCTGCAAGCGATGCAGAGGAGCGACACCGATCGCGCGTTTTTACTTGGTCGAAACGGGGTCTTGAAAGGAATCTTGACCGCAGAGCGAGCAGCAGACTTGGCCCATCAGAACAGCACCAGCCTGGAGGATATACAAACCGAGCCGGTCATGACCGCTGGCCTCAACGATTATCTGGAAGCTCTCATACCGATGGCAGCGCGGACGGCACACCCCATCGCCGTGATCGACGAACAGAGACGCCTGTTGGGCGAGGTCCATCAAGAAGCCTTGCTCACGGGTCTGGTTGAAGGTGGAGCGGGCGATGCCAACGCTGGCATCAATGAGGGGAGCGGTTAATGGAAGAAGAAGTAGACCGGTCCACGGCGGGGGTCGCTGGCTCAGGCAGGCGATCGGCGAACGAAGGCTTGGACATACTCAAGAGAAGGTTCGGTGGTCTGCGGTGGTATGTAGGCAGCGTCGCTGTGCTATTGGCGTGCCTGATCGCGTGCCTCGCCGTGTGGGGCCCCGGAATGGACTTTCCCGCCGAATGGGGTAAGCCAATCGGAACCAAGATAGATGAGTGGACCCTGTGGCTTACTGTCGAGGCTTCCTGGCTTTTCGACGGAATCAAGACAGCCATAACCAAGGTGCTCATTACAATCGAGGATTTCCTGCTGTGGCTGCCATGGCCGGTGATCATTTTGGCAGTGGCGCTCATCGCGTGGAAACTCTCCGGCCGCACCATCGCCATCCTTTCAGTCGTCGCTCTGCTTCTCATCGGACTGATGGGCAGACTCCCAGGAGGCATCAACACGCTTTGGGAAGGGTCCATGGAAACCCTGGCGCTCATCGTGGTGTCGGTGGCGATATCCCTCCTAATCGGGGTGCCGGTGGGCATACTCACCTCGCGCAGCTCTCTGGCCGACTCCCTCACGCGCCCCGTCCTAGACGGGATGCAGACCATGCCAGCCTTCGTGTATCTCGTGCCCGGCATCCTGTTCTTCGGTCTCGGCAATGTACCGGCCATCATGGCGACGGTGATCTATGCCATGCCGCCGGCGATTCGACTGACCAACCTGGGGATCCGCCAGGTCTCGTCCGATACAGTCGAGTCGGCACGGTCGTTCGGGACCACTCCCTTCCAACTGCTCACAAAGGTTCAGATCCCGCTGGCGCTGCCGACCATCATGGCCGGCATCAATCAGACCACGATGATGGCCCTGGCGATGGTCGTCGTGGCCTCCTTGGTCGGCTCGGGCGGATTAGGCGAGGCGGTGCTGCGGGCGCTTGGCAGGCAGGAGGCCGGCAACAGCGCGATCGCGGGCCTCGCCATCGTAGCGATAGCGATCATGATCGACCGCATTACGCAAGCGGTCGCGAGGGAGCGACAGCGTGTCCTGCTGGGGAACTAAGGAGCAAAGGCGGACCCGCGGGCAACACAGATTTTCAATATCCCATGGTTCTCCAGTACTCTGCGGGACAATAACACGGAAGACTCAGTGAGAAGCGGAAGCCTAAATGAGGAGCCGCCGAACAAAACTACCACTGCTGCTCGGGGCGCTGTTGGCGGCTTTCGCGCTGGCGGCTGGCGCTTGTTCATCCAGCACGGACGATGCCGGATCCGATGGGGATGATTCACCGAAGGAGACGATCATCTTCTCAGACCTCAACTGGACGAGCGCGCAGGTCCAGAACCGAATCGCCCAATACATCGTCGAACATGGATACAGTTACCCCACCGACGTCATATTCGGAGGCACGCTGCCCAACTTCCAAGGTCTGCAGAATGGGGACATCCACGTAACGCTCGAGATCTGGCTGCCTAACCAGGAGCTGGGCTGGGCAAAAGCAATTGAAGCTGGCGACGTGATGTCGGTCGGCACCAACCTCGTAGGTGACTGGCAGAGTACGTTCGTCATCCCCAAGTACATCGCCGACGCGTACCCGGACCTGAAAACCCCGCGGGACCTGCTGAAACCAGAATATCAGGAACTCTTCTCCACACCGGACAGCCGCGGCAAGGCGCGCCTCGTTGCGTGCGTGCCGACGTGGTCCTGCTCGTTGGTCAACAGCGAGCAGATCGAGTCCTACGGACTGGCCGACCACTTGCACGTGATCACCCCCGGCGATCAGAGTGCGCTCTACGCCGATATCTACGCCGCGCACGAGAAAGGAGAGCCGTGGCTCGGGTACATGTGGGGCACGGGCGACCCTGGATTGAAACTCGACCTTGTCCGCCTGCAAGAGGAACCCTATAGCGAGGAGTGCTGGGCAACCGACAAGGCCTGCGCCTTCGATGAATCGCTGGTCCTCGTAGCGGTTCACAAGAGTCTGCCCCCGCGCGCTCCCGAAGTGATCGAATTGTTTCAGAACTGGGAGTTCTCGGTAGATCTCTACAAGCGCATCTTCCTGTATATCGACGCCAACGAGGGTACCGAAGCCTCCGACGCGGCTCTCTGGTTCCTCAACAACAACAAGACTTGGGAGAGCTGGGTGACGCCGGAAGCCGCCGCAGCAGTGAACGCCGCGTTGGCGTCTGAAACCTAAGGGAAGCGGTGGGCCCGGCCGCACTTGCGGGGTGCATTGCCGCCCATGCTTCGGCATGCGCGACCAAAAACCGCGCCAGCGTCAGCTGGGCGGAGAGTCGAAGGGCAGAGAGTGCGAGTCGTGGCTAGGTCGATCGATTCACCCGAATCGGCCGGACGTGGTACCCCGTAGCGCCCTCAGGGAGGGGATCGCGCCGCTCCATAATCTGGGGGACGCCGTCGCCGTCGATGGCGCGCACGACAAAACGATGCTGTCCCGGCGATGCGGTGTAGTCGTATTCCCACCGCACCCAACTGTAGCGAGACAGCGGAGGATGGACGCGGGCGGCCCGCCATGTCTCGCCCCCATCGAGACTCACCTCGACGGCCTGGATGCCCCGATCGCCGCCGAAGGCGATTCCGCGGAGACCCGCCGGACCGGCCTGCACCTCCGCCATGCGGGCCGGAACATCGAAGCGGGACATCGTCTGAATGAAGGCCGTCGATGACCAGCCGCGTTCGACCCAGTAACCCGAGTGATCTTGATCGAGAAGCGTGAGGTCGGTGATCCACTTCGGATTCTTCATGCCGTAGCGCCCCGGCACGATAGCCCGCAAGGGATATCCGTGCTTTCGCGTGAGAGGTTCATCGTTCATCAACCAGACGAGGCGTACATCTGGATCTATCGCCGCCGCCAAGGGCAGGCTCTCCGTGTAGTCGTCCGCGGACGTGAAGCGAAGATGCGTCGCTTCCGGCCGTGGACCGGCCAGATCGAGCACATCGCGCAGTGCGGCGCCGGTCCAGCTCGCGTTGCTGATCAGGCGCCCACCGATGCGGTAACTGATACACATCAATGTGTTGTAGTCCCTGGTCATGGGCAGCGTCTGAAGATCCTCGAGTCGCAGCATGCGCTCTTCCGATACGAGCCCGTCGACCCGCAGGCGCCACGACTGCACATCTACGTCTGGATCGAAACCGTCGAGGTTCTTGGAAACGACGTAAAAGTCGGGAGTGGGCGTCACTTCCAGCGACCAAATGCCGTCCAGCGCGCGCAACACCCCTGTGCGGGCGGTCGCCACAACCGACTTGCCGAGGTACCAGGCCGGTGCGCCTGCGGCGATAACCAGTGCCCAAGCCGCGCCTCCTGCGAGGAGCCGACGCCGACTGAGCACCCGTGTGAGATCCGTCGCGTCCGGCTGTGGAGTTCCCCTCGCTCCGCGCCGCCACACCAGCGCGCGGTTGATCAGCTCTGCGAGTCCGCTGAACAACACCACGCCCACGCCGGTGAGCCCGGCGAACTCCGCCCACTCCCAGCCTCGAATCGACGCGGTATCCGCGGCGAGGGCGAAGAAGCCCGCGATCACGAGGAACACCGTCGCGATGATCGCGGAGCAAGCAAGCGCGCGGCGAACCGTCATCCTGGCATCACCCGGCTGGCGCCAGCGCAGCGTCAGCAGCCATGCAGCGACGAAGATCAGAAACTGGAGCGCGAGTATCCCGGCGAAGGTGAACGCCTTGCCGAGTTCGCCGACCCAGCTCATCAACTGTGACAGACCGCTGGGTGACAGCACCGAGCTGGTTGCGTCGATCGCCTGGCTGGGTAGGTAGGGGATCTGGTAGCTCTCCGCGACGTACAGCGTTACGGCCAGAACAGCCATCGCTGCGGCCGCAGCAGGAACCGCGTCACGCAGTGTCTCGAGGGAAATCAGGGAGCGGATGTAGCCCATCGTGTTTGCCCTCTAGCAGGAAAGCACATTCTAAAGCGCCGCTGTCTTTTTAACGAAAGCTGCCCGCTCTTGGATCTTCGCATTGATCAACGCGCACTCGGCTAGCCTGAGATCATCAGTGCCCGTCGGGGTTTTCGTCTGCTTGATCTTCGGTGGGCGCTCGTCGGTCAGCCTTGATCGCTGCAAGGGGACACGCGTGGCAAAGGTACTGGTCCTAGGCACCTCTGGCTACGTTGGCAGCCATCTCGTCCCGCGGCTGGTAGAGCGTGGACATGAAGTCCGTGCAGCGGGACGCCGCCGGGAAACGCTCGAATCTCGCGGATGGACGGGCGTCGAGATCGTGCGCGCCGACGCGCTGGACCCGGACACACTGACTGCAGCCTTCGACGGGACCGATCTCGTCTACTACCTCGTTCACTCAATGGCTTCCGGAGCGGACTTCCCGAAGATCGACCATCGCGCAGCGGAACACGCACGCCGTGCGGCTGAGCGGGTTGGAGTGCAGCGCATCATCTATCTCGGTGACCTTCAGCCAAAGGAAGCTGCCTCGGCGCATCTCGCCTCGCGCCGCGAGACCGGCGCCGTACTACGCGCGGGCCCTGTGTCGCTGACTGAGATTCGCGCCGGCATCGTCGTGGGGCCGGGCTCGGCCGCCTTTGAGGTCATCCGCGATCTCGTTTACCACCTGCCGGTGATGGTGACCCCGCGCTGGGTACGCTCGTTGACGCAGCCAATAGCCCTCGACGACCTGATCGAGTACCTCCTGTGCCTCCCGGAAGCCGAGGCGCCGGGAAGCCACCAATACGATGTCGGCGGCCCCGAGGTCGTGCGCTACCAGGACCTCCTGACCCGCTTCGCGTACGTGATCAACCAGCGGATACGCATCATCCCGGTACCTGTCCTCAGCCCGCGTCTTTCCTCGTACTGGCTGGATCTGGTGACCGCCGTCCCATCAAGTATCGCCCGACCACTCATTGACGGCCTCAAGCATGACCTGACCATTGATCCCAGCGCCGACCTTGGGACCTTGATCCCGATCGAGTTACACACATACGAGGAAGCGGTACGCGCCGCCCTCGACGCCGAGCGCACTGCGCAGCTGCCGGCACGCTGGACCGAAGGCTCGTTCGCGATGCGCGACTATCGCGCGGATGTCTCCTTCTACAGCCGCAGCGAGCGCGTTGAGCAGACCTGCGAGGCGCCCCCCGACGCAGTCTGGCAAGTCGTCTCCTCTATCGGCGGCGCCAACGGCTGGTACTACGCCGACTTGTTGTGGAACCTGCGCGGCCTACTAGACCGCCTGCTTGGAGGTGTCGGCCGTCGCCGCGGACGGCGGCATCCAACCCAGCTACGCGTCGGCGATGCCGTCGACTTCTGGCGCGTCGCTGGGATTCAGCCAGGCCGGCGTTTAACCCTCCTAGCAGAGATGCGGCTTCCCGGCATCGCCGTCCTCGAATTTGAGGTCGCACCCGAAAGCGACGGCACGCGCATCGTCACCGCAGCACATTTCCACCCGGCGGGCACCCTCGGCCTCCTCTATTGGTACGCGTTGTGGCCGGTCCATAAGCGCATCTTTGCCGGCATCACGGACGCCATCGTTGCACGCTCGATGCGTACGTCGCGCACCGCGACACGGAAGTCCTCGGACATTCGCTAACGGCCTTGACCTGCCCTCAATATTCGAGGGGTACGCCTTCTCTCATAATCAGCAGCTGCAGAATTCCCAGATACGGTGTAAGAGGCGGCGGGGCACAGAAGGCCTCACGTCGTCCCTCATGAGTAAGTAGCCGCCAACATGACCACCAGCCCAAACATTCCGTTCAGCAGATCGTCTGGTCTAGCACCCCGGCCACTCGGACAAGTACCGGGATCGTGCCACCCATCAGATGAGAGGAAGCATCGTGTCTCCAACTCAAGAGTGGTACCATTTTCAGCAAGTTGCTATTTATCAAATAAAGCACTTCAGGCTGTGATCTAGATCGGTTCTGGAAGTTCTCCTAAATTAGCAATCCTACCTATCATTGAATTCGGCAAGGGAATCTATCGGTGAATAAATTACGGGAACGAGAGATACTAGGTTTATCCGCCCACCGAATAGTACAGATCGGGATAGTTTGCTTGCTAGCTGCCGCCCTGCTGTCTGCATGTGGTGACGGGTCGCAATCCGCTCCTACGGAACCGCCAACCGACACGTCAGCATCAACACCAGATCCCATGCCGGCGTCACCAGACGCTACGCCGACATCATCGTCCCCTCCTGCGACCCCAACCCCAGAGCCAGTCAGGCCCCACTTGAACGCGAATTCGTTATCGATATGGACACAGTTTGGCAAAATCTGTTCGACATGTTCACAACTTCCGAACAATCTTGCGTTCGCACTGCATTAGGTAGTGAATTGCTGGCATTCGTACTCGAGCAGCCTGTGATAGCCGCTTCAGAAACACAGCAATGGGAAGTGTTAATATTCGACTGCCTAGCACCGGAAGCAGCCGCTGACTTATTCCTCTCCTCCTTCACGAGGGAGATGGAGGGATTGACCGAGGAAAGTGAAACTTGCTTGCAAGAGTTATTAATAGATATCGACGTAGCCAGCGTGATTGCCGGCACGTTGCCGGACGCCAGCCCTGCCAATGCCGTGGCAGCTCAGGAGTTTATTTTCGGCCTTGTGGTTTGTATTCCGGATCCCTTCCTGTCAGATAACATTGACCCCACCCCATCGCCGGCCGATGATTCCTTACTCTGGCGCTACTCCACCGAAGGCTGGGTAGTTAATTCGCCAACCATAGCCGGCGGCGTCGTGTATGTTGGCTCGGACGATAACCATGTATATGCCCTGGACGCGGAAACTGGAGCGCTATTGTGGCACTTCCAGACGAGAGATGTCATCAGATCAACTCCCACCGTGACCGGCGGGGTGGTCTACGTAGGATCCAACGACAACCTGGTCTATGCCCTGGATGCATCTACGGGAGCGCTGCTATAGCAGCACGATACCGGCGACTGGGTGCAATATTCCCCCACCGTCAGTGGAGGGATTGTCTATCTAGGCGCCCTGGCGGATGGGGACCACAAAATTCATGCTCTTGACGCGGTAACCGGCGAGCAGTTGTGGGTCGCCGAAATGCCTTATCCCTTCACCCCTGAGTTCGCTCCAACAGTTGCGGGCGACAAAGCCTACGTGCCAGGCACATTCGGCGAATTCCACGCCCTCGACGCATCGACCGGAGAGCTGGCCTGGAGCTTCGATACCGGTAGCGATGCGGAATCCGCACCCACGGTCTCCGGAGGAGTTGTCTACCTGACGGCCGTCAATACGGCCTACGCGCTGGACGAATCGACCGGAGCGCTCATCTGAAGCTACGGAACGGAGCGGTTTCCCGCCAGGAACTTCCCGGCCGTCGTCGTGGGTGGCGTTTACTACTTCTCGCCAGATAACTATCTGTACGCTCTCGATGCTGCAACAGGAGAGCTTCTCTGGTCTTACGAAGCGGACGCTATGATCAATACAAGGCCCATAGTCGCCGATGGCATAGTGTACGCGGGGTCGGAGGCAACCAGTTTCTATGCATGGGACGCCGACAGTGGCGATTTGATCTGGAGCCGCCAGATGGTGGATTGGGCACTGGATTCACCTACGGTAGCCGACGGCATCTTGTACGCGGAGTCCAGCGACGGTCATCTCCGCGCCCTGAATGCCACAAGCGGGGAAACCATCTGGAGCTTCCAAAAAGGCTACTTCTCAGGGATCCCGTCCTACACCATCACAGGCAGCGTGGTGTATGTGGGCGCTTTGGACAGCAGCGTATACGCATTCACCGCCTCAGCGGGAAATTAGGCAGTGACCACACGAACGAATCCCTCACAACACTTAGCGTCGAAGCAAGCTGCAATGGCGTGCTGATCCGCATCGTTCTACTGTTGCGCTCCAGGAAAATGCTATGAAGCACCGCACACCACCAGATAGCTTTGATCTCTTTCGCTTCGCGAAAACGTATCTCAAATCCACTCACGTGCATTTATCACTAAAACCATTAATATTGTCGCCCGGTTTCCTGGCACTGCTCTTGTTCGCTGCCTGCAGTGAATCCACGCCGGAGCCGTCCACAGCTCCAGCTGCGCCAGCGGCGACTCCTGCCCCAGCGGATACCAACGATGAAGCGAAGATTCTGACCATCCTCTACTGGCAGGCTCCATCGTTACCGAGTCCGTACCTTTCCGGTGGCAACAAAGACACCGATGCCGCCGCGATCACCCTTGAACCCCTGGCTAACTACGGTCCGGATGGCCAGTTGGTGCCCAAGCTAGCCACCCAAATTCCCACGCTCGAGAACGGTGGCTTTGCCCCAGACCTGGCGTCGATCACCTGGAAGTTGAAAGAGGGCCTGAAGTGGTCCGACGGCAGTGACGTGACGGCCGACGATGTCGTATTTACCTGGCGCTACTGCGTGGACGAAGAGACCGGCTGCACCGCCGAGAGCGCATTCACGGGTATTCAATCCGTCCAATCCCTGGATAACCGCACCTTTCAAATCACCTTCGAAGCGCCGACCTCCTATCCATACACCGCATTCGTCGGCGCTGCTTTGCCCATCATCAGCAGGCAGCAGTTTGGCGACTGCATCGGTCGAGCCGCCGTCACCTGCGAAACGCAAAATGCTGCTCCCCTCGGTACCGGTCCCTATCGAATCATCGATTTCAAGCCCAACGATCAGGCCGTCTATGAGCGAAACCCGTTCTATCGAGGACCGACCCCGTATTTCGATCAGGTTGTCCTCAAGGGCGGTGGCGACGCGATTTCGGCAGCCCGCGCCGTTCTTGAGACAGGGGAAGCGGATTACGCTTGGAACTTACAGGTGGAGCCTGGGCTTCTGGCCGAGATGGAAGCAGCAGGACGGGGCAAAATCGTCTCCGCCTTCGCGAGCTTGGTGGAACGCATCGTCGTCAATCAGACGAATCCCGATCCTGCCCTCGGCGACGATCGCTCCGAGTATCTGGGCGAGGGAAACCCACACCCGTTCCTGACGTTTACGCCCATCCCCCAGGCCATGTCGATGGCGATCGATCGCAGCGTCATCGCGGAGCAGCTCTACGGCTTCGCTGCCAGGCCCGCGTGCAACCTGATCACGGCTCCCGCAAGCTATGTTTCGACCGCGAACGACGGATGCCTTTCCCAGGACATCGCGGGCGCCAACCGGTTGCTGGACAATAACGGCGTCCTCGACACCGACGGCGACGGCGTCCGTGAACACAACGGCATGCCGCTCCGGATTACCTTCCAAACCTCCACCAACGCTATCCGGCAGAGTACGCAGGAGCTGATCCGCGATTGGTGGCGTCAGATCGGCATTGCTACCGAGTTGATCCAACACGATGCCGGCGTCTTCTTCGGGGACGATCCGGTCGCCAACTCGTATCGCAGGTTCTTCGCGGACGTACAGATGTACGCTTCAGACTCCGGCATCGACCCTCAGCAATCCTTGGTCGGTCTGACCTGCAGTCATATTCCAACACGGGACAACAATTGGGCCGATAGCAACATCGCCCGCTCTTGCAATCCAGAGTACGACGGCCTCATTGACCAGCTGGCCCAAACTCGGCCCGGGCCGGAACGCGAGACATTGATCCAGCAGCTCAACGATATCTACGTACAGAGCTACTACGAGATCCCACTCGTTAAGCGGGGCCTTGTCTCCGCCCACCTGCATACCTTGCAAGGCGTCCGGCTCAGCGGTTGGGATAGTGATATGTGGAATATCGCCGAGTGGCACCGCTAGCCGCCGACTGCCTCCACGTGGCATAGCCGAGATACGGGCAGCCAACGCCACGCAATGCCCGCGGTGGGAATGCCGATTCGGCAGCGAGGTCCACGCGCCGCCGTCATAGGCGCGCGGCCCAGCGTGCCAACGCCTTCTGTGGCGCGCTGATCTCCTCGACCGATGTGTAGAAGTAGTCTTGCCAACCGTCCTCGGGCAGCCCCGTGAAGAGCATCAGGTTCAGCGGATACTGATCGCCTTCCGCCACGCGACGGATGTCGTCTCGAAACAGGAACGTCGGCTTCTTCAGAACGATCGCCATCCCCAGCTCGATCATCACTCCCTCGTCGGGAGGGACGCCGTTGACGATAGCGAAGATGGCATCCGACTCCACGACATCGCGGAAGTCGGCCTGGCCGATGCGGTACTCCCACCTTGCTTCTTGGAAGTCGGCTGGGTTGTTCCGGGTGAAGGGCTCCCAGACCTCCAAGCCAAGCTCCTCCAGCACCGCCACGATTGGCGGCAGGAGCGTGACCTTCTGCTGAGCGGAAAACCCGTACGGATTCGCCAAGTAGATAGTCTTCGTCATATCCAGGCTTCCCGTGCGATGCGCGCCCCGAAGCGATTCTGCCACTCAAGCATCTCATGGGGCCGATCGGGATAGATGGACTGCCCGAGACGATCCCGCAAGACGGCACTCCGCGTTAATTATCGCGGGCTTACAACCAGGCCCGGCTGCCACAGCCAGAGCCGCGCTGCTACCGAGCCACTGAGCCGTCTCAGTACGCCTGGGATCAGTCTTCGTCGTCGTACTCTTCCGGCATGAGCACGAACTCAGGGTAGGCCTCGAGTCCTAACTCCCCGACATCCTGACCAAGACGCTCAACTTGACGCGACACCCGGACGCTCACGGTCATCTCCAGCACGCGCCACAGCAACAACGAGACCGTGAACACGAACGCCCCGATCGCCACCACGCCGAGCAGTTGCACGCCGAAGTCGCCGCCGGCGGCGATAGAGACCGCCAGGGTTCCCCAGATGCCGGCGAACAGGTGAGCGGGTACCGCACCGACGACATCGTCCAGCTTGACTTTCTCGAAGAGCTTGAGACCGCCGACGCAAAGGAAGCCGCCGATACCACCGATGATGATCGCCCAGTAGTGATCGACGATGTCGGGACCGGCGGTAATCGAGACCAACCCCGCGATCGCACCGTTCAGGCCGGCGAACAGGTCGGTGCGTCCGAGAATGAACCGAGAGAGGACGAGAGCGGTCATGACGCCGGCCGCCGCCGCCAGGTTGGTATTCACGAGCACATTGCTCATCGCCACCGCATCGGCCGCGCTCCCCAGCGCCAGCTGCGATCCGCCGTTGAAACCGAACCACCCGAACCACAAGATGAAGACGCCCAGCGTCACCACCAAGATATTGGAGGGGGCGTGGGCTTGGTCGTGCCGTCGCGGCGGAATTTACCCAGCCGCGGCCCGACGACCAGCACGCCCGCGAGCGCGGCCCAGCCGCCGGTGCTGTGCACGATGGTCGAGCCGGCGAAGTCCTGGAAGCCCATCTCGGCCAGCCACCCGCCGCCCCACGTCCACGCGCCCACGCGCCCACGCTGGGATAGATGATCGCGGTCAGCACTAGCGTGAAGGCAAAGAACGACCACATCTTGACTCGTTCGGCGAGGGCGCCGGACACGATGGAGGCCGCGGTCGCCACGAAGACCATCTGGAAGAACCAGTCCGACATGGTGGAATACGGGGTATCGCCCGCGAGCACGGCCTCCGCCGCGCCCTCCTGTCCCTCTAGCAGAGCGATCTCATCGGCCGATGGTCCGTAGAGGAGGTCGAACGAGCCGATGAAGCCCCCGACGATGTCGCCGTACATAAAATTGTAGCCGATGATGAAATAGGCGAGCCCAGCGATCGAGTAGAGCCCCACGTTCTTGAGACAGATCATCGAAGCGTTCTTGGTGCGCACCGAGCCGGACTCGAGCATGGTGAATCCCGCGCACATCCACATCACCAGCGCGCCCCAGATCAGGAACGAGAAGGTGTTGAAGATGAACGCGGTCTCCTCCTCGACCCCCGCCACGTGGGCGACGGCCGGGCGGGCCAGGAGGAGGATGACCGTAGCGAGGCCCGTCGCCGTCAGGATGGCGGCGGGGCGGCGCCGTGAAAGGATATTGGTTAGCAATCTCAAGGCAGTTTGTCGATAAACCAACGCTGTCCCTCGACATGAAATGACGGTACGGACCGGCCCGCTTGGAGCAGAGCAAAAGCCTCCTGCGTCAGTTGCCGAGCCCCTGACGCGGGATTGACGCGCTGAGATTGACGGAATGGTAGTGTCTGGTTAAGCCATTGCGGAGTGAGAATCCTAGATGTCTGCCGGCACCGCGCCTCGATGAACATAGTCTGAGTCTCCACATGTGCTGGAGTGGGATTTATCCCCGCATCATCTGGCGGCAGGAAACCCGCTTATCCCCAAGCAGGCACCCTTGGACAAGCGCGACCGGAGTAACTCTGCGACCATGCGCCCGCCACGGCGCCCATCTCCCCCGGCAAGGAGGACCCCATGTCCACCGACCCTTCCCTCACCATTGAGACCCTCCTCCCAGGCATGTCCTGGTTCACCGATATCGGACGCGTCTCCTTCTGCTCCATCCTCCTCATCACATCGGAGGACAAGCGCATCCTCGTCGACACGGGACACGCCGGCCGCCGCGTCGCCACCCTGGAAGCACTCCAAGCGCGGGGTATCAAACCCACGGAGATCGACTACATCTTCCAGACACACGCCCACTTCGACCACATCCAGAATTTCGACCTCTTCCCGGATGCTCCCGTCCTCCTCACCTCTGCGGAACTCCAATACGTGCAACGCCCGCATCCCAACGACTTCGGCACGCCCATCTGGACCGCCGCCGCCCTCGCCACCACCCGCACGCAAGAGGTCGGCGAGGACGACGAGATCGCGCGGGGCGTCCGTGTCGTCGAACTCCCCGGCCACTCCGCCGGCAGCGCCGGCCTTCTCCTTGAAACCGAAGCGGGCCGCATCGGCGTCGCCGGCGATGCCGTCGCTACCGGCTGGTCCGCTCGTGATCGCATGCCCGCCATCGTCTTCTGGAACGAGCAACAGTCCCGTGACAGCATCGACAAGCTCCTCGCCAGCGCCGACCTCATCTATCCGGGCCACGACCGTCCTTTCCGACTCGTCAACGGCGAGATCGCTTATCACGAGCCCTTCCATCTCACCATCGGCAACCTCGATCCTTCCCAAGACGGTCTCCGCTTCGACCCCACTCCACCCACCACTTTCGTCATGCCCGGCATCGAAACGCAGAAGCTCTAGAGCGAGAGCAGACCTGCAGAAGATCCCGCCGCCGAGCCCCGCCGAAGGTCGCCGCGTGCGCCGCCTGATCGTCGACGGCATGAACGTGATCGGATCCCGGCCTGACGGCTGGTGGCGCGACCGCAAAGGCGCCGCCCGCCGCCTCGTAGCGCAGCTCCAAGCTCTCGCCGCTTCCAGTGACGATGCGCTTACCGTCGTCCTCGACGGCCGCCCTCTCTCCGGCTTGCCCGAGGGCAAGCACGAAGGCGTCACCGTCTATTACGCCAGCCGGTCCGGCCCCAACGCCGCCGACGACCGTATCATCGATCTCATTGCTGCCGACGCCGACCCCAGCTCGCTCACCATCGTCACTTCCGATCGCACCCTCCGCGAGCGCGCCCTACACCTCCGCGCGGAGGTCGTCGGCGCCGGCGCCCTGCTACGACGCCTCGACGCCCTTGAGGGCTAGTCTGCGTCCGCCGGCTCGATTTTGGGCAAGCTTCCGGACCACACCCCACCCCGTCCGTCCCGTACCTCCACGTAGATCAAGGCATCCGTACGACCGATCAGCTCCACCTGCCACTCCTTGGCGGGCTCATTGCTTTCCTCGTCGCTGGCTTCGTCACGATTTCGAGGGTTCACGTCGCTCATCCTGCCCTCTCATCCCGCCGGATCCCACAACCGGCACAGGAACTTTCACGGGTGTCTCTATCATCGGAGGCAGCCCCGGCATCGGACGCGCTTCGGTGCTCTCGAAGTCCCGCAGCCGCCGATAGCGCCACGCCGCCCCGGTCAGCACCGTAACGATCATCCCACCCACCACGAAATACACCAGCGCCGCCACCCCAAGCGCCCCCGTCAATCCGAATGGGAGCCAGATCGCTCCCCCAAGCAGCACGCCAATCGACACTGGGAACCGCACGGCCCGCTGCATCGCCCGCTGCCAAGACGACCGTCGTTTGACTCCTTGCAACCCCATATGGCGATGCTACCAGCCGATCGATCCAACTCATCGCGAGCCTGCGGTACGCTCTGCTGAATAGCAGCAGCCGACCCGTGTCCGAAACCAACGGATGCTGCAGCGCTACGCGCCCGTGTCGGCGGCCACGACGCGCCGTTCAACACCGCCACCCGTACTGCCTACACGACGGAGAGCGAAACGAATGGCACCGAAACTATTGCGCAGACTGTTCCGCGGTAAGGACGCCGGCCCGCACAAGCCCCCGCCCTTCGTTCGTGCCCTCGTCGACACCCTGCCGGCCATCGGCCTCAACGCTGCGCTCCTCCCCCCCGCCACCCCCGAGCACGCCCTCGGCCGCCTCAAAGGCGCCCGCTCGCAGGGGCTTATTCAGATCACCGATGGACCTCCCGACCTTATTAATTGCACCAGCGTCGGCGTCGGCCAGGGACACCTCAGTCAAGGCGAGAGCACCGGCTTCCATTGGCTCATGCGCGCCAGCCGTCTCTCTCCCACTTGGTCCAGTGCCCGCGTCGACGCCCATCGCGAGTTCAGCGCGAGTGACATCGGCAGCACGCGCCACTTCCGCTGGACCCCTCTAGATACCACCGCTACCTCCCGCGCCGCCGCCGCTCTCCTCCAAGAACGCAGCAACACCCGCACTTCAAACACCGAATCCCTGAATGCCCGTATCCTTCTCCTTCTCCAGCAACCGGAACTGCTCTCGCTCCAGCTCGAGCCGGAAACGGATGCCTGGTACCGCTGTTCGCTCTACCTTGGCTATGAGCGCGCCCTCGAACGCGACGAGATCGCAACCCTCCGCGACCTCTGCCGTCTTCTCGCCACCTACGACTCGGGAGCTGCGGCAACAGACGACTAAGACGGCCCCCGTTCAGCGGGCACACGATCGATCACCCCGAATCGATCACTCCAGCCACGGCGCGATCCTCTGACTCGGCGCCCACAACGACCGGTTGATCTCCGCCAACCAAAGCCTCCACGATCAGTTGATCCGAACGACCGCGCCGTGTTCAGCACAGTTCCCGAAGAGCCAAGTAGCAGGCTTTTCGCTTGCATCACGTTGCTCCTGCAGCACGATGCACCAGCCTGTACTTTCTCTGTTGCGAACCCAACAGCCACGCCGTTGACGACCCCAGCGCCCCGGTACACGTTAGACCTCTCGACAGGAAACGAAGGAGTATGGCATGGCCATTCGACTCGGCGACACCGTCCCAGACTTCACGGCCCAGACCACCGCAGGGGAGATCAGCTTTCACCGCTGGCTCGGCGATAGCTGGGGGGTCCTCTTCTCTCATCCCGCAGACTTCACTCCCGTCTGCACTACCGAACTTGGCGCCGTCGCCAAGCTCAAACCCGAGTTCGAGAAGCGCAGCACCAAGATCATCGGCCTCAGCGTTGATCCCTTAGAAAGCCACACAAGCTGGATCGAGGACATCAACGACACCCAAAACACAACCGTAAACTTCCCCATGATCGCGGACCTCGATCGTCACGTCGCCCTGGCCTACGACATGATCCAGCCCAACGCCGACGCCACCGCCACCGTCCGCTCCGTCTTCATCATCGACCCAGCCAAAAGGCTGCGCCTTACCCTCACCTACCCTGCCTCCACCGGTCGCAATTTCGCCGAGATCCTCCGTGTCATCGATTCCCTCCAGCTCACCGAATACGAAAAGGTCGCCACCCCCGCCGATTGGCAGCAAGGCGACGACGTCGTCATCCTCCCCTCCATTCCAGACGAAGAGGCCGAGCAGCTTTTCCCTCAGGGATTCAAGACCCACCGGCCCTACCTCCGCACAACGGCTGCCCCTCGTTGAGCCTCCTCCCGCTAAGCTGCCTTCGTCATCCCACCCCAGCACCCGCGCCGGGGTTGCGGTTCAGCCCCCATTGGGGCGAAACGGAAGCAACGACACCATGCCTCTCTTCGACACCAACCGGAAAAGCGGCGCTGCCGCCGAAGCTCGCCTCGTAAAAGACCAAGCCGCCTGGCTCGTCACCGTCTCTCCAGACGGCGTCCCTCAGCCCACCCCCATCTGGTACCTCTGGGACGGCGAGACGTTCCTCATCTACAGCGAGCCCAACAAGCCCAAGATCCGCAACATCCAAGCCAACCCTCGCGTAGCCCTCCATCTCGACGGCGACCACGCCGGCCGCGACATCGTCATCGTGGAAGGCAGCGCCGAGATCGGTGGTCCCCCAGCCGACACCGTCCCCGAATACGTCCAGAAATACGCCGAAGGCTTCAAGCGCATCAGCATGGATGCCGCCAAGTTCGCTGCCGCCTATGCCGTCCCCATCCGCGTCCGTCCCGACCGCACCCGCGCCTGGCTTGTCACCAACCCAAACGACTGACATCCACCGGCCGGGCCGACCAGCGCCTGCACCAGTCCCATAGGCAGAACAGCTGCCCAGATATCTCCCAGCGCTACCATGCACAAAACATGCACCTCTACCGGATCGAGGAACGCCAGACCGTCCCTACCGACCTCCCAGCCACCTGGGATTTCTTCTCCAACCCTGCCAACCTCGCCCGCATCACCCCACCCGACATGGGATTCGAGATCACCGTTCCCCCACCTGAGCGCATCTACCCCGGCCTCATTATCGGCTATCGCGTTCGCCCTCTTCTCGGCATCCCCGTCGAATGGATCACCGAAATTACGCACATCGACGCACCCCACTACTTCGTCGACATCCAGCATGGCGGCCCTTACGCCTTCTGGCATCACGAACACCAGTTCCGTGCCGTGCCAGGCGGTACCGAGGTCCACGACCTCATAAGCTACGCTCTGCCTTTCGATCCCGTCTCCCGCCCCCTTCACGACCACCTCATCCACCCCCGCCTTCGCATCATCTTCGAGTATCGCCGCCGCCCACTCGCACGCATCTTCGGTCCGCCGCCGCCCACGAATAGCGGACCCAAGCAGCCGACGAACTGCTCGTGAAGAATGATCTAGCTAGCCCGCTAGTTGGGAAGTGTCCACGGCTGCATCCCGCCACCTAGCCGTTTGATCGCCTGGTACCACAACGCCGACGGCACAGGCGTCGCTACATCTCCTGGTTCACTCTCCACCACCATCCATGCCCCCGAGTCTAACTCCGATTCCAGCTGCCCCCCCGCCCAGCCCGCGTATCCGCTGAACACTCGTACTCCCTCCACCCGCGAGCCCAACAACCCCGGATCGCCCTGCAAGTCCACCATTCCCACTTGCGCAACTATCGGTCGCCATCCATCTCCCTCTTCCGCATCCAGCGCCGCCTCCGCCAGATCGACCAGCGCCAGCGCCGCCTCCCGCGACATCGGTCCCCCGATAAACACGACTCCCGGCGCGGACACCACGCCCGCCCACTGCGCCAGCGTCGTCTTCACAGCCACGGCGCTGGGCCGGTTCAACACCACTCCCAGCGCCCCCCGTTCGCTGTGGTCCAGCAGCAGTAGCACTGTCCCGAAAAAGTTCGGGTCCCCAAGCGCGGGCGTTGCGACCAGTAGCTTCCCCTTCAACGACTCTTCAGCCACGCCAACTCCACCTTCGTACCCGACCCTCTATAGGCCCTGATAGACCCCTATCACCGACAGCAACGCACACTTCGTCACCAACGCCCGGAGTCTACTGCCGTCACCTCCGCCTCTGCGCGCCCACCCCACAACCATTGTCAGTTGCTAGCCCAATACCCCACTCACTAGCATGCCCTCTGGCTCGCAAGCCTCGGTTGCCGCGCGCCGAACGGCCGCCGGCGACCCCACCTAGAGACCCACTCGGAGACGAGGCACAGCATGGCGTCCAATACTCGCTACAAAATATCCGTCGATACCGGAGGCACATTCACGGACCTCGTCCTCGCCAATCAACAATCCGTTCTCGGCCTCTACAAATCCCCCACTACCGCCGCCGACATGTTCCACGGCATCAAGAGCGCCATGGACCTCGCCGCCGAGTCCAACGGCCTCACCCTCCACGACCTGCTTGCCACCACCGACGCCTTCGTCTACTCCACCACCGTCTCCACCAACGCCATCCTCGAAGGCAAGATCGCTAAAACCGCTTTCTTCGCAACCAAGGGCCATCCAGACAGCCTGCTCTACCGCGAAGGCGGCAAGTTCCAGTCTCACAACCTCGCGATGCCATTCCCGGAGCCCTATGTGCCCCGCAGCCGCACCTTCGAAATCGAAGAGCGCATCCTCGCGGACGGCACCGTCTACCAGGAACTCGACGAAGACCAAGTCAAGCGACAGATCCAACGCCTTCACGACATGGGTGTCGAGGCCGTCGGCGTCTGCCTCCTTTGGTCCCCCGTCAATCAAGACCACGAAAAACGCGTCGGCGCTCTCCTCAAAGAGTACGCCCCCAATATCGAAGTCACCCTCAGCCACCAGCTCAACCCCATCATCCGTGAATATCGCCGCGCCTCCGCTACCTGCATCGACGCCTCCATCAAAGCCCTCATGCGCGAGCACCTCACCGAGATCGACTCTCAGCTCCGTGAACTGGGCTTCCAGGGCGACCCTCTCATGGTCACCCACATGTCCGGCGGCGTGCTTAACCTTGAGGAAATGGTCGTGCGCCCCCTGCACACCGTCGACTCCGGCCCCGCCCTCGCCCCCGTCGCCGGCCTCGCCTACGCCGAAGCCGACGTCGATACCGACTACTCCGATCTTCTCGTCGTCGACGCCGGGGGCACCTCCTTCGACGTCAGCCTCACCCGCAACGGTGCCATCCTCTACACACGCGAGAAGTGGCTGGGCGAAAAGTGGTCCGGCCACATGACCGGCCTGCCCGCCGTCGATACCCGCTCCGTAGGCGCCGGCGGCGGCTCCATCGCCTATGTCGACGCCGGTGGCCTCCTGCAAGTCGGTCCTGAAAGCGCCGGTGCCAACCCCGGCCCCGCCTGCTACAACCTCGGCGGCGACCGCCCCACCGTCACCGATGCCGCCGTCGTCCTGGGACACATCGATCCCGCCTATTTTCTCGGCGGCCGTATGACCCTAGACCCCGCCCTAGCGAAAGCCGCCATCGACACTCACGTCGCCACTCCCCTCAACCTCTCTACAGAAGCCGCCGCCCAAGCCATCATCACCGTCTCCTCGGAGCGCATGCGCGGCTTCATTAGTGAGATGACCATCTCCCAAGGCCTTGACCCCCGCGAATCGCTCATGATCGCCGGCGGCGGCTCCGCAGGCCTCACCATCGTCGGCATTGCTCGTGAACTCAGCGTCTCTCACGTCCTCATCCCCAAACTCGCCGCCGGCCTCAGCGCCATAGGTGGCCAGTACTCAGACCTCATGGCCACTTTCTCTCGCGGCTGGCACTCCACCTCCAAAGACTTTGACGCCGACGGCGTCAACAACGCCCTCCGCGAAATCGCCAACGACATGGGCGACTTCTTCCGCCGCGTCAACATGGAAGGCGAGCAGATCCGGCAGTTCATCTGCGAGGCTCGCTACGTCCATCAAGTCTGGGAGCTCGACGTCAACCTCGGCAGTAAGGATCACATCGAAGGCGAAGCGGACCTCAAAGCTCTCCAGGACGAGTTCGACCGCGTCCACATGGAGCTCTTCCACGTCAACCAGCCCGGCCACGAAATCGAAATGATCAACTGGCGCGGAGAGGCTCGCGTCCGCCTCCCTCGCCCCGAACTCCTCGGCGCCAGCGGCGGCAACGGCGACAGCGCCCATGCCAGCCAGCGCACCGCTTACTTCGAAGGTCAAGCCCTCGATACCGCGATCTACACCGGCGCCTCTCTCGCTCCCGGCACCAAGATCGACGGCCCCGCCATCATCGAAGAGCCCACGACCACCATCGTCGTCATCCCCGGCGCCCAAGTCACCGTGCGCCCCGCTCACTATCTCGTTGGCGTTGGCCCCAGCTAGCAAGCGAGTACCGTCCCTGCAAACGATTAACGACTACTCTGATCCGACCTCCATGCCCGTGAGCAATGACTGCCCGCTAGCAGCAACCGTGCGGCGGTCTCGCCTCAGGAGAAGTCATGTCTAACCGCGACGAGCGAACGATCGACCCAGTGCAACTCTTGGTGATGGCCAACCGCATCGACGGCATCACCCGCGAGATGACCAATACTCTCGTTCGCACCGCCCGCTCCACTACCCTCGCCGTCCGCGACTTCTCCACCTCCATCTCCGACGTCAACCATGAACTCTTTGCCGCCCCCGAGGGCATCCCTTGCCATGTCTACGGCTCTGGCCTCCTCTGCGAAACCATGGCCGACTACCACCCCGACTTCAAAGAGGGCGACGCCTTCCTCCACAACGACCCCTACCTCGGTAACTCCCACCCCGCCGACCACACTATCCTTGTCCCCGTCTTCTTCGAGGGCGAGCACATCTTCACCACCTGCATCAAGGCTCATCAAGCCGACTGTGGCAACGCCCTTCCCACCACCTACATGCCCAAAGCCATTGACGTCTATGCCGAGGGCGCTCTCATCTTCCCCTGCGTCAAGATCCAAGAGAACTACCAGGATGTCGGCGACATCGTCCGCATGTGCCAGAAGCGCATCCGCGTCCCGGAGATTTGGTATGGCGACTATCTCGCCATGCTTGCCGCCGGTCGCGTCGGCGAGCAGCGCATCAAGGACTTCTGTCAGAAGTACGGCCTCGAAACCGTCAAGCGC
>CBDCPP010000002.1:0-974178 GCA_965220315.1 Dehalococcoidia bacterium
CGACCAAGGCACCCGTGCAGCCAACGAAGTAAAGATACTCCTGCTCTCCAGTCCAGGGCGGGATTTCGAGTCCTTCCATCCAAGACTCACGGGTGTGCGCCGTACCGCGCCAGGGATGGCCCTGCCGTTCCAGCGCTTCGAGGGCGCCTTGCACGGGCTCCGGCATGCGTGCCTCTTCCATGACGAGACTGCGGCGCATATCGACGATGGTGGGAATGTGCTCGATGAAAACCGGACATTCCTGGACGCAGGCACCGCAGGTACGGCAGGCCCAGAGCGCCTCTTCAGCGACTGCGCCACCGATCATGGACGGCGCGTCGTCGAGGCCAGCGTCAAGGGCGGCGCCAGAGGCCTGGTTGGCGGCCATGCGCGCGCCGACGGTGGAGGCATGGTCCTTGAGATTGAGGATGATGTGCATCGGAGAGAGCGGTTGGCCAGCGATGTCGGCGGGGCAGGCGCTGGTACAGCGGCCGCAGTGGACGCAGGTGTCGAGTTCGAAGAGTTGCTTCATAGAGAAGTGGTTGAGCTGGCTGGCGCCGAAGTGCTCCGCTTCCTCAATGTTGGGGATAAGTGACAGCTTCCCGGAGGAGGCGGGATTCTTGAGGAAGGCATTGAGCGGCGCAGAGATGACGTGGCTGAGCTTGGTATAGCCCAAGAGGCCGAGCCAGCTGAGCGCGGTGATCATGTGGAACCACCAGAGAGCTTGGTGAAGGTCGAGTTGGGTGGTCGTGGTGAGGCCGCCGAAGAGTTTGGCCACAACCCAGCCGCCCGGTGACCAGACGGCCCAGCCGGGATTGGCATCGATCTCGGAAGAGGCGATACGCAGCCCTTCGACTAAGAAGCCGGTGATTAGGAGCGCGCCGAGGCCGCCGAGAATTGCCCAGTCTTCCCAGCGCAGCTCCCAGCGAGTGCGCGGCCGCACCCAGCGATGCGCGACCGCCAAGCCAACGCCGACCAGTCCCACGATTCCGAAGATGTCGCCGACGAGCGAGTAGCCGAGATAGCGGTCGCCGACGAGGATGCGGACTTCATCATCGGGAAGGTAATCATCAATGGCGAGAAGAGCGGTGACCAAGAAAAGGACCACGATGCTGGACATGAGGCAAACATGCATGAGTCCGGAGTATGGGTCGTTGAGAACCGCGCTCCGTGGCGAAGCCGCCGCGCACGACATTGCGCAGTCGGGCACGGGGATTATCGAAGTGGAAGTCGGGCCGGCCGAGTCGCCAGATACGGGAGCGTCGGATGAGAGGGTAGACGATGACGGCGACGAGGAGCGGCAAGAGTGCGTAGAGTACCCAAAAGTGATCAATATTGAAGAAGATCTCGCGGTGAGGACCGTCGAAGCGGGCAGTCTCGGCAGCGCTGAGCAGCAGCAGACCTCCGAGCGGGATCCAAAGAGGGATGGCGAGCCCGAGAAGCGGACGAGCACGTTTGGCGGCGGGACGCTTCCGAGCGCGCGACGAACTGGACGGGGCGGAGGTAGTGGAGGTGATGCGGCGCCCCCGATCGAGTGCACCCCCAGGGGCGCGGCTAGTTGGAATCGGTGCCCCCGTGGGCTTTGCGGATCTCGTTCTTGAGAAGCTTACCCATGTGATTACGGGGGAGGTCGGCTACGAGCGCAAGATGGGTGGGGGCCTTGTAGCTCGCGAGTCGACTCTTGGTGTATTCCACCACTTCGTCGAGCTTGGGCATGCTACCAGCGACCGGGACGACTACCGCCTTCACGACCTCGCCCCATTCACTGTCGGGCACGCCGATAACGGCGACGGCGGCGATGGCAGGGTGGTCTTCGAGGACCTGTTCGATCTCACCGGGGGCGATGTTCTCGCCGCCGCGGATGATGAGGTCTTTGGTACGACCCGTGATGAAGAGGTAGCCGTCTTCGTCGAGATAGCCGACATCGCCAGTGTGGAGCCAGCCGTCGTGGATGGCTTCGTGAGTAGCATCTTCTTGCTTGTAGTAGCCCTTCATGTTGCGAGCAGACCTGACGCAGATCTCTCCCTCCTCGCCTGGGGCGAGGATCTGGCCTTGCGGATCCTGGATGGCGATGTCGACATCATCCATCGGACGGCCAACCGAGCGAAGTCGCCGTATCTTCTTCGCGTTTTCTTCGTCGGAGCCGTCAAGGCGGTGGTCATCAGGGCCAAGGAAAGTAACGGTAGACGTAGACTCCGTCTGGCCGTAGGCGTTCATGAGATCGGCGCTGAAGACCTCGATCGCTTTGCGCACGACTTCGAAGGGCATGGGCGCGGCGCCATAGGTGATGAGGCGCAGGCTGTCGCCGCTGAAGCCCGTGAACTCCGGTGCGTCCATGATGCGCTTCAACATTGTGGGGACAACCATGCTGTGGGTCACGCCGTGCTTGTCGACGGCTTCGATCCAGTCAGCGGGGCTGAACTGGGGAAGAAGGACGAGGCCGCGCCCTCCCCAGATCGATGAGATCATGGCGGTCGCGCCGGCGATGTGGAAGAGCGGCACGCTAAGCAAGGTGCGGTCTTGGTCGACGCTGGGGTCGGCGGGAGCCATGGTGTTGGTGACGTAGACAATGAAGTCACCATACGAGACGACGACCCCCTTGGGCATAGCCGTGGTCCCGGATGTGTACATGAGAATGGTAGGGGCGTCATCGTCGACTTCGGTGAAGACAAATTCGTCGCTGCCGCTCGCTACAAGCTCGGGGTAGTGCAGCATGCCGTCGCGCTTGGTTTCGAACGCGACAGTGTGCTGCAGAGCGGTAAGCTCGGGCCGAAGTTGCTCGAGCAGATCCACGTAGCGGTCCGAGACGAAGAGCGCCTTCACTTCGGAGGTGTTGAGCATGTAGGTAAGCTCTTCGGTCTTGGCGCGGTAGTTGAGCGGGACGAAGATCAGGCCGAGCTTGGCGCAGGCGTAGTAGACGATGACGTATTCGGAGGAATTGACAGACAGGCTGCCGACATGGTCGCCCGCGCGAAGGCCCCGCGCTTGCAGTGCATTGGCAAGCTTGGTGACGTTCGCAGCCATCTCCGCGTAGGTGTACTGGTTCTCGCCACAGATCAGAGCAGGACGGTCCGGCACCACGGCCGACGAGATGTCCAGGAATTCCGCCGTGTTCATCGCCCCTCCTCGTTAACTCGTCGCGCCTGGATCAGCCGGCACACTTGACACTTTCCCGCGCACAACGCCCGCGCATGATCCCCAACGGCTGTCGCTCATGTCCAGCCCCATGCGACGGCTAGCCGCGGAAGGATAAAGCGGTAAGCGCGTCGTGCCGGAGAGCAGCATCCAGGGGGAGGTCAAGTCCGCGACGGATCGCGCGTTTGAGCGCGCGCTGCAGGGCAGCATGGTCACTCTGGAGTGAGCGGGCCAGGTGGGTGACTACCGAGTCGAGCCGGGCACGCGGGACGATTCGGTTGATGAGACCCCAGCGCAACGCTTGGTCTGCGTTCAGCTCTTCGCCGCTACAAACAACATCCAGTGCCACACCCGGCGCCATCATGCGGGGGAGCATTTGGGTGCCGCCGGCGGAAGGAATGTAGCCCAGCCCAACCTCCGGCAACGCGATGCGGACGTTATCTGCAGCGACACGGAGATCACAGTAGAGGGCAAGCTCGATGCCGGCACCGTAGCAATAGCCGTGCAGCGCCGCGATCGTGATACAGGGAAGCTCTTCCAACAGCCACCAAAGGTCGCGCTGGTGCCGGGCCTGGCGAGCCGCCCAGAGTGAGGGAGCAGTGCCAAAGTCCCTGATGTCGGCCCCAGCGCAAAAGCTGTCACCAGCGCCACCGATACAGAGGACCTGTAAGTCGGGGTCGTCGCGGGCGGCTTGGAGATAGGTCCAGAGTGCGTCGCGGACGTCCAGATCGATGGCATTGCGCTTGTGCGGGCGGTTGAGCGTGAGATAAGCAGTGGCGCCGCTCTTCGTGTAGCGGACGTTTTCCTTGGACACGCGAGAGTGTCAGCGCCAGTCGGGGCGGTGGGTAGGGCGGCGGCGGCGGATCTCGTAGAGTCGCGCCAGGTCTTGATTCATCTTCTCCTGCAAGGAACGCATCTCCTCGCCGCCGACGCGCATCTCGTTGGTCTTCCAGCGCCGGATCTTGGCACGGTCGCCTTTGGCGATCTCGATATCTGCGAGCATCGCGTTGAAGACATGCGACATCAGCGACCAACACTCTTCAGTATCCAGTGCGATTTTGACCATGCTCCCCCCTCTCCATACAACTAAGCCTTGCGAAAGTAGTCTTTACGACGGATGACGCGCGTGAGCTCTTCGTCGATCCTGTTGCCAAGCGCCTCGTTCATGTCATAAGCGAGCTGCAGCATGGCCTCGGATCCCTCATTGCGTTGGTGTCGCCACTCGCGCAGGATGTCCGCAGTCTTCTGGTCGACCTCGACTTGGTCGATCACCTGCGCAACGATCAACGACATCAGCGACCAGGTTTCTTCTTCGTCCAACAGAATGCGCATACCGGCTCCGCTCCCCTGCGCTGGTATCAGCTCCCCCGAAAGCGGGGGGGGCGTTTCTCAATGAACGCGCGTACTCCTTCGGCCCGGTCGTCGGTGGACTGCAGAAGTACGGTGAGATCCGTCTCATAGCGTAGCGCTTGATCGAGGGGAAGCTCGACCCCGCGACGCACCGCTTCCTTGGCGAGGCGAGTGGCGACCGGTCCACGGGCAGCGATCACGCCTGCGCGCCGCTCGGCCTCGGCCAGCGGATCAGGGACGACAGCGCTAATCAGGCCCCAGGTGAGAGCAGTGGCAGCGCCGACGGCGTGATCGGCGAGGCTGAGTTCGAGTGCGCGGCTGCGACCGATGGTTCGGCTGAGGCGCTGGAGGCCGCCAGCGATGGGAAAGTGCGGAGCGTTGGGATCGAGGATGGCGAAACGGGCAGCAGTATCAGCGATCCGAATATCGGCGCAGAGAGCCAGTTCCAAGCCCCCGCCAACGATATCGCCTTCCAAGGCGGCGACGACCGGTTGGGGCAAAGCAGCGAGCGGTCCAAAGGGATCGCCGATTAGAGCCTCGGGGGGGACGGACCCCCAGCCCGCCCAGGTGATGCCATCAGCAGCCAGAAAGATGACGCGCGGCCCATCTTCCGTACCCGCCTGCGCGAGCATCTCGCAGGCCGCCGCAAGGTCTGCGACGAGGGCAGCATCAAGGGGTCCGCTGAGCGACAAGCGGGCGACGGGACCGTCATGGGAGATCGGACAACGCTGCATCGCGAAGGGATTCTAGCGCCGTGTCGCAGCAGCATCTTGACCCACGCACTAGCATGCCGGCGATCCACCAGAGACGGAGTGTCGCCATGCCCACCGATTTCGACCGCTACCAGTTCCTGCAAGTCAGTCGCGACGGGCCCGTGCTCGTGATTACGCTGAACCGGCCGGAGCGCCTCAACGCAATTCACGGCCCGATGCACACGGAGCTGGCGACGATCTTCCGTGATGCGAACGAAGACGCGGACTCGCGGGCGGTGCTCCTGACGGGAGCAGGGCGGGGCTTCTGCGCCGGGGGCGATGTGCGCGGGATGCAGGAGCGTGAGAGCAGTGACAGCGTGTTGAACGTGGCATTCCGCACGGTGCGCACTGAAGCCCAAGAGATCGTGCACAGCATGCTGGACCTCCAGAAGCCGTTGGTAGGCGCGATCAACGGACCGGCAGTGGGTTTAGGGTCGACGATCGCGTTGCTGTGCGACGTGGTAATCGCATCGGAGCGCGCCCGGATTGGCGACACACACGTATCGGTGGGGCTCGTAGCTGGCGACGGGGGTTGCCTTATCTGGCCTGCGATCGTGGGCGTCAACAAAGCCAAGGAACTCTTGATGACGGGCGAGTTGATTACCGGCAACGACCTGCTGCGGCTGGGCATCGTCAACCACTTGGTGCCCGAAGACGACTTACCGCGCGCGGCGATGGAGATGGCCAAGCGGCTGGCAGGGATGGCGCCCTTCGCGGTGCGCGCGACCAAGGTGACGATCAACAAGCTACTCAAGGAGCGGGCCGAAACCGTACTGGACGTAGGACTGGCGTGGGAAGCGATCTCGGCACGCAGCGCGGATCACCAAGAAGCCATCACCGCGTTTATGGAGAAGCGGCCACCGACGTTCCACGGTCGCTAGGTACGAGTTCGATCCGCTGGCGGGCGGCGGCCTCCACCGCCGCGCGCTGCGTGCGCAGCGGGTGGTAGCGACCGTGCCGCCAATCGTGGAGGAGGTCCACGGGTTGCGCCTCGCCCCGATGTCCCGACTGGGCGCCGGCAAGCGCGAATTCCGCGCGCGGCTGCGGCCCCATCTCCACGATTAGCCGGAGAATAGGCACGCCGATCACGGGCGCGAATACGTCGGTCGAGAGAGGCGCAGCTTGCCAAACGGTGTTGGTGTCGCCGCATAACGGGTAGGGGCCAAAGTCGAAGAGCCGTCTCAAGGCCGGTGATTGACCCAGCGCGTGGCGGACGTGGAGCTGGTGGCAGCGACCCCAGGTCCAGCGCTCGGGGCGAGAGCCGAGGCGATCGTGCAGGATCGCGAGAGCGTCGCGGAAAGCGCGCGTGAGGGCGGTGGTCCAGACCGTGCGCCCGTCGACACCGGATGCAACAGGGCCAAACCACTCAGCGGGGGATTCATCCAGGAGTCCCATGAGCATGGAGGCGGCTCGAGCGAGGATGGGATTGATGGTGGGAACGGGAAGCGGGTCGGCGAAGAAGATGGGAGTAGCGCCGCCGAGCTTTGCTCGTAGGACCGCGTCCAGCAGGCGCCCGAACGTGGCAGCCGCGATCGTGGCCGACACGGAGTCCGGCGCCATCTCTCCGTTCCAGTCGCGCAGGGCATTGAGGAGGCGCCGCTCCCTCGCACTCTGCGGGGTGATTGAGAGAAGATGGTCGCGCAGAGCGAGCATCGGCAGGGAGCGGCAATCGCTTTGCAGCGCGCGGGCAGATTCAAAGCTGTCCATCCCTTCGCTGCAAAGCGCTTGACCGATGCGCCGCGCACGGAAGGCGTCGAGGGCCTCGACTCGAAAACCGAGCTGTGCAGCAGGAGCGAGCACGTTGTTGGCGCTCCAAACACGGCCGGCGGCAGGGTTGAACGTGGAGGGCAGTTCGTCGCGAGGAATGTAGCCGTCCCAGTCGAAGGCCGGATCCCAGCCGGGAGCCGGCAGCCAGCCCGCTGCAGGAGTGCTGCGCTTGGGGATGGCACCGCAGGTCTGCATCCCAATCTGCCCTTTAGCGTCACTGTAGGCGAAGCAGAGGTTGAATTCGTGGAACTCCGCGAGAGCGGAGCGGAAGCTCGCGAAGTCGTGCACCTCATTGAGAGCGAGCAGGGCCTTGGCCGACTGCCAAGGCTCGTTCAGCGTCGAGCACAGAGCGAGGGCCAGATGCACGCCGCGGACCTGCGAGGAAACGACGGGACCATGACGGGTGATGGGGACGCGATGGTGCTCATCTGGGAAGCCCCGAACACGGATCCGCTCGTCGACGTAGTCCGGCTGCGCCCAGCCATCGGGCGTGCGGTAGCGACCCTGGTCGTCGAAGTTTTCGACATAGAGGTCCTGCGTGACGGCGAGGCCGGCCGTAGGACCCCAAGCAACGTGGCGATTAAATCCCCAGATCACACCGGGCAAGCCAGGAAAGGTGGCCCCCGCGACCGACCACTCGGGACAGTCGAGATGCAGAAAATAGCCCGAAGGAGGGACGTTGGCCGATAGATGTGGGTCGGTGGCAAGGAAGGCGTGGCCGGATTCGGTCTTGTGCCCGGCCACGGCCCAGTTGTTGCTGCCGAAGCCGGTGGTAGTTAACCCGGTGAGCTTGGCGATCTCGGCGTAGCCGCTCCGCAAGTCTTGGCTAAGCGCGCCGTAGGGTGCACCGGGAGGCACAACCACAGGGTCATCCGGAGAATGGCACGGGTCGATGGCGAGGAGCGCGTCCAGGCCCGTCGCTTCAACGAGGCGGGCACGCTCGATCTGCTCCAACCAACCGGGAGCGAGGAAGAAGGCGAGCGCCTTGGCGCCCTGAATGGAGTGTTCGGGACGCCAGTCTTCGGGCTGGTAGTCGAGGATCCGGATCTCGAGAGGTAGCGGGGTGCAGGCGATCGCGGCCTGGATGCCAGCGAGGTAGGGAGCAATTTCGCTGCGGACTTCGTCTGGGGTTCGGGCCCAAGCGTCGACCGAAGCACGGTGCAGGCCGATGTAGCGCATGAGCCGGTCCATCGGCAAGCCTGACGGACCGACAACTTCGGCGAGTCGCCCGGCGGCCAGCCGCCGGAAGAGATCCATCTGCCAGAAGCGGTCCTGCGCATGGACGAAGCCCATAGCGAAGATCGCGTCGGCGGCGCTCTGTGCGTAACAGTGCGGCACACCGAACTCGTCGCGGAGAATTTCAATGGGTGCGTCCGGTCCGTCGACGACGATGCGGCCCTGGCGCTGCGGCCGGGGGGAGCGCAGCGTTTCGGCGGCAATGGCCCGAACGAACGCGGTCGCCTGGCTGGTGAAGAGCCTGGCGCTCCGCCCCCAGTGGCGCAGTTGAGCGGGCGGGGTTGTGCGCGCTGCGACGGGCGAACGGGGATCGCTTGGGATGGACACCGCGCACGGAGCTTACAGGAACGTTGTGCGACAGCACGGCAAAAGCATGGATGCAGCGAAGCCGCTGCTATCCTGCGCGCGATGGATCTCGGACTGCAGGGCAAAGTCGCGCTGGTGACGGCCGCTTCCGAAGGGATCGGCAAGCACTGTGCGCTGGTATTGGCGGAGGAAGGGGCGCACGTCGCGATCTGCGCGCGACGTGCCGAGCAGCTTGAAGCCGCGCGGGCGGAGATCGACGCGGCGGGCACTGGGGCAACACTGGCCGAGGTGGCCGATCTGACTGAGGCGGCAGCGGCGGGGCAGGTGGTGGAACGAACCGTGGAAGCACTAGGCGGGCTTGACATCTTGGTGAACAACATGGGGGGGTCGGTTAGCGGCGCCGACGACGCGGTCTGGAGCGAGATGTTCGAATTGAACTTGCTGTCCACGGTCCGGGCGACGCGGGCCGCAATTCCGCACATGACAGCGCGCGGGGGGGGCTCGATCATCCACATCGGCTCGGTGTTCGGGCGGGAAGCGGGCGGGCGCCCGCCCTACAACGCGATGAAAGCAGCGGTGCACGCCCACGCTACGGCGATGGCGTTGGCGCACGCGCGCGACAATATCCGCGTGAATGCGGTCGCGCCGGGGTCGATCGCATGGCCGGAGAGTAAGTGGCAGCGACGTTACGAGGCTGACCCTGCAACGATCCAGCAAGAAGTGTTGGATACGATCGCGTTCGGGCGCTTCGGCCGCCCGGAGGAGGTCGCAGCGGTGGTGGCGTTCCTGGCATCGGAGAGGGCAGGGTGGGTAACGGGAGCATGCCTGAACGTCGATGGCGGGCAGAGCCGGTCGATCATCTAGCCGGCCGATCACCTGAGGAGCAAGCGTGATGCGCGGGTTGGCCGAGCTGCGGGAGGGAAGCCAAGAGCGGGCGAGGCGCTGGTGGCCGGCAGCGCGCCCGCTGATAGGAGGCGCAGTGGGGACGGCGATCATGGTGGGATTCTTGGCGGGGCGAGGTGGGGATCCGAGCGGACCTTTCGACGCGATCACGGGGACACAACGCGGGGGCTGGAACCGACACGAGGATTTCCATCTGGCACTGGTGGTGGCGGGCGCAGCGGCAGCGGCTGTGATGGTGACGTTGGCAACGGAGTGGGTGCGGCGCTGGTGGTGGGTGACGGCGGCCGTCGTAGCAGGCGGGGTGTGCTTGCTGATCCGGGAGGCGGCCAGCGTGGACGGGGCGGGCGGCGCCGCGCTCATAGCGCTCGTCTTTTTCTGCGTGTGCCTGGCGGCCGCGGTGGCGGTGATCGACCTCTTCAGCGTTCGCCGACGGCGTAGTCACTAGCCGCAAGCTAGGGTGCCTCTTCCACCACGGCCGACATCGATCCCTTGCAATGCTCGATGCGGGGATCTGGCCCGTAGCTGTGGATGCGTTGTTGATGTTGTTGCACTTGATCAAAGCCGGCCGTCTCAACAATGGCGCGGCCCTGCGTGTCGACGAGGCGGGCAAGTGCGAAGGCTTTCTCGCGGCCGTGGCCGAGCACGCGGCCGAGCATCTCCACGACGTACGCGTAGGTATGGACGTTGTCGTCAAGAAGGACGAGGTGGTAGATGGGGGCGGGGCGGATGGATTCGTCAGTAACAGGACGAGCCGACGTTTCGGTTGCCATGGGGCGATCGTAGTCGAAGCGGCCAATCGATCCAGCGCACCTAGATCCGGGCCGTCGCCGCGCCGTCCACAGCGACGACCTGGCCGGTGAAGTAGCCGCTGTCGGCGGCGAGCATGACAACGGCTCCGGTGACTTCGTCGTTGGTGACGAGGGTGCGGGCGGGGAGAACTTTGGTGAGGGCCTTCCGCTGCTCCGGATCGTCGCCGATGCCTGCCTGGTCTTCGTACCAGCCAACTTGGACCGTGTTGACGGTGATGCCAGTGCGGGCCCACTCGGTCGCGAGGGCGCGGGTCAGGGCGAAGACACCGCTCTTAGCGGCGGCGTAGGCAGCCATGTTCATGACGCCACGATCCCCGGCGACGGAGGCAACGTTAATGATGCGGCCGTAGCCAGTGCGCAGCATGACCCGGCCAGCGGCCTGACAGGTCAGCGCCACCGAGGTGAGATTAGCCGCGAGCGTGGCGTTCCACTCCTCGAGGCTGGTTTCGCCGAAAGGCATGGCGAAGAGCAGGTCCTGTGCGTTGACCAGCAGATCAAGGCGCCGCCATTCATCTTCCACCCGTTGCACGGCGGCCTCGACGGCAACAGGGTCAGTGAGGTCGACTTGCAAAGCAAGA
Organism: Dehalococcoidia bacterium; assembly: GCA_965220315.1. Taxonomy (GTDB): domain Bacteria; phylum Chloroflexota; class Dehalococcoidia; order Bin125; family Bin125; genus JAPOXK01. The sequence continues at coordinate 10,816 of CBDCPP010000002.1, forward strand.
TTGCGCCGTCCCAGCGACCAGACTTGGTTGGCGGTGGAGTTCACTTGGAAGTGCTCGTCGACAGAGCCGGTGAGACCCGTGAGGGCGACATCGGCGCCGGCTTCGGCCAAGGCCACGGCGATGGCGCCACCGAGCGGGCGGGCAGCACCCGTGACCAACGCGACACGGCCGCGGAGGTCGAAGGGACGCTCGGGCTGCTGGGGCGCGGGAGTGCCACCGGCGCTTGCAGGATGGGAATGCTGGTCGCTCATGGCGAAGCCCCGGGCAAGGGGTATCCGAGGCGCCCAACCGAAGGGAGTCACGCCCCCGGCGAGGCCGCCGCCGTCTTGCACGATGACCGCGCCGTTGATGCCATCGGCGGCAGGAGAGCAGAGGAAGACGGCGACAGGGCCAATCTCCCAGGTAGTGCCGAAGCGCCCGACCGGGATATAGCGACCGCCGCCCCAACGGGCTGCCTGCTCTTCCGTCTGGGGAAAGAGGCCGATCGCCATGGTATTGACCTGAATATTGTGGCGGCCGTAGCTGAGCGCTAGCGACCGGGTAAGGTTGATCGCCCCCGCCTTCGCTGCCGTGTACATGTTGAGGTCGCGGTTACCGCGCAGGCCGAGCCCCGACGAGGTCGTGAGGATCTTGCCGTGACCCTGCTCAAGCATTTGGGGGATCACGGCGCGGATGCAGGAGACGGTGCTGGTGAGGTTCGCGTCGATGCCGGCCAGCCAATCGGCCTCGCTGATCGTGTGCAGGGGGCGACCATCACCAGAGGTGCGACCGCCGGCGTTGTTGACCAAGATGTCGATGCGGCCGAACTCGGTGATGGAGCGCTCCACCATCCGCTCGACCGAGGCATTGTCGGTGACGTCGGCTTGCACGGACGCCGCGCGGCCGCCCCGGGCGCGCACCTCGTTGGCGACGGCGTCGATCTCCGCCTGAGTGCGGGCGCTGCAAACGACATCGGCGCCCGCGTCGGCAAAGGCGAGCGCCATGGCGCGGCCGAGGCCGCGACCGGAGCCGGTGATCAGTGCAACGCGGCCGTCGAGGCGGAAGCGATCGAGGGTAGTCATCGGCTGCTTCCAGCGGCGGCAGGAGAAGCTTCGACGACGCCCGCGTCCGCAGGGACAAGGTCGCCGCGGCCAGCGAGCAGGGCGACGGCGGTGCAGCCGACGGCCTCTGCGTCTGGCGTTCCGGGAACGAGCAGGGCGATCGCAGTAGCGCCAACGATGGAGTTGAGGAGTGCGCGTAGATCGAGGCGCTGGGTGTCGACGCCGGGACCAGCTTCCGTGACGATCAAGAGTACGCGGCTCTCATCTGCGCCGGGGCCTCTCGCGATCTCCTTTGCGGCGATGCGGAGCGGCTCGGCCGCCGTGCTCATGTTTGACTCCAGCGTGGAAGCGGTCAGAGCCAAGGCCGCGAGATCGAGGCCGCCGAGCGTTTTGCGCAGCTTCTTGGTAGCGACCCGCACGCTCGTCGGGTTGGCAAGGTCGGTCGCCTCGGCGGGGCCGCCAGCGGCAGCCCGCTTGAGCGCGAAAAGCGCTTGGCCGTCCATGGTCGTACCGGTGACGCCGACCATCGCACCAGCATGGCGAAGAGCAGCGACAAGCGCGCGCCCGAGGGCGGTGTCGCCGCCGAAGACGATCGCCCTACGCCCAACGAGATCTGCGGGAGTCCGGGTGTCGTTCAAAAGACCTCCCGAAGGCAAGGCTGCCAGATAAGGACATGCTATCGCGTCTTGCTCAGTGTGCGGTCATGACTGGCGAGGAGGGGATCGATGGATTAGATTGCACGCCCACCTGAACGATCCGGTCTGGAGCCGCAATGGACCTCGGCCTCTCTGAAGAGCAAGAGATGCTGCGTAACTTCGCGCGCGACTTTTTGGAGAAGGAGTGTCCGGAGTCGCTGGTGCGGGAGATGGAGGAGGACGAGCGCGGCTACACGGCCACGCTCTGGCAGGGGATGGCGAGGCAAGGCTGGCAAGGCTTGATCATCCCTGCTGAGTACGGCGGCACGGGGATGCAATTCCTGGATCTCTGCGTGCTGCTGGAAGAGTTTGGGCGGGCACTAGTACCGGGGCCGTTCCTGAGCACGGCCGTGCTCGGCGCCGTTCCGGTGATGGATGCCGGCAGCGACGCGCAGAAGCAGGAGATCTTGCCGCGTGTCGCGAGCGGCGAGCTGGTGATGACATTAGCCCTCACGGAGCCGTCGGGGCGGTTTGAAGCGGACGCGGTCACACTGAGCGCGACCAAGGGGGATGACGCGTACGTGCTGAACGGTACGAAGTTGTTCGTGCCGGACGCGCACGTGGCGGACATGCTTGTGGTGGCAGCACGGACGGGTGGCGAGGGCGAACGCGGGATCTCGCTGTTCCTAGTCGACGGGGCGGCGCCGGGACTGAGCACGACGGTGCTAAAAACGATCGCGGCGGACAAGCAGTGCGAAGTGCGCTTCGAGGACGTGCACGTGCCGGCGGCGGCATTGCTGGGAGCGGAGGGAGAGGGTTGGGAGGCGTTGCGCGGGGCGCGGCGCAAGGCCACCGTCGCATATTGCGCATACCTCGTGGGGTTGTCGCAGCGCGACTTCGAGATTACCGTCGATTACGCCAAGGAACGGGAGCAGTTTGGGCGGCCCATCGGCTCCTTCCAGGCGATTCAGCACAAGGCGGCGGACATGGTGACGGATGTCGATGCGTCGCGGTTCATCATGTATCGGGCGGCATGGGCAGTGAGCGAGGACGCGCCGGATCAGGATCTGCAGGTGAGCATGGCGAAGGCCTGGTGCTCCGACGCGAGCCGGCGGGTGGTAGCGCACGGGCAGCAGATCCACGGCGGGATCGGCTTCACCAAGGAGTACAAGATCCAGCTTTTCTTCCGCCGGCAGAAGATGGCGGAGCTCATGTGGGGGGATGGAGACCATCATCGGGAGAAGGTGGCGCAGCTGTTGGAGATCTCGTAGCACTTTCCCTGGCACCCAGCTTTGGTGGCGGGGTGGCCAGCCTTCAAGCAGAAGCCCGAGGCACATACCTCGGGCTTCTACTTTGTGGGACAGATCGTCCTCGGTGATGAAGGAAAATCGATGAGGCGCTAATGCGGCCAGCGACCAGGGCCTGCGCAACGAACCCGGTCCGGTCGCGCCGGCGGCCGCCTCTCAAGCCGACGCGCTTCGCCGTCCCGCCACGTAACTCCCGCCCGCCAGGATAACGAGGACGCCAGCGACGATGGCCCAGGGCCATTGGTCGCCGCTCGATCCGGCAGGCGCGGCTGGCGGCGGGAACTGCTGCGGTATTACTTCAGCAGCTTCGGGGGAGAGAGGCGCTTCGTCCGTCTCCGCAGCCTCCGCAACCAGGATCGTCGCGACAAACATTCCTATGAGCAGCGCAACAGCCACGCCCAGTATGCAGATGCGCAGCAGGCGCGCACGGGTTTCCTGGGAATCAAGTGGCGTGATCCTGAGCCGATCGTCAAACGGGGCGAGGTTCATGAACGCGATCTCCCCGCGCTGGTGAAGATGGGTACCTTGGACGAGAGGCGGTCGCGCAACCAGAGAAATACGAGCAAGAGCAGCGGCGCGACCGCCAGCGAGACCCAAAGCCAGTGTTGGTCCCACCCGTGGGCGCCAGGACTGATGGAAGTAGCAGCGGCGATTTCGAGTACAGCGCTGGTTTGGCTCTGGACGGCCAAGTGGGCGCTGGAGGCGGCGTCCGCGAGAGCAGCATCCAGCAGTGCGGATCCGACCGGACTCTCGTATGCGGACTGGGCATGGGCGGCTCCAGCGGCAGCCACTAAACCGAGCGCCAGAATGGCCCAGGCCACCGCGCCAACGATCGCGGGACGCGCGATCAGGCCACGTTTCGAGTCAGTTGGAAGCCAACGCGTGCGCATCTTTCCACCACCCTGGATCGCCGCCAACGCACCACGCATCGACGACTCCATACGCGAGACGAGGAGCACAGCGGGAGTGTTCCGGAAGACGGGGCGGGGCGGCGGGGTGTTACAGAGTCTTTACATTTCCGTGGCGCCAGGAACGGGCCGGTGATGTGTAGCGGTGGAGACCGGAGGCAGCTAGGCTCGGCGCGCCGGACAGTGAGATCGAGGGACGAGATGCGTGAGGCTGACTGCCTGTTCTGCAAGATGGCGCGGGGCGAGATCCCGACCGAGCGACTAATTGACGATGATCAGGTCTTCGCGATCCGAGACATCAACCCACGAGCTCCCGTCCATGTGCTGCTGATCCCCAAGCAGCACTTGCCATCCGCCCGGGCGATCGAACCTGTGCACGGACCGCTGCTGGGCACCCTGTTCGCTCGAGCAAACGAGGCAGCACGGATCGAGGGAGTGTTCGAGGACGGATTCCGGTTGGCCTTCAACGTGGGCGACGCGGCGGGGATGACGGTCCATCACCTTCATCTGCACCTCCTGGGCGGACGTCAGTTGGGCCCGGAGGGATGAGCGAGGCGGCGCTGGGGCGAGAGCGACTGCGCCTGGAGGCGCGGTCGCTCCCGGCGGCGCTGCGGGCGCACACCGGCCGGGTGGTGGCGGAGGCGCGCCGACTAGCGCGGCACTATGAACTGGATGCGGCACGCGTGGAGGCGGCCGCCTGGGGGCATGACCTCTTCCGCGGACACACTGGCGACGCCCTGCTAAAGGTCGCAGGAGCGCTAGGGATCGAGCCAGATCCCGCAGCCCACGCGCGGCCGATCCTGCTGCACGGGCCGGTGGCGGCAGCGACCGCCGAGGAGCACTGGGGAATAGAGGATACGGAAGTGCTGGAGGCGATCCGTTGGCACACGACTGCATGTCCAGGGATGTCGCTGTTTGCGGTGGCAGTCTTCCTCGCGGACAAGATCGAGCCGGAGAAAGTCAGAGCGGATGCGGAATTAGCGGCGATTCGGGAACTCGCCCCTCGCGACCCACAGGCCGCAGTGCTCGCCTATCTCGATCGGCAGATGGAGCAGCATTTGCGGGCGAGGCAGGTTATCCACCCAACGAGTGTCGAAGCACGGAACGCGCTGCTGCTCCGCGATCCCGGATCCGGAGGTCAGCAATGAGCCGTCCATCGGGATTTATGCACCCGGGTGTCATCGGCTTCGTATCAGGTGCGATGCGACCCATCTTCGCGGCTGGGAATGCACCTCGCGGAGCAACGTGATTTGGAACTCGGAGAATCTGCGCAGGCGACCTCGGAGCGAGGAGCCGGTGACCACCGCTCCTCCGTCTACTCTTCCACGTTTCGAACACTTGTGCGTATAGTGGCAACATGGCCACCACTACCAATCGTGTGACGCGCGATACCGAAGCTCCCGAAGCCAGGCCTCCCGACGCCTTGCCCGATACAGCGCCCGGCCCCGTCCCCGCTCCCGGCGAGGAGGAGCCCCTCTCTCGCTCGCTGCGACCCCGCCGCCTGCAAGACTTCGTAGGGATGCGCGTTATCAAAGACTCGCTAGCGATCGCGATCACAGCGGCGAAGCGGCGCGAGGAGCCCGTGGACCACATTTTGTTCTACGGGCCACCCGGGCTGGGCAAGACGACGCTGGCGGCGATCGTCGCAGCGGAGATGGACGTGAACCTCCGCACAACATCAGGGCCAGCGATCACCCGGCCGGGCGACTTGGCCAGCATCCTCACGTCGCTGCAAGCGGGAGATGTGCTGTTCATCGACGAATGTCACCGGCTGGCGCGGGGCGTTGAAGAGGTGCTCTATCCAGTGATGGAGGACTTCGCGCTCGACCTTGTGATCGGCAAAGGGGCGGGCGCCCGCAGCGTGCGATTGGCCGTCCAACCGTTCACGTTGGTCGCAGCGACGACCCGCTACGCACTGCTGAGCCCTCCTCTGCGCGAGCGCTTCGGCGCCGTGTACCGCGTCGACTTTTACGCGCCGGAGGAATTGAGCACGATCGTGCGGGCCAACGCGGCGAAGCTCGCGATCCCCATTTCAGACGAGGGAGCGCAAACGCTGGCCGAACGGTCACGGGGGACGCCGCGCATCGCAAACCGGCTATTGCGGCGCGCACGAGACTTTGCCCAGGTGCGGGCAGATGGGACGATTTCGGCACCGGTAGCAGAGGAAGCGCTGGCGCGCATACAGATCGACGCGCTGGGGCTCGACGACCGTGATCGTGTTCTGTTGCGAACGCTCATTGAGCGGTTCGAAGGCGGGCCAGTGGGACTGGAGACGCTCTCGTCCGCGATCACGGAGGAGCCCGACACGGTGATGGATGTGTACGAGCCGTACTTACTACAGCTCGGCTTCCTACAGCGAACGCCACGAGGGCGGGTGGCGATGCCAGCAGCGTTCGAATACCTCAACGCCAAGGTGCCGACGGGACGATCGGCCGATCTGACGACACGCCAGCCGAATCTTTTCGAGAAGAGGGAGAGAGACGCTCCAGCGCAGTAGCGGAGCCTGCTCCGTAGTCGCGGGAGCGGATGAGCGCGTGCAGCCGGCCACGATTGCGACGTGCGGCGATCGGCCGCGGAGCGGTTCGCCGTCCACCAAACCACCAGGGCCGGATCTTGAGGAAGCGCAGGAATCGGCGACGACCAGCGAATGCACCACCACGAGCTACTACGTCCTGCGCGCGATGACAGCGAGCGACGTACCGCAGATCGTCGCGATCGAGCGTCGAGTGTTCGGAGCGGACGCTTGGCCCGCCAGCGCGTTTCAGGAGGAGCAGCACAACCGCGTTGCGTACTACTTCGTCCTTACGCCTGCGCGAGACAAGGGTCCTGGCGTGATCGCCGGGTATATAGGGCTATGGGCATTGTCGGATGCCATACAGATCGTCACGATCGCGGTGCAGCCGGAGTCGCAGCGTGGTGGTCTTGGCGAGCTATTGGTCCAACGGGCATTCGCGCTGGCCGAAGAGGTGGGAGCAGCGGAGGTGACGCTGGAATGTCGCGAGTCGAATAAGCCGGCGCGGCGCTTGTACAGGAAGTACGGTTTCGAAGAGGTCGGGCGCCGGTGGCGCTACTACAAGGACAACGGCGAGGATGCTCTAATCATGACGGCGCCCGCGTTCACCGCGGCGGCGCGGCGACGGCTGGGCCGGCTGCGAAGTCGACATCGGGCGCGGTTCGGAGTCGTGCTACGCGACGAGACGGACGGAGTGGAGGAGCGGAGGCGGGCACCCTAGTGATCACGCTCGTATACTCGCGCGGATGATGGTAGCCGAGTTGATCGCCGAGCAATTAGCGAGCGCCCGCCGCATCCGGGCAGACGGGCCGACCACGATTGACTACTTACGCTGGCGTGACGCCACAGACGAGTTGCTCGCCGACCTGCTGGGCGCGTCTCACGCGGGGGTGGCGGCGTTCCGCGCGGCGGTGGGGCCGACGCACGCCAAGGACGCGGAGGGCCTCCAGATCCACGGTCCGCACGGGATGCTCGCGCGTCTTGATCAGGGAGCGGCGGTGCTGCGCCGGTTGCGCTAAGTGATCACGCCTTCCATAGGCTTCGTGTGGACCCGGACGATCTGCGCGGCGATCTCGGCTGCGTCGTCGTAGGAGAGAGCGGTGGTGTTGAGGACGGCGTCGTAGAGACGCGGATCCCAAACGTCGACTTTCCAAAACCGTTGATGGAAGCGCTGCCGGTTCTTGCGGAACTCGAAGATGCGGCGCCGGGCGCCCTCCTCGCTGAGCGTCTCCCATTCTTGAACGCGGGCAACACGGACCGGCAGGTCGGCAATTATCTGCAGATGCACGGTCTGGGGGCGGGGGCGGAGGATCATTTGCCCACCACGCCCGATGATGACGACATCGCCACGGTCCGCGATCCCAGTGATCACGCGAGTTAGCGTTGCAAGGTGGGCTTTGTCATCGACTCGGACGGCGCGACCCTCGTAGGTCACGTCTTGATAGCTCTGCGAGAGCATCATCTCCAGAGTGCCGGCGCCGATGAAGAGATCGCTGCCACCGGCCGAGCGCTCCAGCGCACGTTCCAGGAAGTGGACGAGCCGTTGGCGGAACGAGTCGGCGCGCTCGTCGCGTGCCTCGACGCTGCTCACGCCGACACCGAGCATGCGCGCAGCCTCCACGAGAACCGCGTGATCGACGTAATCGATCTCCAGAATCCGTGCGAGGCGCTGACCCACCTCGCGTGCGCCTGCGCCGAACTGTGCCGAGATCGTGACGACGGGCATGGCTGAAAAACCTCTCTTTAAGTCGACCGTTGGGCCCAGGCACCGGTCATAGGAACGCTACCACCAGACGATCCCTTCAAGATCCTCGTCAGGATCGGGCTCGCGGAGCCAGAGGGGAGAATCGAGATATTTCCAGCCGGCGTCGGCGAAAACGCAGACGATACTGATCTCGCCGGCGCTGGGGAGCGCGCCGAGCCGCCGCATACGATCGGCGTAGGTCCGGGCAGCGTGGAGGACGGCGCCGGCAGAGACGCCGCCGAAGATGCCTTCCAGGGCCACGAGTTCCCGGGCGGCGCGGAAGGCGTCGATGCTTCGGACGAGGATCTTGGCGTCAAGAAGATCGGAGTCGAGAAGGGGAGGCACGAAGCCATCGTCGAAGGTCGCTAGGCCTTGCACCTGGCTAGCCGGATGCGCCTCTGTCGCGACGACCTTGAGTTGAGGGATCCGTTCCTTGAGGTAGCGTCCGGCTCCAGTGATAGTGCCTCCGGTGCCAACACCCGTGACGAGCACGTGAGGGGCGGGGATGGCCGCATGGATTTCGGGACCGGTGGTGTCGTAGTGGGTATCGCAGTTAGCGGAGTCGTGGAATTGGTCGAGGAAATATGCACCGATCTCGGCGGCGCGCCGTGCCGCTTCACGCATCGCGCCGCGCATCCCCGCTGCAGCGGGCGTCCAGGTGAGATTAGCCCCATAGACTTCCAGCAGCCGGGCGATGGGCGGGTAGGCATTCTCTGGGGCGACGACTTCAATCGGATGACCAAGGCGGCGGCCGATCATCGCCAGAGCAATGCCGGTGTTGCCGGTGGAGGCCTCAACAACAGGCTGGCGCGGCACCAGCCGCCCGTCTTCATGAGCGTGCGCCAGCATGTGATAGACGATGCGGTCTTTGACGCTGCCGGTGGGATTGGTCCCTTCGAGCTTAGCGAAGAGCCGCACACCAGAAGGACGCGCGACGGCAGTGAGTTCAACGAAAGGGGTAGCCCCAATCGCGGTGAAGATGTCGCCGTAGAGGCGATGCTGCGCGATCTCGGCCAATTACGCGCCTCCCTCCCGGATCGCACCGAGCTTCATCGTGCGCTCAATAGACCAGATATCGTGGCGCTGCTCAAGAAACGCGATCTGCTGGACGACGACGAAGTACTGGCGCGCCGCCAGTTCGCCCACGGCGGCATCGCAATCGGACTCCGAATCAAAGCGGCCGACGGTGATGGCTGGAGGCAGCGCATCTTGATCGCGAAGCGGTGGCTCCGGGGGGTCGAGTGGAAGCACTCCGGTGATCGCGCTGGCGAGACCGCGTGCATCGTCCGCACCACGACCCGCGTATAGCTGCAGCAGGTGACGATCGCCATCGTAGTAACGACCTGGCGTACTGAGCGTAAGCACGAAGGGTTGGTAGGCACCGACCAGCAGCCGCATGGCGTCAACTAGATCGCCCACGCTGCCGCCGATGGGGCGCGGACCGATCAAGGGGACATGTGGCGGCACCGTATCGACCTCGCCACGATCGTAAAGCGCACGCACGAGGTTGACCTGATCGCGCTCGAGGTCTTCAAGCACGATCGCGATCATCCGGTTCGGGCTATCCGAGGACATTGTGTTCATCATGCTCTGAATCTTAAAGGAGACAACCCCCGCAGGTGCGGGGGCTGTCTGAAGGGGCGAGGCAAGAGCAGCCGTTAGCCAGCCTTGACGGTGATCTGCTTGGGTTGCACCTCCGGCAGCATCTGGATGGTGAGCGTCAGCACGCCATCCTTGAGCGTGGCCTCGACGGAGTCCGCGTCGTATTCCTCGCCGATGAGAATGCTGCGCGAGGCACCGCCGCCATAGCGCTCGCGTACCACGTACGCGCGGGCGGCACCGGCACCCGTCCCTTGGTCAGCTGCAGGGCTGGTGGTCTCTCCCGTGTGCTCGCTCGTGTGCTCAGCGCGGATGGTGAGGACACCTTTCTCAAGGCTGACACCGATCTCGCCCGGGCTAAAGCCGGGGAGAGGCGTTTCGACCTTGAGGGCTCCATCCGTCTTGTACGCATCGATAGGAGGAGCAACCTCACTGTTGCGGAAGCGCCAGCCCAAGCCCCGGTCTTTGCCACGCTCCGGGAAAAAGAAGGGGTCGTCGTTCATGCGCCGCATCATGGGCCGCACTTCACGGAAGGGATCGAAAACGGTGATCTGGGTCATCGGTATCAACTCTCCTCTCTCACTCTGACTTCCTGCCGGATTCATCTTGTGCTGACATTTTGCCAATCCAATCAGATGAAGTCAAGAAACTTTAGTGTTATCCACTCAATAAATCAGTTATAAATATTTGATTTTCCATTACTCTATAATGTATAACTGGGGTAGGTTCTCAAGTGACAATGGTGGACGAAGAGGGGAGGCGCTCATGGCTAGGGACTACTACGCCATTCTGGGTGTGGGACGCGACGCTTCCTCTAAGGAAATTCAGTCTGCCTACCGGCGGCTGGCGCGGAAGTTCCACCCCGACGTGACGGGCGGGGATAAGAAGGCGGAGGAGCGCTTCAAGGCGATCAACGAAGCGCATGAGGTGCTCTCGGATAAAAAGAAGCGGGCGGCGTACGACCGCTGGGGTGAGCAGTGGATGCATGCAGCGCAATTGGAAAAGGCGCAGCAAGCGGGCGCCCGCTTCGGCAGCCCGAGGGATGGCGGAGGCGGTCGGCGTTTCGATTTCAGCGGGGACCCATCGCAGTTCGAAGCGCGCGATTTCGGCGACTTGGGCCAAGGGGGCTTCGGGCAGATGTTCGAGCGGCTATTTCGCAGCGGGTCCGGCAGTCGGACAGCGCGTACTCCACCTCCCCTGACGCATGAAGTCACGGTGTCGCTTCCGGAAGCGTACCAAGGCTCGACGCGCACCGTACAGTTGCAGACACGGGAGGACTGCGCAACGTGTGGAAACTCAGGGAGTATCGGCAATGCCGTGTGCCACGCCTGCCAAGGCAAGGGTCAGGCTACCGTCAGCAAGCGGCTGGAGGTGAAGATCCCGGCCGGGGTGGAAACCGGTAGCAAGATCCGACTGCGCGGCAAGGGCCCAACGCCGCCGAGCAACGTCGTGCTGGTAGTGAACGTCAAGGAGGATCCACGGTTCGAGCGGCGTGGCTCGGCGCTGCACAGCGAGGTGCCGGTACCGCTGACGACGGCGGTGCTGGGCGGCGAGGTGCAGGTGCCGACGATTGATTCGTCGGTGATGTTGCGCGTTCCGGCGGGCACGCAGAACGGTCGCGTGTTCCGGCTGGCGGAGAAGGGGATGCCGATCCTGAACAAGGAGGGGCGCGGCGACCTCTTCGCCAAAGTGCGGGTAGTCCTACCCGAACATCTGACACCACGCACGCGAGAGCTGTTCGAAGAGCTGCGCAGTCTCACGAACGGCGCGGAGCCAGGCGAACGGCGCCCGGCGTAGGTGAAGACAAGGAAGATTTGCGAATGGCGGCACTATCGACTGAGCCGGTCTATGTGATCAGCGTCGTGGCGCGGATGATCGGCGTGCACGCACAGACGCTGCGGATATACGAACGAGAGGGCTTGGTACAGCCGGCACGGTCGCGAGGTGGGATGCGGATGTACTCGGAGACCGATGTCGAGCGGCTGCAGCTGATTCGCCGGCTCATGGACGAACTCGGAGTCAACATCGCCGGAGTGGACGTGATTCTGAACTTGATGGAGCGCGTGGAAGCATTGGAGCAGCAGATCGAAAAGCTCCAGGACGCGCTACAGCGCGAGCGCGACCGGCATCTGCCGGCACCGCAGCCGTTCCGGCCGGAAGCGCGCTAAGAAGCTGAAGTCTAAGAGGGAAGATCTGAAACCAATGATGCGGCAAGATCGATTCACGGAGCAGGCACAGCAAGTTCTGACGGCGAGCCAGGAGTTAGTGCGCCGCAACCGGCATAGTCAGTGGGATGTGGAGCACGTGCTGCTGGCGCTGGCCAAGCACGAGGGTGGTCTGGCGGCGCAGTTGCTGGAGAAGCTGGGCGCCAAGCCAGCCGTGGTCGCGCAGCAAGTGCAGGAGGCGCTGGAGCGTACACCGAAGCTGGCGCAAGTGGACGTGGTGCAGATCTACACCACGCCGCGCGTAGTGAAGATGCTGGAGAGCGCCAATGCCGAAGCAGAGCGACTCAAGGACGAGTACGTGGGAGTGGAACACCTACTAGTGGCGATCGCCGGCGTGAACGACGGAGACGCGGCTCGGATCCTCGCCGGACACCGGATCGACCGAGAGCGTGTTTATCAAGCGTTGCACGAGGTACGAGGTTCGCATCGCGTGACGGACCAAAATGCGGAGTCACGCTACCGATCGCTGGAGAAGTACACCACCGACCTGACGGCGTTGGCTCGGAAGGGGAAGCTGGACCCAGTGATCGGCCGCGATAAGGAGATCCAGCGGCTGATGCAGATCTTGAACCGGCGGCAGAAGAATAACCCGGCGATCATCGGCGAGGCGGGAGTGGGGAAAACGGCGATCGTTGAGGGGTTGGCACAAAAAATCGTGCATGGTGACGTGCCCGAGAACTTGCGCGGGCGGCGGGTGTTGGCGCTGGACATGGGCCAATTGCTGGCGGGCGCCAAGTTCCGGGGCGAGTTTGAGGAGCGGCTAACGGCGGTGATGGACGAGGTGCGTCAGGCAGAAGGCGAGATCGTCCTGTTCATCGACGAGATCCATCAAGTAGTGGGCGCTGGAGCGGCAGAGGGCGCGATCGATGCAGCGAACATGCTGAAGCCGGCGCTGGCACGCGGTGAGCTACAGGTAGTGGGCGCGACGACGCTCGACGAGTACCGCCAGAGCATCGAGAAGGATTCGGCGCTGGAGCGCCGCTTTTCGCCGGTGTACTTGGATGAGCCCAGCGTGGAGGAGGCCATTGCGATCCTGCGAGCCTTGCGAGCGCGCTACGAGGCGCACCACCGGGTGACGATCAGCGAGGAGGCGCTGGGGGCGGCGGTGCGTCTGAGCCATCGCTATCTGACGGAGCGGCGGTTGCCGGACAAGGCGATCGACCTGATCGACGAGGCGGCGTCCAAGCGCGTGATCGACACGCAGTCGATGCCACGCGACGTGACGGACTTGGAACAGCGGGTACAAGAGTTGAGCGATCAACAGGAAGCGGCCGCCCAGCGGGAGGACTACGAAGCAGCAGCGCTGATCCGTCAAGAGCTGGTGCAGATCCGGGAGGAGTACCAACAGCGCAAGGCGGACTGGGAGATTGCACATCCCGTCGCGGACGATGTGGGTGCGGAGGAGATCGGGGCGCTGATCGCGACGATGACGGGGATCCCCGTATCGCGGATGTTGGAAACGGAAGCGGAGCGGCTGCTACAGATCGAGGCAGAGCTGCACAAGCGGGTGGTGGGTCAGGATGCCGCGATCGCAGCGCTGGCAGACGCGATCCGGCGCGCGCGGGCGGGCATGACGGATCCACGCCGCCCGATCGGGTCCTTCGTGTTCATGGGCCCGAGTGGGGTAGGAAAGACCGAGTTGGCGAAGGCGCTCGCGGAATTCTTGTTCGACGACGCGGACGCGCTGGTGCGGCTGGATATGTCCGAGTACCAGGAGCGCCACACGGTCAGCCGGATCGTAGGAGCGCCGCCGGGGTACGTGGGCTACGAGGAAGCGGGCGGACTGACCGAGCTTATACGCCGGCGGCCGTACCGCGTGATCCTGCTGGATGAGATCGAGAAAGCCCACCCGGACGTATTCAACATGCTGTTGCAGGTAATGGATGACGGCCGCTTGACGGACGGCCATGGCCGCACGGTGGACTTCCGAAACACGATCCTGATCATGACGAGCAACATCGGAACCGGAAACGAAGCGGGTGCGGTTGGGTTTGCAGCTAATCGCTCCCGCAATGAAGGCGAACGCCACGATCGCGTGCAGCGGGCGGAGCGCGCGCTGCGGGAGGTCTTCCGTCCCGAGTTCCTCAACCGTGTTGATGAGGTGATCGTGTTCGAGCCGCTGACCCGGCCGGAGTTACTGCAGATTGTGGACCTGATGGCCGCGGCAGAGCGGCAACGACTGGAGGAACGCGGCCTGACGTTCGAGCTGTCGGGAGCGGGCCAAGGAGGCGCTGGCCGACGAGGGCTACGACCCACAGTACGGGGCGCGGCCGCTACGGCGAGTGATCCAGAAGCGCCTGGAGAGCCCGCTGAGCCAGCAGCTGCTGGCCGGCGAGTTCGAAGAAGGAGACTGCATCGCGGTCGATTACCGCGAGGGAGCATTCCACTTCGACCGGAAGCCGGGCGTTTACCAGCGGCCCAAACCGGCCGCGGCGGAGAGCGTACCTAGAAGTGCGTAGCTCCGAGCGCGCGTTCACGGCCCGGGGTTCGCTTTGGACCGTTTTTCCGAGTCGGCAGGGCGGAGCTCAAGCCGAGTGCGAGGATGCGATCAGCAATCGGCGAGAGTGAACTCGTGCTCGCTGATTCTGAAGCGAACGTAGCTGAGACCAAAGCAAACGCTGACTAAATCCAGATCGGCGGTGAGGACACGGGTGGGAACGGCCGTGTCACCGCCACGCGCAAATTCCAAGCCGCCGCGTGTTCCTACTCGCTACGTTGCAGGATGAACGCAGCATCTTGCCTCCAACCACTCCACACTGCATGAACTATTTTATGTAGTGAATTCAGCTTGGTCTGCTGCGTAAGGCGGCCGATCCAGTGGCGGAACTAGCGCCTTTCAGTCGCGGCGGGGGACGCCCAAGCGGCCAAGCACGCTGGCGAAGGTCTCGAAATCCTGAGCGCCCATCATCATGTAGCGATCACCAAACAGGAATGTGGGCGTGCTGGTGATGCCTTGCTCGCGCATGCGAGCGGTGCTTTCGGTGACCGCCTCGCTATGAGCACCGCGCTCCAGATGTGCACGGAGATCGGCGCCATCGAGACTTTGCTCATCGGCGATGGCGGCCACTTGGTCGATAGTGCTGATGTTGCGGGCCTCGCCGAAGTAAGCGGTGAAGATGGCGTGATGGAGCTTGTCGTAGGCGTCGGGGCCTTGGTCCCGTGCCCACTCGGTCGCGGTGAGAGCGTTGTGGCTGTTGGCAATGAGGGGGCTGCCTTTGAAGGGCAGGCCAG
This sequence comes from Dehalococcoidia bacterium, assembly GCA_965220315.1. Taxonomy (GTDB): domain Bacteria; phylum Chloroflexota; class Dehalococcoidia; order Bin125; family Bin125; genus JAPOXK01. Next base: position 26,017 of record CBDCPP010000002.1, read on the forward strand.
CTTGCTGAGCCTCCGAGGCGAGGTACTCGCGCACCTCCGGCTTCATAAGGGGGCGGCGCTCGTCTTGCTCATAGCCTTGGGCGGGAATTTCGGGGTGGAGCTCGAACGGGACCCATTCGGCTTCGGCGGTGAACTCACAGACCATGCGGTCGGTGCGAGCCAGACCGATATAACACCAGGGTCAGAGGTAATCGGAGACGACGGTGATCTTAATGGGGCTGGCGGCGCTGTAGGTGATCTCGGGCTGGTCAGGCATCTGGCTCTCCTCTGGCTAGCTGGCCATGTGTCTCCGTGGCGACAGGAAGCGCGGGTTCCGCAGTGGCGGCGGCCGAGGCGGCGGGCCGCCAGTGGTGCCGCGCTTCCCGAACCCATTCGCTCCAGGAAGCTCTGGGGTTGCCGGCGATGTCGTGCAGCCCCATCTGTGCGACGAGATCATAGGGGGTTTCGGTGGCGTAGGTAGGGTCGCGGGGGGCGAGCCAGACGAGGAGCTCCCACTGCTGGGCGTGCGCTTCAGCCAGCACGCGTCGGAGGAAGGTGGCTTGTCCAGACTCGGTGCCGTAGGTGAGGCCGCCGCGGCCGGAGCTGGCAGCGTAGCCGACGGGGACGAGGGCGAGGGGCTTTTCAAACGCGTGCAGCCGGGAGAAGTACTCCGCAGGGATTTCGGTGACGAAGGGGAAGACGAAGGAAGGGAAGGTGCTGACGGCGAGGAGGTCGAGGACATCACTGAAGCGCTGGACGAGTGGCCATTGGGGAGGGTGAGGAGCGACCCATTGGAGCAAGCCCTGCAGGTCTTCGAGTTGGAAGGTGGCGAACACGGCGATGCCGGGGTGCTGCGCTTTGGTACGCGCGTAGGCCTCGCGGTAAGTGGCTTCGAAAGGCATGAAGGCGGTGGGGTTGGCGCGCGCGATCTGGTCCATATCCACGGCGAGGGCGAGCCAGCGGGGCTGGTAGTGCTCGAGGATGAGGTCGATATAGCGCAGGTACGCATCGACGACAGCAGGATCCGCGAAGGAAGAGCCGGGGGCGCCAGAGGTGAGGCGAGCGCGGTCAGTGAACTCGAAGGGGTCGATGGCAAAGAGAAGATCGAGACCGAGTTGGTCGAGGAGGGCGCGCTCGTGGGCGATCGTGGCGCGCGTGTCATCAGAGAGCTGGGCGCCAGCGAGGAGTTCGGGCCAAGGTGGAGAGCGCTGGATCATGATGGCGTCGCCGAAAGCGGCGGCGGTGTGGAACAGAGCGAGGTGCGAATCGGCCGTGAGATCGCCGGGGACGGCGCTGAAGCCCATGGCAAAGGGGCGCGGATCGGCGGAGGGCGAGGCGGTTGAGGCGAAGGCGGGAGCGGGAGCAGGATCAGGATCAGCAGCGCAGGCGGCGATAACCGGAAGGGCGACCAGAAGAAGAGCAACGGGGCAGCGTTGCGGGAACCAGTGGCGCGTCATATCGCGGTGCGTACGTTGGGCTCCGTGGTCGCCGCCCCCTTCCGCATACACGATTGTACCGGCGCATTGCCGGCCCGCGTGCGTTAGGACTCGGTGTGGTTCGATATACTCAGCTGTAGAGATGGCAGGGTGGGCGACGGAGTGTGGGCATGCGAGAGCGCTGCTGCGTGCGTGCGCTCATAGCGATCGGTTTATTGGCTGCCCTTGCGGGCGCGTGCGCCGACGGCGGCCCTGATCTTTCCGAATTCTTTCCGCCACCCGACGAGGAAATAGCGGAGCCGGAGCAACCGAGCGCCGCCACACGAGCAGATGCGACCCCGCCAAGCACGGAGACGCTGGATCTGTCGGTGGCGCCAGCGACCGCACTGGCAGCCGTGCAGACCTTCTTCACTCTGGTATCGGATGAACGCTTTGAAGAAGCGTATCGCCTATTGACGACCGCGGTGCGGGAGACAACGACGGTGGAGGCATTCGCGCAGCGGTATCGGGACATCTACGAGGCGGCGGCGATCACGGGGATGACGTACGAGATACCGCCGCCGCCTGGGCCGAACGTAGCGGGGGTCGAGGTAATTCTGCGCTACGAGAGCGCATTTTTCGGACTGATCGAGGAGCGAGTGTTCACACCAACCCGGCGGGAGCCGAACTGGGTCGTGGAATGGAGTCCAGACCTGATCTTCGAAGGGCTGGGGATACCAGGGTACCTCGTGGCGCGGCTCCCGGAGGTGCCGGTGCGAGGCAACATTTACGACCGCAACGGCGTACCTCTAGCGGCGGAGGGCGAGGTAGCCGTGGTGGGAGTATCCCTGGATCTGACACCGGACCCGGAGTTCGTGATCGAGTTGCTAGTCGATCTGCTGGAGCTTGAGGAGACCGTTGTTCGCGACTTGGTGTACCAAGACGTGCCAGGCTACTACTTCATCCCGATCGCTCGGCTGCCATACGACGCCCATCCGGAATTGATCGCGGATCTCGAACAGCTCGTGACGCAGGGGATCTTGATCCAGCGAGAAACGCGCCGCGTGTACCCGGAGGGACCGTTGGCGGCGCACGTGGTTGGCTTCATGGCGGAGGTGACGGCGGAAGAGTTGGAGGGGGGCTTAGCGTTACAGGGGTACCGCCCTGGAGATCGGGTGGGGCGCGATGGAGTAGAAGCAGCGTTCGAAAAGCCGCTGGCCGGTAAGCGGGGCGGGCGGCTGACGATTGTGGGGCCGGGAGGAGCGATCGTGCGAGAGATCGCGGCGGTTGCGGCGGAGCCGTCACGCGATGTGCATTTGACGATCGATGTGCGGATTCAACGGATCGCAGAGTTCTCGTTGGAAGATCGGGCCGGGGCAGTCGTGGTGATGGATCCGCGCAACGGCGAGATTTTGGCGCTGGCATCATATCCGCGTTTCGACCCGAATGCGTTCGTTCGCGGACTGACGGAGGAGGAGTTCGAGCTGTACTTCGAGAATCCCGGACAGCCGTTCGTGAATCGGCCCACTGAGCGGCTGTATCCACCAGGATCGACATTCAAGGTGGTGCCGCTGGCAGCGGGGCTGGAGGCAGGTGGATACAACGAGAGTTCACGGATCGATTGCCCGGCGGTGTGGACGGGATTGGGACCGGACGTTCCGTTGCTGAACTGGAAAGAGGAAGACCAGGGGCAGCTGTCGCTGGCGCAGGCGTTAGCGGAGTCTTGCAACCCCGTCTTCTACGAGATTGGAACGGAGCTGTACGACCGTGGCGAGGATCTCTTAACCCAGTTCGCGCATGGGTTTGGGTTCGGGAAGTCGACCGAAGTGGTAGGGCTACACGATGAGGCGGGGGTCAATCCGGGACCGGACTGGAAGCGGATCAACGAGAACGATTTCTGGTTCGCGGGAGACAATGTCCTGATGAGCATCGGGCAGGGGTTCTTGTTGGCGACACCACTGCAGATCACGAACGCATACGCGGCACTGGGGACGAACGGGATCGTGAGCAACCCCATTGTGGTAGCGACGCTGCGGACGCCAGCGGGCGAGGTTGTGGAGGAGTTCACGTCGGAGCCGATCGGCGTCCTACCAGTGTCGGCGGCGACGCTGGATTACTTGCAAGCGGCGACGCGGCAGGTGATCGGGACGCGGCGGGGAACGGGGTGGATCCCGTTCAACGGGACAAGGGTGCTGGCGTCAGGAAAGTCTGGAACGGCGGAGGATCAAGGGGAACAGGAGCACGCGCTGTTCGTAGCCTACGCGAACATCCCGGACCCGAGCGTGATAGCAACAGTGGTACTGGACGACGGCGAGTCTGGGGCAGACGACGCAGGACCGATCGTGCGGCGACTACTTGAACAGGTGTTGTTGGAGGGGCTGGGGCCCTAGCGGCGGCGGGCCCTACTGAGGGCCGGGGACTCTGCCGATCTCCGGCCGCGCACATGGGACGGCATAGGTGATGTCGATCGCCCCAAGAGAGGCCTTGATCGCGGAGCGGCACTGATCGGCACGTCATAGCGGCAAGCACAGTGCTAGAGTCCGGCGGCTATGCAACGCGCCCGGTTCCGCCGTTTGGTGCAACGTGCGATCACATCGCTGCCGCCGGAACTGGCGGAGCGGATGGAGAACGTGGATGTGCAGGTGCGCAGCCGACCCACGGCGGACGAACTAGAAGGGGCGGGGATCGGAGCAGGGGTAACGCTCTTAGGACTCTACATCGGGGTTCCTCTTACGGATCGGGGGCACGGATACGGACAGGCACTGCCGGACCGGATCTTGATCTACCAGGAAGCGATCGAATCGATGGGGTCCAGCGAATCGGAGGTGGTGGCCCAGATCCGGGAAACGGTATTGCACGAGATCGCACACCATTTCGGGATCGACGACGAGCGGCTGGAGGAGCTGGGGCTGGGCTAGGAGGCCGTACTGTCTGGGAAGTGGCGCTGCAGAAGGCGCGCCGCGGCGGCGGTGAGCAACTGAGGCGCATGGCTCCGCGCTACGTCCATCGTGAACTCGGGCGGGGAAGCGACCTCGAAATCCGTGAGGCCGGGGATCGAACGGACTAAGTCTTCGTCGGCAACGGCGCCAGCGACAGCGAGGCACGGTACTCCAGCCGAGGCGGCGGCGGCGGCCACGCCGGCCACGGTTTTACCGAAGGCCGATTGGCGGTCGAGGCGGCCTTCGCCGGTGATCACCAATTGGGACGCCGCCACATGGCGCTGGAGCGCGAGCACGTGCGCGATGTGGCGGAAGCCAGATTCAACGCGAGCGTCCGCGAAGGCGACGAGTCCGGCGACGAGCCCGCCGCCAGCGCCCGCCCCTGGGAGGTCCCGGACGGCGACGCCGCGATCGCGTTCAACAACGGCGGCGTAGTTATCCAAAGCCCAATCGAGTTCGACCACGGCGGCGGGGCCGGCGCCTTTCTGTGGGCCATAGACGACGCTGGCGCCCTGGGGTCCGCAGAGCGGGTTACGGACGTCCGCCAAAGCGACGACTTCAACTCGGGCGAGGCGTGGGTCGAGGGCAGTGTCATCAAGCCGGGCGAGACGAGCGAGGGCGGATCCTCCGGAGGGCAGTGGTCCGCCGTCGTCGTCGAGGAAGCGTGCGCCGAGCGCAGAGGCCATACCGGCGCCGCCGTCGTTCGTAGCGCTGCCGCCGACGCCGACGAGAATGCGGGAGACGCCGGCATCAAGCGCGGCGCGGATGAGCTCGCCGGTTCCGTAGGAGCTGGCGCGGCGAGGATCGCGGCGGTCCGTCGGGACGAGGTGGAAACCGGAGGCGGCAGCCATCTCAATGACGGCGGTGCGGCCAGCGTCGATGAGGGCCCAGCGGGCCGAGGCGGGCTCGCCGAGGGGACCATCGACGCTAGTGAGGGCGTAGCGGCCACCCAGGCCGACGACGATGGTGTTGACGGTGCCGGGTCCGCCATCCGCGAGGGGGAGGCGATCGATACGAACCGTGGGAATGACCTGCTCGACACCAGCCGCAAGAGCGCTAATGGCCTCGAGGGCAGTGAGGCTGCCTTTGAATTCTTGAGGGGCGAGCAGGATGCGCATGCGGCGTCAGATCTCGAAGTCGACGGTTTCCAAGAAGGCAGCGACTGATCAGACGAAGTGGAAGAGGCGGTTGGCGGCAAAGATGACGACGAGGCCGGTCCAGAGGAGGGCGGCGAGCCTGATCTTGTAGTAAATCTTGACGAGGCCTGGCGAAGGGATGACACCCACGACGTAGGCGAGCGCAACGAAGGCGATCAGGATCAGCGCCACCTCAAAGCCGCCCACCGAAACCTCCGTCCCCAGCACCATGGACCGAACAGCGGTCCGCAGCCATGTCCATCGTACCGGGAGAGTGTGCGGACTTGTTAGGTTGTGTGCAGGAGTTCTGCGGGAGAGATGCGGTCAGATGGAGCAGCGGGAAACGGTGACGGTGGGCCGAGGCGAAACGCGGGTCGCAGAACGGCGAGGACCGGATATCAATCGAGTGGGGCGCCGCTGTACTAAGAGCTTCACGGCACCACAGACTGGACAGGCCGAGTAGCCTTCTCCAATGACGAAGGGGCCATCGCAGGGACGGCTATGGCCGGCAGCGGAGCAGGAGCTGGGCCGGAGGATGATGGTCGTCATGGATCGTGCTCCGAAAATAGCTGAGCGTGTTCCATTATTATAGAACATTTGTTCTCATACAGCAAAACCGCATCACCGCTTCGGAATTGCCCGGCGCTGGCGTACGCCGTGGCTGGTCTATGGAGGAATGACGCCTAGGCGTCATGAATGCAGGGCGAACTGACGGAAGAAAACCGTCCTTGCATAGAGGCTTTTGGCTCAGACACGCGCAAACGGTTCGTATACCCACCAGATCCTCGACAGAGGACAGGCGCTGCTAAAAGCCAGCGGGCGCTTCCTCCTAGGGCGCTGGCTGAGCGTGCCGCAGTGTGGCGGCGGATGCGGTGACAGCGCACATTCTTGGACAGACCGCAAGGGTGTGCCGCCGTCCGGAGAGCAGGCTCGTGGAGCCGTGAGCCAACGCATGGTAGGGTGTAGCTACCTACGCGGGAAGGGCTTAGGTGGCGTCGAAATGAGCGACGATGCACGCAGAAAGCGGTCAACTTAACTCCGCGATTCTTTCCCCTTACCCACGCACTCTCGTCTCCGAGTTCGCGCTCCTTCAGGAAGCCACAGCCTCCGCAGCCCCTGCGGAGGTAGCCGTGGGATCGAACGGTTCTGGATCCAATGGGCACGGACCGGCAGTACTGGAAACGATCGAGGCGCTTGCGGAGGGGAACCCGAACGGGCCGCCGCCGGATCTGCCCCTGGTGCTGGAGAGCCTCTTGGTCGTGGCGGAGGAGCCACCAACTGTGAGGGAGTTGGCCAGGGCAACGGAGGCACCGGTGACGGCAGTGGAGGAGGGATTGGCGGCGTTGGCAGCGGCGTGCGGTGAGCGGGGAATCCGATTACAGCGGGTAGGGAAGACCGTGCAGCTTTCGACGGCGCCGGAGGCGGCGCGCTACGTGGAGCAGTTCCTTGGACTAGATCGTCCGAAGCGGCTATCGCGGGCCGCCCTGGAGACGCTGGCGATCATCGCTTACCGGCAGCCGGTGGCGAAGAGCATGATCGAAGCAGTGCGTGGGGTGGGGTGCGACGGGTCGTTACAGACACTGCGCGATCGCGAGCTGGTGGAGCCGGTGGGTCAGGCAGAGGGTCCCGGGCAGGCGTATCTGTACGGGACGACGGTGCGCTTTCTGGAGCATTTTGGGTTGCAGCGGTTGGACGAGTTACCGCCACTTGGCAACGGCCAGCACTGGTCGGGACAAGAGGAAGCAGCACTAGGTGAACCGACGGCAGCGCTCCGTCCAAGCGCAGCGGCAGTCGGGAGAGCGTGAAGCGGAGCGGAGGATACGGCGCTGGTTGTCGGATGCTTACGGCTCACTCTCGCGATCGTGGGTGGACAATCCCTCAAGGACAAGCGGGCGGTGGTGCGGCGGGTGGTGGACCGCACGCGGCACCAGTTCGCCGTGAGCGTGGCGGAGGTCGAGACTCAGGACGATCGGCGAGTGGCGACGCTGGGCATAGTATGCGTCAGCAACTCACGAACTCAGTGTCAGGCAGTGTTACAGCAAGTGCTGCGGTTCGTTGAGAGGTTACCTATCGACGCGGAGATCCGCGACGTCGCTACGGAGACGATCGAGGCGCTGTAGCGACGCAGTGACCCGGTAGCCGCCGGGAGCGTTCGTCAAACGCGAGCTTCGACGCGAATCTCGATCAGCCACCCGGGTGAAGCGAGGCACGCGGCGCCGATGAGAGTGCTTGTGACCCGTGGCAGGCCGCCGTAAACATCGCGGCGGACGCGCCCCGCGACGGCGTTGGCGGCATCAATATCGGTAACGAAGCTTATCTCGCTGACGATGTTGTCCATGGTCGCCCCGAACTGGACGAGGACAGCCTCTACGTTAGCGTAGGCCTGTCGCATCTGCGCTTCCATGTCGCCCTTACCGACGGTGCGGCCGTTTTCGTCGTGGCTGACCTGGCCGGCGAGATAGATGGTGTCGCCAACCTTGACGCCTTGGGCGTAGCCGAACTGCTCTTCCCAGGGCATGCCCAAGTTCTTGATCTCTTTGCTGATCGTCACTGGTGGACTCCGTTCTCGTGCTGGCAATGTGGGTCGGCTTTAGCCATTGTGGCTTTCCCTGCAGCATTGGCAATAGCCTTGGACACCGGCGATCGCGAAGTGAATCGTGGTAGCGTGAGGCCGCGCTGGGAGGATCGCTGGGATGCTGGAGCGAGACGGCCCCGTCATCCGCGTATTGGTGGCTAAGGTTGGACTAGACGGACACGACCGAGGGGTAAAGATCGTGGCGCGGGCCTTGCGGGACGCGGGGATGGAAGTGATCTACGCGGGGCTGCATCGTACGCCGGAGGAGGTAGTGGAGGCGGCGATCGAAGAGGACGTGGACGTGTTGGGGGTCAGCCTGCTCTCCGGTGCGCACATGACGATCTTCCCGCGCGTGCTTGCGCTGTTGGAGGCCCGCGAGGCGAAGGATATCTTGGTGGTCGGGGGTGGAGTGATGCCTCAAGAAGAGGCACAAGCGCTTAAGCAGCTCGGTGTAGCGGAGATCCTGCTGCAAGACACGCCGCCGGAACGGATCGTGGAAACAATCGAGCAGCTGGTTGCGGCGCGGGGGCCGCGTTAGGCGGCTTACGCAGCCAGTGTTCCGAAGCCCGGCCGGGGTAGGGCCCGGTGAAGCCGGAGACGAGCATGAAGCAAGCGAGTCAGCAGCAAAGCGATTCCACTGGTGAAAACGGGACGGCGCTGAGCCGACTCGAACGAAGCCTACGGGCCTGGGAGGGCGGCGAACTGGCAGCGTTTCTTGCGCGCCGGCCCGAGAGCAAGCCGGAGTACCGGACGGGCGCGGGAATCCCGGTGAAACGAATGTATACGGCGCTGGACGTGGCGGAGTTGCCGCTGGAGGAGATCGGACTGCCAGGAGCCTACCCGTTCACACGGGGAGCCTATCCAACCATGTACCGCGGCCGCACGTGGACAATGCGGCAGATCGCGGGGTTCGGGACGGCGGCAGACACCAACGAACGGTTTAAATACTTGATTGCACAGGGGCAGACGGGTCTGTCGGTGGATTTCGATATGCCGACGCTAATGGGGTACGACTCCGACCACGCGATGAGTTTGGGAGAGGTGGGGCGGGAGGGCGTCGCGATCGATGTGTTGGACGACATGGAGGCCTTGTTCGAGGGGATCGACCTGACGCAGATCTCTGTGTCGATGACGATCAATCCCTCGGCGTGGATCCTGCTGGCAATGTACGTCGCGGTGGCGGAGGGACGAGGCAACGACCTGCACCAGCTCTCGGGCACGATCCAGAACGACTGTCTCAAGGAGTACGTCGCGCAGAAGGAGTGGACGTTCCCGGTCCGCCCGTCAGTGCGGATCGTGCGGGACACGATCCAATACTGCGCAGAGCACATGCAGCGCTACAACCCGGTCAATATCTCCGGGTATCACATCTCGGAAGCGGGAGCGACGGCGGTGCAAGAGGCAGCGTTCACGATCGCAAACGCGATCGCGTACGTCGAGGAGGTCACACGAGCAGGGTCAGACGTAGACGACTTCGCGTCACGCCTCTCGTTTTTCTTCGTGAGCCAGGCGGATCTGTTCGAGGAAGTGGCGAAGTTCCGAGCGGCGCGGCGGGTCTACGCCAAGGTGATGAAGGAACGGTTCGGGGCAAAGAAGCCGGAGTCGATGCGGTTGCGGTTCCACGCGCAGACAGCGGCGATCACGCTGACGCAGCCACAGCCGTACGTGAATATTGTGCGGACCGCGTACCAAGCACTGTCGGCGGTTCTGGGGGGAGCGCAAAGTCTGCACACCAACGGCTTCGACGAGGCGTACACGATTCCCACGGAGGCGGCGATGAAGCTCTCGCTACGGACGCAGCAGGTGATCGCGGAGGAGACGAACGTGCCGTCCGTGATCGATCCGCTGGGAGGTTCGTACTACGTGGAGAGTCTCACGACGCGGATCGAGAAGGAGATCTTCCAGATCCTGGATCAGGTGGATGCATTGGGCGGGACGATCGCGGCGATCGAACAGGGCTGGTTCCAGCAGCAGATCGCAGACTCCGCCTATGAGTTCGCGCGCCGCAAGGAAAACGGGGAACGGCCGGTGATCGGAGTGAACAAGTACGTGGAGCCAGCGGAGGAAGCGCCGATCGAGACCCACCCATACGACGCAACGACGGAGCAGCGCCAGATCGAGCACTTGCGGCAGGTGAAGGCCTGCCGTGACGAGGCAGCGGTGGAGCGCTTGCTGGCGGAGCTGCGTGCGGCGGCGGCGGCGGATCAGAACGTCATGCCGGCGACGATCGCGGCGGTGAAAGCACGAGTAACGATGGGGGAGATCGTGACAACGTTGCAAGGGCTGTGGGGTACGTACCGGGAGCGGCCCGTATTTTGATCGGTTCGCGGAGCGTTGCGAGAGCTGGCGTGGGTATCGCGGGGGACACGGGAGCCTGACGCGGCGGAAGGCTTGTGGGTGCTTCCCGCCAGTGGAAATCGGGAATACTGGACGGCTCCCCAATAGTGCTCTTCAGGAATCGCACGTAACTCGAACTCATGGTGATCGGCGACGAGGGTGGCAGCGTCGCGCAGACGACAGGGAACCACCGGAGGCGAGCAGCAGGAATATCAGGGTCAGGACAGTGGTAGTCGGCGGGCGCCGGCGACGGGTTGATCGCCGGTGGGATCGGCGAGGATGGCGCGGACAGCCTCGATGCCGTCGAGCAGGCGCGGGCCCGGGCGGCTGAACCAAGCGTTGGCGTCGAGCGCCCAGACGGCGCCGTTCGTGACGGCGGGCAGGGCGCGCCACTCGGGGCGGCGGGCGAGCGTTCCCGCCTCGCGAACGACTTCATCGAGCGAGAGGCCGCAGGGAAGCAAGACTACGACATCGGGCCGGGAAACGGCGATGGCGGACCAGGTCACGCGCTCCGATCTCTCACCGGGGCGGCCGAGGGTGTCCTCGCCGCCCGCGCGTGCGATCTGCTCGGGCACCCAGTGTCCAGCGGCGTAGGGTGGGTCGAGCCATTCAAGGGCAGGGGTGCGCGGCACCATCCGCTCGCGCATCTCCGTCGCCAGGCGCGCGCCCTCGGCGGAGCGGCCAGCGGCCTCGCCGACCTCCTCGACAGAGCGGGCGACGCCTTCGAGATCGAGAGGCGTCAGTGTGAGCACGCGGGCGCCGAGCTGCTCTTCATGTACGACACGGTGGACTTGCCTTTCACTCACCGCGCAGATATTGCAGAGGGCCTGGGTGATCACGAGGTCAGGCCGAATCTCGCGCAGTCGCGGGACATCGATCGTGTAAGTGGAGCCGCCCGCAGCGAGCAGGCCACTGATGACGGCGTCGATCTCGGCCTGGGGCAGGCCGCGCGTCTCCACGGCGGGGCCGGTGAGAACAGGCAGGCCGCGCGCGCCGGCCGGGTAGTCGCACTCGTGGGAAACCCCGACAACCTCGGCTCCGGCGCCGATGGCGAAGACGATCTCCGTAGCGCTGGGGAGAAGCGAGGCGATGCGCATGTCTTTCCTCAGCTTGGCCAGTCACGCGGACGTGCGCAAACCGGGCGGGCTTCACCAGGCGAGCGGGAGCAGCGGCGATCTGAGTAGTTCGTGGAGCGTCGAGAGGGAAAGGAAACCAGAAGAGGCGCTGCCGGGGCACGGGAGCTTGACGCGGCGGGAGGCGTGTAGGAACTTCCCTGAAGCGGAGGCGGGGGATGCTGGACGGCTATCGTGTCCTCGATCTGACGAATGAGCGCGGGCTGCTTTGCGGATTGATCTTGTCCGACTTGGGAGCGGACGTGATTCAGGTAGAGCCGCCGGGTGGGTCTGCAGCGCGCCGCCGTGGACCGTTCGTGGGGGACGACCCCGATCCCGAGCAGTCGCTGTACTGGTGGGCCTACTGCCGCGGCAAGCGGAGCGTGACGCTGGACTTGGAAGAGCAGGCCGGGCAGGAGGATCTGCGAGCACTGGTCAAGGGGGCGCACTTCCTGATCGAGTCGGAGCCGCCGAGGACGATGGCGAACCGCGGTTTGAGCTACGCCGAACTGTCGCAGGAGAACCCGGGACTCGTGTACGTATCGATCACGCCGTTTGGGCAGGACGGGCCCAAGGCGAGCTGGGCGGACAGCGACATTACGATCATGGCGGCGGCGGGACCGCTGAGCTTGGCCGGGGAGCAAGGGCACACGCCGGTGCGCTGCACCGCGCCGCAGGCGTATCAGCACGCGGCGGCGGAAGCAGCGGGGGCGGCCTTGATTGCGCACCACGCGCGGCGGCGGAGCGGGCAGGGCCAGCACGTCGACGTGGCAGCGCAGCAGTGCGTGGCAGCGGCGACGATGTCGCAGATCATCAGCGCGAGGATCAACGAGCAAGAGGCAGTACGGGCCGGCGGCGGGATGCGGTTCGGGCCGATCGAAGCGCGAGTCATCTTCCCGGCCAAAGACGGGCATATCTCACTGACGCTGCTGTTCGGGCAGGCGATGGGCCCGTTCACACGCCGAATGATGGAGTGGATGTACGAAGAGGGAGCCTGCGATGAGGCGACGCTCAACAAAGACTGGCTCGCCTACGCAGATCTGCTGCTGAGCGGCGAGGAACCGCTAGAGGAGTTCGAACGGGTCAAGGATCTGGTGGCAGCGTTCACGGCGACAAAGACGAAGGCGGCGCTGTTCACGGCGGCGCGCGAGCGGGGCTTGCTGCTGGTGCCGGTCTACACGACGGCAGAGGTTGTAGAGAGTGAGCATCTGGCGGCGCGGGGGTACTGGCAGGAGGTGGAGCATACGGCACTGGGTAAGGCGGTGCGGTACCCGGGGCCGTTCGTGCAGTTCCGGGACGATCCGATCCGCTACAGACGGGCGGCGCCGCGCATCGGCCAACACAACGGTGAGGTGCTGAGCGCAACGCCGCAGCTGCGCGTGCCCACGCCCCCGCGGTCCGAAGCGAGGACGGCCGGACCGCTACCGCTCGCGGACGTGAAAGTGCTGGACTTCATGTGGGTGATCGCCGGGCCGACGGCGACGCGCACGATGGCGGACTATGGGGCGACGATCGTGCGCGTGGAGTCGACGCACCGGGTCGAGACGGCGCGGACGGTTTCACCGTTCCACAACGGGGAGCCGGGGCCGGACTCGGGGCTGTTCGGGAACTACAACGCGGGCAAGCTGGGGTTAACGCTCAATTTGGGGACGGCGGAGGGGCGGGCTGTCGCGCTGGACTTGGTGCGCTGGGCGGACATCGTGACGGAGGCGTTCTCACCGAAGGCGATGCGGGCATGGGGACTGGACTATGCATCTCTGCGGGCGACGAAGCCGGAGATCATCATGCTGAGCACCTGCCTATTCGGGCAGAGCGGGCCGCTGGCCGGGGTGGCAGGGTACGGCACGATGGGATCGGCGATCTCTGGCTTCATCAACCTCGGCGGCTTCCGTGACCGGCAGCCGGTAGGACCGTATGGCGCCTACACCGACTACTGCGCCCCGCGTTTCACCCTGGCGGCGCTCATTGCGGCGCTGGAGCGCCGGGACCGGACGGGGAAGGGAACGTACATCGACCAAGCGCAGGCGGAGTCTTCGTTGCATTTCATCGCGCCAGCGTTGTTGGATTACACGGTGAACGGCCGGGTCCAACAGCGCGACGGAAACCGAGACCCTCATATGGCGCCGCACGGTGTGTATCGTACCGCGGGAGCGGACGACTGGGTGGCGGTCGCGGTGCGCGACGAAGCGGAGTGGGGAAGGCTTTGTACGGCGATGGGGCAAAGCGATCTGGCCGGGGAAGCGCGGTTCGCGACGCTGCGCGATCGCAAGGCGAACGAAGCGGCGCTGGACGCGATTGTGGAGAACTGGACCGTGCAACGGGCGGCAGAGCAGATCGAGGCGCAGCTGCAGGCCGCGGGGATTCCGGCGTCCGTTGTGCAGGGGAGTGCGCGCTGCGCGATGGACCCGCAGTTGCAGCACCGGGAGCATTTTGTAGATCTGGATCATCCGGTGCACGGGAAGACGACCGTGGAAAACTCGCGGTTCCGGCTATCGCGGACGCCCGCCGCGGTGCGGCGCTGCGCTCCGCCGTTCGGCCGAGACAACGAGTACGTGCTTAAGAAGATTCTGGGCTACGACGACGAGCGGGTGACCGAGCTGATCATCGCGGGGGCGCTGGACTAGCGGCTCAGCCCTCCGTGAGGGCGCGAGAGGCGGAGCGTGAGGCCGAAGAACGCGATGGCGAGAGCGAAGACGCCGATGAAGAGGATGAGCGCCAGATCGTAGGAGCCGGTGGCATCGAAGATGGCCCCGGCGACGGTGGGGGCGCTGACCATAATCCCGATGCGGATGAATCCGACGGTCCCGAGGATGGTACCGAAGTGGGCGGGGCCGAAGGTGCGAACGAGGGCGAGCGGCTCTAACAGGGCGGGGCCACCCTCGTTGATCGACCAGAAGAGGATGAAGACGGCGATCGCGGCGAGGCCGGTGTCGCCGAGGAGGACGCCGGCGGCGCAGAGGCCGCCGCCAGCGACGAGCATTCCTACGTACTCATAGCGGAAGCCACGGTCGACGAGCCAAGAGAAGGCGACGCGCGAGAGGATGCCGGAGGCGGCCATGATCGAGAGGATGGTGGAGGCGCCTGCAGTACTGACGCCTTCGGATTCGAAGAGAGGGATGGTGTGGATGACGAAGCCGAAGCTGGCGTAGAAGAAGGCGGCGATACCGAGCGTGATGGTCCAGAAGATGGGGGTACGGATGGCGGCGTGGAGAGTGAGTCCGGCCTGGGGTTCGAGCACGGCGACCTGGCCAGGATCGAGAGCGGCGCCATCAAGGCGGAGGCCGCGGTCGGCGGGATCATTGCGGATGACGAAAAGCGCGAGCGGGGTAAGCACGCCCCCGAGGACACCAGCGGAGCTAAGAAAGGCGACGTTCCAACCGAACTCAGCGATAAGGATGCGGAAGATCGGGACGCCAGCGATCCCGCCGAGAGAGATACCAACGGCAAGGATGCCAAGGGCCACGCCGCGCCGCCGGGAGAACCAGCGTGAGGCAAGCGCCTGGAAGGGAACGACGAAGGTCATGGCGAGGGAAACACCGGCGAGTGCGTAGAAGAGGTACCACTGCCAGAGGGCGGCGGTGGTGCTGAGCAACCCGTAGGCGCTCACGCCGATGAGCGCGCCGACGAGGATGACGGAGCGCGGCCCGTAGCGATCGGTCCACTTCCCCACGAGTGGCGAGGAGAGGCCGCTGGCAATGAAGGCGATGGTGATGGCGAAAGAGACCTCTGCGCGTGTCCAACCAAACTGCTGCTCTATCGGATCGATGTAGAGACCGAAGGTCCAGACCAGCAGCGCGCTGGAGACGGCGATGCCGAATCCGGAAGCCAACATGAGCCACCAGCCGTAATGGAACTGGTGCGGGCTGGGGAGGCGTGCGAGGGCGTTCAAGCGAGCAAGACAATTCCGGCGAGGGCCACGATCGTGCCGATCACCGCCCAGCGGGTGATGCGTTCATGGAGGAAGATCACAGCAAGAGGGAGACCGAAGAGCGGTGAGGTAGAGATGACAGCGACGGCGCCGCCCGCGCCGAGCTCTTGGACGGCCGGAATGAAGAGCAGCCCGGCCGCGCCGCTGCCGATAGCGCCAGCCAGCAGCAGCACTACAAGGCTGCGTTTGGAGACATCGCGGCGGCGCACGTGGGAGCGGGGCCAAAGGAGCACAAGCGGGGCCAGAAAGCCGAGGATCAGGGGCATACGCGGGAGAGTAGCGGCGGCTGGGGCAACGTCGATGGAAGCGTCGCGAAGCATGACGCTCGCGACCGCGAAGGAAAGGGCGGTGAGGAAGGCGACGCTAACCCCAAGGACTAGGCGGTGAGCCATGAGCAAGCGCCAGGCGCGGTGGCGGATGGCAGGGGCAGGCGGCGGAGCCACGCCGAGGACGGGGATGGCGGGAGGGGGCGCCAGCACAACAGCGCGGATCGGGGCGAGGGCTGACGTTGCGAGGCTGACTCTTTTGGTCCCACGGACAAGCTGGCGGATCTGAGCGAGCGGGGAGGGAACGTTGGTTCCGGGCTGGCCGTAAAGCGCGACGGCGTAGACACCGAGAGCGATGAGCACGGCGCCCAAGCCATCGGACCAGGTAGCCGATTCACCGAGGAAGATCGCGGCGAGAGCGAAGGAGAGAAGAATCTGCAGCCCTACGACGATCGTGAAGGTGCGACTCAGCCCAATTAGGAAGAGCGCGGCCACGTAGAGCGTCTCGCCCAAACCTGAGGCGAGGAAGCCAGCGAGGCTCAAGCGCCAGAGATCGTGCAGAGCGAGAGACCAGAGTGCGTCCTGCGCTCCCAAAGCGAACAGGGCAACCACGAAGAATCCGCCGGCGCCGAGAGCGCGGATCAGGCTGAGCGACAGCGTATCCATGCGCTGTGCCTGCTGGGTCATGATCGCGCTCGCGATAGCCCAGAGCACGGCACTGCCGATGCCGGCTGCGATCCCCACTGCTGCCTCCGGAGGGGTGACTGGACTCGGGCGCAGTCACCTCCAACAGGCTACAGGCGGGGCGGAGCGTGGACGAGTATGCCAGTGACCGCGCCCGGAACCGGCATGTTAGAGGGCGCGGCCCAGCTCGTAGCCTTCGTAGATGGCGTCGTCGACGGTTCGGGGCGTGAGCGCATCGCCGATGCGGTGCATGGTAGCGCCGGTGGCCTCAAGTGCAGTGGGGCCGTCGATAGAAGAACGCAGCATCGTGAGGATAAGGGAGTCGAATTCGACGGGGGTCTGCGTGCCGTCCCAGACGTTGTAGACGATGGCCGTCCCTTCACGAACGCTCTCGATGAAGCGCTGCGGGGAAAGCTTGATGCCTTTCTCATGCAGGCGAGGGTAGATCCAGGGTAGGTGCAGCTGCATGGGCGTCTTATCGCCGATGAACATGTGGCGAGAGACGACCTCAACATCCTTACCGCGGTCGGCGAGGAATTCGGCCAGGCCCATGGGAGGGTAGTCGCCTTGGTCGTCAAGGATGAGAACGCGTTGCCCGCAGCGGTCGGGGTCGTCAAGGGCCTCGACGGGAGTGAGAACGTTTTCGCGCTCAATGCCAGGGATACTGGGGCGCTCGCCGCGAAAGATCGAGTAGCCGTCTTTGTTGTATCGAGAGCCGGTAGCGAGGACGACATCGTCCGGGTTGAGAGCGGCGATCCGTTCGGCGGTGGCCTCGGTGCCGAGGCGTACGTCGACGTGGTGGCGATCGAGAGCCCCCTCAAGGTATTCGCCAACGACGGACCAGTCGGCGCGGGTGGGGAGCATGGCCGCGTAGTGTAGCTGTCCGCCCAGCTTGTCGGCCTTTTCGAAAAGGGTGACTCGGTGTCCGCGGCTGGCGGCGATCTCGGCGACCTTCATGCCGGCGGGGCCACCTCCCACCACCGCGATCGAGCGGGGCTGTTGGGCGGGCTGGAGTGTACCGATGCCCCACTGGCGCTCGAGGCCGGTCGTGGGATTGACCGTGCAGGCGATGCCGGTGTTCTGGAAGACGCGGTTGATACAGCCTTGGTTGGCTCCGATGCACTTGCGGATCTCGTCTTTGCGGCCGCTACGGGCTTTATTGATGAGTTCGGGGTCGGCGATATGGGCGCGGGTCATGGCGACCATGTCGGCGTGGCCGCTGCGGATGACCTCTGAGGCTTCATCGATATTGTGGATACGGCCGACGATGAAGACGGCGGCGGAGTCGCCCACGATGGCTTTGGTGCGGCGGGCATGATCAACCATGAAGCCGTGTTCGACATTCATGGGCGCGACGGTCTGGTGCATCGTGTGATAGTTGCCGCCGGTCATATTGAAATAGTCGAAGAGGCCAGTTTCGTTCAGAGTCTTGACGATGGCCTCACCTTCTTCGGGGGTGATGCCGCCCTCGATCCATTCGTCGAAGCTAAGGCGGATGCCGAGGGTGATTTTGTCGCCGACACGCTTGCGGACCTCTTCGGCAGCCTCAATGGCGAAGCGGCTGCGGTTCTGGGTGTTGCCGCCATAGGCATCGGTGCGGTGATTGGTGAGGGGCGAGAAGAACTGGCACACCAGGTAACCGTGGGCGCCGTGGATCTCGAAGCCGTCGGCGCCAGCGGTCATGGCGTTGTGAGCGGTCTGCCCGTATCCCTCGACGATGCTGCGGATATCGTCCTTGGTCATTTCGCGGGGCTGGACGCGGTAGCTAATGGAGGGGATGGGAGAGGGGGCCTGCACGGCATGGCGGTTGTCGAGGAACATGACGCCGTCGTCTTGCTGGCCCGCGACGAAGCCTTGAATAAAAACATGCCCGCCAGCGGCGTGGACTTCATCAGCAAGCTGCTTGTAGCGGGGGATCGATTCTTCCCGCCAGCCAGCGCACATCGCGTGGTAGCCGCCTTTGGCGGTCCAATGCACGCCTTGCTGCTCGGTGATTACGAGAGCCGCGCCGCCTTTGGCGCGCTCGGCATAGTAAGCGATGTGGCGGTCACTGAGGAGTCCGTTCTCGCCGTACATCTGCGAGTGGGCGGAGACGAACACGCGATGCTTGAGCAAGGTGGGGCCGACTTGGAGGGGCTGCCAGAGAGCATCAAGGCTGGCCATGATGGTTGCCTTTCCAGTGTCATTCGAAATTTCGCGGGACCGTCCTCGCGGACGTGGTATAGGCGGACAGCTGTGAGGCGTCAACAGTAGCATCGCCTTACAGTGGGCGAGCGAGACATCTATACCGGATAGTGAGGCGTATACCAGACAGTGGAGCGTATACCGGACGGTGGGGCGCTGATGCTGCACATCGCACCGAGAGTGGCGCAGATCGGGACGGAAACGGCGTTCGGCGTGCTGGCGCGGGCGGAGGCGCTGCGGGCGCAGGGACAGGAGATCATCAACCTAGGGATCGGGCAGCCGGACTTCCCCACCCCCGACCACATCGTGGCGGCGGGGCGGGAGGCGCTGGCACGCGGCCGCCACGGCTACACGCCAGCCGCGGGAATACCGGAGCTGCGGGAAGCGGTGGCGCGTGACCTGGAACAGCGAACGGGGGCAGCAGTCCACAGCGAGGCGGTGCTGATCACCCCGGGGGCGAAGGTAACGATGTTTTTCGCGACGCAGATGTTCGGTGGCACGGGCGCAGAAGTCCTTTATCCGAATCCCGGGTTCCCGATTTACGAGTCGGCGATTGCGCTGAGCGGGGCGCGACCAGTGCCGTACCGATTGGAGGCGGCGGCGGGGTTCTCCTTCGAGGCGGAGTCGTTGCTTGCTCAGATCACGCCCGCCACTCGTCTGATCATCCTGAACAACCCCGCGAATCCGACGGGCGGAGTGACACCGGCGGAGCAGATCGACCGCTTGGTGGCAGGGTTGGAATCACATCCAGAAGTGGCAGTGCTGAGTGACGAGATTTATGACCGCTTCGTTTACGACGGGCGCGAGCACCGCTCGCTGTTGCGATATGAGGGGCTGCGCAGCCAGCTCATCTTGCTCAACGGCTGGAGCAAGACGTACGCGATGACGGGCTGGCGGCTGGGGTACAGCGTGTGGCCGGCGGCGCTGTTCCCACTGGCGGAGCGGCTGGCGATCAATTGCTATTCCTGTCCCAACGCGGCGGCGCAATACGCGGGGTTGGCAGCGCTGGAGGGACCGCAGGAGGCAGTGGAAAGGATGGTGGCAGCGTTCGATGAGCGGCGACAGGTGTTGGTGACAGCGCTGAATGCGATCGAGGGGGTGCAATGCGGGAAGCCAGGCGGCGCTTTCTACGTATTCCCCAACATCAAAGGGACGGGCTTCGATTCGCGGCCGCTACAGGACAGACTCCTGACAGAGGCGGGAGTAGCGACGATCAGCGGCACGAGCTTCGGGGCGGACGGGGAAGGGTTCTTGCGGCTGTCGTACGCGAGCAGCCTGGATCATATTCGCACGGCGGTGGATCGTATCCGCGCCTTCCTCAACGGGAGTGTGTGAGGCAAGCGAGGACCATGCGACGTTCGGTTGCGCACGGAAGTCTCGCCCCAGTGGCGGCGCGGCGAACTTTGCAGGAAAGCAGGCCGCTGCGATAATACGCGCCGTCCACTTTGCGGCCGTTCAGGCACGATCCTGCACCAAAACAGTGGCTTGGGGAGGCGAACGATGGAGTTAGGTTTGGTTTTGAACACGCACGGCGTGGGCAGTCGCGACGATGCGGACTGGTGGCATCAGCCGATGGATCCGGATGAGATGAAGCCGGTGGAGGCGGCGCAGATGGCGGAGCGGCTGGGGTTCCACTCGGTTTGGGTGGGAGACCACGTAGCGCTAAAGGAAACATCGCCGGAATCGACATCGCCGGTACACGTGGAGGGGCGATCGAACCCGGAGGTACGGCAGAGGGGAACGGGGGATACGGACGTAGGGGGCAGCAAACGGCACTATCCACCGCGGCCCAACATCCTAGACGGGGTGGCGTGTTTCGGAGCGATCGCGGTGAGTACGAGCCGGATCAAGTTCGGACCGGGAGTGTTGATTGCGCCGTACCGGCACCCGCTGAACGACGCGCGGCAATACGCGACGCTCGATTATCTGTCTGGGGGACGGGTGTTTCTTGGAGTGGGACCGGGATGGATGAAAGAGGAGTTCGACGCGGTGAACCAACCGCACGAGCACCGGCTGGCGATGACGGAGGAGTGTCTTCAGATCTACAAGAAAGCGTGGACGGAGCCACATGTCACGTACCACGGGAAGTTTTATGACTTCGAAAATATGGGGATGGACCCCAAGCCAATCAGTAAGCCGCACCCGCCGATCGCGTACGGCGCGGTGACGCCGGGGGGGACACGGCTCTGCGCGCGCGAGGCGGACGCGTTCTATCCGATTCTGGTGCGGCCGCACGATGATCCCCACATGCACGACCACTTGGTCGAGATTCTGAAGAGGGAGTTGGACCGGATCGGGCGGCCGGAATCAGAGATGGGGATGATGGGGCTGATATCGGCGCGGATCAGCAGCGCCGACGACATGGAGGCCAGGCGAACCCCGCGCCGGAACTGCGGTGGTACGGCGGAGCAGATCGTGAGTGATATGCAGCGTTTCGCGGAGGCGGGCTACTCTCTGCTGGTGGTGGCACCGGACGTGCCGTCCCATACGTATGCGGAATACAAGGAGCAGGTTGAGTGGCTGGGCAAGGAGGTCTTGCCCGAAGTCAAGCGGATCAAGGCAGCGGGCAACTGGCGGACGGAGCTTTAGGGCCGCACACGCGGCGAGTGATTAGGAGGAAGTAAACATGGCCAAGCCAGGATTCATTATTTCAGCGCATTTGGGACAGCGGCGACAGGTGGTGGAGCTGGCGGTGGAGCTGGAGCGGCGGGGGTTCCCGTTCGTCCTCTGCCCGCATGACTACAGTCCGATCCTCAATGCGAAGGGTGACCCGCCGCCCCCATACGATGCACTGAGCCTCTGCACAGCGGTGATCCAGGCGACGCACACGATCAAGGTGGGCAGCGGCATCGCGGTGACCTACACGCGGCACCCGGCGGAGATGGCGGCGGCAGCGAGCTTCAACCACGAGTTGAGCGAAGGCCGCTTCATCCTGGGTTTGGGGCCGGGGCACAATGGCATCTTGCAGCGCTACAAGATCCCAACGGAGAAGCCGCTCAGTCACATGAAGAATTACACAGCGCAAGTACAGGCGGCGTTCGCCGAATGGCCGCAGCCGCCGATCATCTGGGCGACGTTGCGGACGAAGATGACAACGTTGACGGGGCAAGAGGCGGACGGACTGCTGGCCAACAACTGGGCGCTGTCTCAGGTGCGGGAGCAACTGCGCGTGCTGCCGCCGGAGCGGCAGAGCGGCGACTATATCCGCGGGGCGATCGTGCCGACATTCGTGGGGGATCGGAGCGAGGGGTTGGCTGCGATCCGGAATGCCCTGAGCTTCTACACGACGATGCAGAATTACGTGGAGTATTACCATCAGGCCGGTTTCGGCGAGTCTGCGGAGGCATCCAAAGCTGCGATGGCAGTGGACGATCGAGCCGCGGCGCGCGCCGCGATCCCCGAGGAGATGGCGGACGAGATGGGGATCGTGGGCACCGCCTCGGAAGTGCGGGAAAAGGTAGAAGCGTGGCAAGACGCCGGGATCAACTGGCTGGCGCTGTCATCGCTACAGTCATCGGGGAGTCAGTACGACAATATCCTGCAAATCGCGCGGACGTGGGATTGATCTGGGCGAGGCGGATCGAGCGGGTGTGCTAGGCGATGGAGTAGCCGCCGCTGGCACGAATGGTTACGCCGGTGATCCAGTTAGCGCGATCGGAGCAGAGATAGACGACCGGATCGGCAACATCGCTGGGGATGCCTAGGCGATCGTAGCCCTTGCCCATCGGGTAGAGGCGCAGCATGGCAGCCATGGCCGAATCGGACTCGCCGGGGTCACCGGTGTCGCGGGCGCCGGCTGGACCGCGGTGACCGGTGTCGGAGGTGGCACCGGGCGAGACACAGTTGACGTTAATGCGGAAGCGGCCGACCTCTTTGGCTAAGGCGCGGCTGAAGCCGATCACACCAGCCTTGGCCATGGAGTAAACGACGAGACGGGGTTCGCCGACGATGCCGGCGTCCGAGATCAGGCTCACGATCTTGCCGTAGTTGTTTTGCATCATGTGAGGCACGACCGCCTGGGTGCAGTGCAGCACGCCGTAAGTGATGACGTGCATCGTGCGGTGCCAGCCATCGGGATCGGTATCGATGAAGTACTTACCGGTGGCGGAGGGTAGATCGGAGCCGCCGACATCGGTGGGACGAAGCGGGATGCCGGCGTTGTTGATCAGTATCTCGAGGCTGCCGAACTCGTCGATGGCTTGCTGGACCATGGCATCGACGGCAGGGCGATCGGTAACGTCGGCCTTGATGGCGAGAGCGTTACCGCCGGCGGCTTTGATCTCGCCGGCAACGGCGTCGGCGCGGCCTTGATCGATGTCATTGATGACAACGTTGACGCCTTCTTCGGCGAGTGTCAGCGCGATGCGGCGGCCAATGCCGCGCCCGGAGCCAGTGACGATGCCGGTCTTACCTTGCAGGCCGAGGTCCATAGCGGGGCTCTCCTTCGAGCATTGCGGGGTGGTGGTCCGCGAGTGTGTCTAACGGGTGAGCGCGGGGCGGTCAATCGAACGATGCCGCTCTCAAGGCTGGGAAGCGGAAGCGCTGCGCCCTTCTCTGCTAGCGCAGCTGCGGGCGTACATTGCAGGCAAAGGCCTCAATGTCCTCCAGCTGCTGCTCAACGTTACCATTGACCACGATGTTCATAGCGATATGGGAGACGCCGATCCCTTGCCAAGCACCAATGGTATCGACGAGTTGGTCGTCGCTGCCGTGGAGAGAGCCGTCGTCGAGATCATGCTGCCCGTAGCGGAGGCTGGCGCGGAGAGAAAGAGTGATGGAAGCAGGGTCGCGGTTAATAGTCTCGCAGTAGCGCTGGACAGTCTGCCATTGCTGTTGGACCTGAGCAGGGCTGCTGTGGAGAGCAACGGCGTGGAAATCATCACCGTAGGTGGCGGCGCGGCGATAGGCAGGATCGCTGTGGCCCCCGACCCAGATGGGGATGCGGCCACGGATCGGCTTGGGGTTAAAGCCGATGGGCTCGAAGTCATAGAAACGGCCGTGGTGCTCGGGCCGCTGTTCGCGAAAAAGAGTACGGAACATGTCGAGCTGCTCGTCGACACGCTGGCCGCGGTGGTCCCAAGGCATCTCTAGGACTTCAAACTCTTCCTTCATCCAGCCGACGCCCACGCCGAGGATGAACCGGCCCTGAGACAGCACGTCGAGCGTGATGAGCTGCTTGGCATTCCAGACCGGCTGTCGCATGGCCAGCACGAGCACGGAAACGCCGAGCTGTACTTTCTCGGTGCAGGCGGCGGCGAAGGTCAGCGATTGAATAGGATCGAGCCAGCCCATACTACGGCCGACGGGCAGCTTGTGATCGGGCGCATACGGGTAGGCACTTTCGATCCGCTGGGGTAGCGCAACATGGTCGCTGACCCACAGGGACTCGTAGCCTAGATCTTCACCTTTCCGGGCTATACGGGCGACGTTGGCGGCGGTGGCGTCGAGGCCAATATGGGGCAGGTGAACACCAAACTGCATGAATGCTCCTAGAGTGCGTGCGACGGACTCCACAAGCGGAGACGGTAGCACCCCCAAAGCACGCTATCCTCGGCGCCGACCGATCGCTTCTGCAACAGAGAGACAGGCCGATGACTTCTCCCGCTGCTAGCGCGCCGCCCGCACGGATCGAGGAAGTGAGCGCTGGGATCTATGCATACGTACAGCCGGATGGGAGTTGGTGTCTCAACAACCCGGCGTTCATCGCGGGGAGCAGCGGGGTGACGTGCGTGGATGCGTGCGCGACCGAGCAGCGCTCGCGGGAACTACTGGCGGCGATCGGCCGCACAACGCAGCGGTCAGTACAGACGCTCGTGAACACCCACCACCATTTGGACCACACGTTCGGGAACTTTGTGTTTGGGCCCGAGGTGACGATCGTAGGGCACACACGGTGCCGGGAGGAAATTCTGGAAACGGCGGACGAGATCGTGGAACGAGCGTCACAGATGTTTCCGGGGGTCGACTGGGGTGCGGTTGAGATCGTGGCGCCGACGCTCACCTTGGACCAGCCCCTGACAATTTACGTGGACGCACTGCGGCTGGAGTTGATCCCGCTCGCGCCCGCGCATACGACCAACGATGTGGTGGTCTGGGTCCCGGAGCGGCGGGTACTGATCGCGGGCGATCTTCTCTTCAACAGAGGGACGCCCTTCGCGGTGTTTGGGTCCGTGGCGGGATGGCTGGAATCGTTGGAGACGCTGCGCGCCTTCGGGGCGGAGGTGATCGTGCCGGGGCACGGGGAGGTGTGCGATGCGCGCGTGATCGATGATGTGGCGGATTACCTGCGGTTCGTGCAGACGATCGCGGAGGCGGGCTTTGAGGCAGGTGCATCGCCGCTGGAGGTTGCGCGGGATGCGGATCTCGGCCGGTTCGCGGAGTGGTCTGATCCAGAGCGGTTGGCGGGGAACCTGCACCGGGCTTATTCAGAGCTACGGGGCGAGCAATGGGGGGCGCCTATCGATGCAGCGGCCGCGTTCACGGACGTGATCGCGGCCGCTGGGGGCGGACCGCTGCGCTGCTTGGCGTAGAGCGCCATCGATCGCGGTCTGGCAGCGCGATACTGCAGCCCGTGCCGCTGGAAGATGAAGCGCACGAGCGGCGCCCAGCGATAAGTAAGATCAACGCCACGGCGGCCGTCTCGCCGAATGGCAGCGCCCTCCAGGCAGCGAGGGTTGCCCATGCGGAGCGCCCTATCGGCCACCCCACAACGTGGGAAGCGAGGCATGGGGAATGGAAGCTAGCCGATAGCGGAGAGGAAGGGACGGAGTTCGGCAGCGACGAGTTCCGGGCGATCGTCGATCAGGTACGTGCCGCCGTCGAGGGCGACGCAGCGGGCGTCGGGGCAGGCAGCGCAGGCCTCTTCTTGATGCGGCAGGAGCACGTCATCCTTGCCGCTGAGCATCATCAATGGGCAGCGGATCTGGGGAAGACGGGCGGGCATGTCGTAGCTGAAGACGGCGAGATAGGCCTCATGCCAGCGAACGCCGGCGCGGAGAGTATCGACGGTTTCGCGGTGGACCACATCGAGAGCAGGGTTCGGGTCTAAGGATTGGGCGCGCTCCCAGGCAGTCATGAGATGGCTCCCATCGGGTTGGATCACCATCGCTGCGGTTTTGTTGGTCCAGAACTCGCGCGCGGCGGCGTCCATATAAGGAGGACCTGCCATCGTCAGGCTGGCAACGCGGTCTGAGGCGCTGGCGGCCATTTCACAGCCAATGGAGGCGCCGGTGTGATGTCCGAAAAGGTGGAAGCGATCCAGGCCAAGAGCGCGGGTGGCGTCCAAAAGGGTGCGCGCGTAGCTGGGGACGGTGGGTGAGGGCGGGGGCGGGTCGGACTGGCCGAAGCCGGGGGTATCGAAGGCGTACTGGGGACGCTCGCCGGCAAGATCAGTCATCAACTTTTCGTACATGGCGGATGAGGAGGCCGTCTGATGGAGAAAGACGATCGGCGTGCTGGTCCCGGCGTCCAGCCATCGGTAGTGGATCTGCGCGGCATCGACTTGGACATAGGCACGTTTGATCTGCATGGGGTATCCCTCCACACGGTGCATGCTAGCGGTTGAAGAGGCGCGCGAGGGCCGCCTTGCGGCTGAGTCTCGGCTGCGCGCGCGTATACTCCGCGGTGTGCCGCCGCGTCCCTGGCGGCGTATGCACGACACCGTAGAGGGAGGCTCTGCCCATGCCGGACTTTTCCGTGCTGGGAACGAATCACACGGGGATCACCGTCTCGAGCCTCGACCGGGCGGTGGCCTTCTACAGAGATGTGCTGGGCTTCACGCTGCGGGACCGGGGTCCGCGCGACCCGGCCTTCATTGAGCAGGTGGTAGCAGTGCCCGGGGCGGACGTGGAGATCGCGTACATGACGGCGCCCGGACACACGCTGGAGCTGATCGAGTACCGAGGTCCAGCGGGACGGGGAGCCGTGCGGCCGCGTCCATCGGACACCGGGGCCACGCATATCGCGTTCAATGTCGATGCGATCGAGGCGGTGGTAACGGCGGTGCGGGCAGCGGGTTTCACAGTGCTAAGCGAACCGCTGCAGGTGGCTGCGGGCCCGAACGCAGGCGCGCAGGTCGTTTACACACAGGACCCCGACGGCGTGACGCTCGAGTTTATTCAACCGCCGCCGCGTCCGGCTGGTGCGCCAAGAACCGAATCTTAGGCGACCGCGCCGTCTTCGCGCAGCGCACTGATCTCCGCGTCGGGGCAGCCAGCGGCGCGGAGGATCTCGTCAGTGTGCTCACCGGGATGAACGGGCGGACCTTGGACGGCGCCAGGGGTGCGGCTGAAACGGGGCGCGGCGCTCGGCTGGGTGACGCCGCCAACTTCCACGAAGGCCTGGCGATGGCGGGCGTGGGGGTGATTGGGGGCCTCTTCCAAGGAGAGCACGGGGGCGAAGCAGGAATCGCTGCCCTCCATGATCTCTTGCCACTGAGCCCGGGTCTTGGAACGAAAGATGGCGGCGAGGCGCTCCTTCATAGCGGGCCAGTGTTGCTCATCGAGTTGGTCGGGGAGCGAGTTGTCCTCGCCTAGACCGGTGAGACGCACGAGCTCGGCGTAGAATTGCGGCTCCATTGAGCCGACCGAGACATATTTGTCATCGGCAGTTTGGTAGACATCGTAGAAGTGGGAGCCGGTGTCGAGGCGATTGGTGCCGCGCTCCGGATGCCAGCGGCCGGCGGCGTGCATGCCGTAGAACATCGTCATCAAGATGGCGGCGCCATCGACCATGGCCGCGTCGACGACCTGTCCTTGGCCGGTGCGCTGGGCCTCCAGCAGGGCAGCGAGCATGCCGAAAGCAAGCAGGAGACCGCCACCGCCGAAGTCGCCGACAAGGTTGAGGGGAGGAGTGGGCGGTTGGCCTTTGCGGCCGATAGTGTCCAGCGCGCCGGAGAGGGCAATGTAATTGATGTCGTGGCCAGCCATCTGCTCATAGGGACCCTCTTGGCCCCAGCCGGTCATACGTCCGTAGACGAGGCGGGGATTACGCTGGAGGCAGACGTCGGGCCCGATACCGAGGCGCTCACAGACGCCGGGGCGGAAGCCTTCGAAAATGGCGTCGGCCGTGTCGGTGAGCCGAAGGACTGTTGCAAGGCCAGCGGGCTTCTTTATGTCGACAGCGATGGAGCGACGACCTCGGTTGAGGAGATCCCAGGGAGGCTGTGAGCGGTCGGCCTCCCGAGCCCAGACGGCCCGGTCGACCCGAATGATTTCGGCGCCCAGATCGGAGAGGAGCATGCCGCAGAACGGCCCGGGGCCGATCCCGGCTAACTCGATGATGCGTAGTCCCGCTAACGGTCCCATGAGGGCCCTCCTTCAAATACGCAGCCTACCGCGTAGGACGCGCTTCGCAACTCCTGTACAAGTCGCAGGCGCGCGAAGGATGGAAACTTGCGGGACTAGCCGATGAGCGTAGGAACCAAGCGACGAAGGACATCGCGCAAGGCGACGATGCCTACGACGCGTTGATCTTCGATCACCGGGAGGAAGCGGACGTTGTCGACGCAGAGACGGTGCAACGCCGTACCCAGAGTGTCCTCCGGCTTCACAACGACAGGATTTGGGGTCATGAGCTCGCTTACGAAGCAAGCAGTGCCCGGATCCCAGGGGTCGAGTTTGAGGATGAGGTCGCGTTCGGTCAGGATGCCGACGAGAGCGCCCTCTTCCATGACGGTGAGGGCGCGGATGTTGTGCTTCCGCATCAGCTCCAAGGCATCAGCAGCGGGCGCATCCGCGTCGACGCAGAGCGGGTTGGGCGTGGCGATCTCGGAGATCTGCGTTTCGAGCAGCAGTGCGGAGAGAGCATCTGTGGGCGTGGGAATGTCGGCATCACCGATCTCCCAGCTGCAGTCCTCGCACTGATCGACGCCGGGGAGGTTCTCGTGATCACAGATAGGGCAGCGCACGGTTAGGCACCCTCGGCAGTAGCGGCGGTCTGGGTAGGATCGGGAGGCAAGTTCAGGACCGTCTCCGGAATGCTCTCGGCGAGGAAATGCATGATGCCGCGGATGGTAACGACGCCGTGGGGACGGCCACGGTCGTCGACGAGGGCAACGTGACGGTAACGCTCGCGATCCAATAGGTAGAGCGCGGTCTGGAGGGAGTCCTGTGGGTGCAGCGTGCGGGGGCTGGCGTTCATGATTTCCGACACCGGTGTGTCCGGGCCAACGTCCGATCCGTAGGCACGCTTGACGAGGTCGCGCTCTGTGAGCAAGCCGGCGAGGCGGGGCCCTTGCAGGACACCAATGTAGCGCACGTTCTCTTCACGCAAGAGCTTGATGGCATCGTGCAAGGGGGTGTCGACCGAGACGGTGTTGAGCGGGCGGCGGACGAGCGCGGAGATGGGGGTGCGCCTAAATTCGTCGCTAACGGTCATGCTAAAGCTCCTGTCGCAATTGCGGAGGAACGGCCTTTGAATACTAGCGCGCTGGGGAGAGGACGGGCGGCCTGGTCAGCCGTCGCGGGGTAAAATCCGTCGCTGCGGATCGTCCAACGCGGGCGGAATGCTATGCCATGGCTGGCTCATAGAGGCCCATGCGAGCAGCGCTGGTGAGACGAGCACGCTGCTGGAAGACCGCCTGAGAAGCTGGGGCGTTGGCGGGGTCGCCGCCCCAGGTCTTGAGAGGGGTGGCCTGCAGACCACGACCGTAGGAGAAACTGAGCTCCCAGGGTTGGCCAGCAGAGAGGCGGTTGATGGCGTTCAGGTTTTCGGTGGCTTCGGTGTCGGTTTGTCCGCCGGAGAGGAAGACGATGCCGGGGACGGCGGCGGGCACCGTGCGACGGAAGCAGCGAATGGTAGCGGCCGCTACCCCCTCAGGTCCTTCACGGGTAGGAGCGTCTTTTCCGGAAAGCACCATGTTGGGCTTGAGTAGGATGCCCTCAAGGTGAACGCGCTGCTCGGCGAGCGACTGGAAGACGCGGCGCAGGGTTGCGGAGGTGACTTCCAGACAGCGGTGGATGTCGTGGGGACCATCCATGAGCACTTCGGGCTCGACGATAGGTACGAGCCCGGCCTCTTGAGAGAGAGCAGCGTAGCGGGCGAGCGCGTCGGCATTGACGGCGATGGCATGGGCACTAGGGAGATGGGGGCCAATGGCAATGACGGCGCGCCACTTCGTAAAGCGAGCGCCGAGGTCGCGGTACTCGGCGAGGCGGGCGCGGAGGCCGTCGAGGCCCTCCGTGACTTTTTCGCTGGAGGAGCCGACGAGGGGCTTGGCACCTTTATCGACCTTAATACCGGGCAGCACGCCGTTGGCGGTGAGGATGTCGACGAGCCGCCAGCCATCATCGGCATGCTGGCGGATCGTTTCGTCGAAGAGGATGACGCCGCTGATGTACTCGCCGATGCCGGGAGCGGTGAAGAGGAGATGGCGCCAGGCGCGCCGGGAGTGTTCGGTCGATTCGACCCCGATGGAGGCAAGGCGCTTTTGAATGGTACCGGCGCTCTCGTCGGCAGCGAGGATTCCCTTGCGTTCGGCAACGAGGTCGCGCGCGGTTGCTTCCAGCTCACTGGCGTTCATGAAGCCTCCGCATTTCTGGGTGGCCGCTGGTCCTTTGCTCGGCGCGCCGAGGCGCGTCTACGATGCTAGCTCCACCCTCGGAGCAGTGCAGCGCCACTGTTGTCGCCGTGTTGTCGCAGCAGTGTGCTTCTGTCGCCGCAGAGCGATTACTCGGCGCTGTCCTCGGTACTGATGGCGGCGTTGATGGCGGTAACGGCGGCGTGGCTGCCGACGAAGAGCGGCGTGCGTTGGTGCAGGTGTTGCGGCGTGAAATCCAAGACACGCTGGGCGCCATTACTGGCAGCGCCGCCCGCACGCTCGGCAACGAAAGCAAGAGGAGCAGCTTCGTAGAGAAGGCGGAGCTTGCCGGCGGGATTCTTGGAATCGCCTGGATAGAGGAAGATGCCGCCCTTGAGCAGATTGCGATGGAAATCGGCAACGAGGGAACCAACGTAACGCGCCGCGCAGTTCGCACGTAGCTCGTGTACGGCGCGCTGCACACCGGGGCTCCAGCGATCGAAGTAGTGCTCGTTGACGCTGTAGTAGGTGCAGGCGTCGGGGAAGCGGATGCCGGAGTGGGTGAGGCGAAAACGATTGGCGTCTGGATCGAGAGTGTAGGCATCGACGTCAGTCGCCGTCGCCACGACGAACATCGTGCTAGAACCGTAGAGGGTGTAGCCAGCGGCGATCTGCTCGGCGCCGGGGCGAAGGAAAGTGGCTGCATTTAGCGGTACGCCCGGAGGGCGCTGGTAGATGCCGAAGATGGAGCCGATAGTAACGGCAACATCGATGTTGCTGGATCCATCGACGGGATCGAAAACCACGAGATAGGGATGCGAGGCATCGTCCGCGACGACGACCATGTGCTCCAGCTCTTCACTAGCCATTGCGGCCACGAGCTTCGTCTGACGCAGACAGCGTTCGAAGGCGCGCTGCCCTTCGACATCAAGGCGTTGAACCGCTTCGCCTTGAACGTTGACTTCTCCGGTGCCTCCCAGCATGCCAGCGAGGCTGGCCATGCGAGTAAGGCGCCCAACTTCGATGGAAGCGCGGGCGATCGCGGTGAGCACGGCGTTAATGGAAGGATCTTTGGTAAAGCCGTTCTCGGTGACCACAGCGCTATCGCATTCTATGCACGCTCGGTCCAAGTGGCCGACGGCGAGCTCGCGTGACTTGCCGCTTGCCGCGGCCCTGGTTCGACCATGGACCGCAGATAGTCCGACGTACACGTTGGCGTCCCACGGTCACGCAAGGTCTCACGCAGCATGGGTCTCTCCTGCCGAGATGCTGGAGGCCGGTCGAATCCGTCCAGGACCGATCGATGACAGACGCCCCGCTCGGCGGCGTCTCGCATGACAATGATACGAGTGTAGTGGCACGCCCGCTCTTTCCTCGCGCGGGCGGCCTGAGTGAAAGTTGCCAAGTTGTCCCCGACATCTGGGACAGGGGCTGGCAGGAAGAGCGATAGCACAGTGCCACGGTGGGGCTGGACCGATCGGGCTATTATTTGAGTCCACCGCTCATATCTATCGCACCAAGAAGGAGATGCTGATGGCAGACAGTCCGCACACGTACAAGATCGTCGAGTTGGTTGGGTCATCGCCAGAGAGCATCGATACAGCGATTCGCAATGCGCTGGGCCGCGCGAATCAGACGCTGCGTAACATCGATTGGTTCGAAGTACGTGAGATTCGGGGTTACGTCACGGACGGGGAAGTGGGCGCCTTCCAAGTAAAGCTGGGAGTGGGGTTCCGAATCCTGGAGAATGCGGACCTAGAGCGTACGTAGGCAGTGCTTGCGCGATTCTGCGCTCGGAGGCAGGTTCCGGAGCGGCCCACAGATATTAGGCAGCGGCTCCACGGTCGCGCAGGACGGCGTGCGCTGCATTGTGCCCGGGCGCGCCTGTAACTTCCCCGCCGGGATGGGTACCCGCGCCGCATAGGTAGAGGCCAGGGACAGGAGTGCGATAGCCGCTCCAGCCCGGGAGCGGGCGGGCGGCAAACATCTGCTGGGGAAGGATATCGAGGTGGCGGATGTTGCCGTCGGTCATGCCGACGCGGGACTCGATCTCTTCGGGACTGATCAACAACCAATCCTCGACGCAGTCGCGGATATCGGGGGCGTAACTGGCGATGTCATCGAGAAGCTGCTCTCCGACTTCCCTCCCCCGCTCGGCCCAGGTTCCTTCCCGGAGATGCACTGGTTGGTAGGTCACCCAAGCGGAAAGCAAGTGAGCGCCCGGGGGCGCGAGGGTGGGATCGATAACGGTGGGGATTTGGAGCTGCATAAGGGGATGGCGAGTGGGAATGCCGGCCATAGCGTCGCGCCAGCTGGCTTCGATCGCGTCGAGGCCGGGCATGATGCGGATCATGGCAAGGCGCGATTGGTCGTCGTCCGGGCGGAGGAAGCGGGAGAAATCGGGAAGGCGCTTGAGCACGGCGTGCAACTTGAGCGAGGCCGAGCGAGTCTTGAGGCGGGCGATCGCAGTGGGAAAGCCATCTGGGAGAGCGGCGGGGTCGACGAGGCGGAGGAAGGTGGTCTTCGGGTCGGCGTTGGAGAGGATGTACGGAGCTGCGAGCGTCTCGCCGCTCGCAAGGACGACGCCGCACGCGCGGCCGTCTTGGATGACGATTCGCTGGACGGGCGCCTCCGTACGGATGGTAGCGCCAGCCGCAGTCGCGGCAGCGGCCATAGCTTGGGTGACGCCACCCATGCCACCACGAACGATGCCGTAGTCCTGATCCGGCGTGAGCAGATTGGTCTTGAAGTACGCCTGGGTAAGAGCGCTGCCGGGGGCGTCGATCTGGCCGAAGTCGCCGGTACCGACAGCAGCGGCGGCGAGGCGGGGATCCTGGAAGGTTCTCTCCGCTAGGTCACGGAGGGGCACGGTGAGCAGCGTTTCGAGCAAGGCGGCATCGTCGCTGCCTGCAACGTCAGCGGCAAGCTGAGCGAAGGTAGGTGGCTCGCGCAGGAAGTAGCGCAGCAAGAGCGCGCCTGCACGCTCCCAGAATCGGATCCACGCAGGGTAAGCCTTGGCGTCGGCGGCGGAGAGGGGAGCGATCTCCTCGGCGGTGCGTTGAGCGTTGTGCCACATGCGGAAATGACTGCCATCGGGAAAAGGGAAAAGGGCAGCAGGATCGAGCGGGTAGATGTGGAGGCCGTGGTCCCGGAGCCCAAGGTCGTTAATGACCTTAGGCTGCAGCATGTGGGCGATGTAGGCGCAGGTACCGATGCGGTAGCCCGGGAAGGCCTCCTCTGTCACAGCGGCACCGCCGACGACGGGACGGCGCTCGAGAACGAGGACGCTCAGTCCGGCACGAGCCAGATACCAGGCAGCGACGAGACCGTTGTGTCCGCCGCCGACGATAAGACAGTCTGCATCGTTGTCGGACATCAGAAGAACGGTTCCTGAGGCTCAAGCCCGAGCAACACGCGCCCGGCATCCTGCTGCAGCCGATCTGTGAGGGAGAGGTGTTGCGTGACGACGTGGATGTCCCGGAAGGCGCGCTCTAGGGGGTTGCCGCGCGTGATCGCGCTGGTGCCGGCGAGCGCGTAAGCGATATCGACAACTTCAGCAGAGCGCCGCCCGGCATGTACGGAGGCGAGATGGATCAACGCTGCGTCGCGCTGGGTCACGGCAGAACCACGAACAGCAGCCTGCTGGGCAGCATCGACGGTCTCGAAGAAGAAAGCGCGGGCGGCACGGAGACGGCCCTCCGCCTCGGCCAGCTGTAGCTGCACACGAGGGTCATCGCGAAGGGAAGTAGGAGCGAGGAAAGAGGTCTTGCGGGCGATAACCGGCAGTACGGTGTCGATCGCTCCGCGAGCGATACCGAGGGCCACGGCCGCATTGGATGGCGCCAAGACGCAGCCCAAGGGCATACAGTAGGCGCGCGACGGTGCCGGGGGTGGCGCGCCGAGAAGGTCAAAGCTGTGCTCGGTGGGAACGAAAACGTCCTCGGCAGCGAAGTCGTTGCTGCCGGTGCCACAGAGGCCCAGCACGTCCCAAACGTCGATCAGCTCGCATTGGGCGCGCGGGAGAAGCAGCGTCATAACGAGGGGCTGGCCTTGTGCATCGTTCCGTTGCTCTGCACCGTCCCAGATGGTGCAGTCGGCGACGATCCAAGCACTGTGGTCGACGCCGCTGGTAAAGCGCCAGCGACCGCTGACTTGGTAGCCACCGGCACAAGCCCGGGCGCGCCCGCCGTTGGTGATGGAAGAGGCGATGACAATTCGAGGGTCAGCGCCAAACAACTCACGGGCCACAGGCACGGCCAGCCAACTACCGGCCATGCCATTGCCTATCGCACCAACCATGAGGCACCAACCGGTCGATCCATCTGCGACGGAGACAATTTCGACCGCTTCAAGGAACTCGGGGGCGAGGGCATCGATACCGCCCAGCGACCGAGAAACGATGAGCTTGAAGAGTCCAGCGTCGGCGAGGGCGTCAACGACCGGCCGGGCAAGCTGCCGCTGATGTTCGGACTGGTCGGCATGCGCGCGCACTAGCGGCTGGAGCCGCTGCGCGGCCACGAGGGGAGATTCGAGGCGGGTGGGATCCGGGGTGGAGGTTGAATCTGGCATCGCTCTTATCCCGAGACAGCACCTAGGAGAGAGGGAGGATACCAGGATGCCACGACCGATCCGAAGCGATCGTGGTTCCATTAGTCTCCAAGGTGCGCAAGGCGATCGGATCGCCGACAGGGCCGACAAGGAGGCACCATGCGAGTGGGATTCATCGGCACGGGCAGCATCGGGGAGCCGATGGCGCGGCAGCTGCTCTCGGCCGGGCATGAGCTAGTGGTGCACGATGCGCGATCGGAGGCGACCGCGAGCCTGCGCGAGCTCGGCGCGGCGTGGGGCGCTGACGCGCGGGAGGTGGCCGCGGCGTGCCGGGTAGTGCTGACGTCGCTGCCGGGCCCGGCCGAGGTCGAGGCAGTGGTGACGGGTGCAGACGGGCTCCTGACAGCGGCGCAGCCAGGCGACGTTCACATCGACCTCAGCAGTAATTCCGTGGCGATGGTACGGCGGCTCCATCGAGAGGAAGCGGCACGCGGGGTGCTGTACATCGACTGCCCGGTAACAGGGGGCGTGCGCCGAGCGCGGCGTGGAGCGCTGACACTGCTGGCGAGCGGTGAGCGGCAGGCGTTCGAGCGGGTGGAGCCGTTGCTGCAGGCGCTGGGCGAGCACGTGTTCTATGTGGGCGAGGCAGGCAGCGGTTGTCTGACCAAGTTGATCAACAACGCGATCGTGCTGTGTGCGGGGCAATTGGTACAGGAAGGGTTGGTACTGGGAAGCAAGCTAGGTCTGGAACCGGAACGATTGTATGAAATGTTGAAGGTGGGGTCGGCGGCGCCGCATATCGGGCTGATGCCGTACATGATCGGCCGGCGGTTCGCGGATCCGACGTTCACACTCGCGCTGGCGAGCAAGGACGTGGGGTTGGCGCTCGAGGCAGCGCGCGACGCGGAAGTGCCGATGCCGGTGACCGCAGCGGCACAGCAGACGTATTTAGCCGCAATGGGGCGGGGGTTGGGCGAGCAGTCGTTCTTGGCGACGCAGATCCCGCTCGAGCAGGGAGCCGGCGTGGAGGTGCCGTTGGTGGAGACGGATGCGGGAAGCCAGCGGCTCTAGGAGCCGGGCAAGGAGAGTAGTGAGTCGTGCAAGCAACATCAGATGAGCGCTACTTAGCGCAAGCGACGATCGAGGAGATCGGGGAACGGATTCGGCGGCGAGAGGTATCGCCAGTAGAAGTCACGCAGCTGACACTCGATCGAATCGAACGCCTCAACCCGAAGATCAACGCGTACTACACGGTCTTCGCCGAGCAGGCACTGGCGCTGGCGCGCGGCTTGGAGGCCGAGGTCGCGGCAGGGGTGTACCGGGGGCCGTTGCACGGGATTCCGATCGCGATCAAGGACATCTACGAGGCGGGACCCACGACGTGCGGGAGTGAGCCGCTGGTGGGGTACGTAGCGGAGCGGGAATGCGCGACGGTGCGGCAGCTGAAGGCGGCGGGGGCAATCGTGGTGGGGAAGGCGGCGACGTATGAGTTCGCGTTCGGGGTGCAGACGCGCGCATCGCACTTCGCGCCGACACTGAACGCTTGGGACGCGCGCCGGGAATGCGGAGGGTCGAGCAGCGGCACAGCAGGAGCGATCGCGGCGGGACTGGCATATGCAGGGATGGGGAGCTGCAGCGGCGGGTCGATCCGGTGGCCGGCGCAGTGCTGCTTCCACGTGGGGTTGAAGCCGACCTACGGACGGGTGAGCCGGGCGGGGATCTATCCGCTGGCGTGGAGCCTGGACCATCCGGGGCCGCTGGCGCGCACAGTGACCGACGCCGCTTATATGTTGCAAGGGTGCGCAGGGTACGATCCCGACGATCCTGCTTCCGCAGATGTACCCGTGCCGAATTTCGCGTCGAAACTGGGCCGCGAGATCAAGGGGATGCGGATCGGGGTGCTGCGCGACCTGTTCGAGAATGGCTGCGATCCCAAAGTGCGCGCGACATTCGAGGCGGCGTTGCCGGTGTTCGAGCGTCTGGGCGCGCGCATCGTGACGGTGCCGACGATCTCGCACGCGCAGTTGACGGCGATCGCGCTGCCGCTGCTATGGAGTGAGGCCGGCGCGGTCCATCGGAGCAACCTGCGGCAGCGCGGGGACGAGTACAACCCGCATACGCGGCAGGCGCTGCTGTGGGGGCTGTTAGTGAGCGCCGGTTACAGCAACCTGGCCAACCGCGCGCGCGCGCAGGTGACGGCGGCGCTGCGGCAGGCCCTGCATGCACAGGCTGACGCCTTCGTCTTGCCGACGACATGCTTCCAAGGTCCGCCGCTGGTGCTCGACGACACGCCAGGGTTTGGGGCACGGCTCGACCGGGGAGCCCTGCACACTGCGATCTTCAACCTCACAGGGGCACCGGCGATCCAAGTACCGTGCGGGTGGGACGCGGACGGGCTACCAGTCGGGATGCAGATCAGCGCGGCCGCTTTCGACGAAGAAACGATGTTGCAGGTGGCGTACGCGTACGAGCAGGAGGCGGGATGGTTCCGCCAGCGACCGGATATCTAGCAAGTGTCCCCGAGGGAGAGCGATCAATCGTGGACGAAGCGGAGGGCAGTGCGGTCACGGGGGTCGGTAGCGAGGCCAAGGTAGCGGCGGCGGAGGTCATCCCAAAGGGTTAAGCGCGCCCAGTCCGGGCTCGCCAGGTGCTTGTCGTCGTCATCGAGGAAGGGGTTGGGGAGGAAGACCGTGAGCTGCTGCTCGTCCTTGCCGTTGAAGAGCCGCAGGCCCCAGGAAACCGGGCGGGCATCGGGATCGAGACGGCGGTAGAACTCAGCGCGAGCGGTGCGGCGGTGGTAGGCAAGACGGGAATCGACGGGCTGATCGAGCCCGCGATGGGCGTCGATACAGATATGCAGGTGCCAGGCATCGAAGGCAACGGTGAGATAGCCGTCAAGCATGGCGACGGTGACCGGCGCGGCCGGGGCGCGAATCTCCAGCACGGAACCCTGGATGAGAACACCGAAGCGGATCGCGGCCCAATGATCGCGGAAGAGTTCCGTGCACAGCGGGACCAGCGTCGTGGCGGAGGTGTCGAGGGGAAAGAGTTCGAGCGTGCCGTTGCCGGGCTCGGTAACAGTTCGGCTGATGCCGGCGCCCATCAGAAGATCTCGTCGCGCTCGCCGAATTCGTACTCGTTGGTGCGTTCGGTGACCTCCGGGTCGAGTGTCACGTCTTTTTCGGCAAGGATGTCCTCAAAGGCGGCCAACCAACACTTGTAGTAGTCAAACGGATCCTGCCCGCGCTCAGCCTCCGCGATACGGTCGATCAGGCGCTCGCGAAACTCGTCCCATGTGTAGAAGTGCTGGTCCTCCAATGCGGCCGCCATGCCAAAGATGCGCCCGTGCCAAGGGTCGTCAAAAACGAGCTCGCCGTTCTTGCGCGGGAGAGCAGCGGTCCCCTGCCAGCGTGCGAGCACGCGCTCGGGCGGCTCTGTGCCGACGTTTCGGTCGGCCTCGAGCCTGGCGGCAGGCATGGGGCAGGCAGCGCTCTGCGCCGCGAGGCGGCGGCGCCAGTCGCGGCGATCGTCGAGGGGGAGGCCATCGGGGCGGTCTTGCCACTGCGAAGCAGTGAAGTGGAGATCCGCCAGCGGAGCGGGGGGCGGAAGGTAAGCATCAGCGTCGAGCATGGCATCGATATAGTCGTAAAGAGCGAGAATGAGTGGCTCACTGTTGACCGATTGGAACCAAAGGGCGCGCCCGTCGAAGAGGAGCAGGACGACGTTGGCGAGGGCGCAGGGGCCGAGGCAACCGCCGATCGAGAGGTGGACGATGTTGCGGAAGCGGCGGCGCTCCCATTCGGTGTGGTAGAGCTCGGCCGGCACGGGGGCAAAGCCATCCTCGGTCCGGCCGCAGCAGCAACCAGACTCACACACGAAGAGCATGCCGCGCATGCGGGCGACGTTGACGAGGACGCCGTCTGGGCGCGTGACGAGATTGCGGCGGCGCTGCAGCATCCGTCAGCCGACGGCAGCCGGTGCCTTAACGGTGGTGACACCGATGAGAGCGTCGCGGGTGATGAGAGGAAGAAGCGCCTCATCGTTGAGGCTCTCGGTGCCAGCCGGCCGCTGGGGCAGAACCATGTAACGCAGCTCGGCGCTGGAGTCCCAGACGCGGATTTCCCGTTGCTCGGGGATCTCCAATCCGAACTCGCGAAGGAGCGTACGCGGCTCGATCACGGAGCGTGCACGGTAGGCAGGTGCCTTGTACCAAGTGGGCGGGAGCCCCAGCACGGGCCATGGGTAACAAGAGCAAAGGGTACAGACGACGAGATTGTGCACGTCGTCCGTATTCTCGACGACAACCAGTAAGTCGTACCTGAGGTCCAGCTGAGCGAGAGCAGCCGCAGAATCGTCTAAGAGGAGACGCTTGTAGTCCGGGTCGGTCCACGCCTTGGCCACGGCGCGGGCACCGACCATCGGTCCGGTGTCGTTTTCGTAACGGCTGACCAGCCGGTCGACTGCACCGGGGGCAAGGACGCCCTTCTCCAAGAGGAGCGACTCCAGCGCGCGCACGCGCGAGACGACGTATTCCTCAACGTTGGGATGGTTCTTGCCCATCGCTGCCTCCTGCGATCCAGGCGCTACCCAGCCGCTGTCGGTTCGATATAGCTCTCCCAGAGGTCAACATAGACGGCGTCGCGGTGCGCTGCCGACTCGCCCCAGAGCTCCTCCGCGTCGAAGCGGACATTGTAGACGTGACCAGGTTCTTCGCCGCGCCCATGGGCATTGGTGTCCGGGAAGACGAAGCAACCTTGGTGCCGGTGCACGCGGCCGCGCTTACCGCGCACGTAGCGGGCGAGCCGGGTATGGCCAGCAGGTTGGGAATGCTTGGTGAGGACGGTATCGCCAATAGCAAAGCGCGGCGGGGTGGAGGCTTCGCGGCGGAAAGGGTGGCCGCGGCGCCGGTCCAGCGCAGGGTGGACAAACTCCGTCTCATCGGAGGCGGAGGGAGGAGGAGCGGGAAAGGCTTGGGGGTCGTCCTGGAAAGCAGCCGTGCGCCGCTCCAATTCGGCCGCGTCAATGATGCCCTTCTCGATGAGCAAGCGGCTGATGGCTGCGAACCAGCGTTCGTAATAGGTCGCGTTGAGGTATTCGTCTGGAGGCATGCGCTCAATGCTGTGGCGGAGTTCGTCAAGGTTGTAGAGGCGCTGACCCAAGGCTGTGAGCTGGACCGCGAGGACGGTCCGCTCCCAGTCCGCATGAAAGAACGGCTCACGCGCGGCGTAATCGACGAGGCCGAAGCCGTGCATTCCGCCGAGGTCGTGGATTCCGTTCACAGCATCGCTTTCGGAGGCGAGTGTTGGGCACGCGTTCCTGGAAAACGTGGGAATCATAGCAGCGGGTCGGGGAGCGCGTCGTTGACCGCGATGCGATACTGGGAAGCCGCGTGGTGGAAGAGTCGCGGCCGAATGGCGAGAACATTGGAGGGCCGAGCGGTGACGAAGCGCATCAAGGTGGTGGCGTGCACGGGCGAGGAGAACACGGCGAAGTACCAGATCCCGCCGGAGATCATCAGTCCGGGCTTTGCGGTGGACTTCGAGACGACGAGGTTCCCGGTCTGGCCGGACAATTACGTTGACTATCGCTTGGTGCAGCTAAGCATCTTGGACGTAGCGCTGTCTGCCGAGAAAGAGGGGTTCGATGCGGTCTTCGTCTGTGACAGCACGGACTTGGGCTTGGCCGAAGTGCGCAGTGCGCTCACGATCCCAGTGGTCGGCGGCGGACAAGCGACACTGCAGGTAGGGCTCTCGTTAGGGCGGCGCCTGGGCATCGTCACGGTGTGGCCCCGCGATGTCCGCTTCTGGTACGAAGACATGCTGCGCGAGTACGAACTGAGCGACAAGCTAGCGGGCCTGCGACATGTCACGCGCTACGACGAATTGCAAACACTGGGCTCAGACGAGAGCTGGCTGAAGCGGATGTGGAATCAGCAAGATGATTTTCTGGCTCGCGTCGAGGAGCAGTGCCGTCTTGTCATCGACGAGGATGGGGCGGATGTCGTGATGCTCGGTTGCACCTGCATGGCGGCGATCCGTGATGCGATGCAGGCGCGGCTCGAGGTGCCGGTGTTGAATCCAGTGCACACGGGCTACCAGTTGACCGAGTTACTCGTGAGGCTGGGGTTGCGCCACAGCAAGAAGGCGTTCGGGCAGATGGGACCCGTGACGCGCTCGATGATCCACCCCATGATCGCAGAGGCGGCGTCGCGGCAGACGATTATGGAGTTTGCACCTGCGGGCGGCGACTAGCGCTCCACCGCGGGCGGCGGTAGGGGATACAACGCACGCTGGAGCAAGGCAGAACCCTTAGGCGGCGCCGTCGCAGCGGATCACGCGCTTTTATCGCATCTCTGAAATCAAGGAGCGGGACGACCCGTAAGGAGGACAGAATGACGATTGAGACACGCTACGTCTTTACGGCAGCGATGGATGTCGCACCGGAAAAGGAAGCGCTGTTCGAGGAGTTGTACGACAACGAGCACATCCCACTGCTCCGCGAAGTGCCGGGCGTACTGGCGGTGGCGCGCTTCAAGCGGGAAGAGCTTACGGTGATCATGGGTGGCCAGCGGCTGCGAATCGTCGTTGAGGACGAACCGCGGCATAGCGCGATCTACGAGATCGAGAGTCCCGAAGTGCTCGTAAGCGATGCGTGGGCGGCGGCGGTTGATCAGGGACGCTGGCCGGACGATATACGGCCGTTCACGTCCAACCGGCGTCCGTCTTTACGGCGGCGTGTGAATCCTGCGTAGGGGCTAGGATGCCGCGATCTGGTGGAGCTTGAGGAAATTCGTGGGCATGCCCTGACCGAGAGGCAGCCCGCCGGCTACCACCACGCTGTCGCCGTCGGCACAGTCAAGGGTGACGCGCGCGATGCGGTCGACGGTGGCGAGCATACTCTCGAGGTCGCGGGGCGGAGGACAGCGGACGGGCTGCACGCCCCAAAGCAGGGCGGCGCGCTGCTCGACACTCGCCTCCGGCGCGAGCACAAGGACGGGTACGCCCATGCGGTCCTTGGCGATCAGGCGGCCGGTGTAGCCGCTGACCGTAAAGGCGATCACGCCACGGACCGCAGGGTTCGTTTCGACGATCTGCCGAACAGCCCAGCTAATGCTGCGAGAGGGATCACTAGCCCATTCCTGCTCGAAGGTAGGGAAATCGCGTTCGCTTTTTTCCGCCTCCGCGCGCCGGGCGATGCGGTCCATCATCTGAACACTCTCCAAGGGATACGCACCGACCGCTGTTTCCGCCGAGAGCATGAGCGCATCGGTACCGTCCCAAACGGCATTGGCGATATCGCTAGCCTCGGCACGCGTGGGGCGGGGACGGGTCACCATGCTCTCCAGCATCTGCGTGGCAGTGATCACGGGAACGATCTTGCGGCGCGCAGCCTGGATGATGCGCCTTTGCCAAACCGGGACATTCTCCGGTCCTACCTCCACGCCCAGATCGCCGCGGGCGACCATGACGCCGTCCGCGGCAGCGACGATCGGGTCGAGCTCTTCAAGCGCATGGGCGTTCTCGATTTTGGCGATGATCTCGATCCGGGATGCGCGCGCCTCTAGCTCGCGGCGCACAAGTCCGATATCGCCAGCGCTGCGTACGAACGACATCGCCAAGTAGTCGAACTCCTGCTCGACGGCGAAGGCGATATCGGCGCGATCTTTGTCTGTGAGCGGAGGCAAGCGCAGCTCCACGCCCGGAACGTTCATGCCCGCACGGCTCGTGAGAAGACCGCCACTGCGCACCTCGGTGTCGATCAGCGTGTCGCTGCTGCTGATCACTTCGAGCTCGACCTCCCCATCGCGGAGGAAAATGCGGTCGCCGGGACGGACGTCACCGGCAAGGCCGGGGTAGTCGCAGTGGATGACACCAGTGAGGGAGTGAGAGTTGCGGGCGGTGGCGAGACGGATGGGGAGTCCCGGGACCAACTGCACGGGCTCGGGCAGCGGTCCGATGCGGATTTTGGGGCCCTGGAGATCGCCGAGGATGGCGA
Organism: Dehalococcoidia bacterium; assembly: GCA_965220315.1. GTDB lineage: Bacteria > Chloroflexota > Dehalococcoidia > Bin125 > Bin125 > JAPOXK01. The sequence goes on from CBDCPP010000002.1 coordinate 68,633, forward strand.
TGGGGCGGCCCGCGGCTTCCTGCGCCTCGCGCACGAAGCGCACAAGCCGCTTCAGGCTCGCGTGATCGCCGTGGGAGAAGTTGAGCCGTGCCACGTCAAGGCCGGCCGCCACCATGGCGCGGATCATCTCGGGCTGGGAGGAGGCAGGACCGAGCGTGGCAACGATCTTGGCGCCGCGCCGCTGTGGATTTTGCGTGGAGACACCGGGTACCGTCATCGCCGTCATCCTAGCGGTGGGTGACCTGCGCTTTTGCTAAAGAAAATCCCCCGGGAACTTCTAGGCAATCAGGGCGATCCCGCCCACGGCGATGCCGGTACCGATCGCGACCCAGATCGTGATCTTCTCCTTGAGAAAGATGGCCCCCAACGGCAGCCCGAAGAGCGGAGCCGTCGCGAAGAGCACGGCATTGGGCCCAGCGCCGATCTCCTGCACCGCAAAGATGAAGAGGATGCCGGAGAGACCGATCGAGATGGCCCCGGAGGCGGCAAGGAAGAGCACGCCACGGCCATCGATGGCCCGACGCCTAATAGCGCTCCGCGGCATGAAGCTGATGATTAGGCACCAGATCGCGGCGATGACCGGAACGCGCACGGCATGCACCGCCACGGCATCGAATCCCTCGGAAGAACTTCGGATCCAGACGCCTTCTTGTCCCCAAGCCAAGGCGACGCCCATGGCGAGTAGCAGGCCCACGACGAGGCGCGGTGCTGTGATGCCGACGATGGGAATTCGAATCGGGGCAGTGAGACTGTAATCGGTGGCGGCCGCGCCGCCGATCGACTGCTCAGCGGTGCCGCCTTCCTCGGGGGCTGGCATCGAGGGCAGCCGCGTTTGCGCGCGACCGTAGAGCACGACCAAGTAAACGCCGAGCAGGACCATGGCGGAGCCGAGGGCGACCTGCCAATCGACCGATTCGCCCAGCACGATCACCGACCCGAGGTAGGCGACCATGCTCATCAGGCCCATGATCGTGGGGAAGCCACGTGTGAGGCCGAGCACGGCGATGGCAGCGATGAAGAGCGGTTCGCCCAACACCATGGAGATCGTGCCGGCCCCGATGAATTGCGCGAGGTCTCCGACGCTCATTCGAGCGATATCGTCTTGCGAACCGAGTACGAAGAGCGCAATGACGAGGAAAATCGCGCCCGCGATCATGCGGATCAAGACCATTGAATACGGGTCAAGACGGCGCGCGTAGGAGGCGACGAACGTGCTGGAGATTGCGAAGCTTGAAGCCGCGCCTAGAGAGGCAAGGACCCCCACCTAGCGACGACGATTCGGGGAACGCCGCGCTATCGCAAGCCGTGGAAAGGTAAATCGAACGAACATAGCCATACGCAGCTTAGGTGACCCGGGCTCTATCCGCTTTCCTTGTGGGGCGTCACCGGCACGCCTCCCCTTCCGCGTTTTTCTTAGCGGAGGCGCAGGAAGAATTCCCACCGGGCGGCGCGGCAGCGTCGAGATCGATGCCGGCTCTCTCGGCGAGCGCGGTTACAAAGTAGACCAGACTACTGATCAGAGCGATCGCGTGGACTTCTTCATTGGTGAGACGAGCCGCGGGACCCCGCTCGTTGGATCCCGCCTTGCCCGCGTCCGGAGATCGCCTATTAGAATGACAACCCGATCTCGTAAGCGCGCCTCCCATAGGCGGTGAATAGCAAGGAGCCGGCACCGATGACAGTAGGACCCCTGACGGGGATCAAAATGATCGAGTGCAGCACCTGGGGTTTCGGACCGATCGGCGGGATGATGCTGGGCGACCTAGGCGCCGACATCATCAAGATCGAAAGTCCGACACGCCCAGACGCTGCCCGGCACGTGCTGAACATCGCGGGCATCGACAACCGCATGCCAGGCGACCGCAGCGCGCTGTTCGCCACGGTGAATCGGAACAAGCGGTCGCTGGCCTTGGACTTGAAGACCCCCAAGGGCCAGAAAGTGTTCAAGGAACTGATTAAGGGCACGGACATCCTGTTGGAGAACTACCGCCCCGGCGTCTTCGACAAGATGGGGCTCGGCTACGACGTGCTCTCGAAGATCAACCCCGCGTTGATCTATGCCGCGACCGCGGGCTACGGCTTCAAGGGGGCCGAGGCGCACAAGCCGGCGCTGGATGCCGTAGGGCAAGCGCGCTCGGGCTTCATGTACACGATGGGCGCGCCGGGTGATCCGCCGAACTGGAACACGATGGGGGTAGCGGATGTGATGGGGGCGGGGATGCTGGCCTATGGGATGCTCGCCGCACTCGCGGCACGGGAGCTTCAGGGCGGTAAGGGGCAGCGGGTGGAAGTGTCGCACATCATGGCGAACATGTGGCTCTCCTATTGGGGGATCGCCGTCTCAATGCTGAAGGGCTATGAGGACTGGCCACGCTTCGATCGTAAGAGCGCCGGCAACCCGCTCTGGAACCTATACGAGTGCAGCGACGGCGAGTGGATCATGCTGGGGATTGTGGAGTACGACCGGCACTGGCCGGGATTCTGTGACGTGATGGAGCTAGGCGACGTGGTAGCCGACCCGCGGTTCAAGGACCTGGAGACGCTGGCCGACGGCAATGCCACCGAACTCGTGGCGCTGCTCGACGAGACATTCGCGCGAGAAAAGCGCAACGTGTGGGAGAAGCGGCTCGACCGCAATCCTGATCTCATCTTCACGCGCATCCAGCACATCGGCGACCTGCCGAGCGACCCGGCTGTGATCGCGAACGACTACTTAGTGGACCGCGATCACAAGCACTTCGGGAAGATTAAAATGCTCTCGCACCCAGTAAACCTGACCGAGACGCCCGCATCGATCTATTGCGACGCACCTGATCTGGGTGAGCATTCCGCTGAAGTGCTTAAGGATCGCCTGGGCTACGACGACGAGCAGATCGCCGAGCTAGTGATCGATGGTGTCGTCGCCTAAGGGGCGCGCCCCGGCAGGGGCAAGGCGCGGAGCGCGCGCCGGCGGCAATACCAGCGAGGGCGAGCACTTCAACGAAGACTGGTCAGCGCCGCCGTGCTCCTTGATGCGAGGAGACCCTGAGCTTCAGGGACCTGCCCGATTTCCGGCCACTGGTCGCGCCGTCGAAGCGCCATCCATGCAGCAGGCAAGGCGCCCAGGGCCCGGACCCTATGTCCGGGCCGGGAAGCTTAGCCCGCATAGGTCCAGCCGGTGTAGACGGAGGTGAGCGGGTCGCCGTCGCGGAGGACGCGGCCTTCCACGACGCGGCCCAAGGTCAGTGTGTGATCGCCGGCGGGCTGGAGCTGCTCCAGCTCGCAGCGAAGCCAGGCCAAGGCGTCATCCAGGATGGGGCAGCCGCGGTCGTCCAGGGTGTGGGCGACCCCGTCGAGCTTGCGGTGCAGCTGCGCGGCCGCTTGATCGCTGCGGCCCTTGATCTTGGAGCCGTCGCGGGGCTGGAGGAAGGAGCCCGCGAGTTCCATCCCGTCCTCGTGGAGAAGATTCACCGTGAAGGCCTGGCTGTGGCGGACGTTTTCCAGGGTGGTGGAGTCGTTTTCGAGAGAGACGGCGATCAGGCGCGGCTCAAAGGAGACCTGCATGACCCAATCCGCGATCATGGCGTTGGGGTCGCCGGCACGGGTGGAGCCAATGACGTAGATGCCGTAGGGGAGCGTGTGCATGGCTTCCCGCGTGCGGTCCGTGGCGCTAAATTCCCGCTTGGGCGGCACCTGGAAGCCGGGCGGGAGGTCGTGGAGGTCGCTCGACATCACTTCGCTTTCTTGGCCCACCGTTAGTTTAGGCGAGGCCGTCAGGCAGTTCGCGGAGTCCCGCGCGCACCGGACCGTGCAGGCCGCTCGCTACCAGATCGACATGAGACTGAGCCTGGCCAAGCGATTACAGGACGGTAGTTGGAAGAAGGTGGTCGTGCGGGGAACGACTTTGGCACGTAATCTGATGCGACCTGAATCTCGAGCGCACGCTAGAAGGATGGTTGAGTTAGGGAGGTCCAAAGGCTGTAGCTATGGGATTGCGGAAAGAGCAAAGCGCCACTGCAGCGCACTTGGGGCATCACCAAGAAGGGAGGGGCCGTGCATGCGGATTCGGTGGACGGAGTTTGAGCCCCAGGGCTACGAGGACATGGTCGCAGACAGCGCCATCATGGCGCCCCTTTTCATGTACGTTCACCAGTCGAAGGTTCAGTCCACGCGGTCCAGCGTTAGCTGCACGTTGTCTCCATTGGACCAGTTAGTCTCGGCCCCAGACCACCTGTATTTGGAGGCGTAACTGTAGGTCGTTAGCGATGCATCGCTCAGATCGAACCGTGTCCCGTCCACCTGAAATGCGAGGTCCGTAGGCAGTGCCTTGTCCACCGTGATGTACATCCAACCCCAAGCCACAACCGTCGTGATTGTGTACGTAACGCCATCAAGATCGAATGCGGTATCGGAAAGCTCGCCCGCGCCTCCCGCATAGGAGCTGTACCCGTATCCGTCGTAGCGCAGCCCCGCCGTCATCGTCGCCGACCAGATGGAACCGTCCTCCTCCGTCTCCGACTCGCTATCCGGGGCCGGGACGATGGCGGCTGTCGCTGCGCTGATGCTCGTTTCCTGATGGCCCCTGTTATCGACAAATGCCACCCGCACCTTGATGGTCTTGCCCTCGTCGGCGTCCACCAGCGTGTAGGTTGCCCCCGTGGCTCCGGCTATGTCCGCGTCGCCACTCCCGTCATTCCGAATCCACTGGTAACTGAAGGTCGTGTTGCTTAGCCCATCGGCGTCCGAGATGCCGGACCTGTCCGCCGTGAGCGTCTCTCCTACCTGGGCCGTCCCGCTGATGGTCGGCGCTCCCGTTGCCGCGGTGTTGGGACGTGCCTGAACTGTCGCCGTAGCCGCGCTGGTCAGAGTTTCTCCATTTTCGGCATCGTCCGTGAAGCTCACCCTCACCCTGATGGTCTTGCCCTCGGCGGCATCCACCAGCGTGTAGGTTGCCCCCGTGGCTCCGGCTATGTCCGCGTCGCCACTCCCGTCATTCCGCACCCACTGGTAGCTGAATGTCGCACCGCTCATTCCATCGGCGTCCGAGATGCCGGATGTGTCCGCCGTGAGCGTCTCCCCCACCTGGGCTATCCCGCTGATTGTGGGGACACCCGTCGCCGGGTTGTTCTCCGCTGGCGTCTCCTCTTCCTCCTCCGGTCCTGCGACGGAAAGCATTACCTCAGCGGACAGCATCCTGCCGTCCCCTGTGCAGATGGCCCCTTCGTCCTCACAGTCGGCGGTAACCGGCAGGACCACCGTTATTTCGGCGTCAGAGTTCGGCAAGACGGTGATCTCCCATCGGACGTTGCCGGGAGGGGCCAGCCGCCGAGCCTTGGTCACCGCGCCGCCAGTCACGGTGAAGGCATGGTCCCGTAGTGTCGTGTAGCCGAAGTCCGGAGCGGGTTCCTCGCTGAACTGGAGCTCAAATGTGAACCTGGTCTCACCGTCGTGAGTCTCGGGCATCCCAATGAAGGCAGCAGTCAACGACGAAATCGATTCGGGGTCATCGGCATTGGGCGGCTCAAGCGCCGGCAACAACTCAAGCGTGGAATTGCCACGCACGACTTCGTAGCCGCTGTGCAGCGCTACCCCATGCTCGGTGACGCCTGACGGGATGGGTGGGGCATTGCCGAATCGCGCGACGACCGGGCCCGTTGTACCGACAGCACGAGTGACCGAGATGGCGGTACTTTCGACCCTGCCAGTCGGTACGGTAAGAGACGCGACATCTCCCTCCAGGGTGCCGTTAGTGACAACAATCGGCATCACAATGTCGTAGGGGGCGCCAGTCGGTGCCTCAACCTTCAGCCTGCCTTCGTCGTCCATCCGCAGATGGACCCGCAGGGGCAGAACGTTTCCTATATGGTGGTTGATAAATGCCCTCAGCGACTCCAGTGCCGTCAGACCCTCGAAGAGGCTGCTGGGGAAGTTATGCTGAATGAGGTTGAAACTAATGGAGAGCGTGGTCAGCGTGGACAGGCCCGCAAACGGTCTACTTAGCCGGTCTTCATTGAGTTCATTTGACTCCAGGAAGAGCTCCTCCAGGGAAGTCAAGCCGGCGAACGCTTGAGGCCCGAGAGAGCGAATATCGTTGTGTAAGAGCACAAGCTCTTCAAGAGACGACAGATCCGAAAAGCCGTTGTCAGGAAGATCGGTGAGGGCGTTGTTGCGAAGGTCCAGGTAGGCGAGATGGGACAGGCCCGAGAATGATGTTGCACTGATAGAGGAGATACCATTCCCATTGAGCTTCAGCGTCGTCAGGTTCGGAAGGCCACTGAAGACGAAGTCAGGTATTGTTGCGATGCGGTTGATACTCAGATCGAGGTAGGTGAGGTTGGTCAAACCTGAGAACGTTGCCTCGGAAATGCTTGGAATATTGTTATTCTTTAACTTCAGTCTGGTGAGCGACGTTAGATCCGAGAAAATGCCATCAGGCAGCGAACTGATAGGGTCGCTGTACAGCTCAAGAGTCATAATACCGGAGAGGCCGTCGAAGTCGCCGTCCTGTACCGCAGTAATACCCGTGTGTGGGAGCCTGAGGCTGCCAGAAACAGCGGAGAGATGGACGTCCGTAACATCTGCGCAATCCGAGACCTCGCTGATGAGGTCAAGGATTGCATCTTTCACCTGGGGCGTGCGATCGCAGATGCCACGTCCCTGATCCACAAGAGCTGGCGATTCCGCCAACTCCTCCTCTGCGTCGGCATCAGCCACGCGGAAGACGGGCGAGATTGCATAGTACCGCAGCCTGTCACCCGGATCTTCGCCGCTGAATCTCAAGGCGCCGCCATCCCTGAGCTTTCCCGTAGCCACCCATGGGTAAGAGTCAGGTGCTTCGGTCGTGCCCAGATACCTCATGGACGCGATAGTTCCGTCATTATTCGTGCCGGTATGTACCTCGAGGTTCACTCGCACACTCGTTGAGAATTGCCGCCCATCGCGCCTCCGCGCGGCATAGTCCTCCCAGGTGCCACTGAAGAATTCCTGGTATGTTCGGGCGACACGGGCCCCGTTGAGCCAGTAGATAGGCACGCCGGAACCGTCCGCTGAATTAGCGTTGATATGGTCCCGGGCGGCAACAGTAGCCGTGCTGCCGACAACCTGGAACTGGTCGGCGTACGGAGTGATAGAGGAGTGCGCGTCCGCTTTCGCCAAGTCTGCCCGCACATGCTCATCGTAGTCAGCGATATTCGTGGATAGCGCATCTTTCTTGGTTCTTGTGAGCACCAAGAGACGGAATTCACTTCCCTCAGCCACGCCGGTGGGCCGCAAGGGCCAGTCGGATGGCACCAGGATTGGTTCCTGGGTTTCGTCCTCAGCTTCGTCCTCAGCTTCGGCACTCACAACAGACACGGAGGTGAACGCGATCACGGCGATCAACCCCAGCAGCAGAGCGAACGCCGCTACTTGAACACCACGCAGTGCCCTTCCGGCCTCCACAGCATTCCATCGGGGATTACATCCCTGTATTTTCCCCTATCAGTCCCAGACAGAGCACCCGGGGCGTCTTGCGGAGGCGGCGCGACTCTTATACGTCGGGATGACGAGAGCTCAGATCGGTTTGGTTCTCTCCAGGGCGAAGGGGAGAGCCTATCGCGGGGAGTGGGCTTTTAGGGGACCGTCCCGGTTCGCGAGTTCGACGAACGGCGCATTCAGTATTCATGTAGATGGCTTTGATCAAGGAGTCCTCTCCACGTTGCTGGCCGATGCCGGAAACCTTTCCTAAGCACGAGAGCTACTCAACCAAAGCGTGCGGGGCCCCGCAACTTACTGGCCCGCCAGTGGACCGCGGGCAGCCCGTCCGGGCCAGAAGCCAGAAATCCTATCTGGGGGAGTGGAGCCGGCGGGGGGATTCGAACCCTCGGCCTGCTGTTTACGAAACAGCTGCTCTACCTCTGAGCTACACCGGCCTGCAGGCACGATACAAGATGCCACCGCATGGGCCGATGCGTCTGTGTTATCGCGAGGGGCGGAACGGGTGTACGAAATGACTCCAGCCAGGCAGCGAACGTCCGCAGGAACCGGGCGGGTCAACCCGGGTCGACGAGAGGCACGATCCGGTCCTGGCGTTCCCGGCCGGGTACTTGGCTTTCGGCGTGGTACGAGGATCGGACCAGTGGCCCAGACTCAACGTGCGTGAAGCCAAGCGCGCGCGCCTCGTCGCGGATCGCGTCGAACTCGGCAGGCGGCAGATAGCGCGCGACGGGCAGGTGTTTGAAGCTGGGGCGCAGGTACTGGCCGACGGTGAGGACATCGCAGTCGACGGAGCGGAGGTCGCGCAGCACGGCGCCGATTTCGCTGCGTGTTTCACCGAGGCCGACCATGATGCCGCTCTTGGTGACGGGCCGCGGCGACCAGGAGGCGGCGCGACGGAGGAGTTCAAGGGATTGGGCGTAGTTCGCCTTGTGCCGCACGCTGGGGTAGAGACGCGGGACGGTCTCCGTGTTGTGGTTGAGCACTTCAGGTTGCATCGCAAGGGTGGTGGCGAGGGCGTCCCAGTTGCCTTCGAAGTCCGGGATCAGTACTTCGATGGTGGTGGCGGGCGAGAGCCGGCGGATCCAGCGAATGGTGTCGGCGAAGATCGCGGCCCCGCCATCGGGGAGGTCATCGCGGTTCACCGAGGTGACGACGGCGTGTTTGAGGCCCATGCGCTGGACGGCGAGGGCGACGCGCCGTGGCTCGTCGCGGTCGAGCACGTTGGGTCGTCCGCTGGTGACCTGGCAGTAGCCGCAGGCCCGGGTACAGGTGTCGCCGAGGATCATGAATGTAGCCGTGCCACGGCCCCAGCACTCGGCGAGGTTTGGGCAATGGGCCTCCTCGCAGACGGTGTGGAGGTCGGAGTCACGCATAATGCCGAGGAGCCGTTGATAGGTGGAGCCCGAAGGCACGCGCACCTTGAGCCACTCGGGCTTGGGTCCGGCCGGGTTCGGCGAGAGTGCGGATCTGCTGCGCATCGACATCGCCGTATGATCGTAGCAGCCCAACCTCGGCGTCGGACGGTGCCGTGAATCTCTCTCCGGCGCGGCCGTCCCGTGGAGCCGTAGCGCGGGGTTGTGTAGCGGGATCGATCGCGCGCGGCCGGCAGACGAGGCTAGGGTGAGGTCATGTTTCAGGTCACCTTGGTCTCAGGAGATGAGTCGCTAATCACGAGCCTGCGCGGGCCGCTGGCCGATGCAGGCTACGACGTCGTAGCGCTATCGGGCAGCGAGGAGGCCGAGCCGGATCCGGCGGCGGCGGCGGACGTGCTGGCGGTCGACTGGCGGGGGATGCCGCTGCGGCCGGCGGCGCCCTTCGCGGAGTTGCGCCGGGCATGGCCCAGGGCTCTTCTCGTCGCCGTTGTGACCAGTGATCAGCTTGCTGATCTGCCGCCCGGCCTCGAAGATTTCGCCCTGCCCCCGCTTTCGCCGCAAGAATTCGTGGTCAGAATTCGCCAGGCGCTCTGGCGGCGGCGCGGAGCCAGTCTCGACGATCTGATCGTAGCCGGCGACTTGACCCTCGACCTCACGAACTTTCAGGTGCTGGTCGGCAGGCAGGCGATAGCCTTGACCTACATGGAGTATCAATTGCTGCGCTATCTGATGACCCATGCAGGCATAGTGGTGACACGAGAGACGCTGCTCAACCGTGTGTGGGGCTACGACTACTACGGCGGGATCCGGACTGTGGACGTGCACATCCGGCGGCTGCGGGCCAAGCTGGGCTCGGTGGCGGCGCGGCAGATCGAGACAGTGCGTAACGCGGGCTACCGTTTCGTCGAGATGCCTTCTTCGTAAGGCGCGACCCACCCATGTACGCGATGCGTCTGCACGGATACACACGATGATGTGTCCAGTGGCAGAGTTAATCCGACTGTAACACGGTGGTGCGGCGCCGGGCGCAGGGGCGCGGCTATGATCGCCGTGGCCCTTAAAAGCACTCGGACAGTTGCTATGGCCGTCTCGGCGGCGGCGGTTCAATGGGAGGTAAACAAGGATGCCAATCGAAGATGTCGTCCAGCGCCAGCGGCTGCTTGGTTTCTCGTCGGTTCAGTGGGAGGTAAGCAGGACGGCAGTCGACGAGATCCAGCAGTTCATCGAGACCAACAAGGTGGAAATGGTGGACATCAAGTTCACCGATCTCCTGGGCACGTGGCAGCACCTTTCCCTGACACCACGCGAGCTGGGCGCGGCCTCGTTCCGGGAGGGGATCGGCTTTGACGGAAGCAGTATCCGCGGCTTCCAGGGGATCGAGCGGTCCGACATGGTACTGATTCCGGACGCCAGCACGGCCCTGATCGACCCCTTCATGACGCGCCGCACGCTCCACCTGATCGCGGATGTCTACGATCCGGTGACACGGGAGCGCTACGGCAAGGATCCGCGGGGGGTCGCGGAGCGCGCGGAGGAGCATCTGCGCAACAGCGGCATCGCCGACGTCTCCGGCTGGGGACCCGAGTGTGAGTTTTTCATCTTGGACGACGTGCGCTACGACTACGAGCGAGACCAGGCGTACTTCTACCTCGACTCAGAGGAGGCCGCCTGGAACACCGGGAGAGACGAAAAGCCAAACCTGGCCTATAAGTCGGACCACCAGGAAGGGTACTTCCCAGTACCGCCGCGGGACACGCTGCAGGACCTCCGCACCGAGATGGTGTTGACGATGGAGAGCCTGGGGATCGACACGGAAGTGCACCACCACGAGGTCGCGACGGCGGGGCAGTGCGAGATTGATCTGCGCTACGACACGCTGCGCGCGATGGCGGACAAGGTGCTTTGGTACAAGTACATCGTCCGCAACGTGGCGCGGCAGGCGGGCAAGACGGCCACGTTCATGCCCAAGCCGATCTTTGAAGACAACGGCAGCGGGATGCATGTGCACCAGTCGCTGTGGAAGAACGAGGCACCGCTCTTCTACGATCCGGAAGGGTACGCTGGGAGTTCGGAGATGGCGCGCCATTACATCGGCGGGCTGATCAAGCACGGCCCGGCGCTGATGGCCTTCTGCGCCCCCACGACGAACAGCTACAAGCGCCTGGTACCCGGCTACGAAGCTCCAACCACTCTCGTATATAGCGCCCGGAACCGGAGCGCCGCGATCCGGATCCCGATGTACTCGGAGTCGCCGAAGTCGAAGCGGTTGGAGTTCCGGTCACCGGACCCGACGGCGAATCCATACCTGGCGTTCAGCGCATTGTTGATGGCTGGCCTAGACGGGATCCGAAACCAGATCGAGCCGGGCGATCCCGTGGACAATGTCGATCTGTTCGAGATCGACATGGCGGAGTCAGGGTACCCGCAGGTACCGAGCTCGCTGTCGGGGGCACTCGAAGCATTGGAGAACGACTACGCCTTCCTTTTGGAAGGGGATGTCTTCAACGAAGACTTGATTCAGACGTGGATCGGCTACAAGCGCACCGCAGAAGTGGACCCCATACGGATACGCCCGCACCCATACGAATTCCAGCTGTACTTCGACGCCTAAGGCGCCGTCAGCAGCAACCCGAACGGCCCAAGCTCATCACTTGGGCCGTTCCTTCTCTGCGAGGGGAAGGGAGCGGCGATGGCACGTGAGACGACTACGTACGTCCTAGCAACCGCGCAAGAGCATGATGTCCGCTTCATCCGTCTGTGGTTCACGGACATCTTGGGATCCTTGAAATCGTTCGCGATCACGGTGGATGAGCTGGAGACGGCACTTGATGATGGTGTCGCGTTCGATGGATCGTCGATCGAGGGGTTCGCCCGTAGCGACGAGTCGGACATGATCGCGCGTCCAGATCCCGGGACGTTCGTGGTGCTCCCGTGGCGCCCGCGCGAGGATCGAGTTGCGCGGATGATCTGCGATATCACTTGGCCAGACGGGCGCCCGTTCGAGGGCGACCCGCGCTATGTGCTGCGCCGAACTCTGAAGCGGGCAAGAGGGTTGGGCTACTCGTTCTACGTGGGTCCCGAGCTGGAGTACTTCTATTTCCGGGGGGCCACTGACCCAGAGCCACTGGACGCTGGAGGCTACTTCGATCTGACACCACTCGACGCGGCCAGTGACCTCCGTCGCGAGACGGTGTTGACGCTGGAGGAAATGGGGATTTCGGTCGCGTCCAGCCATCACGAGGTGGCGCCGAGTCAGCACGAGATCGGGCTGCGCCACACGGATGCGCTCACGATGGCCGACAACACGATGACGTACCGGCTGGTGGTGAAGGAGATCGCGCTCAAGCACGACGTGTACGCGTCGTTCATGCCGAAACCGTTGCCGAACGTGAACGGGAGCGGGATGCACGCGCACCAGTCGCTTTTCCACGGCGAGACAAATGCCTTCTTCGACGAAGACGGCCCGGCTCACCTCTCACAGGTGGCGCAGCAGTACATCGCGGGACTACTGCATCACGCGCCGGAGCTGACGTTGATCTGCAACCAGTGGGTGAATAGCTACAAGCGGCTGCGTCCGGGGTTTGAAGCACCCGCGTATCTGACATGGGCGCGGCGGAATCACAGCGACCTGATTCGCATTCCAGAAGCCGCGCCAGGCCGACCCCAGGCGGCTCGCATTGAGTATCGAGCGGCGGACCCGGCTTGTAATCCGTACTTCGCGTTCAGTGCGTTGCTAGCGGCGGGTCTGGAGGGGATCCGGCAGGAATATCCACTGCCGCCTGAGACCGTGGACGATGTGTCGCTGCTCAGCGAGGAGGAGCGTCGCGCTGGCAATGTCGAGCGTCTGCCGGGCACGATGGGTGAAGCGATCGAGCTATTTGCACAGAGCGAGCTGATGCGTGCCACGCTGGGCACGCACGTGTTCGAGAGCTTCTTGCGCAACAAGCAAATCGAGTGGGACGCGTACCTAGCGCACGTTACAGATTTTGAACGGGAACGGTATCTGCCGGTGCTCTAGGCGCCTGGGAAGAGCATCGCGGTGGAGTGTTCGATCGCCTTGAAGAGTGGGGTGGGGTAGAGGCCAATAAAGAAGATGGCGGCGGTGAGCACGGCAATCGCACCCGTCATAGGCACAGGTACATGCAAACGGCTCGTCGCAGCGGCGGCAGGTTTGTACAGATAGATCTGCTTGATCACCATCAGGTAGTAGTAGAGCGAAACGAAAGAGGCGGTGACGCCCATGGCGGCGAGCCAGAGGAAGCCGCTGTCGGCAGCGGCCTGGAAAAGGAAAAATTTGGTCACGAAGCCAGCGAAGAGTGGCATCCCGGCTAGGGAGAACAGGCCGGCGGAGATGGTGAAAGCAAGGAAGGGCTGCCGCTCTGCCAGTCCGCGCAGGTCGGCGATGTCATCGCGGCTAGTGCGGTTGTAGAAGGCGATCAGAGCGGCGAAGACGGCGATGTTTGTGGCAACGTAGCCCACGAGGTGCAACACGAGTGCGCTGGCGGCATCGTGGGAGCCGGCGAGGGTATCGGCATGCAAGGCCACGATGCCAACCAGCAAGTATCCGACTTGGGCGATCGATGAGTAGGCCAGCAGCCGCTTCATGTTGGTCTGCTGTAGCGCCATGAGGTTGCCAACGATCATCGTCCCTGCAGCAATGATGGCGACGAGCCAGACCCACTCGGCGCTGGCCGGCATGAAGGCCTCGGCGAAGAGTCGGAGGAAGAGAGCGAAGGCAGCGGCCTTGCCGCCCGCACTAAGGAAGGCGGTGATGGGCAGCGGCGCGCCTTGGTAGGCATCCGGGGTCCACTGGTGAAAGGGAACCGCCGAGACTTTGAAGCCGAGCCCAGCGACGACCAACACCAGACCAATGATGAGCCCAGGCCGGACGTCTGCCGCCGCAGGGAGAGCGGGGTCGGGTATCGCAGCGCTGAAATTGCCGAGCTGCGTTGCGATATTGCGCGTGGTCTCCAAACCGTCTGGGTCGATGGGACCGTAGACAGTGGTGCCGGTCACTCCATAGATCATGCTGAGGCCGTAGAGGAAGAGCGCCGACGAGAAGGCGCCGAGCAGCATGTATTTCAGGGAGGCTTCGTTGGAGAACGGGTTGAGCTTATTGAAACCGACGAGGATGTAGAGACTGAAGGAGAGGAGCTCCAGCGAGATATAGGCGGTGATCAGCTCGCGGGAGCCCGCCATGAGCATCATGCCCAGCGTGGCGAAGAGGATAAGGCCGTAGTATTCGCCGTGGTTCTTGAGGCGGTCGGCGGCGAACTGCATGCTGGCGAGGATGGTGAAGAAGGCAATACCCAGGAAGAAGATGCGGAAGAGGACGGTGTAGTTATCGACGGCGATGATATTGGCGAAATCATCGTTCACGTTGATGTAGAAGACAGCGGTGAGCACGAGGAGGACGAGGACCGCAGCAGCAGCGGCGTAGCCGAGGAACTCTTGGCGCAGCCGAGGGAAGCAGACGGCCACGGCCACGAGAAGCGTGGCGAGGCCCGCCATCACGAACTCCGGTACGACTAGTTCGTATTCAAAGTCCATATCAGTCGATGATTCCCGGGAGAGTATCGGCAGGGTTGCCGATCTGCTCCACTTGCGGCAGCTCGTTCACGGAGACGGAAATACGGTCGACAAAGGGTGCGGGCCAGACACCCATGGCGACGATGCCAGCAATCAGGGTAGCGCCGGCCAGTGCCTCATAGGGCCGAAGGTCACGCAGGTTTTCCCATTTGGCGTTAAAGGGACCCAGAGCTACGCGGCCCATCAGCCGAAGGATGTAGACGGCGGTTACGGCGGCGGAAAGAACGCCGATGGCGGCGAAGAGTGGGAAGGCGTCGAAAGCGCCGACGAAAATATGAAACTCAGCAACGAAGCCACTGAGACCCGGTAAGCCGAGCGAGGCCAAACCCGCGATTCCAAAGAAGATCACGAAAAGCGGCATTTTGCGGATGATGCCGCCGAAGGCGTGAATGTCGCGGGTGTGGGCCTGATCGTAAACGGCGCCCACCATAGCGAAGAAGAGCGCCGTCATGACGCCGTGGCTGAACATTTGGAGAACAGCGCCGTTTAACCCGATGGTGTTCATAGTACCGAGGCCCATGAGTACGAAGCCCATGTGGCTGACCGAGGAGTAGCCGATCACGAACTTGAGATCGGTTTGGTGAAGGGCGGAGAAGGCGCCGTAGATAGCGGCGATAGCGCCGAGGACGAGCAGCACTGGCATCCAGAATTCCGTACCGGCGGGAAGAAGCTCGATGCCGAGGCGGATGATGCCAAAAGCGCCGAGCTTCATCAGTACGCCCGCGTGCAGCATCGAAACGGCCGTGGGGGCAGCGACATGGCCGTCGGGCGACCAAGTGTGGAACGGCCAGAGACCAGCGAGGACGCCGCAGCCGATCATGAAGAAGGGGAAGAAGGTTTTGGAGAAGCCGGAATCGAACTGGACCTGTCCGAGAGCCGGGAGATCGAAGGTGCCGAGGCCGGCCTCAATGAAGACGGCGAAGATGCCGATGAAGATCAAGACGGAGCCGCCGACGAGCACCATCATCAGCTTCATGGCACCGTACTCTTTGTTCGTGCTGCCCCAGATGACGATCAGGAGATACATGGGCAGGACGGCCATCTCGTAGGCGAAAAACCAGAAGAAGAGGTCTTGGGCGATGTAGACGCCGAAAACGCCGGCGACGAGGACGAGGAAAAGGACGAAGAAATGCTTGTTGCGGTAGTCGATCTTCCAAGAAACGAGCGCGCCCGTGAAAGCGACGATGCCGTTGAGGAGGACGAGGGGAGCGGCAATGCCGTCGATAGCGAGGTGGAGGGTGATCCCGTTTTCTCGAAGGAAGGCAACGTTCTCGAGCCAGACGTAGCGTAGGTCGAACTGGAGCCCGCCCTCTTTGTAGTCGTAGAGAGCGAAGATGTAGATAGAGTCGATGAAGGTGGCGAGCATCGCGAGGAGAGCGATGGCGCGGACGGCGTTTTGATACCGCGACGGCAGCAGCATGATGGCAAGCGCGGCACCAGCTGGGATCAGCAGTAGGAGGAGAAGGGTTTCGCCCGCGTCCACTGTTCCTCCTATTGTGTTGCCGCGCCGCGCCGCTGCGGCCAGCGACTTACTGACTTGCTAGAGCCGGACTAGGAATCCCAAGGCACCAGCGGCGGCGATGCCCAGCACCATGAAGAGCGCGTAGTCAGGGATGCGGCCGGTCACGTGGTATCGCATCCAGGAAGCCCCATAACGCGTGAGGTCAGCGGGGCCGTTGATGCCGGTGTCGTTAACGACCACGCGGTCGAAGATGGCGACGGCGCGGCCAGCAGGGAGAACAACGCGATCGATGGCGGCCTGATAGAGATCGTCCATATAGAACTTGTTCTGCACGAGTGCGGTCACGCGGGGGGCAAAGGCCGCGAGGCGCTGCGCTCGCTCGGCCTTGCCCCAGAACAGCCAGAAAGCAGCGCCGATGCCGGCCAGGGAGGCGACGCCAGTAGCAGCGGCGATCGTGTCATTGAAGTGGAACGCTTCAGGCAACGGGAAGTAGACGTAGTTGTTAATGCCGCCGGGGAATCCAAGGGCGCGGCCGACTTGATCGAAAGCAAAAAAGCCCACGAGAAGTGTCAATGCTGCGAGGATCACGAGCGGTGCCACCATCAGGAGCGGCGCTTCCCGCGCGCGCCGGATCATGGCGAGATCCTTGGGCGAGCCGAGGAAGGTGATGATCACGAGCCGGGCCATGTAAAGCGCGGAGAGGAAAGCGGCAAGACCCATCAAGATGAGGACCACATCACTCTGGTGGGCATTCACAACCACGAAGATCTCATCCTTCGAGAAGAAGCCGGCTAAGGGTGGAATGCCTGCCAGCGCAAGCGCGCCGATGGCAAAGGTGAGGGTAGTGACTGGCATGCGCCACCAGAGGCCGCCGAGTTGGCGTGCGTCCTGCTCTTCTGTCATGTGGATCACGGAGCCGGATCCGAGGAAGAGGAGCGCCTTGAAGAAGGCGTGGGTGAGGAGATGGAAGATCGCCACTCCCACTGCACCGGCGCCGAGCGCCACGAACATGAAGCCGAGTTGGCTCACAGTGGAATAGGCGAGCACACGCTTGATATCAGTCTGGACGAGGGCGAGGACGCCTGCGAACAGCGCAGTGGTCAGACCGACGGCGGTCACGACCTGTAGGGCCCCGGGCGTAACATCGAACAGGGGAAGGAGCCGGGCGACGAGATACACGCCCGCGACCACCATGGTGGCCGCATGGATGAGAGCACTGACGGGTGTAGGGCCTTCCATGGCGTCCGGGAGCCACACGTGGAAGGGAAATTGGGCGCTCTTGCCCATGGCACCGAGGAAGACCATCAAGGTTGCCAAGGTGAGATAGCCATCGCTCATGACGGGGGCAAGGTCGTTTGTGCGACCGGCCTGAGCGGCGGCGATGACGTCGCTAATTTGGAAGCTACCGGTGGCGCGCCAAAAGAGAATGATGCCAATGAGGAGTCCGACATCGCCGAGGCGGGTCGTGACAAAGGCTTTCTTGGCTGCCTCCACTGCCGATCGCTTCTCGTAGTAGAAACCGATCAGGAGGAAGGAACAGAGTCCGACACCCTCCCAAGCGACGTAGAGGAGCAGGAAGTTGTCCGCGAGGACCAAAGCGAGCATCGCAGCGACGAAGAGGGAGTGGGCTGCGAAGTACCACCAGTAGCGCGGTTCCGGCTTGCCGTGGTGCCGCATGTAGGCAACCGAGTAGATCTGCACGAGAAGCGCGACCAGCGTGACGACGCCGAGCATGACAAGGGCAATCGAGTCCACGGTGAAACCGATGCGCAGCATGAAGCCCTCGAACTGCAACCAGTCGAAGCCGACGTTGGAGAGGCCGCCCAAGCCTGCATGGATTGAGTCGAGGTGAGCTTCCAGTACGAAGAAGAAGAGAACGAAGCTGCTGGCGATGGCGGTAATGGAGAGCCAGTCGCCGCCGCGGGGAAGCCTGTTTCCCAGCGCAAAGAGCAAGATGAAGGCACAGGCGGGGATCGCGGGGATGATCCAGGCGTGGTCAAGCCAGTACATCTAGGCGCTTGCCCCACATTGGCGCTGCCGCGTGCCTACCATTTGAGCAGGTTCACTTCGTCGACGTTGGCGGTGGCGCGGTTGCGGAAAAGGCGAACGATGATGCCAAGCGCCAGAGCAACTTCCGCAGCAGCCACCACCACTATGAAGAACGCGAAAATGACGCCAGTGAACATGTTATCGAAAGCGACGCGACCGTAGATCGCAAAAGCCACCATGTTGATGCTAACTGCATTCAGCATGAGTTCGACGGACATCAGGATGTTCACAGCGTTGCGACGGGTGAGCACGCCATAGACGCCGATCGAGAAGAGGATGGCGCTCACTACGAGGACATGCTCAAGAGGCGGCATTACTGCTCTCCTTGGTCAGGTTGGGAGAGGAGAATGGCACCGGCCATAGCGATTACTAAGACCACGGAGATCACTTCGAAGGGCACGGCCCAGGCGCTGAAGAGAACATCGCCGATCTCCTGGAAGGGGATCGGCTCAATGTCGTCAGGGTTGGAAGTGGCCCACTCCGAGGCGACGATCCCACCCACGAAGGCCGCCAGCAAGCCGGCGGCGACGGTGAAGGCGAACGGGCGGTTCTTGCCAAAGAGGGCCTGAGGTCGCTCCCTAGCGCGCGTCAGCATGAGCGCAAAGAGCACCAACATGATCACGGCGCCGCCGTAGACGACCAGCTGGGCGAGCGCCAGGAACTCGACCGTCAAGATCACGTAGACGCCTGCGACGGCACCGAGAGCGAGAATGAGCGCCAGCGCGGAGTGGACAATGTTACGGGCGAGAACCACACCGAGCCCGCTAACGATCATGACGAAGGCAATGCAATAGAAGACGATTTCAGTTGCGCTCACGCAGCGCTCCTTAGTCGCCGCCGACCAAGTCGTGGGTGGTGATCAGCCGCGGCCGCGCGGGCTGCTTGTTGAGGGAGCGCTCGGCGCCGCGCGATAGCACTCGGGCGCGACCGTAGATAAACCCGAGCAAGAGGAGGAGCAGGGCAAGCGAGGTGATCCCAATAATCCACTCGCCGCCGCCGTAAGCCAGGATGATGGCGTTGGCGAGCACCTGCACGATGGAGAAGGGCAGCAGCACTTTCCAGGAGAACGCCATCAGTTGGTCGATGCGCAGACGCGGCAGCACGGCTCGCGACCAGAACAGGATAAAAATGACCGCCGAAGTCTTGGCGATGGTGAGCAGCAACTGTAAGCCGAGACCCACGTCCTCTCCGAAGGGGAAGTTCCATCCTCCCAGGAACACGGTTGAGCCGATCACGACGAGCAACAGTAAAGCCGTGTACTCCGCCAGGAAGAAGAAACTCCAGCGGATGCCGCTGTACTCCACGAAGTAGCCGCCGACAACCTCTGATTCCGCGATGGGCATGTCGAAGGGGGGGCGGTGGAGCTCCGCGAGAGCACCGATCATGAAGATCGCGAAGCCCAAGGGTTGCAAGAGGATGAAGGGGGTTGTGGTTTGCTCGAGCGCGATGACGTTGAGGTTCACGGCCCCGAAGGCACTGCCGCCGTCGGCCGTCAACCGCGCCGCCACTACGAGGATCACCCCCACGCTGACGAGCAGCATCGGTAACTCGTACGAGATGGCCTGGGCGGCCGCCCGGACGGCTCCAAGAAGCGCGTATTTATTGTCCGAGCCCCAGCCTGCCATCACCACACCCACTAAGTTCAGCCCCAGCACCCCGAAGACGTAGAGAAAACCGAGTTCCAAATCTCGGACGATCCAGGTTTCGGTCCAAGGGATGGGGATAAAGACGAGAAAGATGGGGACGAAGGCGAAGTAGGGCGCCAGTTCAAAGACCCAGCGGTCGGCCGAGGCAGGACGCACGTCTTCCTTCGTAAGCAGCTTGATTGCGTCGGCGAGCGATTGCAGCATGCCGAAGGGGCCGGTTCGCGTCGGTCCGACGCGCTGCTGGAAGCGCGCCAAGATCTTGCGTTCCAGGTAGATGAGCGCGAGAGCGTTCACCGTCATCAAGGCCACGATGAACACGATCCGGATCAGCGCGTCGATCCAGTCCGGCAAGCTCAGGCCAGCGAATTCGCTCAGAACGATCTCTGGCATCGTGTGTCAGGCCCCGCCTCATTCGCCCTTGGGGCGGCTCGCTCGCTGGAGGCAGGCTACTGGCTCCTACAGGGAAGAGCCAGAGCGCAATATCGAGACGTAGCAGGTTGGCATGTTAGCGATCGACTTCGCAGAGCACGATGTCGGTGGATCCCAATATGATCACCGCGTCGGCGATGTAGGAGCCCCGAACCTGGTGCCGGAGCGCGCTGAGGTTGTGGAAGCTAGGACTACGGACCTTCATCCGCCAGGGTTTGTCGGAGCCGTCCGAAACCATATAGATGCCGTACTCGCCGCGCGGGTTCTCTTGGCGCATGTAGATCTCGCCCGGTGGCGGCTTCAAAACCTTGGGCAGGCCCTCGGCCATGATCGGGCCGCTTGTAGGCATCTGATCAAGAGCTTGCGCAACGATGCGACCCGACTGCCGCATCTCTTCCATGCGCACCAGGTAACGATCGTAGACATCGCCCCTCTGACCAGTGGGCACTTCCCAGTCGAAGCGGTCATAAATCGAGTAGGGCTCGTCGACGCGCAGATCGAGAGGCACGCCGGCGGCGCGCAGCAGCGGTCCGGTGACGCCGTAGCTGATCGCGTCTTCGGCCGACATCAAGCCCACATCCCGGCAGCGCGAGATCATGATCTCGTTGTTGGTCATGAGTTCATCCATGTCGGCGATGCCGGTTTCGATCTGCCCGAGCAGCCAACGAATGTCCTCCGCGAAGGTTGGGTAGGGCTCCCAGGCGAGGCCGCCGACGCGGAAGTAGTTGTACATGAGGCGATCTCCGCAGACGGCCTCGAAGAAGTCTTGGATACGCTCGCGTTCTTTGAAGGCCCAGGTGAAGGCCGTACCGAAGAAGCCGACATCGGTGCCGAAGGCACCCAGGAACATGAAGTGCGAGAGGATACGATTGAGTTCGGCAAGGATAAGGCGAACATACTCAGCGCGCTCGGGTGCTTCGATACCAGCCAGCCGCTCGATGGCGTTGCAGTAGACCCACTCGTTGTTGAAAGCGGCGAGGTAGTCGGTGCGATCTTGGTATCCCAACGCGCCGCGGTAGTCGAGGTTCTCGGTGAGCTTCTCACCACCACGGTGCATGTAGCCGATGTAGGAGGTGACGTCTTTCACTTGCTCGCCGTCAACGGTGAGGACCATGCGAAAGACGCCGTGGGTCGAAGGATGCTGGGGACCCATGTTGATGTTCATATCGACCGTGTCGAATTCTTCTTCGACGACGACCGGCTCGATGGTGACCGGCGCCTGTGTCATCTAGCCACCTCTTTTCGCTTTCTCCGCCCGCGCCTTCGCTGCTAGCTCCCGCGCCTTCTTAACGCGCTCCGCCTGGGCAGCTTTCTTCTGGGCCAACTCTTCGGGGGCGAGGTCGGTAGCGGCTTTCTTTTCGGCGGGCGAGGGGGTAGCAGGAGCTTCGGGCGGAGCCGCCGGCTTCGCTTCAACGGGAGCGGCGGACGCTTCCGTCTTCGCTGCGACTGGTGCGCCTCCGCTCGCCTTCGCCTCACGCGCCGCAGCGGCGAGCGCGCGTGCTTTCTTGACGCGTTCCGCCTGAGCAGCTTTCTTTTGGGCCAACTCTTCGGGTGTCAGCTCCTGCGACGGTTTCTCTTCGGCAGGAGCACCCGCCGCGGCCTTCTTCTTCGCATCGGCGATCCGTTGCGCGCGCTCATCATCGGCTTCGGTGTCATCTTTCCGCACGGGCGGTGCTTCGCGCGGATGCTCCTTGGTGAAGTATTCAACGTCGACGCCCTGCTTCACTTCGATCGGTGCAAGGGGATGGCTCTTGCGAAGCACGGGGAGGTCGAAGTCTTCATCGAGGAGGAGGTTGCGGGGGTCCGGGTGGCCTTCGAATTCGATGCCGAACATTTCACGGCATTCGCGCTCGGCCCAGTCGGCCATTCGCCAGAGGTCGGAAACAGTGGGAAGCGAAGGTTTCTCGGAGGGAACCCAGGTCTTGATTGTGATGGAGTGGCGCAGTGAGGTGGAGTAGAGGTGATAGACCACCTCGAGACCCTGGTCGGTCCAGTCGACCGCAGTCTGGTTACGCAAGAGATCCATCTGCAGCTTGGGATGCTCACGGCTGACGCGCAGTGCTTCGCGCAGCTGCGCAGCGGGAACCGTGAGCGCAACATCCCACTTCGTTTGCTCAGCCTCAAAGGTGATCGAGGCGGGCAAGGCGCCGCGGTAGATGTCGGCGATGCCGCCTGGCGGCGGAGGTTCCTTGAGCCGCTCAGCTTTTTCGGCGCGCTTGCCCTTCGGCGTGGCCTTGGCTTTGGGTTCCGTGCCGCTCGTCATGCGCCCGCCGCCCGGTCCTCCATGATCTTTTCTTGAAGGGCGAGGAGGCCGTCCATCAGGGATTCGGGGCGCGGGGGGCAGCCCGGCACGTAAACATCAACAGGAATGATGTTGTCGGTGCCTTGGAGCACGCGGTCGTATTGAGTGTAGGGGCCGCCGTTGGTAGCACAGGCACCCATAGCAATGACCCACTTGGGATGGGGCATCTGCTCATAGAGAAGCTTCACGGCCGGAGCCATTTTTTTGGTCACGGTACCGGCGACGATCATGACATCGCTTTGGCGCGGGGAGGGCCAGGGGACGATCCCCATGCGATCGAGGTCATGGTTGGACATATAGGTCGCGATCATCTCGATAGCGCAGCAGGCGAGGCCGAAGGTCATGGGCCACAGCGACGATTTCCGCGCGGCGGCAATGATCGCATCAGCGGGTACCTGCATTACGCCGGGCAGGATTTCCTTGTAAAGGATCTGCGGCCGCTCGGCGTCGGAAGGAAAAAGGCGCAGCGCTTCAGGAGCTGTCGAGGGTGAGATCAGTTCGCCGGGGTCCGCTTGGGCCATTCCAGCACGCCTTTCCGCCAAGCATACCCGAGCGCGAGCCCGAGGATGCCGATGAACAGCACCATCTCCCAGAGCACGAATTTGCCCAGCTCACCGCCGAGGCCCAGGAAGGAGACGGCCCACGGGAAGAGAAAGATGATCTCGACATCAAAAACGAGGAAGAGGATCGCAAAGACATAGTAGCGCACGTGGACTTGGGCCCAGTTGCGGCCGATGGGAAGCATGCCGCACTCGTAAACCTGGCCCTTGAGCTTTGTGCGGCGTTTAGGCGCGAGAAGTTGGGTGACGACGAGGCCATTGAGGACGAGAAAGGCACCGACCGGGATGGCGATGAGTACGGCCCCATAGTTCTCGAGCAGCTGCTCCACGAGACCCTCACTGATGATCTTGGTAATGCGACTCGGCCGCGCAGAACCCAGCCGGAGTCACCTTCGCTCTGCCGCGATCGTACGGAGGGCCTCGGGGGGTGTCAACGAAACGGTCCAGGGAAACTAGCTGAGTTCCACCAGACGCGCGCGCAGGCCATCCAAGCGCCCAACGATCGAGGCGTATCTCTCCTCTTCACGGGTCACCACGGCAGCGGGAGCCTTGCTGCGGAAACCTTGATTGGCGAGTTTGCCCTTGATCCGGCGCAAGTGACTCTCGCTTTCCTCGATCTCGCGCGCGAGTCGCGCGCGCTCCGCCGAGAGGTCGACCAGTCCTCCCAAAGGAAAAACAATCTCCGTGCGCGTCAGAATGCGCGTGATCACCTGGTCGCCGGGCGCTTGCGCTCGCGACGCGACGACATGGAGCGGGCGAACTCGAGCCAGGAGTTCGATGACCGGCGCGCGTGCGTCCAGTGCGGCGCCACCAGCCTCACTCACGACGTAGGCTTCGATCCAGCGCGCCGCCTCAACCTGCTTCTCGGCGCGGACCGTCCGGATAGCGCGAACCACTTCCTGCAGCTCTTCGAAGGACTGCTCCGCTTCTTCATCGATCCAGCGATCTTGGGGTTGTGGGAAGGGGGCCGAGATGAGCACCGCCACCTCCGTCGCGGACAGATAGCGCCGCAGTTCCTGCCAGATCGCTTCGGTGACGAAAGGCATATAGGGGTGCAGCAGGCGCAGGGCCTGGTCAAGCACATGCACGAGAATAGGAAGCGGGGAGGTGTCCCCTGCACGCAGCCGCACTTTGCTCGCTTCGACGTACCAGTCGAAGTACTCGTTCCAAAGGAAGTCGTGGATCTGCCGACCTGCCTCGCCAAGCTGAAAGTCGGTTAGCAGGCCGTCGACGGTCAAGGCGACTCGCTGGAAACGGGAAAGGATCCAGCGGTCCTCAGGCTGCAAGGCTCCAGTGGGCTCGGGGAGGCCGATCGTCCTTTCGCCGATCTCACCCAACACGAAGCGAGCACCGTTCCAGAGTTTGTTGGCGAAGTTGCGCCCGGCCTCGAGGCGGTCCTCGGTGAGGCGCATGTCATTACCGGGAGTCGAGCCGGTGGCCAGGGTGAAGCGGAGCGCGTCCATGCCATAGCGCTCGCCCGCAACGAGCGGGTCGACGGCGTTGCCGAGGCTCTTGCTCATCTTGCGGCCTTGAGCATCGCGGACGAGACCATGCAGGTAGACGGTTTGGAACGGTCCGACGCCGTTCATGTTGTGGCAAGAGAGCATTACCATGCGCGCAACCCAGAAGAAGAGGATGTCGTAGCCGGTCTCCATGACGGCGCCGGGATAGAAGCGACCCAGGTCGGCGGTGTCGTCCGGCCAGCCGAGCGTCGAATGTGGCCAGAGGCCGCTGCTGAACCATGTGTCGAGCACATCCGGGTCCTGAATGAGAGGGCCCTGGCCACACTGTTCGCAATCCGACGGTGCAGGCGTATCCCTACGGACAATAGGCGTCACGCTCTCGCCGATTGCCACCTCCTGCGCCTGTTCGGCGATCGCCGCGAGGTCGTGCCCAGCAGCGATCCACTCGGCTACCGTCGCCGCAGAGGCAGGTTTGAGGGCGACGGTGATGCGGTCGGCGTTGCAGCGCAAGCAGTACCAGACGGGGATGCGGTGTCCCCACCAGAGCTGCCGGCTGATGCACCAGGGCCGGATATTCTCGAGCCACTGCAAGTAGACCTTGGCGAAGCGCGGCGGCACGATCCGCATCTCGCCGCTTTGGAATACCGCGGCCGCCTTGGCGGCCATCTCGTCCACATCGACGAACCACTGATCGCTGATCAGTGGCTCGACGACGGTGGCGCAGCGCTGGCAATGGCCGACGCTGTGCAGATGATCTTCGCGCCTGAGAAGGAGCCCAGCTGCTTCCAGATCGGCCGCCGCGCGCTCGCGAGCTTCGGCGCGATCGAGGCCTGCATAGGGACCAGCCGCATCGGTCATCCTGCCGTCCCAAGCGATGGCGCGGATGGCAGTAAGGGCATGGCGAGCACCGATCTCGAAGTCGAGAGGATCGTGCCCGGGAGTGATCTTTAGCGCGCCTGTGCCGAACTCGATCTCGACGGCGCCATCAGCGACAACAGGCAGGGAGCGGTCGAAGCCGGGGAGGGGAAGCCGGACTTTGGTGCCGACAAGCGGCAACCACCGCTCGTCGTCGGGATGCACGGCAACCGCCACGTCCGCGACGATCGTCTCGGGCCGGGTGGTCGCGATAACAACGCCCTCGCCCCCGTTTGCGGCGGGATAGCGCACGTACCAGAGCGAGCCTTGCTCGTCCGCATAGTCGACCTCAAGGTCCGAGAGTGCGGTCTGGCAGCGCGGACACCAGTTAATAATGCGGTGGCCACGGTAGATCTTGCCTTTTTCATAGAGGTCGACGAAGGTCGCCCGCACGGCGCGTTGCGGCCCTTCGTCCAGCGTGAAGACCATGCGCGACCAATCGCAGCTGGCGCCCAGAAGCCGCAGTTGCTCTTCGATACGGCCGCGGTAGCGTCCAACCCAATCCCAGACGCGCTCAAGGAAGGCTTCACGGCCGAGGTCGTGGCGCGAAAGTCCTTCGCGCGCTAGTTCCGCCTCGACCACGTTTTGGGTCGCGATACCAGCGTGGTCGAGGCCGGGGAGCCAAAGAGTGGGGTGGCCGCGCATGCGACGCCAGCGGCAGAGCACGTCCTCGATCGTGGTCGTGAGAGCGTGTCCCAGATGCAGCGCGCCGGTCACATTGGGGGGCGGCATGATGACCGCGAAAGGGTCACGACCAGGATCACCAGCGGGTTGGAAGGCGCCGCTCTCTTCCCAGAGCGCATACATACGCCCCTCGACAGTAGCGGGCTGATAGGTCTTGGGCAGAGGGGCAGCGGCCTCGGTCACGGGCAGATCGCTCACGACATCAGTAGGTCGGACTTGAGGGTTCCAGGCTATGGCGCGGAAAAAACGCGCGCAATGAAACTATGCAGGAATGCAACATGGAGAGCCAGAGAAATTCTAGCCAGCCGGCGTCATCAATGCTTCGTGGACGACCTGCCCGTCGACGACGGTGGTCTCTTGAGCCAGTTTGTCCATGACACGGCGCCGTCGGTGGCGCGTCTCCTCGAGCGCTTTAAGCCTGCGTAGTCCGCATCGGGTATCACTGGCGACACGGGCGGGATCTTGTGTTGCCAGACGCCGCTTGAAAAGCCAATAGGTGAACTCCTTGAGTTCGGCGAGGCTGATACGGTCGACATCCGGCCGTTGTTGCTCGCGGCGAAACGTCACGAGCAACTCGCGGCGCGGTGTCCCATAGATGTGTCGGAAGATCTCCTCGTCAATGCGGCTGTCGTAGCCGGTCGCCCAGCAGCGCCGCTCTTTCTGAAGGGCTTCCTCAACAGAGAGCTGCAGCGCCTCTTCGACGCGCACGCCATACATGAAATTAAGGTGGGCCCGATACTTAGTTGGGCCGAGCCCTCGTTGCAGGGCCGCGTCGTCCAACTCGACCGGCAGCCGTCCTTCAGCCAGCAGCGCTTCGACTTCATCGGGAGGTAGGAGGCCGTCCGGAGCGAGTGCATCACAGATCCGCTCGGCCAGGCAGAGCCAATCGAACGCCTCACCTCCGATTAAGTAGTGATAGTGCCGTCCTTTGACCTGCTCCTCGCCGAGCTCCCAGAGCGCGGCGGCTTCTAAAAGGGCTTCCCACCAGAGACGGCCGCGACGGACCTCTTGGCGGAAGTGCGCGATGAGCATCTCGGGGTCGCGCGATGCCAACTCGCTGTACGTCGCTGCGTCGGGGGAGCGATCCGGCATCAGGCCGCTCCGTGACATTTTTTGTGCTTCTTACCGGAGCCACACGGGCAGGGAGCATTGCGCCCGATCTTGGACGACGCCACCGCGCCCGTCGCGGTACGGCGGGTGGGGGCCTGTGTAGCGACGGCGCCGCCGCCACTCTCACGCACGTTGCGCACACCTAATTCCTGGGCGACGCCGCCGCCCGCAGGAGGCGGGGCGATCGTCGGCGGGGCCCGACCAGGCGAGGAGCCGCGGGCGGGACGTCCTTTTTCCTGCTTCTGTATATGCAAGACCGCCTGCGTGACCTTACTGCGGATGTTGGCGGTTAACTGGTCGAACATGTCGAATGCTTCGCGCTTGTACGTGACAAGCGGGTCTTGCTGACCGTAGGCCTGGAGGCCGACGCCCTGACGGAGTGAATCGAGTTCGGTGAGGTGCTGCACCCAGAGACGGTCGATGGTTCGCAACAGTACGAACCGCTCGAGCCGGCGCATGACGTCTGCACCAGCGCCGCGCTCTTTCTCGTCATAGACGGCCCGGGCGTGGTCGACCAGGGCAGCGGCAAGGGCACCGCCGCCACGATCGTAGGCCTCGCGGTCGAGACCATCGAGTGGCATCAGCGTAGCCACCTCAGCCCAGAAGCCTTCCTCGTCGCCCGCGCCCGGGCCACCCGCGCTGAAGTGAGCAGCGATCTCCTGCAGCTCGGTTTCGATCATGTCGACGATGATCGCTTTAAGGTTTTCGCCGGCGAGAACTTTGTCCCGCTCGGTATAGATGACCGCGCGCTGACGGTTCACCACGTCGTCGTATTCGACGAGGTGCTTGCGCATGTCGAAGTAGTGGCCTTCGACTTTCTGTTGGGCTTGCTCGATGGCCTTGCCGACCATGCCGGATTCGAGCGGCTGACCATCGTCCATACCAAGCTTGGCCAGCATCCCGGGAAGCCAGTCCGGGGTAAAGCGCCGCATGATGGTGTCTTCAAACGAAACGAAGAAGCGGGATGAGCCAGGGTCGCCCTGCCGTCCGGCACGACCGCGTAATTGATTGTCAATCCGGCGTGCCTCATGGCGCTCCGTTCCGATCACATGGAGGCCGCCGCGATCGGCGACGCCAGTGCCGAGCTTGATATCGGTGCCGCGGCCGGCCATGTTAGTGGCGATAGTGACGGCACCGGGCTCGCCCGCGTACAGCACGATCTGGGCCTCGCGCTCGTGCTGCTTGGCATTGAGCACTTCGTGCTTGACACCGCGGCGTGTCAGCATCTCCGACAGTCGTTCTGAGGTTTCTACCGCTACCGTGCCCACCAGCACAGGGCGGGCGCGCCCGCTCACGTCAGCGATCTCATCGACAACGGCTTTGTACTTGGCGTTCTCCGAGCGGTAGATCACGTCGGAATGGTCGTTGCGGATCATGGGTTGGTGGGTAGGGATTACGATCACGTCCAGTCCGTAAATTTTGTGCATCTCTTCCGCTTCGGTAGCGGCGGTACCCGTCATCCCAGCGAGTTTGCGGTAGAGGCGGAAGTAGTTCTGGTAGGTGATGGTGGCCAGGGTGACTGACTCGCGCTGGACTTTGACGCCCTCTTTGGCTTCGATCGCTTGGTGCAGGCCTTCCGAATAGCGCCGACCCTCCATAAGGCGGCCGGTGAACTCATCGACGATCATGACTTGACCGTTGCGCACGACGTAGTCGCGGTCGCGGTGATAGACGAACTGCGCGCGGAGGGCAGCCTCAAGGAAGCGCGTGAGACGGGCTTGTTCGCCGGCGAAGAGATTGTCGATGCCGAGTATGGCCTCGACCTTCTCAATGCCGGACTCGGTAAGCGCGACGGTGCGCGACTTGAGTTCGATGGTGAGGTCAGCGCCTTCAGTGAGCTGGGGGGCGATGCGGGCGAAGGTGCGGTAGAGGTCCAAGCTCTCTTCGGCCTGGCCACTAATGATGAGCGGCGTGCGTGCCTCGTCAATGAGGATGTTGTCGACCTCATCAACGATCGCGTAGGTCAGGGGACGTTGGACACGGCGCTCGGCTTCCGTAGCCATGTTGTCGCGCAGGTAGTCAAAGCCGTACTCGTTGTTGGTGCCGTAGGTGATATCGGCGCCGTAGGCCTCGTTACGCGGTACTGGGCGCAGGAAGCGCATGTCCCCTCGCTGGGCGCGCTTGGCCCGCTCCTCTGCGGTAGCGTCTCTGCCCTTGTTCCTACTGGGCTCGGCCGTTTCGTTTCCTTCTTCGCTTTCTTCGCCGCTTGGTTCGTAGTCCGGGTCGAAAAGGAAGGCGGCGCTGTGTTGCAAGACGCCGACACTGAGTCCGAGGCCCTGATAAATCACGCCCATCCAGCGGGCGTCGCGCTTCGAGAGGTAGTCGTTGACGGTGATAACGTGAACGCCGTCGCCCTCCAGAGCGTTGAGGTAGACGGCCAGTGTGGCGACGAGAGTTTTGCCCTCGCCGGTGCGCATCTCCGCGATCTTGCCCTGGTGAAGCACCATCCCGCCGATGAGCTGTACATCAAAGTGGCGCATTTGAAGCCAGCGTTTGGAGGCCTCCCGCACAACGGCGAAGGCTTCGGTGAGGATGTCGTCCAAGTCGGCACCATCGGCGAGGCGGGCACGGAATTCGGCAGTTTTGGCGCGCAGGTCGGCGTCGGTGTGTCGCTCAATCTCCGGCTCCCAAGCGTTAATTTCAGCGACGACGCTATGCAGCCGACTGATCTCGCGGCGGTTCGCGTCGCCAATGAGCCTCTTGGCGCCGTCTAGCAGTCTCATCAAGCCTCCCGATGCACCCCGGAGGGGCACCCCGCCCCTCGTGGCCGCCCCGGACTGTTCCAGTGCGAACAGCTACCTTTGAGCATAGTGCGAGTGGCGAGGGAATAGTGTTTCGGAAGTCGCTAGCGCAGGGCAGCCCCGAGGCCGCAGTCACTTGAAGAGTTCGCCGATCGACTGCCCAGTATGGATGCGACGGATCGCCTCGCCCAAGAGCGGGGCAACCGAACAGATGGTGATCTTCTTACTAGCGGTGGGGAGAGGGGGAGGCAATGTGTCCGTGATGATCACCTGCTTGATCGGCGCCTCATCGATGCGGGAGAGCGCTGGCTCGGAGAGAACCCCATGGGTAGCAGCCGCGTAAACATCGCGGGCGCCATTCTCCTTAACGAGCGCGGCGACACCCGCGAGCGTGCCAGCGGTGTCGATCTCGTCATCAATGATGAGCGCGTCTCGACCGTCCACCTCGCCGATGAGGTGAAGCATCTCGGCGGAGTCATTGTTGGCTTGCCGGCGTTTCTCTGAGAGCGCCAAGGGACTTCCCAAGAGGTGGGCGAGATTCCGGGCACGCTTGGCACTGCCGAGGTCGGGCGCGACGACGACGCCGTCAAAGTCTTGCGTACGAAAGTGGGTAGCGAGGAGCTTGAGCGCGGTCAGCTCATCCGTGGGGACGTTAAAAAAACCCTGGATCTGGCCAGCATGGAGGTCAACAGTCAGGACGCGGTCCGCGCCGGCCGTCTCGATGAGGTTGGCGACGAGCCGGGCTGTGATCGGCACGCGAGGCTGATCCTTCTTATCGGAGCGGCCATAGGGATAGTAAGGAACGACGGCAGTGACGCGCCCAGCGCTGGCGCGGCGTAGCGCGTCCAACATGATGAGCAGCTCCATGAAGTTTTGGTTGACGGGGCGCGCAGCGGGCTGGACAACGAAGACATCACGCTCGCGGACGTTGTCGCCCACTTGGACGAAGATGTTTTCGTTGGAGAAGGAGAAGACTTCGGCGTGGCCGAGTGGTTGCTCGAGATAGGCACAGATACGCGAGGCCAGCGCTTGATGAGCATTACCAGTAAAGATCGACGGCCCCTGCAGTACCAAGAAGTGCGCTCCTCTTGCCCATCGGCCGGGCGTCAGTATATCCCGCGCTGCAGAGGGGGTCAGCGGGCTGGTTGACGCGTTGCCCAGCCCCGCATAGGCTCACATTGATTCTTCATGCCCAGTTAATCCTGACGCCTATAACATCTCTGTCGCCAAACATGGCGAGAGTCGATCCACGTGTATGAGGAGAATCGATCTTTGATGGCTGTCGGCCCACTCTCCGCCATTTTAAACCACGGCGCACTCCAAGACTTTGGCCCGGCTTCGTTCACGAAGCGCCATTCTCAGCCTCTGCGTGATTGATAGCCCCCATCAAGGCCACTCTGCGGCTCTGGCTTCGCTAGAAGCCGGAAGCCACCCGTCCAGCATTGAGCGAGGAGGAGACGATCCCTGTGACCACTGAACTGCGCACTCCCCGAATCGCCGAGCATGCATTGGTCCCCTCCGATACGAAGGTGTACGCACGCAGTCCGGAGGTGCTAGAGCTGCCCAACCTCATCCGGGTGCAGCTGGACTCGTACAACTGGTTCTTGCGGGAGGGCCTCAAGGAGCTATTCGAAGAGGTCGCTCCGATCGAGGACTTCACGGGCAACCGCATGGAGTTGATCTTCGGCAACTATGCGCTGGGGGAGCCGAAATACTCCGAGCACGAATGCCGCAATCGCGACATGACGTACTCGGCACCGCTGAGGGTCACGGTGCGACTGGTGGTGAAGGAGAGCGGCGAAATCAAGGAGCAAGAGCTCTTCATGGGCGATTTCCCGCTGATGACCCAGACCGGCACCTTCATCATCAACGGCGCCGAGCGCGTAGTGGTGAGTCAGCTGGTACGGTCGCCAGGTGTGTACTTCAGCACCACACAGGACCCCACAACTGGCCGCAGCCTTTGCGCGGCCAAACTCATCCCCAACCGAGGCGCTTGGCTAGAACTGGAAACGAGCAACCGCGACCTCCTCACGGCCAAAGTTGACCGCAAGCGTAAGATCCCCGTGACGACGTTGCTGCGGGCGCTGGACACCGATCCGAAGAATGCGGATGACTCACAGCTCGGCACGGAGGAGCGAATCCGCGCGCTGCTGGAAGACGTCGATACGGGTTCCATACATCGCTACCTCGACAGCACGATCGCGAAGGAACCGATCCCAAGCGACGAGGGACCTCGTGACAAGGCCTGGGCCTTGCTGGAGGTATATCGTCGGCTGCGGCCCGGCGACCCGCCGACCACGGAGAACGCACGGGGTCTGATCGAAAGTTTGTTCTTCAACCCTCGCCGGTACGACCTCGGGAGAGTGGGGCGCTACAAGCTCAATAAGCGCTTGCACCACCGCGAGACGGAGGAACGCACACTCGCGCTGAGCGACCTGGTCGCGATTGTGCGCGAACAGATTCGCATTAACAACGACGAGGGGCAGCCGGATGATGTCGATCACCTCGGTAATCGGCGGGTCCGCGCGGTGGGCGAACTGATTCAGAACCAATTCCGTGTGGGTCTTTTGCGCATGGAGCGCGTGGTACGAGAGCGCATGACGATCACAGACCCTGAGCAGGCGACGCCGAGTGCGCTGATTAACATCCGGCCGGTAGTCGCAGCAATGAAGGAGTTTTTCGGCGGCAGTCAGTTGAGTCAGTTCATGGATCAGACTAACCCACTGGCGGAGCTGACCCACAAACGGCGGCTGAGCGCACTCGGCCCCGGTGGCCTCAGCCGCGATCGCGCCGGCTTCGACGTGCGCGACGTGCACCACAGCCACTACGGGCGGATCTGTCCGATCGAGACACCCGAGGGACCGAACATCGGCCTGATCGGGAGCCTCGCCACTTACAGCATGATCAACGATTTCGGCTTTATCCGGACGCCATACCGCAAGGTAATCACGGAACTTCCAACGGATTCGCTGGAGTTGGAGGGACACTACCTGCGTGAGGATGTCGTTGGGCCGCGCGGCGGGATCATCGCGAAGGCGGGGGAGCAGCTCACCAGCGCAGCAATCCGGCGTTTCAAGCCACTCGGTGACCAGATGGTGCCTCTGCAACCGCGCGTCACCGAGCGGATCGAATACCTCACCGCCGATGAGGAGGAACGCTTCGTCGTGGCACAGGCCAACGCGAAACTCAGCGTGGATGGCCACTTCACGGAAGAGTTGGTTGAGATCCGCGAGGGCGATCACTTCGACGAGGTGCCCCCTTGGCAAGTCCATTACATGGATATCTCACCGAAGCAGATCGTATCGGTGGCGACATCGCTGATCCCCTTCTTGGAGCATGACGACGCGAACCGCGCCTTGATGGGCTCGAACATGCAGCGGCAAGCGGTACCACTCGTGCGGCCAGAGATGCCGTTGGTGGGAACGGGGATGGAGCGTCCCGCCGCGTACGACTCCGGGCAGGTGATCTTCGCGGAGAAAGACGGGGAGGTGCTGCGCGCGACGGCAGAGGCAATTGTCGTGCACTACGAGGACGATAAGGAAATCGCTTACCCGCTCACGAAGTTTATGCGCTCGAATCAAGGCACCTGCGTGAATCAACGCCCGATCGTCTCCAAAGGCGATCGGGTAAGCGCCGACCAGCCGCTGGCAGATTCATCGTCCACGCACAACGGAGAGCTGGCGTTGGGTCAGAACGTTCTGGTGGCGTTCATGGCCTGGGAAGGGTACAACTTCGAGGACGCGATCATCGTGTCCGAGTCGCTGGTGCAGGACGACAGGTTCACGTCGATCCATATCGCCAAACACGAAGTCGAAGCGCGCGACACGAAGCTGGGCCCCGAAGAGATCACCCGGGACATCCCGAACGTAGGCGAGGAATCGCTGCGCGACTTGGATGAGGACGGAATCGTGCGGATCGGCGCCGAAGTCTACCCCGGCGACATCTTGGTGGGGAAGATCACACCCAAAGGCGAGACCGAACTCACCGCTGAGGAAAAGCTGCTGCGCGCGATTTTCGGTGAGAAGGCGCGCGAGGTGAAGGACACGTCGCTGCGCGTGCCGCATGGGGAGCGCGGGAAGGTGGTGGACGTTCGGATCTTCCGTCGCGAGGATCACGGCGAACTCCCGGCCGGCGTCAATCAGCTCGTGCGCGTCACTATCGCGCAGCGCCGCAAGCTATCCGAGGGCGACAAGATGGCAGGCCGCCATGGCAACAAAGGTGTGATCTCCCGGATCATGCCGACGGAGGACATGCCGCACCTAGAAGACGGCACGCCCGTAGACATCATTCTGAATCCGATCGGGGTTCCGAGCCGCATGAATCTGGGGCAAGTGCTTGAGACGCACCTTGGCTGGGCGGCAAACATGCTTGGCTTCCGAGCTATTACGCCGGTTTTCGACGGCGCGAGCGACATCGCCGTGGAGGACGCGCTGGGCCGTGCCTGGATTGCACGGGAGGCCAGGGCAATCGAGCGACGCGCGACCGTCGATGGCATGAAGCAGGCGATCAATCAAGAGGAGGCCGCAAGCTGGCTGCGCGAGCAAGGCGTCGATCCGGACCCCGTCTTCGACGAGAGCGTGCTGGGCGCCGCCCGCCGTGCGTGTCTGGAGCTGTGGCTTGAGTCAATTGGGGAAGCGCGCACGCGCGGCGTACCCTACGAGGATCTAGTGGCGCGCGCGCAGACGGCCTTCAACAGCGGGCGCGGGTCGCCGCCGATCTTCGGCAAGCAGTGGCTCTACGACGGCCGCACGGGTGAGCAGATCGACCAACCGGTATCGGTTGGCTACATCTACATGATGAAGCTGGTGCACCTTGTGGAGGATAAGATCCACGCGCGGTCGACGGGCCCCTATTCGCTGATTACACAGCAACCTTTGGGCGGGAAAGCGCAGTTCGGCGGGCAGCGTTTCGGCGAGATGGAGGTCTGGGCATTGGAGGCGTACGGCGCCGCCCACATTCTGCAGGAGCTTCTGACCGTCAAAAGCGATGATGTCGTCGGGCGACTGAAAGTCTACGAGGCGATCGTCAAGGGCGACCCGGTGCTGGAGCCGGGCGTGCCTGAGTCGTTCAAGGTACTCGTCAAAGAGTTGCAAAGTCTGGGACTTTCGGTTGAGGTGCTGAACCCCGAAGAGCAACGTATGGAGATTGAAGATGCCGCAGTTGGCTCTGAAGTCCCAGAACTAGGCATCAATTTATCCGGCTTCGAGGGCGAGGAGGTGGTCCGTGCTTGAGGTCAACGACTTCGACGCAATCCGCATCGCGCTGGCATCGTCCGACCAGATTCGGTCGTGGTCGTACGGGGAGGTCACGAAGCCTGAAACGATTAATTACCGCACGCTCAAACCGGAGAAGGATGGGCTCTTCTGCGAGAAGATTTTCGGTCCGCAGAAGGACTTTGAGTGCATGTGCGGGAAGTACAAGCGAGTCCGCTACAAGGGAATCATTTGCGACAAGTGCGGCGTGGAGGTAACGCGCAGCAAGGTACGTCGCGAACGCATGGCTCATATCGAACTGGCAGCGCCCGTGAGCCACATTTGGTTCGTCAAAGGTACGCCGAGCCGCATGGCGCTGTTGCTGGACATCTCCCCACGCGCGCTGGAGCGGGTGCTGTATTTCGCCCAGTTCATCATCAGCGCCGTGAATGAAGAGCAGCGTGCGAAAGCGATCGAACGCCTCAAGCTGGATGCGAAGGACGACGTTGAGGACGCCGAGACCGACCTAGATCAGAAACTCGCGCAGGTTGAGAAAGCACGCGAGACGGCGCTGGCCGAAATCCAGACCGCGCTGAAGCAGGCACTGCAGGCGAACGAGGAGGCGCTGGAGAAGCGCACCGCCACGCTGCAGGAAGAGGCCCAGGCGCTGCGCGTGGCCGTTGAGGAGAGCGACGGCAAGACCGCACGCCGCAATCTTACGCTGAACGAGGTGGTGATAGTCCGGTACACGGAACCAGTTGTGGCGCGGCGAGTGTTGAAGACCGTCGAGAAAAAACTTGCACAACAGATCAGGGCGGCCGAGCGGCAGGCAAAGAAGGACGCCGCAGCTATCGAGAAGCAGGTCGCGAAGGATGAACAGGACACGCGAGACCGGTTTTTCGTCCAGGAGAACGGCCTGCGCGAACAGTTCAACACCTTACGTGACGAGATCAACAACGGTGCACAGGACCGTCTAGCCGAGCTGGCGACGCTGCGCGACCCCGTGCAAGAGCTCGACTTCAGCGCGGCAGTGCTCACCGAGCAGCGTGCCGTGGAGTTGCGGGAGCGCTACCCAGGCGTGATCCATGTGGGAATGGGCGCCGAAGCGCTGCTGAGCATTCTCGATCGGATCGACTTGGATGAGCTCAGTACACGCCTGCAGAACCAAGTAGCTTCCGCCGTCGGCCAGCGGCGCAAGAAAGCGATGAAGCGCCTGCGCGTCGTGGAGGCGCTGCGGAAGTCGGGCAACAAGGCCCAATGGATGGTGTTCCAAGCGCTGCCGGTCTTGCCGCCGGACCTGAGGCCGATGGTCCAGCTAGACGGTGGCCGTTTCGCGACATCCGACCTAAACGATCTCTATCGCCGAGTGATCAACCGCAACAATCGCCTCAAGCGGCTGTTGGAACTCGGGGCACCGGAGATCATCATCCGCAATGAGAAGCGGATGCTCCAAGAGTCCGTCGACTCGTTGATCGACAACGGGAGACGCGGCCGCGCCGTGACCGGGAGCGGAAGCCACAAACTCAAGAGCCTGTCCGACATGCTGAAGGGCAAGCAGGGGCGCTTCCGGCAGAACTTGCTGGGGAAACGAGTCGACTACGCGGGCCGCTCGGTGATCGTGGTAGGACCGGGACTGAAGCTGCACCAGTGTGGGCTGCCAAAACGCATGGCCTTGGAGCTGTTCAAGCCGTTCATCATGCATGAACTCGTCGAACGGGGGCTCGCCCACAATATTAAGAGCGCTAAGCGCGTCGTAGAGCGGGCCCACCCCGAAGTGTGGGACGTGCTGGACGATGTCGTGAAGTCGCGCCCGGTGCTGCTCAACCGCGCGCCCACGCTGCACCGCCTTGGGATCCAGGCGTTTGAGCCAGTGTTGGTGGACGGCAGCGCCATCCAGATTCACCCGTTGGTCTGCGCCGCGTTCAACGCTGACTTCGATGGCGACCAAATGGCGGTCCATGTGCCGCTGGGCCGGGAAGCCGTAGCAGAGGCGCGCCAGATCATGCTGAGCACGCGCAACTTGCTTTCGCCCTCTTCGGGCGAGCCGGTGATCGCACCGACGCTCGATATGGTTATGGGCTGCTACTACCTCACGATCGTCACAGAGAACCAGCAGGGCGAGTACCGAGCAGGGTCACCGCCCCAGGGCGTGTATAGCTCATTCGAAGAAGCGCGGCTGGCGCATGATCTGAACAAGCTGTCGCTGCACGCCAAGATTCTGGTGCGTGACGAACGGACCAATAGCGAGTTAGTGAAAACGACGGTAGGGCGCATCATCTTTGATGAAGTGGTCCCGAAGGGACTGCCTTATCAAAACGCGCTGATGGACAAGAAAGCACTCAAAGAGCTCGTGACACGTTCCTATGTGGAGCTGGGCACGGACGAAACCGCGGAGTTCGCGGATCACATCAAGCACGTAGGCTTCAGATACGCAACGCGCTCCGGCATCACGATCGCGGCCGACGAGATCCGCGTGCCAGAGGAGAAGGAGGCACTGTTGCAAGAAGCGCAGCAGCGCGTCGAGGAGATCCGCGAGCAGTATCAGATGGGACTGATGACGGGCACCGAGCGCTACGACCAGACGGTGCAAGTCTGGACCGAAGCCACGGACAAGGTCACCAATGCCATCTCCGATCATCTAGGTGAGTACGGATCCGTCTACCTCATGGTGGCGAGCGGCGCCAAAGGGAACATCGCACAGGTGCGGCAGATGGCCGGTATGCGAGGCTTGATGTCGGATCCATCGGGCCGGATCATCGAGTTGCCGATTCGCTCTTCCTTCAAGGAAGGGCTTTCCGTACTGGAATACTTCATCTCGACGCACGGCGCCCGCAAGGGGCTAGCCGACACGGCACTGCGCACAGCGGACAGTGGCTATCTCACGCGCCGGTTGATCGACGTGGCACAAGACGTGATCGTCCGTGAGGAGGACTGTGTTAACCCGAATGGCTTGCTGTTCCGTGAGCAGCCTGAGGACCGCGGCTTGCTGGAACCGCTGCGAGAGCGGGTGGCAGGGCGCTTTTTGGCAGGAGTAGCCGTGCACCCCGAAACGGGGGAGGTGCTGGCCGAATCCAGCACGCTGCTGGATGAAGACACGCTGGACAAGCTGACCGAGCAAGGGGTGAGCAGTTTCTACGTTCGCAGTCCGATGCTTTGCAATTCGCGCGTCGGCGTTTGCCAGAAATGCTACGGCCGCAGTTTGGCCACGGGCCGTCCCGTGGAACTAGGCGAAGCGGTGGGAATCATCGCTGCGCAGAGCATTGGCGAACCGGGAACACAGCTGACGATGCGGACGTTCCACACAGGCGGAGTGGCGGGGCAGGACATTACAAGCGGGTTGCCGCGCGTAGAGGAACTTTTCGAGGCGCGTGCCCCCAAGGGTCAAGCTGTGATCGCTGAGATCGACGGGCAGGTATCGATCTTGCGTGAGGGAGAGATCCGCAAGGTTCGGCTGACAGCTCGGGAGACCTTCCGCGATGAATACGAGCTACCAGCTGGCGCGCGCACTATTGTGAAGGATGGGGACGAGGTGGAGGAGGGTGCGGAGCTCGCCACGCTGCCCGCAGCGGAAGACGAAGCTACCAAGCCGAAGCAGCGTCCGGCGATCCGCGCGCGTGTCGCCGGACGCGTGGAGCGGAAGGCGCGTGCTCGCAAGATCGGGATCGTGTACGAGCACGAAGACGTGCGCGAGTACGCGATCCCCGCCGCCGCGCGGCTGCGGCTTGATGAAGGCGCGCAGGTGCAAGGGGGCGACCAGATCACCGAAGGTGCCGTGAATCCGCAGGACATGCTGCGCATCCTCGGGGTCGACGCTGTGCACCGCTATCTCGTGACCGAGGTCCAGCAGGTCTACCGCGCGCAAGGGGTCAACATCAACGACAAACACATTGAGGTGATCGTGCGGCAGATGTTGCGCCGCGTGCGGATCGAGCATCCGGGCGACTCGGATCTGTTGGCTGGCGAGCTGATCGATCGCTTCGCCTATGAGGAACTCAACCAGCGCCTGCTGACGGCGGGGCAGGAGCCCGCAACGGCACAGTCCGTGCTGCTGGGAGTGACACGGGCCTCGCTCTCAGTCGACTCGTGGTTGGCAGCCGCGTCGTTCCAAGAGACGACGCGGGTGCTCACCGAGGCTGCAGTGCAGGGTTCCGTGGACCAGCTAGAAGGACTCAAGGAGAACGTTATCATCGGCAAGCTGATTCCGGCGCGCTCGAAGATCGAGTTGCCGTCGTTGCCAGAGCCGGAGCCAGTAAGTGTGCTGAGCACCGGCGACTATGGCGAAGGCCTACTCGAGCCCGAACAACAGGTCGGCCGTCTGAGCGACGAGCAACTGGCAGGTCTCGGCTTCAGCTTCGACGAATTGAGGGAGAAGGCTGGAGAGCCGGTTGGAGCAGCTGCCAGCGGTGGTTTCAGTCTCGACTCGATCACCAAGGAGGGATACGTCGCTGAGCCAGGAGAAGACGACTAGTTCTCTCTACATCCCTTTTTTCTAGTCAAGGGCCTCCAAAAGACAGAGGCCACGAACGAGAACGGGGCCCCTTGGGGCCCCGTTCTCGTTCGCCTATTTAGATCTGACGATCTAACAGTCCTCTGACTAGTAATCCTCTGGCATCCCAGCGCCAGGCGGAATCGCCGGCGCGTTGACGGGGATGTCTGTGACCAGCGAGTCCGTAGTCAACACCATCCCGGCGATGGAAACGGCGTTTTCGATAGCGGACCGCACAACCTTGACGGGGTCGAGGATGCCCAACTCGAACATACTGCCGTACTGGTCGCGAGCCGCATCGTAGCCATACTCGGCGTTGTCCTTACGGCTGACAGCATTGACCACAACCGCCCCTTCTTGTCCAGCGTTCTCAGCGATACGGACGAGGGGAGAGACGAGCGCCGTGTGAAGCAACTCGACTGCCGTGAGTTCGTCACCATCGAGCTGTTTGCGCAGAGGCTCCAGCGCGGAGCGGGAGCGGAGCAAGGCAACGCCACCACCAGCGACGATCCCCTCCTCCACCGCAGCGCGGGTAGCGCTGAGCGCATCCTCAAGCTTGGCCTTCTTCTCTTTCAGCTCCACTTCAGTAGGAGCACCAACCTTGAGGACGGCCACGCCACCTGCCAGGCGGGCCTGGCGCTCTTGGAGCTTCTCGCGATCGAAATCGGACGAGGTGACATCAATGGCAGCGCGGATCTCCTTCATGCGATTCTGAACCGCCTCATCGCTTCCTGCACCTTCGACGATCGTAGTACTGTCCTTGGTCGAAACGACGCGGCGCGCCCGGCCGAGGTCGGCTACTTGTATCTGCTCCAAAGTCCGGCCCATATCCCTGAGAATCGCGGTGCCACCGGTGAGAATGGCGATATCCTCAAGCATCGCCTTGCGCCGGTCGCCGAAACCGGGCGCCTTGATCGCGAGCACATTGACAGTGCCACGCATCTTGTTGACGACCAGAGTGGCGAGCGCTTCGCCGTCGATATCCTCGGCGATGATTATGAAATTCTTCGTGATCTGCAGTACCTTCTCGACGAGCGGGACGATGTCATTGACAGCCGAGATTTTGTAGTCGGTCAGAAGGATGTAGGCGTCCTCAATGGATGCCTCCATGCGGTCGGGATTAGTGACGAAGTAGGGGGAGATGTAGCCGCGGTCCCACTGCAACCCGTCGACGAATTCCGTATCCATCTGCAGGCCCTTGGACTCCTCGACCGTGATGACGCCATCCTTGCCGACCTTTTCCATGACATCGGCGATCATCTGGCCGACCTCTTCGTTGGCCGCACTGATGGAGGCGACCGCAGCGATCTCATCCTTGGTCTGCACCGGCCGCGCTTGACTGCGCAGCTCCTCCACGATCGCGCGCGATCCGTTATCGAGGCCGCGCTTCAGTCCCATCGCACTGGCCCCAGCGGCGAGGTTGCGCATGCCTTCGCCAACGATCGCCTGGGCAAGCACGGTCGCAGTAGTGGTGCCGTCACCGGCGACATCGTTGGTGCGGGTTGCGACCTCCTTGGCGAGCTGCGCGCCTAAGTTTTCAAAGGGGCCCTGCAATTCGATCTCGCGGGCGATTGTCACGCCGTCATTGATGATCAGGGGAGCGCCAAACTTCTTTTCCAACACCACGTTGCGGCCACGTGGACCCAGCGTGATGCGAACTGCGTTGGCGAGTTGATCGACGCCTTCTTTCAGCGCCTTGCGCGCCGTGAGATCGAACAATAACTGCTTTGGGGGCATTCCGAACGTCCTTTCCTCGGGGCCGGCACCGTTCGCTACGAAGCGAGCGGGCGGCGATAGTGCACGCTTGGGGAAGGACCCTGCGGGCTAGACAATAACTTTAGCGAGGATCTCGCGCTCCTCGAGCACGATCAAGTCGTCGCGTTCCACCTTGACCTCTTGACCGGTGTACTTCTTATAAAGGATCCGGTCACCAACCGCGATGTCAAGCGGGATGCGTTCGCCACTCTCATCGCGCTTGCCGGGGCCTACCGCGATCACTTCCCCTTGCTGGGGTTTCTCTTTTGCGGTCTCCGGAATCACGATGCCGCTGGCGAGCACTTGCTCTTGCTGCAACGGCTGGATCACGATGCGGTCGCCCAGGGGCTCGAGTCTGAAGCTGCTATCTGCCATGGTTCCTCTCGGCGCTCGTTTGGTCGGCCGGTGCCGGCCGGATCTGGAATACCCGCCTCGTCGGACGGTTGTGCTTAGCACTCTTCACCTTTGAGTGCCAAGCGGCATAGTATCGGCTCGCCTGGCCGGGATGCAAGAGCCGCAATGCAGCCGCAGCATCGGAAGCGCTCCAAGGGCGAATCGCCAAGAGGTATGTTCGGAAAACACGGAACCGTGTATCCTGCAACGGTGAAGAGAGAGCAGCGCGGCACGCAGCAACAAGCAAAAACTGCGCAGCACCGAACTCCCAAACGCAGGGACCCCGACTGGGATGCGCGCACAATCCTTCGGTTGCGGCGCCATATGCGGCTCACCCAAACCGAGCTGGCGGAGGAGCTAAACGCTCGCCAGCAAACTGTTTCGGAGTGGGAAACCGGACGCTACCGCCCCCGTGGACCTTCGTCGCGCCTGCTCACCTTGATTGCGGAGCAGGCCGGCTTCGCGTACCGGACAAGCAGTCTCCATCCACCCGCAGAGAGCGAAGCCGTCGGCGTCGACCGTACCGGGACGCTCCCGCAAAAGGAAAGGGATCCACTTAGGGAGAGACCTGGCAAGCGCCAGCGCTTGTCCCCTAAGTAAAAGGGATGCAAGCGACTGCGACCCGTACCCCGGGGCCAACTGGCGAGGCGGAGTTGCAGCGGGTCTGGGCGGAGGACCCACTGCCGCAGCCACTGCGCTGCCTGGACGGCGAGTTACTGCGCGTGATCTTTCGCGGCCGCGCGAACAGCGGCGCCGGGCCGGACTTCCGCAACGCCATCTTCCTCAATGGAAAGCAGCGCCCCGTGCGCGGCGATGTTGAGATGCATTGCCGCCTAGCCGATTGGTGGGCCCACGGCCATGAGAGCGACCCTGCCTACCGGGCGGTGACGCTGCACATCGTCGCAGCGGGCGGCGGCGGAAACACGCGGCCGCGATGCGGACGTATCGCCGAGCTACGGGTGACCGAATCCGGCGCCACGTCGCCCGCTGCAGTGGAACAGTGCTGCGCGCTCTCGCTCACGCGCCAACCGCAGGCACTCCGCACTGCGCTGATGCGACTGGGGCGGCGGCGCCTGCGAGCGAAGGCATTGGTAGTAGGCAGGGCACTACATGCCCTACCTGGAGTGCCTCCAGCACCAGACTCCTGTCGAGACCAAGTCGCCTACGAAGCGCTGTTGCGCGCATTAGGCCAAGGTGGCACCGGAGCAGCGACGATGAGCGCATTGGCCCGTTTCGTACCTCTTGCCGACCTGCCTGCCCTGCAACCGGGTGATGAGTCAACATTCGCAACGATCTTATTGCGCGGCTACGAAACGGTACGACGCGCACTGTGGGACGAGCGACTGCCGCCCGTAACCCCGGCGCGCCCGGCTAATTCCATAGAGCGGCGCCTGCGATCCGCGGCGCGCGTGATCGCCCCGGATCGTGCGATCGCCGCGCGCTTCGCAGCCCTAGCTTCGGCGCCGGCCGCCGAGGCGACACGGGAGCTGCGCGCGCTCAGCGGCCTGAGCAACCAGGCGGCTACCCAATTGCTTGTCGACGCGGCCTACCCATTCGCGTTGGCGGCTTCAGGCATGGATGTCACCAAGCTAGAACGGAGTTGGCTAACGCTGCCGGGTGCTCACTACGGGCGAACGAAGACCTTGCGCGCGCAACTGACGGCGGCCGGTCTGCGGGACTGGCGCAACGGCTGCACGCAGGGCCTGCTTGCCTTGGAGAGAGGCTACTGCGGCTGTGGGGCGGTAGCGATCTGCCCATTGCGCCATTTCCGCGCGCACGAGCCTCAAGCGAGTGCGGCGATTGAGCAGCTTGTGCAGTCAGTGCCACCGACCTCGGGCGTGCAGCTGCGCTAATCGGTTGTCGTAGAAGAGCGCGGTGCGGGTTTTGCGATCGAATGCGTCCCTGCCGTGGAGAAGAGATCGAAGCCCAGGCCGCCATCGCCGAGGGCATCCCGCCGGTAGAAGGCGGCCGCGCCGATCATCGCGGCATTATCTGTACAGAGTGCCAGCGGGGGCAGACGTACCTCGATCCCCAACCGCTCTCCACAACGCTCCTGCAAGGCGTCTCGCAGTGCGCCGTTGGCAGCGACACCACCAGCGGCCAGCACCGTACGGACCTCGTACATCGCCGCCGCCGCCGCCGTTTTCGTCACCAGCGCATCGACCACGGCCTCCTGGAAGGCACGGGCCAGCGGACCGGGGTTTTGCGGCGGCTGCTCGCGGATCCTGTGCAACACTGCCGTTTTGAGGCCGCTGAACGAGAAGTCGAACGTGCCCGGGAGCCGCGCACGGGGGAGCCGTTCAGCCGCGCGCTGGGCTGTGGCGGCAGCTTGCTCGATGGGAGGCCCGCCCGGAAAGGGGAGCCCGAGAAGCCGCGCCACTTTATCGAAGGCTTCGCCAGCTGCGTCGTCAAGCGTGCCGCCCAGCCGCGTGAGACGACCGTGATTCTCCATCAGGAGCAGCTCACTGTGGCCGCCACTCACCACCAGGCAGACTGCGGGGAGCGGCGGGGGCGCGCCGCCATGCCG
Organism: Dehalococcoidia bacterium; assembly: GCA_965220315.1. GTDB lineage: Bacteria > Chloroflexota > Dehalococcoidia > Bin125 > Bin125 > JAPOXK01. The sequence continues at coordinate 112,764 of CBDCPP010000002.1, forward strand.
GGCGCGGGCCAGATCCAACCAGTTTGCATAGATATGGCCCTCAATGTGATGTACCGGCAGGCAAGGCAGACCGCGGGCCCAGGCGATCGCCTTCGCGGCGTTCACCCCGACAAGGAGCGAGCCTCCGAGGCCGGGACCCTGCGTGACGGCGATTGCATTGAGGTCCGTCCAACTACAACCAGCATCATGGAGAGTCTCTTGTAGAACGGCAGCGAGGCTGCGCAGATGCTCTCGCCCCGCGAGTTCGGGCACAACGCCGCCGTACCGACGATGGACTTCGATTTGTGAAGCGACAACCGATGCTCGAATAGTTAGGCCGTCCGCTACCACCGCAGCAGCGTTCTCGTCACAAGAGGTTTCGAGCGCGAGTACCGTGAAGGACACAGCAGCAGTTTAGCCAGCCGTTTGGATAGGCGTGTACAGCGCTAGTTGGTCGGGGCCGCGGCCGAGGACGGGAACGCAGGTAACGCCGAAGTCAAGAGTGCGTCAGGTGTGACGTAATAGAGCCGACCGGCAGCCTCGTCGACGGCGACCCCGCGTAGACCGGCGAGGAGGTCATCTCGGATCTGGACGCGCAAACCGCCAGATGGGTCGAAGACAACCACGCGATTGTTACCCCGATCGACCGCGTAGATCAGGCCGGTCTGGCTCCCGAGCTTCAGCGAAGCAGCAAATAAGAGAGGACGATCGAGACCAACTTCTGTGAATGCTTGCTCGCCGCCGCCGAAAAAGCGACGGAGGCGGCCGTCGCTGCTGGCCACGAAAATGGCTCCCGCCACGACGATGGAATTCGCGCCCGTAAGCTCCGTACGCTCCAGCACCGGCGTGCCTCTGATCAGTGAGCCGTCCGGGCCGCTGCTGTAGCGCCAGACGCTCCCGCCAGCGACATCTAAGAGATAGACCGCCGTTCCCTCCGCTGTGACAGCGTCGACCGAACCAAGCGCGGCAGCATCCGGTAGCCCGATGGCGCTCAGTCCAGCGCCAGGCGCATAGCGAAAGAGTTGCCGCTCGGTATCGAGAATGTAAAGACTTGATTCGGCCACGGACCAATGTACGTCAACCGGAGCCGCGACGGTGGTCGTCCCCACCAGGTCACCTTGGCGCAGCACGGTGACTGGTTCGCCCGTACCTTCAATCGGCCAGGCAAAGACGCGGCCACCGCTTTCATCCAGCAGGTAGATCTCCGACTGTCCAACCTCCACTTCGCCCAGTGCGAATGGCGGCGCGACTAACGTGCTCAAGTTAAGCGCGACGGCGACATCGTCTGGCCGGACGATGAGATTGATCCGCTGCAAGGCCGTTTCGATCTCAGCTTGGAGTACGACAGCTTCCTCGTTAGCGGGCTCGGACTCCAACGCCTCCGCCACGCTCGCGACTGCGAGTTCCAGTTCCTCTCGGACGATCTGCGGCTCCTGCTCGAGCGAGGCGGCGCGGAAGCGTAAGCGCGCCTCGGCGATCAGTCTGTCAACCTGGTTTGACTGCGACTCCCGCAGCAGGTCCGGCACCAATAGCACCCCTCCTATGATCACGAGCACCCCGATCGTGCCACCGAGCACTAAAACGACGGTTGTCCAGTTCGTCCCCCAGCCGTGCTGGCGGCCACTTTCAGGTCCACGCGGGCGGCTACGTGCGTGCAAGTTGGGGACGATGCGACGCAACCCAAACAACGGGTTCGTAGCAGAAGTGGCGTCGAGGTCTCGCTTTTCTGGCAGTAAAACATGGGGCAGCGGACTGAAGGGGTTAGCGGGCCAAGCCGCTGATTCCACGGTTACCGATGGTTCGAGTACAAGTTCAGCGGGTTCGAAAGCGTGCGCTCCTTCAAGCCAAGACACTTGGCCCACCATCAAGTCGGCCACTGCCGTGGCGGCAGTAGGTTGCGCCACCCGGGTAGCGGCACCGGGAACGGATCCGCCTGCAAGGAATGGCGGAGCAGACGGCGGCTGTTGGGGAAGCGACAACGGGAAGATTTGTGTGAGCAGAGGATTGACCGCTTGGGGAGGAGTAGCCGTGGCGCCGCCGGGACCGAGGAGACTCGCGTGCGCCGGAGGATCGTCCCTGTCTGGCGGGGCTTCCATACTAGCCGGGCTGGGTTCGAGGAGAGGAGGAGCAGGGGCGGGCTCGCCCATATCTTCGTCGTTTCCGGCGGAGCGGCTCCAGTTCCCTTGCTCTCGGCCGGAGGAGGAATCATCGCGGTTCTCGGTTAGGCGTCGAGGGGTTGTTTCTGGCGATCCATGCCTCTGCGCCGCCGTCTCAGATGCCTCTGAGGGTGCTGGTCCCCCTTCCCCAAGCCCATAGATGCTTTCAGCCTTCCCCGAGCCACCGTCAGCTGACTCACCGGCCTTCTCATGAGAAGGGAGAGGGCCATCATCGTTCCGAGGTGGAGATTCGTGGGAGGAAGGATCGGCTAGGTCGTCATCCTGCACCCCTGGGCTTGATAAAGAGTCCTGCTGAGCAGCTTTGGATTTGGCAGGGGGCTCTCCAAGGTTATCCACCGCCGTTCCCAACAGGTCGCCGCCCTCAAGCGGGGATGGCGGCTCGTTGGATGTGCCAGGCAGATGGAACTCCGCAGGTTCGAACGGCGGCAGCACCAGCGCGACTGGGTCAATGCGATCGGACGCGATGGACCCAACCGCCGCTGCCGAGCCAATCCAAAGATCGCTGAGCGGTGAGGGAGAAGTTTCCGCAGCCTTAGGGATGCCATGCTGCCTCCCCTGTCCCGCACTGCTCGCCATCCCGGGCTCCACCGCCTTCCAGGGGTCATCACCAACAGTGCGGTGTCTCCAGCCGAGGATGCGTCGCAAGCCACCGGTGATCGTGTCCAAGACGCTAGCGCGAGCGAGTGACGCACTTGCCGGGGTCTCGCTCGAACCGCCAGATCTTGACGGCGCCCCCTGCGCTTCGGCAGCGCGCGGCGCAGGGGGCGGGGCGCCGCCGAGCCCATAGCTCGTCTCGCCAGCGGCGGGCCGCTCCCCTTCGAGTCCGGGCGGCGGCTCGATCGGAGTGGCTGAGGCCGCCTCCCCCATCTCACGCACGTCGCCCGGTATTGGTTCAGCCTGGATCGGTTCGGCATCCGGCAGCGGTTCCTCCCTCTGGGACAACATGGACGCGGCGGCGACATCCGCGTCGACGGGCACCGCCGGTGTGAGGTAGGCAACGGCCGATAGCGGCGCGACAACCAGCGCCGACACGCTGGGCAAGGTGATGAGGAACGGGTATAGGGACGCGAGGACTTCGTCTGGCGGCGTATCTTGTAGCCGCTCCCGCACGGCGTCCGAAAAGATCTCATGCGCCGCACGGCTGATGAGTAGGATATAGCCGTCAGCGCCGAACTCCACGTGGTGGAACTCCGGATTCGCGACCTCGGCGATGCCGAGCGCGCGCGCGGCGCGTTTCTCACGTGGCACGTACTGCACGAAGTTCGAGCCGTGGCAGGTGTAGGCAAGACTGGGACCAAGCTGACACAAGAGCGGCAAGTCATCGCGGAGCAGCAGGCAAGAAATACCGTAGCTGGCTCGATCCTTGGGCAGGCTGCGACGGTTCCAGTCGCGCAGCTCGGTGTGGCGAGCGCGCAGGCTACGCTGCATGATGCCGGTGAGCGATCCCTCGGCCGTGAGGAATTCTTCGCCGATCCGCGTGACCATCTCACCGATGAAACGCTCACTGCCGGCGCGCGCGGGCTCAGCCAATATGTAGAGACGGTCGCGACGATTGCCGGAGCCGTGGCGCTCCGCGTACGCGATCTCGGGGGATTCTTCGCTGGCTTCGCCCTTGACGATGCGGAGCTGCGCCGTCCAGAACTCTGCCGTCATCCGGCTCGACTCTCACCGCCGCCCCATAGGGATCTCTGTCACTGTACCATCCGAGCGATAGGTTGATGCGCTGACCCGCGCGATCGTGTGCGGCGGGTCGGACGCGACGCGAACTCACGCGCGCACGCGTTTGACTTCATGGCAAGGCGTGACCCACCCGAACAGTGACCCTGAAGATCAGTACGACTCGAACGGCGTGATTGAACGCGCCGCCGCCGAGGTGGCGGATCTGCTCCGTCGCATAGCGGCAGACATTCGTCCGTTCCCCACGTTCCCCGGCGCGTTCTTCACAGAAGCCGTTGAGGTCGAGACGGAGGCGCCGAGCGCACGCGCGCACGGCTGCATTGTTGTGACGCGCGAGGGCGAACTCAAGGAGCTGCGGATCGGCCTCGACGCGGAGGCCTTCGAGCGTCCGGGGATGCCGGATCCAGTCGCCTTGCGCAGCGAGGATCTGGCAGAGGTCGATCTCAGTGCGGCCGACCGCCTGCTCTACGGCCTAGCAGCGCTGCGGACGCTCATCGCGCTGGCCGGTGGCGGCTGCAAGCGCGATCGCTAAGACAGCTTGATCTCGCCCGAGCGCCCACCCCGCTTCTCACGAAGCCGGATATCTGTGATACGCATGCCGCGGTCGACGGCCTTAGCCATGTCGTAGATCGTCAAGGCCGCCACGCTCACGGCAGTCAACGCTTCCATCTCGACGCCGGTGCGGCCACGGCATCCCACGCGCGCGCGGATCTCCACCGCGCCGCCGAACCCTTCGGGCGCATTCTCCGAGAGGCTGAGAGCGACATCGACGTGCGTGAGAGCAAGCGGATGGCAGAGGGGAACGAGTTCATGCGTACGCTTAGCAGCCATCACGCCCGCGATCTGAGCCGCAGTAAGGAGGTCTCCTTTCGCCAGCGTGACATCCCTGATCTGCTCGAACGTCGACCGTTGCAGTAAGACGCGTCCCTCGGCCACCGCCTCGCGCTCGCTCTCATCCTTGGCTGCTACGTCCACCATGCGTAGCCGGCCTCCAGTATCGACGTGGGACAGCGAGCGGAGATCCGCCACCGCTAGCCTCCGATATAAGACATCTCAATGCGAGAGGGATCCACAGTTTGGCTCGACCGGATCTCAGAGTAGCGATCTTCGCGGGCTTCCCAGGTTTGACGAATTAATCGTGACAGCAGCGCGTCATCTGCGCCGCTGCGCAGCGGCTGGCAAAGATCCGTGCCCACCGACGCGAAGAGGCACGTGTAGAGCTTTCCGTCAGCTGAGAGACGAGCACGGGTGCAGTCGCTGCAGAACGGCTGGGTCACTGAAGCGATGACACCGATCTCACCGGAGCCGTCTCGGTAGCGGTAGCGTGCCGCCACTTCTCCCCGGTAGTTGGGCTCCAGTGGCTCCAGCGGCAGCTCGGCGTCGATCCGTTCGACGATCTCCGCAGCCGGCAGCACCTCGTCGAGGCACCAGCCGTTGGTATGTCCAACATCCATGTACTCGATGAAGCGCAGCACGTGTCCGGTGCCCTTGAAGTAGCGCGCCATCGGCAGGATCTCTATGTCGTTTATGCCGCGCCGCACCACTGCATTGACCTTCACGGGCCGCAGCCCTGCCGCTGCGGCCGCGTCGATCCCGGCCAGCACCTTCGCCACGGGAAAGCGCGCGTCGGTCATCGCCTGGAAGACATCATCATCCAACGCATCGAGGCTGACGGTCACACGTCGTAAACCAGCCGCCGCGAGCGACGCCGCCTGTTGTTCCAGCAGCGAGCCGTTGGTGGTGAGGGTCAGATCAACGTCCGGCACCGCTGCGAGCATCGCGACCAATTTAGGCAGCTCGCGCCGAAGAAGGGGCTCGCCGCCGGTTAGCCGGATCTTGCGAACACCCTCCGCGACGAAAAGCCGCGCCAAACGGGTGATCTCCTCGAAGCTGAGGATCTCGGAGTTGGGGAGGAACTCGAAGCCAGGACCGAAGAGTTCACGCGGCATGCAGTAGCGACAGCGGAAGTTGCAGCGATCGGTCACCGAGATGCGCAGGTCGCGCAGAGGACGCCCAAGTGTGTCGGCCACCGCTGGCCCCATAGAAGATCGACCGCTCATCGGCTTTGCTCCGTGAGTAAGCGTGCCAGCAACGGCGCCGCGGCGTACAGAGCGCGGGCCCGGTGGCTGATGCGATTCTTCTCGTCCATGGTCAGTTCAGCCATGCGCCTGCCGTCCGGCAATTCGAATAGCGAGTCGTAGCCAAAGCCCGCGCTCCCTCGCTCGTCGGTTGCGATGCTGCCTGCAACGATCCCCTCCGTACACCAAACTCGCGACTGGCGCGGCAGTGCGATGGCGACCAGCGCCCGATACCGGGCCTTTCTTTTCTCTGCCGGGACACCCTCCAGCGTCATCAGGAGCCGCGCGCGGTTGGCGGCATCCGTTGCGCTGACTCCAGCATAACGGGCCGAGCGGATGCCCGGCGCGTCAGCCAAGGCGTCGACTTCCAAGCCGGAATCGTCGGCTAGAGCGGGCAGACCGGAAGCATCGGCGAATGCGTGCGCCTTGAGCGCCGCGTTTTCCCGGTAGGTGGCCCCATTTTCCACCACGCGGAGATGACCTAAGCCCGCCTCTTCCGGCGCCACCAGCGCCCAGTCTGCGTCGATCAGTTGGCACAACTCGCGTACCTTGCCGGAGTTGTGCGTGGCAAGCAGTAGCGCTCGCGCGGGCTGCTGATCGGGCATTTCGTGGTCTTCCCCCTTGCCGTGACGTAGGGTACCGGTACGCTGAGTCTCCAATCGGCCGTCCGTCATTGGGGATGTGGTCATGGACTACCGCGCTGCTGTCGACTACTTGCTCGGATTCGCCGACTTCGAACGGTCTCGCCAAGCCGATCAGGAAGCGAACGCGTTCGTACTGGATCGGATCACGTCGCTGCTGAAGCGGCTGGATCGGCCGCAGGCTGGCCGCATAACGGTGCATGTAGCAGGGTCGAAAGGCAAGGGATCGGTGGCGACGATGGTCGAGTCGATCCTGCGAGCACAGGGCTTGCGCACTGGTCTCTATACAAGCCCGCACTTGCATGATTTCACTGAACGGATCGCACTCGATGGGGTGGCGATCACACAAGAGATATTCGCCGACTTGGTCACGCAACTGGAACCCGTGGTCGCAGCGGAGCTGCGCGAGGCTCCGGGCCGACTCAGCACTTTCGAACTGCTGACCGCCATGGCCTTCCTCGCTTTCCGTGATGCCGCGGTGGAGGCGCAAGTGATCGAGGTGGGTCTAGGGGGCCGGCTGGACAGCACGAACATACTCGCCGAGAAGAATGCAGCGGTCATCACCGCTATCTCGGAAGAACATGTCAACATCCTGGGGCCAGAGCTAAGTCGCATCGCGTCAGAGAAGGCGGGGATCATCGTCCCGGGGACTAAGGCTGCAGTACTCGGTCCACAGCGGAGTCGCGCCGCAGCGGCACGAGTGATCGCGCGGGCGGAAGAGGTAGGCGTATCCCTGACGCAGGTGACGAAGGACTACCGCTGGGAGTACGCCGGTACCGATCGACACGGCCAGTGGCTGCGGATCTGGTCGAGAAACGCCGCCGACTTTGAGGAAGGTGGCGAAGAGACGTCAGCCAAGAGCACCCTTTATCTGCTTCCGCTGATGGGATACCACCAGATCGAGAACGCCGCGACGGCGCTGGCCGCGATCGAGGTGCTGCGAGCACAGGGGCTGGTGATCGAACAGAGCGCGGTCCGGGCAGGCCTCGCCACAGTGCGTTGGCCGGCACGTTTGGAGTTGATTGCCGACAACCCGCGGCTCGTCATTGACGCGGCGCACAATGGCGAATCGTTCGATCGTGTGCTGGAGTCGCTGCGCAACTACTTTCCCCACGAACGGCTGGTGATCGTGGTAGGCATGTTGCGCGATAAAGATCTCGCAGCCATTGCGCAGCTCCTCCACCAGCACGCGGCGGCCCTCGTGGTGACCCAGCCGGACCATCCGCGTGCTCTGGAGGCACCAGCGCTGGCGGAGGCGTTGGCCGGATTTGAGGGGGCAATCATGGTGGAAGCGACCGTGGCCGATGCCCTCGGCGCAGCACGCGGCCTGGCAGGCGAGCGAGACGTGATCGCCGTACTGGGGTCGATCTTCTTGGCGGCTGAGACGCGCGCCCTCACGCTACGGCAGCGTGGCATGACGCCAACATCGGCGCGCGCGGAGCCCTAGACCGTGCCTCGCAACCGCCCGCGTGTGGTGATCACGGGTATGGGTGCCATCAGTCCCGTTGGGATCGGCATCGACGCGTTCTGGGATTCGTGCGTGGCAGGACGCAGCGGGATTGAACGGCTACAAGCGTTCGATCCATCGGATTTAACGTGCCAGATCGCGGGCGAAGTCCGGGATTTTGAGCCCACGGACCACATGGCCCGCAAAGGCGCACGGCGCATGGCGCGCTTCTCACAATTCGCAGTGGCAGCGGCCTCCCAAGCCTTTGAGGACGCGGATCTGGACCTCGGCGCTGAGGACCGCACACGCATAGGGGTTGTGTTGGGCAACGGCATCGGCGGGCTTCCGAACATCCAGGCGGGCGTATTGCACATGCAGGAGCGGGGAGCGATGCGGCTCGACCCGCTCCTGATCCCGCGCGTCCTACCGAACATGGCCGCCTCGAACGTCTCAATGCAATTCGGGCTGCTCGGGTACAACAGCACCATCGTGACGGCGTGCGCGGCAGGCACGCAAGCGATCGGCGAAGCGGCGGAGTTGATCCGCCGCGGCGCGGCAGACGTGGTCGTCAGCGGCGGCACCGAGGCCGCCATGGTCGAGGTGATGGCGGGGGCGTTCGCAGTGATGCGCGCGCTCAGCTCCCGCAATGATGCACCACAGCGAGCTAGCCGTCCCTTCGATGCGGAGCGTGACGGCTTCGTGCCAGCGGAGGGCGCCGGTATCCTCTTACTCGAAAGCGAGGCCCATGCACAGGCGCGCGGTGCTCGTATCCGCGCGGAGATCGCCGGGTTCGGCGCGAGCGCGGACGCTTACCATTTGGTGGCCCCAGACGCGAGCGGTGACGGTCCCGTACGTGCGGTGACCGCTGCGCTCAAGGATGCGGGGATCGGTCCCGGAGAGATCGACTATGTCAATGCGCACGGCACGTCGACGCCGCTCAACGATATCTCCGAAACCAAAGCACTGAAGACCGCGTTGGGGAAAGATGCCTACCGCGTCGCCATTAGCGCGACGAAATCGATGATCGGACATGGATTCGGGGCAGGGGGAGCACTGGAATCGATTGCGGCAGTGCGATCGATCGAGACGGGACTAATCCACCCAACCGTGAACCTGGAGACACCGGACCCAGCGTGCGACTTGGATTACGTACCAGGCACCGCGCGGGAGACGAAAGTTGACCTGGTTCTCAAGAACTCTTTCGGCTTTGGCGGGCAGAACGCCTGTCTAGTGTTCCGGCGCTACGAGGAGCAGCACCGCTAACACTAGGGGTCCCTAGGCGGAGATGGCGTGCGGTCGCACCTCGTTGGGCAAGAGTGCACCAAGTACGCGCTCCATGGCCATGGAGTGGCAACACGTCGCGTGGTCCCGGAAAAAATGACAGTCGCACGACCAAGCGCCAGCTTCAAGGGTAACCGTATGGGTGCTGTTGTCGCCCCGCAGGCTGCACCTCAGCGAGTCGATAGTGATCCGATCCGGCTCGCTCGCGTACATTCGCGCTTTTTCGATCTTGCCGATAAGACTGCTGTTCATACTCAGGCCCTCTCGACCGCGAAGACCGACCTCGCTTCACCAAAAGACCGCCTAACCGGCGGCCGCTGTGTTGCCACGCTATCTGAAAGCTGATCGTATCAACGTGCGCCACTCCTCACGTTTTCTCTGCTTCCCTGTCAATCTAGCACCCAGCCCTCGGGCTAGTCCGATGTCTTTAGTCTTTATGGAGAGCCGTCCAGCGGGAACGCGCGGAGCGTCGTGTAGCGGGCGCCTTCGGGTCGCAGATCGCTGCGGAGAAGCTGCATCTGTTCGACAGGCAGGACAAGCGGCAGGGGTGCTTCAGCTTGCTTGACCAAACTGACCAAGTTGGCCCGATCTTTGGCAGTCGCGCGGTCGGGAACGCGCGCTAAAGTCAGGTGCGGGCGGAAGTCTCGGCGCTCGAGCGGAAACTCGTGCGCCGCCAGGTGTGCATCGATCGCTCCCGCGAGCTTGGCCGTGTCCGCGACGGCTCCGTCCAGCCCTACCCAGAGCACCCGCGGGCGGCGCCCACCGAAGACGCCGAAGCCGGTGAGCCGTAGGGCATGGCGCTGGGTCTCGGCGCAGATCTCCTCCAATTCCCGCTCAACGACGCCAATGCGCATCGACGGGACATCGCCGAGGAACTTCAACGTTAAATGGATCGCCTCAGCACGGATCCAGCGAAGGCGCGGCGCTCCACTGCGCTCGAAGTGACGGCGCACGCGCTGGAGTTCCACGCGCACCGCCGACGGCACGGGCACGGCGATGAAAAGCCGAGCAGAGTCGGTCGGCATGACGTGCGCGAGCCTAACGCAGGCCCGCGCGCCCAGGCCTGAAGAATTCGACCGCGAATACGACGGGAGCGAGGTGGTGCTCACAGCCCGTTACCGGATCGACACGTCAGTGGAGGCAGAGCACTACCGTCATGGCAGGATCTTGCAGCACGTGTTGTGGGTGTTGTGGGAGGGGTAGGGGAGGGGATTCAACAGGATGTAGTACAACTACGATTGGCGACGGAGGCGATCTAATCTCGCCAAGCAAGTAAGAGACACACTCATGGCTCGCAAACGACAAGACCTTGTTCGCGTCAGTGAGGTCACCAAGCGCATGACGTCTACTGGCCGCGTATCGGGCTTCCAAATTGAGGTTTGGCACGACGGTCTCAATGAGCACCGCGTGTTGAGTGATCGCGATATAGGCATACTCGAAAACAAATGCAACGCTCACCTTGCCCGCTGGGCTGAAAAGTACGCGAAGCATCTTGAGCGCGAAGAACGTGAAGTCCGCCGGGAAGCTGGCAAGGCAGCTGCCGAAACGGAAACGGCGGAAGCCGAAGAGGCGCTAAAGGCCTGCAGAAACATCTTGCGCCATACGATTGATGTCGACGATCGCGTTGACTGGGAAGCGCTCCAGAGTCACGCGCCGATGACCCGCAAGTCCAAACAGACTAAAGGCATTGAGTACAACCAGGAGACTGGAAGGTCTCTTGGCTTCCGTCCGGTCGATCGGCCGTCGCATGCTGCTCCCGTCTACACGCCACCACAGCTCAACATTCTCGATAGAATCTTCTCGTCTATGCGGAATCGCAAAGAGGAAGCAGCCCAGACCGCATTTGAGCGGGCGCTCAAGAAGTGGCAGGACGCCTCCGATAGAGCGGATCGCGTAGATACGGAACGCCAAAAGACATTCGACTCAGAGCAGCAGGACTGGGAAACGGAAGAGTCCGATTACAAAAACCGACAGGCTGCAGCCAACGCCGAAGTGGACGCGTTCCGGCGTAGCTACGAGCAGTGGGATGGAGAAAACAGCCGCCCTATCGAGGAGCATGCCGAGCTTGTTCTGAACGCCTCTGAATACCCAGATTGGATGGACATCGATTTTGACCTTGGATTTAACGTCGATACGAAAACCATCGTCGTTGAGTATCGCCTGCCCTCAAAAGACTCGATGCCTACAGTCAAGAGCATCACATATGTGCAGAGCCGCGACGAGCGCAAGCAGACTCACATTTCTGATCGCGAGAAAGATGCGTTGTACGAGGATGTCCTTCACCAACTCGCGTTGCGCACCATCCATGAACTGTACGAGGCAGATGATGTCGCGGCACTTGATGCAGTCGTGTTCAACGGCTGGATCGAGAGCGTCGATCCAGCAACAGGGCAGCGCGGCGAGAGTTGCATCATGTCGATACAGACACGCCGGGACGAATTTCTCGCGCTGAACCTTGCAGAGATCGAGCCCCGAGCTTGCTACCGTTCGCTAAAGGGTGTGTCTGCTGCGAAGCTCGCGACGCTCACGCCCGTCCAGCCAATCCTCCAACTCGATACGGGCGATCGGCGGTTTGTCGAGTCCAGAGACATCGCTCAGGACTTATCCGCCGAGTCGAACCTGGCGACGATGGACTGGGAGAGCTTCGAGCACTTGGTTCGCGAGATATTCGAGCAAGAGTTCGTCTCGGAGGGTGGCGAAGTCAAAGTGACGCAGGCCAGCAAAGATGGAGGCGTGGATGCGGTTGCTTTCGATCCCGACCCGATCCGAGGCGGCAAATACGTGATCCAAGCAAAACGCTACACCCGCACGGTCGGTGTCGCTGCCGTACGCGACTTGTACGGCACGGTCATGCATGAGGGCGCCGACCGAGGGATCTTGGTGACGACCTCAGACTACGGTGCCGACTCCGTCGGTTTCGCCAAGGACAAGCCGCTGACACTGATAAACGGTGCCCAACTCTTGTCACTGATCGAGAAGCACGGACACCGGGCGCGGATTGACCTCAAAGAGGCGCGGGCTCTGCAAGCCGAGCAAACTCTCTGATTTTCGACTTGCGTGGCGAGAGGCAACCAACCCGCGCGCCTTATGCCGAGACGATAGGCCCGACTCTAGCTGGCCTCCCCCGCCGCCAGTAGCATTGACGTACCCCCGGTCTGGACATGGGAGTGCGCATGACCGTCACCACCACGCTCGATCTTAAAGCGACGGCTCAGCGAGTCCGCCGCCATATCGTGGAGATGACAGCAGCAGCGCAGTCTGGGCACCCTGGTGGATCTCTCTCGGCCGTGGAGATCCTGACGGCACTGTATTTCGGGGGGGTACTGCGCTACGACTCTGCTCACCCCGACTGGCCCCAGCGAGACCGCTTCGTCTTGAGCAAAGGGCACGCTACCCCTGTGCTGTACGCAACCCTGGCCGAGGCCGGTTACTTCAGCACCGACCTCCTGCCGACGTTCCGCAAGCTAGACAGTCCGCTGCAAGGCCACACGGTGCGGGGCAAGCCGTCAGGCGTCGAGATGAGCGCCGGCGCCTTGGGGATGGGGCTCTCGTTCTGCATTGGTCAAGCGCTGGCAGCGCGGCTGGACCGGCGAGACAGTCGCTTGTACTGCCTGCTCGGTGACGGGGAGCTCAACGAGGGACAGGTGTGGGAGGCGGCGCTGAGTGCGGCGCATTTCGAGATGGACCGGATCACAGCGATCGTCGACCGCAACCATTTCCAGAACGACGGTCCGGAGGGAGAGATCTTGCGGCTCTGGGACGTAGCCGAAAAGTTCCGGGCGTTCGGCTGGCACGCGATTCAGGTGGAGGACGGACACGATTTCGACCAACTGCTGGCTGCGTTCGCGGAGACGGCGGCGGTCACAGGGAGACCGCAGGTAATCGTCGCCGAAACGACGAAGGGGAAGGGCGTGTCCTACATGGAAGCGAATCCAGCCGCCTGGCACGGCAAAGGCCCATCGCCTGAGCAACTCGCACAGGCGCTAGAGGAGATCGGCTCGTGACGTCGACTGCGGCGCGATCCGCGGCGACGCGCGAGGCATTCGGCCCCACGTTGATCCAGCTGGCCGAGGCCAACTACGACATCGTCACGCTGGAGGCGGATCTGTCGGCGTCGACGGGTGGGCGGAAACTGAAGGCGGCATTCCCAGAGCGTTGGTACACGGTCGGTGCGTCGGAAGCGAACATGATCAGCATGGCAGCGGGCCTAGCCGCGGACGGCAAAACCGTCTTTGCAGCGTCCTTCGCTGTGTTCATACCCGGCCACTGCTTCGATCAAGTGCGCATGAGCGTGGTGCAGCCCGGACTCAACGTGAAGCTGGTCGCCAGTCACGGCGGTGTCAGCGTGGGCGAGGACGGGGCGTCGGCGCAGGCGATTGAAGATCTCTCACTCGCGACGGCGCTGCCGGGGATGACGGTCGTCGTGCCGGCCGATGTCGTTGAAGCGGCGCAGGCGATCTGGGCGGCCGGGATCACGGCGGGGCCATTCTATATTCGGTTGGGACGGCCGAAGGTGCCCGTGATCTACGGGGACGATTACCGCTTCGCACTGGGCCGCGCCGACCGCTTGTGCGAGGGGGGAGATGCGACTGTGATCGCGTGCGGCCACTTGGTGGCGGCGGCGCTGGAAGCCGCCGAGCGCCTCGCCGCGCAGGGCGTGTATGTGCGCGTGCTCAACATGGCGACCATTACACCGCTCGATGAAGAGGCAGTCGCCTCCGCGGCGCGGGAAACCGGCGCGATTGTGACTGCCGAGGAGCACCTGGTACAGGGCGGGCTCGGCGCAGCAGTCACACGCTCGCTCGCCGCGACTTACCCGGCGCCCGTGGAGCAGGTGGGGGTACAAGATCGCTATGGAGAGTCGGGCCGGTGGGATCAGCTGCTAGAGCGGTTTGGCCTGGACGCAGATGGGATTGAAAAGGCCGTTCAGCGCGTCCTTAAGCGCAAAGTCTGACGAGCAACGGCTAGGCAGTGAGTGCGAGCAGGGCCGGGAGTTCGTGCAGGCTCCGCACGACGGCGGTCGTGTGACAATCGGAACGGGTCGGGCTTTCACCATCCACGTTCAGCCAGATCGCGTCCATCTCCACGCCGACAGCTCCTACGACATCGTGCTCGAAGTTGTTGCCGATGTGCACGGCCTCGTCGGGGCGAACGCCCAGCGACCGCAGTGCGGCCTGGAAAATCGCCGGCGCGGGCTTTGCCACTCCAAGGTCGCCGGATATGGTCGTAGCGCAGAAATAGCGATCGAGTCCTCCGCGCCGCAGCTTGGCGCGCTGCTCCGTCCCGGACCCGTTGCTGATGAGTCCGATCGATACCAGCCGAGAGAGCAGCGCCAGCGTCTGCCGCGCTCCTTGCACTAGCGCGAGATTCTCGATGCGCGCCGCAGCGTACGCATCCGCGATCCGAGCCGCCACGGCAATGCTCAGTCCAAGCTCACGTAGCACATCCGCCATTAACTCTTCACGCGACCAGATCCCCGGCCACTGGCCGCCGTACCGCTCAAAGGTGCGGCCAACGACTAACTGGATGGCTGCGTCGAAGTCCTCATCCGGCACGTCGTAGCCGAGCGAGCGGAGCGCCTCGGCACCAGCGGCGCGCGCCGCGGAGACGCCAACGCGCTCATCGACCAAGGTGCCGTCGAGGTCGAAGAAGACCGCACGGTAGCGGGGCATGCGTGCTACGGCTCGCCCTCAGCTTCGCGCGCCGCCTCAGCCTCTTCCAATTCGTCCTGGTAGATCTCATACGGCCAGATGGGCCAGTCAGCAAATTGATCGGGCGGGTCTTCGGTGGGCCCTTCAGGATGCTCCACATCCGCCTCGTGATCCGGCACGTAGGTCTGCATAGGCTCTGCCTTGAACTCGATTCCGTCTTCGTGCGTCACGAGACGGGAGAGCGCAT
The DNA here is from genome assembly GCA_965220315.1 of Dehalococcoidia bacterium. GTDB lineage: Bacteria > Chloroflexota > Dehalococcoidia > Bin125 > Bin125 > JAPOXK01. Next base: position 127,942 of record CBDCPP010000002.1, read on the forward strand.
AGCCGATCCAAGCAAGGCAGCCGCACTCTACCCGGAACGAGATCGCAAAGCGGCGGCGGGCGGCCGCCTCGTTACGAACGAAATCATGGAACTCGCCGAGTTCCTCGGCCGGCAGTGCGTCCTCCACGCGCCCGGTGAAAAACGCCTCGAGAACATCCGAGGCGTCGTCGGTCGGATCGTCGCCAGAGGACGGTTGAGTTTCAACTTCTGTCACGGATCAGCCCTCCGCGCCGTCGGCCAAGTCGTCAGCATTTCCCATCCCTTCCTCGTCCGAGTAGACGCCCAACTCGGAACCGCTCCAGACCGTCACCACGAAATCGTCGCGAAACGGTTCAGCGGTCCGGACGATCTTATCGTCGATATCTGCGATCACATCCTGGATGTCAACATCACTCCAGTCGGTGGGCACGCAGAGGGTGCCGTACACGATCGAAGGCGTGAAGTGGAGGTCCACGCGCGCCGCGCTACCAGCCTCGTTCTCAACGACAAAACACTCTGACTGGGGCGTCCGGCTCTCGCGCTCATACTGAAACATAACGTTTCTCTAGCTGGGACGAATCTGGCCGTCGCCGCGCACGACCCATTTGTACGAGGTCAACTCGCGAAGCCCCATGGGCCCACGGGCGTGTATCTTTTGTGTGCTAATGCCGATCTCGGCACCTAAGCCGAACTGCCCGCCGTCCGTGAACTGGGTCGAGGCGTTCACGTAGACTGCCGCAGCGTCGACCTCCCGCAGGAAGCGCTCGCCTAGTGCAATATTCGTAGTGCAGATCGCCTCCGAGTGACCGGAGCCATGAACAGCGATGTGCTCCAGCGCCTCATCGGCACTGCCCACGACGCGCACCGCCGCGACGGGCCCCAGAAACTCAGTATCGAAGTCGTCAGGGATGGCCGCAACCGCGTTAGCCTCCGCCTCTTCCAGGATTGTCAGCGCCTCCCTATCCGCACGGAACTGGATGCCTTTGTCCGCCCAGCGGGCAGCCAGCTTCCGCAGAAAGGGCGCGGCAATCTCGCGATGGACGATGAGGGAATCCATTGCGTTGCAAATCGACATGCGCCTGGTCTTCGCGTTGTTCACGATGTCGAGCGCCGCGCCGGCGTCGACGGTAGCGTCAACGTAGACATGGCAGATACCAACGCCGCCGGCTACAACCGGCATTTTGGCCTCGTCGCGCACGCGCCGGATCAGATCGGCACCGCCGCGTGGCACCATCAGGTCGATCAGGTCGCTCATCTGGAGCAGCTCTCCGACAAAGACCCTATCGCTGCTGTCGATGAACTGCAGGGATGCGTCCGGCAACGCGGCGGCGTTCAGCGCCTCACGGCAGATCCCCGCCAGCACTCGGTTGCTGCGGAGCGCTTCCTTGCCTCCCCGCAGGACACAGGCGTTACCGCTCTTGAGGCAAAGCGCCGAGATGTCAATCGTGACGTTGGGACGGCTCTCGAAGATGGCGCCGATCACGCCCAACGGCACGCGCACTCGCTGGATCCGCAACCCATTGGGCATGACGTGCTGCGCGATGGTCTCGCCTACCGGATCGTCCAAAGCGGCGAGGCGAAGCACGTCTTCCGCTTGCGCCGCCAAGCGCTCCTCGGTGAGCAGGAGGCGGTCGAGGAAAGCAACGCTGATCCCTGCGTCCTCCGCGTCGCGCATGTCCTGCGCGTTGGCGGCGAGGACCTCGTCGCACCGGCTCCGTAGACCCGCAGCGATGCCCTCCAAAGCAGCGTTCTTAGCAGCGCTTCCCGCATAGGCCAGCACACGGCTGGCCGCGCGCGCGGCTTCTGCTTGCGCTTGGACAGTGCTAAACGAGACAGTCATTGATTCCGACTCTTGGCCGCGATCTCGGGTGGGGCGCCTTCGCCCAAGAAGAGATACTCGTCGCTGGTGATGCCGAGACGTTGGCCGGCACCCTGCACCACGCGGATGGGGAAGAGATCGGTGCGATCGAGAGGACGCAGCTGGTACGTCCCGTGCAGCACGGAGGTCGGCACGGTGAGCGAAGAGATCTTGCCGGACCAGCGATGCTCCCGGGCGCGGCCGTTGATACTGGTTTCGATCTCCATATGCACGTAGCCCTCGGTCACCGGCCTCCCCATCTTGGTTAGAATCAGCGCTGCGAACTCGCGCCGGCGCCGCATCGTTGTCATTTGCTGCTCCGCTAGCAGTGTAGCCGGGCCGGCAGAACCTTTGGCCTGTCGCTAGAGCAAGACCAGATTGTCGCGATGGATAATCTCGTCCCCATAGTGGTAGCCGAGTAGCTCCTCGATCCGCTCCGAGCGCTGCCTCTGAATCTGCGACGCCTCCTCCGCACCGTAGTTGCTGATGCCGACCGCGAGCCGATCTCCACTCGCACCCTCCACAGCCACGATGTCGCCACGCTCGAAGTCGCCGCGCACTTCGACGACGCCGACAGGCAGCAGGCTGCGCCTGTTGTGGCGCAGCGCCTGTACAGCACCCGCGTCGATCACGAGGCGACCAGCTCCCGCACTCAGTCCGGAAAGCAGCCAGCGCTTGCGGCTCTCCGTACGGGTGGAGCCCGGCCAGAAACGCGTCCCCAGGACTTCGCCATTAGCGATACGCCGGAGCGCGTCTGGCTCGCGACCATTGGCAATCACGACGGTAGTGCCGGTCCCGGTCGCCAGGCGCGCAGCTTCGACTTTGGCACGCATACCACCGCGGCCACCGCGGCCCGCTGGGCCGGCGTAGTCCGCCACGGCATCTATCTGCTCGACATCGCGGATTAGCTCGGCTTGTGGATCGGTGCGGGGGTCGCTGCGGAAGAGACCATCAACGTCGCTGAGTATGACCAGCAGATCAGCATCGATCAGGTTGGCGACCAGCGCGGAGAGGCTGTCATTCTCGCCGAAGGCACCACCGCGGAGCTCTTCGTCAGCGACAACATCGTTCTCGTTGATGATAGGTACGACACCGAGACGCAGGAGAGCATCGATGGTGTTGCGTGCGTTAAGGTAGCCGCCACGCTGGGCCAGGTCGGCGCGGGTGAGGAGCGCTTGTGCTGCCATGAGGCCGTGCTCATGCAGAAGAGTATCGTAGCGCTCCACCAAGCGGCTCTGGCCGATCGCCGCAAGCACTTGGCGGTCCGCAATGTCTCGCTGCAGCTGGGGGATGGCCAAGCGATCGCGACCAAGCGCCACGGCGCCGCTCGTGACGACTGCCACCTGCGCGCCATCCGCGACAAGCGCCGACACCTGGCCCACCAAGTCGGCCAGCACGGCCGCATCTAGCTGCCCCCCGTCCGAGGTCAACAGCTTGCTGCCGAACTTCGCGACGATACGCGAGCTGTCTTCCTTAACAGTGCCTTGCGCGTCAGTCCCCGCCATAGGTCTCGCCTCGGTTACCCCTTCGCGATCACTGTAAAGCAGCGACTCGCCACGGCATGGCGTCTAGACAACGCTCCGCCGGACGCCGCACAGCAGTCGATATCATTGAAGAATGCGAAAGCGCTGGCTCGACTGGCGGCACTGGTGGGCGGTCCACCTTCAGTGGTGGTGGGGCGACACCACATTGCTCGTGCGGCGGAGCGTGCAGGAGTTCCTCGACGACCGCTGCACCTATCTGGCGGCCGGCATCTCCTATTACGCGCTGTTCTCCATCTTTCCGTTCGTAATCCTGTTCGTCTCAATCAGTGGCTTGATCTTGCAAAACGACACGTTGCGCGAGGATCTGATCGCCGAACTCGCGGAGGTCCTTCCAGTGTCGGAGGACGAGGGGCGCGACAACATCGAGGAACTTGTCGATGGCGTCGCAACGAGTCTCTCTGCCCTCGGCCTGCTGAGCGTGGTTGCGCTGATCTGGTCGGCGTCGGGAATGATGGGCGCGATCCGGCGGGCGCTCAACGAAGCGTGGGACACCGACTTCCGCCGCCCCTTCCTGCAGGCCAAGCTGTTGGACCTCGCGATGATCATGGGGTTGGGCGTCCTGGTCATGCTGTCGCTGGGCGCGACCCTCTTTTTGCAAGTCGCACGACGTGCGAGTGAGAGTCTGTCCGATGCTCTCGGACCAGCAGGAGCAGGGGCCGCGATCGGCTTCGAGGTGCTGGCGGTCCTGATTCCGCTGCTGCTCTCCTTCGGAGTCTTCTTGACGCTCTATACCGTGGTGCCGGCGGTGCAGACGCACATCCGCCACGTATGGCCGGGCGCGCTCGTGGCCGCGATTGGGTTCGAGCTCGTCAAGAACGCATTCGCGATCTACCTGGCCACCTTCGGCAATTACGATGCCGTCTACGGATCGCTGGGCGCCGTTACAGCCTTCCTATTCTTCGTCTTCCTCAGCGCCAACATCATGCTGTTTGGGGCCGAGTTGGCGGCGGAATGGCCACGGGTCATCCACGGACACTACGACGCGGCGTTCGATCGTCCGTCCGGCGGTTCCACCCGCAAGCAGATCACGGCAGCGGCCAAGGGCCTCTTCGTGGCTTCATCACCGATGCCAAAGCATGTAGAGGCAGAGGCTGGGGCAGCGCGCAAACAGCAGAAGGCCAAGCACATAGAGCAGGAACTCGCCCACCGCCGGGACGCTAGCGCTGCGGCGGATCCAAACGCCGCGCGTGACGCAGAGGAGTGCGACTAGTGTCTAGAGCCGCCGTACACCGATCGTGACCGGCTGTCCGTCGATTCGCTCCTCCGACGAGTGCGAATCACCAGGCGGTGAATCGAACTGCAACTCCGTCGCGAGGGTTTCCGCCTGGACGTAATCGGCGTGTGCCTCGACGGCTTCCTTGACGTCGCCAGCGACGCGGAGCCAAAGCACGATACGGTCGGCAAGCGCGAAGCCCGCGAGGCGGCGGAGACTCTGGACACGGTGCACGACTTCGCGCGCGGTCCCTTCTCGGGCCAGGTCGGTATCGATGGCCGTCGCCATAGCAACGGTGTAGGACCCGTCTGCGGCCACCGCGACATCCTCGCGTGGCTTCGACTCCACGAGCAGGTCGCCAGTGCTTAGCGTGAAGCCAGCTACCTCGACTGCATCACCGGCCGCAACCCGCGCCGCGATCGCTGCACTTTCCTTATCGGGCAGCGCTTCGAGCGCGGCGCGAAGCCGACCGACTGCTTTCCCGAGCCGCGGGCCCAGCACAGGCAGATTGGGCTTAATCGTCGCTGTCACCAATTCCGATGCCGCCTCGACCAACACGAGCCGCTTCACGTTCAATTCATCCAGCAGCATCTCCTCGTAGCGGCGCAGCGTCTCCCGATCGTCGCCCGAGCGCACACTGACCAACAGTTCACGCAGCGGCTGCCGTACCTTGATCCCCGCACTGCTCCGCGCTGACCTCCCGAGCGAAGCGACGCGCTGCACCCGTGGTATCGCTTCGTCGAGAGTTACGACGCGGCGGGACGCGTCCACGTCCGGCCAACGCGCTAGATGCACCGACTCGGGTACGTCGGCGTCCACCGCGACCACTAAGTTGCGGTAGATCGCGTCGGAGAGGTACGGCGTGAAGGGCGCAGTCAACTGCGCCACCGTGACGAGAGCCTCATAGAGCGTGTGGTAGGCCGCGGCCTTATCCGAATCGTCTTCCGATTTCCAGAAGCGGCGGCGACTGCGCCGTACATACCAGTTGCTCAGTTGCTGGACGAAGTCCTCGATCGCGCGCGCCGCGTTCGTCGGCGCGTAGGCGTCGAGCTCCGCCGTTACCCGTTCGATCAGACCGTGCAGGGCGCTCAGCAGCCAGCGGTCCAACTCAGTGCGCTCAGCGGGAGGCGGGCATGCGGGATCGAAGCCATCAATGTTGGCATAGGTGACGAAGAAGGAGTAAGTGTTCCAGAGCGTCAGGATAAACTTGCGCTGCGCCTCACCCACCAGCGCGCTGCTGAAACGGCGCGGATTGCCGGGTGGCGAGGCGGTGTAGAGGTACCAACGCAGCGCATCGGCACCATGCTCCGCCAGCACCTGCCACGGGTCGACGACGTTTCCCTTGGACTTGCTCATCTTCTCGCCGGCCTCGTCCAACACGTGACCCACGGAGAGGACGTGCCGGTAGGCCGTAGGCTCCGGGATAGCGCGGGCGGCGTGCAGCAACACCGCCAGTGCGTGCAGCGAGTAGAACCAGCCACGTGTTTGGTCAATGCCTTCGCAGATGAACTCCGCCGGAAAGCGCTCCGCGAAGATTTCCTGATTCTCGAAGGGGTAATGCCACTGGGCGTAGGGCATGGCGCCGCTGTCGAACCAGGCATCTGCTACTTCTGGAATCCGGCGCATCGTCGCGCCGCACGCGCGGCAGTCCAGCTCCACCGCGTCAACGTAGGGGCGGTGCGGGTCCGGCAGATTCAGCTCCCCGCCGCGCGCGCGCGCGCGCAGTTCCGCGAAAGAGCCGATCGCTTCACCCGCGTTGCAGCCTTCGCAGCGCCAGATCGGGAGCGGCGTGCCCCAGTAGCGCTCGCGGCTGATAGCCCAGTCGACGTTGTTGGCAATCCAGTCGCCGTAGCGGCCGTCGCGGAGATGTTCAGGATGCCATTGGATCAGCTCCTGGTTCGAACGGCGGAGCGTCTCGCCTACTTTGGTAGTTGCGATATACCAGGATGGTTTGGCGTAGTAGAGAAGCGGCGTGCCGCAGCGCCAACAAAAAGGGTACGTGTGGCGGATCGTAGTCGCGCGGACGAGGCGCCCGCGCGCTCGCAGGTCGTCAATGATCTGCGGGTCCGCCTGCTTCACAAACAGGCCTCTGAAGGGCGAGCGTTCGCCGGTCAGGCATCCGTCGAGGCCAACGGGCTGCGCGAACACCAGCCCCTCTCGCCGGCCAAGGACGTAGTCGTCCGCGCCGAAAGCGGGCGCAATATGCACGATGCCTGTGCCTTCTTCCATCGAGACGAACTCGCCCGCGACCACTCGTCGCCAAGCGGACCCGTCCGCGGGAACTCGCCAGGCGCCGAGGCGGCCCCTGTCAAACTTCTGCAGTTGAACACCCCAATCGCCCGGCTCGTACAGCCCTTCGTAGCGCAGACCTAGCAGCTCGGCACCAGTGATAGTGGCTTCGACGGCCGCATCTTCGCCCAGCATCGCGGGGGCGAGCGCCTCGGCGAGGATCAAGCGCTCGCCGTTATCAGCCGTCACAACGACATAGCGCTCAGTCGTCGCGACGGCGAGTGCGGTATTGCCGGGGAGCGTCCAAGGCGTGGTGGTCCAGGCGAGGAGAAAGGTGTCAAGGCCCGCGGCATCCTGCAAAGTAGCGGGCAGTGACTCCGCAGCGACGCGGAATTTCACTGTAACGCTGGGGTCTTCGGTGTCTTCCTGGTAGCCCAACGCCAACTCGTGACTTGAGAGCGATGTCTCACAGCGGGGGCAGTGAGGAGTGGTGCGCCGATCCTCGTAGATGAGATCCGCGTCCCAGAGCTGCTTGATGATCCACCAACAGGATTCGATGTAAGCCGGATCGTAAGTGACGTAGGCGTCGCGCATATCCAGCCAGAAAGCCGTGCGCTCCGTGAGATCTTCCCACTGCTGGACGTAGCGGAAGACCGATTCGCGACACTTGGCGTTGAATTCTGCGATTCCATAGGCCTCGATCTCCGCTTTGGATCGCAGCCCCAGCTCCCGCTCGACTTCCAGCTCAACCGGCAGGCCGTGCGTATCCCAGCCACCCTTGCGAGGCGATCGATAGCCCCGCATCGTCTTGTAGCGAGGGAACAGATCCTTAAAGATGCGCGCCAAGACATGGTGAACGCCGGGCACTCCATTGGCAGTGGGCGGGCCTTCGTAGAACGTATAAAGAGGGCGCTCCGGCTCATCTTCGACGCTCCGCTCGAAGACGCGGCGCTCACGCCAGAAAGCGCGCAGATCTCTCTCGATCTGCGCGAAGGGCATCTGGCTGTCCACCGGCTGGAAACGTGTATCCGGCATAGGCTAACCATACGGCGGTCCACGCCTAGGAGCAGAGGTTGCTCACGCCGCGGCCGCTATTGCCTCCCGTCGCTTGCTCGGCTCCCGCCTCCGACGCCGCCGGCGGGGGATCAGGGCAAAGCGCGTCAAGTCAGTGATGGCCGAAAACGACAGCAACAACGGGGAAACGCATTCGTCCGCAGCGCGCGTACTACGTACGAGTGTGCCTCGGATCGGAATCGTCACTACGGGGCACGCTCCGCGATTAGCGCGCACGCACGCTGGGCGATGGCGGTGCGCGTCTCCGCATTGATCAGTGCGCCGAACTCGCCGAGGCGTTCATCGACGAAGGCTTGGGCGGGGGCGGGAGCGGTAACGTCGTCACTGGCGAAAGCTTCCGCCACGAGCCCGGCTGCCAACGAACCGACCCGGGTAGTTGCGAGTTGCACGAGCGCTGCATCGTCAATAGTGTCGTCCGCCACGCGCTCCAGCAGACGAAGCAGGTGGCGGCGCGCGGGTCCCCTGGACACAGTCTAACGCTCGACCAGTTCCACAGGCGGGACATTGGGTGCAGGGTTAGACTGCGCCGCCACAGCCGCGGCCTCCTGTTCCTGACGCACCTTCGAGAAGCAAGAAGAGCAGTAAACGGGCCGGTCGCCGCGGGGGATGAAGGGGACTTCCGTCATCTCGCCGCATGTAGCGCAGGTCGCGGGATGCATCTGTCGTGGGGTCCGACCGCTGAACGAGGCGGCTCCGCCGTAACGCACGTAGCCGGAGTCACTCTCCAGAGTGCTGCGGGCGCTCTTCCGGGCGGCGCGGCAGTCTGGGCAGCGGACAGGGTCGTTCATCAGCCCCTTGCTGGCGTAGAACTCCTGCTCGCCGCCGGTGAAGACGAACTCGTGGTTGCAGTCGCGGCAGCTGATGTTGCGATCCTGATAGCTCACGGGGCTCTCCTCAAATTTCGGCGCTTAAACAAGAACCCCGCCAGGTGTGGCGGGGCGTTCATCGAACACCTGGACTGTTGTCAGTATACCAAACTCTGCCTCTTCAGCGCGCGAACAAGGACTGGATGCGCGCCGCGATCAACTCGGCTTCACGCGTGCGCATGATCAGGGACGCCAAGTAGTAAACCACGGCACCGCCTACCGTCCCCACCAACAACGCGAAGAAGGAGCGCGGGCCGAAGTCGCCGCTCTCGTCCAAGACCTCAAGGAGCACCGCCAAGCCCTCCGCCATGAGGGCAGTCGCGATGAGAATGCGCAGCAATGTCGTCGCCAAGGGACGCGTCCAAAGCCCGCCTTCCAGCCGTCCGTGGAGCGTTATCAACAGCAGCCCGGCTTCCACGATTGCGGCAATGGAGAGCGCCAGCGCGAGTCCCCCCACGCCAAGCGGCCCTACCAAGATCGCCGCCAGCACCAAATTCAAGATCATTGACCCGACGGCAAAGGCGACCGGGGTACGTGTGTCGCCGAGAGCGTAGAAGCCGCGCGACAGGACCTCGATAGCGGAGTGCGCGAAGAGGCCGATCGCGAAGTACAGCAGCGTCGCCGAGACGAGCGCCGAGGAGACCTCATCGAATGAGCCGTGTTCCAACAGCGTACGGACGAGCGGCTCGCGCAGGAAGATCATCGCCACGCCGGCCGGGAGGCTGAGGAACATGGTGAAGCGGAGCGTGCTGGCGACCATCTCGCGTACCGCGCCGTGGTCGCCGCGCGCTGCTTGCGCCGCCAGGGAGGGAAAGACTGCCATCGCAAGCGACATACCGAAGAGCCCGACCGGAAAGAGCAGGATCAACCAGGCGAAGTTGAGAGCGGAGATCGCCGCCGCGCCTTCGAAGGAAGCAAAGAAGGTGAGCACGACGAGATTGACCTGCGCCGCCGCCAGCCCGATCATCCGCGGGCCCATGAGTCGCAAGACTCTCTGCACACCAGGCTCGCGCAGGTTCAAGCTCGGCACGAGGCGGAAGCCGGCGGCGGCGAGTGCGGGCAGCTGTATAGCGAGATGCAGACCACTGCCAACGATCACGCCGATCGCGAGTCCCTCCACGCCGTAGCGGTCTGAGAGCAACACCGCCCCGGCGATGATCGCGAGGTTGTAGAGCATGGGCGCGAAGGCAGGGAGCAGGAAGTGCTGCCGCGCGTTGAGGATGCCGGTGATCATGCCCGATACCGCGAAGAGAATGGGCGAGACGAGCATCATTCGCGTGAGGAAGATCGCGTCGTGGCGGAGTTCGTCCTGGTTCGGCAGACCTTCGCCGAGCCCCGGTGCCATGGCGGGTACGATCCACTCCGCAGCCAGGAAGACGACCGTCGCGAGAGCGATGGTCGCCAGGAGGACCCAGTTGAGCACGATGCTGGCGAGTCGCCAGGCTTCGTCGTCGCCGCGCCTGACGACATAGCTTGCATAGACCGGGATGAAGGCCGCAGCGAGCGTGGCGCCGGCGAGCACCTGGAAGACCAAGTCGGGCAAGCGGATCGCAACCCAGAACACGTCCAGCTCGGCGCTGGTGCCGTACTCGTTCGCGATAGCAACTGCTCGAAGCGCGCCCAGGAGCCGGCTGCCGAGGAATCCCAACCCCACCAGCACCACGGCCCCCGCCACAGTGCCGGTGGCTCCCGTGAAGACTGTCACGCGTCCCTCACGCCGCTAGCTGAAGAGAACCGCGGTCACCCCAGTTCGTTCCACCGAATGCAGGCACTCCGCGCCCCCAATCGACGAAGTGTGAGTGAGTGCGGGTCCTATCAATGCAAAGCTAGACCTGCTCCCGTGCCCGTCGGTACGATAGTCTCACGGCATCCGGCTCCAGGCACGAGGGTGTGCGTCTGATCGAAGCAGCGAGGAGACTTTGGCAAACACAGCAGCGGCCAAGAAATATTACCGCGCTTCGCAGCGGCGCCGGATGCGGAACAAACCCGTGCGGACGCGCGCGCGCACGAGCGTGCACGACGCGATCGAGGTGATCGCAGAGGGGAATTGGGCGGAAGCGGATGCCGCGGTCGCCGTAGCGGTCTCGGCGCTCGACCGCGCAGCCCAGAAGGGCGTGATCCACGCCAACAACGCTGCCCGGCGCAAGTCCCGTCTCCTGCGGCGCTACCACATGGCCCGCAACCCGGAGCGTGTCGCCGCGCCACACACTCGCCTCCCCGACCCCGCCACGATCGCCGGCTAAGGCACACTTCTCCCCCTCGCGACGCGACGCCAGCTAGCATGACGCTATGTCGGCATGGATCACTCGGTGCCGTCCGTGACTACCGATCCGAACTACGACGCGGATCGCATCTCGGACGAAGGGCCGCTTAGCTTAGGCGAAGAGCTCCGCCAAGCTCGCGTGAGCAACGGCGTTACCCTTGACGAGGCCCAACGCGCGACGCGGATCTCTCGTCGCTATCTGGAAGCACTGGAGAACGATGACTATGCGGCGCTGCCGGCCGCCGTTTTCGCGCGTGGCTTCCTGCGATCGTACGCGCAGTTCCTCGATCTGGACGCCGACGCGCTGACCGTTCACTTTCCCGGACAGCCACGTCCGCCCACCGCCTTGCCCGACCCACGCGAGGCTGGCGCCCGCATCGAAGTGGGCCGACGCCAGCACGACCGCCGCCGTCTCGATCCCGAGGAAGCGTTTGACCCTTACCGCCCCCCCGATGCCGATACGGCCGAGCATCTTGCGGCGATCCCCCAGATCGACATGCGCGCGCCCGGCGTGCGTCTCGGTCCATGGCTGGTGGCCGGGTTCGTGGTGCTCGTCGTCCTAGCGGGCGTCATCGCAGTTGTGACGCTCGGCGACGACGAGCCGGCCACGGCACCGGTGGCGGGGGTGCCCGGGGTCATAGCCGATTCCGAGATTCCGATCGTGGCGGAAGCTGCGGTGCAGGAGCAGCCTACGATCGAACTGGGAACAATGCCGGACTTCCGGCCGCGCTCGGTGCAGGATGCGCTGACGATCTTGCGTCGCTCGGGGTTGCCGTTTGCGGTGATCGAAGTGTTCGACGCCACGATCCCGGTCGGCAGCGTCATGGAGCAAGCGCCCCTGCCGGGCGAACCCCTCGACGTATCCTCCACGGTGACGCTCGTCGTGTCGCGCGGAGCCGTGCCCAATGCGCCCGCACCCGGCATCGCGCCGACGGAGGGAACGGACAGCTCCACTGGCGGCTAGCGATCCTCCCGTCAGGGCGGTAGCCGAACTTCCCCAGGTGTTCCTCTAGCAAGACAGCACTGCTCCCGTCCGCCAGCTTCATTCTCCTGCGGTGCGCGGTGGGATCGGTCCGGTCCGGCCGCCATGATCGGCTACACGATCTGGCTATACGATCTGCGGATCGAGGCCAGCCCAGGGGAAGACGGGTCCACCCTCCAACGCGGAGCGGAAGGCGCCCTCCATCTCGCTGCAGACTTCATCAACGGTCCAAGGCTTAGCGCTGATCATCTCTCGCTCGATAGACGGATTGGCGTAGAGCTGGATCTTATAGCCGCGGACGCCGATGACCCGACCGCTGAGCCAATCGGAAGCGGCGCTGGACAGGTAGACGAGCGGCGGAGCAATGTTGTCCGGAGAGCGACGGGGATCATCGGCAGGGTCACTCATGGAGCCACTTTGACGGCCAGTGGGGATGTCTTGCAGCATGCGCGTCGCCGCCGAAGGGGCGATGGCATTGGCCGTCACTCCGTAACGATGCAGTGCATTGGCGCAGGACCAAGTGAAGCCCGTGATACCCATCTTCGCGGCCGCATAGTTCGGCTGCCCCGGCGATCCGTGGAGGCCGGAAACCGAAGTGAAGTTGATCAGGCGATAGTGGCCCTCACGCGCCTGCCGCCAGTGGATGGCGGCAAAGCGGGTCGTGTTGTAGGTGCCCTTCAGATGGACGGCGACGACGTCATCCCACTCCTTTTCGGTCATATTGAAGACCATGCGGTCGCGGAGGATGCCGGCGACGTTGATCAGGATGTCAAGACGTCCATATTCGTCGAGCGTCTGCTGCACCATGCCCTCTGCGTCGCTGTGATCGGCGACGTTACCGAAATTAGCGACGGCTACGCCACCAGCCTTGGTGATTTCATCGACTACCTGCTGCGCGGGGGCCTGGTCCGTGCCGACGCCGTCGACGCCGCCGCCGAGGTCATTGACCACGAGGTGCGCGCCCTCACGCGCCAGAACGCGTGACAAGGATGCGCCAATACCCCGGCCCGCCCCCGTAATCAGTGCTACGCGGCCGTCTAGCTGTCCCATCTCGTTGTGTCCTTTCCGCCTCGGGTCCGGTCGATTACCGGCCCGAGCTACCTGCTCGAATGCACTAATCGAAGAAACTATCCAATGAGAGTGGACCCGCGCCGAGCATGACGAGCGCAACGAGCCCCGCCACCAGGATCACATTAAACTCGTAGCCTTGCCGCTCGCCGCCCTGAAACGGCATTTGCAGTTTGACCTTGCTGATATAGGCGGCGGCGAGCATGTTGATCGCCATGGGGATGGCGATCCAACTGACTACCAGGCCCATCAACAAGAGCAGCCCTCCGACGAGCTCCAAGGCCGCGACGGCAGGCGCCACCAGATGAGGGAAGGGAATCCCCAAACCACCCATCCAGTCGCCCGTCCCGCGGATACCACGGGACCACTTCCCGAAGCCGGCATCGACGAAGATTAATCCGAGCGCGATGCGCAACGGAATCGCAGCCCAATCGATGTTCGACAAACCCCACGGTTGCGTTACCCACTCCAGCGTTGGGAGATCGAGCACCTGCGGGCCTCCACTCGCGATGGCGACCCTAGCGCATGACGCTCAGGCCCGTCGATACAGCGGGCGCGCGGTTGCTGCCTCTGGCGGCACCGTGGGGCACACTGCAATACTGATTTTCAGGCCGACTCGGTGAGCGGAGGAGGGTACGTTCGTGGGCCAGCTTGCCGACCGTCTACGTATAGCAAAGCTCCGCGGCGACCCGCCGATGGGATTCGCAGCGCGCGCGGCCGACTCGAGCGCGCGCCGCGCGCTGTTGATCGTCGTGACGGGTGAGCAAGCGCAGGGCGGCGATGCGCTCGTCGCGCGCGCCGACCTGTCGGACGAAGCGGCGTTGCGCGCGCTCACCTCCGCGAACGAAGGACCGATCGGAATAGAGCCGCCGCAGCTGACGCACGCCGGTGCAGTAACGGCCGAAGAAGCGGGGGTCGACTTCGTTGTCTTCAAGGTCGACAACGCAACGGCGGCGGCGCTCACGCGTCCCAAGCTCGATTACGTCCTGCGCGTCGACGGCATGCCGAGCGAGGGGGAATTACGGGCGCTGGGGTCGTGGCGGCCGCTGTTCATCGTGGTTCCACCGATCGAAGCGCCGGTCACACTCGGGCGGGCGGTGGAGCTGCGGCAAATCACCATGCTGAGCAGTACACCGCTGGGCGTACCGGTCGTGGCGGAGATCGATATCGAGTCGCTCGCTGCGCTGCGCGACTCCGGAGTAGCCGTGGTGCTTCTCGAGAAGCCAACAACAGCTGAGGTCACGGCGCTGGCGGCGCGGATCGCGGAGATCCCGGCGCGCCCGCGCCAGTACCGGGGCGGCGACGCACCGGTGCTCCCCAGCGTGAGTGGCATCGAAGCTCCAGAGGAAGACGACGAGGATCGCGCGCCTTAGCCGGCTGCTAGTGCGCGTCTTCCTCCAAAGAGCTCTTGCCGAGGCCGAGTTGGAGGCGCAGGAAGTACAGCCCAATTCCAAAGGCGGCGGTGGCGAGCACGATCAAGACGGTCCAGAGCACGAGCGACTCGCGGCCACGCGGCTCACCGGCTGCCGCTTCGGACGGCTCCGCTTCATCAGCCTCGGCCTCGTGGACGATGGCGAACGAAAACGTATCGCTGAATTCCTCACCCGTCCGGTCGCGGACGGTCCATTGCACCGCGATGACGCCTTCCTCGGGGAGATCGTCCGCGTGGATCAGCAGCGTGCGGTCGCTGTAGCCGGATAACTCGACGCGCGCGCCCTGAATCGGACGCCCCGTCTCGCCGTCCAAAACAACGGCGGTGTTGATCCCTCGCTCCAGCAGAAGGGGTTCATCAAAGGTGATGCGGATGGCCTCGGGATGCTCGCCGACCTCGGTATCCGCGCGGGGGTCGGTCTCGACGGGCTCCACCGCCGCGGCTCGCGATCCGGTGGCGAGCAGTCCCGTTGCTACCAGCAGCAGCGCCAGGGCGAGCAGGAACCGCGGTGCGCGCAGGAAGAGCCTCTGTGTCATCGCCAGTCATGCTAAGAACCCAGCGCCGCCCGGGCAAACCCCGGCCGCCACGCCACTGCGCATACGTGGACAGGCCAGTGGCAGCATCGATATCGTGATCGCGGAGGAGGCGGGGAAAAACAGCCGCGAGAGGCCCGGAACGGACGTGCCGTGGGGAATGGGTGTAGGACTCCGCTCGCCGGCGCGGTGCTGCTCGCAGCGATCATTGGAATCGCGTGCGGAAGCGCTGAGCAAGAGAACGTCCCGGCCGAGGTCGAGCGGGCACCAGCTCTCCCGGAACCAGGCACCCAAGCGTCGGCCGGGGGGAGCGCGCCAGAGCCGCCCACGCCAACTCCCGCTATCGCGGTCCAGGACATTGACGCGGCCCGGCGGCTACTCGAGCAGGCAGACGCGTTGGAGCACGACGGCTTCTGGGAGGCCGCAGCCGACACACGCGGGCGCGTAACGGGGGGAGCGCTCGGGCTGGCGCTGCCCACCAGCGAACGCGAGCGCGCGCAGCTGGCGCAGGTGCGGCTGCTGCTGCGCCTCGGCCGCGCGGGCGACGCCCTGGTGTTGATCGAGTCGCTGGACCGGGACAGCTTCGAGACGTCGAACGGACGCACGCTCGAACTGCTGACGGCGCGCGCGGCGGAGGCCGTGGACGAGCAGCCGTCCGCCATCAATGCGCTCTCACGCTACCTCGCGGCCGACGGATCGGCGACCGTGACGGCTCTCTTGATGCGCGCGCGCCTCCTAACCGGCGCCCATCGCGTCGAAGAGGCGGAGGCGGACCTGTATGCAGCGATCGACCATGCCGCCGCTCTCGACGACCAGATCGCCGGCGCACGCGTCGAACTCGGCGCGCTGCTGGAGGGGCAATCGCGCTACGAGGAGGCGAACGCGCAGTACCTCGCGCTTCTGGCCGCATCGCCCTGGTACGAAGCGCTCGCGCTTCACCGGCTGGGCGCGATCGCCTGGACGCTCGGCGATCCGCTCGACGCGGAGCAATGGTGGATCCAATTGATGCAGGACTACCCGCGCCATTGGCGATCGAGTGACGCGCTCTCCCAACTCACGGACGGCGGCTGGGCTGTGAACCCCGTGCTGCGCGGCCTCGTCCGCTACAGGCAGGCACGGTACGAAGAAGCGGGCGAGGCACTGAGCACCTTCCTCGAAACGGATCCTCCCGCGACGGAGCGGCACGTCGCGGCCTACTACCTCGCGGCGGTCGCGGAAGACGAAGGGCGGAGCCGCGAGGCGATCGTCGGATATCTGAGCGCGGTGGCGGCCGACGAGGACGGGGAGCTGGCCGACGACGCCCTCTGGTGGGCTGCCCGCCTCTCCGAGGAGCTTGGAGACCTCGCGCCCGCCATCCAACTCTACGATCGCCTGGCGACCGGCTACGCCGAATCCCCCTTCGCAGCAGACGCGCGTTTCCTGGGAGGGCTGGCTTTCTTCATTAATGGAGACATAACTGATGCCCAGGGACGCTTTGTCCTGCTGCGCGAAGAGGAACGAGCCAGCGACGCGCAGCGCGGGCTGCTTTGGAACGGCAAGAGCCTCGCCTTGCTCGATGAACCGGAACGGGCCGCCAGCGCCTATGCCCAAGCGGCAGCGCTCGATCCATATTCGTACTACGGCCTGCGGGCGGCGGCGCTGCTGGTGGATCAGGCAGATCAGACAGCGGATCAGGAGACCGGGGCGCCGATTGGCGCGCCCTTCTCGCCGGACACTCCTTGGCTCCGCGACGGCGGCGACGTTGTCGCCTGGCTCGCCGCGGCGCCGGGCCCGGTCTCACCAAAGCGAGGCACCGCCGTCGTGAACTCCAAGGACTGGCGCGCGGCGCAGGAGTTGCACGGAGCGGGGCTGCGCGCCGAGGCGGATGCGCGCTTCCGCAAGCTGATCGACACCTACCAGGCGGAGCCGTGGGCATTGTACGTGCTGGGGCTTCAATTCGACGCGCTGCGGCTGCCACACCTGCGGACCGAGGCGGCGGAAGCGCTTCTCGAGGAGCAAGAACGTGTCGATGCGCCACCGGAGATCCTGGCCTGGGCCTACCCTACCGGCTGGCGGTCGCTGGCCGGCCGCGCGGCGGAGTTGAACGCGTTCGACGAGCTCCTGCTCTACGGGCTGATCCGGCAGGAGAGCCGATTTAATCCGAACGCGGGATCACCGGCCGGAGCGCTGGGCCTCACGCAGGTGATCGGGCCGACGGGCATCTGGATAGCAGAGCGGCTCGCCGACGGCGCCTTCAACACGGCGGACCTTTTCCGGCCGCACCTCTCCATCCGCTACGGCGCTTTCTACCTTGGCGTGCAGCTCGAGACGTTCGCCCATGCGACGGCGCTGGCGCTGGCGGCCTACAACGCCGGCCCCGGCAACGCGATCCGCTGGTCGGGCGACGATCCGGGCATCGACCCCGATCTGTTCTTCGAGCGGGTGAACTTCGCCGAAACCCGCCTGTACCTGCGGACCGTACTCGAGAACTATGCCTGGTACCGCTTCCTCTACGCGAATGCCCCCTCGCCAAGTCTGACGAGGGCATGAGGAGGCCGCTGGGATCAACGCCGAGTGGGTGGCAAGCTTCCGGATGGGATCTATCTAAGCATCCTTCGGTCACGAATAGACGGTACAAATCGTAATGATTCAGGTGCTTACGGTATGGGTGTGGGTGAACTCGCCTTCGACGTTCTTACGGTAGGCACCGACACCTCAACCGTGTTTCAGTAAATCTTCGTCAGGATCATGACGCCGCCGGAGGGACTCAAACGCACGTGAACCTGCCTGCCCTCTATCGACGCTAGTAGGCATTACCGCATAAGGGGGTCACACGAGAATGAGGCCATGCTCTCGACAATCGGGTAGGCTTATGGTGTACTGTCTGCGCCCCGCAGGGGGTTAATCTTCCCCGTCGTCCGCCACTCGCGTCGCGAATGGCGAACTGGCGGGGTTATTTTTCGGAGCCGCCGATGGCGGATCGCGTCACTCTTTACATTGATGCGCAGAATGTCCTTGAAGGAGCGCGCCAATGCTTCCACTCCGATGTGCCGAAACACTACACCGACGGACAGATTGATCCATTCGCACTCGGAAATCTGATCTGCGAACGTCCGCCGCCAGGTCTCTCGCGGCTTCTGAACGAAGTCCGCATCTACACCGGACGCCCGGACTCCAGCAAGGAACCAAAGACCTACAGTGCCCGCATGCGCCAATGCGACGCTTGGAAACGAGCCGGAGCCATTGTCATCCCGCGCGCGTTGCGCTATCCGAGCGACTGGCCCAAGGCTAAAGCCAGGCAAAAGGGTGTAGACGTTGAACTCGCCATCGATTTTATCGCGGGGGGGCATTGACCACAGCTACGACGTCGGCATCATCTTCTCGACCGACACCGACCTCAGGCCAGAGCTGGAGTTCGTCACTGATCGCTTCGAGCGGTACCCGCGCGCTGAGACGGCTGCGTGGCATGGATCTGGAGCTAACCGTGCGTTGAGCGTGAGAGTTGGGAGAAACACCCAGATGATCCAGCGCACTTGGGTGCATCACCTGAAACACGATGATTACCTAGCTGTCCGTGACCGGACCGACTATCTGATGATGTAGGTCTGTGATATGAATTTGCGATATACCCGCCTAATTGACCCCGTTTCGCTGCGGGTGCGATACTGCGACAAATAAGCCCCGGCTGCCCCGAGGCGGCCGAAGATAACCATAACCATGCCCAAGCGAACCTATCAACCCAAGCGGAAACGGAGAAAGCGCGTACACGGATTCCGGGCTCGGATGGCAACCAAGGGCGGCTGCGCCGTGCTCAGGCGCCGCCGCCAGCGCGGGCGCCATCGGCTGACCGTCTAAGTCATCAAAGCGCGAGCCGGCATCGCCGCTTCGACCTCCTTCCTGTATGCGTCGCCAGCAACGGTTGCGTCACCGGCAGGAGTTCGCGGCTACTTACCGCAGCGGATCGGTGTTTCGCAGCCGGCTGCTCGTTTTGCGCGTCCGCGCCAATCCGGACGTGGATTGTCCGCGATTCGGATTCGCGGCGGGTAAGCGCTTGGGAAACGCCGTCGTTCGTAACCGGTTGAAACGGCGCCTGCGGGCGGCGGCGCGGGGGAGCGGAGCACGAGGAGGAGCCGATGTGGTAGTGATCGCGCGACCGGCGGCGCTGCGAGCGTCCTACCAAGATCTCGAAGGGGAGCTGGGCGCTCTGCTCGGCGAAGCCAAACTCCTGTGAGGCCTGCCGCAGCGCTCAAGCAGCTCACGATCTCTTTGATCCGGGTTTACCAATGCTGCGCCTCGCCGCTGCTTCCGCCGAGCTGCCGCTTCGAACCATCCTGCTCGCAGTACGGCATCGAGGCGTTGCGGGAACACGGTCTGCTTAAGGGCTCGCTCCTAACCGGCTGGCGGCTTCTGCGCTGCAATCCGTTCAACGGCGGCGGGTACAACCCGGTCCGCCGGACTTCCGCAGCGGCCGACGCCCAGCACGAGCGATTCGTCACGAAAACCAAAGCGTTGGGACGATGAGCAACACACGGATGCGATCCTTGTTTCACGTGAAACGTCGCCACCGGCTGCTGTGGCTTCCCCTCGTAGCGGGAACACTGACCCTCGCCTGCCAAAGCTTCGACACGCCCGACGGCTGGGCGTCTCCCCAAACGTTCGAGGACGGCGAGCGCGAACTGATCATTCATGCAACCGGCGAAGACTCGATCGTGGCGATCGAGCCTGGAACGGGCGAAAGCGTGTGGGAGTTCCCCGATCCCGACTCCGACGGCCGCTTTTCCGGGCTGATTCCCGATATCGACGAGAAGGTCGATGCGGGTGCCTTCTATGCCGAGCCGCTTCTCCTTTCCTCAGGGGAGCTGGCCGCGGCTACGCATAAAAACGGACGCATCTATGCGCTGCGTTTGGATGGCACAAGCGCGCGTCTCCTGATGGAGGCGCAATCGGAGATCGTGGCGGGGCTTAATCTGGACGCGGCGGGGGTGCTGTACGTGGCTACCGCGACCGCGGGGGTGTTCGCGATCGACCCCGACCAGCCTCTCGACCCGGAGAAACCCCTCACGGCCAGCGAGCAGCCGGGGCTGCTCTGGCATTACAGCGCTTTCGACGCGGACATCTGGGGAAGCCCCGCGCTCGCGCAAACGGAAACGCACGGCCAGATCTTGCTGGTGCCGACGATGGAAGGGACGGTATACGCTCTGCGGACCGATCCCGCGAGGGGGACGGTACGGGAAGCCTGGACGTTCGAGGCGGCCGCCGGGATCGGCGGCGACGCCGTGGTCGCCGACGGCCGCTTGTTCATCGGAAGCTTCGACCGCCATCTGTACGCGATCGATGTCGAGAGCGGGACGGAACAGTGGCGGCACCGCAGCAGCGACTGGTTCTGGACCGAGGTGCTCGTCACGGACGAAACCGTCTACGCGGGAGACCTGGACGGCCACGTCTGGGCGCTGGCTGCGGCGACAGGCATCCCCCGCTGGGAAGCTCCCTATGAAACCGGAGACGATGTCCGCGCCAAGCCGATCCTGACGACCGACGGGGAGATGCTGATCGTCGTGGATCGCGACGGCTTTACGCACGCGATCGATCGCGAGACCGGAAGCGGGGCATGGGTCTCGCCGATCGCTGTCAAGCTGCCCAAACTCTTCTACGCCAATCCGCTGGTGCTGGGGAGCGACATCTTCGTAGCCAATGAAGCGGGTGAACTGTTCCACGTGAGCGAGGACGCGGTGAAGCGTTTCTACCCTCCAAACTAGGGAGCGCGAGCGCAAACGACGATGGAAACGATCGAGCTCATCTTCGACACGGTCCTGATCGATCCGATCATGAACGCGTTGATCATCTTGGCGAGCGCGCTCTTCGGGAGCTACGGGCTCGCGATCATCGCTTTCACCGTGGTAGCCCGGTTCCTGACGTACCCATTGGTGCTGCGTCAATTGCGCACGACGCGCGCGATGCAGGAGATGCAGCCGCGTCTCCAAGAGATCCAGAAGAAATACAAGGACCCGCGGCGGCGCCAACAGGAGATGATGAAGCTCTATCGGGAGGTGGGCTTCAATCCATTGGGCTGTGCCGTGCCGCTTTTGGTTCAGCTCCCGATCTGGATCGCACTATATCAAGTTATCCGTCAATCACTGGGAACGACCCCAGAATCGCTCTTCGGACTTTCAGGGCGCCTCTACGACTGGACCTACATCACAGAGGCCCCACCGCTGGATCGGAACTTCCTGACGCTGGACCTGGCGAATCCGTCTTTGATCTTGGCGATCTTGGTTGCCGTGGGAACGTTCGTGCAGCAGAAGTTCAGCACCACCAGATCGGTAGCAAAAAACGACCGTCAGGCCTCCATGAACCGCACGATGATCTGGGTTCTGCCGATTATGTTCGGTTTCTTCTCTTTGCAGGTGCCGAGCGGCCTCTCGCTCTATTGGTTCGTCACGACCCTGTTCACCATCGTGGCGGCCTATATCTACAACGGTCCGGAGAATTTCCGTTGGCGGCAACTCTTCACAATGGAGCCGATGCTGGCGCCGTCCGCCGCCGCGCGCGCGGCGGGTAGCGGTGGAAGCCGGTCATCAAACGAGCGAATGTCGAATGAGAACGAAGATGCAGGCGAGCCACAGACACAGGACACGCCGTCGCCGTCGCCGCCGCAGCAGCCGCGACGGCGACGGCGGCGGCGACGGCGGCGCGGCGGTAACCGGCCTTGGGAACAAGGAAAGGATCCAACGGCTGGAGACGGCAGCTCGCAAGCTTCGTCTGGAGCATCGGACGATCCATACACACAATGATGAAGCGAGAGCGGCAAAGCCGCAGGATTAGGTAAGGAAGAAAGGGATGACGCGACCAACTCGCGAGGCGGTGGAGCGAACCGGCAAGACAGTCGATGAGGCGGTGCAGCGTGCACTGCGCGAGCTCGGCCTCGATCGAACAGAAGTCGAAGTGCAGGTGATCAGTGAAGGACGGGCGGGCGTGCTGGGGATCGGCGCGGCATCAGCGCGCGTGCGAGTGGCGCCGCTGACGCCCGGCGAGCCAATCGAGGCTGCACCGGCTGCCAAGGAGGAAGCATTACCACGGATCGACGACTACGAACTGGATGAGCGCGAAGAGCTGGGGCCGCGCGAGCGGCCGGCACGAGGCAGCCGCGGGAGGAGAGGCGAGCGTGATGCGCCGCGGGATCGCGGCAGGCAGGGACGCGGACGGGAGCGCGAACAGCCGGAGCCGCACATTTCGTTGGAAGAGCGCATTCCGTTCGAAATGCTCGCATCGCCACTGGAGGAGCCCGTCGACGATCCAGTCGAGCACGCGCAGAACATCCTGCACGATCTCATGCGGATCATGGGCATCGACGTCGAGATCACGAACCGTCCGCCGGAAACGCCGATGGACGGGCTCGATCACGCGGCAGCGGTGTTGGACGTGAACCCGGCGCACGCCGGCGACGACCTGGGCTTCTTGATCGGCCGCCGCGGCGAACACTTGGCGGCGCTTCAGTACATCGTGAATGTGATCCTGAGCCAGACGCACAGCGGCGGGAACCCGGTCACGGTTGACGTGCATCACTACAAACAGAGGAGGGAGGAGTCGCTGAACGCACTGGCTCGGCAGATGGCAGATGAAGTGCGCCGAACTAAACAGGAGGTGGATTTGGAGCCGATGTCCGCCGCCGAACGCCGAATTATTCATCTCGCGCTGGCGGAGGAAACCGACGTAGCGACGGAGTCGGTGGGGTCGGGTGATGCGCGCAGAGTGACCATTGTGTACCTTGACGAGAGTTAGTATTGCCCGTTCCGTGGCGGGGTCGGCGCGCACTGGAGCCTGATGGCCGTTTGGGCTATCGCGAACCAGAAGGGCGGCGTCGGCAAGAGCACGACGGGGATCAACCTGGGCGCGGCGCTTGCGCGACTCGGGCTGCGGGTGTTGCTCGTCGACAGCGACCCGCAAAGTAATGCGACGAGTGGCCTCGGCGGCCGCCCGGGCGACACGCCTACCATTTACGATCTCTTGCTCGCTGCGGCTCCCCAGCCGGATGCGGCGATTCTGCCGACGCGGCAGCAGGGACTCAGCCTGATCGCCGCGACGCCGGCGCTCGCCGGCGCGGAGGTAGAGCTGGCCGGGGCGCCAGCGCGCGAGTATCGCCTGCGACGCGCGTTGGCCGGAACGGCGGCGCGCTTCGATCAGATCCTGATCGACTGCCCGCCATCGCTGGGATTGCTCACCATCAACGCTCTCTGTGCAGCGGACACCGTGCTGGTGCCGGTGCAGTGCGAATACCTTGCGCTGGAAGGGTTGGGGCATCTCATCACGACGATCGATCTCGTACGCCGCAATCTAAACCAGCAGCTGGCCGTCGGCGCCGTGCTACTGACGATGTTCGACGGGCGCACCAACCTCGCGCAGCAAGTGGTGGATGAGGTACGGCAGCATTTCCCGGAGACGCTCCAGACAGTAATCCCTCGGTCGATCCGATTAGGGGAAGCGCCCAGCCACGGACGCACGATCTTCGAGTACGCGCCGCAGTCAGCGGGAGCGATAGCCTACGCACAGGCAGCAGCGGAACTGCAAGCCACGACTTTCGGAGTACGGCAGCCTCCCACGCAGGCTGTAGTAGGAGCAGAAGCATGAGCAGCCGACTTGCGCTAGGGCGCGGCTTGGACTCTCTGATCTCGCCGAAGGGTGGCGGCCGGGAAGAATCATCCGCGGAGGCGCAGGCAGCGGCGCGAACTTCGCTTCCCATTGCGGAGATCCAACCGAATCCCGACCAACCGCGCAGCTATGTGGACCCGGCGGGCTTGGAGGATCTGGCTTCGAGCATTCGGGAGCACGGAGTGCTGCAGCCGATCATCGTGCGGCGCGACGCGGAGGCAGGTTACGTCTTGGTCGCCGGCGAGCGACGCTGGCGCGCGGCGCGACTCGCGGGGCTCCCGGACATTCCCGCGATTGTCACGGACTTGGCGAGCGAGGGGCTCCTGGCGGTGGCCTTGGTCGAGAACTTGCAGCGAGAAGACCTCAGTCCGTTGGAGGAGGCGCACGCTTACGCCCGCTTGATCGATCGGACGGGGATGACGCAGGAGCGCCTGGCGGCGCGGGTAGGGAAGAGCCGTGCCGCGATCACGAACGCACTGCGACTGTTGCAGCTGCCCGATCCGATCCGCTTGAGCTTGGCGGCGCGAGAGATCAGCGAAGGGCATGCGCGCGCGATCCTGGGCGCGGGCGGCGAGGAGCAACAGCTCCGGGTTTGGGAGCAGGTGAAACGGCGCGGGCTATCGGTACGGGATACCGAACGCGCGGTCCAAGCGCTGCGGCCAGCAAAGTTGACGGGCAGGGCAAAGACGCGAAAGCCGGGCGACGACCTCGCGCAGGAGCGCCTGCAATCCGCACTCGGCACCAAGGTGCGGGTGGAGCGCGGCCGCAAGGGCGGGCGGATCGTAGTGCAGTGGTACGACGACGAGCAGCTCGAAGCGATCGTGGCTGCGTTGGTCGCGACGGCCGCAGCGTTCGAAGAACGGTCGCCTTCACCGGACTCGATCGCCGTTTAATTCAACCCGACCCGGCAGCGGTGCACGTAGCGGCTAACATGGCCTCCGTGCACCGCGGCGGTGTGCGGAGGGAGCCGACATGCGAGCGTCCACGCGACTCCAAGAGCTGGGGATCACGCTACCAACTGGACTGGTGCCGGTGGCGCTGTACAAGCCAGCAGTTGTCACGGGATCCCTGTGTTACGTGTCGGGCAACATCAACCAAGCTGCCAATGGCGACCTCACGATTACCGGCAAAGTGGGCGCCGAGGTCACACTGGAACAGGCCCGCGAGGCGGCGCGTCTCGCCGCGATCAACGGCCTCGCCGGCGCGGTCAGTGTTATCGGTTCGATCGACCGGGTCACGAAGGTGATTCGCATCACCGGCTATGTGAACGGGGCACCGGGCTTTGACCAACCATCCAAGGTGATCGATGGCGCCTCGGAGCTACTGCACGACATCTTCGGTGAGGACGGGATCGCGGCCCGATCCGCGATCGGCTTGGCCGAGCTGCCGTTCAGCGCTCCCGTCGAAGTAGAGCTGATTTTGGAGATCCGAGCCTAGCGTTAGTCGCTAGCTCTTCGAAGATGCGCCTTCGCTTGAGGAAGCGTCCCGCCGCGGCCTAGGTTTGCGATCGGCGTCGGCTTCGCTTCGGTTTGTGCTGATCGGGCCTGCATGGCCGTGGTCTTTTTCTGCGCGCTGCTTTCGCGGACCCTGATCGCGAGGTCCCGATTGCTCGGTGCTTGCGCTTTGGCGGCGGCGACGGCGGCGGCGGCTCCGGACAGGACGATCACCTTGCTGGTCAGGCTCGTCGCGACGGCGCTGGGGATCCCCAGCGATCTGCGTGCGCTCGCTGGCCTCGGCAATGGCCTGATTGGGCGCTGTTTCCACGCGTACGGCAGTTCCCATCTCCACAGCAGGCACCTCGACACGCCGGCGCTCATGTTCTAACTCCACCGTCGCAGTTTGCTTCGGCACACTGACGGTGACGACCCGCCCTTGTCCCACGGGCGTGGAAACGTGTGCGCCAATCTTAGGGAGGGTGCCCCGCATCTCCTTATAAACATCGAATTCGAAGGTGAGACAGCACAGCAAGCGGCCGCAGACGCCGGAGATCTTATCGGGGTTGAGAGAGAGGTCTTGCGCCTTCGCCATACGGATCCCCACTTTGGGGAAATCGGTCATCCACGACGAGCAGCAGAGACGTTGCCCGCAGATGTCGTAGCCGTCTATGAGCTTGGCGCGGTCGCGTGGCCCGATGCGCTTCATATGCAGGGAGATCGCATATTCAATTTCGATCGCTTCCTGCAGGTCACGGAAGTCGACGTGCTCATCCGCTTCGAAGAAGCCGGTTGCTTCCGTGCCGCCAAGATTAATCTGCACTGCCGACACATACATCGGTAGCTCCAGCTCCGCGACCATCGCGCGCATGCGCCGCAGCATGGCGTGGCCGTGGTCCTGCAGCTCGAGAGCGCGGGCGCGATCGTCATTGGAGGCGAGACGCTTGATGGGCTTGACATCGGAGGGAACGGGGCCAGCATCCGCATCAGGGGTCGTGACGATGCGCGCCATCTCCTCGCCATGCGCTGTTGGGACGACGACGTACTCGCCGACGTACACCTCTTCCTGCGGAGGAGCAAAGTGGTAGATCTTGGCGGCTTCACGGAAGCGCACGCCAATGACGTTAGCCGTCATACGAGTTCCCTTCGGCCGGCGGAGTTTGCAGCAGCATCGCCTCGAGAGCAAGGCGTGGGTTCACCCCGCGCCGCAGATGTTCGCGTGTTTCGACAAGCGCGTGTAGGAACCGTGCGACATCCACAGGTTGATAGCGCTTAGCGTCGTCACGGAGCTGTTCGGTCAGGTTTTGGTGGGTGACACGATTGGAGACGCCGGTGACGATGCGGAGCAGGTCACGCCACCAAGCGATCCAGTGATCGAGCGCATTGAGAGCGTTGACCGGCTCGGCACCGCTGCGCCCCGCTAGGCTTTGGGCGTAGGTCAAGCGATCGGCGCAGCTACTCGCGAGGATGCGGCTTGCCTCCTCCGTCTGCGTGCGGCGCACCTCCAAGGGGTCGCCCTCGTCAAGCGCAGTGACCGCCCAACCCACCCGTCCACCCGCGAGGCGGGCGAGGGCGGTAGCTGCCTCGGGGTCCATGCCGTGCTCGGTAGTCAGCCAAGTCGCCAGCTCCGTGACGGGCAATGGGCCCAACGCCCATTCCTGACAACGAGAGCGTACGGTGTCACGCAGACGTGCAGGACGCTCGGTCACGAGGATGAAAGTGACGGTCGGAGGGGGTTCCTCCAGTGTCTTCAAGAAAGCGTTCTCGGCTTCGTCCGTGAGCGCATCTGCCGGATCGATGATGTAGACGCGTCGGCATCCTTCGTAGGGTTGCAAGACGGCGGCGGTCTCCATGCGGCGCACAGCGCAAATACCGATGGTGCGGCTGCGGCTGTGGTCGTGATCGCTCACGTGACAGATGCCGCCGGGCGCGATAACTTCGACATCGGCGTGCTGGCCATCGGCGATACGGCCGCAAGGCCGACACTCGCCACAGGGGCGAGGATTTCCTTGGCAGTTAAGGGCGCGCGCCAGCGCGAGTGCGAGGGTCTTTTTGCCAACGTGCGCCGGACCAGTAATCAGCATTGCGGGGGGAAGGCGGTCCGCGACGAGAGCGCGTTCCAACGCCCCAATAACTCTGTTCCCACCGATGAGGCCCCAGCGCGCGATCATGTTCGTCCCGTCCGGGTGACATCCTCTTCGAGCATCAGGAGATCATCGTAACGCTGGCGACGACGTGTGAGGCGGGCCGTGCCCTGATTGACAAAAACGACGGCCGATCGAGGGGCGAGATTGTAGTTACTCTCCATGGCAAGGTGATAGGCGCCGCTGGCGGGCAGAGCGAGGAGGTCGCCAGCCCGCAGGCGCGGCAACTCTGCCTCACGTACCAAGATGTCGCCACTCTCGCAGAACTTGCCCGCTACGGTGACCGTCTCTTCGGCGGTGTCGTGCATACGGTTGGCCGCTAGCGCGCTGTAGCGCGAGCCGTACATCGCGGGCCGCACGTTGTCTGCCATGCCACCGTCAACGCTTATATAGGTACGGACGCCCTCGATCTCTTTGCGGGCACCGACCGTGTACACGGCGACGCCAGCGCGCCCCACGATCGAGCGGCCGGGCTCCACGTGGACGCGGGGAACGGGCAGATCATGCGTAGTGCAGGCAGCGTGGAGCGCGCGGCTCACAGCTTGGGCATAGTCAGCGACGGCGGGGGGCTCTTGATCGAGGGTATAGGCGACAGCGAAGCCGCCGCCCACCGAGAACTCGCGCCAGTGAAACTCAAAAGCGTCCCACATTCGTGCGGCAAAGCCTGCCATTACCTGGATGCCGCGGACATAGGGCTCAGTGGAGAAGATGGGTGAGCCAAGATGAACGTGATAGCCTCGCAACTCCAGACCATCGGCTGCAAGGGTGCGCTGCACGGCTTCCTCGGCATCGCCCGGTGCCAAGGGGAAACCGAACTTGCTATCCGCGACACCGGTGGTCGTCTTTTCGTGGGTATGTGCGTCGACGCCGGGAGTAACACGGAGGAGCACAGGCTGCGCGTGGCCGCGTTGTTGAGAAAGTTGGTCCAAGAGCGCTAGCTCGTGGAAATTATCGATGACAATGCGGCCGACATCGGCATCGAGGGCTTCCCGCAGCTCGGCTTCACTCTTGTTATTGCCGTGAAATACGGCCCGCGCCATAGGAAAGCCGGAACGTCGAGCAACGAATAGCTCGCCGCCCGAAACGACGTCGAGCCCCAACCCTTCCTCCGCAGCGATTGCGGCGATGGTAGGACTCAGATACGCCTTGGCAGCATATTGCACATCGGTGCCCGGGAGGACGCGATCGAACTGCACGCGAAACTCGCGGCAGGCGCTGCGGATAGTTTCCTCGTCATAAATGTATAGGGGGGTGCCGAACTCGGCGACGAGCGCTGGGATGTCACAACCACCAATCTGCAGGTGGCCCCATTCATCCGTCGTAGCGGTCGCGGGGAGCACTGGCGCCAGCGCGTGCACGGCACCTGTCCGGTTGCTCACGAGAGTCGCTCCTCGGCCCGCGCCGGCGCAGCGCAATGGCGCGGCACGACGGGCCGGTTTCGTTCTTTAAGGGCTTCATCATCGTAGCGGCGGCGGGGACGGGTGTCATGAGCGGAGCCGCCTATGAGCGATCCAGCCTAGCGAGAGCCCGGCGGCCTCGACTAGACTCGGCGCCCGCCGCGAGGCGGGCCGTGACGAAGCGTGCTGGAAAGCGACATGGACGCGCATTTCGAATCCGACACACTGCGAGTCCTCAAGAACGGTCCGCTGGGGCCGTACGACAACAACGGCATTGTCTTGGTAGACAAAGCGACCAACCAGAGTGCGATCATCGACGCGGTCGCCGAGATCGAGCAGGTGATCGAAGCCACGGCCGGGACAGAGGTGCGCTTCGTACTATTCACGCATGCGCACCTGGACCATATATGGAGCTTCGATACGCTTAAAGAGACGGTCGCAGCACCGTTTCACATGCACCCGGCGGAGCCGAATATCGACCACGACCGCATTGATGTTCACTTGCAGGGCGGCGAAACGTTGACGCTCGGCTCTACCGAAGTACGGGTGATCCATACGCCCGGCCATACACCCGGCAGCCTTTGCTACCACGCATCGCCCATCTGCGTAGTGGGGGACACCCTCTTCCCTGGCGGGCCCGGTCGTAGCGCGAGCGCCGCGGCGTTACTGACGATGATCAATTCGATCACGGCGGAGTTGTTCGCGCTACCGGACGAGACGGTGCTGCTCACCGGCCACGGCGCCGACGGCACGATCGCCGAGAGCAAGGCCGAATATGCCGACTTCGCGAAGCGCGACCACGATCCCGATCTACACGGCGACGTGCTCTGGAGACGGGATTGAGCGAGATCGCGCCGACTAAATTCGCCCGTGGTCTGAGCGCTTGATGCAGCAAACCATCCTGCCTAACGGCCTACGCGTGCTGACAAGTGAGATGGCTCACAGTCGTTCAGCAACCGTGAGCTTCTACGCGGGGGCGGGATCGCGATATGAACAGCCGAAGGATGCGGGGATCTCACACATTGTGGAGCACGCGTGCTTCAAAGGCTCGCAGGCCCGTCCAATGCCCGAGCAGATCTCAGAGGCGATCGAAGGGACAGGGGGAGTGCTGAATGCTGGAACGGATCGCGAACTGACCGTCTTCTACGCGAAGGTTCCGGCAGCGCACCTCTCACTCGCGCTCGACGTGGTGCTGGACTTAGCGATCCGGCCCGTCTTCGATGCCGAAGCGTTCGAGAAGGAACGGCAGGTGGTGTTGGAGGAGCTAGCAATGGTGGAGGACCAGCCGAGCCAGCTGGCCGAACTGGCGTTGGACGGGCTCCTTTGGCCGGCCGACCCGTTGGGACGCGATGTGGCGGGGACACCGGAAACCGTACGGGCAATAAACCGCGCAGGCGCGGTTACTTACCGGCGCAATCAGTACACGCCGGCCAACACACTCATGTCGATCGCGGGGGCGATCGACTCAGAGGCCGCGATCGAAACTGTAACGGCCAGCACCGAGGACTGGGAATTCGGCCAGCCTGGAGACTGGCAGCGGACAATCGCCCTCAATACACGAGAGGCAACGAAGCGGATCGCGGTGCGGAACAAACCGACGGAGCAGGCAAACGTACTCGTGGGATTGCCGGGGCTCTCGGCGCAGCATCCCGACCGCTACGCACTACATCTCTTGATCAGCGCGCTGGGCGAGGGGATGAGCAGCCGTCTGTTCGTCGAATTGCGAGAGCGCCGTGGCTTGGCCTACGACGTCCAAGCGTATGCCACTCACCTGCGCGATACCGGCGCACTCTCGGTCTACCTGGGAGTCGACCCAGACAATGTGAATGAGGCGATCAGGCTGACTGTGCGTGAGCTGGGGCGGTTACGCGAAGGCGTCAGCGAGGCAGAACTGACCAAGGTACGGGAGTCCAGCAAGGGACGAATGCTGCTCAGCTTGGAGGATACGCGCGCCGTCTCCGCCTGGTTCGGAAGCCAAACGTTGCTGCACGAGCGGGCGTGGTCGGTTGAAGAAGTGATCACCAACTTGGATACGGTGACGCGAGACGACTTAGCACGGGTAGCGGGGGACCTCATGCACGAGGATCAGCTATTGCTGGCCGTGGTCGGACCTTTTGCCTCGGCGGAGCCATTCGAGGCGCTCCTGCGATTCTAGTTGCAGTGCTGCCGCTTAGTTCGTACCGCCTTTGGGAAAATGGTCTGCGTTTTGCAAGAGGCTGCGGAGATGATTCATCTCTCCAGCGTGGTAGATGTCATGCATGATAATCGCGTCAATAAGAAGACGCGTCTCGCGTTCTTCACCCCAGTGAGTAGGGCGAAGAACGAGCAGCTCTGCGTCGTCCTTGAGGGCTGTCACGCCGGCAATGACCTCGGCATGTGCGCGGCGGAGCCACTCGGTGAGTTCTTCAAGCCCCGCCTCTTCCATTTTGCTAGGGCCGTCCCAGGTGGTCCACCAAGAAAGGCGCTGATCGCTGAAGGCGTGGTTCGCGTGCATCCGCTTGACCGAGGCACAGTGCGCGACGAAGTCACGTACGGTGCGGCCGCCCAAAGGCGGTAGGAGATCGAGCTCGTCCGCAACGACGGAAGAAAGGTTGGCGAGGAGCGAATGTTCCGGCTTACGCTCGAAGGCCTCATCGAGCTGCCAGATTAGGAACTCCAGCACACCGCGAGCCATGAGCATCCTCAGCTTTACGAGACGACGGGGACCGATTCCCCTCGAGCGGCTCGTCGTGTGGCGATCAGATCGTCCAGCTTGATTGCACAGAGCTTTGCCTCGTGCTCGAGTCCACAGACCTCGCAGCCCAACCGGCAATCGGGGGTGGTAAGTTCCTTGGCAGTGCGGAGCCATTCGCGACGCAGGAAGGCTTCACTCACGCCACTGGCGATATGGGACCACGGGAAGCGCTCGAAGGGATCGCGTTCCCGATGGCAATAAAAGGCCGGATCGAGACCTGCTTCGCGAAAGGCCTCGTCCCAAGCAGCGGGGTTATGGTGCTCACTCCAGGCATCAAAGCGGGCACCGCGCCGCCAGGCCCCTTCAACGACCGCAGCCAGCCGACGATCGCCGCGGCTGAGAGCGCCCTCCAGGACAGATTCCGTGGGATCGTTCCAAGTGAAGTCGAGCCCGGCCTGGCGACAGGCACGCTGGAGCAGCTCGTGCTTGGGACGAAGCTCGTCGGCGGTCTCCTGCCGCGCCCATTGGAAAGGTGCGTGAGCCTTGGGGACATGGTTGGAGGTAGAGACGCGCACGCGGGCGCGTCTCCCGACGTGTTGGCGACCAAGTACCTTGACCTGGGCAGCCCAATCGACGATGCCCTGCACGTCGTCCATCGTCTCGGTAGGCAGACCAACCATGAAGTAGAGTTTGATATTGGTCCAGCCGTTTGCGAAGGCGTTGCGAGCAGCTTCCAATAAGTCCTCATCGGCGACAACTTTGCTCACCGCGTTGCGGAGACGCTGGCTACCCGCCTCGGGCGCAAAGGTCATGCCACGCTTCTTACCGCTGGCGCAGGCGAGGGCGACATCGACACTGAAGGAGTCCACGCGGGTACTGGGAAGTGAAAGTGTGATGCTCTCTCCGAATTCAGCGCGCAGAGCTTGCACGATCTCTTTGATCTGACTGTGGTCGGTGCTGCTGAGCGAGACAAGCGAAAGCTCGTCGTAGCCGGTATTGACGAAGAGCTCTTTGGCTGCGGCGACGACCTCGTCCGGCGTGCGCTCACGCAGAGGCCGGTAGATCATTCCCGCCTGACAAAACCGACAGCCTTGCGTGCAGCCGCGTTGAATTTCGATGCCGGCACGGTCGTGGACCGTTTGTAGGAACGGGACGATGGGCTTGGTGAGGACCGGTGGCATCCCCTGGAGGAAGCGCTTGATGATCGGCAAGGGCGCCGCAGCGTCGGTCGTGAAGACTTCGGCGATGGTGCCATCAATGTTGTAGCGCCACTCGTAAAAGCTCGGCACATAGACGCCCTGCACGCGAGCGAGCGAGCGGAGGAGTTCGGTCCGGTCACCACTGGAGTTTTTCCAGTCGGCGAGGAGATCGTTGATTTCGAGGACAATCTCCTCGCCCTCACCGAGCACGAAAGCATCGACAAACGGCGCGAGCGGTTCCGGCACCAACGCGCCCGACCCGCCAGCGAGGACGAGCGGGGCATCGCCGGTACGGTCGGCGGCACGTACCGGCAGGCCCGCGAGGTCAAGCATGTTAAGGATGTTGGTGTAGGTGAGTTCGTACGAGAGCGAGAAGCCCAGCACATCGAACTCAGCTAAAGACCGCCGGTTCTCTAAGCTGAAGACGGGCACATTGTGCAAGCGCAGAGACGCCTCCATATCGGGCCACGGCGCGAAGCTCCGTTCCGCGAGCGTACGCGGCGCTCGATTGAGGATGTCGTAGAGGCTAGCGATGCCCATGTTGGACATGCCGATGTCATAGATATCAGGGTAGATGAGCGCCCAGCGCACGTCGGCGTCGTCCCAAGCAGGCCGCAGGCTGTTCCACTCGCCGCCAGAATAGCGAGCGGGTTTGGAAACGCCGGCCAGCAGGGGGTCGAGGTCGATAGCCGACACGGTAGGGCCCTCCCAGAGCAGTTCAGCGCTACGCTAGCTTTAAGACCCTAGAGAACTGCCGCCGCATTGGCTACCGGAGTGCGACTTCTACCACGTCGAGCGCGCGATCCGGAAGGCACGCGTATCGCCGATCCACCCGCCCCCCCGATCGAACCGCGAGCCGCACGCGGCAGCGCTCCCAGCTTGGCTGCGCGCGGCGTCGTGCGCCGTTGGCGACGTGAGTACACGATTCTCCTCGCCGTCGGGGTATTCGTGTCGGTCTTGGCGTTCCTCTTCTTCTTTCTGGACCTGGATCTCAAGGAGCTGAAGCGGTTCGGCTATCTTGGAATTTTCCTGATCTCGCTTGTGGGGTCGGCGTCGGTGGCGCTGCCGCTTCCGGGTGCCGCGGTGGTCGTCGGGAGCGGGCAGTTTGTCGATGCCGTGGCGGGCATTCCATTTTTTTTGCTCGTTGGGATCACTGCATCGCTGGGAGAAACACTCGGAGAGCTAACAGGCTATCTCGCCGGGATAGGCGGGAAAGCGGTGATCGAAGAGCGGCCGATCTACCACCGGCTCGACCATTGGATGCGACGGCACGGAATTATGACGATGTTTGTGCTCTCCGTGATTCCCAACCCATTGTTCGACATCGGTGGATTCCTGGCCGGGGCGGTGCGGATGCCGGTATGGCGCTTCTTGGTCACGGTCTTCGCAGGCAAGTTGATCAAAAACTGCATTCTCGCCTTCCTCGGCGATGCTGGCCTTGAGGCGATAATCGGCGCCCTCAACTAGTGCGCCGGTCTGAGCGAGGTCAATGCTTGCTAGCATGGGAGATCGGGGAGACCCGGCCTTCGAGCAAAAGGTTACCGCGAGCGAGACGGGCATGGATGTGCTGAATAACGCCGCTACGACAGTAAGCGAAACTGTACTGTGGCCGCTGCGCACGATCCGCCAGAGCTTGAGCGAAACGCTGGGCACGCTCGACATCTTCTTGGGAGGATTCGGGCTGGTGGGAGCGCTGGTGACGGCCGCACTGCTATCGCCCGCGCTTGGTGCGCTGCCGGGGGCGGCGGGGGACTTCGCGCCGGTCGGGATGGCTGTCATCCTGGCTCCGGTGGGGATCGCGCTGGCCCTTAGTCGCCGCACGGAAGTAGAGCGGTGGCTGAGTATGCTGCGCCAACCGGAGGCAGCAGGGGGATTCCCTGGAGCGAGGGCAGCGCAGACGGCGACTGCATCGACGCTGCCACTCATTATCGACACGAGCGCCATCATCGACGGCCGCCTGCCCCCCGTAGCGGCAGCGGGCTTCCTTCCGAGTACGCTCATCGTGCCGCGGTTCGTCTTAGATGAACTGCGGCGCATCGCCGACGACGCAGAGCCATTGCGCCGCCAGCGAGGCCGACGCGGGCTAGAGGCGCTGGCGGAACTCCAAGATGACGGGCACGCGCAGATTCAGATCGATGAAGATGACTTTCCAGATGCGCGCGACGTGGCTGCGAAACTGCTCGCGTTGGCGCGGGCACGCAAGGGACGACTACTAACCACGGACGCGAGCCTCAGCCGAGTAGCAGACGTTGAACAGATCCGTGTCCTCAACTTCAACGCCCTGGCTGAAGCAGTGCACCAGCAGATGCTGCCGGGCGAGCTGCTGCAGGTGCACGTCCAACAAGAGGGGCGGGAACGCGGGCAAGGCGTTGGTTACCTAGAAGACGGCACCATGGTGGTTATTGAAGAGGGAAGGGAACGGCTCGGTGAAGATGTGGCGGTGAAGGTACAACGCGTGATCCAGACATCCGCAGGGCGCATGGTGTTCGCGGAATTGCAAGGCGCAGGACGTAGTGGGGACGGACCTGGGTGAGCCGCCGCGCGGCGGCGGCGATTCTGCTGGCGGCGGGCCGCAGCACGCGGATGCAAGGGCGAGAGAAGACGCTCGCGCGGCTGGGAGGGATCCCCCTTGCAGCCCACAGCGTGCGCACGTTCGCGGCATGCGCGGTTATCGACACGATTGTGCTGGTGAGCAGCTCGGCCAACTACTCAGCACTGGCGCAGATCGCCGCAGAGCACGGCGCGGGCAAGGTGTGCGCAGTGGTACTAGGAGGAGCACGACGCCAAGACTCCGTAGCGGCAGGATTGCACATACTGCCCCCGTGCGAATTCGTCGCAGTGCACGACATTGCACGGCCCTTCGTGACAGCCGACGTGATCGAGCGTGGATTGGCACTGGCGGCCGAACACGGCGCTGCCGTCGTCGCGGCACCGGTCTATGACACCGTGAAGGAGGGCAACGAGGGCTTCGTACGGCGGACGTTAAACCGCGAACACCTGTGGAGCGTGCAGACGCCACAAACTTTCAGACGAATACTATTGGAACGGGCCCATGCGGCGGCTAACGACGAAGTCAGCGACGACGCGATGCTCGTTGAGGCACTGGGCGAAGCGGTCGCGCTGTACAAAGGCTCCGCACGCAATCTCAAGGTCACGACGCTCGAAGATCTGGCGATCGCGGAGGCGTTGCTCAACAGTGGGGCAGCAATCCCGACAGCAACCACTTGATAGACTTCAGGTGAACACTCGAATCGGGATCGGATTCGACAGCCACCGCTTCGAGACCGCGCGGCCGTTTATCCTCGGCGGTGTGCGGATCTCGGAGAACAACGGCCTCCAAGGACACTCCGATGCCGACGCGCTCACGCACGCGATTATTGACGCGCTGCTAGGAGCGGCCGCCTTGGGCGACATCGGAATGCATTTCCCATCCACTAATGAGCGCTGGGCAGATGCGAACAGTCAGGATCTATTGACGCGCACGATCGATCTGCTAGCACGCCACGGGTTCCGAGTGGGAAATGTCGACGCGACGGTCGTCACGGAGCGGCCGCGCCTCGCGCCCCATATCGCCGCGATGCGGGCACAGCTCGCTCGCACCCTGAAAGTCGCCGCGGAGGAAGTGAGCGTGAAGGCGACCCGGGCCGAGGGATTGGGCGCGCTTGGGCGGGGCGAGGGCGTGGCGGTGCAAGCTGTCGCACAGATCGTGCCGCGGAACGACTGTTAGTCTTGCCCGCGCCCGGCAGGTAAAACGAAAAGGTTAGCCCGGCTGTGCTGCTTTACAACACGCTCACTCGTCGCAAGGAACCGTTCGAACCGGTAGGCGACCCAATCACGATGTACGTCTGCGGCGTGACGCCATACGACGCCGCTCATCTGGGGCACGCGATGAGCGCAGCGATCTTCGATGTGCTCCGCCGCTACCTCGAATGGCGCGGACGGCGCGTACGGTTCGTCTACAACTACACCGACATCGACGACAAAATGATCGCGCGGGCAGAGCGGCTAGGCGTGACGGTTGCGGAACGGGCAGCGGAACAGATCGCAGCGTTTGAACGTGATATGCGCGACCTGAACGTGCGCGCAGCCGATGTTCACCCTCGAGCCACTGAAGAGATTCCCAAGATACAAGAGTTGATCCAGCACCTGATCGACTCCGGTTCCGCCTACGGCACAGAGAGTGGTGTGTACTTCCGCGTTCGCAGTAAGGAGGATTACGGCAAGCTCTCCAAGCGGGACCTAGAGGAGATGATTGCAGGCGCACGGGTGGAGGTCGGTGGAGAGAAGGAACATCCGATGGACTTCGCCTTGTGGAAGAGGGCCAAGCCAGGGGAACCAGCTTGGGAAGCGCCATGGGGGGAAGGACGGCCGGGCTGGCACATTGAATGCTCGGCGATGGCCTTGCGCTACCTGGGCGAGCAGATCGATCTGCACGGTGGAGGGATGGATCTGATCTTCCCGCACCACGAAAACGAGATCGCGCAGTCGGAGTGCTTCACGGGGCGACCGCCGTTTGTGCGGCACTGGATGCATAACGCGATGGTTCAATTGGGCGACGAGAAGATGTCGAAGTCGCTGGGCAACCTCGTGACGATCCGGGAGGCACTGGAGCATTACGGCGCGGACGCATTGCGCCTCTTCATCCTCACGGGACATTACCGCAGTCCGCTGCGGTACTCGGAGGAAGGGTTGAGTGCGGCAGGGCGCGGGGCCGAGCGGCTGCAGCTCGCCGTGGAAGCTCCACTTCCGAAAGGCGATGGCAAACCAGCCGACGAAGCACGGGAGCGTTTCATAGCGGCAATGGACGACGATCTCGGTACGCCCCAGGCTCTGGCCGTGCTCTTCGACTTAGCCCGGGACATTAACAAAGCACGTGACGCGGGGGTTCCCGCTGGCAACGCGCTGGCACTCCTGCGGGAGCTCGGTGACGTGCTGGGACTGCGTTTCCAAGCTCCACCGAGCAATGGAGGCCACGCCGCACCTTTCATCGACCTGCTGGTGCGGGTACGCGACGAACTGCGCGCGGCCAGACAGTTTGCCTTGGCAGACCTAATCCGCAAGGAGCTGACGACCTTTGGGATCGCGATCGAGGATGGTCGCGAGGGCACCACTTGGCGGGCAACGGAGACGGCAGGAATAGGCAAGGAGCGCGAGCACGCCGTGCCACCTGGCAACTCCGAGAAGGCAGCTGACGACACGTTGGCGTTCTAACAGCGGGTAGCTCTTCTCGAAGCGACTCCGATAGGCTAATCCCGCCGCGATTTCTTGACCCTTTCTCGAAGGGCCTCATATACTTTGTTTGACAGCGCGCGCAGGAGCGTGCGCTTTTTTCATGGAGCGCAAATTCTTGGCGTCGGCCCGAGTAGCGCAATGGTAGCGCAGCCGATTTGTAATCGGCAGGTTAGGGGTTCGACTCCCTTCTCGGGCTCCATCCTGTCGCCGAACGGACGTGACACCCGCTGGGGTGGGTGAGCGGCTAATACCACCAGTCTGTAAAACTGGCGCCCGGAAGGGCTACGCAGGTTCGAATCCTGCCCCCAGCACCAGCGCGATGAGGCCAGCGTAAAGGAAACAAGCGCTTTCAGACACGCCCACATAGCTCAGTCGGTAGAGCGCGTTCTTGGTAAGAACGAGGTCTCCAGTTCAAATCTGGATGTGGGCTCCAGTTAGAGTCGGTCGCGGAGGAGCATCATGGCGCGAGGGCGATACGAGCGGACGAAGCCGCACGTGAACGTGGGGACGATCGGGCACGTGGATCATGGCAAGACGACGCTGACGGCGGCGATCACGAAGGTCTTGGGGCAGGCGGGGGGGGCGGACTTCCGCTCGTTCGAGAGCATCGACAACGCGCCGGAGGAGAAGGAGCGGGGGATCACGATCGCGATCGCGCACGTGGAGTACGAGACGGCGGCGCGGCACTACGCCCACATCGACGCGCCGGGGCACGCGGACTACATCAAGAACATGATCACGGGCGCGGCGCAGATGGACGGCGCCATCCTGGTGGTGGCGGCGCCGGACGGGCCGATGCCCCAGACGCGGGAGCACATCTTGCTGGCGCGCCAAGTCGGGGTGCCGCGGATCGTGGTCTTCCTGAACAAAGTGGACCAGATGGAGGATCCGGAGCTGCTGGACTTGGTGGAGCTGGAGGTGCGGGAGCTGCTGAGCCAGTATGAGTTCCCGGGGGACACGCTGCCGATGATCCGCGGATCCGCCCTGCAAGCGCTGATGGCCACGGACGCGGATCCGCAGGCCGCGCCCTACGCGCCGATCCACGCCTTGCTGGAGGCGGTGGACACGTACATACCGACGCCGCCGCGGGCCAAGGACCAGCCCTTCCTGATGCCGATCGAGGATGTCTTCGGCATCAAGGGGCGGGGCACGGTGGTGACGGGGCGGGTCGAGCGGGGCTTGGTGCACACGGGGGACGCCATCGAGATCGTGGGCATTCGCGACACCCATACCACGGTGGTGACGGGGGTGGAGATGTTCAAGAAGAGCTTGGATGCCGGGGAGGCGGGGGACAACGTGGGCTGCCTGCTGCGGGGCATCGAGCGGGAGGGCATCGCGCGGGGGCAGGTGCTGGCGGCGCCGGGCTCGATCACGCCGCACACGGTCTTCCAGGCCGAGGTCTACATTCTGACGAAGGAGGAGGGCGGCCGCCACACGCCCTTCTTCCCGGGCTACCGCCCCCAGTTCTACATCCGCACCACGGACGTGACCGGGTCCATCGAACTGCCCACCGGCGTCGAGATGGCGATGCCCGGCGATAACGTCTCCCTGACCGTGCGCCTCCTGGCCCCCATCGCCCTCGAACCCGGCCTGCGCTTCGCCCTCCGCGAAGGCGGCCGCACCGTCGGCGCCGGCGCCGTCACCGAAATCCTGGAGTAACCCTCATATGGCAAAAGGCGACCGTGTTCACATCACACTGGCTTGCAGCGAATGCCGCGAGCGGACATATCACTCGTCCAAGAACAAACGCAACGACTCCAACCGACTGGAGCTGCGCAAGTTCTGCCCGCGTTGCCGCAAACATCAGCCGCATCGCGAGACGCGCTAGGAGAGCGGTCGGATCATGACGCCAGCTTCAAACCGTCGATCCCGCCGCCGCCGCCAGAGCGGCACGGCGCGGCCCACCCCATCGTTGCCTCGCGTAAGCGGGAGTGGGGTGGAGGCAGCGCTGGGGGATACGGACGCCGCTATGTCGCAGTCCACTCCCGGCATCGCAGCGGCACCAATAGAAACCGACCCCACAGTACGACCACGCCGTGGTGCCCGCCCCTCCGGCCAGCGGCGAGAGCGTGGCCGGCTCTACCGGCTGACTCATCCGCGCTTCATTAGCGAAGTTACCGAAGAGCTGCGCAAGGTTACTTGGCCGAGCCAGGCAGAGACGCGGAATCTGACCACAGTCGTCGTGATCGTGGCGACGGCGGCGGCGGTGTACCTCGCCGCAGTAGACATCGCATTCAACCGGCTCCTAGATAACGTGCTCGTCCCATGACGATCGACGCAGAACCCCAGAACACCCCTCCTCCAGGAGAACCTGAGGCGGACGAGGCCTCAGACAGTGCGCCTGCACCTCTGGAGGTGGATGCTTCCAAAGACTCCCACTCAGATCATGAATCCGACTCGCCAGATGAACCCAAAGTTGACGGCAACAGTGACGTGAACCCGTTCGCGCCCACTGCCGCAGAGCCGAGTGCAGCCGAGCGCGAATATCGCGCAGCGCTCGCAGCCGCCCGCGCGCTCGGTCTGGACGCCGAGTCGCCCACAGCATCCGAGAGCGCTGAAGAGCAAGAAGCGGCACGCCTGGTCAGCGCACTAGGCTTGGACCAGTCCGCCGACGAGCCGGAGGCGCTCCTTCCGACCCTAGATGAACCGAAGGTGGCCGCGGACGAAGAGAGCGAAGAGGATGACTTCCTCGGACCCGTGCCGACGGACGGGCGCGCGTGGTACGTGCTCAATACGTACTCGGGTCACGAGAATCGGGTCAAGGAGAACCTGGAGCGGCGCAGCGCCAGTATGGACGTGGCCGACCGCATTCACCAAGTGGTCGTGCCGACAGAAGAGGAGCTGGAGATCCGCGGCGGGCAGCGCCGACAGGTGCAGCGCAAGCTGCTGCCGGGCTACGTGCTAGTCGAGATGTTGTTGGACAATGCCACGTGGTACGTGGTGCGCAATACACCCGGGGTGACGGGCTTCGTCGGCAGTGACGAACCCAGCCCGCTCCCGCGCGAGGAAGTGAGTTCGATCTTGCGCCAGATGCGCGTGGTCGAACCGCGTGTTCGGGTCGGCTTTGAACTTGGGGATACAGTGCGTGTGACGGACGGTCCGTTCATGGACTTCATGGCACAAGTCGACGAGATCAATTTGGAAAAGGGCAAGGTGCGAGCGCTGATCTCAATGTTCGGCCGCGAGACGCCGGTAGAGCTTGATTTCATCCAAGTCGAGAAGGTCTAGGGTCGAGCATGGCGAGAAAAGTCCGGGCAATGTTGACGCTACAGCTGGAGGCCGGCAAGGCCAGTCCGGCCCCGCCCGTGGGGCCGGCCCTCGGCCAGCATGGCGTCAACATCATGGATTTCGTGAAGTCCTACAACGAACGGACGGCGAGCCAGGTAGGAGAGATCCTTCCAGCGCAGATCACAATCTTCGAGGATCGGTCATTCACTTTTGTCATCCGAACACCGCCCGCCTCCGACCTCATTCGTCGCGCAGCCGGCTTAGAGAAAGGCAGCGCAACGCCACGCCGGGAGATCGCCGGCAGCATCAGCGCTGTCGACGTGCGCCGGATCGCAGAGCAGAAAATGCCAGATCTAAACGCCAATGATATCGACGGGGCAGCTAAGATCATCGCCGGCACGGCACGCAGCATGGGTATTGAAGTAGAGGGCTAACGTAGATGGCGCATGGCAAGCGGTACCGCTCGGCGATTGCATCCTATAGTCGGGACGATAGTTTCTCGCCGACCGATGCGGTGACGCTCGTGAAGGAATATGCGACTGCCAAATTCGATGAGACAGTCGAACTGCACATCCGGACCGGTCTCGATCCGCGACACGCCGAGCAACAGGTGCGCGGAACGGCGCTACTTCCAAACGGGTTAGGCAAGCAGGTCCGGATCGTCGTTTTCGCGGACGGCGAGGCCGCGCGCACCGCCATCGAATCAGGTGCCGACGAGGTTGGCAGCGACAGCCTGATCAAGCGGGTGGCGGATGGCTTCACGGATTTCGATGTAGCGCTAGCGCAGCGAGAGCTCATGGGTAAAGTCGGAAAATTGGGGCGGATCTTAGGCCCACGCGGCCTCATGCCGAACCCGAAGGCAGGGACGGTTGTGGATGGGAATGACTTGCCCCGAGCGATCGATGAGGCGCGCCAAGGGCGCGTGGAATTCCGCTTGGATCGGCTTGCTTCAATCCACGTCCCAGTAGGCAAGGCGAGTTTTGCTCAAGAGCACTTAGTCGAAAATCTACTGACGATGATTCAAGAAATCGTAAAGGCTAAGCCGAGAGAGACGAAGGGCTCCTATATTCGCTCGATGTACTTGACATCGACGATGGGGCCTAGCGTAAAGCTGGAGTTGCAGACTAGCCTGAGTATGAAGGTCGAATAGATCACGGCACGCCGGAGACCGCTGGTGGCGGGGTTTTCCGCCTTAATCTCCAGCGCAGGCGGACTCTTCCAAGCCCGTACGGGGCACAGTCCACCAACGGTTTCCAGCGTCCGTCTGCTGTGGCAGGTTTTGTGCTGCGGAAGAGGTAGGAACGCTATGTCGACGGAGCGTAAGTTAGCGGCGGTCGCCGATTTAGAAGACCGACTCAAGCGCGCCACGATTGTGATCGGTCTCGATTATCGGGGGCTTCCCGTGACAGAGCTGCGAGAGCTACGCCGTGCCTTGCGCAAGCGAGAGTCCAGCATCGAGCTGCGGGTGGTGAAGAACACACTCGCCAAGCGAGCGTTTGCCAACGTGGACCGCGGGGGGGCTGAGGCGATCCTTAACGAGGCGACGGCGCTGCTCTTCGGGTATGAGGAAGTCGTCACCCCCTCCAAGGCGATCAGTGACTATCAGCGTGAAAGGCGCATTGTGCTCCCCATCCACGGGGGCGAGATGGACGGCACGGTACTGAGTGCGGCCGAGGTCATGGAACTGGCTGCAGTGCCAGGCCGGACCGAGTTGATGGCAAAGATCGCCGGGGGTGTAGCCGGACCGATCGCTGGGATCGCAATGACGCTGTCGAGCGTGTTGCGTGAGCTAGCATCCGCGGTCGACGCGCGCGCCCAGCAATTGGAAGAAAGCAGCGTGGCAGCAGCGAGTGAAGGCTAGGACCCAGCCGCGATCCGGGCACGGCTGGAAAAATAAAGGAGTAGCAAAGTGGCGAAGGTCGATGAAGCGTTCGAGATAATCCAAAGCATGACCGTGCTTGAAGCTCGAGATTTGGTGAGAAAGATCGAGGAGGAGTTCGGCGTGTCGGCCGCAGCTGCGCCGGTCGCAGTGGCAGCGGCAGCCGGATCCGACAGCGGGAGTGAGGAAGAGGAGCAGACTGCCTTCAACGTAGTGCTCAAGGACTTCGGCGCCAACAAAATCAATGTCATCAAAGTGGTGCGAACGCTAACGACGTTGGGGCTCAAGGAGGCGAAAGAGTTCGTCGAGAGCGCTCCGAGTACAGTGAGGGAAGAGGTTACTAAGGAAGAGGCTGACCAGGTGAAGGCGAAGTTGGAGGAGGCAGGCGCGGCCGTCGAGATTCAGTAATCTACTGATCCGGGGACGGGCACCGGAGGTCACACCGATGAGCGCGGAAACGCGCCGCCTTCCCTCGTCGCACCAGAGCCGATCCCGGCCCAGTGTGCAACCGGGCCTACCCGACGCTTGGCGCGTACGGCTCCAGCGGTTAGTAGCGATTGCGGCTGTGACAGGAGGGGTTGTAGCAGTAGCCATTGTGACGCAGCCCGATAGCCCGCCGCTCAGAAACACGGTAGCGGGGGAGCCCACGATCATCCCCCCTCCACCCGAAGTTCGGGCGGGGATTCAGCCATCGCTGATCGATAGCGGGACAGAGCAACCTCCCAGTCAGTTACCAGGTCCGCCTCCACCCGCCGAGCCGGAGCGCCCCGACTCGTTCATTCGCTTCACAATTCAGCCGGGTGACTCGATCTTCGACATCAGTCTGGTCTACGGCGTTTCAGTGAAGGAGATTCTCCGATTCAACCCGGAACTCGGTGACGGTACCCGCGTGTTCGCGGGACAGGAAGTGCTGGTCCCCCAGTTCGACGAATGATGGATGATGCCAGCGGATCGGATCGTCGCGTGCGGCGCGGCTTGATTCGGAGTGCCATTGTCACGACCCCACTCTTCATCCTCTTCGTAGGCCTCACAACTTTCTATCTGATTCGCGCGGCCGAAGGGAACAATGGAGACTGGATCGTGACGGCGCTGACGGCGCTGATCGCTCTGCTACTGGCGACCACAGCAGTCGAGTCGCTTCGCGACCTCTTCGTCGATCCCGTAGAGA
Source organism: Dehalococcoidia bacterium (assembly GCA_965220315.1). GTDB lineage: Bacteria > Chloroflexota > Dehalococcoidia > Bin125 > Bin125 > JAPOXK01. The sequence continues at coordinate 171,962 of CBDCPP010000002.1, forward strand.
CAAACGGTTCCATCAAAAAGAAATGGCGCAAGTCCGACTTCTTGCTGCTGCGCCAGTACTACGTACAAGTTGATGATGAGGTCTTCCGCGTCCGCAAGGATCAGTTCCAAGCGCTCCCCAGCGCAGACCAGATGGTGAGCGTCTCCCACTTCCCGCATACACATACGGTGGTCGACTGGTGGCCGCTCATCCCGTCGCCGTTCCCCGCACTCCCAGCACCAGTCCCGCCGCGATGGCAGGATGAGCGGGTCCGTCCCGACTCGGGCGCGCCGTCGCATCAGGACGATCTGAACGCCCCTCGTGACAGATAACAAGGAACCACGCGCTGCCGAATACCACGTCCGTATTCGGGACCTGCCTCTGAACGAACGACCGCGAGAGCGCTTGCTGCGAGTGGGTGCTAGGGCTCTGTCCACCTCCGAGCTGCTTGCGATCTTGATCCGCACGGGGACTCGCGAGGAGAGCGCTCTCGCCCTCGCCGCACGTCTTATCGCGGATCGGGGACTAGACGGACTCCAACGCGCCAGCGCGGCGGAACTCGCCGCTGAAGAGCACGGACTAGGAGAAGCGAAGGCCGCTCAGCTCAAAGCGGCCTTGGAGCTGGGATCACGTCTGGCCACGCTTCAGCCAGAAGAACGCCCGACGATCGGGAGCCCCGAGGACGTGATGGCCTTGGTGGGCGCTGAAATGTCACTGCTGGATCAGGAAGAGCTGCGTGTGCTCTTGTTAACGACGAAGCATCAGGTTGTCGCGATCAACACGATTTACCGCGGGAACGTGCGCACCGCTACCGTGCGCAATGCGGAGATTCTCCGCGGCGCGATCCGTCGCAACTGTCCAGCAATCCTCGTGGTGCACAACCATCCGTCCGGCGATCCGGCACCGTCCGACGACGATGTCGCAATGACACAAGCGTTGGCTGCGGCGGGGAAGCTGCTGGATATCGATGTGATCGACCACATCATCGTGGGAACGGGTGGGCGCCACACATCGTTGCGCGCGCAAGGACTCCTGACTCTGCCCGACTAGCCTCCATCAACTGGAGAACTGCGCCGCTGCCTCCTCTTGCACCCGCGCATAGACCTCCGTGATCGGCAAGCCGTGCTGCTCTGCTAACCGACGACAACTTTCAAACTCTGGAGCGATTTGGGAGGGCGCTCCTGGCAGCCGTTTGCGCTTCAATTCGACCGACCCTAGTGACGATTCGAATCGCAAGGATTCTCGTTCGGCCTCGTAACGTCGTTCGTCGCGCACGCGGACTCCCAAGGTCGATGTCTCGCGCAACAGCGCCTGGACCAGCGCGCTTTCCTGGCCTGGCCGCGCGATCACCGTGAGCTGCAACCCGCTGCGTCCCTTCTTCATCGCGACGCCCGTCACCCAGACATCCAGCGCGCCGGCCGCGTGGAGTCGCTCGCGTGCGAAAGCGATTTGTTCGGCGGTCATGTCGTCGATGGTGGTCTCAAGCACAACGATCGTCTTTACTTCGACTGCAGCCGCCGTGGCTCCACGCTCGCCTAACCAGACACGCAACACATTGGGGCGGTGCGGCAGTTCACGCGCGCCAGCGCCGACTCCGATACGGCCGACCCGCATCGCGGGCCGCTCAAAACGCGCACACTCCGCGAGGAGGGCAGCACCGGTTGGGGTGACGAGCTCCGCATCGTCGCGCGGGTCGGCGGCGCGCAGGGGAGCGGCAGCGGCGCGCAGCAACTCAAGTGTCGCGGGCGCGGGCAGCGGCACGGGGCCATGTCCGCTCTGGACTTGGCCGGTGGCGGCGAGGGGAATCGACGAGGCATAGACCGATCCGATTTCGAGAAGCGCCAGCGCAGTGATCACGCCAACGACGTCAATGATGGCATCGGTCGCGCCGACCGCATGCAGGGGGGTTGCATCCGGTGCGGTGCCGTGCGCATACGCTTCCGCGTGCGCCAGGCGCCGGAAGACTCGCAGCGCCCGCGTGGCGACACCGTCCGGCAGTGTGCCGGACACAAGGAGTGCCTCAATATCAGCGAGGGTGCGACCATCTCCAGGCTCAGTGTCAGAGTTCACGCAGACACGCAGTGCCCGGAGCGCGCCGCGCTGTGTGGGCGCGGTGGTGAGCGACCAGCCTTGGATCGGCAGAGAACTCAGCGCGCGCCGGATCGACGCAAGCGGCGCGCCAGCATCGATCAGGGCGGCGAGCAACATGTCACCGCTGGCACCGCTGACGCAGTCGACGTAAGCGATGCGTTCGCGCGACACACTCATGAGCGGGATCGATCTGGCACGCTAATACTGCGCACAATGGAGGCGGCAAGGTAGCCGGCGCCGAAGCCATTGTCGATGTTGACGACGGCGACGCCAGGCGCGCAGGCATTCAGCATGGCAAGCAGCGCCGCTAAGCCATCGAAAGAGGCACCGTAACCGACCGAAGTGGGCACAGCGATCACGGGAGCAGCGGTCAGGCCAGCGATCACGCTGGGGAGCGCGGCGTCCATTCCAGCAACGGCGACAATGACGGTTGCCCGCTGTAGCTCTCCAACGCGATCCAGAAGGCGGGGCAGGCCAGCGACGCCGATATCGAAGATGCGAACGGGGGCACAGTCCATTACCTCGGCGGTCCGCGCAGCTTCCTCGGCAACGGGCAGATCGGCCGTGCCGCCACTACAGATGAGCAACCCCGGCCAAGCGGCCAGACGATCGCGCCACCATGTGACGCAGCGCGCCCGTTGATCGTGGCAGGCGGCAGGCACTGCGCGCAACACAGCACGCGCTTGATCCGGGTCGACGCGCGTGACGAGAAGGCGATCCGACTGGCGAGCGATCCGCTCCGCGAGTTCCGCACACTCGGCGGGCGTTTTACCGGTCGCCAGGATCACTTCGGGTAGCCCATCGCGCAAGGCGCGGTGATGATCGAGTTTGGCGAAGTGCAGATCCTCGTACGGCAGCGTACGCAGCCGTTCGTGGGCTTCGCGCGGCGACAAAGTACCCGCCGCAACGGCTTCCAAGATTCGTTGGAGCGCTACGCGATCAATGACTTGCGCCTCCTACTGCGGACCCCGGCTCCGATCGCTGCGCAGCGTGGGGCTTAGGAATCACCAATGGTAAAGTACCGGCGGCAGGGTGACGGACGGATCCGTTCCTAGATGAATTGGCTCGACTTTGTGATCCTGGGCGTCATGGCCTGGTTCACACTGAATGCGTTCCTGAGCGGGCTGGTCCGCGAAACCGTCGGCCTCGTCGCGGTGGTCGCTGGCGTGGCGCTGGCGGGTATTTACCACGACGAACTCGCGGTAAATCTCTCGATCTTCACGGACAACGAAACGGCACTGCAGGTGGTCGCATTCCTCATGATCTTCGGGATCGTCGCGATCCTGGGATGGGTCGCAGCGCTGTTCCTGCGGAACACGTCGGAGATGCTGTTCTTGGGCTGGGCGGACCGCGCCGGCGGGGCCGTCTTCGGTTTCTTCAAGGCCATTCTGATCGTGCAGGCGTTGACCGTGATCTTCGTATTGCAGCCAGCGCTGGGCATGGAAGCCGTGATCGACGACTCTACGATCGGAGCGTTCTTTCTGGACACGACACCGATCGTGCGCGCGTTGCTGCCCAGCGAGTTCGATCAAGCACTGCTCGAATTCACAGCGTAGGCACGGCGGCGCAGCGCCCCATAGTGAACGGTACACTTTGTTAGGATCGCTGCGCGGGACATACGCGAGCCCTAGCCCGCGGCTGAGGCGGGCGCTTTCGATCGGCGGCGAGATCCGTGACTTTGGTGAATACAAGTGTTCTGGTCTTGAATCAGAACTACGAGCCGCTCAACGTGTGCAACGCGCGGCGCGCGCTCGTGCTCGTCGGTGGAGGGAAAGCGGAGGTCGTGGAAGAAGCGGAGGGGGTGCTGCGCACGGTCGTGCGCGCCTTCCGCATTCCAAGCATCATCCGCATGCGCTACTTCATCCGAAGGCCGAGACCGCTTGCTCGCCTGTCACGCCGGGAAGTCTTCGCACGGGATCAATTCACCTGTCAGTACTGCAACAAGCGCAGCAGTGAACTCACGCTGGATCATGTGGTCCCGCGGCGGCGGGGCGGTAATCATGCGTGGGAGAACTTGGTGTCCGCCTGCCGGGCGTGCAACCACCACAAGGCAGGGCGGACCCCCAAAGAGGCACGGATGCGCCTGCAACGGCGGCCGGTGCGGCCCGCCGCGAGCCTGCACACCCTCTTATCGGCGGATTTGGAGAAGCGGCCCACCTGGCGGCGGTTCTTCCCCGGCTTCGACCGGGAGTGGCGCGACCGCAGCGTCGCCGCGTTGGGTAGCTAGTGGGCTTGACCGCTCCGGTGGAAACAGACAAGACCTACACCAGCCGGCGGCAAGGAGCACAATAAGCGCGCCAGCAAGCGGCTCCGCGCCGGTCGGGGTTTCGTGGATAAGACAGTCGTGGTCGGGGTTAAGGATCATCCGACGAATATGATCACGGCTCAGCGGTCGGCTCCACAGACTGGCTCACGCTCCGCCGACTTCAACGGCGCTCACAATACGTGCGACCGGTCCCCGCCAATCAAAATGCTTCACCGCGTCGAACCGGTAATGCCTGCGATCCGAGGACGCTGTCCCGATCCCTCTAGGAAGCCTTAACCTCCGTCACCACGATCATCACGACGCCCAGAGCAAAGGCGAACACGATTGCGGCCAGGACGAGAGAGGGCCGCCAGTTCACTTCATGGCTCGCGCTTGGGCAGGACCTCTCTCACCCACTACCGCTAACGACAGCCCTGCCGAGCCTAGCTGGCTTCCCACGCGCGTCAGTATCTCGCCGCGCCCCGCGCATGCTAGTCAGCGCTGCCGCATACAGATCCCTCTGTCCTAATCCGAACTCGCCAAGCATTGAGATCGGAGGCTCTAGGGTCAGCCGGTCACCTGAAAGCGCGGATAGGATCCGAGCACCTTAAACTTGGTGCTTTCGCCACGCACCTGTTCGATCACCGCCGTAACCTGCGGATCGGTCCGGTGCCCGGCGAAGTCGAGCAAAAAGACGTAAACGCCCAGCTCTTCGCGCGCCGGGCGCGACTCGATTTTGGTGAGGTTAATCGACGCGCGGGCGAAGCATTGGAGCGCACGCGCCAGCGCACCGGGGCGATCGGCAAGATGGAGGACGATCGACGTCTTATCGTCGCCGGTGGGCGCCGCGTCCTCGTGGCCAAGTACCACGAAACGGGTGCGGTTGCGGGAGTCATCCTCAATGCCTTCCCGCAAAACCGTGGCGTCGTGAATCTCCGCTGCACGTCGCGGCGCAATGGCCACGGCGTCCGTCCGATCCATGATCGCTGCGACGGCGTGGGCGGTGGAGATCGCCGCGACCGGCTCGGCACGAGGGAGTTCGCGGGCCAGAAAGTCGCGGCACTGCGCCAGGGCCTGCGGGTGAGAATAGACACGGCGCACGGTGTCCTCAGTGACACCCGGCGGAGCGATCAAGCAGTGCTTGATCCACAGCACCACCTCACGGCTGATGCATAGGTCCAGCTCGTGAATGAGAAGATCCAGCGTTTCCGTCACGGACCCCTCGAGAGAGTTCTCGATCGGCACGATCGCTTGGTCCGCGGCGCCCTTCGCTACCGCGCGGGCGGCGGCGGTGATCGACGGAGCGGGCCGGGCGTCCATGCTTGGGTCGTGGGTGAGGGCGGCCTGCTCCGAAAAGGTGCCCGGGGGGCCAAGGTAGGCGAGGCGTACCGCCATCAGCGCTCAGGCACCACCAGTGAGCGCGCGACGCAGCTCCGTCTCGTGCTCCGGCTGGGTAACGGCCAGGATTTCGGAGCCTCCTTCCAAGGTGGTCTCTCCGTTGGGAATTTCGGGCGTACCGTCGGGGTGCACGACGAGCGATAGCAGAACGCCAGGCGGGAGATCGATGGAATCCACGCGCCGGCCCACGGTCGCCGCGCCTTCGGGAACCATGACCTCCACAAGTTCGAAACCGCTTCCCCGTAGCCGCAAGAGGTGAATGAGAGGGTGACTGGGGAGTTCCTGCTCAATGTGCGCGAGGATCGCCTGCGTGGCCGAGACGGTGAGCTCTACACCGAGCGCGTGAAAGATCGCTTCGTTCTTGGGATTGTTGATGCGTGCGATCATGCGGGGGACGCGGAAGCGAACCTGCGCCACCTGACAGACGGCCAAGTTAGTCTCGTCGCGGCCTGTAGTGGCGACGCAGAGGTCGGCGCGAGCCATGCCGACTTCATCCTGAACGCGCACTTCGGGGCCGTCTCCCAGTATCGCGATCTCGCCGAGCTCCTCGTTGATCGCCGCAACCTTGACAGCATCGCGCTCGATCGCCAACACCTCATGTCCAGCCGTGACGAGCTCACGCACGACCTGCGCTCCAACCTTCCCCGCGCCGACGACGATCACGTACATCTACGGGCTCACCACTGCTTCGAAGAGGTGGTCGCTGAGGATGACAGTCGGACTCACAGTCCGCAGCCCAAGTTCCGTATAGATCTTCTGGCGCTCCGGATCGTAGATACGGGCAACCGCGCGCTCGATGCCGAAGAGATGCATGGCGACCTGCGCCGCCATGACATTGCGGTTGTCGCCTTGCGTAACCGCGACGAAGGCATCCGCCTGCTCAATGCCGGCTGCGCGCAGCGTGTCTTGATCGACGCCGTTGCCGACGATCTGCGTACCGGTAAATTCTTCGGGCAGGCGGCGAAAAGCGGAGGCGGTAACGTCGATGACGCTGATGTCGTGACCCTCATCACTGAGGCGACCCGCGAGACTCGCGCCGACGCGGCCACAGCCCATGATCACGATTTTCATTCGATCAGACTCGCCCGGGCCGTGCCTGGAGCTCACTCACTCGCGCGAACTCCGAACGACGATCACGTCGCACGGCGCATTCCGCAAAACGTAGTCGGCCGTCTTACCCAGAGCAAGCGGCCCGCCGGGATGCCCGCGGCGGGGGGCGCCCAGCACGATCGCGTCGACAGCGAGCTCGACGGCCTCATCGACGATGGCGTGTCCGGTATCGCGTGCTTGCAAGATCTCGCCGTCGCAGCTGATCTTGTGTTTCCGCACCGCTCTTTCGGCGTTGGCGATGATGCGTTCTCCTTCCTCGTTTTCTTGGGACAGATCCGCATCGAGTGATAAGCGACGGTTGACCTCGACGACATAGACCACATGGACGCGGCTGCCCTTGATTGCACCGGCGAGCCGGCAGGCAAGCTCCAGAGCGTGTTGGCGAGCGGCCGATTTACCAATAGGAACAAGGTACGAGGGACCGCTAGCCAACCGTGAAGACCTCCGCTGCAGACCTCCGTGGGTTCAACTTTCGCAAGCTTTCCAACTGCATTATAGGAACGTCCAGGCGTAGCACAGCTGCCGGGCGACTATTCGACTGCTCATCTCAACGAGTTAATCAATATGTACCGCTGCTGCCGCGTTCTGTAAAACGAGGCAGATGGAGGCGCGCCCGCCAAGACAGTCTTGCCGTCGAGCGGGTAGAAACCGCCAGCGCCAGGATCAGCCGGCCTCCTGAGGCGCCCGTACGCCTCGAACCACGGGTCCGCGTGCGCTTCGCGAGCAATATAGATGTATCCGAGATCAGTCCGACGAGCGTTCAGCGCCCCGAAGGAAGCTTTGCTCACGCTCGATCGCTCTAGCCAATCCTTGGGGAGCCAATAGGTGGGAGGACGCGAGATCCGTGGGCCAGCCGCGCGTGAGGAGCGCCCACGCGCCACTCAGAACAGCCCCCGCCCGATCTTCGGGAGTGGCGGCGGCGGCCACAAGGCGCCCGCCCAGTTGCGTCTCGATCACCTGCTGCAGAGGTGTGATCGCAAGGGCGGAGGCCGGCGCACGCTCTCTCATCGGCGCGCGCCGCCGAGTCCAGCGCAGGAGCGCCACCTCGAGCACGTGCAGACGCGGAAGAATGCGCGCCACAACAGGTTGCGCTCGCTGCCGACGCTCCAGCAGCCCGGTCGCCGCCGCGGCTGCCGACGCGAGGGCGTCCGCCGGCGAACGGCCGCGCGCGCGCGCCACCGCATACGTCGCGGTCAGGAGGTCACCAGCCCCACTGGTGTCGACCGCCTCCGAAACGCTGATGCCGTCCATAGCGATCACGCCGCCTCCGAGCCGCGGCGGCAAGAAAACACTCGCGCCGCGAGCGGCGTCGGTCACGACAAGCTCGACATCATGACTGGCCGTGAATGCGGTCGCGGCCGTTCGCCACGGCGCGGCGCCAGCGACCACGCTGAACTCCTCCATAGAGAACTTGAGCGCCTGTGCGTGTGTGATGTGTGCGGTTAGATCCGCACTCTCGACGCGGATGCGGCCGGCTCGGCCGACACTGCGAAGCAACCCCTGTAAGTCGAAAATGACGAAGCGAGCACGCTCAGCAAGACCGGAGATGCAGTCAACCGCGATGTCTACGGGAAAGAGGGGAGAGAGCATCGCGGCGTCGAAGTGCTCAGCCGAGAGAGCGGAGAGCGTGATCGGCGGAGCGGTCGAGCGAAGGTACTGCGTGCGGCGGGCGGCGCGGAAGCGATTGACGAAGACCGTGTCTTCGTTCGCGGATTCTCCTTCCCAACATGCTCCGGCGGCGAGGAGCGCCGGGCGCGCATAACGGCATACCCAAGGACCAGCCCGCGCGAGGATGGTCACGTGGACATCCTCAATTCGCGCGCCGTCAATGCCGCCGAGGACAGCATGCCATGGTGCGCCACCCGGCTGGGACCAGCGCTGCGCGAGCCGCTGGAAATCGCGCGTGACGGAGCCAGCGATGAGCAGTCGCGTGGCCATTGCTTGATGTGACCCGTTCGCGAAGAGCAACCGCGACCCGGAGAGGGAAGCGCGACGATGTTAGAATACGGTCGCAGCAAGGTGGATAATCTGTCAACGGGCGTGAAGCGCAAGCCGGAGGCTCCCATGGTCGTCGAAACCGGGACCAGAACCGTCAAGTCCGGACTAGCCGAGATGCTAAAAGGTGGCGTGATCATGGACGTAGTCACGTCCGACCACGCGCAGATCGCGCAAGAAGCGGGCGCTTGCGCCGTGATGGCGCTGGAGCGCGTGCCAGCCGATATCCGCAAGGCGGGGGGAGTAGCGCGCATGAGCGACCCCACGCTGATTCGCGGCATCATTGAGAGCGTGTCCATCCCAGTGATGGCGAAGTGCCGCATCGGTCATTTCGTGGAGGCCTCGATCATCCAGGCGCTAGGAGTCGACTATGTCGACGAGTCCGAAGTGCTTACGCCGGCGGACGAAAAGCATCACATCAACAAATGGGACTACACCGTGCCCTTCGTCTGCGGCGCGCGCGACCTGGGCGAGGCACTGCGCCGGATGGCCGAGGGAGCGGCGATGATCCGTACCAAGGGCGAGGCCGGCACCGGCAATATCGTGGAAGCCGTGCGGCACATGCGTGCCGTGCAGGGGACAATCCGCCGCTTGAGCGCGCTCGGTGATGATGAACTGGGCGCCTTCGCCAAGGAGCATGCCGCACCCGTTGCCTTGGTGCGCGAGACGCGCGACCTGGGGCGGTTGCCCGTCGTGAACTTCGCGGCTGGGGGCGTCGCCACGCCAGCGGACGCGGCCTTGATGATGCGGCTGGGGGCCGACGGCGTCTTCGTCGGGAGCGGGGTTTTCAAATCCCAAGAGCCAGCGCGCATGGCGCAGGCCATCGTCCAAGCGACGACGCACTTCAACGACGATGCGATCCTCGCGGAGATCTCCGCCGGTCTCGGGAGCGCGATGCCCGGGATCGAGCTGAGCGAGATCCCGGAACCCGAACGTTTGGCCCAACGAGGGTGGTGAACACGCGCTGATGCCCACTATCGGAGTGCTCGCTCTGCAAGGTGACTTTCGCGAGCATTGCCAGCGTCTTCGGTCGATCGACGTAGCAACTCGGGAGGTGCGGCTGCCCGTCCACTTGGATGGCCTGGATGGGCTCATCATACCGGGCGGCGAAAGCACGACGATCGCCCGCTTATTGCAGCGCTTCGGCCTGCAAGACCCGCTCCGCGAACGGGCGAGGGCGGACTTTCCCATGTGGGGCACCTGCGCGGGCGCGATCTTGTTGAGCGACGCAGTGCCCGAGCTGGACCGCACGCCGCTGGGACTATTGCCGATCGCGGTCGAACGAAACGCCTATGGCCGGCAGATCGACTCGTTCGAGACCGACCTGGCTGTGCCAGCGTTGGGCGCGAAGTCATTTCACGCGGTGTTCATCCGCGCGCCGCGGATCGTCGGCGTCGGTACCGGTGTCGAGGTGCTGGCGCGACATGAAGACGACCCGGTTATCGTGCGGCGCGGCCCGCTGCTGGCCACGACGTTTCATCCAGAATTGACGAGCGACGTTCGCTTGCACCGCTACTTCATGACAGAGTGCGTTGGCGTGGCCACGAGCGCAGTGGAGGTAATGCCGACATTGGTAGGAGGAAGTCACTGAACGCGCTGGTACGGCGTTTTCGATTGACGGACTTACCGATCGTCATGGGCCAGCGCGACGATGCACGCATCAATCAGGCCGTGCCTTTCGATCGCTGCGACCGACCGGATACCTCACTGCACGATTGGATGCGCCTCGCGAGCACGACGCTGCCGCGGAGCGGGCGGCGCGTCTGGATCGCGCGGGACGGTTGGTCGCTTCTCGGCCTCGTCGCGGTACGGCCGCGGGGGGGGCGCGTCGCTTGGGAGATCGACGCGCTCATTGAACCCGCAGAAGACGATGTGTATCTCCTCGATCTCTTGGACCGGGCGGTGGCCACGGCGGGCGCCGCAGGCGCCGGGCGGCTTTTCCTGCGCGTCTCGGCCGAGAGTTCTGTTGTCGAAACGGCACGCCGGCACGGATTCGTTATGGTGACGGAGGAGACGCGCTACGTGTGCGAGCATCGCACGGCACCAGCAGCTGCGGCGGCGCGCCGCCGCGAGCGGCGTCATGATCAGGCGCTCTTCCGGCTGTACAACGAGACCGTTCCGCAAGAGGTGCGCTGGCATACGGCGCTCTCGCCCGCCGAGTGGCGCGCCGCCGAGGAGCCGCTGGGCCAGCGCGGCCGCGCATGGGTGATTCACGGCGACCAGACCGCCGATGCGCCCGCAGCACTCGTGCGCTTGTCTCAGGATGCACAGGCGAGCCGCGCGGCCCTGCTCACGGACGGCCGTCCCCAGAGCGCTCGCGAAGCAGTGGCGCTGGTGCTCCACGCAGCGCCTCTCCAGCGACCCCTCTTTCTGCTCATTCCATCGCACGCGGCGAGCGACATGATCGCTGCTACCGAGGCCGGTTTCACCGCCCTAGACCGCTTCGTACTTCTGGTGCGACCGATCGCTCAGCGCGCCAGGCGTTTGCGGGTCGCTGAGCGTGCCGTCGACGCCAGCGCAACGCTGGTGACGCATTGAGTCGAAATACGGCCAGACGTTAGGAGCCTCATGACTAACCCTCTTGAGCTGGACCCCGGTTCCGCCGCGCCGATTAACGAGCCCGCGCTTCGTGTGACCGACGACCTCGATCTTCTCTTGATCACGCTACCGCCGAGCATCCGAGACGCTGTTGAGCAAGAGTGGGGACGGAGTGGGCTGCTCGAGATTGTATTGGACTTGGGTCGGCGTCCCGCCGCGCGCTTCCAAGACCGCGAGGTGGAACTCAGCGATCACGATGTCTCGCCGGACGAGATCGCGACCGTGACGCGCAGCCTCGGTGACTTCGGTGCCGACAATCGCGCCGGCATCGCGCGGACGCTGCACCGCATCTCCTGCCTGCGCAACCGCCGGGAGGAGATCGTCGGGCTGACGCTCCGCGTGGGGCGGGCCGTCTACGGCACTACGCAGGTGATCGAGGACCTTGTCTTCTCCGGCAAGAGCCTGCTGCTGCTGGGTCGCCCAGGCATTGGTAAGACGACGATGCTCCGCGAGACGGCGCGGATCCTCTCAGAGCGCGGCAAGCGCGTTGTGATCGTGGACACGTCGAACGAGATCGCGGGCGACGGCGACATCCCGCACCCAGCGATCGGGCGGGCGCGCCGTATGCAAGTACCGACGCCGGAGCGTCAACACGCCGTGATGGTGGAGGCTGTGGAGAATCACATGCCCGAGGTCATCGTGATCGACGAGATCGGAACGGAGCTGGAGGCGCTGGCCTCCCGCACGATAGCGGAACGGGGCGTACAGCTAGTCGCGACGGCGCACGGTAACGCGTTGGCCAATCTCATGCTTAACCCCACCCTTTCCGACCTGATCGGGGGGATTCAGACCGTCACGCTCGGCGATGACGAGGCGCGGCGGCGGGGCACACAGAAGTCGGTGCTGGAAAGGAAAGCGCCTCCGACCTTCGACATACTCGTGGAGATCCAGTCGTTCAACCGGGTCTCGATCCACCGGGACGTCTCAGGAACGGTCGACGCGCTGTTGCGCGGTCAGGCCGTGACTCCCGTGTTGCGCGAGACAGACGACGACGGCGCAGTGCATGCACTGGAGGCGCCGCAGGCGAGCGAGGAATTCGGAGCGCAATCGAGCGCGCGGCCAAGCTGGCCGCCCACCGCGCTCCCAAGCATCAGGCCGGAGGCTGCGATGCCCCACCGGCGGCTGTTTCCGCTCTCCGTCTCGCGGAGCCGACTTCGCCAGGTGATTCGAGAGACGGGAGCGAACGCATCGATCGTCGACAAAATCGATGACGCCGACGCGCTGGTCACCCTGCGCTCGATCTTCCGCCGCCGGCCAGTGCCGGTCCGAGAAGCGGAAGAGCGCGGTCTACCCATTTACGTGCTCAAACACAACACGGCCGCGCAGATGGAGCAAAGTCTCCGAGCACTGGCGCAAGGGCAGTCAAGTTCCGATCCGGTCCGTGCAGCGCTGGCGGAAGCTGAGAAAGCGATCGGAAAGCTCTCCGCAGGACAAACGCAATCGGTAGAGCTCACCGCGCAGAATGCCTATATTCGCCGCCTGCAACATGAGATGGCGCAGCGCTACGAACTCTTCTCCGCCAGTGCGGGCCGTGAGCCGCACCGTCGCGTGCGATTATCGCGCGAGTAGTCGCGCTACCAGAACGCTATGGGTCTGTTCATAACACTGGAAGGGGGCGAGGGGGCGGGAAAGACCGAGTTGGCGCGCGCGCTGGCGGAGCGGCTCGCAGATGACGATGCGGTGGTCACATTCGAGCCGGGCGGCACGCCGCTGGGCGCCGTCCTGCGTGAGCGCCTCTTTGACGAAGCGCATCCGTTATCGCCATGGGCCGAGACATTTCTGTTTCTCGCGGACCGCGCTACCCACGTGAGCGAAGTGATCCGGCCTGCCCTCGCCCGCGGCGCGGCAGTGATCTGCGATCGTTTCGCTGATTCCACCGTGGCCTACCAAGGCTACGGACGTCAGCTGGACCCCACGCTGATTGAGGCGCTGAACCGGCAGGCAGCGGGCGGGCTGGTACCGCATCTCACCTTGTTCCTTGATGTACCGATCAAGCAAGGTCTGAATCGCTCCCAGCGCGGCCGCGATGACCGGATCGGCCGCGAGTCGATCGTTTTCCACCGACGCGTGGCGGAAGGCTTCAAGCAGCTGGCCTTGAAAGAGCCGGACCGGATCCACACGCTCGACGCGGCCCGCCCAGCGGACGAAGTGCTGGAGATAGCCTGGACGCTGATCGAGCCGCGACTGGCGATGGTCGGCCACCGGATAAGTGAATAGGGCGGCCACTCGAGCGAAACATTGCGAGCGTTGCCGCCGCCGGAGCCGAGCCATACCCTGCGAGCGGCACCAGCGGGCTCGGATCATCCCTCATCATGCCTGACCGTTCCATCACCGTGCGCGTCCCCGCTACGACGGCCAACCTCGGGCCGGGCTTCGACGCGGTCGGCCTGGCACTCACTCTCTACGCGAACATCACGGTCAGCATCGCGACGGAGGGACGACGAAAGGAGCGGCCGGACCCTATTCGGCGAATGACTCTGGGCGCGGTTCGCGTCGCCTATGCACATCTGTCGGAGCGCGCGCCACGCGGCCTGCAGGTAGCCAGCGCGGCCGAGTTCCCCGTCGGGCGCGGGCTGGGCGCGAGCGCGGCGGCGCGCGCCGCCGGCCTGGTCGCGGCAAATACTATGCTGGGCCAACGGCTGAGCGAATCGGAGCTGCTCTCCTTGGGGACGGAACTCGAGGGCCACGCCGACAACATCGCACCCGCGCTGTTCGGTGGGTTGCAAGTGGTCGCGGTGGAGGGGAGCACCGTCGCGCGCGTGGCGCCGACGCTCAAGCCCGGCTTGCGCTGCGCAGGATTCATTCCAGAGCTATCGATGCCCACGCACGAGAGCCGGGAGCTGTTGCCGAAGCGGCTTTCGCGCAGCGATGCCGTGCATAACAGCAGTCGCGCGGCCCTGCTCGTGGCGGCGTTGACCAGTGGCGCCTGGGATCAGTTACGGGTCGCGACGGACGATCGGCTGCACCAGCACGCTCGCAGCAAGCTGTTTCCACGGATGTTCGATCTCTTCGAAGCGGCGACCGATGCCGGGGCGTTCGCAGCGTACCTATCCGGCGGTGGCTCGACCGTCATCGCGCTGACGGATGCGCGCCGCGCCGCGCGCGTGCAAGCAGCGCTGGAAAGCGCTGCCGAGTCGTATGCGATCCCCGGACGCAGCTTCGTCGCGGAGCCGAACCGCCGGGGAGCGCGTGTGACGAACGGATCATGAACGCGGACGCGCGTCTCTGCGTGCAGAAGTACGGCGGCACCAGTGTCGCCGATCCCGATCGGTTGCGGGCCGTGGGTGAACGCATTGTCCGCCGGCTGGAGAGCGTGGCGAGCGCCGTGGTGGTGGTGTCGGCGATGGGCAAGACGACCGACGAGCTCATCAATCTGGCCCACCAAGTGACCGAGCGTCCCAGTAGCCGCGAGCTGGACATGCTGCTCTCCACCGGCGAGATGGTGAGCAGTGCGCTGCTGGCGATGGTGCTCCGGGAGCTGGGGCACCCGGCGATCGGCCTCACCGGCGCGCAGGCGGGCGTCCGAACGGACTCGACCTTCAACCGTGCCCGCATCACGGAGATCGACACCCGGCGGATCGAAGCCGAGCTGGCACACGACCAGGTGGTGATCATCGCGGGATTCCAAGGCATTACCTCCGAGGCGGATGTCACGACCCTCGGCCGGGGCGGATCCGATACGACCGCGGTCGCGCTGGCGGCGGCGCTGGGCGCGAAGACGGCGGAGATCTATACGGACGTGGACGGCGTATACACCACGGATCCGCGCGTTGACCCCAAGGCGCGGAAGCTGCACGACATCGCGTATGAGGAGATGCTGGAGATGGCGGCGCAGGGCGCACGGGTCTTGCATCCGCGCGCCGTGGAGCTGGGGCTTCTCTACGATATTCCGATTCTGGTGGCTTCCTCGTTCAGTGAAACGGTCCCCGGCACCATCATCAGAAGGCAGGTTGCGATGGAACCGACGAACAGGGTGCGCGGAATCGCGCTGGACCGCGACGTGGCGGCGGTAACCGTACGCGCGGTTCCGGACCGGCCCGGCATCGCCGCGCAGCTGTTCGGCCCGCTGGCGGACGCGGCGATCTCCGTCGACACGATCGTGCAAAACGCCAGCGTCGAGCGCCTCACCGACCTGACCTTCAGCGTCGCGCAGGACGACTGGCGCCGGGCGCAAGAGATCGTGGAGCCGGTGGCGCGCGCGATCGGGGCCGCCGAGGTGATCGCCGATCATCACATGGCGAAGGTGAGCATCGTCGGGACGGGGATGCAGACGGCGCCGGGCTACGCGGCGACGATGTTCCGCGCGCTCGCGGACGCTTCGATCAACATCCAGCTGATTACGACCTCGGATATTCGCATCACAGCACTCGTGGCCGACGCCAGTGGAGAGACGGCGGTGCGGGTGCTGCACGCGGCATTTCAGCTCGACGAGCCGGTCGAGGCCTCCCGCGACTGACCTCGGCGCCACTAGAAGACGGAATAAGCGGCGGCGTTATACCGGCCCTTGGCTACACTCGCGGCGAACCCATGTTCACGCACTTGCACACGCACACGGAGTTCAGCCTGCTGGACGGCCTCTCCAAGATTCCCGCGCTCATGGAGCGCGCGAGGATTCTTGGCCAGGAGGCGATCGCGATCACCGACCACGGCAACCTCTACGGGGCCATTGATTTCTACAAAGCCGCCAAGGAGGCCGGGCTGCATCCCCTGCTCGGCATGGAGGCATACGTCGCCGGTGGGAGCCACCGCGATCGAGACGCAGCCTCTCGTCAGAGCACCACGCACTTGACGCTGCTGGCGCAGAACGACCGCGGCTGGCACAACCTCGTGACGCTCTCCACCAAGGCGCATCTCGACGGCTTCTATTACAACGCTCGCGTCGACCGGGATCTGCTGGCGGAGCACGGCGAGGGCCTGATCGTGCTCTCGGGTTGCCCGTCGAGCGAGCTGCACCGCGCCTTGCAGGAAGGGCGGCGCGAAGATGCGCGCCGGATCGCGGGCTGGTACCGCGAGACCTTCGGGGACCGCTACTACCTGGAAGTGCAGAACCACTACGACCCCCAGTTCGAGCCCGTGATCGGGAGCACCGTGGAGCTGGCGCGTGAGATGGCCCTGCCCCTCGTGGCGACGCACGACTCCCACTACTGCAACCCGTCCGACGCGCACGCGCACGAGGTGCTGCTCTGCATCGGCACGAACGCGACGATGGACCAAGCGAACCGCTTCAAGCTAGACGGCTCCGACTTCTACTTGACCAGCGAGGCCGAGATGCAGGAGCGCTTCCCGGAGCTGCCGGACGCGCTGGCGAACACGACCAAGATCGCCGACCGTTGCGATGTCTCGCTGGAGTTCGGCCGGCTGCAGCTGCCGGAGCCGTCCCTGCCGGCCGGTGCGACCGCGATGGAGCATCTCGCGGCGCTGGCCCGCACCGGGGTCGCCGAGCGGTACGGCGAGCTGGGGGACGAGGTCTCCGTCCGGCTCGACTACGAGCTGGACGTCGTCCGGGAGACGGGCTTCGCCGAGTATTTCTTGATCGTGCGCGAGATCGCGCAGTTCGCGCACGAGAAACGGATCGCGATGGGCGTGCGGGGCAGCGCCGCCGCCAGCATCGTCCTCTACGCCCTCGGAATCACCGACATCGATCCGCTCCAGTACGGGCTCGTGTTCGAGCGCTTCCTCAACCGCGAACGCCGCGAGATGCCCGATATCGACATGGACTTCGCCGACGACCGGCGCGACGAAGTGATCCGCTACGTCGCCGGCAAGTACGGACGCGATCGCGTCGCGCAGATCATCACCTTCGGGACGCTGGGCGCCAAAGCCGCCATTCGCGATACCGGGCGGGCGCTGGGCTTCGACTTCTCGGAAGCGGATCGGGTCGCGCGGCTGATCCCAAACCAGCTCAACATCACGCTGGATCAAGCGCTGGCGGGCAACGCCGAGCTGCGCGAGCGCTACGATACCGATCCGGACATCCGCCGCCTCTACGACACCGCGCGCAGCCTTGAGGGCGTGGCGCGCCACGCGGGCACGCACGCCGCCGGCGTGGTGATCGCGCGGGAGCCGCTGGTGGAGAACATGCCCCTGCAGCGGCCGGTGCGCGGCGAGGACGACGCGATTCCGATGACGCAGTGGGCGATGAACCAGTGCGCCGCGGTCGGGTTTCTCAAGATGGACCTGCTGGGCCTCAGCAACCTCACGATCCTGGAGACGTGCGCAGATCTGGTGCGCGATCTGACCGGCGAGGAGGTCGACTACCAGCAGCTCGCGGATGAAGACCCCGAGACCTTCGCCCAGCTGTCCCGCGGGGAGACCTTCGGCGTCTTTCAGCTGGAGTCCTCCGGAATGCGCCGCTACGTGCAGGAGCTGCAGCCGGCGCGGATCGCGGATCTGGCGGCCATGGTCGCGCTCTACCGCCCCGGCCCGATGGAGCACATCCCCCGCTACATCGGGAGCCGGCACGGGCGCGAGCCGATCTCCTACCCGCACGCCGACCTGGCGGAGATCTTGGACGAAACGCACGGCGTGATCGTCTACCAGGACCAAGTACTCCACATCGCGCGCAAGTTCGCGGGCTACTCCCTGGGGCAGGCGGACATCATGCGCAAGGCCATGGGCAAGAAGATCCCCGAGGTGATGCAGGCCGAGCGCGGGCGCTTCACGCAGGGCGCCCGCGAGCTGGGCTACAGCGCCGCGGACGCCACCACGGTGTTCGAGCTGATCGAGCCGTTCGCCGGATACGCCTTCAACAAGGCCCACGCCGTGTGCTACGGCACGATCGCCTATCAGACGGCCTACCTGAAGGCGCACTACCCCGCGCCCTACATGACCGCGATCCTACGCCGCGCGACCGGCGACTCGGACCGGGTGGGGCTGGCGATCGCGGAGTGCGCGCGGCTGGGGCTCAAGGTCCTGCCCCCCGACATCAACAGGTCGCAGGCGCAGTTCAGCGTGGAGCGGGGCGAGGACGGAGGGCTTGCCATTCGCTTCGGGCTGGCCAATATCAAGAACGTGGGGCAGGGCGCGATGGAGCTGGTGGTGGCCGAGCGCGATAAGGGCGGCCCCTTCGCCTCGCTGGAGGACTTCTGCCGCCGCGCCGACCCGCGCGCCCTCAGCAAGCGCGCCCTGGAGAGCCTGATCAAGGCCGGCGCCATCGATACGCTCACGAGCCGCGGGGTCGCGCTCGCCGGGATCGACCGCATCGTGCGCCGGGCGCAGCGGGAGCAGGAGCTGCGCGCCAGCGGCCAGACGACGATGTTCGACCTCTTCGGCGAGGAGGTGGAGACGCCGCGGCCCGCGCTCGATCTGGAAGAGGCGAGCACGACCAGCGCCGAGGAGCTGCACTGGGAGAAGGAGCTGCTCGGCGCCTACCTCTCCGCCCACCCCTTCCAGCGCGCCGCCGCCGCCCTCGCCTCCGAGGTCACTACCCAGGTCGCCGAGGTGAGCGACGAGCTCGACGGGCAGGAGATCGTCCTCGCCGGCATGGTCGACGGCCTGCGGCCGCTCACGACGAAGAAGGGCGATCCCTTCGCCGCCGTACTGGTGGAAGACCTCTCGGGCGCCCTTGAGGTGACGGTCTGGCCGGACCGCTACGCGGAAACGCGCGCTATCTGGAGCACGGGCGCGATCGTCCTCGTCCGCGCCAAGGTGCGGGCGGGCGGCAATCGGCTCACGGTCGCGGTGGAAGAGGTGACGCCGTACGTCGAGGCGCCCACCAGCGGGGGCGCGCGGCCAGGCGCCGCGGCGCCCGCGACGGTGCCGCCGCGGAACGGAAATGCGCAGGTGTCCCCGCCTGCCACGGAGGCCACGGAGAGCGCGAACGGAGCGGAGGCCGCGGCGGTCGAGCCGGGCGCCACGCCCGCCCCGGAAGCGGCTTCTCCGCAAACGCCTTCCTCAGAAGCCGCCGCGCCGCCCGAGCAGTTACCCGTGGAGGTGGCGCCGGCCGTCTTCGTGCCGGCGGCGCCGCCCGCGCGGCCCGGCGAAGCCGCGCCCACGCTGCACATCCGCCTGCAGGAGACGGACGACCCCGACGCCGATCAGCAGCGGCTGCACGAAACCATGCGCCTGGTGCGGGAATCGCCGGGGACGGTCGAGACCTTGCTCACCGTCGACGGCATCGGCGAGCACGTCACGCTGGCCTTGCCCAAGTGCAACGCCTCCCACGCACTGATCGCGCAGCTGGGCCAGACGCTCGGCCCCTGCGGCTCGGCCGCGATCGAGGCGTTGCCCGCCGCCGCGCCGGTGGCCTGAAGGAGCCACGCTACGACCGTGCTCACTAGCGCAATATCCCTGCCGCCGTCTGGCACTACAAGCTCGGCGGCTACCAGGTGCTGAAGCAGTGGCTCTCCTACCGCGAGAAGAAGGTCCTGGGCCGGGCGCTGTCGCCGACCGAGGTCCAGCACTCCAGTGACACCGCCCGCCGCATCGCCGCGATCTTGCAGCTAGTGAGTAGCAGGTGAGCAGACGATCACTAACTCAGCAGCAGCATAACTGGGCCCGTTCGCCGAACGAGATTCACGCCGAAAGACGGTTGAGCGGCATTGCTCCTTCGAAGCATTCGATGAGCCAGTGTCCGTTGGGATCTCTTGCATCTCCACGTACGCGAATGTGTCCCATCTTCGGCTGCACGTCGCGAACGTAGCGAGTGGCCTCCCGGAGAGCTTTACCCACGAGACCGCTCTCTCTGGTCTTGCGAGTTCTTGACTCCGAAGTGATATAGGCAGTCCCGGCCATCGAAAGGATTCGTTCGACATCCGCACTCTTAGGAAGCGAGATGTTCCCTCGATTAAACGGCGTCAGAACAGCGGTAGGATTCGGGATCAAAAGATCTGACCAGATCGCGGGGTGATCCCCGTTTTTTGACCCATGGTGTGAGACCTTGAATAGTGACGCTTGCTCCTGGGGGCGAACTGTAGACGCAATGATGGCGGACCAGCCGGAGTCGGCGTGTCCCTCTTCCTCCAAGTCCGCACCTAGCAGGGCGACACGGTGCCCTAGCTGTAGCCAAAGCGCGACAGCAGCACGGTTCGGTTGGTGGGCACGGACACGTTTCAATGACTGGCCTTCAGGAAGCAACTTACCCCATCGTTCGAATGCCTCGGTGAGCGACGAATCTGACGGTGAGAGACTCCATACCGATGCCTCGCTGGCAATATCAGACGCTTTGCGGAAGACTAGGCGCCGATCAGCGGCTGCCCAAGTCGGCTTCCTATCGGTATCCTCTAGCACCTTGAACACGTCTGCGAACTCCCTAACGCCAGAACTAGCCATCATTCCCTGATCAGCGTAGTAATGGATGAGTGTCACGAACTCCGAAGGACTCAAAGCCTCCGAACAGACAAAGGCTGCTTTCGGCGCGGCTGAAAGTGCCTGCGACAGTCCCCTAACGTGGTCGTCATGCCAGTGCGACGCAACGATGGTCCTCAGGTTTGGATCTGGGCTCACACCGATTTCTTGGAGGTAACGAAGTGGCGCCACACTTCCATCTGGTGTGACGCAAGAGTCGATCAGTAACCACTCGTTAGACCCGAGATGAGCTAGGACGCTCTCCCCGTATCCGGGACCGAAGAGCGAAATCTCCAACTGGTTTGATGCTGGTGGTGTAGCCAGCGGACTAGCGGTGCCATCGGAGTCGCTCAACAGTCTCTTGAGCCTTTCCACGCGCACGTCTCACGTCGATGTCGATTTGGGTCGGCAAGCGCCGGAACCTGATCTCCGATACCCGATAGCGCTGCCCGTTGGGTTCGTCGCGGTAGCCAAGCATCCAGTAGAAGACAGCTCCCGATTCCAGCAAGGGCTGATCGTCATCGGTGACTTCAGACCGGTAGATCTCTGCCTCTTGGTCCTGCTTCTCCTGGTCATTCAGATCGAGGAGGCGTGCAGTGAAGGAATCTTCGCGGACTTCTTCGACGTAGCCTTCCCAATTGCGTAGGAGCGTGTATCGCGACGGAGGCGAGGCCCGATTGCGTAGGAGCGTGTATCGCGACGGAGGCGGGGCCCATTCTTTCAAAGCCTTCGTCGAATCAACGATGAACGTGTCACTCAGCATCCCCAAGCCGGTTGACGCCGAAGTCTCGACGCCGCGTCGCTGTCCAACGAACACTGGGTTCTCGCGTACAGAAAGGAGCGCAGGCGGCGAAGCTAGAAACGGTTGCTCGACTCCATCCTCATAGCGCGCGGTTTCGAGCACGGGCTCTAGCATCGAAAAAGATCCTTCGGAGAGGAACACCCGCTGTGGCGGCGCTATTTCAGACATGCTACTTCCATAATGCTAGTTGCCATCTGTTCAGAACAGGCAAACGAGCTGAGAAGGTTCGCTTGAATCAAATCAACCGCATCCCCGGCTCCAGTGACTGACTCCTCGTCGCCAAGCTGGAAGTGGTCGTTAATGCCGAAGAAGGTGCCATCGTCCTCTCGATTTGAGCGCTCGATCTTAACATGACGGTATCCTTGAATTCCTTCTTCCCGCTCCCACCGAAATTCAATAGCCGCCATCTCCGGCACCTCATCGCCCGCGGACCATTCGAGTGACGGCGAGAGTGAACGCTGCACGGAGTTCCAAGAGAATCTTGCATCCTTGGGAAAATGCAGGTGTCGGTTTATTCCCACCGCCCTGATCGGAGTGTGTCGCAAGAGAGAAAATGTCCCGATAACCAGATCTCGAAGCGCACTGTGGTGCTGCGGTTGGGAGGTCAATATCTCAAAGCGGTCAATCAAGACATTAAGCACGAAAGGACCACTCTCGAATGCAGTCGCTCCGGGATGCACAAATTTAATATCGGCACCCTCAGCCTCTGACTTCGGAAGCAACTCTTCGGTAGCAAACCACATTGGCTGGAAGATCACAGGGTTAAACGACCCCACCAGCACAACTGAGGCATTTTGTTTGCCAATACGAGGTGATCCGATTGCGTCTGCTGGGATATCCATGCCCTAGGGCATTCCTGTCACAGATGGCGACTGACCGTTAGCCGGTCCTAGGCGTGGTGCCCAGGCGACTCAGATGCTATACGAGTCATCGCGAAAGTGGGAGCACTGGATCCCTGCGAATCAACAAGCCCTAGCCCGCCCCGCGCGCCTTGAAGAAGCGCAGCACGGTTGCATCAGCGAAGTGCATGGCCGCGCCGAGGAGGCAGCAAGCCGAGCCTCAGCTTGAATGCTCCCCGCCATCCTTGGCGCCACCCGGCGGGCCGGACTTGGCCGCCCTTTGCGCCAGCCGCGTGATCAGGGCCAGTCCGGCGCTCCCCAGCACGGTCAGGGAGATGATCAGGCCGATCGCCCCCGCGATAAACACCTTCTTCATCGAGAGCCTTCCGATCTCAGCCGCCTTCCCTGCATGAGTGGCCCTCTCTCCGCGCGCGATCCACCGCCGTTTTCGGCCCATCGCCAACATACGTGACCAAACGAATATAGCGAGAGGCTAGAGGAACCGGCGCAGCGATGGACGGCGCGGACGCGCGGCGCCGCGCAGGAGGCGCCGCAGCAGGAGGCCGCGCAGGCGCAGATACGAGCGCCGCACCTGATCGAGGTCGCGTGCGTCCAAGACGCCGCGTCCGTAGCGCACGCGCACGTAATGGTCCGCCAGCCGCCGGGCGTCGCCGGGCGTGCGCAGGCGCGCGTCCAGCCTCCCGGCGAACTCAGACGGCGTGGCGCTGGGGGCGCCGGAGAGTCCGGCCCAGCGCGCGAGGCGGTGCAGGCTGGCCCAGCTCCGCTCGGCGGGGCTGAGGCCGCGCAGCGGCCACTCCCAGGCCAACCGGCCGCCCAGGCCGCCCGCGGCGAGCGCTCCCAGGACGGCCGCCAGCGCGATCCAGACGAGGGCGGAGCCGCCCTCCGCAGCGTCCTCCTGGGCCGCCTCGGGTTCATCGGCGTCCGAGAGCTGCCCGAGGTCGTCCAGGATGGCGGAGAAGCCGCCCAGGCGGGGGTCGGGGTTGGCGGATAGGTCCGCGTCCGGATTCACGGGGGCCGTGCGCTGCTCACCCAGCCGCCGTCCCTGGATATCCGAGAAGCCCTCTCCCGTCGCGGCTGGCGTCGGGTCGAAGTCGACCCAGCCGTAGTCCGGGAAGAACACCTCGACCCAGGTGTAGGCGTGCTTCCCGCGCACGACGAAGGAGCGGCTGCGCTCGTCGAAATTGCCGACGCTGAGCACGTAGCCGGTGCTGATGCGCGCCGGGACCCCCAGGCTGCGCAAGAGGACCGCCATGGCGCTGGCGTGGTAGTCGTAGTAGCCGCCGAGAGGAAAGCCCTGCGCGTCCCGGAGTTCGAACAGGAACCAGCTCACCGCGTCCGCGCCGATCGAGGGCGGCGGAATCAGCGGGTCGAAGGGGTAGAGGGGAACCGGCCGGCCGCTGGCGTCGCGGATCGGCCGGCCGGAGGCGCCGACGCGGGGCTGGCAGCAGAGATACGACTCCAGCGCCACGGCCGCGTCGTAGGGGGTCCGGGCCGCCGAGGCGAGGGCCAAGGCCAGCGCTTGCAGGCGCTCGAACTCCTCATCCGTCAGCTCCGCCGGAAGCTGCAGATTGCGCGACAGCACCCACTGCGGATAGGCGCGGCCCGCCCGCCGCAGCTCGTCCTCCGTCGCGTCCGACACCGAGCCCTCGACGGTGTACTCGGCGCCGGCGCGGATCCGATCGGACGAGCGCAGGGCCAAGACGTCCGGCTCCACGGGCGCGCTGCGGAGGGCGAAGGCGGCGATGCCGCCGAGGCCGCGCTCGATCTCCAGGACCTCGTAACCAGGGGGGAGGAGGCTGAGCGCGGCAACGTCGGAGAGCTCGCTGCGCTCCTGGAGAAGGCGGATCTCCTGCAGTGCCTTCGCCAAGTCGGACGCGACGCTGGGGATGCGGGGGTTGCCGACCTCGACGCGCACCACCGTCTCGCCGATCTGCACGGCCTGCGCCTCCTCGCTCAGGACCAACGGCTGCCCCAAGCTGAAGTAGACGCGCGGGGAGCGCGCGACGGAGATCATGCTCGTCACCTCGCGCCGGGCGGCGTAGCCGAAGGCGCCCGCCGGCGGATCGACCGGGAGCGGCTCCCCGGCGGACACGGATGCCTGCTGGTCCTGGCTCTGGGTCCAGCCGTGGCCGGTATAGCGGTCGTACGACGACCCGCGCAGCAAGCCCGTCTCGGGTGCCTCTACCTGCAGGATGACGCTCTCCCCGGGATCGATATCGGCCTGCAGGGCGAAGCCCTCTCCGAAGGAGTGGAGCGGGCGCGCGCGGCCGGATCCCAGCGCAGTGAAAAGACGGTCGAACTCGTCGCGCAGGCCCGCGAAGGGATCGGTGGCCCGATCCCAGATGCTGACGAGCACCTCGGACTCGTCCGGGCGCGGCGCGGCGCGGCTGCTTCCCACCAGCAGCGCGGCCAGCAGGACCCCAACAGCCACGGCGTGCCAAGTCAGATGAACCGGGACCTGCGAACCTTGGCCGCGCAAGCGGGCGAAGCGCTTCGAGAGATGCGCGCGCATGACGAGCACCACGGCCGCCCCTAGGAAGATGCCGAAGTCCGCGTCCCATTGATCGCCGTCGGCATAGGCGAGGTTGACGGAGATCATCACGGCGCCGGCCAGGATCACGGGCCAGGCGTTGCGCCGGCGCAGCATGAGGAGCGACCCGAAGAAGGCCGTCGCCCAGAGCGCGGCGGCGATGAACAGCACGAACGGCAGGTTGCCCGTCGCGATACCCGAACTGAATGCCTGCCTGAACCAGTCCTCGAGCCGCGCTCCGAGGTCCTGGAAGCGATCCCAGAAAAGGGGCTGTTGATCGATGGAGCCGAGGCTGAGCACTTGCCAGAGGACGATGATCACCCCGGCCAGCAGGCCCGCGCCCAGCAGAGGCAGCCAGTGGGCGCGCAGGGGCGTCAGCAGCAATGCGAATCCGAGCGCCAGCACCACCAGGAGCCGCAGCGCCGGCATCTCCTCCACCCACCCGGCTTCCACGATGCTGTTGGCAACGGCGAGCAGGAGCGCCGCCAGCAGGGCGGCGCTGACGGCATACTCGGCCAGGCCGCGCTCCCGGATGGCCACGGCCGCTGTCCCAGCGCGCGCGCGCAGCGCCAGCTCCCGCACGTGTTCCCGCACGTTTAGGGCGCGGCCGCCACGGACGCGCCGGCGGTACGGGACAGCGCCGTTGGGATGTCGTCGCCGCAGCGGACGCGGGTCGCGGCGATCTGGTTCGTGAGCAGCTCGCTCTGCAGAGCGGCGGCGCCCGCGGGCCCGCCGAAGGACTCCGCGTCGATCAGAGTGGCCGCCGTCCGGACCCCCCGGAGCCGCAGGGCCCGCAAGGCGTGCGTCCAGCCGCGCTCGACCGAAGCGGTGACCGCGATCAGCGTGGTCTGCCGGCCCCACCCGTGACCCTGTTGCAGCAAGAGGGAGCCGAGGCCGACATCGCCGGCGGGCTGGACGACGGCCAGCAACTCCAGCATGTAGGGGAGCTGGGAGCCGCCGCGATCCGGCTCAATCATGCGCAAGCCATTCGAGAAGGTGAGCAGTCCCACGGCCCGGCTCTGAGCGAGGAAGTGGCGGACGAGTGAGGCCGCGACGGTGACCGCGTATTCCGTGGTCGACTCGTCGCCGCTGCCGGCATGGACGCGCGCGTCCATGTCGAGAACCACCCAGACGTGCGAGGCAGGATCGAACTCGAAGGTTTTGACCATCAACTCTCCGGTGCGGACCGTGCTCGGCCAATGAATGCGGTTGAGGGCGTCACCCGACTGGTACTCACGTACGCCGGCGGCGTTGGGCGTGACGTAGTGCGTGCGGCGGCGGTGGCGCCCCTCGCCGGGCAGGTTGGCCGGCGGTAGCGCGTACTCCGGCAGCTCCAGGGCGCGCGGATAGACCACGATCTCTTGCTTGCGGCCGAATCGCCGCTCCCAGTGGAAGAGGTCGAAGGGGTCGGAGATGCGAACCATCACCGGCCCAAGCGTGAACAGGCCGCGGCGCGGGCAGTCGGTCGCGACCTCCCAGACTTGCCGGGCGCGCGATCCCAGCGAGACAACGCGGCCGCCGTGCTCGCGCGGGAGATCCGAAACGGAGCGCACCTCCAGCCATAGCTTGGGGATGCGCAGCCGGTTCGCGATCTCGATGCGCTCGACAAGCAAGTCGCCGGCCGTGAGCCGCGTCTGCGCCAAGTCACGACGGACGCGCAAACCCTGGGTATGGAGCCAGGTCCACAAGGCGCCCGCCATCAGCGCGAACAGCAGCACGTAGCCGATACGAAAAGGCAGCCAGAAGTTGGAGATGAACGCGAGCACCAGCGCCAGCACAAGAGCCAGCACGACGCCGCTGAGCATGCGTCGCCGGCCGAGCGTCACGCGGTAGGCCGCCCGCAGCAGGCGCCAAGGGAATCGGATCACCGTGCGCCCGCGCGCCCGCCCGGCACCGGAACCCGGTGCAGCGTCTCCTGGACGACCGCGGAGGCGTCGGTGTCTCGCGCCTGCGCGGTAGGGCTGACGATGATCCGGTGGCCCAGCGCAAACGGCGCCAGCTCCTTGACGTCGTCGGGGGTAACGTAGTCGCGCCCCGCGATGAGCGCTTGCGCCTGCGCGCAGCGGAAGAGCGCTAGCGAGCCGCGCGGCGAAGCGCCTAGAAACACCGCCGGGTGCTCGCGGGTGCCGCTCGCGATCTCGACGATGTATTGCTTGATGAGCAGATCGACCCAGATGCTCCGCACCGCCGCCTGCAGGTCGAGGATCCGCTCGGGCTCTATCACGGACCGCAAGTCGCTGATGGGGTGGCGTTCCTGCTGGCCCTCGAGCACCGCTACCTCATCGGCTTGGTCGGGATAGCCGAGGCGCAGCCGGAGTAGGAAGCGGTCCAATTGCGCTTCGGGGAGCGGGAACGTGCCCTCGTACTCCACAGGGTTCTGCGTAGCCATGACCATGAAGGGCTGCGGCAAGGGCCGGGTCACGCCATCCACGGTAACTTGCCGCTCCTCCATAGACTCCAGCAAGGCCGATTGGGTTTTGGGCGTCGCGCGGTTGATTTCGTCGGCGAGCACGATCTGCGCGACGATGGGTCCCGGCCGCCATTCGAAATCTCCGCTCTTCTGGTTATAGATCGAGACGCCGGTAACGTCCGAGGGGAGCAAGTCCGGCGTGAACTGCACGCGATTGAAGGCGCAGCCGGTGGAGATCGCGAGCGCGCGGGCCAGCATCGTCTTGCCGGTGCCGGGCACGTCCTCGATCAAGAGATGACCGTTGCTGACGAGCGCGATCGTCGCCAGCTGGACCTCGCGGCTCTTGCCCAGAATCACCCGCTCGACGTTCTGGGCAATCCGTCCGATATCTCCTTGCGGGTCGTTCACCAGCTCCTCCGCGTGTCTCCGCCCGCCAGGGAACGTGCAGCGATCGTGTCACGTCGCCAGATAGAACGAGGATAGCGAGCTGAGCCCGACGCTGCCGGGTAGCAGCCGTACACTGTGCAAATGATTTCTGGCCCCCGCCGGCTGGGTTGCGGCCGCTCCGCCGCTCTCGTCCTCCTGCTTGCGCTGGCCGGATTCGCCGCCGCCTGCGGCGGCACTCCCAGCGAACCGGTCGCGCAGACGGAGGACGTTGTCCCCACAAGCAGCGCCGAGGACACCGCGCCGACGACAGGGCCGCCGGTGGCGGCTGTCGTGCAGTTGGGCCCCGTCGAATCAGAGGCGGTGCTCGAAACGGATCCGCTGATCTATGTCGTGCCACGAGATGTCACGCAGGGATATGCGTTCTTGGTTGCCATCGACGCGCCGGGAGCCGGCTTCGCCTCCGTTGCGTACAACGGCGAGATATTGACATTGCTTCGTGAAGGCAACCGGCTGTTCGGGATCCTCCCGGTCGAGGCGTCGACGTCCCCAGGGCCGCTACCTCTCGTGATCGCGGTTGCGGACAACGCAGGCCGGCAGGTGTTGCGCCGCGAGACAACCATCACGGTCGCAGAAGCAACCGTGGCCACGGAGGTCATTCTGCTCGACGAGAATAACCAATCGCTGCTCGACCCGGCCGTGATCGGGGAGGACCAGGAGATCCGGGATACGGTGCAGCGGGTGCTGACTCCGGAACGGCACTGGAGTGGCCTCTTCGACCAACCAGCGGCCGGCGTGATCACGTCAAGCTTCGGGCTCCTGCGCTCATACAACTTCCAGGAGCCGATCGAGTATCACACCGGCCTCGACTTTGCCGGAGAGCACGGCGACCCGGTACTCGCCCCCAACGCGGGCGTGGTGACATGGGTCGGTCGGACGCAGAGACGCGGCAACAGTGTGATCGTGGACCACGGGGGCGGCGTGCACTCAGGCTACTACCACCTATCGGAGGTTCTCGTGACCGAAGGGACGGTGGTGGTGACCGGCGATCTGCTGGGATCGATCGGCGCGACGGGCCTCGCGACGGGGCCACATCTGCACTGGGAGATCGTGGTGCATGGCATCCCAGTGAACCCGGCGCAATGGATCCGTGATCAAGGGATCCCCAACCCGGAGGGCGAATTGGACCCGGCGCTCGCAATCGGCGATTCCGGACCCTGAGATGGGTGGCGGCGGCCAGCCACCGGCCGCATGGCTTGGATCGCCCGCCATTCTCCCTCGCGCAGCGTTTCCTCGGGTTCGAGGCCGGCGCCTCGCAGCGCCCGCGCTACGCTCGCTTCCTGCTGATCGATCACCCCCGCGACGACGCAGATCCCGCCGGGAGAGGTCGCCTTAGCCAGCGCGTCGGCCAACGCGACGAGCGTACGAGCGGTGAGATTCGCGACGACGAAATCGTAGCTTCGAGCGGGAGGGCGATCGCCGAGCTGCACAGCCACCAAGCGGCCTTCCACACCATTGAGCCGTGCGTTGCGACGGGCGGCGGCGACCGCCAATGAGTCGATGTCGATGGCATCTACGTGGGAAGCGCCGAGGCGAGCAGCGGCACAAGCGAGCACGCCGGAGCCCGTGCCGAGATCAAGCACGTTGCCGGCCGGCTGAAGCCAGCGCTCCAGCGCGACCAGCGCGAGACGCGTGCTCTCGTGCAAGCCGCTGCCAAAGGCCAAACCGGGCTCCAAGTGAACAACAACATCGCCCGCTTGCTTCGTGTAAGCACAGGGTGTAGGCCGCAGGACGAGACGCCCAAAGCGCTGCACTTGCACGTGGGCATGCCAGGCGGTCGACCAGTCGCAGTCGGGAAGGGGCGCGGCGCGCAGTTGAGCCGGCGCGCCGAGCCATTGAGTAGCCGCCACCATCGCCGCGACGGTAGGACGAAGTTCCGGCCAGACCGAAGCAGGAAGGTAGCAACTCACGCGGGCCGGCTCCTGCAACGGAACCACTGCCTCGCCGCAGTCGGGACTTTGCTCGAAGGGAAGCGCGATGGCGATACCGGCGGGCGCGACGCGCTCGAGTATCGCCGCAGCCAGCTCGGTCTCCGCAGCAGCAACCTCCAACCACACCTCGACCAGCAGGCCAGCGGATGGAGCAGCGGCCGGGACCGGAAGAGGAGCGGCAGGTTCGTCAGGCGCTGAAGGCATCGCGGATGCGCGAGAAGAAGCCGGACTCGTGCCCGTCTTTCGTCGGCGACCCGAGTGTTTCATCCAAGCGCTCGAAGAGCGCGCGCTGTTCATCGCTGAGCTTCGTCGGAACGTGGAGCTCAGCTCGCACGACGAGATCGCCACGGGCGCGGCCGCGCGCGCGCGGTACGCCATGACCACGCAAACGGAAGGTCTGTCCGTGCTGCGTCCCGGAACGGACGTTCAACGGCACGCTGCCGCCTTCGAGCGTAGGGACTTCGATCTCGGCCCCGATCGCGGCCTGCGCCAGGCTGAGAGGCAGATCGAGCACGAGGTCGTCGTCTTCGCGGGTGAACAAGGGATGCGGGCGCACACGGAGATCGACGTAGAGGTGACCCGGGGCGCCGCCACGGCTACCGGCTCCACCTTCTTCAGCGAAGCGGAGTCGCGAGCCGTCGGCGATGCCAGCAGGCACCTTAACTTTGATCCGGCGATTCCGCTGTTCTCGTCCAACGCCGCCACAGGTCCGGCATGGGTGCGAGACCACGGATCCTCGCCCCTCGCAGCGGTCGCAAGTCGCCACGTTGACGAACTGACCGAACACGCTGCGCTGCGCCCGTCGAATCTCGCCGGCGCCTCCACATTGCGGGCAAGCAATTCGATCTGTGCCGGGTTCCGCCCCGTCACCGCGACAGGCGGTGCAAGTCTCTTGACGGCTGATGGCGAGTTCCTTCTCCGCGCCGAAGACCGACTCCGCAAAGTCGAGTGCAAGCTGTACCTGCAGATCGACGCCTCGGACGGGACCGTCAGCACGGCGGCCGCCGAAGAACGCGTCGAAGATGTCGCCGAAGCCCCCGAAGTCGAAGCCCTCGAAGCCAGCGCTAAATTCGGCACTGCCGAGGCGGTCGTATCTGCGGCGCTTCTCCGGGTCGGAAAGCACCTCGTAGGCGGCGCCGATCTCCTTGAAGCGTTCAGCGGCCGCCGGATCCGGATTGCGATCCGGGTGATACTCCATAGCGAGCTTACGAAAGGCACTCTTGAGTTGCTCGTTGCTGCAATCGCGCGGCACGCCCAGGATCTCGTAGAAGTCGCGCTTGGATGCCGTCGCCATAGGTCTCCCGTCTGCGGAACCCGCTCCCAGCTTGGGCTAGCGCCTTAGTTTACCCTTGGGAGTCCACAGCGACCGGACGCGTCGTGCGAAGCCGCCGAAGCTAAACTTCGCGGAACTCACCTTCCACGGTGCTGGCCTCTTCACTCGATTCGTCCGAGCCACTCTCACCCTCCTGGGCCGTAGCAGTGGCGGCCGCCGGCTCTTCCTGACTGCCGTAAATCTTCTCGCCAACCTGCATCACCGCACCGTTGAGGTCGTCCATAGCTGCGCGGATAGCGTCGTCATCGGTGGGTTCAGCAGCGAGGGCGTCACGCAGCGCCTGGATCTTCACTTGGAGCGTGGTCTTCGTTTCCTCGTCGAGCTTGTCCTCCTGTTCGCCGATCAGCTTTTCAGCGCGGTAGGCAGTGCTCTCCGCAACGTTATGCAACTCGATCGACGCGCGCTGTTGTTTGTCTTCTTCAGCATGGAGCTCCGCGTCCTGCTTCATTCGCTCGACTTCGTCATCGCTCAGTCCGGACGCGGCCGTGATCGTGATCTTCTGCTCTTTGCCCGTGCCTTGGTCAACCGCGCGGACGTTGAGAATGCCGTTCGCGTCGATATCGAACGTCACTTCGATCTGAGGCATGCCTCGGGGGGCCGGGAGAATGCCGTCTAGGATGAACTTGCCGAGCGACTTGTTGTCAACGGCCATCTCCCGCTCCCCCTGAAGCACGTGGACTTCAACCTGCGGCTGGCTGTCGCTGGCCGTAGAGAAGACCTGGCTCTTGCTGGTCGGGATCGTGGTATTGCGCTCGATGAGTGCTGTGCGCACTCCACCCAAGGTCTCGATACCGAGCGTGAGCGGGGTCACGTCGAGGAGTAGTACATCCTTCACATCACCCTTGAGGACGCCAGCTTGAATGGCGGCACCGATCGCCACGACCTCGTCAGGGTTGACGCCGCGGTGGGGCTCTTTGCCGAAAAATTGCTGGACGTCCTTCTGTACAAGCGGCATCCGCGTCTGGCCGCCGACCAGCACCACTTCGTCGATCTGATTGCTGGCGATCCCCGCGTCTTTGAGGGCCGCCTGGCAGGGCCCCAGCGTGGACTCCACCAAGTCGTCGGTGAGTTGCTCGAGCTTGGCGCGGGTGAGGGTGAGACTGAAGTGTTTGGGCCCGCTGGCGTCGGCGGTGAGGTAAGGCAGGGAGACCTCGGTAGACTGCGTGCTGGACAGTTCGATTTTGGCGCGCTCCGCTGCTTCCTTGAGTCGCTGCAGCGCCATGCGGTCCTCGGCGAGGTCTATGCCTTGCTCCTTTTTGAACTCGGCGACGAGGTGGTCGATCACTCGTTGATCGAAGTCATCGCCGCCTAAGTGCGTATTTCCGTTGGTGGAACGCACTTGGAAGGTGCCCTCGCCGAGCTCAAGGATCGACACGTCAAAGGTGCCGCCGCCTAAGTCGTACACGGCGACGTAGTGATCGTGCTTCTTGTCGAGGCCATAGGCGAGCGAGGCCGCGGTCGGCTCGTTGATGATGCGCAGCACCTCTAGTCCCGCGATTTTGCCCGCGTCCTTGGTCGCGTTGCGCTGACTATCGTCGAAGTAGGCAGGGACGGTGATGACCGCCTCGGTGACCGGCTCGCCCAAGTATGCTTCGGCGTCCTGCTTCAGCTTCTGCAGGATCATCGCGGAGATCTCCGGCGGGCCGTACTCCTTGTCGCCCATCTTGACCCAAGCGTCGCCGTTGGCGGCCTTCGCCACCTTGTACGGCAGCAGCTTGATGTCCTTCTGGACGTTGGGGTCGTCATAGCGGCGGCCCATGAGACGCTTCACGCTAAAGACCGTGTTGCCCGGGTTCGTTACGCCCTGTCGCTTGGCGACCGTCCCCACCAACCGTTCCTCATCTTTACCGACGGCCACCACTGACGGGGTAGTCCGTGTTCCCTCTTGGCTTGGCACGACGACGGGCTCGCCGCCTTCCATCACCGCCACAACGGAGTTCGTCGTCCCCAGATCGATGCCGATCACTTTACCCATCGTGCTCTCCGTTCCGATCAGCCATCGCTGATATGTTCTCGGTTCTCGATTCAGCCGGGTCTGTCTCGCCGTTTCCGACGAGGACACGCGCCGGCCGCAAGACGTGCCCGTTCAGTAGGTAGCCTTTCTGAATTTGCGTCACTACCACGCCTTCCAGGCCGGGGACTTCACCCACTCCCTCGTGAAAGTTGGGGTCGAATGGTTGGCCTATCGTCGCGACCGGCTGCAGTCCCATCGCCTCTAGAGCCGAGACAACTTTCCCTTGAATGAGACGCAGCCCTTCGAGCCAGGCCGTCGGGTCCGGATCCGAGTCCGCCTGCAAGGCCAGCTCCAAGTCATCAATGAGAGGAAGCAGCTGTCCCAACATGCTGGCTTTGATGATCTGGGTGAGATCGCCGCGCGCGCGCTCGGTTCGCTTCTTCAGATTCTCGTAGTCAGCCTGGGCGCGCTGGGCCATAGCCAAGCGTTCCTCCGCAAGCGCCCGCGCCTGCTCGAGTTCGGTGTGCAACTCGCTGTCCGGGGGGGCGGGGGGGCATTCCGTATCTGCTCCGGCCTGCTCGTCGACAGTGTCCCGAGTTGGATCCGGGTGGGACTCGGGGTCGCAAGAGAACGGGCCGCTATCGGCCGCGAAACTGTCCATCACACTGCTCTCAATTGGGTTGGCCGTGGATGATGACCTGTGGGCGTTCAACAAGCACGGCCCATTATCCGTAGATCTCGAACATAAGTTCATCGAGCAGACTGCTGAAGTAGCGCACTCGCGCCACGGCACGCCCGTACTCCAGGCGTGTCGGGCCCAACACTCCCACGAAACCCGAGATCCCAGAACGCGCCGAATAGGGTGTCATGATGACCGAGCAGTGCTGCATTGCTCGTATTGGATGCTCCTCGCCGATCACGACGCTGACGCCGCTGTTCCCGAGAGTCGCCGGGGGCATGAGTTGATCCACCGAGTGCGCGTCGATCAGGCGAATCACATCGATGAAATCGTCGCGGTTTTGCTGAAACTCCGGTTGTTCCAGGACACCGCTCAAGCCTTCGATATACGCACCCATCTCCCGCATCGATTCATTCTCAAGCAGCTGCGATATCGACCGCTCGATCCCACCCTCGAGCCCTTCGACAGGTGGGCGGCGGCGGATCTCACGGAGGCTCTTACCGACTAGTCGTTTGTTGAGATGGTTGCTCGCGATGTTGAGTTGGCTCTGATCGGCCGGGAAATCAAGCGGCACAAGCTGCTTGAGGACACGGGCTTCACGCAACACCACGATCAGAAGCGCCAGCAGGCTTTTGAGCGAAACCAGTTCCACTTGGCGCACCCGCAGGTCGTCGGATCGTGGAGGGGTTACAATCGCTACCAGACCCAATGACCGAGCCAGAAGCACGGCTGCCAGCTTGGCCCACTCATCGAGTTCCGGAGCAGCCTGGTAAAACTGATGGCGAATTGTCGCTTTCTCTTCCGCCGTCAACGCGACCGGTCCCATCAGCGACTCGACGTAGGAGCGGTAGCCGAGATCGGAGGGGATGCGACCGGCTGAAGTGTACGGATGGGTAAGGAATCCACCAGACTCCAGGGCCTGCATCTCGCTGCGGATCGTGGCCGCCGAGGCGGGGAGTTCGTACTTCTCTCGTATGGTCTTGGAGCCAACCGGAGTTGCTGTGTCGACATACTCGCGGACGACGAGCCGAAGGATTCCGGCACGGCGATCGGTGACAGCTTCCATGCCGTGACGATCCCTCTAACTTCTGGCACTCTCCTACTGAGAGTGCCAAGGGGTGATGAGCCTATCACTCGCCTATCTGGTGGTCAAGAAACGAGCGTGTCCCTATGACGAGCGGTGGTCCAGCGACAGGACGAATTGAGCCGGTTCGCGTGGTAGTAACCGGAGTGGGCGCAGTCAGCGCCGCCGGCCCTAGGGCGCCGGATCTATGGAGCGCTCTTCTCCAGGGACGGCTCGGTCCGTCCTCTCTCACAGCCTTCGATCCGGGCCGAGCCGCCGTGGTCGCACAGCTGCCCGACTACCAAGGGCCAGGTGGCGTGCCCGACGCCGTTCTGCGACGCCTCAACCGTAGCGCTTGGTTCGCGCTGGACGCTTCCATGCAGGCGATCGGTGATTCACGGCTGGAGCTGGGACCCGAACAGGCGCCGTACATCGGGGCGTTGATCGGAACGGCGCACTCGGACGGGTTCGACAGCGCGGGTGGTACAGATGCCCATCGCTTCTTCAGCGACGGTTTGGCCGGGGTTGCGATTGGTCTGCATATCGGCGGGCCATCGGCCACGATTCGCGCCGACGCCGCGTCGGGGCTCATTGCGATCGGCGAGGCGATGGCGCTCATCCAAAGCGGCACGGTCCAGATCGCGGTTGCCGGCGGAGCCGAGGCTCCGCTCAGCCGTCAAATCTGGTCCGCGTACGAGGCGGCCGGGCTGCTAAGCCGCCAGGCGGAGCCAACCGCCCTGCGGCCTTTCGACCTCCTTCGCGACGGGTTGGTGCTAGGCGAAGGAGCAGCCGCCCTCGTGTTGGAGAACCGGGATGTCGCACTTGCACGCGGAGCCCGCATCTATGCCGAAGTGATCGGCTTCGGTCATACATCGGGCCCGCCGGGAGACGGCTGCGCTCCTACCAATGTAGACATCGGGCGGCGGGCGCTGGGCACAGCGATCCGGCAGGCGGCGATCAGTCCGCACCAGATCGATGTCGTCTACGCAGCCGGCGCGGGAACGCTGGCCGGCGACGCGCGTGAAACGGACATCCTGGAGCGCTCCCTTGGTTCTCGGATCCTCGATACATACGTAACGACGGTAACCCCGGTTGTTGGTTTCACGGTCGGCGCGAGCGGCGCGCTGGCCGCAGCCGCAGCAGTCTTCGGGTTAGCAGAGCAAGTCGTACCGCCGCATGCGAGCTTTGAGCAACCCGACGACGCATGCGAGCTCGACTTTGCGCGGACAGCCCAACGGGACCATCTCGGGGGAGCTGCTGTGTGCGCGTACGGCACGCAGGGCCAGAACGCCGCGGTAATCCTCGCCAAGGCCGAAAACGATTCCAGCGCTGGAGCTTAGGCCGCGAGGCTTCACAATAACATCATGGACATCGCCTGGATCGGGCACAGCGCTTTTCGGCTCCGCGGTCGCGACGCCGCCGTCGTAATGGACCCTTGTCCATCATCGACGGGCTTCCGTCTCAACCGGCCGCGGGCGGAGATCGTCACCGTGTCGAACACGGCACTCGAGTTCAGCTGGGTGCAGGGAGTGGCCGATGTTCCGCGGGAACTCAATGCCCCGGGTGAATACGAGGTCAAGCAAGTATTGGTGACGGGCATCCGCACGCCCCTGCCCAAGCACAGGCACGGCGACGGCTACAACACCGCGTTCGTGATCACTATCGATGATGTCACGGTAGTCCACCTAGGCGACTTGGGCGCGTTGCCGACAGCGGACGAGGTGGAAGTGCTCAGTCAAGCGGACGTGGCGCTGGTGCCGATCGGAGGACACGGCCACCTAGATGCAGCGGCGGCGGCGCAGGTTGTGAGCACGCTCGAGCCGAAATTAGTCATCCCGATGTTGTATAAGGCGGGGCCCGAGAGAGAGCTGCTGGACAAAGTCGAGCCGTTCCTCAAAGAAATGGGCGCTCAGAAACCGGAGACAATGGAGAATCACGTCAACGTCACGGTAAGTAGCCTGCCCGAGCACACCACGGTACAGGCGCTGGCGCCGCGGGGCGATTGACCACTTCGAGAGAGGATACGCGGCCTGAAGGGCAGCCTACGTGTCGGCTGTGGCGAGGGAACTCAGGAACTCTTCGTTGGATTTGGTGCGGCTGAGTCGCTCAATCAAGCGCTCGGCGGGCTCAGTCTGGGAGTTCCCGCTGCTGAGCATCGACATCATTCGCCGCAGCAGCCAAACCTTCTGTAGCTTATCCGATGACAGCAGCAGCTCCTCGCGACGCGTGCCGCTCCGCGCAATGTCGATGGCGGGGAAAACGCGGCGTTCGGAGAGCTTGCGATCTAGGTGAACTTCCCAGTTTCCGGTGCCTTTGAACTCTTCGTAGATCACATCGTCGAGGCGGCTGCCGGTGTCGATGAGACAGGTAGCGATGATCGTGAGGCTGCCACCCTCTTCGGCTTTACGGGCAGCGCCGAAAAAACGCTTGGGCGGGTAGAGCGCGACCGGGTCCATGCCGCCCGTGAGGGTGCGTCCGCTGGTCGGCATTTCCAAGTTATAGGCACGTGTCAGTCGCGTGATGGAGTCACACAGGATCACCACATCACGACTGCATTCCATGAGGCGCTTCGCGCGCTCGAGCGCCATCTCGGCGACCCGCGTATGGTCCTCGACCGGGTCGTCGAAGGTTGAGGAAACGACCTCACCGCGCACGGTGCGGCGCATTTCGGTCACTTCTTCGGGGCGCTCTCCGACCAGCACCACGATGAGGTGGGCGGTCTCATTATTGGAGGTGACACCGTTCGCGATGCTCTGCAGCAGCATCGTCTTGCCCGCTTTGGGTGGTGAGACGATGAGGCCACGCTGGCCGCGACCCAGTGGTGAGATGAGGTCGATCAGCCGCCCGGAGAGGTTCGCGGGGTCGTCCTCCGTTTCAAGAAGGAATTGCTCAGTCGGGAAGATGGCGGTCTGATTCTCGAAATACGGCCGCTTCTTCGCTTCCTCCGGGTCCATGCCATTGACGAGGTCGACCTGGTAGAGGCCGTAGTATTTCTCGCCATCGCGGGGGGGGCGCACTTGCCCGGTGACATAGTCGCCGGGGCGCAAGGCGAAGCGCCTTACCTGCGACTGGGAAACGTACACATCCGTACCGGTGGGGAGGAGGTTCTCGCCTCGCAGGAAACCATAACCATCGTCGACGATGTCTATGACTCCGCCGGAGAGCAGGTTGCCTTTGGTCGCGCTTTGCGCCTGTAAGAGACCGAGAACGAGATCTTGCTTCTTGAGACGAGCAGCACCAGTCACGCCAGCATCTTTGGCCTGCTCAACAAGCTCGTCCCGGGTTTTCGATTCGAGTTCAGTGATGTTCAACGCGCTTGGTCCTGCGCCCAATTGGCTTTGCACTCACTGGTGCACTGTTGTTGGGGTGAACCGCAAAAGTGGGGGGGGCGCCGCAGCCCTTAAGCGCACGCCTGCTCAAACAAGCTTAGCATAGTCATGCCGATCGCGGCGCGCAAGCGGTGCGCAGCGCCGGGCATTGGGGAAGCGCTATCGCCCCACCGTCGCTTGTGCTCGCTCCCAATCGGCGAGGAAAGCATCAATGCCGCGGTCAGTAAGCGGATGTTGCAACATCTGTCGCAGTACTTTGAAGGGAACGGTTGCGATATGCGCTCCGGCGGCAGCGACGG
The DNA here is from genome assembly GCA_965220315.1 of Dehalococcoidia bacterium. Taxonomy (GTDB): domain Bacteria; phylum Chloroflexota; class Dehalococcoidia; order Bin125; family Bin125; genus JAPOXK01. The sequence continues at coordinate 210,297 of CBDCPP010000002.1, forward strand.
CGGTGACGTGTCGTGGTCCCCGGATGCTCGCTGCGATCACTTGGGCTGGCATGTGGTAGCGGTCGAGAAGGTCGACAGTTTCGCGAACCAGGTCGGTGCCATCGTGGTCGATGTCATCCAGACGTCCGACAAAGGGACTGACGAAAGCGGCGCCAGCGTTAGCGACGAGCAGCGCCTGGTTCACGCTGAATATTAACGTCGTGTTGACGCAGTGCCCTCGCCGCTGACTCGGTGGATCGCTTCGATGCCGGCTTCATCGGCAGGAATCTTGACGACCACGTTCGGGTGCCAAGACGCGATCTCACGTGCTTCCTCAACGAGATCATCCGCCGTGCGACTGACGCACTCCGCCGAGACATGCCCTCCCACGAGTTCCGCGATCTCGACCACGCGGTCGCGGTAGGTGACACCACTCTCACTCTCCCTGGCATAGAGCGTAGGGTTGGTGGTGACGCCCGCGCATACACCCCAGCGCACGGCGGTCCGGATCTCTTCCAGGTTGGCAGTATCGAGGAAAATGCGCACGGCCGACTCCTTTTTCGCGTCCCTCGCGCTAGAACGGCTTCGTGATCGCTAGCGATGCCGCCAGCGCACTGACCAACACGATGACGGTCCCCATCACGAGTGGAGCATGGTCCGCCAGTGTCTCTTCTAACTCCGGCGACACTTCACCACTCTTCAGCGCTTGCAGCGCGAGGATACGGGCACGCCGGAGCCCAGCGCTCATCGCAGGGAAGCAGACAAAGAGCACAAACAAGTACAACCCTTCGACCGCGAGGAGCCAGCCCGTCTCGATCGGATCGTAGATATCCGAGCGGATCGCCCAAACGAGCCCGGTGATCCCGACGAGGATCAACCCCGGCAGCATGACGCCAACTTGGTTTCGGCCCGCTGACTGAAAGGCGTGCGCTTGGGCGATCACATCGCCGCTCGACCAGGATCGGTAGAGCGGAAGCAGCGTGCCACCGATGCCGGCGGCAAACAGGAACAAAGCAAGCATATGCACCAGGCGGAATGCCTCGTCTTCACTCATCCGCTCCGCCTACGATCCCACCACCTCCGAAGCCGCAACGCGCGGTTCTTCGGTCGGCGATGACGCGAAGGGCAACGCCGCCAGTGCCTCCTTGATAAAAGCCGAGAAGAGTGGATGGGGATGCCCAGGCCGCGAACGCAACTCAGGATGGAACTGCGATCCCATCATGAACGGATGATCCTCAAGCTCGACGAGCTCGACGAGTGAATTGTCCGGGGCGACGCCGCTAGCGACGAGCCCCGCCGCTGCCAGCAATTCGCGGAAGGCGTTGTTTAACTCCCAGCGATGGCGATGCCGCTCGTACACCAGCCCATCGCTGTAGGCGGCCGCCGCGCGCGTCCCTTTGATCAAGCGGCAAGGGTAATGGCCCAGCCGCATTGTTCCGCCCATATCTCGCACATCTTCCTGCTCTTCCAGCAGGGAAATCACGGGCGCATCCGAGTCTCTCTCGAATTCGGTGGAGTTCGCGGCGGGCAAACCGGCTACGTTCCGTGCGAATTCGATGACCATCTGCTGCATCCCGCGGCAAAGACCCAGGTATGGGATACGGTGTTCGCGCGCCCAGCGCGCCGCCTCAATCTCGCCTTCACTGCCCCGCTCGCCGAAGCCACCCGGCACGAGTACGCCGCACGCCCCCGCGAGCTCGGCGGCGACACCACTGGCTTCTAGGCTATCGGATTGGATCCAGCGGAGATCGATCGCAGCACCATGCTCTACTCCTGCGTGGATGAGCGCCTCCTTTACCGAGAGATAAGCATCCGGCAGCTCGACATACTTGCCGACGATCGCGATTGGGACATGCGACGTTGGATTGCGCAGTGCAGAGACCCATTCGCGCCATTGCTGCAAGTCTCGATCAGCGGGCGGAAGCGCCAAGCGCTCTAAGATGAGATCCGTGACACCAGCATTATCAAGGATCAGAGGCACTTGATAGATGCTGGGAGCCGTTTCAAGGGGCACCACGGCACGTGGATCGACGTCGCAAAAGAGGGCGATTTTGGTCTTAATCGGATCGCCCACCGGCATCTCCGCGCGCGCGATGATGACATCCGGCTGGATCCCCGCAGAGCGGAGCTCGCGGACGGAGTGCTGGGTGGGTTTGGTCTTGAGCTCCCCGGTCGCACGGAGATAGGGCAGCATCGTCACGTGCACCGAGACAACGTCGGTGCGGCTTTCCTCGGAGCGAATCTGGCGGATCGCCTCCAAGAAGGCCTGCCCCTCAATGTCGCCGATGGTGCCGCCGACTTCGACGATCAGCAGGTCGACGCCGGATTGCTCCGCGAGCCCGCGCACGCGCGCTTTGACTTCATTCGTGATGTGCGGCACCTGCTGGATGGTGCCGCCTAAGAAATCCCCCCGCCGCTCCCGCTGAATTACAGCCTGGTGAACTTGGCCCATGGTGAGCGACGAGGCCCCGGTAAGATCTTGGTCCAGAAAGCGCTCGTAGTGACCTAAGTCCAAGTCGGTCTCGGCCCCGTCAGCAGTCACGAAGACCTCGCCGTGCTGGTACGGCGACATGGTGCCCGGATCGACGTTCAGGTACGGGTCGAGCTTTTGAACAGTAACTGAGTGTCCGCGGCTCTTAAGTAGGGTGGCGAGGGATGCGCTGGTGATGCCTTTACCGACAGAACTGACCACCCCACCCGTAACGAAGATGTACTTCGGCATCAGCCTCGCGAGGCCGCCGCTCCCGAGCATTCCGACGGCGATTCGACCATTTGTGCTACTGGCATCGTATCGACGCGCGCGAAAGGGTGTCAATGAAAAGCTGAAGTGTTATCGGGCGCGGCCGCGCGTTATCCGCGCGCAGGCGCTGCATCATCCGCCGGAGATGCTCACCAGCAACTCGACCTTGTCACCGTCGCGCAGCAAATCCTCGTGGTCTCCTTGCTCGTCGTTGATGAGCGCGGCGATCGCTTCGGCATCGCGCTCACGAAATCCTTGACCGAGGATGAGGTCCCAGACGGTCATCCCTTCGCGATGATCGACCTGAAACTCCGGCTCTTTGCGCGCGGAGAGTTCTACCAGGGTGTCCGCCAGCCGCACTGTGACCGTCACACGTTCCTCCCAGCGACCGTCGACGTGGCCAGTGTATCAAGCACTCTCGCTTTAGCAGCGATCGCGCCAGGCAAGCAGTGGCTTTGTGCGAACGGTCGACCGCCTTCAGCACGCCCGGCAAGTATCCGTCTCGGAAGCTTCACTTCCAAAACGAGGGATTTTTGAGGATGCCAGTGTCCCACTTGCCCACGTCCCCATGGTACGAAGCGGGGCGGCTGCGAGGCATCGCCACCGTGATACGCTACACGTACCCAGACCTAGGAATCGTTGATGTCCGCTGCCGTTAACCAGACTTTGCCTACGATTACCACGCTCGACAACGGCCTCCGCATCGTGGTCACGCCGCTGCCGCATTCGCAAGCGGCAGCGCTGGCATTGTGGGTGGGCGTCGGGAGCCGGGCGGAGGAGCGCGAGACGCTCGGTCTTTCTCACTATCTGGAGCACATGCTGTTCAAGGGCACGGAGTCACGCCCGACGGCGGTGGAGATCTCCAGCGCGATCGAGGGCGCAGGAGGAACACTCAACGCCTTCACCACGAAGGAAGCGACCAGCTACTGGAACCGCGTGCCATTCGACCGGCTCGACCTCGCGATGGATATCCTCACGGACTCGTTGCGCAACTCCCTCCTGAGTGAAGAAGAGATCGAGCGCGAACGAACCGTGATCCAGCAAGAGATCCGCCGTAGCTACGACGAGCCCGCCCAACGCGCGGATCAACTGCTGGACGAAGCCGTCTATGGCGACCAGCCACTCGGCTGGGACATCGCCGGCGACCTCGAAAGCGTCGCGTCTGTACGCCGTTCGCACCTAGTCGACCACATCGCGTCTTGGTACCAGCCCGCAAACATGGTTCTGGCGATCGCCGGCAACGTGGATGTCGCCGCGGCGACAGCTCTAGCGACCGAGGCCTGGGAGGAGGTTCCCAACGCGCCTCTTCCTGAGCGCGAAGCCGCGCGCGATGGGATGTCGTCGGAGCGCATCCGCGTCGAGACACGGGAGATCGAGCAATGCAACCTTACGTTCGGGTTGCGGACATTTCCCCGAATTGACCCCGATCGCTACGCGCTGATACTCATGAACAGCATCTTGGGATCGGGGATGAGCAGTCGCCTTTTCCTAGAAGTACGGGAGCGCCGCGGGCTAGCGTATGCGGTCGGATCGCAGCTGGCGCGGCATGTCGACGCCGGGCATTTAGTGATTGGCGCAGGCGTCACGCAAGAGAACGTGCTTGAAGCAACTGACGTAATCGTGACCGAGGTGAGACGGTTGGCGTGCGAGCCGGTGGAGCCAGAAGAGCTTGCGAAGGCGTGTGAGCACACTGTGGGCGCGTATCGCCTCAGCCTCGAAACAGCCACCGCACACGCCGCTCGAACGGGCGGCGATTTGCTGCACGAAGGCCGGATCCGATCGATCGAAGAGGTCGTAGACGCGCTACGCGCCGTAACCGCAGACGATATTCTCCGTGTTGCCCAACGGGTCATCACGCCAGACAACCTCGCCGCCGCTGTAGTCGGCCCGTATGAAGACGCAGAGGCGATCGCGGCGCGCGTCGCCATCTGATCTAGCGCGCGCGGGGAGGCCGAGATGAGCGTGTCAACCGTGCGACCTGGCCCGACCTTCGTACCACAGATAATGCCCCCGACCCCAAAAATCCCCAGCGCGACGGCTGGCCGACAATGGACAACGCTACGTTCAGCGCTGCCTCCGGCGGATCCGGCCTCGAACGCAAGGGACCGCACCGGCTGGCTTGACTGGCTTCACCCCCAGGATGCAGTGCAGTGTCCTGAATCTGTCGCACCCGTCCCGGCAACCTCTCCTCGTAACATTACGCGTGCGAATCGCTAGACTACGGATTCTTCCGTCTCAGCCTTCGAAGGAGTCAAGCCGCGACTACACGAATCATCCGTAGCATGCTGTCGGTACCGGGTGTGCGCGCACGCTTCATTGAGCGCGCGCGCGCGGTTCCGGCCGATATTCTCAATTTCGACCTTGAGGATTCGGTGGCCGCAGCGGAGAAAGTCAAGGCGCGAGAGATGGTCGCCGAGGCGATCCGCGACTTTCAGGCCAAGGGTCGCCTTATCTATGTTCGGATCAACGGGCTGACCACGCCGCATGCGGAGCTAGATCTTGAAGCGATTGTCGGCCCTTGGCTCAACGGGATCAACCTGCCGAAAGCCGACGGTGCGGATGACATCCGGCAGCTCGATCACTACCTGACCTACTTAGAGAAGGTGCGCGGCATCCCGTCAGGCCAAATCACCATCATCCCTTGGATCGAAACAACCACAGGTCTCTCTCATGCCTCCGAGATCTGTCGCGCGTCGCCGCGGCTGATCGGAGCCGCGCTGGGCGGTGAGGACTTTGTGACAAGCTTGGGTGTGCGCCGCACGCGCGGAGGGGTTGAGTTGGAGTATCCGCGTGCTCAGGTCGCCATCGCCGCACGCGCCGCCGATCTCGTCCCTATTGACGTACCCGAGGCGGACTTCCGCGACTTAGAACACTTTGAGCGCGACAGCACGCATGCACGCGGGTTGGGGTTCAAGGGCAAATTCTGTATCCATCCCACGCAGGTGGACATCGCGAACCGGGTGTTCGCGCCGAGTTCCGAGGAACTCACTTGGGCCAAGCAGGTCGTAGACGCGTACGAGGAGGGCGAGCGCCAAGGGCACGGTGCCGTCGCGCTGGACGGGCAGATGATCGACCGGCCGATCGTGCTGCGCGCACACGAGCTGCTCGCGTGGCAGCATCAAGTGGAAGAGCAGGAGGCCGCGTTGCAATGAGTGGAAGCAGACGATGAGCGTCGCTACGGATGTCCGCGAGATCCTGGCCGGCGACGGCGAGGCCGGTACCGATATCGTGCGGAGCGTGCGCCGGTGGGTGGACGACAAGGTGATCCCGACGGCGGACGAGTATGAACATGCCAACGCGTTCCCAGTCGAGCTGCACCAAGACATGCTCGACATGGGCCTCTTCTCCATGATTTTTCCCGAGGAATACGGCGGCTTAGGCCTCACGTTCCAAACCTACGCGGCGGTGATGGAGGAGATCGCACGCGGCTGGATGAGCTTGGCGGGGATGATCAATACCAACGTGATAGACGGCTGGGCGATCCAGAATTTCGGCACGGACTATCAGCGGGAACGCTACCTTCCAGGCATCGTCAGTGGCGAGACGCAGGCGTGCTTCTGCGTGACCGAGCCTAATGCGGGCTCCGACGTGCAGGGAATCCGCACGACCGCCACGCGCGACGGCGACGACTACATCCTCAACGGCAACAAGCTGTTCGTCACGAATGCCGACCGCGGCGGCGTCTACCTTGCACTGGCTAAAACGGATCCGCTGGCCGAGCCTCGCCATCGCGGCATCAGCGCTTTCATCGTGGAGCGGGATACGCCAGGCTTCACGATCGGCCGCATGATCGCCAAGCTCGGCTACAAGGGTGCGCAGACCGGTGAGCTGTTCTTCGAAGACGCGCGTGTGCCGGCGTCGAACCTGTTGGGAGACAAGGAAGGCTTCGGTTTTAAACAGTTAATCGCGGGGTTAGAGGTCGGGCGGATCAACGTGGCGGCCCGAGGTGTCGGCGTGGCCCAGGCAGCGTTCGACGCAGCGATCGCTTACGCGCAGAAGCGGGAGACGATGGGCCAGCCCATTGCGCAACATCAGGCGATTCAGATCAAGTTGGCGGAAATGGCAACCAAAATCCGGGCCGCCCGTCTGCTCACGATGGAAGCGGCCCGAAAGAAAGACACAGGAGCACGCACCGACTTGGAGGCGGGAATGGCCAAGCTGTTCGCGTCGGAGATTGCGGCGGAGTGTTCGCTGGAGGCAATGCGGATCCACGGCGGGATCGGCTACACGGAGGAGCTCAGTATTGAGCGCTACTACCGCGATGCGCCGCTCATGTTGGTCGGTGAAGGCACCAGCGAGATCCAGAAGATCGTCATTGCGCGCCGCCTGCTGGAGCTGTACGCAGCCGGCTAATCAGAGTCGGCTACAAGAAACGCCATGCCAACCCGAGAGCAGTTCGGTCGCTATCTCGAAGAGTTCACCGTCGGTGAAGTGATCGAGCATTGGCCCGGCCGGACAGTCACCGAGGCAGACGACGTTCTGTTCAGCATGCTGACGATGAACCATCATCCCTTGCACTCCGACGCGCAGTACGCGGCGGCAACGCAGTTCGGTCAGCGGGTGGTTCCGGGGCCTTTCGTTTTCAGCCTGGTGATCGGGATGACCGTGCCGGTGATCAGCGGCAAAGCGATCGCGAATCTCAGTACCACGGACATGGTGCACAGCAAGCCCGTCTTTCATGGCGATACGCTCTACGCCGTGACAGAGGTGTTGGATGTGCGCGAATCACAGTCGCAGCCGGACCGAGGGATCGTCACCGTACGAACACGGGGGATCAACCAGCGCGACGAGACCGCGATCGAATTCACCCGCCAGGCCATGATCCCAAAGCGGCCAACCACTTAGCCGTCGGCTTTTCCGACCCGCTCTACTGCCTCCGCGATCGCCGCATCGATCCGTCGGGTGAGTTCGCTCGCTCGCCGCTCAATCAGCACTTGGACACGACAGATACGCCGGTGTTGAGCCACAGAGAGAGCGCCTGAATCCAAAGCCACTGCCACTTCGTCCTCGTCCTCTAGGCGGAAAGCACCGGATGGCAAAATCCAGGCATCAAGAAGCAAATCTCGATAGCGCACGACATCGGGTGCGATCCGGACCGCTTCCACCACATCGATCCGGTAGCTGCGCAGCGAACCGTCTGGTCGGTGAATGCGATAAGCACCATAGGGCCGTCCGCGCCACCAGCAACCCCAGGAACTGGTGCCTGCGGCCGCGTAGCGATCGTCGAAGGCAAGCCACCGCCCCACCGCGAGTGACTCCGTAACCAACCAGCGCTCTAGCGAGAATCGCAGCGGTGATCCCTGTAGTCGTTCTTTGACCTCAAGCAGACGTCCGGGAGGCGGATCCGGCAAGGCGAATGAGCCGCTCATCCATCCATGCTAGTCTCGCGCTCGCCCGATTACCGATGAAAGGCGCAAGCATGGCCGACCTCACGCTTGAACAGGTGCGCTACGAGCACGATGGGCACGTTGCCGTCGTCACGATCAACCGGCAGGAGCGACTCAATGCGATCAGCAATCAGACATCGCGCGAGCTCTTTCATGTGTGGCGCGACTTCCGCCTCACCGATGACCTCTGGGTCGCGGTGCTGACGGGCGCCGGCGACCGTGCATTCTCAGCCGGCGCCGACCTGATCGCGCGCCACAGCGAAGGCGACGGGGGTCCTCACCACCAAGGTGTCCCCATGTTCGGCATGGCCCGGGGCGAACCGGTGTTCAAGCCGATCATCGCCGCGATCAACGGCTACGCATTGGGAGGCGGTCTCGAGATGGCGCTCTGCTGCGACATCCGCATCGCTTCGGAGCGGGCGCGCTTCGGTGTGCCCGAAGTAAAGCTCGGCGTCTTCCCGGGCGCAGGGGGATCGCAGCGCTTGCCCCGCGCGATCCCCAGCGCCATCGCCAATGAGATGATGCTGACCGGCGAGCCGATCGATGCACAGGAAGCCTATCGCGTCGGGCTGGTCAATCGTGTAGTGCCGCACGACGAGCTGATGAATGCAGCAATGGAAATGGCTCGCACGATCAGCGCGCGTGGCCCGCTCGCGGTACGGTCGGCGAAGGAGGCGATGCTGCGCGGCCTCGACATGCCGCTGGTGCATGGCCTCGCACTGGAGGAGCACTTGGGACAGCTCTTATCTCAAACCGAAGACTGGCAAGAGGGCTTTAATGCTTTTGTCGAGAAGCGCGAGCCGAGATTCCAAGGGCGCTAGTGCTGGTGTTGGCTAGCTTCGTTTTCCACACGCGCGATAGCTGAATCCGGGACAGTCCGGGTGACTGGCGGGGGGGCATTCGTGAGTCCGGCAGCAGCAAGGCGGGAGGACTCCAGATCCTGTCCGCTGAACATCCGATACGCCTCGCGGACCGCAGCAGGCTCGCCGCCCAGCGTCACGCGATCTTCGAGCCGCAGTTCAGAGTCGCCCTCGGGGATGATCAAGGAACCATCGCGCAAGATGAGGATCACGCGCACGCTGCCAGGCAAATTGAGAGCGGACAGCGGCCGCTCGGCCAGCTCCGGATTCCTCAGGACGACTTCCTCCAACGCGCCGTATGACCCGCCGCCCAACGCGAAGAACAGGCCCGGGCGCAGAACCGCGCCCTCCAGCGCCACAGCGGCGGCTGTCCCCAGCCGATGGACTTCCACGTCCAACGACTCCAATCGCGGGTCCGGATCCCGTACCAGCGTGACGATCCGCAGATCGGCGTTGTACTGCCGAAGCGCGAGCGCGGAGTCATAGGCGAGATCGGGATCGCGGGTTGTAATCACCGCAAGCTCAGCGTAGCGCGGCGCGGCGCGGTCAATGGTGGAAGGATTACGTGCGTCGCCCGCCACCGTCTCGCAGCCGATGGCGGCGAGGGGCGCCAGCGTCTCAGCGGCGATATCGATCACAGTGACAGCCAGCCCATTGTGGAAAAGTCGCCTCGCCATCTCGCCGCCGGTTGCCCCAGCCCCCACGACGATGGCACGGCTGAGTTTCTCCGCGCGCACCGTAGGGAAAAGGAAATTGAACGCGATCGGCGCCAGGCCGGTGCTCACGATTGCGAGGATCAAGAGGGCGGCGCTGGTACCTTCGTCGATGCGCTCTGTTTCCACCGCGATCGTAGTGGCAGCCAAGATGATGCTGAGATTGGCGGTCAGGAGCATGCCGCCAGCCAAGGCGCGCCGCAGTCCGAATCCGGGCGAGAGAGTGAGCAGGGCTGGCAACACTTTGACGGCTATACCCGTACCGAGAAAGGCGGGAATCAGAATGGCGCTAGATCCGGCTCGCGTTACCGCTTCTAGGTCGATCGTCGCGCCCGCAGTAATGAAGAACACCGGGATGAAAAATCCGTAGCCCAGAGCGTCGAGTTTCACCCGCATCGACGATCCGTGCCGTGGCGTAAGGATCGTGAGCGCCAGACCGGCGAAGAACGCACCCAGCACCAACTCCGTCCCGACCACCTGCGACAAGACCACGAACACGACAAGCAGGGCCAGCGCGCCTCGAATCTGAATCTGCGACGAGGCGTGCGCTAACTCAGTCAACAGCGCCAAGAGCTGAGGGAAGCGGCGGCGGCTCTGGCGCGCGAGCAATAGCAGTGCAGCGAAGGCGCCCGGTAGCGCCAGCAGCAACGCCGCCTCCAAGCCGAGACCTTCGCGGTCGATTGCGACGATGATGCCGATCGCGACGATGGCGACGAACTCTACCAAGAAGCCCGCCACCAAGAGCGTTTGCCCGTACGCGCCCGACTCGTGACGCAGCTTGAGCACCGGCACCATCACGCCGACTGACGTGGCGCTCAGCACGAAGAACAGCAACGCAAAGTCGTCGATCTTGCCCCACTCGTTCAAGCCCCAGAGGACGAGGGCCGTAGCCACGAGGATCAGAGCGAGCAACCCGGTACCAGCAACCAGTGGGTGTTTCAATACGGCGAGCGGCTTATACCAGGCGCCGCCCAACGGTCGCGTCAGCAGGCCGATATCGACCTCCAGTCCAGAGAGGAACATCAGGTACGCGAATCCGAAGAGGGAGAGGAATTCCAGCCAAACATTCTGCTCGATTACGCCGAGAAGCGTCTGCCCAAAGATGATTCCGGCGCCGATCTCGCCGACAACGGAAGGAAGCGCCCCTCCACTGAGCCGGTGAGTAACCAAGGGAATCAAAAATGCGAGGGCCGATACCAACAGCAGCGGCGCGAAATCGATCTCGGACTCCACGCGCCTCTCCGCTCGTATACTGGGAACGCTGCGACCTAGTTTATCCGCTAAAGCGCTTACTCAACCGGGATCGCGTGGGGCGCGTGCTACAATCCCGCGGGTTTTAACGCGGGAGCACGCGCGCGTGCCTGACGGGAACGGCACAAATGCCGGCGGTTGTGGTTATCGGTGGGCAATGGGGCGACGAGGGTAAAGGTCGGATCGTCGATCTGATCGCCCGCAAAGCGCAGATCATTGCTCGTTACTCCGCAGGGCATAACGCGGGGCACACGGTCGTTAACGATCTTGGTAAGTTCGCCTTGCATCTCGTGCCGGCGGGCATCTTTTCGGAAATGATCTGCGTAATCGGCAACGGCGTGGTCGTTGATCCGGCCGAGCTGATTCACGAAATCGAGATGCTTGAAGAGCGGGGCGTCAACACGCAGCGGCTGTTCGTGTCGGATCGCGCACAGGTCGTAATGCCGTGGCATCCAATCATCGACGCGGCGGATGAAGAGCTGCGCGGGGCGCACGCGGTGGGGACGACGGGCAAGGGTGTCGGCCCCGCCTTCATCGACAAAGTCGCACGGATGGGCCTGCGCCTGTCCGATCTGGCCGACGCCGCAAGTTTCGCGGAGCGGCTCCGCTTCGTCCTCGAGTACAAGAACCGTATCCTCACGCAGCTCTACAATCGCGCTCCTCTGAATTTCGACGATGTCTTCGAGCGTTACCGGGACCACTGGGCACGGCTCGAGCCATATATCACAGACACGAGCCGTATCTGCCAGGACGCACTCGGGCGGGGTGATCGGATCGTGCTTGAGGGTGCACAGGGCAGCCTGCTCGATCTAGACATGGGCACCTACGACTACGTCACCTCGTCCGTCCCGAGTTCGACGGCCGCCGGTGCAGCTCTTGGGGTGGGAATCAGTCCCTTGGACGTGAGCCGCGTCTTCGGGATCTACAAGGCCTACCAGACGCGTGTCGGGAATGGACCCATGCCCAGTGAGATGCGGGGAGCGGAAGGCGATCGCCTGCGCGAGTGTGGACAGGAATATGGCACAACTACGGGCCGCCCGCGCCGCTGTGGCTGGTTTGACGCGGTCGCAGGGCGGTATTCCATCGAACTCAACGGCTGTAGCAGCATCGCGTTGACGCGCCTCGACGTGTTGGACACCTTCGAGACGATCAGGATCTGCGTGGCTTATGAAATCGGCGGACAGCGGGTCGAGCGGTTCCCCAGCAGCCACGCGGCGCTCGCGGCAGCTCAGCCCGTGTGGGAAGATCTACCCGGCTGGCTCAGCCAGACCACTGGCTGCCGTCGCTTCGAGGATCTGCCACCGGCAGCGATGAGCTATGTCCGGCGGATCGAAAGTCTGATCGGCGCACCCGCCGACATCGTAGGCGTAGGTCCCGAGCGCAACGAGGCGATCATCGTCAGCCCGATCCTCTAAGTATGCCTATCCGGAAGGAGTACCCGTGACCGGCGACGCGATTCTGACCGGCCTACACGTACTGTTCGCCACGATCTGGGTTGGGCCGCAACTACTGGTCGCGGTGGCAGTCGTGCCTGCTCTCAGTGCCATTGACGACGACCGCATGCGCATCGCGACGCTGCGGCGCTTTACGCAACGATTCAACCTGGTTGCCTGGCCCGCGATGGCGGGACTCGTCATCACGGGTTTGATTATGGAGTCGGACCGCCGGGCGGCGGTGGAAGCGATCGCAGCGCCGTTCGGCGGCGATATCTTTGACGTACGCTGGGGCTACATTTTCAGCGCGAAGATGGTCATTGTCGTCGTCGCGATACTCGCCGTCGCGCTGCACTCGTTCGTCACGGGACCACGAATACTGGCATTGTTGGAGGCGGCGGCGGAGCGGAGCGAGGCCGGGGCGCAAGAGCGCGCACAGCGGCTGCGCCGCTGGTCGGTTTTGCTGGCTATCATCGGGCTGCTGGCATCGGTGCTCACCGTGATCGCGGCCGGCTTCCTCCAAGAAGATGCCCTGGCCTTGCGGCAGATCTGACAGAACGCAAGGTAAGGGGAACCGTTGCGCGGCGCGATTCCAGCTAACGGCGGCATTCGCTAAGATACGGCCCGGCGAGCGTCGCTCTGACCGAACGAGCAGCGCCGTGCCGGTACGAAGCTGTTAGGTGCGATGGCCAACCGCGGAACTCCAACCATCTTCTGGGTCTTCCTCGTCACCGCTTTGCTCGTCGCGGGGCTGGCGGCAGTCGTGGGCTTCGCGATTTATGACGAAGTGACGGGCGGCGAGTCGGAGTCACGGGTAACGGCCGAGGCTGCATGCCAGGAGATCGAACAGTTCTTCCAAGATGATCCGGAACGGACGGACGATCAATGCCGTGATCCGGAGAGCGAGGACGGTACGGACGGCCAAGACGAAACCAGTGACGGTGAGGAACCGCCTCCTCCACCATAGGCAGCCAGGGAAGCTTGGGTCCCGCGCCGCCGTCCAGATCCGGCCGAGCTAGCGCGACGATCGCATCGTCCGGCCGACCTACACACTACCCGCAGTTTCGGCGGACCTGAGCCCCAACCAGTGCGCAGTGCGCGTTACCTCTAGAGCCGTCGCGGCGGCCTTAGACCTTAGGTGCGACTACGTTGAAACCGAAACCGGCAAGTCGATCTGTGCTGCGGCCACAGCAGCGCGGATCTTCCCGGCAGTCGCCTCGTCCGGTTCCACCAAGGGAAGCCGGGACGGACCAACCGGGAAACCAACATAATTCAGCGCATACTTGAGGGGCACCGGGTTGCCATCAAGGAACATGGCTTTTACGAGCGGCATGAGCCGTCGATGGATACGGCCTGCCTCCGCCAGATCACCGCGCACGGCCGCGTCGATGCAGCCGCGCACCTGCCATCCGGCCAGATGTGAAACGACGCTGACCGCACCGTAACCGCCGATCGAGAGGATCGGTAAATTGTCACCGTCGTTACCGCTCCAGACGCGGAATCCCTCGGGGGCCCCCTCGATGATGCGACCGATCTGATCTAGATCACCGCTGGCTTCTTTGGTCCCGACGATGTTGGGGATGGCAGCGAGACGTAGCTGCGTGTCCGCAGTCATATTGGTGCTCGTGCGGCTTGGGACGTTATAGAGAATGCAGGGAATCCGGACCGACTCGGCTACCGCCCGAAAATGCCGGTAGATCCCCTCCTGCGACGGCTTGTTGTAGTAGGGCACCACCAGGAGAAGCGCGTCGACGCCGATCTGCTCCGCGCGGACCGACGAGTCGATCGCCGTGCGCGTACTGTTCGAACCCGTGCCCGCAACCAGCGCCGCGCCGCGCTCCCGCACGACCGGCAGCAGTTCGCGGAAGAGCATGCGCTCCTCTTCAAATTCCAGCGTCGATGCCTCGCCGGTAGTGCCGCAAACCACCAGTCCATCGCTGCCCGTTTCCAGCAGCGCCCGTCCCAATCGCTTGGCTTGGTCGACATCGACCGACTCGTCCGCCCGCATCGGCGTGACCATGGCAGTAAAGAGGCGTCCGAGTTCGGTCATGGGCTTGCTCAGTCGTTCCGGACGTCCGCTACAAGCAGCCGTCGGCTAGCATCCATTCAACCATTTGCACGATATTTAGCGCCGCACCTTTGCGCAGGTTATCGCTGACAACCCAGTAGGCGAGGCCGTTCGGATGGGAGACATCCTGCCGCGCGCGCCCCACAAAGACCGGATCACGCTGGGCGCTGTCGACGGGCGTCGGATACCCAGCGTTGACAGGGTCGTCAACGACATCCAACCCGTCCTGTCCGCCCCACAAGACGCGTGCCTCCGCAGCAGTGAGGGGTGCGTCCAACTCAACGTGCACCGCCGCCGCGTGTGCCACGAAGGTGGGAACGCGCACACACGTCGCGCTGACCGCTAGATCCTCCTGCCCCAGGATCTTGCGACTCTCCGCGATCATCTTCCATTCCTCTTTGGTGTAGCCGTCCTCCAAGAAAAGATCGACCTGGGGAAGGGCATTGAAGGCGATCTGCTTGGGATAAACCGCAGGCTTGTGCACTCGACCGGCGAGCTGGGCAGCCGTCTGCTCGTGCAGCTCCACCACCGCCGCCCCACCACTCCCTGAGACGGATTGGTATGTATCAGCGATCACGCGTCTGACGGCGCGCCGGCGCATCAACGGCGCCAGAGTGAGAACCAAAGGCACCGTCGAGCAATTGGGCGTCGCGATGATTCCTCGGTGCGATCGAAGAGCCTCGCCGTTAATCTCCGGAACAACGAGCGGGACGTCCGGCTCCATGCGGAAAGCGGAGGAGTCGTCGAAGACAACGGCGCCGAGGTCCCGGGCGATCGGGCACCAGTGACGCGAGGCTTCTGTGGAAGCCGACACGAAAACAACGTCGGCGCCTGCAAGCGCCTCCTCGGTCGTCTCCGCGACGGTGAGGGTCTCGCCGCGAAACAGGATCTCGCGTCCGGCGGAGCGGGCTGTTGCGAGAAGCCGGAGCTCCCGTACAGGAAGCGCGCGCGCTTCCAGGATCTGGAGAAACTGTTCACCCACGACGCCAGTGGCACCAATAAGTGCGACGGTCAATTCTCTCGTCATCGCAGTCCTCGTCCGTCCGCAGCGGGGTCCAATGGTACCCCAGCGCCCCAGCACCCCACGGCGACAGTGTCCCCGGCATCAGTCTCGCAGACCGAGCAGCCGATCGAGGCCGATCACGAGGCGGTCAAGCTGCGGGACGGCACGTATCGCGCGCAGTACCCCCGGCATGAACGACTCCCGGCTCGTGGAGTCATGCCGGAGTTTCAATGTCTCCCCCAGCCCGCCGAAGATCACCTCTTGATGCGCCACCAAGCCCGGCAGGCGAACGGCGTGCAGGGTAACGCCGGCAAACGCCGCGCCGCGCGCGTTGGGCAGTGTCTCCTGCTCCGCCACGTTGCGATCGAAGTCCTCCGCCCGCGCGGCACGCATCCCGCGCGCCGTCGCGATTGCAGTACCCGAGGGCGCGTCAACCTTGCCGTCGTGGTGCTGCTCGATCACCTCGGCCGCGTCGAAAAATGGGGCCGCTACACGGGCGAGGTGCATTAGCATCACGGCACCTAAAGCAAAGTTCGCGGCGACCACTCCGCCCAGCTGCTTGGCGGCGCAGGCCTCGGCGGATTGCTCGATAAGCGCATCCGGCAGTCCGGATGTGCCGATCACGGGACAGACGCCGACTTCGATCGCCAACGGCAAGAGCTGTTCCGTCCAGGCTGCATTGCTGAAGTCGACGACGACATCCGCGCCAAGGTCGCGCAGCCCCTCAACGCTCTGAGCAAGAGGCACGGTGCGCCCGTCGCTCAGTTCGTAGGTACTCCCTTGCGAGTACTTCTCGATCACGCCCACGACCTCGAGCCCGTCGGCGGCAGCCACCGTGGTAAGAATCCGGGCCCCCATCTGGCCGCTGCCGCTGACCGCGACACGCAGCGTCATCGTCGCGTCCGCTACGACTGTGGCGCGCCGAAGTCCGGACGCGGCGGTGGCGGCGGGCCCACCTCCTCATCCGAAGATTCTCGGTGCGCCCGGCGCGCGCCCAGCCGGCTGATCACCCGTGAGAGTGGCCGGCCACCGGAAGTGCTGTCCGGCTGCCGCTCCGGGGCGGGAGCTCCCCCGTCGCCGCCGGGACTACTTGCCCCGGTACCAGACCGGCGCCGGCGCCGGCGCCGGCGCCGAACGCCCGCCGGAGCTTCGCCGTCGCTCGCAGCCGACCCGGCCGGCTGTCGCTCGCGCCGCTCGCCCTCCGCAGGAACGGGACCCGTGCGGTCCTCTTCGGGGCCATCGTCGCTGCGGGACGCGCGATCCCGGCTAGGGCTATCGCTGTCGATGCCGCGCTCTCGAGCAGGAGGACGGTCCCGGAAGCCGCGCTCGGCCCGTCCACGCCGCGGCCTTGGGCCGCGGCCCGGGCGATCGTCGCCATCGCCGCCATCGCCACCATCGCCGCCATCCGCGGGGCGGTCACGGCCGGACGGAGAATCCTCGCTCGTCAACAGCGCCCGCCGCGAGGCGTTGATCCGACCCAAGTTGTCGATCTCGGTGATCTTCACGGTGAGCTCGTCGCCGACCTTCACGACCTCTTCGACGGAAGGAACTCGATAGTTGGCCAGTTCGGAGATATGGACCAACGCGTCTTTACCGGGCAGCACTTCGACAAAGGCGCCGAAGTTCATCAGACGCGTGACCTTGCCGGTGTAGATCTCACCCGGCTCCACTTCCTTGGTCATCGCGTGGATGGCATCGGTCGCCTTGCGCAGAGACTCGCCATTGGGAGCGGAAACGAAGACCGCGCCGTCCGACTCAATGTCGATGGAGGCGCCGGTCTGCTCTTCCAAGCTGCGAATCGTCTTGCCGCCTGGGCCGATGATCACGCCGATCTTTTCCTGGGGAATATCGAGGCGATGGACCCGCGGCGCGTACGGCGACATCTCCGCGCGCGGCTCGGCGATGGTCGCAGTCATCGACTCCATGACTTCCAAGCGGGCGTCGCGCGCCTGGTCGAGCGCCTGCGCCATGATCGCGGTTGTGATCCCCTGGACTTTGATGTCCATTTGCAACGCGGTCACGCCGTCGCGCGTTCCGGCCACCTTGAAGTCCATATCCCCAAGATGATCCTCGATCCCCGCGATGTCCGTGAGGACGCTGAACTCGTCATCGCGCTCGCCCTTGATGAGGCCCATCGCGACGCCCGCCACGGGCGCCTTCAGCGGAACCCCGGCATCCATCATCGAGAGGATGGCGGCGCAGATGCTCGCCTGCGAGGTGCTGCCGTTGGAGGAAAGAACCTCGGACACGATTCGGATCGTGTAGGGAAATTCGTCGAAATCGGGCAGCACGGCCATCATCGCGCGCTCGCCGAGCATGCCATGCCCGATCGAGCGCCGGTTCGGCGTGCCGACGCGGCCGGTCTCCCCTGTCGAAAAGGGTGGGAAGTTGTAGTGGTGCATGAAGCGCTTGCTGTCGACTGGGGTCAGATCGTCGAGTCGCTGCGCCATGCCGGTACCGGCCAGGGTGGTGAGCGCCAGCACCTGCGTCTCCCCGCGCTGGAAGAGCCCAGAGCCGTGGGTCCGAGGGATCAGCCCCACTTCGCTGCTCAGCTCACGGATCTGCGTGGGCGCGCGTCCGTCCGGGCGCAGCCCGCGCTCCAGGATGTTGGCCCGCACGACGCGGCCTTCCAGATCACCGAAGGCGGCCTCGTACTGCTCGCGATCGTCGTCCGTCACATCATCCAGCGCCTGCGCCTTGAGCTCGGCGATCCGCGCCTCGCGCTCCGCCTTGGTAAGACTAGCCGAGGAGAGGGCGGCCGTGAGGTCTTCGCCTACCTGTTTCTCGACCGCCGCGATCGCGTCCTCGTCCACGGCCGGCGCTTCGTAATGACGCTTGGACTTGCCGAAGTCCTCGCGCAGCTGCTCCTGGACGGCCACGATCGAGGCGATCGCCTCCTGGCCAACTTCCAGGGCTTCGACCAGCAGCGCCTCGGAGACCTCGGCGGCGTCGGCCTCGACCATCATGATCGCGTCCTTGGTGCCGGAAACGATGAGATTTAGATCGCTCTCGTTGAGCTGTTCGAACTTCGGCTGCAGCACCAGCGACCCGTTGACGTGCCCCAAGCGCACCGACGCGACGGGCCCGTTGAAGGGGATGTCGGAGATCGTCAGGGCGGCGCTCGCAGCGATGGTGCCGAGCGTGTCGGGGGGGTTCTCCATATCGGCGGAGAGCACCGTGATGATGACCTGCGTGTCGTCCATGTAGCCTTTGGGGAACAGCGGCCGCAGCGGCCGGTCCGTCAGGCGGGCCGAGAGCACGCCGGTGGTGGTGGGGCGGCCTTCCCGCCGGAAGAACGATCCCGGGATGCGCCCGGCTGCGTACAGCCGCTCCTCGAACTCCACGGACAGCGGGAAGAAGTCGATCCCGAGTCGCGGCTTGCTCGCAGTGGCGGTGCCGAGCACCAGCGTGTCGCCGTAGCGCACCGTTACCGCGCCGCCCGCTTGCTGCGCATAGCGCCCGGTCGCGATGATCAGCGGCTCGCCCGCCAGCTCTATCTCGTATGTTTTCTCCATCATGCCTTCCCGGCCCGGACGAATCCGCCGGACCCTGCTCTATCTGCCTCCGTCTTGGGGCGCTCGCGGCCCTGCCGCGCGCCCGCCTGCTACTTAAGGGTCAAACTCAGGGGCGCGGCTCAGTATTGACCTCCCTGAGGGAGCCAGCGCCTGCTCACGGGCCGTTTCGTCGCACGCTCGGACGGTTTTGGGGCGGTTGTTGCGCCGTTCGTCCCGAGCGGCTTATCCGCTTCCTACGTCCATCGGTCCAGTTCGGCACACAACGGCCGGCCGCGCCTCCGCTATTTGCGGAGGCCGAGACTGGTGATGATGTTGCGATATCGCGCCACATCCGTCTTGTTGAGGTAGCCCAGCTGCCGGCGCCGCTGGCCGACCAGCTTGAGCAGTCCTCGGCGGGTGCTGTGATCCTGTTTGTGCTCCCGCAGATGTGCGGTGAGGCGGTTGATGCGCGCCGTCAACGTCGCCACCTGCACCTCAGGAGAGCCGGTATCCGTCTCATGGAGACGGTACTCGCGGATGACCTCGTCTTTTTCGTTGCGCGTCTGCATTCACATCCTGCGAGAGTAACGGGGCGCGGCGCTCACAGCCTTCTACCTGCCCGAGCTGCCGCTGCGGGAGAACCGTAGCATAACGCTGTTTCAGCGAACAACGCGGCTCTGTGTCTCAGGAAGATTTTGCTGCCGAACGGACAGGCATCAATCAAAATGAGACCAGCGGCCGCACGCTACGCACTGCCACTGACGAGGAGAGCATGACCGCAACGCCCGGCATCTCCGCCGCCGCCTTCGTGACCAAGTGGAAGGACAACGCCCGCCGCGAGCGCGCCTCGTCGCAGGAGCACTTCATCGACCTCTGCCGCCTGCTGGGCGTGCCTACGCCCAACGAGGCCGACCCCACCGGCGAGCATTACACGTTCGATGCCGGAGCCGAGCGCACCAGTAGCGGCAGGCTCGGCTGGGCCGACGTTTGGAAGCGCGGCTACTTCGGCTGGGAGTACAAGGGTGCCCATGCCAATCTCGCCGCTGCCTATCGCCAGCTGCTCGATTACCGCGAGGCCCTCGAGAACCCGCCCGCGCTCGTCGTCAGCGATATGGACGTAATCGAGGTCCACACCAACTTCACCAACACCCAACCCAGCGTCCATACCGTCACCCTCGACGACCTCGCTGAAGACCCCGCTAGCGCGCTGCGCATCCTTCGCGCCGTGATGAGCGAGCCCGAGGCGCTGTGCCCGGAGCAGACGCCCGACGAGGTCACGCAGGCCGCCGCCTCCCGCTTCGCCGAGATCGCACGCTTGATGCAGGAGCGCGGGCACCACCCCGAGAGCGTGGCGCATTTCCTCAACCGCGTGCTGTTCTGCCTCTTCGCCGAGGACGTCGGCCTGCTGCCGCGCCGGATCATGAGCGACCTGATCCAATCGCGCGCCAACGATCCCGAAGCGTTCACGGCCGGGCTCTCGGAGCTGTTCCGGCTGATGGCGGATCGGGGCGGCTGGTTCGGCACGCAGCGGATCGAGTGGTTCAACGGCGGGCTCTTCGACGACGCCGCGGCGCTCGCCTTCACCCGCGAGGAGTTGCACGCCGTCGGCGCGGCCTCGACCCCGACAAGCGCGGGCAGCTCGGCGCGCACTACACCGACCGCGAGAAGATCATGATGGTCGTGGAGCCGGTCGTGCTCGAACCCCTGCGCCGCGAGTTCGGGGCGATGCGCGAGCGCGTCAATGCGCTGATGGCGGGCCGCAAGCCGAGCCCGCTCACCCGCGACCTCCGCCGCCGTGAGCGGCTGCCCGCCTGGGAGCGGAGCGCCGAGAGCGAGTGGCGCGCCTTTCTGGAGCGGCTGCGCGCGGTGCGCGTGCTCGATCCGGCCTGCGGCTCGGGCAACTTCCTCTACGTGACGCTGCGGCTGCTCAAAGATCTAGAGCGGGAGGCGATCCGCTGGGGCGGGGAACGGCTGGGCATCACGGAGGAGTTCCCGCAGGTGGGACCGCACAACGTGATTGGCATCGAGATCAGCCCCTACGCGAAAGAGTTGGCGGGCGTTTCGATCTGGATCGGCCAGATCCAGTGGATGCGGGACCACGGCTACGGCTTCCCAAAGAAGCCGGTGCTCCAACCGCTCGACAACATCGAGCAGCGCGACGCGATTCTCGCCCGCGACGCCGAGGGCGTGCCGGTCCCGGCGGCGTGGCCGGAGGCGGAGTTCATCGTCGGCAATCCGCCGTTCCTGGGCGACCGCCGAATGCGCGGTCGACTAGGGGATGAGTACGTCGATCAGCTGCGTAGTGCGTGGGACGGAATCGTCCCCGGAGGGGCCGACCTTGTCTGCTACTGGCACGAGAAGGCCCGCGAGGCGATTGCCGCACGACACACGACGCGCGCGGGCCTACTCGCGACAAACAGCATCCGTGGCGGTGCGAACCGCCGAGTCCTCGATCGGGTCAAGGAGACTGGCGACATCTTCCTCGCCTGGGACGACGAGCCCTGGGTGGTGGAGGGCGCTGCCGTTCGCGTCTCGATAGTTGGCCAAGACAACGGGTCCGAGACGGAACGAAAGTTCGACGGCCGGGCGGTTACGGTGATCCATACTGATCTCACTGCGGACCTAACCGACTTAACCGTCGCCCAACAGCTGGACGAGAACTCCGCAGGTGTCTTCGTGGGTGTCCAGAAAAGTGGCCCGTTCGATCTCCCCGCCGATCTCGCCCGGGAGATGCTAGCCGTACCTTTGAATCCATTTGGCGCCCCGAATTCAGACGTGATTCGCCGGTGGGTTAATGCAAGTGACTTAACTGATCGGATACGCGAAGCGTTCATCGTCGACTTCGGCACGAGTATGTCTTCAAGTGATGCAGCGAAATACGAGCTTCCTTTTGAGTACGTACGAACTCAGGTACTTCCTGTTCGCGAGCAAGTGCGGCGAAAGTCCCACCGAAACAGATGGTGGATTCACGGGGATGCGCGTCCGGGGCTCCGTTCCCGGCTAGCCGACCTCTCTCGTTACATCTGTACTCCAATGACATCCAAGCATCGTGTTTTCGTATGGCTGCCTGTCTCAATCCTTCCGTCAAACGCAACAGTCGCAATCGTCCGCGACGACGATTACGCGTTCGGCGTGCTGCATTCCCGCGCGCACGAACTGTGGTCGCTGCGGACGGGTACGTGGCTCGGCGTCGGCAACGATCCACGCTACACGCCGTCCACGACGTTCGAACCGTTCCCTTTCCCGTGGCCGCTCGACACGTCGGACGAGGCGCTGACGGCGGAGCAGCACGGGCATCGCGACGCCATCGGCCAGGCGGCGCGGGCGCTGGACAAAGCACGTCAGCGCTGGCTCAACCCGCCGGAGTGGGCGCGTGAGGAGCCCGACATCGTGCCCTCGCTACCCCCGCGCCTGCTACCGGTGGACGAGGGGGCCGCGAAGAAACTGGCGAAGCGCACGCTAACCAACCTCTACAACGACCGCCCCACCTGGCTCGCCAACCTCCACGCCGCTCTCGACGCGGCCGTCTTCGCCGCCTACGGCTGGCCCGAGCCGCCTTCGGAGCTAGACGAGGAGGAGCTGCTGTCGCGGCTGCTGGCGCTGAATCTGGAGCGGGTGGAGTAGTTGAAACTTATGTTCTATTACTTTATGGTTTCCCTACCAGTCCTCGCGCCCGAAGAGATAGAGGGATTCCGATGTACAACGTCGGTGAGCAGCCAGGAGTAGGCACCTACTGCTGCACGTCCTGCCCCTGGCGTGTCAACCTGAACAACGCTACCGACAGGCTCCCGCCCTGCGGGAACTGCGGAAAGGGCCAGCAGACGACGTACCGACGCTGCTAACGTCTTCACACGGCCAGCTCGCTGTCAGCACCAGCGTCCTGAACTCCTGGCAAGCCGGAAAGCGCCGCCCGTGCAGCATGGGCGTGTTCCCCCTGCACCGGAGTCGCTGCTAGAAAGCAGCGGCCTTAACATCCCCACATGGACGCCCTCCAGAGCAGCCGCCCCCTCCTCGTCGTGCGCGCACAGGTCAGCCCGAGCGTGCTGGAGGAGTTCGAGCACTGGCATCGCAGCACCCATCTGCCGTTGGTGCTGGAAATCCCCGGCATCGTCTCCGCGTTCCGCGCGCGGCCGCCGCGGCCGCTCCCTGGGGAGCACTTGATGATTTACGAACTCGAGAGCGAGGAGTCGGTGCAGTCCGCCTTCTCTTCCGCCCAGGCCGCGCGCGCGCGCGCGGCCTGGGACCGCTGGCAGGGCGAGCTGACCGAACTCAGCGTGGAGGTCTTCGCCCCCCTAGCGCCGCTCTCCGGCCAGCGCCATTGGAGCTAGCGGCTTACTGGAGCTTGACCGCGGTTCCGTAGGCCAGCACTTCCGCCGAGCCCTGTGCGACGGAGCTCGTGGCCAGCCGCAGCGCGACGATCGCGTCCGCCCCCATCGCCGCGGCCGCCTCTTCGACCCGGGCCAGCGCCTGCACACGGCTCTCCTGCAGCAGCTTCTCGTAGGCCCCGATCTCGCCGCCGATGATCCCTTTGAGGCCGGCCAGCACGTCGCGCCCGACGTTGCGCGCGCGCACGGTGCTTCCCGTCACCAAGCCCATCGTCTCCGCGATCTCCCGGCCCGGCACCGAATCCGCGGTGCTCATGATCATCGCCATGCGCTTTTCCTTTCACCAACCGCCGTCGCTTCCCTGGAGCCACGATAATAGCGCCACCCCAGCGCCGCGAGGACGCCCAAGCCGGCGACGGCCGCGCCCGCGACGGCGTCGAGCAGGAAGTGATTCCCGGTCACCACGATGCCGGCCAGCTGTCCCAGCACGAGCAGCAGTCCCAGCGCCGCCGCCAGCACGGCGCCCCGATGCCCGCGGGGGCGCGCCATCCAGAGGGCCATCGCAATGAGCAGCGCCCAGCCGAAGTGCAGGCTGGGGAGGGCTGCATAGGCGTTCACAAACGGGCCGACCTCCTGCGCCTGGTATGACACTTGGCTGTAGAGCGCCATCGTGTCGAGCAGGCCCGATTCCGGCAGCAGCCGCGGCGGCGCCGTGGGGAGCGCGTAGTACATCGCCAACCCAATCGCCGCCGATCCCAAGAAGGCGCCGCAGGTGAAGCGGTAGACCGCGCGATGGCACGCGAACAGCCACACTGCCACGGCGATGATCACCGGCATGTGCGTCCAGAAATAGATCGCGTTGAAGAGCTCGATCAGTGCGCGAGACTCCAGGATCCAACTCTGCATCGCCGGCTCCCAATACACCCCCAGCCAGCGCTCGAGGGCGACGAGGTCCGCCGCGCGGTCAAGCGCCTCCGCCGCCCGGCCGCTGACCGCGCCCCGAATCAGGAAGTACAGCCCCGCCCCCGCCGCCACGATCGCCACCTCCCAGGCGAAAGGCGTCCAGCGGCTCGTGTTCAACGCACGCGCGCGACGGC
Source organism: Dehalococcoidia bacterium (assembly GCA_965220315.1). Taxonomy (GTDB): domain Bacteria; phylum Chloroflexota; class Dehalococcoidia; order Bin125; family Bin125; genus JAPOXK01. Next base: position 234,647 of record CBDCPP010000002.1, read on the forward strand.
TCAGGCGGAGCGCGGTTTCGGTCATTCTCACACCGTAGCGGGGCACTGGTGCGCGTCAAAAGCATCACCGAATCGAGGCGGGAGGCATGTTACGATCGCGCCAAGGGCGGGACGCCGTGGATTCACTCACCATTGATGTCGCGGCGACAGCGCCAACGGACGTCCGCGCGACTTCTCTTCTGCTCTTCACCGACCAGCGCGCCGCCTTGCCCGCCGCAGGACCGGTCGCCGCCGTGGATGCGGCGCTGGACGGCGCCCTCGGCGCCCTCGCCGCAGAGGGCGAACTGAACGGGCGCAAAGGCGAGCTGGTCGTCATCCACACGCTGGGCCGGTTGCCCGTGAGCCGCGTTATCCTCGCCGGACTCGGAAAGACAGGCGGCGGTGATCGCGACCGGGTCCGCGGGACCGTCGCCAGCGCGGCGCGGCACGCCCGCGCCCTGTCCGATGGAAGCCTGGCGGTCGCGCTCCAAGGACCCGCCCTCGGCTCGCTGCCGTTGGAGGATCTAGCTCGCGCGGCGACCGAGGGCGCCGTGCTCGGTCTCTACCGCTTCGATCGGTATCGCTCGGACACGGCGGAGCTGAACCACGCCTTGGACCGGCTGCTGCTGCTGGGCGCCGACACGGCAGCGTTGGAGCGGGGCCGTGACGTGGGGCGGGCGATCGCCGAGGCCGCGAACCTGTCGCGCGATTTCGCGAACGAGCCCAGCAACGTGCTCACCCCGTGTGAGTTCGCGCAACGCGCGCGCGCCTGCGCCGACGAAGGCGGACTCGATTGCGAGATCCTGGATCGCGACGCCATCACGGCATTGGGAATGGGTGCCTTTCTGGGGGTCGCGCAGGGATCGCACGAGCCTCCCCAATTCATCGTCATGCGCCACCGGGGCGGGGGAGAGGAACCCGGGATCGGATTTGTCGGGAAGGGGATCACCTTCGACACCGGCGGCATCTCCATCAAGCCCGCCGCCAACATGGCAGCGATGAAGCAAGATATGAGCGGTGGCGGGGCCGTCATCGCCGCCACGGCCGCCCTGGCGCGGCTGCAGGTGCCGGTGAACGCCACCGCGATCGTGCCGGCGACCGAGAACATGCCCGGCGGCAGCGCGATCAAACCCGGCGACGTGCTCACGGCGATGAACGGGACCTCGATCGAGGTGATCAATACGGACGCCGAGGGCCGCCTCGTCCTCGCCGACGCGCTTTCCTACGCGAATCACTTGCACCTGTCGCCGATCATCGATGTCGCGACCTTGACGGGCGCCTGCGCCGTCGCCTTGGGCGACGTCGCGTCCGGACTAATGGCGAACGATGACGCTCTGGCGCAAGAGGTGATCGCGGCGGGGCAGCGGGGCGGCGAGCGCGTGTGGCAACTGCCGATGTACGAGGAGTACGACGAGAAGATCAAGAGCCGCATCGCCGATGTGAAGAACATCGGCGGGCGTTACGGCGGCGCGATCACCGCCGCCAAGTTCCTCGCCAAGTTCGCGGGCGAAACCCCCTGGGCGCACCTCGACATCGCCGGCACCGACGATAGCGACAAGGACCAGGGCGTCCTGGTGAAGGGCGCGACCGGCGTCGCCGTGCGAACGCTGATTGAGTTCGCCCTGGGGCGCGCGAAGGGAACACTAAGGTGAGCACCGCACTCCCCGAACGCGCGCCGGAAGAGGAGCGCGCCCTGCGTGAGCGCTACCGCCGCGAGATGACTGAGCTGGCCGCCCGGTTCTGTGAGGAGCGCGGCTACGTCCTCACCAACGCGGACCAAACGATCGAGGACTTCGTGGATATGCGGCTGCAATTCGGGCGCTTCTACTGCCCCTGCCAGCCCGGCAACACCGAGGAGACGTTGTGCGTCTGCCCGCCGGTCGCGAACGGGCTGGTCGACTTCGAAGGGACGTGTTTCTGCAACTTCTTCTCGTTGCCGCCAGACAAGACGCCGTTGAAGGACGATCTGGGCTAGCGGCCGGCGAGCAGCGCTGCGACACGATCGAGCACCCGCTGCGCGGCGTCGTACTTACTGAGTAGGGGCAGCGCTTCGGGCTCGCTGCGGCCGTCGAGCAGCACGACGCGATTCGTGTCGCAGCCGAAGCCCGACTCTGGATCCGTCACATCGTTGGCGACGATCAGGTCAAGGCCTTTCTTCCGAAGCTTGGCGGCGGCGTTTTCGATCAGGTCGTTCGTCTCGGCGGCGAACCCGACCTTGACGAAGCTCCCATCGAGTCCGGCGAGCACGTCGGGGTTCTCCTGGAGCGCGAGGTCCCACCCGCCGCCGTTCCCTTGTTTCTTGCGTTTCTGCGCCGCCGTCTCCGCGGGGCGGAAGTCCGCGACCGCCGCTGCCATCATCAGCACGTCGGCGTCGCGGAGGCGCCGCGCCAGCGCCTCTCGCATCTCTTCCGCGCTCTCCACCTCTTCAACGGAGACGCCGTATAGCGCAGGCGGCGGTGACTGCGTGCTGACAAGCGACACGGCGGCGCCGCGATCACGCGCCGCTTCGGCGAGCGCGAAGCCCATCTTGCCACTCGAGCGGTTGCCCAGAAAGCGCACGGGGTCGATCGCCTCGCGCGTCCCCCCGGCCGAGACGACCACGTGGCGCCCGCGCATATCACCGGTCACGCGGCCGATCAGCGCGCGCACAGCCCCAACGATCACCTCCGGCTCGCTCATTCGGCCGAGCCCGCGCGCGCCACTGGCGAGGCGGCCTTCGTCGGGGCCGACAAAGGCGACGGCGCGGGCGCGCAGCGTCTCCAGGTTCGCTTGGGTCGCGGCGTTGTCATACATGCGTGAGTCCATGGCAGGGGCGACCAGCACGGGCGCGGCTGTCGCGAGGGCGGTCAGCGTGACGAGTGAATCGCCGACGCCGCTCGCGAGCTTGGCGATCGTCGTCGCGGTGGCCGGAGCAACGAGGAGGAGGTCTGCCCGCCGCCCCAACTCCACGTGCACCTCGGGCGAGGCGGCATCGTACATATCGATCGCGACGGTCCCACGGATCACGCTGTGGAACGTCAGCGCAGGCGCGAAGCGCGCGGCGTTGGGAGTCAGAGCAACGTCGACGGTGGCGCCGGCCTCCTCCAGCCGCCGCGCGAGCTCGATCGCCTTGTAGGCGGCAATAGATCCGGTGACGCCCAAGACGACGCGCTTCCCCGCAAGCGGAGCCGGTTGCACAGGCACGATCACTCTCCCGCGTTCATCTCGTGGATGAGGCGCAGCCCTTCCAGCGTGAGGTCCGGCGCCACGATCTCCACGGCCGTCGTCTCCTTCGCAATCCGCTCGGCCCAGCCACCCGTCCCGATCACGCGCCCGCCACCCAGCTCGGCCTTGAACCGCTCGATAATCCCTTCAACTAATCCAACATAACCGAAGATGATGCCCGCCTGCACCGCGCTGGCCGTGTTGCGGCCGATCGCATTCTCCGGGCGCTGCAGCTCCACCCTGGAGAGGCGCGAGGCGCGCTCGAAAAGCGCGTCCGCAGCCACCCCGATGCCGGGCGCGATCGCGCCCCCCAGGTAGCTCCCCTCGTGGTCGATGGCATCAAAGACGGTCGCGGTGCCGAAGTCCACGACGATCAGCGGAGGGGGGCCGTGCAAAGCGAGGGCGGCGACGGCGTCCACCACGCGGTCCGCGCCCACCTCTCGCGGGCTGTCGTAGGTAATGCGCAGTCCGGTCTTGAGACCGCTCCCCACCAGCATCGGCTCGACGCTGAGGTATCCGCGCGCCAAGTCCTGGAACACCGGTATGAGCGCCGGGACAACGGAAGCGATAATGACAGCCTGAATCTCGCTTACGTCGAACCCGCGGGTGCGCAGGAGTGCGCGCAGGAGCACGCCGTATTCGTCCGCCAGCCGATCATGCGCGGTCGCGATACGCCAAGTCGGGCCGAGCCGTGGGCCCTCAAACAGCCCAAGCTGGACGGTGGTATTGCCGATATCGATCACCAACAACATAAGCACTCCGCGGGGCGGTCACTATAGGAGCCACTCCATGAGGGTGCCACCACACGATGCGGTCCTCCGCGTGGCCGCACCGGTGATCGGTGCCGTCTCCGGCAGAGTAACCAGTTGTGTGAGTGGCTTGCCAGGAAAGGAGGCGGTGCTACCCTTCCTCCCGTTCCCTTTTCCCAGATAGAACCAGGCTGGCCGCCGGCCTGCTCCTCCTGGGTTCGGCCGTACGCACGCCCCGCCGATACCGTCGCGGTGCGCATAACAAATTGAGGAGCGCGCTTTGGAGGCCGCCAACTCCGGCGAGCTGCGCTCACAGCGCAGTGACCTCACTCGTGAGACCCCAGCGCCCTCCGCGGCACAGTTGTGGCGCGCCGCACTCGACCGCCTGCGCCGCGTGATTCCGGCGCCGTCGTTCGAGACATGGCTCGCTGAAACCCACGCGCTTGAATTGCGGGGTGGGGTGCTGCGCGTCGGCGTCGCGTCCGACTTCGCCCGCGAAGCGCTGACGAACCAGTTCTATCCAGCGATCGAGGATGTCCTCGCGAGCACAGCCGGGCAGCGCCTAAAGATCGAATTCGTGGTGCAGCCTCGCGAGCCGGCAGCCGCTGGGGACTCCGCGCGGCCGCTGAAGGGCACGGATCAGCCACCCGTTGGCCGATCGCGGCCCGTGCTGGCACCCCACAACACCTTTGACACGTATATCGTCGGCCGCAGCAACCGCCTGGCCCACGCCGCCGCAGTCGCGGTTTCGGAACTCCCTGGCCGTGCATACAACCCGCTCTTCATTTACGGCGGCGTCGGGCTAGGGAAAACCCATTTGCTCCAAGCGATCGGGCATGTGACTGCGCCCCAGATGCAGACGCTCTACCTATCGACTGAGGCGTACACCAACGAGTTCGTCACATCCTTGCGAGAGCACAGCATGGAGCGCTTCCGGCAGAAGTTCCGTAACGTGGACGTCCTCCTGATCGACGACATCCAGTTCATCTCCCGCGGCGAGCAGACTCAGGAGGAATTCTTCCACACGTTCGATGCGCTCCACAGCCTTGGCAAGCAGATCGCCATCAGCAGCGATGTCTCACCTAAGCTCCTTACCTCGCTGGCGGAGCGGCTGCGCTCCCGTTTCGAATGGGGGCTCATCGTCGACATCGCCCCGCCGGATGTCGAAACGCGCCTCGCCATCCTCCGCTCGCGCGCGGACCGCGGGGGGCTCGCCGTACCCGAGGAGGTCCTGCTGCTAATTGCCCATCGCGTGCAGGACAACATCCGCCAGCTCGAAGGGGCGCTAAACCGCGTCGCGGCACTCGCCCGCCTCTACCGACAGCCGATCTCCCGTGAACTCGCGGGGGAGGCCCTCAACGCGATTACCTCCACGCCACGGACCACCGTTCCACTTCCCAATGTCGTGCTCGAAACGGTTGCCCAGTGCACAAACATTCCAGTAGAAGCGCTCATCAGCAGCCGCCGGGAGAGGCAAGTCGCCTACGCGCGGCACCTGGCGATGTACTTGCTGCGCGACGTAAGCCATCAATCCTACGCGCAGATCGGCCGTCTCCTCGGCGGCCGAGACCACACCACCGTTCTGCATGGCTTCCGTCGTATCGAGCAGCTGCTCGACAACGACCCGGATGTCCGCCGCATCATCTTGGAAATCCGCGCCGCCATCGCTGCGCGGTAGCCGCCGCGCCCCGACTGGCACGCGCTCCCAAGTGCGGCCCTCCCCAACCCCTGTGGAGAGTCCACCGCCTCGCCTCTCTCTTTCTTCGCCCCCCGGGGGGCTCTCCACCGCCCGTCCTGCTCCTGCAAGCCAGCCTGCCCGCTACTCGTGGAAAACTAGTGCGCCTCTGCCGCATGGCTCGCGCTATACCCACGCTTTCCCGTACCTCCACCGCCCTACTATCCCTACTACGCTTGTCCTCTTCTTACTACCATTCAGTGAGTCTTCTTTTAGGAGGGCTGTGCACTCGGAAGAGTGCGGGGGCAGCGGGGACCCATGCTTGACCAAGTGACACTTGACGTGCAAAGCGGTGCAGGAGGAGGAGGGCGTGTCTCCTTCCGCCGCGAGAAGTTCAGTCCGCTTGGCGGACCGAATGGAGGGAACGGCGGTCGGGGAGGGCACATCCTTGGGCTCGCCGATGCGGGGATCAACACGCTTAATCGATTCCGCACGGAGCGCGCATTCCGCGCAGACGCGGGGACAGCTGGTGGGCCCAACAAGCGCCATGGCCGCGATGGCGCGGATTTAGTCCTCGCTGTTCCCGTGGGAACGATCGTTAGCGTGCTGGGCGATCAGGGGGATCGGGTGATCGCTGCGGATTTCGTCGAGCATGGGGAGGTCCATATTTTGGCATACGGAGGGCGCGGAGGGCGTGGGAATGCCGCATTCAAGAGCGCAACGAACCGCGCGCCGCGCGTGGCCCAGCGGGGACAGCGGGGACAGCCGCGGCGGCTGCAGCTGGAGTTACGGCTGATCGCGGACGTTGGCGTGATCGGTCTGCCCAATGCGGGAAAGTCGACGCTGGTCCGAACGCTAAGCGCCGCGCGCCCGCAGGTGGGAGCGTACCCCTTCACAACGCTCGAGCCAGCCCTTGGGGTCGTCGCGGTGGGCTGGGACGGCTTTGTCGTTGCCGATCTGCCAGGGTTGATCGAAGGGGCGGCGGAGGGCGCCGGGCTCGGACATGGGTTCCTGCGCCACGCGTGGCGCACACAGCTTCTCCTCCATCTGATCGATGGGAGCCAACCGGACCCACTCGTCGCGTTCGATGTGATCAATCGCGAGCTGGCGTCCTATGGTGCGGGGTTGCCGGAGAAGACGCAGATCGTTGCGATTAATAAGCTCGATATCGAGGAGGTCGCTGGTCGCCGTGAGGAGATCGAAGCGGCCTTCCGTGCCCGCGCCGTTCAGCCCGTCATGATTTCGGCTGTAGCGCAGCAAGGGACCGGCGAGTTGGCCGAGCGGTGCGCGCGCACGTTAGCGGCTTGCCGCGCTGGCCCGCGCCCGAAGACGGTCGAGATCAAGCCGCGGCCGGACTCGCGGCGGTTTATGGTAGAGCGCGTGTGCGGCGGGCCCTTTCGCGTTTGTGGCGAGCAGGTAGAGACGTTTATCGAGATGATGGATATGGGCGATGCGGCAGTGCGTGAAGAGGCGCATCGCTGGCTCACCAAGCGGGGCGTCGCAGGCGCCCTGCGGCGCGCCGGCCTGGGCACGGGAGATTGGGTCCGGGTTGGCGAGGTCGAGTGGGAATGGGGGACGTGACGCGCCTCGGGGTCTTGGGTGGGACGTTTGACCCTCCGCACAGCGCCCACCTGCAACTCGCCGAAGCGGCCAGATCTGCGCTGGCGCTCGATCGGGTGCTGTTCGTCCCGGCCGGGGACCCGTGGCGCAAGCGCGGTGTTCCCGTCACGGCTGCCGCGCACAGATTTGCCATGACCACAGCAGCGGTGGAGGGGCAAGCGGGGCTCTCGGTCAGCGACATGGAAGTCCGCCGCGCAGGACCTACTTACACAGCCGACACTCTGCGAGCGCTGCAAGCACGGGGCCGCGCCTTGATCTGGTTCATCCTCGGTAGCGATGCCCTAGAGGATCTCCCGCAGTGGCACGCCCCGCAGCAGATCATTGCGCTAGCCCGGCTCGCCGTAGCGGTGCGGCCGGGGAGTACCGTGCTGCCGGAACAGCTGGACCGACTCCTCCCTGGTCTTGCGGCAGCCGTGGACTGGTTGCCACTCGATCCGTTGGCGGTGAGCGCTAGCGCGATCCGCGGAGATATCGCCGCAGGCCGTCCCGTCGCTGGTTGTGTGCCGCCCGCCGTCTGGACTTATATCGAGGAGCACGGGCTCTATGGGGCGGGGCGATAAGGAGGGCTCTGGTCGCGCCGCAACCCGACGGTCTCGCTGTCGTAATACTCCTTGCGCATCAAAACGCCGACACGGGGTCCTGGCGGCCAGAGGATCGGCTGAACGCGCAGCGTCTGGATCCAGGCGAAGCGCGCCTCGTGTGCCATGTGGCTGATCTCCGCGAAGCGCCGCAGCTGAACGCCGGCATGAGGCTGCGCCAGCAGGGTCTGCCAAACGCGGTTGATGGTCGCTGATCGCGACGGTGCGACTTCCCACAACACCAGCAGCCCGTTGTGGGCGAGTACGCGCCAAGCCTCTGCGAGAAACGCGCGCAGGGCAGCATCGTCCCAGGTGCGGATCTGGTGGCCTGCCAATACGACGGTGAACGCGCTCTCTCCGAAGGGCAGCTGGCTGGGCCGTCCTTGCACGAACGCGACCGTATCGTGCGGCGGGAGCAGCAGCCGACGATCCGCTTCCAAACCGACAGGCGCGCGGGCCAGCCGGGTGCGCTCGGCAAGCACCGCGCTCAGCGCGCCGCGACCGCAGCCGATCTCAAGGAGGCGGTCGCTGGGGCGAAGAGGCAGCATTGCTGGGAAAAGAAGCGCGCCGGTGTTTTCCAGCGCCAGGCGCGGTGCCCCCGCCCACCATCTGCGTAACAAAGGGGGGGCAGCGTCGCGCCAATGGACGGGCGGCTGGCGGTGTGGGTCGGGGCGCGTGCCTGCCATGGGCCGGGCGACTCTTCAGTCCAGAGAAACCAGCATGGGGCTGTGCGCCCTGTCGCAGGCGATGGCTGCCGAGGGGCTAGACGTCGAGATTCTGGGCTTCGGCTGCGTGGATCTCGATGAACCGCCGTCGCGCGGCGACATCGTCGCCCATGAGATGCCGGAAGATGCGGTCCGCATCGATCCATTCTTCGTCACCGACCTCGACGCGATAGAGCGTGCGGACTTCGGGATTCATAGTCGTATCCCAGAGCTGATCGGCATTCATCTCTCCCAGTCCCTTGTACCGCTGGATCGTGAGGTTGGCACCCTCCTTTTGTTTCTTCACGAATCTCTCAAGCTCACTGTCGGAGTAGAGCCACTCTGCCGCCTTGCCGTTCCGCCCGCGGTAGAGCGGCGGCTGAGCGATGAAAAGGTGGCCCGCGCGCACGATCTCCAGCATGTAGCGGAAGAAGAAAGTGAGGAGGAGGGTGCGGATGTGGGCCCCGTCGACATCGGCGTCCGTCATGATCACGACCCGGTGATAGCGGAGCTTCGTGATATCGAACTCGTCGCGGATCCCGGTACCCAGGGCGGTGATCAGCGTGCGGAAGGCTTCGTGCGCGAGCAGCCGGTCCAGCCGGGCTCGCTCGACGTTGAGGATTTTGCCCCGCAACGGCAGGATTGCCTGTGTGCGCCGGTCGCGCCCCTGCTTCGCGGAGCCGCCCGCCGAGTCGCCCTCCACGATGAAGAGTTCGCTCTTGGCGGGGTCGCGTTCAGTGCAGTCGGTTAGCTTGCCCGGAAGCGTGGCGCCGTCCAGTGCGCCTTTGCGGACGACGAGCGCGCGTGCTTTGCGCGCCGCCTCGCGTGCTCGCGCTGCCGTGAGACATTTTTCGATGATGCGGCGGGCGTCGCGCGCGTGCTGCTCCAGAAACTCACTCAGATTTTCGCCGACGACCGACTCGACCTGCCCCTTCACTTCCGGGTTGCCCAGACGCGTTTTGGTTTGCCCCTCGAACTGCGGCTTGGCAAGCTTCACATTGACGACCGCGGTAAGGCCCTCGCGCACATCCTCGCCGGTGAGGTTCGGGTCTTGCTCCCTGATCAGCTTGTTGCGCCGCGCGTAGTCGTTCAGGACACGTGTCAGGGCAGAGCGGAAGCCGGTGAGGTGGCTGCCGCCGTCGATCGTGTTGATGGTGTTCGCGAAGGCAAAGACCTGTTCGCTGAAAGCCGCGTTGTATTGGAGGGCGACCTCAATGTCGGCGCCGTCGAGCGTCCGCGTGGTGTGGAAGGGCATGGGCTGGAGTGTTTCAACATCGCGGTTGAGGTAGCGGACGAAGGAGGCGATGCCGCCCTCGAAGTAGAAGTTGACTTCGCGGGGGCTCTCACCGCGCTCATCCACGATCTGGAACCAGAGCTCTTTGTTGAGGTGGGCGATCTCGCGGAAGCGCTGGGTGAGCGTTGCGAAGTCGTAGTCGCGAGTCTCCATGATGCTGGTATCAGCGAGCCAACGGACGGTGGTGCCAGAGGCGGATCGGTTGCCGTCCGCGCGGGTGAGCTTGCGAGGCTGTAGCTTGGTGGTTGGCGCCCCCCGCGCGTAGGATTGCCGGTACACTTTGCCCCCACGCTGGACTTCGATCTCCAGCTCCTCCGCCAGCGCGTTGACGACCGACGCCCCCACGCCGTGCAGGCCGCCCGAGACGTGATAGCCGCCGCCGCCGCCGAACTTACCGCCGGCGTGGAGCGTGGTCATCACCGTCTCGACTGCGGAGAGACCGGTCTTGGGGTGCTTGTCGACGGGGATGCCGCGTCCGTTGTCGCGGACGGTCACCCAGCCATCGGCGTGGAGCGTGACCTCAATGCGGTCGCACTCCCCCGCCATCGCTTCATCGACGGCGTTGTCGACGATTTCGTAGACGAGGTGATGGAGGCCGCGCGTATCGGTTGAGCCGACGTACATCCCAGGATGGCGCCGGACGGCCTCAATACCCTCCAAGATTTGAATATCGGAGGCCGTGTATCGGGACGGTTTGGTGGGCATTTCGTGTCTGTGCGTATCTATGTGAGAGCAGCGCTACGCATGCGCTCTGCCACCAGAGTAAATTCTATCAATCGTGCGCGGCAGCGGCGACCGGGCGGTTTACGGAGACGGCCTGCCCGGTTGTGGATTCCTGATTTACTTGTGTGAAGTCGCGCAGTCGCTCTCGACTGACTGCAAAAAGGCGCGCACTTCGCGCGCGACCTGTGCTGGATCTTGATCAATCACGTACGAGCCGCCGTCTAACGTCACGCACTTTGCGTCGGGCCGGGCGTTGTGGGCAGGCTGGAGGTACGGGTAGAGCACGTCGCGGTCGCCGCAGAGGAGGAGGATTGGACACGTGACCTGCGGCAAGAGTGCGGGCATGTCTTGGCTGAAGACGGCGATGATCGCGTCCTGATAGCGTTCGCCAGCGCGCAGATTATCGATCGTCTCGCGGTGAATGATCGGGGGAGGCGCGTCCGCTCCCAGGTCTACGTTGCGCTGCCAGATGGGAAGCAGGTGACCGCCGTCGGCTTGGATCCGCATCGCCGAAACGCCTACCTGCTTGAAGTCAGACCGTTTCTCTTCAGCACCTTCCACCTTCGCCAACCACTGCTTGCGCTGCTCCGTGTCGGCGTAGGGCGGGCCGCAGAGCGTCAGGCTGCGCACGCGTTCGGGGGCGGCGACGGCCGTCTCGCAGGCGATGGAGGCGCCGGTATGGAAGCCGAAGGCATGAAACTCCGGCACGCCGAGGCGATCGAGCGCCTCCAGTTGCGTGCGCACATAGTCGCCGATGGTGGGCTTGGGCGGTGGGAAATCGGAGAGGCCATATCCTGGTGTGTCCGGCGCGTATTGCGGCCGGTCGCCCGCGAGTTCGGCCATTAGCCCCTCATACATCGCGGAAGAGCTGGCACTTTGGTGGAATAGCACCAACGGCGTCTCCGCTCCCGCCGCCGCGCTGCGATAATGGATCTGACCGATCTTGGTATCGACGTAGCCGCGTTTCACGGTCATCTGTCTCCCCTCTCCCTGGGATCGTCTGCGCCGCTGCCGAGTCTAGCGCCGCCCGTGCGACACTAGTGCGCCCAGAGGTTGGTCACGGTATAGCCGGAGGAGGGCGATGGTCAGCTGGCGCGAGAAGCTACATCTAACGAGCGTGCGCGAGGCGCGCGAGCTCGCTCTACGGCAACTCCCCGACGTGATTGGCGACTTCACACCCATCGCCGTCGTACGTAACACCATCGAAGACACGAGTGGCCGTACCTGGGCGCAGGTCGAATCCGAGATCGTGTTCCGCGACGAGTTCCGGGTGGCGCTAGATGGGCTGGATGGCTTCACGCATATCATCGTGGTTACGTGGCTCGATCGGGTCACAGCCGAGGGGCGTAGCCTGCTGCGTATCCGACCGACGGGAGACGAATCCTCACCCGAGGTAGGCGTTTTTGCAACGCGGACCGCACACCGTCCCAATCCCTTGGGCGTCAGTATCGTCCCGCTGGAAAGCGTGCAGAACGGCGTTGTCAGGGTGGTCGGGCTGGATGTAGTGAACGGGACGGCAGTGCTCGACATTAAGCCGTACGTGTCGTTCTATGACTCCTTCGACGCAGGGATCCCCGAGTGGGCCGGGTGAGTGGCAGCGCGATGGCGCCGCCCCATTCGGTTTCTGCGCCCGAGCTTCGCGATCTCTATCGACGGCTAAGGGACCATTACGGGCCGCAACGATGGTGGCCGGCGGGGACCGAGCTGGAGATGATCGCGGGCGCGATCCTAGTGCAGAACACGGCGTGGGCTAGCGCGCGCCGAGCGGTGGACGCGCTGATCGCCGCTGGATTGCTCAGCGTCGCCGCGCTCTTACGAATCCCGGAGCGGGAGTTAGCCGAGGTGATCCGGCCGTCCGGCTACTTCAACAGCAAGGCGCGCAAGCTCAAAGCCTTCGCGCGGCTCGTCGTGGAGGAAGGCGGGGGAGATGTGCGTGTCTTGCTCGCGAAGCCCCTGGAGGAACTGCGCCCGCTTCTCTTGTCCACGCACGGGTTTGGTCCCGAGACGGCAGACGCCGTTTGTCTGTATGCAGCCCGTCAGCCGACACTTCCGGTCGACGCTTATACCCGCCGGATCCTCGGCCGCCTTGAGTGGGTCGATGAGCGAGAGCGCTATGAGGCGGTGCGGGCGCTTCTAGTCTCGCAACTCCCAGCACGTATTTTCGCCGAATATCATGCCGTCCTCGTGCGTCATGCGAAGAGCACGTGCAAGAAGCGTCCGCTGTGCGGGCAATGTCCGCTGCTGGGGCTGTGTCCCACAGGACAGCGCGAGGTAGGGACGGGTGAAGTCTTATCGCCAGCGCCAGCGGACTGGAGCGACTGACCGTGCCGCGCTCCGCCGCGTCAAGATGGAGGCTCCGGGGATCTGGTGGGGATCGCGGCGCGTCGGCGTTTGGAGGCTTGAGCGCTGATGCCTGAGCTTGGGCTCATCGGGTTTGAGCGAAGCGGCAAAACTTCGCTATTCAACGCGATCACCGGGGCCGATCACGCCGTGGGATTTTCAACACACTCTGAACCGCATGTGGGTGTCGTGAGGGTGCCCGACGAACGCCTCGAACGCCTCGCTGCGCTCTACCGTCCGGTGAAGAAGACGTATGCCACGCTGCAGTTCAGCGACTTCCCGGGTGGGGGCTTCCAGAAAGACGCGGCACCAGATTTGCGCTTCTTGGAGCAACTCAGTCTCGTCGATGCGCTGGTGCACATTGTGCGCGACTTTGAAAACGACACGGTCCCGCACCCGCATGGCGGCGTCGACCCTGCGCGAGACATCGAGTTGATGGCCTTGGAACTGGCCTTCGCTGATATCGCCTTGCTCGATAAGCGCTTGGAGCGCATTGCGGCGGAAACCAAGGCGATGAAGGCGGCAGAACGGGAGCAAGCCCGACGCGAAGTGGCGTTGCTCCAGCGGTTACGCGACCAGCTTGCTGAGGGTACGCCGGTCCGGGCTGCTCATCTCACCGATGAGGAGCGACGCACCCTGGCGCAGTACCGGTTTTTGACGGCGCGGCCGCTCCTGACCGTACTTAATGTCGGCGAAGCCGATGTAGCCGCCGCCGCCTCGATTGTCGCGGGATGCCACCGCGACGGGTCGGCGATGGAGACCGAGACCGTAGCTGTGTGCGCCGCGTTGGAGATGGAGCTTACGGTGCTTTCTCCGGAAGAAGCGCAGGCCTACCGCCGCGAAGTCGGCGCGGACGAAGGGGCTCTGGCGCAAGCCGTGCGGCACTCCTACGCGATCTTGGGCTTGCTCTCGTTCTTCACCGTCGGCGAGGATGAGTGCCGCGCTTGGACAGTCACGCGTGGCGCTACGGCGCTGCAGGCTGCGGGCAAGATCCATAGCGACATAGCGCGGGGCTTCATTCGCGCCGAGGTGGTCGGTTGGGACGATCTGCTCGATGCGGGTTCAGAGATGGCGGCCCGTAAGCGCGCACGGCTACGCACGGAGGGTAAGGACTACGGCATCCGGGACGGCGATGTCGTGCACGTGCTCTTCAACGTTTGAGGGACGGCGGCGCGCGCTATGCTCGCGCTAGTATGGCGGGTCTACTTTCCGGTTCCGATATCGCAGCGGAGCTGCTGCGTGCCAGCGAGAGCGGGCCGCCGGTCGTATCGTGCACGGTCGTCACAGCCCCGGCTGCGCTGACCGCGAAGCCGGGCGACAAGCTGCTCATCCGGTCCGACGATACCGTCGTTGGCTGCCTCGGCGACGAGGCGCTCGAGACGGCGATTGTGGCAGCGGCGCACGCGGTGCATGGGCGGCAGGACGCCATGACGCTCGCCTTCACGCCCGACGGGCGCCGGCTATCGGGACGACGGGAGGTAGAAGAGGCAGGCGAGTTTGTGGAGATCCTCCTAGAGGTGGTGGCACCGTCCTCCGTTCTGTTAATCGTAGGCGGCGGCCACGTCGGCCGTGCGCTCGGTGAGATGGGGGCGCTGCTTGGCATGAGCGTGGCGGTGATCGACGATCGTGAGGAGTACGCGTCGGCGGATCGATTTCCGTTCGCTGATCGCGTGATCTGCGGGGATATTGCGGCCGAAGTGGAGCGCTTCCCCGTTGACACGAACACGTACGCCGTGATGGTTTCCCGTGGGCACAAACAGGACGAAGCAAGCCTGCGGCGAGTGGTGGGCCGGGGTGCTGCCTACGTCGGGATGATCGGGAGCAAGCGCCGTACCCGTACGGTGCTGGATCACTTGCGAGACGAAGGGTTTGACGACACGGCGGTCGCGAGCGTTTTCACGCCGATCGGCCTCGACATCGGCGCCGAGACACCCGAGGAGATCGCCTTGGCCATTCTCAGTGAGATCGTCTTGGCCCGTCGCGGGGGCTCCGCGCTGCCGCTGTCGGAGCATGGGCGCACGCGCATTCGTCCGCCCGCCACGGACGCCTCTTCATCAGGCCGCTAGCAGCGCAGAAGCGTACCGCGTAAGCTAACTTCCTGCGCTGGGCAGGGCCAACGTGGCTGGAGGGACCCGCTTGCCAGTGGATGAGGTCTACCGCAGCGTTTTCGATGCGCTCGCCGCGACTGAACGAGTCGCACTGGCAACGGTCGCGCAGACACGCGGCAGCACGCCGCGGCGCGTGGGTGCCAAGATGGCTGTGCGGCAAGATGGCTCTTTCGTGGGCACGATCGGCGGAGGCTGCGGGGAGGCCGAAGTTTGGCAGGAAGCGATGGCGGCCTTGGAGGACGGACAACCCCGCGTGGTGACAGTCGACCTCACCGAGCCCACCGAGGGCGAAGATAAGATCTGCGGCGGCATCATGCGGGTTTTCGTGGAGCGCCTTGATCCCGATGACTCGGGAGACACGTCTCTGCGTGATACCCTGATATGACCGGTAGGTGTACCCCCAGCCACCGGCGGAGCAGGAGCGAGAACCAATGCCCCTAGTAGCGATCGGCGCACCCGAGATCATTGGGATCGTCGTTGTGGTTCTGGTGATCTTCGGGGCAGGAAAGCTCACGGGCGTGGGCAAGGCGCTTGGCACCGGCGTCCGCGAGTTCCGGCAGGAGGCACGCAAGCCCGGCGATGGCGAGATGGGCGAAGTCGTTGCCGCTGCGGATCAATCCACGGAACCCCGGGCTTAGGATGCACCCGCTAGGCGGGATCTGAAGGAGTCGGTAGATGGATGGGATTACTCTCGCAGCGATCGGCTGGCCCGAGATCGTTGGGATCATCGTTGTGGTTCTGGTGATCTTCGGAGCAGGAAGGCTCGCGGGCGTGGGCAAGGCACTCGGCACCGGCGTCCGTGAGTTCCGGCAGGAAGCAAAAAAGCCTGGCGAAGAGGGAGACGAAGACGAAGGCGAAGAGCCTGCGGTCCAGCAAGCAAGCGCCGCGTCCTCCGAGGAGAAAGCGTAACCGCTTCGAGCAAGCGAGCGCCGACGCATAATCAAGCCCGCCACACGAGGCGGGCTGTTGCGCTCTTCTACTCCCGACGACCCTGGAGCGGTGAAGGTGGGGAAGACAGCCCTGGGCGCGTGTGCTTCGAGACAGGCTTTCCCAAGATCGATCGGGGAGGGGACACCGGCGGTAATCGTGGCGTAGGAACTGCGCCGCGATTCTGCAGAGACACAATATCTTGATCACCGGCCGTTAGCGGATTCACTCGGCCGCACAGTTTCTGCCTCTGTCCCCGCCTTAGCTTTGGGCGAAGATCGGGAGCTTCCGTGTCTAGATCAGGACCCAATGGCTGCGGCTGGTACTCATCGGGGAGCTGGATGCCTGACCACGAAACAGCCGATGGAAGCCGCGCGTACAATGGCTAGCAGAAAGGCTGCCGGCATGGGCTTTAGCTCCGGGGGCGTCCAGATCGCGCGGATCTTCGGGATTCCGATCATCCTGCATCTGACGTTCTTCATCGTGTTAGTTTTCGTCACGATCGTGCTCGGCACCGCCGACGGGATTTTCCCGGCCATGATCGAGCCGAGGCCCTCGGACGCCACCGTGTGGATCTTGGCGATCGTGAGCGCCCTCTTTTTCTTCGCCTCGATCCTCCTGCATGAATTGGCGCACAGCGTGGTGGCCAAGGGCTACGGACTGCCCGTGCGAAACATCACGCTATTCGCATTAGGCGGGGTTTCGCAGATCGCCCGAGAGTCGGAGAAGCCCCTCCAAGAGTTTTTGGTGGCATTCGTAGGCCCATTGAGTAGCGCTCTTATGGGTGGCGCGCTGTTCGGCATCTGGTTCGTGACAGGGGAAGGCCACTCTCCCATCGACGCGATGCTGCGCTGGCTCGGCTTCATGAATTTCGTTGTCGCCGCATTCAACATGGTCCCTGGCTTCCCGATGGACGGTGGGCGCGTCTTTCGATCGATCGTGTGGGGGTTGACTGGATCGCGTATGACTGCGACTACGGCAGCCAGTCGGCTGGGCCAAGGGATCGCGATCGCGATCGCGGGCTTCGGCCTGTTGGGCTTGCTCGATATCGACCTTGGCTTTGAGCGCTCTCAATTCGGCAGCCTCTGGCTTATCCTGATTGGCGCGTTCCTCTTTAACGCGTCCAGCGGCGCGCTCCGCGGCATGCAAGTAGAGCGCAACCTCGGCGGGGTTCGTGTCCGCGACTTGATGTCTACTGAGCTACGGCGTATCGAGGCGGACAGCTCTCTGCGCTGGATCGCCTCGGGCCCCGGCTCAATCGATCCAAATGCGGTGTACATCGCCGTTCGCGACGAGGTGGTTGTTGGCATCGTGACCGGCCACCTGCTCCGCATGATGGATGCGGAGCGCTTCCGCAAGTCGACCATCATGGACGTGATGGTCGCGGCGGAAAACGCTGCGCCAATCGCGCCTACCGCGACTGGCGTCGAGGCGCTCACCCGCCTGCAGAGTGAAGGCGTTCGCGTGCTTCCAGTAGTGGAAGACGGACGCTTGCTCGGCCTGATCGGGCTGGAGCAGGTCGCTGGCGCGTTTGGGGGGAAGCCCCCCGCTCCCCGGCCTGCAAGCTAGCGTTCGCAGGATATGATCCTCACGGGGCGCACGCAGGCCGCGTTGTTGGCGGGTAAGGCTGTGCGCGCCACAGCGCGGCGGTTTGGGCACGGCGGCACAGCACTCCCCGGGCTCGTGGCTGAGCGCGTCGATCCGGACATCATCCGAACGCTTGGCGCGCAACTTGAGTGCAGCGCCTTGGTCACCGGCACCAACGGCAAGACGACTACCGCCCGCTTGCTGGCGAGCATCCTGCAGGAAGCCGGCCGGGCCGTTGTCCACAACCGGGCCGGCTCGAACCTGATGCGCGGATTGGCCGCAGCGTTGGTCGAGGCGGCAGGGAAGGATGGGAGATTACCGCAAGCGGCTGTCGGCGTGTTCGAGGTCGATGAGGCAACGTTGCCCAGCGCTGCGGCTGCCACGCAGCCGCAGGTGCTGGTGATCAACAACCTTCTCCGAGATCAACTGGATCGCTATGGGGAGATCGATGCGATTCGTGAGCGTTGGCAACACGCGATCCGTGCGCTGCCTACCAGCACTACAGTCGCACTCAACGCGGACGATCCCTTGGTCGCAACGCTCGCCGAGGACGCGCGCGGCCCTGTGCGCTTCTTCGGGATCGATGATGAACTCGAATCCGTTGACGATCATGCGGCTGAGGCACACTGGCATCCAGAGACGGGCGCCGAGTTTGTGTACGATCGCATCTTCTACGCGCACATCGGCCATTGGCGTTGCAAGGATGACGGCCGGGGTCGGCCCGATCCAGAGGCGCGCGCGCGCGCGGTCGCGCAGTCGACCGACGGCGTTGCTTTCTTGATGGAGCTGGGCGAGGAGAGCACCCAGGTAAGCTTGCCGCTTGTGGGCCTCTACAACGTCTACAACGCACTCGCCGCCGCGACCGCCGCGCGCCTGCTTGGAGCCGACGTGAGCAGCATCGCGACCGCACTTGCCGGTGCGCGCCCTGCGTTCGGACGACAGGAACGTCTCAGCATCGACGGGCACTTGGTGCGGATCCTGCTCGGCAAGAACCCAGCCGGTCTGAATGAAGCGCTCCGCACGCTTCTGGGCCGCGATGCCGCGCTCCACCTCCTGGTCTTGCTCAATGATGGTTTGGCCGACGGCAGGGACATCTCATGGATCTGGGACACTGAGTGGGAGGTGCTGACGCCGCGCGTCGATAGCGTCGTCGTCGGCGGGAGCCGGGCGGCGGATATGGCGCTGCGCTTGGGATACGCGGGTTTTCCCGCGCCGCGCGCGGTGCACGCCGACATCGGACGCGCACTTGACCAGGCGCTGGCGGGATTGCCGGGCAACGCCGAACTCACAGTGTTACCGACCTACACTGCCTTGCTTGATGTGCGCGCCCAATTGGGCGCGCGCGCGGGGGTGCCGCCGATATGGGAGGACGCGTGATGGCGCGCCGCCGGCTGCGCGTTGCTTTGCTTTACCCCCGAGTGATGAACCTTTACGGCGATCGTGGCAACGTCATGGCGTTACAGGCACGCGCCGCCGCCCGCGGAGTTGATCTGGACGTTGACACCGTTGAGATCGGTGACGATTGGGCGCCAGACGAAACCGACATCGTTCTGATCGGTGGCGGGCAGGATCGCGAACAACGCCGTGTCCAAGCCGATCTGCACGCACGCAGCCGAGAGCTGCAAGACTTTCGGGACGCAGACGGCGTGATCCTTGCTGTCTGTGGCGGCTATCAACTCTTCGGTCACAGCTACCGCGACAATCGCGGCGACGTACTGCAGGGCGCGGGTGTGTTCGACATGGTATCGATTCATCCTGGCCCCAGGATCCGACGCTGCGTGGGCAACGTCGTTGCCTTATGGGAGGGCGACACGCTGGTGGGATTCGAGAATCACGGTGGCCGCTCATATCTCAACGAGAGCACTACCCCGCTGGCCGAAGTCGTCCTGGGCTTCGGCAATAACGGCGGCGACGGCAGGGAAGGGGCCCGTATTCGCAATGCCTTTGGTACCTATCTACATGGTGCCTTGCTTCCCAAGAACCCGCGCTTCGCCGACCGCCTCCTTCAACTAGCGTTACAGCGTCGCTACGGCGAAAATGAACTCGTGCCGCTCAGCGATGCTGCGGAGATGCGGGCTCACGCCGAGACACTGCACCGCAGCTTGCGGGGGCGGCGCTGAAATAGCAGTATCGGCAGGCCTCTGGCGGGGGGCCGGAGGGTTTGCCATCACCTCGCCTCGTCGCGACGGCACGCGTGGTTCGGTTCGGCCTTCTCCACCCAGAGGCGCGCACGCGCGCACGGAGCGCGATGGGTCGTGGCTGCCTGGCACCCCGCTTTTTTGGGCGGGGTTGGCGGTAGTGATCTTCATGCTTGTGGTGGGCCTTGCGTTTGGACTCAACGGGGACAGTGATGGCACTGGCGCCCCTAGCACGCCAACGGCAACGCAGTCCCCCACCTCTCCTCCCGATGCTGAAGAGGCCGCCGCCGACTCTTCGCAGTCTGTGGATGCGCCTCGCGACGAGGACACCCTTCCTCCCATTGACAGAGCCGCCGCGGCGATAGCGGACGAGAGTGATGAGCTAACGGTGCCAGACAGCGCACTGTCGCCGGTCGAGCCGGTGCTGACCGGCTTTACTGTTCCCATTCCTGATGCGTGTCTCTCGGAGTTCGAAGGCCATCAGGCCGGTGCGCTCCGCGCATACCGTAACGGCGTCCACGAGGGGCTCGACTTCTACGAGTTTGCTAGCTGCGTCCCGTTGGGCTTGGGTAGCGTGGTGATCGCGGCCAAGGACGGCATTATCGTTCGAGCGGATGTTGGCTACACCGAGCTTACGCAGGCTGAGTACGATGCGGCCGAGGCTGTTGGCTTTCAAGGAGAAGAGGTGCTGGACATTTTCCGTGGTCGCCAAGTGTGGATCGACCATGGCGCCGGCGTCGTCACGCGCTACGCTCACCTCAGTGCAATTGCTGCGAGTCTCGAGGACGGGGGCCCTGTTTTAGCCGGCGACATCATCGGTTTCGTGGGTGAGTCTGGATCGCCTACCAGTCTCCATCCAGTGGAGACAGATTTTCATTTGCACTTCGAGATTCGAATTGGGGATTCCTATCTCGGTGAAGGCCTGCCTCCCCAGGACGCGCGGCAGCTCTACATCGAAGCGTTCGGTCTCGACGGCTAGCTCCTTCCGATCGGTCGGCAGCTGTGCACTATCGTGGCTGGAGCGGAGGGGCGCCAGGTAGATGACCTCAGCGAGCCCCGCGCGCCGAAGACGACGCGAGAACTACCCGGACCCGGTCTATTGGGTCTGGCGCAAACTTACCTCGGTGCGCTTCGCCCTGGTGCTGATCGGTCTCGTCGCACTCTTCGCGCTCGCCGGCGTCGTTATTCCGCAGGTCCCGCCGCAGCTGGCGGGCGAGCAGGTTGCGGTTAGCCAGTTCGTCGACGAGCAGCGCGGCACTTGGGGCCCCTTCACCGATCCCCTCGCCGAGTTTCCCTGGTTTTACGACGCCAACGGTGGAGTTTTTAATCTCTTCAGTCAGCCGTACTGGTATGCACTCGTCGCGCTGCTGGCTCTCGCGATCCCGGTTTGCACCGTCAGCCGGTTCCCACCCATCTATCGATTTGCGCGCCGCCCGCAGCGGCGGGTCCCCGACCGCTATTTCGAGCGAGCCCGGCACCGCGTCGATTTTGCCGCACCGCCGGATACGGGCGCGATGGAGACGGTGTTGCGCCGGCACCGATTCCGCGTGCAGGCCGAGCGTCGCGACGAGGCGCTGTACCTTTTTGCGGATCGCTTCAGCTGGGCGCAGTTCGCCACGTTCGTTTCCCATCTGGCGTTGCTGCTGCTGGTATTAGGCACGCTCCTGACGAAGTTCGAGGGAGAAGAGTTCCAATTCTGGGTGGGTGAGGGCCAGAGCCGCCCGCTATTCGGCACGGGCGGCGAGCGGCAGCAGATGTTGGTGGTCGTCGATGACGTGGTCGCACGCTTTAACGACGAGGGCCAGGCGCTGGACTTCCGCAGCGTCGTCCGCGTAACCAGCGCGGGCGAAGAGATCGCGATGGGTGAGGTGACGGTGAACGGTCCGCTCAATGCTGGCGGCTTCCGCGTGCACCAGGCGGCTTATTGGGAGCACGGTGCCGCGCTCCAAGTTCGCGCCGCCGATTCCGGCCAGCTCCTCTACTCTGAAACGCTTCTGCTTGACCAGCAGTTTTTTGGTCCCCGCGTGCGCATCACCAACTTGGATACTGGCGCTGTGGTCGCCGAGGAGGTGATCCATCTGCCGCAGGCAGTGGCTGATATGCCCGATAGTGGCTACCAACTCATTCCCTTGGGCGAAGAGACGAGCCTCGCACTGATATTGCTGCGCGGTCCTGAGGGTGATTCAAGGTTCTACTACAGTCGCCTCCCACTGGCGGCTGGGACGAACGCCACGAGTAGCGCCCCGGCGCTGGCAGCGTCAGATTTGCGCCTTTTCGCGCCGCCGCCACTCGCTCCGCGGCTCCGGATCTACGATGCAGTGAGCGGCCGGCTCCTCGCGGAGGATGTCATCACGCTCTCGGACGTGTCCCCGGACGATCGCACGGTCGCTCGCGTGGGTTTCATCCCGTTAACCGACGAGGAGACCTTGGCAGTCGGCTTTGAGGAAGGAGGAGGCGCGTCACGCTTCTTTTACTTTAGTGAACGCGAGGCAACGCAGCGCGGCTTGCTGGAACCCGGCGGCCGCGCCGCGTTGGGAGCCTTCGAGCTGGAGTACGTGCGCGCCGAACCGGACCTGAGCTTGCAGGGGCACTTAGCCCCGGGTGAAAGCCAGCGGATCGGACGTATGGAGCTTGCATACCTGGGCGCCGAGCCGGTTTACTTCGCGACCGGAGACGGTGTTCCCGGCGCGGCTGGTGAGACGTTGTTGCTACTAGAGCGTTTCGGCCAGGGTCGGACTACTTCCACCTTCGATGCGCGCGGAGGCGAGGGGGTCGAACTCGCTCAGACGACGGCCGTGGCGAGTACGACCACCGGAAGCACGGGTAGCGTTGCGGCGTTGCCCGCTCGATTGGCGATCGGCTTAGGTGGCAGTATCCCGCGCCTTGATCTGCGCGAAGGCGAGAGCGCAGTGGTCGGTAACTACGAATATGCATTTGTCGGCGCGCGCGAGTTTACGGGCCTGACTGTGCGCCGCGATCCGGGCGCTTTGCTCTTTTGGATCGCGATCGGCCTGGGCATCCTCGGGCTTGCGACTACATTCTTCGTGCCGAGGCGTCGTATCTGGGCAAAGATCACGCCGGATCGTGTTTATCTCGCCGGCCACGCCGGCCACGCTGTCAACTTGCGGCGTGAACTCGCGCACTATGCGAGCGAGGCTGGCGCGCCGGATGCGGATACACTTCTCGACGATGACTGGGACGACGAATGATGGATCTCGTCGCGGCTATCGATATCAACATCGACCCGCACCTCATCAGGGGTGGGTTCGGGCTTACGTGGCACGGTTTCTTCACGGCGGTTGGAATCGCGGCGGGCGTGCTCCTCTCTTACCGGCTCGCGCGGGGCAAGGGTTTCAGCGAAGACGACGTTTTCACGGTGGCGCTGGTTGCCGTGCCTGCAGGCATCGTGGGCGCACGCGCGCTATGGGTAGTCGAGCATACGGACGCGATCAACTCCGTTGGGGATGTCTTTCGGCTTACCGATGGCGGGATCTCAATCTATGGGGCGATGATCGGCGGTGTGCTGGGCGGGCTGATCTACGTTTCCCTTTTCCGCCCACAGTTTCCAAAGTTCCTGGCGTTGGACATCGCTGCTCCGGGCATGATCTTGGGTCAGGCCGTTGGTCGTTGGGGCGACCTCATTAACGGCGAGCATTTCGCGGATCGGTCGGGCTTGCCCTGGGCGTTTCGCTACACGCATCCCCAGACGGATGGTCCCTGGGCGTCTTACGTTTCGGGTGAGCCGCAGCAGCCTTGGGTGCGTGGAGACACTGGAAACTTGCAGGACGGAGCGGCTGTCGCAGTGCATCCCGTCGCTGGCGGATACGAGTGGATCCTGGATCTCATGATCCTCGGCGTGCTGCTCTATTTGAGACGGCGCGGAGTACTGCCGGGTTGGGGCTTCGTCTTTTACGTGATCGCCTACGCGGCGGTGCGCGGGTTCCTCGGTATCCTCCGAACGGATGAGCAGACGATCGGAGGGATGTCCGTACCCCAGCTTCTGGCGGTGATCACGGGTGTCATGGCGGTCGGACTCGCTTTCTACCTCCTTCGCAACCCGCAGCAGCGCGTTCGCGATGTCGAGGGGTACCTGGCCGCTGAACCGCCCGACCACGCCGCTCCGCGAGAGCAGTCTGTGAGGAAGCGTCCGGCGTTGACGGACGCAGGGCCGAAGCGGGTGCGCATCCGCAAGCGGCGGCACTGAGCGCGCTGGAAGTGTCTGCTCTCAGCTCGTATCTGACTCTTTCTAGCCGTCCGAGGCCGTATTCTTAAAGAAGATCGGCACGCTGCTCGGTTCCGCGCGAGCCTTAGGAGGCTGGGAACGCCGCGAGGGATTGTCAACGCCAACGCGCGCTGAGTTCGGGCAGGCGGACAAGGTGTTACGGTGAAGTGGGTCTGCGGCGGCCGGGCCCGCTGGCAAACCCGGAGGGGGAGAGTGAGCATGCCGGTGAAGGTTTACGTTCCAACACCGTTGCGGTCGTTCACACAGAGCCGCGCGTTCGTTGACGCGGCAGGCGCGGACGTGGCGGGAGTACTCAGCGACCTCGAACAGCGCTTCCCCGGTCTCGGTGCGAGAGTCTTCGACGCTGATCGAAACCTACTCAAGGAACTCGACGTATTCGTTAACGGTCAGGAGATCAGCGCGCTCGGTGGCGTTGAAACGTCGCTCAACGACGGCGACGAGATTTCCTTGATCCCCGCTGTCGCCGGCGGTGCGGTGATGACACCGGAACAGGTGGACCGCTACAGCCGACACATGATCATGGATCAGGTGGGTCCGTTGGGGCAGCGGAAGATCACAAACGCGAGCGTCCTGGCGATCGGCGCAGGCGGTCTTGGCTCACCGCTCTTGGCCTACCTTGCAGCTGCTGGGGTCGGCACGATCGGCATCGTCGATTTCGACGATGTCGATCTCAGTAATCTCCAGCGACAGATCATCCACGACACGGACGATATCGGCCGCCCGAAAGTCGACTCGGCCGCTGACCGCATCGCGCGAATTAATCCCAACGTGGCGGTGATCAAACATCGCGAGCCGCTGACATCCGAGAATGCGATGGAGATCATCCCCAATTACGACGTCATCGTGAACGGCGCGGATAATTTCGCGACGCGCTATTTGGTGAACGATGCATCATTCTTTGCGGGTAAGCCGCTGGTCGACGGCAGCATCTTCCTGTTCGAAGGACAAGTAACCACGTTCATTCCCAAAGAGGGTTGCTACCGCTGCCTCTACCCCAGTCCTCCGCCCCCCGGCATGGTTCCCTCCTGCGCAGAGGCGGGGGTACTCGGCGTGTTGCCGGGCACTGTCGGTACGATTCAGGCCACCGAGGTCCTGAAGCTGATTCTCGAAGTGGGGGAGCTGCTGCAGAATCGGCTGCTCCTTTACGACGCGCTGGCTATGGAATTCCGCACCGTCAAGATCCGCCGCGACCCCAAGTGTCCCCTGTGTGGCGATGATCCCTCCGTGGTCGAGTTGATCGACTACGAGGCGTTCTGTGGTTCGCCCTTCCACGAGGGCGCCGTCGCCACCCCCGTCTAACGGAACTCGCGATGTCCATCGAAGTTCGGGTCCCGTCCGTGCTCCAGAACGTTACACAGGGCCAAAAAGTGCTGCGCTACGAGAGCCCGACCGTGCGCGATCTGCTCGCTGATATCGACAAGGATTATCCGGGGTTTCGCGATCAATTGATGGAGGATGGCGAGCTGCGACGGTTCGTCAATATTTTCCTGAACGACGAGGATATCCGCTTCCTCGAACAGCTCGACACGCCGATCGCGGATGGGGATTCGATCGCGATTCTTCCTGCTTTAGCTGGCGGGTAGGCGGCGCTGTGTCGCTTGAGGCGCGCCGTTACGATTCGCCGCTCGACCTGATCGGGGATACGCCGATCGTGCGGCTGCGGCGTACATCGCCCAGCCCGGAGGTGCGCATCTGGGCCAAGCTTGAGGGGCAGAACCCCACAGGGTCCGTGAAAGATCGGATCGCGAAGGCCATGATCAATGCGGCCCGCGCGGACGGGTCGCTCCGGCCTGGGCAAATGATTCTCGAACCCACGAGCGGCAACACTGGCATCTCACTCGCGATGATCGCACGGATCTATGGGCACCCGATCCGCTGTGTGATGCCGGAGAGCGTGAGCGCTGAGCGTCGGGATCTGCTCCGGTTCTACGGAGCCGAGATTATTCTTTCGCCGGGTGAATTGGGGACCAATGGATCGGTGCAGATGGCGCAAGAACTCGCTACACAAGATCCATCCCTGTTTATGCCCTTCCAATACGAAAACCCCGCCAATCCCGCCGCCCACGAAGTGACTACCGGCCCCGAGATCCTGCGCGACTGCCCGAGCATCACGCATTTCGTGGCGGGACTGGGCACGGGCGGAACGCTCACGGGCGTGGGCCGCTTCTTCAGAGCCACCAAGCCAGAGGTTCGGATTATCGCCTCGGTTCCGCACCCCGGCGATCTCGTTCAGGGCTTGCGCAGCCTCGACGAGGGGTACATCCCGCCGGTGCTGGACGAGTCGGTGCTGGACGCCCGGATCATGGTGGATAGCCGGACCTCGTTCGCGGTCACCAAGGCGCTGATGGATAACGAGGGGATCTTCGCGGGCATCTCCGCCGGTGCTGCCGTGCGCACCGCTCAACGGGTGGCCGAGCGGCTGTCACACGGCGATATCGTCGTGCTCCTCGCCGACGGGGGGTGGAAGTACATCTCGACTCGCCTCTGGGAACGTGATTACGAGGAGATCCGTGGGGACGAAGCGATCGAAGGGCAGATTTGGTGGTAACCTGCCGCGCTAGCGATGGCTAGCGAGCTTGCTCTGCCGCAGGTCTTCATTGAGGAGATGATCGCGCATGCCCGCGAGGATGAGCCGCACGAGGCGTGCGGCGTGATCCTTCGTCTTCCCGACGGCGCGCTCAGACTCTATCGTACGACTAACGCTGAGGCGTCACCATTCCGCTTTTCAATTCCGCCAGTGGAGTTGCATTTCCTCTATCGCACCATAGACGCGTGCGACGCTGACCTGCTTGTTATTTACCACTCCCACACGAAGACGGAAGCGCGTCCCTCCCCCACGGATATGGGATTTGCCCGCATTTGGGAGAGCACCGATCCATGGCCCTACTGGGTCGTCGTATCCCTGCAGAACTCCCGACCAGAGGTGCGCGCGTGGCGGATCGAGGATGGCGAGGCGCACGAAGTCGGTTGGGACGCAGGTGATCCGCCCCCCGGCAGCGGGCGCCTGCGACTGGAGACCGTGGAGAATCCACAGGGCCGCCCCCGAGTCACTGTCAGTGAGGTATCCCTCTCGTCCTGAAGTGCTGGTCGATCGGCGGTTCTAGCGCCATGCCGGATGTCTCTCGCCCCGCGCCCATCACGCTCGCCGGTCGTCGCTTCGACTGGGGCCGGCGCACCTACCTCATGGGCATTCTCAACCTGACCTGCGATTCGTTCGCGGGAGACGGCCTCGCCGCCGATGTCGGCCGGGCCCTCGCGCAAGCGGAGCGCTTCGCTGCGGAAGGGGCAGACGTTTTGGACTTAGGCGCTGAGTCGACCCGGCCCGGTTTCACGCCCGTGCCGGCCGAGCAACAGATCGCGCGGCTGCTGCCCGTGCTGGAGCGTCTTCGCGATGTCTGCGACCTGCCACTGAGCGTCGATACGACCAGCGGCGAGGTCGCGCGCGCAGTCCTCGCGGCCGGCGCCAGCCTCATCAACGACACGAGTGGTCTGCGCGGCGATGCCGAGATGGCGCGCGTGGTTGCGGCGGCGGCCGGTGCCGCCGTTGTGATGCACAATCAACGCGGCCGCCCTTTCCGCGATGTGATCGACGGTGTCGGCGCCGGGCTTGCAGTGTCCTTCGAGATAGCGGCGCGGGCGGGCTTGCCGCGCGAGCAGTTGATTATCGATCCCGGGATGGGCTTCGGCTGGGAGCTACGGCAGAATCTGGAGATCATTCGGCGGCTGGGCGAGCTTCGTGGACTCGGCCGGCCGCTTCTCGTGGGCCCTTCGCGCAAGAGTGCGATCGGGTTGGTGCTGGACCTTCCGGTGGAGCAGCGCCTTGAAGGCACGGCGGCGTTGGTTGCGCTCGCTATCGCCAATGGCGCCGATATCGTTCGCGTCCACGATGTGGAGGTGATGAGCCGTGTAGCACGTATGACAGACGCGGTGGTGCGTGGTTGGGAGCCGTCAAGTGGCTGATTGGGTCGAGGTTGGGATCGCCCTTGGTGCTAATCTCGGCGACCGGAGCGCGAAGTTGCGTTTCGGACTCGCGCAGCTTCCCCCGCGCGTGCGCGTCACGCAGCTGTCGCCCCTGTACGAGTCGGCACCGGTCGGTGTGACCGACCAGCCTTTGTTTCAGAATGCGGTCTGTCTGGCGGAAACTGGCCTGGAACCGCTGCAGCTACTCGATTTTCTCAAGGAGATCGAGCATGCCGCGGGGCGCCGTCCCGGGCGGCGCTGGGGCCCTCGCCCTCTCGATCTCGACATCCTCTTCTTTGGTGACCGCGTCATCGAGTCGGGACGGCTCGCCATACCCCATCCCCGGATTCGGGAACGTGGCTTCGTGTTGCGCCCGCTTGCCGATCTCGATCCCGATCGGTGCCTGCCGGGTTGGACTGAGGACGTTCATACGGCGCTCGTCGCGATCGACACGAGCGATCTCGTCGAGATAGCCGGTCCGGAGTGGGGAACCGAGGCGGACTAGTCGTCTAGTGGCTCCGCCTCGAATTCGAGACCGGCCAAGTCGTCCTCCATCGATACGAGCGTCCACCCCACCCAAAATGCCAGTGCGGATACGATCGCGACGCCCGCTGTTACCGGCACCGCTAGTGCCGCATAGCTCCGCCGCGCCAGATATACGCAGAAGAGCAACAATTCGATTACCGCCGCCGTCATGAGCAGCAGTCCGGTGAGGCGTGCGCGGTCCATGGGCCTGAGGATACGGCAAAGCGGACGGCATACGGTGGGCGTTGCGCGAGTCGGCCCTCATATACTCGGCTGGCATGGAAGTCGAGCCCGACCGCACAGCCGACGGAAACGCGTTGAGCTGCTCCGCCTCAGAAATCCCAAACGGGAACCCGTCTGCGGTTCCCGGCGAAGCGCTCACCCCGCGCGAGGTGCTGCTGCACCGGCGAGTTGTGCACATCTCGCCGACGCGGATCGAAGTGCGGCGTCCCAACTCCCTGATTATTTTCCCGGCGCTTGGGATTGGCCTCACGGCGTTCCTCTTGTTTTCGCTGCTGCAGTGGACCAGCTCGCTGCCCGCCTGGGCGTTGCCGCTGTTGCTCATCCTGGCCGTGCTCGCCCTCCCTGTCTCCGGGCTGGGGCTCGTATACACGCTTTTTGGTGCGAGCGTGGTCGCCGACCGGGAGGGAGAGTCCGTGGCGTGGAAGCAAGGCTTTCTGGGCATGGGGGTTGGCACCACGGCTCTCGTCCCCTTCTGGAAGATCCGCGAGTTCTTGGTGGAGGACGCGGGCCGAGAGATCCGACGCCCCGACGGCGTCGAGCCTGCACATGCCTTCGCACAATGGGAGATTACCCTGGTCAAGAAGAGCGGGACGCGGCTGCGCATTGGTGGCCTCTCGGTCCCGCGTGCGTTTGAGGAACAGGGGCTCGATCAGGTTATGGAAGTCGCCGAGGCATTCGCGGCCTTGAGCGGGGCTCCTGTCCGGGGTCCGATTTGGTAGGCTCGCGCCTTTTGACTTCGTCTCGGCCTGACTATGCAAGGGAGGGCTGGCGCCCGCCTGGCGAGGTTGTTACTTTTGAACGGTAGCGTCGCGGGGTTTCGATGTGGGTGAAGGGCGTGCGGCGCGACGGTGACTCGGGAGGCGACTGTGGGCGACCGAGTCCGGGAAGCCTGCGGCGTTTTCGGTATCTACGCTCCCGGCTTGGATGTAGCGCGCCTCACGTTCTACGGCCTCTACGCTCTCCAGCATCGCGGCCAAGAGAGTGCGGGGATATGCGCTTCCGACGGCACGCGACTGAGTCTGCACACCGGCATGGGCTTGGTATCGCAGGTCTTTGCCGAAAACGATCTCGGACCTCTCAACGGCATCGCCGCGATCGGACATACTCGCTACTCCACGACTGGATCGAACCGCGCGTGCAACGCTCAGCCCCTGGTTTTGCCGAGCGCCAGCGGCGACCTTGCCCTCGCTCACAACGGCAACATCGTCAACGCTGTCGAGGTCCGCGCGGAGATGGAGGCTGCCGGCCACCGCTTCGAAACCTCGACCGACTCGGAGATCGTGGGTTGCTACCTCCAAGCCGCGAGCGGCACCTGGGCTGATCGCTTCGCGCAAGTGATGCGTGTCTTTCGTGGGGCCTACTCGCTTGTCTTGCTCACCGAAGATCGACTCATGGCAGCACGGGACCCATTGGGCGTGCGTCCGCTTTGTCTGGGACGTATCGACGGCGGCTACGCCGTCGCGTCGGAGACTTGCGCGCTCGACCACATCGGTGCCGAATACCTTCGCGATATCGCGCCTGGTGAATTCGTGACGATCACTGCGGAGGGTCTCACCTCCGCACAAGTGGCGGCGGTGGAGCGTCAAGCAAGCTGTGTGTTCGAGCACATCTACTTCGCGCGCCCCGATTCCAAACTCGACGGCCGCTTGGTGTATTCGAGTCGTCTAGCCATGGGCAGGCGGCTCGCGAGTGAGAAACCCGCGCCCAATGCGGATCTTGTGATCGGTATCCCAGATTCCGCAACCGCTGCCGCCGTGGGCTATGCGCAGACGGCTGGCCTGCCCTACGCCGAAGGGTTAGTCAAGAACCGGTACGTGGGTCGCACCTTCATTCAACCCGATCAGCGCATCCGCGAGCTTGGTGTCAGCCTTAAGTTCAATCCTCTGCCGGAAGTACTGGCAGGCAAGCGCGTCGCCGTCGTTGATGATTCGATCGTGCGCGGCACGACGACGCCCCGCGTCATTCAAATGCTGCGTGACGCTGGGGCCTCCGAAGTGCACATGCGCATCTGCGCGCCACCGATCACCAACGCGTGTTTCTTTGGTGTGGACATGGCCACCCGAGGTGAGTTGATCGCCGCACAGCGAACAGTCGAAGAGATCCGGCAACATATCAACGCCGATAGCTTGGGCTATCTGAGCGTCGAGGGACTGCGCCACGCGGTCAATTTGGGCAGTGACCGCCACTGCCTCGCCTGTTTCACCGGCGAGTACCCGATCCCGGTGCAGCCGGAGATGGATAAGTTTGTATTTGAGGCCGAAGAAGCAGCGCTTGACGGCGATTCGCCACACCTCGTCGCGAACGCCACTGTCCACACCTCGCAGCGTTAGAAACTGTGTTCGTGGGTTCCAAAGAGAATCCCGCTGTCGGGCGCTCCTGCAATCCTGATGTCCGCGCCCCCCGTTACGCTGCTGCAGGCGTCGATGTCGACGCCAACACACGCTTGATTCCACGGCTGCGCGCGCTTGCGACGCGGGCCAGCCGGCCCGAAGTGATAGAGGGCATTGGCTCCTTCGCGGGCATCTTCGATTTGAGCGGCGTATCTCAGCCGCTGCTCGTCGCTTCTACTGACGGTGTCGGAACCAAGCTGCTCGTCGCACGCGCACTTGAGCGTTACGACACGGTGGGCGAGGACCTCGTCAATCATTGCGTGAACGACATCCTCACGGCGGGTGCCCGCCCGTTGTTTTTCCTTGACTACCTTGCCGGCGCTGGACTGGACGAGGACAGCAAAGTGGCCATCGTTGAGGGGGTCGCGCGCGCCTGCGCTGCCACGGGTACGGCGTTGCTCGGCGGTGAGACCGCGGATATGCCTGGACTTTACCGATCAGGCGACTTCGACATTGCTGGCACGATCGTCGGCGTGGTTGAAAAAGGCCAACAGATCGAGGGAACGGCGATCACCCCCAGCGACGCGGTTTTCGCTCTTCCGAGTAACGGGCTCCATACGAATGGGTACAGCCTTGTGCGTGAAGTGATGGGGCTGACTGCCGATCCAGAACAGGCGCGCGCTTTGCTCGAGGCGAATGCTCCCGACCTCGGTGAGTCCCTTGGTGCCGCGCTGCTGCGTCCGCATCGCTGCTATTTGCCTGTCGTCGCGCCTTTCCTCGACCGTTGCAAGGGGATCGCGCACATTACCGGCGGCGGGTTGCAGGAGAATTTCGAACGGATCTTGCCCGAGGGTGTCTCCGCTCGCCTCGACCCGGTGCGCTGGTCCATCCCGCCGGTGTTCGACTTGATTCAGCGGCGCGGCGCTCTCAGCGACGCGGAGATGTACCGCGTTTTCAACATGGGCGTCGGCATGATCGTGGTGGTTGCGCGGGAAGACGCGGAGGTTGTGCAGCGGCACGTACCCGAGGCGTGTGGCGTGGGCTCACTTGAGCCTACGCCGGGTCACCGAACGGTCGAGATCGTGGGAATTACTAGCCCTTAGCCGAGCGTTTCGCTTGACACCTTCTTGCGGAGTGCTAGATTTCGATTGCACATTTCTTCACGAACTCACGTGCGTTGCGGCGATTTGCGCGCGTGGATGGGCGTGCTGAGAGCGAGGCCGCCAGCGTGGAAGTCCTCCTGCAGATCCCCTTCCGCTCAGAGATCATGGAGCTGCCGCTAGTGCTCGCAACGATTTTCTTCGGGCTGGGGGCGATGGTCGTCCTTGGCCGTTGGTGGGATCACTAGGGAGCGTCGATGGCAACTGCGGAGCGTCCGCCGGCACGGGGCTTCAACGAGCAGCTCTACGACATCCTCTTCAATAATTATATCTGGAAGTCGATCTTTCGTAGCGGCTACCCGAACACGCCACGGAATCAGATGTTGGTCGTGGCGACCAACGTTTTTCTTCACCTGCACCCGACGCGCATCCACCGCACCCACGTCAAGATCACCCACACGTACTGTTTGGGCGGCTTGACCTTCTTCATGTTCTTGGGGCTCACGGTTACCGGCGTGCTGCTGATGTTCTACTACGTGCCGTCCGTGGAGCGCGCCTACGCTGACATCCAGGCGCTAGAGACGAACGTGCGGTTCGGTTCGCTCATGCGCAATCTCCATCGCTGGATGGCGCACGCGATGATCATCACCGTGCTGCTTCACATGATGCGGGTCTTTTACACAGGTGCCTATAAGCCGCCGCGCGAGTTCAACTGGATAATCGGGGTCATCCTCTTCGTTCTTACGCTCCTACTTTCCTTCACCGGCTATCTGCTGCCGTGGGATCAACTTGCCTTCTGGGCCATTACCGTTGGCACGACGATGATCGGTTCCGCTCCCATCCTGGGCGATGAGAGTAAATTCCTCCTGCTGGGTGGTTTCTCGGTGGGGCCGAACGCGCTGATTCGCTTCTATACCCTGCATGTGATCGCATTGCCGCTGTTGGCGGCGATCTTTATGGCGGTGCACTTCTGGCGAGTGCGTCGCGACGGCGGGCTGGCCCGGCCGCTTTAACGTCGGGATGGCTGGCTTGAGAACGTGGACTGGATGAGTTCGGGAGAGTCATGGCTGAGCGGGTAGTTGCCGCGTTGCAGCGCCGGCCTCGACGCGAGCGCGAAGAAGAGGTCCTGGTCTGGCCGGATCTCGTGTTCGTCGAGTTCATCTCGGCGGTGCTCTTCACGGTTTCCCTCGTCGTCGTTTCCGTCTTCATCAACGCGCCCCTGCTGAATCGCGCCGATCCTGACACCACGCCAAATCCTTCGAAGGCTCCCTGGTACTTCCTCAACCTGCAGGAACTGCTGCTACACATGGAGCCTGCGTGGGCGGGTGTCATCGTTCCGACGATCCTCCTGATCGTGCTCGCGGCCGTCCCCTATTGGGACCGCTCCAACGAACAACAAGGCGTCTGGTTTGGGACTGCGAACTCGGTGCGGCTCACGATCTGGGGGATGGGCGTTGGGCTTTTCGGAACGATCTGGCTGATCATCTATGACGGGCAGAAACACGTGGAGTGGACCGAGAACATTATTCGAGGCATCGGACTCAATAGAGATTTCACCTGGCCCGGCGGCCTCGATTGGGCTCGCGACCTCCGCTCGCTCGACACCCGGATCAACTGGGATGATCTGAGTTTCACCATCGGTGACTTCAAAATGTTCCAAGATTGGCGCGCCATCCCGCTTGGCATTCCTGGCACCACTGAAGATCCATGGTTGTTGAACCTGAATTTCCCCTCGTTTCTCTCCCAGCAGGTGGTGCCGGTTGCAACGATGGTTGGGTTGCCCGTTCTGCTTTACCTTTTCACCCGGCATAAGTTGGGCTGGATCTACTCACGTCGCGATACGGCAATTCTGATCTTTAGTGGATTCATTGCGGCCTATATCGTGCTGACCGCCGTTGGACAGTTCTTCCGCGGCGAAGCGCAAGAGCTGCGACCGCCGTGGGATATCGTGGTGGTAGAGGAATAGGGCTGGGCGAGAGCGGCTATGAGAAGCGATAGAAGCAACTTGGGCGAGGGCGGCCCCCCTGTTGTTGACCGCGGTGGCGGTGAGCCGTCGGGCGGTAGCCGCCCGCAACGGACATCGCACGCCGCACCTTCAGAGCGGGAGATCGGGGTCATCGAGCGCGCAGCGCCGGAACGCGCCATCGTACGCCAAGAACAGGCGCGGCGCGCTCGGCGCACCGAGCTCTCACGGCGGCGTTTTTTCGGTGTGGCTTTTTGGGGCGCGATGGGTATCGGCCTGACCGGAAGCCTCGCCGCCTTCCTGTCGTTCTTCTGGCCACGTGGCTTACTGGGCTTCGGTGGCGATGTTCCCGTCGCTGCCGACCTTGTCCCCAGCCCCGGAGATAGCCCGGTTCGGGTCGCTAACGGCAAGTTCTGGCTCGTCAATCTCGAACCGGGCGAGGGTGCCGCCGCTGGGTTTGGCACTGCCGGGAACGGTGGATTGGTGGCGCTCTTCTGGGTCTGCCCACATCTGGGCTGTACGGTGCCGTGGAGAGAGACATTCACCTTCGAGGGCGCTACCGGCTGGTTCCGCTGTCCCTGTCACGGCTCGACTTACACTCGTGCAGGCGTGCGCGTCTTCGGCCCGGCGCCGCGTCCGATGGACACAATGGACATCACGGTCAACGCGGACGGCTCCCTTACCGTCGCCACGGGTTCGATCACTCCGGGTGGTGAAGATAACCCCACTCGGGCGGTGCCCTACGACGTATGAACACCAACAAGCAAGTCATCGCCATGGTGGTGCTGCTCTTCATGGCCGTCATCTCACTCGGCGCTTATACCTGGTTCGATGTCGGCCGCCGGGCGTCCGCAGAAGAGGAAGTGCTGCTGGTCACGGCAGAGCGCGGCGCCCATCTGTTCGCGAACAACTGCCGTGAGTGCCACGGCAACCAGGGGTTAGGCCGGGCACAGCAGCCTTCTCTCATCGCCCCCGCCCTCAACACACCCGAGAACACGTTCGGGTTCCGCGAAGAGAACGATGCCAAGCGCGTCGAGCGCCGGGCTTTCATCGACGACACGATCACCTGTGGACGCAATGGGACCGCCATGCCGCCTTGGGCCGTCGAGCAGGGTGGTGCACTGAACTTCTCTCACATCGACAATCTTGTCGGCCTGATCACGACGAACGCCGGCGGGGCTTGGGCCCTCGCTCTTGAACTCGCCATTGAGCAAGACGAGACGACGATCGACGGCTTGCGCGCTGCCCTTCGTGTCGCTGAAGCAAGTGGCGACGCCGATGCCATTGCAGCTGCTGAGGAGATCCTGGTGGAGGCAGAGGATCGGTTCGCGGCGGGACTGCCGATTCAGTTGCCGAGCCCTTCAGTCACTTCGGGAACCTGCGGACAGCTTGAAGCGGGCGCGACTACTGCCGCCGGCGGCGGGCCCGCACCGGATGAGGTGCCCCAGATCGATACCAGCGGCTTTACCGCAGACTCCGACCGCGGTCAGGAACTCTTCTTCACCAATGGCTGCAACGTCTGCCACGGTGATACGGGCGAGGGCGGAATCGGACCGATGATCGCCAGGACGGCACTCACCTTTTCGCAGATCGTGGACCAATACCGAAACCCGCGCGAGGCGATGCCCCAGTTCACGCCGGACGTGATTTCTAATGCAGACGCATTGGACATCTACTCTTGGCTGCAAACGCTAGAATGAAGAGCGCTCAAGTAGGTGGCTACCGCCCCGCGCGGTAGTCGGACTTAGTTCGGACCGGTACGCGGAGGTCGATGGAATGGCGAATGCGCAGACTGGAAAGCGCTACATCTGCTCCGTCTGCGGAGCAGAGTTCATCGTGACCAAGGGCGGCGATGCAGAGCTCAAGTGCTGCGGAAAACCCTTGGACGCAAAAAAGTAATTTCGACGCACTGACCGATCACGGAGGGTTCGCATGGCCGTGCAGCTTGGTAAGCGCTACAAGGACGAAGAAACTGGTATTGAGGTGCTCTGCATCAAACCGGGTGACGGCGCGCTTGCGATCGATGACCGAGCGCTCGAACTGATGCAGCCAAAGGTTCTTCCCTCCGCGGACTAAGCATGCCGCGCGCTCACTGCGCGCGCCGCCGGGGCCCGGTGGCGGCATTCCTCGCGGGTTGTCTCATACGGCGCCGGAAGCTCTGATCAACAGACAGCAGGCTAGCTTCGGAGCGCGCTCGAAGAGGCGATAGGTGCCTGTGGAGGCGCTCGGGGGACAGCTTCGCGGCCAAACCGCCGGCCGGCTGGCGATTCGTCTCGGAGTTGTTAGGCGGTTAGTGGCAGCACTGCTGCAATAGACTGCCCGGTATAGTGGCTTCTCCGCAGGACCGGCACCATTTTTTTACGCCCGTTCGTCTCGCGACTTTCGTCGTGGGGCTTTCAGTCGCGCTCACGATCGCGCTGATCCCGATTGAGCCCGCAGAGACGTTGCCGCAGGTCGGGGAGACCGCTCTGGACGACGTGCGGGCTCAGGAGGAGATCGCTTTCGAGAGCGTTGTCCTCACAGACCTCGCTCGCGATGCGGCCAGCGAGAACGTGGCTGCGTTCGTCACGGTCGATCGTGGGGTGGAGCGCGCGCAAGCGGGCGTCCTGCAGGCCATGCTCACGCGCATTAGCGATATCCGCGACTCGATCGCAACGGAAGCAGAGCGGACGACCGCTCTCGCCGCGGTACCCGGGTTACCGCTCAGTCTCCGCGGGCAGATTCTTGTGCTCAGTTTTACCAACGCCCAGTGGGAGACGGCTCGCGACGAAGCCACCATCCTCCTCACGGAATTGCTCGCGGCGAACATCATCGAGAGCGATCTAGAGGCGCTTCGTCCAGAGATTCCGAATCGCGTCGATCAAGATCTCGCTCCGACCGTTCGTGAGGTTGTCGTCGAACTCGTGGCGCCGCTGATCATGCCCAACGTCGTGATCGACGATGCGGCCACGATCGCTGCTCGTGAGCAAGCGCGGTCGATTGTTGCCCCTGTCGGCTGTGCCTTCGGGGAAGGAGAGCTCGTCTTTCTCCGAGGCGCGGAGGTGACCGGTGTGGACATCTTGGCGCGCTGCGCGCTTCCCGTTTCGCTCCGCGGCGCCAGCTTCACCGCGACCGAGATCGACGCGGTGGCGAGTGAAGCGCTTGAACGGCTCACCCCGAAGTCGGGCGGCGTACCCGGCGACGAGTTGATCGCTGTCCTCATCCTCGCTGCGGCTTGCGCGGTGACGCTGGGCGCCTACCTTGCCCTCACGCATCCGCGCGCAGCTGCAAGTGACCGTCGGCTCGTCCTGCTGGGCGTCTTGATATTTTTGGCGGCGCTCGCCGCGCGCTGGTACTTCCCGGCCGTTCTCCCAGAAGAGCAGAATAAGGCGCTTGAATTAATCTTACCCCTGGCGGCGGTGGCCGTACTTGCCGCGGTGCTTTTAGAGACGACGCTGGCGCTCGTCGTCGCCACGATCGTGGCGGCCCTTGGCGGCTTCGCCGCGATGGCGTTCCCGGACTACGACGTGACCAACACGCCGAGCGCGGAACAAGCGCTGCGGCCGACGGTTGCGTTCTTGTTTGCTGGCGTCGCGGGCGTCTTTGCAAGCACACGAGTGGAGCGGGTGACCCAGTATGCAGTGGTGGGTGGCGTCATCGGCGGCACGGTGTTCATCACTGGGCTCGCCTTTTGGCTGTTCAGCGACGATCGTTCCACGGTCGCTCTTGCGTGGCTCGCGCTCACGGCCCTCATTGCGACGTTCGTCACTGGCGTCGTCACGGTGGGCGCACTCACCTTTCTCGGTTCAACGTTTGGTGTTACGACGCGCCTGCAACTGCTGGAGATGGCTCAACTCACCCAACCACTCTTACGGCGCCTCCAAGAAGAGGCGCCCGGAACGTTTCATCATTCGCTGCTTGTCGCGACCATGGGCGAACGCGCCGCTGCGCAGATTGACGCGCATCCGCTGCTCGTGCGGGTGGGGGCCTACTATCACGACATCGGTAAGCTCGCACAGCCACATATGTACATCGAAAATCAAGGCGATGGGGAAAACCCCCACGATGGTGTCGACCCGTGGGAAAGCGCCCGCGTGATCCAGGAACACGTTCGCTGGGGGCTGGAACTCGGCCGGCGGCATCGACTGCCGGAGCGGGTGCGGGACTTTATTCCCGAGCATCACGGCACTCGGCTCGTCACCTATTTTTATCGGAAGGCCGCGCAGATCGACCCCGATGTCGACCCGACTGGCTTCACCTATGAAGGGCCCCGTCCTCGCTCCCGCGAGACAGCTATCATCATGCTGGCCGACTCCTGCGAAGCGGTGGTCCGCTCCTCCCACAACCGCGACCCGGACCAGATCGACAGTCTGATCGATGGCGTGATCAGCGAACGTCTCGCTGAGCGGCAACTCGACGATAGCGACATGACCCTTCGCGATCTTCGTCTGGTGGGCGAATCATTTAAGGTCACGCTCCGTGGCGTTTACCATTCGCGTATCAGTTATCCTGAACCCACGGCTGCTGAGCAGGAGCGTCTCACGCGCAGCCTGTTGCCAAAGGACTTCACAGCGCCCCCCGAGCCGTTTAGCGATCTCCCTATTGACGGCAGTGAGCCTCCTGAGATCGCTTAAGCCAATCCTCGCGAAAGTGGAAGCCTTTAGCTTTAGTCACTGTCGCGGGTAGTGTTTAGATCGACGCAGGAGTAGCGCGTGCGTTTCGCCGTCCTCGTATTTCCTGGTACCTGGAGCGACGGCGATTGCCGCTACGTTCTCCAAGACGTGTTGGGCCATCCCACCGATCTCGTCTGGCACCGCGAGAGCAGTCTTGACGGCTACGATGCAGTCATCGTTCCGGGCGGTTTCGCGCACGGCGACTACTTGCGTTGCGGTGCGATCGCCCGCTTCTCCCCAGTGATGACCGCCCTCCGGCGCCATGTAGCCGCGGGCCGGTTGGTCTTTGGCTCATGCAACGGTTTCCAGATTCTCTGCGAGGCAGGACTGCTGCCGGGCACGCTCCGCCGGAATCAGAGCCTCCAGTACCGCTGCGCTCCGCAGCACGTCCGCGTCGAACGCGCGGATACGCACTTCACAAACGCGTGTGCGGAAGAACAGCGGCTCATGCTGCCGATTTCGCATGGGGAAGGGAACTACTTTGCTGACCCGGACACTTTGGCGGAGCTTGAGACGGAGCGGCGAATCCTTTTTCGCTATGTGGACGCCACCGGCAATGTGACGGCGTCCGCGAATCCCAACGGTTCTGTTTCCCATATCGCCGGTGTTATGAATGCCGCCGGCACCGTCTGTGGCATGATGCCGCACCCCGAACGGGCCAGCGAAGCGTTGTTGGGAGGCGAGGACGGGCTCTACATCTGGCGCTCAATGATTGAGCGGTGGAACTGATGCTTTGACGACACCCGCACACGCTATCGACGACGCGACGCTCGAACAGATCGCCCTGAGCCGGGCTGAGTACGAGGACGCACGCACGCGCCTCGGCCGTGACCCTACG
This sequence comes from Dehalococcoidia bacterium, assembly GCA_965220315.1. Classification (GTDB taxonomy): domain Bacteria; phylum Chloroflexota; class Dehalococcoidia; order Bin125; family Bin125; genus JAPOXK01. The sequence goes on from CBDCPP010000002.1 coordinate 274,127, forward strand.
CCGGTCGAGCTTGGCATGATCGGCGCCCTCTGGAGTGAGCATTGCGGCTATAAGCACTCGCGTCCGCTCTTCCGCCACTTCCCTGTCGAAGCGCCGTACATCCTTACTTCGCTGGGCGGTGAGAACGCGGGTGCCGTCGACATCGGCGACGGCTGGGTAGTGGTGATGAAGATCGAGTCGCACAATCATCCCAGCGCGATCGAGCCTTACCAGGGCGCTGCGACTGGGGTCGGCGGCATCGTGCGAGATATCTTCGCCATGGGCGCGCGGCCGATCGCTCTCCTCGACTCATTGCGCTTCGGTCCGCCATCCCAGCGAGACAGCCGGCGGCTACTGAAGAATGTAGTCGCCGGTATTGGCGACTACGGCAACTGCTTGGGCATTCCCAATGTTGGGGGCGAGGTAGCATTCGGCGGGTCCTACACGGCCAACCCGCTGGTGAATGCGATGTGCGTCGGTCTGGCTCGCCGGGGCGAACTCCTCAGCGCCCGCGCCGATGGACCAGGCAACGCACTCATGCTGGTCGGTGCCGACACGGGCAAGGATGGGCTCCACGGTGCCACGTTTGCCAGTGTGGAACTCGGCGACCGCAGCGAAGAGCGCCGCCCTGCAGTGCAGGTAGGCAATCCTTTCATGGAAAAGCTGCTGATGGAGGCCTGCGTTGAGTTGGCGACCGACCATCCGGATTGGATCACGGGGCTACAGGACCTCGGCGCCGCCGGACTCACCAGCAGCGCGGTCGAATGCGCGGCCAAGGCCGGAACGGGCGTGCGCATCGATGTGAGCCGCGTCCCCCGCCGCGAGGCTGGCATGACGCCCTATGACGTCATGCTCTCGGAATCACAAGAGCGGATGTTGGTGGTTGTCAGGCGCGGCCATGAGGACGATGTCGTGCGACATTTCGAGCGCTGGGAGCTCTCAGCCACGGTGATCGGCCAAGTGACAGAGGACGGCATCGCACGCGTCGTGGATGGAGACGAAGAGGTTGCTAGCGTCGGCACCGCGCTTCTCACATCACCGCCTACCTATGAAAACGAGGGCGTGCGCGATCCCGCGGCGGCGGCGGCAGCAAGCTTCGATCCTGGCACGCTTCCGGACCTTTCCGACGCAAACGACGCGCTGCTTGCATTGCTGGTTGCGCCCAACATCACGGACAAGAATTGGGTCACGCGCCAGTACGACCAACAGGTGCTGACCAACACGGTGCTCGTGCCCGGCAGTGATGCTGGGGTATTACGCGTCAAAGGCACGCAGCGCGCCATCGCTCTCGCCACCGATGGCAACGGCCGTACGACCCACATTGATCCTTGGGTCGGGGGTGCCCGTGCCGTTGCGGAAGCGGCGCGCAATGTTGCCTGTACCGGTGCGACGCCACTGGCCCTCACCGATTGCCTCAACTTTGGCAACCCCGAACGTCCCTCCATCGCCTACCAGCTGGCGCAGGCCGTGCGTGGCATTGGTGCTGCTGCTCGTGCACTTGGCACCCCAGTCGTCTCGGGGAACGCCTCGCTCTACAACGAAACCAACGGCGTCCCTGTCGCGCCGACGCCGATCGTGGGGATGCTGGGAGTGATCGAGGATGTGGACCGGATCGTTCGCATGCCCTTCCGGGCTGAGGGCGACCTCGTTTTCCTCGCGGGTACCGATGTTCCGCAGGATCCGGCGACGTTGGGTGGCAGTGAGTACCTCGCGACGCTTCATCAACTTGAAGCGGGCCCCGTCGCCGTGGACCTCCCTGGGGAGGCTGCGCTCATCCGATTTCTGACCACCGCTGCCCACCGCGGTCTACTTCGCTCCGCCCACGACTGCTCGGATGGCGGGCTCGCAGTAGCGCTGGCGGAATGCGCCGTCGCAGGTGGTGTGGGCCTCGAGGGCACTTCGATCGAACTCGGTACCCGGATCGACGCTGCTCTCTTCGGAGAGGCCGGCGCGCGCGCCGTCGTCAGCATCCACCCTCGTGTTCGGAGTGAATTCGGCGCCCTCGCTACGGAGATCGCAATTCCAATTGCGCTCCTCGGAACTGTATCCAGCGACCGCCTGCGTGTCGGTGCGGCCATTGATCTACCCATCAGCGATATCGGCGACGCCTATCGGAACACGCTCCCTTCGCTGTTGGGAGAGAGCCCCCCACCCCCCCTGTGATTTGCGTAGACAGAACGCCCGTTCTATCTTTTCAGGGAGGGTTCGGCGAGGAGGTCTTTACCCCGCCGTCTCGGCCAGCCGCTTCCGGTTGTCTTTGTGACAGAAGCGCTAGGCTTGGCGACCGTTTCGCTTATACCGTGGAATACGCTGTCAACTCTCTGGAGTGGTGCGCCCATAAGCCATTGGCGAGCATTATTGAGTTGGCTGTAGGTCGCGGATCCGTCACAACGGATCTGCGACTCAATCCGGATGCGGGGAGGGTCGCGATGAAGGTCGTGTTTCTGAAAGAGGTCGAGGGCTCTGGGCTCGTTGGAGAGGTCAAGGAGGTCAAGAACGGCTATGCGCGGAACTACCTCCTGCCTCGTGAGCTTGTGGCCCCAGCCACGAAGGCGGCGATCGAGCGGGCGACCAAGCTCGCCAAAGTGGACGCCGTCCGCCAAGAAAAGGCCGATGCGGCCGCCCGCCTGCTTGCTGATCGCATCGACGGGGCCACCGTCGAACTTGCAGCCAAGGTTGGTGAGCAGGGGCGCCTCTTCGGCTCAGTCACAGCGGCTGACATCGCGGGCCAGCTGAGCGAGCGGGTCGGCGCAAAGATCGAGCACCGGCAGGTCCTGCTGGGGCAGGCGATCAAGGCCATCGGGACGCAAGGCGTGCGCGTTCGCTTCACGCGCAATGTCTTCGCGAATGTCACGGTGGAGGTCGCCTCCGAAGAAGGTGAGTCGGCGGATCCACCGCCGGCCACCGAGCAGGAAGTGCCGGCGGAGGAGACAGAGGACGAGAGCGCAGAGGCTGCGACTCCTGACGTGGAGCCGCAGACCGAGAGCGATTAACGGGGGCAGGACAAGCCGTCCTGAACCCCCACGGGGGTTCGGATGGTCTTGGAGAAAGCCCCACCGAGTGACGTCGAAGCGGAAGCGACGGTCATCGCGGCCGTTCTGGTCGACGAGGCGGCGCTGACCCGCGTTGCCGCGATCCTTAACCCTCGTGATTTTGCCGATGAGCGCCACGCTTGGATGTACGAGGCCGCGCTCAAGATCTGGGATCGCAACGAGGTCGTCAACCAGGTCACGCTGGCGCACGAGCTGGGGCGAAGCGGCAAGCTTGAGGAGGCGGGCGGGCTTGCGTACATCAGCCAAATCGTCGCCGATCTGCCAACCTCCGTTGGGGTGGAGCACGCAGCGCGCATTATCACGCGCGATGCGACTTATCGCCGCCTGATCGACGCCGCCGGCACCATCGCCCGCATCGGTTACGACGGTGGTCCCAACCTCTCGGACGCGCTGGCCCGCTCCGAGAGCCTGCTCCTGGACTTGCGCGGCGGCGAGCGCCTGCGCGACTTCGTTCCGCTGCGTGACCTCTTGGAGGATTTCCTCGGCCCACCCACGGATGAAGAAACGGGCCGGCTAACCGAGCCTGCGCGCACTGGGTTCTCCGATCTGGACACATTGCTCACGGGCCTCAAGCGATCCGATTTGGCGGTGCTGGCGGCCCGCCCCTCCGTTGGTAAGTCCGCCCTGGCCCTGGCGATGGCGCGCAACCTGGCGTTGGGACAACAGGGAAAGGTCGCAATCTTCAGTTTGGAAATGTCCGGCGAGCAGGTGGCGAGCCGGCTTGTCTCTGCCGAGGCCAACGTCGACTCTCAGCGATTGCCCTGGGGCCGTCATAGCGAAGCGGAGGAAGCGCGCATTAGCCGCGCGATCGGCAACCTTTCACAAGCGGAGATCTACATCGACGACACACCCGGCCTCAGCGTGGCCGAGCTGCGTGCGAAGGCGCGTCGAATCAAGATGGACGTTGGGTTGGACTTGCTGGTCGTCGACCACATTCAACTGATGCACGCAGGCTTCGGCAACGAGACCAATCGCGTTGCCGAGATCAGTTACATCTCGCGCTCACTCAAGGAGCTCGCGCGCGAGTTGCAAGTGCCCATGCTTGCAGTCTCCCAGCTGTCGCGCGCCGTCGAGGCGCGCCAGCCACACATCCCCATGCTCAGCGACCTGCGGGAGAGCGGCTCGATCGAACAAGACGCGGACGTGGTGATCTTCATCTATCGCGAAGACATGTATGTGCAACGCGAAGAGTGGGAAGATCTGCATCCGAGAGAGCCAGGTTCGCACTATCCTGCGGGCGTCGCGCAACTGATCGTAGCCAAGCACCGCAACGGCCCTAGCGGCGTCGTCCATCTGCGCTTCGTCAAGAACATCGCCAAATTTGAAGATCTCTTACTCCGCCAAGAGGAAGCCTCTCCACCCGACGCAGAGTGGCGTCTGGATACTTTCTCCAATGACTGATCAATACGCTTCCAGCGCCGGTGCTTATCCGGGGTTCCCTTCCTCGGCTAAAAACGTGGCCATTCCTGCAGCGTTGCTCTCTACGCTGGTTCCGGCGATGGACGACCCGGCCGAGCTACTAGTCTCCCTGTATGCCATCGCCGCTGTGCAACGCTTGCGGCGCTTTCCCCGGCTGCTTGACGTTGAGATCCTCGCTACCGAGCGGCCGCTCGTGGACGCGTTGGCCCGCATGTTGTCCGCGCCCGATGCCGCAGAAGTTGCGGCGGCATTCAAACGCGGCATCGCCGCCGCCGTTGCGCGCGGGGTGCTGCTCCGAGTCGACGGCGCAGAGGCGGAGCGGCCTCGCTCGTACATCACCATCAACACTGTGGCGGATCGCCGCACGATCGAACGGGTGCGCCGCGGCGAGCTGGCGAACGGACCAGCGCTCGCCGCATATCCGCCCACCCCCCAACGTGCACGCAGCATCTTTACGCTCTACGAAGAGACCGTGGGACCGATCACGCCCCAAATCGCGGAGGAGCTCGTCGAAGCGGAGGCGCTTTACCCCTGGGAGTGGATTAACGATGCATTCCGCGAGGCCGCGGAGCTGAACAAACGGAGCTGGCGCTACATTAGCCGCATCTTGGAGCGCTGGCAGAGTGAGGGACGAGACGATGAGGCGCTTAGGCGACATTCTGGCCGCTGGCGCGATTCCGAGTACGGGCACCTCATCCAGCGCTGAGGCGCCGCCTGAGATGTCGCTCGTGCCTCGGTGCACGGAGTGCAACGACGCTGGCTTTGTGCGTCGCAATCTGCCCCCTGGGCACGAGGATTTCGGCCGTGCGATCCCTTGTCGCTGCGCGCAGGACGAGGCCCGCGATGAGCAGGCGGCGCGGCTCCACCGCTATAGCAACCTGGGACCACTTACCGGCATCCGTTTCGGCGGGCTGCCGACGGATCGCTCCCCCGCCTTCGCTGAAGCCGTACGCGCGGCGACCGCGTTCGCGGAGGCGCCGCAGGGGTGGCTCGCGCTCTGGGGCGCGACCGGCGGTGGGAAGACAGCTCTTGCTGCAGCGATCGCGAATGAGCGCATTGCCGACGGGCTTCCCGCCTTATACATGGTCGTACCCGATCTGCTTGATCATCTGCGCGCGGCCTACAGCGCGGACTCGGATCTTCCCTACGCCAGGCTATTCGAGCAGGTACGAAGCGCCCCCTTGCTCATCCTTGACGACCTTGATGCTGGGAACCCGACGGAGTGGGCGCGTGAGAAGCTATTTCAGCTCCTGAATTACCGACGCCAGGCTGAGCTGCCGACGGTGATCACCACGACTGCACCGTCCGAGTCGCTGCCGGAATGGCTCGCGCGCTGGCTCGAGGCGCCAATGGTCCAGAATCTGCCCGTCGATGCTCCCAAGGCCGGCACCTACGCTCAGATCGGCGGAGTGAGTCGCGATGTCTTGAACCGGCTGAGCTTCGATAACTTCCGCCCGAAGGGGAGAGGCAACCTCGATACCACGCAGGCGACCAATCTTCAGGCCGCGCTGCGCATGGCCCGCGCCTATGCCGATAAGCCGGAGGGCTGGATTATCTTCACGGGCGACACCGGCCGCGGCAAGACGCACTTGGCTGCCGCGATCGCGCGCGCGCGCCTCGAGGAAGGCGACGGCGTCTACTTCGCCGTCGTGCCGGATCTGCTCGACCACCTTCGTTCTTCATACAACCCTGCTCGCGGCGACGGATACGATGCGCTCTTCGATCGCGTGCGCAATGCTGGCCTCCTAGTCCTCGACGATCTCGGCGCGCACAGCACCACGCCGTGGGCCGAGGAGAAGCTCTACCAGATCTTCACCTACCGCTATCTGCAGCGACTCCCCACCGTCGTTACCACAAACGCCGATCTCATGGATCGCGAAGCCCTGGCCGATCGCATTGCGTCCCGCCTCATGGACGCGAGCGTCTCTAACGTCTTTGCGATCGATGCGCCCGATTTCCGCAGCGGCCGCAAGCCTCGCGATAGCACGCCGAGCAAGGCGCGGAGGCGCCGCTGGTAGACGTCCCGATCGTTCCCTCTATCGCTATGGTGTCGAAGGCTCCGGGCTTGGCGCCGCTTCATCGCGCGGCGCGCGGCTCCCCTCCACCCAGTGCTCTCCATCCGTCCAGACTTCTTTTTTCCAGATTGGGACGATCGCCTTGAGCCGGTCGATCCCGTACTGACAGGCCGCGATCGCGGCGCCGCGATGCGGAGCCGATACGGCTACCACCACGCTCGCTTCTCCGATAGCGAGCCGTCCGCTGCGATGGTGCATCGCGATCTCATTGATGTTCCAGCGCTCCTGTGCCTCCGACGCGATCTGACGCATCACTTTCGTCGCCATCGCCGGGTAGGCGTCGTACTCCAGATGGTCAACGGCACGTCCCTGATTGGTGTTGCGTACGACGCCCACGAAGATCGAGACGGCCCCGCTGGCATCCGTGTGCACCAGCCGTTGGATCGCCGGCACATCAAGGGGTGCGTCCGTGATCCGAAACAGCTCTGGCGCCGCCGCGCCGCCGCTCACCGGCGGGATCAGAGCGACCTCGTCGCCGGGCTGTATTGGGTGGTTCGGCAGGACATACTCCGCGTTCACGGCGAAGACTACCGACTCTCGCAGTGGGCTCAGGGTTGGGAAACGCTCGAACACTGCCGCTCCCAGATCGCGCGCGGTGATTGACGGTGGCAGCTGCGATAGGGCTACCTCCCGCACCCCGGCCGTTTCCGCGAGGCTGGCATACAGCCGTACCGTGACGTCCATGGCGGCAGTGTAACGTTTCACTGGAGCCGTAACCGCGAGGCGACCATGCGTGTTCCCATGCACCGAGTGCGGTTCGATCTCCCGTCAGCCGGCCAGGCGCGCGACGCACTGCTCAATCTGCTCTTCCCCTCGCGTTGCGTCGTTTGCGATCAGTGGGGTGCCAACCTCTGTGATTCGTGCCTGGCGAAGTTCCCTCGCGTAGCCGTCGATCGCGGCCCGCACGGCTGGACGGCTCTGCCTGCGGGTACCCCGATACCAACGCCTTCGATAGGCCTGTATGACGACCGCCCGAGCCAGCCTTTCGTCTTCCGTTCCCGGCGGTCGGCATTCATCTACGCTGGAGGCGTTCGGGACACGATCCTGGCGCTGAAGTACGGAGGGATAACGGCAGTGGTCGGTCCGCTCATCGCGGCGGTCGACGTGAGCGCGATCCCCGACGATGTGGACTGTCTCGTGGCTGTCCCGATGCACGGTCGCCGTCGGCGAGTGCGCGGATTCAATCAAGCGGATCTGATCGCCCAGCGCTTGGCGGCACGCCTCGGTCGCCCGGTCGAGACAAACGCGCTCCGCCGGACCAGAGCCACAGCGCCGCAAGCGCGGCTTCCTTTGGGAGCCCGGCGTATCAACGTGGCCGGCGCCTTCGTAGCGCATCCGCAGCATGCCAGCGGCCGCCGTATCTTGTTGGTCGACGATGTCACCACTACGGGAGCTACGTTCGATTCCTGTGCTCGAGCGCTCCTGGACGCCGGAGCCGAATCTGTCGACGCATGGGCTGTTGCACAAAAAGACTAGTTAATCGCATCTCGGTGTTGACGTCGTTAGAGTGAACATATGACGTTGACGCGCGCCAGTGGGCTGTTGGCTTCTGCGGATGTGGGGGTTGCTACTGCCTTAGACCGCGAGGCCGCGCGCCAGCGCGACACTCTAGAGATGATCGCCTCCGAGAATTACACGAGTCCCGCAGTGCTGGCGGCGATGGGCTCGATCCTGACCAACAAGTACGCCGAAGGGTACCCCGGTAGGCGCTACTACGGCGGCTGCGAGTTCGTTGACGAGATCGAGACTCTCGCCATCGAACGGGCTAAGGAACTCTTCGGCGCGGAGCACGCCAACGTACAGCCGCATTCGGGAGCCCAAGCCAACTTCGCCGCCTACTACGCTGTGCTTGAGCCGGGGGATACAGCGCTCGGCATGGAGCTCAGCCATGGCGGCCACCTCACGCACGGCTTACGCGTCAACTTTTCCGGCCGTTGGTTCAACTTCGTGTCCTATGGCGTCGACCCGGAAACTGAGCGGATCGACTACGACGCCATGGCCGCAGCCGCCCGTGAATACTGCCCGAAAGCGATTGTGATCGGCGCGACCGCCTACCCGCGCCAGTACGATTTCGCCCGTGCCGCCGACGTGGCATCAAGTGTGGGCGCCACGGTGATCGCTGACATGGCACACGTCGCGGGGCTCGTAGCGGCGGGACTGCACCCCACTCCGGTTGGGAACGCGGCCATCATCACATCCACTGTGCACAAAACGCTGCGTGGCCCGCGATCGGCCTTCATCCTCACCAATGCCGAAATGGCGACGCCGATCGACCGTGCGGTTTTTCCCGGCACCTCCGGCGGCCCGCACATGCACACGATCGCGGGCAAGGCGGTCGCTTTCCGCGAGGCCGCCTCGGCGGATTTCCGTCGGTACGCCGCCGCCGTGATCGAGAACGCGCAAACCCTGGGCGAGGGGTTGCGCGCTGTGGGACTCCGTCTCGTTTCGGGCGGCACCGATAACCACTTGCTTGTGGTCGATGTGGGCGTTCGCGGTTACACAGGCAGGGCGGTGGAGACAGCCCTCGACGCCGCCGGCATCACCGTGAACAAGAACACAATCCCGTTCGATCAGCGGAAGCCCACCGTTACCAGTGGTATCCGCATCGGCACGCCTGCTCTGACCACCCGTGGAATGGGGCCCGAGGAGATGCGCGTGGTTGCCGGGCTGATCGGACGGGTCTTGGACGACATCGAAGACGCCGCGACTCAGCAGGCCGTGCGGGCGGAGGTGAGCGAACTAGTCCAACACTTTCCCGTCCCGGGCATTTCGTCGTCCTGATGGCGCTGCCGGGCCGCGACTGGGCATGGGAGCGCTCTTTTGATCTCTGGAGTGATGACTGTGGAACGGACGCTGCGTGGCGCTGGCGGCGAGTACCCCCGCTATAATCCTTACACTAAACGAAATTCTTAAACCATCCGGCCCGGGATGCGACGGAAGGCTAGGAAGCCGCTTGGAGCACGACCACGAACTCATGGTTCTTTACCACCCGGTCGAGGAGGAAACGGAGCTTTCCACCAAGATGGATGCCCTGCGTACGCTGGTCGCATCCCAAGGATACGATGTCTCGGATGTCTTCCACTGGGGGCGGCGGCGCCTCGCCTATCCGATCAAGCGGCAATTCGAGGCGGACTACGTGATCGCCGAATTTTCCAGTACCGGCGATCACGCCGAGATCGAGCGATCGCTCAACATCGACGAGTCGGTGCTACGCCACCTTTTGATCCGCCGTGACTCGGACGGTGTCGCGGCGAGTAACGACGCCTAACCACAGCAGCATCAAGTAGAGGGAGGCTCTCATGGCGGCTGGCCTCAACAAGGTCATGATCATCGGTAACTTGGGCGCCGACCCCGAGATGAGCTACACCGTCAATGGCACGGCGCGTACCAAGATGAGCGTCGCGGTTAATCGCAATTACACGACTCGAGAAGGCGAGCGGCGCGAGGAGACCGAATGGTTCTCCGTCGTAGCGTGGGACAAGCTTGGCGAGAACGTGGCCCAGTATCTCACCAAGGGACGCCGCGTCTACGTTGAAGGGCGCTTGCAAACGCGCCAGTACGATGATAAGGAAGGACAGCGCCGTTACTTCACCGAAGTTATCGCGCGAGACGTCCAATTCTTGGATAGTGCGCAAGGCGTTCCCTTCGCCGACGAGTCTTCCCCCGTGGCGTCCGGTGGCCAGATCGCCCCGGACGACCTGCCCTTTGAATGAGGGCATCCTTCTTGCGAAGGGTTCCGAAGGAGTGGCATCGCCATGATCCCTGATACCGACGCGGCGCCAGCCGCGCCAACGGCCGGCAGCGCCGATGCCCCGAGCGTCGCGCAGCCGCCCGCCCGCCCGCCCGCCCGCCCCGTGGCGGCGGAACGATCTCCGCGCGAAGAGTCCGCTGGCGGCGACGACTCGTCGCGCGGGCGGCGCCCCCGCCGGCGCCGCGGGCGCCGTGCGCCCATCTATACCCCGGACGAGGTCAAGACGATTTCGTACAAGGATGTCGATCGTCTCCGCCGCCTCGTCTCCGAGCGCGGCCGCATCGACCCGCGGCGTAAGACCGGTCTGACCGCCGCGGATCAACGGCGCCTCGCTACCGCGGTCAAACGCGCCCGGCACGTGGCGCTGCTCCCCTACACGGCGGAGCACATGCGTCTGGCTGCGCAATATCGTCAGGCGTCACGGCCGCTGCGCACGCGCGAACCCGAAGACCCTTCGCTTTCGAGCGACGCTGACGCAAGCACGAACGCGGTCTCCTCGCAGGCGCCGAGCCCTCCCTCGTCTGGGACCGAAGTAGATAGCGTAGCCTCCGCCGCCGAGGCCGTTCCTGCCGCCGAGGCCGTTCCTGCCGCCGAGGCCGTTCCTGCCGCCGAGGCCGTTCCTGCCGCCGAGGCCGCTCCTGCCGCCGAGGCCGCTCCTGCCGATGAGGCCGCCCCTGCTGACGAGGCCGCCCCTGCTGACGAGGCCGCTCCTGCTGACGAGGCCGCCCCTGCTGACGAGGCCGCCCCCGCCGATAGCGACGCCCAAGCGTAAAACCATGACGGAGTCTGCCGCCCCGCCGATCGGCGTGGGCCTCCTTGGTTTCGGCGGCGTGGGTCAGAGCGTCTACCAGACGCTTGTAGAGCAGCGTGACTACTACGCCGAGCGCAGCGGCCGCACGATCGCGGTACAACGGATCGCCGTGCGCGATCCGGCCCGCCCCCGCGCGGTCTCGGTCGATCCGAGTGTACTCACGGACGATGCACTCGCGATCGTGACCGACCCCACGCTCGCAGTCATCGTCGAAGTAATGGGGGGGATCGAGCCGGCGACCACCTGCATTCGCGCCGCTCTCGAAGCCGGCAAGCATGTGGTGACCGCTAACAAAGAGGTCATGGCGATTGCTGGGCCCGAACTCCTCGAGCTCGCGTATCAACGGAACGTCGATCTCCTATACGAAGCGAGTGTGGGAGGCGGTATTCCGATCATCGCGCCGTTGCAGCGTGACCTTCATGCGAATGAGGTCGCTGCCATTCAGGCCATTATCAACGGCACTACCAATTTCATGTTGACGGCGATGGCGCGCGAAGGCCTTACCTACGAGGTTGCCCTCGCCGAGGCGCAGCGGCGCGGCTATGCGGAGCCAGACCCTGCTAACGATGTCGATGGCACTGATGCCGCCTATAAGCTCGCGATCCTCGCCACGCTCGCGTTTCATGTCACGGTTCGGCCGGACGACGTGTACCGCGAGGGGATTACCCAACTCACCCCGAAAGATTTTACGTACGCGCGGCGTCTGGGCTACGTCGTTCGGCTCGTGGCGACAGCGCGCCGCGCCGCTGGCGGACTCGACGTGCGCGTGCATCCGACGCTGCTGCCAGAGGATGATCCCTTGGCCAAAGTGGATGGTGTCCTGAACGCGATCGCGGTAGAGGGGAACTTGATAGGCCGCACGCTGTTCGAGGGGCCTGGTGCCGGCCCGGCGCCCACGACTAGCGCTGTCATCGCCGATCTTCTCGATATCGTGCGCGGCATCGCCACTGGGCGGCCGCGTCGGCCGGCGCGGCCGCCCAGTGTTGGCGCCTGCATCCAGCCCGTTGGCTCGCTGCGGATGCAGTATTATTTGCGTGCCTTGGTGCGAGATCGGCCTGGCGTGCTCGCTGAGATCGGGAGCGCCTTGGCTGATAACAACATCAGCATCGCGTCACTTCTCCAGATGGAGACAGATGCAGTGGCAGGCACTGCGGAGATCGCCATCACCACTCACCACGCCCGCGAAGCCGACTGCGATCGATTCCTTGCGCAAACCGCACGTCTCGACGCCGTTGTCGAGCAAGGGATCCGCTTGCGAATCGAGGACCCCCTGGGATGAGGATGTCGTGACGGCCCCACCCCCTTCCGAGTCTTCTGAGACGATGGTTGAGTGGCTTGAGGCCGAGGTCTACAGTCTCCGCCAGCAGCTGAGTCGTCAGAGTGAGCAGGCGCAGATCGATCACACGCAGCTTTGGGACTTGGCCGAGCGGTTCCAAAAGGCTGAGTCGGGAACCGCCAACGTCACGAATCAGATCGATGCGATGGTCGGCCTTGACCGCGAGGTGCACGCGCTGCGCGAGCGCTTGGATCGACTGCAAGCACTGTTTGCCCAGGAGCAGGAGCAGGTGTCGCACTTGGGGCGGCAACTCCGCGCCGAGATGCAGAGCGATCGAGACGATCGGACGCAGCTAGCGCGCCGCGCCGAGTTCGCGGAGCGCACTGCTGGGGGCCTGAGCGATCGATTGGCCGCCGTCGACGAAGCGGTCCGGCGCGTCCATGACGATATCCACGCGGTGTCGCAGCGTTTCGACAGTGCGGAAGTCGATATCGTGGCGCTGGATTCGCGGATGTCTGCGAACTCGGAGGCACAGCGCCGCGTGCAAAGCGGCGCGGAGAGCTTGGCCGACAAGATTCGGGAGATGGAGGATCTCGCGTCCCAGTTCAACGAACGCTTTGCCATTCTTGAGGAGCAGGTCCGCCGTATTACCGATGACGCGCTTGGCGTGGGCGATATGCGCCATGAACTCGATACGCTCCGGGAGCGGGTTGAAGCGATCCGCATTGTCAGCGATGCAACGGCCGAGCGCTCGAACAGTGTGGCGCGCGACTATGGTGTGCTGAACGGCCAACTCGAAGAGGTAGAGCGCTCGATTGAACGGCAGCGACTCAAAGCCGAACAGCATGAGCATGCACTGGCTGAGCTTCGCAGGCTGGTGCAAGAGGTCCGCAATCTAACCACCCGCGAGTCAGAGCGACTCAATAACTTTCAGGAAAAGTTGCGCCGTCGCCAAATCGCTGACCTTGAACAAGAGGTCCGCGAGATCAAGGGTTACTCTCGCCCCGAGGGAGCGTCGGGGTCCGATGCCTGAGAGCCGCGCGGCTTACGACGCAGCCAGTCCCGGCGTTCTCACCCGCTTCGCCGATCGCCTTCCCCTGACCGATGCTACCCCCCGCATCTCGCTGGGCGAGGGCAGCACCCCACTCATTCCTGCCCCTTCGCTGGAGCGGATCACGGGCGCGGCGCGTGTTTGGCTCAAGCTTGAATTCTGCAACCCAACGGGCTCCTTCAAGGACCGTGGCATGGTGGTGGCCGTCGCTAAGGCGATTGAGGCGGGTTACGAGGCCGTGCTCTGTGCCTCGACGGGCAACACGAGCGCCTCTGCCGCAGCCTATGCCGCACGGCAAGGGCTTCGCGTGTATGTTCTGGTTCCGGGCGGTGCCGTCGCCCAGGGCAAGCTCGCGCAAGCCGTGGCGCATGGCGCGCGCATTCTTGCAGTCGACGGCTCGTTCGACGATGCTCTCCAGCTCGCCCGTGCAGTGACGGAGCGGCGCCCGATCGCGCTGGTTAATTCGGTCAACCCCTTCCGCATTGAGGGACAGAAAACAGCAGCCTGGGAGATCGTTGAGGCGCTTGGGGACGCGCCGCAGATCCACTGCATGCCTGTCGGCAACGCCGGCAACATCACCGCCTACTGGCAGGGGTATCGCGACAGTCACGATCGCGGGGACGCCGGGCAGTTGCCGCAGATGTTCGGGTTCCAGGCGGCCGGTGCGGCCCCGCTGGTAGCGGGTCGCCCCGTCCAGCATCCCCAGACATTCGCAACCGCGATTCGCATTGGAAATCCGGCTTCATGGCAGGGTGCGATCGCCGCCCGCGACGAGTCTGGTGGCGATATCATCGCCGTGACCGATGCGCAGATCCGGGCCGCTTACGAGCATTTGGCCCGTGCAGAAGGCGTCTTCGCGGAACCAGCCGCAGCGGCGTCCGTTGCCGGATTGCTCGCGCTACACGACCAAGGCGTCGAGCTCGCCGGACGACAAGTCGTCTGTGTCATTAGCGGCGCTGGGCTCAAGGACCCCGACGCCGCTCTCCAGATCCAGCCCGACCAGCGTGACGTTCCCGCTACGCTGGATGGGATCGAGGCGGCGCTTGATTAGTGGCGCAGCGTAGCCGTACCAGCAGCAACAGGAGAGGTCGCACTCCAGATGAGCGCGTCACCAGAGACGTCGAACGGCAAAACACCCGTGGACAAGCTGCGCATTGAAGCGGCAATGCGCGAAGTGCTCAGTGCGATTGGGGAGGACCCCAATCGTGAGGGCCTGCGCGATACCCCCCGACGCATAGCGGACGTCTACGAAGAGATCTTGGGCGGCATGCGCATCGAAGCAGCGACCCTCCTCAAGGTCGGGTTTGAAGAGGCACACGATGAGATGGTGATCCTTCGAGATATTCCCTTCTTTTCCATGTGCGAGCATCACCTGCTCCCCTTCCATGGCGTCGTGCACGTTTCCTACATTCCTAATGGTCGCGTCGTGGGGATCAGCAAGATCGCGCGTCTCGTCGACGCGATCGCCCGGCGCCTCCAGTTACAAGAGCGGCTGACCTGCGCGATCGCCGACACCTTGATGCGCGTGGTCGCGCCGCAGGGTGTCGCAGTGGCATGTGAAGCAGAGCATCTTTGCATGACCATGCGTGGGATCAAAAAACCGGGGAGTCGCATGATCACTTCGGCTCTGCGGGGAAGCTTCGCGACGGAGGCCGTTACCCGCGCTGAGTTCCTCTCTCTCTTGAAACGACGCGGCGATTGAAGCTGGTCGTGGCGCCAGAGAGCTGGACCGGCCTCCGCGACGATTGGGCCGCGCTCGTTCAGCAGCTCGATCCTCCCGCCGGGATCTTCGCGGATCCCGATTTCCCCGCGGCTTGGGCCCATGTCTTCGCTGAAGACGAGCAGTTGGAACCGTATGCCGTCCGGGACGCGACGGGCACGCTCGTTGGTGTCTTACCAGTCCGCTTCCGCGACGGCGTCGCGACGTTCATCGGCGATCCGGAAATCTGTGACTATATGGACATCGTGGCCGCCTCAGAGGCAGGGAACGCTGTCGCCGATGCCTTGGTCACGTTGTTTGAAGAGCGGGATTGCCGGGCAGCCGATCTCTGCGGCTTGGCCGAAGGCTCGCCGACACTGGACGCGCTGCCCGCAGTCGCTCGGCGGCGCGGTTGGACCGTACGCAGCACACAGGAAGCGGTCTGCCCAGTCGTCACGCTGCCAGCCCGCTGGGAGGACTACCTTGATGGCCTGAAGGGTAAGAACCGCCACGAAGTGCGGCGAAAGTTGCGCCATTTGGCTGACGGTGGTGCGCGCGTGGCGCTCGAAGCCGAATCGGAGCCTCAGAGCATGGACGCCGCGCTTGAAAGTCTCTTCACGATGATGCGTGACTCACGCCGCGACAAAGCCGAATTCCTCGATGGTCGTCGTGCGGCGTTCTTCCGCGAGCTAGTGCGCCGCTTTGGCCCCCGCGGTATCGTCCGCTTCTACTTTCTCACGGTCGACGGCAGGCGCGTCACAGCCCTGCTTACCTTCGAGACCACGGATGAGGTGATGGCCTACAACAGCGGCTACGATCCCGCCTACCGAGACTTGGCCGTTGGACTCGCGTCGAAGATTTATCTGATCCGTCACTTGATCGAACGAGGTGCCCGCCGTTTCAATTTCTTGCGCGGCAGTGAGGAGTACAAGATGCAACTCGGAGGGGTTCCGTCGCCGGTTACGCGCTTCCGCCTTGAGCGCGGAGGAGCATAGCGAGATGCTGCGGCAGGCGCGCCGCGTGGCGCTGCTGAGTACGCACTCTTCGCCGCTCGCGCTCCCTGGAACAACCAAAGCGGGGGGGATGAACGTCTACATCCGCCAACTCGCGAGTGAGTTGGCGGCCCTTGGATGTACTATCGACATCTTTACGCGCCAAGATGGCGCAGCGCCGCTGGAGCCGGTTGAGATCGTCCCCCATGTGCGACTCATCGCGCTAGAAGCTGGCCCCCCCGAGCCACTCGACTCCGCCGCTATCCAAGCAGTCGCCCCCGTTTTTACCTCCGCACTCCTCGACTACTGTCGCCGATCCGCTCTGACCTACGACCTTATCCACTCTCATTACTGGGTTTCGGGGCTGACCGGTGTCGCGTTGGCCGCCGCGTGGCAACGCCCGCACCTTGTGATGTTTCACACGCTCGGCGCAGTCAAGAATCGCGCGCGTCGAGGCGAGAGCGAGCCAGACGCACGTATCGCAGCAGAACGTGAGATCGTCGCTTCCGCCGACCACTTAATCTGCGCGACTCCACACGAGCGGGACTGCCTCGTCGACCTCTACGATGCCGCCCCGGATTGCGTCACGGTCGTGCCGGGCGGCGTCGATTTAGACCGCTTTTGCCCCGGTGACCGCGCCGCCGCGCGCGCGCGGCTCGGCTTGGGCACCGGACCGTTCTTGCTCTTCGTGGGGAGGCTCGAACCACTCAAGGGCGTCGACATCCTCCTACGCGCTGCGGCTGTGGCCGATGTGGACGAGCCGCTTCGCGTGCTGATCGCTGGTGGCGACGAGCGGTCGAGTGAGGAGCGCCGCCGCCTTGAGGCGCTAGCCGACCGTCTCGGGATTGGAGACCGTGTTCGCTTTGACGCCGCGGTCAGTCACGAAGCTCTCCCCGATTACTATCGTGCGGCTGATCTGTGTGTAGTTCCCTCCTATTACGAGAGCTTCGGTTTAGTTGCTGTTGAAGCACTTGCCAGCGGTACGCCGGTCGTTGCCACCTCTGTCGGCGGTCTTCAATACACCGTCCGCGACGGGCAAACCGGCTACCTTGTTCCATGGCGCTGCCCTGAGCCGTTCGCGGAGCGCATCGAGACCTTGCTCGCGAACGATGACCTGCGCCACCGGTTCGGTGAGGCGGCACGGCAGTCTGTGGTGGCTTTCCAATGGCCTGGGGTCGCCCAGCGGATGAGCCAGGTCTACGAGCAGCTTCTCGAGACTCACGATGCTGGCTCTGCTGCGAGAGCCACCACACACGCGTCGGGACTGCGTCCGCCACGGCGCGCTGTCGCCGCTCCTGGCATCGAACGTCAGTACTTATAGGAGTTTCGCCACACTGGACCAAGGACGCTGTGGTCGCTAGGGAATATCTTCCACCGAGGCGCCGTTCGAGTTTTTCCTGAATGGTTTCTCCAAAGATGTTGGAGCGGCGCACTGATCAGCCTGGTCGATTGCGATTGAACCGGGCTCCGTGAACGCTGGTGTGAGGAAGGTCAGCGCTTACGGCGACGAGTCAGGTACTCTGGCTTCAAGATGCTCCCCTATCATGATAGGGGTAAAAGGTGCCGAATCGAGAGAAGGTTCGCGTCGTGGCGGACGCTAGCTGCGAAGACGGTGCCGAAAGTGAAAGGGCCTAAGGCGGGCGCGCGGTGGAGGACACGGCACTCTATCTGCTTTGGTCGGGACTAGTCGCTGCGGGAGTTGCAGCGGCGGTGTATGTCGTCTACGCAATTCATCCCCGTCTCGTCGTCCTTCCGCTCCCGGGCATCGCTGCCACGAGCGCTGGCCCTATGGCGGTGGCGGCGGTTGGGTCGTCGTCACGTCGGCAACGCTCCCGCACCGTAGGCGGCGTTGCCTCCCTCGCGGCTTGGGCATCCGTGGCCTTTGGTGGAGCGGGACTCGTCGTCCGCACGATCGCCCTTGATCACGCTCCTTACTCCAATCTCTTCGAGTTCTCCATGGCGTTCGGTTTCGCCATCGCTTTGGTGTACGTCCTTTCCGAGCGGCGTTTCGGCACGCGGATCCTTGGCGCCTTCGTGATGCCGGTCTCCTTCGGGCTCTATGCCAGTGCCATCGCATTCCCCTCGGAGGGACAGGAAGTCTTGGTGCCGGCTCTCCAAAGCCCCACCCTCCTTACCATTCACGTGGCCCTGATGATCCTCGCGTATGCTGTTCTCGCGGTCGCTTTTGGCGCGGCTGTGATGCACATCCTCCAAGGCAGCAAAGGGCGGCGCTTCGATTGGCTCCCCGCCGCTCGCCGTTGCGACGAGCTCACGTATCGGTCTGTTCTGGTAGGTTTCCCGCTCCTGGCGGTCGGCGTCGCCCTTGGAGCTTTTTGGGCCAACGATGCTTGGGGCAGGTATTGGGGATGGGATCCCAAGGAGACCGCAGCCCTAGTGACCTGGCTGATCTTCGCTGCTTATCTGCACACGCGAGGGGTCCGGCAACTCAAAGGCGCTCGGGGTTCTTGGATCGTGGTCGGTGGATTCGCTGCGGTCCTGTTTACCTACCTGGGCGTGAATCTCTGGATCAGCGGTCTTCACTCCTACGCTGGAGTTTAAAGAAATCCAAGCCGATATCTACAAAGTCCTAGAGAACTGCGTACTCGCTGCCTTGACACGGTTTTTCCTCGATACGTAGAGTAGAAAATCAATTCAGCGCCTCACCGAGGGCGTGGGGCCGAAGCCGTCCACCGGCGAAGACCGCTGCGGTCGTAAGTTCGTGGCAGGTTCTCCGGTCGGCTTTCGGCCTTTTCTCGTGTCCGGGACCACTGCGGTTGCGTGGTTGAAAGGACTATCGTGCCGACGATTAATCAGCTAGTACGCAAAGGGCGCAAGCCTGTTACGAAGAAGACCAAGGCGCCTGCCCTCCGCTTTGTTCACAACGCTCTCACCAATCGTACGCACGCGGGACGCGGATCGCCGCAGAAGCGCGGCGTGTGCACCGCTGTCCGTACGGTCACTCCGAAGAAACCGAACTCGGCTCTGCGCAAGATCTGCCGTGTCCGGCTCACTAATGGCATTGAGGTAACGGCCTACATCCCTGGGGAGGGGCACAGCTTGCAGGAACACTCCGTCGTCCTGATTCGTGGCGGGCGCGTCAAGGACCTCCCGGGTGTGCGCTACCACGTCGTTCGTGGCGCCCTCGATTCGCAGGGTGTTTCTAACCGCAAGCGGGGGCGCTCCAAGTACGGCACTCGCAAGAGCGAGGATCCCACCACCGCCTAAAGCGGCCCTACGGTCGGGTGCGACCGTTGAAGGACACAACATCATGCCCCGGCGCAATCGACCCGAACGGCGCAGGATTGAGCCAGATCCACGCTACAGCAACGTCACGGTGCAGCAGACGATCAACCGCGTCATGCAGCGTGGTAAGAAGGGCACAGCCGAGCGTATCGTCTACGAAGCCCTGGACCGCGTCGGCGAGAGTACTCGGCAGGATTCGTTAGAAGTCTTCCTTCAGGCGCTGCGTAATGTGACGCCGCAGATGGAAGTGAAGCCTCGCAGGGTTGGCGGGGCCACTTACCAGGTTCCGGTCGAGATCCGGGCTGATCGGCGCAGTGCGCTTGCTATTCGTTGGCTGCTCACCGCTGCGCGCGCGCGCAAAGGCATGGCGATGGCACAGCGGCTCTCGGCCGAGATCGAAGACGCATACCACAATGCCGGCGCCGCAGTGAAGCGCCGGGAGGACACACACCGTATGGCGGAGGCTAATCGTGCGTTCGTGCACTACCGCTGGTAGCCGTCACGGATCCGCCCGACTTTGTCGCGTGGGGGCCATTTTGGAGAAGCAGACAGATCGCGAGCGAATGAGCAGCAGGTGAGTTAGTGCCACGCGACATCCCCATCGAACGCATTCGCAACATCGGTGTCATCGCGCATATTGATGCGGGGAAGACGACTGTCACCGAGCGCATGCTCTATTTCACCGGCCGCACCTACAAAATGGGCGAAGTGCACCACGGCACTGCCGCTATGGACTTTATGGACCAAGAGCGTGAACGCGGGATCACGATTACAGCGGCCGCGACCACTGTTCCGTGGGACGACCACCGGATCAACATCATCGACACTCCTGGTCACGTTGACTTCACAGTCGAAGTGGAGCGCAGCCTGCGAGTGCTTGACGGTGGTGTAGTCGTATTTGACGCCGTCGCTGGCGTCGAGCCTCAATCTGAGACCGTTTGGCGCCAAGCCGACCGTTATCAAGTGCCGCGTCTCTGCTTCGTCAACAAGATGGACCGCGTCGGTGCCGACTACTGGCGCACGATGGAGATGATGCGCAGTCGGCTCGGCGCGACGCCGGTTCCTGTCCAGATCCCTATCGGCAGCGAGGATAAGTTCGAAGGCATCATCGATCTCGTCACGCGTCGCGCCTGGTACTTCAGCGGCGATCGGGATCAACCTCCCACTGAAGGCGACATTCCGGCGGATCTCGCCGACGACACCGAGCGCTGGCGGGAGACCATGATCGAGCGGATCGGTGAGCATGACGATCAAGTCATGGTGTCGTATATCGAAGGGCACACCCTTAGCGAAGATGAGATCCGCAAAGCCATTCGCCGCACGACCCTTGCTAACGCACTGACACCGGTCTTTTGTGGCAGCGCACTCAAAAATGTAGGCGTGCGCCGTCTCCTTGATGGCGTCGTCGACTACCTTCCCGCGCCCGGGGACGTGCCGCCGGTCGTCGGAACCAGGCCAGACGGGACCGAAGTGGAACGAAGCGCCTCCGACGATGAGCCGTTGACTGCGCTCGCTTTTAAGATCGTCGCCGATCCGTACGTCGGTCGCCTCGCTTACGTCCGCATTTATTCCGGCGTGCTTGATGCAGGCATGGCAGTGCGTAACAGCACGCGCGAACGCAAGGAGCGCGTCGGCCGCATCTTACGGATGCACGCCGACCACCGTGAGGAGATTACGGAGGTTTATGCGGGCGGGATCGTCGCTGTGATCGGTCTGAAGGGCACATTCACCGGCGACACGCTCGCTGCTGCTTCGGATCCCGTTCTCCTAGAAGAGATTGCGTTTCCCGCGCCCGTCCTCTCTGTGGCAATTGAGGCAAAGACCAAGGGTGACCAGGAGAAGATGGCAGGGGCCCTTCATCGCCTCTCTGAGGAAGACCCGACGTTCCGCTCCGTCTTCGACGAAGAAACCGGCCAAACTCGCATCTCTGGCATGGGCGAGTTGCACCTTGAAGTGATCGTCGATCGCATGACCCGCGAGTTCGGTGTCGCTTGTTCGGTAGGTCGGCCCCAGGTCGCCTATCGGGAGACCATCCGTCGCCTCTCAGAATCGGAGACACGCTTCGTGCGCCAGACAGGTGGCCGTGGTCAATTTGCCCATGTCAAGCTGCAGATCGAGCCGCGCGCTGCGGGGAGCGGGTTTGAGTTCGAGTCGACCGTCAAGGGTGGCAACATTCCCGCCGAATATATTCCCGCGGTGGAAAAGGGTGTCCGGCAGGCATTGGATAACGGACCAGTTGGTGGTTACCCCGTTGTCGACGTGAAGGCCACGCTGGTAGATGGTAATTATCACCCCGTCGACTCGAGTGACCTCGCATTCGCGACCGCCGGCAGCATGGCTTTCAAAGAAGCCGCAAGGAAGGCGCGTCCTGTCGTACTCGAACCGATTATGAAGATTGAAATCGTGACGCCCGACGACTTTTTTGGTGACCTGCTGGCCGATCTCCACGTACGTCGAGGCAATGTGAACAGCGTGGAGGCTAGAGGGAATACTCAGATCATGCGTGCGGAGTTACCTTTAGCGGAGGCCTTTGGCTACACCACCACTCTGCGATCGCTAAGTCAGGGCCGCGCGACTTCCAGCATGGAGTTCTCACATTACGCGGAGACGCCTGAGAAGATTGCGGCCATCGCGGCTAGCGCATAAGGAGCGGGTGGCGAACCGCCGCTAGGGGAGGAGCATCATGGCGCGAGGGCGATACGAGCGGACGAAGCCGCACGTGAACGTGGGGACGATCGGGCACGTGGATCATGGCAAGACGACGCTGACGGCGGCGATCACGAAGGTCTTGGGGCAGGCGGGGGGGGCGGACTTCCGCTCGTTCGAGAGCATCGACAACGCGCCGGAGGAGAAGGAGCGGGGGATCACGATCGCGATCGCGCACGTGGAGTACGAGACGGCGGCGCGGCACTACGCCCACATCGACGCGCCGGGGCACGCGGACTACATCAAGAACATGATCACGGGCGCGGCGCAGATGGACGGCGCCATCCTGGTGGTGGCGGCGCCGGACGGGCCGATGCCCCAGACGCGGGAGCACATCTTGCTGGCGCGCCAAGTCGGGGTGCCGCGGATCGTGGTCTTCCTGAACAAAGTGGACCAGATGGAGGATCCGGAGCTGCTGGACTTGGTGGAGCTGGAGGTGCGGGAGCTGCTGAGCCAGTATGAGTTCCCGGGGGACACGCTGCCGATGATCCGCGGATCCGCCCTGCAAGCGCTGATGGCCACGGACGCGGATCCGCAGGCCGCGCCCTACGCGCCGATCCACGCCTTGCTGGAGGCGGTGGACACGTACATACCGACGCCGCCGCGGGCCAAGGACCAGCCCTTCCTGATGCCGATCGAGGATGTCTTCGGCATCAAGGGGCGGGGCACGGTGGTGACGGGGCGGGTCGAGCGGGGCTTGGTGCACACGGGGGACGCCATCGAGATCGTGGGCATTCGCGACACCCATACCACGGTGGTGACGGGGGTGGAGATGTTCAAGAAGAGCTTGGATGCCGGGGAGGCGGGGGACAACGTGGGCTGCCTGCTGCGGGGCATCGAGCGGGAGGGCATCGCGCGGGGGCAGGTGCTGGCGGCGCCGGGCTCGATCACGCCGCACACGGTCTTCCAGGCCGAGGTCTACATTCTGACGAAGGAGGAGGGCGGCCGCCACACGCCCTTCTTCCCGGGCTACCGCCCCCAGTTCTACATCCGCACCACGGACGTGACCGGGTCCATCGAACTGCCCACCGGCGTCGAGATGGCGATGCCCGGCGATAACGTCTCCCTGACCGTGCGCCTCCTGGCCCCCATCGCCCTCGAACCCGGCCTGCGCTTCGCCCTCCGCGAAGGCGGCCGCACCGTCGGCGCCGGCGCCGTCACCGAAATCCTGGAGTAACCCTCGTATGGCGCGTCAGAAGATACGCATCCGGCTTAAGGCCTACGACCACCGCATTCTGGACCAGAGTGCACGCCAGATCGTCGAGGCTGCCGAACAGACCGGCGCCGAGATCGCAGGGCCGGTTCCACTGCCGACGCGGATCCAGCGGTACACGGTGATCCGTTCACCCTTCATCGATAAGGACTCCCGTGAGCAGTTCGAGATGCGTACACATAAGCGGTTGATCGATATTTTCGAGCCATCAAGTAAGACCGTGGATACGCTCATGCGACTCCAGCTTCCCAGCGGCGTCGACATCGAGATCAAGCTTTAGTTTGGGAACCGTGAGTACCGTGGCCATCGAGGGACTCATTGGTAAGAAGCTCGGCATGGTACAGCTCATCGCCGACGACGGCCGCGTGACAGGTTGCACCGTCGTGGAACTCGGCCCTTGCGCGGTGACCCAGATCAAGACCGAAGCACGCGACGGTTATCAGGCTGTCCAGTTGGGTTTTGAACGTACTGCGGAATGGAGGCTCAACAAGGCGGAACGGGGCCATAGCGGTTCGAACGGCCCCTTACGCCACCTTGCCGAGTTTCCTGCTGAGCCTGGAAGCTACGACGAGTTGAAAGTTGGCCAGACGTTCACGGTGTCCGATCTCTTCAACGTCGGAGACCGCGTCGATGTCGCGGCCACCTCAAAAGGCAAAGGTTTCGCCGGCGTTGTAAAGCGTTACGGCTTCCGTGGTGGCCCGAAGACGCATGGCCAGAGCGACCGCCACCGCGCTCCAGGATCCATTGGGGCAGGCACGACTCCTGGGCGTGTGTATAAGGGCACAAAGATGGCTGGCCACCAGGGCGCTCGGCGCTGTTCGGTCCTCAATTTGGAGGTTATCCAGATTAATCCTGCGCGGGGATTGATCTTCGTGAACGGCTCGGTGCCCGGACCGCCCAATCAGACTGTGACCGTCCGACATACGCGTCACGGAGCGGCTGGGCGCTCATGAAGCTCGCCGTCGTTGACGCCAGTGGTGCCAAGCAGCGCGAGATCGAAGCTGATGACACTGTCTTCGGGATCGATCCCAACCTCGGTGTCGTGCATCAGGCGCTCTTGGCCATCCAAGCGAACAAGCGTCAAGGTACCCATGCCACCAGAAAGCGCAGTACCGTGCGCGCCTCCAAGGCCAAGACGCGCCGCCAGAAAGGAACAGGACGCGCCCGCCAAGGGGCAGCATCGTCCCATGTCCGCCGTGGCGGTGCCGTCGCCCACGGCCCACAGCCGCGCTCCTATCGCCAGGCGCTGCCTAAGCGCATGCGTCGGCTCGCTATCCGATCCTTGCTCTCCCAACGCAGGGCGGAGGGTGGCTTGCTCGTCCTTGACGACGCGGTTGCTTTCCCCGCCAAAACCACTGGGGTCAGGGAAATCCTTCAGGCACTCGGCGTTGACCGCCGAGGCTTAGTCGTCACGCCTTCCGTCGATCCTGATCTGGTGTTCGGCATCCGCAACTTGCCCGAGATGAACTGCCTGCCGGCGGATATCCTTAACGTTGAGGCGTTGATCCATCACGACTACATCGTCATGACAGAGGCGGCCCTGCGTCGCGCGGAGTCTCTCTGGGGCGGCGAACGGGCCCGTCTGAGGCGCACATCCTCGTCTACAAACGCAGGAGGTGGACGCTAATGCCTAAGGAACTGCATCCTTACGCGGTGCTGCGCGGCCCGATCTTGACCGAGAAGAGTACGGAGCTCACTGAGCTGGGCAAGTACGTGTTCGAAGTCGATCCTCGCGCCAACAAGATACAGATCAAGGAGGCGGTCGAGATTGCCTTCGATGTGGCGGTGAAGCGGGTCAATGTGATGATTGTGAAGGGTCGAGAGCAGGGATACGGGCGTCGGCGCCGGACTGCTCCGGCGCGCAAGAAGGCCGTCGTCACGTTGGCTGAAGGCTACGATATCAAGCTGTTCGAAGGCGTGTAGCGATGCCCATTAAGCAGTTCAAACCTACTTCTCCCGGCCGCCGTGGATCATCCGGCTACACTTTTACGGAGGTCACGCGGAAGCGACCGGAACGGAGCCTGCTTGCCCCACTGAAGCGTCAAGCAGGACGTAACAACCGCGGCAAGATCACGGTTCGGCATCGTGGCGGCGGGCCGAAGCGCCGGTACCGGATCATCGATTGGAAGCGGCGTGACCGCGTCGGCGTGGTCGGACGCGTCCGCGCGATCGAATACGATCCCAACCGCTCGGCTCGGATCGCGCTCGTCTACTACGAGGACGGCGCGAAACGATACATCTTGGCACCGCTGGGCCTGGCCGTGAACGATGCTATTCACACAGGACCAGGTTCACCGATCCGGCCGGGGAGTGCGCTTCCGCTGGGTAGCATGCCCTCTGGGACGCAAGTCCACTGCGTGGAGCTGGTAGAGGATAAGGGTGCTCAAATAGTTCGTAGTGCGGGTACCGTCGCGCAGATCATGGCGAAGGAAGGCGACTATACGCTGCTCCGTCTTCCATCGACGGAGATGCGCCGCGTCCGCAGCGCCTGCTACGCCACTGTCGGCCAAGTCGGGAATGTGGAGCACAACAACATCAAGCTGGGCAAGGCGGGCCGTAACCGACATCGCCGCCGCCGCCCGCAGGTACGGGGCTCCGCTATGAACCCTGTCGATCACCCGCACGGTGGCGGTGAAGGTAAAGCTCCGATCGGCCTTGATGGCCCCAAGACCCCTTGGGGTCGACCGACGCTGGGCTACCGAACGCGCGGGCGTAAGCCGTCCGACAAGCACATCGTGCGCCGCCGTCACAGGCGCGGCTAGGGAGGTCCGCCGATGTCACGCTCCACCAAGAAGGGCCCTTACGTTGACGTGAATCTTCTCAGGAAGGTGCAGGCCGTCCGCAAGAGTAGCGCGCGGACGGTGATTCAAACTTGGTCGCGCGCTTCCACTGTCATGCCTGAGATGGTGGGCCTTACCATTGGGGTCCACGATGGCCGCCGCCACATTCCCGTCTTCATTACCGAGAACATGGTCGGTCACAAGCTGGGTGAATTCGCCCCCACTCGCACTTTCCGCGGGCACGGCGGCCGTTCCGATCGCACAACACGCGTTAGCTAGGTGTCATGCAAGTCACGGCCACAGCCAAGTATGCACAGCTCTCGCCTCGTAAGGCGCGGCTGATCCTGCAGGGGATCGCGGGCATGGATGTGGAGAAGGCTCTGGTGACACTGCGCTTTACCCCCAAGCCGGGCGCGCGGATTGTGACGAAGGTGCTGGAGGCTGCCGTTGCCAACGCGGAGAATAACTACGATCTCACACGCGATTCCCTGCGCGTCGCAAATGCTTACGCTGGCGATGCCCGTAGGCTTAAGCGCTTTAAGCCGCGGGCGCGTGGCCGTGTTGGTCAGGTCGTCCGCCGCACGTGTCACATCACCGTAATCGTCTCAAACGACGGAGAGTAGCCGATGGGTCAAAAAGTCCACCCGACGAGTTTCCGCATCGGCACGATCTATACGTGGCAGAGCCAGTGGTACGCCGAGAAAGACTACGCACACCTCTTGGCCGAGGACCGCAAGATCCGGGATGTGATCAGCAAGCTGCTCGGTGATGCGGGGGTGTCTCGCGTTGAGATCGAAAACAACGCGAACCAAGGTTCTGTGACTATTCATACTGCCAAACCTGGCATCGTCATCGGCCGTGGCGGTCAGAAGGTTGATGAACTCCGGAACATTCTGGAGAAGGCCACTGGTCGTCGCATGCGTGTCAATATTCAGGAGATCCGTGTCCCGGAACTGGAAGGCCGCTTGGTCGCGCGCAACGTCGCCGAGCAACTCGAGCGGCGTATCGCCTTCCGCCGCGCCATCAAGCAGGCCGCACAGCGCACTATGCAGCGGGGTGCCAAGGGAGTGAAGATCAGAGTGGCTGGCCGCCTCGGTGGTAGTGAGATGTCACGTCGTGCCACCGAAATGACGGGTCAGGTCCCGCTGCATACTCTCCGCGCGGATATCGACTACGGCACTGCCGAAGCCCGCACCGTTTTCGGTCGTATTGGTGTGAAGGTTTGGATATACCGTGGCGAGATTGCGGGTGATGGTGCGGCGGAAGAAGATGAGGCCACTGGTCCTGCTCACGCTGTACCGCCACCTGCTTCGTCCCCCGTCGCCCAAACGTTCATCCCGGGCGGCGCACCGGTATCTTCCTCGCCCCCCAGTCCGCGGCCGGGGGCTTCCTGATGCTCCAGCCCAAGCGGGTCAAGTGGCGTAAGCATCATCGTGGACGCCGCCGCGGCCTCGCGTCGGGCGGGAGTTCCGTCGCCTTCGGTGACTTTGGGCTGCAAGCGCTCGAGGCCGCGTGGGTTGACAGTCGGCAAATTGAATCTGCGCGCCGTGCCATCACTCACCACGTGAAGCGTGGCGGCAAGGTCTGGATCCGGGTCTTCCCGGATAAATCCGTCACCCAAAAGCCTGCCGAGACGCGTATGGGCAAGGGTAAGGGTGCGCCGGACCATTGGGTCGCCGTCGTGAAGCCGGGGCGCATTCTGTTCGAGATCGCCGGTATCCCTGAAGCCGACGCGCGCGAAGCGCTGCGGCTGGCCGCGCACAAGCTCCCGATCCGCGCCCGCTTTGTCAGCCGTTCCATGGATGTGATTTAGCAATGGCGAACCCTCTCGCCGCCGAGGCTCGTGCGCTCACCGACGAAGAGCTCGCGGACGCGATCAACGAAGCGTATCGCGAGGTATTCAACCTTCATTTCCAGAAAGGCACACGGCAGCTCAACAACCCGATGGCCATCCGCAAGGCGCGCCGCCATTTGGCACGGCTCCGCACCATCCGTCACGAACGTCTGCTCGCCAACATTCGTGGCGTCACCCTCGCGCCGAGCGAGGCTCCAGCCGAGAGAGCGCTCTCCCCGCAGAAGAGGCGTGCTCAGGAGGAACGCGCTGCCGCTGAGGAAGCAGCGGCCGAAGTCACCGCGGCAGCGGCGCCGGACGGTGGCGACACTGACGGGGAACCTGCGGACGCCCCCGTCGCCGCAAAGGATGAGGACTAGCGCATGACCAAAAAACAGCGCAGTGGAATTGTTGTGAGCGACAAGATGGACAAGACTGTCGTTGTCCAAGTTGAGCGGAGCGTCTCGCATCCACTGTATGGGAAGATTCTGCGCCGCCGGCGCCGCTACAAGGCGCATGATGAGACGAACGTGTGTCATCTCGGCGATCGGGTCGTGATCGAAGAAACGCGCCCTCTTTCAAAGCAGAAGCACTGGCGGGTCGTACAAATGCTGGAGCGCCGTGAAGTCGCTGAGATCCAGCCGCGTGAGATCGATGCGGAGATGACCGGAGTCCCAACCCGGCTACGCGCGGAAGAAACTGCCGAAGGGCACGCAGGCACTGAAGCGGCGGCCCACACCGAAGATGCAGCAGCGCTGGCCGCTACCCCCGAGGAGCCGCGGACGTGATCCAGCAAGAATCCGCCGTTCGCGTAGCCGACAACTCAGGCGCCCGGGTGATTAAGTGCATCCGCGTACTGGGAGGCACGGGTCGTCGCTACGCCTACGTCGGTGACATGTTTGTCGCCAGCGTCAAGCAGGCCGATCCGGGCCGTGAAGTTAAGAAAGGCGATGTCGTGCGGGCGGTTCTCGTGCGCACCGCCAAGAGCTACCGACGACCGGACGGCTCGTACATCAAATTCGATGACAATGCAGCAGTCCTGCTTTCGGATCGCTTTAACCCGCAAGGTACTCGCATCTTCGGTCCGGTGGCTCGTGAACTCCGCGAAAATAACTATATGAAGATCGTGTCGCTTGCCCCGGAGGTCGTCTGATGCAGCGCATCGCGCGCGACGATCTCGTCGAGGTCCTTACAGGTAAAGACCGCGGCAAGCGGGGCCAAGTCCGCCAGATCTTGCCGAGTAAAGAGCGCGTCATCGTGCAGGGCGTGAATATCGTGAAACGGCATCGCCGGCCCACTCAGCTTGGCGCTCCGGCCGGAATCATTGAAATCGAGGCGTCCCTGGCTATCAGTAACGTCGCACCCGTCTGCGAGAGTTGTAACCATCGAACACGCATCGGTATTCGCTCCCGCCCCGATGGAGCCAAGGTCCGGTTTTGCAAGCGCTGCGACGAGGAGATCGGCTGATGCGCCCTCGTCTACTCAATCGGTACCACGACGAAGTCCAGCCAGCTCTTCTGCAGGAGTTCAATTACCGTAACGTGATGGAGGTTCCCCGCGTTGCGAAAGTGGTGGTGAACATTGGTTTAGGCGAGGCGCTCGACAATGCGCGTGCCCTTGATGCTGCTTCGGAAGACATTGCCACCATCACCGGCCAGAAGCCCGTGATCACCCGTGCGAAGACCTCTATCGCCAACTTCAAGGTCCGCGAAGGCAATCAGATCGGCGTGACCTGCACCCTCCGCGGCCAGCGCATGTGGGAGTTTCTCGATCGCACGATCAACGCTGCCCTTCCCAGGATTCGTGATTTCCGCGGTGTTTCACGCACTGCGTTCGACGGGCGCGGCAATTACAGCCTCGGCCTGCGGGAGCAGATCATCTTCCCCGAAATCGATTACGCTGCGGTGGATCATATCCGTGGCCTGCAAGTCAACATTGTCACTACTGCTCTCAGCGACGAGGAAGGCCGGCGCCTTCTGGAGTTGCTCGGGATGCCGCTCGTACGAGCCGGGTAGAGGAGAGCTGCTGTGTCCGTCACCGATCCGATCGCCGACATGCTGACTCGAATCCGTAACGGTTTCGCCGCGCGCCATGAGCATGTCTTAGTTCCAGCCTCCAAGGTCAAGGTCGCGCTTGCCGATGTTCTGAAAGAAGAAGGCTTCATCAAGGACTATGAGGTCCGAGAGGGCCGCTCCGCGGCTATTCGCGAAATCGATATCGAACTCCTCTACGCTGACGATGGCGAATCGGTGCTCACGGGAATCCAGCGCGTCAGCAGGCCTGGCCTGCGCGTTTACGTTCAGAACCGGGAGGTGCCGCGCGTGTTCGGCGGCCTCGGCGTCGCCATCTTGTCGACCCCTCACGGCGTCATGACCGGCGGGCGCGCCCGTCAAGAGCACATCGGTGGCGAAGTGCTCTGCTACGTCTGGTAATCATGATGAGGCAAGTGCTGTGAGCCGTATTGGCAAGCAACCTATCGCGGTCCCGGAGGGGGTTTCAGTCGTGGTCGACGGTGAACGCGTCGCGGTGAGCGGGCCTAAGGGGAGCTTGGCGCAAACGTTCCCACCGCACGTACATGTGTCCGTTGAGGACGGCTACGTAAAGGTGGGGCGCAAGTCCGATCAGCGCGCATATCGGGCGATGCATGGGCTCACGCGGGCGCTGATCGCCAACATGGTCATCGGTGTGAAAGATGGGTTCACTAAAACCCTCGAAGTGCGAGGCACCGGCTACCGTGCGCAGGTCGAAGGAAAGACGCTTGTCTTGCGTGTGGGTTTCTCGCACGAAGTGCGCATCGATCCAAATCCGGGTACCGATTTCGCGGTCGAAGGCCCCCTCGTTCGTGTGCGAGGAATCGACAAGCAAGCTGTCGGGCAGCAGGCTGCCGAGATCCGACGAATTCGCCCGCCCGAACCCTACAAAGGCAAGGGAATCCGATACGCCGGTGAGTGGGTGCGACGCAAGGCTGGCAAGAGCGCTGTTGGGGCGACGGGGTAGGGAAGTTCATGGGAAACCGACGGCGCCGCCTGACCCAGCATGCCGCTCGGCTGCGTCGCCACGCTCGAGTCCGGCGGCGCGTGCGCGGCACGCCCGCCCGCCCGCGGCTCGCGGTGTTCCGCTCCAATCAGCATATTTACTGCCAAATCATCGATGACGAAGCAGGCATCACTCTGGCGGCTGCTTCCGATCTCGAGCGCGATCTGCGCGATGTGACGAGTAAGGGCAAGCTTTCTTCTGCTGAAGCCGTGGGCCAGCGGGTCGCGGAGCGTGCCGCAGTGGCTGGGATCCGCGAGGTCGTCTTCGACCGCGGTGGCTACCGTTATCACGGGCGTGTTCGCGCGCTCGCCGACGCAGCACGCAAGGGCGGGCTGGCTCTCTAGAAAGGGACCCTATGGTCCAGACACAATTTTCTCGGCGTGGCGCCGAAAGCGACTTACTCGAGAAAGTCGTAGCGATTAACCGCGTTGCCAAGGTGGTAAAAGGAGGGCGACGTTTCTCCTTTAGCGCTGTAGTGGTCGTGGGTGACGGGCAAGGATCGGTTGGCGCCGCTATCGGCCGCGCCAATGAGGTGCCTGAGGCGATCCGCAAGGGTGCTGGCGCCGCCCGTCGCAACATGATCAAGGTGCCACTGAAGCGCGGCACACTTCCTCACCCGATTACCGTGAAGGAAGGCGCCGCCCGCGTCATGCTCAAGCCCGCTGCGCCCGGCACTGGCGTGATCGCGGGTGGGGGAGTGCGTGCGGTCATGGAAGCTGCGGGTGTGCGTGACGTGCTCACGAAATCATTGGGGTCACAGAATGTGATCAACGTTGTCTACGCGACGATGAGCGGCCTTAAGCAATTGCGAGACCCGGTCGAAGCGCGTCGTCGCCGTCTTGCTATCGCTGGACGGCTGCCTGACGAATCCACGTCTGTTGTTTCGCCGCCCGCCGCCACCGAACCCGCCGCCACCGAACCCATAGCGTCACCGGTTGATGCCACGGGCTCAACGGCCGCGTCTCCTGCTCCTGATCCGGTCGCGGAGTAGACGCCGATGTCCAACCTTCGTATCAAGTACGTCAAGAGCATCATCGGCTACCGGGCTGACCAAGGTCACACGATCCGCTCACTGGGCCTGCGACGTCTCGGTCAGACTGTCGAGCGTCCCAATACGCCGGACGTGCGGGGGATGCTGCACAAAGTGCGGCACTTGGTCGAAGTGAAGGAAGTCGAAGGAGACTAATGCCGCTTCGCCAGCACGACCTCCAACCGCCGCAAGGCGCTAAGCGGCCGCGTAAGCGTGTCGGGCGCGGTAATGCGGCCGGCGGCGGCACATATTCGGGCCGCGGCCTCAAGGGGCAGAAATCCCGCGCGGGTGGCAACACGCGTCCGGGTTTCGAAGGCGGGCAAATGCCGCTCATCCGGCGTATGGCGCGCAAACGTGGTTTCACGCCACACGCGCGCGTTGCCGTTACGCCTATCAATCTCTTTCGCCTGAACGCGAAATTTGCCGCCGACGCCCAAGTCGACGCGGAAGCCCTCGCCGCGGCGGGTTTGCTCAAGCATCCGCGCGAGCCGTTTAAGATTCTCGGCTCTGGAAAGCTGGACAGGCCGCTCGTTGTCTGCGCCGCGCGCGTCTCTCCGGCCGCGCGTGCCAAGATTGAGGCCGTCGGCGGTCGCGTTGAGGAACCGGATGCAGAGAGCACAAGCAGCAGCAGCGCCGACTAGACCCCGCCTGCTGCAGGCCATGATTGACGCTTGGCGGCAGCCAGACGTCCGCAAGAAGGTGCTCTTCACCCTTGCGATGCTTACGGTATTCCGCTTCACCGCGCACATTCCCCTGCCCGGTGTGCGCGCTGCGCAACTCGACAGCGCGCTCGATAACAACCCGGTCCTCGGCTTCCTCAATCTCTTTAGTGGCGGGGGGCTCGAGAACCTGAGCATCGTCGCGCTGGGCGTGTACCCGTACATCACATCCTCGATCGTGATGCAGCTCCTCACGCCGATGATCCCCAAGCTCCAGAACCTGTCTAAAGAAGGCGAGCAAGGGCGCAATCGAATCCAGCTTTATACCTATTGGGTCGCCTTACCGATGGCGTTGGTCCAGGGTTACGGACAGCTATTGCTGTTGGCCAACGTCAACGCGATCGAAGGCATTAGCTTCAGCGGCTCCGCCGCCCTCCCCACGGTAGCTGCTGTGATCTCCATGGCGGCCGGTACGATGTTCTTGGTTTGGCTCGGCGAACTCATTACCGAAAAAGGCGTCGGCAACGGGCTGTCGCTCATCATCTTCGGCGGGATCGTCGCTGGCTTCCCGACGATCTTTAGCTCGATCCGTCAGAGCGATACGGGTTTCGGCGGCATTGCCATCGTGATTATTATCGCTCTTGTCCTTGTCGCCTTGATTGTCTTCTTTCAAGAGGCGCAGCGGCGAATTCCCGTCCAGTACGCACGCAGCGTTTTTCGTGGCGGTCGCATGTACCGCCAAAGCGGGCAAAGCCACATTCCGTTGCGCGTCAACAGCGCCGGGATGATTCCGTTGATCTTTGCCTTCTCCATCATCATTTTTCCGTCGGTGGTTGCCGGATATGTGGTCGGCGCGGCCGCCGAGAGCAATACCCGCGTGCGGCAGGAACTTCCCTTTCCCGAAGAAGACACGGACTTCCCGCTTGCTCAAACCTTCGAAGCGATCGATGCGGAGGGCCGATTCCGCGTCAACAACGGTGAATTCGATTGGATCGCAGCAGAGGACACCTTTGCTGCGATCGTGGACGACATTAATCAGGACGCCGACGCCAACGTTCTGACCTTCATCGAAACGGACCCGATTTCCGGCAGCGCGACTTGGAATATCGAGAGTAACGCTGCCGGCTCCGAATTCATTGAGATTGAAGATCTGGCGGGCAACCTGGTCCGACTCAGCGATATCCCGACCCACCGCGATGGCGCGGATGATCTATTCACGCCGGGCATCGTTGAGGGACAAACCGCGGGCGCACAGTTATCCACGATTGGGCGGGTGGCGGATTGGGTCCAGACTAGCTTCTCGCCGGGACGGCCGCTCTACTGGGCGCTTGTCTTTGTGCTCGTCGTCGCGTTCACTTTTTTCTATACGTTGATAACCTTCCAGCAGCAGAATCTCGCCGAGAATCTGCAGAAGCAGGGCGGCTTCATTCCCGGCATTCGCCCCGGTCGGCCTACGCAGGACTACATCAATCGCGTGCTGTTTCGGATCACGTGGGCGGGTGCCCTGTTCTTGGGCTTCGTCGCGATCGTTCCCTTTTTGGCGACGGAGTTTATCCCTGATAGTCAGGCGCTCACGATATCAAGCGTCGGGCTCTTAATCGTTGTCGGGGTCGCGCTCGACACGATGAAACAGATCGAGGCGCAGCTGCTCATGCGCAACTACGAAGGGTTCATCCGCTAAGAGATGCGTGTCCTGTCATGTACGTAGTGCTGTTTGGTCCACCAGGCGCTGGCAAAGGAACGCAGGCGGTGCGGATCGCTCAAGCCACGAAGCTCGCGCATGTCGCGACGGGGGACATGTTCCGCGACAACATCCGCGCGCAGACCGAACTCGGCCAGCGTGCCGAAAGCTATATCACCAAAGGGGAACTCGTCCCGGACCAGCTGACGATCGGGCTTCTCATGGATCGTCTCGACCAACCCGACGCCGCATCCGGGGCTATTCTTGATGGTTTTCCCCGCACGATCCTACAGGCGCAGGCACTCGACAGCGCGCTCCACGCGCGGGGCAAGCGGGTCGGGGCCGCCATTCTGATCGAAGTCGCCGACGAGGAAGTGTTGCGACGGCTCGGTGGACGCTGGACCTGTTCGGACTGTGGCATGGTCTTCCACGAGCGCACCAACCCGCCAAAGCGGAACGGGCTCTGCCATCATTGCGAGAAGCCGCTGATACAGCGTTCGGATGACACACCTGCCGCGATCCGGAATCGTCTGCGGATATACCGCGAACAGACCAAGCCGCTGGCGGCCTTTTATGAGACGGTTGGCGTTCTTACCCGCGTCGACGGTGCGCGTGAGCCGGAGCCTGTCCAGGTGGACCTTCTCCGGGCGCTAGAGTCCATCTCTGTATGATCATGGAGTCCGGCCAGCAAGTCGTTCTGAAAAGCTCGGACGTGATCGCCCTCATGCGGAAAGCTGGCCGGGTAGTGGGGGAAACTCTCCAAGAACTCGCTGAGCAAGTCCGGCCTGGCGTCGACGTACGGGACCTCAACACCTACGTCGAACGGAAATACGAGCGTCTAGGCGTCGTCCCTACCTTTAAGGGCTATCAGGGTTACCCGGACGTGGTCTGTGTCTCCATCAACGAACAGCTGGTCCACGGCATACCGAGTTCCCGTATCCTTCAAGAGGGCGATATTGTCTCCATCGACTTGGGCGCTACAGTAGAAGGGTTCGTAGGGGATTCCGCCATCACGGTGGGATGCGGTTCCATTTCCGATGAAGCCCAGCGCCTCATCGATGTCACTCGCAACGCTCTCTGGGCGGGCATCCAGGCCACGCACGATGGGGTACGTAAGGGCGATATTGGGGCAGCAATCCAGCAAGTGATCGAAGCCGCGGGCTACGGACTAGTACGGAACTATGTGGGGCATGGAGTGGGCCGGGAGATGCATGAACCACCGCAGATGCCTAATTACGGCAAAGCTGGCACCGGCATGCGGATGCGCAGCGGCATGGTGATCGCATTGGAGCCCATGGTCACGCTCGGCAGTCCAGAGACGTTTGTCCACGACGATGACTGGACCGTTTCCACCAAAGATGGTTGCCTCTCTGCTCACTTCGAGCACACGATTGCGATCGGTCAAGGTGAAGCCGAAGTGCTCACCTTGCCCGGCTAGTGGAACTCGGGGCGCAGAACTGATGGCACGATCCTCTACTTCTCGCAAACGGTCCCAGGTTCGCGCAGCGCCTACTCCTCAGACCGATAAGATCGAGGTAGAGGGCGTGGTACGCGAGGCCTTGCCGAACGCGATGTTCCGCGTCGAGTTGGCGAATGGCCACGAGGTCCTCGCGCATGTGTCCGGCAAGATCCGCATGTACTTCATTCGGATCCTGCCTGGCGACCGTGTCCTCGTTGAACTTAGTGAGTACGATCTCACTCGCGGCCGCGTGACGTACCGCTTCAAGAGCTAGGCGAAGGAATCAGATCGCATGGCCCGCATCTCTGGCGTCGATATTCCTGACAACAAGCGCGTTCCTTTCGCGTTGCAGTACATCCACGGCATCGGAGCGATGCGCGCTCGGGCGATTATGGACAAGACGCGCATCAATCCGGATGCACGTGTCCGCGATCTCAGTGACGCTGAGTTAACTCGCATCCGCGAAGTGATCGACCGTGATTATCTCGTCGAGGGTGATCTACGGCGCGAAGTCCGGCAGAATGTTCAACGGCTCATCGACATTAATTGCTATCGTGGCCAACGCCACCGTCGGAATCTCCCAGCGCGTGGTCAGCGCACTAGGACCAACGCTCGCACACGCCGCGGCTCTCGGAAGACCGTCGCCGGTCGCCGTAAGGCCATCAAAAAGTAGGATTCGCGAATGGCAGATCGTAAGGCGAAACGGGGTCGGCGGCGTGAGCGCAAGAGTGTGCCGCGGGGGCGCGCCTATATTCAGTCGACGTTCAACAACACCTTGATTACCTTGACAGACCCGCAAGGCAACACTCTTGCTTGGGGTAGCGCGGGCAGTACCGGTACGAAAGGGTCGCGCAAGAGTACGCCCTACGCAGCCCAGCTCGCCGCAGAAGCGGCAGCGCGCAAGGCGATGGAGCATGGCATGCGGGAAGTCGATGTCTATGTGAAGGGGCCGGGGAGCGGTCGTGAGGCTGCCGTGCGCGCTCTCCAGGCGGCTGGCCTTTCCTTGACCACGATTCGGGATCGCACCCCCATCCCGCACAATGGCTGTCGGCCGCCCAAGCGTCGGCGGGTCTAAGCGATGGCACGCTACAACGGTCCCGTTTGTCGCCTTTGTCGCCGAAACGGAGAGAAGCTGTTCCTCAAGGGCGACCGCTGCTTTACGCCCAAGTGTGCCATTGAGCGGCGGCCAAACCCGCCGGGCCAGCGCTCTCCCCGCCGTCGCAAGGTTTCCGACCGCGGCCTCCAGCTGCGTGAAAAGCAGAAGGCTCGCCAAACCTATGGCGTCCTCGAGCGTCAGTTCCGCCGTCTCTATCAGGAGGCCTCGCGCCGCTCCGGCGTCACCGGCGAGAACCTCATGCAGCTATTGGAGCTGCGATTTGACAACGTCGTCTACCGGCTCGGCTTCGCCGAGTCGCGCGCGCAAGCGCGCCAACTCGTTCGGCACCGCCACATCACGCTCAACGGACGCATCACCAACGTACCGTCGGCGGAGCTCAAGATTGGTGACCGCGTTGGTTGGACGGAACGGGCTCGCAAGACGAACTTCTTCACGATGGTCAAAGAATGGCAGGGCGGGCGCGAGGTACCCGCCTGGCTTGCTGTCGATCCGGCAGCGCTTGAAGGCCAGGTCGTCGCTTTGCCCAGTCCAGACGAGATCGACGCGCGCTTCAACGATAGCGCCGTCGTCGAGTTCTATTCCCGTTAGCCTATTGAGAGGAGCCACCTGGTGGTGATTTCGGAGCAAGAGCTCCCACGCCTTGAAATCGAGGAGTCGAGCGACACGTATGCGCGCATCGTCGCTGAGCCCTTTTCCCGTGGCTTCGGCACCACGCTTGGTAACGCGCTGCGTCGCGTTCTCCTGAGTTCGCTTCCCGGCGCCGCCATCGTCTCCATCCGCATCGACCAGGTGCAGCACGAATTCTCGACCATCGCCCACATGAAGGAGGACACCACCGAGCTGCTCCTCAACATCCGTGGTATCCGCCTGCGCGCCCTCTCGGACCGCCCGGCCAAGTTATTCCTGGAGGTCTCCGGCGAGCGCACGATTACCGCTGGCGATCTGGAGGTACCGGGCGATTACGAGATCGTGAACCCGGATCACTACCTCGCCACCCTGGATGCGCCGGACGCGGTGCTGACAGCCACGTTCGATGTCGCGCAAGGCACTGGCTACGTGCCCTCCGTCGAAAGCGACGACCTCCCCATTGGAGTCATTCCGCTGGATGCGATTTTCACCCCTGTCTCCAAGGTCAATTACACCGTCCAACCAACGCGCGTCGGCCAGCAAAGTGACTTTGACCGCCTGCTTCTCGAAGTCTGGACCGACGGCACGCTCAGCGGCACGGACGCGATACGTCGGGCCGCTGAGATCCTCCAGCACGAGATGAGTCTGTTCGTGCACCTCGGTGTACCGCCTCGTAGCGTCGAGAGCACTATCGTCGACACACTGGGTCTCGCACCCGAGCGCTACAACACTTCGATCGAAGAGCTGAGCCTTTCCGTGCGTGCATACAATTGTCTCAAGCGCAGCGGCCTCATGACGGTGGGCCAGATACTGGAGAAAAGCGACGAAGAGCTTCTCGCTCTCCGCAACTTCGGCGACAAATCGTTCTATGAATTGATGGATCGCCTGCGCGAACTCGGCTTTGTGTCGGAAGACGATCCCCGGGGCCGGCGACCTGAGATCGCCGGCACTCACCTCGATTCGTACTTCTCGTTGGACCATGCTTCGTCCTTCGAAGACGGCGAGGATGAGGAGAATGAGGAGATCAGCTCTCTCGGCAGCGCTTTGTTAGACGCGCTTCGCGAGGCTGGCCAAGACGCCGAGTCAATCTCCAATAATTAGTTACACGCCACCGGAGAAGTAGGAGCCTTCGATGCGACACCGCAAGTCCGGCCGTGCCCTAGGCCGTACCGTCTCGCATCGGAAAGCTCTGACGCGTAATCAGGTGACCGACCTAATACGCTACGGGCGCCTTGTCACCACGGAGGCAAAGGCAAAAGAACTCCGCTCTGCGGCCGAACGCGCGATCACACTGGGAAAACGCGGTGACCTCCATGCCCGTCGCCAAGCCAGTGCACTCATGACGGACCGTCGCGTCCTTCGCCATCTCTTCGAGACGCTCGGGCCTACGTACCGGGAGCGTCGCGGCGGCTACACGCGGATTACCAAGCTCGGCCCTCGTCTCGGAGACGGTGCTGAGATGGCGCAGATTGAGCTTGTGGCGGAGGTTGGGCTCGACGATCAGGCTGTCGAAACGGCCGTCGCTGAATCTGTGCCGGAACTTATCCAGGACAGCACGGTCTCCTCTCCCGCCACGACGGAAGAAGCTCGCGTTGTCGCTGATCCTGTGGACGAGAAGTCTTCGGACGGGGAAGACGCGGCCGGTGCTGGCGAATTGGAGGAAGCTGCTGCGCCCCTGCGCACAACCGAAGTCTCCACAGAAGACGATGCTCCCTCCGTCGAGGATCCAGCCGAGGCTTCTGCTGACGACAAGGTGTAACTTGCCGTGGCCGGCTTGGCCCGGCGGGTCGCGCTCTTGCTCCAGTATGACGGAGGCAGCTTCGCAGGCTCGCAGCGCCAAGCCACCCACCCCTCCGTTCAGGAAGCGCTTGAAGATGCGGTCGCCGCGCTGACAGGCGCGCCCGCCCGCTGCGACTTCGCCGGGCGCACAGATGCTGGCGTGCACGCGCTAGGACAGGTCGCCGCCTTCACTACCCTTTCGAACATCCCCATCAATCATTGGGTCCGCGGCCTGAACCACTTCCTGTCCGCTGATGTCGCTGTCCAAGCGGCGCGGGAAGTCCCTGCGGACTTCGATCCACGCCGCGCCGCCCTCAACCGCACCTACCACTACCGGGTGCATCTGGCCGCCGAGCGGCAACCGCTTTGGGAGCGCGCTGCCTGGGTTCTCCCGAGGCCGTTCGATCTAGAGGCCATGCGCCGTGTCCTCACGGCCCTTGAAGGCGAACATGATTTTGCGTCCTTTGCAGGGCGCACTGATGGCGCTGGCACAGTTCGCACCTTGCAGAAAGCTTGCCTTCACGCCACCGTTAACGGGCTGGAGTTCAGGTTTCAAGCTCCGAGTTTCCTGCCTCACCAGGTGCGTCACACAGTTGGGCAGGTGATAGCCATTGGTCGGGGAAGTGCCTGCTCTAACGTAGTCGAGGAGTTACTCGCGCGACCCTGCACTGGTGCTGCTGGGCCCGTCGCGCCGCCTCACGGGTTGTATCTTATGCGAGTTCGCTACGAGTTGGCGGCCTTGCGAGGCTGGGAGACGCTTTCGGGATGGGAAGAGAATGAAGACATTCGTTGGACGGCAGACTGATGTCGAGCACCGCTGGCATGTCATCGACGCCGCTGGCCGCCCGCTCGGCCGCGTTGCCACCGAAGTGGCGACGCTCTTGCGTGGGAAGCACAAGCCCACCTTTTCGCCCTTTGCAGATGTTGGCGACTATGTGGTCGTGATTAACGCGGATCGTGTCGAGGTAACGGGACGGAAACGCGAGAGCAAATTTTACCACTCGCACTCGGGATATCCCGGCGGCCTGCATAGCGTCAACCTCGGCCAACTGCTTACATCGCGGCCTGAGCGCGTGATTGAGAAAGCCGTACGCGGTATGCTTCCGAAGTCGCGGCTCGGACGCAAACAGTTCACCCATCTGCGCGTCTATCGCGGTGCCGATCATCCGCATGGAGGTCAGGTCACCGCCACGCGTACGACCGGTAGTCCGGCCCAGGCCTCGGGAGACACGGCATGATCGCAACATCCACTGGTGGTTCTACTTACTACTACGGCACCGGCCGCCGCAAGAGTGCAATTGCCCGTGTGCGGTTGTACCCGGGTCAAGGCGCTGTGGTCGTTAACGGCAAGCCGGCAGAAGAGATGTTCATGCGTGATCATCATCGCAAGCTCTTGGACAAACCGTTCATCGTGACTGGAACGCAGGGGAAGTTCAGCGCGCAGATCAAGTGCACGGGAGGCGGTGTCTCGGGCTGGGCAGGCGCCATTCAGCACGGGATCACGCGCGCGCTTATCAGCGCCGGTCCTACGTACCGTCCCGCGCTGAAGCGCGCCGGGCTGCTCACGCGCGACGCGCGCGTGAAAGAGCGTAAAAAGTACGGGCTCAAGCGCGCTCGCAAGGCGCCGCAGTACACCAAGCGCTAGGGATCGTCGAAGGCAGTAGGGCTAGCGGCCTGCCGCCCCCCGCAGCGGTTCGGCCGGCTTCGTCTGCTCCCACGGCAGTTCCAGATCGTCCCGACCGAAGTGGCCGTACGTTGCAGTTTGGCGGTAGATCGGCCGTAGCAACCCGAGCGATTCCACGATCGCGCCCGGCCGGAGATCGAAGAGTTCTTGTACGAGGACACCCAGACGCTCCTCTTCGATCATCGCCGTCCCGAACGTCTCGACTGACACGGAGATAGGCTTCGCGACGCCGATCGCGTAGGACAACTGCACTTCCACTCGCTCCGCCAAGCCTGCAGCTACGATGCACTTCGCCACCCAGCGCGCCGCGTACGCACCGGATCGGTCTACCTTCGACGGATCCTTGCCGGAGAACGCTCCGCCGCCGTGCCGAGCTACCCCTCCGTACGTGTCGACGATGATCTTACGTCCGGTGAGGCCAGCATCTCCTTTTGGCCCACCCACCACGAATCGCCCCGATGGGTTGATGTACCGTGCTGTTTTCTCATCCATCATGTCTGCCGGGATCACTGCCTCGATCACGTGCCGCTGAATGTCCTCGCGGATCTGCGCCAACGCGATGTCGTCTGCGTGCTGCGTCGACACAACGACTGCTGCCACCCGTTTGGGCGCGCCGTATGCGTACTCCACCGTCACTTGGGCTTTTCCGTCTGGACGGAGGTAGGGCAGCTCGCCATTGTGGCGCACCGTCGCGAGCCGTCGCGTAAGCCCGTGCGCGAGTGAGATCGTGAGCGGCATGAACTCCGGCGTTTCATGGCACGCGAAGCCGATCATCATGCCCTGGTCGCCCGCGCCCTGCAGGTCGAAGCGGTCAGTGTTTGCTTCCGCCTCACGTAACTCCAGCGACCGGTCCACACTTTCCTTGATGTCCGGGGATTGCTGCCCAAGCGCGACTTTGATACGGCAACTTTGCGCGTCGAAGCCGATCGTCGAGTCGGTGTAGCCGATCTCCTCGATCACACTTCGCACGATCGCTTCAACGTCGAGTTGCGCTTGGGTCGTGATTTCGCCGAATACCATCACCAGATCCCTCGCCACCGCCGCCTCGCAAGCCACCCGCGATTTCCGATCGGCTGCCAAGCAGGCGTCCAACACTGCGTCCGAGATCTGATCGCAGATCTTATCTGGGTGTCCCTCGGTCACCGACTCCGACGTCAGCAGTAAGGACGGGGCAGATTGGAAGCTAGTCGGCATGTTCGTCTCCCTCTGCCGGCGCCTACGTGCCCGAGTCCCAGGAGTGCAGGTAACGTTCCTGTTCTTTGGTTAGTCGGTCGATGGAAACTCCCATCGACTCCAGCTTGAGTCGGGCGATGGCCTGGTCGATCGCGCGCGGCACGGGAAGCACCGAGGGTGCCGGGCGCGGATCGGCTTGCATCAGATACTCCACGGCGAGCGCTTGGTTCGCGAAGCTCATGTCCATCACGCTCGCAGGATGACCCTCCGCCGCGCCCAGGTTCACCAGGCGTCCCTCCGCTAAGAGATAAAGCTGCCGTCCGTCGTTCAGGTGGTACTCCTCGACGTAGGGACGGACCTTCCGCGACGGCTTGGCCATCGCGGCGAGCGTTTGCAGGTTGATCTCGTGGTTGAAGTGGCCGCTGTTCGCCAAGATAGCTCCGTCTTTCATCGCCTCGATCGCGGCCTTGTCGATGACATGCTTGTCGCCTGTCACGGTGACGAACAGGTCCCCGATCGGCGCCGCCTCCACGAGGGGCCGCACCTCGAAGCCGTCCATCAGCGCCTCGAGCGCCCGCAGCGGATCGACCTCCGTGACCACGACTCGCGCCCCCAATCCCCGCCCGCGCGACGCGACGCCTCGTCCGCACCAGCCATAGCCACACACCACCAGCACTTTCCCTGCCAGGAGCACATTCGTCGCTCGAATCACGCCGTCCAACGTGCTCTGCCCGGTGCCGTAGCGGTTGTCGAACAGGTGCTTCGTGTCGGCATCATTTACCGCGATGATCGGATAGGCCAGGGCGCCATCGGCCGCGAGCGCCCGCAGCCGAATCACGCCGGTGGTCGTTTCCTCGGTGCCGCCGATCACCGTTGCCAGTGATTCGCGGCGCTTGCTGTGCAGTGTCGCAACCAGATCCGCGCCGTCGTCCAGCGTCATTTGGGGCGCCGCGTCGAGCACGGCGTTGATGTGTTCGTAGTACGTTGCGTCGTCTTCGCCCTTCACCGCATACACGGAGATGCCGTGCTCTTCCACCAGCGCCGCGGCGACATCGTCCTGTGTTGAGAGAGGGTTGCTCGCGCAGAGGTGAATTTCCGCCCCGCCCGCCTGTAACGTGATCGCCAGGTTTGCTGTCTCGGCAGTTACGTGAAGGCACGCGCCTATCCGCAGCGCTGCCAGCGGACGCTCGCGCGTGAACCGCTCCTGGATCTGGCGTAACACCGGCATTTCGCGCGCTGCCCACTGCACACGGCGTTTTCCTGTTTCCGCCAGTTGCGCGTCGGCGATCGCCGACGCGGTTCGAGACAAATTGTGGTCGTTCATCCGCTCTTCCTCAGCGCCAAACGAGTTCTGCGCCGTGCTTGTGGCCATGGAGCCTCGCCATCAGCCGACGTATCCCCCCGCCGACACTACTGGCTCGACGCCACGCGGCCGCCTCGACGATCTCACCCACCGCTCGGAAGCCCAGCGCTTCGTATGCCTTCACCGCTGGCGCATTCGTGGGATCCATCGAGAGAACGATGTCATCACAGTGTTGCAACAGCGCCGCCACCACGGCGCTCGTCGTCTCGGTCGCCAGTCCCCGGCCTCGGTATTTCGGGTGGGTGAACACGTTGCCGACCACGGCGATCCCGTAGGTCGGGCTGATCGCGTGCGTGCCTGCCGCCGCCACGAGCCGTCCCGCATCGACGACGCCGTAGTAGCAACCGCCGTCGATGTGCTGTGCGCGATAAGAAGTCGGCGCACCTTCACTGCCGTAGAGTTGGTTCAATGCGCGGACTTGATTGCCGTGCAGGCGAACCGCTTGGTTTTCTTTGGCTGTGAACGTCGCCGCGGTCAGGTGCATCCGCCACATGATCCGGTGCTCCGCGATGTAGTAGGCCTCCTCAAGCCCGGGTAGATGCTCGGGGTCGGCGGTCGCGAACGTTTGATGTGGCCCGGGATGCACCGACAAGATCGCCGTCACTGCGTCGCTCGGGCCCAGTACGACGGTGGCGTCGCCCAGGCCTGCCCGCGAATGA
Source organism: Dehalococcoidia bacterium (assembly GCA_965220315.1). Classification (GTDB taxonomy): domain Bacteria; phylum Chloroflexota; class Dehalococcoidia; order Bin125; family Bin125; genus JAPOXK01. Next base: position 318,273 of record CBDCPP010000002.1, read on the forward strand.
CAAACGACGGCCGTGCCCTCGGGTGTCGTGTTGCTCCAGTATTCCGCGCGCGGGAACGCGTCCGGCTCCAGTTGAGCGAGGGCGTAAGCCGCGAAGAGCCGCTTCCGGTTCAGCAGTGCCGCGATGGCGGCAGGCTCGCGCTCTCGCGCGATCAAATAGGCTTGCCGATCTAGGCTTGCACGAAGCTGGAACGCGTCGGTCATGACAGGTACCCGCCGATGATCGGTGCGAGGTCCTGCTTGGTCTGTTCCGGTATTCGGTCCCGCTCCGTGACGATCGCCGCCGCCAACGCGCCCCGGGCGGTGCTGCGCCAGTCGGCGGGGAGTTCTTCAATCACGCCTGCAACGATCTGCTGGGCGCTCTCGACGTTTGCGCGGAGGTTGCGTACCACCATATCAGCGCTCACGTCGTCTTCTCCTTCACGCCAGACGTCGTAGTCGGTTGCGGTTGCGAGCATGGCGTACGCGATCTCGGCCTCGCGCGCCAGTTTCGCTTCGGGGATCACCGTCATCCCGATGATGGACGCGCCCCACGACCGGTATAGGTGAGACTCCGCGCACGTCGAAAATAACGGGCCCTCGATGCACACGTAGCACCCGCCTCGGTGCAATCGTTGGCCCCGCGCTTCCCCGCCCGCCGCAAGTCGCTCGCTGAGGTCGGGGCAGAACGGGTCGGCGAAGCCCACGTGTGCCACGATCCCGTTTCCGAAGAAGCTAGTCGGCCGCGTGTGCCGTGTACGGTCGATGATCTGATCCGGAACTACCATATCCCTCGGTGCGATGGCTTCTCGCAGCGATCCCACCGCGCTCACGGCGATGATTCCTTCCACCCCCATCGACTTCAGCGCCCATAGGTTCGCTCGCGCGGGGATCTCCTGCGGGAGCAACCAATGTCCACGCCCGTGCCGAGGCAAGAACGCCACGCGCTCGCCGTGTAACGTGCCGACGACGATGGCATCGCTCGGTCGTCCGAACGGTGTCTCAGGATTCCATTCCTTCCGCTCCGCCAGCTCCGCCATGTCGTAGAATCCCGAACCGCCGATCACCGCCAGACGTGCGGCAGGGATGGCGCCGCTAGACATGCAACGCTCTCGCCCGAGCGGCGGCGCGCAGTGATTCGCGATAGGGTGCTCGGTGCAGACCGCACTCTGTCACGATCGCGCTCACCAGCCTGCCCGGCGTGACGTCGAAAGCGGGATTTTCTACGGACACGTTGGCCGGCGCCGTTCGGATGCCAGCGAAGCAAGTCACTTCCTCGGCGCCGCGCTGCTCAATCGGGATCGCGTCGCCGTGCGGCGTGTCGAGGTCTACCGTGCTCCAAGGCGCCGCGACGTAGAACGGCACGCCATGCGCCTCCGCCATCACGGCGAGCCCGTACGTTCCCACCTTATTCGCGACATCCCCGTTCGCCGCAATTCGGTCCGCACCTACGATCACCGCAGTCAGTTTCCTCCGCGCGAACAGACTCGCCGCCGCCGCGTCACTGAGAAGCTTCACATGGAACCCTTCCTGCAACAACTCCCAGGTCGTGAGGCGGGCGCCTTGGAGCAGCGGGCGGCTTTCGCTCACGAAGATGGTGTGCGCCTTGCCGCTGCTGCGGGCCGCGCGCAGTACTCCCAACGCCGTGCCGTATCCGCCCGTCGCCAGCGCGCCGGCGTTGCAATGCGTCAGGACGCCGCCGCGATCCGGCAGCAGATCTGCGCCCAGCTCACCGATGCGATGGTTTGCTGCCACATCCTCGGCGTGAATCGCCTTCGCCTCCGCCAGCGCCGAACGCCGCAGGGCTTCCACGGTGCTCGCCTCGTGCGTGGCGCGTAGAGTCCGCTCGACCGCCCACGCGAGGTTTACCGCCGTCGGTCGCGTGGCTCGGAGTTGGGCTGCCGTCTCCGTTAACCGCACTCGCAGCGAGGCGGGGTCGTCTGGTCCCGTCCACGCGGCGGCGGCCAGCGCGTAGGCTGCGGCGATGCCGATGGCCGGCGCGCCCCGCACTTGCAGCGTTTGGATCGCTTCCGCGATCGTGCTTGGGTCGCTGGTCTCGATGAACCGCACCTCTCCGGGCAGCGCGGTCTGATCGAGGAATCGCACCCGGCCAGCCCGCCACTCAATGGTCGGCGGCAATCCCTGTCCGGAGATTTCCTCGCTTGGCAATGAATTCAGGCACTCCGCGGTGACCGGGAATGCCCGCGCACCGCTTTCATCCTCAGACGTCAAGTCTGCCGGGCTTGGCACCGTGCCGGCCTGTCGGTGGTCGGCCGGTTGCCGGGCTTCGTTGGGCCGGATCCCTCCACCACTCGCGATGAAAGCCGCGATCGATCGTTGTTGCGACCGTATGGCTGCTTCCGGCAGCCGTCAAGCTGCCCACTCCTCTGCGACGGTCGGTCCCTCGTTGGGGCTATGAAGGGATCGGAAACGGCACGGTCGGTCTCCCACCGCCAGTCGAAAACCCGCTACGAATCCTCGTCGTATCGCAGGAGCACGTCCAAGCGATAGTGCCGCAGCCGCGCACGTCCCTGGAGCGCGCCCAGCTCTACCAGAAAGGCCAGCGCGTGGACCTCCGCTCCCGTCCGTTCCACTAGCTTGCTGGCCGCCAACGCCGTGCCGCCCGTCGCGAGCAAGTCGTCGACAATTAAGACGCGCTGGCCGGATCGCAGCGCGTCTTGGTGGATCTCCAAGGTGCCCGTCCCGTACTCCAGCGCGTACTTTTCGACGTGCCGTTCCGCCGGGAGCTTGCCCGGCTTCCGTATGGGCACGAAGCTGAGCCCCAGCCGCTCCGCGAGCGGCGCGCCGAAAATGAATCCACGAGACTCAATGCCGACCACCGCGTCGAGCTGTGCGTCGCGGTACGTCGTAGCCAGCCAATCCACTACCTCGTGGAATGCGGCCGCGTCCGCGAGCAGCGGCGTGATGTCTCGGAACAGGATCCCCGGCTGGGGGAAGTCCGGTACGTCGCGGATCAAGGCCTTGAGATCGTCGCGCATCCTAACCTCGGACCGACCAGGCCCGCGATAGGCTATGGACGCTGATCTGGCCCGTCAATTTGTGCTGAGGCCCCTTGCCGAGGAGGGCGATAAGATATCGGGATGAACGACAGATGCGCTGGCCGGCCGCGCGGCATTCGCTGCTTCACGAGGTTGGCGGGACTGATTGCGCTGGTGTCGTTCACCGGCGTCGTGATCTTGGCGGCTTGCGGCGGCAACCCCAACGAGACGGTCGGCGCGGACGAGTTCATCCGCACCGCGCCGGCCAGCAGCGAACTTGCCGCCGGCGACTCGATCGATGCTCGTGAAGAGGACGATGCTCGTGAGGAGGACGATACCGGCGAGGAAGACGACGCTCCCGTTCCGGAACCGTCGGATCTTTCTCCTCGGTCCGACCCTATTACGTCCGACGACTCCGATGACTTCGGCGGCTTTGATGACATCGACCTCGCCGATAACATCGTCCGTCGCTATCTCAACGACGCCTATCGCTTCAGCTTCGATCTCGTTTGTGGCGTGTTCTGCAGCGTCGACACGACCGGCCTCGACCGCATCCTATTCGTGTCGGACAACGGCCTCGCCTTCATCGACATCTCCGTTCTGAACCCGCCGCTGCTTGGCCTTGAGGCAGGATTGCCCGCGCTGGAAGCGGAGTGGGACCGGCGGCGCGGCGGCGCACCGGGGTTCAACGTTCTCAGCCGCGAGGACACGGTTCTTCCTTCGGACGGTCAGACGCCGGGACGCTTGATCGAGTGGGAGGCCGATCGGCGTGCCGCAGGCGGCAACCTCCTGCTGCTCCGCTCGCTGCTCGTGCAGGTCGGCCCGCTGGCTTATTTCATTGAGACCGGCGCCGACGCCGAAGAGCTGCCCAACGTCGAGGCCGACCTGCAAACCGCCGTCGATTCCTTCATCACGACGCCCAACCCCCCAAGCCTCCCGGGCATATATACACGGTTCGGCTTCGTCTTCCTCTACGACCACCGCTCCGTCACGACCGAGCTGGGCACGCCGCTCCCTACTTTTGACCTCGGTCTCTTCGAGCAACGCGCCCTGGACGGCTTGTTGGAGTTGCTCCTGCGGTGGGAAACGATCGGCGAGGAGTTCTTCGACCCGGATGAGGCGGTCGCTCTGCTGGAAGAAGGGCTGATCAGCTCCGCCGTCGAAGCCACTGAGCTGGAACGCGCCGAACTGCAGCTACTGGACGCGAGCGGCCGGTTTGCCGTGTTCGACGCGGTGCTCCAGGGTGGGATCACCGCCGAAGTGGGCCTCTACGCTTGGTACTGCCAAGACAGTAGCCGATCCTTCGTCCTACAATCCCTCAGCCGCGACGATGTGCGCGCCCTGGTGCGGCCCACGCTCGACGCATTTCGCTGCACCAGTGACGAAGGGCCGGCGCCCTAGCCGCGCGCGGCCGCGAGAACGGAGCATCCATGACCACCATTGCGGTCGATGCGATGGGCGGCGACAACGCCCCGGCTGCGATCGTGGAGGGGGCGCTGAGCGCCTCCCGCGATCCGTCGTTGCGGATCCTGCTGGTCGGTCGCCGTGACGAACTTCGCCCCCTTTTCCCTACGGTTCCCTCCAACCTTCGATTCGTGGACGCCCCCGATGCGGTGGCGATGGACGAATCCGCCTCGGCTTCCATCCGCAGCAAACCCCGTTCCTCGATCATGGTGGGCTTGGGCTGTGTGAAGGGCGGCGAAGCCGACGCCTTCGTCTCTTTCGGCAACACCGGCGCCGTCGTCGCCGCCAGCCTCCGGCAGCTCGGCCGCATTCGCGGCGTCGACCGGCCCGCCCTCGGCACTATCTTCCGCAACGCCCGCGGCTCGCGCACCCTGCTGCTGGATGTCGGCGTCAACGTCGATTGCCGTCCGGAGTACTACGTCCAATTCGCCACGATGGGCCGCGCCTACTTCGAGCGCGTGCTGCACCACGGCAACCCCAGCGTCGGACTGCTGAACATCGGAGAGGAGCGGGCCAAGGGCAATCAGAGCGCGCTGCGCGCCCACGAGCTCCTCTCCGAGCTGGAGGCCAACTTCATCGGGAACGTGGAGGGCAAGGAGCTGGTCGGCGGTGCGGCGGACATCGTGGTTACGGATGGCTTCACCGGGAACGTCGCGATCAAGGTGGCGGAGGCCGTCGCTGCGATGCTGGCTGGCGAGATCCGCGAGTCTCTGATGAGCCGCCCCCACTACAAGCTCGGGGCCTGGATCGCGCGCGGCGCTTTCCGCGGCCTCAAGGCGCGGCTCAACTACCAGCGTATCGGCGGCGCCGCCCTCTTCGGCGTCGACGGCGCCGTGCTCATCGGCCACGGCCGCGCCGACGCCGAGGCCGTGGTCAGCGGCATCCGGACGACCCGCACCCTGGCCGAGTCCGGCCTCGTGGAGGCCATGCGGGAGGCCTTCGGGGAGGCCCGCTCCCTGCCGGCCCGCCGCTCCCGGCTGCGGCCGAATCCCGCGGCGGATCGAAGCAGACCTTCGCCGGAGCACGAGCAAGAGCTGAAGCGGACATCGTAGACGGCGTCGATAGCGGCGGTGACGGACGCTGTCGGAAGCGACAGACGGATGGCGCCGGCCCGCCTAGACTGAGAAGCAGAGCACGATACGTTCGAAGTAAAGTTCCGGAGAGAGGGGTGCGTTTTGCCCAAGCCGCTGGAGATCACCGACGACACCTTTCAGAAGGAAGTGTTGGAGAACGAGAAGCCAACACTCGTGGACTTCTGGGCGCCCTGGTGTGGCCCCTGCCGCATGGTGGCGCCCGTGGTGGAGGAGCTGGCGGAGGAGTACGACGGCAAGGTCTCCTTCTATAAGCTCAATACCGACGAGAATCCCAGCGTCGCCACCAAGTACGGCATTCGGAGCATCCCCACGCTCCTCGTCTTCAAGGGTGGCGAGCAGGTCGGGCAGATCGTCGGCTTCCGCCCCAAGGGCGACCTCAAGAAGCGGCTGGACGACGCCCTCGTCTAAGCCTGGCCGAGGCTGAGGCCCCGCTAGCCCTGCAGCACTCCGCCTCAATCGCCGCGTGCGGTATGGTTGCCGCTGGGAGCGGATGGGGCCCGGTGGCTCTCGCGGTCTTCAAAACCGTTGCGGGGCGGCCCGCGCCGTCCTGGGTGGGTTCGACTCCCATGCGCTCCCGCCACCTTTTCTTCGTCCCATAGGGGTTGGGCGTGATCGTCACCACTGTGGCGGTTGTTATCGTGATTCTGATTGCGGCTTGCTCTGGCCCGTCCAGCAAAAAAAAGCCGAGTCAAGCGAGCCAACGCCAAGAAGAAAACGAATACCCATTCTTAGTTAGTAACTTGACTCTTCACTGCGACGCCCTTACGGAGCTTGGTGCTCCCGGATTCACTGCCTTTTATATAACTAGTAGCGCCGGAAGCATCTATACCGAAAGGAGGCTCTACGTGTCTAGGTGTCCGTCTTTTCGTCCTATTATAATAATTAGTTAGGGTGCTTACATACTCACTCATTCTTGCGTGCAGTGTTTACCTTGCTGTTCAATGTTCATCTCCAGTGCCAGAAGTCCCGGTGTCCCCTCTGGTACCAGTGCATTCGTGCTTAGCGGACGACTACGACCGGGATGAGTGGGGAAGTTACCCAAGAGTGTCCGCTAGCGCGACGCCGACCTGGACGACAGCAGCTGATGTGGTCAAGGACGAGAGTCTTACGCAAGACCATCACGTGGCGCTTAAGGATGCGCACATGTCTGGCGGATGTGACTGGTCAGCGGCGCAGAAGGATCGCTTCTCTAGTGATGCAGCGAATTTGAATCAGACGACACGCTCGTTCAACTCCAGCAAGGGGAGCCGGACTCCCGATCAACTGACGGGAATCGCGGTACGGATCATCGACACGAATGCGGAGAAGTGTGAGTATTCTGAACAGCATGTGTCCGTCAAGAGCGCGTACGGTCTAACCATGACGGCCACGGAGCAGGTAATCGTTACAGCCTGGTTAGCCTTTTGCTCATGATCTGATACAAGAGCACTTCTTCGAAGAAGCGCAAAGACTGGAAATACCTAACGAAAAGGAAAAAGGAGTAGCTGCACACAGCGGTGTGGTTACGATTCGATACAATTCCTTTTCGTAGCGTTGCATCGACAGGCCTCGGAGGCCGCTGGCGCTTGTGAGTGGAGGACCATCCATGGAAAAGCCAGGAATCTTCGTCTACGCGGTGCCGGGGCAGCGCAAGGCGCTGATCGAGGTCGCGCGGGAGCTGGACCGGCGCGGCTTCCCCTTCCTCTATGCCAGCCACGGCTCCGCGCCCGCGATCGATCCGGACACGGCCTCCGAGCACGTCGTCCGCCCCTACGGGGGGACGGCCGTGTGGCAGGACGCGCTCACCCACGCCCTGGCGCTCGGCATGGCCACGGAGCGCATCACGATCGCCACGGCGATCGAGGTCACCTACCATCGTATGCCGCACGAGATGGTCGCCATCGCCAACTACATCAACGAGGTTTGCGCCGACCGCTTCATCCTCGGCATCGGCCCCGGCCACAGTGAGATCCTCAGCCCCTTCCAGGTGACGATGGAGAAGCCGCTGGTCCACATGCGCCGCTACGTCGAGGAGATGCGCGCCAGCGCGGGGGGCGGCCCCATGCCGCGCCTGGTCTTCGCCGCCCTGCGCCAGAAGATGGTGGCGCTCGCCGGTGAGCTGGCCGACGGCGTGATCTGGGCCAACTGCTGCCGCTCCCAGCTCGCGCGCTCGCTGAGCGTCGTGCCCGAGGCCAAGCGCCAGGGCTTCATCGTGGGCGATGTCGCGCCCGCTTACGTCTCCGAGGACCGCGGCGAGGCGCTGGCCGCCGTGCGCCTGGCCCTCACCAACTACATGACCCTCACGAACTACCAGAACTACTTCATCGAGTGCGGCTACGGGGACGAGGTGGAGCAGGCCCGCGCCGCCATCGCCCGCGACGACCATGCTGCCGTGGCCGCCGCCGTCTCCGAGCGCATGGCCGACGATATCGGCGTCTACGGCACGCCGGCGGACGTGCGCAAGCGCGTGGCCGCTTTCCAGGAGGCGGGCATGAATCAGCTCAGCCTCTCCACCACGTTCCACAGCCGGGATCAGGCCAAGGCGATCATGCGGGTCGCCGCCGCCTTCGACTGAGCGGCGCCGCGGGCGGGCGCCGTCTCCTCTTGATCTCGCCCTGCGCCTGTCCGCGTGGGTGGGCGCGAGCTGGCCCGGTCTAGGGCCAGGCGTCGTTCTTCCAGTAGAGCATCCGCACGAAGCGACGCTGGAACTTCCAGCGTCCCTCCACCCGGCGCAGGTCGTCCTCGTAGTTGCCGATTCCGACCACCCGCCAGCTCTGGCGGTCGGCGGCGATCGACCGCACTTCGATCGTCGACTGCATCGTCGCCTCGTCGCCGTCGCCCTCGATGATGAAGTTTTGCGTCAGGTGCCGGACGTGGGGGATGCCGGCGGCGGTATCCAGGGAGAGCTGCCGCAGCTCCTCCCGCCCCTGGTGCCTGATCTGGGGCGATTCGAAGACGCCGTCCTCCGTGAAGGTATCCACCCAGCCGTCGTAGTCGTTCTGGTCCTGCGCGTGGTTGTAGCGCGCGACGAGCTCCATGATCTCCAGCTTGTCCTCTGCTGTCAGCGCCATCTTCGACTCCCTTCGACCGCTCTGCTGATGCCGTGTCGCTGCGCGATTTTAGAATCGGCGCGCGGCGCTCTGCATGAGATGCGCATGAGAACGGGATGGAGGGCGCGGTTGTCCACATTGTGGAAGCCTTGTGGACAGACGGCGGCCCGCCCGTTCTTGGGGCGCACGCTGCCGCTACCCTGTCGAGCAGCGGCACGATCATAGACCGCGTCCGGCCGGGCCGTGATATTCATGCTCGTGCCCGGCCCGCCTTGCGCAGCGGCGAGCCCAGACTCGCCTAGAGAGGCGCCTCCCATGCCCGCTCCCACCCCGACCCTGCTGCTCGGCAACCTCGTCTTCCCCGAGGGGCCGCGCTGGCACGAAGGATGTCTCTGGTTCTCGGACATGCATGCGAAAGAGGTCGTCGCCGTCGACATGGACGGTAACCGGGAGACGATCGTGCACGTTCCGCAGCGCCCTTCCGGCCTTGGCTGGCTCCCGGATGGCCGCCTGCTCGTCGTGTCGATGCTGGACCGCAAGCTCATGCGTCTCGACCCGGACGGCCTCACGGAGCATGCGGACCTCAGCGGCTTGGCTTCGCACAACCTCAACGACATGGTCGTGGACGGCGCGGGCCGCGCCTACGTCGGCAACTTCGGCTTCGATCCTTTCGGCGGCGATCAGCCCTGCGGCGCGGAGCTGATCCTCGTCACCCCGGAGGGCGAGGCCCGCGTCGTCGCGGACGACCTGCGCTTTCCCAACGGCGCCGCCATCACGCCCGACGGCGGCGCCTTGATCATCGCCGAGTCCTACGGCAAGCGGCTCAGCGCTTTCGACATCGGCGGCGATGGCTCGCTCGGCAACCGCCGCGTCTGGGCCGCGGTGCCCGGGATCCCGGACGGCATCGCCCTCGACGCCGAGGGATGCGTGTGGGTGGCCGTGCCTTTCCGCACGGCCGCCGCGATCCGGATCGCGGAAGGGGGCGAGATCAAGGAGACGATCGAGGTCGACCAGGATCGGCCCATCTTCGCCTGCGCCCTCGGCGGGTCCGATCGCCGCACCCTCGTTCTGGCCGAAGCCATCACCGGCGACCCCTCCAAGATCGAAGGGCCGAGCAACGGCGGTCGTCTCCGCCAAGTCCCGGTCGACGTTCCCGGCGCCGGTTGGCCGTAGCCTCGCGCGGGCGGCCGTGATCCTCCTCCTCACCGGCGCGGATGCGTTCTCTCGCTACGAGGCCCTGCAGGCCCTCAAGGGTCAGTACGACGATGACGGCTCCCTCGTCGCGAATACCAGCACGCTCGACGCAGGTGCGCTCGGCTTGGAGGAGCTGCGCGCCGCCGCTTCCACCGTGCCCTTCCTCGCGAGCCACCGCCTCGTCGTCGTCCAGGGGCTGGGCGGCCGCTTGGGCGGAGGGGCGGGCGGGCGGCGGACACGCAGCCTGGGTGAATGGGAGCTGCTCGGCGACCTGCTCGAAGTCCTGCCCGAGACCACCTTGCTGGTCTTCACCGACGACTCCTTGCCGCCCACGAACCCTCTGCGGCAGATGGTCGCGGCGACGGGCGAGGTCCGGGAGTTCCCGCTCCTGCGGGAGCGCGAACTCGGTCCTTGGCTCCAGCGGCGCGCGCGGGCCGCTGGCCTCAAGCTGGAGCCCGCGGCCGCGCGGCTGCTCGTGGAGCTGATCGGCCGCAACACCGGCGTCCTCGCCTCCGAGGTCGCGAAGCTCAAGACCTACGCAGGCGACGACGCTGTCAGCGGCGAGGACGTGCGCGCGCTCGTCGCGCCCGCGCGGGAGGCCAACATCTTCCGGCTGGTGGACGCGGTCGCGGAAGGACGCCTGACCGATGCGCTACGCGCGTTGGAGAGCCTTCGCAACGATGGGGAAACGCCCCAGCGGCTGATCGGCATGATCGCCCGGCAATTTCGCATGATCGTGATCGCGCGGGAGGTCTTGGACGGCGGCGGATCACCGGCGCAGGTGCGCGAAGCACTTAACGTCCAAGAGTTCGTCGCCCGCCGCGCGAGCGAACAGGCCCGCCGATTTTCCCAAGCCTCGGCGGCGGCCGCGATGCAGCGCCTTTTGCGATGTGAGGTGGCGATCCAGGATTACTGGCAAAGACGCCCCGGCGGGATGCAGCAAGACCTAGCGGTGGAGCTACTGGTCGCGGATCTATGCGGTGCGGCCGCCGCGCGACGCTAGAGCGCGCGGACGACTCCCACGAACCGACCCTGGACCGATAGATCGTCCGCATCAACGTGGAACGGTTGCATCGTCGAGTTCTCGGGCTGCAACCGCACGCGGTTGCCTTCGCGATAGACCCGCTTGAAGGTCGTCTCGTTGCTGCTGCCCAAGTAGACGGCCGCCATCTCGCCGTCATTGACGCTGTCCGTCGGCTCCATCAGCACGATGTCGCCGTCGTTGATCAGTGCGTCGATCATAGATGTGCCGCGCACCCGCAACGCGAACACCTGATCGCGGCCGCGGATCATCTCGTGGGTCACGGTCACGGTCTCGTCGACGTGCCGGAGATCGATGCCCTCTTGGCTGGGCAGCGCCAGCGGCTCGCCGGCGGCGATCGTGCCTACTACCGGCACCTCCACGGCGCCGCTGTTGCGTCCCCCTGTTCCGACGAGCTGGATGGCCCGCGAAACTTCGCGGTCGCGCCGAATCAAGCCCCGGACCTCAAGGGCTTTGAGGTTGTAGTCGACCACGGAGGTCGACGAGATCTCGCATCCCGACTGGATATCGCGAATGCTCGGCGGGTAGTCGTGTTCATCAAGGAAAGTGCGAATGAAATCCAGTATGCGCTGCTGCTTGTCGGAACGGCTTTTCTTCACTGGGCGTCCGCCAATCTCACTCTTGTGGGACCAGTCCACGGTTTCCACGCCATCCACAGGCATAGGCGTGGAACGTGTGTTCTGAATTGGTACGGTACCACCGCGTTTTTAGCTATGTCAAACCTCCGCCCGTGGGCGACACAACGGCTGCCTCGACCCCGAACGGCTCCGTAAGATGATTCCACCTTGGTTGTAACCACCCGCGCGGGATAGCGTGACCGCCGCCGAAAGCCTCACGAGGACGACATATGCTTCAGCCGTTGGACGAATCCGCTCCCAAAGTCGCACTTGTCATCGCTGCCCATCCCGACGATCCCGACTTCGGCGTGGGAGGGACCGCCGCGCTCTGGTCGCGGCAGGGTTGGGAGTTTCACTACCTCGTGCTGACGAACGGTTCCAAGGGCACCGCCGATCGCAGCCTGGCGCAAGCGGAGCTGATCGCGCTGCGCGAGCCCGAGCAGCGCGCCGCCGCGAAGATGCTGGGGGTCAAAAGTTGCACGTTCTTGGGCGCTGAGGACGGCGAGCTCGAGTACACGCGCGAAATGCTTGGAAAGGTGGTGCGCGAAGTCCGGCGTATCCGCCCGCGGGCCATTTTCGCCAACACGCCAGAGATCGTCCTCTTTCCGACCGGCGGGACTCCGGACCCGGCGATGCCCGAACACGTCGGGTTCATCAATCACCGTGACCATCGCAATGCCGGCACGATGGCCATCGACGCCGTCTATCCCACCGCCCGTGACCATCTCAACTTCCCCGAGCATCTCCAGGAAGGTCTCGAGACTCACAACGTCGCCGAGCTCTATCTCTTCAGCTCGAATGCGCCCAACACGGCTATCGATATCACTGAGGTCATGCAGCGCAAGATCGATGCGCTTAAATGTCATACGTCTCAGTTCGCCGACCGCGACGCGGAGTTCTTCGACTGGGTACGTAACCGCTGGGTGGATGAAGATGGCCGCTACTACGAGCGCTTCCAGCACGTAGTTCTCCCCTTCTAGGCCGTTTGCCGTGGATCCCGTGGACCCGGTCTACTGCCCGCGCTGCGGCGTCCCGATCGGACGGCGTGACGTTGCGGGAGTGCAGCGACCAGCTTGCGACCGCTGTGACTTCGTTCACTTCGCGGACCCTAAGCTCGCCGTGGTCGTGCTGGTCGAAAGCGCTGCCGGGAGCCTGCTCTACACCAAGCGCAATCACGATCCCATGCTGGGCGCTTGGGCTTGGCCGGGCGGCTGGGTCGACCGGGGGGAGGTCGTTGAAGCTGCCGCCGTCCGCGAGGTGCGCGAGGAGACCGGCCTCGATATCGAACTGCACGAGCTCCTCGGCGTCTTTTCTCGCGCTGGCGAGCCTGCAGTGCTGATCGCGTACAGTGCCCATGTTGTGCGCGGCCGGCTGCAGCCTGGCCCAGAGGCCTACGCAGTCCAGTTCTTCGCTCCGGACGCCCGGCCGCCGCCCGCTTTCCCTTCCGACGCCGAGATTCTCGCCGTCTGGCGCTCCCGCCGAGACTCGGCCCTCCAATTGACACCCTCAGAAGGCCACTCGTAGCCTGACGCAACGAATCGGGCGCCGGGGGCGGCGCCTCCCTGTAAGAAGTACGCTCAAGTACGTGAGAGGGGTGGCGGATGGATCTTTCGAACGACAAACTGATCGAGATGTTCACGCGAATGACGCGGATCCGTGAATTCGATGAGCGCGCGGGTCACCTGACCGAAGAGGCCAAGGTGGTCGGCAGCGTCCATCTTTACGTGGGCGAGGAGGCTTCCGGTGTCGGCGTCTGCGCCACCCTGAACGATGACGACTACATCACCTCCACGCACCGCGGTCATGGCCACTTGCTCGCTAAGGGCGGCGACATGAAGAAGATGTTCGCCGAGCTCTATGCGAAATCGACGGGCTACTGTCACGGCAAGGGTGGCTCCATGCATATGTCCGACTTGGATCTGGGTATCTTGGGTGCGAACGGCATCCTCGGGGCTGGTGCTCCCATCGCCGCCGGGGCGGGCTTCGCCTGCATGCATCGCGGCCGAGGGCAAGTCACCGTCTGCTTCTTCGGCGACGGCGCTGCCTCCGAAGGCGCCGTCCACGAAGCGATGAACCTCGCGGCCACGTGGAAGCTGCCGGTCGTCTTCGTCTGCGAGAACAACCTCTACGGGGAGTTCATGTCATACAACGTGCAGCATGCTATTGACGATGTCTCCGATATCGCCCAGGGCTACGGAATGCCCGGCGTCGCTGTGGACGGCCAGGATGTCCTCGCCGTTTACGAGGCCGCCTCGGAGGCAGTCGGCCGCGCCCGCCGCGGCGATGGCCCCAGCTTTATCGAGACGAAAACCTATCGGTATTACGACCACGTGGGCCGCGACTACGGCGTCGTGCCCCGGCCGGAAGAAGAGGTCAACTACTGGAAGTCGCGCGACCCCATCGACATCTTCCGCGCAATCCTCATCGAACGGGACATCCTCACCGATTCCTCCGCGGCCGCGCTTACGCAGTCCGTTCGCGACGAGGTCGAAGCCGCCATCAAGTTCGCGGAAGAGAGTCCCGAACCGGAAGTCAGCGCCTTGCTGGAAGATGTCTACACGGAGGTCACGGCGTAATGGCGGACCAAAAGAGAAAAGGCAAGAAGTTCTGGGCGGCGATCGCAGAGGCGCAATCCCATGCCATGGACGCGGACCCGGATATCTTCGTGGCCGGGCAGGACATTGAGATGGGCGCCCTCTGGTCGACCGCTACGGGCCTGCGCGACCGCTTCGGGCCGGAGCGCGTCCGCAACACTCCGCTTTCTGAAACCGCCATGGCGGGACTCGCCGTCGGCGCCGCCGTTGCCGGCATGCGTCCGATCGTCGAGATCATGTTCATCGACTTCATGGCCTGCTGCATGGACCAGATCGTCAATCAAATGGCCAAGATGAAGTACATGTTTGGCGGCAAGGCGAAGCTGCCGCTCGTAATTATTACCCACCAGGGCGCCGGTACCGGTCAAGCCGGGCAGCACAGTCAGAGCCTTGAGGCATGGTTCGCGCACATTCCGGGCCTCAAAGTCGTGATGCCCTCCGACGCCTACGACGCCGGCGGTCTAATGACCTCTGCGATCTGGGATGACAACCCCGTCATCTTCATCACGAACAAACGGCTGCTCGGTCTTCGTGGGGACGTGCCCGACGAGCCGTACCAAGTGCCGCTGGGCAAAGCCGCGGTGAAGCGCGAAGGAACGGATGTCAGCGTCGTCGCGACCGGACGTCTGGTACAGGAGGCGCTCAAGGCTGCGGACGAGCTCGCTGGGCGGGGTGTGAGCGTCGAGGTTGTCGATCCTCGCACCCTTTCCCCCCTCGATAGCGAAACGATCATCAACTCCGTCCGCAAGACCGGCCGTGCCGTGGTCGCCCAAGAGGCGGTACGGTTCTGTGGGTACGGCGCGGAACTCGCGGCACAGATCGCAGATGAAGCTTTCGACTACTTGGACGCTCCGATCAAGCGGATCGGAGCGCCTTTCAGTCCCGTTCCCTTCTCCCCGACTCTTGAGGCGGCGTGGATTAAAGGCAAAGGAGACATCATTGCCGCCATCGAAGAGATCGTCCCCGTCGGCGCTCCCGCCTAGTGCGAGCACTGCATTTTGTGAACCGGTCGTGAGCTAGCCATGGTCGCAGGGGTTAAGTACCGAAAGGCGATCGCGCAAGCGCTCCGCGACGAGATGGAGCGTCAGCCCGAGTCGTTCATCGTCGGGATCGACATTGAGCCCGGTGGCACTTTCATGACCAACGAGGGCCTGCTCGATCGGCTCGGGCCCGAGCGCGTACGCGATGCTCCGATCTCGGAGACGGCACTTGTGGGTCTCGCCGTCGGTGCTGCTGCAGTTGGCATGCGGCCCGTGGTCGAGATCCAGTTAATCGATTTCGCGACCGTCGCCATGGACCAGATCGTCAATCAAATGGCGAAGATGAAGTACATGTTTGGCGGCAAGGCGAAGCTGCCGATCGTGCTCCTCACCCACCAAGGCGGTGGCCGCAGTATGGGCGCCCAGCACAGCCAGACACTGGAGGCGTGGTTCTGCCACATCCCCGGCTTGAAGGTCGTTACGCCGGCTACCCCCTATGACGCCAAGGGGCTCATGGTCGCCGCGCTCCGCGACGATAACCCCGTCATCTACATCACAAACAAGCTCGGCATCGGCATGCGCGGCGAAGTCCCCGAAGAGCTCTACGAGGTCCCGATCGGCCTGGCCGACGTGAAGCGCGAGGGCGACGACGTTACCGTCATCGCCCTGAGTTCGATGGTGCAAGATGCCCTCACCGCGGCCGACGAACTCGCCGAGCGCGGCATTAGCGTCGAAGTGGTGGACCCGCGCACGCTCTCGCCGCTTGATAGCGCGACGATTCTTGAGTCCGTCAAGAAGACCAGCCGTGTCGTGATCGCCCACGAGGCGGTGACCTTCTGCGGCTTCGGCGCCGAGGTCGCGGCGCAAATCGCGGAAGAAGCCTTTGACTACCTTGACGCGCCGGTCAAGCGCGTGGGCGCGCCCTTCAGCCCCGTCCCTTTCAATCCCACCCTGGAGAAGGCGTGGCTGCCCGGCAAGGCCGAGATCGTTTCCGCGATCGAGTCGCTCATCCCGATAGCGCCCTCCGCCTAACCGGGCGCTGACTATGCCGGGTACCGTCGGCATCATCGCCAATCCGGCCTCCGGAAAAGACATCCGGCGTCTCGTTGCGCATGCCTCGGTCTTCAACAACTACGAGAAGGTCAGCATCGTCCGGCGCGCCATGGTTGGCCTCGCCGCCGCCGGTGTCGAACGGGTGCTCTACATGCCCGACACCTACCATATTTGCATCAAAGCCGCCGACGAGCTCGACTTGCCTTTCGTGCTCGAGCCGGTTGCGGACACCCTGCGCGCGGACGCGCTCGACACCGTCCGCGCGGCCGAAGCGATCGAGGCCGCCGGCGCGGCCGCGATCCTCTCTCTCGGCGGCGACGGCACGAATCGCGCCATCGCTAAGGGAGCTCGAAACGTACCTCTCGTCGCTCTCTCCACCGGTACGAATAACGTTTTCCCTTCAATGATCGAAGGGACGGTCGCTGGGCTCGCTGCTGGCGCGATCGCTGTCGGTGCGGCTGACCCCGCCGTGGTCGCGCCGCGATGCAAGTGGATTGAGTTGGCGGTCGATGGTATCGGCCGCGATGTCGCGCTGATCGACGCCGTCGTCATGGCCGACGGCTTCGTGGCCAGCCGCGCTATCTGGCAGATCGACCGCGTTCGCGAGGTCGTCCTGACGCGCGCTATCCCCAACGCCGTCGGCATGACCTCTCTCGGCGGGTTCATCGAACCCGTTAGTCCTGAAGACGATTGGGGTCTTCACCTCACCCTCGGCCAAGGTGGCCCCTGCGTGACGGCTCCCATCGCCCCAGGGCTCTTCCGCCCTGTCTCCATTGCCGCCGTCCGGCGACTAGAATTTGGGACACGGGTTGCTGTCGCGGGACCCGCCCTCTTTGCTCTCGACGGCGAACGCGAGTTCACTATCCGCGACGGCCAAGAGGCATCGCTCTACGTTACGCGGCTCGGTCCGCCGGTTGTGGATGCGCACCGCTGTCTAACGGCAGCGCAAGAGGTTGGATTTTTGCGTTCAGATATCACTGCTGCCGTTCAGAGCGGCTGAGCGGCGCGCGCAAAGGGGGAAACGTGGCTACGACTGTCGTCCTGCCCAAGCAGGGCATGACCATGACCGAGGGAACGATTACCGAGTGGTTCGTCGGCGACGGTGACACCGTCACCGAGGGCACGCTTCTCTACAGCTTCGAAACCGAGAAGGTGAACTACGAGGTCCAGGCGGAAGCCGCTGGCACGATCCGTATCGTTGCCCCCGTCGAGACGACGGTCGCTGCTGGCGGCACTGCCGCTTACATTCTCGCGGCGGGCGAAGAGTTGCCTGTGGATGCGGTCGTGGCACCCACCGCCGCTACGCCCAAGCCGGCGGCAGCGCCTGCATTAGCAAAGACTGAAACGGCCGCAACTCCACGAGCTTCGGGTGGGCGGGTCAAGGCATCTCCCGCCGCCAAGAAACTCGCTGCCGAGCATGATCTAGACATCGCCACGGTACCCGGCAGCGGGCCTGGAGGACGGGTTGTCGTCGAGGACGTGCAGAAAGCGATCGCGGCCGGTCCCGCCGCCGCGCCTCCACCCGCCGCTGTGCTTCCACCTCTTGAGGGAGCGATTCCCTACAAAGGGATGCGGCGCACGGTTGGTCAGCGTATGCACGAGTCGTTGCAGTCCATGGCACAACTCACGCTCACCATGGATATCGATATGACACGCGCCGCCGCTCTTCGCGCAGACTTACTGGAGGCATGGGAGAGCGACGGCGTGCGTCTCACGTACACTCCGTTGGCTCTCCGTGCCGCCGCACTCGCCTTGCGCGACCTGCCGCGCGTGAACGTTGCTCTCGACGGAGACACGGTGCGGGTTCAGCCTGAAGTCCATGTTGGGATCGCGGTCGCGCTTGAAGAAGGCCTCATCGTTCCGGTGATCCGCAATGCGGATACCAAGTCACTGCGTCGAATCGCCATGGAGGCGGCCGAGCTCTCCGCGAAGGCTCGCGACGGCGGCCTTACCCCGGACGACCTCACCGGCGGCACGTTCACAGTCACCGCTCTCGGCATGTTCGGTATCGATGCCTTCACTCCGATCGTCAATCCACCGCAGGCTGCGATTCTCGGCATCGGCCAAGTTGCCGATCGCCCAGTCTTGGTGGGAGAAAGTGGAACTCAAATTGAGCGGCGCGCGTTCATGACCGCTAGTCTTACGATCGACCACCGAATCTTGGACGGCGCCCCCGGCGCGCAATATCTTCAGGCCTTCCGGCGGTACCTGGAGCATCCCGCGCTTCTGCTCGGCGATTAGCTGGGGGGCGAGCCGTGGCAGACATATTCGACTTCACGGTCATTGGTAGCGGCCCCGGCGGCTATGTTGCCGCCATTCGCGCTGCCCAGTTGGGGCTGAAGACGGCCGTGATCGAAAAAGATCCGCTGCCGGGCGGTACCTGCTTGCACGTCGGCTGCATTCCGACCAAGGCCCTGCTGCAGGCCGCGGAGGTGCTGGATGGCGCGCGCGCAGCATCCACTTTTGGCGTCAGGATCCCAGACGCGCAACTCGATCTCCCTGCCCTCAATGCATATAAAGACAAGGTCGTCCGGTCGAACGCGAGGGGTATTCAATATCTGTTCAAGAAAAACCAGATCACGGCGATCGTCGGCCGCGGCCGGCTCGCCGGGTCCGGCCGCATCGACGTCACTACTGCGGACGGCACGACTGAAATAATCGAGAGCCGTGCCATTGTCCTCGCAACGGGTTCCCGGGTCCGCGCCCTGCCCGGCATCGATTTCGACGGCGAGACGATCATCAACTCAGACGACGCGACGAAGATGCCGCGGGTCCCGGCTTCCATCGTTGTTTTAGGTGCCGGCGCGGTCGGTGTTGAATTCGCTTCCATCTACGCGTCGTATGGTTCGAACGTCACCATCGTGGAGCTGCTGCCGCGCCTCCTTCCGCTCGAAGACCCCGACCTCGGCGTTGAGCTCAAGCGGGCCTTCCAGCAGCGAAAGATCGATGTTCACGTGGGTACCAAGGTTGAGAGCGTCGCCACCGTTGCAGAAGGTGTCCGCATCGCCGCGACCAGCGCGGCCGGCGAATCGCTCGATCTAAGCGCGGCGGTCCTGCTCGTCGCCGTCGGCCGCGCGCCCAACACGGATGATCTCGGGCTCGAAACCGTCGCTGCCGTCGTGGAGAGGGGCGTTGTCCAAGTAGATGAGAGCATGCAAACCGCCGAGCCGGGTCTCTACGCCATCGGCGACATCGTGCCGGGTCCGATGCTTGCTCACGTGGCGTCCCACGAAGGGATCGTCGCCGCCGAACACGCCGCCGACGGCAGCCCCGAACCCATCAACTACGACAAGATCCCCTCGTGTACCTACTCTCATCCGGAAGTTGCTTCGATTGGCCTTTCAGAAGAGGCCGCCCGTGAGCGTGGACAGGACGTCTCCGTGGGCGTCTTTCCTTTCCAAGCGGTTGGTAAGGCCAAGATCATGAATGACACGCTTGGCTTCGTGAAGGTGGTGACGGACAAACAGTACGATGAAATCGTTGGCGTTCACATCATTGGGCCGCATGCCACGGAGTTGATTGCCGAAGCCTCCGTCGCCCTCAGCCTGGAGGCGACGGCGGAGTCACTCTTCCACGCTGTGCACGCCCATCCGACGCTCGCCGAGGCACTGGGCGAAGCCGCGCTCGCCGCGCATGGGCGCCCTATCCACTTCTAAGAAGCGCTCCCTTCGTTTCTCATGACACGCTCCCTGCTCCTCCGCGATCTCGGCCGTCTTCCTTATCGCGACGCACTCGCTCTTCAGCATGCGACCCGCGACGCTGTGCGTGATGCCGCCCAACCGGACACGCTTCTCCTCGTGGAACACGACCCCGTAATTACGTTGGGCCAGCGCGGAGACCGTCGCGGCATCCTCGCGCCACAACTCCTCGACCAACTAGGCATCGACGTAATCAAGACGGAGCGGGGCGGCAACGTCACCTATCACGGTCCCGGCCAGGTCGTCGCCTATCCGATCGTGGATCTGAGGCGCTTCCATACCGACTTGCGCTGGTATGTTGAGCGACTCGAAGGGGCCGTCATCGCGCTCCTCGGGGAGTACGGCGTCGACGCGCGCCGCGATGTTCAGCACGGTGTATTCACGGATCGCGGCAAAATCGCCTCGGTCGGCGTACATGTCTCCCGCTGGGTCACTATGCACGGTGTCGCCCTCAACGTCGCGACGGATCCGGAGCAATGGCGTCTGATCGAGCCCTGCGGACAGCCCGGCACGGTCGCTACCTCCATGGCAGAGCACCTTGGGGTCGCTCTGTCCCTCGCCGAGGTGCGGGGCGAGCTCGCGCGCACTCTGGCCGCCGAGCTGGATGCGGAACTCCGACAAGATCTAACGCCGCAAGCACTCGAACGCACCGGCTCAGCACGGACGGGTTAGGAGCGCAGGGAGGCTGTTGGAAGCGGTGCCGTGATCAGCGCCCGCGCGGGGAGGATTCAAAATTGGTGGAGTGACGATTTAGGCGGCCGGACGATCGCATCCACGTTCTCCACCATCCCGAGTTCGCGACAGTCGAGGTACGTCGTGAAGATCGCGCGTTGCAAGAGTCGGCGTCCCTCTTCATTCAGCTCATCGTCATGCACGTCGCGTAGACACACCAGCCGCTCGAGCCGCTGGAACCGCTCTTGCGCCAGTTCCGTCGGCGCCTTCTCGATCGGTGGGTCGAATTCGAATGCCCAGGGTTGTTGCTGCTCGGACAAGGGAGCTGGCTAGCTTATGCGCAGCCGCGGCCGCGGCTCCGCGCCAATGATCCGGCACTGGATCGCATAGTGGATGATGTGCACGCGGTTTAGAGTGCCGTGTTCTTCCACCGCGTTCCTCCTGTCTGCCTCGCGCGCCGCGTGAGCTTGGTTTCCGGCCGCGGCTCCGTAATCCCTGAAAAAGGGGCTTACTCTAGGCATGCTTGGTGGCCTGGGACAATAACCCCCGATCCACCGCGTGTGCGTGCGGTCGCTCGGTGCTCTCCTTGGAGGCCAGCGCATACCGCGCGAGGTGCAAGAGACGCCTGCTCGTCGCTGCATGTTTTGTCTCGGAGAATTTGGCCAGAGAGAATAATCGCGCGCCGCTTGGCACAACTTGCGGGCACTGCGGAACGGGGACCGCGAACTAGGGTCAGCCCCAGTGGTGGCCAATGAGCACATCGGGCCTCGCAAAGGGCCGATGTGAAGGAGGCTGGCAGATTTGGACTAGAGTCGAAGCTTGCCGTGCGACGGCTGGCGGCGGCGCTGACGACCTGCTTCGACTGCCTGCTCTTCTGCGAGCTCTAAGACCGAGATGACCTGGCTCTCGTAGACGTACCCGCATGAGATGCAGGTACCGAAGTTGCCGTGATTGTCCGACTCCGCCAGCATCGAGCCGGCGCATCTCGGGCATTGCATTCGTGTTCGTGTCTGTACAGGCATGGGTATTGACGCCTCCGCGGCCGCCGCCACTTGTGAATTATTGCACATCCTCACGATGCCTTTTCGGAGCTGTCAACCTGATACGTGTTTGCTTGACCTATTCCAGTAAAGTCGTGGCTTGAATTTACGCTTGGTTTACGGCCTGTAGCGCTGATCGCGACACTTCCTTGTCGCGTTTCTCCCTTGCCCCACAAGTGCTTTCTGCACCCCGTTCCATCCACGGCCCGATGTGCTCGCCTTTCTCATTCGGTTGTTCCGTCGTGCACCGATGCGGATTCTCGAAATCACGATATGGATCGGCGATGGGGAAGCATCGGCAGCTCTCGGATCCCTGCGGTGGTTTCCACAGATCCTGTCGCTTCGGCCGCGCTTGCCGTCGCGGCGCTCTCCGGTCCCTGTCTCACTCATAATCGCCGAGCGGGCTATACGATGCCTGCGACATGATTCCCATCGGCGACAGCCAGCAGCGATCGTCCACTCCCTACGTCACTCGCGTGTTGCTGGTGGTGAACGCCCTCATCTTCCTCTATCTGCTCATCCTCAATCAGGGTGGCACCTCCGTGGTGCTGATCATCGACGGCGACTTACCACCCGGCTCCATTCCCCAAAGCCGCGAAGATGCCATCGCGTATCCGTCGTCTCCGCTCGACGACTTCACCTTGCGCTACGGTGCGGTCCCAGAGTTCATCGTCGGCTATTTCAACGACAACAACATTTCCCACGATGGGGTTGAAGCGTCTCGCTTCAATAGATTCACGGGTGATCGCAGCGGTGGCGGGATCGATCTCCTCGACGGCGTCCTGCTGCTCCTAACGCCCCTCACCGCCATGTTCCTTCACGCCGGTTGGCTCCACGTGCTCGGCAACATGCTTTTCCTCTGGGTTTTTGGCACGAGCGTCGAGGATCGATTGGGGGGGTGGCGATTCGCCGCCTTCTACCTCATCGGCGGATACGCCGCCGCCGCCGCTCACATCTGGATCGACTCCGGCGACCTCCTGCCAATGGTCGGCGCTAGCGGCGCCATCTCCGCCATCCTCGGCGCCTATCTGTTGCTCTTCCCGCGCGCTCTGGTGCGCGTCTTCATCCCCATCATCCTTCTCGTTCCCGCCGTGGTCCCCGCCCCGCTCATGATCGGGATCTGGTTTGCTCTGAATCTGATCAGCGGCGTCGGCGGCTTGGCGGCGGAATCCGTCGGAAGCGGTGGCACTGCTTGGTGGGCGCACCTCGGCGGCTTCGTCGCGGGCATGATCCTCATCTACCCCTTTCTTATTGGGCGCTGGCGCGCCCCCCTGCAAGAGGTAGGCCCCACCTGGAACCTCCCGCTCGGGATGAGCGGATTCTGGAGGTCCGCCAGCTTTCGCGAGCGGAGGGGCTTCTCCGATATCCGCTCGCCCGGTTCCGCCGATCCCGGCTCTCCCTCTTCGATCATCGCCAGCATCCGCTCTCGCCCCGTAGGCGCCGCCCGATCGATCCGCCGCCGTCCGGCCTTGAGGATCGGCGGCCTGCTTGCCCGCCCCTTCCGCCGTCCTTTTCGCCGTCGGCGCTATCACCAGGGCAGCATTGACGCCTACCGTTCCTTCGACGACCACTGACGTAAGTCCTGACGGTTTTATCGTTATTGATTGCTGACCATCTGCGCGGTGCATAGAGGTGCGGTGCGGTGCGGTGTACGCTCGCGCGGCAGTGTGGAGAATGTCGTGGCAATCCAAGTCACCCTGATCGAGTCCACGTCCAACCCGATCCGGGCCCTCTACATGGCCTACCGGGTCTGCTACTCCGCCCTCACCCCGCAGCAGGTCCTCGACCGCATTGAGGACGAGCGCATCCCCCAGAAAAGCATGGAGGAGTTCGTGGCGGCGCGGCTCAAGACCGGACACACCTCGCCCTTGGAGCAGGTCTGGTTCGAGTTCGGCATTGCGGGCGTCTCCCGCGCCTTCAGCCACCAGTTCGTCCGTCACCGCATCGGCATCTCCTTCGAGCAACAGAGCCAGCGCTACGTGACCTATAAGGACGGTACATTTCCTTACACCGTCCCCGCGACCGTCGAGCAGGCTGGCCTTGCCGATGATATGCGCGTCCTTTTCGACCAGGCGGGGGCGCTCTACCAGCGCATGGTGGAGTCCGGCGTCCCTGCGGAGGATGCGCGCTTCCTGCTCCCGAATGCCACGAACACCAATTTCAAGATCGCGGTGAACTTCCTCGAGCTATTGCATCTCTGCGACCAGCGCCTCTGCATCCGCGCGCAATGGGAGTTCCGCAAAGTGACCGCCCTCATGCGCGCTGAAGTCCTGCGCAAGGTCCCGGCTCTTGGCCGCTACCTGCAACCTAAGTGCGGCGAGAAACGCCTTGGCTACTGCGACGAGGAGTACGACGCTTGGAAGGCCTGCCCACTGGGCCGCAAGCGTCCCCACAAGAGCGAACTTTTCCAGCTCTACGACAGCTACCGCAAGGGCGAACTCGAAGATCTCGGCGCCGCCGAGTTCGCTGCCATCGAAGAGC
The DNA here is from genome assembly GCA_965220315.1 of Dehalococcoidia bacterium. Lineage (GTDB taxonomy): Bacteria > Chloroflexota > Dehalococcoidia > Bin125 > Bin125 > JAPOXK01. The sequence continues at coordinate 342,208 of CBDCPP010000002.1, forward strand.
AGCAGGTCGAAGGGGCAGTTACCTAGTCTCCTCGATCAGCTGCACATAATTTCCGTCGGGGTCCTCGACCGTCGATACCAGCCCGCCCCACCGCTCCCGCTCCGGCTCTCGCACCACTGTGACCCCCAGCCGCCGCAGCCGCTCAACCGCTGCGCCCACATCTCCATCCACGAAGAAGTTCAGCAGATGGCGCGCGGGCGTGCAGTTCCGTCCGGTCACCTCGGAATGCCGGACGATCCGTAAGTTCGCCCCTCCTGCCCGGAACACTGGGTCCCTGTATTTCGATACGCGCGGCAACCCCAGCAACTCCTCGTAAAACCGCGCCAGCTCCTCAGGCTGGTCGCTTCCCACCATCACCGTCAGCTCTCGCACCTCCATCGATCTACACCTCCACCCCGAGCCCGTCCCGCGCCACGATCACCGGGCCCGCGTATTCCTGGCTCGCCGCCGCCGCCAATTCCTCGTCCTTTTCTGTCGGCAGCAAGTGCGTCAATACCAGCCGGCCTGCTCGCGCCGCCGCCGCTATCCGCGAGACGCTTCCCACCTCGCTGTGGGAGCGCGCGAAGGCCATCTTGATCGCGCGCGCTTCTTGCTCGTTCAACCGCGACGCGTACCGTGCTAGCGCAGGTTTGCCGTAGCACTCATGCACGAGCACGTCGGCGCCCCGAGCGAATGACGTCATCACAGCGCTCGCTGGCCCGCTGTCGCCGCTGTACACGAGCGCTCGGCCATCCCGTGCGATGCGGCGTGCCTGCGCTACCAGCATCTCTGAGTGCGGCACCGTTACCGACTCCACTTCGAACCCGGCCACCTCCAGGGATTCCCCTTCCGCAACTTCCTCCACGCGGACCGAATCCAGCAGCGGCCGCCGCTGCCCTCTGCTCAAGTAGCGTAGCTGCGTCCGCGCATACTCCGCCGCGCTCGCCGCGTATGTCACGGTTCCCGCCGGCCCATAGATCACGGGTGGCTCGTGCCCTCCGAACGCCAACCGCGTCAGCAGCCCCGCCAGCGCTAGGGCGTGATCGAAGTGCAGGTGGCTGAGGAACACGGCCGCTACGCGCTCCAGCCCGATTCCCGCGGCCTGGGCCCGCTCCAGCGATCCCGGACCGCAGTCCAGAAGAATTCCGGGGGTGTCGGACGCTTCTTCCACAAAGATCGACGCACCCGCCCGGCGCGCATTCAACATCGACTGTCCGCTGCCCAAAATCGTCGCGCGCACGGACTCTGCTCTCGTTGCTCGCAGGTGGTCGTTGCTAACCGGATTCGGGATCGGCTAACCGCCAGCGCGGCTGCACGATCTCACCTACGTCCGGATCGACGGCCGTGCGCTCGAACACCACCCGCAGCGGCATCCCGATCGCCAGAGCCCCCTCCTTGTCCGCGTCGAGCACGTTTCCCAACATCCGGACCGCCGGATGATCGTCGAGCTGCAGCAGCACCACGTTGTAGGGACCGCGCTCGCGCAGCAGGGCGTTGGCCGGATGCACCGTGTGCGTGAAGCTGTATACCGTTGCTCGCCCGGAGACTTCCTTCCAGCCCAGGTCGAATGAGTGGCAGGCGTGGCAGAGAACCTCAGGTGGGTGCTGCACCGTCTCGCAATCGCGGCACTGTTGCACCACGAGGCGTCCCGCGCGCGCCGCTTCCCAGAAGCCGCGGCTCAGGGCGTCGTTCGGATCGGGGACGGCATATCCCTCGGGGAAGTACTTGCTGTCGACGAACTCTGCCATCAGTTGTGCAAGATCAGGGCGCTTGCCGGCGCCACCCCGGGACCACTCACTAGCAAGGAGGTTTGCGCACCCTCCACCGGCAGGGTTGCCGTGCCGTTTAACTGTCGTGTTGCCTCCACCATCAGCTCGAATCCGTGGGTATAGGCCTCCGCCAAGTTGCCGCCGCTCGTGTTGATCGGTAACGCGCCGGCGTGCGGCGCCCCCGCATCCGCTACGGCTTTGTGCTCGATCCGCCCGCCCTCTACCCACCGTCCCGCTTCCCCCCGTCCACACAGTCCGAAGTCCTCCATTGCCATCAGCACCAGCCCGGTGAAGTTCTCATAGATCTGCGCCACGTCGATCTCATCCGCCCCCATCCCTGCTGATGCGTACAGACGCCGCGCCACGTTCGAGAACGCGGCCGTCGTGTAGTGGGGCCGGTTGTCGCTCATGGCCCCCTCACGATAGCCGGCGCCCTGCGCCGCTCCCGCCAGATATACCAGCGGTCGGCGCAGATCCCGCGCCCGCTCGGGCGTCGTCAGGATCACCGCCGCCGCCCCGTCCGTTTCTTGGCAACAGTCGTAGAGCCGCAAGGGATCCGCGATCATGCGCGAATTCTGGTGATCCTCGATCGTGATCGGCTTGCCGTTCATGATGGCGCGCGGGTTGTGCTGCGCGTGCTTGTAGCTCGCCACCGCGATTAGTCCGAGCTGCTTGCTCGTCACGCCGTACTCGTGCATGTAGCGCCTGATCGGCAGCGCGAACCGCTGCGGCGGGGTCAGCAGCCCCGCTGCGAGCCGCCACATATCCTGCCCGCGCACCTTGCCGGTGATGCTTGCCTGCCCAAAGCGGCGGAATTGTCCCTGCGCCAGCGCCCGGTAGGCGACTACATAGTCCGCGTATCCGGCGACGATCGCCGCCGCCGCGTTCGCCACCGCCCCGGCTACGCCGCCCCCACCCCCACCCCAATGCATGTTATTGAACGAGGTTTGCTCGACCCCTAGCGCCGTCGCTATCCGGACCGCATCGTTGCGGTCGTTCGCGTACGACGCGAACCCGTTCAACCGGCGCGGGTCCAATCCCGCGTCGCTGCACGCAGCCAGGATCGCCTCGATCGCGAGCTGGAACTCCGGCCGGGCGATCGATCCGTGCCGCCCGTACTCGCTCTCCCCAACTCCGACTACGCACACCTTGTCGCGGATCGAGCGCGTTGCGTTCTCGTCCATCGACACTCCTCAGCCGCAACAGTCCGGGAACCGGCTCGGCCATTCTGGCCGATCGGGAAACCACACGCGACTCTGCTTTCGCCAGGTATTCTTTCATGCATCCGCCCAGATCCGTTGCTATCCTCTCCTTATGCCGCCTGAGACAGATTCGCAGCAACTCGCCCGCCTGCGCGTCCTCGCCGATGCGGCCCGTCTTTCCATCAGCGACGAACGCCTGGCCGAGATCGCACCGCTGGCCGAGATCCTCCTCGATCGCTTTGGCGCCTTCGCGGAGCTGGACCTTGGCCAGACTCAACCCGCCTCCAGCCTGCGCCCGCCGCGCCCCTTGTCCGACTGACCGTGTCCGAGCCGCACGACCTCACTATCCGTGAAGCCGCCGTCGCCCTGCGCGATGGATCCCTCACCGCCGCCGCCCTCACCGATGCCGTTCTCGCCCGCGCCGCCGCGACCGAGTCCGCAGTCAATGCCTACATCACTCTCACGGCCGATCTCGCCCGCCAGCAAGCGGCCAAAGCCGACGAAGAACTCCGCGCCGGCCGCGACCGCGGTCCCTTTCACGGTATCCCCATTGCGCTGAAGGACATCATCGATACCGCCGGCATTCCGACCACCGCCGGCTCGGACTTCCTCCGCGACCGCGTGCCCCAAAGCAACGCTTTCGTTACTCGCAAGCTCTACGATGCCGGCGCCGTGCTCGTGGGTAAGCTCAACCTGCACGAGTTCGCCATGAGCACCACGAGCATCAACCCGCACTACGGGCCGGTTGGCAACCCCTGGGACCCCGCGCGCGTCGCCGGCGGCAGCTCGGGCGGCAGCGCCGCGGCGGTCGCGGCCGGCTCTGCTCTCGCCACGTTGGGTAGCGACACCGGCGGCTCCGTTCGCCTCCCCGCCGCGCTCTGCGGCGTCGTGGGACTCAAGCCGACCTACGGCCGCGTTGGGCGCAGCGGCGTCGTGGCGCTCTCCTGGTCGCTTGACCATGTTGGCCCCCTCACGCGCACTGTTGAGGACGCCGCGCTGATGCTCGACGCCATCGCCGGCTACGACCCGGACGACGCAGGCTCCGCGGACCAACCTGTGGAAGATTTCACCCGCGAGCTCGGCCGGGGCGTTGCTGGCCTCCGGATCGGGATCGCGCGCAAGCTTTTCTGGTCCCGCTGCGACCCGGAGATCGAGGCTGCCTGCGAGGCTGCGATCGACGTGCTGCGAGGTCTCGGGGCCACGGTCCACGATGTCGATCTGCCGCTGCTGCACGGGGCCCGCCGCACGCCGATCCTCGCCGTGGAAGTGGCGGCCTACCACTCCACTTGGCTGCGCCAGTACGCCGACCGCTATGGCGACGACGCGCGCTCCCTGTTGGAGGCAGGCTCGCTTATCCCCGGCACTGCTTACGTGCAGGCTCAGCGTCTACGCACCAAACTCATCGACGAAACACGCGCGCTCTTCAACGAGATCGACGTCCTGGCCTCACCCACCAGCCCCATCGTCGCTCCCACGATCGAGGCCGGCGACCCCAAGTTCGTGCTGGCTCGCTACATCATGGACTTCAACATCACGGCTATTCCCGCCATCAGCATCCCCTGCGGCTTCAGCGACAACGGTCTGCCCATCAGCCTGATGCTGGGCGGGCGGCATTTCGGGGAGTCCGCGCTGCTCCGTGCCGCGCACGCCTACGAGCAAGCCACCGACTGGCATACGCGCCGTCCGTCTCTTTAGCGGCTCGCTTCTTTCTCCTCGCGCGCATCCCGATCACGCAGCTGAGACCGCTCAACGGTGCGGCGCGCGTTAGCGCGTGATCGCTCCCTCTTCGGCTCCGGACACGCTCCGCGCGTACTTGGCGAACGCGCCTTGCGTGTAGCGCGGCGCCGGCGCCGTCCAGGCCGCAAGGCGACGCTGCAGCTCCGCCTCGTCGATCTCGATGTCCAGCCGCCGCTCCTCAATATCGATGCTGATCGTGTCGCCCTCTTGCACGATCGCGATGGGGCCGCCCACTGCCGCTTCGGGCGCTACGTGTCCCGCCATCAGGCCCCGCGTCGCCCCACTGAAGCGGCCGTCCGTCAGCAGCGCCACCTCCTCGCCCAACTCCTCGCCGACCAGCGCCGCCGTGACGCCCAGCATCTCGCGCATTCCTGGACCGCCCTTCGGCCCCTCGTTGCGGATCACGACCACATCGCCCGAGCGGATCTCCTTCGCCACCACCGCGGCAAAGGCATCTTCCTCTCGCTCGAACACTCGCGCGGGACCCCGATGCCGCAGCCGTTCGTGTCCCGCCACCTTCACCACACAGCCCGCCGGCGCCAAGTTGCCGTGGAGGATCACCAGCCCACCTGTTGGCTTGAGGGCCTTCTCGACCGGCAAGATCACGTCCTGCCCCGGCGTCTCCACCGCCAGCGCCGCTTCTTCCGCGATCGTCCGGCCCGTCACGGTCATCACGTCGCCGTGCAGCTTCCCGGCTTCCAGGAGCCGCTTCGCCAGCAGGCGCGTGCCTCCCGCTCGATCGACATCCAGCGCCACATAGCGCCCGCCCGGACGTAGGTCGCCGATCAAGGGCGTTTGCTCGCTGATCCGGTCGAAGTCGTCGATCGACAGCGGCACGCCCGACTCATGCGCGATCGCGAGCAGGTGCAGCACGACGTTGGTTGAGCCGCCGGTCGCCGCCGCGCAGATGATCCCGTTCTCAATCGCCTCGCGTGTCAAGATCTCGCCCGCGCGCACTCCGCGTCCCAGCATCTCCATCAGCGTGCGTCCGGCCTCGCGTGCCACCGCGTCCTTGCGTGGGTCGGTCGCGCCCACGCTGCCGCTGCCCAGCGGCGCGAGCCCGAGAAACTCGATCACCATCGCCATCGTGTTGGCCGTGTACTGGGCCCCGCAGGCACCCGCACCGGGACAGGCCGCGTCCTCGATCGCCGTTAGCTGTTCCTCCGTGATCGACCCCGCGGCGTGTTGCCCCACGCCTTCAAAAACATCCTGAATCGTGATGTCGCGCCCTTCATAGCGGCCCGGGGCGATCGAGCCGCTGTACAGCGTGAGCCCTGGAATGCCCAACCGCGCGAGGGCCATCGGCCCCGCTGGGATCGTCTTGTCGCATCCCACGATCACGATCGCGGCGTCGAACGAATACCCGATGGCGCACAACTCGATCGAGTCGGCGATCACTTCCCGGCTGATCAACGACGCCTTCATCCCCTCCGTCCCCATCGCGATCCCGTCGCTGATCGCGATCGTGTTGATCTCCATCGGCGTGCCGCCCGCCTCCCGCACCCCGTTCATCACCGACTCCGCCAGCGTGCGTTGGCTGAAGTTGCACGGCATCGTCCCGGTCCAGCTGTGCGCCACCATTACCAGTGGCTTGCGCAGGTCCTCGCTCGTCAGTCCGATCGACCTGAAGTACGAGCGCGCCGGCGCACGCGCCGGGCCATCGACCAGGATGTGGCTGCGGTGTCTGGGATCGAGGGTCATCGTTGCTCCTGCTCAGATCTCGCCGGCCGCTCTCGTGCGGCGGGGCTCCGGCTCGTGCCAGCTTCAGGCCGATATCGCTCAGGCTAATATCGGCTTCGGACGGGAGAGAGTAAAGACCTGCCCGGCGCGCGCTTACACTGTGGCGTCACTCCTACCCGTAGACTGCATTCACCCCGCGACCTCGAACGACTGGCGGCGAGTCCTGCGACCCGAGCGCGAATCCCGGCCCCGGCGTTTCCCCGCCATGCACTACGCGGACTACCGCACGCTTTGGCTCTCTTCCGCGATTGCCGCTGCGTCGCTGTGGGCCATGCTCATGGCTCGTGGCTGGCTCGTTTTCGAGCTCTCCGGCAGTGGGTTGGCCGTCGGCGCCGTCACCTTCGCCGCCATGGCGCCCTGGGCGCTGGCGCCCATCGGCGGCACCTTCGCTGATCGCTTCGACAGGGCACGCCTGGTGCTCTGGGGCCGCGTCGCGTTGATGGGCCTCGCCTTTGCATTGGCGGCGCTCACCTTCGCGGATGTGATTGCGATCTGGCATCTCGTTGCCATCGCCGCCGCTTCTGGAGTCGTTCGTATCTTTGAGATCCCCGCCGAGCAAGCCTTGATCCCAAACGTGGTCGATCGGGATTCACTGCTCAACGCGATCACACTCGCCAGCCTCGCCCGCCACGGCTCGCGCTTTATTGGGCCGCTCGTGGGCGTCCCATTGATCGTGGGGGTCGGGCCCGGCTGGCTCTTCGTCCTCGGTGCTGTGTTCTACGGCGTCTCCGCGCTCGTATTCATCCGCTTCCGCGTGCGCTCCTCAGGCGGGCTCGCTGGTACCGAGGGCGGTTTGCGCGCGGCGGGGCGCGGCATCCGCGAAGCCGTACGCTACGTCGGCCAGCGCCGCCCTCTAATGCTGGTTTTCGCGCTTACTATGTTTCACTGCATGCTCGTGATGTCGTTCGACTCCTTGCTTCCCATCTTCGCGACCGATGCTTTGGGGCGTGGTTCCGGCGCCTTCGGCGCGTTGCTCACTGGCATCGGCGCCGGTGCGCTCGTCGGCACGTTGGTGCTCTCGTTCGTTCACAACAGCGCGGCGCGCGGCGCGACCTTCTTGGGCACCGGCGTGCTCTCAGGCACGGCGATGCTCTGGCTGGGATTGGCCTCTGGTCCCGTGATGGCTGTCGCTGCGGCCGTCGCCGTAGGCGCTGCCCAGGCAGTCTTCATGGCCCTCTCCGCGACCCTCATCCAGGAAGTGGTATCCGACGCGCTGCGCGGGCGGGTGATGAGTCTCTACGTACTGCTCGCCGCTGGCACCATGGCAACCATGATTCTCGGCAACGGCGCGCTCGCGGACGTGATCAATGTGCGCATCTTGCTGATGGTCTTCCCCGCGGCGTTCATCGTCTTGGTGCTGGCCTGGTCACTGTCCCAGGCCGACTTGCGAGCGGTCTACCGCACCGGCCGCCTCCCCGCGATGGAGAACGCCCCGGCCTAGGAGCTCCGTGGTGGAGCCCCGGGCTCCGCGGCGGCGTCGTCCTCGGTGCCTACGCCGTCGCGCGCCTGGTGCGCGATCGGCACATGGAGCGCCCAGAGGAAGCCGAGCCCGGTGATCGTGATCGGGACTAGGATGAGTCCATGCAAAGCGGCCGCGTACGCGATCGCGACCTCCTCGGCGCCCGCCCCCGAGGAGAAGATGAGCACCACCGATTTCACCGCCCACTCGAAGGGCCCGATGCCGCCGCTCGTCGACGGTACCGTGATAATTACGTTCGCCGCCGCCGCGGCCAGTAGGTAGACGGGGAAGGCCAAGTCCAGTCCGAAGCCCTCGCCGACCAGCCAGTACGTCAGTGCCTCAAAGCCCCAGGCGACGGCGCTGGTCCAGAGGGCCGCGGTCACCAGCCGCCTTCGCCGCAGCGCTCCCAGTCCCGAAATAAAGGCATCCACCCAGTGGTGATCGAGCGATCGCAGACCCGGTAACCGCTGGAGCAGGCGGCGCACGGTCCGGCCCGTCGTGCGCGGGTAACGCGCGATCCGGTAGCTCAGCAGAAACGCTACGCCGACGCCGAAGACCAGGAACGCCATCGTCGCGGTGAGCACATCCCCCGCGTACGTCATCCCGAACACGCCCACGAGGCTCGCCGCAACACCGACGCACAGGAAGAACGCCAGCAGCAACCCGTCAAACAGCCGCTCCATGGCGACGCTTCCCAGCCCCGCCACCTGACTCACGCCGAAGCGCTGACCGAAGATGTGCGCGCGCACGACTTCGCCCGTCCGCGCTGGCAGGATGTTATTGGTCGCGTATCCGATCGCCACGATCGGGAACAGTTGCCAGGCTGGGATCGGCCGCACGGGCGCGAACAGATAGTGCCAACGCGCTGCTCGGAACCACACCCCCGCGAAGTAGGCGGCGATCCCCAGCAAGATCAGGACGACGTTAGCCTCGCGGAACGCATCGGCGACCGCGCCGAAGTCGGTCCCGCGCAGGAAGAGCACGACGAAAACGGCGCTCACCGCGAACCCGAGCAGCACCCGCGTGCCGGGTCCCAGCAGCCGATCGCGAAGTCGGCCCGCCATACGTCACCGCCTAGGTTGACTCCGGGTGCCGTGCTTCTCGCTGATGGGCCCGACTCCACGGTGGCCGGTACGCCGTCGACTTGTGCGCAATTCCTTCGAGCTGCTGCTTCAGCCACCTCCCCGAGCGAATCCCCGGACCCTGTCCCAGCACCGTCTCGGAGATGACGTACGCCAGCACGGCCGAGACCCCGCCTGCCAGGATGTCTGCGATGTAGTGCTCGCCCAGGTATATCAGCGAGAACGCCAGCATGACGCAGTACAGCGCCGTGAATGCGAGGAGCAGCCGCGATCGCACAATCAAGGCCACGATCAAGACGATGAACGAGGCCGCGAAATGCAGCGAGGGCATGGCCGCGCGCGGATTCGGCTCCGCGAACAGCCCGAACGTGTCGTTCCATCGCTGCTGCCCGAACAGCGCCGGTCCAACGTCCTCCATGATTCGCCGGACCCCGCTCGTGGCTCCTTCCTCAACGGCCAGCCAAGGTGGCACCGTGGGCACCAGGTAGTACAGCGCCACGCCGAAGAAGAAGGTGCCCGCGATGATCACCGCGACCCGGAAGAACAGATCCCGCGCGAAGAAGAAGGTCCCGAACACTACCGCATGCGGGAAGATGAACCAGGTCCAATGCACGAAGGTCGAGAAGAACCCCAGTGCATTCGGATTGCCGCCGGCCCCGCCCGCTGCGTTCTGGAGCCAGGCGGAGGGCGTGGTTCCGCCGAACATCCATAGCTCCCAGTCCAGGACGTAGGCCGTGCTGGCTCTGATCGAGGTCTCGTCGGCTGCGTCGCGCAATTGCGTGAAGAAGTAGATCGCGACGACGTAAAATGCCCAGGTACGGAACTCGTAGCGCCGTGGCGCGACCCAGAGAAGTGCTCCCAGCGCGATCGGCAGCGTAAACGCGAGCGCGATACTGTCGTAGCCGACGGTGATCCGGATGGCAGGTACCGCCACCCCGACGATCACCATGGCCCACGCGATCAGCCGCGCCCAATCGCGCGCGCTCCTAGGTCTGTGCAAAAGAGCCCCAAGCTCGATTGGCGGCTGTTTCACGATCGTCCTCACTGGATCGCGTCCCGGACCCGCTCCGAAGCGGCATCATGTTATCGCCGGGGCTGCTGCGGGGAGCGGAACCTTTGCCCTTGCTGCTGTACCCCATGTTGCAGACCGTTACGCTAACGCAAGCGCTTGACTTGAGGGCGGCATGGCGTTGAGAGGCATCGTGCGGGTGACGCTGGTCGTTGCGCTCGTCGCGACGCTTGCGTTCGCCGTGCAGATGCCGGGACCGGCTGCCTCCGCCCGCTCGTCCGCGACCGGTTTCGTCGCCGACGAGCTGCTCGTCCGCTTCCACGGCGACTCTTCGGACGACACCCGCGCCACCATCCTCAATGCGCTCGGCATCACCGTTCTCGATGTCTATCCGTCGAGCGGCGTCGTGCGCTTGCGGGTTTCGCGGGGCTCACTTGAGGAGGCGCAGCGGCAGCTTCTCGCCGCGGATTTGGTCGAGTTCGCCGAACCCAACTACCACCTGCGCGTGGCGCAGATGGTCCCGGCCGACCCGCGCTACACGGACCAACAGACCGCGATCTACCAGCAGTTGGACGGTCTCGGTGGCTGGAGCGTGAGTACGGGCAGCCGCGACGTAGTCGTGGCCCTGATCGATGGAGCGGTGGACCTCGACCACCCCGATCTCGCGGCCAATATCTGGACCAACCCCGGCGAAGTCCCAGGCAACGGCGAAGACGACGATGGCAACGGCTTCATCGACGATGTCCACGGCTACGATTTCGTTGGCGACTGGGCGGGCGATGAAGAGGGCGAGACTAATAAGGACCCCGACCCCGACGCAAAGCCGGGAGACCCCGCGCTGGGCGACGGTCAGGATCAGGATCACGATGGCATGCCGGACGATGCCTTCGCGCACGGCACGCAGGTGGCCGGCATCCTCGCGGCCGACGGCCGCAACGGCATTGGGGTCGTGGGCGTGGCCTGGGAAGCGTCGATCATGCCGGTTCGGATCATGAACCCGGAAGGTACGGGGCGTTCCGCCGGTCTCATCGCCGCGTTGGACTACGCGACCCGCGCCGGGGCGGACGTGGTCAACATCAGTCTCGCCGCCAGCGAACTCCCAGCCGCCGCCCGCACTGCGGTGGATGCCGCCACCGATGCTGGCCTGATCGTTATCGCCGCTGCGGGGAACAACAACGGCGCGGTCGCTTTCCCGGCCGCGCTGCCGAGCGTGATCGCCGTCGGCTCCGCCGAAGGCCAACCCACCCCGGCTGCCGCCCCAGCCGAGGAGGAGGCAGGCGCGGAACTCGTCACGGCAGCGGCCTTCGGGCCGACGCTGTTCACGCCCGCCGGCCCGGAGATCGAGTTCGTCGCCCCCGGTGTCGGCGTGCCCACCACATCGATTTCGAGCACGGGCGAGCCGGAGTACGGTTTCGCCACCGGCACCTCGTTCTCGGCGCCCTTCGTCACCGGCACCGTCGTGCTCATCCTCGCGGTGGCTCCCGCCACCACACTGTCGGACGTTCGTACGCTCTTGCAAGCGGGATCCGAGGACCTCCCGGATGATGGCCGGCCCAATTGGGACGGCGGCGATCGTGGCGGCGGACTGATCAACATTGGTTTGACGTTGCGGACCTTTGCGACACAGGTCCCGGGCGCGCCGCTTCTCGTGCGCGCCGAGGTTGTCGGTGATGACGTCGAGATCGAGGGCCAAGCGGAAGCGGAGAGCACCGTGATCATCTTCGTCGACACCGCTGCTACCGACGATGTGATCAACGGTGCCACCGCACAGCTCGCGGCCAGCGGCACCGGGGTACAGTTCACGGTCGCTGACGCGGAAGATCCATCTCGGGATACGGATGGTGGCGAGATGGATAACGGCCTGTCGACCGAAGAGTCACTGGATGATCCAGTCGAGGCGCCAACCGACGAGCCGGACGTGGCGCTGCCCGCTGGCGCCATCGCTATGGCACTACCCGACGAGAACGGCCGTTTCCATATGACCGTCTCGCTCTCTGCCTTCAGCGAGACGGTACCCGTCGTCGTGATGACCGCCGCCGCTTCCCGCAACGGCGCCGTTTCGCCGCTTTCAGCGCCTGCCGTCCTCGCGCTGCCGCTCGACATCGAGCTGGTCGAAGGTTGGAACCTCGTCGGTTGGGCCGGCGCGCCCGCTTCCAGCGCGGACATCTTTGCCAGCCTCCCGGCGCGCGTGCTGCGCCTCTTCACGTGGACTGACGGCGCCTGGGCGAGTGCCGTTCCCGGCATTCCGCTCTTCGAGATCGGCGAGATCCGCACAGGCCAAGGGCTATGGATTCTAATCGAGCCCGGCCCGCCGATTCGATGGCGGCAGACGCGCGTACCGTTCGGTCCCGCACGGATCGTCCCCGGCTGGCAGCTCATCGCTTGGACCGGCGCTGGCAGCGATGTCGCTGCGGCCGCCGCCGAAACCAGCGCGAGCATTGAGGTGATTCTGGCTTGGGACGCCGTGGACGAGTCGTTCCGCGTGTTCTATCCGCGCCTTCCCACCCTCGGCACGTTGGACCGGCTCGACCACTTTCAGGGCATCTGGGTACTCCTTGAGGAGGGGCAGAGCGGACTCTGGCCGGCGGCGGCACCCTAAGGTGCGGGCGGCTCCTCCGCTTCCTTCGATTGTGTCGCCGGCGCCACGTGCGCTTCAGCGAGCGCCTCACTGAGGGCGCGGCCCACAGCCGTGATATCGGCGCTCTCTCCCAAGCCCGGCTTATCGGCGATGTTGACGGACTGCACCAAAAACAGCAGGCTGCAGTCGTCTGTGAACACGACGAGGTCCGTCGCTACGTCCCGGATACGCCGCTCCGCTTCCTCCACGCCGTAGCGCAGCGTGTAGCGCGCGGCGCGGTCGCCGAGCTTCGGTGGCGAAAGGTCCGCACTCTCGAAAAGCTGTTCGTCGGGGCTGATGAACTCAAAGACCGTCTCGATCGGTTGCGCAATGATGTAGTCCAGCGTGCCCTGCGCATCGGCGGATGAGTGCAGCACGATCGTGATCACGAACAGCAGCTCACCCGTTTCCGGATTCGCGAATCCCTGCCCGTCGGAGCGGCCGGGATCGTGGGCCAATGATCCCAGCCCCGACAGCACCGGATCGCTGCTGTCCAGCAGCAGTCCAGGGATATCGTGATAGAAGCTGATCTCCTCGAAGTTGGACGACAGATCCGCCGCCTCGATCCGCGCGATCACGTCCGGACCGCAAACCGGCTCTGGCGGCTTGGGCGTGGGGGGCGTGTCGTCCGTTCCCTCGCTAGCGCAAGCGCTTGCTACTAGCGCCGCCAGCCCGACGCACGTGGCCAGCAGTGTTGCCCAGGCCGTCGTGGGTCGTCGGCTCACGTGAGCGTCCGGTAGCGAGGTCCGCCCCGGTGCAAGGCCGTCCGTAGAAACACGCGGAACGTTGTTCCCTCGCCCGGCGTGCTGGCGATCTGAATCTCGCCGCGCTGCGCGCGTACCAGCTCCCGGGCGATCGCGAGCCCCAATCCCGTGCCCCCTTGCCGTCCCCCTTTGTAGAAGCGGTCGAACAAGTGCGGGATCGCCTCCGCGCGAATCCCCGGCCCGCTGTCCGTCACGCTCACGCTCACCGTCGCCTCGCTCTCCTGGCGCGTGCTCAGTACCACTCGACCACCCGGCGGCGTGTAGCGCAGCGCGTTATCGACGAGGTTGGCGAGCACCTGCTCCAAGCGGTCGGCATCGCCGATCACTTGAGATACCGTCTCCGCCTCCACGACCAACGCCGTGTTCAGATCTTCGGCGCGAAGCGCGAAGAGATCGTGGACGTGCCGGAGGAGTTCATCGACATTGAGCGGCTCTAGATCCAGCTCCAGCTGCCCCGCCTCCATGCGCGAGAGATCCAGCAGCCCCTCCACTAAGCGCAGCAATCGCCGCGACTCTTCCTCAATGATCCGGTAGGCGTTCGACTGCGATTCGTCGTCCTCGATCGTCCCGTCTAGCAGCGCCTGCGAGAAGCCGCTGATCGATGTCAGCGGCGTCTGCAAGTCGTGTGAGACGTTGGCCAGGAAATCGCGCAGCGCGGCCTGTTGGTTCTGCACCTCTTCCAGCATTTGGTTGAACGATTCCGCCAGCTCGCGCGCTTCGTTGCTCCCGGTCACGCCGACCTTATGGTCGTAGCGCCCGCGCGCGACGCTGCGCGCCGCAGCCGTGGTCGCCTCCAGCGGCCGGTAAATGCTACGCGAAAGCAGAAGCGCCAAGATGATCGCTGCCAGGAGCGCGAATCCCCCCGCGACGATCAGCCGCGGCGTCAAGTCGCCCAGCACCGCTTGACGGTTTTCGTTAGGCAGCGCGAAAACAACGTGCGAGGCGTTGAAGCGCTCGGCCGCCGTCGGCTCTAGTCCCGTGGCGGCGTAGTTGAGCCGTGTGCCGTCGCGAGCGATCAACGTCCCATCGATAAAGCCCTCCGACCCTACGCCCGCTGCCTCCAGTTCGATCTCCAACACCTCGCCCCGGAAGCGCGGGTCGCGGCTCGCTTCACTGACTACCAAGCCGCTGGCCTCCACGAACAAGATCAGCACATCGGATTCGCCGCCGACCGTCCCCTGGAGCTGTCGGCTCACTTCGAACGCTTGGAAGTTCGCGTCGGCTAGCGTCGTCACCGACTCGTACACTGGTCCGCCGATCTGTCGCAGCGTCGAGGCTGCGAGCCTGTCCTGGTAGCCGCCCAAGAGGAAGAACAGCACGATGCCCGCGATGACCAGCGTCACCGCGATGACTAGGGCGAGGGTCAGATAAACCCGTGCCCGAATCCCTCCGAGCAATGACGGCAACGCCAGCGGCAGCCGCCGCAAGCGGGGCGCGGGGAGCGGCAGCCCGACGCTACGCGTTGCCATTGGGCGTGGCCGTCAGTTTGTACCCCACGCCGCGCAGCGTCTCGATCTGCACGCCGCGATCTTGCAACCGCTGGCGCAAGTGGTTGATGTGTACGTCCACCGTCCGCGTCTCCCCGGCGAACGTGTAGCCCCAGACCAAGCTCAGCAACTGCTCGCGCGAGAGAGCCGTACCCGCGTTCTGCGCCAGTGTGAACAGTAAGTCAAATTCTTTAGTGCGCAGCTTCAGCTGCTCTCCATCGAGCGTGGCTTCGCGGCGCTGCCGGTTCAGGTGGAGCTTCCCCACTTGTACTTCGATCCCCGAGCGCCGCAGGCCGTCGGCGCGGCGCAGGATCGCCTTTACCCGCGCTACCAGCTCCTTGGGGTTGAAGGGTTTCGTCAGGTAATCGTCTGCGCCCAGCTCCAAGCCCGTCACCTTGATCGCGTCCTCTTTGCGCACGGTCAGCATCAAGATCGGCACATCGGAGCGCTCGCGAAGGATCCGCGTCACTTCGAAGCCGTCCAATCGCGGCATCATAAGGTCCAGCACGATCAGATCCGGGTTGCCACTCTGCGCCTTATCCACCGCGTCTTGGCCGTCGACCGCGCTCTCGATCTCGTACCCTTCTTTCGAGAGGTACATGCGCACCAACTCACGGATGTGCGGCTCGTCGTCGGCGATCAGGATGCGCATGGCCTACGTCCTCGGCTGCGCTGACCGGCTGACAGTATACTTGTCACTCCCCGCGTAGATAAGCGACGACCGCCGCCTCGAGTTCCCGTTGCTCCTCGGCCGTCAGATCCCGTTGCGGCGGCCGCACGTACGTGACCGGGAGCCGCGCGGTGATCCCGATCAACTGCTTCAGCGCCGCGAGCGATGGGTAGGGCGCGAGCAGCGTCCGCAGTCGCTCTAGCTCCCGCTGAGCGCGCCCGGCATCGCCGCCGCTCCGGTGCGCCGCCTGGATTCCGAGCACTAGGTGCGGCACCGCGTTCCCCAGCCCCGTCACCGCGCCCATGCAGCCCGCCGTGTACAGCCGATCGTGACGCGCGTCCGCCCCCGCCAGCACCGTGAACGTTGGAAAGCCCTCCGCGATCTCTAGGTAGCGGCTCGTACGCTCCACTACCCCGCTCGAATCCTTGATCCCGATCACCCGCTCGCCGTGGAGATCGAGCAGCGCCAACACGACATCGTCCGGGATGTCGACCTGCGCCTTGTGGGGGATGTTGTAGAGGAGGACACGGCCCGGAGGCGGGATCGCCTCCAGCACGGCGTCGAAGTATCCCAGCAGCCCAGCCGAGTCCACCGCCGCCTCGAAAAACGGCGGCAGAATCGCCACGGCGTCCGCCCCTGCCTCTAAGGCGTCGTTGGCGGCCCGGATCGTGTCGGGCAACGCAGATGTTCCGGCGCCCGCCACGACCCCTAGTCCGCCTCTGTGCGCGACCACCGTCTCCACGACCTGCCGCCGCTCCGCTACTCCGACCGATGGGCCTTCGCCGTTCGTCCCCAACGCGAACACCGAACTGATGCCGGCTTGCTCGAGGAAGCGCAGGTGCGGGGGGATCCAGTCGCGGTCGACCGCCGCCCCGCTGCGCGTGAAGGGCGTCACCGTCGCCACCATCACCCCGGTTAGGTTCAGTGCCATGGCTCGATCCTAACCAGACATTCCCCGCTGCGATCGTGCATCGCATTATCTGCATTACCAATGGCGCGGTCCTATATTGGGGCTGCCGTGAACGGCGGATGAAAGCGGCGGTGAGTTTTTGGCCCAGAAACGCGTCCGACTCGATGTCCAGGACCCCAACACACACTACGGCTGGGGCGTGGAGCTCGCCAAGGATGGGCGGCATGCGCACGCGATCGAAGCCTTCGATCGGGCCATTGAGCTTGATCCCGATCACGCTAAATCCCACACGGAGCGCGGTGCCGCGCTGGCCGCGCTACAGCGCTATGAGGATGCCCTCGCTGCGTACGACCTGGCACTCGAGCTCGACACCGACGACGCGTCGACGCTGGGACGGCGCGCGATCGCTTTAGCCGGCCTCAACCGCGGCCTGGCCGCGCTGCGCTCAATGGACAAAGCGCTGAAGCTTGAGCCAGATAACCCCGATAACCGCAGCACCTACGCTAGCCTCCTGCTGATCCTCGGCCGTTACGACGACGCTCTTGCTGCCGCCGATGAGGCACTGGCGCTCCGTCTGGAGCATGCTGCCACCCTCTACGACCGGGCCTGCGCCCTCTCGCAGCTTGAGCGGGCGGCCGAAGCGCTGGCCGATCTCGAGCGAGCTTTCGCGATCGACTTCGGTGCTTTCGGCTTCTCAGAGATCGACAACGATCTCGCCAACCTCCGCCGCGATGACGAGCAGGGCCCCAAATTTCGCGCGCTCGTGGCGCGCTGCAAGCGGGAGCGTGAGGCGGTGGCGGGTGAATCGGAGGACGGCTCGAGCGCCCGCTAGCCGTCCCCTCCCGACCTTCTACGCCACCGTTCCCCCATCGACCACGTACACGCCGCCCGTCACGTACGATGCGTCGTCGCTACACAGGAACGCTGCCATCGCCGCGATCTCGGCCGGTCGGCCGTAACGCTTCAGCAACGGCCACTGCTCGAAATCCGCATGCGCCTCTTCCGGGTGCTCGGGATTGATCATGGTCTCGATGCGGTGCAGCATCCCCGTCTCCACCGGCCCGGGACAGACCGCGTTCACTCGGATCGACCAAGGCGCGAACTCTTGCGCCGCCGTCCGCGTGATTCCCAGCACCGCATGCTTGCTGGCGTTGTAAGCGGAGTTGTTGGCCTCGCCCCGCAGCCCCGATGTCGAGGACGTGATCACGATCGCGCCGCCGCCCTGCTCGCGCATCACTGGCGCCACGTGCTTCAGCCCTAGCCACACACCCTTCACGTTGACGTCGAAGACTCGCGTCCAGATCTCCTCGGGGTAGTCGACCATCGGCGCGATTACCCCCTCGATCGCCGCGTTGTTGAAGAAGTAGTCGATCCCCCCGAAGCGCTTTCGCGCCTCCTCCACGTAGTGCTGCACTTCCGAGGCTATGCTGACGTCCGCCGTCACGCCGTGGGCGCGCCCACCTGCCTCTTCGATCACCGCTATCTGCTCCTCCAGCGCCTGCTTCGCCACATCGACCAGCACCACCCGCGCGCCCTCCGCCGTGAACCGTTCCGCCGCCGCGCGGCCGATCCCGCCTCCGGCTCCCGTGATCAGCGCTACCTTTCCCTCGAAACGCAAGCTCACGGGTACCTCCCTCGCAGGCCGGTTGGGGCGAGCGCTGTCGCGCGCGCCGTCTTAACAGGGCCATTCAGTCGCCCCGGCGAAGTCTAGTCGCGCCGCATTTACTCGGCGTACACAGTAGGTACACAGTACATAGGATTCTCCCCGCGCTAGCGTCACCGCTGATGAATCCGTGCGCGACGGCACGGAGGGGTTTTGGAGTGGACGCGTTCACCATCAGGGCGCTCTATATTGGCGCGACGATCGTTCTGATCGACAGCAGCTTCGCGGGCGTGATCCTCGCGCCCCGGCAGGGCCGCTCGCAGTGGTTCGATGCCGCGCTGGGGCTGGGGCTCAATCTGGTCGGCGTCCTGATCGTCACTCTGATCCCGACAGATCGGAGCATGCTGCTGCTCAAGTTGTCGCTTTCGTCACGCGTCGCCCTCCCGCCTCTCGAAATGGAAGTGGGGAAGTGTCGCTCCTGCGGAGCTGCCCTGCATTCGGCGGATCGGTTCTGCTCCCAGTCCGGAACCCCCGTGGCTTCGTCTCCGTAGGATTCCCTTAACGCGCGGCCGGGCGCCATCGCCGGCGCCGCGCGTGTAACCTGCTCTTGCCTGCGAGAGAAACGCGCCGGGAGGAGCACGAAGCGCTCGTCCCGGCGCGTGTTGGCTCGGCGCGAAGGGACTGGCCATGGACGGCGTGGAAGAGTCCGCCACCGTCCCCTCGTTCGTCGTTTGGATCGTCCTGTTCGCCGGCATCGCAACCGGTGCGATCGTCGCCAATATGAACGGTCGGTCGTGGTCGACCGGCGGCGCGATCGGGCTCGTGCTCAGCCTCGGTTTTCTCATCGGCGCCCTGATCGCCGCCGTGATCCCGGTCACCCTCTCCGTATTGATGATCGTTGCTTGGATCGGCAGCGTCATCGCGAGCGTGAGGATCGTGGGCGGGAAGGGCCGCTCGCGCTGGCTCGGCGCCGCGCTGGGATTGGGGCTTAATCTGATCGGCGTCCTGGTCGCTTCCCTGCTCCCACCGGTGCGAGACGCGCCGTCCGACCATCTATTGCCACCCCGCTGAGCCCAAAGGAGAAACGGAATGTCCAAGCTGCCCGCCCTCAATATCAACCTCGCCGACCTGCCTTACGAAGATGCCCTCGCCCTCGCCAAGGAGGCGGAGGAAGCTGGTTTCCACTCGACCTCCGTGCCGGAGTTCATCCGCGATAGCCTCACCTACCTGGCGGCGATGGCCGTCGTCACCGACCGCATCCAGCTCGTCAGCAACGTCGCCACCTGGACCCGGACGCCGGTCAACATGGCGCGCGCCTGTCGCGATGTCGACCTGATCAGCAAGGGCCGCCTCGTCCTCGGTCTCGGCAGCATGCCGGGCATCTGGAACCGCGACTTTCACGGTATCGACCCTCAGCGCCCTGCTTCCCGTATGCGCGAGTATGTGGAGCTGCTGCGGCTGCTCTGGGCCTCTGACCAGAGCACTCCCGTCGATTACGAGGGTGAGTTCTATCAGGTGCGCGGCTACCGCATGTTCGAGCCGCCGCCGCGGCCCCACCTGCCCATCATGATCGGGGCCAGCCGTCCGGGCATGCTACGCACGGCGGGCGAGATCGCCGACGGCGTGCTCTTCAACTGGAACTTCACATTGGACTTCCTGCGCGATGTTGCCCGTCCCGCCATCGCCGAAGGCGCGGCCAAGTCCGGCCGTACCCTTGACGATCTCTGGCTCGACGCCGGCCGTCCCATCGTCTTCACCGACGACAAGGAGCGCGCGGAGGAGGCCGTGCGCTGGTGGCGCTACGCGGCCGCTACCATCTTCATGGGCGTTGACTACCACCAAGAGTTGCTCATCCAGCATGGTTTCGAGGAAGAGGTGACGGCGGCCCGCAAGGCGCTTGCAGCCAATGATTTCGAAGGCGTGGTCGCCGCCGTCAGCGACGAGATGGCCGACACGTTCCTCATCCGCGGTAGTCCCGATGAGTGCTTGGAACAAGTCGCCGAGTTCGACGGGCTGGTCGACTCGTTCTTCCTCTGGAGCACGACTGTGGCGCTGACCGGCGCCGATAAAGTCAAGGAGACGCGCCGTCTGATCCAGATCTTCGGCGACGCGCTCTAGCGAACCGGCTATGCTCCGGCGGTGCCCGGCACGGCAGACGCGCAGCTCCGTGACGAAGGGCCCGTGACGAAGGGAGAGCCATGCTCGACAAGATCGACCACATCGGCATCGTGGCCCACTCGTTCGACGAGGCCCGCGAGGTGTTCGTCGACAAACTGGGACTGACAGTCGACGAGGGCCGCACCAAGCTGCCGGATGGCAACATCTTCAAACCGCAGAATACGCGCATTTACTTTCTGCGCGTGGCCGCGGCGGAGACGCGGATCGAGGTGCTGATCCCCCAGGACGATGTCAGCGGCATCGCCAAGTATTTGGCCAAGAACGGGCCGGGCTTGCACCACATCTGCTACGGCGTGCGCGACATGGAGGGTGAGATCAAACGGCTGCGTGCGGCCGGTATCGGCCAGATCGATCTCGGCCCCAGCCACGATCCCGCGCGGCTGTCCGCCGCCTTTTTCTATCCTAAGGATGTCAACGGCATCCTCACCGAGCTCATCCCTTGGCGGCCTTAGTCCTGACTCACCCGGCGGACCGCCCGGACGCTTGCCGGTAACCAGCGGCTCTCATGTCCGGCGATCCCAAACACACCAACCGGCTGGCGGGCGAGAGCAGCCCCTACTTGCTCCAGCACGCGCACAATCCCGTCGACTGGTACCCCTGGGGTGACGAGGCCTGGGAGATCGCGCGCCGCGAGAACAAGATGGTCCTCGTCAGCATCGGCTACGCTGCCTGTCACTGGTGCCACGTGATGGAGCGCGAGTCGTTCGAGAACGAGGCGATCGCCGCCCGTCAGAACGAACTCGCGGTCAACATCAAGGTCGATCGCGAGGAGCGGCCGGACGTGGACGAGATCTATATGCAGGCAGTGCAGCTCTTGCGCGGGCAGGGCGGCTGGCCGCTCAACGTTTTCTGCCTTCCAGACGGGCGCCCGTTCTTCGGCGGCACTTACTTTCCGCCCGAGCGCCGCATGGGCATGCCCTCCTGGCCGGAGGTGCTTGAGGCCGTGGACCAGGGTTTCCGCGACCGCCGCTCCCAAGTCGACGAGCAGGCCGAAGAGCTGGTGCGCCACCTGCATGCCCCCGCCAGCATGAAGCCGGCGGCCGAGACGCCCGACGGCGCCTCCGTCCTGGCCTCCGGTGCGCGCGCCGTGATGGACACCTTCGATGCGCGCTGGGGTGGATTCGGCGGCCCGCCTAAGTTCCCGCAGCCCTACCTCCTGCGGCTGCTCTTGCAGCACGCTGCCGCCAACGACGACCAGCAGGCCAGCGACCAGGCGCTCTTCACGCTGCGCAAGATGGCCGAGGGCGGCATGTACGACCAGCTCGGCGGCGGCTTCCATCGCTACTCGGTCGACGGCCAGTGGCTCGTTCCTCACTTCGAGAAGATGCTCTACGACAACGCTTTGCTGGTCCCGCTCTACCTCGACGCCTGGCGCCTGAGCCACGACGAGTTCCACGCGCGCATCGCCCGCGAGAGCCTCGACTACCTCCTGCGGGAGATGCGTTCTCCCGAGGGCGTTTTCTACTCCAGCACCGACGCCGACTCCGAGGGTGAGGAAGGCAAATACTTCGTTTGGACTCCGGATGAGACCGCCCGGCTTCTGGGCACGGAGGAGGCCGAGATCTTCGATCGCTACTACGGTGTCTCGCCGCACGGCAGCTTCGAGGACAAGAGCATCTTGCACCCCACCATGAGCGTGGAAGCGGTCGCCAAGTGGTACCAGAAAGACGAGGCCGATGCCGCCGCCATTATCGAGCGCGGCCGCGCGACCCTGCTGACCGAGCGGGCGGGACGCGTTCCGCCCGCCACCGATACCAAGGTGATCGCCTCTTGGAACGGCATGGCCATCGACGCACTGGCGCAGGGCGGCGCCGTTCTGGGTGAGCCCCGCTTCACCGCGGCCGCTGAGGCCGCCGCGGTCTTCCTCATGGAGGCGCTCCGCAGCGCGGACGGCCTCTCCCGCATCTATGCGCGCGGGCTCGCTTCCATCCCGGCCTTTTTGGAGGACTACGCCGCCCTTGC
This sequence comes from Dehalococcoidia bacterium, assembly GCA_965220315.1. Classification (GTDB taxonomy): domain Bacteria; phylum Chloroflexota; class Dehalococcoidia; order Bin125; family Bin125; genus JAPOXK01. The sequence continues at coordinate 364,376 of CBDCPP010000002.1, forward strand.
GGACGGACTGCTAACGCTCTACGAGGCCGGCGGCGACGAGCGCTGGTTCGTGGAGGCGCACGCACTGGCCGAGGAGATGTTGGCCAAGTTCTGGGACGAGGAGAACGGCGGCTTCTTCACGACCGGCCGCGACAACGAAGCACTCATCACTCGCTTCAAGCCCGCCCACGACGGCGCCACCCCGTCCGGCAACTCCCACGCTGCCAAGGTGCTGGCACGGCTCTATGCGCTCACGGGCGAGAGCCTCTTCGTCGACCGCTTCGAGGCGACCGCCCGCGCGCACGCGCTCCTACTCGAGCGCGCGCCCACGGCGATGCCGCTGCTCGTCACCAGCCTGGATTGGCTCCGGCGTCACCAGACCGTCGCCCTCGTCGGCGACCCGGTTTCGCCAGCGGCGCGCGCCCTGGGCGACGTGGTGCGCCGCGACTACCACCCGACCGCCGTTCTCGCGCAGCGTGCCCTGGACGCGACCGGCGCCCCCGCGGCCACCCAGGTGCCGCAGCTCGCGGGCAAGGAGCTGGTCGGCGGCGGCCCTGCGGCCTACGTCTGCCAGGGCTTTAGCTGCAGCGCGCCCGTAACCGATCCCCGCGAACTGAGCGAGCTGCTGCGCGTTCCCGTCCCAGGGCTCAATGCCCCAACCCATAGGGATTAACCGACAAGTACCTGAGAGGGACCCCCATGGCATACGCTTTTCGCTCCGCCCAAGAGCTTGTCGTGCTCTACCGCTCCGGCGAGGCCCGGCCCAGCGATGTGGTCGAGGAGACGCTGCGGCGTATCGACGCCCTCAATCCCACCCTCAACGCCTTCCTCACCGTGACCCCGGAGATCGCCCACGCGCAGGCGGCGCGCGCCGACGCAGCCTACGCGGCCGCGCGCCGGGACGGCGATCCGGCCGTGCTCCCGCCGCTGCTGGGAGTGCCCGTCTCCGTCAAAGACCTGCACGATGTCGAGGGCGTGCGCACCACGCACGGTTCGCGCGCCTTCGCGGACAACGTCGTACAGGCGAGCGGCATCCCCTGGGAGCGGCTCGAAGCCGCGGGCGCCGTGCTGCTGGGCAAGACCAATACGCCGAGTTCGGCCTCATCACCGTGACCGACAACGACCTGGGCGGCCCGGCCGGTACCCCCTGGAGCCCGGAGCGGATCGCCGGCGGCAGCAGCGGCGGCGCGGCCGCGGCCGTGGCGGCGGGATTGGGTCCATTGGCGCACGGCAGCGACGGCGGCGGCTCCATCCGCGTGCCGGCCGCCTACTGCGGTATCGTCGGCATCAAGCCCACGCAGGGGCGTATCCCCAAGGCGGTCTCCCGCGACCCCGGCATGCCCCAGCTTTCCAGCGAGGGCCCGCTGGCTCGCACCGTGCGCGACGCGGCGCTCATGTTGCAAGTCATGGCCGGCCCGGACCCGCGCGATCCCACCTCCTTTCAGGGGCCGGAGCCGGACTATCTGGCTGCCTGCGAGCGCACCGACCTCAGCGATCTGCGCATCGCCTGGAGCCTCGATCTCGGCTTCGCCACGGTGGCGTACGCCGTACGCGCCAACGCCGAGCGCGCGGTGGCGCGGCTGCGGGAAGCGGGCGCCGTGGTCGAGGAGGCGACGCCCGAGCTTCCCTATCCCTTCGACATCTTCGCGCCCAGTCGCGCTGGCCGGGGCGGCCGCCAATCATGGCGCGCTCTACGACGCCGACCCCTCGCTGCTGACGAAGTACGTGCGGCGCACGGTCGAACACGGCCGCGGGGTCGACGGCGCCGCGGTGGTGCGGGCCTACGCCGAGCTGGAGCGCTTCCGTGCGCTTATGCGCCGCTTCTTCGTCGGCTACGACTTGCTCCTCACGCCTACCGTGGCCGTGCCGGCCTATCCGCACGGGCAACGATTGCGGGAGATTGAAGGCAAGCCTGCGATCCCCTTTTGGGGCGCGACGCCCTTCACCGCGCCTTTCAACATGACCCACCAACCCGGCATCTCGGTTCCCACCGGCTTTGACCCGCAGGGTCTCCCTACCGCGCTCCAGATCGTCCGCTCGCTTGGGCGAGGACGGCACGGCGCTGCGTGCGGCGGCAGCGATCGAGGAGGCAATGCCGTGGGCGGGCGCCGTCCCGCCTCTCGCGAGGGATACTGCGAGGGAAGCCTAAGCTTGAAGCCGGAACGAATATTTAACCGAGATATTTAACCTGGATCGCCCGCCGCTGCCTCGCCCGTCGGTAACCGCTGCGGAGATGCACTTCCGCGACCTTCTTCGCATCGTTTACAAGCGCGCGCCGGAGTTTGCCACGCGAGCTATGGCGGGGGTTTGAGTGCTTGGGCGGCATCCGCGCAGAGGGTGCGGCCATCCCATAGAAACCGATACCGCCCGATACGCGGTACGGCCCGATACGATAGGGCCGATGCCTGCCAGCGACGACCTCTCTCCGCGCACGAGTCAGCGCATGCACCCGCACATCTTTCGCGCCTACGACATTCGCGGTCTGGCCGAAGATGAGCTGACGCCTGCCGCGGCGGAGCGTATCGGCGCCGCTTTCGCGACCCACATCCGGCGTCGCGGCGGCAAAACTTTGGCCGTGGGCCGCGACAGTCGGCCCTCTTCACCCGCGATCTATGAGGCGATCATCGCCGGCGTCCGCACCGCCGGGATCGATGTGACCGCGCTGGGTCTGACCCCTAGCCCTGTGGCGGGCTTCGCCGCTGCGGCCTGGGCGCTGGACGGCGCCGTCAACGTCACCGCCAGCCACAATCCGGTCCGCTTCAACGGCCTCAAGCTGGTACGCCGCGGCGCCGCGGCGCTGCTGCCTGAGGAGATCCAAGAGCTGCGCGCGCTGGCCGAGTCGGGCGACTTTGAGCGCGGGCGGGGCGCGCTGGTCGAGCGCGACCCCAAGCCCGAGTACGTCGCCATGTTGGAGCAGCGCTTTCCCGTGGCGCGCACGCTGCGGGTCGTGGCCGATCCCGGCAACGGCGTCGCTACCCTCACCGGGCCTGCTGCCCTGCGCGGCGCCGGTTGTGAGGTCGTGGGCCTCTACACCGAGCTGTTGGAAGGCTTTCCCAATCACCTGCCCAATCCCCAGGCGGCCGAGACCATGGCCGACCTCGGCCGCGCCGTGATCGAGCACGGCGCCGATTGCGGCTTCGCCTGGGACGGCGACGGCGACCGCGTGGGCCTGATCGACGAAACCGGCCGCCGTCACGAGGCCGACTGGATCGTGGCGCTGCTGGCCCGCGACTTGCTGCGCCGTCATCCCGGCGCGCGCATCCTGCTGGACAGCAAGTGCTCGCTTGGTGCCAGCAGGGCTATCCGCGCCCGGGGCGGCGAGCCGATCCTCACGCGCACGGGCTACACCCTGCTGCGCCGCCGCATGGCCGCCGAGGGCATCCTCTTCGGCGGCGAGGCCAGCGGCCACATCATCTTCGGCGAGGATTACTACGGCATTGATGACGGCGTCTACGCGGCCTGTGCCATTGCCTGCATTCTGGCGGCGGAGGATCGGCCCCTCTCCGCGCATTTCGAGCAGATGCAGGCCGGCATGCCGCCGCTCTTCACCTCGCGCGAGATCATGATGCCCTGCGCCGACGCGGCCAAGTTCCGCGTGGCGGCGGCGGTGAACGCGCGCCTGCGCGCGGCTTGCGACGGCCCGGCGGTGGCGGAGGAGGACTTGCGCCTCGATTTCGGCGACGGCTGGGCGCTGGTGCGCGCCTCAAACACCAATCCCGTGCTCTCCGTGCGCTTCGAGGCCGAGAGCCGCGACCGCTACGATGCCATTCGCGTCCTGATCTGGGAGGCCGTCGGCGAACATGCCGAGGTCACCATCCCAGAGAGCGTTGGGGAGCCTGCCTGATCATGGCTGCCGATCAGCCCGACGAGATACCCCAGCCTCCGCGACTTCACTCGCATATCTTCCGCGCCTACGACATCCGCGGTGTCGTGGGCGCGGACCTCGATCCCGAGGTGGCGGCGCTGATCGGCCGCGCCTACGGCACGCACCTGCGCCGCGCCTACGGCGTCGCGACGATGGTGCTGGGCCGCGACAATCGCCCCTCATCGCCGTCGCTGCGGGATGGTCTCGTCCGTGGCGCGCGAGCTGCAGGCCTCTCCGTCATCGACATCGGCCTCGCGCCCTCGCCGCTGCTCTACTTCGCCGCCGCCGCCTGGGGCATCGACGGCGGCGCCAGCGTCACGGGCAGCCACAATCCCCCCCACATGAACGGCCTCAAGCTGCTCGAGCGCCGGGGCATCCCGCTCGCGCCCGAGGAGATCCAGACGCTGCGTGCGCTGGCCGAGTCGCGCGACTTCGAGAGTGGCGCGGGCGGCCTTGAGGAGCGCGACCCCAAGCCCGGCTACTGGGACTTCCTCATGCGGCGCTTCTCTCCGGCCCGCCGCCTCAAAGTTGTCACCGATCCCGGCAACGGCGTCGCCGCCTGCACCGGCCCGGAGGCGCTGCGCCGCATCGGCTGCGACGTCGTCGAGATCTACTCGGAGCTGGACGGTACCTACCCCAACCACCTGCCCGATCCCCAGGAGCCCGCGACCATGGAGGCCCTGCGCGCCGCCGTACTCGAGCACGGCGCCGACTGCGGCATCGCCTGGGACGGCGACGGTGACCGGCTGGGCGTGGTGGATGAGCGCGGTCGGCGTCGCGAGCCGGACGAGATCCTGGCGTTTCTTGCCCGCGACTTCCTTGGCCGCCACTCCGGCGCCCGCGTCCTCATCGACGTGAAGTGCTCGGCCATGGTCGTGCGCGCGATCGAGGACGCGGGCGGGGTGCCTGTCTTCGCCCCCAGTGGCCATTCGTTGGGCAAGCGCAAGATGCGCGAGGAAGGCGTCCGCTTCGGCGGCGAGAGCAGCGGTCACTTCTATTTTGGGGAGGACTACCCCGGCTTGGACTACGGCATCGACGACGCCGTCTTCGGCGCCTGCGTCGTGGCCGAGCTGCTGGCTCGCGGCCCCGCGCCGCTCTCCGCCCACTTCGAGGAGATGCGAGCCGGCCTGCCGCGCCTGATCACCTCGCCCGAGCTCAAGCTGCCCTGTCCCGACGCCGATAAGTTCAGCGTCGCCGCTGCCGTGGCCAAGCGCTTCCGCGGCCGCTACCCCGTGCTCGCCATCGACGGGGCGCGCATCGAGTTCCCGGGCGGTTGGGCGCTGGTGCGGGCCTCCAACACGACGCCGGTGCTATCGGTGCGCCTCGAAGCGGAGAGCGCCGAGCGCTACGATGCGATTCGAGCCACGATCTGGGAGGCGCTGGCCGAGCACCCTGCGGTGACGATCCCGGAGGGCGCCGGGCAGCTCGGCGAAGCCGCCGAGGCATGAGCTGCTTCCACGTCTGACACGCCACATCTATCGAGCGGAGATTCCCATGCCCGATGCTTCGACAGCAGACGCCTGCACGCCCCTGCCCGAGATTAAGAAGGTCGCCATCATCGGAGCCGGCACCATGGGCGCCGGCATCGCCCAGGTCGCCGTGCAGCACGGCTACGCGACCGTGCTGCGCGACATCGACCAGACGCTGATCGACCGTGGCCTCGCCATCGTGGAGAAGGGGCTGGGCCGGCTCGTGGACAAGGGGCGGCTCGGCGGCGCCGAGCGTGACGCCGCTTTGGCACGCCTCGGCGGCGGGCTGGATCTGGACGCCTTGGCCGATGCCGACCTCGTGGTCGAGGCCGCCAGCGAGCGTCTCGACATCAAGCGCGCCATTTTCTCTGAGCTGGACGCGGTGTGCTCCCAGGCGCGGGTGCTCGCCAGCAACTCCTCCTCGCTCTCCAACCAGAACCTGGCCGGGGTCACGAAGCGGCCCGAACGGGTGATCGGCTTGCACTTCTTCAACCCCGCGCCCGTGCTGCCGTTGGTCGAAGTGATCGTGCCCTACACGGCCGACGAGGAGGTCGTGGCGCTGGGCGAACGTTGGGTGCGCAGCCTGGGCAAGCGGCCCGTGCGCGCCAAAGACACCCCCGGCTTCATCGCCAACCGTCTCCTGGTGCCTTTCATGCTGGACGCCTTCCGCCTGCTGGAGGGCGCTGTCGCCAGCGCCGAGGATATCGACACCGCCTGCCACGTCGGCCTCAACCACGCCATGGGGCCGCTGGCGACGGCGGACCTGATCGGCCTGGACGTGCTGCTCGATATCGCCGAGGCGATGCAGGCCGAGTTGCACGAACCGTCGTTGGCCGCGCCCACCATGCTGCGGCGCTACGTGGAGGCAGGCTGGCTGGGCCGCAAGAGCGGCCGCGGCGTCTACCAATACGACTAGGGAGACGATTCACGAGGCCTACCTGACGCTACTGGGGCGCATGCCGTGACATGACGTAACAACAGGGGGCGCCGAGCCGCGGCGTGGAGAACGGCTGCCGGACGAGCGGGGCTGTGGAGGAGTGCGGCGCGGCCAGGGAAAACCGTGCCTAAGTAGGATGACTGTATAGGAATAATATCCCTTGATAGCACGTAGATCATTTGCTCTACTGCGTGTATGGAGCGGTACGCGATACGGCAATTCAACGAGGACTTCCCCACCGAAGACGCCTGTCTGGAGTACGTCGCAAGGGTGGTCTATGCCACGTGGCCCGACGTGCATTGCCGGAAGTGCGATGCAGTACAGATGCACCACCGCATCGCGAAGCGCAAAGTGTATTCGTGTCAGAAGTGCGGGGCGCACATTTCCCCGCTGGCCGGGACCATCTTTGAGAAGTCCCGCACCCCGTTGAAATCCTGGTTCTACGCGATCTATCTCATGAGCACGACCCGGATGGGGATCAGCGCCAAGCAACTAGAGCGGGAGTTGGGCGTCGGCTACAAGACCGCCTGGCGGATGTTCAAGCAGATCAGGGCGCTCATGGATGAGCCGACTGGCCCGCTTTCGGGCACCGTCGAGATCGACGAGACCTATGAGGGTGGGCGCCCGCGCTACAAGCGGGGAAAGCGCGGGTCGCGTCGCCGGGAGAATGCCACTGCCCAGCGCCCCATCGTCGGCATGGTGGAGCGGGGCGGGTCCCTGCAGGCATTTGTCACCGCGGACACTAAGGCCCGGACCATCAAACGGCTCGTGGATGCCCACGTGCTGCCGGCGAGCATGGTGTTTACGGACGAGGCCCGTCGCTACGGCTTTTTGCGCCGCAGCGGATACTCGCATCGTCGCGTGCACCATAGGGCTCGCGTCTATGTCGATGGCAATGTCCACACGAATACCATTGAGGGCTTCTGGAGCCTGCTCAAGAATGGTATTCGGGGTGCGCACGGCGCGGTGGGCGCGGGTTACCTCCAGGACTACGTCAATGAATACGTCTTCCGCTACAACCATCGCAGGGATGTGCAGCCGATGTTCCGCTCCATTGCCGAGCGCGTCGGCGTGGTGCGCGCAGGAAAACTAGGCGGGTACGCGCCGGTGCGTGAGCGGTAGCCCCACTGCGAGCGCCACCTGGGATCGCACCCCGAGGCCCAGCGCTGGTGCGCCTTGCGGCATCATGCGAGGCATCCGCGATGCCGAACAACCGGATCGTCCGCCCACGTGAGGGCGGGGTCCGTGGAGAAGACGATGCCTCCGCCGTGCCGCATCGCGGCGCGCGCGTTGCGAGACTCCCACGATCCATCGCTGAGAAAACGAAGGAGTGGGTTGCCGTGCGCCTCGAAGCGGGCCGTCTCCCGCGCCAGTACGCAGCGAGTCGCAAGACTGCGCCGCAGTCCCAGCCCGCGCGCGGGCGTACCTGCCTGTAGTAGAGCTATCCCCTAAGGGCACGTGCACGCAAGTGCTACGCTGAGAATATGGGCGGGTCACCATCCAAGCGGCCTCCCCCCTCATACGTTGCAGGGAAGCTACGCGATCCAGAGATCGCGCGCTTACAGCGCACGGACGGGAAGCCGGCAAAGCAGCGGCAGAAGGTGCTGACGCTTATTCGGCGGGCTGTCCGGCGCCGGAGTCAGTGACAAAGGCGTCTTGCGCTAGCGATACGTGTGGCTGTGGGATAGTCCTCTTGGGGTTGGGAAGGTCCAAGGCGCTTCGGCCTTGGGGACCCGATCGTCGCAAGTCGGAGACGCCGCCCCCTCGATACGCACCGCGGTCGCGGCGGGGATCGCACGCATCGGTTGCAAGCGCGATCCGCGGGTCAGAGCCGGTCGCATGGGCGTGCCAGCCTCCCGCGCAATCAGTGCCGGGGAGGCAGCCATGGGGATGACAGCGCCGTGAGCGAAGAGCGCAGCGCTGGCCTCTGCCGCGCTCCCGATGGGAAGACATGCGGGTGGGATCGAGGGACGGACCGCCTGACGGGCGTTGTCGGCTGGGGAGAGGGTGGCGCGGGGCGGCACGATGGGCCGCGGGGCTGCGCGACGACGAAGGAGAGCGCCATGCTCCCTGGCTCGGTCTACCGGAGGCCGCGACTTTGTAAGATGGCAGCGCGCTTTCCTGCGGCGCGTGGGGAGCGGACGGACGGGAAGTGACGTGAGACGCTGCGCTGGGCTCGTGACCGCTGGCCTGGCCATCGCCGGGGTGGCGATCGCAGCGATACTCCTGGTCGCTCGCGCTGCGGACGGTCCGGGGGCGGGGCTCGCCCACGGGCCAGCCACCGCGCCGGCCGCGCAGCCGGCGGCTGAAGAACCCCGAGAGCCGCATACCGCCGGCCCGACGGAGTCCGCCGTCTCGACGACGACCGCCACGGCTGCTGCCTCCGCGCCTCCCACGACGAGCGATGCCTGGCCCGCGCAGCAGACCGCGCCGCCGGCCCCCAGTCCCGCGCCCGATCCGGATCCGATCGCGTCCGAGCCGCTCGAGACCCTGATCGTCTCGTCGCCGCCGGACCGCTCCACTCCTGGTGTCACCCGCGAGGAAATCGCGTCCGAGTCCGACCCCAAGGGCTCCTCCGAACTCACCCCGCCGGCTCCGAAGCCGCCCCGGGATCCACCCGCCACGGCGGCGGCGCGCTCGGCCGACGGCGAGGCGTCAGGGGGGAAGGCTGAGGAGAGAACCGCAGAGAGGGCCTACACGTGGCAGGACGGCGATCGGACCCTGACCGTGTGGCTGCAGGAAGACGGCCTCCAGCCGGTCTTTCGCTCTGAGTCCGGCTCCTTGATGACCCTGCCCGGCGGCGTGATCCTGCTGCTCGCCGCGTCCTGGGACCAGACGCGGATCGATCAGTTCTTCGCCCGGCACGACATTCAGCAGAGCCGCGTATCGGCGCAGGCCTTCGCCGACAACGCCTTCTTCGTGGCAACCGCCCCCGGGTTCCCCTCCCTGGAGCTGGCCAACGCGCTGGCCGGGCAGGACGGGGTGCTGATTGCGAGTCCCAACTGGCGAACGGAAGCTGAACTGAGGTGAGACGGCGGGCGCTGATCGCAAGCTGCGCCGGGCTCTGTCTCCTGCTGCTGACGGTCCCTGTCGGGGCCCAGAACGCGCCCGAGGCTCCCCGCATCGCCTCGGCCGGCGCCGCGGTGAACGCACTGACCGTCGCCTGGGCCGCGCCCGCCAACGACGGGGGTGCGGCCATCAGCGCCTACGACCTGCGCTACATCCTCAACGACGCCACGGACAAGGCCGACGACCACTGGACCGTGGAGGACGCTGTCTGGAGATCCGGCGCCGGCGCCCTCCGCTACGAGCTGAAGGATCTGTTCGACGGCACGAAATACGACCTGCAGCTGCGCGCGGTCAACGCCAACGGCGACGGCCTCTGGTCCGCGACCTACGAGGCGACGACGCGCGATCACAGTGGCTCGCGCTCGGGAGCGACGATCCTCTCGCCCGGCTCTTCGGCGCCCGGTCGCATCGACCCGCGCGACGACGAGGACTTTTTTCGGATCGTCCTCGCGGACGCCGCCGACCTCTGGCTCTACACCAGCGGCAGGGACGATACGGTCGGGGAGCTGCTGCGTGCGGATGGAACCGTGCTGGCAGCCAACGACGACGGCGTCCTCCTGGACGGTCCGCGGAATTTCTCGATCCGCCGCCAGCTCCCGGCGGGGACCTACTACGCCAAGGTCGGCAGCTTCGGAGCCTTGGATACGGCCTCGTATACGTTGCACGCCCGTCTGGCGGCCGGCCCGGGCGACAGCAAGGCCACGGCGATATCTGTCACGCCCGGCTCCTTCGCGCCGGGACGGATCGGCCCCGAGGGCGGTGTGGACGGCGACAAGGACTACTTCAAGATCGAGCTGACCAGCGCCGCCGAGATCTGGGTGATGGCCGTCGGCCCGGTGGACACGGTCGGCGAGCTGCTCGATGCCGATGAGAACGTCCTCGCGGAGAACGACGACAGCGAGTTCGTGGACAATGAGAAGGGATTCATGATCCGCCGCCAGCTGGCGACGGGCACCTACTACGTGAGGGTCAGCGGCTATAACGCCGACGACACGGGGCCCTACACCCTGTTCGTACGGGTGGCGACCGAGCCCGGCAACTCCACCGCCACCGCCAACCCCATCACCCTGCAGATCCCGGAGACGGGACGGATCGCGTCGTCCAGCGATCAGGACTACTTCCGTCTCACGCTGGAGGAGGAGACCTACGTCTTCGTGTACGCCCTCGCCTTCGGCTACGTCCGTCTCGTCGGGGACGACCGCGTCTTCGTGGACCCTCTGCCGCTTGAGGCGACGGTCTTTGACGCGCAGAACACCGAGCTGGACGACTTATACGTCATCCCGCACCAGGTTTGGGCCGACAACGGGCTTCCCGAGGTCAGCTTCTCCGTCTGGGGCAAGCTGGCCGCGGGCACGTACCACATTCGAATCGCTCCTCCGCCCGGCGGTACGGGCGGGACCTATCTCCTCCACTCCCTGGTCTCCGGCGCCTATGCCAGGACGATCGAGCGCTGCACCGGCCTGACGACTCCGCAGAGCGACCCCCTGTACGGCTGCCAGTGGCACCTCAACAACACCCGACAGTTCCCCGGAGGGGCGGGTCGGGACATCAACGTGGAGGAGGTGTGGGCTACGACCATGGGGGCGGGCGTGAACGTGGCGGTGGTCGACGACGGGTTGCAATACGGGCACGAAGACCTGACGGCCAACGTCGAGCGAACGCGCAATCACGACTACTACGGCAGCGACATCTTCGACCCGCTGGAGACCCACGGGACGCGGGTGGCCGGGATCATCGCGGCGCGCGACAACGATCTCGGCCTGCGCGGGGTGGCGCCAAGGGCCACGATCTACGGCTACAACCTGATCGATGACAACAACTTCAGCGCCCTCGACGCTGCCAACTCCGTGTCGCGCCACGCCGGTGATACGGCGGTCTTCAACAACAGCTGGGGCACCCCGGACACGGGCGCCCGCCTTGGCTTCGCCTACGAGTCCTGGGAGCGGGGCGTGCGAACGGGCGTGGAACAGGGCTTCGGCGGGAAGGGCGCCCTCTATGTGTTCTCGGCCGGCAACGGTCACGAGGAGGGAGATAATGCCAACCTCGACGAGTACGGGAACCACTACGGGGTGACCGCGGTCTGCGCCGTCAATCACAACGACGTACGGAGCGCCTATTCGGAAGTGGGCGCCAACCTCTGGATCTGCGCGCCCTCCGGTGACGGGTCGCGGGGGTTGCCCGGGATCGCGACCACCCGCAACGGCAGCCGCTACACGACTGCGTTCTCCGGCACCTCCGCCGCCGCCCCCATCGTCTCCGGCGTGGCGGCGCTGGTGCGCGCCGCCAACCCCGACCTGACCTGGCGGGACGTGAAGCTGATCCTGGCCGCCTCGGCCCGCAGGAACGATCGCTCCAACAGCGGCTGGCTGTCGGGCGCGCGCAAATACAACAATGCGCGCGGCGAGCGCTACGCGTTCAACCACGCATACGGCTTCGGCGTGGTGGACGCCGCCGCCGCCGTCGCCCTGGCCGAGGGCTGGACCACCGTGCCGGCGCTGCGGGAGATCGAGGGGGAGTCGGGCGACTTGGACCTGGCGATCCCCGACGCTAGGTCTCTTGGCAGCGGTACGACGGTCACGACGAGCGTGGCCCTCGATTCCTACGTGGGATTCATCGAGTTCGTCGAGATCAACGCCACCTTTGATCACCCCTCCTTCCGGGACCTGCAGCTGGATCTGGTATCGCCCTCGGGCGCCCGCTCGCGGTTGACGCACGCCGTCTACCGCACGCGCGAACAGTCCGACGGGACGGTCATGCAAGCGTTGACCCCGCTGACGGCGCCCTTCCGCTTTGGCTCGGCCCGGCACCTCGGCGAGAACGCGGCCGGCACCTGGCGGCTGGAGATCATCGACCTCATCCCCGAAAACGCGGGCACGCTGCAGTCGTGGAGCCTCACGATCTACGGGCATGGCCTCACGCCCGGCGCGCCCCGCGTCGATCCGGCTACGCCGGTCAACGAGGCGCTTGCCGTGGAGTGGACCGCGCCCGACGAGGCCGGTGGTTCGGCGATCACGGCCTACGATGTGCGCTCCATCCGTGGCGACGCCACCGACAAGTCCGATGCCTCCTGGCGCGTCGTGCGCAACGCCTGGCTTCCGGGCCGCGGCGACCGGCGCTACGTCATCCGCAACCTGGAGAACGACACGGAGTACGACGTGCAGGTGCGCGCGGTCAACAGCGCCGGGCGCGGCCGCTGGTCCGCCACCGCCCCCGGCAAGCCGGAGCTCGGGAACAGCGCGGCCGAGTTCCCCATGGTCGAGAGCGGCGAGCGCAGCGTGGACGAGAACACGCCCGCGGGCCGCGATGTCGGCGCCGCCGTGGCCGCCAGGGACGACGACACCGATCCGCTGACCTACGCCCTGAGCGGGAGCGCCGCGAACTTCTTCGATCTCGTCGAGGGGACGGGCCAGCTCCGCACGAAGGAGCCCCTCGATCATGAGAACCGGGACTCCTACGCGGGAACCATGACGGTCACGGACGGCAAGAACATGGACGGCGAGGCAGACCCCACGATCGATGCCGCCATCATGGTCACGATCACGGTCGGCGATGTCGATGAGGCCCCCGAGGTCAGCGGCCCGGCCAGCGTCGATATCCGGGAAGGCGGCAACCGCTTCGTCGGCTTCTACAATGCCAGCGACCCCGAAAACTCCCCGGTCGGCCTGTCGCTGGCCGGCGCCGACCGCGACGCCTTCGCCTTCCGCAACGGCCGGCTCGAGTTCCGCGCCACGCTCGACTACGAGTCCCCCGCGGACGCCACCCGCGACAACGTCTACCAAGTGGTCGTCGAGGGCTCGGATGGGGCGCTCAAGGGCACCCTCGACGTCGCGGTGACCGTCGAGAACGTGGAGGAGCCCGGGACGCTGATGCCGTCGTCGCGGCAGCCGCAGGCCGGGACGCGCCTCACCACCACCCTGACCGGTGATTATCCTGTTGACACATCAGACCGTCTCCGCTACCCTTTCTTTGTCGGGGTAGCGGCGAGCTGATCCAACCGTTTCTTGAGGGTCTTGCCGAACACCCGCTCCGCGATCTCTTTGTCGGACCGCTCCGCGATATTCTTCGGGAGCTTGCGTTTCGGGGGCTTGGCCATGAAGGATCTCCTCTCGCTGGTGGACCAGTACGACGATGACAGCAAGTGCCGCGAGCTGCTGGTGAGCGTGCGCTGGCCGAACGGGGTGGCGTGTACGCGCTGCGGGCAGATGGACCCTGGCCTCGTGCCAGATCGGCCGCAGTATCAATGCAAGGGCTGCCGCTACCAGTTCTCGGTGACCTCGGGGACCATCATGCACGATTCCCACCTGCCCCTGCGCAAGTGGTTCGTGGCGATCTACCTCATGTGTGAATCCAAGAAGGGCATCTCGGCGCTGCAGCTCAAGCGCACCCTGGGCGTCGCCTATCAGACCGCCTGGCATCTGAATCACCGCATTCGGGCGGCGATGGCGAATGACCCGCTCGAGGGGCCGACGCTCTTCGGCGTGGTCGAAGTCGACGAGACCATGGTGGGCGGCAAGGTGAAGGGTGGCGACTACCGTCGCAACAAGACCTGGGTCGCGGGGGCGCTGCAGCGGGACGGCCAGGTGCGTTTGGAGCGCATCCCCAACGTGCGCAAACAGACCCTGCACGGGTTCATCGACCGGACGGTGAACGACCAAGCCGAAGCGATCTACACCGACGAGCTGGCGTCCTACCTGGGCATCGCCGACGCCGACACGCGGCACGCCACGGTCAACCACAGCCTGGAGCAGTGGGTCGTAGGCGACGTGCACACCAACTCGATCGAGGGTGTGTGGAGCCTGTTCAAGCGCAGCCTCATGGGCTCCTTCCACAAGGTCAGCGCCAAGCATCTGGACCGGTACCTCTCCGAGCTGGAGTGGCGTTTCAACAACCGCGGCAATGAGCACATCTTCCGCGACACGCTGCGTCGCATCGTCCAGACCGATGCGTTGACCTACGAAGAACTGGTCGCCTAGCCTCCTGCCGCCACAGCCCTGCGCGGTTTTACGACGGAGCCTTATGCTCCCTTGTGGCACCGCGTACGCAACGGCTGTGGCAAGACGTTTCGTCGTAGCCACAGGGGGGCTCCTATGTTTGAGGACGATGGGGTAGCCGGGGCGGGGATCGCGGAGACCGTCTTTGGGCTTGTGGCTGGTGGGGCGGTGATGCTCATCGTGTTCAGTACGATCATTGGGTTGTGCGTCCAGGCGGCGCATGATGCGACGGCCCTGAAGATCGCGCTCGCCTGCCTCAGCCCCATGATCGCCGGACTTTCGCTGCTGATCCTCTTTGGGGCGGTGGCCCTGGTGATGTTGAGCGTGCAGGGGCTCGGCGTTCTCATGCGGAAAGCCGGTCTGCCGGGACCCTACATCTGGAAAGATGACTAACGGGCTCATTGGGAGCCTGCCTTGGGCTCGGGCGCTGTTGGCTGTGCGAGCGGGACCACAGTGACGAGTAGTGTTTGGTAGAGATCGCGGTCGATCTCGAAGGCGTAGGTGGTTGCGCCGGGGACCTGGCGATGGGGAATGAGGCGGGGGACGGGATTCCATTCGTCGCCAGCTGCGAAGATGATCTGGTAGGGGTCCGGCACGGTGCACGTGATGTATCCCTGATCGATCTGCTTTTCCCAATCCAGCTTTATCATTGTCGGTTTATCAGGTTGCAAGCGGTGGGTGGCTGTGAGGGTGGGCTTGTCGAGGACATGAGAGAGGAGGTCGCCGGCGGGATGGTCGCGGCGGTGGGTCGGAAGGCTGAAGACAGCGAAGTTAACAAGGACTATTTCAGGGGGGGCACTGGCTGGGTAGTTGTGGACGTTGATTGTGGGCGCCTGGCCCTTTCCGAAGATCTGCATCACCCGCCCCCAGCCCTTGCAAAGGAAGGCGATAGCAAGATCAGGAACGAATAAGAGGAAATCCATTGCTGTAGCATCTTGATTCTCTTAGGATGTGTCAACTGGATAAGCGCCCCCTGACCGACCCCGACGGGCGCCTGTCGGGCCTTGGCTGGGCCTGGGAAAGCTCCCCCAACCGCTCCAACTGGTCCATGATCGACGGAGCGACGGCGGCGACCTACACGCCAATGACCGCCGATGAGGGGCGCTACCTGCGCGTGACGGCCTCCTACGGTGACGGCGAGGGCAGCGGCAAGAGCGCTTCCTGGACGGCCGCCGACCGGGTGCAGGCAGCGCCGGTGACGATGAATCACGCGCCCGAGTTCCCTTCCAGCGAGAGCGGCCAGCGCAGTGTGCTGGAGAACACCGGCGCCGGCGTGAGCATCGGCGCGCCCGTGAGGGCGGATGACGCCGACAACGACCCGCTCACCTACAGCCTGGACCGCAGCGGGGCCGCGGTCTTCGCCATCGACGAGCGGACGGGCCAGCTGCGCACGAAGGCGGCCCTCGACCGCGAGCAGCGGTCCAGCTACCGGATCACGGTCACGGCGACCGATCCATCCCTCGCCTCGGACTCCATCGCGGTGACCATCACGCTGGACGATATCGACGAGGACCCCGAGCTGTCGGGCGCCAGCGTGGTGAGCTTTGCGGAGGGCGGCAGCGGCTCGGTGGCCCGGTACAGCGCCCGCGATCCGGAGCGCGCCACGATCACGTGGTCGCTGGCGGGAGTCGACAACAGCCTGTTCAGCATCGACAACGGCGACCTGCGCTTCCTGACCGCGCCCGATTACGAGGCGCCGGCGGATGCCGGGAGTGACAACGCATATGAGGTCACGGTGACCGCCGCCGACCCTGCCGGGCATAGTGACTTCATCGCCGTGATCGTGCGGGTGACGGAAACCGACGAGACGGCCGGGCCAGCGCGGCCCCCCAGCGGCGGCGGCGGCGGTGGGGGCGGTGGGCCTAGCGGCCCCACACCCAGCGATGTGGACTTCGAGTGGAACGTGATCCGCGACATGGAGGCGCTCGATCCCGACCACGACTCTCCCGCCGGTCTCTGGTCCGACGGCGTCACTCTCTGGATTGTGGAGAGCGGTCCTGGCATCGACGACGCCGTCTACGCCTACGCCCTCGCCAGCGGCGAACGGCAGGCGAACCGCGAGTTCGCGCTCGACGAGCGCAATCGCGCCCCGCGCGGCCTCTGGTCCGACCTTGAGACCATCTGGGTCTCCGACAGCGGCCGGGACACGCTCTTCGCTTATACCCTTGCCACCGGCGAGCGCGTCGCGGACCGCGACGTTGCGCTCGTCGAGCGCAACGGGCACGCCCGCGGGATCTGGGGTGATCGGGAGACCAACACCATGTGGGTGCTGGACGGCGGGGAGGACGCCCTCTTCGCTTACCACCTCGGGAGCGGGGAACTGCTAGCGGAGTACGCCCTGCACAGCGCCAACGACGACCCCCGCGGGATCTGGTCGGACGGCGTCACGATCTGGGTCTCCGACCCCAGTGCCAGCCCCCGGAGCCTCTTCGCCTACCGCCTGCCGGTGCGGGAATCCGGCGAGGCGGGCGCGGACATCGAGACGCTCGTGCGCGTCCGTGAGGAGGATTTTTCGCAGTTGAGCCGGGCCGGCAACAACAGCCCGCGCGGCCTCTGGTCCGACGGGGACGTGATCTACGTCGCCGATGCGAACGACGACAAGGTCTACAGCTACAACATGCCGGACGCCATCGACGCCCGCCTCGCCGCGCTCACGCTGAGCGGCGTCGACATCGGGGCGTTTGCACCGCGCACGACGGCGTACGCGGGCGTTCCAGGCGACGGTGTGACGGCAACGACGATCAAGGCGGAGGCGGTGCAAGGCCGCGCGACCGTCGGTATTGTCCCTGCCGCAGCCGCCGAGAGCGCCGACGGCCATCAGGTGACCCTGGCGGACGTCAGGGAGATCACCATCACCGTGACCTCGCCCGACGGCAGCCGCATGCGCGTCTATCGGGTGCGGATCGGGGAGACGCCGCAAATGGCAGGGCCGCCCGGCCTGATCACCCTGACCCTGCGGGAAGGCGGCGACTTCGTGGCCGTGCCGGCGGGGGCGGCCACGACGGCGGCGGATCTATTCGAGGGCACGGACGTCACGACCGTCTGGCAGTACAACCGGGCGACGCGGGCTTGGGACCGCTCCTACCGTCCCGGCCCGGGGCTGGGCGGCTTTCCCATCGCGGGTGGGGACGTGCTCTGGGCGGTGGCGCCCCGTTCCCAGACGCTGCCCGTGGCGGGGACGCCCGTGTCGGCGTCCGATCCCGGCCCGATCACCCTGACCCTGCGGGAAGGCGGCGATTTCGTGGCCGTGCCGGCGGGGGCGGCCACGACGGCGGCCGATCTGTTCGGGGGCACGGACGTCACGACCGTCTGGCAGTACAACCACACGACGCGGGCTTGGGACCGCTCCTACTACCCCGGTCCGGGTCTGGGCGGCTTTGCCATCGCGGGTGGGGACGTGCTCTGGGTGGTGGCGTCGCGCCCCCAGGCGATTACGGCCGCGCGCCCGCCGCCCTAACATGACCGAACCTCACAGCCGGATCTGACGAGCCGGGGAGGAGCGCACATGCGGCGCGGACTCGGCGGCAGGGGTGGCGTGCCGGACCGGCTGCGGGAGCGTTTATCCAGCGCGCGCCCAGCGCTGGCTCTGGTGGGAGCGGCCCTGCTGATCGCGGCCGCCTTGGCCGGGTCCGCCCGCCCGCTGTTGGCGCAGGAGCCCGGCGGCACGGTGGAGATGGACCGGGCCGCCCTGCTGACGCTGTACGAAGCCACGGACGGCCCCAACTGGGCGGACAGCGGCAACTGGGGCAGCGATGCGCCTCTTGCTGACTGGTACGGCGTCCGCACGGACGGCCACGGTCGCGTCACCGGCCTGACGCTTGAGCGAAACAACTTGAGCGGGACCCTGCCGGCCGAGTTGGGCCGCCTCGATGCCCTCACGGTTCTGGCTCTGGGGGGCAACGGATTGCGCGGCCCGATCCCGGCTGAGTTGGGCGCCCTCGCCAACCTGACGATTCTGATTCTGGGGGCCAACGGGTTGACGGGGCCGATCCCGGCCGCACTGGGCGATCTCACCGGCCTGCGGGTCGCGCGCTTCGCGGGCAATGCGGTGAGCGGCTGCGTGCCCCACGGCTTGCGCGATCTGCTGGCCGCTCCCGAGTACGCGCCCGGCGTCCCGGCCCATGATTTCCTCCCGTTTGACGGCAACGGCGACGGCGATCTCGACGACGCGCTGGACCTCCCCGGCCTGGATCTGCCCTTCTGCCTGCTGCGCGAGTTGCGGCTGAGCGGCGCGGCCCTCGATCCGCCCTTCGCCCCCGGCAGGGCGGTCTATAACGCCTCCGTGATCAGAAGCGTCGCGGAGGCGGTGGTGACGGCGACCACGTACGGCGCCGGCGACGTCGTCACCATCCGCAAAGGGGCGGCGGTCTACGCCGGCGGCGAGGCGCTGCCCCTCGATCTGGGGCCGAACCGCATCACCATCGAGGTCGTCCCGCCGGACTCGACTCCGAAGCAGACCCTCAGCGTGACGCTGACGCGGCGCTTGAACGATGACGCCCTGACGGTGCGTCCGGGGGCGCTCTCGCCGGCGTTCAGCGACACGGTGGATTTCTACACGGTCCACGTGGCTCATCCCGTGGCCCGCATCACGATCGAAGGCACGACGGCCGGTGGCGGCCGGGTCGCCTACCGGGACGAGAGCGGGACGGCGATCACGGACGCCGACGCCAGCGCCGCCGGCCTGCAGCTGGACCTCCCGGCGGCGGGCGGCAGGCGCGTCCACGTCGTGATGCACGATGCGGATGGCCCGCCGGCGGCCACGCGCAGCTACACCGTGCTGCTGATCCGCGAGGGCACGGTGGCGACGGATCGGGCCGCGCTGCTGGCGCTCTACGGCGGCACGGGCGGCGCGCATTGGCGGAGCAACGCCAACTGGGCTAGCGACGCGCCGCTCGGCGACTGGAGCGGCGTCACGACGGACGCTTCCGGCCGCGTCTCCAGCCTGGCGCTGGAAGGAAGCATCTTAAATGGGCCGCTGCCGGCCGCACTAGGCCACCTCGACCACCTGGCGGAACTGTCTCTGGGGGGCAACGGCTTGCAGGGCCCGCTGCCGGCTGCGCTGGGCAACCTCGCCCGCCTGCGCAAATTGAATCTCTCCCACAACCGGCTGGAGGGGCCCATTCCTGATCTGAGCGGTCTGCCACAGCTGACGTACCTGTCGCTGCGGGGCAACCACTTCAGCGGCCCGCTGCCGGCCGGGCTGGGCCGCCTTGCTCGTCTGACCAATCTGTTCTTGGACCACAACCGCTTGAGCGGCCCCCTGCCGCCTTGGCTGGGCCGCTTCGCTGATCTAAAGCACCTCTTCTTGGACCACAACCAGTTCAGCGGGCCGCTGCCGGATCTGAGCGCGCTCGGCAAGCTGGCCTACCTACACCTAGGGCACAATCAGTTGCAGGGGCCGTTGCCGGTCGGGCTGGGCGCCCTCACCGGGCTGCGAGAACTGCATCTGCCGAACAACCAGTTCAGCGGGCCGCTGCCGGATCTGAGCACGCTCGGCCAGCTGACGTATCTGCATCTCGGGCACAACCAGTTGAGCGGGCCGTTCCCGGCCGGGCTGGGCCGTCACCCCGATCTGCGAGAGCTGACGCTCGCCGGCAACCGCTTGGTCGGGCCGCTGCCCGCCACGCTGGGCGATCTCCCCTACCTGCGGGCCACGCGCTTCGCGGGCAATGCGGTGAGCGGGTGCGTGCCCTACGGCTTGCGCCGTCTGCTGGCCGCGCCGGCGTCTGACTTCCTCCCCTTTGACGCCAACGGCGACGGCGACACCGCCGATGCGGGGGACCGTCCCGGCCTGGGCCTGCCCTTCTGCCTGCTGCGCGATCTGTCGCTGGAGGGCGCCACCCTCGATCCGCCCTTCGCCGGCGGCAGGACAGGCTACACCGCCTCCGTCCCCGCCGATGTCGCGGAGACGGCCGTGACGGCGGCGCTGCACGACGCCGGCGACCGCGTCACCATCCACACGGGCGAGGAGACGTACGCCGCCGGCGAGGCCATGCCGCTCGATCCAGGGCTGAACCCCGTCACCATCGAGATCGCCCCCGCGGACGGCACGCCCCCGCAGATCGTCGCCCTGACGGTGCTACGCGGGAGCGCCGCGGCCGCCGGCATCGCCCTGACCCTGCGCGCGGGCGGCGGCTTCTACGCCGTGCCCGCCGGCGCGCCCACCACGGCGGCCCGGCTCTTTAAGGACACGGCGGTGGCGATCGTCTGGAAGTACAACCGCGCCACGCGGGCCTGGGACCTGGCCTACGTACCGGCCCAGGACCGGGAGGACTTCGCCATCGCGGGCGGGGACGTGCTCTGGGTGGTAGCGCCGCGCGCCCAGACGGTGGGCGGCTAGACTGACGGTCCTAACCTAGCCGGACGTGACGAGCTGGAGAGAGCGCGATGCGACGTGGACTTGGTAGCAGACGAGGTTCTGAAAGAGACGGCGCTTGGGAGCGGGGGCGGACCCGGCGGTTCCTCGCGCGCTTGACGCTGGTCCTGGCGGGGGTGGCCCTGCTGATTGCGGCTGCGCCGCCCGGCCCCGCTTCGCTGTTCGGGCAGGAGCCCGGCGGCGCGATGGCGGCGGATCGCAGCGTCACCGTGATCCTTCCCCGGGGCGGCGACTACTACGTTGTGCCGGCCGGCGCGGCGCCCACGACGGCGGCCGGCCTTTTCAGCGGCGTGGACGTGACGAGCCTCTGGAAGTACACGGCCGATGGGGACTGGATCGCCTACGATCCCGGCAGCGGCTCGGGAGACTTCGCGATCGCGGGCGGGGACCTGCTCTGGATCGCGGTGCCGCGTATCCAGGCGATCACCGTGCCGGTGACGGATTCCGCCCCGCCTCCGCCCCGCCCCATTGCCCTGACCCTGCGCGAAGGCGGCGGCTTCTACGTCGTGCCCGCCGGCGCGCCCACGACGGCGGGCCACCTCTTCGGGGGCACGGACGTGGCCATCGTCTGGCAGTACGACCGCGCCACGCGGGCCTGGGACCGTGCTTACGAGCCGGCCCAAGACCGAGACGACTTCATCATCACGGCCGGCGACATCCTCTGGGTGGTGGCGCCGCGCGCCCTGGTGGTCAGCGGCTGACGGGGCCCTGCCTTAACGCCCCCTGCCGCCGTAGCATGGCCGGACCGAACGGCCGAACCCGGCGAGTTGGGAAGGGGCCCGCATGCGGCGCGGACTCGGGGGCGGAAGAGACGACGTGCGGCTCCGGCTGCCCGGCGCGCGCTTGACGCTGGCCCTGGCCGGAGCGGCTCTGCTGATCGGGGCCGCGCTGGCCGGCTCCGCCCGCCCGCTGCTCGCCCAAGACCCCGGCGGCACGGTGGCAACCGACCGAGCCGCGCTGGTCGCCCTCTACGAAGCGACCGACGGTCCCCACTGGACGCTCAACGCCAACTGGGGCGGCACTAGGGCGCTTGCAGACTGGCTCGGTGTCACCACGGACGCCAGCGGCCGCGTCACCCATCTGTCGCTTTCGGGGAACAACTTGCGGGGGACCCTGCCGGCCGCGCTGGGCGACCTCGCCAACCTGAGGTACCTGTCGCTGGAAAGTAATCACCTGAGCGGGCCGATTCCAAGCACGCTCGGCGGTCTCAGCGGCTTGGAGTCCCTGTCTCTGCGTGGCAACGAGTTGAGCGGGGAGATTCCGGCCGCCTTGGGCCGCCTCTCCCGGCTGCAACGCCTGGCGCTTGCCGGCAACGGGTTGCGCGGGTCGATTCCAAGCACGCTCGGCGATCTCACCGACTTGGAGTCCCTGGACTTGGGCGGCAACGAGTTGGGCGGGGAAGTGCCGGCCGCGTTGGGCAACCTGGTCAATCTGCGGGAACTGGACCTGGGCGGCAATGAGTTGAGCGGGGAAGTGCCGGCCACGCTGGGCAACCTGGTCAATCTGTGGGAGCTGGATCTGGGCAGCAACGAGTTGAGCGGGGAAGTGCCGGCCACGCTGGGCAACCTGGTCAATCTGTGGGAGCTGGACCTGGGCGGCAACGAGTTGCGCGGGTTGATTCCGGACTTCTTGGCCGATCTCAGCGACCTGACGCATCTGGACCTGGGCGACAACCGTTTGCGCGGGCCGATTCCGGACTTCTTAGGCGATCTCAGCGACCTGACGCATCTGGACCTGGGTGACAATCGTTTGAGCGGGTCGATTCCGGACTTCTTAGGCGATCTCAGCGACCTGACGCATCTGGACCTGGGCGACAACCACTTGGGCGGGTCGATTCCGGACTTCTTAGGCGATCTCAGCAACCTGACGGACCTGGACCTGGGCGACAATGAGCTGGACGGGCCGATCCCGGCCGCCTTGGGCGATCTGCCCAATCTGGAGTTCCTACGCCTCGCGGGCAACACCTTGGATGGCTGCGTGCCCCACGGCCTGCGCGATCTGCTTGCCATCCCCCCGCGCCCAAGCCGCTTCCCGGCTCACGACTTCTCCGCGCTGGTCCTGCCATTCTGCATGCTGCGCAATCTGCACCTGGGCGGCGTGATCCTCGATCCGCCCTTCGCCGGCGGTACGATCCCCGTTGCCGCGGCCAGCGTTGCCTACACCGCTACCGTGCCCGCCACGGTCGCGGAGACGGTCGTCACGGCGACGCTCTACGATGCCAGCGACCAACTCATCATCAGCAAGGGCGGGGTGCTCTACGCCAGTGGGGCGACGCTGCCGCTCGACCCGGGCCCGAACAGCATCACTATTGAGGTCGTTCCGGCCGACGAGGCTTTCCCTATCTGGGAGGTCGTCATCGTGAAGGTGACGCGTGAGCAGCCCGCCGGGCAGGATCCTGCCGGCGTAGCGGCCGACCGCGCGGCGCTGCTGGCGCTCTATCGGAGCACGGACGGTCCGAGTTGGACGGGCAAGGACAACTGGGCCAGCGACGAGCCGCTCGGCGCCTGGCACGGTGTCAACGTGGGAGCCAACGGCCGCGTGACCGACCTGGCGCTCGCGCGCAACAATTTGACGGGGATCCTGCCGGCGGCGCTGGGAGACCTTGCCGACCTGACGGACCTGGATCTCCACGGGAACCACTTGCACGGGCTGATTCCGCCCGCGCTGAGTGACCTCTCGAACTTGGAGGTCCTGGACCTGCACGGGAACCGGTTGGGCGGGGTGTTGCCGCACTGGCTGGGCGACCTCGCCAGCCTGAGGGACCTGGAACTGTCCGGCAATCGGTTGCGCGGGCCGCTGCCGGCCGCGCTGGGCGGCCTCGCCGATCTGGAGGTCCTGGACCTGCACGGCAACCAGTTGCGCGGGCCGCTGCCGGCCGCGCTGGGCGCCCTCGCCAACTTGGAGGTCCTGGACGTGCGCGGCAATCAGTTGCGCGGGCCGCTGCCGGCCGCGCTGGGCCGCCTCACCGAGCTAGAGGTCCTGGCCTTGCGTGGGAACCGCCTGGACGGGCCGCTGCCGGCCGCGCTGAGTGGCCTCACCGATCTCGAGGTTCTGGATCTGAGCGGCAACCGTTTGGACGGGCCGTTGCCGGACTGGCTGGGCGACCTCATCGACCTTGAGGTCTTGGACGTGCACGGCAACCGCTTGAGTGGACCGATCCCGGCCTCCCTGGGCGACCTCGCCAACCTGCAGGCTGTCGGTCTGGCGGGCAACGCTTGGGCCGGGTGCATTCCCCACCGCTTGCGCGACCTGTGGGCCGATGTGGCCCATGACCTCTCCAGCCTCGGCTTGCCCTTCTGTCTGCTGGACGATCTGCAACTGGAAGGCGCGGCGCTGGAGCCGCCCTTCGCCGCCGGCACGACCGCTTACACCGCCGCTGTCAGCAGAGAGGTGGCGGTGCTGGCTGTCACGGCGACGCTGTACACCGCCGGCGCCACCGTCACCATCCGCAAGGGCGAGCGGAGCTACGCCAGCGGCGCGGTCCTGCCGCTCGATCTGGGGTTGAACCGGATCACCGTCGAGGTCGTCCCCTCGGATGGCACGCCCACGCAGACCGTCACCGTGGCGGTGACGCGCGGGGCCGATGCGCCGATCACCCTGACCCTACGGGAAGGCGGCGACTTCGTGGCCGTGCCGGCGGGGGCGGCCACGACGGCGGCCGATCTATTCGAGGGCACGGACGTCACGACCGTCTGGCAGTACAACCGGGCGACGCGGGCTTGGGACCGCTCCTACCGTCCCGGCCCGGGTCTGGGCGGCTTCGCCATTGAAGCCGGGGACGTGCTCTGGGCGCTGGCGCCGCAACCCCAGATGCTGCTCGTGGCGGGGACGCCCGTGCCGGCGTCCGATCCCGGCCCGATCACTTTGGTCTTGCGGGAAGGCGGCGATTTCGTGGCCGTGCCGGCGGGGGCGGCCACGACGGCGGCCGATCTGTTCGGGGGCACGGACGTCACGACCGTCTGGCAGTACAACCGGGCGACGCGGGCCTGGGACCGCTCCTACCGCCCCGGTCCGGATCTGGGCGGCTTCGCCATTGAGGCCGGGGACGTGCTCTGGGTGGTGGCGCCGCGCGCCCAGACGGTCGGCGGCTAAGGCTGCCCCTCCCGGCCCAGCTGCGCGGCCGGGCGGGGGCGCGAATGTGCTATCTTTCCGCTTGAAACGCGCTTCGGACGATGGTCCCGCCTTAGCCGGTCCGGCCAAGGGGATGGGAGGCACATCATGCCGAAGATCACACCGAAGAACACGGGGCTGATCCCGCTCATGGAGCCGCGCCGCCAGGGCACGCCGCGGGCGGCCGCCCACCGGACGGGGGTCTGGCCGGCATGATCCGCGCCAAGCTCTT
The DNA here is from genome assembly GCA_965220315.1 of Dehalococcoidia bacterium. GTDB lineage: Bacteria > Chloroflexota > Dehalococcoidia > Bin125 > Bin125 > JAPOXK01. The sequence continues at coordinate 389,404 of CBDCPP010000002.1, forward strand.
CACGGTTCTGCTGGCCACCATCCTGGCCACCGTGGCATCGACGGCGACCCTGTCCGCCGATGACGCCGACGCCGGAGACGCGCCCCCGGCCGCTGCCCCCTCGCTCGCCGACGCCGACTGTCTCTCCTGGCGCGTTGCCTACACGAACGCGACCGTCGGCCGCCGCACTTCGATCGGCTTCGAGTCCTACAGCGCGGCCCAGGCATTCCGCGACGATCTCTGCAGTCAGCCCTCCTACCCGCTCTTCGAGAACGTGCGCGATCCCGAGTGCATGCGCGTCTACGTGCGCCAGGATCATGCGGGCTACAGCCGGCCGGACGGGCTCCAGGTCGCCCCGCAGTGGTCCGTCCGCATCGCGCCCTGGGACCCGGAGCGCTTCGGCGGCTCCAACGGCAACGTCTTCTATCTGTGGCAGGGCTTCCAAGGACACGGCGCCGAGCAGTACGCTCGCGCCCTCGCAGGGCGGATCGTCGAGGATCTGCGATCGCTGGGCTACACCGTCGCCGACCCCGGCGACGAGGCAGGCGCCACGCTGAGCTAGGTTGGCGCCGTTCGAGAAGCGCCTAGCGCCGTGGCTGTCAAGGGAAGAGCGGCGAGATTTGTGGAAAAGTGGGAGAAAGTCGTGGGCGGATGGTGGGCAAGTAACCGCAGTTAACCAAGCGATCCCCGGCGCGCGCGCGGGACGCAGCCGGGAAAGGTGAAGCGGCGGTAAAAAAGGGCGGAAAATGTCGCAAAGCGCGTTGTCCCCGTTGCCCCATTCCCCATAGCATGCTCGCAAACCAGAGCGGTTCGCCGCTCGATTTTCCCACGGCCGCGCCCGTCTCGGGCGGGGGACGGCCGAGCCGCCGGGCTGATCGCCCGGACCAGCCCGGAAGAGGAGGAGCGCAAGGAAGAGCACACACCGCATGAAGGCATGCACCGCATGCACGAAATCCAATGACATTGGGAAATCCCTCTCACAAGGAGGAACGCATTGAGTAGAGAAATAATTATGAAAGGGCTGGGCCTGCGGACCCTGGCGCTGGTCGCCCTGGCGGCGGTCATCGCCGCGGGCGCCATCTTCACCTCGGCCACGCCGGCCGAGGCGCAGGCCGTGCCCAGCACTACGAATCCCGGTGGGACCGTGGTCGTGACCTTCAACGAGGGGGGTGACACCGGGGATCGGTTCCGGATCCACGAAGACAGTGAAGCCAGCGGCAGCTTCGATTTCAACGGAGGCCAGGCGGTCCGCTGTTCTGACAATGACGCCAACGGGTGTGACGAGAACGGCGACACGGCCGGGGTTGCTCTCCGAGTGACGATTGATGAGGACTCGCCGATTGGCGACCTCTTCGTCCAGCGAACCGAGCGCGCCGGGGATGGTGAAGTCACTGTTGAGCAAGAGATCGTCGTCACGGTCGCAGCGCCGGACCCGCCGGTAGCGCTCAACGTCATCGCCAAACCGACGCCCGGTGCGATCGACAAGGACGGTACGCCCACCTCCAGTATGACGGTGCGGCTCGTGAACGCCGCCGCTGTCGGCCAAGTCGGCCAAGATCTGGTCGTCACCACGACGCGAGGCATCCTGACGTCCACTCACATGAAGGCCGATACCACGTGTAACGGTCTGAGCGCCTGTACGCTTACGACCCAGGCAGCTGGCGACGGAGTAGATAACCAGGCCGATACGGACGACGATGTCGTGGCCGGTTCGGCCACCGTAACGCTGGCGGGCAACGGCGCGACCGGCACCGCTATGGTGTCCTTCCTGCACGCCCCCACGGGCCTCAGCGCGACGGCCGAGGTGACCATCCACGGTGACACCGCCGGCATCAGCGTCGAAGCTGAGCAGGGCACGATCGGAATCGCCGGCTCGACCTTCCTCGTCGTCACCATTGTCGACGCACAGGGCAACCCGGTCGTTGGTGGCCACGCCGCCGTGGACACCGCCGACCGCAAGACCGGGGGCATCGTGCCTCCTGAGGTTCCGACTGGCACCAGCGCGGTCAAGGTCATGGCCCCGAGGGATGTCGATAAGAACCTCGAGGGTAAGAAGAACGACCTGCCGGCCTGTGGCAATGACGTGTCGACCGACGAGGCCAATACCGAGGATGTCGACGAAGGCGCGACGAACGCCGATCTGGACCCAGGGAGCAACGTGGCTGGCAAGTGCGTCATCCAAGTGAACGCTCCGATCGGCGACCCGGACAACCCGGCCGACGACGCCACCCGCGGCACGCACACGATCACCCTTGTGGCGAGCAATGCCGCTGGCGTCGCTCTCCCCAAGATCGACAAGGTGAGCGTCGCGGTGCAGGTCGGCGGCGCGCCGGCTAGTATCTCGTCCGACGCTCCCGCGTCGGTGGACTCGCTGAGCTCGACCGAGATCACGGTCACCGTGATGGACGACGAGGGCGTGCGCGTCGGCGCCGTCCTCATCGTGGTTGACCAGGTCGAAGGCGAGGGTAAGACGGACAGTCCGGCGAGCCCCAAGACGGCGGACGGTCAAGCGACCTTCACCTACCTGGCTCCGCTCAGCGCAGGTGACGCCGTGTTCCTGATTCGCGCCGGGGACGCTGAGGCTGGCACTCAGATCCAGAGCACCATCACGGTCGTCATCGGCGACCCGGAGCCTGAGGCTCCGCCGGCGCCGGCGCAAAGCCCCGTCTCGCTGGACGTCAGCGCAGGCGGCGACTTCTACGTCGTAGCAGGCAACAGTGTTCCCACGACCGCGAGCGACCTCTTCGACGGCACGAGCGTCTCGGTCGCCTTCAAGTGGGAGAACGGTGCTTGGACGCGTTACGTCCCGGCCCTCGGCAGCGAGGACTTCCTCGTCGCCTCCGGCAACCTCCTCTGGGTCGTCGCGGGCAGCGCCGGGACAGTGGGTGGCTAGAAACGGATTCGCGAGAGGGGCCGCCCACCCGGCGGCCCCTCCGCGGGCCTTTCGAAGAAGCAACCGAGCGACTTCGAGGAAGCCAAGTAGAGCGATAGGAAAGGAAAGGCCATACTCATGACGAGTATTCGTAAGGGGTGGCGCTTGGCGGTAGCCATCGGCGCAGCTGCGCTGGCGTTGACGCTCATGACGAGCGCCTTCGCTCAGGCACCTCCACTGCCACCCACAGACCATGTGTTCTTCGGCATGGACGTCACCATCGATGGTGAGGCCGCTGCCGATGGCGCGGTGGTGGAAGCTTTGAACCAGGACGGCGATTCCGTCGGCTCCGCCACCATCACGGACGGCCGCTGGATGATCGACGTCCACCCGGACAACGCCAGCTCCGTCAGCTTTACCGTGAACGGCATCGGCTCCACGGACAGCTACGACGTCGTCGAATTCGGCGTCGGCGATAACGGTGCGGGCATCGCGATCAGCGTCACGACGCCGGTCGTCGAGCCAGTCGAGCCGGTCGAGCCGGTCGTACCGGTCGTACCGGTCGAGCCGGTTGCACCGGTCGAGCCGGAAGAGCCGGAAGCTCCGGCCGCACTGCCCAACACGGGGAGCGGCGGCCTGGCGGACACGGGCAGCGGCTTCCCGCTGTTGCCGGTGGCCCTGGCCATCTCGGCCCTGGTTGCGCTGAGCGGCGTGGCGGTCACCCGCCGCGTTGGGATCAGCGCGCGCTAGGAGCGTGAAGAGCACGTCAGACGATCGCCTTCGGGCGATCGTCTGACGAGGGAATTGCAAGACGGAGCGGTCTGGCCCTGGCGAGGCCGCTCCGTCTTTTTCCCTTCGGTCTTTGGGGCCGCGCCTACCGCGACCCTCTGGAGAGCGGCCCTTTGGAGAGGGTTCCCGCCAGCGCGCCGGCTCCATCGCCTGCGTCCTGACGGGAGATCGCTCCAGCGCCGGGCGGCGTGGGGCTGTGGGAGTCCGAGTCATGAGGACGCGCCGAACGATGCACCAGGCCATGCGCTCCCAGCCCGCGCGTCGCGGGACGGCGCTGCGCCGCCCGCGAGTGTTCCTGTTGTTGCTGCTGGCGGCCGGGTTGTTCCTGCTGCTGTCCCCCGCCGCCGAGGGGGCCACGCCCACGGTGCACTCCGTGCAAGCGTCGCCCACGAAGATCGCCGCGAGCGGCGGCCAATCGACGATCACGGTCACGGTGACGCCGGGCAGTGGGACGGACGCCGTCACGCGGGTGACGCTCACGACCACCCTGGGCGCCTTCGGCAGCGCTGCCGGTCCCAGCCGCGTCAACGTGGCCCTGAGCGGGCAAGGCGACGGCACGGCCGTCGCCACGGCCACGCTGGTGGGCGACGGGCGGTTGGGCGACGCGGCGGTTACGGCCAGCGCCGGAGCCAGCACGCGCGCGACCACGGTCACTTTCGTGGGCGCGCCGGCCACGGTCGTCTTCGAAACCCCCAGCGCCGAGGCGGTGCTGAGCGCGGCCACGCCGCCGCGCCTGATCGTGCAAGTGCGCGATAGCGCCGGCGAGTCCGTTCCCAGCGCCTCCCTGACCTTCACGGCCACCGCCGGCCGGCTGCTGGCGGGTTCCGCTCCGCCCGCCGACGGCGCCACCGGCGCCGCGGCCTACACGGTCACCACCGGCGTCAATGGGCGCGCCGCGGCCTTCCTGCACGCTGATCCCGGCGCCGTGCGCGTGCGCGCCAGCGCCGGCAGCGCCACGGCCTCGCTGCCGCTGACGCTGCACGGTCCCCCCGCGCGGCTGGAGCTGACGGCGCTGGCGCGGCGGGTCAACTTGGGCGATGCGCCCTTCGCGGCGCCACCGGGGACGCTGGTGGCGGTGCTCTTCGACGAGGGCGGGCGGCCCGTGCCGCGCGTCAGCGTGCGCTTCAGCGCCAACGTCGCCGGTGTGACCGTGGTGCAGAGCGGCGAGGGCGAGTCCGGCGTCACCGGCGCCAGCGGGCGCGCGGCGGCTCATATCTCGGCGGCGGACGCAGCCGAGCCGGGGCCCGTGACGATCGCGGCCTGGGCGGGCACGCTCTCGGCCAGCGCCACGATCCAGGTCGTGGGGCCGGTGGCCGCGCTGCGGCTCTTGATCACTCCCCGGTCCGAGGCCGGGATCTATGACGTGGCGGCGCTGGTCACCGACGCCGCCGGCACGGCCGTGCCCAGCGGCTACGAGGTGCGCTTCAGCGCGGCCGGGGCGCCGCCCAGCGCCAAAGCCAGCTTCGAACCGGCCACGGCCGAGACGGTGGGCGGCTTGGCCCGCACCGTCTTTACCCTGGACAGCGCCGCCACGGAGGTCCGGGTGCGGGCCTACGTGGCCGGGATCGACATGGACGTGCGCTCCAGCGCGCCCCTGCCCGAGGCCGACCAAGCGACCAGCATCTCGCTGGCGGCGGGCCTGAACCTGATCACCTGGCCCGGTTCCGCCACGACGGCCACGGCGGCGGTGGCGGCGATCGCGGAAAGCGTCTCGGTGCTCTGGCGCTACGACGAGGCGGAGGGCTGGCAGCGCTACCTGCCGGGCGCCGGCCTGGGCGCCGATTTCCAGATCGCCAACGGCGACCTGCTGGCCGTCTCCGCCAGCGCCGCCGTTGTCTGGGAGATCCCCGAGGCGCCGGAGGACGAGGAGGATGGGGACGGGGCGGGGGACGGCTCCTAGAAGGTCTAGCAGTGTGTGGGAGCCCGCGGCCCGCTGTCGCTATCGCTGATATGCTGTTGATGGTTATGGATAGTTGAGGAGTCGGTCACATGCCTGCCACGGCGAAATCACCCCAAAGCGCCGAGAAGGACTCCAAGCCCGTCCCTAAGAAAATTCGGGAAGCGGTCGACTACGTCATCAAGCATCGCGAGAAGGCTCTTCGCGAGCTCGAGAAACACTAGAACCTGCCCCGCCTCACCTACCTGGACGAGGATGCGGCGACGTTTCTCGTCACCGAGCTGACGCAGAAGCTCTTCCCAGGCACCCCGGCCTTCGCCATACGAGGCGACCAAGGGCGGCAGTTGCTGCTTGGCGCACTCGACCAGCCCCAATGGCGTCATTACCGGACGCTTCAGGCGAAGGCCGGGGTGCTCCACTACTGCCTTAACTGCGATCATCCCTTCGTGGATGGGAACAAGCGTTTCGCCGTCGCCGCGATGGAGATGTTTCTGTTCTTGAATAGAGCCCAACTCTGCGCGACCGACGACGAGGTGACGGCGTTCGCTCTCGGAGTCGCCAAGGGCGAGATCGACCGCTCCATGTGTGCGGAGTTCCTGCGGCGGCGGGTGACGCGAATCACGTGGGATGATGAGCAAATCGTGCGCTGGTGGGAGCGGATGCCGCCGGAAGATCGCGCGGGAGTCCGTGACATCGTGCGCAGTTGGGCTGAGGGTACGGGTACGACGAGGTGGCTGCGCATTCAGCGTGCCCTGAAGCAGGTTCTGAGGGGAACGAGCGAGTGACGCGAAACGGTCGCCGCTCGCTCTAGTGCTGCGCCGCCGGCTTGCTGAGGTCGCAGATGTGATCCGCCGGCGCGGTTCTCTTGCGGCAGATCTTGCAGATCGCAACCCATCCGCATCGATCCTCGCGCAGGTGCGCCCAGATCCAGAAGGCAGGCTCCCTGGAGGAGCTCTCGCCCTTGGCGAACTGGCAGATCCCGCAGGCGGAGGCGCGCGTGAGGGCGGGCCCGAAGCTATCGGGGCGTTGGGCGATGGGCGTCTCGATCGGGCGCTCCGTTGGAAAGTTCCCAGCCGTCATCGCTTACCTCCGCGCTCTTCGTCCCTCTCCCCATGGGGGGCCTTGCACTCTAGCGCTTGGACGGCCTCTCTCGCTGCCAGTGGATATGTCCAGGCATGCTTGCGAGATACCCGTATGATTGGGAGTGGAGGCGGCCGCCGCCGCCCACCCGGAAGCCGTTCATGGCGAGACGTTCGCACGAGGAAAAGCGATCATGAAACGCGACCGGACGCGGAAGGGGCTCGCTACCTGGATCCTCGCGCTGGTCGCGCTGCTGACGTGGCTGGGCGCCGGGATGGCCATCAACTTCGGCATGCCCTACGCCCCGGCAGCGGCCTCGAACGGCGATGATCCGGCCCTGAACCCGGAGACGATGACGATCGCGCCGTCGGAGCGGACGGTCCTCCCGCTCGGTGCTCCCGGCGAGGAGAATCCCCCCAGGCGATGGACGGTCCGGGTGGAGGACGCCGACGGCGTTGGCGTGGCCGGCTTGCTGGAAGGCGCCATCCGCAGGCTCTACGTCAGCGCCGAGCTCGGCAGCAGGCTGCGCGTGCTCCCCATCATCGATGCTGCCGCGTCGGGCCGCCCGGGTGACTACTTCGTTACACTGGCCGCCGTCGCCGGCGCCGAACCCGGCTCTCAGCACGCCGCGCGCGTGACGGTCGCCCGGCCCGGCTTTGGCGCGTTGGTGATGTTGATCACGGTCGTCATCGGCAACCCGGGCCAGGACCCAGGCGACGAGACGGACGGTACCGCTGGCGACGGGCCAGGTGACGACACAGGCGACGACACAAGTGACGACGGGGAAGACGGCGCGGGCGTGGCGGCGCACAGCACGCACGTCACCAGCTACCCGCCCCCCGAACGGGTGGGGGACGTCTTCCAGAGCCGGGTCGCCCCCGGTGGCACGGTCTGGGCCCGGATTACCTTCTATGACGCGGAGCTGAACGGGGTAGCGGACGGCACCGTGGTCGCGTTCCAGGATATCGGCGTCAATCCCGGGATCATCATCGCGCTCCCGCGCGGTACCTGGCGGAGCTTGCTCGGTTTCCCCACCGCGCGCGGAGTCCTCGATCCCTCCACGGGCAGCTCCACCCTCAGCAGGGATCGGGGCGTCACCGAGGGGGGATCGGTGCACCTGGTTTACATCGCCTCGCCCACGCTCACGCCCAGCGCCGCGCCGCAGCGGATCGTCGTCAGCACGAGCACCGCCTCCACGATCATCGAAGTCTTCGTGGGCGCGGCGGACGGCGATCCCTACGTGCTGCCCCTTGAGGCGGGCGGGCAGTTCGTGCGAGCGACCTTCAATGCCAGCGCGGCCGATCTGTTCGAGGATCGGGTGACGGTCGCCTGGAAGTACGCCGGTCTGGAAACCGGCTGGATCCGCTATATCCCTGCTCTGGGCCAGGAGAACTTCATCATCGCGCCCGGCGACTTCCTCTGGGTCGTCTCGCCGGGCAGCCAGACGCTCGCGGTGCCGTAGCGGCTGGAGGAGCGGCTGACATCCCGTTTGAGGTTTCTGGCCTCTCGCGGGCGGCGCCCATACGATTGACGGAGGTGGCGGCCGGCGACGGCGGCGAGGGGCCGCCGGGAGTCTGAATGCGGCCTCTCTTCACTACCCTGGCGCGGCTCGCCCTCTTCGCCCTGATCGCTCTCGTGATCGCCCTGCTGATCTTTCTGCCCCTGGCGGCTACGGGCGGCTTCCCCCTCTTCCGCACCGCCGCCGCGCAAGATGGCGGCGGGGAGGCGCCGATCTTCGTGGTGACGGCGGCGGGCGACAACGGCGAGGGGCCGCCGGGAGTCTGAATGCGGCCTCTCTTCACTACCCTGGCGCGGCTCGCCCTCTTCGCCCTGATCGCTCTCGTGATCGCCCTGCTGATCTTTCTGCCCCTGGCGGCTACGGGCGGCCTCCCCCTCTTCCGCACCGCCGCCGCGCAAGATGGCGGCGGGGAGGCGCCGATCTTCGTGGTGACGGCGGCGGGCGACGGCGGCGACGGGGTCTGCGACGCTTCCTGCACGCTGCGCGACGCCCTGCTGGCGGCGAACGCGGCCGAAGACGCCCGCGTCCACTTCGGCATCGGCGCCGGCCCCGTGCGCATCCTTCCCGTTCGCGCCCTCCCCACCATCACCGGCCCCGGCACGGTGATCGACGGCACGACCCAGCCGGGCTGGAGCGGCAACCCGATCGTCATGATCGACGGTGCGGTTGCGGGGGAGGCGAGCGGCCTTGTCTCCAGCGCGCCCCGGGTGGAGTTCCGCGGCCTGATCGTCGGCAACTTCGCCCATTACGGGCTGGCCGCCCGGGGCAGATCCGCGTCCGACAACCGCTTCCTGGGGAACTGGTTGGGGACGGACCCGTCCGGCCGGGCCGCGGCCCCCAACCGGCGGGGCGGCATCGGCGTGGTGGACGGCGCCGCAGGGGCGCTCGTGGGCGATAGCTGCAAGCGCTGCGGCAACCGGCTGGCGGGAAACAGTGCGCCCAGCCGCACAGGCCACGGGCTCGTGATCGCCGGGGCCGGGAGTTCGGCGGCGCGGGTTGTCAACAACACGATCGGGTTGGGAACCGACGGAGAAGCGCTGCCGAACGACGACGGCCTGCTGATCGTCGACGGCGGCTGGGCCAACATCGGCGGGGCGGGTCCGAACGAGCGCAACCTGATCAGCGGCAACCGTGTGGCCGGGATCGAGCTGCGCGACGCCGGCAGAAAGACCATGCGGATCGAGGGCAACTGGATCGGGCTCGCGCCCGGCGGCACGGCGGCGCTTACGAACGATGTGGGCATCTTTATCCACGGCGGCCGGGGCGAAACGGCCCAAGTGATCGTGGGCGGGCTGCGGGCCGCCAGCCGCAATGTGATCAGCGGCAATCGCGTGGGCCTGGCGCTGGAGCGGGGCGCGCGCGCGATCGCCGTGATCGGCAACTGGATCGGCCTGAGCGCCGACGGCGCGGCGCCGTTGCCCAACAGTGAGGACGGGATCTCGGTGCTGCGCGGCACGCGCAACATCAGCATCGGCGGCGCTACCGCAGCGCTGGGGAACTACATCGTGAGTGCGGCCAACGGCGTGGTGGTGGAGGGCGCGGCGGGCGTTTCCATTCAGGGCAACGGCATCGGCGTCATGCCGGACGGCGCGCTCGTGGGGAACCTGGCCGGGATCACGCTGCGCACCGGCGCTCGGGAGACGATCGTTCGTAGCAATCGCATCGGTGGTAGCGCCGCCGCCGGTGTGCTCCTGCTGCATAGAAACACGGTGCGTAATCGCCTCAGCCGCAACCTCTTCCTTGGCAACGCGGGTATCGCCATCGACCTCGGCGGCGATGGCCCCACGGTCAACGATCCCGGCGACGCCGATGCTGGACCCAACAGTCGACTCAACACGCCCGTCATCCTGGCCACGCGCCTCGGGCGCGTACGCGGCAGCGCGCCTCCCGGCGCCACGGTCGAGCTCTACGCCGTGGACGTGCCCGGCTTCCCCCAGGCCGACCAGAGCGGCTTCGGCCCCGGCGGCCGTTACCTGGGCGAGACGGTCGCGAACGCCGCCGGCGAGTGGTCGCTGGTGGCCGAGGTCCCGCTGGGCGCTCCCATCAGCGCCATCGCCATCGACACGGCCGGCAACACCTCCGAGTTCTCAGCCAACTTCGTCGAGGAGAAGATCACCCTATCCCTGCAGGCCGGATTCACGCCCGTCGGTTGGTTCGGGGAAGCAGTGGAGCCGGCAGTGGCCTTCGAGCCGATCGCGCATCGCCTTGAAGCGGCCTACCGCTACGACTCCGTCGCCCGGCTCTGGCAGGTGTTCCGGCCCGCGCTTCCCTTCCTCAGTGATCTGGGGCAGCTGCGGAGCGGCGACGCGCTCTGGCTGCTGCTCTCGCCCGGTCCCCCGGTCGAATGGGCACAGCCCGCCATGCTCCCCGCCGGCCGCGCGCTGCTTCTGGTCCCCGGCCCCAACTTTGTCACCTGGACCGGGCCGCCGCTCACGGTGGAGGAGGCGCTGGCGTCGCTCGCCGGACGGGTCTCCTTGGCGTACCGCTGGAATACGGAGCTTGGAGAATTCAACCTCGTCTTTTTGCCGATCCCCATTCCGGGCCTGGATGCGGTCCTCCAGCCCCGCGATGTCCTCTGGCTGCACATGACCGGCGCGGCCACTTGGCAGCAGCCCTGAGCCTTCGCGGCCTTTGCTTTGATGCTGCTCTCTCCGATAATGATCGCCTTAAGCGCGTCGCTCGATTGACCGGCTGCAAGGCCATCCCTAGCCTTGACGCGCTGCTGCGCGGTGGTCGACCGCGGTGGGCGTCGCCTAGAGGCCTAGGGCGCCAGGTTGTGGCCCTGGTATTCGTGGGTTCGAATCCCACCGTCCACCCCAACCCGATCCGTTGGAGAGCGTCGGCAGTGATCGGAACGTGATCGCAAGATGATTGGAGAACGTGATGCCGTTTGAAGGTTTGATTCGCTTTGTGCGCAGTATAATCGGTCGCGTGCTGGGCCGCTAAAAGAGGTCGTTCGATCCCGCCCGCTCCACCGGCGATCGGGGGATGTTCGGAAGGCGATTGGAGAAGGCGATGCCATTTGCAGGTTTGATTCGCTTCGTGCGAGGCATTATCGGTCGCGTGCTGGGCCGCTAAGCAGGTCGTTTGTCCCACGCGCTCCCCGCCGGAGCGCTGCCGACATCGGCAAGGTGATCGGAGAATGTGATGCCGTGTTGTAAAGGCATGATTAGCTGCGTGCGGGGCATGATCGGACGCGTGATCAATCGCGTGCTGGGCCGCTAAAGTAGACCCTTCGGTCCAGCCTGCTTCGCTGGAGAGCGATGCTGGCGATCGGAGCGTGACTGGAGATCGCGATGCCACTTGCACTTGAGGGTGTGACTCGTTGGGTGCGCCGCTTCATCGAGCGATTGCCGCGCCGCTGAAGGTAGATAGTGTTCCCTAGGTGGGAACTCCGGCGGGCGCGGGGGGTGCTTGGGTGGGGCCTTCTGGCCCTGGGGATCGTCGCGATCGTGCTGCTGGTCGCTTGCGACCGTTCCGACGACGAGGAGCGCCTAGCCGCCCAGCGGCTCTTCCGCAACTACTTGGTGCAGGCCGACGACGCGGCCGCCGCCGATGTGCGCATCCAGGGCTTCGTCGACACTCTCCCACCCGACTTTCCCTTGCCCGACGGACTCGTACTGCTCGGCTCCGGATTCACGGATACGGAGACGGCCCGCGAGTTGATCGTGGGCTGGGAGTCCGATCGGAGGGCAGACGATCTCTACAACTTCTACCGCGAGGCGTTGGGTACCGAGCCTTGGTCCATCGACTCCGACCCGCGCGTCCTCGGCATCGATTTCATCCGCTTCACCGACGTGGACTCCCCGGCCTTTGAGGGCGAGCTGCGGATCGCGCAAGAGGGCGATCAGGCCGTGGTTGTCTTGATCGCTCGCGAGGAGTTCGGCGCCCCAGGCGAAGAGGACGTCCGCCCCGCGCCAACCGGCGCCGATCCCTAAGCGCCCGGTTGTGGGTTCCTGGTCAGTCGATCTGGCTGATCAGGAGCGCCGCCATGCCCAAGAAGAAGAAGAAGCCCATGATGTCCGTCACGGCTGTGACGACGATGCTGCTGCCCAGCGCCGGATCGGAGCGGAAGAGGCGCAGGCTGGTCGGCACTAGCACGCCCGCGATGCCGGCGATCAGCAGGTTCCCCAGCATCGCCACGCCGATCACGATCCCCAGGTAGAGGTTGTCCTGCCAGACACCCGCCAGCACGGCAACGAGCAGGCCCAGGGCGGCCCCGTTCAGGACGGCGATCGCGATCTCGCGCGGGAGCACCTCCCGCCATTGCCGGCGGTCGTACTCGCCCAGCGCCATGGCGCGCACCACGAGCGTGAGCGTTTGCGTGCCGGCGTTTCCTCCCAGCCCGGCCACGACCGGCAGGAAGATCGCCAGCGCCGCCACCCGCTCCAGCGTGTCCTCGAACACCGAGATCGTCGCGGCGGCGATGAAGACGGTGATGATGTTGAGAGTGAGCCAGGGCAGCCGCCGCCGTACGGATGGGACGACCGGGCCCATGAAGGACTCTTCCTCGTCCAGCCCCACCATGCGGAACATGTCCTCGGTGGCCTCCTGCTGCGCTACATCGAGTAGCTCGTCCGCCGTCGTCACGCCGACGAGATGGCCGCTCCCGTCGACGACCGGTACCGCCCGCAGCCCGTAGTGTTGTAGCGTGCGCAGCACTTCCTCTTGGTCGGTCTCGGCCGTGGTCGTGATGACGTTGATGTCCATTAGCTCGTGTAGCGAGCGCTCGGGCGCCGCCGTCAGAAGCTGACGCAGGTTCAGCACTCCCAGCAAGCGGGAGGCTTCATCGACCACGTATAGGTAGTAGGCGTCCCCTTCGGGAAGCTGCGTCGAGCGCATGTAGTCGATCGCTCCGGCCGCCGTCATCTCCGGCCGCAGCGCCATCACGTTCGGCGTCATGATGCCGCCGGCGCTCTCATCCGCGTGCGCCAGCAGCGGCTCCACCGCCGCCGTCTCCTGCATCGAGCCCAGGACGCCGAACGCCTCCTCCGGCGTCAGGTTGTGGAGCACGTCGGCGGCGGTTTCCGGCGGCGATGCATCGAGCGCCGCCGCCAGCGCGTCGACCGCGACCAGCCCGGCGACATCTACCCGCTCCTGCGCCGTCAAGTGCTCCAGCAACCCCGCCAATTGCTCCGGGCTGAAGCCTGCGATTAGCGTCCCGCGCGCCTCGTCGTCGAACTCACTGAGCACGTCGGCTTGGTCGGCGGGATGCAGCGCCAGCAGGTACTGCAGGGCGCCACTGAAGTCCTCCGCGTCGACGCGCGCGGCCACTTCCCAGGCGGTGCTGCGAATCGTCTCCCGCATGTACTCTGCCCTTCGTGGCCGTTCGTCTGTGAGCCCTACAAGCCCTGAGATACGCCCGTGAGCCTGGCCCAATCTCGCCGATCGGGATCCCTTGATGAGGATTGGCCGCGGCGCCGCGACTGAGCAATCAACGATAGGACAGAAGGTGGGCCGCGTTGGCCCAGACGTTAACCAAGCTGCGGCGCCCTGCACCGCCTCCTGCCCCTGTTAGACTGCTTGCGAGCGCCCGTAGCTCAGTGGATTAGAGCGTCAGACTTCGAATCTGAAGGTCGGGGGTTCGAATCCCTCCGGGCGTGCCAGGCCCGCCCCCTTCCCGAAACCGCGCCGCCTCCTGCAGGCAAAGGAGAGCCGTGTCCGCGTTCGACTGGCGTAAGTACCTCAAGTTTCGGTGCACCGGCTGCGGCAACTGCTGCCGCGGCACCGTGGTGCTGATCACCGACGACGACGTCAACCGCATCGTTCAGGGTACCGGCCGCGACCCCCGCGACTTCGTCCGCTTCTACGACGAGGAGCGCGTCGAGATCGCCAAATCCAGTCCCTGGTGGATTCGCCTGGACGCCAAGCGGGCCATCATGGCTTTGCGTTGGCAGCGGGGGCCGCGCTGCATCTTTCTCTCGGCGGACAATGACTGCACCATCTATGAACATCGGCCCGTCGTTTGCCGCGAGCACCCCTTCAACGTCAGCCTCTCGGAAAGCGGCGCGGTGCAACGCATGACCATCAACCGCGTGGTCGATTGTCCCCACGATTGGGACGGGAACCTCACGCGCCGGGAGATCGGCCGCGTCGCGCGCTGGAATCAACGCCAAGCCGACGACTTCACTGAGAAGATCAAAACCTGGAACCGTGGCGTGAAGAGCCGCACCCGGCCGGGGTTCCTTCGTTTTCTGGGGCTCATTCCCGCCCGCTGACACTGTCTCCACCGTTCTTCCCCACGTTTTCTACCGGTAGGGAGTGCATATCCACACTTTTCCGCCCTCATGGAAATGACAGAAGAATGTTATTCATGTCCTCACTTGGTAAGAGATATTGAAATCGAATAGCGTGTATTAAAATCACATTCTCTCTCTAATACGGTTTTTATCTCCGGTTAACGTTACTTATCTCATCTAAAGATGCTTCCCACGCTTGCTAATGTTTGCAGTGACTTCGCCGGGCGGTAGTGTTCCCGTCCGAACGAAGCCCCGGGAGGGCAAGCGGTTCAGGGGGCGAGGAAGGCACTCCTCGCTTCGATCTCCTGGAAAAGTCGTGAAAGCGTCGGCTGCAGCCGCGATAGCGCCCAACGACGATCTGGAGAGATTGGCCGGTCCGATGCCCGGAGCCCGCGAGGGCTGAGAAAGTATCGGGCGCTCCTGAGAGCTTTGAGCGGCGGGGTGGAACCCGCCCAAGCGCCACTATCAGGCGCCCCAGCCGTAACCGGCCCTGCGCTTCGATGCGGATGCGTGTCTGATCCGTAACGAAGTGGAGGGACGGCCGGAAGTCCGCAAAACGAACCGTGTGGGGTGGCGCTCGGCCTTCGGGTTGGCCCCTTCGGTTCGTTTTTTGCGTCCGCGTCCGCGCCTGCTGAGTCGTCCGGAATTGTTCCGTCCTCGCCGTCGGTGCTAGGGTTGTGCGCGATCGGTTTCGTGCGGAGGCGGAAGTATATTGTCGGCTCACCGCCGACCGATGGGAGAGCACGCAGGTGCTGCAAGTTACCCGCCGCGACGGCGAGGACTCCGAACAGCTCGTACGGCGCTTCAACAAGCTGGTGCAGCGCGACGGGGTCCTGCAAGAAGCCCGGCGTCGGCGGCATTTCATCTCCAATCGTGAGAAGGAGCGCCAGGCGCAACGCCGCGCCGCCCGCCGCCGCCGCCGCACCATCACCAAGCCCTCTCGCTAGACCGCCCTCTCGCTAGACCGCCTTCTCACTTTCCCTTCTTTTCGCCTGCGCCGTTCCCGTGCCGTAACGCGTTACCCGCTACTTTTCCGCCACGATCGAGCCCGGTCTCGGCCCCAGCAGCAGCTTGAGCCGACCGTCGGCGAGCAGGCAGGCGAAGTCGAGCCCGGCGAATAGCCCCGGGTCCACGCTACGCAGCGCCGCGCTCGTAGTCTCCTCTTCCATCGACCGGTACATCCCCACGAACGCCACCGCGCGGCCCTCCCGCTCGGTGGCGGGTTGCGCCTCTATCGCCGCGCGCGCCGCTGCGAGCCCGGCGCGGAGCGTGCGCCGCACGGTCGTCCCATCTGCCCCGCTCTCGCCCGTCGCCGCGACGACCACCGGACCGCCGAGGCCGTCCAGCCTTTGCAGGGTCCAGGCGTCCTCCGCCTCCACTACCGCCCGTCCGCCCGCCTTCCGCACTCCGTTGGCGACAAGCACGGTGAAGTCGATCAGTCGCGTCACTTTGTCGGCGTCCTCCGGGAGCCGGTGGATGGCGCTGCTGTCGAGCTGGTAGAAGCCGAAGACGCGATCCGTGAAGCGCGCCCAATGCGGAGACAGTCCTCCCACCACGCTCATGTACCTTCCTTCGTCGCTGTTCTTGCGCAGCTCCAATTCCACCGGGAACATGACCTCGCCCCGCTCACCGGGCGCCAGCTCCGCAGCGGCGACAGTGACCCGCTCGCCTACGGCCGCACGATCTTCGTCTCGGATAGGTGCGCCAGGTGGTACCCAGAGCGTCACCGTCCCCGCGCCCGCCGCCGAGAGCCGGTGCTCCAAGTCTACGCGCCTCCGCAGCGGCTCTCCTTCCGCAGCGTCGTCGAACAGCGGCACCACTGCGAGACACAGCGTCCGCCCTTCCACGATCAACCGCGCCAGCGGCGTTGGGCCGCCGGCCGTCGTACCGCCGCCACTCACGGCGAGGCCGCGCTCCGCCAGCCAGCGCGTCACCATGGCGCTCGCCAGCGCCGCCAGCCGCGCGCCCGGACCCGTCATCGCTGGCCTGTCCATCCGCGGTTCGTTTTCCATCCGCTACGTTTTCCCATCTACTATCCCAACATTGGGTCTTCCGCGCGGCATCGTATCAGCGGCGGCTGTTGACCACTGAACGGCGCGGGTCGCAGACTGGCGCCAGTGCGATCCCGACGGCATACGAGATCACCGAGGAGGGCGCCATGCAGCGCTACACCCTGTTCCAAAACTGCCGGCTGATCGATGGCGTCAGCCCGGAACCCCGGGACGCCGCGAGCGTCCTGATCGAAGGAGAGCGGATCACCCAGGTGGGCGGCGTGGACGAGATCAAACCGCCTCCGCAGGGCGAGGGGGAGGTCGTCGACGCATCCGGGCGTACCGTCATGCCCGGCATGGTCGACTGCCACTTCCACGGCGCCTACCACGATGTCTCTTGCTTCGAGGACTACGACCTGCGCCGCCCCATTGAGCACACTACGATCCTCGCCGCCCGCAACGCCCAGACTTTGCTGGAGGTCGGCTTCACCAGCGCGCGCGATGTGGGCACGCGCGGCTTGGTGGCGGTGGCGCTGCGCGACATGATCGATCAAGGGGTCATCAAAGGGCCGCGCCTGAAGCCGGGCGCCCGCATTCTGACTACCACGGGCGGGCTCGCCGACTTCTACGGCGACTGGGCCGACAACCAAGCCGCGCTCGGTCACACGGTCGACGGCCCGGCCGAGATCCTGAAGGCCACGCGCCTGCAGATCAAATACGGCGTCACGAATATCAAGGTGGAAGCGAGCGGCACCGGCATCAGCCCCTTCGCCTCGTCCACCAAGCAGACGATGACGGAGGAGGAGATCGCCACCGTCGTCAACGAAAGCAAACGCAACGGCGTGCGCGTGGCCTGCCACGCCCAGGCCACCGAAGGCATCAAGAACGGCGTCCGGGCCGGCGTGACGACGATCGAGCATGGCTCTTTCCTCGACGAAGAGGGCGCGGACCTCATGCTCGAGATGGGCACGGTCTTGGTGCCGACCATCGCCGTGCTCTACCTCTACGTGCACAAGGGTCCCGAGGTGGGCGTGCCGGATTGGGTCGTGCAGAAGTTCAAGGGCGACTTGGACCGGCACTACGCCAGCGTCAAGATGGCGCGCGAGAGGGGCATCCCCATGGTCGTAGGCAGCGACTCCGGCCACGCCTTTAATCCACAGCACGTGATCGCCATCGAGCTCGAACTCATGGTGCGGCTCACCGACTTCACGCCCATGGAAGCGATCCAGTCCGCTACCAGCATCGGCGCCAAGACGATCGGCCTCGGCGACGTGACCGGCCAGATCACACCCGGCTACTACGGCGACGTGCTGGTTGTGGACGGTGACCCGCTGGCCGATGTCAGCATTATGCAGCAGCATCACCGCCTTGAGCGGGTCTACAAAGGTGGCGTGCTGGAGGCCGGCACCGTGGCGCGCCGCGCGCCGCAGCTGGAGCTGGCTTCCGTACTGGAGAAGGAGCCGCCGATCGCGGGCGGCGCTCTTGATCCCTCACCTTCACGCCCCCGTGACGAGGAACCGCACGCCCACCGCCCCTCCTGCCTGCAGCACTCAGAGGAGCTGGAAAACAGCTAGCCGTTTTCGCCCTCTTCGGAGACGAGGTCCGCCGTTGCGCACGGGCAAGCTCCCTCCCGAGCTGCTGACGCGGCTGCTGCGGGACCTTCCGCGTGATGAGCGGCTGCTCGTCCCGCCCGGCCTGGGCCGGGATGCCGCCGCCGTCGACGCCGGTGATCACGTGCTCATCCTCACCGCTGACCCGGTTACCTTCACGGCCGAGCGCGCGGGCTGGTACGCGGTGCACCTCAGCGCCAACGACGTCGCCTGCCTGGGCGGCGAGCCGCGTTGGTTCCTTGCTACCGTCATCGCCCCGCCGGACACGGACGAGGCGGCCTTGGCGAAAGTGGTCGCGGACATCGGCGCCGCCTGCACGGAGGTCGGCGCCGTGCCTGTGGGCGGACACACGGAGATCAGCGAAGCGGTTACGCAACTCGTCGTCGCTGGTGCGATGGTGGGCGAGACGACGCGCGAGCGGCTGTTCCATAGCGAAGCCACGCGCGAAGGCGACGCCCTGCTACAGGTGGGCCCGATCGCCGTTGAAGGCACTGCGCTCCTCGCGCGCGAAGCCGCTTCCCGCCTCACCACCGCCGGCGTCCCGCGCGCGTCGATCGAGGCCGCCGCCGCTCTCCTTTTCGACCCCGGGATCAGCGTCCTGCCGATGGCCCGGGAGCTATGGCGGCTACCCGGCCTGCACGCGCTCCACGATCCCACCGAGGGTGGTATCGCCTCCGGCGCTTGGGAGCTCGCCGCCGCCGCCGGGCTGGGCGTGACCGTGGAGCGAGCCGCGCTACTCGTCCATCCCCTCACACGGGAGCTGAGCACGGCCTTGCGTCTCGATCCGGCCGGCCTGCTCGCTTCCGGCTCCCTGCTGGCGAGCGTGGACGAGGCGCGGGCCGCCGCTGCACTCGTTAAGCTGCGCGAAGCTGGATTCAATGCCCGGCGCATCGGCTGCGTCGGAGCGCCGGGCGGAGGGGTTATACTCGTTCAAGAGGACGGCACAGCTACTCCATTGCCCCGATTCGATCGGGATGAAGTGGCGCGCCTGCTCGCAGATCGGCGCTGAGGCGTGATGTCCCCATCGGCGCGACGGGGAGAGATGCGATGGAAAAGCGTCCGCAGACCATCCGGGACCTTCGCAGGAGCGGCTACAACATTCTCACCGTTCGTGAGGAGCTCCGCAAGAATCTGATCGCCAAGATACGCGCCGGCGAGCCGATCGTCGACGGCATCTTTGGCTACGACGACACCGTGCTGCCTGCGCTGGAGAACGCCCTCCTGGCCGGGCAAGACGTGATCTTCCTGGGCGAGCGCGGACAGGCGAAGAGCCGCCTCATTCGCAGTCTGCCCAACTTGCTCGATGAGGAGATCCCCGTCCTCGGCGAAGTCGAGATCCCGGAGAACCCCTACGACCCCATCACCCGCGAGGGCCGCGAGTTCGTCGAGAAGTACGGCGACAAGGCGCCCATCCGCTGGCTCCACCGCAACGATCGCTACAGCGAGAAGCTCGCCACCCCGGATATCTCGATCGCCGACCTGATCGGCGAGATGGACCCGATCAAAGTCGCCGAAGGGCGTTACCTCGCCGATGAGATGACGATCCACTTCGGCCTCATCCCCCGCTCGAACCGCGGCATCTTCTGTATAAACGAGCTCCCGGATCTGGCCGAGCGCATTCAGGTCGGTCTGCTCAACCTCATGGAGGAGCGCGATATCCAGATCCGCGGCTTCCGCGTCCGCCTCCCGCTTGACATCCTCGTCGTCGCCAGCGCCAATCCCGAGGATTACACCAACCGCGGCCGCATCATCACTCCGCTCAAGGATCGTTACGGCGCCCAAGTGCGGACGCACTATCCCGAGGAGATCGAGACGGAGGTCGCGATCGTCCGTCAGGAGCGCGCCCCCCTCAATCTCGACGGTCTCCGCATCACCGTGCCCGACTATATGGAAGAGGTCCTGGCCGAGGTCTCTCGCCTCGCGCGCCAGAGCCCGGACATCAACCAGCGCTCCGGGGTTTCGGTGCGCGCCACGATCACGGCCTATGAGAACTTGGCCGCCAACGCCGCCCGGCGCGCCATCCGCCTGGGCGAGGATCACGCCGTGCCGCGCGTGACGGACCTCCCGGCGATCTATCCAGCCGTCATGGGTAAGATCGAGCTTGAAACCGTAGATGACGCTGGTAGCGGGCCGATCATTGAGAAGCTGATCCAGAATGCCGTCGTCGCCGTTTTCAACCGGCGTTTCAACGTCGCGGATCTCGAGGAGACCGTGGCGCAGTTCAAGACCGGCCTCACCGCTGATGTGGGCGAGGACATGCCCGTCGCCTCGTACCGCGAGCTGATCGACCAGGTCGCCGGCCTCGCTGTCGGCGTCACGCAGCTGGCGGCGGACAGCGCTCCGGCGCTTCGGGCCAGCGCCGTCGAGTTCGTGTTGGAAGGGCTGCATCTCAACAAACGGCTCAGCCGCGACCGCGTGGGCGCGCGCGCGCAATACCGCGGCTGAGCGGGCCCGGTACAGGGCCATGACCGAGCGAGTTCGCTACAGCCGCTGGGACGGGAGCCGGGCAGATCCCCCGCTTGACGCCGACCAGCTGCTCGAAGGCTTGACCGACGACCTCATGAACTTCGGTGACTTGCAGCATTCCCTGCGCAATATGCTGCAGCGCGGCCTGCGCCCCGCCGGCCAGCCTCCTCTCGACGGCCTCCGCGACATCCTCCAGCGCCTCCGTCAGCACCGCCGCGACATGCTCGAGCAGTTCAATCTTCAGTCCGTGTTCGACGACCTCCAGGGAAAGATCGACGAGATCATCGACCTCGAACGCGCCACACTTGAGGACCGCCTCGCCCCCTTCGAATCCGAGACAGAGGAAGATTCCGAGGCGAAGCCGCCCTTGGACTCTCCCTCGAAACCGGATCCAGAGCCCGGTGCTTCCACCGCCGGCGCGAGCCCACGGGAGGCCGCCGCCGCGGACCCCAGCGAAGAGTTCGGCGACATGCTTCGCAAGATCGTCCAGCAGAAGCAAGCGACACTAGACGATCTCCCTACGGACGCTGCAGGACGGATGCGCGAGCTGCAGAGCTACGAATTCATGGACCCCGAAGCCCGGCGCAAGTTTCAGGAGCTGCTCGAATCGCTCAGGCAGGCGATGGTGGAGTCATTCCTCAAGGATCTCTCCCAGCAACTCCAGGACATGAGCCTGGACGATCTACTGCGCTTTGAGGAGATGGTGCGCGATCTCAACGACATGTTGCGCCAGCGCATGGTCGGCGAGGAGCCCGACTTCGACGCTTTCATGGAGAAGCACGGCGACCTCTTCGGCGACAACCCGCCCCGCTCCCTTGACGAGCTGATGAAGATGATGCAACAGCGCGCCGCCCAGATGCAGAATCTTCTGGACTCGCTGCCGGGCGAGGCGCGCGATCAGCTCCAGAGCATGATGGGCGGGATGATCGGCGGTTCCGATCTCGAAGCCGACCTGGTCGAGCTTGCCAGCAACCTCGAGCAGCTCTACCCCATGCGCGATCTGCGTAATCGCTATCCCTTCCGCGGCGATGAAGAGCTGGACCTGCAGGGCGCCATGGGGCTCATGGACGAGATGCAGGGCTTGGACGAGTTGGAGCGGCAGATCGAGCACACCCAATACGGCGGCGATCTCGGCGACATCGACGCCGACCGCCTGGAGAAGATCCTGGGCGAGGAGGCTCGCGAGCGACTGGACCAGCTCAAGTCGCTAATCGCGATTCTGGAAGACGCCGGCTACATCCGCAAGCGCGGCAACAACTGGGAGCTCACCCCGCGCGGGACCCGCCGTATCGGCCAGGCGGCCCTGGCCGATATCTACGCCAACCTCAAGCTGGAAAGCTTCGGCAATCACCCGATCGTCCAGCACGGCCGCTACGGCGAGCGCGCCGATCTCACCAAGCGCTACGAATTCGGCGACCCCTTCCACATCCAGCTCGAGTCCACGGTGATGAACTCCATCTTCCGCGAAGGGCCGAGGCTACCCGTCGAGCTGGCGCCGGACGACTTCGAGGTCTACCGCTCCGAGCTGCTCACGCAGACCGCGACGGTGCTCATGCTCGACCTCTCTTGGTCGATGGCGCTGCGCGGCTCCTTCCAGTCCGCCAAGAAGGTCGCTTTGGCGCTCAACAACCTGATCCGCACCCGCTATCCTCGCGACAACCTCTACCTGGTCGGGTTCAGCGCCTACGCGCGCGAGCTCAAGCAGGAGCAGCTCCCCTACACCCGCTGGGACGAGACCGTCCTCGGCACCAACATGCACCACGCCCTGATCATCGCCCAGACGATGCTGGCGAAGCACACCGTCGGCAGCCGCCAGATCATCATGATCTCCGACGGCGAGCCGACCGCGCACCTGGAGCACGGCCGCAGCTATTTCGCCTACCCGCCCAGCCCGGTCACGATTCGCGAGACCCTCAAAGAGGTCAAACGCTGCACCAAGAAGGACATCGTGATCAACACCTTCATGCTGGACCGCAACTTCCATCTCAAGGAGTTCGTCAACACCATGGCCAAGATCAACAAGGGCCGCGTCTTCTACACGACTCCCGACAAGCTGGGGGAGTACGTCCTGGTCGACTTCGTCGCCAACCGCCGCCGGGCCCTGCGCGGCGCTTAGCCGCGGCCGTCCCGATGCTCGCGCCCTGGCTCCGCTACCTGCTGGGATACTTCCTGGGGCCGCTGCTGCGGCTGATCGGCTCGGAGCCGCCCTCGCGGCGCCTCCCCATGATCGGCCCCGCCTTCGGGCAGCTGCTCTACGGCCTGGTCGCGCTGTGCTTGGTCGTGGCCATGGGCGTCGTCGGCTACGTCGTCATCGCCGATCTGTCCCCCTTCGACGCCCTCTATCAGACCGTCATCACCATCACCACGATCGGGTTCGAGGAGGTGGAGCCGCTGAGCAACAATGCGCGCGGGTTCACCATCGCGCTCGCGGTGGTCGGCGTGACGGCGGGACTGTACATCCTGACGGGAGTAGGCCGGCTCGTCGTCGAGGGCGAGCTGGTAACGGATCTGGGAGCTTGGCATATGACGAACAGCATCAGCGCTCTGCGCGAGCACTTCATCGTCTGCGGAGGAGGACGCGTCGGTTGGGAGGTCGCCGCCGAGCTGGAGAAGCACGGCCCGTCCTTCGTCCTTATCGATTCCGACTCCGAGAAGGTCGAACGCGTCAAGACCGCCGGCTGGCTCGTGATCGAAGGCGACGCCAGCGACAACGACGTCCTGCGACGTGCCGGCATCGACCACGCCAGCGCGCTCTTGGCCGTGACGGCCAGCGACGCCCAGAACACCTTCATCACGCTCACGGCCAAGGGGATGTGCCCGGACCTCTACATCGTCGCGCGCGCCAACGAGCAGGAGTCCGCCCCCAAGCAGCTCCAGGCCGGCGCCGACCGCGTCGTCTCCCCGATGCAGATCGCCGGCCGCCGCCTCGCCTTCGCGGCGCTGCACCCTGCCGTGGGCGAGCCGGCCGAGCCGCCCTTCGGCGTCGGCGAGCGCGCGGAGACGTTGGCCGAGGTCGGCGTCCGCGCCCGCTCTCCGCTCGACGGCGCCTCGATCGGCGGGGCGATCGGCGCCGAAGGGAGCATTGTGGTGCTGGGACTGCGCCGCGTCGGCGGCGAGCTGCTCGTGGGGCCGCCCGCCGAAACCGGCCTGGCCGCCGGCGACATGCTCATCGTCATGGGCGACGCCGACGCGATCAACGCTTTGCCGACGGAGCCTCTGTCTAACTAGCTGCTGTGTGAGCGGTCGCGGCGATGGCGCTGCGCCTCTAGCCCTGCTCCGCCTCCCGCAGCTCCGGCAGCGCCCGCACGATCGCCATCGTCTCCACGCTCACCGTCACGATGCGCTTCACGAGGTCGAGGATGTAGCGCGGCCTGACCCGGCCGCTCAACCCTCGTCGCTTACCTCTCCCGCGGCCAGCGCCCGCCGGTACTCCTGCCAGCGCGCGGCGAAGGTCCGCAGCCCCCGGCGGTAGGCGTAGTCCTGGGCCAGCACGTTGCCCATGTAGGAGGCGAGGTAGTAGGAGCCCGCGACCAGGAAGATCACGGCGAAGACCTTGGTCCAGCCCGGCAGCACCAGGATCAGCCCGATCGAGATCGCGGCCCCGATCGTGATCCCCAGCCAGGCGGCGCTGTGGATGATGCGCGCCTCCACCTTGCGCTTGCGCGTGTAGACCGCTGCCAGCGGCCGCGGGATCTTCTCGCGCGGCGCCAGCGCCGCGGTCTCGGTGGCGCAGGTCGGACAGGTATCGGTCTGCGGCGTGAGGGGAGTCGAGCAGTAGCCGCAGAAGCGCCCCAGGTTGGGAGCGTTCCCGTCCCGCACCTCCGCGATCAGATCGTCCAGCGCCGTCGAGAATGGCACCTCGCGCGTCGCCACGAACTCGCCCTCGTCGTAGCGGACCGGCGGCGGCTCCGGGGGCGCGCTCACGGCCCCGCGCCCGGTGGATGGTCGGGCCGCTTCCCCGGCAGCCACTCGTAGAACTGCAGGAGCACCCCTCCGGCGTCCTTGGGATGCACGAAGGTCTGCTTCCACTCGTGGTCGCACCAGACGCCGCGATAGGGCTCGATCCCCAGCTCCTCGCGCAGGTAGTCCGCGAGTGCTTCCACGTCCTCGACCTCAAAGGTGAGGTGGTGCACGCCCTTTCCACGCGTCTCTAGGAACCTGTGCAGGAACGACTGATCCCCCAGCGGCCCCAGCACCTCCACGCGCGCCTGGTTGTCCGGGAGGTAGATGTAGGAGCCTTCGAAGCCCTCCGCTTCTTCCTCGAAGCGGTCCCCGACGTTGCCGCCCAGCAACCGCCCGAGGAGCGCCGCGGTCGCCCGGGGGTCTTGCGCGACGATGCTGACGTGGTCCATCCGCTTTACGCCAGGACGCTTGGCCATCGATCCCTCTCGGCTTCTCTCGCCGCCGTCCTGCCTTGGGGCCGGCCCGTGCGCGTAACATGGTCGAACTCTCCCTGGGGGCGGTCAAATTCGTGCGCGCCCGCGGCATCCGGCGAACCGCGCCGTTGTGCGACGATCGTCCCCGTCGAGCCGCTATCTGAGGAGTGGCCATGCCGCCGCGCCGTGCCGTCTTCATTCTCAACCCCGCCGCCCGCGGCGCCCCCTCGCCCGAGCGCTTGGGCGCGGCGATCGAGCGCTCGGGCGGAGCGCGGCTCGAGGCGACGATCTGGACGACGGAGCAACCCGCTCACGCCACCGCGCTCGCTCGCGAAGCCGAGGCGGCAGGCGCGGACATCATCTTCGCCTGCGGCGGCGACGGCACGATCAACGAGGTCCTCAACGGCCTCAGTGATCCCCGTACACAGGTCGGCCTCGTCCCCGCCGGCACCGCCAACGTCTGGGCCAAGGAAGCGGGGGTCCCGCGCGACCCGGTCGGCGCCATTGCTGTCCAGCTCAATGCCCGTCCCGTCCCCATCGATCTGGGCCGCGCCGGGGAGCGCCGCTTTCTGCTCATGGCCAGCCTCGGTCTTGATGCCGCCACGGCGGCGTCCGTCTCGCCTCGTCTCAAGCGCCTCACCGGCGGCCTGGCTTACGTTGTGGCCGGTGCCCGAACCGGCGCGCTCTACCGCGGCCACCGCCTCGCGGTTGGCTTCGATGACGGACCATCGTGTGAGCTGGCCGCCAACATGATCGTGATCGGCAACACGCGCCTCTACGGCGGCGTCGTCGAGATTGCCGCCCAAGCCTCCGCGGTCGACGGCCAGCTCGATTGCATCGTCTTTCGCGGCGCCGGGCCGCTGCCTGCCTTGCGCAGCCTCTCCTTGACTCTGCTGCGCCGACATCTGTGCTCCGGCGCCGTACTCTTCCGGCGCGCGCGGGAGATCCGCGTCCAGCCGCTCGACGCCCGCCATCCCTTGCTCCAGGTCGACGGCGATGTCGCCCGCCCTTCCGGCGCTCTCCGGGAAGATCTCCCGGCCCGCTTCACCGTAGAGCCGCGCGCGGTGACGATGCTCGTTCCGAAGGCGGACCGTCCCGTGTTCCAGCCCCCACGCCTCAGATGGGGCGGAGCTGCCCTTCCGTAACCCGCCAGCGCGCCGCCGCCGATATCCCGGCGGGGATGTGCGTGGGATCCGTGCCGGTCAGTATCAGCTGCTCCGCATCTTCCGTGGCCTCAATTACCGCCTCCCGCCGCCGGCCGTCCAGTTCGGAGAAGACATCGTCCAGCAGCAAGATCGGCTCCTCCCCGCGGCGTTGTCGCAGCACCTCCGCCTCCGCCAGCCGCAGGGAGAGCGCCAGGCTGCGCTGCTGCGCGCGCGAGGCGTATGACCCGGCCGCGTGGCCGTCGATCGTGAAGAGGACGTCGTCGCGGTGGGGCCCGGCCAGCGTCGTTCCCGCCCCACTCTCACGCGGGCGCAGCCGTCGCAACGCTGCCCGCAGCGCCGCCCGTGCCGTCTCCGTCTCCACGCCTTCTTCCTCGATCGCCGCCTGTGCCAGCGCCGGCGCGTAGGCGATCTCCAGCTTCTCGCCCCGTCCGGCCGCCAGCCACGTTTGATACCGGGGCGCGATCACAGCCAGCTCGGCGACGACGCGCGCCCGTCCGGCGATGATCGTCCCTCCTTCCTCTACCACCGCATCGTCCCACGGCCCGAGCTCTTTCGTGGACGCCTGCCCTTTCACGATCCGCTTGAGGAGCGCGTTGCGCTGAGCGACCGCCTTGTCGTAGCGGCTGAGCGCTCGCGCGTAGGCTCGGTCGCTCTGCGCCACCGTGAAGTCCAGGTAGCGCCGGCGCGTTCCGGGCGATCCCGTGATGATCGCGATGTCGAGCGTGGTGAACAGCACGGCCGGGATCGCTCCCACCACGTCTCCCGCGAGCCGTGCGATCCCGTTGCGGCGTACGCGCTTGCCGACGAGCGGCGCCCCGGCTTTCGTGCGCAGCACGCTGCCGTTGCTTTCGAGGCGGGCGGCGATCGCGATCTCGACTTCCACGTCCCCCTCGCGCCCTACTCCCACCCCCGCCACTCGCGCGACGGGCGCCGCCGGCGCCGACCAGGTGATCAGCTCGCCGTCGCTGACGGCCCGAGGTGAGCGCATTACCGCCAGCAGGTAGATCGCCTCCAACAGGTTGGTCTTCCCCTGAGCGTTATCGCCTAGCACGAGGGTTAGTCCCGGCTCGAATGTCAGTGCACAGTGCGCGTACGACCGGAACTGATCCAACGTCAGCGAGCGCAGCCGCATCGCCCGGTCGTCCCGTCAGTCCGGCGGTGAGTCGCCGGGTGGCCCCAACCAGGCGGCGGCGCGGTCGGCGATCGCCGCGCCGATACAGAGAGAAGCCGTTGCGGCGGGTGAGGGCGCGTTGAGCACATGGACCATCCGCTCCGACTCCTCAATCCGGAAGTCGTCGACCAGCGAACCATCCGGGTCGAGTGCCTGTGCCCGCACTCCAGCCCCGGCTCGCACCAAGTCACTCGCCGCGACCGCCGGCAAGAGCCGCTGCAGCGCCCGCACGAAGGCCCGTCGTGACAGCGAACGCATCACCTCGCCTCCGCCCGTGCGCCAGTGGCGGCGTGCGAGCCGCCAGAACCCCCCGTAACTCAGCGTCTCCCACGTCTCACCCAGATCAAGGTCGCGCCAGCGGTACCCCTCTCGCCTCAGCGCCAGCACGGCGTTGGGGCCGGCCTCCACACGGCCGTCGATCCGGCGCGTGAAGTGAACACCCAGAAAGGGGAAGCGCGGATCGGGCACCGGGTAGATCAGGTTCTGGACCAGCGTCCGGCGCTCCGGCCGCAGCACGTAGTACTCACCTCGGAAGGGAACAATCCGCAGCGATGGCTTGCATCCGGCCAGCGCCGCGACGCGGTCGGCGTACAACCCCGCGCAGTTGATCCCATAGCGCGCCGCCACCATGCTCGCTTCCGTGTGGAATTCCAGGCCGTCCCGGCCGAGTCGGATCGAGCGCACAGGCGCACCCAGCCGCAGCTCGCCTCCACGGGCTTCGAATAGCCGTCGGTAGACCTCGACCACCGCTCCGTAGTCGACGATGCCGGTGCTGCCTACGTGGAGCCCCCGCAGCCCGGCCGCATGTGGCTCCAGCTCCCGCAGCTCCTCGGCGCCGATCGCGCGCAATCCCTCCACTCCATTCGCTCGCCCGCGCTGCATCAGCTCCTCAAGCCGCGGCAATTCCGCTGGCGTCGTCGCCACGACGACCTTGCCGCAGACATCATGCGGGATATCGTGTGCCGCGCAGAAATTCACCATCAGCCGCGCTCCCTGCACCGCCAGCTCCGCCTTGGCCGATCCGGGCCGGTAGTACAGCCCCGAGTGGATCACGCCGCTGTTGTGCCCGCTCTGGTGCGCGCCGATGCGTGCTTCCTTCTCCAGCACCACCACGCCGAGCCCCGCGTAGCGCTTCGTCAGCTCCATCGCGGCCGCCAGCCCCAGGATCCCGCCTCCGATCACGGCGATGTCGTACGACGGCCGCGCCACGACTGCTACCGCACGACTGCGAGGCCGCTGCCATCGGCCACCTCGCCAATCCGCCAGTTCGGCACGCCCGCTGCGTCCAGCCGCGACGCCAACACCGCCGCTGCTGCCTCTCCGAGCGAAACCACGAGGCCGCCGGCCGTCTGCGGGTCGAACAGGATCGCCGCCTCCTCGTCGCTCAGCGGCGGCTCAGCCGTCACTTCCGCTCCGAAGTGCACGCGATTGTCGCGTTGCCCCCGGGTTGTCAAACCACGGCGTACATACTCGCGGAAGCCGTCTATGAGCGGCGCATTTTCGATCCGCACCCGCACCTGCACCTTGCTTCCCCGCGCGATTTCGATCAGGTGCCCCCCCAAGCCGAAGCCGGTTACGTCCGTCATCGCGTGCACGTCGAGGTCGTGTGTCGCTCGCGCTGCCGCCGCATTGAGTTGCAGCATCTGCGCGATCGCCGCTTCCGCGTGCGCAGGGCTCGCCACCTCTTGCTGGATCGCGTTGATCAAGACACCCGTCCCCAGCCGCTTGGTCAGGACCAGCGCGTCGCCCGTACGCGCTCCGGTGTTGGTCCGTACACGGTCCGGATGTACAAGCCCCGTGACGCACAGCCCGTACTTTGGCTCGTGGTCGATCACGGTGTGGCCGCCCGCCACAACCCCGCCCGCTTCGCGCACCTTGTCGGCGCCTCCTGCAAGAATCTGAGCGACCATCTCCGTGGGGAGGTCTTCTGGGAAGCCCGCCACGTTGAGCGCGAATAGTACCTCGCCTCCCATGGCGTACACATCATTCATTGCATTCGCCGCCGCGATGCCTCCGTAGACGTAGGGGTCGTCGAGGAACGGCGCGAAGAAGTCCACCGTTTGGACGATCGCTTGCTCGTCGTTCAGCTTGTAGATCGCGGCGTCGTCCGGCGCGGCCAACCCCACCAGCAGATTGGGCGCTTCGGCCGCCGAGGCTGTCTCACGAAGATGGCGCAGCACGTGCGCCAGAGCATCTGCTCCGTACTTCGACGCTCAGCCGCCGCAGAGAGCGAGCTTGGAGAGCCGGATCTTCTCCGCGCTCACGGCACCTCCTTTCCCATTCCGGAGTAGATGGCTAGCCACCTCGCACCGCCCGCGCGACCGCCGCCGCCGTCGCTACCGGTGTCCCGGGCGGGATGGAACAGCCTGGCCCCACCATCACCCGCGACGGCCCCACCGCTGCGGCCGCTCGCGCCTGCGCTGCTGCGACATCTGCGGAAACTTCGTGCAGCCGTGTGTGCTCGACTCCGCCGATCACCGCCTTCTCGGTCTTCGCGAGCACCTCCGCGAGACTTGGGTTTCCTTGGCCCTGGTCCGCCCAGTTGAACGCCGCCACTGGGTAGTCGAGCAGCAGATCGATCATGTTGTGGTCGCGGCACACGTGCAGCACGTTGAAAGGCGCCGATCGCAGGGAATGCAGGATCTGCAGGTCGTACGGACGACCGAACTCCCGGAAAAAATCCTCACGGCAATAGTCGTGGCTGGGCCAGCGCAACGGCGCGTAGAACAGGCCTGCCGCCCCGGTGTCTAGCGATGCATGTGCGTATTCGCCCAGCACGCCTGTGAGAACGGCCAGCGCGTGGTGCGTCGCGGCTGCATCCTCGGCGGCCAGTTCCAAGACTGGTTGCTCACCGCCCGCCAGCGTCGCCAGCACGCCCAAGGGCGAGAAGATCGTCTGCAGGATGTCGACCTCGTCCCCCACTTCCTCCACAAGGAGGCGCAGCGCGGTGAGATGCTCCGCGAACACGCCGTCTCCTGGATCGACCGGCTTGAGGGCGGCCAGATGCGCCGCGGAGGTTACCGCCGCCTGTTGGAGTCGCGGTTGCCGTTGTTCGTCCGGGCGGTCGTAGCGGTTGCCCCAAGCCTCCGCGAAGTAGGTCGAGCGGGGATTGAGCTTGATGAAATCCCAGTCATTCGCTCGGTACGACTCCAGCGTCGCCGCTACAAGCTCCCCTGGCTCCCACTCACGCAGAAAGTCGTGGCCCCAGAGTGACACCGGCACCCGATCAACAGGCTTGCCCTGCAGCGTCGCGCGCACGCGCTCTTTCTTCGATAACTCCGGCATCGGCCTCTTCCTCTCCGTTCGTCGAGGACAGCCTACTCCAGTCGAATCGCGAAGCCTCACCGGCGAACGGTGAGGCTTGCTGCAATGTACCTGTCACGTGCGACGTACCGCCTCTAAGGCGGTGCGGCGCCGCAGACGAATGGGACTACACCAAGTCCTTCAGGCCCTTGAGGGGTCGTATCTTGACCCCTTTGGAGGCCGGCTTGGCTTGGAACGTTGTCTCCTGGCCGGTGAATGGGTTGATCCCTCGACGAGCGGGCACGGCAGCCTTGTGCTGCACCGCGACCTTCATCAAGCCCGGCACGTTAAATACGCCGGGCCCGCTTTTGCCGAGGTCCTTCTGAATGATCGCACTGAGCGCGTCAAACACATCGGCGACCTGCCGCCGCGTTAGATCCGTGTTCGCTGCGATGATACGGAAGGTGTCGGATTTTGTCCGAGGCTTAATCGTCGCCTCGATCTGGTAGCGCTTCTCGGGCATAGTTCGTGATCCTCAACTCTCCAGGGTCTGGTGTCTCACCCGTCCTCTAGACTTTTTTACGCTACGGCGCCCATCCAGCCAAGCACTAAGGATCGCTTTTCCTGGTCTTGGTAGCGTTTTCTGACATGACTGCTACGTACGCGGTTCTGGGACGGAGCGACGGTCCTGGTGGCTGAAGGTGCGCGTCCTC
This sequence comes from Dehalococcoidia bacterium, assembly GCA_965220315.1. Taxonomy (GTDB): domain Bacteria; phylum Chloroflexota; class Dehalococcoidia; order Bin125; family Bin125; genus JAPOXK01. Next base: position 420,515 of record CBDCPP010000002.1, read on the forward strand.
GAACAGGACTTCGGTGCCTTCCGCCGTCGCCTTGGCCCTGCAGTGAGCGGTTCCCGTTTTGATTCGGGTGCCGATCAGCACGAACCGACTCCTGCAAGTCGCCTAATTTTCCCCGCTCGTGACTACCTCGGTTTGGGGCTGGAACGCCGCCCAGGCGAACCAAAAGTGATTGGCGTGCACCTTCGCCGTTAGTCGGGATCCTTCCATCGGGCCGCTGACCGCCTCGCCGAACACGTTCCACGCCGACTGCGTTGTCGTGTCTAGGAACGTCTGTTCATCGACGGGGTTCGATATGAACGACAACTCCTCGCCATCCACTTCCCGGTAGAAGACCCCCGTCGCTCCCACGGCTCGGCCTTGGTCGATCTCCAGCGAATCCAACGCCGACGACGCGCCCGGCACCCAGAGCACCACCACGCCTTTCCGGTCCCGCTCTTCTTCCAGCACCCGCTCCTGCTCCAGCAAGGCGAACGGGTAGGCGACGACCGCCTCCCCGAACTCGACCGTGACAACCCGCTCGAAGGGACTTAGCCGTTCGTCGATCACTCCGCGGAATAGGAACGGGGAATTGTTGATGTCGTCGTAGCCCACGTACGGGTTGCGACCGTAGTCCCGCTGGAAGCCCGTGTCTCGGGACAGCACGAGCCCTTCGGGGAAGTTTTCCCGGAACTGCGACCACGCGACGATCGCGGCCGGCCGAGAAGTAAGCTCCGCCCCCACCATATCCCCGACCAATGCTTTGCCGCCGATCTGCTGCCACAGGCTCTCCGTCTGGCGATCCCACATCACCAAGTCGCTGTTGCGCACCAAACCGGACGTGCCGAACGTCAGCACGGTCCCCGCCACCGTCCGTTCGAACGCGATCGCGGTGTTGCATAGCGGGCAAAACGTCACCGCAACCGGCATACCTCCTACCACGTCGTTCACGATCTCGTGCCAGGTCATGATCTCCAGCGGGTAGGCCCGCACGTCTTCGCGTACCTCGAATTGGATCACGGGCGAGTTATCCCTGTAGATCGCATCGGCCTCTGCGGCGGAGATGAACGTCGGATCGTCCAAGGATGGGATCCCATCCCGCGGCGCGCCCTGAATCAGCTCGGCTGGGTCGATAATGCGGATGTTCCAGTTGGTTTTCCAAGGCAGGCTCGTGAGGAAGTGGTCACTGATTTCGCGGATGATTAGCTCGCCTGCCGGTGTTTCCGTTGCGTCGATTGAGAGAAAAGTGCCCTCGATCGCTGCCCGCGTTCCCACCGCACGATCCTGCGAATCGAGATCGATCCTCTCGATCGGAAACTGCTCCACCCCCACTGTTTCATCCGTCGGCCTTATCGATTCCCTCGGCGACGGCCGGTCGCTCGCCACCCGAGTGGCTTTATCGCCATTGCCGTCGGACATCCCGGCACAGGCCGCCGCCAGCACCCACGCGCCCAACGCTCCGCTCAGCGCCAGTAGCTTCCACCTCCGCCCTCGTCCCACTCGCATTGGCAATGCCCTCCGTTTGCGCGCCTGCGATCCGATCGCAGGCGCGTGGAGACTTCATCACGTCCCACCGTCATGCAGCAGTACGGCACCGCGCCCCGCACGGACGTACGTCGGGTGGGTCCGTGATCGTTGTTAGCGTCTGCGCGCGCTCTGCCGGCGCACTCACTCGAGTGAGTGCGCCTCGGGCGGCAGTGCCGCCGTCGAATCCTCCAGGGGCATCGCTCCGAAACTCGTCACCCGCGCGACCCGATCACCGTTGATGGTGAAGGCGTTGCGTGAGAAGATCGTTATCACGTGGCCTTCGAAGTCTTCGGCCGGACTCAGCGCGTCCACTACTAAGGTGAACGGCGGCTCAGCCTCCCGCACTGCCGCGATCCGATACCACCACCGCCGGTAAACCTGCCGCAGGCGTGCACCCGCTCGGGCCATTGCCTCCACCCCTTCGAACGTCCCCGCCGCCGACCGCGGGCGCAGGATCTCCAGCACAACGTCCGGCTGGGACACCAGCCGCAGCCGATCGAGATCGCCGCCCACGTAGGCGTAGGCCCATGCGGCAACGGTCTGCAAGTACCCCTCTAGGTGTGCGGGCACCTGCACCCCGGGGACCATTCCGTACGCGGGTCTGTCCTGCTGCTCAGCGGGTGCCAGTACCGCTGCCCAACCGTCCGCGAGCCGTACGGTCTCCATGACGTGCTGCACCACGACGCGTCGCACTCCGCTGGTGGTTTGCAGCTGTCGTAGGAGCCCTCCCACCTCGGCCTCTTCACGGAAGGCGGCGATGAAGTGGATGTTGAAACCGCCGGTGATATGGTCGAGCCGAAGCACGTTCGGCGAGGCGCGCAGCATCGCGGTCACGTCCGCGAGCGCCGCCGGGTTCACTTCTACTGCGGCCAGAATCTGGATCGTGAGGCCGAACGCCTCTAAGTCCGGCCGCACTTCGAACGACAGCAGCTCTTCCCGCCGCAACCGCTCGATTCGCGACGAGACCGTGGCGCCGGATACCCCCAACTGCTTGCCTATCTCCGCATACGCGCGCCGCGGGTCCGCCGTCAGTTCCGCAATGATTCGGCGATCTAGTTCGTCCGGTTCCGAGCTCACGGGCCATTCCTCCCCTTCCGCTTGAGTATACGTACCGTAGCTGCTGGTTCGCGCAGCAGGACGGTGCACGCACCAGACGGCTGGGGAGCGTGGAACTTAACCGCTCGTGACGATCCCCATTCCGTGCGGTAGAGTCGCAGGCGGCCTTGGGGCCGCTCATTCGTTTTGCGCACATCGTTCGAAAGGAGCGACGCGTGAGCTTCCGAGCCTTCGTCGTGGACAAGAGCGAAGACTCCTTCAGCGCGGAGGTCACCGAGCTGGACGAGTCCCGTCTTCCCGAGGGGGAGGTCACCGTTCGCGTTGAATGGTCAGACATCAACTACAAGGACGGGCTTGCTTGCATCCGTGATGGCCACATCATCAACAGTTACCCCATGACCCCCGGCATCGATCTCGCCGGCAGCGTTATCGAGTCCAGCGATGGCCGCTTCAAAGAAGGGGACGGCGTCCTCGTCACCGGCTACGACCTCGGGGTCGGACACCCGGGCGGTTTCGCGGAGCTCGCTCGCGTGCCTGCTGACTGGCTGGTCCACCTGCCCGATGGTCTCAACACCCAAGAGGCAATGGCCCTCGGCACGGCTGGTTTTACCGCCGCCCTTTCGGTATACGCATTCGAGCGCAATGGCATCGGGCCGGACTCGGGCCCGGTGCTCGTTACCGGCGCGACGGGTGGCGTGGGCAGCACAGCTGTCGCCATGCTCGCCGGGCTCGGTTATACGGTCGCGGCCAGCACTGGGAAGGACAGCGAGCACGCTTTCCTCCGCAGCATCGGCGCTTCCGAGATCCTCAGCCGTGAGGAGGTCAGCGCGGAGAGCAGCAGGCCCATCGAAAAAGGTCGCTGGGCTGGCGCGGTCGACCCCGTAGGGGGCAGTACCACGGCCTTTCTGCTCCGCACCACGCGGCCCGGCGGTGTGGTTGCGCTCTCCGGTCTCACGGGCGGCACGGCCATCAGCACCACCGTCTTCCCGTTCATCCTGCGCGGCGCCAAGCTCGTCGGCATCGACTCCGTCTATGCGTCCATGTCCGTTCGCGAGGAGCTCTGGCGTCGTCTCGGCGCCGATCTCAAACCGGCGGGGCTGCTGGAAACCATCGCTGAAGAAACCACGCTTGCGGGCGTGATCGGCGCTACCGCCAAAATCCTCAAGGGCGAGATCCGCGGACGCACTCTCGTGCGACTCAGGGGTTAGCAAGCGACTCCGTTCGCCCCGAGCTAGTCCGCACCGCACACCCTTGCCGGTGCCCCCGAATGTACGATCGGATTCGGCATGCTCTTTATCTTTTCCTCCAACACGCGTGGCTCCGACTTGCCAGCTACCGTTGCGCGTTAGAAGAGGGACACAGATCGGCCCACTCGCTTGCCTGCGTCTTGCTCTGAAGTTTGAGTACGCACGGGAATTTGCGCGCGTTGCGACGAACTTCATCCGCTGCCTACAGTGCGCTCAGTCCTGCATCCGCTGGCTCGGCAGCGGATCGATCGGAACTTTCTTTCGCGCCGGGTCGTCTTGTTTGGTGGAGGTTTGATCAATGCGCGTTCGATTGCTGCTCCTCGCCTTGGTGGCCTCGCTTGTTCCGCTAGTCCTCGTCGCCTGTGCCAGCGACGACACCGTTTCCGGCCGTTCTCCCTTCAGCGGCGGCGAAGCCTTCACGACCTTTGATGACTCCTTCGCACCGGAGTCGGAGTGGCCGGCGGACTTCAGCCTTGACGAGCCCGTAGCTTTCGATGAGCCCGCGGAGGAAGCCTTCGCCGAGTCTGTCGAGAGCGTCGCTGGAGATACCGTTGCGGCGGTCTCGTCTGGAGGCGTGCCTGGTGAACCGGCTCCCTCGCCTAACGCCACGCAAGCCGTCGGCCGAATGGTTATCCACAGCGGGAACATCTCCATCAGCGTCGACGACGTACCCGCCACGGTCGATCAGGTCCGTGTGATCGCTGAATCCTCGGGCGGTTTCGTCGAGCAGCTCTCGCGCACGGGCGAGGGCTCGGATCAGTTCGCCACTCTCACCATCCGCGTCCCCCGCGATCAATTCTTCACGATTCTCGATCGCATCGGCGCCCTCGGCGAGGTGCGGGACGAGTTCGTATCTAGCGACGATGTCACCGAGCAATTTATCGATCTTGAAGCGCGGCTCCGCAGCGCCACCCACGAGGAAGCGCGCCTCGTCGAACTCCTTGGCAGCGCGGAAACGGTCGCCGATCTCTTGGTCATTGAGCGCGAACTCGGCCGTGTCCGTACCGAAATCGAGCGGCTCCAGGGCCGGCTCAACTTCCTCAGCAGCCGCGTCGAACTCTCGACTATCACCGTCTCTCTCTTCCCCCCTGATACTCCCTTCGTCGATCCGCCTGCTGGTTACCTCGATGTCGCCGTTGACGATGTGCAGCGCACTCTGTCCAGCGCGCGCGCGCTCGTCGGGGCGGCAGGCGGCGTCATCGATCGCGTGATCCTCTCTGTGGCCGGCGACTATACGCATGCGCAAGTACACCTCCGGGTCCCTAGGGCCGAGTTCGACGCCACGCTCGCTGCGCTTGAGCGCGAGGGCGACGTACAGTCCAAGGAGATTCAGGTGAGCGGTGAGCCGCCGTCCGGCACCGTGCCTTCCGCTGAGCCCGATGCGCGCATCGATCTCACGCTTTTCGAGTTCTCGCAGGGGGACGGCTTCGACGTGTGGTTGGTCGTAGCACCAATCGGCGGTGTCGTGATCCTCATCCTGGCCGGGGTGCTCGGGGTCATGATCTTCCGGCGCCGCAGCTAACGGGCGTCGGTCAGCCGAACACCCCGTTCGCGGCCAGCTCCGCGATCTCGTCGTCACTGAGCCCTGCCTCGCGCACGACCTCGGCCGTATGTTGCCCGGCCGCTGGGGCGGGGCCCCGCACGCCGATCTCCGCTCCCTCGATCTGGAACGGGGTGTTCATCGTCTCGAACCGTCCCAGCTCCGGATGCTCAATCTCCGCGAAGATCTCCATCTCTCGCACCTGCGGGTCGTCGATCAGATCGGGCAACGTCGAGACGGGCGCCCAGATTAACTCAAACTTGTCTAGCTGCTCCCGCCAGTAAGCGAAGTCGTGCTGCCGGAACCGCTCCGCGATGCCGCGCGTCAGCACGCGTGTGTGCTCTTGGCGTTTGGGAATCGAGTCGTAGCGCTCGTCCTCCGCCCACTCTTGCAATCCCAGCATGTTGCAAACCCGAGCCCAGAAGCGATCTGGCTGCGGCATCACCAGCTGGACCCACCTCTCGTCAGAGCACGCATAGGCGTTGTGCAAGGGATTGCCCGGTGCGGCATGGTCGTGCGGAGGCGGCTGCTGCCGTGCCACTAGGACCGACGCCAAATCCGTCCCCACGGTCCACATTCCCGTGCCCAGCAGCGTGGCGTCTATGACCTGCCCCTCCCCCGTCGCGTCGCGCAGGCGCAGCGCTGCCAGTACCCCCGCTAGGAGGTTGAGGGTGGTGGTGTGGTCTCCCTGGCCTGGTCGACAGAGCGGCGGCGGTGAGTCAGGAAGTGTCAACGCGCGCATTACGCCGCTCCGTGCCCAGAAGGCGGCGTAGTCGAACCCCGGCCGCGCCGCGTCGGGCCCGCGCGTCCCATATCCCGAGAACGACGCGTATACCGCTGTCGGGTTGATTGCGTGGATCGCTTCGGCCGTCAGCCGGTATCGCTCCCGCCTCGACTGGATCAAATTCGTCACGAAGACATCCACATCTTGCGCGAGCCGCTGCACCAGCTCTGTCCCACCGGGTTTCTCGAGGTCCACCGTGATCGAGCGCTTGCCTCGATTGTCCAGCTCGAATACGTAGCTGCCTTTGAAGTCGTAGTCGTATCCGAGCGTATTCATATCGAAGCCGCGCAACGCGTCGCCCCCCGGCGGCTCGACTTTGATCGCCTCTGCTCCCATGTCGACCATCAGCGCCGCCGTGCACGGCGCCACCAGCCAGTTCGCGACCTCGAGCACACGGATGCCTTCCAGTGGCGCTTTCATCCCTACTCCCTCCGCCAGACGCCCTACTAGTTCGCCTGTCCCCACACCACCCGGCCGTCTTTGAATACGCAGCGAATCGACCGCGTCGCCGACAGGTCGTTCAAGGGATCCTCGCTCAGCACGACGAGATCCGCGCGACGGCCTGGACGCACGCTGCCGATCTCCTGCTCCAACCCCATCGCCCGCGCTGCGTTGCTCGTCGCTGCCTGGATCGCCTCCATTGGCGAGCAGCCGATCGTTCCCAGCTCCACGATCTCTTGATGGAGGGCGTCTGGACCAGTAAACGGCGCGCCCATGTCCGTCCCTGCCACCAGCGGTACCCCCCTCTCGTACGCCATCTTGATCGCGGCTCTGTGAGAGTCACTGACCTCCCGTGCCCGCGTAATGGTCTCTCCCGTCATCCCTGCCTCATCCGGACGAGCGAGGATGAACCCCATCACTGCCAGCGTGGGCGTCAAATACGTGCCCCGCGTGATCATCCCGTCCGCCAATTCCTCCGTTAGGAAGGAGCCGTGCTCCACGGTGTCCACGCCACCCCACACTGCGTTACGAATGCTGCCCGTGCCGTGCGCGTGCGCTGCGATCCGCAGTCCAGCCCCGTGTGCTTCCTCCGATGCTACCCGCATTTCCTCTTCCGAGAACTGCACGGCGTGCGGTCCCAGCCCCGCGCCCACAACGCCCCCGCTCGCCATCAACTTGATCATGTCCGATCCGGCCTTGATCTCTGCCCGCACGGCCCGGCGCAAGGCGTCTACCCCGTCCACTTCGACCGCGATCATCCAGCCGTGCCCGCCGGTCACAGTTAGCCAATGCCCCGCCGCGATAATCCGCGGCCCCTCCAGCCGTCCCTGTGCGATCGCGTCCCGCACCGCGAAGATGACCGATGCCACCCCGCCAACGTCGCGTGCGGTCGTCACGCCATACCGCAACAGCGCGGCGGCGCGCTTTGCTGTGAGCAGTGCCTGGTACGGATGTGACTGCTGTGCTGCGTCTTCGATCGCGCTGGGCTCGGCGTTGAGGCTTAGGTGCGTGTGCGCGTCGACCAGTCCCGGGATCGCAGTTGTTCCGCTCAGATCGATGACTTGTTCGTCGTCCTTCGGCAGATCCGGCGCGATCTCGTGAAAGTGTCCATCGCGGATGCGCACGTCGACTCGCGCCTGGACCGCGCCTGTGCCGTCGATGAGCCGCAGGTTGCGTAACAGCATTGGCAAGACTCGCATCCGGGCTCGACACGCGGCCGCAGCCCCCCGCCAACGCTAACAGAGCTCACCGCGCAGTGGGACCGCGGCGCGCCATCCCTGACCGTACTCCGCATTGAGGAGTCTTTGCTCTTCCCATAGACTGCTGCCGTACCGACGGGAGTCTTCGCGTGATGCCCGATCCTGAACTTCCTGAATCCGATCCGTCTCCCGCAATCGAGTCTGATGACGACACCCCTGCCGAACCGTTGGCTTCGAGCCAAGCGCGGGCCGTAGACGGAACCCCCACGCTTATCCACGTCGATGAAACGGCGCGGCGCGTCCTCGTGGAAATGGCGCCACAGCCGTATCCTTTCGCCGTCCGGCTGCTGTGGCTCATTTTCGTCGGCTCGTGGAGCGGCTTACTGCTCATCGTTGCGGCGGCGATCCTCAACTTCACCGCCGTAGGCTACATTTTCCGTCCCTGGGTTCTCCAGCAACTCCCCCGCGTCATGCGGCTGGCCTACCCTTCGCAGCGGATCGCTGGTCCGGTCGCCCTGAACGAACGCGAGCAAGAGGTGCGTGAGCGACCTTACGTTCGCGCCCTCTACTTCTTCGGCGTTGGTTGGTGGGCTGGCGGGCTTTGGCTTCTCGCCGCCTACCTCATCAATCTGCCCCAGGTGACTGAGCCCCTCGCTATCTGGATGTACAACCGCGTCGACGCCATCACTACGCTTGAGCGTCGTTCCGAACAGCTGGCCAAGCCTGGTTCTCCGGGACACTAACGCTCGAATCCGGCAGGCAATCAGGCGTATGCTCAGAGTGCGACTGAGCTGGAGCGGACCAGTGCGCCCATTCCCTCTCGTGGCAGGAGCCTTGCTCGCCACCACCCTAGGAGCGGCTGCCTGCTCCGGTGGTGCCGAGCCCGCCGTCCCGGTTCCCGCGGATGTTTCTCCCGGATCGGAAGACGCAGACACTGCCAGTCTCACGCTGGACACAGCGGCGCCCGCCGACTCATTCGATGCCGATCTCGGCCGCTCCTCGCTTCCAACCGACCGGGGCGTCATCGCCGGGTTGGACACTTCGATCCGCAGCGTCGAACTGGTCGATATCGTTTTCGACCTCTTCAACCTCACCGCCGTCACCCTGGCAGAAGCCGATGAGGTAACGGTCCTCAGCATCGTTGATATCATCCCACCGCTCGATGCCAACCGTGCGCTTCTCTCCTCCGTGGAGCAGGAGCGCGTCGGCACGGTGCGCTACCTCACCGCCGCCGAAGCTGCGGCTGCCGACTACCTCTGGGACACACAGCTGATCATCGGCTATGTCGCGGACGACGGACAGGCTTACGCTTATCCGATCTCCATTCTTAATTTCCATGGGATTGTGAACGAGACCTTAGCCGGCCAGCCTGTCCTCATCACCTACTGCACCCTCTGCCGCAGCGGCATCGTATACGAGCGCAGGATGGCTGGCGAGGTTCTGACCTTTGGCAACACCAGTGCTCTCTTTGAGAACGACCTCGTCATGTTCGACCGCGACCCTGAATCGATCTCCTATTGGTTCCAAGTTGCGGGTGAAGCGGTCGTGGGTGCACGTACTGGTCAGCGACTGGCTCCCCTCGCATCCATCACCACGGAGTGGCAAGCCTGGCTCGCCGAGCACCCCGGCACCTTCGTCCTCAGCGATGATACCGGCTTCGACCGTCCCTACGGCACAGACTTTTCCTCCCGCATTTCCGGCGCGGGCGAAGCCACTGCCCCGCCCCCTTTCCTCATTGATGAGGAAACGCTCGCAGACGGTCGCCTCCCGATCTCGGAGTTGGCCCTCATCGTTGAGATTGAGGACGAGCCCCGCGCTTATCCGCTGCAATCGCTTGGCAGTCTTGCGATCAATGACGCACTCGCCGGCCAACCGCTTGTCATCTTTATCGACTCGCCGTCCCGCTACGGCGCCGTCTTCGATCCCCGCGTGGACGGAAGGCTGCTTACGTTCGTGCTCGAAGACGGCGCCTTCGTCGATATAGAAACCGGCACTCGCTGGAACAGAACAGGCGTCGCCGTGGAAGGCCCGCTTGAGGCGTCGCAGCTCGTTGCGCTGCCTGCGCGTACAACCTTCTGGTTCTCCATCCTCAGCACTTTCCCGACAGTGACCGTCGCCGGTGTCGACACCACGCTGGACACGAGCGGCGCTTAGCTTTGCGTGTGGGGACGTGGACTGTGAAAGGCCTGGGTCGGCGTTTTAGTTCCTTCTGATTCGGATCGAGCCAGCTAGCCACAGCTATCGGCTTTCTTGACGACCCTCTGGGCCGCTCGTACGCTCGGCCGCGCGCAACGTCAGCGAGGGTTCGGGGAAGGACAGCTATGTCAGAGGCCAAAGCACTCGCAGGGACCTTCGAAATCCCGTCGATGGAGCGCGTCCGCTACGGCCCTGATTGTCTGAACTCCCTGGCTGAGGACGTGGAAACCCACGGCGGTCGGAAAGTCTTTATCGTCGCCAGTAACAGCCTGGCGACGAAGACTGATGTCGTCGATCGCGTGCAGGGCGCCCTTGGCGGCAAAGCCGTGGGGGTCTTCCACGCCGTCTCCCAGCACGTCCACCGTGAGTCGGTTCTTCAGGCGGCGGAGGAAGCCCGCAGCGCAGGAGCCGACTTCCTCGTGAGCGTGGGCGGCGGCAGTCCGATCGATTGTGCGAAGGCCATGGCCATGTGCATGGCCGAGCAGATCACGACGCTCGATCAATGTGACGATTACAGTACGAAGTTTGAATACCCCGACAAGGTTGAGTTTCCATCTCTCAAGCACCCTGAGCGCGTTCCCAAGCACATTACGATCTCCACAACCCTCTCTGCCGGCGAGTTCACCAACATCGCCGGCATGACCGACAGCAAGCGCCAAGTCAAAGAGATTTACTTGCACCCGCCGCTGATGCCCGTCGCTGCCTATCTCGACCCCACCCTGACCGTGCACACCCCCGGCTGGCTCTGGGCGTCGACCGGAATGCGCGCCGTTGACCATTGCGTCGAAGCCTACGTCTCCCAGGCCCACATGCCCTTCGTCGATGCGCTCTCCAAGGACGCGCTTACGATCCTCGCGCAAGAACTCCCTCACGCCTCCAAGAACCCCGAAGACATCGGCGCCCGTGGTCGTTGCCAGATGGCCTGCTGGATGAGCCTCTTCGGTTTGCTCAACGTGCAGGTCGGCCTCAGCCACGGCATCGGCCATCAACTTGGGGCCCGCTGCGATGTCCCCCATGGCGTGACCTCTTGCATCATGCTTCCGCACGTCATGGACTACAACTTCCCGATCGTGAAGGATCGCCAGGCCACCCTGGCCGATGCCTTTGACATCGATACCCGTGACATGAGCGTCGATGATGCAGCGCGAGCCTTTATCCGCTCACTGCGCGATTTCATCCAAGATCTGGAAGTACCGACTCGCCTCTCTGAAGTCGGCGTCACCAAAGAGGACTTCCCCGGGATCGTCCACGACGCCCTAGAGGACATGGTCGTTGCCACCAACCCTCGTCCCGTGACGGAAGAGGTGGTGGCACAGCTCTTGGAGACGGCCTACTGAGGTTGGTCGGAAGACTGGCTCAGCCTTCCGAGTCGCTCACAGAGGTTGTGTCCTCTCGAGATCCCGTATGCTTTGCGGCTCTGCCGGGAGGCGCATTACCGGCCTGGCCTTGCGCATCCCCCCCGCTAGGCTGTAGATCAATGGCCACCCGTGACTGGAGCGTGCGGGTAGAACGTATTGAGCGGAACGCCTCCAAGAGCGAGATACGATGCGAAAATTCCTGCTGCGGCGTTTCGCTTTCCTCATCCCGCAGCTCTTCGTGGTTTCATTTCTTGCGTTCCTGCTGATCAAGCTTCTGCCCGGCGATCCTGTCCTGATCATTTTGGGTCCGCTCCGCACGCAAGAGGGTGTGATCCGCGAAACCGAGCGCCTTGGCCTAGACAAGCCCTTTTTCGTCCAGTACGGCAAATACCTCGAGCGCACTGTCCAAGGCGACTTCGGCAATTCCATCGTAACCAAGCAGCCCGTCATCGAAGAATTGGGGCGGCGCGTCCCGGCGACGCTGTGGCTGATCACACTTGGCCTTGTTGCCTGTGTGGTGATCGGGATTGGAGTGGGCTATCTCGCGGCCTTAGCCCCTCCCACCGGTTGGGGTACGTGGCTCAATAAGTCCATCATTGGCTATGGCTTCTTAGCCGGGGCCTTACCGGATTTCTGGGTCGGGTTGATCCTTGTCTTCATCTTCTTCACGCAGCTGCATATCTTACCGGCGCCCATCGGCCAATTGCCGGGGTATATTCCCTCGGAACTCCCTAGCGGACCCACTAACGTTGATCTGCTGGACACCCTTATCAAGGGTGACTTCGCGCAGGCCGGCACGGCTTTCCGCGCCTCGATCATGCCCGTACTGACGCTTGCCATCGTCTATGCACCGGTGGTCTTGAAAATTACGGCAGTCACCACGACGGAAGTGTTCAACTCCCAGTACGTCATCGGGGCCCGGGCGGTCGGCGTGCGGCGGCGCACCATCTTGCGCTACATCATGCGTAACGCGTTGCTCCCCATCGTCACTACGAGCGGCGTCCTCTACGCTTTCCTTCTTGGAGGCGCCGTCCTCGTCGAAACAGTGTTCTCGTGGGGAGGCTTCGGACAGTACGCGGTATCTGCAGTCAACGCTCTGGACTTCAATGTGATCCAGGGCATGATGCTGGTGGCCGCCGTCTTCACGATTGTCGTCTACCTCTTGATCGACATCATTCACTACTTCATCGACCCGCGTATCCGGGTGAGTACGGTGGGCTCGTCATGACCACCACCACCAGGCCAGCTATCCACGTTCGTGTGCCCCGACCCTCCGCTAGCGCGATTTTGGCGGGCATGCGCCGGCAGAAACTCCTCACCACTGCCTTTGCCATCCTTGGCGTGATGATCTTCCTCGCCGCCGTCGGCCCCGTCATCGTTCCCCACGATCCCGAATCTGTGCTCCGCGATCCTCTTCTCGACGATCGTGGACAGCCGATCTTGAACGCTCAAGGCGAGCCTCGAATGCAACTGGCGAATCTACTGGCACCCAGTGGCGAGTACTGGTTCGGTACGGATGAAAAATCATTGGATGTCTTCAGCCGCACCCTCTCCGCCCCGCGCGTCGATCTCGTAATCGCCATCGCCTCCACTATCATCGGCCTTGGCGTCGGCTCCGTCCTTGGCTTGTTAGCGGGCTACGCCGCCGGCCGAGGCCGGTTCGGCTTACTTGCTGAGGTCCTCACCCGCTTCATGGATATCATTCAAGCCTTTCCCGTCTTCATCGTCGCGCTGGCCCTCGTCGCCGTGATCGGATCCGGGCAAGACAAAGTCATCTATGTGCTCTCTTTCCTCTTCACCCCGATCTTCTTCCGTTACGTGCGGGCGGAGACCTTACTAGTGCGTGAGCTCACCTTTGTGGAAGCGGAGCGCGCTGTCGGCAACCCGACCCGGCGCATCATGTTTAACCACATTCTGCCCAACTCCGTCACCACCGCCACGGTTCAAGGCTCGGCCGTCATGGGTTACGCCATCCTTCTTACCGCGGGGCTAAGCTTCGTGGGGGCAGGCGTCGCTCCTCCCACGCCGGAGTGGGGCGCCATGATCAAGAGTGGGGTCGAGCTTATGCAGAGCGGTCAATGGTGGACCTCTGTCTTCCCCGGCATCGCGCTCGGGTTGACTGTTTTCTCCCTCGCTGTCATCGGCGAGAGCATTCGCGTCCGCTGGCGCGGGGCGGGCCTCCGTGGTTACTGAGGCCCCTGACGCCACTCCTGCCGGATCCTCCGGCGAGATCCTACGGGTCAGCGACCTGACTCTTCATCATCTCATCGAGGACCGCGACGTGATCGACGGTGCCTTCATGAGCGTCGACGCGGGCGAAGTACTCGGGGTGATGGGTGAGAGTGGCTCCGGCAAGAGTGCCCTGCTCTTCGCCATCATTCGCTTGCTTCTGCGCGAAGTGGAGCAGCGCAGCGGTCGCATCGGCTATCGGGGCGAAGACCTCATGGCGAAATCTAGCGGCCAGATGGAGGAATTCCGCGGGCTCGAGATGGCGATGATCGTCCCGGGCGGCAAGTTCTCCCTCAACCCGGTCGAGACCGCTGGCAGCCAGATCGTCGATGTTCTCAAATCGCACTTCCCCGACCGGAGCAAAAAGGATCTCACCGAGGAAGCGATCGATATCCTTCGCATCATCGGCATCCCTGATCCGGACATCCGTTTCCGGGCCTATCCCCACGAACTGAGTGGTGGCATGGCCCAGCGCATCCTCATTGCCAAGGCCATGGCTTGCTCACCGCAGATGCTGCTCGGCGATGAGTTCACCGTCGGTTTGGATGTCACGATCCAGGCTCAGGTTATGGATCACTTCCACGCTCTTCTCCGGGATCGCAATACTTCACTGGTTTTGACCACTAGCGACCTCGGCATCGCCGCTACGTACTGCGATACGATCGCCGTGATTCGCCGTGGGCAGATCGTGGAGTACGCTCCCGTGCTCGATTTCTTCGCGAACCCCCAGCACTCCTATAGCCGCCTTCTCCTCTCGGCCGCCCGCGAGGCCCGTGCGCAACAGAAGATGGATGAGGCGCGCATTGATGTGGAGCGTGACACTTCCCAAGATCGGCGCTTCGTGCATGAGGATTTGCCGGCGCCGCCCGATCTCTACACCACCGTCGCCCCCGGGCACCTGGTACGGTTGGAAGACGAATGACGGACGAACCTCTCCTCCAAATTCGCAATCTCACCAAAACCTTCACTGTCGGCAAGGGGCAAGAGCTCGTCGCCGTGAGCAATGTTTCTCTCGACCTGCACGAGGGCGAGACACTCGGCCTCGTGGGCGAGAGCGGCTCCGGCAAGACCACCCTTGGCCGCGTCGTCCTCCGCCTGACGGAACCGGATACCGGCATGATCCGCTTTGAGGGCGTCGACTTGCTCAATCTCGCTGGCGAACCCATGCGGCAGATGCGCTCCAAGATGCAGATCGTTTACCAGGATCCCATGCTTGGCTTTAACCCTCGCATGCGCGTCCGTGACATCATTTCCGAGCCCCTGCGCCTCCACGAGACACTCAGTCGGACAGAGCTCCAAAAACGCGTCATGGAAGTGCTCGAGCTTGCCGACCTCGATCCGCGCGTCCTTAACGAGCGTCCGGGAGCCATCCGCAAGGCAGAGCAGCAGCAGGTCGCCATCGCTCGTGCCATCGCGACAGGACCGCGCTTCATCGTCTTGGATGAGCCCACCGGTCTTCTCGACCTCTCTGTCAGCATTCACATCATCGGTATCCTTCGGCGCCTTCAAGAAGAGCAACAGATCGCCTACATTTTCATCTCGCACGATCTCAGCGCGGTGCGCGCCATCAGCCATCGCCTCGCCATCATGTACCTTGGACAGCTGGTCGAGACCGGCCCGATCGAGGATGTCTTTTCTCGTCCCACTCATCCTTACAGTGAGGCGCTCCTCTCGTCCGTGCTGCTCCCTGATCCCAAGACCACACGCCAGCGCCTGCGCCTAAGTGGCGAGATCCCCAGCCCCATCAATCTGCCTCCTGGCTGCCCGCTCGCGCCCCGCTGCCCGCTCGTTGAGGAGCGCTGCACCAGCGCCCCGCCCCCGCTCGTAGCAATCCGAGGCGACAGTGAGAGTGGCCAGCCCTCATGGTGGTCGACATGCTTCCCGCTCGCCGATAACGAGGAGAACCTCGACCATTGGTATGCGGTCATGCGAGAGCACGAGTCCACTGAGACCGAGGAACTTCGCGCTGCTATCGCCGCCGCTCGCGCCGAGGGCTGATTCCTTCCGCTCGACGTTTTCGGCGCGCAGCATCCGTTACCCTGCTGACTGCTAGCTGGCTCTCTGACGTGGAGGATCGAACCCATGATGGAATACGCCGATTACGAATACCTGCTGTTCGAGCGCCTGCCCAACGGCGTTCTCCAGATCACGATGAACCGACCCGAGGCGATGAACGCTGTCAATGCGCAGCTCCACAAGGAACTCGGACAGATCTGGCGTACTATCGGCGACGATCCTGATACGCGCGTCGCGCTCATCACCGGCGCTGGCCGCGCCTTCTGTGCCGGTGGCGACCTCTTCGGCGTCGACTTTCAACAGTTCGACTTTGTCTACAAGACCCTTCAAGAGGACCGCGACATCGTCTACAACATGATCAATCTGGATAAGCCGATCATCTCCGCAATCAACGGTTGGGCTATCGGTGCTGGGTTGGCCGTCGCCCTCCTCGCAGATGTCAGCATCGCCTCTGATAAGGCGCGTATCATGGACGGTCACACACGTATCGGTGTCACTGCCGGCGACCACGCGGCCATCATTTGGCCCCTGCTCTGCGGCATGGCTCGGGCCAAGTACTACCTTTTCACCAACGATGAACTCAACGGCGAGCAAGCGGCCGAGATCGGCCTCGTTAGTATGTGCGTCCCCCACGACGAACTCATGGATCGCGCCCGCGAAGTCGCCGACCGCCTCGGCCGTGGCTCCGCTGTCGCCCTCCGCACCACGAAGCACATCCTTAACAACTGGCTGCGGATGAACGCTCCGAACTTCGACGCCTCTGCTGCCTTCGAGTTGCTCCAATTCATGGGTCCCGACGTTCGGGAGGGCGTCGATGCGGTCCAAGAGAGGCGCACTCCCACCTTCCCTTCCAGCGCCGTGTATCCGGGCTAACCACCCCTGCTAAATTCGATTGCCCAGCTGCCAACCCGCTTCATATACTGACCGCTCTGACCGGCGCCGCGGACGCGTCGGCTCTCATGGAAAACGCTCGGAGGCGTGTGGATGAGCCCAACGGCTATCGACCCCATCACGTTCGAAGTCTTGCGCAACGCTTTTAGTGCCGTCTGCAACGAGATGGCGCTCGTCGTAGCCAAGACCGCCTATTCCACACCGATCAATGAGGGCCGCGACTTCGCGGGCACCGTCTACGACCGCAACGGCAAGCTGGTTGCCCAAGGGGAGACCGATCTACCGGCTTTCGTCGGCCTCACCATGTTGACCGTCCCCGAGGTGATTCGGGCGATCGGGCGTGAAACGATGCGGCCTGAAGACATCTACATGATCAATGACCCCTACGTGGCCAGCACCCACTGCAATGACATCCACCTCGTGAAACCTATCTTCCGCGAGGGCGTGCTGGTGGCGTTTACCTCCTCCACAGCGCACTGGTCCGATGTCGGCGGTGTCGCCCCAGGATCCCTCAACTGCCGGGCCCGCAGCCACTTTGAGGAAGGCGTCCGTATCCCGGCGCTCCGCATCTATCGCGAGGGGGAACTCAACAAGGACGTGCTCGCCATCCTGCTCCACAATATGCGTGAGTCTTGGGAGCGTGTCGGCGACCTCAACGCCCAGGTCGCCGCGGTCAAGGCTGGCGAGGCGCGTCTCCATGCTCTCATTGCGAAACATGGTATTGACACCGTGCTCGCCACGATGGAGGAAGTCCAGGACCACTCCGAGCGGCTCGCTCGCGCTTCTTGGCAATCGTTGCCCGATGGTGTCTATGAGAGCAGCGACCGCGTCGACATGGACATCCACACCGGTGAACCGAAGGTCATCCGCCTCAAGCTCACTATCGCTGATGACCACGCCATCTTTGACCTCACCGAATCCGATGGCCCCGCCGAGTCCGGGATCAACTGCACCATCGCTGCCACTACCTCCGCGGTGTTCCTGGGCCTCGCTTCCATCCTCCCGCCTATGCCCATGAACTCCGGCATCATGCGCACTATCGAGATCAAGGCCAAACGTGGGTCTATCGTTTGGGCGCAGCCTCCTGTCGCGATCTCCGGCCTTGCCGCCACGAGCATGGAATGCACGATTGGCTGCGTCGTCCAAGCGTTGAGCGAGGCATTGCCCGAGCGTGGCGCGGCCACTCCGTTCAGTGTGCTTAACACGGTCTTCGCTGGCTTCGATACCCGCCCCGAGTTTCAATCCAGCTTCATCAACTACGTTTGGGGCTTCGGCGGCCTCGGCGCCGTCGAGACGCACGATGGGGCCAATGTCGCTGGCTCTCCCTATACCGCGAGCACACAAAACATCCCTGCCGAACTCCAAGAGCGACGGTACCCCGTGCTCTGGCGTATCTACGAGTGCCTGCAGGACTCCGGCGGCCCGGGCAGGAATCGCGGGGGGGCGGGTCTGCGCCAGTACGTCGAATTCCCCTACGTCGCGGGCACCATCTCTTGCATCGGCGACCGCGAGCGCTTCGGCCCGCCGGGCATCTTCGATGGCTGCGAGGGCGCTACCGCTGGACTCGTCGTCAACCATGGCACGGAGCAGGCACGCAACATCGGCATCTTTTCGGTGAACGAGCCGGCTGACGCAGGCGAGTCGATCACCTTCTGGTCTGCCGGCGGTGGCGGTTACGGTGATCCACTGAAGCGTGAGCCCGAGCGGGTCGTGGAAGACGTGCGCGACGCCTACGTCTCGCTCGCCGCTGCCCGTTCGCAATACGGCGTCGTTGTCAAGGAGATCGATCGTCGCCAGCTTCAGTACGAGATCGACGAGGACGCTACTGTCGCCCTTCGCGAGGAGATGCGCGCTCGGCGCTGAGCGCTGAGTGCTGAGCGAAAGGCAGAGCGGTGACGACTCAGCTCGATCCCATCACCTTTGAGGTTCTGCGTAATACCTTCACAGCTACTTGCAATGAGATGGCTGTGACCGTCGCCAAAACCGCCTACTCCACTCCCGTCAATGAAGGCAACGATTTTGCCACCGCGGTCTACAGTCCGCACGGCAAGCTCGTCTCTCAGGGGGAGCACGACCTCCCCGCCTTTGTCGGCCTCACCATGTTGACCGTCCCCGAGGTCATGCGCTCGATCGGCGTTGAGAATATGGCGCCGGGCGACATCTACATGATCAACGACCCGTACATCGCCAGCACGCACTGCAACGACATCCATTTCATCAAACCGGTCTTCGACGGCGAAGCCCTCGTTGGATTCACCTCTTGCACGGCGCATTGGTCCGACGTTGGAGGCGTGGTCGCCGGCTCGCTCAACGTACAAGCGCGCTCCCATTTCGAAGAGGGGATCCGTATTCCCGCGCTCACGCTCTACAAGCGCGGCGTGCTGAATGACGACATCGTCGCCATCTTGCTTCACAACATGCGCCAGTCTTGGGAGCGGCTCGGCGACCTCAATTCCCAAGTCGCCGCCGTTCGCGCTGGCGCCAACCGCATCGAGTTACTGGTTAAACGCTACGGCCGCCAAGCCGTCCTCAACGCAATGGAGGAAACACAGAACTACTCTGAGCGAATGGCGCGCGCTGCCTTCGCCAGCCTACCTGACGGCGACTATTACGCCGAAGACCGTATCGACCAGGATGTCTTTACCGGCAAGCCTAAGACCATTCGGTTGAAGCTCACGATCGAAGGTGACCACGCCATCTTTGATCTTACCGCTACCGACGGACCTGCCCAATCCGGCATTAACTGTACGATCGCCGCCACCACTTCTGCGGTCTTCATCGGCCTCGCCGCCATCCTGCCTCCTATGCCGATCAACTCGGGCGTCATGCGCGCGATCGAGATCAAAGCCAAGCGTGGCTCGCTGGTCTGGGCGCAGCCTCCCGTCGGCATCTCTGGCCTCGCCATCACCAGCATGGACGTGACGATGGGTGCCACCATGCTCGCGCTCGGCCAAGCCAGCCCCGAGCGCGCCATTGGCCTTCCCTCCGCGATCGTCAACTCGACTTTCGCCGGGAACGACCTACGCCCCGGCTTTGACGCGCCCTTCATCAACTATCTTTGGGCCTTCGGCGGCATGGGCGCCGCCCGTGATCACGACGGTGGCAACAACATTGCTTCCCCGTATTCCGCCAGCGCGACCAACATTCCCTGCGAGCTCCAAGAACGCCGCTATCCCGTCCTTTACCATCGCTACCAATTCCTGGTGGACTCGGGTGGCCCCGGCTGCTCCCGTGGCGGTCTCGGTCTCGACCAAACTATTGAGCCTTACCAAGAAGGCACTCTCTCCAATATCACCAACCGCGAACGCTTCGGCCCCTCCGGCATCTTCGACGGCGCTGAAGGCTGGACCGCACGTGTCGTTGGAAACCCTGGAACCGAGCAAGAGCGCAACCTCGGTACTTTCGTTGTCAACGTCCCGGTCGGCCCTGGTGAAGTCCTTTCGTTCTGGTCAAATGGCGGCGGCGGTTATGGCCCTGCCTTGGAACGTCCCGTGGACCGAGTCATTGAGGATGTCAAGGACGGCTACATCACGGAAGCCGCAGCCCGTTCCCAATACGGCGTCGTCGTGCAGGAGATCGACCGACGACGGCTCGAATACGAAGTCGATGAAGCCGCTACTGCGGACCTGCGAAAGCAGATGCGCGCCGCCTCGGGCGGCTGCTAGTCTTGGAGGCGAGCCAGAGTGCTCATGGGACTGGACCGTGCCGCGCACATCCGTTATCAAGAGGGACGTTATCGTAGGCTTCTCCGGATCGGGGATGGCCCTCCGTCCGGTTCAAGAAGCGCCGCCGCGATGATTGTCCGGCGCGGCGACGTGGAGAATGGAACGGACCCGAATACGAGCCGAGCTTGCCCATGCTGATGGGTGGCAAGGTGAATCGGTCGGTGGTACGACCTAGCGGTTCACGGCTCCGGCGGTCCTGTAAACGAGAGTCCCCACTGGGGTGCGGGGGCGTTCACGCGTCCTAGAGAAAGGCAGTGACATGGCGAGGTACCGAATCGGGATTGACGTGGGTGGAACCTTCACAGACTTTGTCCTCTATGACCAAGAGGGCGGTGAGATGCGCCTCGCCAAAGTGCCGACCACCCCAACTGACCCCTCCCAGGGCATCCTCATCGGCATCGAAAAGCTCGATATTGACCTTGCCGATGTCGAGAGCGCCGCGCACGGTACTACTACGGCAACCAACACCTTGATCGAGCGCGATGGCGCCAAAACTGCCTTTCTTACCACTGAGGGATTCCGCGACACACTCGAAATCCGGCGCGCCAACCGCAAGGAACTCTACGACGCTCAGTGGACGCCACCCCCGGCGCTCGTTCCCCGGCGGCACCGCCTCGAGATCAAGGAGCGCCTCTACTGGAACGGAGAAGTCGCTACTCCGCTCGACGAAGCGCAAGTCGAAGATGTCATTGAGACGCTCAAGGTCCGCGACATTGAGGCGGTTGCTATCTGCTTCATCCACTCCTATCAGCATCCCAAGCACGAGATGCGCGTCAAGGAGATGGTGCAGAAAGCTATGCCGGACGCCTTCGTCACCGCTTCTTCCGAAGTAACGCAGGAGATGCGTGAGTTTGAGCGTGGCAGCACTGTCGCCGCGAACGCCTTCGTCGGACCTCGCGTTGAGTCCTACCTCGATAACCTCAGCCGGGGCCTCCGCGACGCTGGACTCAAGACCGATGTGTCCGTCATGCAGTCCAACGGCGGCGTCGCCACCATCGACGAAGCCAAGACCGTTCCGGCCAAGATGGCCCGTTCCGGCCCCGCCGGTGGGGCCATGGCTCTCCAGCGGCTCTCTGAGTTGACCGGCATCTCGGATCTCGTCGGCATTGATATCGGCGGCACCAGCGCTGACGTCTCCGTCATCGTTGATGGGCGCCCGCGCTGGACGAGCCCGCTCCTGATTGAGTGGGGCATGCCCGTGCTCTTCCCCTCCGTCGATGTTGTCTCCATCGGCGCGGGCGGCGGCTCCATCGCCTGGATCGACGAAGGTGGCATTCTGCACGTCGGCCCCCAAAGCGCTGGCGCCGTCCCAGGCCCCGCCTGCTACGACACCAACGGTACCGAGCCCACCTCGACAGACGCTCAAGTCGTTCTCGGCCGCATCGACCCGGGTCAGTTCCTCGGCGGCGAGATGACGATCCGCAAGGATCTTTCCGAAAAGGCGCTTGCCGACCTTGTCGGCAAGTCGCTCAACCTTGGCCTTGAGGAAGCGGCCGATGGCGTGCTCAAGATCATGGAGAACAACATGATGCAGGCCGTCCGCTACGTGACGGTCGAGAAAGGCTACGACCCCCGCGACTTTTCGCTCGTCGGCCTCGGCGGCGGAGGCGCGATGTACTGCACTACTCTCGCCCGCGAGCTCGGAATGAAGCACGCGGTCGTTCCAACAGGACCGGGTGTCCTCTCGGCTTGGGGTCTGCTCACCGTCGACATGGTGCAGGACCGCAGCAAGACTGTCCTTCGGCGCCGGCGCGCACTCTCCAATGACGACCTTGAAGAGACCTTCAACGATCTGCGCGAATCCATCTACCAGTCTTTCCTGCGACAAGGGATCTCACCCCATGACGTAAAGATGGAGTACTACCTCGACCTGCAGTACTACGGGCAGGTCTATTCCCTCTCCGTCTCACTCGGCGACCTTGCGCAAAAGACCGGTGACATTCCATCCAAGGACGATATTCGCGTCGCCGAGGCGGGCACGATCTCTATCAAGTTGGATCTCGACGAGCAAGGCAAGGTCAACGTCACCGACGACGTGCTGGATCAGGCTACCGAGCACTTCCACAACGAGCACGAGCGCGAGTACGGCCACGCCGATCCCGAGCAAGAGGTCCAAGTCGTGCACGCCCGCGTCTTCGGCAGCGCTTCCGTGCAGAAGCCGGAGATTCCTCGGGGCGTGAAGGGCGGTAAGGACGCTTCGGGCGCTCTGCGTACCACGCGCCGGGTCTACTTCGACGGCGGCTACCACGATACCAACGTCTACACTCGCGAGCGGCTGCAGCCCGGCAACATGATCGACGGTCCGGCTGTCGTCGAGGAGCCTACCTCCACCACGATCCTGCCGCCGGGCGCGTCTATTGAAGTCGATGAGTACGGTAATATGCTGATCGAAACTGGAGTCCAGTAGCAGCGACGGCGCTGCGGCGCTTGCGCCGCTTGTTCACCGTCGAGTCTTGGCCGAGGGGAGAGTGCTGTGGGCACGCTGCAACAACACCTCCTCCTCGGCCAGCTGCCTGTTGACGAGGGTATTCGTCACTCCGACACGCACGAGAGTGCCCCCCAGCGCCTCCGTGATCTGCACGGGGAGTACTTTCCCGGCATCGACGGTATGCTGGAGTTGGAGCGCTACGCTCGCCCGCCCCGCTTCTATGTCGGCAAGCGTCTGGACGAACTCCTCGGCAGGGGCTGGGAGCGCCTGCTCGGCAAGCCCCGACAGTTCATCACGTTACTGGTGGCCGACGCTATTCAGGGCTCCGCCGTCGAGATCAACTACAGGCACGCCCAACGACTCTTCGATCTCACCGATCAAGCCGCGTATGAGATCGAGCGCACCGGCCGCCTCCCTGAGATTATTGAGTCCTACCTTGATCTGCTCGAGAAGTATCAGAGCGACAAAGAAACGGATTTTGCTCAGCGAGAGTCCGGGCTGGTGATTCCTGCGTCGAGTGCTGCGCAACTCGTCAGCGCGGAGGGCAGCGCCTTCATCACAGAGAGAACGTAGATCTCCGGCGATCACCGCTCTCATACCCATTACTGCATTGTGTAGCCCCCGCTGACACTCAGCGTCTGGCCTGTAATGAACCCGGCCGCCTCCGACGCTAGGAACGCCACAGCATTGGCCGGATCCTGAGCCGTGCCCAACCGTCGCAGCGGATATGCCCGCGTGGCGCGTTCCCGTGCCTCGGGTGTGAACACTGTGCTCAGCTCCTGCCACATGCTTCCCTCGCCCATCGCCTCCTCCGTGTCCGGCACCGTTAAACCCGGGCAGACCGCGTTGAACGTCACCCCGAACTTGCCGTACTCACGCGATAGCGCCTTCGCGAGCGCGATCAACCCTGCCTTGCATGCTGAGTACACGGACTCACGGTACTCGCCCATGCGGCCCGCATCGGAGCTGATGTACACCACCCGGCCGCTCCCCTGTTCCGCCATGCGCGGTAGCACCGCCCGCGTGGAGTGGATCGCACCCCACAGATTGAGCTGAATCTCCCGCTCGAACTCTTCCAGCGGCTTATCCAAGAACAGCTGGTCGTGCGTCCACCCGACGTTGCTCACCAGCACGTCGATGCGGCCGAACTCCGATACCGCCCGCTCCACCGCTGCCTCAATCGACGTGCTCTTCGTCACATCGGTTTCTATCGCCTGCGTCCGTCCTCCCGCCCGCAGCGCCTCCGCTTCCGCCACGACCCGTTCGGCCTGCGGAACGTCGAGGTCCGCGATGAGGACATGCGCACCCTCACGGGCTAGCGTCAGCGTGATCGCCCGTCCGATGTTCGAGCCGCCGCCCGTGACGATGACTCCCTTGCCGGCCAGTCCTAGGTCCATCCAACGCACCCTTCCACGCAGCGAATATTAGCGCGCGGTGTCGAGCGTGGCGCGTACCAGTGCCTTGCACCGCTCCAGGTCGTAGTCGCGGTAGGTTGTCAGCAGCTGCGCTGCCATCGAACCTTCACCGTGCAGCGTCACGACGTAGTTGTATCCGCCGAATTCCGAAGCGGTCATATCGCGGATCAAGTGGAACAGGTTCACTCGCTCCGCCGCCGACGTTTCCCCCGCCCCCGTCAGGTAATGCTCCAAATACGGACCGGTCTCAGGGTTCTTGAAATCCGCCTCCATCGGCGCCGTTATCGCTAGTCCCCCCGCGATGTCCTGCAGGATCGCCGCTGCGTGGTGGAACCCCGACGCGAAGTGGTACTTTCCTGCGTTGGCGTAGACTTGATTCGGGTAGACCATCCCCGGTTCGATCGGCGTCGCTTCCCGCGCTGCTGCTTTGCGGCAGGCACGGATGATCTCTCCATAGATGATCAACTGCGCGATCTTGTCCCGAATATGTCCTGCTCGCGCTGCCCCATTCTGCTCGGCCACGAGCTGCGCCGCTCCCACGAATAGGTCCGCCGTCGGGGGTTTGTACGAGATCGCCGTGTAGCGGTGGTAGTTTGCAAAAGTCACTGCTAGTGCTCCTGCCGCCTGCCATTCCCCTGCCAGGAACACCCGATCCCAAGGTACGAACACGTCGTCGAGGACCGTCACCGCCTCCGTCTCGATGTTCCGGCGGCTGATCGGATAATCAAACGTCGATTGCGAGACATCCCCCGTCTGTCGGCAGATCAGCGTGAGCCCCGGCGTGTTCACCGGGATCGCGAACGCGACCGCGTAGGCAGCGTCTTCCTCCCCCATCATCCGCGTGGGGATGAAGATCAGCTCGTTGACGACCGGCCCGGCGGTCAAATGTGCCTTCGCCCCTCGCACGACGATTCCATCGTCTCGGCGCTCCACGATGTGCAAATACGCATCCGGGTTGGGCTGTTGGTGCGGCCGGAGCGACCGATCACCCTTCACGTCCGTCTGTGACAGTGCTAGCGACAGATCCTGCGCGCGCACGTGGTTGATCCAAGCATCAACGCGCGGCGAGTAGTCGGTTCCCAGATCCCTGTCCGTCTGATGCGACCAAACTTTCAGGGCGTGCATCGCATCTGACCCGACTGCCTTCGTGATGTTGAACGTCGAGTTGTGGCGCCGCGTGTCCTCTTCGATCAGGTCACCCCGTGTCAGCAACTCGTCCGGCGTCGTCACGAGCTTGAAGTAGCGGCTCGCCCGCTGGCTCTCCCCGTCGGGCTCGTACGTGAACAGCTCCTGCAGCTCTGGATCGTGCTGATGCCGGTAGGTGCCGGCCGAGTGCTCTGTGGTGATTTGGAGGATCGGGTGCGTCGTTACGTCATCGACGCGTTCTCCCGCGACGTACACTCGGCGGCCATCGCGCAAGCTTTCGACGTACTCCTCCGGCGTTCGCAGCGCCATGGCTTCCTCCTAGACCACGTCAGCTACCGACGAGACCGTGTCGCGCCTGGGGACGAGTCCGAGCTGAGCGGTTCCTGATCCGGTCAGTGACTTCCGCGCGCGGAAGTCACTGACCGACGGCTCGTTGTTTGTCTCGATCCGCGTTGCTAGCGGGTCAGTACGTGCACGGTATTGACCGCGGCTTCGCCGCGGATCTCGCCGCCCGCGTTGTGCGTCAGCCCGACTTTGGCGTCCTTCACCTGACGGTCACCCGCCTGGCCGCGCAGCTGCCATGTAATCTCGACCAACTGGCCGAGACCGGTCGCACCGATCGGGTGGCCACGCGCCATCAGACCACCGCTTGGATTCACCGGCGTGTCGCCGTCGATCTGCGACGCACCGGACTCCGCGAACGGACCGCCTTCGCCGTAGGCGCAGAAGCCGAGCTCTTCCACCAAGCTGATCTCGGCTGGTGCTGCCGCGTCGTGCAGCTCCACGACGTCCACGTCCGAGGGTCCGATTCCAGCCGCCTCATAGGCGCGCTTTGATGTCCGCTCCGCGACTGGTGCTTCGCCTCCGTCTCGGTCGTGCCCGGATGAGATCGCGGAAGCTCGCACCCAGATCGGGTCCGTGCGCAGCTGCTTCGCCTTCTCTGCCGAACAAAGGATCGTCGCTGCGCTGCCGTCGCCAATGCCGGAGCACATGTACAGCGTGAGCGGATCGG
This sequence comes from Dehalococcoidia bacterium, assembly GCA_965220315.1. GTDB lineage: Bacteria > Chloroflexota > Dehalococcoidia > Bin125 > Bin125 > JAPOXK01. The sequence goes on from CBDCPP010000002.1 coordinate 446,701, forward strand.
CCACCATCCGTGCCTGCAGGACGTCTTCCACGCTGAACGGCTTCCGGAACTGCGCGTATGGGTTCAACGATCCGTTCGTGTGGTTCTTCGACGCCACTTTGGCGATCTGTTGCACCGTGGTGCCGTACTTCTCCATGTGCGCTTTAGCAGCGTCCGCGTACAGGTCCATGAAGCGCGTGCGTGTCTCACCCGCGCCCCCTTCCGTTTCGGCGTCGAGCTCCATGTCGACCGCCGTGCCGATCGCCCGGAACGACTTCGCCTTGTCTTCGTCGTAGAGTTTTTCCACGCCCAGCGCCAAGACGCAGTCGTGCATCCCGCTCGCTACGTAAAGCCACGCCAAGTGGAACGCCGTCGACGAGCTGGCGCACGCGTTCTCCGTGTTGATAATCGGAATGTCGCCGAAGCCCCAGGGCCGCAGGATCGCCTGCCCCCGAACCATCTCCTGGCCCGTCATCAGGCCACCCACCGCGTTCCCGACGATCGCCGCTTCGACATCACTCTTCTGCAAGCCGGCGTCGTCCAGCGCGTTCTGCACCGCTTCCTGCCCCAGATCCTTGGAGCTCTTCTCGAGGAATTTCCCGAAGCGGGTCATCCCCGCTCCCACGATCGCTACGTCTCGCATATGACCCTCCCGCAGTCTGTTGTCTGAACGTTGCCCGTTTCAGTATCTCGCGCCCGCAGTGTAACGCTATAGCTCAATGCTGCCGTCGATATCGAGCGTGTGCCCCGTGATATACGTTCCCTCCGATACCAGGAAAGCTACGGCCGCCGCTACCTCATCCGCTGTTCCCGGCCGCCCCAATGGGATCCGCTCCAGCATCATGTCACGGCCCTTCTGGGGCACCTCATCGGTCACTCCGACGTTGATGTAGCCGGGTGTGAGCGCATTGACCGTGATCCCCTTCCGGGCGACCTCCTTAGCCAGCGCCCGCGTGAACCCCACCAGCCCCGCCTTCGTCGTCGCATAGGCCGTGTCTCCCGGGAAGCCCTTGAATCCGACGCTGGAACTCATCACGACGATGCTTGCCTGTGCCCCGCTCTTCGATGCTGCCTCTAGGTAAGGCAGCGCTGTGCGCGTAACGTGCATCGTCCCCATGATGTTGATCCGCCAGATCTCGTGCCAATCGTCCAGATTCGCGTCCTTCAACCGCCCACCCCGCCAAATCCCTGCGCTGTTGACCAGGATGTCGAGCCCGTCTAGCTTTCCCGCCGCCCGCTCCACAATTGTCGCCGCCTCTGCCGCGTCGCCGACGTCCCCTGTTACCAACACCGCCTTGCCACCCTGCGCCTCGATCGTCTCGATCACCGCCCGCGCGTGCTCCGACTCCCTGCGCCCGCTGACCGCTACACCACATCCCTCTTGCGCCAACCGCCGAGCGATCGCCGCTCCCAACCCGCGGGATCCGCCGGTGACGAGCGCCCTCCGCCCCTCCAATCTTCTCATCGTCTCTCTCGGTCCATGTCTTGCCTCGTCAACCCAGCGCGCATCATAGCTGCTATCGTTCCGGCTATTAGACTACGGCTGCGAATGGCAGTAGCACTGGCCGTAGGTAATGGCCAGTCGCGCTTCCTTCCGTGCTTGACTTGGAGGATGTCGTGGCGAAACCGATCCTTGACGGCATCAAGGTCGTGGAATGGTCCATTTACGTCATGGGCCCGCTCGCCGGCGTCATGCTGCGCGACCTCGGCGCCGATGTCATCAAACTCGAAAATCCCAGCACCGGCGGCGAGACCCTGCGCGGCCTGCGTTACACCAACGGAACCGTCGATGCGCAGATGCCGGGCGGACGCAACGCTTCCTTCGAGATCTCGAACTGGGGCAAGCGGTCCATTGGTCTGAACCTCAAAGCGCCTGAGGGCAAAGAACTGGCGATGCAGCTCATCGAAAAGGCCGATGTGTTCCTCACCAACTTCCGTCCACCCGTCGTCAAGCGTATCGGCCTCGACTACGAATCCGTCCGCAAGCGCAATCCGCGGATCGTCTACGCGGCCTCCAGCGCTTTCGGTTCCAGCGGCCCCCTCGCCGATCGCACCGGCAACGACTACACCGGTCAGGCGCGCTCCGGCATGATGTGGGGCCCCGGCACCGATGAAGACCCGCCGCTCTACCACACCGGTGCGCCCTGCGATATCGGCGGCTCCACGCTCCTCTCCCACGGCATCCTCACCGCTCTGTACGCGCGTGAACGCACCGGCAAGGGGCAGATGATCGATGTCTCCAATCTGGGCGCCGGCATGTGGTTCCAGTACTGGGCGGTCGGCATCAACTCGCTCGTTGGCCAGCGCTGGCCGCGCATGGACCGGCGCCAGCCCGGCAACGCCCTCTGGAATCACTACCCCTGCGGCGACGGAGAGTGGCTCGCCCTCGCCAACCTGCTGCCCGAGAATTGGCCCGCATTCTGCCGTGTTATGGGCCTCGATCAGCTCATGGACGACGAGCGCTTCCACGACGTCGAGGCCCGCCGCCACAACGCCGAGGAGCTCGTCGCGATCCTGGACGCTTACTTCAAGACGCGCCCCCGCGCCGAGTGGGAAGAGATCCTGGCGCGTGATCCCTCTCTTGCCTTCGAGCGCGTGCAGCGCGTCGAAGACCTGGCCGCCGACGATCAGGTGCGCGCCAACAACTACATCACCGAGATCGACCATCCCGTCTACGGCAAGACGCGGGTGCAGAACTACCCCATGCAGTTCGAGAAGAATCCCATCCCTGCGCGGCAGCCCGCTCCCGAATTCGGTGAGCATACCTTCGAGATCCTCACCGAGGAGCTGGGCCTCTCGCCCGAGGAGATCTCCGAGTACATGACCGCCGGCGTCGCCGGCTAGGACCGCAGAGGAGACAAGCGATGGAGGCTCCACTGGACGGGATCCGCGTTGTCGAATGGTCGATGTACGCCACTGGCCCCATGTGCGGCGTCATGCTCCGCGATCTAGGCGCGGACGTGATCCGCATTGAGGACCCGGTGCGCGGCGGCGATCCTACCCGGAACATGCGCTACGTTGCCGGCATCACCGACTGCCAGATGCCCGGTGATCGCAACGCCTTCTTTGAAGTGATGAACTGGGGCAAACGCTCCGTCACTTTCAACCTCAAGCACCCCCAAGGCCGCGAGCTCGCCCTTCGCCTCATCGACAAAGCGGATGTCTTCACGCTCAACATCCGCCCGCCCGTCGTGCGCAAGCTTGGCCTTGACTACGAAACGCTGCGGGAGCGCAACCCGCGCCTCATCTACGCCACCGCCAGCGCCTACGGCGAAGCCGGTCCGCAGGGCCACCGTTCCGGCAACGACTTCACGGGCCAGGCCCGCTCCGGCCTCATGTTCGGCGCCGGCAGCGACGATCATCCCCCGCTCTACCATCTCGGTGGCTTCCCGGACATGACCGGCGGCACCCTGCTCGCCCATTCGGTCATCTCCGCCCTCTACGCCCGCGAGCGCTCGGGCGAGGGCCAGAAAGTCGAACTTTCCAACCTCGGCGCCGCCATGTGGATCCAGTACTGGGCCGTCAGCAATCAGCTCCTGCTCGATATCCCCTGGCCCCGGCAAGACCGCCGCCGCGCCAAGCAACCCATGTTCAACCACTACCTCTGCGCCGACGACGAGTGGATCGCCATGGCTACGGTCCGCGACGAGAAGTGGCCCGGCTTCTGTGCCCTGATCGCCCGCACCGAGCTGGTCGACGATCCGCGCTTCAGCACGGTCGAGAATCGTAAAGAGAACGCGGCGGAACTCGTTGCCATCCTTGAGAAACAGTTCGCGACCAAGCCTCGGGCCGAGTGGGAGTCGATCCTCGGGCAAGACGAGAGCCTGGAGTGGGAGCGTGTGCAGCGCCTTCCCGACTTACAGAACGATCCCCAAGTTCTCGCCAATGAGTACCTCGTCGAGATGGAGCACCCCGTTTGGGGCACCGTCCGCGCGCAGAACTACCCCGTCAAGTTCAGTGAGTCGGAACTGCGGCCCCGCGGCGCCGCGCCCGACCTCGGCGAGCACAATTTCGAAGTCCTCACCGAAGATCTCGGCTGCAGCAGCGAAGAGGTCGCGGAACTGATGAGCGCCGGCGCTTTCGGCTAACGGCGGCGCGGCCCGCGCGTCCTATTCGGTGACGCCCGCGCTCGCCAGCTCCTCGATCTGCGCGGCGTCGTACCCAAGCCACTCCGACAGCACTTCGTCCGTGTGCTCTCCGAGATCGGGCGCGTCGCGCCGGATCGACGCTGGCGTCTTTCGCAGCGTGACCGGGTGCGTCAGCATTTTCGTCACGCCGTAATGCCGGTGCGGATGATCGGCGAGGTAGTTGTTCGCTTGCACGGCGGGGTCGTGCAGCAAGTCTCCCAGCCGCTGCACCCGCGAGTAGATCAGGTCCGGGTTCCGGCCCAGCCGCTCTTCCCATTCGGCGCGCGTCGCCTCGCGAAAGCGCTGGTCCAGGATGCGGATCAGTTCTTCGGCGTTGTCGCGGCGGCTGTCCATCGAATTGAACCGCGAATCATCGATCAATTCCGTCAGCTCCATCTCCGTGCAGAAGCCGGGCCAGTGCGGGTCCGCCTCCGCGATCCCCAAGATGATCCACTCCCCGTCCCCGCACTCGTACAGGTTCCAGAGGGGATTGCCGGCCTTCGTGCGGTCGAAGCGCGGCCAGTCTTCATAGCCCCGCATCATTCCCACGCTGATCCCCCAGAACGACAGCCACATGTTGGCCATGATATGCGAGATCTCCACCTTCTGCCCCACCCCCTGCAGCTCTCGCGCCGCCAGCGCCGCCAAGATCCCGTAGGCGACGCAGGTCGCGCCCATCACATCCGCCACCCCTTGCGAATTCCACATCGGCGGATCGCCCGGCGCCCCGCTCGTCCACATGAAGCCCGAGCGCGCCTGCCCCACCACGTCCAGCGCCGGCTTGTTCGCCTCCGGCCCCTCGAACCCGTACCCCGCGGTCGAGGCGTAGATCAGCCGCGGATTGATCTTCGACAGCTCCTCGTATCCCAGTCCCAGCTTGTCGAACACGCCGGGCCGGTAGTTCTCCAAGAAGATATCCGTCTCTTTCACCAGCGCCTTCAGCACCGCCCGCCCCTGCTCGGTCTTCAAGTCCAGCGCCAGCGACCGCTTGTTGCGGTTGAAGCTCTGCCAGCAGGCGCTGCGTCCGTCCTCCATCATCACCTCGATCCCCACCACGTTCGTCACGTGCCGGGCCGGATCGGGGCGGCGTGGACTCTCGATCTTGATCACGTCCGCTCCCAAGTCGCCCAGCATCAACCCGCCGATCGGGCCGAACCCCCAGATGCTGCACTCCACCACCTTCACGCCGCTCAGCGGTCCGATATCCATCGCCTGCTCCCGTCTCCCAGGGAACGCGCCGCTCGGCGCGCGCCTGCCGGCATTCTACGCTCGTGTTTCAAGTGCCCGGGCCGTGGACGGGGAATCGACGAGCGCGCGCTTTCACGGGACGGTGGGCGCGTTCCGCCTGGGCGGCGCAAGCGCTACGGTGACGCCGATGCCGAAAACCACCGAACCGGCCTTCAACGTCGATCTCGCAAACGCGCTGCGCGGCAAACACCCGCGCTGGCGCGAGCGCATCGGAGCGGAGCGAACCGGCGTATTCAAGGATCATCCGGGACTCCAGCCGGATATCGTGATCCGCCACCCCGGCGGCGCGCCGGTGATCGTCGAGACCGAGTTCGATCCCGCCTCCACCGTCGAGGAAGACGCTCGATCTCGCCTCGGCTTGGTCATGGCGGAGAGCGGCGATGAGGTCGAGCAGGCCATCGCCGTCCGTGTACCGGCCGGGCTGCGCCGCGATCAGGGCCGTCTCGCCGAGAGCATTGAGGCTGCCGAGTTCCGCTACTGCGTCTTCACCCACCGCGAAGAGGAGCCGCACGATCCCGCCCGCTGGCCGGAGTCGGGCTGGCTCGGTGGCGGCATCGACGACCTCGCGGGCCTGATCGAGCAGACTGCCCTCTCCGAACGGCACCTCGCCGAAGGGATGCGCATCCTTGAGGATGGCGTGCGCGAGGCCGCCGACCGCCTTCGCTCCGACCTCAAGGACGACTATCCCGATGTCCTCAAAAAGATCGCGGAGGCGCTGCACCAGGAGGACGGCGAGCAGACCTCGCGCATGGCTGCGGCGACGTCGCCAACGCGCTCACCGTCCAGACCGGCATCGCGGGGGCGTACGACATCCGCACGCTCGACGAGCTACGCGGCGCCCGCGGGCGCTTGCTGAAGAGCAAGGTGTTAGAGACGTGGCGCTACATTCTCGACGAGATCAATTACTGGCCCATCTTCAAGATCGCCTCGGACGTGCTGCTGCCCATCCCCAACGGCAAGGCGCAGGCGATGCTCGATCGCCTGCATTTAGTCGCGGGCGAGCTGGACGGTATCGGAGTGACCAGCACGCAGGACATGGCCGGCCAGATGTTTGGGCGTTTGATCACGGACCGGAAGTTCCTGGCGACCTTCTACACGCTGCCCGCCTCCGCCGCGCTGCTGGCCGAGCTGGCGGTGTCGCGGCTGGATGTGGACTGGGCTGACGCAGAAGCGGTCAAGGCCCTGCGCATCGCAGATCTCGCCTGTGGTACGGGCATCCTGCTCTCTGCCGCCTACCGCGCGGCCACGTTGCGCCACCGGCGCAGCGGCGGCGACGATGCAGCACTGCACCGCGCGATGATGGAGCGTGCGCTGGTTGGAGCGGACATCATGCCGGCGGCGACGCACCTGACCGCTTCGATGCTGTCGAGCGCGCACCCGACCATGACGTTTGGTAACACACACGTCCATACGATGCCCTACGGCAGGCAGGACAGGGAAGCCGGCGACGCTATCGCGATCGGCTCGCTCGACCTGATCGAGAGCGACAAGATGTTGGCTCTGTTCAGCACCGGTCCGCAAGTCGTGAGCGGTACGGGAGCAGACGCAAGAGCCGAAGGTTTCCAGGAGCTTGTGCTGCCTGCCAGAACAGCAAACCTCGTGATCATGAACCCTCCATTCACGCGGCCACTCGGACACGAGGGGGTGGTGGAAGGGATGCCCGTATCTTCATTTGCTGGATTTAGTACGAGTGCTGACGAGCAGCGCGCCATGTCGAAGGCGCTCAAGAAGATACGTAGCCATTTACGCTATCCCGCTGGACACGGGTATGCGGGGCTGGCGTCGAATTTCATCGATCTCGCACATCAGAAAGCGAAGCCCGGGGGCGTGCTAGCACTGGTACTCCCACTTACGGTGGTCTCAGGCGAAGCCTGGTCGGCTGCGCGTCGTCTGCTCGCCGCGCACTACCGTGATCTGACCGTGATGGCGATCACGGCTACTGGTCGGTCGGAGTCAGAGCGATCCTTCTCGGCGGATACGGGCATGGGCGAGGTGCTGATCGTCGGGGTGAAGCGAGGCGAGCCTTTCGACGTAGAGGAAGCAGACGCAAGCGCGCTCTACGTCAACCTCCATCGCCGCCCCCAGAGCATTGCGGAAGCATCGGAGGTCGGGCGCGTCATCCGCCGTCTCCCAAACAATGGCCGCGGCCTCATCTTTATTGGCGATAAAAAAGCGGGCTGCTTCATTCGAGCTACGCTCGCAAACGGCGGATGCGCGTCACTCAGAGAACCGGCCGTGGCGGATTCCGTGCTGGCTCTTGAACAAGGATCATTGCTCCTGCCCCGTGTGCGGGAGACGTTCAACATTCCGATGACGACGATCGGCAATCTGGGCACGAAGGGCCTGCATGACATGCAGATTAATGGGAAGAACAAGGGACCCTTCGATGTGATCGAGCGTCGCGAGGCAGCCGTCTACCCAATGCTCTGGGGACACGACGCGGATCGCGAACGGCGGCTTGTGGTGGAGCCCGACAGTGAGGGTCGCGTGCGGTCGGGACGCGACGAGGTGGCCGGTGATGTATGGGAGACGGCGACCCGGCTGCACTTCAACCGCGATTTCCGGCTCAACTCCCAGAGTCTCGCCGCCTGCCTCACCCCGGACCGTTCGATCGGCGGTACGGCGTGGCCGAACTTCAGCATTGAAGAACCCGCGCGCTGGGAGGAGGCGCTGGCCCTGTGGGCGAACACTACGCTGGGGGTGATTTGCTTCTGGTGGGTAGGCACACGGCAGCAACAAGGGCGGGCGCGCTTGACAATCTCAGGTCTGCCGTCGCTTCCGGTGATCGACATGCGAACGCTCAATACACGGCAGCTCCGCCTCGCATCGAAGATCTTCACCGACTTCCGCGACTGGACGTTCCTGCCTGCCAACGAGGCCTACCGCGACGAGACGCGCAAGGCGCTCGACCAAGCGATGCTCTGCGATCTGCTCGGACTGCCGGAGTCGATCCTTGAGCCGCTCGACGTGCTGCGCAGGCAGTGGTGCGCGGAGCCGACGGTACATGGGGGAAAGTCCACACGACCCAAGTAGCCGCTAGCGAATCACGCCCTCGGCGCGCAGCGCCGCGATTCGGGCGTCGTCGTAGCCCAGCCGCTCGCGTAGCACGGCGTCCGTGTGCTGGCCCAGCTCCGGCGCCGGGCGGTAGTAGGCCGCCGGCGTCTTTGTCAGCAGCGTGGGATGCGTGAGCATCTTCACCGGTCCGTAGCGCGGGTGCTCCACGTCCTGGAGGTACGCGTTCGCCTGCGCCGCCGGGTCCTGCGGCAGGTCCCGGATCTTCTGCACCCGATCGAACACCAAGGCCCGCTGCGCTCCCAGCCGCTCCTCCCAGTACGCCCGCGGCTCCTCCGCGAAGCGCTTGTCGAGCGCTTGCACCAGCGCCCGCGCGTTGGCGATGCGCGCCTCGCCCGTGTGGAAGCGCTCGTCCTCGTGCATCCACTCCAGCCCCATCGCCTCGCAGAACGGATCCCAGTCGCGCTCGTGGTCGACGATCCCCAGGATGATCCACTCCCCGTCCCCGCAGCGGTAATGGCTGAACAGCGGATTGCGGGTGTTGGCGCGATCGAATCGCGGCCACTCGTCCAGCCCGCGCACCAGCAAGGTCTCGACGGCCCACCGCTCCAGCCAGGCCAGCGACATGAGCTGCGACACGTCCAGCCGCTGCCCCGTTCCGCCCCGCGCCCGCGCCGTGATCGCCGCCACCATCCCATACGCCACCATGCTCGCGCCCATCGTGTCGCTCAAGCCGAGGTTGTTCCAGTTGGGCGGACTGCCCGGCGCTCCCGCCATCCACATCAAACCCGACCGCGCCGACGCGACCGCGTCCGGCGTCGGCGGCGCGGCCTCCTCCCCCTGCGGCCCCATCGCGCTGAGGCCGCAGTAGATCAGTCCCGGATTCTCGTTCGCCAGCGACTCGTAACTCAGTCCGCGCGCCGCCAGCGCTCCCGGCCCGAATCCTTCGATGAATCCGTCCGCCGTGCTCAGCAACTCCCGCAGCAGCCCACGCCCGGCTGCACTCTCCAGGTCGATCGCGACCCCGCGCTTGTTGCGATTCATCACCTCGAAGATCGAGCTGCTCTCGTCCCCGAGCGAGACGTCGTAACCCGCGTACTCCCGCAGCGAGCGCGCCGGATCGCCCGCCAGTCCTTCGACCTTAATCACGTCCGCGCCTTGGTCGCCCAGCATCGCGGCGGCCATCGGCCCCAGGACGTGTGTCGCCGCCTCGACGATCGTGATCCCCCGCAGCGCGCCCTCGGCCACGATTGCCTCCTCGCGTTCGTACAGAAATGCCCGGCTCTAGCCGACGATACCCTCCGCGGTCAGATCGGCGATTCGCTCGGAGTCGTAGCCTAGCTCCTCGCTCAGCACTTCCCACGTGTGCTCGCCCAGCTGCGGCGCGTACCTTCGGACCGTCGCGGGCGTCTTCCCGAACGCGACCGGGTGCAGCAGCTCCGGCATCAGCCCGTAGCGCGGGTGCACGCCGTCCGTGAAGTACTCGTTCGCCCGCACCGCCGGATCGTTGGGGAGATCCGCGATCCGGCGGAGCGGATGCACCGTGACCGTCTCGCTCTCCGCGAAGAGACGTTCCCACTCCGCCAAGGGCCGCTCGTCGAAGCGCGCGTCCAGCAGCGTTACAAGCGCCGCCGCGTTCTCCCGCCGGCGCTGCGCCGTGGCGAACCGCGGGTCCTCGATCAGCTCATCCAGCTCCAGCGCTTCACACAAGCTCGACCAGGCCGCGTTCGAGTCGGGCAGCGCCAGCAGAAGCCACTCGCCGTCGCTGCACGCATAGTGGTTCGCCAGGGGATTACTGGCCTCGCTCCGCTCGAACCGCTCCCACTCTCCGTCTCCCTGATACCACGCGGTTGCGATCGCCGTGTGCTCAAGCCACATCGAGGCCATCAAGTGCGAGCACTCGACCTTTTGCCCAATCCCGTGCAGCTCCCGCGCCGCCAGCGCGCTCACGATCCCGTAGGCCAGCATGTTGCCGCCCATCAGGTCCGCGAACCCCAGCGTGTTCCAGTTGGGCGGGTCGCCTGGTCCTCCCGTCGACCACATCAATCCCGACCGCGCCTGCCCGACGGGGTCGAGCGCCGGCCGCTGTCCCTCCGCGCCCTGGAACCCGTAGCCCGACGTCGATGCGTAGATGATCCGCGGATTGACTTTCGCGAGGTCGTCGTAGCCGATTCCGAGCCGGTCGAACACGCCGGGCCGGAAGTTTTCGAGGAACACGTCGGCGTCCCGCACGAGTTCCTTCAGCAGATCGCGGCCAGGTTCCTGTTTGAGATCGATCTGAATCGACCGCTTGTTGCGATTGAATATCTCGAACACCGAACTCGCGCCGTCCGGCAAGCCGACGTCCACCCCCGCGACCAGCGTCAGCCCCCGCGCCGCGTCCGGCATCTTCGGGTTCTCGACCTTGATCACATCCGCGCCCAAGTCGCCCAGCATGTGCCCGGCGATCGGTCCGAACGCCCACGTGCTGCACTCAATGACCTTGATCCCCGCCAGTGGGCCCGTACCGTTGTTGCGCTGCTCTCCGTTGCCGCTACTCATCGAATGATCCTTACGCGGAGTCTGCACGCTCTCGCCTCGTTTTCGCTGATTGCGGAGGCGCTTCCTCGGAGTATAGGACTGTCTGCAATCGTCGCCGCGGGCGCGGCGCGTCCGCTACCCTCCCCGCCGCCGGATGTCACCGGCATCCGAAGCGCAATCGGATCACGAAAGGAGAGCCACCCGTGCCGACACTCGAGGAACGCGTCAAGCTATTGGAGGACCTGGAGGCCATCCGCCGCCTCAAGATCGCCTACGCGCGCGCCGTCGACGAGCGCGTCCCCGGCGCCCAGTATGCCGCCCTCTTCACCGAGGATGCCGAACTCGACGGCGGCCTCGTCGGTGAGGCCAAGGGCCGCGAGCAGATCACCCAATTCTTTGAGGAAGCTAAGAAGAAGCTCCCCTTCTTCCTCCACTACATGATGGGCCAAACGATTGATGTCGACGGCGACGACGCCACCGGCCACTGGTACCTCTGGGAGCCCGCCACCGCCGAGAGCGGCGAACCGATCTGGATCGCCATCACCTACAACGATCGCTACAAGCGCGTGGACGGCGAGTGGCAGATCGCCTACTCGAAGCTGAATTTCCACTTCGCCACCCCGTACGACAAAGGCTGGGTCAAGCAACAGTTCATCGAAACCTAAACGCCCCCGGCTACACCTCTCTCCACCCGGCCTTCTCCTTGGAGGCTCCGCCTTCTTGTAGTTGTAGGTCGGCCGCGCCGAGCGCTAGCCTGCCCCGCGCAAGCAGCGTCCATGTCCCGGCGCGGTCGTCGGCCGGGCGAGAGAGGAACGGCCATGGCATCGTTGGAAGATCGTGTCCAGCTTCTGGAGGACATTGAGGCGATCCGCCGTCTCAAGATCAAGTACGCCCGGCTCTGCGACACCGGCTACGACGGCGCCAAGCTCGCCGCTCTCTTCACGGAGGACGCCGTCTGGGACGGCGGCGAATCGTTCGGCGTGCAGAACGGCAGGGGGGCGATCCAGGCGATGTTCGGCGACATGTCGAACGATCTCACCTTCGCCCTGCACTACATGATCGGGCACACCATCGACGTCGACCCGTCCGGTACCTCGGCCAAGGCCCACTGGTACCTCTGGGAACCCATGACCTATCAGGGCCGCGCCATCCTCAACGCCATCACCTACGACGACGAACACAGGAAAGTGGACGGTGCATGGCTCTTCTCTCGCATGGCCCTCACCTTCCACTTCCTCACCCCCTACGAGGATGGTTGGGTGAAGACGCGCATGGTCACGGACGAATAGCGGACCGCTTCACGTTCCGACGATGTGAGCGAGATGTGACCATGATGGATCTCGAAGAACGCGTCCGGCAGCTCGAAGCGATCGAGGCCATCCGCCGCCTCAAGATCGCCTACGCGCGCGCCGCCGACGATGGCTATGACGGCGACCGTATCTCGGCGTGTTTCACCGAAGACGCCGTCTGGGACGGCGGCGAATCGTTCGGCGTGCATCGCGGCCGCGCCGCGATCAAAGAGCTCTTCGATGGCATCCCCGAGCAGATTAGCTTCGCGCTCCACTACATGGTGGGGCACACGATCGATGTCGATCTCGCTGCCGGCTCCGCGACGGACCACTGGTATCTCTGGGCGCCGATGACCATCAACAACGCCGCCACGCTCGGCGCCATCACCTACGACGACGAATACCGCAACGTCGATGACACATGGCTGGCATCGCGAATGCAGGTCAACATCCACTTCATCACCCCCTACGAAGATGGCTGGGTGAAGACGCCCATGCTGCCCAGTTAGCGCCAACGAAACGGGAAAGGACGAACCATGGCCGACCTTGAAGAACGCGTCCAACGCCTTGAAGCGATCGAGGGCATCCGCCGTCTCAAGATCCGCTACGCGCAGCTCTGTGACGCCAATTACGATCCGCCGGGTCTCACCGCCCTTTTCACGGAGAACGCTGTCTGGGACGGCGATGACCTCGGCCGCTACGAGGGACACGACCAGATTCGCGGCTTCTGGGAAGGCGCCTCCAAGGCCTTCACTTTCGCGTTGCACTACATGATCGGCCACACCATTGACGTTGACCCGCCGTTCACTTCCGGCACTGGTCATTGGTATATCTGGGAGCCCGCCACCGTGAACGGCCGCGCCGTTTTCCTCGGCGCCACTTACGATGACGTCTACCAAAAGGTTGGTGACGACTGGCGCTTCAAGCAGGTCAAGGCCAACCTGCATTTCTTCACCCCCTACGAAGATGGCTGGGTCAAGACCCCCGTGATGTCCGCGGGCTGATCGCCCCGCTGGGTGCGGCCGTTGCAAAGATGGAGGAGATACCTATGTCGATCGAAGATCGCATTCGAACGCTTGAAGAGATCGAAGCCGTTCGGCGCGTCCTCGCCGCCGTCGGCGCTACTTGCGACGCCCCGTACGACGGCACCGCTTTCGCCAGTCACTTCGCCGAGGATGGCGTGATGGATCTCATGGAGATGGGCGTCTACACGGGCCGCGCCACCATCCGGGAATTCATCGACAGCATGCGTTCGCAGGTTCCCTTCACCATGCACTACTGGGATGGCTACGCGATCGATGTCGACGGCGACACGGCCACTGCTACCTGGTACGGCTTCGAGACCCCCAATTTCAATGGCACCGCCCACTTCGGAGGCCTCACCCACGACGCGACGCTCAAGAAGATCGACGGCCGCTGGATGATCACCCGTCTCGGCCAGATGCTGCACTTCATGACTCCCTACGACAAAGGCTGGGTCCGGCAGCGGGTAACGGATCAAACGGCCTGAGTGGCGCGAGCAGGTCGAGCCGTGACGCCTGAGCGCACCGTCGAGCAGCGTCTCCAGCGACTCGAGGACATCGCTGCGATTCGCTGGCTCAAGCACACCTATGCCAAGCTGATGGATGCTGGCCTCTGTCACGAAAACGAAGCTTGGCCCGACGATCGCTTCATGGCGCTCTTCGCGGACGACGTGATCTGGGAATCGAACGTGCACGGCCACCATGAAGGCAAGGAGGCTCTGCACGCGCTCTTCGCCGGCTGGGCGGCGCGACTCACCTTCGCCAAGCACCACACCATCGCGCCCAGCATTGACATTGCTCCTTCTGGCGCCGAGGCATGTGGCCGCTGGTACACCTGGGAGACCATCACCGCGGATGGCCAGCCGATTTGGCTCGCCGCCACCTACAACGACGACTTCGTCAAGCGTGATGATCGCTGGCTCATCCAGCATGTCCGATCCAATATTCAGTTCCGCTCGCCCTATCACCAAGGCTGGGCCGCTGAAGCGCCCTTGCCGCAGATGGGCGGATAGCCGCCCCGGCCACAGCATTCAAAAAAGAGCATGTCCCAGCTTGAGGGGCTCACACGGCCGCTGGTAGTCTGCTGTTCGCTCGCCAAGCACCAAGCATTTCGGAAAGGACGGTCGCATGGCATCGCTAGAAGAGAAAGTCCAGCGATTATTGGACATCCAGGAGATTCGGGACTTGAAAACCCAGTACGCGATGTACTGCGACGATCAATACAATCCCGACGGCATCGCCGCACTATTCGTGGAGGACGCCATCTGGGACGGCGGCATGTTCGGCCGCCACGAGGGCCGTGCCGCCATCCGCGAGTTCTTCGCCGGCGCTTCGGACACGATTGAGTTCGCTCTCCACCTCACGGTCGGTGACAAGATCGATGTCGATCCCTCCGGCAAGACCGCCACGGGCAGCTGGTACATCATCATGCCTGCTACTTTCAAAGGCCCCCAGGCCATGTGGTGCGCCGGAACCTATCGTGACGAGTACGTCAAAGTTGACGGAAAATGGTACTTTCAGAACGTCAACGCCAACTTGAACTTCGTCTCGCCCTACGAAAAAGGCTGGGTCGCGGAGCAGTACGCCGAACTGGAGTAGGCCCCGTGGCAGCGCGGCGCAGAAAAGTAGCGCGCGCGCACCGAAGCGTGTGCTGACACTCTCCCACATCGGGAGAGCCGGTGCTGGAAAGGATCGCCATGGAGATCGGGATGTACGCGCCCACGCACGGCATCGGCCTGCGCGACGACGAGAACTTCTTCGCGCAGAGCATCTCAGCCATCGAGATGCAGCCTGTCCGCATCGCGCAGATGGCCGAGCGCATCGGTATGCACTCCATGTGGTTCCCGGACCACGTTTGCATGCCCATTAGCTCCACGAGCGGCCATGTCGCCAACGAGTCTCGCGCCCGCGCCTATGAGCCTTCCCACAACCTCGTCGACGCGGCCGTCGCCATGGGCGCTGTCGCCGCTGGCACCAGCCGCATCCGCCTTGGCACCTCCGTCCTCATCGCACCCTATCGTGGCCCTCTCAACGACGCTCGCCAATTCGCCAGCGTCGATGTCCTCTCCGCCGGTCGCCTCATCTTGGGCGTCGGCGCCGGCTGGCTCGAAGAGGAATTCGATGCGCTCGGGCTTGACTACAAAGCCCGTGGCGCTCAAACGGAGGAGTGCATCGAGATCTATAAGCGCTCCTGGACGGACGACGTGGTCGCTTTTCATGGCGACCACTACAACTTCGACGATCTCTCTATGGATCCCAAGCCCGTGCAGCAACCCCGTCCGCCCATCGTTTTCGGCAGCGTGGTCCCCGCTGGCGCGCGCCGCGCCGCACAGCTCTGTGACGGTTTCTATCCGATCTTCCTCGACCCCGGCGCCGACCCCCATCGCTTCGCCCCTCTTCAAGGCATCATCCGCAGCGAGCTCGACGCGGCCAAGAAGGACCCGGGCGAGTTTTCCATGCTGTGCATCTCTTCGGCTCAGATCACGGACGCCGATCACGCCGAATCGACACGCAGCCCGCGCAAGATCTGCACCGGCACTGCCGAGCAGATCCTTGAGGATCTGCAGCGCTTCGCCGACGCTGGTTACAGTCTCGTTGTCTTCATCTTTGACTGCCCCTCCGGCGAGATGGCCGAGCTGCGGGAGCAGATCGAGCGCGTCGGCGCCGACGTCATGCCGGCTGCGCGCGAGATCAGGGTTGCCGGCGAGTGGAAAAAGACCGTCTAAGCGAGCCGCGCGGGGAGTACCCGCTGGCCCACGGAGAGGACCACGATCCCAATGGAAATCGCCCTGTTCATGAACACCCATGGTCTTGGCCGCCGTGACGACCATGACTGGTTCCTGCAGCCCACCCCCGCCACCGAGCTGCGCCCGGTCCAGATCGCCCAGCGCGCCGAGCGCCACGGATTTCACTCGCTCTGGTTCTCCGACCACGTCACGCTCCCCCTGACCTCCGAGAGCGGTCACGTGGCCAATCCCGAGAGCCGCACCCGTGCGTATCCGCCCCGTCCCACCATGATGGACGGCGCCGTCGTCATGGGCGCCATCGCCGCCGCCACGGAGCGCATCAAGATGTCGCCCTCGGTGCTCATTGCGCCCTACCGCGGTCCC
Organism: Dehalococcoidia bacterium; assembly: GCA_965220315.1. Classification (GTDB taxonomy): domain Bacteria; phylum Chloroflexota; class Dehalococcoidia; order Bin125; family Bin125; genus JAPOXK01. The sequence goes on from CBDCPP010000002.1 coordinate 463,008, forward strand.
CTCAACGATGCCCGCCAGTTCGCCACGGTCGATATTCTCTCCAACGGCCGCCTCATCCTCGGCGTCGGCGCCGGCTGGGCCAAGGAAGAGTTCGACGCCCTCGGTTTGGACCATGACAGGCGCGGTGAGGCCACCGAGGAGTGCATCAAGATCTACAAGCGCTCCTGGATGGACGATGTTGTCAGCTTCCAGGGCAAGCACTACAGTTTCGAGAATCTTTCGATGGACCCCAAGCCCGTGCAGACGCCCCGCCCGCCCATCATCTTCGGCAGCATCTCCCCCGCCGGCGCGCGCCGCGCCGCGCGCTTCTGCGACGGGTTCTTCCCGATCTTCCTTGACCCCCATTCTGATCCCCAGCGATACGCGCGAGAGCAAGACATCATCCGCCGTGAAGCAGAAGCGCTGGACAAGGACCTCTCCGACTTCTGGATGATTGGCTGCCAAAGCACCCACATCACGGATCCGGATCACGAGGACGCTCGCCGGAGCCCGCGCTGGACAAACTCCGGTACCGCTGAGCAGATTCTCGAGGACCTCCAAGGCTTCGCCGCCGCCGGCTACGGTCTGATGATCCTTCACTTCGACTGCCCCTCTGGCTCCGTCGACGAACTCGAAGAACAGATCGACCGCGCTGCCGAGGCGATCCTCCCCGCTGCCAAGGACATCAAGGCTGCCGGTGAGTGGAAGCAGGATTACGAGACGATCACGCCCCGGCTCTGATCGAGCGTGGAGTGAACTCGTTACTCGGTAGCGCACGATGGAACTCGCGCTCTTTGTTCCGACTCACGGTCTCGGCCAGCGAGACGAGCATGGCTGGCGCGTCCAATCCACGCCGGTCTCGGAGCTGCCTATCCTTGAGCTTGCGCAGCAGGCCGAGCGGCTGGGTTTCCACTCGCTTTGGTTCGGTGACAAGATCGCGCCCCCGGTCCTCGACGCGTATCCCTACCATGGCACCGCCGAGCTCGACGTCAGCGTCTACCCCGCTCACCCCACCATCCTAGACGGTGCCGTCACCATGGGCGCTATCGCTGCCGTCACCGAACGCATCCGGCTCGCTTCTGCCGTCAATATCGCCCCTTACCGCGGTCCCCTCAACGATGCTCGCCAGTATGCCACTCTCGATCGCCTCTCCAATGGCCGTCTCATCATGGGTGTTGGTGCTGGCTGGCTGGCGGAAGAATTCGCCGCCCTTGGTCTTTCTCACAAGGATCGCGGCGCCATGACCGAAGAGTGCATCGAGATCTATAAGCGCGCTTGGCAGGACGACATCGTCTCTTTCCAGGGCCGCTTCTACGATTTCGAGAACATCTCCATGGACCCCAAGCCGGTTCAGAAGCCTTACCCCCCGATCATCTTTGGCAGCACGGCCAAGCTCGGCGCGCGCCGCGCCGCGCGCCTCTGCGACGGCTTTTTCCCCGAGTTCATGAGCGCCTACCCGGACTTCCACCGCTTTGCCCCTCATCAAGACGCAATTCGCCGTGAGGCCGAACTCCTCGGTCGTGACCTCTCCGACTTCTGGATGATCTGCTGCCAAACCGTCTACATCACTGATCGGCCTTGGAGCAGGTCCCTCAAGCGCTTTACCTGTGCGGGCTCCGCCGACCAGATACTCGAAGATCTCGAGCGCTTCGCCGCCGCGGGCTTCGGCCTTGTCGCCTGCTATTTCGATTGCCCCTCGGGCACCGGCGCTGAGATGGCCGAGCAGTTCGAACGGTTCGGCGCCCAAGTTATTCCCGCTGCCAAGGCCATCCAGGCCGCTGGTGAGTGGAAGCGCGACTACTAGCACTGCCAACACCGCTCCCGCTCCGCGACTCGCTATCCTGTTTCCCTCTGGCGAATCCATCGCTGGATCGCTAGCCTTGGGCCGCTCGTCGAACCGGCTTGAGGGATCCGAGCACGGCAGCTTCATAAGGAGGGGCACATGACACAGCTCACCACAAATCACGTGAAGGCCTTGGCCGAGGTGGCCGACCTCTCGATCACCGACGCTGAGGCCGAGACCCTGCGCGAAAGCCTGCAAGGCATGCTCGAAGCCTGGCGCACCATGCGCCCGGACGACTTCGACGACTGGGCTCCTGCGGATGTCTTCGTGCCCGACTGGGGTGATGCACCCAATGCCTAGCAACGCTGAGACCCGCACCGTCAAATCCATCGCGGACGGCCTCGCCGAGCACGAGTTCTCCAGCCGCGAGATCACCGAACTCTGCCTCAAGCAAACGGAACAAGTCGATTCCACCATCAAGGCCTACAAGGTGGTCGCCGCCGAAAGGGCGCGCATGGCCGCCGATGCTTCAGACGATCGTCGGCGCAACGGCCGCGCTCTCGGCGCTTTCGATGGCGTTCCCTTCGTGGCCAAGGACATCGTCGAAGTAGAAGGCGTCGTGACCACGGGCTCGTCGGACGTTCTCAAAGGCAACATTCCTACGCGCACGGCATCGACGGTCGAGCGTCTCAACGCGGCCGGTGGCGTGCTTTTAGGTAAGGTCAACACCCACCAGTTCGCCTATGGCGTGCAGAGTCCGCCCACCCGCAACCCTTGGGACATGGAAACAGCCCGCGTCCCTGGTGGCTCCAGCGGCGGCACCGGCGCTGCGGTCGCGTCGGCTCAGGCCCCCTTCGGTCTCGGCACCGACACCGGCGGCTCTATCCGTATCCCCGCCTGCCTCAACGGCATCACTGGGCTCAAGGCGACCTACGGCCGCGTTCCCAAGGACGGCGTCTACATGCTCTCGTGGTCGCTCGACCACATCGGCCCGATGTGTTGGACGGCCGAAGACGCAGCGATCACGTTGAACATCGTCGCCGGCTACGACGAGCGAGACCCTACCTGCGGCAAAGTCCCCACGGAGGACTACACCGCCGACCTCAACGGTGGGGTTCGGGGTCTCCGCATCGGCGTGCCGACGAACTATTTCGTCAGCCATTTCTCCGGTGTGTCGAAGGCCTTCGATGAATCGGTCGCGACGCTTAAAGGGGCCGGCGCGGAGATCGTCCCGGTGACGATTCCGGAAGACGCCGAAGCCCTCCTGCAACCCGCCGGTTTCGCCATCGTCCTCGCGGAGTCGGCCGCCTGGCACGCGCCCCGTCTCCGTCGCCAGCAGGGCGACTACCAGCCCGATGTCGCCAGTTACCTTCAGGTTGGCGAGATCATGCTCGCCACCGATTACATCAATGCCCAGCGCTACCGCTCGCGCTTCAATGCCGAGATGAAATCGCTCTGGAACGGCAATCGCTTGGACGTCATGGTCACGCCCACCTTGGCTGTCACCGCCGCCCAGCACGGTCAGATGGATTACCAAGCCAATGACGGCTTCGAGGAGACGCTCATGTCCGCCTCGATCCGCTGCACCTTCCCCTTCAATTTCACGGGCCAGCCAGCGCTTACCGTGCCCAATGGCTTCGATGAGAAAGGTCTCCCCACGGGTCTCCAGATCATCGGTCGGCCCTGGGCAGATGCGCTTTGCCTGCGAGTGGGACACGCTTTCCAACAGGAAACCAACTTCCACGCCAAGCGCCCCGACCTTACGGTCAGCGCCTGACCCGCGCAGCTGCAATGAGGATCGCCGCGCCGGGGCCCTAAGCTCCGGCGCGGTAAAGGAAGCACAGAAGGAAAGAAGCACAGAAGGAAAACGGAGACGCGGCCATGCCGGACTTTCGCACCATCCACGAACTGGCAGCTGGACTGGCCGAAGGCGAGTACTCCAGTCGCGAGATCACCCAAGCTTCGCTCGATGAGGTCGCCGCCACTGATGGCGTGCTCAAAGCCTGGGTCGCCGTAGCGGCGGATCGCGCCCTTGCCGCCGCCGACGCTTCCGACAAGCGGCGCAAAGAAGGCAGGACGCTCGGACCGTTGGACGGCATCCCCTACGGTGCCAAAGATCTCTATGACACGGAAGGTGTCGAGACGCGCGCGTCATCGAAAGTCCTTGCCGGCCGTATGCCCGACCGCGACTGCACTGCCGTCGCCCGCCTCCGCGGCGCTGGGGCGGTACTCGTCGGTAAGACCAACACGCACGAGTTCGCTTATGGTGCCGCTACCCCGCCTACTTCGAACCCCTGGAATCTCAAGTACGTCCCAGGTGGATCAAGTGGTGGGACCGGTGCCGCCGTCGCCGCGGGCCAAGTTCCGTTTGGCCTTGGTACCGATACTGGGGGTTCGATCCGCATCCCGACCGCTTTCTGCGGCCTCTCTGGAATCAAGCCCACCTTTGGCCGTATCCCCAAAGACGGCGTCGCTGTGCTCTCTTGGTCGACCGACCACACTGGCCCGATGTGCCACGACATTGAGGATGTTGCCATTACGATGAACATCCTCGCTGGCCACGCTGAGCGCGACCCCAATTCCGGTCGCTTCCCCGTCCCGAATTACATGGCCGAGCTTCGCTCCGGGGTCAAAGGCGCCAAGTTCGGCGTCGCCAACAACTACTTCAAGACGCACATGCCCGATGTCCAAATCGCTTTCGATGCCGCCGTTGGTCAACTCGCCGATGCGGGTGCCGACATCGTCAACGTTGATGTGCCCGAGTCCATTGAAATGATCAAGCCTGCCGCCTTCGCGATCTGGCTCGCGGAGGGCACTGCCTACCACCAAGCCCGCTACCGCCGCCAGAAAGATCAGTACACCGAAGATGTCGCGGCACTGATCCTGCCGGGCGAGTTCATCCTTGGCACCGATTACATCAACGCGCGCCGCTTCCGCAGCCGCTTTAACCAAGAGATGCGCCAAATGTACGACCAAACCGGTATCCAGGCGCTCCTCACTCCCACCAACCCCGGCACTGCTTTCGGACAGGATTGGACCGAGTACACGGCGCCGGATGGCTGGTCCGATGCGGTCCTCTCAACCGCGATTCACTTCACTTCGCCGTTCAATATGACCGGTCAGCCCGCTGTCACCGTTCCCAGCGGGTTCGACGCCAATAATCTGCCCTATGGCCTCCAGATCGTCGGTCGGCCCTGGGCAGACGACTTCTGCCTCCAGGTTGCCTACGCCTACCAGCAGGTGACCGATTGGCACCTGCGGCAGCCGGCGCCGGCCACTGGCTAGCGCAGGCGGCGCTGAAGCGCAGACCGCGAACTGGCGAGCGCGGAGCGAAAGCACCGTGATCCCGACGACCATCGCTGCGATCGCAACCGGGCTCGACCGCGGCGATTTCTCTGCGCGCGAAGTTGTAGAAGAGACCCTCCGCCGCATTGCGTATTCCGACGACCAGATTCAAGCCTGGCTGCGGCTTTGTCCGGAACGTGCTCTTGAAGAGGCGGACGCCTCCGACATGCGACGCGCCCTGGGAGAACGGCGCGGCGCACTCGATGGCATCCCGTTTGGTATCAAGGACATCATCGATACCGAGGGTGTCGAGACGACCTGTGCCTCGGATGTCCTCGCAGGCAATGTCCCAACGGAGGACGCAAGCGCCGTCGCGCGCCTGCGCGCCGCGGGCGCCATCGCCGTCGGCAAAGTCAACACGCACGCCTTCGCTTATGGCGTCGTCTCCCCGCCCACTCATAACCCTTGGAACACCGGTCACATCCCTAGCGGCTCCAGCGGGGGCTCTGGCGCTGCCGTTGCTGCCACCCACGTTCCCCTCACGCTCGGCACCGATACCGGCTGCTCGATCCGCGCGCCCGCTGCGCTTTGCGGCATCACCGGCTTCAAGCCCACCTTTGGCCGCGTCCCGAAGGACGGTGTCGCCGTCCTCTGCTGGTCCCTCGATCACGTCGGTCCCATGTGCTGGACCGCCGAAGACGCCGCCATCGCGCTAAGCGCGCTGGCTGGCCGCAGCCTTCGCGATCCCACTTCTTCCCACCGCCCCACCGAAGATTTCACTCGCGAGTTCGGGCAGTCCATTGATGGCCTGCGCATCGGCATGCCTGGGGGGTACTTCACCAGCCATTTCCCGGCCATCACTACTGCCGTCGAGGTTGCCGCCGACACCCTCGATCAACTGGGCGCGACGCTCTGCCCCATCGCCTCTGCTCCCACCGTCGGTGGTCTAACGCCGCACGTCCCCGGCCTCGCCATCCACTTCTCCGAGCCGCTGGCCTGGCACGCGAATCGCTTCTCCCGCCAGCGCGACGACTATCCCGAAGATGTCGCTACATTCCTCCAGCACGGCGCAGCCATGCTTGCCACCGACTACATTAACGCCCGGCGTTACCGCAGCCGCTTCAATCTCGAAATGCAACGCCTTTACGAGCGCTATCAGATCGACATCATGATCATGCCCACGGTTCCCGTTACCGCTGGTGTCGTGGGCCAGGAAGACTACCGTTCTGCTGACGGGCTCGTCGAAGATCTCGTTTGGGCCTCGGTTCGTTGCGCCTTTCCCTTCAACATGACCGGCCAGCCCGCACTCACCGTTCCTTGTGGTTTCGATGATGCCGGTCTGCCTATCGGCCTGCAGATCGTGGGCCGCCCTTGGGCCGAAGCGACCGTTCTTCGCGTTGGTCACGCATTCCAGCGCGCTACCGACTGGCACACTCGCCGGCCACCCATGGTGGAATCTGCCGCAGCTCGGTCTGCCTGAGGGCGGTGATGTCGACTCCACTCACCGTCGCTGCGATTGCCCGCTCCCTGGCCGCCGGTGAGTGCTCTGCCTTGGAAACCATCAACGCTTGCCTTGGCCGTATCGACCAAACCGACGTGCCCATCAAAGCCTGGAGCCGTCTCTGCGCCGATCGGGCGCGGCGTGAGGCTGCCGCCTCCGACGTACGCCGCGCCCGCGGCGCGGCGTACGGTCTCTTGGACGGTGTACCGTTCGGTGTCAAGGACATCATTGATACGGAGGGCGTCGAGACCACCTGCTCGACGGACCTCCTCGCTGGCAACGTTCCACAAACAGACGCGACAGTCGTCGCTCGCTTGCGCGCCGCTGGCGCCGTCATGCTCGGCAAGGTCAATACACAACCTTTCGCCTATGGCGTTACCACCCCACCGACTCGCAACCCTTGGAACCTGGATCATGTCCCCGGTGGATCCAGCGGCGGCTCTGGTGCTGCCGTCGCCGCGCGACAAGTTCCCTTCGCTCTCGGCACCGACACCGGCGGCTCCATCCGCATCCCCGCGGCACTGAATGGTGTCACTGGTCTCCGGCCTACTTTCGGCCGTGTACCCAAAGACCGCACGGCGGTCGTCGGCTACAGTCTCGACACCGTTGGTCCCCTCTGTCTCACCGCCGAAGATGCCGGTTTCGTCCTCAGCGTCATCGCTGGCTACACCCCCGATGACCCCAGCGCTGCCCGTGTTCCTACCACAGACTTCACCGCTGATCTGTCAGAGGCGGGCGATCCGCAACCGCTGCAAGGCTTGCGTGTCGGTCTCATGGGTGGCTATTTCACCAGCCGTTTCCCCGATGTAACCGAAGCCATCCGCGCCGCCGCTGCCGTGCTGGAGCAACTGGGTGCGAGCGTGCGCGATATTCCTGCCCCCACCGTCGACGGCATCGCCCCGCATGTTCCTGGATTCGCCGTACGCATGCCGGAAGCTGCGGCCTGGCATGCTGGTCGCATTCGCAGGCAAGAGGCCGATTACCCGCCCATCACCGTCCGCTTGATTCGCCCCGGCGACTTCATCCTCGCTTCCGACTACATCAATGGCCGCCGCTATCGTCGCCGCTACGGCGCCGTCATGCGTCGGCTCTACAACGACTTCGACGTCACGATCACTCCCACGGTCCCCGCTCCCGCGGTCCGCCAAGGCGAAACCCACTATCGCTCTCCGGATGGCTTCGAAGAGGAGCTTGTCTTCGGTACCATCCGCTGCACTTTCCCGTTCAGCCTTACCGGCCAGCCCGTTCTCACCGTGCCCTGTGGCTTCACCACCAACGCTCTCCCTGTCGGATTGCAGATCGCAGGCCGCCCTTGGGCGGAGGCCACCATCCTCCGCGTCGGCCACGCATTTCAACACGCTACGGACTGGCACGACCGCTGCCCCCCCGCCGCAGCAGTGCTCGACTAGACTGCTCCGCACCGTCGTTACCTCCGCACAGTGGAGCAATCATGGACTCATTCACCGTGGAGCGCCTCGACGCTGGACTCCAAGCAGGCGAGTTCTCCAGTCGCGAGATCGTCACGCAAGCGCTCGAATGCATCGGCAAAAACGATGCGACGCTGCAGGCTTGGGTGACGCTTGCCCCTGATCGCGCGCTGGCCGAAGCCGACGCCGCCGATAAACGCCGCGCCGAGGGGCGCCGCATCGGCCCCTTGGACGGAATCCCTTACGCTTGCAAGGATCTTATCGACACCGCTGGCGTGGAAACCACCACCTCCTCAAAGGTTCTGCGTCACAACATTCCTCTCCGAGACGCCACCGTGGTGCAGCGCTTGCGCGCCGCTGGCGCCGTCATGCTCGGTAAGACCAACATCCATGAGTTCGCCTTTGGCATCCTCTCTCCGCCTACGCGCAATCCATGGGACGCAGCCACCGCCCGCACGCCGGGCGGTTCCAGCGGCGGCACCGCCGCTGCCGTCGCAGCCGAACATGTCCCTTTCGGCCTCGGTACCGACACCGGCGGCTCTGTTCGCATCCCCGCCGCGCTCTGCGGCATTACCGGCCTTAAAGCGACAATGGGCCGCGTCCTCAAGGACGGTGTCGCCGTCCTCACCTGGTCGATGGATCACGTCGGTCCGATGTGCTGGACAGCTCGAGATGCGGCTCTCGTCCTCAACGCTCTCGCCGGACACACTGACTTGGACGCAACGACCGCGCGCAAGCCCGTGCCTGACTACACCGCTTCGCTCGACCGCTCGATCGAGGGGCTCCGTATTGGCGTCGCCGTTGGATATTTCACTACCCACTACCCGGACATCGCCGGCGCTTTTGACAACGCTGTCGCCGCCCTCCAACAGCTCGGCACCGCCACCCCTGAAGTCCGCATGCCGCTCAGCCTTGACCTCACTCAAGAAACAGGAGCCGGCCTAAACGCCGAGGCCTCCGCTTGGCACGGTCCCCGCATGCGTCGCCAAGCCGGCGATTACCAACCCGATGTCCGCCACTGGCTTAAGCAGGGCGAACTCGTCCTCGCGACCGACTACATAAACGCGCGCCGTAATCGGACACGTATCAGTGCCGATATCCGCGACCTCTTCAACGACCATCGCCTTGACGTGCTTATCACCCCCACCGTTCCTGCCACCGCCGCTGCCTTCGAGCAGGAGGAGTTCGTCGCACCGGACGGCTTCCGTGAGCCGGTAATGACCGCCTCTCTGCGCGGCACCTGGCCCTTTAACCTTACCGGCCAGCCCACGCTCACCGTCCCTTGTGGCTTCGACGACCAGGGACTCCCGGTTGGCCTTCAGATCGCCGGTCGTCCTTGGGATGAAGCGCAGGTCCTTCGCGTGGGGCACCAATTTCAGATCGCCACGGACTGGCACCGGCGGCGCCCTTCTCTCGCTTGACCCGCTCGACAGTGCCCGGCTCATGCGTTCCATTGGGTCCCCGACTTGGCCAGCAGGGTTGCAGCAGGACGCGCTGACAACTAAGTTATGCTCCAACTTGAGCCTGATGACTGGGCTCAAGCGGCTCCTACAGCCAACTCGTGGCTTCCGGAGCGACGCACTGCGGCCAACAAAGCCGCATTGGCAATCCAAGTCGAAATGCCGTGTGATCATTCTCACGGTGGCGCAGGTGAACGCAGTAGTTGGAGTGGTGGTGTCGTGACTGTGGTTGCCAGACCCTTGAACGCGATCGTCTCGCCATTCAGGGCGTTGCTGAGTTCACCATTCATCCAGCGCCGCCTTCTCTTTTTCATCCCCCAACTGTTCATCGTCACCATCATCACCTTCATTCTCCTGAAGCTGGTCCCCGGTGATATCGTCGATGTCCTTCTCGGCGGCCTCTCCACTGAAGTCCAGCGGGACGGCCTCCGTGAGGACCTCGGCCTCAACGACCCAGTCGTCTCCCAATACTTCACCTACATCGAAGGGCTCGTACAGGGCGATCTGGGTAAGTCCTTCTTCACCGGACAGACCGTCGCCGCAGACTTCAAGGACCGGCTCCCTGCAACCCTGGAGCTCATCACCATCGCGCTCGGAGTCGCGCTGCTCATCATGATCCCCTTGGGGATCCGTGCAGGCTCTCCCAAGCAGACGGGCTGGACCGCTACCCTTGACAGATACCTTTCCAAGGCAGTGACGTTTTACGGGCTCTTAGCTGGATCCCTCGCCGACTTTTGGCTTGCCCTGATCCTCATCTTCCTCTTCTACGCGACGGCGGACATCGTCCCCGAGCCCGGTGGCTACTTCGCCCTCGGCGCGGGGCCGGAAAAGACCACAGGCTTCCACCTGATCGACTCGATCATCCACGCAGATGGTGGCGCGCTGAAGTCCTATCTCGGACACATCCTCTTGCCCATCGTGACATTGGTGTTCGTCTACGGGGGTCCGATCCTTAAGATGACGATCACGTCGATGGCCGAGATCCAGAGCAGCGCCTATGTGGAGAACGCCCGGGGAATGGGTCTCAAGACTGGGACTATCCGCTGGATACAGTTCCGCAACGCTCTGCCCCCGATCATCACCATCATCGGAGTGATCTACGGTTTCCTTCTCGGCGGTGCCGTGCTGGTTGAGCGCATTTTCAGCTTGAACGGCTTCGGTAATTACGGCGTGGAATCCGTCCTCCAAAACGACTTCCTCGCTGCCCAGAGCTTCATGCTAGTGGCGGCGATCTGGGTCATGCTGGTCTACCTGGTCGTCGACATCGCCCATGCCGCCTTGGACCCGAGGATCCGCCTGTGACCACGACTGACACTACGGAAACCGTCGGCTCCCTCTCACAAACCGGCCGTGGCTTGATTAGCAGCCTGCGACGCATGGTCTTCCGGAAGCCGAGCTTGGTGACGGGCGCGATCTATAGCGGAGTCGGCGTCATCCTGCTCCTCACGATTATCGGTCCGAGCATTGGCCCCTGGCTCGCCGATGCGGGCTGTGTTTGCGGCTGGGGATCGGAGCAGATTGACTCGGGGCATGCGTTGGAAACGCCAAGCGGCACGCACTTCTTCGGCACCGACCGTTCTGGCCTTGATGTCTTCAGCCGCGTCCTTGCCGCCCCTCGCATCAACCTCGTTATCGCTCTCGCCGCCACCGCGCTCTCCGTCGTGATCGGCGTACCTCTGGGCTTATTGGCTGGCTATATTGGAGGACGCGCCTTCGCGGCAACCGTGGTCAGCGAGCTCATCATGCGCTTCATGGACGTGCTGCAGTCTTTCCCGCTCTTTGTGTTTGCGGTCGTGCTCGTCGCCGTCCGCGGGCAGTCCACTGAGATTGTGGTCATCGCCTTAACTATCGTGAACCTCCCGGTCTTCGCGCGTCTCGCGCGCGCGGAGATGCTCACCGTCCGCGAACAACCCTATTCGGACGCAGCCCGCATCCTCGGTCACGGCAACTTCCGCTTGATCTTCCGGCACCTCGCCCCCAACTCTGTCGCCTCCAGTGTGGCGACGGTGCCCATGGTTATCGGCTTCGTCATCCTCTTTACAGCCAGCCTCAGCTTCGTCGGTGCCGGCGTGAAGCCGCCTACGGCGGAGCTGGGCGGCATGATCCGCGTCGGCGCCAACAATATGGTCACCGGTGAGTGGTGGCCCTCCGTCTTCCCAGGCGTCGCCCTCGGCCTTATGGTTTTGATCTTCGCCTTCGCTGCTCAGGACTTCGCTGCGCGGATGCGGTCCGTCAAGCGTGCGGAGGGTCTCATGTCTGCCGAAGTTTCAGTGGAAGCCGGTTAATGCTCGAGATCAAGAACCTTACGATCGGCCTGCCCAATCGAACCGACTCCGGATTCGAGACCATGCTCGACGATGTCTCTCTCAGCGTGGAGTCGGGCCAGTCGGTCGGACTCGTCGGCGAGGCTGGCTCCGGTAAATCGTTGCTTGTCCACGCTATCGGCGGTCTCTTGCGCCCTCCGGTCGTCCCCATCGGCGGGGAGGTCCTGTTTGAAGGCCAAGACTTACTGTCCATGCCGCCCGATGACCGGCGCTTAATCCTGGGAGAAGAACTCTCTCTGGTGCTCCCCGGTGGCCGCATTCGGCTTAATCCACTCGAGAAAGTGGGCCGCCAAATCATGCGTGTCCTGCGGGACCACCACTCCGATCTGTCTAAAGCAGAAGCATTACAGCGCGCTAACCAACTTCTCGACCGTGTCGGCATTCCCGATCCCGAAACGCGCGCTTTGGCCTACCCCCACGAACTCAGCGGTGGCATGGCCCAGCGCACCGTCGTCGCCATGGCGTTGGCTAACTCTCCCCGCTTCATTGTCGCCGATGAACCTACTACGGGGATTGATGTCACTATCCAGCGCCAGATCTTAGAGGACTTCGCCGGCCTGATCCGTGAGGACAACGTGGGTCTCTTGATCGTCACGCGCGATCTTGGCATCGTTGCCAATTTCTGTGACCGTGTCGCCGTCGTCAGCGAGGGGCGGATCGTCGAAAATGCCGAAGTCCGTGCATTCTTCAAGGAGCAACAGCATCCGGTCAGCCAGGAGTTGATGCGAGCCACGGTATTAGAGCGCGAGAAAGCGGCCGAATGGTCTGCCGCTGCGGCTTCGCGCTAGCGCAACCACGACGAGCGGATGATGTGACGGAGTGACTGATAACGTGACAACCGACACTCAGGTCCAAGACGCGCCCGCTACCCCTTCCGCAGACGCCGAATCCGGCTCGCCGGGCGACGATGTCCTCATCGACGTCCGCAACCTCAGCAAGCACTTCAAGATCTCGCGCCATGAGAATCTCGTCGCCGTTGGCGGCGTCGACCTTTCGATCGGCCGCGGCGAAACTGTCGGCCTCGTCGGTGAATCAGGCTCGGGTAAAACCACCCTCGGTCGTGTCATGCTTCGCCTCACAGAGCCTACTGCGGGCGAAATCTGGTATGGCGGCCAGCGCATCAGTCATCTGAGTACGGGCGAGTTCCGTAGGATCCGTCCCAAGCTCCAGATGGTCTTTCAGGATCCGTCCAACTCACTCAACCCGCGCATGACCATCCGTACCGCCCTGCGCGACGCCGTGCGCATTCTCAAGCTCCCCCGCGCCGAACGCGAAAGGCGCATCGCCGAAGTCTTGGACGCCGTACAAGTCGCAGATGCCCTCGCTGATTCACACCCTGAAGCTCTCACCGGCAGCCAGCAGCAGCGTTGTGCCGTTGCCCGCTCCCTCATCATGCAGCCTGACCTCATCGTCCTTGATGAAGCCGTCTCCAACTTAGATGTCCGTGGCCGTCTTGAGATCATTGAGCTTCTACAGGAGGTACAAGAGCGCTTCGGCGTCTCGTATCTCTTCATCTCCCACGACCTCACTGCCGTGCGCAGCATCAGCCATCGCGTCGCCGTGATGTACCTTGGCCTCGTCGTCGAGTTCGCTCCCACTGACACGGTCTTCGAGAACCCTGTCCACCCCTACACGCGCTCGCTGCTTTCTGCCGTCCTCTACCCCGACCCCGATGCGGGCCTGCCTGAGTACGCCCTCAGCGGAGAGATCCCCAGCCCCATCAACCTCCCGCCGGGCTGCAACCTCTACTCGCGCTGCCCGGTCCGTGAGCCAGAGTGTGAGCATTGGGAGGCGGAGCTTATCCCGGTCGAACGTTCTGGCGGGGCTGGCAACCACGGTGCTGCCTGCCGCCGTCTGGACGACATCCTGGCTGGGCGCGCTTAACCAGTTCGCCCGGCTCTGGCGCCCTCGGTCTATCCACTTCGACCACCGTGCTGGCGTCTCGGTTTGATGGGCCGGAACGTGCCGTGATAAACCGGCGCGCACACGCTCAGCGGACGTTGCCCTGATCTACAACGGAGTGATCTCTGAAATGCGAGTTGCAGTGCTCTCGAAACTTGATGGTACGCCTCGCCTTGACGAGCGTTCCGTACCCGCGCCTGGCGCTGGTCAGTCTCTCTTGGAAGTCGTCGCGGTACCACTCAATCCAATCGATATCGCAGTTGCCTCCGGTCGTCACTACGCGGGGCATCCATCGCTGCCATATATCCCCGGAGTCGAGGCTATTGTCCGCGTGATCGATTCGCGCGCGCATCCAGTGGGAACCCTTGCTTGGGTCGGCCTCACCGGCATGGGCGTCACCAGCGATGGCGCACTCGCCGAGCGCCTCGTCGCGAACGATGACGCCCTTGTCCCGATCCCCAGCGACGCCGACCCGGCTCTTGCCGCCGCTTTGGGCATCGCCGGCATGGCCGGTTGGCTGCCGGTCGCCTGGCGCGCTCCCGTCCAGCGCGGCGAAACGGTGCTGGTACTCGGCGCCACGGGCACCGTCGGACAGGTCGCGCTCCAAGCCGCGCGGATACTGGGGGCCGGGCGCATCGTCGCTGCCGGACGCGCCGCCGATCGCCTCCGCGCCACCCGCGATCTGGGCGCGGACGCTACGGTCTCGCTAGGCGAAGCCGACGTACCTGCTGCCCTGCGCGCTGCCTGCGGACCGGATGGCCCTTCCCTCATCATCGATCCGGTTTGGGGTGAACCATTACAAGCCGCCTTGGAGATCGCGGCGCCGGGAGCCCGCGTCGTCAATCTGGGCCAGTCCGCTGGTTCCACCGCTACGATCCCATCTGCCGCCGTACGCGGCAAACAGCTTGAGTTACTGGGCTTCTCTGACTTCGCCGTACCCCGTGACGTCTGGCGCCGGCAATATACTGCGCTCGTTGATCATGCCGGTGCTGGTCGCATCCACGTTGCCTTGGGTCGTTTCCCCTTCACCAAGGTTGCCGCTGCCTGGGACCGCCAGCGCAACGGTCCTGGCGTCAAGCTCGTGCTAATCCCCTGAGGAGCGATCCATGACCGTGCTCATCACTGGTGGGAAAGGATTCATCGGCTCGACCATCGCGCGACAGCTGGTCGAACAGGGTGAGCGTCCTATCTGCCTCGACATCCGTGGTACCCCGGGGCGCCTCACCGACATCATCGAGCGGATTGAACTCATTGATGGCGGTATCCCCGGCGTCGATGAGTTGCGTCGACTGCTTGAAGATCGGCGTGTCGATCAACTTGTCCATTCGGTCTTTTTCATGTCCGCTCCTGGCAACGCGGATGAAGTCCACCAAGAGGTGGAGATCATGGTCAAGCAGACTGTCGATATCTTCGAGGCGGCGCGTCTGGCGGGCGTGCGCCGTGTGATCTTCCCCAGTTCAATTCACTACTACGGGCCTCAGTGGCTTCACGGCGAAGTCCCGCTTACCGAAGAACATCCCGGCATGGCGATGGACATCTACGGCGCCGCCAAGAAACTCGGTGAAGTAACCGCTCACTTCTACAACATGCGCGTCCCTCACATGCGCATCATCTCGCTGCGTGTCCCTGCCGTATACGGCATCGGCGGGCGTTACGGTGCCCGCGGTGTCAATGTCGCAGCCTATAGCTGCGCCCTTGGAGACGCTGCTCAACTTCCCTTTGCCGCTGGCGATCACGTGTGCCTCGGCGACGTGCAAGACGTCGCCCGTGCGATGGTCATCCTTCTGCAAGCCCCAAGTCCCGCACACGAGGTCTATAACGTCGGCGGGCACACCCGATCCTATGGCGAGCTCGCGGCCCTCGTGCAGCGCTTCCTCCCCGATGCTCAGATCACCTTTGATGAGACCACCGGCCGTACCGACCTCCCCTATCGCATCGACTCCTCGCGCATCCGCGATGAATTCGGCTTTGCGCACCGTCCCCTTGAAACGGGATACCGCGCACTGATCGACCATACGCGCGCGCAGGCGGGCCTGCCTCCGCTTTAGCATTACGTATCTCGCACCGCTCTCAGCCGTCCTATACCATGCCTCTGGCTGCCCTCAACGGCTACACCAGGTCAGAAGCAGGGAGAGCGCAGCGGGTGTCGCTAGCTGCGAATTCGGAGCACATTAGCGATCGTGTCGTAGCGGACGCTGCGGTCGTCTACTCGAATCTTTCGGTTCCCGTACTCTACGAGCACGCCGTTCGCACCGGCGAAGGCAAGCTCCTTGAAGGCGGCAGTTTCGCGGTCCGCAGCGGACCACGCACGGGCCGAAGCCCCAAGGATAAGTTCATCGTACGCGTCCCCGAGACCGCCGAGCACGTTTGGTGGGGTGCGCACAACCAGCCCATGCCCCCCGAAACTTTCGAAGGCGTTCGCAAGCGCCTCATCGACTACTTCAAAGATAAAACACTCTACCTGCAGGACTGTTACGTCTCACAGGACCCCAGCCAGCGGAAGACGGTCCGGGTCATCTCAGAGCAGGCGTATCACAGTGTTTTCGCCCGCACGATGTTCATCCCTAGCGGCGAGCCTCTGAATGGCAACCCCGACATTACCATTCTCCACGCTCCCTTCCTCCACTTCGATGGGAAGGCGGACGGTCTCAACAGCGACGTCGTTATCGCCCTCCACCTTACCGAGGGTATCATCGTTATCGCCGGCACGGCTTATGCCGGCGAGATGAAGAAATCCGTCTTTACGGCCATGAACTATTATCTTCCCCTCAGCGGTGTTCTTTCCCTCCATTCTGCCGCCAACATCGATCCCGCCACCGGCAAAACCGCCTTCTTTTTCGGCCTCTCGGGAACCGGCAAGACCACTTTAAGCACCGACCCTGACCGCATTCTCATCGGCGACGATGAGCACGCTTGGAGCAAAGAGGGCATCTTCAATATCGAGGGCGGCTGCTATGCCAAGGTCATCCGCCTTTCTGAGGAAGCCGAACCCGACATCTTCGCCACTGCGCACATGTTCGGCACGATCATGGAGAATGTGATCTTCAACGAAGATTCCCGCGCTGCCGACCTCGACGACGACGCCATCACTGAGAACACCCGCTCCAGCTATCCGCTAGATTCCCTCCATAATCGATACCAAGGACAGGTCGCCCCCAACCCCGCACACGTCATTCTCCTCACTGCCGACGCCTTCGGTGTCCTTCCGCCGCTCGCCCGTCTCACGCACGAGCAGGCGCTCTACCACTTCCTCAGCGGGTACACTTCCAAGCTCGCCGGTACAGAAACAGGCATAGACGAACCGCAAGTGACTTTCAGTACCTGTTTCGGTGCTCCATTCATGGCGCTCCAGCCAACTCTCTATGCCGATCTCCTCAAAGAGCGACTCGAAGCTACGGGCGCCAGCGTTTGGCTTGTGAACACCGGCTGGGTCGGAGGCCCGCCTGGCGTTGGAGAGCGCATCGCCATACAGGAAACACGCAAGATGGTCAGCGCGATCCTCAACGATGCCATGGTTGCGGAGGAGTTTCGCACCGACCCGCTCTTCGGTTTCGAAGTGCCGCTTCACTGCCCCGGCGCCGACACCTCGCTATTCAATCCCCGTGATCTCTGGTGCGATAAAGATGCCTACGATGTCGCTTACAGAACGCTCGCTGAGCGCTTCCACGATAACTTTGACCAGTTCCGCTCCATCACCCCGCCCGAAGTCGCGATGGCTGGTCCCTAGGGCCTACGCCTCCCACACTGCTGGGTCACGCTCCGCCTTTCTCGTCTCCACCCGCAGCGCTTCCGTCAACTCCCGCTCCACTGCCAGGAATTCTGGGTCGTTCATTGACCTTGGCCGCGGCAGTTCGACCGCTATCGTTTTCAGTACGCTTCCGGGTCGCGCCCCTAGCACGTACACCCGATCGGATAAGTACGCTGCCTCGCGGATGTCGTGCGTGATCAGCAAAACGGTCCATCGGAAACGCCGCCACACTCCCTCCAACCACTCCTGCATCTGCGTCCGTGTCAGGGAATCAAGCGCGCCCAGCGGTTCGTCCAGCAGCACTACGTCACGTTCTTGGACCACAGTGCGCAACAGCGCTGCTCGCTGCCGCATCCCCCCTGACAACTCTGACGGATAGGCCCGCTCGAATCCCGTCAGCCCGAACGCCTCGAACAGCTGCTGCGCCCGCGCCCGCGCCTCGCCCTGCGGAACACCCCGCACCTCCAATCCCAGCGTGGTGTTTTCCAGAATCCGCCGCCACGGAAGGAGTAGATCCTTCTGCGGCATGTACCCAAACGCCCCCGCGCGCGCTCCGGTCGGCTCACCGTCCAGGAACACCGAGCCTGCATCAGCCGATTCCAACCCTGCCAAGATGTTGAAAAGTGTGCTCTTCCCGCATCCGCTCGGTCCGATGATGCTGACGAACTCCCCGGTGGCTGCTGTCAAACTAACGGCTCGCACGACTGCGAGAGGGCCGTCCGCCGTCAAGTAGCTTTTGTGGAGGTCGCGCGCCTCGATCTTCGGCCTGTTGTTAGCGTTAGCCATGACGGCGCGTCCGGAAGTACCAGGGGATCAAGAGCCGTTCCATTCCATACGTCGAGAGGAACAGTGCGATTGAGACAACGGCGGTCACGAACACTGCAGCTAACACCAGATCGGTGCGGAACGAATGCTCATATTGGATCATCAACACCCCCAGCCCCTCGCCCAGCCGCGCCCCTGCCCACTCCGCCACAACGGCCGCAACGACGCTGTAGGTGATCGCGATCCGTAGCCCCGAAAAGAAGCGTGGCAATGCGTTAGGGAAGCGCAGGTAGCGGAAGATCTGCCAGCGCGATGCTCCCATTGATCGCAGGAGATGGCTTGCCTCGTCCTCCGTCGCCGCGAAGCCATCGATCCACCCGACGACGATCGGGAAGAACGTCACCAGCACGACCAACAAGACTTTGGGAGTGAGCCCAAAACCGAACCAAACGATCAACAGCGGCGCCAGCACGATCAACGGCAGCGTCTGTGATCCAACCAACAGCGGGTAGAGGGCGCGCCGGATCACGCCCGAAAAGTCCATCGCGACTGCCAGCAGCGTCGCTGTTCCCACCGACACCGCAAACCCTATCGCCGTCTCTCGCAGCGTGAATCCTGCGCCCTTGGCGAGATCGCTGCGGAAATCCCATCCTTCTCGGATGACCCGGCTCGGCGACGGCAGCACCTGCGGCTCGATACCGCTGAGCCACACGTACAGCTCCCAGGCGCCGTACAGCGCTGCGATAGCGATCGGTAGCGCTGCCCAGCGCATGACCATTCGCGATCCGCTTGAGCCTCCCCGGGAATCTCGTGGCCTTGCTGTCGCCTGTCCGTTTAAGCCAAGTACTCGTCCGTGAACAGCGCTTCGTAGTCCAATTCCTCTGTGAGCGGATTGCCATCGGCATCCATGAGCAATCCGTTCTCAAAGAGGAACCGCGGGAACTCCGTCCAGCGATCGAGCGTCTGCGTTCCAAACGCTCCACGCTCATCCAAGTAGTAGTCGGAGCCGAGCAATCTGGCGCTGCGGACAACCAGCTCCTCCTCAGGAAACACTCCTGGGTTCGTATCGATCAAGATCTGCGCGGCCTCGTCCGGATTCTCCGCGGCGAACTGGAAGCCGCGTTGGGTCGCGCGCACGAATCCCCGCGCTGCTTCCTCGTTCGCCGACAGCCACTCGGGATTGCTCATGAGGAGCACGGCGTAGAAATCGGGGAACCCATAGTCGCGGTATTGGAACGCCTTGAGCGGCGTCCCTCGCAGCTCTGCTTCGATTCCCCCCCAGGTCATGAATGGGACCACGAAATCCGCTTTACCCGCGTAGACTGCCTCATAAGCGAACGTGCTCAGCACCACTGTTTCGAACTCGCCCCTGCCACCCGCGTTTCGGATCACCGTCCGCACCAGCACCTCCTCCCAGGGCGCTCCGAAGCCGGCGTATACCAG
This sequence comes from Dehalococcoidia bacterium, assembly GCA_965220315.1. Classification (GTDB taxonomy): domain Bacteria; phylum Chloroflexota; class Dehalococcoidia; order Bin125; family Bin125; genus JAPOXK01. The sequence goes on from CBDCPP010000002.1 coordinate 482,625, forward strand.
CCCGTCGAGGTCTGCGGGTGTCTGGATATCGCTCCGATCCGACCGCACTGCGAGGGCGCTGGCCGGCCGCTGCAGGATCGCCATGACCGATGTCAGCGGCCGCCCCGCTGCCACCGCCAGCGTCAAGCTCGGCGCGAACGAGATCCCAAAGTCGGCCTCGCCCGTCGCCACGAGCGTGTCCGGTTCCACCTGCGCGTAGGGCAGCAGCTCCAACTGCACCCCTTCCTCTCCGTACCACCCCATCTCATCCGCAACGAAAAAGCCCGTGTGGTTCGTGTTCGGTACCCAGTCCAAAGCCAGGCTGACGGGAACTGCTGGCTCGGTGCTCGATGGCGAGGCATCATCGCCACACCCGACCAGCGCCAGTCCTGCTGCTCCCAATCCCGCCGTCGTGGCGGCTGTCAGCAAACGCCGCCGGCTCAGCCGCTGCTGAACCAACCGTGCTCTGCTCCCCGCGCTGCCATCGTGCATTGTCATTCTCCCTTAACACCAAAAGACCCCGGCGATTCGCCGGGGTCTTCAGAGGTGACGCTTGCTCCCTACGCCGGCATTATCCGGATCAGGTTTGCGGGTGTCATCTCAGGCCCAGCCGACAACGACTGAACCACCCCGGCAAATCTATGCAGTTGTGCTGCAATGATAGCAACACCGGGGAACTCTACAACCCCGGACGCGCCGTCCGTTGGCCTGCCTATTCGCGGACCGCTGGGAGCACTTCCGTCGCAAACAACTCCAACGACCGCTGCAGCTTTGCATTCGGGATCAGCCCGTTGTACTGCCACGCGAACAGCCACTGCACCGGCGTGGTCTCACGCATCCGCCGCAGCTGTTCGATGACGGTCCCCACGCTTCCCACCAACAGTATCCCCTGCTCCATCATCTGCTCTGGAGTTGGCAGTTCCGTCTCCCCCGGCTCCACGAGTACATCGCCGAAGTGAAACGGTGTGAACCATGCCTTTCCCACGAACGCCCCGCTACTCCGCCAAAGGCGCATCGCTTCCTGATCGGTATCCGCCACTACCACGTCCCGTAGAACTCCTAGCCCCTCACCCGCTGCCAGCGATCGGCCACAGCTTGCTGCCTCCTGGGCATACACGGCGTACAGCCGATTCTGCAACGTTGTGTTCATCGGTGGCAGGATCGCTGTGACACCCTCCCGCGCACACCAGCGGATCGTCCGCTCACTCGACGCGAACGGCTGGAAGATCGGCGGGTGCGGCTTCTGCAGCGGCTTCGGCACTACCCCGATCGCTGTGACTCTTCCCTCCTCGACCCCGCTACCCCACTGGCGGGTTGCATCTAAATCCCATGGAGTCTCCGGCGGCGGGATCTGCCAGAACGGCCCCGCATCGCTGATCATGGTCTCACTCCAGGCCCGCTTGATGATCCGGTAGTGGTCCTCGAACGCTTCGCGGTTCGCCTGATCAATCGCGTCGTGTTGGCCCGGTGCCGCGCCGTGAATCCCGTGCAAGTGCTGGGCCAGCACATCGACCCATCGCCGTTGATATCCCCGCGCGAATCCCGCGTTGGCCCGCCCCCCAGACATGTGGTCGAGCATCGCGATGTCTTCAGCCACCCGGAGTGGGCTATGCGCCGGGAGGACGATCCCCAACTGTCCCACCCGGATCCGCTCTGTGTGTGCTGCCACGTAAAGATCCAGCAACACTGGGTTATTCGAGATCTCGAACCCCTCAATGTGGAAGTGGTGCTCGGTGAATGAAATCGAGTCATACCCGAGCACATCCGCCGCCTGCGCCTGGTCTTTCAAATCGGACAGCATCTGCTGGTACAGGTCCTCCCGGATCCCTGCCATCCCCTTCTCAATCTCACGTCGCGGACCGAGCGACGGTAGATAGAACAACGACACTTGCACGGGTGGCTCCTCCAGCGCATTGGACGGTGAAATCAGTGGCTATGATAGCGGGCAAGTACCCCCTGGCCCTTCGCTGAGACGCAGACCCGCGCTATGGTGGAAGCGGCGTGGCGGCCTCGGGAGTCCCATGACTCAAACGACCGCCCATCTCTCCTCCTCTGCCAAGTCGGCACAACCGACACTTCAGCATCACACAGACTCCGCCGCGCACGCTGTCGTCGATCTCACTGCCCTGCGCCGTAACGTCGCTACTCTGCGCGCCTCACTCAGCGCTGGGTCGCAGCTGATAGCCGTGGTCAAAGCGAACGCCTACGGCCACGGCGCTGCCGCGTGCGCCGCTGCCGCCCTGGACGCCGGCGCCGACGCGCTTGCTGTCGGGCGCGTTGGCGAAGGCCGGGCCCTTCGCGACCTCGGCATCGACGCGCCCATCCTCGTTCTCGGCTACTACACAGACAATGAGACGGAGCCTGCCGTCGATGCCGGTCTCGTGCTCACACCCTCCAGCGTCGCCTCCCTGAGCGCGGTCGCTTCCGCAGCCGATCGCCTCATGCGTCCCGCCGCACTACATGTCAAAATTGACACGGGGATGCGGCGTCTCGGCCTCTCGCTCGCGGATGCCGCCCGCGCCGTCGCTATCGCCCATGCCCACCCCAGTCTGCGGTTGCTGGGGATCTATACCCACTTTGCCTGCGCCGATGATCCCGATCCCGCCCGCACCGAGCAGCAATTTCGGCGCTTCCACGAATTCGCATCTGCCGTCGATCCCGATCACGAACTTACTTGGCACGTCTGCAACACAGCTGCTGCGCGCCGCTTTCCACACATGCACCTTGATGCTGTCCGCACCGGCATCGGCCTTTACGGCGTCGACCCCGTCGCTGCGCACGCGCTGCCCATCAGTTTGCTCCCCGTCCTCACCTTACGGGCCAGCATCCTCCGCTGCTTCGATCTCGCTCCAGGTGAGAGTCTTGGCTACGGTGCTACCTTCACCGCCGACCATCCGCTCCGCATTGCGACTGTCGCGTGTGGTTACGCGGACGGGCTCCCGCGTGCCCTCTCGAATCGTGGTGAGGCGCTCGTGCGGGGCCATCGTTGTCCCATCGTCGGCCGCGTATCGATGGACCTTTGCACCCTCGACATCTCTGCAGTAGACGGTGCTTCGCCTGGTGATGATGTGGTGTTCATCGGCGATCAAGGCACTGCGGCGCCTCTTTCCGCAGACGAAGTCGCCAGCTGCGCGGACACGATTAGCTACGAGCTACTGTGCAGCATCAGCGCCCGAGTCCGCCGCACTTACACCGGCTAACCGGCCGCAGCAACCGCCTCCGCCAACGCCCGCCGCGCCTGCACGGCTACGAGATGTGCGCGATACGTCGCGGACGCCGACAGATCTTCTAACATCTCCCGGCCCTCAGCTGCCAGCTCTGCCGCCGCCGCGATCGCCGCCGTGTCCCCGGTTGACCCCCGCAAACGCTCCGCCGCTGCCGACGCCAGGTACGCAGTCGCGGTCGCGCCCGTCACGGCGACCCGCGCGTCTTGCACCCTGCCGCCCTGCATGTCGACCCGAGCCGCTATCCCCACGATCGCGTAATGCGACGCTGGATTCGGAAACTTGGCATAGGCACTGCCGCTGCCCCCGCTGGGCACCGGCACGCGAACCTCGGTCAGCACCTCGTCTGGCTCTAGTGCCGTAGTCAGTAAGTCAACGAAGAACTCCGCGGCCGGCACCACCCGCTCCCCATTCGCTCCTCGCGCGACGAGTTGCGCGTCGAGTGCTAAGGCGGCCGCTGGTAAGTCTGCTGCCGGGTCGGCGTGAGCCAGACTCCCGCCGATCGTCCCCCGATTGCGCACCTGCACGTCACCGATCGCTGCTGCAACCGTTGGCAGCAGCGGAGCACGCCGCGCCAGCAGATCGGAGTGCTCAATCGCCGCATGCGTCACCATTCCCCCGATGCGAATCTCGCCGTTCTCTTCCTGAATCCCGTCGAGCCCCGGTATCCGTTGCAGGTCGACTAGCAACGATGGCGCCGCCAGCCGCAACTTCATCAGCGGCAGCAAACTATGCCCCCCCGCCAGCAACTTCGCGTCGGCGTTGCGCGCTAGTAGTGCAATCGCCTCGTCGATCGAATCCGGAGCCGCGTATTCGAACGCCGCCGGGATCATCGCGCACCCCCCTTCGCCGCCTGAATGGCATCCAAGACTCGCTCCGTCCGCAGCATCATCTCGATGTGCTTGACTCCCAGCGGCGATAGCGCGTCTACTACCGCGTTCACGATTGCTGGAGTCGATCCGATCGTGCCTGCTTCCCCCACACCTTTCGCGCCCAGTGGGTTCACGTCCGTGGGAGTCACCGTCGTTGCTAGCTCGAAGCTCGGCAGCTGATCCGCACGGGGCACTGTGTAGTCCATCAGCGATCCGCTCAATAGCTGGCCGTTCTCGTCGTAGACAGCTTCTTCGTACAGAGCCTGCGCGATCCCTTGCGCCAACCCTCCGTGGATCTGCCCTTCGACGATCAGCGGGTTAATGATGTTGCCACAGTCGTCCACACTGATGAACCGTTGTAAGTCGATCGCTCCACTCTCCGTATCGATCTCCACCACTGCGACGTGCGTTCCGAACGGGAAAGTGAAGTTCTCGGGCTCGTAGTAGCTCGTGGCCTCTAGCCCCGGCTCCGTGTCGGGCGGCAGGTCGACCGCGTTGTACGCGAGCGTCGCGATCTCCGGCAGCGATATCGCCTTCTCCGGCGCATCCTTGACGTAGACCTGTCCCGCTTCGAACTCCAAGTCGTCTGCCTGTACTTCCATGGCGTGCGCAGCGAAACGCTTCGCTTTCGCTGCGATCTTGTCCAACGACATCACCATCGCCGTGCCTCCCACCGCCAGGGACCGGCTCCCGAATGTCCCGATCCCCGCCGACACCTGCGCCGTGTCCCCGTGAATCACGGTCACGTCCTCTATCCCGACCCCTAGCCGCTCCGCCGCGATCTGCGCGAACGATGTCTCCTCCCCCTGCCCATGTGGCGATACGCCTGTTAGAACCGTCACCTTCCCCGTCCGTTCCACGCGCACCGTCCCCGCTTCCCAGCCACCCGCCGGCAGCGCCGACGACGGCCCCACGCCGCAAATCTCGACGTACGTCGAGAAGCCTACGCCCAGATACCGTCCCTCTTCCCGCCGCCGGGCCTGCTCTTTGCGAAAGTCGTCGTAGCCTACGATCTCCAGCGCTTTATCAAGCGACGCTTCGTAGTTGCCGCTGTCGTAGACCAGCCCGGTCTGTGTTTCGAAGGGAAATTCGTCGGCGCCGATGAAGTTCTTGCGTCGCAGCGCTACCGGGTCTAACCCGAGCTCTGCGGCCAGCAGGTCCATGCACCGTTCTAAATAGTACGCTGCCTCAGGGCGCCCCGCGCCGCGGTACGCGTCGGTGGGCGTCTTGTTCGTGAAGACCTCAATAATCTCTCCTGAGAGCGCTGGAATCTTGTACACGCCCTGTAGCATTAGCGCCGTTAGCGTCGGGATCGCCGCCGTCAATAGATGCTGGTACGCGCCGATGTCGGCGATGATCTTGATCCGGTAACCGACGAGCGTCCCATCTCGCTTCGCACCTAACTCCACGTGTCCGATCAAGTCCCGACCGTGGATCGTCGCGACGTAGTTCTCCTGCCGCGTTTCCACGAATTTCACCGGCCGCTCCAGTCGCCGCGATGCCAGCGCAGCTAGGATCTCCTCCGGGTAGACGTTCAGCTTGCACCCGAACCCTCCCCCCACATCTGGCGCTATCACTCGCACGAGTTGTTCTGGAACGCGAGCACAGACCGATAGCAGTGTCTTCAAGAGATGCGGGATCTGCGTCGATGACCACACGGTCAGCGTTCCCGGTCCCGGCTCGTAGTGCGCCAGCACTGCCCGCGGCTCGATCGGATTGGGGATCAACCGCTGATTCATCAGCCGCTGCTTGATCACCACCTCCGCTCCCTCAATTGCGCGCGCGGCTGCTTCTGCGTCGCCGATCGGCGACACTACGCAGAGGTTCGTCCCCATGTCTTCGTGAACGAGTGGCCCGCCCTCGAGCGCTTGCTCGGGATCCACTACGACGGGCAGTTCCTCGTAGTCCACCTCCACCAGCTCCACCGCATCCGCTGCCAGGTAGCGATCTTCCGCCACGATCGCGACCACCGGCTCCCCTACGAAATTCACCACGTCGCCCGTCAACGCGTGGCGCACGGGCATACGCATCCCTTCTAACTGCGCGGCTACTGGGACCGGCTCGGTGTTCTGTCGCACATCCTCCGGCATTAGCACAGCGACCACGCCCGGGGCGTTGCGAGCAGCGCTCACGTCAATGCCTGTCACCCGCGCGTGTGCATAGGGGCTCCGGACGATCGCCAAATGCAGCGTTCCTAACGGCTGCAAGTCGTCGACGTACGATCCCCGTCCCGTGATCAAGCGCGGATCCTCCCGCCGCTTGATCGGCTCGCCAATCAGCTTGGGCGGTCGTTGCCGCGTTGTCATGGTCCCGCCTCCTAGCCGCTTGCCCGCGCCGCCTGTTGGACGGCCCGTACGATGTTCTGATAGCCCGTGCAGCGACAAAGGTTCCCGCGTAGCCCGTGACGGATCGCCTCTTCGCTCGGATCGGAGTCGTCCTGCAACAGTTGGTACGCAGCCATGATCATCCCGGGCGTACAGTACCCGCACTGCAGCCCGTGCTGATCCCAGAATCCCTGCTGGACTGGATGGAGGCCGTCCTTGCCCAGCCCCTCGATCGTCAGGAGGTCGCTCCCGTCCGCTTGCACGGCCAGCACCGTGCACGATTTCACCGACTTCCCATCAAGGACTACCGTGCACGCCCCGCACTGTGATGTGTCGCATCCCACGTGCGTCCCCGTCAGTCGCAGCCGCTCCCGCAGCAAGTGCACCAGCAGCAGCCGTGGCTCCACTTCCTCCTGATGCTTCACGCCGTTTACCGTCACGCTGATCTCGGGCAAAGCACACCTCCTTCGCCCTAGGAGTGCTCGATTGGAGCACCAGACTAGCCGATAGCTACGGGCCTTTGCGACGCTTGCTCGCGCGATCGCAACGGCGGTCCCGCAGGCCCACTTGCGATACCCCGCATGAATCGACTACGAAGCCTTGTCGATCCCGCTTTCCCGGCCCAGCTCTTGCTCCAGCCGGCTCAAAAACTCTCCGAGTAGCTTGTTCGCTACGCTCCGTAACAGTCGCTGCCCCACCCGTGCGATCGGCCCGAATGTCGCCGCCTCTCCGTCATACACAAGCTTCGTGCCCTCCGCGACACTCTCCAGCTCCACCATTCCCTCCCCCCGCATCCGGCCTGGACCTCCCCCTCCCTCCACCGCCATCCGCAGTTTGTGCGGCGGCTCGAGGTCGAATAGCCGCACCTTACCCTTGTAGCTACCTTTGATCGCCGCAACCCCGATGGTGACCTTTGCGTCAAAGCTGTTCTCCCCGTTAGGCGTAAGCTCCTCACACCCAGGCAATGCTTTCTGAAGCATTGCCTGATCCTGTAGTGCTGCCCACACTCGCTCGCGCGGATAGGGCATCGTCCGGCTCCCGATCAACTGCATCAGCTGCGGAACTTCCCGGTGAGACTTCGGATCGTCGGCGACTCCCCGCCTGTGGTCTGTTCGACCTTTACCACCGTCACTAGCCCTTCCGCCCCCGACCGCAAGCATGCCTCGTGCATGCTACGGACGAGTGGCCACACCACGTCTGGATCTCCCTCAACCGTCGTCCCGAGCGCTCCCACCTCGTATACGAGCCCCGACTGCTGCACCTCGACGATCGCTGCCTCCACGTGGCGGTACCTGTCGCTCTTTACCCCGGGCGGGTTCGGCAAGCACTGGACCTCTACGATCATGTCAGCCCGCGATCTGCTACTCGCTGCGTGTGAGCGCTTTGGTGATTGCGGATCCCAGTGGCTCTGCCAACTCCGCGATCGCCTCACGGTTCAGTCCAAACAAGCTCGCATCGATCGTGATGATTGGCAGGCCGTCCCGCCCTAACACGCGCGCGGTCTCGCTTGCGATCGAGCACAACCCTTCGGTCAGCACAACGACGCTCGGCATTCCATTCTTCTCGGCGGCCACCGCGTCGCGCACACTGCGCGACGAGCAGGTCGCTCAGTCCCCCGCCGCGATCACCAACGCCTGGTACTGCTTCGCCATCGCTGGCGCCCATGTTTCCGTTGGCTCCGCTACGACCTGTGGCCGCGGCACCCGCCCAAACGTCGCGCTCGGCCAGCGATCGTGGATCGCCGACTCCGCCCCATCCAAGATCCCTTGCCCCCAATTGCCACTCGGATTGAGCATGCAGTCGACGAGTCCTACCCGTGCATCTTCGAGCGACTCCGGCCGAGCGGCCGGTTCCCCAGGCTGGAACGAGTCTGCGACCGGGCTGACGAAACTCTCCGCATGGACGTTCATTAAGGCCTCCAAACACTTACGCCGCTGGTACCGGCAGCGTCACGCTGCTTCCCATGCCGAACACGATAGCGGTATAGCCCCCGTACGCGCCGCCCGCCACCGTCAGACACAAGCGCTCTGGACTCGCGAGGATCGGCACGGGCTCCTTGGCATCCGCCTCCATAACCACGTTGGCGTAGTCTGGCACCTCGGCGAACCCGTACAACCCCCGTTGACGCAGCTGTCCCGCTGGCAACCGTGCTCGCTCATAGAAGTACTGTTGCACATCCACCCGGCTCCACCCTGCCGATCCGATTACCTCCGCGTGGTTCGGCGACATGATCAAGAACAGATCCTCGCGGAAAAAGGCGTTGTAACTCCCCGGCGTCAGCGCCGACTCCACGATCGTCGTCAAGATCGATTCTGGATCTGGCCGTCCCATCTCCGCGATGCACAGCGGTGCGTCCGCTCCGTACACTGTCACGGCTGACTCTTCCGCCCCGAAGCCTTTCGTGACCTGGAATGGCTCCCAAGGCGAGGCCGTCGTCTGCTCCGTGTAGCAAAAGCTGTATTTTCCCGGCTGCCCGAGCGTCGCCGGGTCGAGCCCGCCCGGTATCGCGCCTGCCACATTACGCATCACCAAAAGCAGCGCCCGACCGATCGTCGCGTTGGCACGGTTTCCTGGGCCCAGTACCCCCGTGCCTGCGTTCATCGCTAGCTTCGCCGCTACCGGTCCGCTGACTAACAGCATGGGACTGCACGAATGCACCGTCGTCAGTACTGCTTCTAACCCGAACTCGGGCTGCGCCACGGCTTGCACCGCGCCGATCACTACCGGCAAGAATTCGGGCAAGCACCCCGCCATCACCGCATTCGCTGCGATCTTCTCGACGGTGGCCACCCCACCACTCGGGAGCAACGTCGCGATAGGCTCTGCTCGCCGCGGCGCCCACGCCCCCAGCATCGCCTCTACTCGCTCCGGCGTCGGCGGAACAACCGGCAGACCGTCCGTCCACCCCAATGCGTAACAGGCTTCGATCTCGGCCAGGGCGGTGTCGTGCATGCGTTCCTTATACGGCAAACGCAGCATCCTTGAAAGACCCGTTAGGTCCCTGCATGACGAGACACCACGTCTTTTCGCTCCGTCGAGCTGCCCAAGCGCCTCATCTGGTAGTCATCGGGCTATCACAGAGCACTCGCCCGGTCTTTCTCGGGCTATCAAATGCCAGCCGCGTGCAAGTCAGTGGACTGGTACTGGCCTGCTATACCGGCCCAAGACCGCAGGGCTTCCGCGCAGGAATCACGTTCGCGTCGTGCCGTCTGGTAGCGTCGCGGGAATTGGAGGTGAGCGATGGAGGGCTACGACGAGGCGGCGGCGCGGCGCGTGGCGGTGCTGGATTCAGAGATGGCGTATGTGGAGGTGGGGGAGGGCGACCCGGTGGTGTTTTTACACGGGAATCCGACGTCGTCGTACTTGTGGCGGCAAGTGATCCTGGGTGTGGCGGGGGTGGCGCGCTGCTTGGCGCCGGACCTGATGGGAATGGGGAGAGCGGGGCGTCGACGAGCGGGGCGTACCGTTTCGCGGATCACGCGCGGTACTTGGACGCGTGGTTCGAGGCTGTGGGGTTAGGGGTGGGGCTGGAGTCGAACGTGACGGTGGTGGGGCACGATTGGGGATCGGCGCTGGCGTTTCATTGGGCGCAGCGGCATGCGGAGCGGATCAAGGGGATTGTGTACATGGAGGCGATCGTGCGTCCGGTGACGTGGGAGGAGTGGCCGGAGGCGGCGCGCAAGGTGTTCCAGGGGATGCGCTCGGGGGCGGGGGAGGAGATGGTGCTGGCGAAGAACGTGTTCGTGGAGCGGATCCTGCCGGGGAGTGTGTTGCGGACGCTGACGGAGGAGGAAATGGCGGTGTACCGCCGGCGGTACGTGGAGGCGGGGGAGTCGCGGCGACCGACGCTGACGTGGCCGCGGGAGATTCCGATCGAGGGGGAGCCGGCGGATGTGGCGTCAGTAGTACAGGGGTATGCGGATTGGCTGTCGACGAGCGCGGTGCCGAAATTGTTCGTCAACGCGAAGCCGGGCGCGATCCTGACGGGGGCGCAGCGAGAGTTCTGCCGGGGCTGGCCGAATCAGACGGAGGTGACGGTGCCGGGTAATCACTTCTTGCAGGAGGATTCGGGAGAGACGATCGGGGAGGCGATCAGGTGTTGGTATCTTGAGTTGTGACGGGGTTGTGGCGATGCGGATTCCGGAGGCCAAGCGGGTTCGGCGAGGGGAAGGCGGCGTTGACCGGCTCGGGCGGGCGGACGTAGGGTCGCTGGCGATGGGAGTCGGCGCGGCGGCGTCGGCCAGATGTCGTCTACTAGCGATGGAGCCGGGATGAAGTACGAGATCACGCACACGCCGTCCTACGCGCTGGGGGTGATCTCCCTGTCCAGCGGGGAGAGCATCCAGGCGGAGTCCGGGGCCATGGTGAGCATGTCAGATTCGGTGTCGATGAAGACGGAGGCGCGGGGCGGGATCATGTCCGGCTTGAAGCGCAAGGCGCTGGGCGGGGAGAGCTTCTTCATCAATGAGTTCACGGCGACGGAGATGCCCGGGGAGGTGACGGTGGCGCCGGCGCTGCCGGGGGATGTGATCGCGTTGGAGCTGACGGGCGAGCCGCTGCTGATCCAGTCGGGGTCGTTCCTGGCGGCGAGCCTGGAGGTGGAGATCGATACGAAGTGGGGCGGGGGAAAGATGTTCTTCTCGCGGGAAGGATTTTTCCTGCTGAGGGCGACCGGGTACGGGACGATCTTCTTGTCGAGCTTCGGGGGGATTCGGCTGGTGGAGCTGGGGCAGGGGGAGCGGTACACGGTGGACACAGGGCACATGGTGGCGTTCGACGAGACGGTGCAGTACAGCGTGGGGAAGTCGGGCGGGTGGAAGTCGACGTTGTTCAGTGGAGAGGGGCTGGTGGTGAAGTTGACGGGGCCGGGGCGTTTCTACATGCAGACGCGGAGCGAGGACTCGTTCCTCAACTGGCTGGCGCCGCAGCTTCCGAGCAAGGGGTAGCGGCGAGGCGGCAGAGGTCGCGGAGAGTGGCGATCTCGTCTGGGTCGGGGCGCTGAAGGTGGGGCGCCGTTTAGGGGAGTCCAACGGAAGCGACGTGTGGCGCCGACGTCGCGGACGCGGTCGCTGACCGTCAACCGCTCCGCGACAGCTTCGCCCAGAGCGGGAAGCGAAGATCACACGGGGATTGCCGACGGCTACGATGCGGGTATGGGACCACGACTGATCAAAGCAGTGACCCGGATGCAGCAACCGCTGTTCACGTTGATGCGTGGGCGGTTGCAGGGGCCGCCGACGCTTCGGCTGTGGACGATGGGACGGCAGTCGGGCCGCGAGCGGTCGGTGCTGTTGCTGTATCTCGACGATGGGCCTCGGGTGGTCGTGGTGGCGTCGTATGGGGGCCACTCGGAGCATCCGGAATGGTGGAAGAACCTGTTGGTTGAGCCGAACTGCCGGATCTGGTCGGCGAGGCGAGGCGCGGAGGTGATGGTGGCGTCGGAGTTGGAGGGTGAAGAGCGGGAAGCGGTCTGGGAGCGACTGATTGCGATGTACTCACCGTATGCGGCCTATCAGCAGAAGACGTCGAGACGGATCCCTGTGGTCGCGTTGTCGCCGGTGGAATGAGACGTGCGGGTACGCTGAACATAAATCCAGGGGATCTACGCGAGTCGTGCATCACCGTAGCGGACCGGTTGAGTATCTTTCGGCGCTTGTTTGGCAGATCGGCCGCGGCTCGCCAACGCATTAGTCGAGGCGATCGCCCAGGTTCCCGTCCCTGCATGAGCGGGCGGGCCTGCCGGGGGGGGTTCGGCGAGGCGGGCAGTCACGCGCGCCCCGCACTTTACTGGCCCGTCAGTGGACCGCGACCGCTCCGCCCGCCATGGCAGAATGCCCTACAAATTGTGGGAAAAGCGAACACTACCTTCCCAGCCTAGGAGGCAGGCACGACTAGACACCATAGCCGTGCACCTTGTAGTCGTAGTGATGGGCTTGCGCCGCGAAGGGAGATAGATGACGAAAGCGAAAGATCTGATCGCGCGTGTCCTAGCCGAGTCTGGCATTCAGCACGTCTTCGGTCTTCCGGGTGGCGGCACCCTCGAGATCTTCGACGGTCTCTACGACCAGCGCGAACGCGTTACCTCCATTCTCGTCCGCCACGAGCACGGCGCCTCCATCATGGCGGATGCCTACGCTCGTGCTGCCGGCCGTCCCGCCCTCATCATGGGTCAGGGTGCCTTTATGGGTTCGAACGCCGCTTTCGGCGTCATGGAAGCCTTCGTCAGCGGGTCCCCGATGGTGATCATCACTGATACCTCGGACGGCCTGATGCCCCAACACCCCGCCAACCAGTCCGTCACCGGCGATCACGGTAGCCCGGACATCGTCGCCATCTTCCGCGCCATGACCAAGTACACGACCCTCGCCGCCACGGCCAAGGAAGCAGTCATCGGCACACAGCTCGCCATCAAGCACGCCACCAGTGGCCGCCCTGGTCCTGCTGCCGTCGTCTTCCGCAGCCAAGCCGTTCTTGATGACGTTGACGAAGACCACGCCCCATACATACACCCCACCGCTGGCTACCTTCCCGGCTCTCCCGCGGTCGCTACCGAGGACGATGTCGCCCACTCTGTCGAGCTCCTAATCAACGCAACGAACCCGGTCATCGTCGCTGGCAACGGGGTCCACCTCGCAGACGCCCACCAAGATCTCCGCTGCCTCGCCGAGCTCCTCGGCGCCGCCGTCGCTACGACCTACAAGGGCAAAAGCGCGATCGCCGAGACTCACCCCCTCGCCGTCGGTATGGTCGGCGTGTTCGGACAAGAGGCCGCCAACACGGTGGTTGGCGACGCTGATGTCGTCCTCGTCGTCGGCGCCAAGCTCACCCCACAAGACACCGTGCGCGAGCGGCCTTCCGTCTTTGACCCTGTCCGTCAGAAGATCCTCCAAGTCGACATTGATCCTCACAACGCCGGATGGACTTTCCCCGTCGAGCGTGCTCTCGTCGGCGACGCGCGAGCCGTCCTCGCACAAATTGTCGCGGCCTGCGAGGCAACCCTGCGCGAAGACCCCCTCGACACACAAGCCCGGACCGAACGTCTCGCCGTGATCAAGCGCACTCGCTCCTACTACGAACACCAAACCCTCCACAGCGACACTGCTCCTCCTCTGCCGCCACGCGTCGTCCGTCTCGTTCAGGAATCCATTGATCCCGCCACCCTCATCGCTCTGGACGCGGGCAACAACCGTGTTTGGATGTGTCACTTCTACCAAGCACAGCAAGCCAAGACATTTTTCTGTCCCGGCGGTCTTGCCGGCATGGGCTGGGCCCTCCCTGCCGCGCTTGGACTCAAGGTTGCCCAGCCCAATCGTCCCGTGCTCGGCGTCACCGGCGATGGCGGCTTTATGATCTCCGTCCACGCCATCGCGACGGCCGTTCAGTACGGACTTCCCGTCGTCTGGCTCGTCATGAACGATTCCTCTCTCGGCATGGTCCGTCAGCACCAAAAAGACCGGCAGATCGCCTCCGAGTTCGGCAATGTCGACTACGCTCGTATCGCTCAGGGCTTTGGCGCCGACGGTCTGCGCATCGACGATGCCCGCGATCTCCCGGACGCTCTTCGCTCGGCCTTCACCTCCGGCCAGCCCACCGTGATCGACGCCGTGATCGACCGTACCGCCGCCGTCGATGACTTTCGCGTCGCTCCTCGCCGCGCTAGTGAGACTTAGCCATGACAGAAAACAACACACTCCTCGCGGGCAAGAAAATCGTCGAAACCAGTGCCGGCAGCATCGGCACCGTCATCGTGCGCGAGCTTCTTCGCCAAGGTGCCGATGTTGAGGTTTGGGACAATGACGCCGCCGCTCTCGATCGGATCCGCGACGCGGCCGTGATCGACGGTCGCCGCCCCACCACCCGCCAGGTCGATATCACCTCAGAGGCAGCGGTGAGCGCTGCCGCCGCCGCTGCTATCGCCGATCTCGGCTACGTCGACACGCTCGTTTGTACTGCCGCCGTCCTCGATTTCTCTCCCGTCGCCACCATGCCCCTCGATCAATGGCGCCGAACCATCGATGTGAATCTCACCGGCGTCTTCCTCTGCAACCGCGCCTTTGTCCTGCACATGACCCAGCGTAAACACGGCAGCATCATCAACATCTCTTCCGTTGGGGGGCTGCGCGGCCATCCCGAGATCGCCCACTACTGCGCCAGCAAGGCCGGCGTGAACAGCCTCAGTGAGTCTCTTGCTCGTGAGGTCGGCGAGCACGGCGTTCGCGTCAATGCCGTCTGCCCCGGTTGGGTCGATGCTCGCATGGGCGACGCCGTCCTCGATTGGTACTCTCAGAGCTGGAGCATCCCGCGTGAAGAGCTCCTCGAACGGGTCCGCGCCGATACTGCCCTCAAACGCTTTGCACTCCCCACCGACGTGGCGAACATGGTCGTCTTTCTCGCCTCCGACCTCTCGGAGTTTGTCACCGGCGAGGCCGTTGAAGTTTCCGGCGGGCTGACCTACTAACGCGATCCCCGCCGGGCGCTGTCGATCCGAAGGATCCGATAACTCTCTGAGCCCTGGCGACCGTGTCCTACCGTGATGGGGCAGCGGCGCGATCGAGTTCCGTTAACGTGAAGGCATCGCCGTTCATCGTCAGCACGGCCACCTCTCCTGCTGGAGTCACTCCGAAGGACGTGATCGATCCTGCCGGATGCGCATCCGCCAGCACCACCGGCGGATCATTCGACTCCACGTCCACCGCCCAAACCCGCGAACTGCAGAAGTCGCCGTAGACGTACCAGCCGTCCAGTTCGGGCAATTCTTCGCCGCGATACACGTAGCCGCCCGTGATCGAGCAACCCCCCAGTGGTCCGTGGTCGTAGACTGCTCGCGGAAGCTGGAGCCCGTCGCTGGAGCACGCCAACGAGGCAAAGCACGCGAATCCTTCCAGCGTGTTCCAGCCGTAGTTTCCCCCCGCCATGATCGTATTGACCTCTTCCCATTCAGCTTGTCCCACATCGGCGAGCCACAGCTTTCCCGTCTTCGAATCGAAGCTGAACCGCCACGGATTGCGCAACCCGTACGCGTAGATCTCTGGTCGCGCTCCCTCTGCTCCCACGAACGGATTGTCGACCGGGATCCGATACCCTCCAGGCTCTGACACGTCGATCCGTAGTACCGCTCCAAGCAACGTCCCCAGATCTTGCCCGTGGCCTAGAGGGTCCCCGCCCGCGCCCCCGTCCCCCAGAGCGATGTAGAGCAGCCCGTCGGGCCCGAACGCGATTTGTCCTCCGTTGTGGTTTGGGAACGGCTGCTCAACCTGCAGCAGCACATCCTCCGATCCCGCGTCCAGCCTGCCGTCTGCTGTTCGGAACCGCGAGATGACCGTGCGCTCGGGATCGGCAGCGCTGTAGTGCAAGTACACCAGTCCGTCCGATGCGAACGTTGGCGAGAATGCCAGCCCGAGTAACCCTTGCTCTCCGCCAGACAGCACACGCTCCGAGATGTCTCCGTATAGGTGCACGGCTCCGCTCGGATCGGCCCGCCACAGCCATCCCTCTCGTGCCACCAGCACCACATCATCCGACCGGTCTGGCAGCATCTCCATCCCCAGTACGAATCCCAGGGCGTCGCTTCCCAGGATGAATCCGAAGTCGTACCCGCCCGGAGTCGGCGCCTCCTCCATGCTCCCCGGTCCATGCTTGGCCGCGTCTGCGCCCCTTTGCGCGGGCGCGGCAGCCGAGCCGGGATCCGCGACGTCGCTGCCGTTGGTTGCCGGCGGGCTTTCGTCGAGGCTGTTGCTGCCCACGGGTGTGTCAGGCGGCACGGAAGCGGGATGGGCGCCGTCATCGCCTAATCCGCACGCGCCTACGGCCGCCCCTGCCGCGATCGCGACCACCAACGCCGATACGTGACCGACGCAAGAGCGGTTGAGAGTGGTCAGTGCGGCTCCCAGCCGCCCGGAGCAGCCAGCCTTTCTATGAATACATGCCCAAAGACTCGAACGCATGCGCGCCCCGAAGAACCGTAGCGTCCTCCCACAGCCGTCCCGTCAGCATCAAGCCTACCGGTAGACCGTCCACCTTCGCGCACGGCACGCTGATCGACGGATGCCCCGTCATGTCCATCGGGCACGTATTCAAGTGGTAGCTGAACGCCTCCGCTACGTACTCTTCCGGCGTCGGGTCCGCTAGGATCGGCAGTGCTTTCCCCTGCGGTGCCGCCGTCGGCATTACCAGCAGGTCGCACTCCCGCAGCACGTTGTCGTACGACTCAGCCACCAGCCGCGTCTGGTTCTGCGCCTTCGCGTAGAAGTGCCCGTTATAGCGGTCCTGCATGTAGTGCCCCAGCAGGATGATCAGCTTGTACAGGTGCGAGAAGCTATGCGCCATCGACCGGCGCGAGCGCGCGAAATAGTCCAGCGCCCTGGTGTCGTAGTAGCCTTTCCACCCGAACCCCAGCCCGTTTCCGTACACGACCTGGTTGAACAATCCGTCCGCCAAGATCGCCGTGAACACGTGCGTCCCGTCCCGGTGCAGCGGCACCGACACCTCGCGGACTGTCGCGCCCAGCTTCTCGAACCCGGCGATCGCTTCTCGCACCGCGGCGTCCGTCTCCACTGAATCCTCATCCCAGCCGAAACCCTCCTTCACCACCCCGATCGTCAAGTCCTTCACATCCCCGGTTAGCGCCTTTGTGTACTCTTCCGTCTTCACCGGATGCCGCTGCCGCGGGTCCAGTGGATCGTCCCCCGCCACTACCTCCAACAGCAGTGCCACGTCCTCCACCGTCCGGCAGATCGGCCCCACATGATCGACCGTCAGCTCCAATGGGGCGACCCCCGTGTAGGGGATCAGGCTGTACGTTGCTTTCAGTCCCACTGCACCGGACAGGCTCGCCGGGATCCGGATCGATCCGCCTTGGTCCGCTCCCAGCGTCAGATCCACGTCTCCATTTACGACCAACGCCGAGCTCCCGCTGGAAGATCCGCCCGCGGAATAGGCATGGTTGTGAGGGTTCCGCACCGGTGCCGGCACCGACGTGATCGAGCCTCCGGACACGCACAAGTCCTCGCATGTCGCCTTGCCGATGATATGACCGCCTGCGTCCAGGATCCGCTGCACCACCGTCGCGTCCACGTCCGGCATGAACCCGTCCATCAGCGCCGACCCGTTCATCATCGGTACGCCGGCCAGACAGATCGAATCCTTCAGCGCGACCGTCTTCCCTGCCAGCTTGCCGCTGGGTGCGCCCTTCACATCGCAGCGCCAATACCACCCGCGCAGCGGGTTGTCCTCCAACGATGGTTGATACCCTGGTGTCCGCGGATACTTCACGATTGGCTTCGGCTCTGGCAGCTCCGCGATCCGCCGGTACGACGGCATCAAGCTGTCGATCAAGTCGTAGAAAAACTCCGTCTCATCGTCGCCTAGCTCAAAGTGATACTGCAGCGCGATGTCTCGTAGCTCGTCCCTCGTCGGCGGAATGACCCCCCCGATCTGCCTGCGACTCGACATCTCTCGCTCCTCTCGCCAAAATCACGGGTTCGTTGTGCCCCGGCGACCGACTCTGGTGTCTGCCCCGGCGGCGGAGCAGTCTAGCATGCGCCCCTCTAGCCCTTCGTCTGGCCTTGCTAGAATTCACCGTGAACGGAGCCGCCATGACCACCGATCGCCGCACCGTCGAAGTTTCCACCAGGGCCTTTCTCGACGACGCCGACAATATGGACATTCCTAATATCGTGCACAGCAACGAGGGAGCGCGTCGCTTCGGCTTTAAGGCCGCCATCATCGCTGGGACCACTGTTTACGGCTGGGCCGTCCCCGCCCTTCTGCAACTTTTTGGCACAACTTGGCTGGACACTGGCTGGCACGACCTCCGATTCCGCCGGCCTATCTACCCCGGTGACGCAATCACTACCCGTGTTATCGAGCGCGACACCGGCGCTTTTGACCTTGCGATCTTGGATCCGGAAGGCCAGGACGCAGTCGTTGGCCAGGTCGGCCTTGGCAGCGCCTCCTGGTTGAACGAGCTTCGCGATTCCGCGCGGCGCATCGCCGAGCCTCAGCTCGAAAGCGTCCCCGAGCTCACACTCGAGAATGCCCCCGTCGGACAAGATCTCCGTTCCCTTGCTACTCCCGTAGCGGCTGACGATGCCAGCCGGTATGCCCGCGAGATCCAGAAAGATTCAGATCCTCTGTGGACCGGCGACCGTCCGCGTCTCCATCCCGGCTGGATCGCCTATCGGATGTGGCCCTTCATCCGCCATAGCGTGCGCCTCGGACCCATCATTCACACCCGCAGCCAGATCCAGCACCTGGCTCCTGCCATCTCCGATCAAACGCTCACTACTACCGGCCACTTCGCCGAAGCCTACGAGCGCAAAGGCCACCACTACTTCGTCACCGACGGCTGCATCACCGCTGAAGACGGCACCGACCTTGCCCGCTTCCGCCACACCACCATCTTCAAGATCGGTTCGCGCGCGTAGCGTTTCGATCAGCGGATTGTGATCAGCACGATCCCGCCCAGTACGAGCGCTGCCCCCACGACTACCCATACCGTGATCCGCTCACGCAAGAAGATCGCGCCGAGTACCATCCCGAACAGCGGACTCGTGTTGAACAGCACGGTGAACTCGCCGGCGCTCACCCGCTGCAACGATGTCACGATCAGCACTACCACCAGCCCCGTTCCGGTCATTCCGGACAACGCCAGCCACGCTAGGCTCCGGCGCGGGATCGCCCACCGTCGCAGCGACGATTGGGGCTGTATTCCTGCTACAAGCACTAAGAACGGAATCACAACTGGCATCCGAATCGCCGCCGCCGCCGCCGCGTCGAACCCCTCCGCCGCGCTCCGTAGCCACACGGACGCCCCGCCCCACATGACCGCCATCGCGATCGAGAGCGTTAGTCCTACCGCGAAGGCATGCGCCTGCGCGAACCGCGCCACCGCCCCGAATCGTACTGACGTCTGCGCGGGCGCTGCCACCTCCCTTCCTCCAGCGATCGGCCTTGCTCCCCCTGTCCGCGCCCGCCCGTAATTCGCGACGATGTACACTCCCGCCACCACTACCACCGACCCGATCCCGATCAGCACCGTGATCTTGTCCCCAATGAAGATCAGGCCGAACACGTACGCGAACAACACGGTCCCGCCCTGCGCGATCGTAAGCGTCCGGGTCAGCCCGAACAGAGGGATCGTCACCGCGAATAGCGTCTCCGCGAGCGCCGTCGCTAGGAATCCCGTCCCGATCAGCTGCGCTATATCGCCCGCGCTCATGCGTGCGAAATCCCCCTGCGCGCCGAGTACGAAGATCGCCGGGACCAAGAACAGGAGCGAAGCCGTGACGCGTACGACGCTGATCGAGAATGGATCGACGCGCCGCGCTTGGCGCGCGATCACGGCTCCAGAAACCGCCCACACGAATGCCGCCGCGACCGCCGCCGCGTATCCCTCTGCCAAAACGCTCTCCTCCGCCGCTCGGCGTGCTTCCGAGCCACGCTTCAGCCGTTCTCTGGCGTTTCTCCTGCGCGGCTTTTGCGCGAGCGCCGGACCGAGTGGCTAGTTTCGCAGGTCCAACTCGCTCAACAGTGGGGGCCAGTGGTCTTTCCACGGCCTCGCCGCTTCGTATGCCGCCGACGCCCGCAGCACGCCTGGGTCATCCAAGTGTCGCCCTACGATCTGTAGCCCAACCGGCCGCCCGTCTTCCGTCCACCCCGCCGGCACCGACGCCGCTGGCTGCCCCGTCATGTTCATTGGGAATGTGAACGGGAACCACCCGAACGGCCCCACGAACTTCCCCTCAATCTTCTCCGGTCCCTGCATGTGCACCGGGAACGGCGGCACCGCCAGCGTCGGTGTCAAGAACAAATCGTACGTGCGCATGAAGCGCCACATCTTATTGCAGATCGCCTTGCGCGCCATGACGGCGTCGGTTAGGTCCTCTGCGGTCCAGGGCGTGTTTAGAAAATCCAGCAGATTCGACGATATTTGCCCGGCGTGCTCCTCCGCCAGTGCGCGCATCCCGCGCAGATCGCTCTCCAGTGCCACCAACCCCCAGAACGCCGCCCCCGGATCATCCCAGCCCGGGTGTGCTTCTTCCACCTCGCACCCCAGATCGTTCGCAAATACCTGCGCCGCTTCACGTGCGATCAGGCGTACCTCCGGATCGACCGCCGCGTACCCTAGATCTTCACTGAATGCCACCCGCAGCCTGCCGAACCCCTCCGCACCCCTTCCCGCTGCGGCCATCCAGTCGAAATCCGCCTGCGGCAGACTGTGCCGGTCGCGCGCGTCCGGTCCCGCGATCACCGAGAGCATGAGAGCGCTGTCTGCCACCGTGCGGCTGATCGGGCCGATGTGCTCGATTCCCTCCCAGCTCGATACGCCCGGATAGCGCTCGTCCCGGCAGCCGGGGTAGAGCGGCACCCGCCCCATTGATGCTTTCATCCCGTACAGCCCGCAATGCGCGGCAGGCAGCCGGATCGACCCGCCGCCGTCGCTCCCGATCGCGAACGGCATCATCCCGGCCGCGACACCCGCCGCCGAGCCGGCACTCGACCCCCCCGGCGTCAGCTCCGGGTTCCAGGGATTACGCGTCGTTTCGAATACCGGGTTGTGTCCTGTTCCGCTGTAGCCGAACTCGGGCACGTTCGTCTTACCGAGGATGATCGCATCCGCCGCCCGCAGCCGCTCCACGCACACGTCGTCCTCATCCGGCACGAAATCCTTGTATGCGGCGGAGCCGCACGTGGTCACAATTCCAGCCGTGCACACCAGATCCTTAATCCCAACCGGTACCCCCGCCAGCGCTCCTACTTCCCGCCCAGCCACGATCGCCTCTTCGATCCGCTGTGCCTCCGCCCGTGCCAGCTCCGGCGTCGGCGTGCAGAACGCGTGCAGCCTCGGCTCGAGCAGTTCCATCCGCGCAAGGGCCGCCTCCACCACCTCTACCGGCGACAGATCCTTCGCCCGCACGGCCGCTGCCAGGGAAACCGCATCCATCTCACAGATCGCTTGGTTCGACGCCACGAGCACTCCAGCTCCGAACGGTTCCCTGCCGCTACCGCTCCAACATCGGCGTTTTCACCCACCCATCCTCGTATGGCGTCACGAAATTGATTAACAGATTCGTCTCCTTGAACAGCCACTTCCCATTCTGTTTCACGTAAGTGTCGTTGTACGTCATCGCGATCCATACCGCCTGGCCGTCCAGCGTCCCCAGCTCCCACAGGTACCAGTGGCCCGACGCGCTTGTGCCCGATGGGTCGACATCGATCGTCTCCCCCGTCATGAAATGCATCGCGAACGTCAGCTGGGACCGCATCCCGTCGAAAAACGCCTCGATCGCCTCCCGCCCCTCGTTCCGGCCGAATACTCCGCCATCCATCACCCCGTCTTCGGCGAACAGCTGTCCCAGCTCCTTGTGCCGGAAGTTGTCGTCTACCAGCCGCGCGTAGGCGTGCTTCAGCCGGCGAATCTGCTCGACATCCTCCAAGCGCTGGATTCGTGCTTCATGATCCTCGAGAGATGGCATCTTCGGCCTCCTTCAGGTAGGCGGATGAGTGACCGGACGGAGCCACCGAACGACGCGCTGCGCGCCCGTCGAGTGGGCGCGGAGGCTACCACAACAGCCGCGTCTGCCTCACGAGCGCCCCGCCGCCAACCGGGGCGTCCGGGTACGCTGCGGCGAGCTACCCGCCCACCACCCCCAGGCTTACAACCGTTACGATTCCTGCTAGGTATCCCGCTACGATCAGCGCGCCTACTCCGCGGATCGTCCGCTCCGACCGCTGCCACCCCACCACGGCCAGCCCGAGCAGCATCAGTCCGATCCCGAATGCCGCCGTGACTGCCTGATCGCCGCTCGTGGCCTGCAGCACCGCACCTTCGTCGAAGCTCAGGTCGGCCGCGAAGATCACCGCGATGTTGAACACGTTGCTTCCAAAGACGTTCCCCACCAACAGCCCCGGCGCCCCGCGGCGCAGCGCCGCGATCGACGTCACGATCTCCGGCAGCGATGTCGCACAGGCGACTGCCACCACGCCGATCACTCCTCCGCTTACTCCGATCGTCTCGGCGATTCCGTTGGCTGCCCCTGCGATAAAGATCGATGCAACAAATACCACTGCGGTGGTCGCCAGCAGCCACACCCCCGCCCGCCGTAGCGTCATCAGTCCGTTCGCGGCAGTACCTACATCCGGCTGCGTCCCCGCCCGCGCCTCGGAGGCCGCCGCACCAAGCCGTCCCCGCTCGAACCGGAACAGCAGGTATGACGCCGCGACGTAGATCCCCACCAACACCAGCGACCCCAGCCCCAGCCGGCTCGCCGTCGGCATATCGACGATGAGGAATACCAGCGCCGCGCTCGCCATCGTGATCGCCACCAGCCCCGCCGCCGCTCCCGATGGATCGGGACGGAGCGCTCGCGTTGCCAGGAGCACCACCACCCCGAAGATCACCATGTTGAACATGTTCGAGCCCAGCACCGTCCCCACCGCCAGGTCGGGCTCGTCGATCGCCGCCCCCGCCACCGTCGCCACTAGCTCCGGCAGCGACGTCGCCCCCGCTAGCACGATCGACCCGATCCATACGTGCCCCGCCCCCGTCCGCTCCGACGCTACCGCCACCGCCTCCACCATCTTCGGTCCGGCGATCGCGATCACCCCAGCGCACACGGCGAAGATCAGGAAATCCAAGCCGCTTCCTCCTGCCGCTTACCCATCAAGCTGAACGTCGCCCGTCGATCGTGGACCGCTACGCTTTCAGCCTACGCCCTGCTCTCGTTAGAGACCCTCGGCGCCCCGGCATCGCCGGCCACCCACCCCGCTGGTTTCGGTGTAATTTTTGAGGACCGCCGTGCACGAGAGCAGAGATTATGAAGAAGAGACGCGGCCACCTAGTTCAGGCGCTTCCCCCTGTAGGCGGTGGCACGGATGGGATGGGACCGGCATTCGTCATGTGACTCCAGATGAGCGAGATAGTCTTGGATGGGGATATCCTTTCCGAGGTCCCGCCCGTTCTGCGGGACGGGGAACCGCCAGATGTCTCCGGGGATGTCCTTGAGGTAGTCCCCGCCCTTCCCGTTGATGACTAGGTACTTCTTGATCTGCCCATCCTCAAGGCCCTCCCGGACTTGATTCAGTCTCTTCAGGTATCGGTCGCGATGGATACTCACGCCGTGTCCTCTCTCCATCGTTATTGTGAGAGCGCTCGGCTCTGCTTGTCTCGGTGCGACCCCGATCGCGACAGTGGCTGGCGCATCGACTAACCGTGCGCGGGGCCGCAGCTAGTGGGCCGTCAGTGGACCGGGCGCCCTGAACTCCATACGGGGCATGGGGTTTCGTGGTCTCGCACAGAGGCAGCCAGTCTCTTGATGACCTCTGGACCTTCGATATCGCTTCCGAGACTTGGTCGGAACGGGCTACATCGGACGGCCCCAACGAACGGGGCGACCACGCCATGGTGGTTGACTGCGCAAGCGGGCCGATCTACCTCTTCGGCGGTTTAGAGATCGAGAATGTGCAGCGCAACGATCTCTGGATGCTGGAGCTTCCCGCCTAACGGAGGGCACGTTGCTTTGAACAACTCCAGCACTTCTATCTTCCCATCTCGGCCATCCGTGTCAGAATCACAGCATGACGGACACTCCGCTCTCTGGTTCCCACCTCTCTGAACTCGAAGAGATCTCGCCCCTGCAATCGTCCCTCGATGTCGATGGCGATGACTTCCGCGCCAATAAGGAGCGCATGCTCGCGCTCGTTACCGAACTCCGCCAGCGCCAGGCTGCCGTGCAGCGTGGAGGCGGAGCCCAGCAGATCGAGCGGCATCATGCGCGTGGCAAGCTCCTCGCCCGTGAGCGTGTCGACCGCCTCGTTGATCCCGGCACGGCCTTCCTTGAACTCAGCCCCCTTGCTGCTTGGGATATCTACGAAGGTGACGCTCCCGCTGCGGGCATCGTCACTGGCATTGGCCGCGTCGTTGGTCGCGAAACGGTCATCATTGCCAACGACGCTACCGTCAAGGGCGGCGCCTACTACCCACTCACCGTTAAAAAGCATCTGCGCGCGCAGGAAGTCGCCGAGCAAAACCGGCTTCCCTGCATCTACCTCGTCGATTCCGGCGGCGCTTTCCTCCCCCTCCAGGCCGATGTCTTCCCCGACCGCGATCATTTCGGACGTATCTTCTACAACCAAGCCCGCATGTCCGCCGCCGACATCCCCCAGATTGCCGCGGTCATGGGATCCTGCACCGCAGGCGGCGCCTACGTCCCTGCGATGAGCGACGAGACGATCATCGTTCACGGCGCAGGCACGATCTTCTTAGGTGGTCCTCCTCTTGTACGTGCTGCTACCGGTGAGGAGATTTCGGCTCAGGATCTGGGCGGCGCCACCGTACACACCCACAAGTCCGGCGTCGCAGACCACCTCGCCGCCAACGACGAAGAGGCGCTTGCCCTCGTCCGGCGCAGCGTCGCCAACCTCGGCCGCGACGCCCGCACGGCCCCTTGGCCCATCGCCGCCTCCGAGCCTCCTGCCTATGCTCCCGAAGAGCTCTACGGGATCATCCCTGCTTCGCCCCGCAAGTCCTACGATGTTCGCGAGGTCATTGCCCGTCTCGTCGATGGCAGCCGTCTCCATGAATTCAAGGCTGCCTACGGTGCCACCTTGGTCTGTGGCTTCGCCCGCATCATGGGCCATCCCATGGGCATCGTCGCCAACAACGGTATCCTCTTCTCGGAGAGCGCACTTAAGGGAACCCACTTCATTCAGCTCTGCGCCCAGCGACGGATCCCCCTCCTCTTCCTTCAGAACATCACCGGCTTCATGGTTGGGCAGCGCTACGAGCACGAAGGAATCGCTAAGCACGGTGCCAAAATGGTCAGTGCCGTCGCTTCGGCTCAGGTCCCCAAGTTCACCGTCATCATCGGCGGCTCCTTTGGTGCAGGAAACTATGCCATGTGCGGCCGTGCTTACGCTCCCCGTCTGCTCTGGACGTGGCCCAGCGCCCGTATCTCCGTCATGGGCGGCCAGCAAGCCGCCGAGGTCCTTCTCACCGTCCGCCTGGATAATCTCCGCGCCAAGGGAGAAGACATGACCGCTGATGAGCGTGAAGCTTTCATGACTCCTACGCGCGATAAGTACGAGTACGAGGGGGACCCTTATTACAGTACCGCCCGCCTCTGGGACGACGGTATCCTCGATCCGCTCGACACGCGCACCGCCCTTGCCCTTGGTGTCAACGCCGCCTTGAATGCTCCCATCCCGGAGACATCCTTCGGCGTCTTCCGTATGTGATCGTGCCAGACCAACAATCCGCACCGCTGGCGATCACTCGCGACGGCGCCGTCGTCACGCTTACCCTCCAGCGCCCCGAACTCCACAACGCCTTTGACGATCACCTCATCGCTTCTCTCCAAGCCGCCTTCGACGATCTGAGAACCGACGCGGATGTGCGTGTCATAATTCTCGCCGCTCAAGGGCGTTCCTTCAGCGCCGGAGCCGATCTCAACTGGATGCGTCGTGCTGCCGGCTATACCGAGGAGGAGAACCGCCGGGATGCCCTCGCCCTTGCCACCATGCTGCGTACCGCTGCTTCCCTGCCCCGTCCGCTAATCGCCCGCGTGCAAGGCCCTGCCTTAGGCGGCGGCATGGGCCTCGTCGCCGTCGCCGACATCGCCATTGCGGCCGCGCGGGCGCGCTTTGGCTTTAGCGAGGCCCGCCTCGGACTCATCCCTGCCACTATCGCTCCCCATATCGTCGAGAAGATCGGACCTGGCCACGCCCGCGCACTCTTCCTCACCGCCGAGCGGATTACGGCCGACCGCGCCCAACAGATCGGTCTTCTGCACCGCGTCGTCCCCGACGACCAGCTCGATCATGCTGTGACAGAAACCGTGCAAGCTCTTCTCGCTGGCGGCCCCCAAGCCCACAGCCTCGCCAAGACGCTCATCCGTACCGTTCTCAGTACCAGCGGTCCTGATCAAGACCAAGCTACTGCTGCGCTCCTCGCTCGCGCCCGCGGTGGAGCTGAAGGCCGCGAGGGCGTCCAGGCCTTCCTCGACAAGCGACCACCCAACTGGCGCCCCGCCAGCGACTAGCGATGTTCCCCAAGCTTCTTATCGCCAACCGCGGCGAGATCGCCCTCCGCATCATCCGTACCTGCCAGCGGCTCGGCGTCGCGACAGTCGCCGTCTACTCCGATGCCGACCGTACGGCCCTCCATGTCCGCGCCGCCGATGAAGCCGTGCGCATCGGCCCCGCAGCACCCGCACGGAGCTACCTCTCCATCCCCGCCGTCATCCAAGCTGCTCGCGACACCGGCGCGACTGCTATCCACCCCGGTTACGGATTCCTCTCGGAAGACCCCGCCTTCGCCGTTGCCTGCGTCCAGGCTGGTATCGTCTTCATCGGCCCCTCTCCCGCTGCGCTGCGCCTCGTCGGCGACAAGACCGCTGCTCGCCGCCTCGCTCTCGACAACGCCCTTCCAATCCTCCCCGGCCTTCCCGCCTCGGACGACGACGCCACCCTGATTGCGGGCGTCTCCGCGCTCGGTTTTCCCGTCATGGTTAAGGCGGCCGCCGGTGGGGGCGGCCGGGGCATGCGGGTCGTCGATCACGCGGACGCACTGCCGGACGCTCTCGCCACCGCACGCCGGGAAGCACAGGCCGCCTTCGGCGATGGTGCTCTCTTCTTGGAACGCGCGATCGTCGGCGGACGTCACGTCGAAGTGCAGTTCATCGCCGACACTCACGGCTCCGCCCTGCACCTCGGCGAGCGTGACTGCTCCATCCAGCGCCGTCATCAGAAAGTCATTGAGGAGAGCCCCGCCCCCGAGCTGCCCCCCGAACTCCGCAGCAGCATGACGGCTGCTGCCCTCCGTCTTGTCCGCGCTGCCGGCTATACCAACGCTGGCACGGCTGAATTCATTCTCGATGCAGCCGGCAACTTCTACTTCTTGGAGGTCAACGCCCGCTTGCAGGTCGAGCACGGCGTTACCGAGCTTGTCACCGGCCTCGACTTGGTCGAGCTGCAGCTGCGTGTCGCTGCTGGTCAACCGCTCGGCCTTATCCAAGACGATATTGCCTTCACTGGTCACGCCATTGAGTGTCGTCTCTACGCCGAGGATCCCGCACGCGGCTATCTGCCCTCTCCCGGCTATCTCTCTGCCTTCGATCCCCCCGTGGGCGACGGCATCCGCAATGATGTCGGCTTTCAAGCCGGTTCCAATGTGCCTGCTGTCTACGATCCCCTCCTCGCCAAGCTGTTGGTCCACGCTCCTACTCGCGACACCGCCCTCGATCGCTGCCGGTGCGCTCTGGATGCCTACGTCATCGAAGGCGTCACCACCAATCTCCAACAACTCACCGCCGTCCTCGGCCACCCCGACTTCCGTGCGGGCGCCGCCACGCTGCAAACCCTTGACGCACTGCCGCCCGACGCTCTCCTCCCCTGCCTCCCAGATGATGCCCTCGCCGCCGCCGCCGCCGCCGATCTACGGCCCCAGAACACCGCCGCTGATCCTTGGTGTGCCGTCGGTGCTTGGCGTTCTACTGGCCGCCAAACTCTTCACTACGCTCACCGCGGCGTCTCGACCGAAGCGACCGTCGAGCGCCTCCCTGGCCGTACCAATGCGTGGCGCCTCATTCGCTCTGACGGGTCGAGTCAGCCCTTGGAGTTCAGAGCAACCCGAACCGCGACGGGGAAACTGCTGCTCGACATCGGCGATACCCAGCAGCAGTGGACCGCGCGGCGCAGCGGCCGCCTGCTCTCTCTCGAAAGCCAGGACGGGCGCCGCTACATGCTTGCCCCGCCTCGCTCCTCGTCTATCGCCACCACTACCGCAGCGGCGCCCGGCGAGATCCGTGCTCCCATGAATGGCGAGGTCGTCTCCGTACTCGTGCAACAAGGCGACCGTGTCCACTCCGGCCAGACTCTCCTCATCATTGAGGCTATGAAGATGGAGCACACTATCGCCGCCGCCGCCCACGGGGTCGTGAAGAAGGTAGCCTGTACCCCCGGCGCAAACGTCGCCGCGGATGAGCTTCTCATCGAGCTCGATCTAGGAGGGGAGGAACAATGAGCATCCCCGCTCGCGTGACCATCAACGAAGTCGGCCCCCGCGACGGCCTCCAGAACGAAGACGGCTTCGTTGAAACCAGCAAGAAGGTCGAGTTCATCGAGCGCCTCGCCGACACTGGGCTCCAGCGTATCGAGGCCGTTTCCTTCGTCCACCCCAAAGCGATCCCCCAGATGCGTGACGCTTCCGATGTCATGGCGACTCTTCCTCACCGCGAGGGTTTGACCTATCTCGCCCTTGTCCCCAACGAAATCGGCGCCCGCAACGCCATTGCTGCTAAGACGCATGAGATCGGCACGGTCGTCTCCGCCAGCGAGTCCCATAACAGGAGCAACGTGCAGCGCTCCATCGCCGAGTCGCTCAACGGCATCGCGGGCGTCGCCCAGCTCGCGACTGCCGCCGGCATTCCCTGGCAGGGCTACATCTCGACTGCTTTCGGTTGCCCCTATGAGGGCGACATTTCCTCCACCAAGGTCGTCGAGATCGCGCACGCCCTCGTCGCCCTCGGCGCCACTGCCATCTCTCTCGGTGACACCATAGGCGCCGCCAATCCCCGTCAAGTCTCTACACTCATCCGTACGCTCCGCACTGGCATCCCCGACACCCCCCTCCGCCTGCACTTTCACGACACGCGGGGCACCGCTCTTGCCAACGTCCTCGCCGCGCTCGAAGAAGGGGTCGACAGCTTCGACGGATCGGTCGGTGGCCTAGGTGGCTGTCCCTACGCCCCCGGTGCTGCAGGAAACGTCGCCACGGAAGATCTGGTCTACATGCTCCACGAGATGGGCATCGCAACCGGTATCGACCTCCAAGGCCTTATCGGTGTCGCCCGCTGGGCCGAGGATCTTGTTGGCCGTCCCCTCCCCGGCCGCGTCAAGCAGGCTGGCGATTCCCTCTTCCGCGGGGCTGCCTAATTGGAGCCGTAATGTCTTTCGATATGGAGTTCGATCTGCCGAAAACTGCACAGCGCATCCAGAGCGCTGCCCGCGAACTCGCCCAGACCCAGTTCCGCGATCGCGCCGCCGAGGTCGACCAAACCGAGCAGTACCCCTGGGACAATGTCCAAGCACTCGTTTCCCGGGGTCTGATGGGTCATACGATCAGCGTCGACTACGGCGGCGGCGGCGGCGAGCTTATCGATGCGATCGTCGCGATCGAAGAGGTCGCTAAAGCCTGCGGCACCACGGCTCGTATCGTCGTTGAGGGCAACGTCGGCGCCGTTGGTGCGATCGGCGCCTACGGCACCGACGATCAGAAGGCTCACTACCTCCCTCTGGTTGTCGCCGGCGACAAACCTGCCATCTGCATCACCGAGCCTCAGGCTGGCTCCGCTGCCACTGACATGACGACCACCGCTGTCCGCGACGGCGACCATTACAACGTCGACGGCCAGAAGCGCTGGATCACCGGTGCTGGGGTCTCCAAGATTTACCTCATCTTTGCCCGCATCCAGGAAAACGGTCACGACTTCGGTATCGGCGGCATCCTCGCCGAGGCAGGCGCGCCTGGCCTAGAGGTTGGCAAGCGGTGGCCCATGATGGGCCTGCGCGGTCTCCCTGAATGCGACGTCCATTTCCGCGCCTGCCGCGCCGCTGCTGACAACCTGCTCGTCCGCGAGCACGGCTTTCGCCAGCTCATGACTGCCTACAATGGTCAGCGGCTCGGCGCTGCCACCGTCGCTCTTGGTATCGCTGCGGGCGCTTTCGACCAAGCCCTCGCCTACTCCCAGGATCGCAAACAGTTCGACCGTCCGCTCTCTGACTTCCAAGGTCTCCAGTGGATGCTTGCTGACATGACCGTCAGCACGACCACCTGCCGTGCTCTGATCTATCAGGCCGCCAAGAATGCTGGCCACGGCTTCCCCGACTCCACCGAGGCTGCCGTCGCGAAGGTCTACGCCTCCGAAATGGCGATCCAAGTCACCAACGCTGCCCTGCAGCTCTTCGGCGCCTACGGCTACTCCCGCGAACTCCCGCTCGAACGCATGGTCCGCGATGCGCGCATGTTCACGATCGGTGGCGGCACTGCCCAGCTCCAGCGCAACCTCATCGCTTCGAAGATATTGGGCCGCCGCCTCGACCAACGCCTTGCAACGGAGCGCGTCTGATCCCCACTCTGCTAGGCGGGCGTCCGTGTCTCCGCCACCCGCCACATGTACCATGAGGCTACCGACCGGTAAGGTGCCCACGGCTTTCCGATCTGCTGCGCCTGCGCGGGGGTGACCGGCTCCTGGAGCCCGTACGCCAGCTGCATCCCGCGCCGCACTCCCAAATCCCCCGACGGCAGCACGTCCGGTCGTCCCAGTTGGAACATCAAGAACATCTGCGCCGTCCACTCCCCCACTCCCTTCACCTCTGTCAGCCGCTTGATCACCGCCTCGTCGTCCAGCCGGTCGATTCCCCGGAAGCGCAGCCGGCCGGTCGCTACCTGCCCCGCCAAGTCTCGCAGGTAGCTCGTCTTTTGCTGAGACACTCCCGCTCCTCGGAACTGCGCGTCACTCGTCGATAGCAGCTCTTCCGCCGTCGGGATCCGATCCGCGTCCCCATGCAGTGCGTTCAAGCGCCCCAGAATCGCGGCGGCAGCTGAGCCGGCCAGCTGCTGGTACATGATCGATCGCACCAGCGCCGCGTAAGGTTCCCCGCTCGGACGCGGGCGGTACGGCCCGTGCTGCTCGATTAACGCGCCCACGATCGGGTCGGCCTCGCGCAAGTGCCGGTACGCTGCCGCCGCTGAAAACCGCAGCCGTCGCGCGGACGCGCGCTTCTTCTGACGACCTCTGGATGAACGGCTCGCGGACATCGTCTTCGATTCTATCCGCGGCAGCTCCGTGCTTGATCCCCCTATGACAACACGCGCCCGTACCGCGTGCCTTACGGTGCAGGCTCCCCTCTCGGCGGCACCCACTCTCAGATACGATGCGCGATCCTGTCTCCAGAAACCTGTCCCGCTGAGATAGTCTTGCCGGACGGAGACGACTCCATGCCCGCCTTCGACACCCTCCTTGCCGAAGTCGAAGCCGACTACCGGCGCCGTACTCCCACCTCCGCTGCCCTCTACGACCGCGCTCTCGCTTCCATGCCCGGTGGCGATACCAGGCAGACGGTCTTCTTCACCCCCTACCCGCTTTTCTTAGCGCGTGGCGAAGGCTCCTACGTCACGGATGTCGATGGCCACCGCTACTTTGACTGCTCAAGCTGCTGGAGCGCCCTCGTTCTCGGTCACGCCCACCCCGCTGTCACGGAAGCCGTCGGCGAACAGCTCGCCCGCGGTACCGCTTACAACGCTGCCAGCCCGCACGCTCTCGAATTGATCGAGCTCCTCCGTGACCGCATTCCCTCACTACGTAGAGTCCGCCTCACCAATACCGGCAGCGAAGCAACGATGCTTGCCGTCCGCGCGGCTCGAGCCGCCACGGGTCGACGAAAAATCGTCAAGATGATCGGCGCCTACCACGGTGCCCACGATGACTGGCAAGTCCACGACGGCGACCCGCAACCCGGCCTCATCCCGGGAAACGACGCCTTCGTCCGTGAAGTTCCCTTCAACGACAAAACCGCCGTCACTGATCTCCTCAACGCTGAAGCGACCGACATCGCCGCCCTCATCGTCGAGCCTGTCATGGGTGTCGCTGGTTCCCTCCCCCCGCTGGACGGCTACCTCCACCACCTTCGCGCCGAAACCGAGCGTCACGGCATCGTCCTCATTTTCGACGAAGTGATCACGCTTCGCCTTGCCCTTGGCGGCGCCCAGGCGCTTTACGATCTTCGTCCCGATCTCACGACCATGGGGAAGATCATCGGTGGCGGTCATCCCATCGGTGCCTTCGGCGGCGACGCGCAACTCATGGAGCAGTTTTCGCCCTTACGTGACAGCCCCCTCAGTCACAGCGGTACCCTCAACGCCAACCCCGTTTCCGCCATCGCCGGCATCGCCACCCTCCGCCAGCTCGATGCCGACACCATCTCCTATATCAACCGCCTCGGTGACCGTTTCGCTGCTGCCGTCGCCGCTATCGCCCAAGCGCGCGACGTTCCGCTACACACCACTGGCCTAGGCTCGATCCGCAACCTCCACTTCGGCCCCACGCCCCCGCTGCACGCTGCTCAGGCCGCCGCTGGCGACATGAACCTCCGCCTCCTCCTCCATCGCAAACTCCTCACGCTCGGCGTCCTTGCCGTCGAGCGGGGGATGTTCGCCTTCGCTACTACTACCACCGAAGCCGATGTCGACGATCTCACTGCCAAGATCGATGGCGCCATCGCTTGGATGCGCCCCGCCATTGAGGAGCGCCGCCCCCAAGATGGCTAGCGCTATCGCACGCTCAACGGGGAGATGGCAGCTTCCGCTCGCGCCCGCCTCGCGCCGTCGATCTGATCCCCACCCCTGTTGCTACCGGAAGTCCGCGCGCGTCATCCACGGCTTCTTCACCCATCCGTCTTCATACGGCGTCATGAAATGGATGTAGACCGACACCCGCTCAAACAACCACTGATCGCTCACCTTCCTGTAGCGCTCCTCGTAGCTTCCCGCGCTGAAGATCGCCCGCCCCGCGATCGACGATGGTTCCCACACATAGCATTGACCGGTCGCCTCCGTTCCGGATGGCGCCACCTCTACCGTGTGTCCCACCTGGTATTGCAGAACGAACGACACCTTGGGTCCCACCTTCGCGTAGAAGTCCGCGATCGCATCGTTCCCCTCGATCTGGCCGTAGTGGTTCGCTTCCCAGATCGCGTCCGGCAGGAACAAGTTCTTAAACCGTTCGCGCGGGAACTCCGCCTCGCCTGACAAGCCTGAGCTGATGCAGTCTGCGTATGCGAGCTTTAGCTGTTGGATCGCCGCGATATCCTCAAGTTTCTGTACACGTGCCTCGAGATCCACCATCGATCCTCCGAGTCTCTGACTACCAAATCGGCGGCGTCTGCCTGCCAATTTCTTGGGCTCTGGTTCTCCAGGGCCGCTACGTCCTGGTGAAGGTTAAGCCATGAGTCGTAACGCGGCCATCCGGAGACGGACGCGCCTGCGGTAGGTCCGCCACCCATCTATGAAGGCGATTAGGCGTCTGCGCAGATCGCCAGACGGAGGGAGTCAATGTCGTTGTCCTCCACAGCCACCAGACCTTGGGGCACGCAGCCCGTCAACTGGTTTCCACCGAGGAGCAGCCATGTCAGGTTGGCGAGGTGGCCCAGTTCGGGCGGGATCGGCCCGCTCAGCTGGTTTTCAGAGAGGATCAGCTGTCTCAGGTTGGCGAGGCTGCCCAGTTCGGGCGGGATCGGCCCGCGCAGCTGGTTTGTATTGAGGTACAGCTGTCTCAGGTTGGAGAGGCCGCCCAACTCCGTTGGAATCTGGCCGGTCAACCGGTTTCCACCGAGGCTCAGCCATCTCAGGTTGGCGAGGCGGCCCAGTGCGGGGGGGATCGGCCCGCGCAGCTGGTTTCTAGCGAGGTCCAGCAATTGCAGGTTGGCGAGGCTACCCAGTTCGGGCGGTATCGGCCCGCTTAACTGATTGCCCCAGAGGTACAACCATGCCAGGTTGGCGAGGCCGCCCAATTCGGAGGGGATCGGCCCGCGCAGCTGGTTTGCAGTGAGGTCCAGCGATTGCAGGTTGGCGAGGTGGCCCAGTTCGGGGGGGATCGGCCCGCTTAACTGATTGCCCAAGAGGTTCAGCCGTATCAGGTTGGCGAGGCTGCCCAGCTCCACAGGAATCTGGCCCGTCAACTGGTTTCTCTCGAGGTCCAGCAATGTCAGGGTGGCGAGGCGGCCCAGTGCGGGGGGGATCGGCCCGCGCAGCTGGTTTTCAGAGAGGGAAAGCCCAGTGATCGAGCCGTCACAGTCGACCCCTACCCCGTGCCATTGGTCGAGGGGCGCATCGCTCAGCCAGTTCTCACTGTTCCTCCAGCCTGGGCCGTTGGTGGCATGGTAGAGCGCGGCCAACACGTCTCTGATTTGGGGCGAGACGGGGGGCCCTGGGTGCGGGGGTATACCCGGGGATGGGCCGACCATGGAGACAGGAATACCAGAAGCGGAACGCCTCGTGCTGTGGCTGCGGGGTGTGCGTGAGAAAGGCCTGGTAAATCTCGTCTTCCGTCGGGGTCCTGCCAGTGCGCTGCCCTGTCTCGAACAACTCCCGCAGCGCCGCCGACACCACCGCATGCCCCAGGGTTCGATACATTCCCGCTAGGAGCTGACGTCCAAGTAAATACGGGCAGTCCAGCCGCTCCGCCTCGGTCTCGATCCACCCCTGGACATTGGCCGCGCCATCAGGAAGGCACTCCTCGGCTATCAGAACCTGGTCCCTGACATAGAGGGCGCGAACGGAGCCGACGTCTCCGGTCAACCGGAGCGTGTATAGCGTCAGGAAATCAGCCGCTCCCTCGGATAGCCAACGCGGTACCGGGGCGCCTGCACCAAAATAGAAGTGGGCCAACTCGTGGTACGTCAGGTACTTGGAGGTGTTCCCCACCACAACGGAATCGCCAGCATTCCGCCCAAGAGGGGGATCTGAGCCCAAATCCGATTCCAGTTCCACGAGCGCGATCGTGGCCGGCTTTGGCCAGGGCGTTCCCATGAACGCCTCCATGGACTCGGCAGCGAACCGCATCCGTTCGAGCTGCCCCGCCAGGGCGAGACGCGACCGGCCGACCGCGTACAGGTCCACCGCGCCCGCCAGCGGTAGGGAAATCGTTTCCGACCGCACCTGTGCGCCTCGAAGCAAGTCCTGGAAGACATCCTCAGCGTGAGGAATACTCGCGGGAGGAATATTGGGCAGCACGACAATCAGCGCCGCTTCCTCTTCGGTCAGCCCGTCCCGGAACCACGATTGCTGCTGCAGGTGCTCCGATCGGCTTGGGTCACTGGCGAGCATCCATTGCACGGACCGAAGCACGGCCCCGATGAGATGGCCGGTCCGGTCAGGCACGGTCGTCAGTTGGCCGGCGATCTCCGGGTGGCTGTCGGCCAGGATCTCCAGGCTATTGATGATGCTCAGTTCGTCTGCGGTCACGCTGTCGGCGAGCCAGGGCGCGCCCGCCACCCGCTGAAACATCGACGGGTCCACTCGAGCGAGGGACCGAATGCGGTCCAGCGCGCGTTGCTCATTGCCAGTGACGCCGTCCGCGACCCAGGACAGCTGCTCGATGGCGAACGCCGAAACGGGGACGACCACCGCAGCGGAGCAGTTGTTGGTGGGGTCGAACTCGCCAGCCACCGCGTCCACACAGGCCCCGTAGTAGTAGGCGCCCGGCGTGGCGGGCGCTTGCGTGCGGAGGGACTCCTCGCTCGTGTCCGACGAGGCATCGAGCCCGGAGATCTAGTCCCTTCCCACCTCGGTATCGCCGGCCGTGAGGGTCGCGTCATCGGAACGGTAGTAGATCAGCGTGGCCTGGCCCGCGGCGCCGGTCCCCCGGTTCCGCACCGTGACGGAGAGCGCGAAGGACTGGCCTGCCATCGGGCTGCTCGCACTGACCGTGGGCGTGTCGACCACGAGATCGGGTAACGGCACCGCGACGCGGACGGCGTTGCTCTGGTGGAACCGACCCGAGGCGCTGCGCATGGACATGTCGAGGGGGGTGTTCAGCGTGCGCCAGCGGCCGCCCTCGGGACGGGTGCTGACGTACAGATACGTGGGGTCGGCGATCCATCGCCACACGGTCACCTCGACGGTGGCCGTGGCGCCCCGCCCCAGCGGCACCGCGACGCGGACGGCGTTGCTCTGGTGGAACCGACCCGAGGCGCTGCGTCTGGACAGGTCGAGAGGGGTGTTCAGCGTGCGCCAGCGGCCGCCGGCAGGGCGCGTGCTGAGGTAGAGGTCCGCCGGGGTGTCCACGGATCGCCACACCGTCACCTCGACGGTGGCCGTCGTGGGCGGGGACGGTTCCCCTTGGGCGGTGGCCGCGTGCGTGCCGGCCGCGAGGGCCACGACAAGGGCGAGCACGGCGATGATCCTGAGCTGCATGGCGTGTCCCCGCTGCCCGGTCGCAGGAGGCGTTCTCCAGCACCGCAAGGTGGGGATGCCGCTGCCGTGGGTGCGGTCACTCTAGCCGATGCGGTGAGCGCCGCGGCGACGGTGTCTCTGCCCCTCCCAGGCGTGGACCGACTCGGGATCTTCGGCGCAAGACTGCACGGCTGCGCCCGGGCGCAGCAGCAAGGCCGGGCCGGGAGACGACGCTCTGGTCGCCCTGGTGTGGTAGTCGTGGCTCCTGCCTGGCCCAGGCCTCCGGTGTTGCCTTTTCTGGCACGACATCGCCTGGGGCTTCGGTGGATCCGGGCTTAGCCGGCCTCGGTGGCCAGCTCGAGGAGCTTCCCTACCGTTCTCCAGTTGCGGGCAGTGCTGGTGGTCGAGAGGCGGGCGTCGAAGTAGCTGTTCGTGAGCTTGCTGCGGGCAACCCCGTTCGGGTAGTGGAGAAAGACCTCGCGACCCAGGACCGCGAACTCGTCGCCGGGCGAGCGATTCGGATCTAGTGCTTCAACGTGCGCACGGTCGGGCAGGTCCGCCAGGAAGAGGACGAGCAGCTTGTTCGCTTCGATCCCCGATTCCGCGAAGGGGTTGACCTGCACGATTGCCTGGAGCTCCCGGGCCGTGCGGGTGACTACGGGAACGCGATAGCCGAAGCGACTCGAGATCGCCGCACTGACCAGGGACGGGATGTCTTCTGTCAGCGCCGGACCGGCGCGAAAGACAACGTTCCCACTCTGGATGTAGGTCCGGACGTCGTCGCACCCAGCCTCCCGGAACATTGTGGCGAGATCCCTCATCGGCAGTTTGTTCTTACCACCGACGTTGATCCCGCGAAGCATCGCGACGGTTGCGCGAGTCGCGCGATAGGTACTGTCAACGGACATGTTGGGTCTGCTCCTGAGCCCCTGATCGTAGCCCGAATCCAGCGACGGGTGGGGTTGAACGGGCGGTTTCGCGTGAAGCAGTGGTCTGGTGGGGATGGAGCGCGAGAGCGCCGCGCGCTGGGCGCAAGTCGTCGCCGCTCACCCTGAAGCCGAAGCCACTGCAATCCCTGCCGAGATGGCCGCCCCGCGAGAAATGTGGACTGCCGCCTCTCCGGCGATGGTGATCGGGTCACACTACCCGGCCGACGGCCGCTGTTGGCCGCGCAGTTTTGCGTGAGTAGGGGAGTAAGTCTCATCCGCGACGCCGCTCCGAAATGGCCCGTTCAGGGGACCACAGTGGACCGCGAGCACCCCGCCGCAACCGTGGGGGTGTGGAACCCTCGTTTCGTAGGGAAATCCGCAGAGGGTGGTGCCGGGGAGATCCCCTGGACTCGAGATCCGTCATCGTGCTGCTCCTCTCAGCGCCCTCTGTACACCGGGTCTCGCTGCTCATGAAACGATGCCCGCCCTTCCAACACGTCTTCCGCCTCGTCGTAGTACCGCGCGAACGTTTCGAACTCGTTACTGAGCGAGTCCCGCAGCCCATGCACCATCGAATATTCCAGCGCCTGCTTGTGCGCGTTCAGAGCCCCCGTCGGCAGCGGCGCCAAGGTCTCCACGAAATTCGCTGCCCCCTGTGCGAACGCCGCCAGCGGCCACACCCGTGTTACTAGTCCCCACTCCAGTGCTTCCTGTGCAGAGAGATGCCGTCCCGTGAGCAGCAGATCCAACGCGCGCCCTTGCCCCACGATCCGCGGCAAAAACCACGATGCTCCCGCAATCGATCCCAGCGCCCGTCGTGCCCGGTGGTCGCCGATCTTCAAATTGTCCGCCGCCAATCGGAAATCGCAAGCCAGCGCCAGCTCGAATCCCGCCCCCAGTACGTAGCCGTATAGCAGCGCTACCACCGGCTGAGGTGCCGCCCGCAGCGCCGGGATCAGCTTGTGGTGCGTCGAGTGTGGGCTATCGAAGCGCACCACGGGCTCCATGTCTTTCAGATCGTCTCCGCTGGAAAACGCTTGCGTTCCTTCTCCCTGGATCGTGATCACCCGGATCGCCGGCTTCTGCGCCGCGTCCCGTACCAATTCCTCGATCTCCCGCAGCATCGTGAACGTGATCGCGTTCAACCGCGCAGGCCGTCGCATTGTGATCGCCAGGACTCCCTGCTCGGACACCTCCCAGCTCACTTCGCGCCACTCCCGCTCCTCAACGGGCGGTGCGATCGTCCGTCCCAACCTGTCGGTCCAGCGCTTACCCGTACTCCCCTGCTCCTGAGGCATGGGCTCCTCGTTTCTTAGACCGCCGGGCTCGACAATAGCTCTGGGGCGACTTTCCGCGGGAGCCATTCCCCGTCCGACGGATCGCCGTGCAACTTTCCGCCCTCCACCATGACCTTGCCGCGCAAGATGGTCATCACGGGATAGCCTTGGCACGCGAACTCGTCCCAGATGCTGTAATCCGTCTCCGCATGCAGCCCCGCGACCGTGATCGTCCGCTCCAGCGCCGGGTCCATCAGCACCAAGTCCGCGTCGGCTCCCACTGCAATCGCCCCTTTCCGCGGATACAGCCCCAAAATTCGCGCCGCGTTGCTCGATACGATCCCTGCGAACCGCTCCAGCGACATCCCCCGTTCTGCTACGAACTTCGTCCACGCCACCGCTAACCGGGTCTCGATCCCGTTGTGTCCTCCTGCCGCTGTTTCGATCGTCGTCCCGTGCAGCTTCACCCGCCGCGATGTCGTGTACTCGTCGGTGCCCACCGTGGAGAGTCGTCCGTTCATCAATCCTTCGACCAGTGCTTCTCGGTCGGACTCCCCTTTGAGCGCCGGATACGTATGCACCAGCATTCCCTCCGGTTTCGCGTAATCGGCCGCCGTGAACTCCAGGTAGTTGTGCAGCGCTTCCCCATACACGGGTTGTCCCGCCGCTCGTGCATCGGCGATCACCTCCACTCCCTCCCTCGCCGTCGTATGCACGAAGTACACGCCGGTTCCATGATGCGACGCGATCCGCGTCGCCGTCTGAAACGCCAGCGCTTCCGACAGGTTGTTGTGCGCTAGGTGCAAGTTAAACGCCTGATCCCGTCCTTCTCGCTTTAGCCGCTCCGTCATCGCTCGCACCATTTCATCGTTCTCACCATGGACCACCATCATCCCGCCTGCCCGTCCCACTGCCTCGAACGCTGCTGAGAGATATCCGTCCGGCACCCGCAGCCGGGGGAACGTCATGAACACCTTGAAACTCGCGTTTCCCTCCGCCACCGCCTCCGCTACCTGAGACAACCTCTCTGGCCCCACTTCCCCTCGCAGCACATAGTGGAACGCGTAGTCCGTGTAGCACTGCTCCGCGAACGCCGCCCGGCGTCGATCCATGTCCTCGTTGATCGTCGTCGGCGGCAAGCCTTCCGATCGACCGGGTGCTGTCGCGAAGTCGATGATCGTTGTCGTCCCCCCGAACAACGCCGCCCGACTCGCCGCCCGCGGCCCTTGCGTGTACACATCCCGCGCCCCCGCCCACGCTGCCGGGACTATTTCGCCGAGATGCGCGTGCGGCTCTATTCCGCCTGGCAGTACGACCAACCCCCGCGCATCGATCTCTCGCTCCGCCTCCTGGTCTAGCGACCCCGCTGCTGCCACGAGCGCGATCCGCCCCTCCTGCACTCCTAGGTCGAACCGGCCGGCTCCTTCCGGCCTCACTACTTCCCCGCCGCGTACGATCAGGTCAAGCACGAGTCCTCCTGCTCTTTCGCGCGGCAATACTAGCCTCTACTCTCGAGCCCGAGTTCTCCTCGCGAGTTGATGCGCCGATGAGCGGAGCGCTATCGTCGGGTCCGTAGAGCCGCCGGCGCACAGTCGCCCCTTCGGAAGGATTTGCTATGGCCGTCGTGGACCGCATCCGCGTGATCGATGTCGACACCCATATCTCCGAGCCTGAGAGTCTTTGGACTTCGCGCCTGCCTGCCAAGTGGGGTGACATGATCCCCCGCGTCGTCAAGGACCCCCGTGGCGAGCGCCACGGCCAGCATGACGATGTCTGGATCTGGAACGGCAAGCAGGTCATGCCCACTGCTCTGCTCGCCTACGCCGGCCACGACAGCCCCTTTCCCTCCCATCCACCCACCCTCGCCGACGCCGACCCTGCTTCCTACCGAGCCCCAGACCGCATCAAGCTCATGGATGAGGTCGGACTCTACGCGCAGGTCCTCTACCCGAACGTCTGCGGCTTCGGCGCTGGCGGATTCTTCTTCCTCGAAGACCCCGAACTCATGCTCCAAGCCTGTCGCGCCTACAACGACTTCCTCGTCGAGTGGTGTCAGGAAGACACGCGTCGCCTTCTGCCTATCCTCTGCCTCCCCTTCTGGGATGTCGACGAGTCCGTTGCCGAGATCCAACGCGGCGCCCAGCTCGGCTTCAGGGGAGTGCTCTTCGGCTGTCACCCGGAAACCTATGGTCTTCCCTGGCTCGGCGATCCCCATTGGGACCCCGTCTGGGCCGCCGCGCAGGATGCGAACCTCTCCATCAATTTCCACATCGCCTCCGGCAACGAAGAGGAGCCCGTCGTTTGGCCGGGCCACCGCAACCGCTCTCGCGTCATCTCCGCCTCGTGTCTCTACTTCTTGGACAACGGCTTCGCTATCAGTGAAGTGATCGTCAGCGGCATCGCTCACCGCTTCCCCAAGCTCGACTTCGTCTCCGTTGAGAGCGGCGTCGGCTGGGTTCCCTTCTTCATCGAAGCGCTCGATTGGCAGTGGAAGAACAACGGCGGCGCCCAAGACCACCCCGACTTCGACCTCCTCCCCAGCGAGTACTTCAAACGGCAGATCTATGCTTGCTTCTGGTTCGAAGAGCAGACCGCTCTGCACGCCCTCGAAACCTTCCCCGACAACATCATGTACGAGACGGATTTCCCTCACCCCACCAGCATGTCCCCCGGTCCCGCCTCCATTGCCGAGTACCCAAACGAGTACATTGAGCGGCGTCTCAGTGGTCTCCCTGAGGACCTACTCCAAAAGATCCTCCACGGTACGGCTGCACGCGTATACCACCTCGCTTAAGCGCGCCTGCAGAGCGTCCGCGCGGATACGCGCTAACACGAAGGGGTACATGGCTGATCGATCGGTAAGGCCGTCTGGCGCTACTGCGGCCGAACCCCACGGATCAATGAGCGGGAGAGGTACTTGAATGGTCGACAACAGACAACCTTATAGCGGCGTCTTCGAGATCACGAAGATGGAGCGTGTTCGCTTCGGACCCGACTGCGTCAACTCTCTCCCGGCCGATGTTGAAGCCGCTGGCGGCACCAAGGTCTTCATCGTGGCTAGCAATACCCTCGCTACCCAGACCAACGTCGTCGACCGCATCCAAGGTCTTTTGGGAGACAAGTCCGTCGGGGTCTTCCACAGCGTGAGCCAACACAACCATCGCGAGGAGCAGATCGCCGCCGCCGCCGCCGCCCGTGCCGCTGATGCCGACTTTCTCGTTTCTATTGGCGGCGGCAGCCCCATTGACTGCGCCAAGGGCATCGCCATGTGCCTCGCCGACGACATCACTGACCCCGATACGTTCGACGATTACAAGATCCTCTTCGAGTACCCCGACAAGGTGGAACTCCGCGAACTTAAGAATAAGAACGCTCCCAAACACATCACTATTTCCACTACCCTCTCTGCCGGAGAGTTCAACGGTTTCCTTGGTATCACCGACAGCGACCGCCAAGTTAAAGAGGCCTACGGCGACACCGCCCTCTGTCCCGTTGCCAGCTACCTTGACCCCGTCATTTCTGTCCACACCCCCGAGTGGCTCTGGGCGTCCACCGGCATTCGCGCCGTCGATCACTGCATCGAGAGCTACCTTGCCATCAACAACATGCCGTTCGTCGATGGCCTCACCAAGGCCGCGCTTGAGATCCTTGTCCGCGACCTTCCGGCCTCCGCCAAGGACCGCGAAGCCGTCGCCGCTCGCGGCCGCTGTCAGATCGCCGCTTGGATGAGTATCTTCGGCCTTCCCAACGTCAACCTCGGCCTCAGCCACGGTATCGGCCACCAGCTCGGCGCCCGTCGCAATGTCCCCCACGGCGTCACATCCTGTCTCATGCTCCCCCATGTGATGGACTTCAACTTTTCCGTCAGCAAGGCCAGGCAGGCCGGCCTCGCCGACGCGTTCCAGATCGATCGCCGCGGCCTCTCCGAAGCTGAAGCCGCCAAAGCTTTCATCAGCGCGCTTCGCCGCTTCATCAAAGACCTCGGCGTTCCCACTAGGCTTTCCGAGGTCAATGTGACCAAAGAGGACTTTCCGGGCATCGTCTCCGACGCCCTAGTCGACTTCGTCGTCGCTAGCAATCCCCGTCCCGTCACCGCCGCCGATATCGACGGGATCCTCGAAGCGGCTTACTGATCTCGGGTGGGTTTCAATCACGACGCGGGCAAGGGCTGCTGCGGTCCTCCCTTCGCCTGGCAACGGGAAATCCTGCTTGCGCTTGGACGACTCCGACTCCAAGTCGGCCAACCAGGATCGTCGCGCTAGCTCCCTCCTTCTATTGCGTATGGCAGTCATGCCCAAGTACGA
The DNA here is from genome assembly GCA_965220315.1 of Dehalococcoidia bacterium. Classification (GTDB taxonomy): domain Bacteria; phylum Chloroflexota; class Dehalococcoidia; order Bin125; family Bin125; genus JAPOXK01. The sequence goes on from CBDCPP010000002.1 coordinate 525,484, forward strand.
CCTCCCGACCCGGCTACTAGACTGCTGGGCGAAAGCCCACGCGTGATCGGAGCCTCCCGTGCCACCTTCCTTCGGCGTTCATATCGGACCCCAAGACATGACTATGGACCAAATGCGCGCCCTCTGGCGCTCGGTCGATCAGGCTGGCCTCGACTGGGTCTCTATCTGGGACCATTTCTATGAAGCCCCGCCTCGCGACGGCATGGGCTATCACTTCGAAACCCTGACCACCCTCGCCGCTCTCGCTGCCGACACCGACCATGTGCGCGTCGGCTGCCTCGTCTTCTGCGCCGCCTATCGCAACCCGGGTGCTCTTGCCAAGGCCCTGACCACTCTCGACCATCTCTCTGGTGGCCGCATGGAAGCCGGCTTCGGCGCGGGGTGGCATGAGCCCGAGTACTTGGCATACGGCTACGATTTCCCGCCCATCGGCAAACGCATGGACATCCTGGAAGAAACCGTCCAGATCGTCCGATCAATGCTTCGTCAGGATCACACCACTTTCGAGGGCCGTTACTACTCCGTGCACAACGCCACCTGCCAGCCCGCGCCCATCCAGTCGCCGCTCCCAATCTGGGTCGGCGGCGAGGGAGAGAAGCGCACTCTCCGCATCGCTGCCCGTTTCGGTGATGCTTGGAACGTCCCCTACATCGGCCCTGAGCGCTTTAGGCACCTCTGCGGCGTTCTCGACAACTGGTGCCGCACCGAGGGCCGCGACCCTGCCACTATCAAGCGCACCGTCAATCTTCGCTTCAACCTCACTACCAACCCTGCATCCGTCTCTGAGATTCGCCAGCAGCTCCGGGCTGACTGGGGTAGTGGCGCTGAAGACGGCTCCCTCCTCGGCACGCCGGACCAAATCGCCGACCGCGTTGCCCAGTACATTGATGCTGGCGCGCAGGGCGTCAACGTTGCTCTCCGCGCCCCTTGGGATGAAGCTGCTCTGGACGTCTACATGTCGGAACTCGTGCCTGCTATGCGCCGGCGCTTCGCTGATGTCGACGGGGACCAGCTTCTGGAATAGACGCCAAGAAGCGCCCCGTGCTTCGTTCCGGTCGCAGAGATGGACTCGAGCGGGGCGCCTCAGCTACAGCTGGCCGCTGCAGATCCCGCGATCGACGCAGCGTGCCCCCCGGACCGGGACGTGCTCTATCTGCCGTCTGGATCAGCAGCACGCTCCGGTTTCTTGGGCGGATCGCCCTTTCCGAAGATGACGGCGATCGACCGTCGCTTCAGCGCTATCCCTCGTGCCCCTAAATGTCAGGGCGCTGCTTGTGCCAATCGGCCTCCTGCTCGTACGCGTATGCCGCTTGGATGACCGTCTGTTCGTCGAACGGCTTTCCCGCGATCTGCAGCCCGATCGGCATGTGGTCGTCGTCGAATCCACACGGCACCTGGATCGCCGGCAGTCCCGTGTGGTTGAAGATCGGCGTGTAGAACGGGAACGCTTCCCCGTGCAGGAACTCGAGCCCCGGCGTCTGCGCCAGCACACGAGGCGTTTGGAACCCGACCGTCGGCAGGATCAACACGTCCACCTTGCTCGTGAGGTGATCGAGCAACTGATCCCGCACTTGGGCCCGCACTCGGAGCCCGTCCTGGTAGGCAGCGTTGCTCATGCACAACCCCCACAGCAGGTAGAGTTTTGTGTGGCGGCCGTAATCCGCCGCCCGCGTCCGCAAGTTCCGCATGTGGATCGCACCCGCGTCCGCCCACATCAGCGGGAACGCAAACGCCAATAGTTGCTCAAGCGAGATACACGGCACATCGATCGTCTGCGCGCCCAGCTGCTCGATCTGCCGCAGCGCCGCATCGAAGGCCCGTATCACTGCCGGCGCCGCACTGTCCTCGTACAAGTCGCGCATGACGCCGAACCGCATCCCCCTGATATCCCGGCCGATCTTGGCCGAAAAGTCCGGCACGGCTACGTCCGCCGACCCCGGATCGAGCGGATCAAAGCCCGCGCATCCTTGCAGCATGTACGCGGCGTCCTGCACCGTCCGTGCCAACGGACCTACATGGTCCAGACTCTGCGATAGCGGATATACGCCTCGCCGACTAACCCGCCCGTATGTGTGTTTCAGTCCTACGTGGCCGCAGCACTGCGCCGGCCACCGGATCGATCCACCCGTGCAAGACCCCATCCCTGCGTAGGTCAGCCCCGCCGCGATCGCGCCCGCCGTCCCGCTGCTCGACCCACCACACTCGAATGCCGTATTCCAGCTGTTCCGAGTCGGCGGAAAGTGTGTCTCGAGCGTCGGCGGTCCGTACGCGAACTCGTAGGTTCCCGTCTTCCCTATGACGATCGCCCCTGCCTCCTTTAACTTCTTCACCGAGAAGCAATCTTCCTCCGCCACGTACCCGTCCAGCGTCCTTGATCCGCATGTCGTGGGGCCGCTCTCGTAGATATCCTTGATCCCGATCGGGATCCCGTGCAGTGGGCCGCGGTACGCCCCGCTCGCGATCTCCTGCTCGTGCGTCCGTGCTGTTGCCCGCGCCTCATCCTCGAACACGTGAATGAACGCGTTGATCGTCGGATCCAGCTCTGCGATCCGCGACAAGCTCAGCTCCACCAGATCAACCGGCGAGATCTCTTTGTCCTTGATCAGCCGCGCGACCTCCGCGATCTCCGCGTGCGCCAACTCCTTCGGGTTCATTGCCATGACTACCGGTACCTCGCGATGTTGTGCACCAAAATCGGCTCGCTCAGGGGCATCTCCATGCCCTCCGTCAATGGCCTGCTCTCCAGCATCGCCTCTACCACCTTCTGCTGGCGCAGCAAGTTTTCGTACGCTGGGACCAGTTCGTCCAAGTCCTCCTCGCTAACGTCGAGGTCGAACTCGGCGAGCTTCGCCCGAATCACGGCGCGCGTATCCATCGGCGGCCTCCCTTCCCGCGTCGGCTCGCGATCGCGAGCCGTTCCGCGAGGACCACAATGCTGCTCTCGCAGCACCCGAGCCGTCAACCACGGGTCGCGCAGGCGGGGTTACGAGTCCCGCGCCAGCTCGCCCAAGAATGCCAGTGTCCGATCGGCCGTCGCCTGTGGTGCATCGCCCACTAACACAATCGTTGCCAGCAGTTCATCCACGCCGTATTCCGGCAGGGCTCGGATCCGATCCCCCATTGCCGCCTCGCTCCCGGAGATCACCAGCCCATCGGACATCGCATCGCTGAACTCCTCACCGGCCGCCTCCGGATACCCGGCTTCCTGCAGCATCTGCGAGTAGTACGGCATCCGTTGGTAGAACCCGAACTGACTCTTGGCTGCCGCCCGGACTGCCTCGGCATCCTCGCTCAGTACTACCGGCGCATGCACGATCATCGCTGGCTTCGGCCGCCCCGCGGCCCGCGCTCCTTCTTCCAGCGCCGGCCCGGCTACGTCGCGGATATACGGCAGCGGGCACATCCAGGAGATCGCACCCTCCGTGAGCTCCCCGCACAGCCGGAACGCTTTGGGCCGTAGCGCCGACGCCAATACGCTCACTTGGGTCGGTCCGCCGAAGTTCGCCTCCGCCTGCAGCAGCTCTCCCTGGAACGAGACTGCCCCCTCTTTCAAGATGGTGTTGAGGATCGTGAGGTACTCCCGCAGATGCGTAAGCGGACGCTCGAACGGGATCCCGTAGAATCCCTCGACGATCGGCTTGTGACTCGGACCCACGCCAAGCCGCAAACGCCCCGGTGCCACCTGGTCCACCGCCATCGCCGACTGCGCCATCGCCAGCGGGTGTCGCGGGAATGTCGTCACGATCGAAGTCCCAAACTGGATCCGTTGCGCTTGCGCCGCCGCCTGCGTGTACACCACAAACGGGTCTGGCGCATTGGGACCCAGCGTCACCCACGCCACGTCCAGCCCCGCTCCATCCGCTGCCACGATCCCTGCGACCAGCCCCGGCGTATCCTCCGCCAAGACGTGCACCCCGATCGGTAAGTCTTTCATTCCCGAATCTCCTCAAGCACTCTGAGAATCTCCGTTGGTTCCATTCGGTAGCGGTAATCCGCATTCACGTATCGCGCTCGCACCTTCTGCGCCCGATCCACGACAAACGTCGCCGGGATCGGCAGGCGCCATCCCGTTTGTGCATTCGCCTTCGGCAGGTCAATCCCAAACGCTGCGTAGACTGGTTGCAAGTACGGCGGCACTGTGGATCCTAGCTTGTAGGCTTCCATTACCGCTCCGTCGCTGTCGTACAGCAGCGGGATCGTCGCTTTCGTTTTCTCCATCAACTTCAGCGACTCTTTCTCCGTCTCCGGCCCGATGAAAAACGCTCGCCCCTCCAGCCGTTCGATTGCGTCGTTGATCTGCTGCACACCTTGCAGCTCAAGAGTGCAGTAGGGTCACCATTGTCCTCGGTAGAACGACAGTATTGCTGATCGGCTGCGCAAGACCTCACGAAGTTGCACTGTCTCACCCTGCACGCTCTGCAGCCTGAAGTCCGGTGCGACATCGCCTACGACGAGTCCCATCCGCCACGCTTCCGCCTCCAATTCGCGCGTCGCCTGCTCCATCAATTCCTGCTTGTCCGCCGGAATTTTCTCGTCGGATCTCGCGCGCTGCGCTCCCAACTCGTCATCTAGTCTCTGGACGACCATCATTTTCTCCCCCCGCGCTCTCGCTGCACGCCAAGAATAGCGACTCGATCTGGTAGGCTGCCGCCGATTAGAGGCGCAATGCGTACTGCCACTCACACCGACCGCTACGGCAACGCCCTCGCGACGCACTCCGCCGCTGCGGCCGAGCAGTACAGCGCCGCCGTCGACAGCTCCCTCGCTGGCGACCTCGGTGCTGAAGCGCTCTTCGCCACGGCCGTCGAAGCTGATGACGGCTTCGCCCTCGCGCATGTCGCCCGCGCCCGCCTCCGCCAAATGCGTGGCGAGGTCGGCGGCGCCCGTGAGGAAGCAGCGCTCGCCCGCCGGCTCGTCGCGGGTGCCTCTCCTCGCGAGCAGCGCCACGTCGATATCCTTGCCTCTGCTATTGAAGGTAACGCGCCCCGCGCCCTCGATCTCATCCACCAGCACGTGAAAGACTTTCCCTGCGACGCCTTTGCCCTCTCGCAAGCGACCGGCGTCTATGGCCTCATCGGCTTCAGCGGTCACCAAGATCGCGCCGAAGAGCAAGTCCAACTCCTCGAAAGTCTCGAACCCGACTACGGTGATGATTGGTGGTTCCTCAGCGCCCTCGCCTTCGCTCAGATCGAGCACTTCCTCTTCGAACCGGCCCGCCGTAACGCGGAACGCTCCCTCCAGCTTCGCCGTGAGAATGGCTACGCCGCTCACGCCATGGCCCATGTCCACTACGAGTACGGCGAGGCTGCTGCTGGCTCCTCCTTCCTCGCTGACTGGCTTATCGGCTACAGCCGTGCCGCGGAGCTCCATACCCATCTCTCCTGGCACCACGCGCTCTTCCTCCTCAATCAAGGCGACTTCGATGCTGCTCTCCGCCTCTACCGCGAGCACATCCGCCCCGAAGTTTCCCAGTCCGGCGCCCTCGCTCTCATTGCCGACTCCGCCTCCATCCTCTGGCGCGCGCAGCTCTACGGCGCCGACCGTGAGCTTCCTTGGGACGATGTCCGCGACTTCGCCCGTCGAACCTTCACGAAGCCCGGCCTCATGTGGGCCGATGTCCACTGCGCCCTCGCCTACGCAGCCGCCAGCGACGAGGAAGCGCTCGGCCAACTCATAGACGGGCTCCGCGCCCGCCTTGATCGGCGTCCCTCTCCCCGCGATCTTCAATGGCTCAACCGCGCGACTGATCCCGTTTCCTCGGACAGCGAGGACTAACCTTCGCTCCCGGCCGGCGCGACTCCCAACCCTGGGTATGCTCCTTCGCTCGACGCAGTCTGCTCCGCTGGCGGACGCGGCGGGCGCGCTAGGAAAAAGAACACCGCGCCAACCCCGGCCACGATCGCGAGCGCCGTGAACCCCACTGCATAGCTGCCTGTCTCGTCCGCCAGTACCCCAGCGATGATCGGGCCCAGCATCATCCCCAACAACGAAATCAGGGTCGAAAACCCCGTAATCGTTCCGAACGCTGCCCGACCGAAGTAGTCCGCCCGAATCGACTGGAGTACCGGCGCGCGCGTTCCCCACGCCATCCCGTGTAGAACCGCGAATAGAGCCACCATCCATAGGTCGCTCGCGTATGCCAGCAGCAATAGCCCGCTTATGTGCCCGGCCATGCACCCCACGATCAGTGCCCGCTTGTTGAACCGGTCCCCGAACCCGCCCCCGCCGAGCAGTCCTACGATCATCGCCGTGGTCAGCAGCGCCGTCATCGCGGCCGCCGTTCCCAGGGAGTAGCCAAGGTTCTCGTTCACGTGCAGCACCATGTGCACGAGTACCGCCGATACGACGAGCAGTGCCGACGCGTGGCCCAGCGAGAGGTACCAAAACGCGGGCGTGCGCAGTGCCTCCCGTGCCGTGAATTCGTGCGGCGCTTGCGCGATGACGCGGCGCGCCTCTCGCTCCTTTTGACTCACGCCATCGATCTCGTACCCGTACTGCTCCGGCCGGTGCCGTAGGACGAACGTCAACGGCAGCCCCACCGCTAGGATGATGATCCCGGACCCGAACGCCGTGTCGCGCCAGCCTAGGTGCTCCAACGACAGCACGACGGCCGGCACGATCAATCCCCCCACTGCTAGCCCCGTCAGCATGATCCCCAGTGCCATCGACCGCCGTCGCTCGAACCAATTCACGATTGCGATCGTGAACGACATGAACCCCGACAGCGCTGCCCCCATCGACACGAAAAAAAACGCCACAAAAAAAAAGGCCAGCGATTCCACCTGGCTAAACAGCATGAATCCGCCCCCGAAGATCACCACCCCAACCTGCGACACGATCCGCGGCCCGAACCGGTCCATCAGCCGTCCCTGCACCGGCCCCAGCACCCCGCTCTCCGCTTGCGACATTGAGAACGCTGCTGAGAACACTGTCTTGCTCCAGCCAAACTCCTCCCGCATCACCGCTGCGTAGGACCCGTACGCTTGGAACATCAACGCTCCCACCAGGATCTGTATCCCCCACCCAGCCGCAACGATGTACCAGCCGTAATACAGCTTTGGAAACCGGCCGCGCGCGTGCATGCCGTCAGTCTACGCGGCGCCTAGGCGAGACTCTTTGGCACACCGCCGGCCCAGCACCGTCCGGACGGTACTATCAGCGGTATGACCGGTGCTGCCCTTCTTGGAAAAGATCACTGGCCCTCGTGGCTCACGCCGTCTATCGTCTCGCCGACGTGTAAGTACCTTAAGAAGTATCGGCGCGAGGAAGAGGCGATCGAGGACTAACGCGAGGACTGACGCCCGGATCCACTCAACGCCCCTCGCGTCTATGGAGGAACAGCATGGCAACACAGCCCTTGGTCGGACAGACTGCGTACATGGACCGCACCGTCACCGAAGCGATGACCGCCGACCGCCTCGGCAACCCAGGCGCCAAGGTTTACGCCTCCCCCATGCTCTTCGGTCTCCTGGAAGAAGCTTGCATCAAGTGCGTTGCCTCCAACCTCGATCCGGGCCAAGGCACCGTCGGCACCAGCCTCAATGTCCAGCACCTTGCCCCAACCCCTGTTGGCATGACCGTCACTGCTAAGGCTGAGCTCACCGAAGTCGACGGCCGTCGCTTGGTCTTCGCCGTCACGGCCCATGATGAGAACGACCAGGTTGCCAAAGGCACCCACGAGCGCTTCATCCTCGGTTCGATGGAGAAGTTCCTCGCGAAAGCTATGGAAAAGGCTGGTAGCTGAACAGTGCGCGTGCATTACGGGTCCGCTCTCCCGTCGCGGTTGAGCGGCCGAGTCCCTGGGAGGCGGAGTGCCGCGGCAAGGAAAACCAACACGTGACTTCCTTAAATAGCGGCGCGCAACTTATTGCCAGAGAGCTCGTCAGTGCTGGTATCGATACCGTCTTCGGCATCATCGGCGGTCCTATGGTTGAAACGATCGCCGAACTCCATAACGCTGGCCTGCGCGTCATCAGCTGTCGCCACGAGGGCACCGCCGGCTTCATGGCCGCTGCCTGGGGTTACATCAGGCGCAAGCCCGGCGTCCTTGTCGTCGGCAGCGGTCCCGGAATGACCAACGCTGTTACACCGATGTACGTTGCCAACGAAAGCGGCATGCCGCTCGTTGTCCTCGGTGGATCAGCGCGCAGCTCGACTCGCGGCTTTGGCGGATTCCAAGAGATCGACCAAGTTGCCTACGCCGCACCCGCCTGCAAGCGGACCCTCCAAGTCGATAGCGTCCGCCGCATCCCCGAGTACATGCACCTCGCACTCGGCAACGCTATGGCTGGCCGCCCGGGAGCCGTTTATCTTGACTTTCCCGGTGAGCTGATCACCCAGCAGATCCCCGAGGAGCGCGTCCGCTTCCGCGCTGCAACGCCTACCCTTGCCCCGCCCCAGCCGGATCCCGGCGCCATCGACACCGTCGCCGGCATGCTCGCCACTGCCGAGCGCCCCCTTATCCTCATTGGCAAAGGTGCCGCCTGGGCCGATGCTGGCCCTCAGATCCAACGCCTCGTCGATTTCGGCATTCCCTTCATCGCCTCTCCCACCGGTCGTGGCACAATCCCGGACGACCATTCCATGTGCGTCAACGCCGCCCGTACCACTGCCCTCTCGCAAGCCGATGTTCTTCTCGCCATGGGCGCCCGCTTCAACTGGATCTTCCAACTCGGCAACCCCACGAAATACGCTCCTGGCGTCCGCATCGTGCAAGTCGACGTTGTCCCCGAAGAGATGTACAGCGGTGCCAACGTCGAACTTGGCATCGTCGCAGACTGTGCCGCTACCGCCGCCTCCCTGGCCGACACGCTCACCCAGCGCTCGTCTACGGATGCTCAACGCCGGTGGACCGCCGCGCTGCAAGAGACCTGCCGCAAGAATGAAGCCGCCGCTGCCGAGCCCATGGACTCGGATCGTGTCCCCATTAACCACCATCGCCTCCTCCGTGATCTCCGCGACACCATTGATCGCGGTACCAGCGTCGCCGCCGACGGCGAGCTCACCATGGCCATGGCCCGCATGCTGCTCCCCAGCTACCACCCTCGCCTCCGCCTCAACGCTGGTCCGACTGGCTGCGTTGGTACCGGCGTCCCTTACGCGATCGGCGCAAAGCTGGCTCGGCCCGACGAGCAAGCCATCGCCATCGTTGGTGACTACGCCTTCGGCGCCGGTTGCAACGAAATCGAAACTGCCGCGCGCGTCGGCGCCAACGTCGTATTCGTGATCGCCAACAACGCCGGCATCACCGGCCATGCCATCCAAGATCGTCTCCTCCCGCCTGGTGCGCCGCCCATCGCCGCTCTCATTCCTGCTCACTACGAACAGATGGCGCAGATGGTCGGCGGCTACGGTGAGCGCGTCACCCATCCCGCCGAGATCGTCCCCGCAATCCGGCGCGCCCTCGACTCCAACGCCGTCGCCGTCGTCAACGTCCTCACCGACCCTAACGAGAGCGGTCGCTCCTCCTATTTGTGATCATGATGCGAACCACGCTCCGCACCTACGCCGTTGGGCGGCAAGAAACCGCCACGTGCTGCGGCGCGCCCAGCACCGCTTCCTGCGCCCGCCCTTAGATAACTTCGGCCTCCTTCAACCGCTCGATCGCCTCCCAGTCGTAGCTCAACTCCAGCAGCACCTCCTCCGTATGCTGCCCGAGCTCCGGGGCGCAGGCGACCGGCCCCGCCGGCGTCTTTGTCATCTTGATCGGGCTCCCTACTACTCCCACCCTCCCCAACGACGGATGATCTAGCGAAGCGATGTACTCGTTCTCCAGCGCCTGGGGCTCCGACACCAGCGCTGCGTAGTCATTGACCGGCCCGCACGGCACGTCCGCATCCATCAGCAACGGCAGCCACTCCTCGCGCGGCCGCTGCTGGAACGCCGCGTCCAGCTCCGCCAGCAGCGCTTCGCGATTGCGCTGTCGATGGTGCGCGTTTTCGAAGCGCTCGTCCCTGATCAACGCCTCTCGGTCCAATACCCGGCAGAGGGCCGCCCACCACTTCGGGATCAAGATCCCAAGCGAAATATATTTCCCGTCCTGGCACTGGTAGTAAGTAAACGTCGGCATCAAGCGGTGCGGGGTCCTGTGCTGCGACCCGTCTCGCATCATCCCCGTCAGCTGGTACGTCTGGAGGGCCAGCTGCGAGCCGAACAGCGATACGTCCACGTGCTGCCCGATCCCCTGCCGTTCCCGCGCGATGATCGCTGACGAGATCCCCAGCGCAAACACCATCGCCCCCACTTGATCCGCCAATCCTCCCATCACATCTTCCGGCGGCTCATCTGGCCCGCCGCCCTGCACGCTCATAATCCCGCCCATCGCTTGCCCAATCGAATCGAACGACGGTCGGTGCGCATACGGTCCTTCCGGCCCGAACCCCGTCGCCGTCGCCGTGATCACTTTGGGGTTGACCTTGCTCAGAGCGGCATAATCCAATCCCAGGCGTCCCATGACCGATGGGCGGAAGTTATCCGTAACCACGTCGTACTCCTGGACCAGCTTGTAGACGATCGCTTTGCCTTCCGGTTTCCGCACGTCGATCGTGATCGAACGCTTGTTGCGGTCGTGCGCCTCGAAATATGCGCACCATCCGTCCGGTTTCAGTCCCAGACTGCGGCCGGGATCGCCCTCCCGTGGCTCCACCTTCAGGACTGTCGCCCCTAAATCGGACAGCATCACCGTGGCATACGGTCCCTGCTGATAGCGTGTGAAATCCAAAACCTTGATCCCTGCAAGCGGACCAACCACAGAGCACCTCCATTAGCATGGCGAAACCACCCGATCGTATCCGAAGTCGGCGCTTGGATCGGACGGCGAGAGCGAAGTGCGTATGCCGCACGTCATAGTGGTCGGTGCCGGTAACGCCGCCCTCTGTGCTGCCCTCGCTGCCCGCGAGGCGGGCGCCAGTGTCACCGTCCTTGAGAAGGCGCCCCGCGCGGAGCGTGGTGGCAACACCTTCTTCGCCGGCGGCGGCTTTCGTTTTCCTTACGATGGCCTCGAAACCCTTCGCCTCCTTATTCCTGACCTCTCCGATGACGAAGCCGCTCGCATCCATGTCGGCGCCTACCCGGTCTCGCAGTTCCGCGCCGACCTCGCTCGTGTCACCGATGGACTCATCGACGACGCCCTCGCGCATACGCTCGTCCACAACGCTCTCCCCACCATGATCTGGCTCCGTGAGCAGGGCCTGCGGTGGACTCTCATGTACGGTCGGCAGGCCCACCGGGTACGCGGCCTCCTCCGCTTCTATGGCGGCCTCATCATCGAGGCTGTCGGCGGCGGCCAAGGCCTCTCCGACACGCTCTTCGCCGCCGCCGAGCGCGCCGGGATCATCCTGCGCTACGAGAGCAAGGCTACCCGCCTGCTGCGGGCAGGCGGCCGCATCACTGGCGTTGCCGTCGCTACCCCCGATCGCGAAGAATCCCTCGAAGCCGACGCCGTCGTTCTCGCGGCTGGCGGTTTCGAAGCCAATACTGAGATGCGTGCTCGCTATCTCGGCCCCGGGTGGGACCTTGCCAAGGTCCGCGGCACGCGCTTCAACACTGGCGACGCCATCCGCTTCGCACTCGACGCTGGTGCGCAACCTCACGGGCATTGGTCGGGTGCGCACGCCGTTGCTTGGGACCTCAACGCTCCACCCACCGGCAACCGTGCGTTCGGTGACCTCTATCAGAAGCACTCCTACCCCTACGGCCTCGTCGTCAATTGCAACGGCGACCGCTTCCTCGACGAAGGTGCCGACCTCCGTAACTACACTTACGCCAAATACGGTGCCGCCATCCTCGCCCAGCCCCAGCGCGTCGCTTTCCAACTCTTCGACCAGAAAGCCGTCCCTCTCCTCCGAGACGAATACCGCATCCGCCAAGTCACTAAAGCGGAAGCCTCCACCCTCTCTCAGCTCGCCGAGGCGCTCGGCATCGATCCCTGCGGTCTCACTCATACCGTCCGCAGCTACAACGCCGCCTGCCCGACTCCGGATGTCCTCGAGCGCTTCGATCCCTCCACGTGTGACGGCCTCGCTACCGAGGGCATTAATCCGCCCAAGTCCAACTGGGCCCTCCCGCTCGACTCCCCGCCTTACCTCGGCTTCGCTGTTACCTGCGGCATCACCTTCACCTTCGGCGGCCTCAAGATCGTCCCCGCTACCGCCGCCGTTCTCGACACGGAAGAGCGCCCTCTGCCAGGCCTGTACGCCGCCGGCGAACTCGTCGGCGGTCTCTGGTTCAACAACTACGCTGGTGGCGCTGGCCTTATGGCCGGCGCCGTCTTCGGCCGTATCGCCGGTCAGGCGGCCGCCCGGCTTAGCAGCTAACGTGTATATGTGACCATGCGCCCGGCTCCCGGCGCTCCGCTAGCATCACCGCACTGCTTGGAGCGTTCCGATGCAAATCTCACCGAACGTCCGTGTCGTCGCAGTCCCCGAGCGCGACCCTATGCGGCCGCGTTCCACCAACATCTACCTCGTCGGTCAAGACCAAGTTCTCGCTATTGACTCTGGGGAAGCCATTGACAAATTCAAGTGGATGATCCGCGGCTATCTTGCCGCTATTGAGGGAGCGGAGATCGCCCTCGCCAGCATTACCCACCACCACTTTGACCACAGCGGCAACCTCAAAGATTTCCGTGAGACGCTCGGCGCTCAAGTTCTCGTCCCACATAGCAGTGTCGACCTCCTCGGCAACCGCCTCCCCGCCACTGGCGTTGAGCACTTGCAGGATGGCCGCTCGATCGATCTCGGCGGTGGCCTTACCGTTCAAGTTCTCACGACACCCGGCCATTCCCCTGACTCCGTTTGCTACTACCTCGAAGACGACGGGGTCCTCTTTACGGGCGACACCATCCTCGGTTTCGGGACCACCACCGTGCACGATCTCGCTGCCTACCGTGCTTCCCTCCACCGCCTCGCTGCCCTCCCCAACCTCAAACTCATCTGCCCGGGCCACGGCCCCCTCGTTCACGATGCTGCAGACCGGCTCCGCACTTACATTACCCACCGCGACACGCGGGAAGAGCAGATTCTCGCCGTTCTCCAAGCCAGCGGCCCCCTTAGCAGCTGGGAGATCATGCTGCGTCTCTATACCGACATTGATAAGAAACTCCGTCGTGCCGCGGACGGCAACGTTCGCGCCCACCTGCAACAACTCCAACGGGAAGGCCGCGTCCGGTTCATCGCCGGCAAGCGGCGCGCGGTCAATCCCTTCGCGACTGCCGGCGAAAAAACCATCACGCACGCGCGTCGCGAGATCGTCCGGCGTGCGAAGAAGATCGAAGAAGAAGACCGTCGCCGCGCCCTCGCGCAGCAGGAGAACCCGCCCCAAGAAAACTGGGCCGATCTGCCTCGCTACGAACTTGTCGACATCAACCGGTGATGAGCACCGATCCCAGTAGCGACCCAGGTCACCACTGGATCGATCCTGAACATGTCCGCGATTTCGTCGCGCGCAGTGATCGCCGTGCCGCCGAACGTCGTCAGCAGTTCGATCTCCTTGTAAAGCTCATCCCTCATCCGGAAGACCATCCCCTCGCCGTTCTCGATGTTGGCGCCGGCTTCGGCGCTGCCGCCGCCGCTATCCTCGCTGCCTTCCCTCGCGCTACGACCACCCTCCTCGACATCTCCGAAGAGATGCAGCGCATCGGCCACGCGCGCCTCGCTCCCTACCACGGCCGCTACGCTTACCACACCGGGAACTTTGATGGCGGAACCCTCCCGGACGCCCTCGGCGGCCCCTACGACGTCATTGTCTCCGCTCTCGCCATCCATCACCTCGCTCCTGAACACAAGCGCTCCCTCTACCGCACCATCGCCGCGCGCCTCGCTCCCGGCGGCGTATTCCTCCAGTTGGATATCGTCGCCGCGCCCAATCCGGATCTGCAGGCGCTCTACTGGGAGATCGACGACCGCGAGCACCGCGAGCGTGGCGAACAACCGTGGGACCGCACCAAGATCCGCCACACCGAGCTACAACCGCTCGAAGATCACCTACGCTGGCTCCGCGAAGCCGGACTCCAACGCCTCGACTGCTATTGGAAACGGCTAGACCTTGTGCTCATCGGCGGTCGCAAGCCCGGCTAGCGGCTCACTACCCCACTTCCACCGTCTCCGCGACCGGTTTGTTTGTCACCGGGCTTACCTCGAACGGCGAGTGTAGATCCAGCTCCTTGCCGATCTCCCGCACTCGCGGGATCACTTCCTCTCCCATCAGCCGGAGCGCTCGCATCGTGTCCTCGTGCGACATCGCGCCGTCGCCGTCCCAGATCGCGATGATCCCCGGACGCAGGTACTCCAGCACGTTGCGAATCTTCTCCACGACCTGATCCGGCGTCCCCGCGATGATCGTGTACTTCGTGATCTGTTCCTCGTACGAACCCGAGTAGTCGCGATCTTTCCCCTTCGCCATCTTTTTCTTTTCCATAATCTTCTTGTGCTGGCGCTGTGCTCCCCGCGCCACGGCGGGCGCCCAGGTCTCAATCGTCGGCAGCACCTCCGTCCGCGAGTTCATCCCCGGCAGATTCTGCATGAACCCCCGCACCTGTCCCTGGTTCCCTTCCAGGAACGGATTGCTCGGTCCTTGCAGGAACTTGCGCGCCGTTTTCTCTGCCAGCTCTTCCGTCTCGTCCACGTGCACTTTGAACAGGTACCCCCGGTGCTGCGACCCGGTCACGTGCCCCGCCTCTCGCGCACACGCGTCGTAGTACTCGAACGACCGCTTTGTCGGCTCATGCTCCGTCGCCAGCATCAAATACGGGAACTGGTGTTCCGCTGCCCATTTCACCGTCGCCTTGCTCAACGACCCTGGGATCCAGATCGGCGGTGGCTGCTGCATCGGTCGCGGCCACGGGTTCACATAGCGGTAGTCGAAGTGCTCGCCCTCCCAGCGGAACGGCCCCGGTTCTGTCCATGCTTTCATGATCAGATCGTGCGCCTCTTGGTAGCGTTCCCAGTTGTAGGGCGACGCCGTGTTATGCGTCACGCTCTCCCGCCCCGTTCCCCGCACCCAGCCGCACACCAATCGTCCCCGCGAAATCACATCGATCATCGCCAGCGTCTCGGCCAGCCATAGAGGGTCGTCCCAGATCGGCAGTACGTTCCCCGCCAGCACGATCTTGGCCCGCTTCGTGATCCGCGCCAGGATCGACGCCTCCACGTTGATCACACCCCCCATGCACGCGGGCATACTGTGGTGCTCGTTCAGCACCAGCCCATCGAATCCCATCTCCTCCGCGTACACCTTCTCATCCAAGTAACGGTGATAAAGGTCGCCGCCTAGGACGGGGTTGTAGTCGGCGTTGCTCTTCGCTAGGTCCAGTGTGTTGACGTACTCGCCCTGCTCGTCTTGGTAGGGCCGCTCCGTGAAATAGGAAATGAACATGCCTGCACCTCGTTAGGGCCGGCCACCTGATCGCGCGGGTGCCGGACACTGTCTTATGCGAGAGAGCCTACATGCTCAGCGATGAGCCGCGCGACCGTCTCCGGTTTCTCATACTCCACCACGTGCCCGGCCTCTGGCACGAACTCCAACTGGGCGTTCGGGAGCGCCCTCGCGTACAGCTCCGCACAGCTTCGCGGCACCACTCGATCTTCCTCGCCCCAGACCAGCAGCGTCGGCGTACGCACCACGGCCAAGATGTGCGGCAACCGGCGGTCGAACATGTACGGCCGCCACGTTACCCGCGCCGTCATCTCCCGGCTGAAGTCCCACAGGTCTGCCAGCTCACCCGTTTCATCCTCGCCGTAGAACGACCGAAACGACTCCTCGTCCCGGAACGAGTTCTGCACGTAGAACTCTTCCTTCAACACCATCTGGTCTAGGATCTTGCCTTCTGTGGGCTGGACTCCTGCTGCACCTACGAGCACCAACGACCGCAGCCGCGCATCCGTCATCGCCGCCATCTCCGCCGCCACGAAGCCTCCGAACCCTGTCCCGATCAACGTTACCTCTTCCACCTCCAACTCCTCCAACGCCCGGTTCAGCAGGATCGCTAGGTCTCGCGGGTCCCGTGCCCAGCTAGGCCGATCCGACCGTCCATAACCCGGCAGATCCACCGCGTGCACGGCAAACCGCCGCGCCAGCTCATCGTGGAACGGCACCCACCCGATCGGGCCCGTGGAGTGATGCAGCACGACCGCTGGATCACCCCTGCCGCCGCGCAGCAGATGGACCGACAATCCTGCGACTTCCGTCGTGAGATCCTGAGCTTGCACAGTACTCGTGCTGCTACCCGCCTCTCCCCGGACTGACGACGCGCGCGTCGCTGCGCCTTGCGGATGGTAGCAGCCGATCTGAGGCCGTCACACGAGCGGCCGCTTCGGAACTCCACCCGCCCGATCGGCACCCACGAGACAGCAGAACCGCCGCCGTCACCAGGCTGTCACCCTCCAACCACTTCGTAGCGTGTCATCAGGTACCCACGGCACTGCTTGTGCCTGTTGCTGCGCACCAACGGATCTGCCATTTAGCCGTCCGCTCCAGATCCCTCCTCTGCCGGCAAATCCAGCTCCCTCAACACCTCCGCGTTGTGCTCCCCCAGCAGGGGAGCCCGGTTCCGGATCCGCCACGGCGATCGCCCGAACCGCCACGGTGCTCCGGGGTACCGGAAGCTCCGCCCCAACTCCGCATGCTCTACCTCCACGGGGAAACCACGTGCTTGGAAGTGCCCATCCTCCAGCACCTCCTCGGGCGCATGGATGATCCCCATCTGAAACCCTCGTCGCTGCCCCTCGTGGAAAAATACCTCCGCCGGCAGCTGCCTCGCGATGAACACTACCGCCTCCCGCGCCGCGGCGAACTTCGCCTGCATCTCCTCGTCCTCCTCCAAGCGGCCCAGCATCACCTCGCCTCCATGCCCTGCCATCTCCAAGATCGCTGCCTCCGGAAACTCCTCCAGCTTCCCGATCTCCGCGATCCACTCGTACATCACCTGAAACTCGTGCGGCCGTCGCGGCGCGATCCCCGTGTTCACCCACACCCCGTCCGCGCACCGTGCCTGGGTGGACATCGTCGGCCGGTAGGAAGCGTGCCGGCCCGTTTGCCGCTGCACCTCCCGGCGCTTCACCAGCCAGTCGTAGCTCCCAGCCTCCGTCGTCACGTTCACCGCCGCGTGCATGTTTACGTCGATAAACTGCCCTGGCCCTCCCGCATCACGATGCGCCAGCGCCACCAGCACCGCCATCACCGCGTAGTGGCATCCCGTGTGGTAGCCCTGATTGCCCCCGCCCCGCACTGGGGGCAGCGTATGATCGTCGTACCCGTTCATCCACGCGATCCCGCCTCCCGCCAAAATCGTCAGGTCCGTCGTTGTTTCCTGGGATCTTGGCCCTGCTCGCCCGAACGGCGTGATCGACGCCCAGATCAGCGCGGGATTGCTTCCACGCAAGTCCTCGTAGTCGATCCCCCACCCGGCCAGACGCCCCGGTGGTTGGCTCTCCACCACCACGTCCGCCCGCGTCACCAACCGCCGGAACACCTCCCGCCCTGCCGTCTCCTCCAAGTCCAGCGTCACCCCTCGCTTGCTCGTGTTGTAAAGCCACCACCAAAGGCTCCGTTCCGTCCCCGGTTTGTCTTCCAGGAACGGCTCATAGTCTCGCGATGCGTCGCCAGTGGGAGGCTCCACCTTCACCACGTCCGCTCCCGCGTCCGCCAGCAGCTTTCCCGCGAGAGCCCCCTTTGCGTCGCACAGCTCCACCACCCGCAAGCCGCTTAGCGGCGCTTCCCCCGTTCCCTTCGTCTCTGCGGACGCCACCTCAGATCACCCCGTCCGCCCGCAGCTGCGCCAGCTCCGAATCTCCCACCCCCAGGATCTCCCCATATACGAACGCGTTGTCCTGCCCTAGGCACGGCGCCCCCCGCTGTATCGACCAATCCGTCTCGCTCAAGTGCACCGGCAACCCGTCGACTCGTACCTCTCCCATTTCCGCGTGTCGCACGGTAGGCCACAGCCCCCATGCCGCTGTGTTCGCATCTTCGTCGATGCGCTGCTGGGGGCGCTGCACCGCCGACGCCGGCACTCCCGCCGCCCGCAGCGCGCGCGCCGACTCAAACATGTCGTGTTCCTCGCTCCACGCCCCCAGCAGCGCATCCAGTGCGTCTTCCGCCTGTAGCCGTCCTTCCAGCGTCGCGAACCGCTCTGCCGTCGCCCACGGCTTTTCCACCACTCGTCCCAAATCCGTCCATGCCCCGTCGTCTCGGCACGACAGCGCCAGCCAATTGTCCTCGCCCTGCGCCGGGTAGATCCCGTGCGGCGCCATCCGCGGGAACCGGCTTCGATTGCTGTGCGGCTGCCCCGGGCGCCGCAGCGGCCGCCCGTTCACCGTGTAGTCCAGTAGCGCCGGCCCGTTCAGCGACGCTGCTGCCTCCGTCGCCGCCATGTCCACGTGCTGCCCTTCTCCCGTCCGCGCGCGATAGTGCAGTGCCATCAGTATCGCCATCGTCATGTAGTACGCCGCCGTGTGGTCCATGTATGAATAGCCCCACCCCGCCGGCGGCTCCTCCGGCAGCCCCGAGCTGAACGTCAATCCCGACACCGCCTGCACAATCGGACCCCATGTCTTGTAATCCCGGTACGGCCCGCTGTGCCCGAATCCGCAATTCGACACGTAGATCACGTCTGGCTTGATCGCCCGCAGCTGCTCATACCCGAAGCCCAGCCGTTCCAATACCCCGGCCGAAAAGTTCTCCGTCACCAGGTCCGACACCGCGACCAGCTTCCGCAGCAGCTCCCGGCCTCGCTCCGTGCGCAGGTTCAGCGTGATCCCCAGCTTCTCCACGTTGTGGTTGTTGAACGCTCCCCCTAGGTTGATCCCCCGGCGCTCGTCCTTGAACGGCGGCGCCCCCCGCAGCACGTCCCACCGGCCCTCCAGCACCGGATCCTCGATCCGGATCACCTGTGCCCCGAACGCGGCCAAGAACTTCGTCGCCCCCGCCCCCGCCAGCTGGCCCGTGAAGTCGCAGATCCGCAAGTGCGAAAGCGCGGCGCTCATTGCTCTCCTGCTCGGCCCGTTTGCGACTTCCCGCTCGTCACCAAAGGCTCCGGCCGCCGCCGTATGCTCGCGCTCGCCTCCGCCACGCCGCCGCGAATGCTTCCTGATCCGCGGGCGACGGTTTCCAATGCTCGTTCACCTTTCGCGCGGACTGCATCGCCTCGGTTCCGATCTCCGCTTCCCCTTGCTGGCGGCTCTCCGCTTCGCGGCGTCTGGACGCACTGGCACGTGCATGGAACCTAGCAGACATCGCTCCGCTGCTTGATATGCTTCTTGGCCTGTCGCGGCGCCTATCGGAGCGGATGGAAGGATCACCGATGACTGACAGCTCAACTTCCGGCCTACCCTGTCCAACTCGATATCGACTACCCCGAGCAACTCAACCGTCTCACGACCCTTCTCCGCATCGTCTACATCATCCCCATCGGCGTCGTCGCCTTCTTCCTCACCACCGACCGCGCTACCCCCACCCTTCTCCCTCGGCCCGAAGTAACACGGCGGCCTCCGCCGCACGCAGAGCGCGTGGCTCCGGCTGGCCGCTTGTCTCCCTCTCGCTTGTTTCCTAGTGCGCTACCGCCACCGCCGGCCGGCGCTCCCCAAAGCGCGTCGCCTGCTCGAACGCGTGCGCCAGCTGCAGCACGGCGAAGTCCGCTCCGTAGCGCCCCACGATCTGCAGCCCCACCGGCAACCCCTCCTCTGTGAACCCGCATGGCACTGAGATCGCCGGCAAGCCCGGAAGCGTGATCGCGTACGTTACTCCCAGCCAGTCGATGTACGTCTCTAGCTTCTGCCCGTTGATCTCCGTCACGTACCGCTCCTCGATTGGGAACGGTGGCACGCTCGTCGCTGGCAGCACCAGGAACTCATAGGTTTCGAAGAACCCCTGGACCCGTGCGAACAGCTCCGTCCGCGCCGCTTCCGCTCGCGCCACCTCTTCCCCGCTCAGCGCCAGACCTTTTTCTATGTTCCAGATCACCGTGTCCTTCAGCAGCTCCCGGTGTCGCCGCCAGTCTTCCCCGTGCTTTCCCGCGAACAGCCAGGCCCGCAGCGTCTGAAAGGTTGCATCCGCTCCCCGGAAATCTGGCTCCCCTTCTTCTAGCTCCGCCCCTAGCTCCGCGAATACTCCCCGCTGCGCCTCACACACCGCCGTTACTCGCAGGTCGACCGGATACAGCCCTAGATCGCGGCTCCATGCGATGCGGGCGCCCTTGAAGTCTCGCTTGAGGGGTGCACGGAAAGACTCGCCCGGCTCCCGCAGCCCCGTCGCAACGCGAGCGTCCGCTCCTGCCATCACTGATAGCAGCAGCGCCACGTCCGCCACGCTCCGCGCCATCGGCCCCTGCACCGACAGCGATGACCATCCGAATACCGCCGGCCACACCGGCACCCGCCCAATCGACGGCCGGAACCCCACCACGTTGCAGAACGCCGCCGGATTCCGTAGCGATCCCCCTAAGTCGGAGCCGCTCGCCAGCGGCGCCATCCCCGTTGCCAGCGCCACCGCCGACCCCCCGCTGCTCCCTCCGCATGTCTTGCGCGAGTCGTAGGGATTGCAGGTCTCTCCGAACACCGCGTTAAATGTCTGCGCCCCTGCCCCGAACTCGGGCGTGTTCGTCTTCCCTACGACGATCGCCCCAGCCCGTTTGGCCCGATCCACGATCAAGGCATCCGCTTCTGGCACGTACGACTCGTACACCCGTGACCCGTAGGTCGTCCGGATCCCCGCCGTCTCCGCCAAGTCCTTGATCATGATTGGCAGGCCGTGCAGCGGCCCTGGGGTCTCGCCGTCGGCGAGTGCTTGGTCCGCTTTCTTCGCCCCCATCCGCGCTTCCGCCGCCACCAGTGTGCAAACCGCGTTCACATGCGGGTTCACCCGGGCGATCTGCGCGAGATGCGCCTCCATCACTTCCTGCGCCGAGAGTTCCCGCGCCTGTATCCGCCGCGCGAGTTCGTTCGCGCTGAGGAAGCAGAGGTCCAGGCTAGCCATGTCTCGCCGCGCGCAGCTCACGCCGCAAGGCTGCGCTTGCTTCCTTGTCCACTGCGTACGCCAGCCGCCGCCCGTCCACTTCCCGCACGACCAGCCCATACTGGCTCCGCGCCCCCTCGATCGACACGTACCCGTCTCGCACGTCCTCCAGCACCCGCCCCGGCTCCCGCTCCAGCGGATCGCCGTACCCCCCACCTCCGCACGACCAGAACGACAATAGCTCCCCCGGTCCGATGGGCGCGTTCACGATGAACGTCCCGATGTTCCGCTCATCCTCTGTCCCTGGGTTCCCGACCAGCCGCGATGTGCGCCCCACTTCTCCTTTGAACACCCCGGGCGGCCCGAATCGCGCCCGGTTCGTGATGTTCGACAGCGATCCCGGCGTCGAAGGCTGGATAAGCTGCTCCAATGCACACCCGCCCCGCGACCTTCCCGGCCCGCCAGAATCTGGCAACAGCATGTGCCGCCAATACAGCACCGGATAGCGGCGCTCTTGCATCTCGCAGGGGATATTCGTCGAACTCGCCGAATACGGCGACGCCAGGTTGTTTCCTCCATCCCGCTCCTGTGTGCCCCCCGTTCCCCCGAAGGCCCACACGTAGTTGATGAACGAGGTCTCGAACTCCGGCCGCGCGTCGTACCCCGCGAAAGTTGAATTCACGCAGGCGGATGGCAGCCCTACCGCCCGGTCCGGCTGTGCCTTCCCCAGCGCGATTAGCACTGCTCCAATCACGCAATCCATGCTTGTGATCGCCAGCCCGGAGATCGCCGCTGGCGGCTGCGCCCACACGATCGACCCCGGGCGCGCCCGAATCGTGATCGCCCGCATCACTCCCGCGTTCATCGGCATCGGCGGCAAGATCGACGCCATCCCGATGAACACCGCCGACGTCGTCGCCGCGATCGTGCAGTTGATCCCGCTCTGCGCCGCGCCGTCGCTCTCCTCCAGGTCGAACACCGCCTGGTCCCCCTCGATCGTCAGCCGCAGCCGCACCGTGACCGGCTCGCCCGTCGCCACATCCTGATCGATGCGGTCCTCGCCCGTGTAGACGCCGTCCGGCAACGCCGCGAATGCCGCTCGCGACAACCGCTCCGCGTGGTCCTGCACCTCCGCCATCGCTGCCAGGAACGTCTCCACCCCGTGCCGCGCCAGCAATGCCTGCACCCGCGTGTCCCCTGCCCGCACTGCCGCCAACTGGGCGTTGAGGTCCCCCATCCGCTCCCACGACTGACGCATGTTCGTCACCAGCAGGGACACGAGTTCCCGATCGACCTCCCCCTCCTTGCAAATCGCGATCGCCGGAATCCGCATCCCCTCCTCGAACTGGCTGCGCGCGTTGCAGTTGAGGGAGCCCGCCACCACTCCGCCCACGTCCGACCAGTGCGCCGTTGATGACGTGAACGCCACCAGTTGTCCCTTCCAGAACACGGGCTTCACGAAATGAATGTCGTTGCAGTGCGTGCTGGCGACATACGGGTCGTTGATCATGTACACGTCGCCGGGCCGCATCCGCTCCCGCCCCACCGCCTTGATCACCTCCGGCACGGTCAAATGCGTCAACCCCACGAACGCTGGCAAATCGAACTCCCCCTGCGCCACCAGCCGCCCTTCCGCGTCGTACAGCCCGCCTCCGTAGTCGTTCCCCTCGTTCACAACGGTCGAATACGCGGTTTTCTTGACCACCAGCGCCATCTCGTTGCACACGGCGGTGAACGCGTTGCGCAGCACCTCCACCGTGATCGGATCAGCCGTCCTCGTCATCGATTCGTCACCGCCTCTGCGACCGTATCCATTGCTAGAGCGGCTCCCGTTCCACCAAGTGCATCACCACGCCTCCCAGCGCCTCCCGCTCTAGGAACGCGATCTGCGCCCGCCGCGACCCCGGCCGCCCTGCGTCGTCGATCAGCAGCACCCCGGCCTCATGCAGCGCTTGCAGCGCGCGGTCCATCGCCGGCGTTTTGAGCGCGAGGTGGTGCAACCCCGGACCGCGCCGTTCGACAAATCGGCTGATCGCTCCCCGATCCTGCTGTGTGGTTCCCGCTTCACTGCCGCTGCGGCTGCCCGCCGCACCGACCGATTCGGCGTCGCACAGGAACTCCAGATCGAAATCGCCCACCGTCACGAATGCGACCTCCAGCGCCCCGCGCTGCAGCGGCGCCCGGCTGTGATACACGACTCCGTACTTATCCGATGTGAAGCTCTCGATCGGTACGTGCATCTCGCGGTCGGTCTGCTGGCTCTCCAGCGGAAACCCCAGACGCTCATGGAACAGCGCCACCGCCGCGGTGGTGTCCGCCGCCGCCACTCCAAGGTGGTCGATCCGCTCCACCAGCGGAGCCGCGCTGGGCTCCAGTTCGAGCGGCTCGCTATAGCGCAGCCGCACTCCCGCCGTCGCGCTTGGCTCGATCGCGACCGCGTGCCGTCCCGCCAGACCGAAGCCCGGCCCGTCGGCCTGTGGCAGGTCGGCGGCGGCGGCGGCGGCTTCGGGATCGGCGCTTGCAAGCGCCACGTGGTGCACCCCGGCCTTGGAGCCGCCCTCTCCCAGCAGCGCGTGCCCCACGGGAAATACTGCCACTGCCGACTCACCCACTGGGAAGGCCGCCGCCGGCCCGTCCGCTCCTGCCTCAAGCGGCGTGCGCCGCAGCCCCAATGGTCCCGCCAGCACCGCCGCCGTCCGTTCCCCGTCTTCCACTGCCAGCGCCACGTACGCCACCATCGCTGGCCGCGCCTCGCTCATAGCGGCGTCACCCAGGACCGTCCGCTCCACGC
Organism: Dehalococcoidia bacterium; assembly: GCA_965220315.1. Lineage (GTDB taxonomy): Bacteria > Chloroflexota > Dehalococcoidia > Bin125 > Bin125 > JAPOXK01. Next base: position 549,221 of record CBDCPP010000002.1, read on the forward strand.
CGGATCCCGCTCGAACGGATTCGCCATATGTGCCAAACTGCTCCCGCCGTCCGAACGCTCAAGCATCGCCATGGCCTGGGGCGATGCACCCTGTCTCGTAAACTCGGTGCCGCCCGACGCTACCAGCGGCCTTGCGAAAGGGTCAACGGAGCATCCGCCTGCTCCCGTGAACGCAGCCTTGCCCCGTCGGCTACCATGCCCCTGCCGGCCGCGCCGTGCTCTGCTCCGCGGCCGGCTGAGGTGCCGCTATGAGCACCGGCCGCTCCGCCCCAGCCCCGGCTGCGCAGGGAGAGTCCTTGCCGATCGATCGCCTCACCGTCCATTGGGAGAGACGCGCCAATGAGCACGGTGATTCCCTCCTCTGGTTCGGCAGCTGGCTCCTCGTTGATGGCGACTCCGAGGGCGACTGGTTCTACAGCGGCCGCGGCGGCGAAACCACCACGCATCCGGTTCCGCCGGCCGCCGCCGGCGCCCGCATCCGCTGCTGGCCCTCCGAAGCGCTTGAGGCCGAGTACGTCGATATCGCCCTCAACGTCGATGGCGCCGCCCTCGGCGAGCTTCACACTGCCCGCCTCACCTTCGACGCCAAGCAGCCCCACAGCCATCTCTCTGAGCCCGGCGCGCGCACGGGACGGGAAATGAGGGCGCGCTAGCGCCCGCTGATCGCACAAGGAAGCGCGAGGAAGTCGCGTAAGAAAGAAGGCGCCCGATGGTCACGACTGCCGACCCGCAAGCCTGGCGACTCGAAACCCCCGGCCACGTTGGATGGCGACGGAGCCCCCGCCCCAGCGATCCCAACAAGTACTTCATGGTCACCGTCGACAGCCACGTCAGCGAGCCCGCCGACCTCTGGGTCAAGCGCATCGACAAGAAGTACCGCCATCGCCTTCCCCGCATTGAGGTCGATGACGGCGGCGTCAAGTGGCAAGTCGCCGAGGGCTACCGCCCCACCAAGATCCGCGACCTCAAGCTGGAGGGCGAGGATCTGGAGCGCGGCCTCCGCGGCACGGGCGGCTTCGCCTCGGAGCAAGAGCTCGAGTGGGACATCCAACAGCGGCTCGAAGACCATGCCCGCGACGGCATCGACGCCGAAACCATCTACCCCAACAAGGGCCTTGCCATGTGGGCCACTCCGGACCCCGTTTTCGCCATGGCCCAGTGCCGCGTCTACAACGAATGGGTCTGGGAGACCTTCGCCGGCCACAACGACCGTATGGCTCCCATGGCCGCCATCGCGACCGGCGATCTCGACGGCTCCATCGCCGAGATCCAACGCGTCGCCCAGCTCGGCTTCCGCGGCCTCACCCTCCCCTCCAAGCCGGTCTGGGGTGGCCACGACCCCGACGAGCGCAACTACAACGACGCCGCCTTTGACCGCCTCTGGGCCGTCATCGAAGAGACCGGCCTCCCCATCACCTTCCACGTCTCCACCGGCCGCGACCCCCGCGCCTCCCACGGCAACGGCGGCGCCATCATCAATATGGTCGTCCATTCCTTCATCCCCACCACCGAGCCCCTCGTCCAACTCTGCGCCTCGGGCGTGATCGAGCGCTTCCCCGGCATTCGCTTCGCCACCATTGAAGCCGGCATCGGCTGGCTCCCCTGGCTCCTCAAGACCATGGACGAGGCCTACCGCATGCATCACATGTGGGCCTACCCCAAGCTCCAGGCCCTTCCCAGCGAGTCCTTCCGCCGCAACGGCTTCGCCTCCTTCCAGGAAGACGAGCCCGGCATCGACCTCGCACGCAAGTACAACCTGATCGACAACTTGATCTGGGCCAACGACTACCCCCACCAAGAGGGCCTCTGGCCCCACTCCGCCCAATCCATTGAGCGCACCATGGGCGCCCTCGACGACGAGGAGCGCGCCAAGATCCTCGGCGGCAACGCCGCCCGCCTCTTTGGCTTTCAAGTGCCCGCCTGATAGTGCGAAAAACCGATCTCGAAGAGTTCCTACGGCAGGTGCTCGCGGAACTTGGCGACGTTCCCGATGGGTTTGAGCAGAAACTTATCGAATGCATCGGCTCTGCGCCGACCGTGAGGTGGGAGCGAATCCGCGACCTAATTATCGAGGTGACGCGTAGCTGAACGCGTTACCTCGATTTCGATGCAGGCGTTTCGGGGTGTGCGCCAGTCCTTCAGCTTAGATCTGCGCAACGGCCGGAGCTGCGTCGTTCTCGGGGATAACGCCACCGGAAAGAGCACCATTGCCGACGCAGTCGAATGGTACTTTCGTGGCCAGATCGAGCTACTCGCCAAGGAAGGTCGAGGCGATGCCATCCGCCACAGCGGTGCGGATAGGTACCTAGAGACACGAGTAGCGATTGCTACCGACGGCGTACTCGGTGGCGCTGTCACTAAGAAAAAATCCTCACCACAGCCTGCTCAGGGCGCTGGCCACTCAGAGTCATTCCTTCTGCGTGGCCGGACATTGGCCGAATTCGTAGACAAGACCAAGGGAGAGAAGTGGAGGGCTCTAGCGGAGTTACTGGGTCTTGAAGCTATGGACAGACTGCGCCGTGATTTTCAACGTACGCGGAACAGCTTGAAGGACGAAGTGGGAAGCGCAACGAGCGATCTCACCGGCAAACGGGCAGTACTGGGTCAACGGATGACCGAGGTTTCGGAAATCGGAGTTCTCGATGCCATCAGGGAGAGGGCGGCAACTGCCGGCGTGCAACCCCCGAGTACTCTCAGTGAAGCGCTTGATCCTCACTGGGCCCAGACAGTCAAACCAGCGGAGTCACAGGACCAGCTTGGAGTGGTGCTCCGGGCTGCGCTGAGTGAACTGGGAACTCTAAAGGATCAAATGTTCGTTCTCGCTCCCATCGTTGCTTGGAACAGGTTTGTCGATGAAGGACAGCAAGCGAACCACTTGAGACTGGGTCTACATAGGGCGGCCGATTCATTGCTCCAGGCTGGCTATTCAGATTCCGGCTCTTGCCCATTGTGCGGCCAGCCAATTGATCTAGATCGGCTTGCAAAGAGGATCGCAGCCGAACTCCAAGAACTGAAGGGTGCTGCGCTAGCGCTTGAAGCGGCACAAGGCAGTGCAGGCCAGTTCGTCAACGATCTCTGGGCATTTCACCAGAGGCGCTTTAACATCGTAGGCCGAGCGGCAGAGCGAGGCGTCACCCTGGCTGATTTGCCTACATCTCCCGCTGAAACTCTTACTGGCCAGATCGAGTCCGCGACAGCGATGGACCCAACGACTGTTGAGGAATATAGGGAGAAGCTCAACACATGGGACGCTGAGGCCAGCAAGACCTTGGACGGCGCGATCCCCTCAGCCACTACTGCACGGGATCAGGCGCTCGTGGATCTCGGAGTTCTCCTAGCGGCAACCACAGCTTGGCGTAGTGCTATTCACCGTAAACGTGAGGCTGCTGCCGCTTTCGAGTTGGCCGACCGCGTGTTCACGCGATACCAGCAGCGACAAAATGAACACCTCACCAACATTATCGAACAGATTTCCCAGCGTATGGCGGTGATCTGGCAGGCTCTTCATCCTGAAGAGGGAACTGCAGCCGTGGCGGTCGAAACAGTGGGAGAAAAGGCAGCCGAAATATCGGTTGAGTTCCACGGACAGAAGGAGAGCCCCCCGCACCGGGTCTTGAGCGAATCACACCTAAACTCTCTGGGAATCGCTCTATTCCTTGCGATGGCAGAGACCTTTAACGAACAGCTCGGCTTCATCGTTTTGGACGATGTCGTGAGCAGCTTCGATCGAGCGCATCGAGGACGCCTTGCTGAGTTGCTGACTGCGGAGTTCGAAAATGTACAGTTGATCGTCCTCACTCATGACGAGCAGTTTTATAGGCAAATATGTGTCATGGCGCCGTCATGGATGCGCCATCACTTCACATCATGGTCTTTTAAGGAAGGAATGCGGACGAAGACGTACGAGGGAGATCGGGTACTTGCGGAAGCCCGGGATGCGTTTGCTTGCGACGATCGAATGGGCGCGGCACAAAAAGGGCGGCGGGCGCTTGAAGAGTTTCTTCAGGAAGCATGTGAAGAATTGGAAGCGCTCCTTCCGTTCCGCCGTGGCGTGAGTAATGACGAGCGCTCAGCCAAAGAAGTGCTGGATGGGTTTCAGAGAACGCTGAAAGACAGAGCGAAACAGCTTCGCGATGAGATCACCCCGCTTCTCAGGAAGCTGGAAGCGGATCTCCAGTCGGTACTGAACGTGGAAGCACACGCGAGTCAAGTCGCTGCTTCCTCGGAGGAAGTGCGCGACTCAATTGCTCGAATCGACGCGCTATGTCGTCATTTTACGTGTCAGGATTGCGGTACTCGGTCATGGCACAAGGGTACACTAACCTCATCACAGTGCCGTTGCGGAAAGCTGCGGTTCCCGCCCCTCCCGTCTAGTTAGAGTCGTTCACGTTTCGGAACAGCCGTACCTCTACCCGCCGTATACCCACCCCGTCTCGACCGACGTCAGCGCCCCGGCGGCCTGCAGCACCTTCCCGTCCAGCACCTCGCCGATCACCAACGTGTGATCCCCTGCCGACATGAATCGCTCGGCCGCGCACTCCGCCCACGTCAGCGCCCCCTCCAGTACCGGGCAGCCCCGCTCCGTCAGCCGGTACGCCGCCCCCGCCAGCTTCTCGTGCACCGCCGCCGCCGCCGCCGCGCTGCGGCCCGCGATCTTCGCCCCGTCCCGCGGCTGCAGGAACAGCGCTCCCAGCTCCATCCCTCCTTGCGGCAGCAGGTTCACCGTGAACACATTGTGCCGCCGTACGTTCTCCAGACTGTAGGCGTCGTTCTCGAAGGCCACCGCCAGCAGCCGCGGCCGGAACGAGACCTGCATCACCCAGTCTGCGATCATCCCGTTGAGCTCTTCCTCGCGGCGTGATCCCACGATGTAGATCCCGTACGGCATCTCGTGCATCACCCGCCGCAGCCGTTCCTCGTCCTTTTTCGACCGCTGCTGCGCCTGCGCCTTCCCTTCCCGTTCCTCCCGCCGCTCGGGCCGCGCCACTACCGCCTCCGCCGGCCGCCGCCCTCCCGCCAACAGCTCCCGCGCCGCGTTCAGATCCTGCATCCGCTCCCCGCATGAGGCCACTCCGGGATTCAGGTCTGGATGAAACACCTGCGCCAGCCGACGAAATCGTTCCTCCACCACCCCTTCCGCCGCCTCGACCGGCACTCCCAGCAGCGCCGCCGCCGCCTCCGCGTTCCTCGGCACGCCCATCGCTATGCCCTCCGCTATGCCCTCCGCTTTGGACCCGCGCCTGCCAGCCTACCGTGCCCTCACCTCTTCAGCGCCAGCGTCAATCCGTCCGCGATCGACAGCATGCTCACCTCCACCCGCGCGTCCGCCGCCAGCTTCGCGTTCAGCGCTCGAATCGCTGCCGTGTCGGCATCCGTCTCCCCTGCATCCTTCACTTTTCCTTCCCACAGCACATTGTCGATCGCCACCAGCCCCCCTGGTCGTACCAGTGTCAGACAACGCTCGTAGTAGCCGTCGTAATTCGGCTTGTCCGCGTCGATGAAGGCGAAGTCGAACCGTCCCGCCTCGCCCTCCGCGAGCAGGGTGTCCAGCGTCTCGACCGCCTTTCCCAACCGCAGCGTGATCTTCTCGGCCACTCCCGCCTCCGCCCAATACCGCTGCGCGATCGTCGTCCACTTCGCGCTCTGATCGCAGGCCACCAGCCGGCCGTCCCGTGGCAACGCCTCCGCCACGCACAGCGCGCTGTACCCCGTGAACGTCCCGATCTCGAGAGCGCGCCGCGCCCCCAACAGCCGCACCAGCAGCGCCATGAACTGCCCCTGGTCCGGCGCGATCTGCATCACCCCATGCTCCATCCCCGCCGTCTCCTCCCGCAGCCGCTGCGCCACCTCCGACTCCCGCAGCGACGCGGAAAGCAGGTAGTCGTAGAGCCGGTCATCCAGGGCCGTGTACTTACGGGCGGGCGCGGTGGGCATGAGAAACTACGCGCGCGCAACCGCGCGCCGGATCGCGCGTGCCGCGAACACCTTCGCCATCTCCCGGCGATACTCCGTCGACCCGTGCAGGTCGTCGTTGATCTCGTCGATCCCCTCCGCCGCCCGCTCCGCCGCCGCCCGGATCGCCTCTTCCACCAGCCGCTCCCCGATCAAGCCCGCCTCTACCCCGCGCAGCCGCTGCGCGTGCGTTGACATCCCCGTCACGGCTATGCGCGCTTCTCGGCATACGCCGCCCGTGCTGCTCTCCGCCTCCATGTCCAGCGCAGCCGCGACCCCCACGACCGCGAAGTGCGACGCCTTCTGATGCAGCTTGGCGTACGCGGCCGTCCGGCGCGGCAGCATCCGCATCTCGGTGATCAACTCCCCTTCGGCGAGGTCGACCGTGAAAAATCCTTGGAAGAAGTCCTCCGCTTGCACCCGGCGGCTCCCCTGCGGCCCCACGATCTCCAGGAACGCATCCAGCGCCACCATGACCGCCGGCAGGTCCGCCGCCGGATCCGCGTGCGCCAAGCTTCCCCCAATCGTCCCCCGATGCCGAACCTGCGGGTCGCCAATCTCTCCTGCCGCTTCCGCGACCACCGGCAGAACATCCCGCAAGATCCGTGACTGCTCCAGCTCCACGTATCTTGTCGTCGCCCCGATCCCCACCTGCCCGTTCCGCTCCCAGACCCCCGCCAGCCCAGGCACGTGCATGATGTCCACCAGCCGCTCCGGCTGGCTGAACCGCAGCTTCATCAGCGGAATCAAGCTGTGCCCTCCCGCTAAGAATCGCGCCTCCCCCGCTGTCTCCCCGATCAGGGCCATCGCATCGTCGAGCGTCTTCGCTCTCCTGTAGTCGAATGCCGCCGGGATCATCGATCCCGTCCCTGAATCAAGCGCCACACTTTCTCGGGATGCAGCGCTGGGTCGGCGTGCCGGACACCCAGCTCGCTTAGCGCGTCGACCACCGCGTTCACCACGGCCGGCGTCGCTCCGATCGTCCCTGCCTCCCCGGTCCCTTTCGCTCCCAACGGGTTCAGCGGCGACGGCGTCACCGTCGCCCCCAGCTCGAAGCGCGGGAGATCGGACGCTCGCGGGATCGCGTAATCCATGAACGACCCCGTCAGCAGCTGTCCATGCTCGTCGTAGCGCAGCTCCTCCGTCATCGCCGGCCCGATCCCCTGCGCAATCCCTCCATGAATCTGTCCCTCTACGATCAACGGATTCACGATCGTTCCGCAGTCGTCCACCCCCACGAAGCGCTGTAGCTCCACCTCTCCCGTCTCCCGGTCCACTTCCACTTGCGCGATATAGCATCCGTAAGGGAACGTCATCCCCGACGGCTCCCAGAACGCTTCCTCGCTCAGCCCCGGCTCCGTATCTACCGGCAGCTGTTGCGGCGAGTACGCGTACGAGGCCACCTCCTCGAACGACAGCTTCCCGCCCCCGGCTACCCCCACCTCTCCGTTGGCGAACTCAATCTCATCCTCGCGCGCCTCCAGCAACTGCGCTGCGAACCGCGCCATCTTCGCCTTCACCTTGCTGCCTGCCATCAGCAGCGCTGTCCCGCCCACCACCAACGACCGGCTCGCCACCGTTCCCACCCCTTGCTTCGATACCGCCGTGTCCCCGTGCAGCAACGTGATTGCCTCCGGCTCGATCCCGAACTGGTCGGCCAGCACCTGCCCGAACGATGTCTCGTGTCCTTGCCCGTGCGCCGATGCACCCGTTGTCGCGGTGATTCGCCCATCTCGCTCCACCGTGACGCTCCCGTGCTCCCATCCGCCGTCCGGGAACATCGTCGAGGGTCCAATCGCGCACAGCTCGATGTAGAAGCTCATTCCCAGCCCCACCAGCCGCCCCTTTGCCCGCGCTGCCGTCTGCTCCGCACGCATCTCTTCCCACCCCGCCAGCTCCAGCGTCGCGTCCAGCAGTCGTTCGTAGTTCCCGGAGTCGTACTCGTTCCCCGCCGCGGTCTTGTACGGGAACTGCTCCGGCTGGATGAAGTTCTTCCGGCGCACCTCCGCCGGATCCATCTCCAGCTCCCGTGCTAGCAGCTCCATCGACCGCTCCACGAAGAAGATCGCCTCCGGCATCCCCGCCCCCCGGTAGGCGTCCGTCGGCATCTTGTTGGTAAACGCCTCGATCAGCTCCGACCGGATCACCGGGATGGCGTATCCGCCGCTCAGCAGCCCGTGCGTCAGCGTCGGGATGAACGCCGTCAGCAGCATCTCGTACGCGCCAATGTCAGCCACCAGCCGCGCTTTCAGCGCCGTTACCGTTCCGTCCCGCTTCGCCGCGAGATCGATCTGGCCCACCACGTCCCGCGCGTGCGTCGTCGTCAAAAACGCTTCCGACCGATCCTCGATCCACTTGATCGGTGCTCCGAGCTGCTTCGACAGCGCCGCCGCCACGAAGTCCTCCCCGTAGATCTTCTTCGCTCCGAACCCTCCGCCCATATCCGGCGCGATCGTCCGCGCTTGGTGCTCCCCCAACCCCAACGCCGCCGCCAGGAACCGGCGATGCGCGTGCGGCCGCTGCGTTGTGCTCCAGATCGTCAGGTAGGATCGCGCTGCCTCATACTGTGCCACCACTCCCCGCGTCTCGATCGCTGAGGGCGCGATCCGCGGATTCACCATCCGCTGCGAGATCACGACATCCGCTGCCTCGAACGCTGCTTCGAGCTCACGATCGTCTACCGTCTCCGGGTCCTGCGTCCCCGCCTCTTCCGCTACCCCCGTTCCACTAATGATCCGCAGGGCCACGTTGTTGGCGAAATCCTCGTGCACCAGCGTCGGCTCCCCGCGTAGCGCCGTCTCCGCATCGACAACGACCGGCAGCTCCTCGATCGTCACCTCAATCGCCTCCACGGCATCCTGCGCCTGGTACCGATCCTCTGCCACGACAACCGCCACCGGCTCGCCGACGTACCGCACCTTGTCCGGCGCCACCGCGGGATGCTCGGGATACGGAAACGGCGTTATCACCGGCACGCTCGGCAGCACGTCTTGCAGGTCCGCGCCCGTTGCGACCAAGCGCACGCCCGGCATCGCCTGCGCGACGCTCGTATCTACCCGCACGATCCGCCCGTGTGCCATATCGCTGCGCTTGAACGCGAGGTGCAGCATCCCTGGGAGCCGCACGTCGTCGATGAACGTTCCTCGTCCTTGGATCAGCGCCGGGTCCTCCCGGCGCTTCAACCGCTGGCCGACGTACTTGCTTCCCGGGCTTGGGGTCGCATCAACTGCCACTGGACCCGCCTCACCCTTGCTGCGCGGCACGCGCGATCGCGTTCACGATGTGCTGATACCCCGTGCAGCGACACAAGTTTCCGTCCAAGCCACTCCGGATCTCCGCCTCGCTTGGATTGGGATTCTCCTTCAACAGTGAAGCAGCCGCCATGATCATCCCCGGCGTGCAGTAGCCGCACTGCAGTCCATGCTCCTCCCAAAATCCTTCCTGGAGCGGATGCAGCGACTCCCCCTCTGCCAACCCCTCGATCGTAGTCACCGCACTCCCCATTGCCTGTACCGCGAACACCGTGCATGCTTTTGCGCTCCGTCCGTCGATCAGCACTGTGCATGCTCCGCACTGGCTCGTGTCGCAGCCCACGTGCGTCCCCGTCAGCCCTAGCGCTTCACGCAGGAAATGCACGAGCAACAAACGCGGCTCGACCACCGCGCGGTGCATCTCTCCATTGACCCTGACCTCGACGGATACCTTCTTGCTCACGCCGCCCCCGTCCCGCTTCCCCTACGCCGGTACCTGCTCGTACGGCGTAAGCGCGTCCAGCGCTGGCTTGATCTCCGTCATCACCAACCGCAGCTGCTCGATCGTGGATTCCAGCGGCTGCTGTGCATAGTGCCACGTCGCTACCAAGTACTCGAACGGCACTTGCTTCCACTCCTCCACCAGTTGATCTCGCACATCGTCCACCGTCCCCGTCACGAACGCGTCCGCTTGCTCGATCTCGTCCACGATTTGCTCGACCGTCGGGTTCTCCGGCAGCGTCACCCGTTTGTCAACGACTCGCTCATACAGCAGGTTCCAAAAATTCTTGTAGATATCGGCGTCGTACTTCGCCAGCGACTCCCGCACCGCCTCTCGTGTCTCCCCGATCTGGAGGTACCGCTGGATCCCCTGCATCTGTCCCAGCGCCAGCGGGCGCCCGGCGGCTTCTGCCGCCTGCACGTAGCGGGGCGCCTGCGCCAGCGCCCGCTGCCCCGCTACCACGTGGATGCAGTTGAACCCCATCCTGCCGCAGTACTCCACTGACTCCGCGCTCCCGGAGCTCGGCACAAAGATCGGCGGGTGCGGCTGCGTATAAGGCGCCGGCACCACACTCACGCGGTGTACCCGCCCGTCCTCTCCGATCTCGCCCGGCGCTCCCAGATGCTTCGTACTCCGCGCCATCCACCATTCGATGCCCTCTGTGTACGGATACGGTACCTGCCACAGCTTCGAGTTGTGCTCGATGCTCTCCTCCGTCCACGCCTTGATCACCATCTCCACTTGCTCGCGGAAAATGTCGCGGTTGATCAGGTCATCCGCGCTCCCGTCCGAATGCGTCGCCCGCGATCCTAGATGTTGTCCTACGACGTTCGTCCAGCGGTCTTGGTACCCCCGCGCGAACCCGACAAAGAACCGCCCCTTCGTCATGTGATCCAAGATCGCCGTCTCCTCCGCGATCCGGATCGGATGCTGCGTACTCATCACATAACCCAACTGCCCCACCCGCAGCCGCTGCGTGATCGCGGCCCAGTAAGCGTTGAATGTCCCTGGGCTCGGCCCCACCTCGTATCCCTCCGAGTGAAAGTGATGCTCGATCGACGCCATCCCCCACACCCCCAACTGGTCCGCAGCCTTCGCTAGCTCGAACGACCCGTGCAGCGCCTCGTGATAGCGCTCCACATTGCGGCCGATCGGCCGCAGCGCCCTCCGCTCCGCCTCATCCTCCGCCCGAATCATCGGATAGATCTGCAAAATCACCTTGACCATTACGTGGCCCTTCCTTGGAAACCTTCGCGGTCTGGATCATACAGAACGCGGACGCTGCTAGACCGGGATCCGCAGTAGCCGTGCCGCCGTCTGGTACGACACCGCTTCTCGCTGTGCAGGCGTCAGGCGTCCCGCTGCCTCCGCTCGCTCCAGCACCGCTCCCGGCTGTCGCTCCCCCATGTCGTAGGGATAGTCCGTCCCGACGACCACCCGTTCCGGTGATGCGATCGAGAGCAATGCCTCCAGCACCGTGTCACTGTGCACCAAATTGTCGAAGTACAGCTGCTGGAAGTACGTGCTCGGTGGCCGGTCGATCCGCTGCTGCGATTCCGCTCGCACTTCCCAGCCGTGGTCCCAGCGCCCGATCAACCCCGGTACAATCCCTCCGCCATGCGCAAAGCAGATCTTGAGGGTCGGGTACCGCGCTAGCATTCCCCCGTAGATCAACGCCGCCGCACACACTCCGCTCTCTACTGGAAATCCAATCACATTCCCCGTGTGGTAGCGCTGCAGTCGCGTCGGCATCGGGTTGATCCCGGGATGGATAAAGATCAGCAGGTCCAGCTCTGCCGCCCGGCGGAAGAACGCCTCGAACTCGGGCTCGTCGTAGTGCTGCCCTTCGACGCTTCCCCCGATCTCCACCGCCGTGAAGCCATACTCCCGCACCACCCGCTCCATCTCCGCGATCGCCCGTCCCACGTCTTGCAGCGGCACCGTTCCCATCGGTACGAATCGTTCCGGCTCCGACTGCGCCACCGCGTGGATCTCGTCGTTCAGCAGCTGAGCCACTTCCTCTCCCAGCTCCGGCTCCGCGAAGTAGTAGTAGAGCAACGGCGAGATCGAGAGCGCTGCCATGTCGATCCCGAGCGCTGCCATCTCTTCCAGACGCGTCGGTACGTCGTACATTCCCGGTTCCATCCAAAAAATCCCACGCGCGATCGCGTCCACGGGCGGCGGCACCGTCATCCCCGGCACCACACTGTCCTTGCCCAGCGCCTCGTCGTGGTAGAACACCGCTTGCCACCGCTCCCCGTCCCGGCGCACTCGCTCCAGGTACTGCTTCGGGATGTAGTGATGGTGCATATCGATCAGCATGTCCGCAATGCTACTGGACCCCCGCCCTCAGCTTGTTTGTCCTTATCCGTTACCTTCAGAATGCGACCGCGATACTTGGAGGAAGCTATTCCCATGCCCAGCCTGCGCGCGCGTATCAACCGTGGTGATGTTCTCATCGGCCCGATGGCTCTCATCGGCAGCCCCGTGGTCGTCGAAATCTTCGGCCACGTCGGCTTCGACGTCCTCTTCATCGACACCGAGCACGCTCCCACCAGCCCCTACGGCACCGAGCTTGAGGGGTTGATCCGCGCCGCCACCGCCGCCGGCATCCCTGCCATCGTCCGGCCCACCGAGCCGCGCCCCGGTGCCATCCTCAAGGCCCTCAATTTCGGGGCCGAAGGCATCTGGCTCACTCACACCCAGACCCCAGAGGAAGCCCAGATCGCCGTCGCCGCTTGCCGCTACCCTCCAGATGGCAGTCGCAGCTCCGTTCCCGTCACCCGCGCTGCTCGCTATGGTCTCGAACCTTGGGACGACTACCGGCAGCGCGTCAACCGCGAGGTCCTCGCTATGCCCATCATCGAGAGTGTCAAGGGCATCCAAAACGTTGACCAGATCGCTGCCGTTCCCGGCGTGGATATGCTCCAGTTCGGTCCCTTTGATCTCTCCACTGATCTCCGAGTCCCTCCGGGCAACTTCTATGGCACCGACAGCGAGTGGATCGACCCCCAACTTGAGGACGCTTTCAAAGCTTGCGCCAGGGCTGCCGAGAAGCACGGTATCGGCCTCTCTACCGTTGCCTGGAACGCTGAATCCGCCGAGCGTCAGATCGAGATGGGAGCCCAAATGATCCTTATGGGGATCGACCTTGTCATCCTCCAGCAGAACGCCACCGCCGTCCTGGAGAGCGCCAACGCGCTTAAGCGAGCGAACGCGTAGGAGTTACCTATGAAGAACCTCAAGCAGGCACTCCAGAACGGCGAAATCCTCACCGGCATGTTCTGCCTCATGAATGATCCCTCCATCATCGAACTGATGGGCTACGCCGGCTTTGACTTCGTCATTGTCGACTGCGAAGAAGCCGGTCTTGATGTCTATGGCACCGAAACCGAGGCTTGCATCCGCGCCTGCGCCGCCGCCGATATCGCTCCCATGGTCCGACCCATCGAAGCGCGCCCCGCTCCCATTCTCAAAGCCCTCAACTTCGGCGCGCAAGGCGTCTTCGCTCCCCATGTCTCCACCAAGGCGCAGGCCGAAACCGTTGGCCGCGCTTGTCGCTATCCCCCGCAAGGCATTCGTAGCTCCGTTCCCGTCCCCCGCGCCGCCAAGTATGGCTTCACTCCCTGGGAGACCTACCGCGACGAGGCCAACGCCAACGCGCTCGCCATGGTCATGATCGAAGAAGTCCCCGGCGGCACCCGCGAGCGCTACAAAACGGTCGAATCTCCAGAGGAGATCCTGGCCGCTGAAAGCATTGATGGCGTCCTCCCCGGCGGCTGGGATATCGCCACCGATCTTGGCATCGCCCGCTACGGCACCCCCGCCGAAGAAACCCAGCAATGGATGGAGCGCATCATTCGTGCTGCCCGCGACCGCGGGCTCTTCGTCGCCGCCCATGCCTGGAACAACGAGATCGGGCAGAAGTACATCGACATGGGGGCACAGATGATCCTGCTCAGCCTCGACATCACCATGATGCTCAACGGCGCCCGCGATCTCAAAAAAACTATCGCAAGCATCGATACAACGAAATGGAAAACTGCCTCGGTCTAACCGAGCGGAGGCAACCAGCCCCTCCACCGCCAAGCCAGGCCCGCTGCTCTCCCCGAGCGGTGATCGGATATCGGCAGGCTTTGGTCTATTCCCCTACAAACGGCCGTGCGTCGAAAACCGAATGCACCCGGCTGATCTTCCCACCCTCCACCTCAAACCACTCCGCGATCGGATACGTGCCCGCTGGCTTCGACATCGAGAGATCGTAAAACGCCGCCACGTCACCTCCATCCGCCCACACCTTCAGCGGCTTCACCTCCGTCACTGCCTTCGTCAGCTCACTCATCAGCGCGTGATACTCGTCCGCGCTCGTGAACCGGTCCATCGATCCTTCGAACTGAAGGTCGTCCGCCAGCAGTAGCCGCATCGCCGCCAGATCCTTCCGGTTCCACGCCGCCAGCCACCTCTCCACCACCGTCTTTGCCTCCTCAGCCATGACTCGCTTTCTCCCCGAGCCCCAGCTCGTGGACCGCCATCTCCCGCAGCTTGAACTTCTGCACCTTCCCCGTCGGCGTCATCGGCAACTCGTCCACGAACAGGACGTAGGGCGGGATCTTGAAGCTCGCAATGCTCCCCCGCCAATCCCCCACCAGATCCTCGTCGCTCGCCGAAGCTCCCGCCTCCAGCACCACGTACGCACACGCCACCTCCGAGAGCCGTGCATCCGGCACCCCGACTACCACCGCCTGCTGTACGGCTGGATGTTGTAGCAACCGCGCCTCCACCTCCGCCGGGTCCACGTTCTCCCCGCCTACCTTCAGCATGTCCTTGTAGCGCCCCAGGAACCGGATCGTCCCGTCCACTCGCATCGACGCCGTGTCTCCGCTGTGGAACCAACCTTCCTTATCGAACGCCGCCTCCGTCTGCTCGGGCATTTTGTAGTAGCCCTGCATGATGCTGTAGCCCCGGAATAGCAACTCCCCCGGTTGCCCAGGCGGCATATCCTTCCCCGTCGCCGAGTCGATGACCCGGAACTCCATCCCTGGCATCGGCGACCCCGATGCCAGACACCGGTCGTCTTCGCTGTCGAGCTGCAGCCCCAACGACACCGATGCCCCCATCTCCGTCATCCCCCACGCGCTTACGAACTTTCCCAGCGTCCGCTGCGCCCGTCGCGCCACCGCCTCGCTGCTCGCCAAGCCCGCTGCCAGCATCCCCGTCCGTACGCTCGACCGGTCTGTTTGCTCGCAATCCGGATGGTCCATGATCTCCCGGAAGTGCGTGTCGAATCCATGCATGAGCGTCGGTCGCTCCCGCGCGATCAGCCCGAGCGCCTCCCCGGCATCGAACTGCGCCATCAGGACCTGCCGCGCCCCGCTCACGATCGGCATCATCGCTCCCTCGTGCAGCCCGAATGAATGGAACAGCGGCAGATACATCAAGATCACATCGCTCGGCCGCACCGCCATCCGGTTCGCGTGATCGCCCACCAGCCGTAGGATGTCGTGATTGTGCATCACCCCTTTCGGGAACCCCGTCGTTCCCGACGTATACAGCACGAACAACGTCCCCTCCGGGTCGACCCCCGCCTCGTGCTCCTGCAGCTCCCCGTCCAGCCTTGCTCCTGCCCCCTCCGCCAGCAGTGATTCCCACCGCAACGTTCCCGGGTACGCCTGCTCGCTCAGCACGACCACTCGGCGCAGCGCCGGGAATTCCTCCACCGACAGCACCCGCGCATCCATTCCCGTTCCCGTCAAATCCCGCACCATGTCGATGTACCGCACCGGGCCCGACACGTCCGCTGTGATCAGCGTCGTCGCGTCCGAATGCCGTAGCACGTACGCCAGATCACTCGTCCGGAACCGCGTGTTCACCGGTACCAGCGTCGCTCCGACCTTGGCTATCGCGAACAGGATGTGCAGCCACTCCGGCCGATTGTTCAGCCACAGTGCGACCGTTTCGCCCGGCCCCACGCCGGCTTGCAGCAGCGCCTTGGCTGCCCGGTCCACATCCGCCCGCAGCTCCTTGAACGTCCATCGGCACACTTCGCCTTCATCGACGAACGTGAGTGCTTCCTGCTCCCCCCACTGCTCCGCCGCCCAGTTCACCTGCGCCCCCACCGTGCGCTTCTCGATCCAGGCGCTCGCTCCCGGTTTCTCCATTGCCAGCCCGGACTCTGTGATTCCTACCATTGCTTGCCGATCCCGCCCCGCGATCCGAAGAACCCCGCCGGCCAGTTCCGGCCGCCTATCATCGCTTTGTCCACGTCCTCCGGCGTCGCGATTCCCTCCTCCACGATCTGCCGCGCCTCTCGCCGCGCCGCTGCGAAGATCCGGTTCAGTAGGAATCCGTACGTCTCCGGCGTGTCCTTCACCATGCTCACATCCTTCCCCACCTTCTCACCCAACCCCCGCGCCGTCGCAACCGTCTCCGCTGATGTCTCTGGGGTATAGATCACTTCGCACATCTTCATCACCGGCACCGGGTTGGAGAAGTGCATCCCCGCGAACCGCGTTTTCCGCTCCGCCGAGATATCCCGCGTGATCTCTCCGATCACGAACCCGGACGTGTTCGACGCGAAGATCGCCTCCGGCTTCACGATCCCGTCCAGCTCCTTGAATATCGCCTGCTTCAGCTCTAGTTCCTCCGGGATAGCCTCGATCACGATGTCGCACTCAGCTAGATCCGCCGTTTCTGTCGTGAACGAGATCCGATCCATCGCTGCTCGCGCCTCGTCGAAATCCAGCTTCCCTCGCTCCACCGCCCGCTTGATCCCCCAGTTACCGTCGAGCACCGTTTCCCGTGTCGCTGCTATCAGTGTCTCGTTCAGATCCCGCACCAGCACGTCGTAGCCTGCGACCGCGCACACGTGCGCGATCCCCCCACCCATCACACCCCCGCCCAACACCCCGATCCGCCGCACTTCGCTCAACTGCATCGCTTCTCCTCCGTCGCTTTAGCGCCGCGCACCCCGCCCGCTACGGCACGCCCGTGACGCTAGCAGATGCGTCGAGCCTTGCAGGAGTCTTCGAATGGGATCGATCCCTCCCGATCGTTCGGCACTGCCAGCTACACCGAACGACAACGAGTACCCTGCGCTCACGTTGCTCCGCGGCAGTGCAGCGCAGGCGCCCCATTCCTCGTTAGGTGGCTCCCGTGCTATACGATCGCCCCCGATCCCAAGAAACGAGCGCCCCTTGTCCGACTCCACGCCCCCCGTTCTTCAAGTAACGGACCTCCGTACCTCTTTCTTCACTGACGCCGGCGAAATTCGCGCCGTCGATGGCCTCACCTTTGACCTGCTTCCCGGCGAGACCCTAGGCATCGTCGGCGAGTCCGGCAGCGGTAAGAGCGTCGCCGCCCTCTCGCTGCTCCGCCTCATTCCCATGCCCCCAGGCAAGATCAAAGACGGCAGCGCGCTCTTTCGCGCCGACCCGCGACAGCTCGCCACCTGCCAAGATCTCCTTCAAATTTCCGACCCACAGCTCCGCCGCATCCGCGGCAACGATATCGCCATGGTCTTTCAAGAGCCCATGACCTCTCTCAACCCGGTCATGAAGATCGGCACGCAGATCACTGAGGCGCTCCAGCTTCACAAGGGTCTGGCGAAAAATGAGGCGCGCGCGCGCGCGGCCGCGCTCCTCGGCCGAGTGGGCATCCCGGACGCCGTCGCCAGCCTCGACGGCTACCCGCACCAACTCTCCGGCGGCATGCGCCAGCGCGTCATGATCGCCATGGCTCTCTGCTGCGACCCTCAAATCCTCCTCGCCGACGAGCCCACTACCGCCCTCGACGTCACCATCCAGGCGCAGGTCCTGGAGCTCTTGGCCCAGCTCACCAAAGAAGCGGGTACGGCCGTGATCCTCATCACCCACAATCTCGGCGTCGTGGCCCGCTACGCAGACCGTGTCCTTGTCATGTACGCCGGCCGCGCCGTCGAGATCGGTCCTGCCACGGCGATCTATCGCCGCCCCCACCATGCCTATACTCTGGGGCTCCTCGACTCCGTCCCCCGCCTTGACGCTCCCGCTCAGCGCATTGTCCCTATTGAGGGTGCTCCGCCCGACCCTGCTCACCTCCCCGCCGGTTGCGCCTTCGCCCCGCGCTGTCGCTTCGCCACTGATATCTGCCGCGAACTCCGCCCCGCCCTCCAAGACGTCGGCAGCGGACACCGGGCCGCCTGTCACCACGCCGACCAGGTCCTCGCCGCCGTCTCCTGATGACAACTGTCCTATGACGATGCCCGATCCCGCCCCGCCGCCCCCTGACCGCCCCTTGATAGAGGTCCAAAACCTCCAGCTCCACTTCCCCGTCAAGCGTGGCATCCTCATCCAACGGCAGGTCGCCGCCGTCAAGGCCGTCGACGGCCTCTCCTTCACCATCCATGACGGCGAGACCTTCGGCCTCGTCGGCGAGTCGGGCTGTGGCAAAACGACCGCTGGCCGCGCCATCCTCCAGCTCTACAGACCCACCGCCGGCCATGTTTGGCTCCACCCCCGCCCCTCCAGCGACGAGGATGGCATTCCAGCCCTTGCCGAAGGTCCCGTCGATCTCACCACGCTCCGCGGTCGCCGCCTCCGCCAAGTCCGCCGTCGCATCCAAATGATCTTCCAAGACCCCTACGCCTCTCTCAATCCCCGGATGACCGTTGGCGGCATCGTCGCCGAAGCCCTCACCATCCATGGCCTCCACGAGCATCAGCGTCGGCAGCGTGTCGCCCAGCTCCTCGACACCGTCGGAATCAGCCCCGCTCTCGCCAACCGCTTCCCGCACGAGTTCTCCGGTGGCCAGCGGCAGCGCGTCGGCATCGCCCGTGCCCTCGCCGTCGAGCCCTGGTTCGTCGTCGCCGACGAGCCCCTCTCCGCCCTCGACGTCTCGATCCAGGCCCAAATCATCAACCTCCTCCAAGAACTCCAAGATCGCTTCCGCCTCACTTACCTCTTCATCTCCCACGACCTCGCCGTCGTTCGCGCCGTGAGCCACCGCGTCGCCGTCATGTACCTCGGTCAGATCGTCGAACTCGCCCCAAGCAACACCCTCTACCGCGAGCCTCTTCACCCCTACACCCAAGCCCTCCTCTCCGCCGTCCCCATCCCAGACCCTGCCGTTGAGCGCCGGCGCGACCGGGTCATTCTTCGCGGCGACATCCCCTCCCCTCTTAACCCCCCTTCCGCCTGCCGCTTCCACAATCGCTGTCCCATCGCCATCGATATCTGCCGTGAGCAGGATCCCGAATGGCGCGAACTCCGCCCCGGCCACTACGTTGCCTGTCATCGGGCGCAGGAGAATTTGATCTAACGGCCTCGCGCCGCAGAACACAGGATCAAGCAACGCGGGCTAGCCGCTTCCTCCAGCCAGGGCAGGGCGCGCGGCCGCCCGGTCGATGGGCCGCGGCAGCCGCAATGACGCGAAGAAGAACACCAGCGCCCCTCCGTACGCTCCCAAGAACATCACCAGCGCCCACGTATACGACCCCGTCCCATCGAAGATCGCTCCCGCCGCCAATGGCGACACCAGCATCGCCACCGTCCGCACCACGCTCACCGCTCCCAAGATCGATCCAAAGTGCGCTGCCCCGAACGCCCGCGACAGCGACAGCGGCTCGATCAGCGCCGGCCCCGTATCCGCGATCGACCAGAACAGCACGAACACGATCACCAGCTCTGTCGATGTCCCGATCAGCAGCATCCCAAACGTGATCATCCCGTTCACCGCCAGCAACATCGCCACTCGCTCGAACCGCCCCGCCCGGTCCACCGTCCCCGCCAGCACCAGCCGTGTGATGATGCTCAGCCCAGCCATCGCCGACAGGATCCCCGCCGCCTCCCCGGAGCTGAACCCCTTATCCTCGAAGAACGGCACCGAGTGCACCACCAGCCCGAACGCCGCGTAGAAGTACAAAGAGATCCCCAGCGTCAGCGTCCAGAAGATCGGCGTCCGCATTGCCGCCCGCAGCGGCAGGCCCGTCGTCGCCGTCGGCGTGCCCGCTGGCACCGTGTACGTGTCCGGGTGCGACCCGTCCGCTCGGCGCGCCGGCGCGTCCCGGAACACGAAGAACGACAGCGGCAGGTACAGCGCCAGCACCAGTCCCGCCGATAGCTGCAGCGATCCTTCCCACCCCAGCGTATCGATCATCAACCGTACGACCGGCACCAGCGCGAACCCTCCCAGCGATACTCCCAGCCCCAACAGGCCCAACGCCGTCCCCCGCCGCCGCTCGAACCAGCTCGCCGCCAGCGCCTGCAGTCCGATGAAGAACGCCATCGCCACCGACAGTCCCATCAGCCCCGAGTACAGATACCAGTGCCACAGCGTGCTCGCCGTCGATAGCAGCGCCAGCCCCCCGGCGCCCAGCAACGCCCCCACCAGCACTACCAGCCGCGGCCCCCGCCGGTCTGTTAGCCGTCCAACGAACGGGGACGCGGCCCCTGCTGCCAGCAGCGTGATCGACACCCCCAGCGACACTTCCGTCCGCGTCCACCCGAACGCCGTCTCGACCGGGGAGAAATACAGCCCGAGCGACCACGTGTACAGCCCGCCGAACAACGCCGTTGCTGCCAGCGCTCCCGACACCACCCACCAGCCGTAGTAGATCGACCTGACGCTCCGGCCGCGAGTGAGCCCCATAGAGCCCTTCTAGGGCAGCCACCGTCGGCGGTCACCCCTGCGGAGGCCGCCGTAGGCAGCTCCCTCTTCGATCAAGTGTTGATGCCGGGGACAGGCTCGCTGCCTACCCGCCGGCGGAACACGCGTCTTCCAGGCCTTGGGACAAGGAAGGATTTAAGACACCATCTCGCTCATCGGCAGTCCCAGCGTCGCCCGCGCGATGTACTCGTACTGCTCGTTCGGCGAGTACGTCTGCATGATCGGTCCCGCCCGTACGTCCCGGTACCACCGCGATAGCGGACTCCTGCTCAGATACCCCGAGCCCCCCGACGCCGTCATCGCCTTGTCCACCACCGCCACCGCCCGGCTCGTCACTACGTTCTTTGTTACCTGAAACAGCTTGTTGAGCTGGTGCAGATCATCGAATGGCACATCCGTCCCCGGCGGATTCGCCGCGTAGAACGCATCGATACGATCCGCGCATGCCTCCAGCATCGATTGCGCCGTGATCCGCTCGATCTCGATCTCCGCGATCCAATGCTGGATCGTCGGCCGCTGCGCCAGCGTCCGGCCGCTCGGCTTCTTCGTCCGCGTCATCACCTGCTCCACGACGTAGTCCCGCGCCGCCTCCGCGATCCCGAAGAACACCGCCGTTAGCCCCAGGTTCGCCGGGATGATCAAGTGGAACCATGGTGGACTCCACTCTCCCCAGATCAACCGCAACGCCCCCGCGAACTGTGCATCTGAAACGAAACAATCCCGGAACACGACATCGTTGCTCCCAGACGCTCGCATCCCCAGCGCATCCCAGTTGTCCTGGATCTCCATTCCCTCCAGTCCCCGCGGCAAGATCACTCCCGCGATCTGCTGGTCTCCTTCCGGCAACATCACCCCCAGGAACGTAAAGAACCGGTTCGCCGCCGGCGACCCAGTCCCGAAGACCTTCCGGCCGTTAATCAGATATCCGCCCTCGGTCCGCGTCGCCGTCACCTGCGGGTGCAACTGATCTGTCCCGGACTCCGTCCCCAGCAAGGAGAACGTGATGCTTCCCGACCCGATTTCCCTCAGCATCTCCTCCAGTGCCTCCACCGTCGCTGCATCCCCCCGCCGCCGCGCCGCCTCCCGATCCATCCGCACAATCAGCCCGCCCGATATATGCATGTTCGCCGCGATCGCCGTCGATCCGTCCCCCCGCCCCAGCCGCGATATCCCCGTCACCATGTCGAACACGCGCTCCACTCCCAGCCCCCCGAACTCCTCGGGCACCATCGCCGTCATCGCTTTGCTCCGCTGCAGTGCCGCGAAGTTCTCTAGCGGGAAACTCCCTTCCCGATCGTGCTGCGCGGCCCGCTGCGCGAAATCGGCCGCGTGCTCTTCCATCAGCGCCACGTAGCGTCTCCCGGCCTCCGTCCGCGCTTGCATCGGCTCGTGCATCGGCCTCCCTCCTCCCGCCTACTCGATCCCCGGCGGCTCGTAGCGCAGCTTGTACACATCCCCGTCCATGAACGGACTCGGACTCGCCGTCACCACGTGCCCGAACGGCTCATCGCTCGTTACCTCCCAATGGAAGTACGATCCCTTTGGCATCAGGTAGACATCTCCCGGCTTGACATCCGCCGTTTGCACGGTGGTGTGCAGCGGTGGCAACGAATACTCAATGTGCGCTGTCCCGCGCACCACGTGGTGCATCTCCGGATACCAGACCGGCCACTCGAAGGCCCCGTCCTCCTTGCGGAACTCCTCGTAGCACGACCAGCAGTCGTTGGAGTTGACGATCGGGTACAGCCGTCCCGTCCCGAACCGGCTCACGAACTTGTACTCGTCCCCCTCCAACTTCGAGAAATCGACCGAACCCAGCGGCAACTCGTCGTAGATCTGGACCATATCGCAACCCCCTCTGCCGATACGCAGCCCGTCTGCGCCCTGCGGCGGGCGCTAGGATGGTCTCCGCCTCTCGGGGCGTCAACCGCGCGACCCGGCGCTGCCTCGTGAATCGGCGCCGCAGGGACAGGACAACTAAGATGCTCCTTGGCCTCTATGCCGACACCCACGGTCTCCACCACCGCGACGCGCTCAACCACCTTATGCACGACCTCCCGCCCGAGCAAATGCGCACCATCGACAATGCCCGGCGCTGCGAGGAGGTCGGCTTTGACTCCATGTGGTTCGCCGATCACCTCTTCATGCCCATCGAATCCCAGAGCAGCCACAAGGCCAACATCTCCGGCACCCGCGCCTACCGCCCCCGGCACACGATGATGGACGCCGCCGTCACCATGGCGGCCGTTGCCGCCAGCACCCAGCGTCTCAAGCTCGCCACCTCCGTTCTCATCGCTCCCTATCGTCCGCCCCTCAGCGACGCGCGCCAGTTCGCTACCCTCGACATTCTCTCCGGCGGACGTCTCATCCTCGGCGTCGGCGCTGGCTGGATGCGTGAAGAGTTCGATGCCGTCGGCCGCCCCTTCGAACACCGCGGCGCCATCACGGAAGAGTGCATCGAAATCTACAAGCGCTGCTGGACCCATGACGTCGTCGAGTTCCATGGCGATCACTACGATTTCACCAACCTCTCCATGGACCCCAAGCCTCTCCAAAAGCCCCATCCGCCCATCGTCTTCGGCGGCGTCGTCCCTGCCGGCGCCCGCCGCGCCGCTCGCTGCTGCGACGGCCTCTACATGACCTTCCTCGACGTCAACGCCACCCCGGGTCGCTACCAATACCTCCAAGACGAAGCCCGCCGCGAGCTCGAGCGCGTTGGCCGCGACCCCGCGGAATTCGCCATGCAGGCCACGGTCTCCATCCGCCTTCTCGACGCTGCCCACCCCGATGCTCAAGAGCCCAGCCGCCGCCTCGGCGTCGGCTCCCCCGAGCAGGTCCTCGCCGATATCGCCGCCTTCGCCGCCAACGGCTACGCTCACTTCGTCTGTTTCTTCGAATGCCCCCGCGGCGATCCGGACGAACTCCGCGACCAGATCGAGCAGTTCGCCGCCGACGTTCTCCCTGCCGCCCGCGCCCTTACCCCCGCCGGCGACTGGCGCAAAGACCTCTAACGCTCGGCCTGGCTTCTAGTCCGGCAGCTCAAGTTGAAGCCAACTCCAAAGCTAATTTCCCCAATCACAATCTTGACATCCGCAACACCCGGAATACGCTGGATCTGGTAGGCGACCCCTAAGGACGGCGCCATGGATGAATCAATTACTCCTCCCTCAATGCAGCGGAGGACCATGCCGTCGTGGAACGAGGAAACGGCTCCGCCGCGGGTTCACCCGCTGGCTTCGGCGACCATGTTGCGCTTGAGAATGTGCTATCCCGCCACCCGGGTGGCGGCGCTCGTAGCGAAGGAGGGAACGTCATGAAGCGTATGCTGATTTGTCTTGATGGCTCCGGGCTCTCTCGCTCCATCCTGCCGATCGCGCGCGGGATCGCGAAGCGAGGGGATTTCGAGGCCGTTCTCTTACGAGGGCTTGATCCCGTGCCTTACGCGATCCCGGCTGCGGCCGGACTGGCGTTTATGGGGCCCGAGCCGCGCGACCCCGCCGCTACTGCCCGCACGCGCGATCAAATCCACGACGAACTCGCGGCCGAACTTAGGGACTTCCCGAACGGCGGCACCTCCCTGGTCCCGGATGCGGACGACACCTCGCGCATGATCGTCGCCGCCGCGCGCGCGGAGGGGGTGGACCTCATCGTCATGGCGACCCACTCACGGCGCCCGATCGGCGAGTTGCTCTTCGGGGGCGTAGCCCACGGCGTCGTTCGCAGCGGCGTGACGCCCGTCATCCTCTTCCATCCGTCCGATTCATACGATATGGCCGCTTGGCTGCGGAAGGATCGGCCCACCATGGTCGTCTGCCTCGACGGCAGCCACTTCTCCCGCTCCATCCTCCCCGCCGCGCGGCAGCTGGCCCAAGCGATGGACGCGGAGACGCACCTGATCCGCATCCTCGACGATAGCAAGATCAAAGCGACGGTAGTGCACCACCGTCGCGCCGGCGCCGTGCCGGGATTCCGGCAGACCCTGGATGACGAGCATCGGGACTTTCGCTCGGATGTGGGACACGACCACGTCATTGAACCGCGCATGCAGGCCATCGATCGCGTCGGTCAGTCGGTGCACCTGGAACTGGATGCCGACCTCGAAGACTTCCCCGATAACGCCCAGGCCGCGGTTCTCCACGGAGATGAGCCCGCGAAGCTCATCACGGACTATCTGCGCGATGTCCAAGCCGACCTCGTGGCTATGGCCACGCACTCGCGGCGTCCCATGACCGAGATCGTCGCCGGCAGCGTCACGGACGCCGTCGTTCGGAGCGGCATCGTCCCGGCGCTGGTCCTGCATCCCGCGGATCGCTAGCGGCGACGGTCGCGAGCTACAAAGGAGGCGGCAGACGATCGCCGTGAAAGAGCATGCCGGCAAAGCTGGCGAGATCGTGGGTTCCTCCTCCGGCTTCATCGAGATCCTGTAACGTTCATCGAGATCCTGTAACGTTCATCGAGATCCTGTAACGATTAAGGCCGAACGCCATGCCCGAGGCCGCGAAGTCCACGCCAGCGATCACGATCCGCCGCCCCACCGGATCAGTTGCCTTCGCGGATCGCCAGGTCACCTTGCGCCCGCTCGGCGCCGCCGACCAGGACGCGATTTTGCACTTTGCCCAGCGGCTGCCCGCACACGACCTCCGCTTCCTGCGACGCGATATCACCGATCCCGGCGATGTCGGTGATTGGCTCGCGAACGTGGCGCGGGGAAGCGCCGCCGCCATCGTCGCGCTCTTCCAGGACGAAATCGTCGGCTACGCCACGATCGATCGCGGCCGCCTCCGCTGGACCGCCCACGTGGCGGAGATCCGCGTCCTCGTCGACCCGACCATGCGCGGCAGCGGCCTCGGCGCCGCCCTCCTCCAGATCGTCTTCGATGCGGCCCTCGAAGCGGGCGTACGGAAGCTCGTCGCCCAGATGACCGTCGATCAAGAGGCTGCCGCCACCCTCTTCCGCCGTCTGGGCTTCGAACAAGAAGTCATCCGGCGAGGCCACGCCATGGATGCGGATGGCCAGCTGAACGATCTTTTGGTCTTGAGTCTCATCACGGATGATCTCGAAAACTGTGATGCCTGCGAGCGCCGGATTGTGCGGGGCATGACTCTCGAAGGCAAGCCCCACTGCTGGACCTGCTACGAGCTACGGCGTTACGAATACGGCGGCGGCTAGGGCAACGCCCGGCCGGACCCGATGACTAAAAATCCCGCGGATCGCGAGCGGCGAAGGTCGCGAGATACAGCAAGGGCGGCGGTAGGTATCGGGGCCGCTGCCGTTCTCTGGATTTGGAGAAGATTCGCGGACGGTGATCCGTGCCTTACCGCGTAGGCAGCTGAGCCTCCTGGGAGTCCGCGAACTCGCGATGGAGGTAGGCGCGCGCGATCTGTAGCTGGTCGTACGAAAGGGAACCGTCGAGCGCTTCGTACAGTGGCCGGAGAGCGGTCACGGGACGGCCTTCGGTGAGACGGCGCACGCGTGCGAGCTCGGCATCGCTAACCCAGGCACGTATGCTCTCGATCTCGCCCTGCTCGACCAAGCGGGCGAGGTGTTCGGCGATCGTCCTGGCCTTGAATCCGCGCTGAGTGGCGATCTCCTCGATCGTGAGCCCCTCGCGGTGGAGATCGAGCGTGTGCTGCGCGGTCGAAGGCGTACCTTGCCGGACTGACAGGCGGCGGGATTCAGGCACATCCCCACCGAGCAGCCGCCGCAGGCGCGATCGAATCGCCGACGGCCGCCGCTGCAACTCACCCGCGATCGTGTCTAGGGACGCGCCACGTTGCTGCAAGGCAGTGAGACGCGCCTCCTCATCCGCTCTCCAAGGCTCGTAGGCCCGCGGATGCTGCTGCTTGATCGCGCTTAGCCGCTCCTTATGGTTTCCGTTGTCCGGCTTGCCATCCGCGTCTCCGTTGCTCTCGCCTGGTGGTGCTGTGCGTATGACATGCAGGAAGGCATCTCCATAGCGCTCCGCTTTCACGTGGCCCACGCCGCGGACTCTGAGTAGCGCGGCTCCGTTCGCGGGACGCTGCGAGACCATGTCGTGGAGCGTCGCGTCACTGAAGATGATGTAGGGCGGCACGCCCTCCTCCTCGGCGATCCGGCGGCGAAGCGCGCGCAGCTCGGCGAAGAGCGGATCATCGGTGTCGGCCGGACGGCGGCGCGTGGGGGCGAGGCAGGGGCTGCAGTTGCCGCACGCGCGGGGGCTGCCCGCCTCGCCGAAATAGGCGAGCACGCGCGCCCGCAGGCAGGTGGCCGACTCGGCGTAGGACTGCGTCGCGTCGAGCTTCGCAGTGGCGTGCGCGCGGTGCGCTTCGAGCCCGGCGAGATCGATCTCATCCTCGCCGTCGGGACGCAGCGCCCTGGCGAACTGCCCCTGTCGCGCGGCAAGTCCCGAATCGACGAGCGCCTGCACGGCGGCATTGACGCCGGGTGTCTCCTCCTCGCGGTCGAGGAGATCGTCGATCAGCGCGCGCTCGCCGCCTCGCCGCACGAGCGCGCGGTAGACATCGATCACGGTCGAGGGAGGTGGATGCGCGAGATCGATGAAGAATTCGCGCAGGCCGCGGTCGCGCGGGGCGAAGTAGAGCACGCATTCGGCTGGATCGCCGTCGCGGCCTGCCCGGCCCGCCTCTTGGTAGTAGGCCTCGATCGATTCGGGCAGGTCGTGATGGATGACGAGCCGGACATCGGGCTTGTCGATGCCGAGGCCGAAGGCGTTGGTCGCGACGATGATGCGAAGGCTGTCGCGCGCGAAGGCGTTCTGGATGCGGACGCGCTCCTCATCGGGCATGCCTGCGTGGTAGCGGGCGCAGCGGATACGGCGGCTCTGCAGAGCCGCCGAGAGGGATTCAACCTTCTTGCGGGTGGCGCAGTAGACGATGGCGGACGCCGCGCTATCCAGATCGCCGAGAAGTTCGGCGATCTGATCGAGCTTCTCCGTCTGGCTGCGGACGCGAACCGTGTGGAGACGGAGGTTGGGCCGGTCGAAGCTGGCGATGTGCATAGCGGGCTCGCGCAGCCCGAGACGCCCCACGATGTCGCCGCGGACGAGTGGGGCGGCGGTGGCGGTGAGGGCGGCGATGGGTGGGCCGCCGAGGCGCGTGCGGACGGCCCCGAGGTCGCGGTAGCTCGGGCGGAAATCATGGCCCCACTGCGAGATGCAGTGGGCCTCATCAATGACGAGCAGGGCGACGTTCACGCGGTGCATGGCGGCGATGAATCGGCCATCCGAGAAGCGCTCCGGGGCGACGTAGAGAAGGCGGAGATCGCCGGCGGCGGCGCGCTGCAGGCTCTCGCCTTGCTCCTTACGGGGCACAGTGGAGTTGACCGCTGCGGCGGGGACGCCGTTATGGGTGAGCGCGTCGACTTGGTCCTTCATCAGCGCGAGCAAGGGCGAGACGACGAGAGTGAGGCCATCCAGAAGAAGGGCGGGAAGCTGATAGCAGATGCTCTTGCCGCCGCCCGTGGGGAGGACGGCGAGCGTGTCCCGTCCCGCGAGCACGGATGCCACGACCTCCGCCTGACCCGGGAGAAACTCGTCGTAGCCGAAAACTTCCCGCAACTGTTGCCGGGCTGAGACGAGCGCGCGCGGATCATCCGCAGCCGCAGAGGAAGGGAACTCGGGCATAGCCCGCAGTGTCTAACGCTTGATCTACGGATACACAAGAGGGAGCCGCCGTGCTCCCCCAAGGCTTGTGCTCAAGTCACCCGTCGCGGGCGCTCCAAAGATTCGGTCTCCTGTACGAGTGCTTGATGGATACTGGGAAGCTACTTCCGCATCAGCGAGCACCACCACGTCGCGACGAAAGATCCGCGTTTCCAAACGCGCCGGCCGCTTCGCCCGCGGGCGTCCCCACGCTCGCAGGAGCTATCCCTTGCGTGGCGTCACACTGGTCCGGTGGCGTCGTCAATGACGAGCAGCCAGCTTCCATCGCTCTGCTGCCGCAGCACCTCTGCTCCGTGCCCCGTCAGCGTCAGCGCCTCCCCGGCGTCGTTCTTCGTCCGCAACTCCCACGCCGAATGCGTCAGCGCAATCCCGTTCGCCTCCAGCACCCGCGCCGTGTTCACTGTCACCGACGCTCCCCGCGCGAACTGTTCCTCCAGCCGCGCTTGGAACTCCGCCCCCCGGCGCTGCGCCTCTCCTGCCGCCTGCAGCCCGTCCTCTTCGAACAACGCCAGGATTCCGTCCGCGTTCCCCGCGTTGAACGCCTGCTCGTAGGCCTTGTGATGTTGCTGCGGCTCCGTCAGTGGCATGACTGTCCTCCTGTTGTATGTCTGTCTCCGCCTTGATGCTTAGCTCAGGTCGCGCAAACGCGGCATCACCTCTTCGGCCAGCAGTTGCATCGACCGCTCCCACGCCTCCCGCGGCCTCCACTCGTGCGCCAGCGTCAGCAGCACCCCGAATCCCCCCACCGCCTCGTGCAGCGCCCGGAGCTTCTCCGTCACCTCCTCCACCGACCCCACGATCCACATGTTGTCGACCAAAAACTCCGGCGTCACCGCCGAGTCCGGCAACGACGGGTCGTCCTTAAACAACCCCAACGCTCCGAACTGCTTCATGATCACCAAGTTGTAGTCTTCATAGTCGCGCCGCAGCACCCCCTCCAGCGCCAACCGGCGCGCCTCCGCGCTCGTTTCCGCCACGAACACCTCTCGGCACACCCGCCACTCCGACCGCGCCGGCTTCCGCCCCGCCGCGCGCGCGCCCGCCTCCACCGATGCCCAGTGCCCCCGTAGCACCCGCGGGCAGCAGTACTGGATGCTCATCGGCGACCAGCCCTGCTCCCCCGCCCACGTCAGCGACGGCGAATCCGGCGACAGTCCCGCCACCGCGATCGGCGGGTGCGGTTGCTGATAGGGTTTCAGATAGACGTGCGATGCGATCTCTGCCTGCGGCTCCGGCACTTTGTACCGGAACCAGCGATTTCCGTAGTGCCCCGGCTCCGCTCCCGACCACAGATCCAGCACCGCTTCGACCGTCGCCCGTGCCAGCTTGTAGTGCTCCCCAGCGCCCCAGTCCACCTGGAACGCCTCCATGTCTCCCGGCGTCGATCCCGGCCCCACCCCCCACTGGAAGCGCCCCTGTGCCAGATGATCCAGCATCGCGATCCGGTGCGCCAGGAAGAACGGGTGATGATTAGGGAGGCAGCTCACTCCCGTTCCCAGCTTGATCCGCTCCGTCTTCGCCAGCGCCATCCCGATGAAGATCTCCGGCGACGTGATGGTCTCCCACTCCAGCGTCAAATGCTCCCCGATCCACGCCTCCTCGAACCCCAATCGATCCAGCGCCACCACCTGCGCCATGTCGTCTTGCAACGTCTGTGTGACGTCCGCCCCCGGCGGATGCAGCGGCTGCATAAAATAGCCCAGTCGCATGCCTCGCTCCATTTCCTTGCGCGCCTAAGAAGGCACCGCCAGCGGTTCTGGCGCCAAATCCGCCACCATCGGCATCACCTCTTCGGTTAGTAACCGCATCGACCGTTCCCATTTCTCCTGCGGTTCCCACTCGTGCGCCATCGCCAGCAACACCCCGAACCCGCCCACTTCGTCGTACAGCTTCCGGATCCGCCAAGCCACCTCCTCCGGACTCCCTACTAAGTACCGCGTGTCCACCATGTACTCCGCCGTCACCGCGTCATCCGCCATCGCTGGATCGTGCTTCACGATCTCCAGAAAACCGTACTTCGCCAAAATCGGCCGGAAGTAGCCCAGGAAGTCTCGCGCCAGCGTCCCCTGCAACGCCTCCGCCCGCGCCTCCTCCGATGTCGGCGCCACAAAAACCTCACGCGCGATTCGCCAATCTGCCCGGCTCACCGTCCGTCCACCGCGCGCTGCTCCCTCCTCTACCGCCTCCCAGTGCGTCTTTAGCACCCAAGGCGGCACGTAATTGATGCTCATCGGGATCCAGCCGCGCTCTCCTGCTAGCTTCAGCGTCTCCGATCTCGGCGTCAGTCCCGCCACGGCGATCGGCGGGTGCGGCTGTTGGTATGGCTTCAGGTGCACCCAAAACCCCAGATCCTCCTGCGGCTCCGGCATCGTGAAGCGCCAGAACTTGTTCGCGTAGGTCCCCGGCGGCAGCCCCGCCCAGATCTTCAGCACCATCTCCAACGTCTCGAGCGTCAGGGACCGATGCTCTCCCGCCTCGTCATCGACCCCGAACACGTCGAAGTCCAGCGGCGTCGCCCCCGATCCGATCCCCCAGCGGAACCGCCCCCGCGCTTGGTGATCCAACTGTGCGATCCGGTGTGCGATGTGGAAGGGGTTGTGGTTTGGGAGGCAGGTCACCCCCGTCCCCAGCTTGATCTGCTCCGTCCGCGCTAGGGCCTCCGCAATGAATAGCTCCGGCGCTGGGATGTTCTCCCAGGCGCTCGTGAAGTGCTCCCCGATCCACGCCTCGGTATAGCCCAGCTGATCCAGCAGCACGATCTGGTCCATGTCGTGCCGGATCGTCTGTCCGAAATCTGCCTCCGGCGGATGCAGCGGCATCGCAAAGTAGCCAAGCTCCATCGCCGTTCCTCCCCATCCTGCGCGCCGCGTGAGTATGCCACAGTCCGCCTCCGCCGACACACGCCCCGCCGCGTTGTCGATCCCTGTTCCGCTCGCTAGCCTGCGATCGCTTGGGATACCGGCGAATATTCGGCGAGGAGGCCCCGCTCATGCCCACACTCGAGGAACGCATCCTCCAACTCGAGGAGATCGAAGCGATTCGGCGGCTCAAGAACGTTTACGCTGCTCATTGCGATAACAACTACGATCCTGACGCCCTCGCACCCATGTTCACCGAGGACGCCGTCTGGGAGATGGGTCCCCTCGGCCGCTTCGAAGGACGGCAGCAGATCAAGAACTTCTTCACCGAAGTCTCCGGGAAATTCACCTTCGCTCTTCACTACATGTGTGGCCACATGATCGACTTCGTCTCCCCCACCGAAGCCACCGGCACTTGGTATATCTGGGAGACTGCCACCATCGACGGCGTCCCCATGTTCGTCGCTGCTACCT
Organism: Dehalococcoidia bacterium; assembly: GCA_965220315.1. Lineage (GTDB taxonomy): Bacteria > Chloroflexota > Dehalococcoidia > Bin125 > Bin125 > JAPOXK01. The sequence goes on from CBDCPP010000002.1 coordinate 580,559, forward strand.
ACGAGGACCGCTACGTCAAGCAGGACGGCGAATGGAAATTCGCCCGCGTCAAGGTCAACCCCGCCTTCATGACTCCTTACCATGATGGCTGGGTCAAAACTCAGTTCCCTCCCGACTAAGCTCCCTCTTACCTGCTCCCCCAAGAGCTAAGCGCGTACTGGTACTCTTTCCTCACAGCAGGATCGAAGGAGAGATGGAAGAGAGGTGTGGCTCCGAGGATGACCCGCCCCCAAAAGAGTGGGATTATCTCAAGAAGGTTAAAAGGGGAGCAGCTGGGAACGGTTAGAGAGCCTGTGCCATGATGGGCCGTGGCGTCATTGTTAATCGGATGCGCTGGTTCGCTGCAACGATCCTATGTGTTGTAAAGATGCCTATTTTTGTATGGCGTGCCGTGCAGTTTTGGCGATCTCTTAGCGCAGGGGATCAGCGATGCCCGTTTCGGGGAAAGATTCCCTGAGGCGAGGGCCTGGGTAAACAGCGATATAATCCCCTTCTGTTTTCCGTCTTGGCGTTGTTTATCGCCAGCGTCGTCTCTTCGTCGGCGGATGCCCAGAGATACACTGGGCTGTTGAGCTTGCTGAGCGGCCTGCCGATCTGGCTGGCGGGACTGTTCGTCTCACAACCGGACGTGTGATCGCCCAAATACTCACGTACTTCCCTTTTACGGCGCCGCCGACGCTGATGATCAAGCTCGGCGCGGGGAGCGCTATGTCGGAGGGCGAGATCGCCCTCGCTTTGGGGATCGTCGCCGCAACGGCGGTGGTCTTGCTTTGGATTGCAGCCCGTGTATTCCGGGTCGGAATCCTACTCTCCGGTCAGCGGATCACCGGGCGCGATGTCTGGGCGGCGCTGTGGCACGCTAACTAGTATTTCGAGTGTTTTTCTGCACTGGCTGGCGGCGCGGCTCGCGTCTGTATCTCCGTGCGGCGCGACGGAAGAACGGCACTTGTCTAACCCAAACCCGGGGTCGGCAGGAATCCTCCATCCACCACGATCTCCTGCCCTGTCACGAACGTGGAAAGGTCACTCGCCAGCCACGCCGCCGTCCGCGCGATGTCCAGCGGTTCCCCCGCTCGCGGGATCGGTTGTGATTCGGCGAACAGCGCTACTTGCTCTGCCCGCGTCTCGGCCTGCAAACGCGGATCAGCCAGCGACTGCGGCGTCACGATCAGTCCCGGCTGGATCGCATTCACACGAATCTTGTGCTTTCCGTACTCCACCGCCGCCACCCGTACCAGTCCTCCGATTCCCGCCTTGCTCGCCGCGTACGCCGCCGAAAGCGGCAACCCAAACTCCGCCGCGATCGAAGAGGTCGCGATGATCGATCCTCCGCCCCGCTCGATCATGTGCGGGATCGCCGTGCGCAGGCAGAGGAACGTACCCCGCAAGTTCGTCGCGATCGTCTTGTCGAACTCTTCCTCGCTACAGTCCGCCAGGCCGCCCGTTCGATAAAACACTCCAGCGTTGCTGAACATCACGTCCAGCCCGCCCCAGCGCTCCACCGCCGCTGTGATCAACGCCTGCACCGCTGGCGCCTGCGACACATCGGCGCGTTGGAACACCGCCTCCCCACCGTCTTCGCGCGCCGCCGCCGCGCTCGCCTCTCCTCCTCTCTCGTCTACATCCCCCACCACCACCTTGGCCCCTTCCCGCGCGAACACCCGCACGCTCTCCGCGCCGATCCCGGAGGCCCCGCCCGTTATCACCGCCACTTTGCCGTCTAGCATGCCCATCATTAGCGGCCCTCACCCGCTTTCGTCCGCCGCAGCGCTTCATCCACCTCCGGCGCACGAAAGCTGTTCAACAGGTACCCCCCGTCGACCATGATCGTCTCTCCCGTCATCCAGCTACTTTCGTCGGACGCCAAGAATACCGCCGCATTGGCAATATCCAGCGGCTCGCCCAGATGCCCCAACGGCACGTGCCGCTCGAAATGGTCGCGCACTTCGGGGATGCCCAGCAGACCGCTGGAGATCCGCGTCGGTACCGGCCCCGGCCCGATGCAATTGACCCGGATCCCATGCGACGCCAGCGCTACCGCCGCCGACTTGGTCAAATTCTTCACCCCCGCCTTGGCTGCGGTATAGGACGGCGCCAGCGGTGCCCCTACCTCACCCAATTGGCTGCCCGTGTTGATGATCTGGCCGCCCTCCCCTTGCGCGATCATCTGCCGCGCCGCGATCTGGTTGCAGATGAAGACCCCTCGCAGGTCGACGGCTTGTACGCGGTCCCACTCCTCATCCGTCAGATCCAAGAAGCCGGCGCGCTCCACGGTCCCTGCGTTCGCTACCATCGTCGTCAGCTTGCCGAATCGCTCGACTGCCGCCTCGACACCGGCCTGAATCTCCGTTCGCTTGCTGACGTCACAGTGCACCATCAGCGCCTCATGGCCACGCTCTCGTACTCGCTGCGCCGTCTCTGCCAGCCAGGTCATATCGATGTCCGCGATCGCCACCTCCGCCCCCTCTTCCGCGAACCGTTCTGCCATCGCCCGGCCAAAACCGCTGGCGGCACCCGTGATGAACGCTACCTGTCCCTTGAGTCGCACAGTTCGCTCCTCCTGCCCGACGCTTCCATGCTTGACCCGCCGAGGCTAACGAGGCATCCGCGGCAGTCAAGCCGCAGCTATTGTGTTGTGTGTTAGTACACGGCTTGTGTTGACACACGGCCGCAGCAAGCTAGATTTCCATTCGTCCCAGAGAGGAGGGGACCATGGCTTTCCGAGTCGGTGTTGACGTGGGTGGAACCTTCACGGACCTTCTTCTCATTGACGAAGACGGCGGTGCCCGACACATCGCCAAAGTCCCCTCTACTCCTCCGGACCTCTCCGCTGGCGTCCTGCAAGGGCTGGAGAAAGTTTGCCAACAAGCCGGCATCGAGCCACAGGCGATCAGCCAAGTCATGCACGGCACCACCGTAGCCACCAACGCCATCCTCACCGGCAGCGGCGCTCGCGTTGGCCTCGTGACTACGCAGGGTTACGGACAGGTGCTGCAAGTGGCCCGCTCCTTCGTCCCCGGTGGTCTAGGTGCCTGGGTGATCTATAACAAGAGCGCCCCACTCGCCCCGCTCGAGTTGACGATCGAAGCTAAGGAACGCCTCAGCGCCCGCGGCGATGTCGTCGAACCCCTGGACGAAGACGACCTCCGCGCCAAGCTTCGCCAGCTCAGAACTCGTGGCGTTGAGGCGCTCACCGTCTCGCTGATCAATGCTTACGCCGACGGCCGACATGAGCGCCGTGTTCAGGCGATCGCCGAAGAGGAAATGCCCGGCGTGCCCGTCTCCCTTTCGTCCGAAGTGATCCCGGAAATGCAGGAGTACGAGCGCACCATCACTACCGTCGCCAACTCTTACGTGCGCCCTACCGTAGCCAGCTATGTGACGGCGCTCCAAAGCGATCTTCGCGACCGGTTGAGCGACCACAACCTCCACCTGCTTCGCTCCGACGGTGGTCTCGCCTCGGCCGAAACCGCTCGTGCCACTCCTGTCAACCTGCTCATGAGTGGTCCGGCTGGTGGTGTCGCCGGCGCCATCTGGATCGCCCAACAGGCCGGTTACCACAATCTGCTAACTTTCGATATGGGCGGAACTTCTACCGATGTCTGCCTCGTGCAAGACGGCCGCGCCCGCACCCGCCGCGAAACCACCGTCGGCGACGTGACCGTGCGCGCCTCGTCCCTGGACGTGCGCACGGTTGGTGCAGGAGGCGGCTCCATCGCCCATGTTCCCGAACTCACCAAAGCCCTGCGCGTCGGGCCCCAGAGCGCTGGCGCCGATCCTGGTCCTGCCGCCTACAACAAGGGCGGCACCAACCCGACCGTCACCGACGCCAATGTCGTTCTCGGCTACCTCCCCGACACCGCTCGCCTCGGCGGCGAACTTGCCATCGATCGCGTAAAAGCTGCTACTGCTGTCGAGACCGTCGCAGACGCTCTCGACCTCTCCCTGGAGCGTGCTGCGGCCGGCATCATTGATATCGTCAACGAGAACATGTTCGGCGCTCTCCGCCTGGTATCCGTCGAACAGGGCTACGACCCCCGCGACTTCGCCCTCGTCGCCTTCGGCGGCGCTGGACCCATGCATGCCAACGCGCTCGGCCGCCTCATGAATTCCTGGCCGGTGGTCATTCCGCCCGGACCGGGCGTGCTCTGTGCCTATGGCGACGCCACCACCCGCTTGCGCAACGAAGCTTCCCGCACGTTCATTCGGCGCTTTCCCGAAACGAGCTCCACTGAAGTGGGTGCCATCCTCAAGGAACTGCAAGAAACCGCTGCTGCGGCGCTCGACGCCGAAGGCGTCCCCCGATCCGACCAGGCCACCACCTGTCAGATCGACCTCCGCTACCACGGCCAAGGCTTGCTCCTCACCGTCGACGTGGCGCTCGACGGCTTCACCAGCGGCGGCCTAGAAGCCGCTGGTGTTCAGTTCGACCAGATGCACACGCAGCTCTTCACCTTCGCCCTCGACGCCGATAAAGAGGTGGTGAACCTACGTGCGGTCGTCCACGGTCAAGCCACCACCCTCGCTGCGGAGACGCTGGAATCGAGCGGTCCCGATCCGGCTGCCGCTGCCACCGGTACCCAAGCGATCTACGTGGACCAAGAGCAGCGTCAAGCCACCATTTACAACCGTGCTGCCCTTCGCGCGGGGCACCGCATCCCCGGTCCCGCGATCGTGACAGAAATGGATGCCACCAGCCTCATTCTGCCCGGTCACACCGGCGAGATCGACGCGCTGGGCAATATCCTCATCCGCCCCAACACGAGCTAGAGAGGGCAGCGATGCCGGCCACCTTTAATCAAACCAACACGACGCCCTTCCAGAAAGTCTCGGTGGACCCTGTCACCCTGGATATCATCGAGAACGCCCTGCGCAACGCCCGCTTTGAGATGGATGCCGTGCTCTTCCGCACCGCTATGTCTCCAGGCATCCGCGAGCAGCATGACGAGTTTCCCATGATCGCCAACTTGGACGGCAAGATGGTCGTCGGCCAGTTCGGCTCCTTCATCCATGGTTTCCTCCAAGCCTATGACGGCGTGATCGAAGAGGGAGACGTTTTCCTCACCTCGGATCCCTACAGCTGCGACGCTGCCATCAGCCACGGCAACGACTGGCTAGTCTTGATGCCCATCCACAAAGACGGCCGCATGATCAGCTGGGTGGCGATGTTTGGGCACGTCACGGATGTCGGCGGCAAAGTGCCCGGTAGTCTCCCCACGGACGCCCGCCAGATCTTCGAAGAGGGCGTCATCATCCCGCCCGTCAAGATCTATAAGCGCGGCGTGCTACAGGAGGACATCCTCGATCTGATCCTGCGCAACTGCCGTCTCCCGCAGTGGAACCGCAGCGACCTCAACGCCATCCTCGCTGCCTGCCGCCTGGCAGGACGGCGCACGATCGAGCTCGCTGAGCGCTTTGGCGACGACGTTTACTACTCTGCTCTGGAGGAACTGCTGGATCGCAACCGTCGCGCTATGCGGGAGCTGATCCGCACCATCATCCCCGAAGAAAAGCGCACCTTTGAGGACTACGTCTGCGACGACGGCTTGGGCATGGGTCCCTACAAGCTCCATTGCGCTATGTGGCGCGAGGGCGACAAAGTCATCTTCGACTTCGCAGAGACCGATCCGCAATCGATCGGCTCCATCAACTTCTATCTCAGCGAAGCCATGTTCAAGATGTTCTGCGGTGTCTTCATGATCATGGTCTTCGACCCGCAAATCCTCTTCAACGACGGCTTCTATGACCTTATGGAAGTACGCATTCCCAAAGGTTCCCTGCTCAAACCTCGCCGCCCCGCCGCGCTCTCCTGCCGCACCCATACCCTCGGCCGCGTGTTCGACATCATCAGCGGCCTCTTTGGACAAGGTGCCCCCGACCTGCTCTGTGCTGCCGGCTTCTCCGACAGTCCGCATTTCATGTACTCCGGCTATGACAAGAATGGTGAGTGGTACCAGCTCTACCAGATCGGCTTCGGTGGTATCCCTGGCCGCCCCATGGGTGACGGCCCCGACGGCCACTCGCTCTGGCCCTCCTTCACTAACGTTCCCAATGAGTTCCTGGAAAGCTACTTCCCTCTCCGCATCGACACCTATGAGACCGTGACCGACTCCGGCGGCCCTGGCTTGCATCGGGGAGGGAACGGTATCTCCATCGGCTATCGTTTCCTTGAGGCTGGCGAAATCTCGATTCATGACGATCGCTGGCTCACCTACCCCTGGGGCGTCAACGGGGGTTTCCCCGGTGGCCGTAGCACCAAGCTGCTCGTGCGCACCGACGGCTCCCGTGAGTACCTCCCCTCCAAGTGCGACCGCATCGTGGTTGAGGAAGGCGACATTCTCTACTTCAACACCTGGGGCGGTGGCGGTTGGGGCGACCCCCTCCAGCGCGCCGCCGCCCTCGTCGCCGCCGACGTTGCTGGCAACCTCGTCTCCGTCGAGGGCGCCAAGCGCTACGGCGTCGTGATTAACGGCGACGGCACCGTGGACCAAGCGGCTACCATCGCCCTTCGGGAAAAGATCGCGGCCGAGCGGTCCGCGCCTCAGCTATTCGACTTCGGCGGATCGATCGAAGAGCTCAAGGCCCGCTGCAAAGCGGAAACCATGCTAGACCCGCCCACAGAGCCGCAGCTTCCGCGCTGGCTCTCCGCCAGGCAGTCGGCTGGCGTCGGCTAGCCTGTAATCACGGCAGACGACGCATCATGGCACAAGATCTCAACCAAGATTACGTCGGCGCTGGTTACAATCAGCGCCTCGGCTTCGGTGACCGCCCTGCCCTCCTCGTGGTCGATATGGTGGAGGCCTATTTCGATAAGACCTCGCCCCTCTACGCTGGCGTCGAGGACGCTCTGGAGTCCGCCAAACGCGTGCTCGCGGCCGCGCGGCAGGTCGGCGTCTTCACCGCCTTCACCAATGTGCGTTATATGAAGGGCGCCCTCAATGGAGGCATCTTTGTCAAGAAAGTGCCGACGCTTCAAATCTTCGAAGAGGGATCAGCGCTGGGCGATTGGCCCGAGGGCCTCGATCCTCGCGACGACGAGCTCATCATCTCCAAGCAATATCCCAGCGCCTTCTTCGGCACCAGTTTGGCGGCCACCCTCACTTCGCTCGGCATCGACACGCTGATCATTGCCGGCCTCACTACCAGCGGCTGTATCCGCGCGACCTGCATCGATACCGTCTCCAGCGGCTTCCGCCCCATCATCGTGCGCGAGGCCGTCGGCGATCGCGATGAGCGGCCCCACGAGGCCAACCTCTTCGATATGAACGCCAAATACGGAGATGTCGTCAGCGAAACCGAGGTGATCTCCTACCTGCAGGAGATCGGCGCCTCCTCCTAGCGCACTGTCTCCGCCGCCGCTTCCGCCGCTCGGTACCGCTCTACTCCGAGTACGCGCGCGATTGCTTCCACATCCGGCATCTTTCGCGCGGTCGCATCAATGCGACCGCGACGCGCCAGCTCCTCGTAGATGTCTCGGATCGCGCCGAACAACGCATGGATCGTATCGAGGGCGAGTATCAGTCGGTAGCCTAAAGCTGCCGCCTCTTCCGCTTGCAACAGCCCACTATTCAGCAGCCGCGGCAGATCCGGCGCCATCGCCGCCACCCGCTCGATGTCATCCCGTGTCTTGAGTCCGTCGACGAACACCAAGTCCGCTCCTGCTTCCGCGAAGGCGTGGATCCGCCGATCGACCTCGTCCCAACCATGCGGTGCCAGCGCGTCCGTCCTGGCGATCACCACCAGCGATCCGTCGTGGCGCGCGGCACATGCTGCCCGCACCTTCTGCACCGCTTCCTCGATCGGGATTACCTCCTTGCCGGTCATGAATCCGCAGCGCTTGGGCCAAACCTGATCCTCAATGTGCAGCGCCGCCACCCCTGCCGCCTCATAGCTTTCGATGGTCCGTGTGACGTTGGCCGCGTTGCCGTAGCCTGTATCCGCATCTGCGATCACGGGCACGTCGACTGCCGCCGCGATCCGCCGGGCGTTCGCCACCATTTCGCCCATCCCCAGTAGTCCGATGTCCGGCACCCCGTGCGCCGCCGCCGTTCCGAATCCAGTCATGTAGACCGCCGCATGTCCGGCTGCAGCGGCATACGCGGCCTGCCCGCCGTCCCATACGAACGGCGCAACGACCGTCCCTTGATCCATGAGAGCCCGGAGTCGCGCTCCGGGTGACGCTGTTTCTGGCATATCGTCTCCTCTTACCACTTGCGCTCCGCGGTATCGTAGCGGCCAGAGTTGGGAGGATAACGATGGCGAAACCGGGCATCATGGTGGCCGCTCAGCCGGGGGAGCGCCGCGCCGCGATCGAACTTGCTCAGCAGCTCGATCATCAGGGGTTCGATCACATCCTTTGTCCCTATGACTGGGCGGTCCCCAAGGGGGACTGGGTCGGGGCCGTCTCGGAAGTCTATGACGCTCTCAGTCTCTGCTCTGCCATTCTCCAGGCTACCAACGAGATTACGGTTGGCAGCGGCATCAGCATTACCTACATGCGCCACCCCGCCGACTTGGCTGGCGCTGCTTCCTTCAACCATGAGATCAGTGGTGGCCGCTTCCGGCTCGGCCTCGGCACAGGCCATGCGGCGATCCTAAAGCCATTCGGGATCACCTGGGAAAAGCCTTTGGAGCATGTCCGCAGCTACGTCCAGCAGCTGCGTGCCGCAAGCCGCGGCCAGCCCTTGCCCCCAATATGGATCGCTGCCCTGCGGCGCAAGATGACCCGGCTTGCTGGTGAGGTCGCGGAAGGCGCCCTCGGCGCCAACATCCCGCTCTCCCACGTTGCGGCCCTGCAGCAAGAGATTCCCGAGGCGAAGCGAGCACAGTGTACCTTCGCCAACATCGCGCCGATCTGGATCACCGAAGACCGCGAGGAAGGCCTCGCCTTCGTCCGGCGCTTCCTCGCGCTCCACATGCCGCTCCCCAACTACACTGCCTTTTTCACGGAAGCTGGCTATGGTGAGGAAGTTCGGCGTGCGCAGGCTGCGCTCGCCGTCGGCGACCACGCGGCTGTGGAAGCGGCCATCAGTGAGCGCATGGCGGAAGATATCGGGATCTTCGGTTCGCGCTCGCAGATGCGCGACAAGATCGAAGCTTGGCAAGCGGCGGGCGTCACTCTCACGGTCTCGACCCTCTGGGCCTCCGAGCACCAGCCTGCCGCCGTTGCCCGCGTTGCCGCTCTGCTCGCATAGTGCGAACCCGCTAGTCTGCCACGTGTTGGGCGAAACGAGGTTGAGCGAATCCATGAGTGAGCGCGTCCCTCCGGCCATCGACCCTGTCTTTTATGAACTCGTCTCGACGGGCTTGCGCGCCGTCTGCAACGAGATGGCTCTGCTCGTGGCGAAGAGCGCCTATTCCATCGCCGTGGCCGAAGGGCGTGACTTCGCCGGGGCCATCTACGATCGCCACGGTTTCTTGGTAGCGCAGGGGGAGACAGATCTCCCGGCCTTCGTCGGCATCACCATGGTGGCCGTACCCGAGGTGCTGCGCAGCATCGGCCTCGCTAATATGCAGCCCGACGACATCTATATGATCAACGACCCCTACGTCGCCAGCACCCACTGCAATGACATCCACTTCGTCCGCCCCGTCTTCCACGAGGACCAGATCATCGCTTTCGTTTCCTCCACAGCGCACTGGTCGGATGTAGGCGGCGTCGCGCCTGGATCGATCAACGTCAGTGCCCGCTCCCACTACGAGGAAGGCGTGCGCATCCCAGCCATCACGATCTGGCGCGAGGGGGAGCTCAACCACGATGTCGTTGCTCTCCTACTGCACAACATGCGTGAGTCCTGGGAACGCATGGGCGATCTCAACGCGCAGACCTCTGCAGTGCGGCTTGGCGACCGGCGCATCCGCGAACTCGCGGAAAAACACGGCCCCGCTGCCGTCCTGGCCGGCATGGCGGAGATTCAGAACCAGTCCGAGCGCATGATGCGAGAGAATCTTCGTGCTCTTCCAGACGGCGCCTACGAGGCGGAAGACTGGGTCGACGAAGATGTGGCAACCGGCAATCCTGTCGCCATACGGCTGCGGCTCACCATCGACGGCGATCACGCCGATGTCGACCTTACCGCCAGCGATGGCGCCGCCGGTTCCGGCGTTAACTCCACGATTGCCGCCACGACCTCCGCAGTCTTCATAGCGGTCGGATCGATCCTCCCCACTATGCCTATGAACGCCGGCATCTTGCGGGCGATGACGATCCGCACAACACCTGGCTCCATCTGCCACGCGCAACCCCCCTCTGCGATCTCCGCTACCGCTGCAAGCAGCATGGAGGCAGTGATCGGTGCTGTCACCCTGGCGATGAGCGCGGCTTTGCCGGCGCGCGGCGCTGGCGTTGCATCGACGATCCTTAATACCACCTACCACGGCTGGGACACGCGCGATGGCTTCGCCACCACCTATATCTGCTATATCTGGTCACCCGGCGGCATGGGCGGTTCGCGATCTAACGACGGAGCGAACGTCGTTGGATCGCCCTACGCTTCCACGATCGTCAACGTCCCTGCCGAACTCCAAGAAAGACGCTTTCCCCTCCTCTATCAGCGTTACCAGCTCTTGCAGAACTCGGGCGGACCAGGCCGCTCGCGTGGTGGTATGGCCGTCCACCAACTCGTCACCTTCCCCTACGTGGCTGGCACTCTCTCCACCTTCGGCAACCGCGAGCGTTTCGGCCCTCCCGGCGTCTTCGGGGGTCACGTGGGACGGACAGCGGGCATGGCGCTGAATCCGGATACCGAGCGCGAGAAGTCCCTGCCTGTATTCTCGGTCCTAGTGCCCGTTGTAGTAGGGGACCTGCTCTCCTTCTGGTCCGCCGGCGGTGGTGGCTACGGCGAACCCCTAGAACGTGACCCGGAACGCGTGCTCAACGATGTGATCGACGAGTACGTCTCGATCGAGGGTGCGCGTGCGGACTATGGCGTCGTCGTGCGCGCGCTGGACCGCCGCTGCCTTTCCTATGAGATCGACGCCGGAGCGACCGCTGCTCTCCGCGCCGAGCTTCGGGCCGACCGCGCTGGCAGCTGAGGAGGCTAGGCATGCCGGAAACGATTACCTATGAGCGAGCCGACCGCGTCGCGCACATCATGCTCAACCGGCCGGAGCGCATGAACGCGATCTCGCCGCTATTGCAGCAGGAATTGGACCACGCTTTTGTGGAGGCAGAAACTGACGATGCTGTGAGCGTGATCTTGCTCAGTGGAGCAGGCCGGGGCTTTTGCGCTGGCTATGATCTCGCTGGTTCCGGCGACTCCGCCGAGATCCGCGGTGTCTCTGCCGACCGTGATCGCTTGGAGCGCATGATCGAGCGCTTCCTCCGCATCTGGGAGACACGTATTCCAGTAATCGCCAAGGTGCATGGCGCCTGCCTGGCCGGTGGATCGATGCTGGCGGTTTCGAGCGATATCACGATCGCCGCCGAAGATGCCCGTGTAGGTACACCCCAGATCCCGCTTGGCGCGGGCTTCCTGGGACCGCTCTGGGCTTGGCATGTCGGTCCGAAGAAGGCCAAAGAGCTTATCTTCCCCACGGGCACGGTCATCTCTGGTGCGGAGGCGGCTCGAATCGGATTATTTAATGTTGCTGTGCCCGCTACGGAGTTGGATAGCTACGTCGAAGAGTACGCACAGCGCGTCGCAAAGACACCCCGCGAGATTCTGGTGCTTGAGAAGCGCGCGATCAATCGCAGCCAGGAGATCCAGGGCTTCCGCGAGGCCTTCCTGCTCTCGGCGGAGTATGACGCGCTCGCCCACGCTACGGACGCCGTCCGCCAGACCAAGCAGCGAATACAGCAGGAAGGGCTCAAATCGGCCCTGGCTGCATGGGCTAGCACTCAATAGCAGCCAGCCCCAGCGTTTCGCGGACGGCAGCCGTCCTGCTCGCTCTCCTCTGCGGCGCTCCGGACGAACTTATGCCCGCAGGCCGCCCCCAGCGCGCTTAAGCGCGCTGGGCACGCATCTCTTTGCGCAAAGCCTCGGTAGCGGCTGTGTCCACCGCATAGTCCAGCGTTCGCACATTGCGCTCGCTCATTACCACCCCATACTGATCTCGCGCATTCGCGATGCTAAGCAAGTCGTCCTGCACATCTCCAACCACATCCTCGATCGACCGATCGAGCGGATCTCCATACCCGCCTCCCCCTGCCGACCAGAAGTGCAGCGTCTCGCCAATACTCACCGGCACGTTCACCGCCACCAGTCCCACCCGCCGCTCATTCTCCGTTCTCTCGTTCATCACCAGGCCTGCTGTTGCTCCCCGCTCCCCATCGAAGCATCCCGGCGGCCCCACCTCGGCACGATTGCCGAAATTCGTCAACTGCCCCCCGGCGAAGGGGAACTCGCAAAGCTGGTCCAACCCCATCCCTCCCCGCCGCTTGCCCGGCCCGCCGGTGTTCGGCTTGATCTGATAGCGTCGCCAGAACAGCGGGTAGCGGCGTTCCTGCAGCTCGGCCGGGATATTCTGGATCGTGGCCGTGAACGCAGTCCCCACTACACTCGGGCCATCCTTGTATTTCGTCCCTCCCATGCCTCCCACCGCCCATACGTACTCCAGGAACGGCTCGTCTCCGAACGTCTCGCGCTTGTCGATCCCGGTGAAGACGGTATTGAGGATTGTGGAGCAGGTGCCTGCGCCCCGTTCCGGCAGTGCCTGGCTCAATACCTGCACGCCGCAGCCCACCAGAATCTCCATGCTCGACGCCTGCAGCGACACCGCTGTCGGCGGCAGCGCATGGCAAATCGACCCCCGGCGCGTCTTGATTTCAACCGCGCGCATGACCCCTGCGTTCATCGGCATCGGCGGCAGGATCGCTCCCAATGAGTTGAACAAAGACGACGTGGTCGAGACGATCGTCGTGTTAATGCTGCCCGGCACCGTATCGTCACTGTCGGACATGTCGAAAGTCGCGTGGTCTCCTTCGATCGTAAGCGTGACCCGGAACGTGGCCGGATTTCCGCTCTCGAAAACCTGGTCGTTGTAGTCCTCGGTCTTGTATATGCCGTCCGGAATGGCGCGGAGCGCGGAGCGGATCATCCGTTCCGAGTAGTCCTGCAGCTCCTCCATGCAGTCCCACACCGTCTGTAGGCTGTGCTTACGGAACATCTCCTGTAAACGTGAATCCCCCGTGCGCAGCGCTGAGCATTGCGCGTTCAGATCGCCCATTCTTTCCCAGGAATCGCGCACGTTGGTCATCACCAGCGAAACCACATCCCGCTGCAGCTCGCCCTTGCGGTAGACGCGCACCGCCGGCAGCCGCACCCCCTCGTCGTAGTGGGTTACCGCACGGGAGTTCAGCGAACCCGGCACCGCTCCCCCCACGTCGCTCCAATGGGCGGTCGATTCCACGAACGCTGCCACTTGGCCTTCATAGAACACCGGCCGTACGAAGTGCATGTCGTTGCAGTGCGTGCTGGCGACATACGGGTCGTTGATCCAGTAGATGTCGTCTGGCTCCATGTTCTCGAGGCCGATCTGCTTCACGACCTCCTTGGTTGAGTACATGCTGAGCCCCACGAACGCGGGCAAGTCGTAGTCGCTCTGCGTTACCAGACTGCCTTTGGCATTACTGATCGTGCCGGCGAAGTCCTTGCCCTCGTTGATCGCCACCGAATACGCGGTCTTGGAGACGACCAGCGCCATCTCCGCGCAGGCTGCTTTCAGCGAATTGCGTACCAATTCGAAGGTGACTGGATCGACCCGCATCGTGGACTGGACGGCTTCACTCATAGAATTGTCCTTTCGAACGTCGCTGGACCAAGCGCAAGTTTGCTCTTGCCGTTCGGGCAGCGGTTAAGCCTGGAATAGTTAAACAGGCAGCGCTCCACCGAGCAACCCAGCGGCCCTTCTGGTGAGAGAACGGGTCGCTCTTAGAGGGAGAATACCGCACGATCGCCTTGCCATCTCCCACCAGACCGGCCACGCTTTGTCAATGAGTATCGCTGGCATCCCTTGCCCCAAGCGCGAGCGGCGGCAGGCTACCATGACACGGCATTAAAAGCGGCCTCTTCCGGGCACTTGGATCGGAGGGCCGGTATAGGCGGAATTCTCCGGGTCACGAATCTATTGAAGCGATTCGGCGGCAACCCGGCCGTCGACGGCGCTACTTTCGCGGTCGAAGAAGGGACGATCACTGCGCTGATCGGCCCCAACGGAGCAGGTAAAACCACCTGCTTCAATTGCATCAGCGGCTTCCTCCGTCTCGACAGCGGTACGATCGAGTTTGCGGGAGAGCACATCGCCCGCTTATCTCCGCCTGCGATCGTGCGCCGTGGTCTGGTGCGGACCTTCCAAATCCCGCAAGAGTTGAGTTCGATGACCGTGCTGGAGAACTGCATGCTCGGTGTCGGCGCGCAGCGAGGTGAGCGGCCTTGGGAGCCGCTCTTCCGTCCGAAGCGGGTCGCCTGTGAGGAGCAAGCCCACGAGACTCGTGCCCACGAAATGCTGCGTCTCATGACGCTCGACGAGTTGGCGTACGAGCGCGCCGGCAACCTTTCTGGCGGCCAGAAAAAACTGTTGGAGCTAGCGCGGGCGCTGATCGCCCGCCCCAAAATGGTCCTGCTCGACGAGCCGGCTGCCGGCGTCAACCCTACGCTCGCGCTGCAATTGGTCGATCACCTCCGCCGACTACAACGAGAGCTGTCGGTGACGTTCTTGATCATTGAGCACAATATGGATGTGGTGATGCGGCTGGCGGACACGGTGGTGGTGATGTCTGCTGGGCGCGTGCTGACCGAGGGCGTGCCCAGCGCTGTGGTGGCTGATCCAGCGGTGCAAGATGCTTACCTCGGCAGTCAGTACCGATGATGCTGTTGGAGGTACGCGGGATCAGCGCTGGCTACGGCGGCGCCGAGATCATCCACGACGTCTCACTCCGCGTGGGCGAAGCGGAGATCGTCACCATCATCGGACCCAACGGCGCCGGCAAATCGACCCTGCTCAAGACCATCTTTGGCCTGCTGCGCCCCTCCACGGGACGTATTGCCTTTCAGGGCAGCGATGTCACACGCGCCTCGGCGCCCAAAATGGTCGCGGCCGGCGCGGCGCTTGTGCCCCAGACGCACAACGTCTTCCCGTCCCTGAACGTACGCGAGAACCTCCAGTTGGGCGGCTATAGCCGTCGGCACGGGACGGCCGCGCGGCTCGCTGAGATCTTGTCCCTCTTTCCAGATCTCGAGCGCCGTCCTGCAGAGCGCGCTGGCAATCTCTCAGGCGGGCAGCGGCAGATGCTCGCGATCGGGCGTGCCTTGATGCTGGATCCCGTCCTGCTCTGCCTGGACGAACCGACCGCGAGCCTTTCGCCGAGAATGCGCGGCCAAATCTTTGAGCGTATCCGCGTGATCAACGAGCAGGGCGTCGCGATTCTGATGGTGGAGCAGAACGCGAAGGAGGCGCTGCGCCTCTCCGATCGCGGCTTCGTGCTGGTGGCGGGACGCAATGCGCTGGAGCAGTCTGGAGAGAAGTTATTGGCGAACCCGGATGTGGCACGGCTCTTCTTGGGTCAAGCGACCGCATCCGCGTAGGAGCACGCCACGGATATCGCACAGCTGGTCATCGTTGGCATTGTCTCCGGCTCGATCATCGGTCTGGGGGCGATCGGGCTGACTCTCAGCTACGGCGTGCTGAAGTTCGCCAACTTCGCCCACGGTGACCTGATGACGCTGGGGATGTTCCTGGCGTTCGCGGTGGTCGTCAATGCAGGACTCCACGGCGGGACGATCGGTCCGCTCTCCTTCGGCTGGGGGATGATCCCGGCTGCGCTGGTCGCCATGGCTGGGGTAGCGCTGACCGTATTGAGCTTGGATTGGCTGGTCTTTCGCCGCTTGCGCGCTCGCGGCGGCGGGTTCATCACGATGGCCGTCGCCAGCCTGGGGATCGGCATCGGCCTGCGCGCGATCGTGCAGATGATCTGGGGCCCCGCTGCCTTCCGTTACCAGTCCGGCATCAACGAAGCCACGACCATCTTCTGGGATCTCAAAGTCAAGCCGGACCAGTTCTTCATTTTCGGTCTCACCCTGCTGCTCGTGATCGTCGTGTACCTGCTGTTGTATCGCACCAAGTTGGGCAAGGCGATGCGCGCTACCGCAGACAACCCCGACTTGGCCGAAGTCGCGGGGATCGAGACGGAGCAGATCCGTCGCTGGACCTGGGTGATCGCGGGCTGTCTCATCGCGGTAGCGGGAATCATGCTGGGGATCCAAGCGCAGCTGCGCTTCAGTGCCGGTTTTAACCTGATCCTGCCAATGTTCGCTGCGGTGATCCTGGGCGGGATCGGCAATCCCTGGGGAGCGCTCATGGGAGGCATGGTGGTTGGGATCTCGCAAGAGGTCTCGACTGAGTGGATCAACACGGGACTGAAGCCCGCCGTACCTTTCGTGATCCTGATCTTGATGTTGTTGCTGCGCCCGCGGGGGCTGTTCGGTTCGACGATCTAGAGGACGCTGTGGACCTCTTCGGCATCGACCTGATCGTACTGGTGACTTTCGGCGGCGCCGTCAATTGGACGGTGGGCTTCCTTACGACGGTCGCCATCTTCGGCATCGTAGCGCTCGGGCTCAACCTCCAATGGGGCTACACGGGCGTCTTCAACTTCGGCGTCGTGGCGTTCTTCATGGTGGGCGCCTACACCAGCGCCCTGTTGACTCTCCCCCATCCAGACACCGTCATCGTCACCGCGTCCGGCACCGAGGTGACGGGGATTCTCGACTACGCTGGCGGCTTCAGTTTGCCCGTTCCCATTGGCTGGTTGGCGGGCATGGGGGCGGCGGGGGCGCTAGCGCTGATCGTCGGCTTGCCGACGCTACGCCTCCGCCACGACTTCCTCGCGATCGCGACGATCGGCATCGCGGCGATCCTGCGCAGTATCGCCAACTCGATCGAAGGATTGGTCAATCGCTCCAGCGGCCTGAGCGGGATCCCTCGCTTCTTGGATGAGCTTGCGAGCGGGGAAGACTACCGCTGGGTGCTCTTAGGAATCGCGCTGGTGACGCTGTTAGTCGTGTATCTGGCTCTGCAACGGACTACAGGCTCGCCTTGGGGTCGGGTGCTCCGCGCAATCCGTGAGAACGAGGACACTGCCAAAGCGGCGGGCAAGAACACGGTCAGCTTCCGGATGCAGAGTTTCGTGCTGGGCGGGATGATCATGGGTCTTGGCGGTGCGATCTTCGCGCACCGCTTCGGCGCCATCGCCCCAACCTCGTTCAGTGACCTGCTGGGTACTTTCCTCGTCTGGGCGATGCTGATGGTGGGGGGCAGCGGCAACAATCGCGGCGCGATCTTAGGCGCGCTTTTGGTGGGCTTCTTCTGGTTCGGGACGCCCTTGATCCAAGAGGACCTCCCGGGCTTTTTGGGCAACCGCGTCTTCATGATCCGGCAGCTGGTGATCGGATTGTTGATCGTCGCCTTCGTCGTCGCGCGGCCGCAGGGAATCTTGCCCGAACAGCGGCGTGTCAGTCGCTTTGTCAGTGACCCGGACTCTGATGGAGGACGCTGGGCCAGCCTCCGTGCTCGCATCTCGAATCCCAGAGCCCGCCCCTCGCCAGAGGCGTGACGATCCATGGAGCGGAATAAAGCGAGCGGCTCGAATGAGCCGCTCGCTTTGCGTTGCGCCTCGTGGTGGTCAGTTCGACAGATCGAACGGAACCTCATCTAGGTCGACGATCGTGCCGTCCTGGTATTGCCAGATACCGATGAAGCCGGTGAGCACATCGCCGTTCGCGTCCCAGTCGACGCTGGTGGCGGCGCCCTCGTAATTGACTGTGTTGCCGGCGCGCACGGCGGCGAGCGCGGCGGCAACGCCTTCGACGCCTGCCACTGCGATTTCGCCCCCGCCACCGCAGACCTGCCGCAACGCGTCGCGGATAGCTACGCCGTCGGTCGAACCGGCGGCTTCGGCGGCCAGTGCGAGGCAGATCGTGGCGTCATACGTCTCGGCGACGAAGGGTACCGTCGGGAGCGCGCCGTATTCGGCGATGTAGGAGGCTTCCCAAGCCTGGCTGCTTGTCGTGCCGGGGCCGCCGGTGGGCGCGGTCCCCTTGGAGCCGTCGAGGAACTCGGCCCCGATCGCGTCGATGAGTTCCTGGCTGCGGGTCCCGTCGACAAACAGGAACTGGTCGAACAGATCATTCTCCAGCGCCTCACGGACATAGACCATCGCTTCGGTTGGGAATCCGATTGCGACAAGCACGCGGGCGCCGTTCGCCGCGGCCGCTTGCAACTCCGCCAAGTAGGTCGCTTGTTCGCCCTCGTAGGATGCGACGGTTGCCCTGCCCGCAAAGGCGCCGACAAAGGACCCGGACAGCCCCTGGCCATAGGGATCGTTGACGAACAGCACGCCGACGTTTTCGAAGCCTTCGTCCATCGCCAGCTGCGCTAGGACAGGCCCCTGGGCCGCGTCCGAGGTCGTGCTGCGGAAAAGGAAGCCGTTGTCGTTCACCAACGTGATCGCCGGCGCCGTAGCGGATGGCGAGATCGTGGGAATTCCGGCTGGGCCGGTGACGCTCTCGCCCACCGGCACGGTCACGTCACTGGCGAGCGGCCCCACGATGGCGTGGACGCCTTCGATATCAATAAGCCGGCGGGCTTCTTCGGCGCCTTGCACCGGATCCAACATGGTGTCGCCGATGGCCGCCAGTAGCACGTCCTGACCTAGGACGCCGCCAGCAGCGTTGATGTGTTTGATTGCCAGATCGGCGCCGGTCTTGATAGGTGGTCCGAACTCCGCGATTGGGCCCGAGAAATCCGCAAGAAAGCCGATGCGTAGCGGACCCTCGCTGGGCGGTGCTTCGTCTCCCGTGTCCACGGGCTGGTCGCTGGGTGCCTCGGATGCCGCAGGCATGGCCTCCTCGTCGTCGCCACAGGCCGCAGCGACCAACGCGACCATTGCTAGCGCCGCGATCAACAAGACGACGTGGAGGCTCAGGCCAGACCGCCAGTCTCTCCACGCAGAGGTCTTCTTATAGAGGGATCCCTGGTCGCGCATCGCATCATCCTTTGGAAACGCCGCGCTCCGCGAAATATCTGGAACGCGAATCTCTGGGAAATGGAGGGAGCGCGCCCATTCCACTTGCACGCGCACCCTGTCAGAGGAGACTAGCACGGCGATTCCGTCGAGGGTGAGCCTGCGCGCGTGGGAGACTCGCTCTTGACCGATCGAGGGACGTAGGAGATCGATGATGGAGAAACTGAGCGCCAAGGCTCAGCGCGTCCAGGATGTGATCGCCGCCGCCGGGCTGGTATTGGAAGTCCGCGAACTGCCGGCGAGTACCCGGACGGCCGCAGAGGCGGCGAGCGCGATCGGCTGCGAAGTGGCCCAGATCGCCAAATCGCTCGTCTTCCACCGCCGGGAATCGAACGCACCACTCTTAGTGATCGCGAGTGGGACCAATCGCGTCAACGGCGAGGCCGTTGCCGCTCTGATCGGGGAACGGATCACACTGGCTGCGGCGGAATTCGTGCAAGCAAGGACCGGGTTCGCCATCGGCGGCGTGCCCCCGATCGGACATGCGTCGTCTATGGATGTCTTAATCGACGAAGACCTCCGGCGATACGACGAAATCTGGGCGGCCGCTGGTACATCCCACGCCGTCTTCCGGCTCACACCTTCTGATCTTGAAGCGCTAACCAGTGGGCGCGTCGTGCGCGTGACCTAAACTGCGTGACTCTTCGGGAGTTCAAGCGTGAGCGGACTTTCCGTCGCAGAGTGAGGGTGTAAGCCTGAGTTGCTCACCGCCAAGAAAGAGAGAGGGAGCATCCGCATGAGTGAAGAGCGCATCCTCATCCGCCGGGAAGGGCACTTGGCTTGGCTGATCTTCAACCGTCCCGAGCGCCTCAACGCGATGACCGTGGAGAGCTGGAGTCGCATGTGCGAACTCTTGGCCGAGGTGGACGCCGATCGCGATGTGCGCTGCGTAGTGCTCGCGGGCGAAGGCCGGGCATTTCTTGCCGGACATGATGTGGAGGAGATCCGCAGTCACAACGAAGGGATCGCATCGGGAACGCTGAGCGGCGCGCAGCTGCGACGGTGGCAGCAAACCTTGCAGGACAGCGCCCGCTGGCTGAGGCGGCTGCACTGCCCCGTGATCGCAGCCGTGCAGGGCTATGCGCTGGGCGCAGGCTGCGAAACCGTGGCGGCCTGCGATCTGGTGGTGGCGGGGCGCGACGCCCAGTTCGGATTTCCCGAGGTCAACATCGGCGTGACGATTACCAACGGTGGTACGTATTTCTTGCCGCGCCAGATCGGGCTGGCCAAGGCCCGCGAGCTGGCCTACACAGGAGAATTCATCGACGCTGAGGAAGCGCACCGCATAGGCCTCGTCAATCGAGTGGTGGAGCCCGGCACGGAGCGGGAGGAGGCTGGTCGTCTGGCGGCGCGGATCGCTAGCCGCGCCCCGCTGGCCGTGCAGCTCCACAAAACGATGCTCGATCGCGGCCTAGAAGCGTCGCTGGAGACTGCTCTCGATTTCGAAACCGAAGCGCTCGTACAAACCGCAATGACCCGAGACAATCTTGAGGGCGCGGCGGCATTCTTCGAGAAGCGCGCGCCGCGGTTCACCGGCCAGTAAACCGCTAGGAAACCTATCGCGGGTGTCCAGGTGATGCTGCGGTCGGCGAGAGAGACCGCACGGCTGCGCTTGTTGCCTCCGCTTTCGCGTCAGCCACTGCGCGCCACCGGCCACTCCTTGCCGCGCGGCGCGCTCTCGTGCTCGAATTGCGCAAAGCTTGCCGGGTTTGGATGCCTGCGGAGAGAGAAGGATGAGATGACACGAACAGTCGCGACACGCAGGCGAATCTCTCGCCGGTGGATGCTAGGGCTTGTCGGCCGTCTCGGGATCGGTGCCGTGGGGATTGCGCTGGTTGGCTGCGACGACGACGACGACACACCATCGCCGGCGCCGGTCGATGAGCAGCCTCTCGCGTAAGATCAGGCAGCGGCCACGCAGCAAGCGCCTATCCAGGAGCCAGCCCCGGCCGTCTCCGCGGATGGCAGCATCTAGGTGAGCCTCACGGAGTGGGAGATCATTCTGGATGCAACGTCGGCACCCGCTGGGACAGTCACCTTCAACGTCGTGAACGATGGGAACCAACGGGGCGTCATGCATGAGCTCGCCGTGATTCGCACGGACATTGCTCCGGACGCCCTGCCCGTCTCCGGACCAGTGGTTGATGAATCCGGTCTGGATGTGTTGGGGTGGACAGGGTGCCTGGATCATGGAGAAACCGACCAACTGACACTGGAAATGACGCCCGGAGCCTACATCTTGCTCTGCAACTTCCGCCCCACTACAACCGAGGGCAGGTCTCGGGCTTCACGGTGACCTAGTCGCGTCCGCTGCGCAAAGCGCGTCCCGGCAGGGCGCCGGTGTGCGTGCCGCGATCGATCACGACACGGCCGTTGACGATGACATAGTCGATCCCGGCCGGATATGCGCGCGGCATCTGGTGAGTTGCACGCGCCTCGACCGTCTCCGGGTCGAAAATCACGATGTCCGCCTTACAGCCGTCGCGCAAGAGACCGCGATCGCGGAGACCCAGGCGCCGGGCGGGAGCGGAGGTCATCTTGCGGATCGCCTCCGGCAGGGAGAGATGGCCTTCCTCGCGCACGAAGCGGCCCAGAACTAGGGGGAAACAGCCGTAGGTTCGGGGGCTGGGCCGGTCGCCGAAGACGATCGCATCGCTGGCGATCATCCCCTGCGGGTGGGCCACGAAGTGCGGGATCGTGGCTTCGGTCACCCACGCCCCGACCCAAGTCACGTGCAGCTCCTCCTCAAGGAGAAGGTCCAGCAGCGCATCCGCCGGCTCCTGCCGGCGCATCGCCGCGATCTCCGGGACCAACCGCCCGTCATAGGGCGCGTTCTCCGGCCGGCGGAACGAGGTCAGCCAGCCCACCTCCCAGCGCAGCACCCGTTCCTTGCTGGTCAGCGCTTCCTTGATCCGCGCGCGGTCATTGGGATTGCGCAACGCTTCCATGAGGCGCTCGGGGCCGCCCTCTTTCGCCCAGTTCGGGAGCAAGATCGTGGCGGTCGTGGAAGAGTAAGGGTAGGTGTAGCAATCGAAAGTGACATCGCGTCCGTCAGTGCGAGCGGCATCGACGAGGTCCAGATACGCCTCGGCCGCGGCCGGACTGCCGAGCGGCTGATAGTAGTGCGTGAAGTGGACGGCTCCCCCGCTCATGCGCCCAATATCGAGCGCTTCTTCCCAAGGCTGGAGCGCTCCCTGGCGGCGAAGCTGCGAGCGAGTGTGCGTGTGGTAGAAGCCGTCGTGGCGAGCCGCCTCCGCCATCAAAGCCGCCAGCTCCTGGCTATCCGCGTACGAGCCCGGCGGATAGTCGAGCCCCGACGAGAGCGCCCAGGCGCCGTCCTCGATCGCTTCTCGCAATACGGCCCGCATCTCCGCGATCTCTCGCTCCGTTGCGGGCCGATCTTCCCACCCGACCGCCCAGATTCGCAGCGGCGCGTTGCCCAGGATGAACGCCATATTGACCGCGACGGCGTTGTCGAGCTTGTGCAGGAGATCGGCCACGGTCAGCCAATCCGCCGGCGCCGGGGGGTAGCTGTTCAGACCGCAGTCCATCCAGATGAAGCGGTCGCGCTCCGCCGCGCTCTTGAACGGCGCGTGCGAGATCCCGTCGACCCCGATCAATTCGGTCGTGACGCCCTGGCGCACCTTGGGCTCATGTTCAGGGGCGCCGAGGATGGTCAGTCCGGCGTGGGAGTGGAGATCGATGAAGCCGGGGCAGACCACCAGGCCAGTCGCGTCGATCGTGCGCGCCGCCTGTAGCTCCGACGGGTCGCCGCGCTGCACGGCCAGCGTGTCGCCATCGACGATGACGCTGCCGGCGAAGCTGGGTTCCCCGCTTCCGTCGATGATCGTGCCGTTGGTGATCAGCAGGTCGACCATGGCCTCGTCCCCTCGGCCTCTCCCTCTGTCGGAGAAGGCTGCGCCAGCGACGCTCGCTGACTGTAGATCAGGAAGTTGCCGCGCGCGCGGGAGGAGTAGTCTGCGGAGACGCCCGGACCTCGTACCGCGTTGGATAGGAGCCGCGATGGATGTCGACTTCAGCGACCACAACGGCAAGCTCGGACCTCCGGACGGCCGCGACTTCCCGCGCTTCATGGGGCCCACCACGTTTGCCCGGCTGCCGCGGATCGACCAGGTCACGAGCTGGGATATCGCCGTGGTCGGCGTGCCCTTCGATAGTGGGACGAGCTATCGGCCGGGCGCGCGGTTCGGGCCGCTCGGCATCCGCACGGGCTCGCGGCTGCTGCGGGCCTACCACCCGTCCCTCAAGGTCGAGCCCTTTCAGGGGCAGCAGGTGGTCGACGCCGGCGATATCGCCTGCAGCCCATACGTCATCGCGGACGCCCTCGAGCAGATCGAGGCCGCCGCGAGCGATCTGGTCGGCAAGGGCCGGCGGGTCGTCGCCCTGGGCGGCGATCATACGGTCGCGCTCCCGCTCTTGCGGACGGTCCACCGGGCGCACGGGCCGGTCGCCCTCGTCCATTTCGACGCACATCTCGATACCTGGGACACCTACATGAAGGTGCCCTTCACGCATGGGACGCCGTTCCGCCGGGCTGCCGAAGAGGGATTGTTCGTCGTCGGCCAGTCGATCCACGTGGGGATCCGGGGGCCGCTCTACGGCGCCGAAGACCTGAGCGGGGACGCGGCGTTGGGCTTTTCAGTGCTGGGCAGCTGGGAGATCGAGGAGATCGGGATTGGCGGCGTGGTCGAGCGCGTGCGGCAGCGGGTCGGGGATCAGCCGGTGTACCTCTCGATCGACATCGACGTGCTAGACCCCGCCTTCGCTCCGGCGACGGGGACGCCCGAGATCGGCGGCTTTTCCACCAGGGAGCTGGCGGGAATCTTGCGGGGCTTCGCCGGGTTGGAGATCGTCGGCGCGGACGTCGTCGAAGTCGCGCCCGTGTATGACCACGCGGAGGTGACCACGATCGCCGCAGCCAATCTCGTGTGGGAGATCCTGGGCCTGATGGCGCTCCGGCGTGCGGCGGTGCGGTAATCGGGAGACACTACTATTGAAGGCACGGAGGGGTGGCAGAGCGGATGATTGCGGCGGTCTTGAAAACCGCAGTAATCACGATCCATGAGCGGCCACACTTGCCGACTGTTCACGAAGGCTCGCAAAGTCATCGGCTGTGACGCGCTGCTCTGCGCTCGCCATGTCATCCTGGAACTTCACACCTTCGCCTTCCAGCACCTCGCGTGGATCGCGAACGTCCTCCGGGTCGGTCCATCGGAAGTCGTGGGCTATCTTGCCATCGCTGGTCAGTGCGCGGTACGCGGCTGGGCACTTCCAGCACTGTGTCACATGCCGGCCCACGGCTCGGGCAGAGCTGCCAATCACCTCTGCCAGATCCTCGTAGGTAGTCCACTTTCCCGGATGAACGAGTGCTAGCAGACGATGGATTTCGGACCAGTCCCGTCCGAAGCCTGCCAGCTCGGCAAGGCTCGATCCATCCTCTGTGATCCATAGTCGTGGCCCTTGCAACTTTGATCGGTACTTCTCACCAGATGCTTCGCTAATGATGTGCCTGGCGAGGCCTGTGGGACTCCAAAAAGTACCATCGGGTTTCCACACCAACGGCCTACGGGGCCTGTTCCGCCAAGCAGCACATCCTCGATGACGATCGGTGCCGATCCATTCCTGCACTACGTCACGCACCGGCAACGGGAGTGCTGTCCATCTAAGCTCCAGTCGTTCACTATCCGGAAGCGTCCGCTCAGCGATGAGCGTAGTCACCGCGTTAGCCTCCCGCCGTCCCTGAGAACGCTCGACCGCCGCTCGTTGTTCGGCTCGTCCTGGTGTCACGGTGAACTCTTCGACATCACTCACCGGCCACACCGATGTGACAATTAGGATCAGGTCGCGCTCTGTGCGATGGGCGCTGAACTCGATCAATTCGACATCCACACCCATTTCGGTGAGCCACACCGCGCTGGCAGTGACTTGCGGACCGAAGGCCGTTGCTAGCAATATGATTCGGGGCCGCCGGAGTAGGTCTTGTTCGAGTGCACCACCAACGTGTTCTTCCAGCAACACTTGGGCGTCGTCGGCAGCTATCGCTGTTCCCCCCACCTTGGCGAGGTAAGTCGCGTGGCTTTCAGCAAGTTGCTCAGGAGTGAAACGTGAGGCGAACGCAGCGTACTTGATCGCCTGCATCTCAGTTGCATCGGGTGCCCGGCCGCGCTTCAATTCAGCAACTACCAGTCGGCCATCCGCGTCGATCCCTAACAAGTCGAGGCGGTCTGAAGCGGTGCCTACCCGACTCTGCCAGCCGCTGAACTCAAAGGTAACGATGCGGATGTCAGGCCCCAAGATTTCAGGATTCGTGCGAACCCACTCCTGCAAGTCAGCTCGCTCACGAAGGCTGGCTTCCGCGAGGCTGATCGGTTGGGCTCGCTGAGCCTCGCCCTTACCGACTGCGAATACGAGCTCTTCTGCCATCGCAATCCCTCCTAGCGAGCGAGGTCATCTTCGTAGCGGCGTCTGATCAGGATCGCCAGGTTCACAATACGACGCTCATGCGGGTACTACTATTGAGAAGGTGCGGAGGGGTGGCAGAGTGGATGATTGCGGCGGTCTTGAAAACCGCTAGGCGCCTCGGCGTCTCGGGGGTTCGAATCCCTCCCCCTCCGCCAGTGCATAGGATTTCGTCGCGCTTATGGATAAGGCTATACCGGACCGAGATGAGACAGCCGATCCTGCCGACATTTACGCATTCACCGCAGCCTTTCGTTGGTTGAAGCTTGAGGATCGAGTGGCCCTGAAAACGTGGTGATCAGCGCAATGCCAGATGGCACCCTTTAGGGTCTTCCTCGCGATCTGCCAATCCGCTGCCGTCATCCTCCTTGATGCGGTCAGCGCAGCCCCGCACAGGCGCGATCGAAGCCCCGGCTGAGAGAAATGAGACCGTGGAGGGCTACCGAAGTCTTGAAAGAGAGGGTTGCCGGAGCTGACGTAGAGCAGGGTGTATCGTTAGGGTTGACACCACCTGTTGAGACGCCCATGGGCAGGGTAGAAGGTGCGATGCCCAATTACTGTGGTGGTCTCGAATATGGTGGACCAAGCCGTTGGCGAAATCGGGTGGGCCAGCCGATTGCCCTGGCAATGATGGCTTCCCTGCCGCGAGCAATCCTCTGAAAGGATGATGAAGATGGTTGATGAACGAGAGATCGGGAATCGGGTCAAAGGCAGTGTCATCGGGCTGCTCAAAGGCACGGGAGAGGTCGCTGCAACCGCTGTGGGTGAAGTCGCCAACCTCACCCGAACGACAGTCAAGGAAACTGGCGAGACAGGCGGCGCAGCCGCCAACCTAGCGGTGGGAGCCGTCAAGGGAGCCATTGACGCCGTTGGCGACATCGGCGGCGAAGCGGCACAGACCGCGGCCACGACCCTCACCGCGACGGTCGACGCGGCGACGCAAGTCGGAAGCTCCGTCGGAAACGCCGCCAAGGGAGCGGTGATCGGCGCCGTGGAAGGCTCCTCCGAGGTCGGGGCGGAGTCGGTGGAGGCGATCGGCAAGACCAGCCGGGCGGCCGTTAGTGAAGCGGCGATGATCGGTGCTGACGTCACGACTGCGGCCGTTGGAGCCGTTGAGGGCGCTATTGAGGCCGCCAAGAAGACGGGGATCGGTGTGGAGGACGCCGCGGCGGCGGCGGCAACCGGCGCCATTGAGGGCGCGGGCGAGGTCAGCGAAGCGGCTGCCGTACGAGTGCGGCGTTCTGTGGAAGGGGTGATTCAAGGAGTGCAGGTGGTCGCCAAGACGGCGAGTGGGAAGAGCTAAGCGGGTAGCGCTGAGGGCCTTGCGTCGCTAGTCGACAGTGAGGGGCCTCAGCCGTACCGAGGGCGCGAGGTTCAGCCCGCCTACGCGAGTAGCGTTCCTTGGCGAGCCGCTTCGCGGGGTTCGATCAGTTTGGCACCGACTCCGCATGGGCTGAGCTGGTATGTGGTCCTCTTTAGCTATATCGACGGCTGTCACCCATTTGTCACCTAACTCGTCGACAGGAAGTATTGAAGGCAGGGACTTGTAGCACCGTTCCCTCGAGAAACGTGGGCGGAAGCGGAATCGTTGACACGCGCCGCCACCCAACAGATCCGCTGCGGCGGTCTTGAAAACCGCTAGACGCCTGAGTGTCTCGGGGGTTCGAATCCTTCCCCCTCCGCCACACCAATGCAAGAAAACACTTATTTTATAGGGATAGTGACCAATCTACGGTAAGTCATTATCACTTAGTATATCCCGCACGATTTGGCAGCCAGTGCGCCTCCTGGTTCTGGGCGACCGCAGCGCGCAGGTAAACGACGCCACGCACAAAAGTGCTTGTTTGCTCGGGAACATCGGCCCACCGGCGGATTAGATGAACATCTGCGGGAGCATGTCCCAACTCAGGATCCGGGCCACATCCCCGGAGAGCTTGGGGTCTGCGCTTTCCCCCGGCACATCCCAGAAGACGGTGCCGGGGTCCCCGTCGCCGATATCGGCCAGCAGCAACGCCAGCGCCTCGCTGCGGCGCTCGGGGGCGATCTCGAAGTAGTCACAGAGACTCGTCAGCGGGATCCCGAGCCGCGAGCGGCCGTTCACCCGCACCCGCACCCCCTCGAGGTTGCCGTGCTTCACATGCCAGGAGATGCTCTGCGGCGTCATGTCGACGAGGCGCGCCACCTGATCGCGGGAGATCACCACCTTCTGCTCGGGGGAGCTACCGGTGGAGGCGATCACCACCTCCTGCTCGGGGGAGTGGAAGGTGGGGGAGATGCGCGCGTCCGGCCGCGAGCCGTTCCACTTTTGGTTCGCAAGGAGTACCAGCAACATGTTATCGCCCACGATGGCCGCGATCGCTTCCGCGGGGACGTGGTGCTCCAACGCGAGCGTCACCAGCCGCTCGATCTTTTCCTGCAGTCCTTCGTCTTCGGTATCGGCCATCGTCCTCGCCCTGCCTGCCCTGGCTCGCCAACCACAAAAAAGCGATCCTCGCAATACCCTAGCGTAGTGGCCATGACAAATGGGCCGTGACGGGCTTTTATGGAATAAGCGCCTCAGCGCCCTCAGAATCGGGCTGGCGAGCCTGAACGGCCGCTGACGCCCCCCCCAAAAAAAGGCGGGGAATGCGGTCCTTGGGGCCGTCCGCCGTCGCCAACGCCCACTGACCGCATCCTAGACGGCCTCCGTGGCCAAGGGGTGGCCGTCGAGCGTTCCCACATGCACCCCGGGCGACGTCTCCATCTTGCGCAAAAAGGCCAGCACGTAGCGCCGCGTGTCCATGGCGTCGCCGTGCTGGTCGACGGTGCGGTTGGCGACGTACTTATCGCCCGTATTGGGGTTGCGCTGCAGGCGGCGCTTGTAGACGACGAACTCATGGCGCGAGTGCCGGCAGCGGCGGTCGATCGTGAACTTGTTGGCCTTGAGCTTCTCCGTCAGCAGCGTCCAGAGGGAGCGGTCGTTGTCGACC
The DNA here is from genome assembly GCA_965220315.1 of Dehalococcoidia bacterium. Classification (GTDB taxonomy): domain Bacteria; phylum Chloroflexota; class Dehalococcoidia; order Bin125; family Bin125; genus JAPOXK01. The sequence continues at coordinate 609,029 of CBDCPP010000002.1, forward strand.
TTGCGCTCCACGTAGATCCCGTGCGGCGCCAGCTTCTGGGCGAGGGAGTAATTCATGGCCCCTTCGGAGGGATCGGGGCAGACGGCGAAGACGGGCGCGATGGCGTGCAGCTGCAGGACATAGGCCACGATCTCATCCAGGCCCACGGCATCCTTGCGATAGAGCTCCCCGAATTGATGCAGGTGCCCGGTGCCGGAGACGCCATAGGGACAGACGGCCGTGGGGTCGCCGCCGCCGGCGCCGTAATCGATGCCGAAGAGCCGGATGCGGGCCTGCGACCAGCGGAAGGGCGGGTCGTGGGGATCGGTCGCCATGGTGCCGTCGACGTACTCCGGGTACCAAAGGGTGTTGTTCCCGCCCACGAAGGCATCGACAGCCGTCTTGGGGAACTCCTGCAGGAACTCGTACTCGGCCCCGATGTAGCCCTTCTTGCGGCCCTCCCACCAATCCCAGTTGATGGCGAAGCCGAGGCAGCCATGTTCCTCGTAGCCGGGCGCGACGCAGGGCCGGTCCTCCCAGGTTTCCATCGACCCATCCCCGCGGCGCCGCAGCCCGCCGCAGTCGGCGTGGGGCTGCAGGTGGATCCCGATCCACTTCCCCGCCTCGCGGTCATAGCGCCGCGGCCGCACCCACCAGGGGTACATGATGCCGTGCGTGCCGGGGATGAGGCCGTAGCGCGCCGCCCAGTAGCGGTTGGCGAAGAAATCGCCGATGTCGGTGATCTGCTCGGCGTTCTCGGGGATCTGCCCGCCGCTCGAGGTCGACACCTGAAAGAGCTGCTCGGCCTGGGGCTCGACGGCGGCGTAGGTTTCCTTGGCGTAGTTGTGCTTGGCGGCCTCATCCCAGAGCGCGATCTTGGTGGTATCGCCGCGGCCGGCGTCCTCGGTCGAGGGAAAGACATTGATTTCGCCGCCGCCCTTGATGTTGAGATCGAGCTGGGTGGGCGGCCGCTGCGGGGCCACCTGGATGTGCCCGGGCAGGTGGTCGTACATGTAGCGCTGCTTGCCATAGAGCTTCTTCGCCTCGCGCTCATTCTGCGAGAACTCCTGGTAGATCGCGCCCGGCTGGCCGTAGAGCACGTTCCAGAGAATGTAGCCGCCGATGTACCAGGACACGCCGATCTGCCGCCCCTTGAGGATGACGGCGCTGTGGCCGGCCGTCAGGATCTGGGGCAGCGTCCAGCCGGTGGGTTCGAAGATGGGATTGTCGAAGAAGGCCCAGTCCTCCATGAGCTGGGGCCCGGCCTCGCCCAGGATCTGCAGATGGTGCCGGAAAGCGCCGAAGGACCGCCGTGCGAAGGCCCGTTCGATGTCCTCGCCCGCCGCCAGGGCGACCTGGTCAACCAGCTTCCTTGCCATCGTGTGTTTCCTTCCAGGCGGCCCATTCCTTATCCAGCGCCATCGTCTCCTTGGCCACCGCGCGCCAGCGCTCCTCCAGATGCTTGGGACAGGTCGCGAAATCCCGCGTCGGCGCTCCGCCCGCGCCCACGACGGGCAACGCGGCCGCTTCCTCATCGAGCTCTTTCCGCTTGTCGATCAGGATCGCCAGGCTCGTGCTCATGCTCTTCACCTCGAGCGCGGTGATGTCGTCCCGGGCCTCCCACCGCTCGAGCTGCCGCTCGATCAATCCCACTTCCCGCCACAGGATGTCCGCGATCTTTGACCGCAGCCGATCGCGCAACTCGTGGACCGCCCGTTTCCCACCCCGGCGCAGATCCGGCGGCGGCCGCACATCCTTCCGCTTCGCCCGCGGCTTCTCGCCCCGACGCTTCCGCGCCAGCGCGATGATGTGCCGGACTTGTTCGTAGCTCAGCCCCACCGCGTCCGCGATCGCCTGGTACGTCACCCGTTGGCCCGGCGGAGCGAACCACATCGCCTCCACCTGCTCCCGGTCCGCAGGCGTCACTTGTCGCTCGGGCATCCGCCCTTTCGGTACTTAGCTACACACTGTGCTGGCAGTCTAGCTAATCCGGAGTTCCCAATGGATCTTCAGACGATCAGTTGCGCCCCAGCCCACGATTGCGGCCGGCCGTGGAGGAAGTCCTCCCGCGCACGCTGGTCATCGTGCTGCAGGGTATGCGCTGATCGGTGCCGTGTCGTTCTCCTTCGGGCTGCATCAAAAATCAGTAATGTCGACGTGCTTCGTGGGTCGATACGATGCATCGGCATCCGCGATCGACTGGCAGTACTCGCACTCGGTTCCTTCGAGGACGGCCCGGACGATGATTTGGTGGTCGGGGCCAACCCCTTCCCAGGTGTGACCGATCGCTGGATAGTCACGGCTCGGAGACAGGCCAAATTGATCCTCGGTGGACAGGGGCACAATTCCCCCTGCTCGCTCGGGTCCAGCAATCCGACCAAGCACCATGTGATAGTGGGACACGCCCGGCACGTAGGTGACAGCTACGGTCACTGCCTCGGTCATAGCGGGCCTCCTAGTTGTTCTTGAGGTAGCCGGACGTCTCAATGCGCTGGCAGTTTAGCTGATCCGGGTTCCCCAATGAATCTTCAGACGATCAGTTCCGCCCCGGCCCAGGCTTGCAGCCGGCCGTGGAGGAAGTCCTCCCGTGCGCGGTCCTCGTCGTAGGGCAGGGTGTGCGTCGAGACCCGCACGCGCTGCCCGCGGGGATAGTCGACGTAGAAGCTCGAGAGCCGCCCGTGCCAATCCCGGCTGCACTTGATCCGCCGCGCGTCATTGACGTCCTTGCGCACGGCCCGCAGGGCCCGCATGAGGTTCACCGCGGGATCCACGCCCGCGGTCACGCGGAGCAGAGGGGGCAGCAGGCGCTGATCATGGGGGCATGGTAGCGAGGAAACAAGCGCATGCGCGAGGATCAGAGAGGAATCTCGTGATCCCGAAGTGCCCGATGGTCTACGCTGTAGAAAGTGACGCGTAGCGCGCTGGTATCAGTTAAGGGGTGGCAGGTGGATCGTCCTCTTCGTCGGAGTCTGAGCCCGCCCCGGGGAAGCCTTGCTCGCGCAAGCGTTGCCCGAGATCCTGGTAGTGCGCGCGAATGCGAAGACCAGCCTCCAGCGAGACTTGCAAGCTCCGAATTCCGGTCCGCGTTCGCGCGGTCGTTTCATCGTCTCCTGACAGGTCAGATAGTGCCTCTTCAACAGCTGCATCAAAGCGGTCCAGAAACGCTTGCAGATCTAGTGGCTGCAATGGATCAAGACCTTCGACGACAGCTGCGACAAAGATCCCCACGCTCTCAACCTGCAGGTCCTCCGGCTTAAAGTTACCGAGGTCCCAGTCCGACCCCTGTCCTTCCTCGCTCATGGGGCCTCCGTTCACCGCGCACAGGCGGGCAACGGCTTCCCGACGCGCGCCTGTGCGAAGCAGGCCCCCGTCCTCTGTTGAGAATCCGCGATGACGTCGGGGAGCTCCCGGTTGTCGGTAAACGCGGTGATCGGTTCCTTCCATTCGGCCGTGCCGCCCTGCGGGGTCACGTAGCGCAGGACATAGATCAGCTCGAACCAGTTGTATCCGTCGTCGCCATCGTCGACTCGTCTCTCGACGACGACCCAGTCGTGGGACGGCGGCTCGGCCTGCTCCAGGCGCCGCGTGGCGACCCGTGCGCTGGCGGCATCGCTCCGGGCCGCGCTGATCTCGCTCCGGAGATCGTCGATCACGGCCTGCATGGTGGCGACGTCCGCCTGGATCCCGCTGGGATCGTAGCGCTCGAGGGCTTCCACAGCCGTGAGGCGCGTCTCGACGCTTTGGATCCGAGTCCCGATGTCAACGCGGCGCTCCTGCGCAAAGCGATACGTCAAGAAGATCGCGGCCACCAGAGCCCCGACCACGACCACGCCGACGAGCGGGACCAGGAACGGACGCCACCGACGCATAGGTGCTCCCTTGCAACATGAGCGGAACTCGTTGCCACACCAGTCCTGCGAACGGAGCTACAAGGGAGCGTGGAGGCTCCGCTCGGTTCCATTCGCAGGGTGTGGCGGCAGGGACGCTACGGGATAAGTGAGGTGCCGTCTAGGCCCAGACGGTTTCAACGTAACCCGCGCCAGTGCTAGGCTCACGCGGGCCCGCGACCCTGGATGCCAGCGCCCGCGTAGCAGCCCCCTCTCAGAAAAGAGACGAGTAGTGAAACTTCGATTTATCTGGTTAGCCGAGAAGATCGAACCCCGACCCGATGGGAAGATCAACATGACAGGGGTCTTCAATACGCTAAAGTTTTCAGCGTTTCCCGCGACTTATCCCCAGATTGATTGTCTACTCGAATTGTCTGTGCCACTGGAAGAACTAGAGGAAAGGAAGACGGATCATCAGATCCGTCTCACTCTGACCAACCCCGCCGGTCAAGTGGTCCAGCAGACACCGGACGACGTCGGCTGGTTTCAACTCCCCAGCCGTGCGGAAGGGCCTACGCCAAGACCCGGGGTGTTCGTGGTTCCGGCAGCACTACAACTACAGTTTCGGAACCTTCGCTTCGATCGCCCTGGGGACTTCGCCCTGCGCGTAGATCTCGACAACACAAAGCTCTGGGAGACACCGGTTCTGATTGAACAGGCGTAAAGGCAAACGCCGCGTAGATTATGGGCGGGGGGGCTGCTGCGTCCACAGAGGCCTCTCTTCGGCTCACCCGGCCCCGGGTGACAACACCCGCTGGCCCGAGTATCCTACCCAGGCCGCCGCCACCTCGCGTGCTCGAAGAAGGCCCCGCCCCCAGCGGGGTCGTTTGCATTCTACCACCTTGATCGCCCGCCGCGCATTCCCGGCGTACTTCTTGCAAGTGGCCGAACAATACTTCTTCAGTCGCCAACCCTGAAACAGACCACCGCATTGCTTGCAGCTCTGCGTCACTTCTCGCTCGGCCATGCCCTTAGCTTAGCCCAGCCCCCCAAGACCTCCATAAGCTCCAGGGATGGGGGGGGGGGGGGGGGGGGATTTTGGGCAGAGGATCCCCGATCGGATCCGGAAAAACCACCCGATATGGGATCTGTATCGAGAAGATGCTCCGCTCTTGTTAGGAGAAAGTTCGGCCTGCCGGCTGGCTGGCGAGGACGAGTCGGTCCCGGCAGGCCTCCTTTTGGGGTGAGGACAGACGAACGGAGCCATTCGTGCTCTCTGGCCTACCCCACCAGAGAAGAGCCACTAGCCGAAGGGGCGACCACAGTAGCAGTTGGGTAGTCCCATTCCCTATCGGCTCCCTATCCCATCCCTATCCAAATCCCAACCCCCCCCCCAGGGTTATATGTCCCACTCCCTATCCCATGCCCTGGTCGCAGACGCAGAGAGGGCCTGCGGCGACGACTCCAAACGTACGGTCAATGCGGAAGAGCCCGGCCCATGGTCCATGGTGGGCCATCGGATCTCTTAAGACCCTACAGTGTGTACACATTGAGTACTTAATAAGGAAAGGATGGGCCGGGATGGACCATGGGCCACCGAGACACTCCCGGTTCCGGCCGCGGCCACACGCCGCATCGATCGCGGCGGTCGCCGCGCCGGGAGAAGGGATGCGCCGCCGCGCGTTCGTCGGGAAGGCCCGCTAGCGACCCGGGCGATCCCGCCGCCCACGCCGCCGCGCAGGGAGCAGTGGCCGCGCTGCGCGCGACTGTCTCTTTCGCCCCCGTTCCCGCCGAGCACGCCGCTCGCTGAACCGCCACGGCGCTGACCTAAGCACGGCCGGGGAGCGCCGCAACACCTGGAACGGGGGCAGGCGCGGCCTGGGGCGTGAGGCCCTCCATCCGCGGCCGCGATCGCCGCGCGCCACGCGATCCGCCCGCGCCGGCCGCCGCGCCTGCCCCCTGTCGGTTCAGCGTGGCAGGCCCAGCGCCGCATCAAGGGGCGAGCAGGCAGCCCGCTCAAAAATCGGCGCGAAGAACGCACGGTAGGCCTGCCCCCTGGACGCGGCGCATCTGGGAGGCGGCGGCGGTGGCCATGCCTCCTGCTATGGGTTTGCGCTCCATGTGCACCCTGCGCAGCCCGCTCCGCGACAACCCATCTCCGAACGCGACAGCCCCTCGCCCAGCGCAGGCGCAAGCATGTTCGGCTGCGCTGGAGGACCAGCGCTGCCGATGCTCGCCTGCACGTCCTGGTCAAGGGTGCGGCTACGCCCACGCCGGAGGACCGGCGCGCCCTTGACCAGGACGGGACGGAAACCTGCCTGCCTGGTTGCCCGATCGTATACCCCGGCCTCAAGAGTGAAGGCTACGCCCAGGCCGGAGGACCGGCCTGCTCTTGACCCCGGAGTCATGGGGACAAGCGACCAGGCCGGCGACGGGAGCCGGAGGGATAAGGGAAAGGGACCCAACCATGACCGACCGCCAACACCACGAGGACGACTGCAGCGAATGCGGAGGCACCGGCATCGCACAAGAGGCCGCCATCCCAGTGCCCGGACCCGATGGCTACTGCCAGCCCCGCCAGGGCACTGGCCAGACCAGGGAGGACCCAGTGACCACGACCGACGACACGCCAACCATCAACCTCCACCGCGACTGCTGCCCCGACGCAGCCATCGAGAACGACCCACCCGATCCGGACACGCACCTGGCCTACGAGGTCGACCCGCCTGAGGTCCAAGCCACGGGAATCATCCTCAAGTTCGACACCGATGGGACCTACCAACGCATCGAGCAGACGGGCCCCCTTGGCCTCGAGCTGATGCAAAAGCTCGTCGACGGCTACATCGAGCGCGTCATCACCCCCAGCTTCGACCTTTGGGTGAACGAAGAGGGGCTCATGCGCGACGACTTCGAGCCTAACATCGGGGCCAGCTACCTACTCGGCAAGCACGGCGCCCCCAACACCATCATCCTCGGACCCGCCTTCATCGCCGCCAGCAACGACGATGGAGAGAGCGTGCCCGCACCCACCGAGGTGATCGACATCTGCCTCGCCAGCCTCCACCAACTCGGCTACACGCAGGGAACGGAGAGCGCTGGCTGCGACGAGTGCGGCGGACTCTGCGACAACGACCACCGGCCCATCGCAGGAGGGAGCGGTGCATCCCCCGAAGGCACGGCCACCGTCGCCATATCAGCCGAGGTCCTCATCGTCGTCCCGCTCGAGCGCGGCGAACGCGCTGCCCTCGCCCTCAACAACAACGCTGGCAGCGACGCCTGGTCCCGCGTCGTCGAGAACGCCTACACCCGTCTCTCCATACAGATCGACGGCGTCCACCAGCCCGCCGAAGACGTTGCCTGGGGCCAGCCCTTTGTTGTAGCAAGCCCGCCACCCATCGCCGGAGGCGCGGCCATCACACTCCCCTCCAACGTCACGATGGACCAGGTCCTGGCCCTGGTCGAGGCCGACGACAACCTGGGGCTCTGCACCCACTGCGGCGCCGAGGCCAGCGGCATCGAGCCGGACGCCAACGCCTACGCCTGCGAGGACTGCGGCCGCAGCGCCGTCACCGGCGCCGAAGGCCTGCTGCTGGCCCTGGTCTAGCCGTGCGCACCTGCGACCACTGCCAGGCAGTGATGCGGGGCGCGCGCCGCCGCTACGGCTGCGACTACTGCCGCGCTCAGCTCTGCAGTAAATGCTACGACGCCCACCGCTTCACCCCCAGCCATCGCCCGCGTCCCTGTCCGCAGGCGGCGCGGGCCCAGCCCGCGTAGCCCCTTCCATCCACCCAGCACGCACAGAACAGCCCCGGCGCCGGCCGGGGCTGTTGCGTTAAGCGAAGGACACTCCCATGACCACGATCACACGACTCGACACCCCCTGGGGACCCGCGCAGACCATCACCGAGCTCGCGCCCGGTGTCCGCATCGTCACCACCGCCAGCCACGGCGGCCTCCAGATCGAGGAGCCGCAATGGCTGGAGCTGCCCGCCGCCGTGCGGCGCACGTTCACCCGGCTGCACCCCAAGGGCTGGGCCGAGGAGGACTGCGAGATGGCGATCGCCCTGGTCCTGCTGGGCCTGGCCGAGCACCCCTACTTCGGCGGCCCCGACTCCAAGGTCCGCCGCGCGGCGATCGGCATCGCCAACTTCTTCGAGACCTACCACCCCTGCCGGGAGCCCCTCGCGGCCTTCAAGCCCATCGCCGGGGGCAGCGGCGCCGAGGCGTGCGCGCACCGGCACGTGCTCTCCCTCCGGTGTCCCGACTGCGGGCAGACCATGCACCGCACGATCGCCGAGGTCGTCCGCTGCCACCCCTGCCGGCAAGCCGATGGTCTCGGCCACGCCCGCGTGACGCAGGTCGAGCGCACCGAGGAAGCCTGGGACGAGCAGCTCCGCCAGCAAGCCAGCGCGCCCGTCCTGGCGGTCGCCCGCGAGCACTACGCCTCCCCCGCCCAGACGCCCTATCACTGCGAGGAGCTGGCCGCGCGGGAGCAGGAGCTCTACCACTGCACGACCCGCGAGCTCGAGCAGATCTGCCTCGACCTGGACATCCCGATCCGGACGCCCGAGGGCTGGAGCATCCCCACCGAGCCCGCCTACGTCGCCCACAACGAACAGCGCATCCACCTCGCCCAGGCGAGGGAGCGCGCCTACCTCGAGTACTACAAGACCACCGTCGGCGGCCCGCCGATCGCCGGAGGGAGCGGAGAGATCGACACCATGCGTATCACATTCACCCCCAGTTGCAGCTGCGGCGCGACATCGCCCGGCTTCGACCGCCAAGACGAGGCCCGGCTGTGGGCCCTCCACCACATCGAGGAGCGGCACCTGAACGACCCCGAGCCCGAGCCCTTGCACGAATACCAGATCCACGTCCGCGAGACCGTGATCATGGACCGCTGCTACGGAGTCCGCGCCGCCAACGAAGAGCAGGCCAAGGACAACAACCAAGCCGACTGGGAGTGGCTCAACGAATCCGAAGTCGACACCACCGCCACCCAAGTCACCGAAGTGCGGCACCTGAGCGGAGCCGGCTGCGCAGGGTGCACCGCCGAGCAGAAGCCCATAGCGGGAGGCAGCGGCGAAGAGCAACCGATAGTCCCATGCGTCGCCCCCACCGACAGCGACGACGAGACCGAGCTACTCCACGAGTTCACGGTCGACGCCAACGACACCATCATCAGCGACCGCGTCTACAGCGTCTTCGCCCACAGCGAGGACGACATTCGGCAAGAGCTCGGCGAGTGGGATTGCTCGAGCCAAGGCGACGAGACGCTCCTCTCCCGCGAGCTGACCAGCATCGACCATTACCCCCCAGGCTGCCGCGCCTGCCAGGAAGCGCAGATGCTGCAGCCCATCGGGGGCGGCGCCGTCCGCAACCCCAAGCTCAAGTGGACCGCGCGCGGCCGCGGCGGCAGCCGGGAGTTCCGCGCCCTGCCCTACGTCATCTTCCACCCCTATGACGAGTCCCGCATGGGCGCCGGCGGCGGGGGCGGCATCCCCGTCTCCGACCAGTGGCGGCTCCACGTCGAGGGCGAGCCCGTTCGCTACTCGCGCAAGGATGGCTGGAGCGGGAAGAGTGAGACCCTCGGCACCTTCACCATGCTAGCCGCGGCCAAGGCCCGGGCCCAGGCCCACGCCGACGCCCGCTCCATCGAGCACCAGCAGCTCAACGAACAGCTCGGCCTCAAGCCCATCGCGGGAGGGAGCAGCGAAGGGGACTCCCCCTTCGTCCAGTGCTGGCCCATCGCCGAGTACTTCGCTGCCCTCCCCGAGGAGGCATTGCGGCAGCAGATAGGAACCTACAGCCCCGGCAAGAACTTCAAGCCGTGCTGCGTCGGCGCCCACCTGGCGTTCTTCCTCGGGACGGAGCTCCTCACGCGCAATCTGCTCGCCCCCTACCACGACTTCCTCGATGGCGAGAAGGCCCTTGCTGAGCAGCTCAACCTCGACCCGCACACCGTCAGCACCCTGCTCTACGCAGCCGGAGCCGACACCAACCCCTTCGGCTATCGCCAGTGGCCCGTGCCGCCGGCGCAGGTGTTCACCAACCTCCTGACGATCGAGAAGATCCCGCGATCACACGAAGCGGGACCCATGCACTCCGCCGCCATCGATGCGTACAAGCAGAGCCAAGCGCTCAAACCGATCGCGGGCGGGAGTGGGGAAGAGGAACCCATCCCCGGCTGCGAATGGTGCGATCCCGATCCGGATCCGGATAGCCCGAATCCACCCGACGCCATCGCCTCCGGCGCACAGCGCCTCGAAGAAGCAAAGAACGCCCTCTCGGACGTCTTCCACGTCATGGACGAGCACGCCCTCGACAACAAGCGCGAACCATGGCTGCACCAGCTATGGGACGCCCGTCAAACCATCGACTGCATCCAAGAGAACGCACCGGGCTGGGAGGAGCCGACCATCAAGCCCATCGCGGGAGGGAGCGGCGAGGAGGAACCCCCGCGGCTCACCACCCGCGAGCGCAAGGAGCGCCGCCTCAAGCGACGCCTGGACTGGGCCGAGAGCCGCGAGCACAAAGCCGAGCAGACCCGCAAGGCGGCCGATGCCGCCGTCGCCGGGATCCCATTCGGTCAACCCATCCTCGTGGGACACCACAGCGAGAAGCGCCACCGCCGCGCCATCGACCGGCACGACCGCAACTTCTTGAAGACGGGCGAGCACTTGCACATGGCGGACCGCCACCGCCGCCGGGCGGCCGGGATTCAGGAGCAGCTGAACCGCTCCATCTACTCGGACGACGACGACGCGATCCCCGCCTTGCAGCAGCGCATCGCCGAGCTCGAGGCCCGGCGCACGCGCATGAAGGCCATCAACCAGTGGCTGACCAAGCACGGCGGGATCCCCCGGCGGCGGGTGCCGCGCGGCTCGGAGCGGGCCCTGTTCGAGAAGGCCGGCGAGGCGATCAAGCGCTGCCACGCCGAGCTGACGCTGACCCAGAAGGAGGGCCAAGAGATCGTCCAAGCGCTCCAGTTCAACGGCGTGCTCGGCTACCCCAGCTACGCCCTCTCCAACCTATCCGCCAACATCCGCCGCCAAGTCAAGCGGCTCGAGCGGCTGCAGAAGGAGGCCCCCGATGCCTAGCACGATCGATTGGGCCGAGCGCTCCCCCAGCGGCGGCCGCTTCGGCCGTCTCAAGGACGGGCTCTCGATTGCCTGCGCCCTGCCCGCTTGCGCAAGCCAGTGGGGGACGGGCGAGATCGACCCCGAAGGGAAGCACCAGAAGATCGCCCTGCTGTGGCAGCAGCCGGACGGCTCCATCGTCCACTCCCGCTGCGCGCCAGAGGAGGAGAAGAGTCGCTACGCATTTCAGTTGGACGACGCAACCCCCGGCAAGGAACCGGAGTTCTCCAACCGCACGGGCAAGCTATGGACGGGCCTGCAGCACGGCAGCAGCGGCCCCTGGCTCTTCCACGGCGCACGCTACTTCCAAGGCCAGGCCCGCTACGACCCGATCCTCTGGCGACGCGCCGACCAACAGCAGCTCCTGTAGAAAGGACCAGCCTCTGACCCCAACCCAGATCGCCGCCTGGATGCAGCGACCTGCCACCCTCACCCCACACGCAAAGATGCTCCTGGCGCTGCATCGCAACAGCCCAGGAGCGTGGCATCAAGGAAGGACAATCCCGATGCCCAATCAGCCTAGCATCCCCTACGAACCACGCACCTGCCCCGGCACGACCGAACACACCTGCGGGGAGATCCTCGCCGGCGAGAACCGCCGTCAGATCCGCTGCCTCCAATGCAGCCGCGACTACAACAACGAGCGCCGCCGCGCCAAGAACGCCGGTGTTCCCTTCGGGATCCCCAAGAACCAGCTCGAGCTCCCCATCCCCTGGCGTGGCCACGTCATCGACACCGACCCCGCCGAGCAAAGGACATTCTGATGAACAACCGCAGCACCCACGCCACTACCAGGACCCGAGGACCGCCAAGCTCCCTCTCCCTCCCTCGATAAGAAACAAAGCCCAGCCCTACCCGCGCCCAGCCAACTTAAGACCGTGGGCCTCGCACCCCGGCCGCGATTCCCCGGGGAAATCCCCCAGGGGCAGACGGTTTCGCGCGCGGAGGGCCCGCTCAGGGGGGCGGTTTCGGGCGATCGGGCCCCGATCACGCCGCCGGCGCCCGCCGCGGGCATCCACAGCAGGGGCCTTGTGGGACACGCGATCGAGGGCGTGGGGGCCCGCCAGCCACCGCTGAGCGGCTCCTGGAGGGAAATTCGGGGGTTCGAGGCTGGAGGAGCGGCCGATATCCGCCTTTCCGACCGGCGGATGTGCGTGCGCCTCAGGCCCAGTGTCAAGTAGCTTTACACGTGATCCATGCCGCCGCGTGTGGCGAAATCGAACGGGCGCCCTGCGATCGAGGTTGCCAGCAGGAAAGCCTTCCGTACCATGTTTCCTGAAAACGGAGAGCCGATGCCGGGTACCACTGCACAAGAAACCATCGCCGCGGCGCTCGACACCCTAGCCGAGAAAGGCCCGCACGCCACGGACGGCAAGTGGCTCGAAGACCTCACGGTGGCCGTCGCCCCGTACCTCAAAGAATGGGACGTCGCCTGCTGCTACGCCTGGTCCGACTGGCCCGAGCGGGAGACCCACTTTCCGGGCACCACGAACCAAGATCCCGGCATCGATGCCGTGGCGATCCGCCGCAGCGACGGCGCGCACATTGCCATCCAGTGCAAAGCCCGCCAGCTGGACGCGCACGGCCGGGGCGCTCCCATCGCCAAGGGGGAAACGGCCGACTTCGCCAGCGCATCCGCCGGCTCGTTTTGGGCGGAGCGCTGGCTGGTCACCAACGGCGACAATCCCTTGAACGCAGGGGCTCGGCAGGTCCTCTCCATGGCGGACACGCCCATCAAGTGGATCAATCTCACCACTGATCTGGAACAGCAGCCCGCCGGCGGCCCCGCAGAGGAGTGCCCGCACTGTCAGCCGCACCCGGCCGGGGAGTCCCCACGCCAGACCAAATCCTGCATGCAGAACGAAGCCGTGACCCGCAGCGTCCGCCTGCTCAAGGAGCACGAGGACTCGGCGAGCGGCGGCTGCCCGGTCGGCCAAGCGCGGGGCAGGCTCATCCTGCCCTGCGGCACGGGCAAGACCCGCATCTCCCTGCGCATCATCGAGGCGCTCACGCCGCGCGGCGGCCTCTCCATCGTTCTCTGCCCCTCCATCGCCCTGGTCGCCCAGATCCGGCGCGAGTACCTGCAGCACACCACCAAGACCGTCCGCGCCCTCGCGGTCTGCTCCGACAAGACCGCCGGCTACGACCCCAGGAAGGAAGGCACCAGGAACACCGCCAAGGATCCCACCGTCGACAACAGCAACGTCAGCGCCGCCGAGGTCAAGGGCAAGGTCACCACGGACGCTGGCGAGATTGCCCGCTGGGTGCGCGAAGGCACGGACACCGAGGCGGTCAACGTCATCTTCGGCACCTACCAGAGCGGCCTCAGGGTTTCGGAAGCGCTGTGCCAAACCGGAGCCACCGCCGCGGTGCTTGTCGCAGACGAAGCCCACAGGACGGCCGGCCTGCGCCGCAAAAGGAAGGCGAAGACTGGCCAGGCCTCGGAGGACGAGCAGCGGATCCGGGACTTCACCCTCTGCCACGACAACACGGCATTCCCGGCGACCTACCGGGTTTACCAGACTGCCACTCCCCGCATCTACACCGAGGCCGCTCCTCGCGGCGACAGCGACTGGCTGGTCCGCTCCATGGACGACGAGACCGTCTTCGGGGTGGATCTCTACCGCAAGAGCTACGTGGAAGCCGTGAGCAACGGTTGGCTGGCCGACTACCGCATCATCGCCTTGGGGGTCAACGACCCCGCCGCCTACGAGGCGGCCAACGCCCTGGCGCAGAAAACCGCCGGTGCCGGGAAACAGGCTCTGACAACGACCCACTTCCTGCGTGGTCTCGCCCTCGCCCTGGTCGTGGGCGGGGCCACCCAGGACGAGGAAAGCGGGGCGATCGCCATCAAGTCCTGCATCGCTTTCATGAACACCGTCGCTCGATCCGACAAAATGGCCGAGGCGCTGCAGAGCGCGCCAGTGCGCGACTGGCTCCGACAATGGCTCCACGACAACAGAAACGGCCAGCCGGCCGCCAGCTACACCCTGGAGCACCTAGACGCGACGAGCAACGTGAGCTCCCGGGAGAGCGCCAAGCTGCGGCTCGCCCAGGCCAGCGAAGAGAAGCCCCACGGCGTCATCAATGTGGGCATCTTCGGGGAGGGCACCGACTCGCCTTCCCTCAGCGCCGTGGCTTTCCTCGAACCCAGAAAAAGCCCCATCGACGTGGTCCAGGCGGTGGGCCGGGCGATGCGCACCGCCCCCGGCAAGGAGTACGGCTACATCATCTGCCCCGTCCTCATCCCCCTGGCCGGCGACCCGGAGCAGTGGCTCAGCAGCAGCGGGCCGGATGACGGATGGCAGGAGCTCGGTCAGATCCTCCGCGCCCTGCGCGCCCACGACTCACGCATCGAGGAGGAGTTGGCGGAGCTGCTGCACCTATACGTTCCCACCCCGCCCAAAACACAACGCACCCTCGTCGCCCTCGCCAGCGGAATGCAGAAGCGCATCCGGTACGTGGTGCACGACGGCGCGCCGGGCGAAGCGCAGGCCGCGGTGGAGCGGGTTCTGGACGGGGCAAGCACGATCGCAAAGGAGTTCCAACCCATCCGTGCACTCGCGGCGGCCGCCCCGGCGGCGCCCCAAGACAGTGCACCGTTGCAATATTCGCCGCCGGGTGAGCACGGTGGCCCGCTGGCGCCGGGGCACCAGATCGCGGAACGTCCCGAGCCCGTGCAGATCGTCACCGGGAAGCGGAACCAAGACGGGAGCGTCGAGCTGCGCCTGGCCGGCGTCAGCCGCGCCAAGCCCCGGGCGGACGGCAACCTGGGCCCTGTGGACATCGGCAAGACGAAGGCGAAAGCCAAAGCCATGATCAACAATGGCGCGGGCTCCCGCCTCCCCGCAGGGAAGCAAAAGGCGGCCCGCCGCACCCGGGAGGAGATCGCCGAGCAAACCGCCCTGCGGCTGCTCGATCTGAGCGGTCTGGGCGAGCACGGCAACGCGATCACGGTCAACCTGCTGTCGCGCTCCGGCCTCAGCGACAACCGGATCCTCCGGGATCTGAACCTCCTGGAAGCCGGCGTCAGCGAAGCGGCTCATCACCTCCGCAGTGACGGGCTCGCCACGGCGCTGGACGCGTACTTCGGGCTGGACAATCTCGAGCCGTCCGCCCGCACACAGCAGGCCGACGGCTGCACGATCGCGGCCCTGCTCATGATGAACGCCGCGATGCTGCACCAGCGCATCCACAGCGGCGGCTGGCTGTCGGGCATCAGCGACCTGGCGACCCTCAAGAACGACACCAACGTCGTCCAGCGCACGATCCGGGAATGGGGTCGCATCATGTGGCACGACTTCCGGCCCGTGTTGGAACCGGCGCTCAAGGCCATCTATGCCATGGAGGAGACCGGCAAGAAAGCCGGGCTGGAGCGGGCGCTGCACCATCTCGCGGCCGAAGCCGAGCGCATCGCCGAGGTCTACGCCGACATGGGGGCGGATCACGCCGGCCCCCTCTTCAACAAGGTCATGGGCAACCAGGCCAGCGACGGCGCCTACTTCACCCGGCCCGTGGCCGCCTCGATCGCCGCCCGTCTCGCCCTGGACGCCTGTGGCGAGGCGGATTGGTCCGCCGCCCGAACCTGGCAGGACCACAAGATCGTGGACCTCGCCTGCGGCAGCGGCACCCTGCTCGCTGCCATGCTCACCGACATGAAACGGCGCGCCAGAGAGCGCGGGGCCAGCAAGAACCAGCTCGCCGATCTGCAGAAGCTGGCCGTCGAGGACACGATCACGGGGCTGGATATCAACCCGATCTCGCTCCAGCTGGCGGCAGCGCAGCTGACCGCAGGGAACCAAGAGATCCGCTACCGCCGGATGGGGTTGCACTGCATGCCCTACGGCCCACGCCGGGATGATTCAACCCGGGCTTCCACCGGCACGCTGGAACTGTTGGAGCAGAAGGCCATCATCCCGAGAGCGCATGAATTGGACCTCGCCGGCGACAGCGAAATCGCGGCGCGGGCCACCTGGGATCCCGCTGACGACGCCGAATTAGAGGATGCCGTTGCCGCCGCCATGGATGCCCGCATCGTCATCATGAACCCCCCCTTCACCAACCGGGCCAAGATGGGCGCGAAGTTTCCCAAGGCAACGCAGGACCAGATCCGCTCCCGGACCGACGCCCTCGAGGGACTGCTCGTGGGCGCGGACCCGAGCCTGACGGGATTCGCGGATAAAAACTCGCTCAGGCCGCTCTTTGTGGCCCTGGCGGATCGTGTGCAAACGCGGCCCGATGGGGTGGTGGCGATGATCAACCCGACCATCGCGCTGTCAGCCACGTCGGGGCTAGAGGAACGGCAGATCCTGGCCCAGCGGTTCCACATCCACACAGTGCTGACCTGCCACCAGCCCGGCAACATCAACATGAGCCAGAACACCAGCATCAACGAGAGCATCGTGGTGATGCGCCGCCACGAGGCCGGCCCCAAGCCTCCCACGCGCTTCGTCCACCTGGACAGGTTCCCAGCTGACGAGAGCCAGGTGGAGGATCTATACCGCCACCTTCAGTCATGTCCTCAAGGGCAGATGTCGAACGGCTGGGGAGAGGTCTCTGAGTGGCCCGCCGACCGTATGGAGGAGGGCGACTGGTCGCCGGCCATCTGGAGGTCGCCGGAACTGGCTGAAACGGCGCGGAAGTATGCAAATAGCCCGTACTTAACCGAAATAGGAATCCCGGACCGCACAGCTCACGCTTCAAGCCAAAGGCTATACGAGAACTTCGAAAAATCACCAATGGATCACCCAGGAATGATACCCGTGATTGGGTCGAAAGGGGCCGGAGGGCAGAAAACCATCAGGGCTACACCAGATGAGAACTGGATCCCGAGACAAGGACGAGAATCTCAAGCAGAGCACTATGGTAAATGGCACTCACACCTCCTCGTCACCGCCGGACAAGCAACAAACACAGCACGCTTGACCGCAGTCGCCAGCGAAACCAAATACATTGGAGGAGGATGGTTCCCTGTTACAGGAACACAATTGGACGAATCGAAAGCCATTGCTGTCTTCCTGAACTCTACCGCCGGGCGACTGCAATTCATGCGAAGTCCCGGAAGAAAACTAGAATTCCCGAAGTACCAACCGGATGTGATCAACACCCTCCGCATCCCCGAGGTCAGAGACGCCCGTATCCGCAAAATCCTCGCCGACTGCTGGGAGCGCACCAAGGAGATGGAAGTGCCGCAGTTTCGCGACGGGGAGTGCGAGGTTCGCGTCCTCTGGGACAATGCCGTCGCCGAGGCCATGAATTGGAACGTCGAAGACCTGGCCCACTCCCGCCAGATGCTTCACAACGAGCCGCACGTCCGCGGGCTCGGCTACAACGAGTATGGCGACGCGCTTGAGGACGGCGATGATACCGATCCACTCCCCGGCGTCGCGGTTGAAGTAGCGATCGCGCCAAAGCACGATCTGGAACAGGCCTACTTCTGGACCCCCGAGTGGCAAGAGGCCGAAGCGAAAGCCGATCGGGACTTCGCCAACGAGGACTACTACGAAACGGGCGACGTCGAGGACCTCATTCGCTGGCTGAACGATGGAGAATAAGCTGCGGGCCTCGCGGCGCTTTCAACAGAGCTACCGTAAGAAGACCCCCGAACAGCAGCAGGCGATCGCGGCGGCGTTGACCCGCATGCAGACATCCATCGATCACGCCTCCCTCCGCGTCCGCAAGATCCAGGGGCACGACAATATCTGGGAGGCGCGTGCCGGCTTGTCGCTCCGCATCACCTTCACCCGCGACGACGGGGGCCTCTACCTGCGCACGAACTGCAGTCACGACCAGGTCTACCGCAGCCCCTAACGAGCCGACTCGGTGGCCTCCATCCCAGCCTGATTAATCGGAGACGGCATGCCATGGACCTCAAAACACGGACCGTCCGTGAAAAGCTCATCTGGGTCGCCGAGCACAAGGAGACGATCGCGTACTCCGACGTGGCGCGCATCGCCGATCTGCCCGTGCGCGACCGCGGCCTGTTTCAGATCCTGGACGACATCAGCACCCACGAGCACAAGGCTGGCAGGCCGCTGCTAACGGCGGTCGTGGTCCGCAAGGGGGACGGCATGCCCGGCGCGGGCTTCTTCAAGTTGGCAACGCGGTTGGGGCACCATCGCGCTGGCGCGTACAGAACGCGGTTCTGGGACAGAAAGCTATACTGGACACGGGACCGGGTCTACGCGCGGTAGGCCAGCGTCTGACTTTGTTGACATGAGGCGCCCATGTACCGTGCGGCCTGTGATCACGCCTAGTGTAAAGCTTCTTAACAGCGGCCCATGCCCTATAATCGAATAGTCGCGCGCGATTAAAGAGCATCCCCGCCGCGCAACTCGAGAAGAGGGCTTGGTGAGCGCCCCCAACCCTCCGCGACCGGCAGGGAACCCTGCCCCAAAAAAGGCGGGGCCGCAGGGCCCTACGCAGGATGATTGGGCTGAGCGTATTCAGATCGCCAAGACCGCTCGCGAGCAAGGCCGGAAGGCGCGCGAAGGAATACCACCTTCCCGCCCTGGCCCTCGGATTCCACTATCGAAGTCATGACTGAGCCAGGGCACGATCGCAGCCCACTCTACGAAGCCCACAACGCGCAACGGTATGAGCGGCAGACGCTAATTCGCGCTTACCAAGACGCCTACTCCTGCCGGCTCGTTGTGCTATTGGGGTTCTTGTTCCCCAATAGCGTGACTCTTTTTGAAGACACGCTCTATGACGCCACCCCGCAGGAGGACTTGCACATCATGTTGCAGACCCCTGGCGGAGATGGAGAAACGGCACTTCGGCTTCTGCGCCAGGCGCAATCGCGGTGCAAGAGGCTGACTGTCATGATTCCCGATCAGGCCAAGAGCGCCGGAACGCTCTTCGTTCTTGGCGCGGACGAGATCTATATGGGGCCAACGAGTGATCTTGGCCCAATCGACCCGCAATTCCGAATGTCTGACAACTCCGTCGTGCCAGCCCGAGCGATCATTGCGGCAGTCAGAGATGCAGAGGAACGGGTCCAGAAAAGCCCCGATACGTATGCGCTTCACGCATCGCTGTTGAGCAACATCACATCCATGCAGGTACAGCAGGCAAAAGACGCGATCGCCCGCACTGGCGATCAGCTGAAAGAGGCCCTTGCCTGCGCCGGGGGAAGAGACGAAGGCCAACTTGAAAAGCTCGCAAGCGATCTGCAAGAGCCGCTAGTGGAATCTCCGCAGAGCCATGGAACCACGATATCGGCCGCGGATGCCAAAAAGTTAGGCCTCCCCGTTCGGATAGCAGACCCACTGGAACCACAGTGGCAAGACGCTTGGCGGATGTGGGCGAAATACGCGGCGGCCGGTGCTGGGTATGGCGGGATGTCGGTGTACGAGGGGCAAAAGGCCTCACACTTAATCCCTGCATAGGCATCGTGGAAGTCTGCGCAGCCCGCGACGACGAAGTCGCCACGCGTGCCGACCTGACGGCGCTGGAGCTACGGCTGACCCTCTGGATGGGCTTCGGCTTCGCGCTCACGCTGGGCATCCTCATCCCCCTCGTCGCGCTGACGTGAAGCACCCGTGCCAGAGATCGCTCCGTCGTTTGCTGTGTGGTGTTTGAATGCGGAGCTGAAACGGCAGGGCCTCCCGAAGCGAACAGGATGGCCGTGGGCCCGACAATTGGCGGTTCCGTACACAAAGCTGCACGCCACGCTCCGCTCCCTCTTTCTCGAGGCCATCGTTCTTGGGGCTCGTGATCCTGCTTTGGGAGTGAGCCTGATCTGTGAAGAGTGGGAAGCAATCATCGACAGTCCGATGCGTGTGACAGATCCCGATAAAAGCATCGCGGTGCTGGAGGAGATGTTCTCTGAGATGGTCCTTAACGATCTCACTGCGTGGTCGACAAGTTATGCAATCGCCAAAGTGTTGCGTGAAGCGGTAGATCGGCCCCTCGCAGCAAACGACTCCCCCTCCCTCCGCTGTACCAGTTGTTCCACCAGCATGGAGAAAGGATTCCCTGGCGCGAAGTTGAGACCACATTGGTGCGGAATTGGGTGAGCGCGCAGTTCGCGGCCGCCCTCTGGCATGGGATGAAACGATCAGACGATCACGAGATCACTTCGATGGCGGCGCCGATTCTCGGCCGAGAAGTTAGGCTCTTCGACGCAGTTCATCCAACGAAGCACGCCCCAGACGACCAGCTTGTCGCAGCGATACAGCAGCGTGGAATCAGCATGGAGAAGTTTTGGTAGGTCCACGTCTCGGTCCGCACGATACAGATGCGCAGTACCTCAATGGATAGACGCAACGCTAACTGCCTCCCGTGTACCCGCTCCTCTTTTCCCACGGCGCGATCATGTCCGCTAAGGGCCGCTATCGGTCAAGCAGGGCGTTGCCGGGACGGCCCCGAGGGACAGCCCCGATTGACAGCACGGATGGACAGCAAAGACACTAGACGCACGTGGAGCCGGTCGGGTTGTCAGCCCGCAAGCGCTCGGCAAGGTAGCGGCCTATCCGAGCGCGCCCGGCCCCGCGGCATCGTACCGCACGCCCCCGCTGTGCCCCTATCGGGTCGGGTCGGCACTCAGTTCAATAGCACAGGTTAGGCTCGTCTCGATCATCCAGCGCTCGCCTTGGGCGGGCGACGGAGCCCCGTCGGAGAACGCGGCGACGAAGTCCGCGAAGGGCACGTGGCGTTCGAACCAGAAAAGCACGCAGACGCAGGCCTCCGGCGTGGCATCCTCGCGACACCCCGTCAGGAAGGGCTCGACGATGAACGCAGGATACGGCGCGGCCACGAACTCCAGATCCGGCTCGGCGTTCAGCTCGGCAGCACAATGCACCGTGGCCTCGGCGGCCCAATCCAAACCCCGGTCGCTGGAAATCAGATCGGGCAACGCGTCATCCAAGTCTGCGGCGGGAACGTTCTGCGCGAACCAGTCAAAGGCACAGGCGCAGAACGCAGCCGGGCTGGCGCGTCGCTGGCCAGGCCACGATGATCGGACAACTGTTCCTCCCATTCGTCCACGGTCGGGAGATCATCGAGGGTCGCGGTCACCGGCTCGCGCGGCCGCGGTGCGGGCTTGGGCGGGGCGCCGGTGTCGACGACTCGGACGCGGTCACGGTCGTGCGGGCGAAGTCTTGGCCGCCGTCGTCCGAGCGGGCCGACACGATGTAGAACACGGCCACACCAATGATGATGCCAGCCCACACCCACAGCGCGCGCATTACTTTTCGGTCGTCCGTCTCTCCGAATGACGTTCCGTGACCGATGTCCTCCTAGAAGACGTCAGGATCAGATCATTTGATTGCAATGGGGGGAACTCCAGGGAAATACCCACCGTGGGTTCGCGCCGGGATCTGCCTCGGCACGACCTCCGATCGTGGGTCCCGGTCGGCGCCCGCAGTGAGTCGTCGGTTGGTGGCAAGCTCCCTTAGCCGCCGACCGTCTGGGCACGCGGCGCCACCACCCAGAGCACGTCCCCGGGTGCGATGGCGAAGCCCCCGCGCCCCAGGGCGGGGAGGTAGGCACGGTCCCAGGCCCGGGTGGCGCGGGTGTACTGCCAGACGACCGTCACGTCCGTCCCGTCGAACAGATCGGCCGCCCGCGTGGCCGCCCCCGGCGGCACGACCACCAGGTCGCCGCCCGCCCGCAGATCCAGGGTGATGGGGTCGGCGACGGGCGCAGTTGGGGGCGGTGTCCCCGCCACGGGCAGCGTCTGGGCCACCGATGCCACGACCCAGAGCACGTCGCCGCCCGCGATGGGAAAGCCGCCGCGGCCCAAGGCGGGCAGGTAGGAGCGGTCCCAAGCCCGCGTGGCTCGGTTGTACTGCCAGGCGATCGTCACGTCCGTCCCGTCGAACAGATCGGCCGCCGTGGTGGCCGCCCCCACCGGCACGGGGACGAGGTCGCCGCCCGCGCGCAGATCGAGGGTGAGGCCGGGCGGCGCTGCGGCGACCGCCCCGTCGCCGAGCCGCACCCGGTAGGTCTTCGTGCGCTGGCCGTCGGCCGCGGTCACGGTGACGGTGATCGCGGCGAGCCCGGCCAGGGTGATCTGGTGGCCGTTCGTCTCGTCGCCGTCCGCGTCGGGCGGGGCGATCGCGATGGCCGTCCGGCGCTGCAGCGCCGCTGCCGTGACCGTAGTCTCCGCCACGCCCTCGGCGATGACGCCCTCGTAGCCGGTCTGGCTCGGGTCGAACGCCCCGATGGCGATGCCGCTAAGGGTGAGCGCCGCCAGCCGGGCGTCGCCAGCGTCGGGCATGTTGTAGGTGTAGACGCGGTCGTCGCTGGCGTCCACCACGTACATCACGTCGCCGTCGGACCAGATGCCGCGGGGGCTGTTGTTGCTGGCGCTGCTGAGATGGGTGAAGTCCTCCTCGCGAACGCGCTCGAGTTCGTCGGCCTCGTCCTCTGCTCCCTGCTCGTCTGCCGGAACGGGCAGGCGGTAAGCAAAGAGGCGCCTGGGGCTGGCACCGGCGTCGGAGATCCAGACGGTCACCCGGTCCGACCAGATGCCCTGGGGGTCGCTGTTGCGGGCGGCGAGGGGGTAGGCGGCCAGTAGGGCGCCGCTCGCCAGGGCGTAGACGAAGACGCGGGTGGCACGATCGTCGAGCACCCAGATCAGGGTTGCGTCGGCCCAGAGGCCGCGGGGGTCGCCGTTGCGGGCGTCGAGCGCGATGTCGCGGTCCTCGAGCCGCTCGCCGGTGGCGAGGTCGTAGGCGAAGAGCTTGTCCTGGCCGCTGTCGGAAACCCAGATGGTCGTGCCGTCGGCCCAGATCCCGCGGGGGGCGCGGTTCTTCTCGTCGAGCGGGAACTCCCGCTCCTTGAGGCGGTCGCCGGTCTGCAGGGCGTAGGCGTAGACCCCGTCGCCGGCGCCGTCGGGGTTGTCGGCCACCCAGAGGGTCGTGCCGTCGGCCCAGGCGCCGGTGGGCGCGGCATTGCCGCCGTCGAGCGCGGCGAGGTCATGCTTCACGGTCCACTCGAAGTCGCGATCGCTGGGCGACGGGCCGTCGCCACCCCCGCCCCCGCCGCCGCCACCGCCACCCGTCGTCGGCGTCGCGGCAGTAGTGGGCGGGTAGGCGCGGAATATGGTCACGTGGTAATCCCGGGTGCTGTAGCCGTCCTTCGCCCTGACCTTCCAGTTGACGAAGTTACGGCCGGACTTCATCAGGGGTACTCGGATGCTGTGGGTGTGTGGGTCGACGTCCATGGTGTCCCCGAGCGTTTCGAATGTGGCGTCCGGGTCTTTCAGCGTGAAGGTGACGGTGACCTCCGTGACTGCATAGTCGACTTCCGCCTGGTAAGACGTGGCGCCCGGCTCCGTGAAGGCGGGGTCCAAGGTGCCGCTGCTCAGCGTCAGCGCGCTCAGCCCCGTTTCGCCCGGGAGCAGGCACGCGGTGTTGGCCCCGGTGAAGAAGCGCAGGCCGGCGTTGGTGAGCTTGGCGCGGAGGGCGGCCTCGGTCGGGTCCGTGGTGAAGGTGTTGCCCGAGATGTCGAGGAAGGTGAGGGACGTGGCGAACGGGTCGAACCGGGTCAGGTCCAGGGCGGTCAGGGCGTTGCAGGAGAGGTCGAGCTGAACCAGGCCGGTCAGCCCGTCGAAGATGTCCGCGGGCAGGGCCGTGATGTCGTTGTCGGTCAAGTAGAGAGAGGAAAAGCCGGCGCCCAGCGGGTCGAACAGGTCGGCCTCCAGCGTTGTGAGGTTGTTGTTCGACAGGAAGAGCCATGACAGGCCGTCCAGCCCCTCGAAGATGTCCTCGTGCAGGGACGTGAGGCCGTTGTCGTGCAGGGAGAGACCCGTCAGGCTGTCGAGCGGGTCGAAAATGTCCTCGTGCAGCGTCGTGAGGTCGTTGTTCCCCAGGATGAGCGTTTTCAGGCCGGTGAGTCCGTCGAAGATGTCCTCGTGCAGGGACGTGAGGCCGTTGTCGCTCAGTGGGAGATACGTCAGGCTGTCGTCCAACGGGTCGAACAGGTCGGTCTCCAGTGTGGTGAGGCTGTTCCGTTGCAGCCAGAGCTCCTTGAGGTTGACCAACCCGTCGAAGACGTCCTCCGGGAGCGTCGCGAGACTGTTGTCGTTCAGGGTGAGTCTCTCCAGGCCGGTGAGTCCGTCGAAGATGTCCGCGTCCAGGGTCGTGAGGCTGTTGCCGTACAGGTGGAGCTCCTTCAGGCTGTCGTCCAACGGGTCGAAGAGCCCGGCGGGCAGCGACGTGAGGCCGCTATCGAAGATCAAGAGCTCCTGGAGGTTGACCAACCCGTCGAAGACGCCGGCGGGGAGCGTCGTGAGGGTGCTGTTGCCGGTCAGCCCGAGCACAGTCAGGCCGGTAAGTCCGTCGAAGATGTCGGCGTCCAGGGTCGCGAAGCTGTTGTCGTCCAGGCGGAGGTTCGTCAGGCTGTCGCCCAACGGGTCGAAGAGGTCGGCGGGCAGGGTCGTGAGCCTGTTGGAATGGAGAAAGAGCTCCTCCAAGCTGGTCAACCCCCTGAAAGCATCCTCGGGCAGCGTTGCAATGCGGTTGCCGACCAGGCCGAGAATTGTCAGAGCGGTCAGGTCCTCGAAGACCCCTGCCTGCAGGGTAGTGATCTCGGTATGGCCCACCTGGAGCGTCTTCAAGGCGGTCAACCCGTCGAAGAGATCCTGGTGGAGCGAGGTGATGTCGTTATAGCTCAGATGGAGTGTTTCCAGGCTGGTAAGGCCGTCGAATATCTCCGCTTCCAGGCGGATGATCGTGTTGCCACTCAGGTTCAGTTCCGTCAATGCGGTGAGGCCGTCGAAGACGTCCTCCTCCAGCGTTCTGATGTTGTTATCACCCAGGTACAGTTGCTGGAGCCCGGAGAACCCATGGAAGGCGTCCTCGTGCACCGTCTCGATGCCGTTCCGGGAAAAAAACAGATGTGTCACTCCGGCCCTGGTGAATCCCCTGAACGCGTCTGCGGGTACGGCGGTCAGCAGGGGCGAGTGACTCAAGCTCAAGCTCGTCAGTCCGGTGAGCCCGTCCAGGTCGCTGGGGAGGAGGCTTGAGCTGCTGTAACCACTGACCACGATGCCCGGGACCGCGGCAAGTTCGGCGGCGGTCGTGGTCGAGCACGTGGCGTCTGGGTTCCTGACCCTGACTTGGAGGAGGATCGCCGCCTCCACCTCCGGCGTGCGGTCGCAGATGTCGACGGTTGGCGGCGGGGGTGGCTCGTTACCGGGCACCGTGACCTCGACCGTGGCGGAGGCCATGCGCGCTCCGGCGCCATCGTCGGTCACCGTGAGGGTGAGGGTGATGGTCTGAACCTCGTCGGTCTTCGGGGGCGCGGTCCAGGTCGTATCGAGGACCGAGCCGTCGTCGAATGTCCCGCCGCCGTTGCTGCTCCAGGCGTAGGTCAGGGTGTCGCCCTCGGGGTCTGTCGCCGTGCCGGTGAGCGCGACCGTGCCGCCCCCGTTCACCGTGGCGGCGTCGGCCGTCGCCGAAGCCGTGGGCGCCTGGTTCTCGCGCACGGTGACGCTCACCGTCGTCGTCGCGGAGGTACTCGCGGTGTCGGTGACCGTGAGGGTGAGCGTGACGTCTCGATCGTTGAGACCAGCCGCGGGCGCGGTCCAGGTCGTGTCGAGGGCCGCAGCGTTGGCGAACGTGCCCCCGCCGTTGCTGGTCCAGGCGTACGTGAGGCGGTCGCCCTGTGGGTCGCTGGCCGTGCCGTCCAGGCTGACCGCGCCTCCTCCGAGCACGGTGCTCGTCGAGGTGACAGCCGAGGCCGTCGGCGCCGTGTTGTCCCGCTCAGGCACGGTGACGCTCACGGTCGCCGTGCTCGTGCGCTGGCCGGCGCCGTCGTCGGTCACCGTGAGGGTGAGGATGATGCTCTGGGCGGAAGTGGTGGCCGCAGGCGCCATCCAGGTGGTGTCGACGGCTGAGCCGTCGTCGAAGCTTCCCCCGCCGTTGCTGCTCCAGGCGTAGGTCAGGCCGTCGCCCTCGGGGTCTGTCGCCGTCCCGTCCAGCACCAACTCGCTGCCGCCGACGACGGTCGCGCTCTCCGGAGCCACGGAGACGTCCGGCGCCTGGTTGGCCCGCACCGTCACCTGGAGTGTCGCCACGTCGCTGGCCATGGTGGCGTCGGTGACCGTGAGGGTGAGCGTGATGGGTTGGGAGGCATTGGTGGCCGCGGGCGCCGTCCAGGTCGTGTCGAGGGCCGCAGCGTTGGCGAAGCTGCCCCCGCCACTGCTGCTCCAGGCGTAGCTCAGGCTGTCGCCGTCTGGGTCAGAGGCGGTGCCGTCCAGCGTCACCCCGGCGCCCCCGTCAACGGTGGTGCTGACCGGGTCCACGGAGACGTCCGGCGCCCGATTGGCCCGCACGGTGACACTCACGGTCGCCGTGCTCGTGCGCATCCCGGCGCCGTCGTCGGTCACCGTGAGAGTGAGCGTGATGCTCTGGGCGGTGTTGGTCTTCGCCGGCGCGGTCCAGGTCGTATCGAGGGCCGAGCCGTCGTCGAATGTCCCGCCGCCGGTGCTGCTCCAGGCGTAGGTCAGGGCGTCGCCCTCGGGGTCTGTCGCCGTGCCGTTGAGCGCGACCGTGCCGCGCCCGTTCACCGTGGCGGCGTCGGCCGTCGCCGAAGCCGTGGGCGCCTGGTTCTCGCGCACGGTGACGCTCACCGTCGCCGTCGCGAATGCGTTGGCGGTGTCGGTGACCGTGAGGGTGAGCGTGATGCGTTGGGAGGCATTGGTGGCCGCGGGCGCGGTCCAGGTCGTGTCGAGGGCCGCAGCGTTGGCGAACGTGCCCCCGCCGTTGCTGGTCCAGGCGTACGTGAGGCGGTCGCCCTGTGGGTCGCTGGCCGTGCCGTCCAGGCTGACCGCGCCTCCTCCGAGCACGACGGTCGGTGTGGCTGTGGCTGATGCAGTGGGCGCCGTGTTGCCCCGCGCAGGCACGGTGACACTCACGGTCGCCGTGCTCGTGCGCATCCCGGCGCCGTCGTCGGTCACCGTGAGAGTGAGCGTGATGCTCTGGGCGGTGTTGGTCTTCGCCGGCGCGGTCCAGGTCGTATCGAGGGCCGAGTCGTCGTCGAATGTCCCGCCGCCGTTGCTGCTCCAGGCGTAGGTCAGGGCGTCGCCCTCGGGGTCTGTCGCCGTGCCGGTGAGCGCGACCGTGCCGCGCCCGTTCACCGTGGCGCGGTCGGCCGTCGCCGAAGCCGTGGGCGCCTGGTTCTCGCGCACGGTGACGCTCACCGTCGCCGTCGCGGATGCGTTGGCGGTGTCGGTGACCGTGAGGGTGAGCGTGACGTCTCGATCGTTGAGACCAGCCGCGGGCGCGGTCCAGGTCGTGTCGAGGGCCGCAGCGTTGGCGAACGTGCCCCCGCCGTTGCTGGTCCAGGCGTACGTGAGGCGGTCGCCCTGTGGGTCGCTGGCCGTGCCGTCCAGGCTGACCACGCCTCCTCCGAGCACGGTGCTCGTCGAGGTGGTAGCCGAGGCCGTCGGCGCCGTGTTGCCCCGCGCAGGCACAGTGACGCTCACGGTCGCCGTGCTCGTGCGCTGGCCAGCGCCGTCGTCGGTCACCGTGAGGGTGAGGATGATGCTCTGGGCGGAAGTGGTGGCCGCCGGCGCCGTCCAGGTGGTGTCGAGGGCTGACGCGTTTGCGAATGTCCCGCCGCCGGTGCTGCTCCAGGCGAAGGTCAGGGTGTCGTCCTCGGGGTCTGTCGTCGTGCCGTCCAGCTCCACCGCGCTGCCGCCGACGACGGTCGCGCTCTCCCGAGCCACCGAGACCTCGGGCGCCTGATTGGCCCGCACCGTCATCTGGACCGTCGCCGTCGCGGCTGCGCCGGCGGTGTCGGTGACCGTGAGGGTGAGCGTGACGTCTCGATCGTTGAGACCAGCCGCGGGCGCGGTCCAGGTCGTGTCGAGGGCCGCAGCGTTCGCGAAGGTGCCCCCGCCGTTGCTGGTCCAGGCGTACGTGAGCGGGTCGTTCTGTGGGTCGCTGGCCGTGCCGTCCAGGCTGACCGCGCCTCCTCCGAGCACGGTGCTCGTCGAGGTGGTAGCCGAGGCCGTCGGCGCCGTGTTGGCTCGCGCAGGCACGGTGACGCTCACGGTCGCCGTGCTCGTGCGCTGGCCGGCGCCGCGGTCGGTCACGGTGAGGGTGAGGGTGATGCTCTGGGCGGAAGTGGTGGCCGCAGGCGCCGTCCAGCTCGTGTCGAGGGCCGAGGCGTCGGCGAATGTCCCGCCGCCGCTGCTCGTCCAGGCGAAGGTCAGGGTGTCGTCCTCGGGGTCTGTCGTCGTGCCGTCCAGCTCCACCGCGCTGCCGCCGACGACGGTCGCGCTCTCCCGAGCCACCGAGACCTCGGGCGCCTGATTGGCCCGCACCGTCACATGGACCGACGCCGTCGCGAATGCGCCGGCGCTGTCGGTGACCGTGAGGGTGAGCCTGACGTCTCGATCGTTGGCAGCAGCCGTGCCCGCTTTCCAGGTCGTGTCGAGGGCCGCAGCGTTCCCGAACGGGCCCTCCAGGGTGCTGCTGGTCCAGGCGTACGTGAGGGGGTCGTTCTCGGGATCGCTGGCCGTGCCGTGCAGTGTTACCGTGCCTCCTCCGCGCACGACGGTCGGTGTGGCTGTGACTGATGCAGTGGGCGCCTGGTTGGGTCGCCCAGCGCTGACGGCCGGGAGGGCGTACCCATACAGCTTCTCCGTGTCTCCGCCAATGCCCCAGCTATTGTCACGGTTGACCACCCAGATGGTGTCGCCGTCGGACCAGACGCCCCCCGGACTGGTGGTGGAAGTGCACTGATCGCGGTGCAGGACGACTTCCGCGCCCCTCAGGCGCGTCCCCGTCGGCCAGGTGTAGGCGTAGAGCCTGCAGTCCCTTCCGTCGACCACCCAGATCGTGTTGTCGCCGTCGGACCAGATGCCGCTGTAATGGGACTGGCGGCTGTCCAGGGCGATGTCCTTGTTGGCCCGACGCTCCCCGCCGGCCAGGGCGTAGGCGTAGAGCCTGTGGCCTCTTCCGGTCACCCAGATGGTGTCGCCGTCGGACCAGATGCCGCCGGGATGGCCGTTGTCGCTGTGCAGGGCGATGTCCTTGTCGGCCCGCCGTTCCCCGCCGGCCAGGGCGTAGGCGTAGAGCTTGTCGTCCCTACCGTCGACCACCCAGATGGTGTCGCCGTCGGACCAGATGTAAGTGGGGCTACCGTTATCGCTGTGCGGGGTGATGTCCTTGTCGGCCCGGTGCTCCCCGCCGTCCAGGGCGTGGGCGTAGAGCTTGGTGCTGCGATACCCGTTGGCCACCCAGATGGTGTCGCCGTCGGACCAGATGCCTTTGGGGCTGTCGTTCAAGACAACGCCGTTCTCAGTAACGAGAACGTAGCGAATGTCGGTGGCCGGTGCGGTGGCCCGCGTGACCGTGACCGTGTAGGTCTCGCTGGCGTCGCCCTCGGTCACCTTGATCGCGATCGGGTTCTCGCCCGCAGCCAGGTCCGCCTGGAACCCGGCCGTGTTCGAGTCGGCGTCCACGAGCGCGGCGCTCTCCCCGTAGCTGAGGTAGCCGGAGCCGTCCTCGTAGGCGACGGTCGCCCCGGTCTCCGCGGTCGCCGTGATGGTGATGCGGCTGACGTCGCTGGGCACGTCGGGGACGGTGTACTCCCGGGTGCTGATGCCGAACGCCGGCGTCAGCGTGCCTGGGCTTATCGTCAGCCCCGTCAGGTGAGCGGGCGGCGCGGCGGCGTCAGGCAGCGGGTAGGCGTAGAGCTTGCTGTCGCTACGGTCGGCCACCCAGATGGTGTCGCCGTTGGACCAGATGCTCCAGGGAAGGCCGTTCTCGCTGTGCAGGGGGTTCTCCATGCGGCCCAGGGGCGTCCCATCGGCCAGAGCGTAGGCGTAGAGTTGGTCCGTGCTACTGTCGGCCACCCAGATGGCAGCGCCGTCGGACCAGAGGCCCCGGGCACTCTGGTTGTCTCTGCCCAGGTCGAATTCCTTGCCGGCCTGGCGTGCCCCGCCGTCCAGCGCGTAGGCGTAGAGCTTGCCTTGGGGACCATCGACCACCCAGATGGTGACGCCGTCGGACCAGATGCCGTCGGGATTGCCGTTGTTCTTGGTGGGATCGGCGTTGTCGCGGTGCAGGTCGAATTCCTTGTCGGCCCGGCGCGCCCCGCCGTCCAGCGCGTAGGCGTAGAGCTTGTCGTCCCCATTGTCGGCCACCCAGATGGTGTCGCCGTCGGACCAGATGGCGGTGGGATTGGCGTTATCGCTGTGCAGGGCGAATTCCTTGCCGGCCTGGCGTGCCCCGCCGTCCAGCGTGTAGGCGAAGAGCTTGTCCCTCGTAACGTCGGCGTACTTGTTGACCACCCAGATGGTGGCGCCGTCGGGACCAGATGCCCGTGGGGATTGGCGTTGTCGCTGTGCAGCGTGATGTCGCTCTGGGACGGGGTCTGGGCCTCCGCGCCGCCGGGGCGGATCGCCAGCAGGACGGTCAGGGCGCAGAGCGCCAGCAGCACGGCCGCTCCGGCGCGCCGCGCCCTGCGCTGCGTCCGGCTGTGGCGGTCCTGGCGTCGTCGGGGACGCAGGGTGCTGTTCACGATGCTGACCTCTCGTTCGCGGCGGCGAGTGCTGGATGGGGGGTGCGCACGCAGCCCGCAGGGCAACGCGAGACGGCCCGGTCTGCCCGCGCGCTCAGGGGCGGGTGCTCCGGGCGCGCGCAGACACGGGGAAGTGAGATGCTCCGGCGGCAGGGAAGAGCCGCGGCTGAGGGACTAGAGGAGCGCCGCCAGGGAGAGCGGCGGCGCGCAAGCAGGGGGCGCGGCGCGGCGGCCGTGGCCATAGAACATATATTCGGGGGGGGGGTAATCGCGCTCGAGGGGAGGTGCGCACTCAGAGAGGCGGATGGCGCGGTGGCGCTGTCCAGCGCTCCCGCGACCTGGCCCCTGTGTGGAAGGCTGGACAATACAATCCCCTCTCACGGGCAGGCGCCGGGCAGGCGGACTGCGCGTTTGGCACAGCGCCTATTCAAAACTATCAAGATGAGTCGGGTGTGATTATTCAGTCTTGTTTCCGTGACGTTCTTGTGAGTTTCGCGCCGATCCAGTACAAGTGAGGGAGAGCGTGAACTTGTTGGGATTGCTCCGCAGGCAGGCCGCGGCGGGATCTGGATCTCCTGCGCGAGGCGGTGGCGGCACTCGCCGTCGTGCAGCAGGCCTGCGTGGAGGGCGTCTCGACACGCCGCGTAGCCGACCTCGCGCGTTCGCTTGAGGGAAGCTGTCGACGACGGTGTCGAGCTGGGCGCAGCTGCGCGAGACCCGGCTCTTCGAGATTGCCCTGGCAGCCGGCCGTCCCGTCGACGGCGGTCCCTACCGCTAGCTCTGGCTCGACGCGCTCACCCGGCGTGCGCGAGGAGGGCCGCGACCGTCGGCGCGGAGCGAGAGCGAGTCTTCGGTATCGACGATCTCGCCGTCGTCATTGCTCGCTCTGGCTTGAGGGGCGGTGGCGGTGCGGACGTCCAGCGTGTACGCCCCCGTGAAGTCCGCGGGCCGACGCGCGCCGAGGATCGTAAGAGTTGAAGCTCATCGTCCGGTGCGAACGGGTAGGCAGGCGTCAGTAGACCGTGAGCGTGTCGAGTGAGTAGGCGGCCAGCTCAAGGCCCGATTCGATCACGTCCTCGCCCAGGAATAGGTAGGCGATGTCGATCGCTGTGCCGTCGGCGGTCACGTGCGACAGCCAGACTATGGAATCTTCGCCGCGCACTGCTTCGAACACCACGACCTCAAGACCCGTTGACGTCTCGGCCGTTTCTCGGCTCAGCCCTTCGATGCCGCCTTCGACCAGCAACTGCTCGATCGCGTCGGCGTACTCGGCCAGAGTCAGGCCGGTCTCAAGCTCGACAAAGATGCTGACGGAGCCTTGCTCCTGAGCGTCGGAAGCAGTGAACACCTCAAACTGCGACTCGTCCGGTTCTGCTTCGATCCAGTCCTGCGGCACCTGGACGGAGAAGATGCCGGACTCCTCCACGAAGATCAGCATGTTCCCGTAGGGAGACTCCGCGATCGGTTCGGCCCGGATCAGGTCGGACAGGGTCGGATTGCCGCTCGCGTCGTCGGCCCAGATCGCGTAGTAGTAGTCGATCAACGAGCCGTCGGCGTCTTCGAATTCCAGGAACTCGAAGAGGAAGACCGGCTCCTGGACGAACGTCAGGATGTCGCTGGCCGCAAACCAGCCGTCCTCGGCGGGATCGTCCAGGTTGAATCCGAAGTTCCAGAACTGGACTCGGTCGCCTGGACCAAGCTGCAAGGTGGCCTTGTCGAACTGGACCGTGCCCTCCTCATCGTCGGCGCTCGTGTAGAAGACGCGATAGATCTCGATGTAGTAGTCGACGACCTCCCAGTAGTCGCCCAACTCCACGATCAGCGTCAACGTGGCGAGGTCATACGGCAGCTCGTCCCGGCTGTAGTCCTTGTTCACCTGGAACAGCTCGATCTCGGCGACATAGGTGAGGTACGTCCGACCCTCCAGCTCGAAGGATTCTGCGAGGAAAGCGGGAATCCAGGCTATCTCGGCGCCCGGGTTGTACTCGACCGTGAACCAGATCTGGTCCCAGGACGGGGCGAGGTAGAAATCCTCGATCCCGGTCGCCACCGCTTCCTCTTCCGCGACGACCATGAAGTAGTCCGCCGCCGTTCCGTCGTCGATCTCGATCGACTCGACGAATCCGTAGAGCGTGCTGACCCTGGCGAGACTCTCGTCCCGCACGGTCGCGAAGGCGCCGTCCGAGTCGAAGGAGGCGATGATCACCTCAGGCGGTTCCGCATCGCCAGCGAGGAAGTCGAGGAAGGTGAGCTGGAAGTCCCACCAGAGATCACTGACCTTGTAGCTCGAGTACTCGGCTTCGACATTCTCCGGCGCGTCGATCGCAACGCCATGCGAATTGGGCATGGCCCCGTCGTGATTGGCGTGCACCACGAACCGGTCAACCGCCTCGATCAGCGCCTCGAGGTCGGCCTCCAACTGTGGGGTGTCGATGGCCTCCGCAAGCAGTTCGGCAAAGTGCCTCAGGTCAATCGACGCTCGGGAGTCGTCGCGCTCCGAGGCACCGAACGACTGCGCCTTGGTTGCGCCGTAGACCAGCCCAGCGGAGTAGGCCTCATCCGCAAGCAGACGGTCGGCGAAGACCGCCGCGACCGGGTTGAGGGCCGCCACCAGGTCGTCGTAGTGACCCAGGTCGAGCAACGAGATCGTCTTGCCCGTCGACTCGTAGAGGTGCACGTCCTGGACGAAGTTATCGACGATCCGCTTGCCGAATTCGTCAACCCCGTCCCTCTCGGCATACAGACGAATGACGTCGCTCCATGACCAACCGTGTCCCGGGACGATCGCCTCTGACGCAATCATGTAGTCGGCGTGAGGCGCAATCACTCTCGCCACTTCGACAGTCGCCATCAGGCAGGCGTCGAAGCCGATCACATCGAACCGGCCACCCCTGCTTTGGGTGAAGGCGCGCTCGATCTCGTCGAGATACAAGGGGTCTGCGTTGAAGTTGGAATCGTTGCCGAAGCCCTTGTACGAGTTGCCGTGGTCCCACATGACCAGGAAGCGCTGATCGAAGTCCGAATAGGCGTCCCCGACGTAGTCAAGGAATAGCTTGAGTGCGCTCTCGTCGCCCATGTTGGCGCCCTCCGCCTGATAGAGGTAGGCGTCGGGGCCCGACTCATTGCCGAACTGCAGGTCCTGGTAGTCCGCCGCGAGATGATCGATATTGGCCAGCTTCATGCCTCGCCAGCCATCCTTGTCTGCGCCGCCGAATGCCACCACGACCTCGACCAACTCCGGGTCGGACAGTGCGTAGTAACCGCTCAGCAGTTCTTCCAGATCCACCGAGGCAGCCAGATAGTCTTCCTCCAGGTCGCTGCCCACGATGTAGAGGGCGAGCAGCTTTCTGCCGCTCCCATCGATGACCGCCGGCGTGACGTAGGGGCTCAGTTCGCCCCGTTCGTCGGAGAAGCCGCGCCTGCCCCGGTTCGCTTCCGGCGCAGCCTCCGCCAACGGCCGCGCGGATTGCTCGTCCGACTCGTCGTCGCCCTGGGACTCTCCCGACGAGGACTCATCCGTGCTCGTGTCGCCAGACGCCGCGCCTGCCTGGGCCGAGTCGCCGTCTGCGGGCGCGGCAGCCCGCTGCCGACCTGCAGCGGAATCCTCCGCAGGCGCGGGCTGGGAGTCCCGTTGCGAGGACGTTGTCGCCGTCTGCGCAGGTGCAGACTGGGGTGCCTTGTCCGGGCTGGTGCATCCCGCCAGCAATGCGAGAAGGGTGGCAACGACAACTAGCAGGGCTCTGGTGGCCCTGGGCACGTTTCCGGCCTGTCTTCGGCTGGCTTGGCTACGCAACTGAGGGGCACGTGCTGCTCGTTCGTTGGGTGGCGGAATGGCTCGCGTCAGACACGGCCGTGTGGGTTGATGGCGCGACCACTGCCTCTGCGGTCTGGCCGTGTCGAATGCCAAGTGATGCCCCCAGAACAAACGGAACCGCCACTCTGGAACCGCGTATACTTCAATAGACTACCACCGTGAGTCTGGTGTGATTATCCACCCCTGTTTCCGTGACGTTCTTGTGAGTACTGCGCCGATCCGGTACAAGTGAGGCTGGCTGAGCGCGTCTCGAAGCCGCGTTCCGCATCCGGCCAGGCACGCGGCGACGCGGAACCGGGTGGCGTCCCGCAGTACGGTCAGGGAGGGAAGATGAAGGAAGCCGCCGAGCACGAGCGAGAGCTGGAGGCGCTGCGGGAGCGCCTGACGCGGCTGAGCGAGGCCAGCCTGCGCGTCAACGAGAGCCTCGACCCGGACACCGTGCTGCAAGAGGTCATGGACGGCGCGCGGTCGCTGACCGGCGCCCGCTTCGGCGCGATTACGACCTTCGACGAATCAGGCCAGTTGGTGGAATTCATCACCTCCGGTCTGCCTCCCGAAGAGCAGCAGCAGATGCTGGACCTGCCGGAGGGTCCGGCGCTCTTCGAGTACTTCAGCTCGATTCAGGGCTCCCTGAGATTCGCGGACGTCGCCAGCCAGATGCGGGCGCTGGGCTTTCCCGACCTGCCGATCAAGACCCTGCTGGGAGCGCCGATGCGTCACCGCGGCGAGCACGTCGGCAATCTCTACGTGGCCGAGAAGGAAGGCGGCCGGGAGTTCACGCGGGAAGACGAAGAGACGCTGGTGCTGTTCGCCTCCCAGGCGACGATGGTCGTGGTCAACGCCCGCAGGCACCGGGACGAACAGCGGGCCAGG
Source organism: Dehalococcoidia bacterium (assembly GCA_965220315.1). Classification (GTDB taxonomy): domain Bacteria; phylum Chloroflexota; class Dehalococcoidia; order Bin125; family Bin125; genus JAPOXK01. Next base: position 644,146 of record CBDCPP010000002.1, read on the forward strand.
GCCGACCTCGAGGCCCTGATCAACACCTCGCCCGTGGGCGTCCTCGTGTTCGACGCCACGAGCGGGGCCCTGGCGTCGCTGAACCGCGAGGCGCGCAGGATCTTCGACGACCTGTGTCCGCCGGGCCGCCCGCTGGAGTCGCTCCTCGAGGTGCTGACCTTCAAGCGCGACGACGGACGGGAGGTGTCCCTCGAAGAGTTCCCCCTCGCGCAGACGCTGAGCACGGGCGAGACGGTGCGGGCCGAGGAGATCGTCATTCAGGTCCCCGACGGGCGCAGCGTCACCACCCTGATCAACGCCACGCCCATCCACTCGCAGGAGGGCCAGGTCGAGTCCGTGGTCGTGACCCTGCAGGACATGACGCCGCTCGAGGATCTGGAGCGGTTGCGGGCCGAGTTCCTGGCCATGGTCAGCCACGAGCTGCAAACGCCGCTGGCCTCCATACGGGGCTCGGCAGCCACCCTGCTGGACGACGAGCCCGACCTGGACCCCGCCGAGATGCGCCAGTTCCACCGCATGATCCAGCGGGAGGCCAGCCGCATGCGCGCCTTGATCAGCGACCTGCTGGATGTGGCGCGCATCGAGACGGGCACGCTGCCCGTCGCTCCCGCACCTGCGGAGCTGGCCGTCCTCGTGGACGAGGCCAGGAACGCGTTCCTGAACGCAGGGGGCGGGAACAACCTCCTCATCGACCTGCCGCAGGACCTGCCCTGGGTCATGGCGGACCGCTGGCGCATCGTCCAGGTCCTGGGCAACCTCCTCGCCAACGCCGCCGCGCACTCGCCGGACTCGTCCTCCATCCGCGTGACGGCCGTGCGGGACGACAGCCACGTCGCGGTCTCCATCGCCGACGAGGGCAGAGGCGTGGCCGCCGAGCGCCTGCCGCACCTGTTCCGGAAGTTCTCCCGGACCGACGGCGGGGACCGGGGGCGCGGTCCCGGGGGTTCGGGCCTGGGACTGGCCATCTGCAAGGGGATCGTGGAGGCGCACGGGGGCCGCATCTGGGCCGAGAGCGACGGAGAAGGTATGGGCGCGCGGCTCACCTTTACGATTCCGGTGGTCGTGGAGCCCGGGATTGACGCCCAGCCCGACCCGCCCGGCTCTCCGCTTCCCTCGCGGCGGTCGCAGCGGGGGCAGAAGCGCGTGCTCGCCGTCGACGACGACCCACGGGCGCTCAGGTACGTGCGCGACGCCCTCTCCAGGGCGGGCTACACGCCGATCGTGACCGCCGACCCGGAGGAGGTGCCACGGCTCCTGGAGGAGGAGAGGCCCCACCTGGTGCTGCTGGACCTGATGCTGCCGGGGACCGACGGGATTGAGCTGATGAAGGACATCTTCGATCTTGCCGACGTGCCGGTCATCTTCCTGTCCGTGTACGGACAGGAAGATGTCATCGCCAGGGCCTTCGATGCGGGGGCCACCGATTACGTCGTCAAGCCCTTCTCGCCCACGGAGCTGGCGGCGAGGATCAGGGCGGCCCTGGGCAGGCGGGGGCCGGCCGGCCGGCCCAGGACCACGGAACCCTACGTGCTGGGCGACCTGACCATCGACTACGCCGAACGGAGGGTCAGTGTTGCCGGTCGTCCGGTCCGGTTGACCGCCATCGAGCACCAGCTGCTCGTCGAACTCTCGCTTCACGCCGGTCTGGTCCTGACGCACGATCATCTGCTGCGACGGGTCTGGGGTCTGGGAAGCTCCGGCGACTTGCGGCCGGTGCGCACGGCTGTCAAGAACCTCCGCCGCAAGCTGGGCGAAGACGCGGGCAGCCCCGCCTACATCCTTACCGAGCGCCGCGTCGGCTACCGCATGGCGACGAGCGAGGGCCTGGGAGAGCAGGAGGCGTGAGCGCCGGGCACGACACCGCGGCCGCAGACAGCTCCGCCGCGTTCGCCTCCGGCAATTCCAGCACGCTCGACGGGAGACCACGGACATGACCGTATCCGCTCCTCGTACCCGCTGCTTCGCTGTCGCGACCGTGCTTGCCATCGCCGCCGTGCTCGGCGCCTGTACCGACGACGCGGCCCGCACACCGCAACCTCCGGCCACGCCGGCCGGGGCTCCTGCGGCTACGCCGAGCGCCAGCCCGACGGACACACCCACGCCCGAACCCGCGGCTGCGCCGACCGCCATTTCAACGAGCACACCCACGCCGGAACCCGCGGTTGCGCCGACCGCCATTCCAACGAGCACACGCACGCCGGAACCTACGGCTCCTCCGAGCGCCACTCGTACAACCACCCCAGCGCCGACACCTACGGCTACTCCGACGACAGCGACCGCTGCCCCGACCAGCGTCGCCACACCTGGGCCGATCGCATCGGAGTCATCCGCGCCCGAGGCCGCCTCAACGCCTGCCACAGCAGACGCTCCAGTGGCTGTCCCGACGGACACGGATTATGCGGGACTGTTGAGAACTATCCCCGACACGCCCGAACTGCGCCGAGAGGTCTACATCAACGACTACGCTCTGGTCCGCCGGATGTTTGACATCCCCCTGCCTGGGCCGGGGGATGACGATGATGCGCTGGCGGAGTTCTACGGGTGGCTTCCCCCGGCGGGATTCGAGGGGGAGGCTGACGACCCTCCGGTCAGGGGGTTTGGGGCCATCTCATTCTTCGGCCCGTTCAGCCAATTCAGAAACATTGTGGCTGAGAATCTCCGATACTTGGCTTTCGACGTGCGGAGCATGGACCAGAGCATTGTAGTCGTTGCGCTCCCCGCCCCACTGGATGTAGTCCGGGGCCGCTTCGATCCGCAGGCTACCGACAAGGCGCTGGAGTCCTGCTCCGGGTGCGAACCACCCAGCCGGGAGGAGTACGGGGGCGTCTCCTACTATCGCTGGGGCGGGGATTACGCCCCCAGTCCGCAACGGAGATTCGCGCCCCCGGCCTTCGACGAGATTGGCAGAGGGGGGCGTCTCGCGGTCCTCGACGAGTACGTCTTCCGCACCCTTGGCACCTCCGACATGGAGGCGTTGATAGCTGCCAGCCTCAACGAGGGCGCCTCCCTGGTGGACGTGGAGGCATTCCGGCTGCTGGCAGGCGGGATGTCCCGGCTTGGGGCCTACACCATGTTCCTGAGCGATGACGTCGGTGTGTGGGATGCGGACAAGCATAACGCGGAGGGTGGTCCCTGGCTGCGTCCCTACGAGGCGTTTGCCAGCGGCGCCGGCAAGGATGACAACGGACACTATATGACCCTTGTGCTGGTCCATGCCGACGCCGCCTCTGCGGGAGAGAACGTGGGACTGCTGCGCAGGATCATCGAGGAGGAAGGCTCGGTCCTCTACAACATTTCATGGTCAGACTACATCGACGTTGCCAGGTCGGAAATCCACGCTGATGGACGCCTGCTTCTGGCCAAGCTCAGAGGCAGGTTCGCCAACAATTGGCGTGACTGGGTGATCCAGCGTGACGGCCTCATCCTGTACGAATAGAAACCGGCCTCCTGACCACGGTAGTTCCGGGCAACAAGAACGCCCACAGCCATCGACGGACAGGGAGGCGCTGTTACCCGTGGGTGGATACCGCGACCAACAAGTCGTGGGGAACTCCACGAGGTGGAGGCCGCTCTGCACCAGCCGCGGGTGGCAGACGAGCACGCCGGCGCCCTCCGCGACCTGCTGCGCCACTCACGCCTCGCGGCGTTCGGGTGCCACGGCGTTGGCCCTCAGGACGGCCACCCTGAAGCCGTGACCAGCACCCGGCGACTCTGGAGCCGCTCGGCCGCGACGAGGTCGACGAGCGCCTGCTCCTTCGGGTAGCCTTAGCGTTCGCAGTGGTGGCGCACGCCGCAGGCACTGCGTCCTGCACCGCGGCAATCACCTCTGGATACGCCGGCACACTGACCTCGCGCGAGGCTTCGAGCGGGAGGCCGAGGACTCCGCCTGTGGCTTGCTAGTCGATGTCGAGGAGGTCGTCGCCGAGGGCGTACACCACGAGGAACTCGCTGCTGCCCAACTAAACTCATAGGGAACGAGGGCGTCCTTGACGCCATCGAACACCCACATCGGGCGCGCCGTCCGACCAAGAGCCGGATGGCGCGTCGCGATCGTCTGGCGAGCGTGTCTCGACGAGTCGTGCGTGAACAGGCAATCAAAAGTACTTGCGGTGAATCAACTCGTTTACTGTCCGCTGAAGATCTGACAAGTAGTTCTCGTCAATTGTGTCCGTCCACCAATGAGCGATGTCGTTCCTGTATTCAGTCAATTCCAGTAGGGTTTTGTTTCCAGATATAACCTTCTTGTCGTACCTAATGCTCTTCCCTTGGTAGCCGAGGACCTTCCGTCCGACCTCTGTGAGCGATTGCCACAACTGCAAGTAGTGGAGCCGTTGATATGCATCGTCCTTATACTCGTCTCTGTACATCGAGTTGACCATCAACAGTGGATGTGTCAACAGGATAATCACCGCCACCATGGGTCAGGGGGCCCCTTAGCCCCTGCGCTCCCAGAGCCGCACACGCCGCCCGCCTGATCGCTCCCGCCGGCTTACGCATCCCTGCGCCCGCAGCGCCCGCCCCAGGCGGCTCTGCAAAGGCCTCGGGAGCTGGACCACCGTCTCCTCCGGGGCGAGGCCGGCCCCCACGGCGCACTCCCGGAGCTCAAACGACCCCTCTCGGCCTGCGAGCCAGGCGGCCACCGCGTCCTCCAGAATCGGATCGCGCTGCCGCGCCGCGTCCGTGGCCGCCTTCTGCTTTTCCTTGAGGCGGTCCGGCAGGCGGGCCTCCGCTCCCTGACGGTACAAATGGAGCGCCTCGGCCCAGAGCTGCTCGCGGTGCGCCTCGAGGTAGGCGCGGAGGCCGGCCGGGTCGCCCCCGAGCAGGCTGATGGGCACGAAGCGCCGCAGGTTGGGGTCGTTGGGCAGTGGGTCCACGCGGTCCGTCGTCCCCACGAGGATCGCGCGGCGCAGGAGGAGTTCGGGGTTCCTGCGATAGCTGAGCCGGACCGCGCCGTCGTCCGTGCGCGAGAGGAACGCCTTGAGCCCCTCGATGTCGGCGCGGGTGGCGCCCGCCATCTCCGCCACCTCCACGATCACCCGCCCCTGCAGCGCCTCCGCGCGCATCTTGGGCGAGGCAGCGAGATGCAGACCGTCGGTGAACCATTCCGGGTACTCGGGCGGCAGCACCCACTGCACAGCGGTGGATTTCCCGATCCCGGGCGGGCCGATCAGGACCGGCATCTCATCGAGCTTCGCCCCCGGCTGGTAGGCCCGTCGTACGGCGCCGAGAAAGATGAAGCGGCTGGCCCATGCGGCGAGCGGGTCGCCTTTATCAGCGAGGACGAAGACGTCCCCCAGCCACTGATCCAATCGCGGCTTCCCGTTCCAAGGCGGCAGGGCCTCCAGCCAGTCCCGGAAGGGGTCGCACTCCCGCTCGTACAGGAGGGCGTCGATCGCAAACGTCCAGTCCGCGTGGCCGTACTTGAGGGGACGCGGGCTCCGGAAGGTGTAGTAGCGGAACCGCTCGGCGATGGTCCGCCGGAGAGCCGCCGTGGAGCGGTCGGTCATCGGCTTCCACGTCCGGCCGCCGTCCTCCGACCACTCCCCTCGCTGGGCGCGCAGATTGAATCGGATCTGGATCCCGAGAATGGACAACACGGTCTCGAGCGCGGCCGCGTCCTTCTCCGGGAACACCAGGGCGTGAGGCACCGTGTCCCCGGCGTCTGGGGGCTGCTCCGCCGTCACCAGGAGCTCCGGCCGCGCGCCCGCTGTCGGAATCCCGTCCGCCTAACCGGCCTTACGCTCGCGCAACCACTCTTCCACCTCGCCGCGCCGCCAGCCGACCGCCCGGGACTTCGCCCCGCCCAAGCGCAGGGCGGCGGGAAAGTCCTCGTCGCGGACCCGCCGCCACAAGGTTGTCTTGCTCAGCCCGGTGAGGGCCATCACCTGTCGCAGCCGCAAAATCTCTAGCTCCATCCGAGCCTTTCTGGTCTTAAATAGTTTCAAGAGATATTTTAGCAAGCCACGCGTGTTATGCGTACCGAACAAGCTATCATCATTCCATAACGTAGGCTGCCCATTGCTCCATCAGGGCCCGGCGGCGCTCGAACAGGTCGGATCGCCGGTAGGCGGCTTCGACGCGATCGCTGTTGACGTGAGCGAGGGCGAGTTCGCACACCTCCCGGGGTGCGTCCGTGCATTCAGCGGCCCAGTCCCGGAAGCTCGAACGCATGCCGTGCGGCACCGCAGGGACGCCGAGGTCGCGGAGCAGCTTGGAGAGCGTGCTATCCGAGAGCTGCACGCCGCGGACGCTGGGGAACACGAGCCCCGAGTCGTCCGACAGTTCCCGGGCGGCGTCCAAGACCGCGATCGCCCGCCCGGAGAGCGGGGCCCGATGCGCGAGGCCAGCCTTCATGCGCGCGGCCGGCACGGTCCATGTCGCGGTATCGAGATTGATCTCCTCCCAGCGAGCGCCCCGGACCTCGCCCGATCGGCACGCGGTCAGCGTCAGGAATTCCAAGGCCAGCTTCGTCGCCGGCCACGCCTGAGACGCCCGCACCTTGGCGAGCGTGCCCCCGACCTCGGGATAGGGGAGTGCTTGGCGGTGTTCCTGGCGCCCACCGTTCTTTGGAAGGGCTGCGCCGATGGCCTCACCGGCCGGATTGTCGTCACGGTACCCCTCGGCGACGGCCCAGCGCATCACCGCCCCGATGCGTTGTCGTACCCGCCGAGCCGTCTCCGGCTTCGCACTCCAGATCGGTACCAGCACGGCGAGCACGTCCGCCGTGGTGATCTTGTCCACCGGCTTGCGCCCCAGTTGCGGCATGGCGTAGTCCCGCAGGCTGGCGCGCCACTGCTTCTCGCTCCTGCCGCTGTCCCGCCAGCTGGCGGCGTGGATTGCGATGACGCGATCAACAGCGGCGGCGAAGGTCGGCATGCCGCCGGTACGTGGGTCACGGCCGCGCGCGACCGCCCGACGGTTCTCCAGCGCCGCTTTGCGGGCCTCGGCCAAGGTCACCACCGGATAGGCACCGAGCCCGATGTTGCACGGCCGCCCGGCGATGCGGAGCCGTTGGCTCCAGGTCTTCGACAGCCGTCCGGTGGAAGTTGGCTTCACGAGCAGCGAGAGGCCGTAGCCGCCACGCCCGTCGCCATAGCGCCCTGGTACAGTGATGGTCTTGACGAAGGTCGCCGAGAGAGTCTTCGGGCGCTTCATAGGCGATCATCCTAGTTATCACTAATGAAGCGAGACTAGGCGTGGCGACGTGAAACGTCAAAGAATCATTTACATCTGTAAATAAAGGAGTTTCTGTAACTTCTCAGTCCGGCTTGATACCCTTCGCAACTCCCCAATTGGTTCTTCCCCCTCCGCCATCCCCACCCAGTTTCCGCTACCCCACCGCGGCGCTGCTGGAACTCCCGATCGCGTCGAGCGGCCCCAGGCGCTGCTCCAGCGCCGGGATGATCTCGGCTCCCAGCGTCTCCAAGCTGCGCATCGAGCGGGCATGGTCGCCCATCCCCACCGAGAAGCACATGTGCGTCGGCCCGTACATCGCGATCTCGTTGGCGATCTGATCGGTGATCTTCTCGGCATCGCCGATCATCGCGTACTCCGCGATCTGCTCCAGCGTCGGCTCCCCCTCGGCCGGGATCTCGCGGTGTTTCGCTCCGTCCATCTGCTGGTAGCCGCCGCGGCAGGCCAGTGCCACCCGGTAGGTGTAGCGAAGCGTATCGGCCGCGGCCAGCGATTCCTCTCGCGACCCCGTCACATTCAGCCACCGCAGTACCGCCATCCGCACGTCGGATGCACTCTTCCCCTGCGCGCGGTGCATCTCCTCGAACTCGCGCCGCGTCTCCACCATGATTGAGGGTGGCCCCCAGCGCGGTTGCGCGAGTGGCACGTATCCCTTCTCCACCAGGCGCTTGCGCATCCGCTTATCCCGCATCATCCCCGCCACGTAGATCTCGGGCGTCGGCTTTTGCACGGGCTTGAGCGCCAATGACGTGGGCGGCTGCTGGTAGTACTGGCCCGCGTAGGAGAAGGTCTCCTGCGCGTAAGCGAGCTCCATCATCTCCAGGATCTCCAGCGACCGATCGACCGAGTCGTCCAGCGTCTGACCGAACCGCTCGAACTCGTACGGCTGATAGCCGCTGCCGATGCCCAGCACCAGCCGCCCCCCGCTCATCACGTCCACGGTGGCCACCTCTTCGATCAAGCGCACCGGGTCGTACAGCGGCAGCACCACTACCCCGCTGCCCAGCCGAATGCGCTTGGTGATCGGTGCGAGGTAGGCGGCCATCACCAGCGGCGACACGCACAGGCAGTAGTTGGAGAAGTGGTGCTCCGCGAACCAGGCGATGTCGAGCCCGATCGCCTCGGCCAGCTGCACCTGTTCTACAGTCTGTGCGAACACTTGCTCCGGGGGCGTGGCCTGCTCACGCTGTGGGAGCAGGCAGAATACTCCGAGCTTCATGGCGGGCTCCGTTCCTGCGGGGGGCGTGCGGGGGAGAGGCTAGCACTAGGGGGCCGCCGAAAGCAGCGCTGGGAACGGCGATGCGGCCGCCCCGTAGGATGACTCGCGACATCCTGTGCCGGCCGGTCGGCACGGGCTCTTGGCAGACGCGATCGGACCACGAGCGGAGTGGCCATGGTTGAAGGGTTCGCAGCTGCGATCGCGGCGGCCGGGGTCTGGGCCGTATCGAGCGCGGTGATCGCGCACCAAGGCCGGAGTATCGATCCGTTCTCGATCAGCCTCCTTCGTGCGATCTGGGCGGGGATCTTTCTGATCGGGGCGGTCTTCGTTCTCGGCGCTGAAGGGGACTTTGGGCGCATGAGCGCTGGCGACCTCGCGCAGCTGATCGGCGCGGGATTCATCTCCACAGCGGTCGCCGAGACGCTCTATGCCTTCACGATCCCGCTCTTCGGGTTCACGCGTACGTACACCACCACCACCGCCGCCGCCGTCCTTTTCGCCTACGTCTTCGGCTTCCTCTTCATTGGGGACACGCTGACCGTCTTGGTTGGGGTCGGGTCCGTGGTGGTGCTGGCGGGGGTCTACATCGTCGCGATCTACGGTAAATCACGCCGGCATGTCGGCGGCGTGGAGGAAGCGGCGCGAGTCGAGCCGGCGGTCGCGCTGCCCGGCGCGCTGCTTCCCTACGCGTTTGGCGTGGGACTAGTGCTGGCTGTCGTCACGGGCATGGCCTGGGGCGGCGTCTCGGTCTGGCTCCGCAGCGCGGCCGAAGGCTTCGATGCCGCAGCGGCGGGCGTCGTCCGCATGCCCGTCGTGCTCCCGGCCCTCGCCTTGCTGGCCGGCATGCAGTCTCGCTCTTCCCTTCGGCGGCGCGCGATCTCGCGACGGAGTTTCGTCTGGCTCGCGCTCTCCGGCGCCCTCGGCACCGGGTTGGTAATCCTGCTCATCATTACCGCGCTGCAGCGGATCGGGGCGGGGGAGTTCACCGTGCTGTTCAATACGGGGCCGGTGTTTGGCATCGTCTTGGGAGCGATCTTCTTGCGGGAGCGCGTGACGCCCTGGGCGGTGATCGGCGCGCTGTTGGTACTGGGCGGCATCGCTATGATCGCGATGCGCTGATTCGGAACCGCTCGCGTCTGCGGCTCTGCCGCTGCCTCAATGCGCGAATGGGTGTTGCTGTATCCAGTGTCGAGCGATATCGACGCCGCGCGCGATCCAGACCTTGTCATGTGCGAGGGCGTAGTCGAGGAAACGCTCAAGGCCCGCAGCACGAGCCGGGCGGCCGGCAATGCGATCGTGCAAGGCCAGCGCCAGTATTTTGGGTTGGCCTCGCTCCCCCTCGCGGTAGAGCACGTCGAAAGCGTCCCGCAGGTACGTGAAGAAGTCGTTCGCGGTGGCGAAGCCGCTGTGCTCGTTGTAACGGTTGTCGTTGGTCTCGTATGACATCGGGATCACGAGGTGCGGTTTGCCCGTAACCTCGACCCAGTACGGCAGCTCGTCGGCGAGGGAGTCGCGGTCGTAGAGGAATCCTCCCGCTTCGACCAACAACCGGCGCGTATGAGGACTCGGTCGCCCCGTCACCCAGCCAACCGGGCGCTCACCCACGATCCGCTCGAGCCCCTCCACCGCGCGCTGGATGTGCGCGCGCTCGACCGGCTCGGGGACATTCTGGTAGTCGATCCAGCGCCAGCCATGGCTGACGATCTCGTGGCCGGCCGCGACCATCGCCCGCGCGGCTTCGGGGTTCCTTTCGAGGGCCATCACGACCGCCCAGATGCTGGCTGTGATTCCGCGCTCTTCAAGGATGCGGAGGATGCGCCAGATACCGCGACGGCTGCCGTACTCGAAGGCGCTCTCGACAATGAGGTTACGGGCGCCTTCGTAGGCGAGAAAGCCGGTGTCGGTCAGTACGCTTTCCGAGTGCGTATCGCCGTGGAGGACGCTGCACTCTGCCCCTGCTTCATAGTTCACGGCGATCGAGAGGCAGAGGTTGGCGTCGCCCGGCCACTGGGGATCCGGAGGATTCGCTCCGTATCCCGCCATATCCCTCGGGTAGTGGCCGGGCGATTCGTTCATGCGCGCACGTCAGATCCCCGGATCGGCCATGAAGCCGCCGTCGGCGATGATCGCCTGCCCCGTGATCCAATCGGACAGATCGCTGGCGAGCCAAAGGGCGCTCTTGGCGATGTCCTCGGGCATGCCGGGACGAGGGATCGGTTGGGCCTTGGCGAAGAGAGCTAATTGCTCCTCGCGGCTCGGGGCCTGGAGCGACGGGTGCGCGAAGGCTTGCGGCGTGGCCGTGGCGCCGGGTAGGAGCGCGTTTACGCGGATGCTCTTGTCTGCGTACTCCACGGCGGCGGCGCGCGTGAGCCCGATGATGCCTGCTTTGCTCGCGCAGTACACCCCGCCAAGCTTGTAGCCTTGCAGCGCCGCTGGCGATGAGGCGGAGATGATGGAGCCCCCCCCCCGCTCGATCATGCGGGGAATGGCGTGCCGCATCCCGAGGAAAGTCCCTCGCAGGTTGACGTCGAGCACGGTGTCGTACTCCTCATCACTGATATCGGCAACGTAAGCATTTCTCCAGAAGATGCCGGCGTTGTTGAACAGCACGTCAAGGCCGCCCCAACGCTCTACCGCTGCGCTCACGAGCCCCTTCACGTCCTCATTGCTGCGAACGTCGGTGTGCCGATAGACGACATCGCCGCCGCTGGCGACGATGTCGTCCGCGACGGCCTGTGCTTCGGCGTCTTGGATGTCGCCCAAGGCTACGCGTGCTCCTTCACGCGCGAACAGCTGCGCCGTCGCGGCGCCGATGCCTGTCGCGGTGCCCGTGATCACCGCCACCTTGCCGTCGAGCAGTCCCATGCCGTCCTCTCCCCAATCCGCGCCCTGCAATCTAGCATCGGTCGGCTGGTGTGGTCAGGCGACGCGAAAGGCTGCAGCCCGGTAGTATCCACCCGTTTCCTGTTGATGGGCGCAAAGGGGACGTGATGCCGAAAGTCACATTGAGTCTCGACAACGGACCGGATCCCGATGTCACGCCCGGCGTGCTTGAGACGCTGGCGCGGCATGGACTGAAATCGACGTTTTTTGTGATCGGAGAGAAAGCCGCGACGCCCGAAGGCCGGGCGCTTATGGAGCGTGCGCACGCTGAAGGCCACTGGATCGGGAACCATACCTACACGCATTCCATCCCCTTGGGTGAGGATACGGACCCCGAAGCGCCGGCGCGCGAAATCGGCCGTACCCAGGACGTGATCGGCGGCTGCAGCCACCCCCTTCGGTATTTCCGGCCGTTTGGAGCCGGCGGCTTCCTCGACGACCGGGTCTTCAGCTCCGAAGCCCGTGATTACCTGCTGCACGGTCGCTATACGTGCGTGAACTGGAATTGCGTTCCGCGTGATTGGGAACATCAAGATGGCGGATGGGTGGAGATCGGGCTGGATCTGTGCGGCCAGCTGGACTGGTCGCTCGTGGTCGTGCACGATTTTCTGCCCGACGCGGGACAACACCTGGACCGCTTCGTCGTCGAACTCAAAAAGCGCGGTTTCGAGTTCACACAGGAGTTCCCTCCGGATTGCGTGCCCGTGGTGCGTGGAGAAGTGCGGAGCCCAATCGACTACCTCGTGCGCGACTATCCACTCGTCGAGTGGACGCAAGGGGATCTGGTACGGCTCCGCGACGAGTTGCAAAGCGCCACGGTAAGGACCCTGCTGGATTCGTGCGCCGCGCGGGCGGGAGAGCACATCCCTTTCAGTGCGCTTGTGGAGAAGGTAGGACGCTCGGACGACGACTGCCGTGCCGAACTCGACGCCTTCAGCGCACTCGTGACCCGTCGCTTTGCGCGGCGCAACTGGCCGATCACCTATGCCTGGTCCGCTGGCGGCGACGCGCAGGCCTACTACCGTATGGCTCCGGAGCTTGCGGAATCGTGGCGAACTGCGTGAACTGACCCGAAGAGCGGAGGGGAGACATCATGGAGAAAGTTTGGGTACCGAGCGGCGGTGTGCGGGTGGCGGGAGATCTGGGCCTACCCGACGGCCTGTTGCCTGAGGAACGGCGGCCGGGGCTGGTGCTTGGGCACGGTTTCGGGGTTGTCAAGCAGTCACTGGCGACGGAAGCAGAGTTCTTCCGCCGCGCGGGATACGTCGTGCTCGCGATCGACTACCGCACCTTCGGCGCGAGCGAAGGCGAGCCGCGCGGGCAGCTCTTCCCGCTGAACCAAGTGGAGGACTTCCGCAACGCTGTGAGCTATCTCCAGCACCGTCCCGAAGTGGACCCGGATCGCATCGGGATCTGGGGCGCCAGCTTTGGCGGGGCGGTGGTGATCTGGACTGCCGCCGTCGATCGCCGGGTCAAGGCGGTCGTGGCGGAGGTCCCGGTCGTAAACGGGCGGCGCTGGATGCAAGCACTGCTCACCAGCGCTGGCTGGGAGGAGCTGCAAGATCGGCTCGAAGCCGATCGGAAACGGCGCTACGAGACGGGCCAAAGCGAGCATGTTCCGCCGACGCAACGCGCTGGCGGTACCGGCATCATCCCTATGGATGCGCGCACAATGCGCTTCTTCACGGACTATACGGAGAGAACCGGGAAGCCCCTACTGACTTCGGATCCGGAGATCACACTGGAGTCGATCGAAAAGGTGATCGAATTTAATCCCGAGAGTGTGATCCATCAGATCGCTCCGCGCCCGCTTCGCATCGTCACCACGGGTGGCTGGGACGTGATTCACTTGCTGGAGCACATCCAAGACGCCTACAAGAAGGCGCGCGAACCGAAAAGCCTCGTGCTGGTTCCCTGCGGCGCTTATGACGTCTACCACGGTGATGGGCAGGCTGCGGCTTTGGATGCGGCGATCGAGACGTTCGCAGAGGCGATCCCCGTACACCTTTAGCTTCGCTCTAGACGCCGGAAGCTTGGATCGGTCGTCGCAACCGCGCGGGCTGCTTAATCGAACCCGCCCGTAACGCAGACAGCACAGCGCTGTTGGGGCTGGCACTGCGCCGCGAAGGACGGCGTCCGTTTTCGCGCGTGGACTGCCTTATCAGACAGGCGGACTCTTCGAACGCTCGGACGAGGCCTCCACTGCGCACCCGCTCGCCAACCAGCCGTTATAGCCGCCTGCGAGATCGCTCAGCTGCGTAAAGCCGTGCGCCTGCAGAATGCTCGCCGCGATCGCCGACCGATACCCCCCCGCGCAGTAGAGTGCGACCTCGCGGTCGCGGGGGACCTCCCCGATCCGCTTTTCCAGCTGGCCGAGGGGTACATTGGCGCTGCCCGGAATGCGGCCTAGTTGGACCTCTCCTTCGCGCCGTACGTCCAACAAGTACGGATCATCCGTGTTCTGGATCCGCTCTCGCAGCGTCTCGGGAGCGTAGCGGGGAAAGTTGCGAAGTAGGTTGGGCCGCTCTCGCACCGCTGCCATCCCACCCGCCAGATAGCCGACGATGTTCTCGATTCCAACTCGCCCCATCCGCGTTACCGCCTCCATTTCCGTGTCCGGCTCGCCGATCAGGACGATTGGTCGTGCTCGGTCCAGCAAGGTCCCGGCCCAACTGGCGTATTGGCCGCCCAATCCGATGTTGATTGCCCCTGCGAGGTGTGCGGCCGCGAACTCTCCTGGATCTCGCATGTCGATGATTTGGGCGCCATCCTGCTGCGCTTGGAGCACGGCGCTCAGAGAATGGGGCCGCAGCTCCGTCGACAGAACTTCGTCCAGTCGCGCCCGCTCGCGGCGGTTGAAGTCGGCGTCATAAGCGAAGTAGTCGGGCGCTTCCGGCTGGTCGGCCGTGACCAGATGTATGAACGCCTCTTTGCTCATGGGCTGAAGCGCATAGTTGTAGCGACGCTGCACACCCAAAGGCGACGAAGTTTCCGAGCTCATGTTCTTGCCGCAAAGTGACCCGGCGCCGTGTCCCGGGTACACGATCGTCTCATCGGGCAGCGATAGCAGCTTGCCATGCAGCGAGTCGTAGAGTTGCCCTGCCAAATCGACGGCGGAGGTGCCAGGGGACGCCATCAGATCGGGGCGTCCAACATCACCGATGAAGAGCGTGTCTCCCGTGAGCACTGCCCATGGCTCCTCGGGCGTGCCGAGGTCTCGTACCAAGATGCAAATCGCCTCAGGCGTGTGGCCCGGCGTTGCGAGGATCTCCAGGCGCACTTGTCCTAACGTGATCATGTCGCCGTCATGCAATGGGTCGAACGGGTAGTCCGCTTGGGCGCCCGCTCCCAAGCAGATCCGCGCACCCACTCGATCGCGGAGCTCGATATGCCCGGCTACGAAGTCAGCGTGGAAATGCGTGAGGATCACACGCTCGATCCGTAAGCCAAGGCGCTCCGCCTCCTCGACGTACTCGTCGATATCGCGACGCGGGTCGACGACTACTGCGGCGCCATTCTCTCGATCACCGATGAGGTAGGAGGCCTGCGCCAGACAGCCGAGATAGAATTGCTTGACAAACATCGCGACTCTCCTCTGCTGCCATGCACTGCGTCCCGGAGGATTTTAGCGCGGCTGTCCAACGACGCTGAACGGCCCGCTGGCGCTACGGCGTCGCGTCCCGTCGATATGCATCGGGATGTGGCTTGAGCGGCCGCAGGAGCCAGTACGGTCGGCGCTCGCGCTGGTCGGTCGGGGGACGGGCCAAAGCGAGCCAGTCCTCATAGACGCGCCGTGCTGCTGCTTGGTCAACCTCAATCTCGCCGTACTCATCCTCCGTCGCACGACGCACCCGTACCTTCTGATGCCAGCAGTGCTGCCCGCTAATCGGATCGGGCTGCACGGGGAATGTGAGATTTTGGTGCACGCCTCCATCTGACCACCAGATCCGCGTGGAGTCTCGGTCGCCCTTGAAAGGACCGGCACCGTGACGGCGCCGCATCCGCCAGATGTCATCCTCTTGCTCGATCGATACCACGGCCGAATTCCAGCGATCGCTGCCATGATCCTCTTGCAAGCGCCAGCGACCCAAGTGGTGTGAGCAAGCGACGACCCCGGGGCGGAGCGCCTCCGTCACCCAGCAACGGTCGACGAATGCCCCGATCGCGGTTTCCACCCGGACCAGATCGCCACTCGTTACACCCACACGCGCGGCGTCCTGCGGGTGGATCCACACGGGGTTGATGTGGGCGAGTTCGTGCAGCCACTTCGCTCCATTGGTGCGGCTGTGGATCAGCGTCGGGAGGCGGAAAGTGGGAAGTAGGACGTATTCGTTCGCTGTGGTGTCGATCTGGGAGGGATGGACTTGGCTTACGAGCATGGGTGATGCTTTTCGTTGCTCCGGCGTGAGCGGGTAGAAGGGGATCGCGAACTCGGGCCAGCCCCAGTCCTTTAGCGTCGACGAAAAGAACTCGAGTTTGCCCGAGGGCGTGGGGAAACCCTGCACGGTGCTGCCGGATTCATCCACGATGCCGATCCGCACCCGCCCCTCCGCGTCCCGGAAGGGACCCGGAATTGGAGCGAAATTCACTTTGGGCGGCGGCTGCTCTGCCCAGAGTGCGTCATCATGCATGGTCGCCGCAGCGACGAGCGCAGCATCCACGGGCTGCTCATGCAAGCGGTACACGTCCTTTGTCACTTCAAAGGCGCCACGCTCCCGCATGAACTGCAACGGTGACGCATCGACCGCGGCGGCCGCTTCCGGTAAGCCGGGGACAGAGTGCTCGAAGATCCAGCGGTAGTACTCCTCAATTGTGATTTGAGCGCCTGGCCGGTAGGGCGACGCGAAGTGGCGACGGATCCCCAGCGCGCCGTCTGGATCGATCCGCCATGAAAGCTCGATCCAGAACTCATTCTCCTCCCACACCTCACCCACATTGCTGCCCAGCGTAGAGTCCACTGTCTCCCCGCGGTCCGCGCGCGCTACGCGCTGTACCGGCTGGCGGAAGCCGATCCATTGCGCCGCATGAGTCTCGTAGCTGTGCAGGTCGTGTCGCTCGGGGCCCAGTCCCATCGGCAACACGTAGTCGGCGTACTGTGCGCTCTCGTTCCAGACCGGCGTGAGCGCTGCGTGCAGACCAATGCGGCGCTCGTCGGATAGCAGATCGATCCAGGCGAATCCGTCCGGATTCGTCCAAACTGGGTTGTAGACACGCGTGAAATAGACGCCGATCCGTTGGTCCTGGGAGCGAAGCAGATGCGGCAACAGAAAGCTCAGCTCGAAGTGCGCCAGCGGCCAAGCGGCGGGCCAGAGCGTTTCGTTCCAGGTCTGCACCGGAGCCGGCATGCTGTGGGGTTGCGGTACGAACTTCGTCCACTGGTTGGGAAGCGTCCCCCCCTCGCTTCCCACTGATCCGGTGAGTACGTTCAGAAAAAAGAGGCAGCGAGCCACCATCCAGCCGCCTCGATTGCCCGCTGCGGCGTTGCGCCAGACGTGCGTCGCCAGCCCTGAGCCGGCAGCGGCTACCTCTTGCGCGATGGCCTTGAGTGTCTCCTCTTCGACCCCGCACTCCTCGGCGGCGGCCGCGAACGTGTAGGGGGCGTAGAGTTCTGCGAGCAGCGACTTGAACGCGGCGAAGTCATCCACCGCGGGGATGGTGCGGATCTGCCCGTTCTTCTTGAGGACGGCAAGGTAGGCGTGCTCCTTGAGCAGCTGGCGCCAGTTCGTCCAGCGGCGCACGAACTCCCAGTCGCATAGGTCTTCCTGGATCAGAAAGCTAGCGATCGCGAGAAGCAGCGCCGCTTCCGTGCCCGGCGAAGGCGCGAGCCAGTAGTCGGCTTTCGCGGCTGAGTTGGAGAGGCGCGTGTCGATCACGCAGAGCTTCGCCCGACCACTCACTTGTGCGTCGATGATCCGCTGCGCTTGGGGATTGAAGTAGTGTCCCGCTTCCAAGTGAGCACTGAGCATTAGCAAGAAGCGCGCCTGCTCGTGATCGGGCATCGGGCGGTCCATCCCCATCCAAAAGGCGTAGCCTGCGCGTGCGGCGGCAGAGCAGACGTTCGTGTGAGAGTTGTGTCCGTCGACGCCCCAAGTCGCCAGTACCCGCTCTGTGTAGAGGTCCTCTCCGGGCCGCCCGACGTGGTAGACGACCTGGTCGCGGCGGCCGGCCAGCAGCTCGTCTCGGATCCGCGCCGCGAGATCGTCTAACGCGGCCTCCCACGTGACGCGCTCCCACTGCCCCGATCCGCGCGGCCCGACGCGCCGGAGGGGATAGAGAATGCGATCCGGATTCTGCACTTGGGCGAGCGTGGCGGGACCCTTGGCGCAGTTGCGGCCGCGGCTCGCTGGGTGCAGCGGGTGTCCCTCCAGTTTGGCGATCGCGCCCGTCGACTTTTCGACGAATGCCACCAATCCGCAAGCCGCCTCGCAGTTGAAACAGACGGTGGGCACTACCTGGTAAGCGCGCTCCTTCCGCTCAGGCCAGGCGCGCGCGTCCCATTCGGTCCAGTGCTTCCAATCGGCGAACTCCGGTCCAGCGCGCAAGGCGCCGTCACGGGGCGAAGGAGCGGGGTCACTCGTCATCGTGTTGCTCCTCGATCAAATCGCTCATGCCAGCGGGACGGACTGTCCCGCTTGGACGTGCGCGTGCTCATAGACGCCGATCGCCGCGATCACGACCCCCGCCGCTACGTACGCCGCGACGGGCTCTGCGATCGCCAAACTCACGACGGCCAGTCCGATTCCCACCGCAATACCGCCCGATGCCAGCCACACCCAGCCTTTGAGGCGACCGCGTCGCAGCGCCTGCAGCGCCGCGCGACTCTCGGCTTTGTGTTGGGACAGCACGAACTCACTGGCGATCAGTGCCGTGTGCAAGACCGATCCGGCGAGCAAAATCCCTACGAACACGCGCAAGTCAGACCAAGGAAGCTGCACCGCGCTCTCTACGAGCACGAGGACCGCCGCCCCGATCACGGCTGCTTGCACGAGGAAGTACAAGGGAAGCAGCGGGTTCTGCCAGAGCTGGCACCCTTTGCTGTCGCGGAAGAGGAACGCCGTGTAGCCGGCGAGCGACAGCGCGAGCGGAAGCAGCACCCAACCGGCCACCGTGGCTAAGAGGCTGGAATCAACCAACCCGGCGATCAAGAACAAGCCAACGCCTGCGGAGGTCAACAGGAGCGCGACGCCGCCCCGTACGAGCCACGAGCGCCAATGCGGCTGCAACAGCATGAGGTAGAAGCGTTCCGGGTGCGTGAGATCCGCCACCAACAATGCGACGGTGAGCACTAATCCTGCGGCGGCGATCGCTGCAAGGGTGAGTATCCACTCTGGACGCTCGATTGCCATGCCGAGCGCCAAGAACGGCCACAACAGGAACGGGCCGGCAGCCACCGCTTTCGTCCAAGTGTAGGCGGAGATCTGCCAGCCCCAGGGCGCCGCGCGCGCACCGCCGTCGCCCATCATTACCGCGGCTTGCGTGATGGTGGTCCCGATCGGCCGCTCGGTCGCCGTGCGCGGACGGTTCGCATCCGTGATCAGCGGATCAAGCCCGCGACCGTTCCCGCCGCTATAGAACAACTTCGGATGCGTGCCGCGTTCCGGCTTGCGCACACGCAGATCGCGATCCCGCAGGTAAGGGCTCAGCGCAGCGGATGGACGCCGCCGGTCTCCCACGATGATCGCTTCCGTGGGGCAGATGGAGACGCACGCGGGCTCGAGCCCGCGGTCGATGCGGTGCGCGCAGAAGTTACATTTCTCCGCGCTCTGCGATACCGGATCGATGTAGATCGCGTCGTACGGACAGGCATTGAGACAGGCCTTGCAGCCGATGCAGATGGCCCGGTCGAAATCGACGATGCCGTCGGGCCGACGGTACATCGCCCGCGTGGGGCAAACACTGGTGCAGGGCGCATCCTCACATTGGTTGCAGCGGGTGACTTGGAAGGTTCGCGCTACATCGGGGAACCGTCCACTCTCGACCTCTTTGACGAAGGTGCGATGGACGCCCAGGGGGACATCGTTCTCGGCTTTGCAGGCGACGCTGCACGCATGGCAGCCGATGCAGCGCTCTTGATCGATGATCTTGACCCACATGGGGGGGTCTGCAACAGGCGTGAGGCCCTTGATCGTGGCCAATCCGTTTCCTCACAGCTCCGCGCAGTTCAGGCCGGTGACCGCAGGGTCGGCGATTCTCAATCGGCGACCAGAAGCGTAGCAGCCGTCCCCAGCGGTGGCGGCGTCTCTTGCGTCCGTACCGGATCGGTGCGCCGCTCCCGCCCCGCGTTCCCAATACGTCTACGCTGGAGCAGCAGCCCGTGCAAGCAAGGGATCGGACGGGCTGCTGATGTCGATTCTCCGGTCCAGGGGATCTTCGCGACACCCCTAGCCGGATTTCCCTGGAAGCCTAGGGGTTTTTCCGCATATCCCCCTGTTGCCGAAGGGCGCTCGCGGTCCACTGAGCGGGCCATTACGGAGCGGCATCGCGCGCGACGCGACCCCTCGCCGCGCGCCCTCTCAATCCGTATCGCACCGCCTCCCTCAAGTGCGAGTAGTACGGGCAATCCATCCCTGTGACCGCCCTGCTTGAGATCAACCGTCCGAATTTTGGTATATAATGTGGCATATGTCCGTTGGTGTCCTTGACACCCATGGCAGTGTTTTATACCGTATAAATTAGTCTGGCACAGAGTCATAGACGGATTGATCGTCCGAATCACTGAATCATTGCCAAAGAAGGGAATTCCGGTCCAATGGAAGCACTATCGCAACGAGAGGCTAAGGCGCTCACCCCGATGTACGTCTCATTCTCGACTTTCCAAACCTTCCTTGACTGGCTCCAAGGAATGCAACCTGTCCCAAGTCAAATCGACCGCTCTCTGTGGTCGACCAAATTCTCCGGGGCCACCGGCCCACAACTCATGGCTGGACTCCGAGTCCTGGGATTGCTCGATCAAGAGCAGCCGACAGCTGACCTACAAGGGTTAGTGCAAGCCAATAGGGATGAACGCAAGAGGTTGTTGGGCGACATGCTACGAAGGGCCTACGGAGCTGAGTTCTGCGACAACCTCGCCACGATGACGCCCAAAATGGTTGATGATCGACTGCGTGAACTCGGTACTACTGATGCCACGCATAGGAAGGCTCTCAGCTTCTTCGTCAATACGGCCAAGGAGGCCGAACTCTCGATGTCGTCTGCAGTTGCCAAACGCGCACGCAAACGTCCACTCGGAGCTGGCGCGAAACACCGGCAGAAGTCGAAGACGCTGTCGAAATCCTCGGAGGCCGGACCCTCTGGAAGCGACGATGGCGAGGGGCCGTCGCCTCGGTCTATGGATACGCTCAAGATCCAGTACATCGAAATGTTGATGGGGAAAGCAGAGGATCTTGGTGACGGTGAGTTGTACGACCGGATCGAGAAGCTGCTCGGCTTCCAAGAGGACAACGATGGCGATGGGTAAGCAAAGAGCCGAGATCGCAAGGTCTTCGGCGTGTCGCACAGTGCGGCTAGTTACCGCCTAGGTCACGCGCTGAGGGAGCTGGATGTGGAGGCCGAAAATGACGAAATAGCTGATGATTCCAGAGACAACGAACGGGAGTGGCGGCCACCACTCCCGCTCGCAATCCAGCGTCGCACCATCGGATGGTTGGACAACTGGAGCCTGTTAAGGCGCTCCATTATTGGCCAGTCTTCTGGCGCACTGTCAACTACCAGATCCGCGACTTTCAGAAAGACAAGGTAATGGAAACAAAAGAGACGCCATACGAGTTCGACGGAGAGAAATTCTTCGTTGACGACAAACCAGGAGTGTGCGCAGCTACGGTGACGGATCAGTACGGCAAAACCGCGACAATCTCCGTTTCGATAACTTCACATCGCAAGTATTACGTCTCAACAGAAGGCTCTGCGGCCGGTGCGCAGACCGAGGAAGAGGCTCTCGATGCCGCGTGCAGGGCTCTAATCCGCTCTCGTGATTTGCCTACGAAGGAATCTGCCTGCGAAGACCTCCACAAATTCATCCAGTCTCTCCAGGGGGTACCTCAGCCCTCTGAGATCAAATCCGCCTAGCACGAAGCCAGGCCAGAAGGAAACTTATCCATGTCAGACCAAGATACTGCGAAGTACCATTTCTTGGGTCCAAATGGCAGGACTATTCGAAGCGGCATTACGTCACAAGAGCTTGAAGATCGCGAGCGCCAGCTTCGACGCGAGACTGGCATCAACGGCACGATCGAGCAGGTCGGACGCCGCACGACTCGCGAAGCTGCGCGCGATTGGGAAGATGAGCAGTCACGCGGCACACCGCCAGGTGGCTAACAGAGAGTAAGCCACGTTCATCCAGAAGGCCCCGGTCCATTCAGGCCGGGGCCTTCTCATCGTCCCTGATCGCAGGCTCGGCCTGCCTCTGCCTGGCGAGTGTGTAGTCGATCTGGTATCGCGCGCCGTCCATCGTCCGGTGTGGGTGGGCCTCGACGAACGGGCTTTGTAACTCCTCCCTCTCGGCGTCGGTCCAGCGGACCCTGGCGGGCGCGAGGCTGCGGAACGATTCGCTCGGCGGTAGCGTTCACCTTGACAGGACCACCGGGAAGGGGATGCCATTCCGGGGCGCTGGGCTCGTCGATTCTTATGCGCGGTACACGCCGTGCTTGCCGTTTTTGACGCGGGCGAAGAGCGTTCGGGTTTCGTCGTCAAGGAGGAGGGTTTCGGTGACGATGCCGATTTGGGGGGTGGTGTCGAAGTAGGCGTAGCGCATGCCGGGATTGGTGCCGAGGCGGCCGCTTTGGATCAGGGGGATGTGGTGGGCGGCGAAGTAGGCGATGGTGGCGGGCTCGTCGTCGATGAGGTGGCCGAGGTGCTGGAGGCCGGGGCCGTGGGCGTCGAGGAACTCTTGGTAGAGGCTTCGGCCGCGGAGGGGCTGGACGAGCTCGATCTGGGTGTCACCGGCGTAGCCGAGGGAGAGGTGCATGCCGTAGTCGCCGGGACCGCCGCGGTAGGTGGAGTCGTAGACGGGGATGTCTTCGATGCGGAAGAAGCCGGGGACGCCCAGGGTGTCGATGAAGAATTGCTCGGAGGCGGCGATGTCCGGGACGACGTAGGCGAGCTGGTGAAAGCCGTTCGCGATGGCGTGCGTCGGTGGGGGTTGGCACATGGAGGGCTCCAAGTGTTGCAGGCGCAGGGTGATCGAGGGGTCGATCCGAGAGCAGCCTAGTCCTCTCTGGGGAAGCGGACGAGGCTGGCCGCAGAACCGAAGGCAACGCGAGGACCGGACCAGGGGGGAGACAGCAGCCGCCCCTCAGGCGCCGCGCCAATCGAGGGGACGCAAGCCCTCGGCGGGGAAGGGGATCGTCGCCGTGCTGACGGGCACGGGCGAGCCAATGCTGGCCCAGGAGATCTGGCAGGCCATCCCGGCGGACGAGCGCCCGTCCCAGTCGGCCTTCCACAAGCCATGACGAAGATGCTCGAGAACGGTAAGGCGGAGAGCGGCAGCGTCAATTCGGCGGATACCGGATGGGCAGAACATGCGCCGCTTCACCGTCTCTGGGCGTACCCACCTCTTGGGGACATCGAGTCGCTGAAGGGTGCCCTCAACGCGAACGTCGGCTCGGGGTACGGCGACGAGGTCGCCGCCTGCCCGCAGGACCAGCGTCAGACCGCCGGACGCGGGCGGCGCTGCGGGAGCCGGAGAGCTAGACTGCGGCATCGGGCGGGAAGCATCCGCCGGCAGGGCCGCGATGAGCAGCATCCTTTTCGAACACGCGCAGGTGCTCGATTGCACGGGACGCGATCCGCAGCCGGAGCGGGCCGTACTGGTGGAGAATGGGCGGATCGCCAAGGTTGGAGCGGCGGGGTCGCTGCGCACCCGCGCCGATCGTGTGGTCGACTGCGCCGGGCGGACGCTGATGCCGGGGCTGATCGACGCGCATGCGCATTTGGCGATTGTCGACTTTGAGGTGAGTTCGGCGCAGCGGCAGGCACCGGCGGTGTACGCGCTGCGGGTGACGCGCAACATCGAGGCGACCCTGGCGGCGGGGTTCACGAGTGTGCGCGATGCGGGCGGACTGGACTGGGGTTACAAAGACGCGGCCGCGCGGGGCTTGATCCAGTCGCCGCGACTATTCATCTGCAACAGCTGGATCTCGCAGACGGGCGGCCACGGAGACTTCCGCCGCGAGAACGACACGCGGGAGCCGCTCTACAACCCCGGCGTGTACTGTCCGTCCCTGGTGGTGGACGGGCCGGAGCGGGTGCGATGGGCGGCGCGGGAGGTGCTGCGACGGGGGGCGGACCAGGTGAAGGTGATGGCGAATGGGGGTGCGGTGTCGCCCACGGACGACATGTGGTCGACGCAGTTCACGGTCGAGGAGTTGGGGGCGGCGGTGGCGGAGGCGAAGGCGACGGGGAAGTACGTGATGGCGCACACGTATACGCCGCAGAGCATGCGCAATTGTGTGGAGGCTGGGGTGCGGACGCTGGAGCACGGAAATTTCTTGGATGAGGCGACCGCGCAGCTCCTGAAGACGAGTGGCACCTACTTGGTTCCCACGCTGGCGGTGTACGAGCTGATTGCGGCGGAGGGGAGGGAACACGGGGTGCCGGAGAACAGCGTGCGCAAGATCGAGGAGGCGCTGGCGGGGGCCTACACGTCGTTGGAGATCGCCCAGGACGCCGGGGTCACGATCGGGTCGGGGTCGGATTTGCTGGGCGTGCACCAGCCGCTGAAGGCGCGGGAGCTGCAGTTCAAGGCACGGGTGCTGGGAGCGATGGGGGCACTGGTCGCATCAACGGCGACCAACGCCGGGATCTTGGGGATGGGGGATGAACTGGGGACGGTGGAGGAGGGGAAGCTGGCGGATCTGTTACTGGTTGATGGAGATCCGGCCGCGGATATCGGGATCTTGGAGGAGGCGGAGCGGATCCGCATGGTGGTATTGGGGGGCGAGCCGGTGGTGGAGCGCGGCGAGGGCCGCTAGCGTTCTTGGCACGAGGATCTGGTCGCGCTTCGGCGTGTTTGCAGACCACACGACCTGCTTCCAAAAGGCTAGCCCGGTGATCACGCGACGGGGTGCGCTTACGTCTTAGTCTCCGCTGCGCACGCATATACTCCGCAAGGGTCGCCGCTCCCATGGCGGCGCGATAGGAGCAGACGGGGACAGGCTCTGGGCCACGGAACGATTCCTTCGGCGGTAGCGTTAATCTCGACAGGATTACCGGGAGGGGGACGCCATGCCGGGACGCCGGGGCCGACGACCGTGGCGTTCCCTGTTCGCCGGCATCCTCGTCCTCGGGCTGGCGTGCGGCCTAGCCGCGTGCGGCGGGGCCTCGGATGATGTCCCCCTGGCCGCGGTAATCGAGACCGCTCCGCAGACTGCGATATCCGTGGATCCACCCATCCCGGCTGCCGAAGCTGGCGCAGCCACCGCAAGGGGGCAGACGATCTTCGCCACGACCTGCGCCCTGTGCCACGGCTCCGCTGGTCAGGGGCAGCCCAACTGGCGCGTCGCCAAAGAGGACGGGACCCTGCCGCCCCCGCCGCTGAATGGCGACGGCCACGCCTGGCACCATGCGGACGGTCTCCTCTACCGCATCGTGCGTCAGGGCGGTGCGGTCCCGAGCCTACCGAATTTCAGGAGTGGCATGCCGGCGTTCGGGGAGCAGCTCAGTCATCACGACATCATCGCCGTGCTGACCTATATCAAGAGTCTCTGGGGCGACAAGACGGATCAAGGCGTGTCCATCCGGGAGTGGCAGGCGCAACTGAGTAGAGACGATCCGTTTCCCCCGGAGGGGAGGTAGCGGCGTTATCACCCAGAGCACGTCGCCGGCTTCGATGGCGAAGCTGCCCTGGTGCAGGCGAAGGAGAGAGCAGACGCGGCGTCTCTCGCGGATTGAGCGCACGCTCGGCCCGACGACCGCCGTCTACGACGAGGCGCCCGCGGTTCTCTGGCCGAACAGGACCGCCCCGATCTTTTCGCTGGCGTCGTTCCGCACCTCGGGCAACAGGTGCGAGTAGAGGTCGCTGGTCGTCGCCATTTGGCTATAGCCCAACCAGTCCATGATCCTCCGCATCGGTCCCCCAGCCGCGACGAGGTAGGTCGCCGCGCCCTGGCGCAGGTCGTGAAAGCGGACGGGCGGCAGCCCGGCCCGAGCGAGGTGCTCGCGGAAGACTCGCGTGACGACCGTGCTGGGTAGAAGGTGACCGTCGGGGCGGCAGAGACGAGGTTCCAGTCGTCACCGAGCCAGCGCTTCGCCAGTATGCGTTCGAAGCGCTGACGGTCGCGGTGCGTCCGCAGGGCGGCCACCAGGGGCGGGGGGCAGGGGCCGCGTGCGGGGGCTCCGTTTCGTTTTCGGCTCCGCCAGGTGATAGGCATCCCCGTAGTGCGTCAGGCTGCGCCGGACGGTGAGCATCCCCGCCTCGAGATCGACGGCGTCCCACTGCAGACCGAGGATTTCGCCCTGGTGCATCCCCGTCATCATCGCTATCTGAAACAGGGGTGCGAGGCGGTGACCTGCGATCTCCCGGAGAAACGTCTTCGCCTGGGCCGACGTGAGCGGCTGTGCCTCGAAGCGCGGCCCGGACGGCACATGGACCAGGCGGGCGACGTTGCGAGGGACCAGCCCCTGGCGCTCCGCCTCGGTCTTGGTGCCGTGGACCGTCTCGCTGCGGAAGTCACGGATCCGGCCGACGCCGACGTCCCAGCGGATCTGCCAGACGCCTCAGCGGCGCTGATGGATGGACCCGCTTCCCTTGGGTCGCGCTTGGTTCCGGATGCTGGTGCTGGCATGGTTAGGCTGCCCTCCCTCAGTGGCAGCATTACCGAGCGGGACGGGGCGAGAAACTCAGGCCACGGTCCACTAACGGGCCACGGAATCCCGTAGTCCGGCA
The DNA here is from genome assembly GCA_965220315.1 of Dehalococcoidia bacterium. Taxonomy (GTDB): domain Bacteria; phylum Chloroflexota; class Dehalococcoidia; order Bin125; family Bin125; genus JAPOXK01. The sequence continues at coordinate 670,323 of CBDCPP010000002.1, forward strand.
TCGCTGATAGCCAGACGAGCAGCGAGGTTGCGACACTGACAACCAGACTTGGCTCCCTGGGCGGCCAGAGTCGAGGAACTGAGCAACCAGACAGCGTCGCTTGGGTAGCCAGACGCCCGGAGGATGGATGTCGATTCTCGAGGCGGTGGTGCTCGGCGTTCTGCAGGGAGTGACGGAGTTCCTGCCGATATCGAGCAGCGGCCATCTCGTCCTCGCCCGCTGGATCTTTGGCTGGGACGATCCGGGGCTGGCCTTTGATGCGGCAGTCCATGTAGGGACACTGGCAGCTCTGCTGGTCGCCTTTCCACGTCGCTGGATGAATCTCGCCCTGGGCGCATTCGGTTGGGGAGACGCCCGTCAAGTCCGCGACCAACGTCACCTGCTTGCGCTCATCATCGTTGGAACGATCCCGATCGTGATTGTCGGCTTCGCTGTGCGGAACAGCTTGGACGGCACGCTTCGCGATCCGAGTTGGGTGGGCGCCTTCCTGCTCGTCACGGCAGCCATGCTGGCGGCCGGCGAGTGGGCCGGGCGGCGATCGCTCGATCTGCATAGCCTGGATTGGCGGCGTGGCGCTCTCGTGGGGACGATCCAAGCCGTCGCGATCCTGCCCGGCATCTCCCGCTCCGGCTTCGCGATGGTGGGAGGACTGTTGGCACAGCTGACTCGGAGAGACGCAACGTTGTATGCGTTCTACCTTGCGGCGCCGGCGATCCTAGGTGCGGGCATTGTCGCTGGCTACGATGTGGCTCGGGATGGCGCAGTCGGTGCTGGCGCCGGTGTCGTCTTGGTCGCTGCCGCGACCTCCTTCGTGACCGCCCTTCTTGCTATTCGGGCATTGATGATGCTGGTGCGTTCGGGGACGTTTGCTCCCTTTGTGGCGTACTGCACGCTTGCTGGGGTCGCGGTGCTGGCCGCCCGCGCGGTGGGCGCTTAACCCGCTTACCCAAAGTGTTCCTGCCGCCGTCCCACGAGCGTCTGCCGGATCTCCTGGAGTGTGACCCCGTAGCGATGGAGGGCGTGATGCGCGATCTCGAACCCCCCCTCCAGCGTCGGATCGACGACCGCGTTCGCGCCCACAGTAGTGAGCCGCGCTGCGACGCCGGGTCCGCTCCCCCGCGCAACAATATGGAGACGCGGATGCTCACGGCGCACTCGTTCGACGACCGCCTCACTCACAAGCGGGTCGGAGATGGTCACTGCCACGACGCGCGCGGTGGCCAACTGCGCTTCGTCGAGAGTCGCAGCATTGGCCAGGTCGCCCCAGATGTACGGGATCGCGCCTGCCGCGAGTTCATCCAGGAGGCCGGGATCGGAATCGATCACGAGATAGTGAAAGTCACGGCTGTCCAGAATGTGCGCCAGCTCGCGCCCTGTGTCGCCGTATCCACAAATCACGGTGTGCTGCTTGAGCTCTCTGGCTTCCGCACCGGTATGCAGGGTTGCCGGCGGAGGACGGCGTACGAAGCGTACTCGCTCGATCGCTTGCTCCAGCGTGGCACTGAAGCGCAGAGCGATCGCCGACGTTGCCATACTGACTGTGCCCACCGCAATCACGACCGGGCCAGCCTCACTAGCGGTGTTCACCGTGGCAGCGCTAGCGAGAAGGAATGAGAATTCCCCCATCTGGCCGAGGAGCAGACCGATCCGCAGGGCGCGTTTCGCATCGAAGTGGGCCCGCTGGGCCAGGACGAAGATCAGGATGACCTTGCCGAGCGCACCCCAGGCCAGCAGTGAAAGGAAGAGGCCCCACTCCTCTGTAACCACTGAAAGGTCCAGCAACACGCCAACGCTTACAAAGAAAGTGGCAGCGAAGAGATCGCGGAGCGGTACAAGCTCTTGCAAGGCCCGCGCCGCGTAGGGGGACTGCGCAGTTGCCAGGCCGGCGAGGAACGCGCCGAAGGCCAGCGATAACCCCACGGCGAAGCTCCCTAGTGCAATCCCACTCGCGACCCCAAAGGTGGCGAGCAAAAAGAGTTCCCGAGAGCGTGTTTCGAGTACCTGACGCAGAGCCCAGGGGATCGCAATGCGGCCTATGACTAACACCGCGACGACGAGACCGATGCCCTTCCCAATCGAAATCAGAATGTCTTCGACCAGCTCGCCTCCAGAGCTTTCGCCGAGCTGTGGCAGCACCACAAGCAGCGGCACGGCGACAAGGTCTTGCACGAGCGCGATACCCAGCGCCCACTGCCCTACCACACGCTTGCGGTCGCCCCTCTGCGAAAGAACCCGCACCAGCAACGCAGTGCTCGAGAAGGCAGTGGCCCCGCCAACAAGTACGCAAGCGGAACTCGAGAGGCCAAAAGCCTGTCCGATCACGTAACCCACCGCGCCCAGCACGACTATCTGCACTGTCGCGACGCTAAGCAGTCGGCTGCCTAATCGGCGGAACTGCTGGAGGGGAAACTCGAGCCCGATCGTGAAGAGGAGCAAGGCGATGCCTAGCTCGGTGATGAAGGCGACGTCCTCAATGTCTAAAACAAGGTTGGCCACGGACGGGCCGACGATCAGTCCGCCGATGATGTAGCCGGCGATCACCGGCAGCCGCAGGAGATTGGCGGCGAACCCTCCGATCACGGCGGCGCCGACGAGAATGACGAGTTCGCCGGTGACGTGGGAGCTGCTGGCTAGAGAGAGCAAGGCACTGCGACCTTAGGAAACATGGCGATCTGCAGACTCATTCCTTGGATCGATCGGCTTATAGCCCGGGCGCGTCCGATCCAGGGATCCAGTTCGTACCCGCCAATGGGACGCGGGCCATGGCGGCGGCCTCGATCGTGAGAGCAGCGAGGTCTTCCGGCTCGAGGTGATGGACGTTGGACTTGCCGCAGGCCCGGGCGAGCGCCGTCAGCTCCATCGTCAGCGCACGGAGGTAGTTGGCGATACGGCGGCCGCCCCACACCGGATCCAAGCGGCGCTCGAGCGTCGGCTCCTGCGTGGCGATGCCCACCGGGCAGCGGCCCGATTCCATGTGGTGACAGTAGCCCGGCTCGGTGCCGAGGGCGTGATAGTCTTCCGTTGCGTCGATTTCACGCCCATCTTGGAAATAGGTGCGGCTATTGCAGCCCAGCGCGATCAGTGCGGCCGTACCAATCGAGACGGCGTCGGCGCCGAGCGCCAAGGCCTTGGCGACATCCGCTCCCGACCGGATACCCCCCGATACAATGAGCTGCACCTCGTCCTGCTTCCCAATCTCCCGCAGCGCCTCCGCTGCCAGACGCACCGCGGGAAGCGTGGGGATCCCCGCATGCTCAATGAAGGCATCCTGCGTCGCAGCTGTGCCGCCTTGCATTCCGTCCACCACGACCACGTCCGCGCCGGCAGCGACGGCGAGCTTGACATCATTGTTCGTGCGGGTCGCCCCGATCTTCACATAGATCGGGATCTGCCAGCGTGTGGCTTCGCGCAGCTCCTCGATCTTGATACGAAGATCGTCGGGACCAGTCCAATCGGGATGTCGGCTAGCCGATCGTTGGTCAATGCCGGCGGGGAGTGTGCGCATCTCCGCGACGCGGTCACTCACCTTCTGGCCCAGTAGCATGCCGCCGCCGCCCGGCTTCGCACCCTGTCCGATCACCACTTCAACCGCATTGGCCTGCTGAAGGTCGGCGGGATTGAACCCGTAGCGTGATGGCAGCAACTGGTAGACGAGCAGCTTGGATGCGCGCCGCTCTTCCGCCGTCATGCCCCCGTCGCCGGTCGTTGTAGATGTTCCGACTTCGCTGGCGCCGCGTCCCAGCGCTTCTTTAGCGTTGGCGGAGAGCGCGCCGAAGCTCATGCCGGCGATCGTGATCGGTATCTCGAGCGTGATCGGCTTCGCCGCGACACGCGCGCCCAGCACCGTCCGCGTCTCGCAGCGTTCGCGATAACCCTCCAACGGGTACCGCGATGCGGACGCCGTCAGCAAGACCAGATCATCGAATGTGGGCAGCGAGCGCTTACTGCCTCCGCCCCGGATCTCGTAGCGGCCTTCCTCGGCCATCCTGCTGATCTGCGCGACCACCTCCGGCGGAAACGTGTGACTGTGGCGCTTAGCGTCGTACGGGAGGCGCGGTTCGTCCAAAGGGCGGGCCATCAGGACACGTGTCCGGCTACGGCCTTGAAGTGGTAGAGCGTACGCGCCGAAGCCACGCGTTTCACGTTCTGGGGATTGATGTGATCAAAGCCAGTCTTTTGGATTAGTTGTTGCACGCGTTGAATGTCGCTTTCCGTCAGCTCCTCCACCCGGGCATCCGCTCCTAGGGATCGGATGTTCCCACCGATATAGATCACTGCCTCATAGAGGGAATCGCCCAGCCCCGCACCGGCATCGCCGCCGATCAAGATCGTACCTGCCTGCGCCATGAATCCGCTCATGTGCCCGGCATCCCCCGCAACCACAATCGTTCCCCCTTTCAAGGAAATCCCTGCGCGCGAGGAGGCGTCGCCGTCGATGATGACCAACCCTCCGTGACTCGATGCCCCCGCGCTCTCTGAGGCATTGCCGCGCACTCGCACCGTCCCACTCATCAAGTTTTCGCCCACGGACCAGCCAACGAATCCATTGACGACGATCGATGGACCGTCGCACAGCCCTCCGATGAAATAGCCAGCGTTGCCCGCAATCGTGATCGTGATCTGGTTGTGCAGCCCCACCGCTAGGTTGTGCCTGCCCTGAGGCTCGGCGATCGAAACCCTCGATCCTTCTGGTAGCTCCGCAAGAGCGCGATTAATCTCGCGCGTGCTGAGATCCGCACAGCTCAGCGTGACCATACGTGGATCTCCTCGGGCCCGGGCTCGAAGATGTTGGCTTCTTGGATGCCCGGCAACCCGGCGAGCGCTCGATACTCGGAGGCCATCGCGACGAAATCGGGTGCTTCCGCGATCACCGCGGGCTTGCAGGCAAAGGCGTCCCTGACGACGGCGAACTGATTCCGCGCTGCCACCAGTAACGTGAAGAATCCGTCGAACTCCGCCAGCACTTTGCCGAGTGCTGCCTTTAGATCATCACCGTGCTGCATGTGGTAGGCGATGAAACGCGCCGCCACTTCCGAGTCGTTGTCGGTGCTGCAGTGAACGCCCGCATCTTCCAGGCGCCGGCGGATCGTTGCGTGGTTGGAGAAGCTGCCGTTGTGGACTAAGCAGAAGTCGGCGGCGGTTGCGAAGGGGTGCGAGTGATCGGTGGTGACCGCTGATTCCGTGGCCATGCGCGTGTGTCCCAGCCCTTGATAGCCGGAACGTTGCGCGATGCCGTAGCGGTCCAGAATATCCGCGGGCGCGCCGATGTCTTTGTAGAGCTCTATGGCGCTGCCATACGCGAAGACACGGACATCGGGCGCTTGCGCGGCCAGTTTCTCCAGGACGGCAGCGGGATTTCCGGCCACGGTGAGGACCGCGTCATCGGCGACGGGGCGGATCATGGCCCCCTCGCCGAGTCGTTCGCTTGTGCCCTCCCAATCGTAGCCGGGCCCTGGCGCGCGCAGCGAGTACTGCAGGCTCCCCGCCGGCAGCCCGTCCTCGTAGAGAGCGATGCCGGCCGAGTCTGGCCCACGCTCGCTCATGGCTAGGAGCATCTGGCTGAGGAGTGCGCCCAGCTGGGAATGGAGTTCCGGACTCTTGCAATGAAGCCCGACGATTCCGCACATAGACCTTCCTCCACTCTGCCCATAGTAGCGAGAGCGCTCCTCCACTAGCAGTCAGCAGCTTCCCAGCGGCCTATCCTGAGCAATCGCCAGCAGGGCACAGAGTCCGGAGGATCCCGATGACCAATGACGCCCACGCGCAGCTACGGAAACAGGCAGAGCGAGACGGCATCGAATTTTTCTTCGCGATGTTCGTCGATATGCACGGCAAGCCCTGTGCCAAGCTTGTACCGGCCGCCTCGTTCGACCCACTGATGAAAGACGGCGTGGGCTTCGCGGGATTTGCTGCGGGGCCGATGGGACAAACCCCCGCTGATCCAGACATGATGGCGATCCCAGATCCGGCCTCGTACACACCGGTGCCGTTTCAGCCTGGGCTGGCCATCCTGCATTGCGATATCCACGTTGAAGGCGAACCTTGGCCCTACGCGCCGCGCCTGATCCTGAAGCGCCAACTGGCGCGCTTGGCCGATCGCGGAATGATCTTCAACTGCGGTGCCGAAGTTGAATATTTTCTAGTCAAGCGCATGGAAGAGGGCGGGATTGAGCTCGCCGACCCGCTCGATACCGCCGCGCAGCCCTGCTACGACGCCAAAGGTCTGACGCGCATGTACGACCACCTCACGACCGTTTCCACCTACCTCAATCGCTTGGGATGGTCGAATTACGCCAATGACCACGAAGACGCTAATGGTCAATTCGAGCAGAATTTCGCCTACGCAGATGCTCTGACCACGTCCGATCGCGTGATCTTCTTCCGCTACATGGTGCACACATTGGCCCAGCAAGCCGGACTCGCGGCGACTTTTATGCCGAAGCCATTCGCGCACCTGACCGGCAATGGGATGCACATGCACGCCAGTCTCTGGGACGATGACGGTCAGCCACTCTTCCACGACACGGACGACCCCCGCGGCCTGGGGCTCTCGACGCTCGCTTACCAGTTCATCGCTGGGATCCTCGATCACGTACCCGGCCTCGTCGCGCTCACAGCGCCGACGGTCAACTCCTATAAGCGGATCGGTGTCGGCCCGCCTGCCTCAGGAGCAACTTGGGCGCCAGCCTATGCGACCTACGGTGGCAACAACCGCACACAGCTGCTGCGGGTGCCGGAGGCGGGCCGCGTCGAGCATCGTGGCGTCGATGGATCGGCGAACCCCTACCTGGCCTTAACGGGCATACTGGCCGCAGGCCTTGATGGGATCGATCGTGGACTGGATCCGGGTGATCCCAACCGCGACAATCTTTTCGCCTTGACGCCAGAGGAAGTGGCCGCGCGTGGCATTAGCACGGTTCCGCAAACCCTGGTGGATGCGGTCGATTCCTTAGCGAGTGATGACGTGCTCTGGACTGCGTTGGGAGAGGTGTCCGGTGGCTGGTACGCCGACTACTACATCGAGACGAAGCGAGCCGAGTTTCGTGAGTACCATCAAGCCGTGAGCGCTTGGGAGATCGATAAGTACCTGACGTTGTTCTAGCGAAAGAGACTGCGTCTCCGCTATGCAGCGTATGCGGCAGCATGGTCCGAATTTGAGGTCGGCGGAATGTGGCGACTACTGAACGGCGGCAGGCGGAATGAGAGCGGACGGCGGCCTGCGGCACATTACTCGGCCTTAAGCCTTTTGCGCCACGGCTTGAGCGGTCAGGATTGGCCGCCCGCATGGACTCACCACGAACTGGCTCCCAGCTATGACGTGGTGATCATCGGGGGCGGCGTCCACGGCCTCGCGACTGCCTACTACCTTGCTGCCAACCACGGTATCCGCAACGTTGCCGTCTTGGAGAAGAATTACATTGGCGGCGGCGCCTCGGGCCGCAATACGGCGATCATCCGCTCGAATTATCTCACGCCGGAAGGCGTGCGCTTTTACAACCGCTCTCTCACCCTGTACCAGCGACTCGCTGCCGAGCTCAATTTCAACGTGATGTTTGAGCAGCGCGGTCATCTCACGCTTGCGCACAACGATGCCTCGCTGCGGACTATGCGCTGGCGGGCGGAGGTCAACAAGCTGGAGGGTGTCGATTCGGAAGTGATCGGTCCCGCGGAGATCCAAGAGCGTGCGCCGTACCTAGACCTCTCGGAGGAGCCACGTTTTCCGATTCTGGGAGCTCTCTATCACCCTCCCGGTGGGATTGTGCGACACGACGCCGTTGTATGGGGCTACGCCAGGGGCGCAGATGCGCACGGCGTCCATATCCATCAAGGGACCACCCTGCTCGGCATTGAAGTCGAAAGCGGTCGCGTGCGCGGGGTGACCACCAGCCGTGGGCCGATCGCCACGCCGCTCGTGGTCAACTGCACGGCCGGTTGGTCGAGCACCGTGGCGGCGATGGCAGGCGTCGAGTTGCCAATCACCACCTTCCCGCTTCAAGCGGCCGTGACCGAACCCGTTAAGTTCTTTCTGGATCCCGTGATCGTGTCCGGCACGTTGCACGTGTATGTGAACCAAACGGCGCGCGGGGAGTTGGTCCTCGGCGCCAGCGTCGACCCCTATCCCGCTTACTTGACTCGCGGGAGCCTCGAGTTCACAGAGGAGGTGGCGGCGCACGTACTGGAACTCTTCCCCTCACTGGCAAAGCTGCGCGTGCTGCGGCAGTGGGCCGGCCTCTGTGACATGACCCCCGACTTCTCACCAATCCTCGGCAAGACACCCGTCGAGGGATTCCACATCGATGTTGGCTGGGGGACCTACGGATTCAAGGCGGGCCCCGTCTCCGGTGAGGCCATGGCGCAGCTTGTAGCGACCGGAGAGACACCGGCCATCATCGAGACTTTCGACCTGGCGCGATTCGGAGATGGGCGCCTCGTGGGAGAGAAGGGCGCCGCCTCCGTGGGACACTGATGGAGATGCATCAATGCTCTTGATTCCCTGCGTGTATTGCGGCCCCCGCAACGCCTCCGAGTTCGTCTATGCGGATGAGGTTCTTCGCGCGCCAGACCCCAACGCAGCGCCGCCCTCCGTTTGGCGACGCTATCTCTACACACGGGCTAACCCAGCCGGTTGGGCAAGCGAGTGGTGGTATCACCAATCTGGCTGTCGGCGCTATTTCATGGTCGAGCGTGACACCCGCACGAACGAGATTCGATCAGCCGGTCTCCCTCCGCGTCCGGCCGATCGCGGTGCGTCATGACAAGCGCCAGCGCCCCCCCCGCCATCCCTGCCCGTATGATCCGGCGGCTCGCACCGCAGGCAGGTGAGCTGATCGATCGAAGCCGCCAGCTCACCTTCAGTTGGGACGGGGATTACTATCCGGCCTATCAGGGGGATACGATTATTTCCGCGCTGGCCGCTTGCGGGCAGCGCATCTTCTCGCGCAGCTTCAAGTACCACCGCCCGCGTGGCCTGCTGACGGCAAACTTCAGTGATCCCGGCTGTCTCGTGCAGGTAGATGGCGAGCCGAATGTGCGCGGTGCTCACCGGCGCGCCGAACCGGGCATGCAAGTCCGGTCCCAAAACGCGTGGCCCTCGCTGCAGCATGATCTCGGTGCGATCAATCAAGCGATCAGCCGCGTGCTCCCCGCAGGGTTTTACTACAAGACATTCATGGCGCCCCGTGTGTTGTGGCCCATCTACCAGCGGGTATTTCGCCGCTTCGCTCCTGGAGGCCAAGTGCCACGCAGCGGGACGGAGGGCTATTACGACAAACGATACGCTCACCCCGATGTCCTCGTCGCGGGTGGCGGCCCCGCTGGGATGGCCGCCGCCGCCGCCGCCGCCGCCGCCGGGGCACGTGTGTTGCTCGTCGAGGAGGAGTACGAGCTCGGTGGTCACCTCCGCTGGGGAGACGCGGCGCAGCTGGCGCGACTCGCGGAGCTTCGTAACGCAGTAGCAGCCTTGCCCTCGATCGAGGTCTTAACCAACTCCGCCGTGATCGGTCGCTACGACGACAATTGGGTGGCTGTGGCACAGCGTGATCTTCTCCATGTCCGCGAGCGCCTCATCAAGGCGCGGGCGAAAATGCTGCTGGTCGCGCCTGGCTTGATCGAACGCCCCTACGTATTCGCTGGCAATGACAAACCCGGCGTGATGCTCTCGACCGCCGTACGCCGGCTGATCAATCTCTACGCGATCCGCCCGGGCGAGCGTGCCGTTGTTCTGACGGCGGACGCTGAGGGAGACCGTGCGATCACCGATCTCGAACGCGCGGGCGTCCAGCTGGCTGCGGTCGTGGACGCTCGGCGGGGCGAAGATGTCGTGGCGGCGCGCGGGCGCGGCGTCCTACGGGAGGTCGAACTGACGGGAGGGCGGGTGGTGGAGGCGGACCTGCTCGTCACCGCCGTCGGATGGACCGCACCCACGGCGCTGCTCAATATGGCGGGCGTCCGGCCCGCGTATGAGCCACGCGCCGGACGTTTCTTTCCCCAAGACCTTCCAGACGATGTCTTAGCGGCTGGTGGGATCGCGGGCGACGGAACACTCGATCAGATCATCGACCATGCCCATGCCACCGGCAAGGAGGCGGCTCGACGCGCCCACGCACGGGCGCGTGACGGCCTCACCGCGCCGCCCAACGCTATTCCCGAGCTACCGATCGACGCAGCGCTCTCCCTTTTTCGATCGAGTACGCACGGCATGGTGGACTACTCGGAAGATGTCTCTTCGAAAGATGTGGTCAGCGCGGTGCGAGAGGGCTTTGATTCCATCGAGCTGGCCAAGCGCTTCACGACCGCGACGATGGGACCGGCGCAGGGCAAACTGGAGCTCGTCAACACCGTCGCGGTGCACGCCGAGGCGACCGGTCGTGGCATCGCTCAAACGGGTACGACGACCTGGCGTCCGCCCTATGCTCCCGTGTCACTGGGAGCGCTCGCGGGGCGTAGCTTCCAGCCGGTTGCCTATTCACCCATACAACCCTGGCATGCACAGCAAGGTGCGAAGCCGCTCGTGGCGGGGCAATGGATCCGGCCCGACCACTATGGCGACCCAGCTGCCGAGGTACGGAACGTTCGGGAGAACGTCGGCATCATTGATGTGACACCGCTCGGCAAGTTCGAGCTGCGGGGACCAGATGTCGCCCGCCTGCTGAACTACCTCTACGTCAACAAATGGATGAAGCTGGCGGTGGGCTCCGTACGTTACGGCCTCATGTGCGGGCGGGACGGCGTCGTCCTGGACGACGGCGTCACCGGCCGCCTCGCCGATGACCGCTACATCATGACGACGACCTCCTCGGGACCTGAGACTGTGTGGCGCTGGATCGAGAACGTCCTTCAAACCGAGCATCCGGAATGGCGTATCCACGTCACGCCTCGGACAACCGCACTGGCAAGCATCAACGTGGCCGGGCCGAAAGCACGGACGCTGATGCAGCGTCTTGTCGACGGGATCGACCTGGACCCGGAAGCCTTTCCCTATATGCGCGTGCGCAGCGGCGCCGTTGCCGGCATTCCGGGCTGCTTCATGTGGCGCATTGGGTTCACGGGCGAGCTGAGCTATGAGATTCATGCGCCTGCTGCCTACGGCTTGCATCTTTGGGAGACACTGCTTGATACGGGCGCGGACTTGGGTGTGGCGCCCTTCGGTATCGAAGCACAGCGCATCATGCGCTTGGAGAAAGGGCACTTCATCGTCGGGCAGGATACGGACGGCCTCACGCAGGCCTACGCCGTCGGCGTCGGAAATTTGGTGAAGCTTGATAAGGAGGACTTCATCGGGAAGCCGGAGCTCGTTTGGGCCGAGAAACGCGACGATCAGCAAGTGCTCGTCGGGCTGCAGCCCGCCGACGGATCGATCGTGCCGGACGAGGGCTGCCAGCTCATTGAGGGCGAGCGGGAGATCGTGGGGCGGATCACGTCGAGCCGCATATCGCCGACGCTGGGGCGATCGATCTGTCTCGGTTTCGTCGAACCCCGGCTGGCCACTGCGGGTACGATGGTGGACGTGCGGCTCGTCGATGGCCGGCGCGTGCCCGTGCGCGTGATGGAGCATCACGCGCACTACGATCCCGAAGGGCTGCGGCTTCGTGTCTGAGAGCAGTGCTCCGGCGATTCGCCCGCCCGCCCGCAGCCCCATCACGCCGCCGCCGCCGCTGGTCGTCTCGGAGGACTGGGAAATGAGCGGCCGCCGCAGCGACGCCGCGCTGCGCCTCATCGATTGCACGCCGCTGGCGAAACTATTGGCCCGGGGGGACGAAGAAGGGCGGCTCCGCGCGCGCTTCGGTGTCGGCTTTGGCGCGGCGCGGCTGCTCGGTCCGGATGTGCTCGCGATCGGATGGGGACCTGGGGAGTGGACGCTCCTAGGGCCGCCCGGCGCGGAGGACCGGCTGGCGTCGGTAGCAGCGCTCGATCAAGACGACGAGAACGACGAGTTTTTGAGCGCGGTGGATGTGACGCACGGCCACGCGTTGATGCGGCTGGCCGGCGCCGCCGCCGCGGCGCTGCTTGCCAAGATCTGCGCGATCGACCTTGACGATAACAGCACGCCCAGCGGCGCGGCCTTCCGCAGCTCGGTCGCCAAGCTGGTGACCGAGGTTGTCCGGCACGACCGCGACGGGGAACCGGCCTACTTGCTGCAGTGCGACCGCGCTTTCGGCCAGTACTTATTCGATGCGGTGCTTGATGCGGGAACGGAGTTCGGCATCGGGGTCGATGGTTTCCGCCCGCCGTGGATCTGAATTCGACCATGGCGTTGCTCACAGCGCTGCAGCATGGGGACAGTTTCTTCCCGAGTGGAGGAGTGGCTTTCTCCCAAGGAGTGGAGACGCTGCACGTTGAGGGCCGCCTGCGTGGCGGCGAGGAGGTTGGGCGGCTCCTGCGGGAGCAGGTGTTCGGTCGCTGGGCAGAATGCGACCGGGCGGTACTGACAGCCGCTCACCGTGCCGGCGACGACTTGGAGGCTGTTGCAGCCGCCGATCGCGTACTCGAAGCAGCAACCCTTCCGAAGGAACTCAGGGAAGGTTCATGCCGGGCGGGCGCGGCGTTGTTGGGCGTCCACTGCCAATTGGCGACGCGCAACGCCCAGGCCTACCAAGAGCGGATCGGCCGCCGCACGGCCCCGGGACACCTGGCCGCTTGCCAAGGACTGCTCTGGCACAGCGCCGGGCTCAGCGAAGCCGAGGCTACTGCCGCCGCCGCTCACGTTCTCTGCGTGGGAGTTCTGGGTGCGGCGATCCGGCTTGGGGCGCTCGGCGCGGTCGAGGGGCAGCGCTTGCTCACGGCGATGCAAGCGGCGCTCGTGGACATGCTGGCGCAGCCTCCGCCCGCGCTCGAAGCGATCGCTAGCTATGCTCCAGTCGTCGAATTGGCTGTCTTGCGCCACGAGGAGATCGACAGCCGTTTGTTCGCGAACTAAGGCGGAAAGAGGAACCGATGTTGCTGACGCCGACGGAAACCGAGCGCTTATTGATCTTCAGCGCGGCTGAGCTGGCGCGGAAACGCAGAGCGCGCGGGCTCAAGCTGAACCACCCTGAGGCCGTTGCCTTTATCTCGGACGAGATACTGGAGCGCGCGCGCGACGGGCATTCCGTCGCGGAGCTGATCACTGCGGGAGCCACGATCCTCACCACCGACGACGTGTTGCCCGGCGTCGCAGCGATGACGCCCATGATCCAAGTCGAGGCGACATTCCCGGACGGCACCAAGCTGGTCACGTTGCACGATCCGATCCGGCCCGGCAAAGAGCCCCAGGCCGGATCGGTCGTTCCCGGTGAGATCATCCCCGCGTCGGGGGAGATCCAGCTCAACGCGGGGCGTCGCAGCGCCACCGTGCGCGTCGTCAACCGGGGCGACCGTCCGGTGCAGGTCGGTAGCCACTACCATTTCTTCGAAGTCAATCGCGCCCTGGAGTTCGATCGTACGGCGGCCTTCGGCATGCACCTCGATATCCCGGCTGGCACGGCGCAGCGCTTCGAGCCCGGCGAGAGCAAAGAAGTCCCATTGGTGGAGTTCGGGGGCAGCGGTGAGCTTTTCGGCCTCAACAGCCTGACGAACGGCGATCGCACGCAACCGCCGGTCAAAGAGGCTGCCCTGCGCCGCGCCGCCGCGCGCGGCTTTCGGGGAGCATGAGCGATGGCGACGATCTCCCGCTCCCGCTACGCCACGCTCTACGGCCCGACCACCGGCGACGCCGTTCGCCTGGGCGACACTTCGCTCTTGGCGGAAGTGGAACACGACCACGCCTTTCCCGGAGACGAGGGGCTCCACGGCGGCGGCAAGACATTACGGGACGGCCTCGGGCTCGTGCCGGGACTTGCCAGCGCCGACGGCTCGCTCGACATGCTCGTCAGCAACGTGGTGGTGATCGATCCGATCTTGGGCGTGGTCAAGGGCGATATCGGCATCAAGGACGGGCGCATCGTTGGAATCGGCAAGGCGGGAAATCCCGCCACCATGGACAACGTCGACCCGCGGCTGCTGTGCGGCGCCGCCACCACCGTGCGCGACGGGGAAGGGCTGATCGCGACTCCCGGCGCCATTGATTGCCATGTGCACTTCGACAGCGCGCAGCTCGTCGCGCACGCGATCAGCAGCGGCATCACCACCATGCTCGGCGGCTCCTTGGGGCCGATCACGGTCGGGATCGATTGCGGCGGCGCCTGGAACGTCGCCCGCATGCTGCAGGCGGCCGAAGCCTGGCCGATGAACTTCGGCTTCTTGGGAAGAGGCAACTCCTCCAAGCCGCGATCGCTCGTCGATCAGATAGAAGCGGGCTGCCTCGGGCTGAAGATCCATGAGGACTGGGGCGCTATGCCGGCAGTGATCGACTGCTGTCTCTCCGTCGCGGACGAGATGGACTTCCAAGTGCAGCTGCACACGGACACGCTCAATGAGAGCGGCTTTCTGGAGGACACGCTCGCAGCCATCAAGGGCCGGACGATCCACATGTACCACGCGGAAGGCGCCGGCGGCGGTCACGCTCCCGACATCATCCGCGTCGTGGGCGAACCGAACTGTCTCCCCTCGTCGACCAACCCGACGAATCCCTACACGGTCAATACGTTCGACGAACATCTCGACATGACCATGGTCTGCCACCACCTCAACCCGTCCGTGCCGGAGGATGTCGCCTTCGCCGAGAGCCGCATCCGCGCGGAAACGATCGCCGCCGAGGACGTCCTGCACGACATCGGGGCGATCTCGATGCTCGGCTCGGACAGCCAGGGGATGGGCCGCATCGCCGAGGTGATCTGCCGCACCTGGCAGCTGGCGAGCAAGATGCGCGACCAGCGCGGACGGCTCGCCGAGGAGCACGTCGCCCGCGGCGACAACGAGCGCATCAAACGCTATATCGCCAAGTACACCATCAATCCGGCGCGGACCTTCGGCATCGATCATGAGATCGGCTCGCTGGAGGACGGCAAGCTTGCGGATGTCGTGCTCTGGCGCCCCGCCTTCTTTGGGATCAAGCCCGAGCTGGTGATCAAGGGTGGGTTCATCGCCTGGGCGGCGATGGGCGACAGCGCCGCCTCGCTGATGACCTGCGAGCCGGTGACGATGCGGCCCCAGTGGGGCGCCTTCGGGCGGGCGAAGGAGGCGCTCAGCGTCAGCTTCGTCTCGCAAGCCGCGCTCGACGCCGGCCTGGCTCAGACGCTGGGGCTGGAGAAGCGGCTGGTGGGGGCGCGCGATACGCGAGGGCTGCGCAAGGGCGACATGCTGCACAACGCCGCCTGTCCCGAGATGCGCGTCGACCCCGAGACCTTCCGCGTCTACGCCGATGGGGAGCTGGCGACCTGCGCGCCTGCGTCCCAGCTGCCGCTGACGCAGCGCTACATGCTGCGATGAGGGATCGCGCGGGCCCGACGCTGTGCTTGGGGATCGGCGGCCCCGTCGGCTCCGGCAAGACGGCCCTGATCGAGGCGCTCGTCCCGCGCTTGCAGGAGCGCGGCTGGGAGATCGCCATCATCACCAACGACCTGCTCACGCAGGAGGACGCGGAGCGCCTGCGCGGGCGAGGCTTCATCGACCCGGCGCGCGTGGTGGGCGTGGAAACCGGCGCCTGCCCGCACACGGCCATCCGCGAGGACCCCTCGCTGAACTGGGAGGCGCTGCGGCAGCTCGAACGCGGCTTCGCTCCTCTGGACCTGGTTGTGATCGAGAGCGGGGGCGACAACCTCGCCTCCACCTTCTCGCCCGAACTCGTCGACGCCTGGCTCTTCGTCATCGACGTCGGCGCCGGCGACGACATCCCCCGCAAGCGCGGCCCCGGCATCCTGCAGTGCGACCTGCTCGTGGTCAATAAGATCGATATCGCGCCCTACGTCCGCGCCGACCTCGATCGGATGCGGCGGGACCTCGCGCGCGTGCGCGATGGACGCCCCGTCGCCTATACCAACTGCCTGACCGGCGAGGGCCTGGAGGACGTGCTGGAGCAGGTCGAAGCGGCGCGCGGGCGCGCGACGGCGGCGGCAGCGCCGTAACGGCGCCGAGAACGGTGTCGCGCCCGGCGTCCCCAACCCCCGCGCCTGCCGGCCTGGAGGCGCGCGCGGAGCTCCGCTTCGAGCGGGATGCGGACGGCCGCACCACGCTCGTGCACCAATACTGCGAGTACCCGCACCACGTCGTGAAGCCGCTGTACCTCGATCCCGAGCGTCCCGACCTGCCCACGCTCTGCCTGCAATCGGCGTCGGGCGGGCTCTTCGCCGGCGACCGCCTCTCCCTGCGCGTGGAGATCGGGGAAGCCGCCCGCGTCCGGCTTGTCACGCAGGCCGCCACCAAGATCCATCGCAGCGACGGCGAGGTGGCGATCAGCCGCGTCGAGCTGCTGGTCGCTCCCGCCGGCTGCGTGGAGTACTCTGCCGACCCCCTGATCTTGTTTCCGGGCGCGCGCGCGGCCTCCGCCATCCGGGTCGAGCTTGCGCCGGGCGCGCGCGCGGTGGTGCGGGAGGCCTTCCTCCATCACGCGCCCGCGGACGCCGCTCCCGGGCTCTTCCGGGCCTTCCAGAGCGAGCTGATCGTGAGCGCCGCGGACGGCGAGCAGCGGGCCGTGGACCGCCAACGCATCATCGAGCCCCAGCGCCGCCCCGAGCTGCGAGAGACGCTGCGCCGCTTCCCCGCTCAGGGCGCGATCTACGCGCTTGGTGTACCGAGTGACGGCGAGTTCATCGGCGCCCTGCGAGCGGCCGTTAGCCCGCTCGGCGCCTGGGCCGGCGCCTCGCTGCTCCCCAACGGCTGCGGAGCCTACGTTCGCGTCCTCGCTCGCGACGGCCACGCGCTGCGAACGACGCTGGACGCCGCCGCCGATGTGGCCTTCCAGCGCGCCGTGGAGGACACGGGTCGCTGCACGAGCTAGGTAGGCACGGACGGCCACTCTTCGGCTGGTTTGACGTACTTGATGGCCGGGTAATCTTCCGGCTGAGCGACATCGCAAAGGGATAATAAATGAGGGGCCTATATACGAGGTGATCCTAATTCTCCACGCATTTCGTCGAGGCATGCCCGTAAGTGGTCGATCAGAACCATTACCTGGTCCGGGTTGAGGGAGCAACGGAGGGTTTGTGCTGGTGCTTCAGTGCTGAGTTCCATCCCCACGAGCCTCACGTAGTCGCCTGTGAACCGACCCACTCGCATGGTGGTGAGTTGTGGGTATAAATCTTCGTCACTCATAGCGTTCCGCGTGAGCAGTATCGCTGAAATTCGCCCAGATCGAAGACGTGTTTGAGTTGGTTCTTCCCTGCTTGCGTCTTCAGCCATGCCTCGGCACCTTTCGAGTAGCCGCCGCCGTCAAGCACAACGATCGCGGGGTGCTCGTTCTGTTGAATCGATAGCACCTCGAAGGGGTACTTCTCCTCGACGCTCCCCCGTGAAGCTTGCCACTTGCACTGAATCACGAGGCACTGCGGCCACTTGACCGGGTGGTAACAGACGAAGTCAACCCTGCGAACTTTCCCGTAGAGATCCCGCCCGGTTTCCACTTGCCATCCGTAGATCGACTGCTCAAGTTCTCTCATAGCCCAGAAGAAACCCGCTTGAACTTCCTGGTATCCGGCATCCTCTAGGAGGCCAGCGACCGCCTGTTCAAGTTGCTTTCCTGTGCGATTCCCTGTGCGGCCGCTGGTCATAGTTTGTACGTGGTGACGATCAACTCGTCTACGGGGCCGCGCCCGGCACCATCGCAATTGATATTCCGGGGAGCAGAAACCGGATGAAGCGTAAAGGGATCGCCAGCGTAAAGCTGACGGATGAGTGGCGTATCTGCGTTCGAGACCATCACGCGCACACCACGCTCAGCCCACCGCCGCACGCTATCGCGTAGCGCCCGCTGGTTGACGTCTTTGAACCAGTGTTCTTGATAGGTGACTTCGGCTCCGTCATAGGGCGGATCGCAGTAGACAAAATCACCAGCGGCCGGCTCGATTTTCTCGAACGAACAAAACCGCGTCTCAGCCTTTTGCAGTACAGCGCTGGCGTTACGGATCGTCTCCGCATCGCATATCTTCGGGTTCTTGTACCGCCCCTTGGGTACATTGAAGCGACCCTTCTTGTTGACGCGATAGAGGCCGTTGAAGCACGTCCGGTTCAGATAAATGAACCGCGCGGCGACTTCTACCGGATCTCGGAGCTTGTGCTGCTTCCGTACGCGCGCGTAGTACGTCGAATGTGGATGTTTCCTAGCATGCCCCTGTAGCAGAGTGATGAGCGTCTCGGCGTGTTTGCGAACGACCGTGTAGGCCAGCATCAGTTCGTCGTTAATGTCGGAGAGCTGGGCGCGTTCCAGCCGCCCGTCTAGTGCGAAAAAGACGGCACCGCCACCGACAAACGGCTCCCAGTACGTCCCCAGGGACTCCGGTAAGCGTTGCGCGATATCGGGAATCAGTGTCCGCTTGCCACCTGCCCACTTGATAAAGGGATGGGCGCGAGCAGGGGGGAGATCGGGTTGCGGGGTAAAGGCGAGAATCTGATCTAGTGTCGCCATTAGTGCACCAGCGTCTGATAGGGAAGCGCCGCAGCAGAAGTCATGCCTGCCATGAGCAGCGTTTCCGTGCGGGGTGCGAGCGCGTAGGCTCGAACATTCAACCGAAACACACAAGCGTCGAGATAGCGTTGCGTGTGCTTGCGGCTCCACCAGTGGTGCGTCTCGATGTAGCAGCGCTTGACCAGTGCCCAGAAACTCTCGATTGCGTTTGTGCTGGTCGTACCGCGCCGATACTCGCCGCGCCCATGATTATCGCATGGTCGGCTGCCGAGGTAGGGGTCGTTGTGAAGGAAGGCGTCGCCCTCTTGAAAATCAGGATGGAGATCGGCCAAGGCCTCGCAGAGGAGACCGGATCCATACACGTGGCAGGGGATGCCTTCGGGAGCAGTCAGCAGTTCGGCTTGGGCGGTGCAGACCGACGTCGAGAAGTCGCGAGCGAGCTGGGTCGTGGAGCGGCAGGTGCGGACGAGCGTGTTCGTCATCTCCCGCGTGATCCCGTCGACGCGGTTGGCCATGACGAGGAGTTGAACGGGGTCGAGGACGGGGGCGGGCATTGTGCGTTCCCAGCGATATGAGCGGTCCTTGCAGTGCTTCGCCGCGGCGGGCAGACGCCTAACCCTCGCTCCCGCCGACGCCCCACTCAATCCCGTTGCGCAGGAGCTGTTGGTAGGCCTCGGTTTCCCAGGGCCCGCGCAGGACGGAGGGCGACGCGCCCGCTGGGTCGACGCTCGCGTCGACCGGGGTGCGGTTCTTGCTCAGGGGCGAGTGGCAGTGTCCCAGCGCAACGTAGGTCACGCCGCCCTGCCCCGCCGCGCGCCGGTAGGCGAGGACGCGCGTCTTGCCGTCCGGCAGGAGCGCCGTGTCCTTGTCGTAGCTGAAGCCGAAGCCGGGGGGCGACGTGTCCGGCCCCAGCTCGGCGGTGAGCAGCACATGCGTGGCGGCCGGATCTTGCAGCTCCACCATGTAGGGCTCGTCCACGACCTCGAAGGAGGCGGGCAGCCCCTGGGTGATCACGTCGTCCGGATCGGCGACGTCGACGCGGAACCTGCGCGTCGGTGGATGGTTGATGAAGAAACCGCCCAGCGTCGCGTGGTGGTCCGCTTTCACCATGCTGCGCCTCTTGCGGTCCTCCGACCGGGCGGCCCGTCCGCCGGCGCTCCCGTGCAGCGCCAGCCAACGGCCGCCCGCCTCGATCCAATCGCGCAGGCACTGGTTTTGCGCGCTGTCTGGGTAGGGGCCCGCGACGTAGGTGATCAGCAGCCGCGCATCGGGCAGCCAGCGTTCGAGATCGGTGAAGTCGCCGGCGACGGTTGCGACTGTGTCCGCTCGCTCCCAGAGCAGCGTCAGCAGCCGCAGTCTGGCGTACTCCATGTCGTGCCCGGCATGCGTCCCCTTGGGGAAGCCGCCCGCGATCAGGTGTGCTCGGCGCGTTTCCATCGTTTGGCCTCCCCGGCTGCGTGGGACCATTCCCGACGGCGATTCTAGTGGATGGATCGAAGATGGGCCGCAGCAGGCGGGCGCGCCGCGGCCGGGACGCGAGAGGCCCGCCGTCGCGGTATCATCACGGTCCACGACGGCGTCGTCCGAGGAGCGCTGGCGGCGGCGCTTGGACCGACGATGAAAGAGGGGGCGGAATGTCGAAGCCGGGGATCATCCTTAGCGCGGAGCCGGGCCATCGCAAGGCCGCGATCATAGCCGCCCGCGAGCTGGAGCGGCGCGGTTTTCCGCAGCTGCTCTGCCCCTACGACTACGGTCTCCCGGAAGGGGAATGGATCGCGAACGTCACGGAAGCCTACGACGCCCTCAGTCTCAGCACCGCCATTCTGCAGGCGACGCACGAGATCCACGTCGGGACGGGGATCAGCGTCACCTACATGCGCCATCCGGCCGACGTGGCCGCGGCCGCCTCCTTCAACCACGAGATCAGCAACGGCCGCTTCACGCTGGGCTTGGGTTCGGGCGTCAACGAGTTCCTGCTGCGCTTCGGCGTGCAGCCCGAGCGGCCCTTGGCGCACCTGCGCAGCTACGTAGAGCGCTTGCGCGCCGCGGCGCCCCGGCAGCCGCTGCCGCCCATTCTGATCGCGGCCGTCCGCCCGCGCATGATCCGCCTCGCTTCCGAGATCGCCGACGGGCCGCTGGGCGCCAACTGGGCCCTTTCCTCCATGCCGGCGCTCCTCGAGGCGATCCCGGCCGAGCGGCGGCAAAGCGTCACGGTGGGGAATGTCGCCCCCATCTGGATCACGGACGATCGCGCCGAAGGCTTGGCCTTCATGCGCCGCTTCCTGGGTTTGCACATGCGCCTCGCCAACTTCCGTAGCTACTTCGCCGATGCTGGCTACGAGAGCGAGGTCGCGCGCGTGCTGGCGGCACTGGAGACGGGGGACGATGCCGGCGTTGAGGCGGCCATCTCCGAGCGGATGGCGGACGATATCGGCATCTTCGGCACGCGCTCGCAGATCCGAGACAAGGTGGAGGCGTGGCAGGCGCTGGGGGTAACGCTGACGGTTTCGACGCTGCTCACGATCAAGAATCAACCGACGGCCGTGCTGCGCGTCGCCGAACTGTTCGACTAGGATTCGTAAGACCATCCCGGCGCTTCCCAGGAGCGCGCCCGCCGGCTCGCGGTGGAACCGGCGGGCGGTCGCCTTGAGGGTTCGGTAGAGAGGGTGGAGCCAGGTGCTTCGCGGTTACGCGGACCCGATCTCGACTGCTCCCGGCCGCGCCGTCGACTTGATGGTGAGCACCGACGCCCGCGAGTTCTCGCTGGAGGTCGTGCGGCTGCTCCACGGCGATCCCAACCCGGCCGGGCCCGGCTATCAGGACGAAGCCACGGACTGGGTGGCTCCGGGACCCTATCCGGGCCGCGTGCAGGCGATCCATCCCGGCTCGTATCTCAAGCTGCCCCCGCCCGGCGAGTCGCTTACCAGCGTCACCTTTGTCTGTTGGGTCTGCCCGACCGCGCCGGCGCCGCGCGATCAACCGATCCTGACGTGGGGTGAGGAGCCCGGCCTCGCGTTCGCGCTGCGGATCGACGGCGACTACCGGCTGACGGGGACCGTGACGGATTCCGGCCGGGCCGACCGCTGGCTCCGGCACAGCGTGCCGCTGCAGCCGGCGCGCTGGTGCTTCGTGGGGTTCACCTTCGACGCGGCCCGGCGCGAGTTGGGACTGCTCGCCGGCCCGCGCGGATGCGATGACGCGATCGTCGATCGTGCGCGCGTCGGCGCGGCGGAGGTCTTCCCAGCCGCCGGACCAATGCTGGTCGGCGGGGTGCTGCGCCAGGGCGTCGTGCAAGCGGCGTTCAACGGGAAGATCGCCCACCCGCGGCTCCTTGCGGCGGCCTTGGACGACATCGACATCTTCGCAGTGGCGAAGGGCGTCAATCCGCCTGGGGTGGAGGTGCTCGGGGACTGGGATCTGAGCCGCCAGATCGACACCGATCGCGTGATTGACGTGTCGGGGAAGGCTCGGCACGGCGTCGCCCACAACGCCCCCAGCCGTGGCGTGCCCGGCCCGCGCTGGCGCGGCGCCGAACTCGATGTCTATAGCAGCGCTCCTTCCGAATACGACGCCGTCCACCTGCACGACGACGACATGGACGACGCGGGTTGGGAGCCGTCGCTGCGAATCGCCGTCCCCTCCGGCGCGCGCAGCGGCATCTATGCTGCACGGCTGCATGCCGGCGCCGAGGATCTGACGCTGCCCCTGATCGTCCGCGATACCTCCCCGCGGCGCGCTCCCGTCCTCTTCATCGTGCCGACGCTCACCTGGCAGGCCTACTCGAACTGGGGCGAGCCGCAGCGGCATCGCCACGGTCTCTCGCTCTACAGCGTCCACAACGACGGCAGCAGCAATTACTATGCCTCGCTGCGCCGCCCCTCCGCTTCGTACGACCCGTGCGCGTATTTCGATCCGGGCGAAGGCCGCGCCGAGCCCGATCCCGATCCCGATCCCGATCCCGGGGCCGAGCCGGTGCCGCAGTTCTCGCATGGCCTGATGGCGGACCTGTACACGATCCACTGGCTCGAGCACCTCGGCATCGAGTACGCCGTCATCAGCGATCACGTTTTTCATGATCTAGGAGAAGCGGCCCTTGCCGGACACCAAGTGGTGGTCAGCGCCGGGCATCACGAGTATTGGACGGAGCGGATGCTCGACTCGCTGGACGGCTATCTTCGCGCCGGTGGCCGCTTCATGTACCTAGGAGGCAATGGCCTCTACTGGGTGACCTCCATTGATGCCCGGCGCCCGCATCTGATGGAGGTCCGGCGTTTCGGCGGACATTCCACCTCGAAGGCCGAGCCCGGCGAGCGCCAGCACAGCACAACGCTTGAAACGGGTGGGACTTGGCGGACGCGGGGTCGGCCACCACAGCAGCTCGTTGGCGTGGGCTTCGGGGGGGTGGGGTTCACGCGCGCGGCGGGGTACCGTCGCCTTCCAGGCAGCTTCGACCCGCGAGCCGCCTTCATCTTCGAAGGCGTGGGCGCGGACGAGCCGATCGGCGATTTCGGGTTGAACTTGGGCGGGGCGGCCGGATATGAGATCGACCGCTTCGCACCCGAGCTTGGGTCGCCTCCGCACACGCTGCTCCTGGCGGCGTCGTTCAACCACGGCTCGAACTACTTCCGTGCGGCCGACGAAGGCATTGGGCGCGCGCCCGACGATGCCCAGGTCCGCGCCGACATGGTCTACTTCGAAACGCCCAACGGCGGCGCCGTCTTTAGTACCGGGTCGATCACCTGGACCGGATCCCTCTCCCACCGGAACTACGCAAACTCGCTCGCTCGCGTGACCACCAACGTGCTGCGCCGCTTTATGGACCCTCGTCCGCTCGGCGAGACCGGCGCGGGCAAGTAGACTGCCTCAGAGACGCTGGCCGATCTCAAAGCGCTGCAGCAGGCGAGTAGCCGCGAAGGCCGTCAGCACGGTGAGGCTGGCCGCCGCGATCAGCGCGGGGCCTCCGGCTAGATCGGCCGTCAGCACATCGCGCGGCGCCCCGCTGATCAGATCGGCGACTCCCACCGTGTACTGCCGCACGGAGATCCAGCGAGTCGCATCGAAGATGCCGGGTATGATCCCTTCCCAGACGAGGACGTAGGCCAGGCCGAACAGGAGGGCGCGGCTCGTCAGCACGCTGAGCGCTACGAAAAGCGCGCAATACACCACCGCCCCCACTGCCACTGCCCCCGCGAAAGCGGGCGTTAGCGCCGCCTCGTCTCCGCCCAGGACGATCACGGAGGCCAGCACCGCCGGTGGTAAAACCAGGGCGATCGTGGCCCCTGCCGCCACGGCGATCTTCACAAGAACGATCCGCCACCGCGCGACAGGCTTGGCGAGCAGGTAGACCGCCGTTCCGTCCTCGATCTCCGCACCCAGGGCGCCCGTGCCAAACACCAGCGCCGCCAGCGGCAGCACGGTCGCGATCACCAGCGCGTCGAGCATCCCCGCAGCGAACTCGATCGGCAGTGGATTCATTTCGTCGCTGCCCAGGCGATAGACGGCCGCCACCAGGATGGGGATCAGCGCGAGCAGCAGGATGAACATGCTGCGCCTTCGTCCCAGAAGCTGCCGCGCTGTGAGCGTCAGTAATGCGCGGGTCATCGGCGCACCAAGTAGGAGAAGACGCTCTCCAACGATTCATCCGACGGGCGCAACTGCAGCAATGTGACCCCCGCATCGCGAATCACTGGCGCGACGCAGGCTGTGAAAGCTGCATAGTCGGTTGTGTGTACCTCAAGACCGTCCTCGGCGACGGTCACGGCGCGCACCTCGGGCCGCGCGATCAGCAACGACGCCACCCGCCGGTCGTCTGTCGTGAGCAGCGAGAACGAGTGCGGCCGGTCGGTCATCAAGCGGCGGATCGCTTGGAAGTCGCCCGAAGCCGCCAATTGCCCAGCCAAAATCACGAGCACTTCGTCGGCCAGACGCTCGACCTCCTCAAGGATGTGCGATGAGAAGAGGATGGTGCGTCCCTCCGCCGCCATCTCGCGGAGCAGCGCCATTAAATGCAGCCGCTGCCGCGGGTCCGTGCCGTTGAACGGCTCGTCCAGGATGAGCACCTGAGGATCGTGCACGATGGCGGCCGCGATCTTCGCCCGTTGCCGCATCCCCTTCGAGTAATCCCGCATCGGCCGATCCTGGTCGGCTTCCAACCCAACCCAAGCGATCGCACGCGCGGCTGCGGCCGCCGGATCCGGCAAGCTCTGCAACCGCGCGCTGGCAACCGCGAATTCGTGGGCGCTGAGGAACCCGTAGACCGCTTCGCTCTCCGGGACCAAGCCCACGCGGCGGAAGATCCTCGGATCGCCCCAAGCGGGCTGCCCCAGCACGCGTACTTCGCCCGCTGAGGGCCGCAAGAATCCGGCCAGCAGGTGCAGGATGGTCGATTTGCCTGCTCCGTTCGGCCCGAGCAGTCCCGTTACGCCCGGCTGAAAATCGAACGAGATGTCGTTCACGGCGACGATGTTGCCGTACCAGCGGGAAACATGATCGAGGCTGACCGTGGGACTTGCTGAATTAGTCACACGCTCCTCCGCAATCGCGTGCGCAGCAGTGCCGTTGCCGCTGCGGCATAGGCAAAGGCGGCGAGGATGAACACGCCCCCGGGCAGATCGACGGACGCGATCACGGAATCGGGGCCACCACCCAGAGAGGCGCCGGCCGGGACCTCGCCGAACAGCACCAGAGTGAAGGCGCGCATCACATGGACCGGGCTGGCAAAAACCGCGTAGCTGGCGTCGCCACTTACGCCAGCGATCACCTGCACGACTAGGAAGGGGATGAGGAGAATCGCCAGCACGCTGATGATGGCCAGAGCGCGGCGCTCGGCGTAGGTCGCCGTCATCAGTCCTACGGCTGCGAAGGTGATGCTGATCATGAGCCCGCTGCCCACGATCGGCGCGAAATCCACTGCGTTGGCCTCCGCCCATCCCCACGCGTCCTCGGCGCCCAGCCAGTTGCCGAAGAACATCACCGTTTGCGGCAAGAGCGTGACCGCGAGCAGGCCGGTAACCAACGCCGCGAGCTTCGCCGCGCCGTAGTCGGCCCAGCGGATGGGCCTCGAGAAGTACAGCACGAGAGTTCCAAAGCGCCGGTCATTCCCCACCAAATCCGACGCCAGCGCCGCCGTGAAGAGGAGGATGATGTATTGAATCAAGTCGTAGTACTCGTGCGGCTGCACGAATGCGAAGTCCTCCTCTGGGCCGATGGCCGCGAATATCACTTGGATCAACGCTGGAATCAGCGCTACGGCTACCAGCCCAAAGGCCAAAACCTTAGGCAGTGCTCCCCGGCCCAGCCCGAAAGCGCTGCGCAGACTCAGGACATACAGCGACCAAACGGCGAAGCGCCGTCCTCGCCGGGGTCCGTCGTAGCCCTCGTAGCCCAGGTCGTAGATCGTGCCGCGAGGTACTGGCCCCATCGTCATGTCACCGGGGTCCCTTCCCCTGCGGAACTGAACAGATCCTCCAGCGTGTGGCGGCGCTGCTCGAGGCGCACGAGCGGCAACCCTGCCTCCGCTACCGCCGTGACGATCGCGTCGTGGACGGGGGTTGCTTCCGCCGGATCGACTGAGATCTCCAGCAGGCGGCCCGCCGCCTTCGCCTGGACGCCAACCGTCGCCAGCCTGCGCGCGATCGGGTCGGCGGCCCCGTCCACCTCCACTACCAGCAGGCGGGTGACGCCCGTGAGGTCGGCGATCTGCCCCGCCCGGACGAGCTTTCCCTGCTCGATCATGATCAGCGAATCACAGACGCGCTCGATCTCGGTTAGCAGATGTGACGACATAATAATAGAAATACCGAACTCGTGGCCGATGCGCTCGATCAGGGCCAGCATTTCCTCGCGGCCCTCGGGGTCCAAGCCATTCGCCGGTTCGTCCAGCAGCAGCAGCTTGGGATCGTGGGCCAGCGCCTGAGCGAGCTTGACGCGTTGCTTCATGCCGGTGGAGTAACCCTGCATGCGGCGGTAGCGTTCCTCGGACAGGCCCACATAGCGCAGCGCAGCGTCCCCCCGCTCACGTGCGGCCGCGGCTGGGAGGCCGCTCATCCGCGCCATGTGCACGACAAAATCCACGGCGGAGAGATCACCGGGCAGGCAATCATGCTCGGGCGCATAGCCGACCAGTTCGCGCACCCGCAGGGACTCTCGACCGGCGTCGAAGCCCAGCACGGTAGCAGCGCCGCTGGTTGGCGACAGCAGCCCTAGCAGGATCTTGATCAGGGTGCTCTTGCCTGCGCCATTGGGGCCGACCAGTCCGACGGTTCCGGGCTCTACGCTCAGATCGACGGCGTCAAGCGCGACCACTCCCGGGTAGTGCTTGCTGAGCGCTTCCGTACGAATCAGGGGCGTCGAGATCACCGGTGCGCTGCCTGCGCCTGGTGCGAGCGAAATCGATCCATGGGGCCATGGTAGGAAGCGCGATCGCTACAAGCACGAACGCGCGTGCTAGAGGATCTGTGAGAGGAAGAGCTTGGTCCGTTCTTCACGCGGATTCGTGAAGAAGTGTTCGGGCGTGCCCTCTTCGACCAGCGCGCCTTCGTCGAAAAAGAAGAGGCGGTCGGCGACTTCGCGGGCGAAGCCCATCTCGTGCGTCACGACGAGCATCGTCATGCCCGATTCGGCCAGCTCCTGCATCACGTCCAGCACTTCCTTGATCATCTCTGGATCAAGGGCCGAGGTCGGCTCGTCGAACAGCATGATCTTGGGCTGCATCGCCAGCGCGCGGGCGATGGCGACGCGCTGCTGCTGGCCGCCGGAAAGCTGCGCCGGGTGCTTCTCCGCCTGCTCCGGGATGCCGACACGCTCCAGCAGCTCGATCGCCAGCGTCTCTGCATCGATCCTGGGCAGGTGGCGCACCTTCTGCGGGCCGAGCGTGATGTTGTTCAACACGGAGAGATGCGGAAACAAGTTGAACTGCTGGAAGACCATTCCCACTTCGGAGCGGATCGCATTGAGGTTGCGCACGTCTTCGTTCAGCTCGATGCCGTTGATCACGATGCGTCCAGCGTCGTGCTCGTCGAGGCGGTTGAGGCAGCGAATGAAGGTCGATTTGCCGGAGCCGGAGGGCCCGAGGATGACGACGATTTCGTGCTCCTTGACGGAGAGGCTGATGTTGTCGAGTGCTTGGAAGTCGCCAAACCATTTGTCGACATGCGAAACCGTGATGATGTCGGGCTGGCCAACGAGGCGTTCGGGCACCATCGAGCCTTGCTCCGAACGTGCCTCCCCGCCTTTCTTCGGCGGCGCCGGTTCGGTGAGGGCGGTGTCTTCGGTGGTCATATTGCGCTCCTCGCACTGGTCGGGGTCGGTTGCCTGCTACCGCTCGGTCGGCGGTGGCAGGAGGAGGTCAGCGTTCACCGATGCCCTGGGCGCGCTCCATGCGCTGGGAGATGCGCGACATCATGAAGGCGACGATCCAGAAGGCGACCGCGACGAAGATGTAGGCCTCGATCCGGTCAGGGATGAATTCGGATTGGGCGATGGCGCTGTCGGCGTTTCCTTTGAGTTCGCGGAGGGGAAGGATGACGGTAATAAGGGTAGTGTCTTTCCAGATCGAGATCGCTTGGCCGACGATGGGCGGGATGGAGATTCGGAACGCCTGCGGCATGATGATCAGACGCAGGGACTGCGCGCGGCTCAGTCCGACGGCTTGAGCGGCCTCGTACTGGCCGCGGGGGAGTGTTTGCAGGGCGCCGCGGATGTACTCGGCCATGTAGGCGGCGGTGAAGACGGCGAGCACGACCATTGTGCGGATGATCAGGTCGCCGCCGATGATGTCGTCGAGAATGAAGAGGGCGACAAACAACCAGCCGAGCAGCGGGGCGCCGCGAACGGTCTCGATGTAGGTGGTACAGGTCCATTTGATCGCGTGGAGTTTGGAGGCGCGGCCAATCGCCAGTGGGACCGCGATGATGAGGCCGCCGACGATGCCGACGGGGGCGAGGATGAGGTTGAGCAAAAAGCCGTCTAACTCGCGCATACTCGCGCCGCCTCCGGCCATGAGGAAAACGAGCACGATTGGCAGCGCGAGGACCATGAGGCCGCCAACGATCCGGTTGGCGCCGGTGCGGGTGGGGAAGACGGCGATGCGGACGGCGCGAGCGCGAGCCAGGATTGGGACGGTTTTATCGAACCCGCCGCGTAGGGAGAAAGCGTCGTCGAACGCGAAGCGCAGGAGGGTGACTCGGGTCGAGAGCGAGCGCTGGCGAGCGCGTTCGCGGCCGATGGTGCGGGCGATGAGGTAGCCGAGGAAGAGCAGGGCGATGTTGAGCAGGAACCAGAGCGAGGACCAAAAGGCAGCCCCGCCGTGGCCCATGAAGAGAACGACGGCGATGCCGGCGATGACGATGAAGAGGTGGTCTTTGCGTCCGAGACTGGACCACATGCCGTAGGCCATGCCGATCAGGGCGAGGACGAAGCCCATGGCAGCCCACAAGCGCCATTCCTGTTCGTGAGGGAAGCTGCCGACGAAGAGCAGCCAGCGGTTCTCCGTGATGACTCGCCAGTTCGCGTCGAAGAAGACGAACCCGACGACGCCGGCGGCGAGCGCGGCGATGAAGGCGACGCTGACGATGGTGAGTAGCGTCCCCGCTTTGGATGGGAACAGGTTGCGGTGGATCCACTCGCGGGCGCGGACGGAACGAGGGCGGCGGGCGCGCTGGCGGTGCGGTGGCAGCACGATCCGCGGCTGTAGGGCGGGCAGCTGCTGAGCCATATGCGCTGCTCCCTCTAGATCCGATGCGCCGTCACGCGCGCGTTGAGTATGTTCATCACGGCCGAGATTGCGAATGAGATCACCATGTACGTGACGATGATCACGAAGAACATCTCCAGCGCATGTCCGGCCTTGTTCTGGATGACCGTCGCCACTCGAAACAGATCGTCAAACAGCACGGCGTACGCCAGCGACGAGTTCTTGTTCACGTTGAGAAACTGGTTGGTCACCGACGGGATCATCTGGCGCAGCGCCTGCGGCAGGACCACTAGCGTCAGCCGCTGATACCCGGTCAGTCCAACCGCGCTTGCCGCTTCCGTCTGGCCCTTGGGCAGCGCCTGAATGCTGCCGCGCACGATCTCCGCAATGAACGCACCGGTGTACATTGTTAGCCCCAGCACCAGTGCCGCGAATTCGGGCCGAATCACCATGCCTTCGGCATAGGAGGTGCCGTCGATCACTGGCCGGTCGATGCTCACGGGCAGGCCGAGGATCAGGAACGAAATCAAGGCACCAGCGGCGAACAGCCCGATCGCCCAGCGGTTGGCGAAGAGGATTCGGCCGCTCTCGCGTTCGCGTTCCTGCCGCTTGGCTCGAAGGCGCATTGCGACCACACCGATGGCGATCAGCGCGAGCACCCAGATGCCGACGAGCCAATCGGGCGCTCCCCACAGCCCGCCCGATGGCACTGGCCACGGAATGGCGATTCCACGGTTGGAGAGGAAGAAGGCGTCGCCGACGTTGATCACGTTCTGGATCAATGGTGCGCCGACCAGCAAGATCGCGTACCAAATCACGATTTGGACTAACAGCGGGGTGTTCCGAAAGATCTCGACGTACAGCGTGGCCATCCGCGCGACCAGCCAGTTGGAGGACAGCCGCGCGACTCCGATGACGACGCCGACCACGAACGCCAGCATGATGGCGACCATGACGGCCCGCAGCGTCGACCACACGCCGACGAGGTACATGGTGAAGCGGGAGTTGGTGACGCCGTCGACATCAATGAGCCATTGACTGCCGACGGCGAAGCCGGCCGGTTCGGAGAAGAATCCGAACCCGAATTCACGCAGTTCGAGGGAGTAGAAGATGTAACCGAGGACGGCCGCCGTGGCGGCGACATAGATGGCTTGGGTGAGAAGGTTACGGAATCCGCGACGATAGAAGATGGGGACGTTGGGCGCATCCACGACGGTGGCTTGCAACGACATAGAGCGATGCTAATGGATCAGATCGGGCGTTGTGGGTTCTTTCGCATAACCGACGGCCGTCGCGGATACGGCGCTGAGGGCCAGTTCGCCGGTTGCGGGGAGGCGACCTCCACAAGTGAGACAGCTTGCGCGGTTAGCGCAAGCTGTCTCACTTACTTTTTCGCTGTACGCTTACTGCCTCACCTTCGCTTAGCGGTAGGGCAGCGCGTAGAGGATGCCACCTGTTCCCGGCGGGCAGTTGCTCTTGTCCTCGCTGGCGAGGGCGTTGAGCGTGCAGGCGCGCGGGACGGCGTCACCGATGTTGTTCTCATAGATCTCGCCATAGTTGCCGACCGCGGCGATGGCGCGCTGGATGAACTGCGCGTTGACTGAGTCGAAGCCGAGCGTGGAGACCGCCCCGCCTTCGAAGGGGACGCCCAACAGCCGCGCCACG
Organism: Dehalococcoidia bacterium; assembly: GCA_965220315.1. Lineage (GTDB taxonomy): Bacteria > Chloroflexota > Dehalococcoidia > Bin125 > Bin125 > JAPOXK01. The sequence continues at coordinate 701,156 of CBDCPP010000002.1, forward strand.
GCCGTGTTCGGCGGGTTGGCCGCTAGCGCCGCTACATCGCTCTGCGTGATCCCCATCTCTTCAGCAACGATCAGGCCATGGACGACCCAGTTGACGACATCCTTGAATTCGGAGTCGTAGTCGCGGACGCTCGGGGCGAGCGGTTCCTTGGAGATCAGTTCGCCGAGAATGACGAAGTCGGCGGCGTTGCTGAGGCTGCTGATGCGGGAGGCGAGGTTGGACTGGTCGGCGGTCCAGACATCGCAGCGGCCCGCGGTGAAAGCGTCTTGGGTTTCCTGGTCGCCGCCGCCAAGCGGGGTGTAGCTCAGACCGAGGTCGGTGAAGTGGTCCGCCAGGTTCTGCTCGGTGGTCGTACCGGCCTGGACGCAGATGGTCGCGCCGCCCATGTCGGCGGTGGAGTTGATATTGCCGCCGGCGTGCACGGCGAAGCCCTGACCGGTGTAGAAGGTGGTCTGGGCGAAATCGACGCCGAGTTCGCGGTCGCGGGAGGCGGTAATGGTGGTCGTTCGGATCAGGAGGTCAATTTGGCCGTCGTTGAGCAGCTCGAAGCGGGTCGAAGCATCGGAAGCATCGACGAGTTCAAGGTCAACCTCCATGGCAGCGGCGACCGCCTTGCAGAATTCTACGTCAAAGCCCACGACGTTTCCGTCACTATCCCTTTCACCGAAGAGCGGCTGCGTCTGTTTGACGCCACACTTCAATTCGCCGCGATCTTGTACTAATTGAACAGTGTCACCGCGGCTGCCAGCAGAGTCCTGTTCGTCGCCACTGGAACAGGCCGCAAGTGCGAGCGCGCCCAGTATCGCGAGCAGCATCACGGTGACGCCGGCGCGCAAGGCTGCTCTGTGTTTCCAGAAGACCATTCGGTGCATAAGGGAATTCCTAACAATCGAATTCGTCGACCTGCGTGGATGAGGCCGCGCAGGGGAAAGTATTCCTGTGAGGCTGCACCCTGTCAAGGTTGAAGGTTGCGACCCTAGTGGGGGCGAAGCCTGCGACGCTACAGTACGGTTTCCTCACTCGATCCGGCGACAACTGGCCCGATAGTCGTAGGCTTCTGGTGTGGCACACTCTGTGCCACCGATGGCGAAAGGGACGGGGATGTCAGCGGGTCCGAACCACGACCCAGAGCGATCTGCGCACGCTGGCGCTGCCGCACCGCTCCAGGGGATACGCGTGATCGATGCCTCCCGCATCCTGGCGGGCCCCCTGTGCGGTGTGATCCTGGGAGACCTCGGCGCGGACGTCATCAAAGTGGAACATCCGCGCGGGGACGAGACCAGACGGTGGGGGCCGCCCTTCGTGGGATCGGAGGCCGGCTACTTCGTTTGGGCGAACCGGAACAAACGTGGCGTCAGCTTGGATCTCGCGGAACCGCAAGGCCGTGCGGTTTTCCGTGATCTCTGTGCGCATGCGGATGTTCTGCTTGAGAACTTCAAGCTGGGCACGATGGAGCGGTGGGGATTGGGTCGCGAGGATCTGAGCCGCCTCAACCCACGGCTCGTGCATTCCCGGATCAGTGGCTTCGGCACTCGCGGACCCAAACGCGACTGGCTCGCCTTCGACTTCGTTCTGCAGGCGATGACGGGATGGATGAGTGTTACCGGGCAGCCCGACGGCGAACCAACGAAAGTGGGTGTCGCGATCGTCGATATTTTCGCCGCTCTCTACTCCTGTATCGGCGTACTCGCTTCGCTCCAGGAGCGGGACACACGGGACAGCGCCCGGCACGTGGATACTTCGCTCTGGGAAGCGGGGATCGCCTCGCTGGCCAACGTTGCCGCCAACTGGCTGCTGGGCGGTATTGAGCCGAAGCGTTTCGGCAATGCCCACCCCAATAGCGTCCCTTACCAAACGTTCCCGGCCGCCGATGGCCCTCTCGCCCTCGGCGTGGGCAGCGACGAGCATTACCGCGTTGTTTGCGAGATTCTCGACCGCCCGGATCTTGCTTCCGATCCGAAATTCGCGACGAATGCGGGGCGGCAGGCGCACCGCGACGAGCTGACTTCTCTTTTGCAGGAGCTATTCCGGACGAAACCCGTGGCTGAGTGGGTAGAGCTTCTGCAATCCCATGGCGTACCGGCTGGGCCTGTGAACACCGTTCCGCAGGCGTTCGCCGATCCGCAAACAGACGCAATGGACATGATTTTGGAGCTGGAGCATCCCGAGCTGGGTCCGTATCGCACCACGGGATCGGCGCTGAAGCTCGACCCGTCGCCTGCTGTTCGCTTACGGCCGGCGCCTCTCCTTGGTGAACATACCGACGAAGTACTCGGCGAGTGGCTGGCTTACGATCGCGCTCGCTTGGACGAACTGCGCGCGTCGGGCGTGCTCGGCTGACGCGCCGTTGTACGACTTGGTAATCCGCAACGGCCTGCTCGTCGACGGATCCGGTTCTCCGCCGCGCACGGCTGATGTGGCGATCGAAGGCGAAACCGTTGCGGACATCGGCGCCGTCGTTGACCGTGGGCGGACCGAACTCGACGCGCGGGGATTGATCGTGGCGCCCGGGTTCATCGACGTGCACAGCCACGATGATCGAGCCGTGATCGAACAGCCGGAACTGCCGTTCAAGCTCCGCCAAGGCGTGACCACGGACATCATCGGTAACTGCGGGTGGGCCTTGGTCCCCCGCTCACCCGCGAACGATGCGCATGCGCCCGCGCTGTTCGGCCCAGTCAAGATGGAATGGACCGGCTTCGCGAGCTACTTTGGGCGGCTCAGGGACGCCGCTCCGGCTTGCAATGTGGGCGTTCTGATCGGGCATGGGGCAGTGCGCTTGGCGGTGATGGGAACGGCGGCACGGCAGCCGGGGTCAGATGAGCTCGCAGAGATGTCTGCCCTCGTCGAGGCTGGCATGGACGCCGGAGCCCTGGGGCTCTCATCTGGCCTGACCTACGAACCGGCTGTCCATGCGTCGACGGCGGAGCTCGTCGAGCTGGCACGCACCGCCGCCGCGGCCGGAGGTCTGTACGCCAGCCATATCCGCGATGAAGGAGACCACTTGTTGGAGGCGGTCGGCGAGGCGATCCAGATCGGTCGTGAAGGGGGGTGTCCCGTACAGATCTCTCATCACAAAGCGATGGGACGGCGAAACTGGGGGAAGGTCGACCGCTCGATCGCCGTGATCGATCGGGCGGTGAGCGCCGGAATGGACGTCACGACGGATGTCTATCCCTACGCCGCCTCCAGCACCATTCTGCGCGCGGTCGCAGCCCAAGGGGTCGACGACGGTGAAGATGCAGCAGCGATCACGATCGCCTCTACTAAAGCTAAGGCTGGCCTGGGAGGAAAGTCTCTGGCCACCATCGCGTCCTCATGGGGCCTGTCCGCTGCGGATACGGCGCGTCGGATCGTTGAAGCCGATTCCGGGACGATCGTGATCCGTCATGGAATGGATGAAGGTGACGTGCGCAACGCGCTTTCGCATGAACGGGCGATGATCGGATCCGATGGGATTCCTGGAGCAGGTAAGCCACACCCTCGTCTTTACGGCACATTCGCTCGGGTGCTCGGCCACTATGTGCGCGATCAACGGCTCTTTCCGATCGAGGAGGCGGTTCGACGGATGACAGCCTTGCCGGCGCGCAAGTTCAAGCTTGCGCGCCGGGGACAGCTGCGGCGGGAGTGGGCTGCCGACATCGTTTGTTTTGAGCCGGAAACAGTGAGCGATCGCGCCACTTACGAAGAGCCGCGGCGATATCCTGCGGGAATCGTGCATGTCGTCGTGAATGGGTCGATCGTACTGCGAGACGGTGAGCAGCTTCCCGCACGGCCGGGCAGGGTTCTCCACCTCGACGGGTGACGTACGGCGTTTGCCCCGGCGCCACTCATTGTCATTGACCTTGGCATGATGCGACTTCTAGTCTCGCCATGCTTTCGCAGCAATAGGGATAGTTGGATCACAGGAAATTGAATGTTCTCACTTGAAGGTCGGAAGGCGCTCGTAACCGGTGCTGGTGGGGGATTAGGATCCGCGATCGCTGAATCGCTCGCGATGCAGGGCGCCGATGTCGTCCTCACCGATCTCGATGAGGCGAAAGCTGCCGCCAAGGCATCCGAGATAGCTGAGAAGCTTTCGGGTCGGACGCTCGTCCCGCTCGCGATGGATGTCACGAGTGAACAGAGCGTGCAGGATGCGTTCGCCGCGGCAAAACAGCGGCTGGGCCTGATCGATGTGATGGTGAACGTTGCTGGGATCGCTAAAATTCGGCGTCTGCATGAGATGTCGTTCGGCGAATGGCGGGAGATGCTCTCGATTCATCTGGACGGTACCTTCTTGGGAACGCGCTACGCCTTGCCGGACATGCTGGAGCGGGGCTGGGGTCGTGTCATCTGTGTCTCTTCTATCGTCGCGGATACTGGCGTCGCCTACGAAGCGCACTACGGTGCTGCTAAGGGGGGGATCAACGGGCTTGTACGTTCACTGGCGCGGGAAGTGGCGCCAAAAGGTGTGACGGTCAACGCGATCGCGCCCGGATATTTCGACACGCCGCTCAGCGAGATGATTCCGCCCAAAGAGTATCGGTTACTTGCTGAGAATATCGCCGTGGGCCGGTTCGGTAAGCCGGAGGAGGTAGGGGCGCTGGCTGCGTACCTCGCCTCGGATGAGGCAACCTATATCACCGGCGAGGTGATCCGCCCCCATGGTGGCTTCTCATACGGTCACGCCGATCTCGACGCAGTCCCCGACTAACTTCCTCGTGCAAGCCACGTTGCGCCCCGGTACTCCCGGCGATGCCGAGGCCTGCGGTCGCATCTGCTATGAAGCCTTCAAGGGTATCGCCGACGAACACAACTTCCCGCCGGATTTCCCCACCCCCGCGATCGCCGTCACTGTCGTCGGCGCGATGCTAGCGCACCCCGGCTTCTACTCCGTGGTGGCGGAGCAGGATGGGCGAGTGGCAGGGAGCAACTTTCTCGACGAGCGCTGTCCCATTGCAGGGCTCGGGCCGATTACCGTTGATCCGGCCGCGCAGAACGCAGGCGTTGGGCGCCTACTCGTGGGCGATGTCCTCGACCGTGCGGAGTCGAAAGGGGCGGCTGGCGTCCGCCTTGTGCAAGCTGCATATCATGGCCGCTCAATGGCGCTCTACACCAAGTTGGGATTCGCCGTGCGTGAGCCGCTCGTCACGGTGCAAGGATCGCCGATCGGTGAGCTGCTTCCGGGATATCGTGTGCGCTCTGCTCGGCTCGACGACCTCACAGCGTGCGACGTGATCTTCCGCGACATCCACGGTCACGAACGCCTCTGGGATCTGCGTGATGCGGTCGAGCGTGGTAGTGCGCGCGTCGTCGAACGCGATGGGCACGTGACTGGATATGTAACCCTTCTGGGATTTGCTGGCCACGCGGTCGCCCGCGCCAACGATGATCTCAAGGCGCTAATCGCGGCGGCCGATCATATCCATAACCCCGGGTTCCTTCTGCCCAGCCGCAACCACGATCTCCTGCAATGGTGCATCAAGCATGGGCTGCACATTAGGCAGCCGATGACGCTGATGAGCATCGGGAAGTACCAAGAGCCGCGTGGGCCGTTCTTGCCGTCAATCGCGTTTTAGGAATCCGAGCGAGCCCGACGGCGAGCTCGCCACCGGTAGCGTCACGGCGGAAGGGAAGCGGTTGTCGTGGAAGACGCGTTGGGTGGCGGTCACGGCGTCAAATTGGTTCCGCGCTCGCCGCTCCATGTCGCCTCCATCAGTACGATTTGCGAGGCGTAGGATTTCGTGAAGGCAACGTTCACGACACCATGCGTGTACCCGAGGTTGTAGAAGCCAGCACTGCAGAAGCCGGGCGACAGCGCAGCAAAAGGCGTACCGTCCTTGGCGGCCGCTAACAGCTGCAGCCATCCCGAGTACGAATATCCATACATGCCGCTGCGATCTGCGCGGACCCACGGCAGAGTTTTTATCCACGCGGCAGTATTCAGCGTATCGTTCGCCTCGGCGCGAAGAGGGGAGAACGCCCCGCCCGACTTGAAACGCCCGCGCGTGTCTTGCACTCCCACGAATCCCTGTCGGCATACCAGATCGGGGGCGCATAGCCGATCGTCTGGGCAAAGCTTTTGCCATCGGGCGTTCGCAGAATCAGGGCGGGGTAAGGACCCCCGTCCGTAGGCCGGTAGATGTCCGCGCTGAACTCGACGCCGTCGCGGACGCGAACCGGAACGTCACGCTCCACTTCGATCGCAGGAGCCATCGCCTCTCGGCCCCGCTTACCTGGCTCTACCCAGCCGTGAAGCGAATGGGGCGACCGTCGCCGCTGGCGTCCAAGTCGATCTGGAGCAGCCGGGCGGCGTTTTCGCGCAGGATGCCGGACCGGACCTCGTCATGGAACGGGGCGGCACGGAACTCGTCGAGCCAGCGATCCGGGTGCAAGACCGGAAAATCCGATCCGAACAGCATGCGATCGCGCAGCAAAGTATTCGCGTTCTGGACCACGGCTTCCGGGAGATACTTAGGCGCCCAGCCGGATAGATCCATGAAGACGTTCGTCTTGTGCCAAAGCACCGCGAGCATTTCGTCGGTCCAAGGCCAGGCGGGATGCGCGCCGATAATTTGGAGTTCGGGAAGCTCTGCCGCGAGATCGTCTAGGTGCGGCACCGGACGGCCGTATTTCAGATGAATGCCCATCCCCCCCGGTGCTCCTGCGCCGATCCCCGTGGTCCCCATGTGGATCATCACGGGCACGCCGAGCGCCGCGCAGGTTTCGAAGATCGGCCACACGGCCGGATCATCGACGAAGAATGCTTGCGTCAGTGGCATGAACTTCATGCCGCGCAGCCCGAGCTCTTCGATGCAACGACGGGTTTCGCGGACCGCCGCTTCTCCCTTGGCGGGGTCGACGGAGCCGAAGCCAATGAGCACGTCGGCATTGCGCGTGACTGCCTGACTTAACGCGTCGTTTGAGTCGCCTGCCCGGCCCGTTTGACTCTCTTCGTCCAAGGCCACCACTACTGCGAGCATGTTTCGCTCGCGGTAGATCTCTGCCTGCGCGTCCAAGCTGATCTCGTCAATTCGTTGTTTGAAATACTGCTCGGCCTGCTCTCGCCAAGGACCCTGTCGGCGATGAGCAGCGGCGTCGGAAGGGTGCGTGTGAATGTCGATCGCTTCGATCATCGGAGTTTAAGAGCCACGGAAGAACGCTTGTCCCAACGCGCGGGGCGCCGCGCCCGCATCGGGACGATGGCGGTAGCGCCAGGCGCCCAGAATGAGTACCGCGACCGTGCCGATGAATGGCAGCATGTTGAGTACTTCGGGTGGCACGTTCCAGCCACCCGACTGCGCGATGAAGTCGAGCGCCCGCAAGCCGCCAAAGAGGTACGCTCCGGCGATCAGCAGCAGCGGTCTCCAGCCCGCGAAGATCACGACTGCTAGTCCGATCCAGCCGAGACCGCTGGTCATGAAGGGCGTCCAGCTCTGTGCCGTGCCCAGCGAAAGGAAAGCGCCGCTCAGACCGATGAGGGCGCCGCCGAACACGACGTAGGCCAGCCGCCACGCGATGACCGAGACGCCGGCGGCATCGGCGGAGACGGGATCCTCCCCGATGGAGCGGATGTTGAGGCCATGCCGCGTGCGGAACATGATCAGCGCAATGACAAACGGAATCAGGAAGGCGACGTAGGCGAGCCACAGGTGCTCGAAGAGGATGTCGCCCACCCAAGGGATCTCGTGCAGGCCGGGGATCTCCCAACGCTCGATCGGATGTTCGGCCCGCATCCCCGTGTAGGCGCGGCCGATCTGGCTCGATAAACCCAGGCCCAGCAGCCAGAGCCCGAACCCCGCGACGACCTGGTTCGCGCGCAAGACGACCGTCGCCAGGCCGAAAAGGAAGACAAAGCCGGCACCGAAAGCGGCCGCTCCAATCAGCCCCACCACGACATTGCCGGTCTCAGCCATCAGCATGAAGCCACCCACGGCGCCCATCAACATGACGCCCTCGATGCCGATGTTGAACACGCCCACCCGTTGTCCCAGCAACTCGCCGGAGGCGGCCAGCAGGATCGGCGAGCCGATCACGATGGCTTGGAGCAGCGCTGCCTGCCAGAGTTCAAGTTCCATCATTGCTCCCGGTTCCGCTCACCGCCGGCGCTGGCGACGCTTGATCGCTGGGCGGAAGCGTTTCCTTCTCTGGTCGCTCCCGTCTCAGGCGGTAGTTCGCGAGTCCCTCGCCGATCGCTGCCATCAGCAGGATGAACCCCGTCAACCCGAACGACCCGAGTTCGGATCCGACTTCGAGCAGGCGCAGCGCGCTACCGGCCGAGATGATCGCGCCGATGATCCCGGCCATGAAGACGACCACCGGGAACGATCCCCCTGCCAAGACCGCGACCGCGATCCCGAGGTAGCCGGTGTTGTTGGAGAGTGAGGTTGCGTAGGCATTGGTACTGCTACCCGTCATGTGCGCCACGCCGGCCACGCCGGCCACACTTCCCGAGAGCAGCAGCACGGCCACCGACAGCAAACGCACGTTGATGCCGGCGTAGGAACCGGCCTTCTCGCTTCCACCCACCGTGCGGACCATGTAGCCGAATGTGGTGCTGCGGAACACCATCCACAGGACCAAGGCCACGCCGATGCCCAAGAGGAGTCCCGAGCTGAATTCGACCCCGGCGACTTCCACTCCTGGGAGGCGGGCCTGCTCGGGGATATCGCGGGTCGCGAGTACGGAGCCCTGTGAACGGGGATTACGCCAGGGTCCCGTTGCGACGTACGCGAGGAAAAAGATGGCGACGAAGTTGAGCATTAAGGTCGTGAGGATCTCGTTGACGTTGAGGTACGCGCGCGCGATCGCGGGCACGGCGATCCAGGCCGCGCCGCACAGTGCCGCGCCCGCGAACATCAACGCCAAGAGGGACGCGCCGGACATGCTTTCGAGTTGGAAGGAGATCGCCGCGCCGGCAAAGGCGCCCATGAAGAACTGCCCTTCGACCCCCACGTTCCAGCGTCGCAGCTTCAGGGCGACGGCTGCCGCCAGCCCAGTCAGCACGAGGGGCGTGGCGAGATCCAAGATGTTGCCCCAGCCGCGCTTGCTGCCGAACGTTCCACGGTAGATTCGGTCGAAGGCGTTCTCGTCGCCGATCGCCAGTTGGACGGCGATCAGCGCGATGGCGATGCCGACCACGATCGCCGCCAGACGGTACGCCGTCTGATTCCGAGGTTCCGTACGTTGCTCAAGCCGCCAGCCCAGGTTCCTCATCGCCCATCGCCCCAGACGGCTGCCTTCTATCTCGATCACACCCAACTCCTAGGATGCAGCGGCGAGGGCGCCGCCCATTAACAGTCCGATCTCCTCTAGGTCGAACTGCTCGGGGTCCGTGAACTCGCCGACGATCGAGCCGCGATAGAGCACCAGGATCCGATCGGAGAGACGCATCACCTCGTTCAGGTCCTCGGAGATCAGCAGGATCGCGACCCCTGTCGTGCGCGCGCGGAGCAGCGCCTCCTGTACCTCCTCGATCGCACCGACATCTAAGCCGCGGGTTGGATGGACCACCACAAGGACGCGCGCGCTGGCGTTGAGTTCCCGTCCGGTGAGTAGGCGCTGTGCGTTCCCACCGGAGAGGCTGCGCACCGGCGCGCTGACGTCGCGAATCGAGAGGCCGACGGTTTTGGCCAGCATGCGCGCGAAGCGCCGCGCCGCGCCTTGCATAAGAAGTGGACCGCGCCGCACAGGAGGGTGCTGAAACGCGCGCAGGATCGCGTTGTGTTCGATCGACTCACTCAGCACCAGCCCGGACGCGTATCGATCCTCGGGAATATGCCCCACGCCTGCCTCAAGGAAATCGCGCGCGCGCGCGCGCGATAGATCCCGGCCGCCGACGTGGATGCGACCAGTGGTGAGCGCGCGCAGACCGGAGAGCGTTTCGGACAGTTCGCGTTGGCCGTTGCCGGCGACGCCGGCGACGCCGACGATCTCGCCCGCGCGCACCGTGACGTCCACGTCTCGCAAGGCAGGGAGACCGCGGTCGTCGGTGGTGGAGATGGCTTCCGCGACGAGCGCGGGTTCTCCCAGTTCGACCGGCGCGCGTTGGCGCGTGAACTCTACACTGCGCCCCACCATCTCCTGGCTGAGCGTGCGCGGGGTGCAGTGCTCCGCGGCGTGTGTGCCCATGTGGCGTCCACCCCGCAACACCGTCACGCGGTCGGAGATCTCGAGAGCCTCTTCCAGCTTGTGCGAGATGAACACGATCGTCCGTCCGGTCTCGCTGGAGAGTTCTCGGATCATGCGAAAGAGTTGATCTGTCTCGCTGGGGGCGAGAACTGCGGTTGGCTCATCCAGAATCAAGACGCGGGCGCCCCGCGCAAGGGTGCGCAAGATGGCGACGCGCTGTTGCTCGCCCACAGAGAGCTGCCAGATGCGTGCTGCCGGATCGACATCCAGATGGAAGCGTTCGCTGAGCTCTCGTGTGCGCTCTTCGATGCGCGCGGGCGTGAGCACTGCGGGGCTCGCATCCCAGCCCAAGTGGATGTTCTCCGCGACCGTGAAGCCGTGCACCAGCCGGTAATGCTGGTGCACCATGCCGATCCCGCGCCGCAATGCATCTCGGGGCGCTCGAATTCGTATGGGCTCGCCGTTGAGGAGAATGTGGCCGCGATCTGGGCGTAGCAGCCCGCTGAGCACGTTCATCAGAGTCGTCTTGCCCGCGCCATTTTCTCCTAACAGCGCGTGCACCTCACCCGCTCGCAGATCGAAATCGACATCGTTAACCGCTACGAGGTCGTCGAACCGCTTCACGATCTCGCGCATCTGCACAGCGAGGGGAATGTTGCCGCTGTCTGCGCTGGTCACGGGCTGCTCATCGTAATGTTCGAGGGGCCAGCCCCCACCCGGTGAGGACTGGCCCTTCGGAATTCAACTCCTAGCGGATGGCTCTATTCGACCCCCTGTACATACCAGTCCCACAGGAGGTAAAGGAAATCGTCCGAGAGCGCCTCGCCGGCAGCGACACGCTCTTCGCCGGACTGATCGTAGAAGGGCCCAACGAAGGGGTTGAAGGCGCCGGAGATGATGTCCGCGCGCACCTGCATCACCTGCTCGGCCACCTCAGCGGGGACGTTCTGACCGAAGGAGTCGATGTCTGCCCCCTCGCCGAGATCGAACAGCACCAACCGGTCGCCGCTCCAAGTGCCGTCTCGGATCGCTCGGAACTCCGTCTCGTAAAAGTCGTCCCAGATCATGAGAGCGGACGTGACGTAGGCGTCCTCGCCGAAGCGGCGCAGATCCTTGAACATCGTGATTGCCCAGACGCCCCGCTCGTTGGCGGTGGTCAAGACGGAGCCATCGTCGATGAAGCCGAACAGCACGTCGGCTCCGTCATTGATGAGCGCGTTCGAGGCATCGATCTCGGCGGGCGGATCAAACCACGAGTTAATCGTCACGGTCTTGAGCGTGCAGTCCTCCCGTACCGACTGACAGCCGAGGAGATAGGCGTTGGCGTTGGTGATGATCAAGGGGATATCGAACGTGACGACGTAGCCGATGGTACCCGCCTCCGTCACGTGGCCCGCCGCGACCCCCGCGAGGTAGGCGCTGTACCAGTGCTTGGGGTAGTAGCCGACGACGTTGTCGGCGAAGGGCGGGATCCCGTAGGTCTCTAGGCAGACCACGCCTTCAGCGCCGGCGCACGCATCGAGGAACAAAGCGCCGGCCGCGCCTGAGTCGATGATGATGTCGAAACCGTCGTCGACGATCTGCTGGGTTGTCTGAGTGAACTCCTCGGTTGGGGGAATGAACTGGATGAGTGCGGTCTCGACATTACCCAGCCGCTCTGCGGCAGCCTGCACGCCTTCCTCATGCGAGAGGAAGTAACCCTCGTCGTCGATGGAGGCCTCAATGATCAGGTGGGCCACTCGCAGCGGTTCCTCGGCCATGGGTTCTTCGGCCATGGGTTCTTCGGCCATGGGTTCTTCGGCCATGGGTTCTTCGGCCATGGGTTCTTCGGCCATGGGTTCTTCAGCCATGGGTTCTTCAGCCATGGGTTCCTCGGCCGCTGGCTCCTCCGCCGCTGGAGCCGGTGCCTCCGTTACCGTGGCAGCGGGCTCATCATCACCGTCGTCGCCCCCGCAAGCGGCGGCTACTAGGCCTACCGCCAGCAACAGGGCAACACTGAGGAGGAAGACATGCCACCTCCCTCGGACTGATCGTCGAATCCAACGTTCCATGTCGCCTCCTAAATCAATACTGCAGATGGTCTGCAGCGTTATGCCCTCAGAGAGGGCTCGCTCCCATTGCGAGACCGGCGATCCGCTCCTCGGAGAGCGGGAGTTCGGTGACCTCCGCGCTGAGCGCATCGGCTACGGCATTCGCCAAAACCGCCGGGATTCCCATCGTCCCACTTTCTCCCATCCCCTTAGCCGCGTTGCGCGTCACGCTGGACGGTGTTTCAAGGTGGCCAACCTCGATCAGCGGCACCTCCATCGCTGTCGGTACTAGATAGTCCATAAGGCTTGCTGTTAGCAACTGCCCGTCCGCGTCGTAAGCGAGCTGCTCCAGCATCCCGCAACCGATCCCCATCGCTGCTCCGCCGATCGCTTGCGCATCCACGGTTTCCCTGTCCAGGATACGGCCGCAGTCGCCCACCATGACCAGCCGCCGGATATCGAAGTGTCCCGTTTCAGTATCGACATCGACAGCCGCGACGATCGAAGTGTTGGAGAAAACGTTCTGGGGCAGCTTTTCGTATCGTGTCGCCTCCAGGCCCGCCTCCACGATCTCCTGGGGAAGGTCGAAATCGAGCGTTTGTAGGTACGCAGCTTGCACCACTTCGTCGAAGCTCACACCCGTCACAGGGTCCGCCCTGAGGCAAATTCGCGCGTCCGCGATCGTGAGTTCCCGTTCAATCCGTGCATCGGAGAGTTCGCCTTCGAACTTCAACATCAGCGCCGCAATTTTGAGAAGCTTGCGGCGCAGATCTTGACTCGCCAGAGTCAGAGTGTTCCCCATGGTGACAGCCGTGCGGCTCGCGTAGGTTCCGGACCCAGGCGGGCAGAGATCGGTGTCGCCCTCTATGATCTGGACCCGCTCGCGCGGTACGCCGAGCTCTTCGGCGATCAGGCGACCGTAGACTTCTGCGTGTCCCTGTCCGCTTGACGCGGAACTCATGAATCCCTGGATCGTGCCGTCCGGAGCGATGCGTACGCGCGCCCCGTCATAGCCGGGATACAGCGTGACGCCCGTGACCTCGTTGAACGCGACAACGCCCACGCCCAATCGTTTCCCGTCTGCTGCAGCGGTTTTCTGCTCCGCGCGCAGGCCGTCGTAGTCCGCTCGCTCCAGCGCCATGCGCAGCGTCTCTTGGTAGTTGCCGGTGTCAAACGCGTTACCGGTGGGCGTTGTACGGGGGAAGTCGTCGGTATTGAGTAAGTTGCGCCGCCTGATCTCCGCGGGATCCAATCTCAGTTCGCCCGCAGCGACGTCCAGTAACCGCTCCACGGCGAACACCGCGAGCACCTGTCCAACCCCCCGGTAGCTCGCTGCTGGTGCCTTGTTGGTCGCGTAGCTCGTGGCGTCGACCTCGGCGATGTCGTGACGATACGCGCCGAAGAGGTTAATCACCGTTGTGAACGGGTCGAGTCCGGCTCCAAAGGGGAAAACGGAATGCGCGCCGGCGTCGCCTTCCGCACGCGCACGCACGGCCCGCAGATGGCCGTCTCCGTCGAAGGCGGCGCCCAGCGTCAGCGTGCCTTCGTGCGCGTGCACACTGGCGAGGAGATTTTCGCGTCGATCCTCTACCCACTTCAGCGCGCTGCCCGTTTCGCGCGCGAGCCATGGCAAGATCACTTCCTCAGGCAAGAGCTGTGCCTTGAGCCCGAAGGCGCCGCCGACATCCGGCCGGATCACGCGGATGTCGTCCTCCGGCACGCCGAGGACCTGGGAAAGACCGTTGCGCACGTGGTGGGGTACTTGTGTGGAGGTCCATAGCGTAAAGCGCTGTTCGCGCGCGTCGTAGCGCGCGAGCACGCCGCGGCATTCAAGCGGAACAGCCGTTTGGCGCGGGTACCGGAATGTCCGCTCGACGACCAGGTCTGCGGAGGCGAACACCTCTGTAGTAGCGCCTTCATTCAGCGCGAACTTAAAGAGCACGTTGTCGGAGAGATCGGGATGGATCGTCGTCTCGTTGCGAGCGGCCGTTTCGGGGCTGGTGACCGCAGGCAGTGGCTCGTACTCGACGCGTACGGCGTCCGCGAGGTCTTCGGCTTCGTACGGACTGTCGGCAACGATTGCCGCTACAGGATCGCCCACGAAGAGCGCTCGCTCGGGGTGTATCGGGTACCAGTCGTAGACGTTGAGCCCTGGCGCTTGCACGCGCAGTGGTTGGATGCTGCTGGCAAGGTCTCGGCCGGTTACCAGCGTCACGTCGCGCGCGCCTTCGGGAGGGAGGACCGACAGCACGCGTGCGTGGGCGTGCGGGCTGCGGACGAACGCAACCCAACGGCAGTCCGCGTCCGGTAGGTCGGCGACGAATTGCCCCTCGCCTCGGATGAGCTGTGCGCGTGTCATCGGTCGACTCCTGCGATCTCCGCGATGGCATCCACCATTCCTTGATAGCCGGTGCAACGGCAGATCGTGCCGGAGAGCGCCTTCCGGATCTCGTCCTTCTTTGGCATGGACGTGTTTTCCAGGAATTCAATGGCGCTCATGAGCACCCCAGGCGTGCAGAACCCGCACTGGAGAGCGTTCCGCTCCAGCATGGCTGTTTGCAGGGGATGGAGGGCATCCCCTTTCGCAAGCCCTTCGATCGTTGTGATGGATCGCTCCTTCGCTTGCACGGCGAACAAGAGGCAAGAGCGGATCGCCTCTCCGTCTACCAGAACGGTGCACGCCCCGCAGACGCCGTGCTCGCATCCGAGATGCGTGCCGGTCAGCTTCAATTCATTGCGGAGGAAGTCCGCCAAGGTGAGGCGTGGTTCGACATCCCGATCGACGGCAGTACCGTTCACATGCAGCGACAGCGAGACGCGCTCGCTCATCCTGTTCCCCCGTTCGCACGCGCGTACGCCTCGCTCAAAGCGCGCCGTGTCAAGACTCCTGCCAGATGTCTGCGATAGGCGGCCGAGGCGTGGACATCGGACTCGGGATCGAGTTCCGCGGCGACCGCAGCGGAGACAGCCGCGAGATCGGTTTCTGTGGCACGGGTTCCGACGAGCTGCGCCATCGCCTCCGAAACGACAGGCGTGCCGGCGACTCCGAAGAGCGCTGCAACTCCGTCCGTCACTTTCCCCTCCGCGTCGATGGCGAGGCGGCAGGCCACACCTACGAGGGCGAAGTCGCCGTAGCGTCGACTGAGCTCCTGCATTGCCCACCCATCGCCGCTGTTCCATCGCGGCAGCACGATCTCCGTCACGAGCTCATCGGGGCCGAGGTCGGTGGTGAAGTACGTTTGGAAAAAGTCCACGGCGGCGATCGTCCGCTCGCCCCCTGCGCCCTGCACGCGGACGCTCCCGCCGAGCGCACAGAGAACCGCCGGCAATTCGGCGGCGGGATCGGCGTGCGCGATGCTGCCGCCCACCGTCCCGCGGTTGCGAATCTGAAAGTGCCCGATATATGGGATCGCCTCGGCCAGGAGAGGATTACGGCGCCGGACTTCAGGATCGCGTTCCAGCGCCCGCTGCCGCGTCAGCGCGCCGATTCGCGTCCCGCCGCTGTTGGTTTCTCGTATGTAGTCCAGTTCGGAGACGCCGTTCAGGTCGATAAGCGCAGCGGGTTTCGCCAGACGGAAGTTCATCATCGGCACGAGGCTCTGACCGCCGGCGAGCAGTTTCGCTTCGTCGCCGTGCTCACCGAGCAACGCGACGCACTCGTCGAGGCATGCCGGTGCGAAATAGCGGAATGGAGCCGGCTTCACGTGGTGATTCTCGCTGGGCGCAATTCCTCCTCCAGCGACTTGAAGAATTGCCCGATCAGCATGTTGGCGATGCCGCGTAGAACGCGCTGTCCCACACCCGCGACGCGCCCTCCCACCGTCACGGCCGCCTCGTATGAGACCTTCGTCCCTTGATCGACCGTCTTAAACTGAATGTCGCCCTCCCCGGTAAGGAAGCCGCTATCGCCGTCCCCTTTTAGCGTTACGTGGAAGCTTCCGGTACCGGCCTCTCGCTGCTTTTCACTCATCTGCACGCGGGCCGTGTAGCGACCCTTGATCGCTGCAACCCCCAGTTCGACGACCGCGATATATTCACCGTCGCCGATCGCTTCCAAGCTCTTGCAGCCGGGAGCACTTCGAGCCAGCAGCTCTGGATCGTCCATGGCTTCCCAAAGGGAGTCGATCGCAACCTTGAGCACCTTCTGGCCATGCAAATCCACGCGTGTACTCCGAGCAGAGGTGAATGGTCGCCAAGGCTTTGGTCGCTGTCAAACACTCATACATATCGCTACTCGCGAACGTAGACGAGTGGGGTCTTGTAGTCCGAGCGGGGAATCACGCCACTGGAGACCAGGGAGACATCGACGCGGACCTGAAGCTCGTCACGGACCGCCCGCTCGATCTCCTCGGCAAGCGCGCTGCGCCGGTCGGTGGTGACGGAGTCGCCGACCTCGACATCAAGCGGGATCGGGTCGTCGAAGCGTACCTGCTGGGGGCGCTCTTTCCAGATCCGGATGTGCGACTCCACCTCTCCGGCGAAGCGACTCAGGACCAGATCGCGGATCGCTGTAGGGAAGACGTTCATCGCTTTGTAGATCAACATATCGTCGGTCCGGCCGACACACTGGATCTTGGGAGAACTCCGTCCGCAAGCGCACCCCATGCCGCTCACGACGACGGCGTCGCCGGACCGGAACCGCAACAGCGGCGTCGCCTCGCGTTCGAAGGTGCTATAGACAGGCTCTCCTCTGCTTCCTTCGCTCCAGTCCACCTGCACACCACTCTCAGGATCGATCAGCTCTACGGCCACATATCGCTGTGCCGTGAAGTGCATCCCTCCCCCTGCTTCACACTCTGCCCACATGCCCGCCATCATGTCGCTCAGGCCCATCGCTTCACGGACATGATCGATGCCCCACCCCCGACGGATCTTGTCGCGGATCTCCGGTTGCCCCATGCCTGGCTCCCCGCCGCCGATGAGCTTGCGCAGGCCTAGAGCGCTGGGCGGGACGCCAAGAACGTCTTCGCAGTGTTCGGTGAGGTAGACCTCGAAAGAAACAGTGGCGGTGAGGGCAGTGGCATGGAGTGCTTGGATGGTCCGCAGCGTCCGCTCCGTGGGGAGGCCGCCGGCCCAGACGAGCACTGCTCCCACACGGCGCAGCGCGTCCGCGTAGGGCAACCCTCCCGCCACCATGGGCAGCCGCGTGAGGTGCACAATGGTGTCTTCCGGCCGGATGCCTGCCGTGAAGAACATGTTGGCGACGCCGTCGCTCCACACCTCGACATCTCGCTGCGTCAGCCCGTATACCACGGGGCGCCCCGATGTGCCGGACGACGAGACGACTTGCACGACTTCACGCAGGGGCACGGCTTGAATGGTGCCAAACGGCGTTTGGGCCGTGGTTGCGTCCTGTGCACGGCGTAGGTCAGCCTTAGTCGTGAAGGGCAGACCGTTGAGCCATTCAAACCGAGAAGGGGCCTCCGGGATCGGAGCGCCGCTCCAGTGGTCTCCGTAGAAGGCCGAGCGCGCGCGCAGCGTTCTGGCGAACGAAGCGAGGCGCGCGGATTGCCAGCTCTCAACTTCCCGCCAAGGCTTGCTTTCTAGCTCGGGGTGCCAGAGCTCTGACGTCACCACTTACTCCTACCCGGCTACCGCCCGTCGGCGCCGCATGCCGGCGATCGCTTCGCGCGTAGCCTTAGGGTCAGAGTCTACGTCTAGCTCGGTAGAGCTGGTGACCAGCCATGTCATCTCCGGGATGTCCGCTGCGCTGCCTGCGAAGTCGTCGCCGCGGAGGACAGCGACGCCCGCCTGGCATCCATCGTCGCCGCAGACGTGAACGATCGGCGAACCGAAGAAGTCCGCTACCGATGCGAGCGGCCGCGCGAGTGTGTGCTCAGTGCCCACGATAAGGAAGAGATCCGGCTCTTCAGCCCCGAATAAGCGCACGATTTCGAGCAACGTCGCGCTCGCCCAGTCGCCGCTCGTTTCCCGTCCGAGCAGTGCCGCTAGGTGCGACGCATCCGGCAGGACGATGGCAATACCCGCCTGGTCGCCCAGCACCGGCCGCAGCCGCGCCATGGCGTCGCGGGCCACAGCGAGCGAGGCACAGTTGACGACGCTGGCTGGGGCCGGGAGTTCGTCGAGTCGTTCTCCTCGATCGACTGCGGCCGTACTGGCCGCCGGCGCAAGACCGGGGCGCGCCGCCTCCCAACAGGCAGCGGCTACGCGCTTCCCTGTGCCGCCGATCGTCACGGCGTCGCACCCATACAGCGCCTGCGCGTT
Organism: Dehalococcoidia bacterium; assembly: GCA_965220315.1. Taxonomy (GTDB): domain Bacteria; phylum Chloroflexota; class Dehalococcoidia; order Bin125; family Bin125; genus JAPOXK01. The sequence goes on from CBDCPP010000002.1 coordinate 719,524, forward strand.
CCGTAGGGCGCGCGCCAGCGCTTCTGCATCGGAAAGCAGCCCGGCCGGCGCGATTTGCTCCAGTGCACCCGCGTGCCGCTCGATCATTGGCGCGATCGCCAACACTGATCCGTCACGCGATTCGAGAGCGGCCCTGAGCAGCGTGCGGCTCACGGATTCTCCGTGTGCTGAAGGGTTGGCCGCTGCTCCATCGCTAGATGCGAACGAGGGTCTGCTCGGCCGCGCCGTCTGGCCAGTGGCCGAAGTACTTCAAGGCGTCGGCGTCGGGTTTTTGAGTGGACCACTCGGCGATGAACTCGTCCCAGGGCTTGCCGTGCTTGATGCGCTCCTGGCGCGCCGCGTCACGGGCCGCCGTAGTGGCGTCGTGATCGAGCACGAGGGTTTCGGAGTCGTAGCGCAGCTGATAGATGTTTCGAGCCGTCCACTCACTGAGCTTCTTTTGGCGGAGGTCGCTGAGGACGAGTTCAGGGGCGCGTTCAAGCACGTCGCCGTAGCCGCCGCCCCCTGCGGCGAGTTGGACGATGATGTCACCGTTCTGCCCCACTCGCGTGAGTCGGGTCAGATGCTCCACTAGATACTCTCCGTCGACGGTCCGATCCCGGGCGACTGAGACGGCGTCGGTGGGAACGTCGTCGTCGCCGCGCGTCATCTTTGTCCACAAATTGGTGTTGGCGACCCAGACGCCGGGACTTGCACTGGACGGGTATCCGCCGAAGAGTCCCACCCCAACCGAAATATTGGAACTCTTGCCGATCGCGCTCCAGAACATTGTGGGAACGTGCCGCGGCGCCAGCGCTGTCTCAGTACCGTGCCCTCCCTGCCACATCCCGAAGCCCCCGGAGTCCTCCCTCAGACGATAGAACAAGCGCAGGAATGGATACTCGTTCTCGTAGAACTCCGCGTCCGGCGCTCGCCCCGCGTGGCACCAAGGGAAGCCGTAGGCATCGGTGCCGTCCATGTCTGGCCTGGCGCCTTGTCCCTCGGTGTTAAGGGTGCAGCCATCGAGATCAGCGAACGCGATGCCGTACTGGCTCGTGCCCGCGAAGACGATCTCGCTCCCCATGTTGCCGTTAGGCGCGCCGATCTTGTCGCGGTCCGGGCTGTCGAACATCATTTTGGCCAGTGCGAGCGTGGCCGGCGTCATGACGATGCAGCAGAGCGGCGGGCTGTTGCTAATCGCCGCATCGGGGGCAGCGTTGAGGACGGTCCCCTCGGGTACCTCCCAGTCGAACGGGGCAAGCGCCCCGTTCGAAGCCGGGAGGTCGTGAAACGGGTAGGCGAAGATATAGATAGCGGCGTGCGCCGCGACGATATGCGGATAGGCGTTGTAAGAGGAGTCGTTCTCCGGCGACGTCCCCGTGAAGTCCATCCGGATGGTGTCGCCCTTCTTGCTAGCGGTGAGGAAGCCGCGTACTAAGGCCGGCTCGCGGCCGATCGTGTCGGAGAACGCGACCGCTCGGTATACGCCATCGTTCCAGCGGGCGATCCGCTGGCGCGCCGAAGCCTCCGCCTCGACGATGAGCTTGCGCAACAGCCCGCGCACGAAGTCGTTCCCCTGCGCCCGCGCGAGCTCCTGCATTCGGACGCGCAAACGATCGGCGCCGGTCACGCGTGCGCGTGTGTCGATCTCCTGCATGCGCGGCGATCGGTGGATGAAGTTCACCATCATGTCGAGTAGATCGCGCTTGATCCGGTAGTTTTCGCCGATCTTGATCGGCGTGAGCTTCATGCCTTCGTCGTTGCGGCTGCGCGCGAGAATGGGCATGCCCCCGGGCTCCACTGCTCCCGTCTCCGGCTGATGGGCCAGCGCAGCCGTCCAAGCGATCAACTCCCCATCGTGGAAGACGGGCATGAACGCCATTTGATCGGGGTTGTGGATGCCGCCGTAGCGTGCCTCGTTCGTATAAAAGATGTCGCCCTCGTGCACGCCGACGGTGGGATCGGGGAAGTACTGCGACATCACGTACTTGACGGGCAGGCAACCGGTCACGCAGTGCAGGTAGGTTCCTGCGGACGCGTTGGCCAGATCTCCGTTGGCCGTGTAGACCGCGACGATCAAGTCGCCCGCCGTGAGGAGATTGGTCACGCCGCTGCGTACGAAGATCTCTCGGGCTTCGTCCAGGATGTTCTTGAGCTTCTCGTCATAGATCTCATAATCGCCCGGCGTGAGCGAATCCATTCCGCGACGCTCGAGCGGGCTGATCGGCTCCGGCTTGAGCCAATGCACCATGGTGCTCGGAGAGATCTCGATCGGTGTGACCCGGAAATGCTCGGGAATCTCAGGGCTCTCGGGGGTTGGATTCGCGTTGGCTGCCATGGTCGCTCACCGCTTTTCGATGATCAGGTTCAGATGCCGATCGACGGTTAAGTGGAAGTTGGGATCGAGTGCGGTGGTGGTGTACTGCGCCTCGATCACGGCTGGACCCTCAATGCTGTGCCCCGGACGCAGACGGGACTGTTCGTAGATCGGCGTGTCGACGAATCCTTCTGCAGCGTCCCAATAGACCGGCCGCGTTGCGGTCTGCGCGACGCCAACAGCGTCGCTTGTCTCAGCATGGGTAGCGAGGCGCCACGGCGGTTGGGGGAGTTCCGCACGGAGCACGAAGTTGTTGATCTCGACGCCACCTTGCGGAAACACGTTCACGGGGCTGAAGAACGACGCGTACTCGCGCTCAAAGGCGTCGTAGATTAGTGATACGTCTGCCGTCGAGCCGATGCGGAGCAACGGCGACAGGGCGCGGTGCCCATGAATCTGTCCGCCATACTTGATGTCCAACTCCAAGCGGAAGGTCGTCTGATCGAGATCGTAGCCTTCGCCGCGTAGATCGCGGATCGCTTGCTCTTCGAGACCCTCTACCACTTCGTTGAAGGCCGTGAAATCGGTCGTGGGGGCCTTGGTGTTCGGCTGCAGCAGCTCCACGCGCCGAGATGCTTCATAGATGTGGATCGTCGCCATGGTCGACGACCCCCATGCACAAAATACCGGCGAGAACGGAAACACCAGCATGCGCTGAATGTCGAGCCGCCCTCCGTAGCCGGTGCAGTGAGCCGGCCCGGCGCCGCCATAGGCGAATAGCACGAAATCTTTCGGGTCGTAGCCGCGCAAGAAAGTCTCGCGGGCGATCGCATCGGCCATGTTTGCGTCGACGGTGCGCTTGATCCGAGCAGCGGCTTCCTCGACCGATACTCCCAATGGGTGCGCGATCTTTTCCTCGATCGCTTGAGCTGCGAGGTCCCGATCGAGCTTCAGGTTGCCGCCGAAGTAGTGGTCGGGCGAGATGTAGTTGAGCACGACATCGGCGTCTGTGACGGTGGGCGCAGTCCCGCCTAGTCCAAGGGCGGCGGGTCCGGGCATTGAGCCGGCGCTGCGCGGTCCCACCTCCAGCCGGTTGCCCACGGCCTCGTTGATCCAGGCGATGGAACCGCCTCCGGCGCCGATCGACTTCACTTCTAACATGCTTTGGTCGACCCAGTAGCGGTCGATGATCGGACGGAACTGGTAGAAACGTGTCGAGCCCTCGGTAATCAGCCCCACTTCGAAGCTGGTGCCGCCCATGTCCGTGACGATCACATTGGAATGCCCCAACGCTTGACCGGCCGCCGCTCCTCCGATCAATCCTGCCACCGGGCCGCCGTTGAACGTTGCCGCTGCAGATGTCCGGTACACCTCTGCCATACCGCCGGAGTTGTGGACCAGCATGATGCCGCGGGGATAGTGGTGCGAGCGCAGTTCGTCCGCCATCCCCGACAGCTCCTCCCACATCGCTTGGTGCAGGTAGGCGTTAAGGATGGTGGTGTTGGTGCGCGTGTACTCCCAGCGCTTGGGCACCACCTCCGAAGAGAGCATGATGGGCATCGCGCCCAAATATGCTTCAGGGAACTCCCCCTCGATCAGCTCGCGGATGCGCCGCTCGTGATCGGGATTGAGATAGGAGAACAAGAGCGCGACCACGAACCCCCGCGCACCGCGATCCACGAGCCCACGCAGTCCTTCAAGGAAGTGATCTTCGTCGAGAGGACGTACCACCTCACCGAAACTGTCGATACGCTCCCGCGCCCCGAAGGTCATCTCACGCGAAACGAGCGGATCGGGTTTGGTGATGCGGGCGACGTTGCGGATCTCGCGCGCCACGGCGGCGTCCATCCAAGCAGCGCCACGGGCGATCGCAAGAACGTCCTCGAATCCTTCCGTGGTGATCAAGGCGAGATTGGGGCCGGACCGCTGGAGGAGCGTGTTCATCGCCACGGTCGTCGAGTAGCGAATGGTACTTGTCGCTTCGAGCAGGCCGTCGATGGTGAGGCCAAGGTCCGTGGCTGCAGCATCAAGCCCACGCATGAAGCCGGCAGAGAGCCGGTAACCTGTGGTCGGAGTTTTCACCGCAGTGGTACGGCCGTCCGGCATCCGGACGAAACAGTCGGTGAAAGTACCGCCGATATCGACGTCAATGACGGCCCGTTCGGCGAGGTCTTCTCTCATGACTCGTCAATTCCTGGCTCGGCGTCGTCGCGCGGCAGGTTCTCCAAGTCAAGTTCGATATCGTGCGTGATGGGATGGCCGGGGGGAAGCATCTCGACTTCCAGCATCGTCCCGCAGCCGGGGCAATAGAACTCCACCAGCCGCGCCCAGCCAGGATTGTAGGAAAAGTTAAACGACGCATCGATGAACGGCTGCCAGATATCTCTCGGGTCGCGGTCCGCGATGAGGCAGCCTTCCTTATAGTTTTTCGCAGCTGGTCCCAGCGACTGCTCGCAGCGGTTGCACTTCCACTCGAGCGTGGCTGTGTCGAGGTCAAGATATTCGGTGATTCGTCGCTTCATGGTTGGCTACTGTCCGATATCGGAAGAACGATCTCGCCAAGTGCACCGATGCGACCCCGGGCGCCAGGCGGGATCAACAGTGTGGTCTCCGTGCTCTCCAGGATCGCGGGCCCTTGGAGTTCCGCTCCCGCTGCTCCCGTGTCCCAATCGAAGACCGGAAGCATCGCGATACTATCCTTCAGGTGCAGGGCACGCTGACCACGTGTCACGAGCGAGGCGCCGTCTGCCAGTGGGAGCGCGCCATGGACGCCGGCGGTCGTCGCACGGAGGCGTGCCAGCCGGAGTTCGCCGTTGCGAAAGGCGCCAGCGGCGGCGACTGCCTCGCCCGTTTCGCCGCCCAGTGCGACAACCTGCACGCCACCGTCCGCTCCAACCACCTCGCCTTCGATTGCGTAGGTGATGGCACTTGTATCTGCGCCCTCGCCCTGCATATCGCGCCGCGCGCGCTCACGGAGCCCTTCGAGTTCACACTCGAGCGAGGCGCCTGGCGACGCTTCGTAGCTGTGGGAAATGTCGAGTCTTGAGAGCCCGAAGGCGCTGAAGACGGAATTGACGGTGAATCCGTACACGGCGGCAAGCCCCGCGCGATCGGCGACCGCGTGGGCCAGCAGTCCGCCCGCGCCCCCGCTCGCGAACAGTGCCACCTCCGATGGAACGAGACTCCGGTGGCGCAGTTGTTTGCCGACGGCCTGCGCGATCCCATCAGCCGCAGTCTCCAGGATCCGAGCGGCGGCTTCCGTTACGCCCACGCCGAGCGGCTCCGCCACGCGCGCGCCCACGACAGCACGTGCTGCTTCGATATCCAAGCGCTTGCGCCCTCCCAAGAAATGATCGGGATCGAACATTCCCAAGCAGCAAGCGGCATCCGTCACGGTCGCTTCCTGTCCTCCCAGCCCGAATGCGGCTGGCCCTGGTTGGGCTCCCGTGCTCTCCGGACCGACGCTCACGCGCCCGTTTTCTACGCGCACGATCGATCCCCCGCCGACGCCCACGGATTCCAGGGCGACGGCGGGAAGCGCGACTGCGATCCCCTCGATCACTGGCTGCACGGCGTAATGCCAGCCAGTCTGCTCGACGATGCTAATGTCGGAGCTGGTTCCTCCCACGTCTAACGTGACTACGTGTTTCAGGCCCAGCTCTCGCGTAAGTTCCAGCGCCCCCGCTACTCCTCCTGCAGGTCCTGATCCCCAGGTGCGCAACGCGGTGGTCTTGGCGACGCGCGAAGTCCCCGCGTCCGCGTTTGCGACAAGCAGCGGGTGGCGGTAGCCGTCGGTTCGGAGCTGAACCTCTACTCGATAGAGCACGCGACTCATGCTGGGGTGGAGGTAGGCGTTCAGGATCGCGGTTTGCACGCGGACTCGGGAATCCGGTGTCAGCGTGACCTGATGCGAAGCGACTATGGGAACTGCGCCGAGGTAGTGGCGCGGGTAATCCGCTGCGATGCGGGAACGGAGCGCTCCTTCGCGCACAGGTAAATCGACCCCGGAACTAAGCGCGACGACGAGGATCCGGGCGCCACGCTCAAGCAGAGTATGGACGGCGGCTATGACGCTGGCGTCGTCCTGCTCTGCTTCCGGGACGAGCTGGACGAGTTCACGGTCTAGGGGAAGCGCTTCGGCCAGTCCAGCCACGAGCGAATCGCCGAGCGTTGCTCCCAGCAGCAGCCCGATCTTGGGCCCGCTGCGATTGATTAGAGTGTTCGTCCCGATTGTCGTTGAGAAGCGCACCGTGTCGGTCTGGCGCAGCAGCTCCGGCCGGCTCATCTCCAGCAAACCCGCAGCGCGGTCGATGCAGGCTAGGATCCCGACGGTGAGATCGTGCGGCGTGGTATCCACCTTGGCCCGGATACTCCCAGCGGGCCCCGTCACGTATCCGTCCGTGAAGGTCCCGCCGGTGTCGATGTTGATGACGTATCCCATGGGCTGGCCTATTGCGGCTGGTGCACGCCGCGCGCCGCGAGCCGCTCGTCGCGCCAGCGCGAAACCTTGACGAAGCCTTCGGGCACGGCACGGCTCAGCTCCCCGGGTACCACCACCTCCACGGAGGCTCCGATGCCGATGTGCTCGCGCACAACATCCGATACGCGCTGCCGCACTACCTCTGCCCGCGCCGCCGAGCACTCTACGGTAATACGGACCTCCTCCCGACCGTCAGCTGCGCTATCTACGACGCCGCGATAGTTCTCGACGCCAGCGATGGCGAAGACGGCCTCGTCAAACTGTGCCGGCCAAACGTTGATGCCGCGGATCTTGAGCATGTCGTCGTAGCGCTGCACGCTGCCCGCCCGGATGCCTGCGAGCGGTCTTTTGCATGAGCAAGAACCGGGGGCGATCCACTGCACGCGGTCCCGCGTCGCGAAGCGCAGCAACGGCGATGCGATGGCGGTCAGAGGCGTGATGAAGAGTTCGCCTACTCCTCCGTCTTGGACGGGTTCGCCCGTCTGCGAATCGAGCACTTCGCAATAGGCTGTCTCGGCCGGGAAGTGCAGTATTCCCAGCTTCCCGTCGCGCAAGACGCCGCCCGGGCAGGTCCAGGCAACTGCCCGCTCCGTGCAGCCCCACTGCTCGTACAACGTCGCCCCCCAAACCTTCTGCATCATCTCTACCCATCCAGCGCCGTATGCCTCGCCGGCGACGATCAGCGCTTGCACGCCGAGCATTGCCGGATCGGCGCCCTCTTCCTCACACGCCACCGCCAACCGCTGCACGTAGGTGGGCGTGCCGACGACCAAGTCCGCGCCGTACCGCGCCAGCAGCTCCACTTTCGTATGCGTCGGATAGGCTCCCACGGAGAGTACGTTGGCGCCGAGACGGCGTAAGCCCTCGTAGTACCAGTGGCCCGCCGCCGTCATGCCTACGGGAAGAGTAAGCAAGACACGACTGCCTGGCCGTACGCCGGCCCACCAGAAGCCACAGGCTTCCATTTCGATCGCTGCCTCTTCATCGGCATCATTCATGACGTAGACTTCGCGGCCCTTGCCCGAAGTGCCACTGGTTTCGACTACTGTGCGGATCTCGTCTGGGCGGCACTGCGAGCGGGTCCCATAGGGGGGGTGCGCCCGGCAGTCGGCGACAACGGCGTCCTTTGTCGTCGCGGGGAGAGCGCGAAAGTCAGCCGCGGAGCGCCCTGTGGGCAGCGGCGAGAGCAGCGGTTTATAGAATGGGTTTTCCTCAGCGAGCCGTTCGGCGATCTCCCAGACGCAGGCCAGCTGCCACGCGAGTAGTTCGTCTGCAGTGGTTGGGGTGTCCGTTCGCCAGCGAGCGGCCAGGGGATCGAAAGGGCTGTCGACAGCGTTGGGGTCGGCACGCATCACGGTCGCCTATTCCAGGGCGAGCACCTTTTGGGCTGCTCCACCCAGCAGCAGATCGATCTCTTCCCGTTCGAACTGCAGGCCGCCTGGCGCGTCGTTTGGGAGTGAGCGAAGGACCTGCACCCAGGCATCATGCTTCACCCTGCGCACGGTACGAAGCGCTGGCCAGTCACTGCCGAAAAACACCTTCTCTTTACCGGCGGTTGAGATCAGGCCGCGCAGCTCCCGCGCGAACTGGGCGGGGTCGGTGAGGTATTTCATCTGCCAATAGGCCGTGTCCAGATAGACGTTGGGATGGTGCCAGGCCAGACTTGCTGCTTCCTCCCACCAAGCCATGCCGGCATGCGCTAACACGAACGTCACTTCGGGGAAGTCAGCGGAAGGCTGATCGACGTACACCGGCCGCGTGGGCTCGGTTCGCGCGGGCGTGATCTCCTGACCGGTATGCACGACGACCGGAAGCCCAAGCGCCGCGCACTTCTCGTATACGCGGTAGCAGGCGCTGTCTTGTGGGTTAACGCCCGTGCACCAGAGCTTGAACCCTTTCATCCCCCATTTTTCGACGGCGCGCTGCACGAAGTCCGGGGCGCCGGGGCGCCGTGGATCGACGCCGCCGTAGAGCACTAGCCGCTGCGGATGGCGCTGCACCGCCTCATAGAAGATCGCGTAGCGCTGATCGAGTGACACGTCGTCGTCGGTGCCGGCATACAAGGCAAAGTCGATCGCCATGATGACTGCTTTGTCGATGCCGGCTTCGTCCATGTCCGCGACCAGCAGGTCGCCCGTCTCGTCGAACCAACCCTCCGCGATCTTGCGACCGACGTAGTCGGATGAGCGTGTCGAGATCGCGCTCCCGTAGTCGGCAAAGGCTTGGAGCCAGGCGCGAGGAGTGATCCTCGGCCCATACAGGTGTGCGTGCGCATCGATGATCATGTCCCTGCGCCTTCCGCGTAGACGTGCCGCCTGCTCTTCACGTTCCGAGAGCGGGAATGAGTTCTTCGCCGAGCCGTCGTAAGCGCTCCATGCGCCCGCCCGAGAGTAGCGTGAAGGTGATCCGGTCGATCTTCAAGTCGCGCAGTGCCGTGATCTTCTTCACGCAAACGTCCACCGGCCCGGTCACTGCGAGCAGGTCGATGAGCTGCTCACTCACGCCTTGGGCGTGCTCGGCGTGCCGCGAGAGGTGATGGTAGAAATCATATGAACGATAGGCGCGCTCGAACTCGTCCGAAAAGGGTTGCAGCGACGTGGGCAGCGTCTTCCATTTGGCGAAGAAGCGCGCCTGGCTTGTGACCCAAGCGCTCACGTCTTTACGCGCTTGCGCGCGATCTTCGTCAACCGCGATTGCGAACCACAAGTCGATGAAGACATCGTCCAAGCTGCGGCCGGCTTCCCTTGCTCCGGCCTGGATGTGATCCAGCTGCCATTGCGTCACTCCGGGTTCCGCGCCCCCCATCAGCACTACTCCGTCGGCCTTTGCGCCGGCGAGTCGCAGCATCCGCGGCTGACTTGCGGATACGAAGATCGGGAGCGGGCCGTTCGCCGTTAGGAGTTGGACTCCGTGCCCGTCCAGATCGATCTTTTCCCCATTCAGCAAGGCGCGGATCCGATCGATGCAAGTTGCGAGTTCGGCCACGGTCGCCGGCTTGACGCCGATCGTCCGGACGGCGCTGTCGCCTGTGCCGATGCCCAAAACGCTCCGCCCCGCGCTAACTTCGTGCAGCGCCGCCATGGTGTTCGCCAGCACCGTAGAGTGTCGCGTCACCGGGTTGGCGACTCCCGGCCCGAGTTGGATCCGGTTCGTCTCACGTGCCGCCAGCGCCAGCGCGACGTACGCGTCTTTGGCGATGAGCTGCGATTCGCCCAGCCAGACGGTGCTGAACCCTAGCTCTTCGGCGCGTTTGGCGATCGTCGGAAAGCGAGCGATCGGTTCCCGCGGGCTCAGCACCATCATTAAGCCGTACTGCATCACACATTCCCAGGTGTCGGAGGTATCTCGCGTGTTCGCAACGAGTCGCCCGCGTTTGCATACCCTCTGTCGGAAGCCAGGTCAAACACGGCCGAGCGGTGGAGCCGGGCTGGCTACTTCTTGAACGCGTGCATGTTGACGCCGCCAACACCGGAATTGTGGCAAACACCGACCTTCGGCTCGCCCGGGACTTGACGTGCTCCCGCCTCGCCTCGGAGCTGACGCAGGATCTCAATGATCTGCGCAGCCCCCGTCGCTCCCATGGGATGCCCGCGACTGATCAAGCCGCCGTCCGTGTTGACTGGGACTGGTCCGTCGATGTCGGCGCCGCCTTCCGCTACGAAGTGGGCTCCCTCCCCTTCAGGAACGAGCCCCATGGCTTCCATGCGCAGCACCTCGCCAGGCGTGAAGGCGTCGTGCACCTGGACTACATCAATGTCGGCCGGTGCGATCCCGGCTCGTTCATAAAGTTCTGCGCTTAGTCTGGTGACCGTTGGTTCGAGATCGCCCTCCTCGCCCGGATCCTCTTCGTGCGCTTCCGTCCCTGAGGCCCAGCCGGCGATCGTCATCCAGCGGTCCGGCGACGAATAACTGCGCGCCCGCTCCATACTCGCCAGCACCAGAGCAGAAGCGCCATCGGAGGTGGGAGAGCACTGCAGAAGAGTGATCGGCGACGCGATCATTCGCGAGGCCAGCACCTCTTCGAGGGTCACCGGTTTCTGATACTGCGCGTTTTGATTGAGTGAGCCGTTCTTGTGGGACTTCACGGAGATCTGCGCGAACATCTCCGGCGTGGCGCCGTGGCGGTGCATATATTTCTGTGCCTTGCGTGCGTAGCCGGCGGGCGCCACGCTCTGCCCCATCTGCACGTCGTATGAGTCTTGTGCGGCCATCTTGATCATGCCGCGCTCCATCTTCTCAAAGCCCACAACCAGTGCGATGTCGTACAACCCCTGCCCGATCGCCCAATAAGCCTGCCGGAAGGCGGTCGAGCTGCTCGAGCAGGCCTGTTCGACATTGACGATAGGGATGCCGGTCAGCCCGAACTCATTGACTACGGCCAGGCCCGTTCCCATCGGCGCATTGACGCGACCGCAGTAGGCGATCTGCACATCTTGGAAGGAAACACCGGCATCATCGAGCGCTTCGTGAATCGCCGGCCTCGTCAGGTCGACGAACGACTTTTCCGGGAACCGGCCAAACGGGTGGAGTCCTCCGCCGAGCACGACAACCTCACGCATTCGCTTCTCCTTCCGCTGCCAAATCGAACACAAGGCCCGCTCGCGGGCCCGAGTCGGTGTCGAACGCCGCGACGCGCAGCCGCACCGACGCACCGATCGTCATCCCATCGGTCTCTAGGCTCACGCAAGAGAACCGCTCGCCGCTGCGCAGCTGGATATCGGCCAGCGTATAGGGCGGCTCCATCAACGATCCGGGTGGACGCTGGTGCACGATCGTGAATGTCTCGATCTTGCCAACGGGATCGGCGACTTGGGCGCGCATCTCCTGGCTCGCGCACCGCGCGCAGTATCGTCGGGGAGGATGGAAGCGCGCCCCGCACGCGGCACACTCGGTGGCCTTGATGCGCAGGTCGTTCGCCTCGAATGTGAAGACCTTCGCATCAATGGGCTCTGCGGTGGACAAGATCCAGCATCTCCCGAGTACACGACCACTCGTAGTAGCGAGAGTGTAGCAACTGGACCGTTCGCTGCTGCTAGGCTCGACCGATTGGAACAACGCACCGGGGATCGGCAGGATGACGAACGCGTGGGTGAACGGTGCCAGGCTTTTTGCCGCGTTCGGCCTGCTCTCGCTCGTTGCACTCAGCGCCGCCTGTGGTGACGATGCGGAGTCTGCCCGCCCCAGTTTGGCGCTGGAGTGGGTGGCCACTGGAGAGCTCCGGATATTCTCCTCGCCCCGCGCCGCCGATCTCAACGGCGATGGCGTCCTCGATATCGTGCTCGGCCATGGCCAAGAGACGCTCCCCCAAGCTGGATATGTCACGGCCCGTGACGGGCGTACTGGGACCGAGCTCTGGCGCGTCGAAACGCGCGACGAGATCTTCGGATCGCCCGGCCTCGCCGATCTCACCGGTGACGGCACGCCGGACGTTGTGATCGGCGGGCGCAATGCAGAGCTCTACGCGATCGATGGACGAAGCGGGGAAGTCTTGTGGCTCTTCTACCCGCGTGGACATGCCGACTTAGACGGCTGGTACAACTTCTACACGCCGCAGTTTCTCGACGATCTCGATGGAGATGCCGTGCCGGAAGTCCTCGTCGCGAACGGGGGCGACCCGGGACTGCCGCCGTTCTACCCTCGCCCCCCGGGCCATCTCATGGTGTTGAGTGGCCGCTCGGGCGAGATCGTTGCGGCCGGGGAGACGCCGGATGCAGGTGAGACCTACATGTCGGCGCTCGTCTACCGCCGCGCATCCGATGGGACGGAGTTCGTCGTCTTCGGGACTGGGGGCGAAACGCTGGCCGGCTCGCTCTGGGTCGTGCCGCTGGCCGACGTGATCACGGGAGACCTCTCGCGATCACAAGAGGTGATCGCTCCCGCCAATCGCCGCGGGCTCGTGGCGCCGCCGGCCCTGGTCGATCTGACGTACGACGGTACCCCGGATATCGTTGCCGCGACTTTCGATGGGCGCCTCGTTGCTCTCGATGGGGAATCTCTCCAGCTGATTTGGTCGCATCAATTCCTCGACAGTGAGACGTGGGCAACCCCGGCCGTCGGGTTCCTGGACGGCGACGCGGTCCCCGATGTGTTCGCTGCCTTCAGCGTTGGCATGCTGCCTGCCTACACCGCCTCGATCCTCGTTGCGGTATCGGGCGCCACGGGCGAGCTGCTGTGGCAGGAGCGGTTCGATCTCCCGCTGATCTCCTCGCCTCTCGCCGTGGACCTCTCGGGCGATGGCCGGGACGAAGTGCTCATTACGCTCAGTCCTGTGAAGGAAGCGGTGAGCCAGCGGCTCCTGCTCGTCGATGCAGACGGCTGGCGGGTGATGGAGCTGCTCGCCACGCCCGGCACCAGTTTCGGGACGGGCATCGTCACCGATCTCGACGGCGACGGCGTCCTCGAACTCGTGCACAGCCGTTTTGATGATGAAGAGTGGACGCTGGAGCGCCGGACTCTGGGACCCCTCGCTTCGGACGGAGTGAGCTGGGGCGCCTATCTTGGCACCTTCTACGACGGCAGCTTTCGAGCTAAGAACTGAGTAGCTGTCAGCGGATTCTGCTCACACCTGTGCGGCACCTCAACGAAGTGTTTCTCGAACTTGAACTCGTCGGGAAGGCGCGCGCGCAGTGCATCGGCGTCCATCCCCCGAACATCGTACGTAAGTGCGAACTGTTGAAAAATATCCGACAGCCGTCGGATTGAGCCACGCCCTTTGCGGTCACCGGTTCCCGCTCGCGCGTCCCACTGCGTATGATTTTCGTTAAAGTAGATTTCGTAAAAGAGGCGCAAGAATCCTTCATCCGTCCAGAGCGCGTTGCGACTGGCGACCTGTTCGTAGTGGTCGTGATAGTCGGCAGCGGTGCCGGCCAGTAGCCCGGCACTCAGATCAGGCCCGTGCCGCTGGAAGATGCGATACGGACCGACCAGTAGGTGTCGGTAGGCACGATTCGCTCGGAACGGAGCATAGTCGGCCACATAGCGATAGTGTGACGCGGCGCGAACATTGCGCTGTCCACTTGCGTTCGGGGGACAGAGGGAGTCGAAGAAATACAGTGAGAGCCAGCTCCACAATCCCTCATTGTCTGAGCGCGCTGGGTCGAACCGCTGCTGTATATCCGGTCCGGAGTGCTCAAGGAGATCGGCCAGCACCTCTGCCGCGTTAAGTTTGCTCGTAAGGCGGGTGACTTTGAGCGCAGCACCTCCCTCAACTGCCTCCGAGTAGGCGGGGTTGGTCAAGAGATCGACCGGTGGTGTCATCGTTTGCTTGTTGCGAGCATCCGTGATGAAGGCCTCGAATTGGTCCACTCCGTCCTTATTCAGTCGTCGCAGTTCGGTCACTAGCCTCCTCCCCCTCGCTCCTTCTGGTATCGCTCAAGCAACCGGTTCTTGGAATTGTCGGCGAAGGCTCTAACCGCACCGTCAATCCACTCATGTACTTCCTCCTCCTCTACTCCGAGCCAGGATTCGCGATCCTCACCATCGGGCTTGGGTGGCTTGTCGCCCGTAAACTTTGTCGCGAAGCCGATCCAGTCACGCTGCCACGATTCAGCACCTTCGTCGTCTTCGTCGTAGTGCGGGTCGAGGAGAATGCGCTGCAGTATGGAACGAAAGACTTCAGGCAAGACGAACGCGTGGAAGGTTGCGGTCGTCTCGAGGCCCGGAAACCGGTCTGTGATTTCGAGAACTGGACCGGATTGCTCAAAGGGCTTACGCAATCGCCATAGCGTCTGTCCCAGGTCTGTTGTGAAAACCGACAGGAGTTCACGGCGCTTCTTGGTCTTCAGAGACGGGCGAAGGTTACGACGCGCTGCCAGAACCCGGTGGTCTGCTGGATCTACGACGGTGATGTCGACCGCTGGTGTGTCGATCGGGAATTCGCTGATGCGACGGTCGTGAGGCAACTGCACCTTTCCCGCCTCGCCGTACCTAAAGCGCTTATGCAGTCCCCGATAGTGTGCTTCGATTAGCACGTGGGCGTTCACGGGAACATCGACCTTTTGTAAGTCGAGCATCACCTTGAGTTCGCGTTGGTCGGTCCCAGAGTGTTCCACCAGGACATCGACGACATCGCGCGGGATGTCGATACGTTTGGTGAAGTTCAGGATTGACATATCTAGAGTGCTCGTGCTTGCACGACGAGATCTCGGTGGACATCGAATCCGGTAAGCCGCACATCGAATTCTCTGTGGTCTGGCTCGATCAAAAGTTCGTTCGTTCCTGTGATCTTGTAACTTGCTCCCACTGGCGTGATCTCGATATCGGTGGTGTCGATATCGAAGTCGAGTGGCGAGTACTTCTTCAAAGCGTTGCCATCCACGCGGTCGTACGCGAAACGGAAGCGGATCGGTCGAAGTTCAGCCGTGGCCTCAGGGCTTCCATAGACGCGCAGGCCTCCGCTCGGGAGTGCGGCATACGCGTAGCAGGAGTCTGGTCGCGGATCCCCCACCTTTCTTTTTCTCTTCTGCCGTTTCTTGGTAGTCCGTCGTTGTTCTGGCTTTTCTTGGGAGAAGAAGTTGATCAGGGCATCGGGTAGCTTTTGGTTCGATTCGCCGAACATGACCCGCAGAAGATCGTTAACTGAATTGTTTACCCGCCTAACGATGTGGCTACCGTTCGACCACGATCGGAGACGGCCACGGTTCGAAGATTGCCAGGCCGAGTGCGACGGGTTTTCGCTAGATCGGAGTAGCTCTGCAAGAGCGCCTTGCTCGACGACGACCAGCGCCGAAGTCGGACGTGACGAAAACGGACCGTTCTTCGATAACGAAAGCTGATCACGTACGTAATAGGGCCGGCGATTATGCTCGCCCAGGTCGTTTTTCAGGACGATGTCGAAGCCGTCGGTCTCGGGCTCCTTCTCACGCTTCTTGACCACCTGGGGAACATGGACACGCAGCAGGAGGTTGCTATCGAACCGCTCTCGCATCTTCGCGATTGTGTCGGGAGGAATCTTCGCCGCCGAGATCTCGGGATCGGAAAGGTAGATCGTTTCCTTGGGTGGAGAGGTTTCGAGGTCCTCCGCCGTCTCAAAGAGTTGGTGCAGTTCCTCGGGGCGATACGTAGTATCGCCTAAGTCGATCTCGTCGACGGCATCGTGCAAGTCGTCGGCGCTAGCGAGTCGACGTTCATTCCCATTGTCGTCGATGACTATGACCAAACGCTGAGTCACGATCGGACGGAAATACGACACCAGGACACCGCGGATCAGCGCTTTTCTGGTTACCGATTCGTGCGGGAAGGGAATAACGATTGAGAGACCGGGATCACCATCGCGTGTCAGGTCGAAGTCCGAGACAAAGTTGTCGATCAAGCCAGGATCATCCACGGGCATGTACGGTTTCCCCGGCTCCCGCGCTCCGGTCCAGTATCCGTAGGCGGCGTAGCGTTGAGGTGGATTGCCCTTTGGTTTCTGGTGAGTCTTTAGAAGAGTTTGTCCCATCAGCAAGCGCCTAGTGTCGTCGTACCGGATGGTCAGCGCGAAATTCGCGTTAACTTGGGAAAGCTCTTGGAATACGGTCTTGCCGACGCCCCAGCTACCTGCATCTTCCGCGAGTTTGCCGGAACGACCCGAGTTCCGAAAGAACCAGTAAAAGTTGTTGCGATCGCTGCCGTCCACTGGGACATCGGTGATCTGCGTGATGTCTCCACAGAGGCCCCGCGTGTTGAAGTCCTCGATTAAGAGGTAGGGCATGGGCACCTTGCCGGCGGCCATGTCCAGCTGCTTTGACTCGATCTCATCCGGATACATCTTGCTACACAAGGCAAGGTGACTGTCGAGACCTTCCAAATACGCGGCGGCGCGGTCGGAGGGCAACGCCCGATCGTTCGAACGAATGGTGAAGCGCACCTCCACCGCTTCATTGCTACCGGGACACCGTTCGTCGAGCGCGTTTTGGAGAGCCTCCCGAACAAGGTTGTGCCCGACGAGTGTGTCGGTGAAGAACTCGGCCTGCACCGGGTCCTGATTGAGTTGACTGGGATCGAGAGTGGGGCATTCCCACCGAGCTGCTACGACCATTGCGCCGACCTCACTCTTTTACTACATGCGGCTAGCGGCGTTTCAACGTGAACCGACGCTCCTCGGGGCGCTTGAAGGCGGTTTCAACTGCGGCAACTTCCGTCTTGAGCGCGCCGATAATCTCGCGCACCTCACCGGTGGAGTATTCATAGCGGGTGGGATTCGCGAGGTTACCAATCTTACGAATCTCTTTCAGGGAGCGTTCGGTGCGTGTCTCGGCGAGACGTTGAAATCGTTCGTGCTTTGTTTCAGAATCACTGCCCTTCATAAACACACTCCATTCAAAACTATTTGTACAAAAAAATTTATCTATGTGTCAATTATGATTGATACATTACCAAATCGCACAGAAATGAGCAGCCTGTTCGCTTTGGGATCAACGCTCTCGGGAGCGCAGGGACTTACAAGACTTGGGCACTGGGACTTCAGAAATGCTTGTCTGCATAAGCGAGTTTACAGTAAGGTCACCATTGATGAGCTATTCGTTGATCGACCTCTTTGCGGGTGCTGGCGGACTTACACAGGGTTTTTCCGCTGCCGGGTTCAAACCCGTTTTTGCGGTCGAGAAGGATCCTGATGCTGCTGAGACGTACCGCGCCAACTTTGGCGGTCATGTCCACGCCAGCCCTATCGAGTCCATCCACAACGACGACTTCCCCGAGGCTCAGGTCGTCGTGGGCGGTCCTCCCTGCCAAGGATTCTCACCGCTCGGCAAGATGAATAGTGGCGGAAGGAACATGGCGCTAAACGGCCTCTGGCGTGAATACATACGTGTCGTTCAAGCCGTCGAGCCCAAGGTCTTCGTCCTCGAAAATGTTCCTCCGTTCCTGCGCTCGGCTGAATACGACGCACTTCGTCGCGAGGTGGAGATGGCGGGTTACGAATTGACCGCCGGAATTGTGAACGCGGTCGATTTTGGTGTTGCACAGAGGCGGCGACGTGCGCTCGTTGTCGGCTCGCGGATCGGGAAGCCCCAGCTTCCCAGCCCTACCGTTGCTTTGGTTGCGACGGTCGGCCAAGCGATCAAGCGGCTGGGTGAGCCGACTGGTTACGGCGAGTCAATGGAGTCGGGGGCCCTTTCATCGGGTATGGTCCTTCATTTCAAGCGGAGATCGAGAGCGATTTCGATCGAGCGATACCGGCTCATCCCACAGGGAGGGAATCGATTCACTCTTCGAGATAAAGCTCCGAAGCTCCTCCCGAAGTGCTGGCGAGATAAGCCTACTGGGAGCACCGATGTACTCGGGCGGCTGTGTTGGGATAAGCCCGCCCTCACGATCCGTACGGAGTTTTGGAAGCCGGAGAAAGGGCGCTATCTCCATCCTTGTCAGAACCGAGGCCTGACGCATCTGGAGGCAAGCCTTCTCCAGGGGTTCTCCGAGGACTATCGCTGGAGTGGCAGCAAGATCTCGGTCGCCCGACAGATCGGGAACGCTGTTCCGCCGCCGCTGGCCAATGCTGTAGCGGAAGAAGTGATTTCGCTCCTGAAGCGCCGTCGTCGATAGCATGTCGTCCGTCGAAGGTCCGACGGACCTCCGCTTCAGGCGGGTAATGCTCCACCAGTCAAAGATCAGTCTGCGTCGATTCCCGTGGCGCGAGTCCACCGATCCCTACGAAGTCCTGATCGGTGAGGTGCTCCTCCAGCGCACGCGGGGAGAGAATGTTGTAGCCGTCTATCGGGAGTTCTTGAGGCTGTGGCCGGATGCAGGCGCGCTGGATTCGGCTCGGGTGAGTTCGATCGCTCGAGTGATTAGGCCGCTCGGGCTCGCCAAGCGTGCACCGATCCTAAAGCAACTCGGGCGAGCGATCGTTGAGATCGGCGGTGTGCCGCATACTCCTACGGAGCTTGATCGACTCCCAGGTGTGGGACGGTACGGTGCTCACGCGGTACCTATCTTCGCTCTCCACCGAAACCTACCCCTAGTCGATTGGGTCATCGCGCGGGTCCTGCGTCGCTATTTTGGACTCACCGACGGAGGTCGGCCGAACACAGACGCCGAGTTGTGGGATACGGCAGAGCAGCTCGTGAGGAGCCGGCGTGCACGGGATCTTTGGTTGGGTGTTATCGACTTCGCTGATGCCGTATGCAAGCGGAACCCCCGGTGTGGCGAGTGCCCGCTTCGTCAGTCGTGCGCGAATCCCGTTGGCCTGGTCCGCTCTTGAGTCACAGCATCCTGCTCGAAGTGGAATCCTGCGTGCTCCTACATCCTAAGGTTGGGCGTTCTCGGCGTCCCAGAGGAACAGGCGAAGTGTCTGAATTTTGAGCGCCGGACCTTCGTAACCGTCCCCGCCCGCGATCGCGGGCATGATCTGGATCTCCGCGCCGTCCGGTACCCGCTCCAGCAACCCTTCCGCTCCCACGACGCCGTTCACCGCCAGCGCTAGGTCCGGACGCACGGCGTCCCCTTCGAGGATTCGCGCGGCGATCCCCGGACATGACGCGTCGAGGTTCTCGACGATCTGCCGCAGCGTTGCCCCTTCGACTTCGACCTCACTTCGGCCGCCGCAGCGGTCGCGCAGCGTCGCGGGGATGAAGACGCGAGCCACGGCCGGACCGCTATTCCTCGCCGGGCAGCAGCTTCTCGAGCACCGCGGCCGGGGAGATCGGGAGTTCGTTGAAGCGATGTCCCGTCGCTGCATACACCGCGTTCGCGATGGCTGCCAGTGGCGGCACGATCGGTACCTCGCCCACGCCCCGCACCCCATAGGGATGCCCGGGGTTCGGCACCTCGACCAACACCGTTTCGATCATCGGCAAGTCCAGCGCGGTCGGCATGCGGTAGTCTAGGAAGCTCGCGTTCTCCATCCGCCCCTTCTCGTTGAAGCGATACTCCTCGTTGAGCGCCCACCCCACGCCCTGCGACACGCCGCCTTGGATCTGTCCTTCCACGTACGCCGGATGGATCGCCGTGCCCACGTCCTGCGTGGCCGTATAGCGCAGGACCTTGACGCCCCCCGTCTCCGGGTCGACCTCCACGTCGACGACGTGCGTCGCGAACGTCGGCGCCGCGCTCGCGTGGTTGCTGTCCGCCCGTCCCACGATCATCCCGCCCGTGCTTGCCAGCTTCGCCGCCAGCTCCGTGAACGTGATCGAGCGCTCGCCACCCTCCTCCCCGGCCGGACCGACGATCACCGCGTCGTCCCGGTAGCGCACCTGCTCGGCCTCGACGCTCCAGATCTTGGCCGCCCGTGCGGCCAACTGCTGGCGCAGGTCCAGCCCTGCCTCGTGCGCGGCCCAGCCGCCGGCGAAGGCCGTGCGGCTCCCGCCCGTCACGTTCGTGAAGCCGACGGAGTCCGTGTCGACCACCTGTGGGATCACGCGCTCGGCCGGAATGCCCAGTGTCTCCGCGAGCTGCATCGCAATCGACGCGCGGGTGCCGCCGATGTCCGGCGACCCCAGCACCAGCGCCACCGTCCCGTCTGAGTTGACGCTGGCGTAGGCGCTCGACTCCAGCCCCGCGTTGTACCAGTACCCGTGCGCCACGCCGCGGCCTCGATGGGAGCCCTGCAGCTCTGACCGGTAGTGCGGGCTGTTCTGGATCGCCTCCAGACAATCGCGGCTCCCGATCATGCCGAAGGCCGCTCCGTCGGCGTTGCGCGTTCCCTCCACGACCGCGTTTTGGAGCCGCAGATCGATCGGGTCGCGCTCCAACTGCTCCGCCAGCTCGTCCATTACGGAATCCGTCGCGAAGCAGGCGGCCGGCGCGCCGGGCGCGCGATAGGGCTGCACCTTGGGCTTGTTGACGAGCACGTCGTAGCCGTCGATACGTTGGTTCGGGATCGCATAAGGGGCGAAGATGCAGCGCACGCCCGCGGCCACCGGCGACCCCGGGAACGCACCGGCCTCGTAGACCAGCTCGGCCTTCGCTGCGACGAGCGTGCCGTCGCGCTTGGCGCCCAGCTTCACGCGGATCGCGGTGCCGGAAGTCGGTCCGGTCGCGCGGAAGACTTCATCGCGCGTCATCGTCAGCTTGACCGGCTTGCCCGTCTTGCGGGACAGCACTGCGGCCAGCGGTTCCAGATAAACGAAGATCTTCCCGCCGAAGCCGCCGCCGATCTCCTGCGGCGTGACGCGGATCTTCGACACCGGATGCTCCAGCAGGCCGGCCAAGTGGTCGCGCATGACGAAAGTTGCCTGCGTGCTGCACCAAATCTCGAGACCGCCGTCGTGCCGCCAGAATGCGGTGGCGTTCTGCGGCTCGATGTAGCCCTGATGCACCATCTTCGTTTTGAAGGCACGCTCCAGGACGATGTCCGCCTCCGCGAACCCCGCCTCCACATCCCCCGTCTCCGTCACGAAGTGCATCGCGACGTTGCTTGGCTGGTCGGCCGACTCGCGCGTCGCCATCTCGCGCGTACGCAGCTCTTCGTCGACCAGCGGCGCGGAGGCCAACATCGCCTCGCCGACGTCCAGGACGGCGGGAAACTCCTCGTACTCAACCTCGATCAGCTCCAACGCATCCTCGGCGATGTGCGGATCCGTCGCGCAGACCGCCGCCACCGGATGCCCCTCATAGAGCACTTTGTCGCGCGCCATGACATTGCCGGAGAGAGTCTTGAGGCTGATCTTGACCGATCCCAGCGGCGCGTACTCTCTTTTCTCCTTGCGCGGTAGGTCCTCCGCCGTCATCACCGCCCGTACGCCCGGAAGCGCCAAGGCTTTCGACGCATCGATCCGCTTGATCTTCCCGTGTGCGATCGGGCTGCGCTTCACCCGTCCGTACAGCATGCCCGGCAGCCGGATGTCCGCGCCGTAGTTCGCCCGCCCCGTGACCTTATCGGTCCCGTCCGGCCGAATCGGGCGCGTCCCGACAACTTTGTAGGGTTTTTCCGTCGTCACCATCAGGCAGACCCCTTCCCGTCGCCGGCCGCGTCGAGCACCGCCTGCACAATCTTGTCATAACCCGTGCAGCGACAGAGGTTGCCGGCCAGCCATAGGCGCACTTCATCTTCCGTAGGGTTTGGGTTGACGTCCAGCAGCGCCTTCGCCGCGACGATGAACCCCGGCGTACAGATCCCGCACTGCAGGGCCGCATCCTCCAGAAAGGTCTGCTGCAACGGGTGCAGCCCCTCGCTCGACGCGATCCCTTCGATCGTCGTAATCGCCGACCCTTCCACCTCCGCCGCCATCACCAGGCACGAGCAGACGATGCGGCCGTCCAGGATCACCGTGCAGGCGCCGCAATTGCCGTTGTTGCAGCCCTCCTTGACCCCCATGAGGCCGATGCGCTCGCGCAGCGCCTCCAGCAGGCTGTCGCGCTCGTCCGCGAGGAACTCCTGTGGCTCGCCGTTGATCGTCGCCCCGACGACGATGCGGCGCGTGCCCGCCTCCGCCGTCACGGTGTCCCTCCCGCTCGCTCCGCGGCGGCGCGGATGCAGCGCGCCACCAACACGCCAGCCAGGTGCCGGCGTTGCTTCACGGTCCCGCGCATGTCGTCGATCGGTCTGGCGGCCGCGCGGGCGGCTGCGGCTGCCGCCTCGATCGCCGCGTCCGACAGCGGTTCGCCGGTCAGCGCCGCGCCCGCCTCCTCGACCAGCAGCGGCGTGGGGGCAACCGCTCCCACCGCTACCCGCGCGCTGCCGACCCGATCTCCGTCGAAGCGGAGGCTGACCGCCGCGTTCGTCACGGCGATATCCATCTCCCCACGGGGGATGAAGCGCCGGAATGCGGCGCCGGTACGGTCGTTCGGCGGCGGCACCCGCAGCGCCACGACAAACTCGCCGCCTCCCAACACGTTCCGCCCCGGGCCCGTGCAGAAATTCTCGACCGCCACCGTCCGCCGCCCGTTCGGTCCCGCGATCTCGACCGTTGTCCCCAGCGCGATCAGCGCCGGGATGCTGTCCCCCGCAGGAGACGCATTGCACAGATTGCCGCCCAGGCTGGCTCGGCCCTGGATCGCGACGCCGCCGATCAGCGTGGAGCAATCGATCAGGCAGGGATAGTGTTCTTGTACCGTCGGGTCGGCGGCGATGCGATAGCAGGGCGCCGCTGCGCCGATCGTGAGGCCGGCCGCCGGCTCGTAGTGGATCGCCGTGAGCGGCTCCAGCGCCTTCACGTCCACGAACAGGTCGACGTCGATGCGTCGCTCCCGCGCCAGAACGATCAGATCGGTACCGCCTGCCAGGACGCGGGCGCGAGGCCCGCCCCGCTCCAGCAGTTCCACCGCTTCTTCGACGGAAGACGGGCGCGCGTAGTTCACGGCCTGCACGATGACTACCCTAACCAGCGACGCCCGCGGCGACGATCATCCACCGGCCACGAAACCGCTGCCGGACAAGGGCGCCACGGCCGTGCTCTCGGCTTGAGTCGGTTTGATCACGCGCATGAGCGTCTCAAATTCCCAACGGCATTGCCCGACGGCTGCTGCGCGGCCACCGGTTCCACGCAGGACAAAGTAGTCGCCGCTGAGCGGCAGTGACAACCCCAAGCTGCTTCTTGGTTAGGGAGCTGTGGGGCCGTAGCGCTGTACCATGGCAGACGCGCTTGATGAATTCCCTCCGTCGATGAACTCGGTCTCGCCTCGCTGCAGTGGCATTGTATGGTGGGTTTCCGAAGCCGCTGCATGCCCCAGTGTCACCGACGGCGCCGCCAGGGGATCGCAATGCTCAACAAGGACCGCTTGCGACGCGCCCAGGAGCGCATGCGGGATCAAGGCATCGACGCCTATCTCATCCTGACTCACGACGATTACATCTATTTCTTCGGCGAAGATCGCTTCCAGCCTCGTGCCATCGTCCCGGCAACGGGGCCGCCCATCATCGTCACGTTTATCGGTGAGGAGGATGAGGTCAGGAGGTCGATCGGCGTCGCAGACGCCAGAGTCTTCGGAACCGTCGGCCAGCAGATCAAGGATGTCGTCGGCGCAA
Organism: Dehalococcoidia bacterium; assembly: GCA_965220315.1. Taxonomy (GTDB): domain Bacteria; phylum Chloroflexota; class Dehalococcoidia; order Bin125; family Bin125; genus JAPOXK01. Next base: position 743,185 of record CBDCPP010000002.1, read on the forward strand.
TGCGCGAAATGATTGGCGACAAGGAGTCGATGACAGTAGGGGTGCAAATGTGGTTCAGCACTCCTGCATTCCTGCTCACACTGTTTCAGCGAGCCAATCCAAAGGTGCAGGTTGTTGACATCGCCCCGGTCATGGACGAACTCCGCATGATCAAAGACGAGGGAGAGATAGAGCTAATCCGTCGTGCGGCGCGAATCGCCGCAGCAGGAATGGAGGCGGCGACCCGGTACCTCAGGCCGGGAGCCACGGAGAATGAGGTTGGAGCCGAGATCGAGTATGCGATGCGAAAGGCCGGTGGGAGTGGGGTTGCGACGCCCGTCTTCGTAAATTCCGGAGTGCGATCGGGCTGGCTGCATGGCACGACTTCACACAAGGAGATTGAGGTTGGCGATCTTGTCGTGGTCGATGTGGTCCCCAGGTACAAGGGCTATTGCGCCAACATGACGCGCTCGTTTGTCATCGGGCCGCCCACATCGGAGCAGCGCGATATGTTCGAGACATACCAGCGGGCGCAGGCGGCGGGAATTGAGGCGCTTAGGCCGGGCGCGCGGAATCGCGACATAGACGCAGCAGCCCAGGATGTCTTCTCCGCAGCCGGCTATGGAGATTTCTACATCTCTGGGATCAGTCACGGCATCGGCCTCGATTTCGAGGAACTGCCCCGGCCGACTATTCATCCTGCCGACTCGCGCGTTGAGCTTCGTAAGAATATGGCTGTGACCGTTGGGCACTCCGTGCTTTCCGTGCCCGGCATAGGCGGGGTACGCATTGAAGACACGTTCCACCTGACGGGTGAGCGGCCTGAGCCGCTAACGCTGTACGACCCCGGTTTCGAGCTTGCCGCCGATTAGTACGAAGTTCGCTAAGAGGATCGGCCCCGTGCCCGCTCGACCCGCCGTTTATCGCAGGCCACTCGGCGTGGATGAAGCGGTGATTGCTGCGCCTTAAGCCCGGTCCGCTGTTCCCGAGGCGGCCTTGATGGCGTGGTGCTGGTAACGGTGGATGGTTTGCTCCAGCGTCTGGTCGTCAGGGGGCATGGGGACTTGGGCGTTGCGCAGCGAGTTCGTGCGCGTCGTGCGGTCAGGCATGTCCGATCCAAACAGGGGTGGGTTCTGGCCTGGACTGCTCATTGCGGATTCACGGCTTGAGTAGCTGTCCCCAAGCTGGCTACCCGCTCGTGACGCGCGCTGCGCGTTCGATGTCTTTCGGGCAGACGTGGGTCAGCGGGCAGTGACCGCAGTTCGGCGTCCCCGCGTGACACCAGTTGCGCCCTACGTCCCAGACGGGGAAGTCGAGCGCTCCCGGTCGTGAAGGGTGGAGTTGCCGTGCGACGGCGATCATGTGGTCGGGAGCATCCCGATCCGCAAGCCGGGACCGAAGGAAGACGCGGCGGACGTGCACATCGACGGCCACATCGCTGCCCGCCATGCGGTCGACGGGCACGCCGAGGTCGCGATTGAGGATCTCGACCGCCATCGCAGCCTTCTTCTGGCCTATTCCGTTGAACTCGCTGAGCCGCCGCTGTAGCTCTACCGCCGATGGTCGGTCCGACCAGATCGCGGACGCATCGCCGCGGTAGTTCTGCTGAACCCTTCGCGCCGCGCCGACGAGCCATCGCGGCATCTTCTCGACGTAGCGGTGCAATTTCGGCTGCATCTGAATCGCGCGCCGGACGGCCTCCGGGTTGCTGATGATCTGTGCGGGATCGAGGTGTCCGATACGTTGCCGTAACTGGTGCGGGGCGGTCCATGCGCGTTCGGCAGGGATGCCCTGATCGAAAAGCACCGCCGTGAGGAAGGCGAACGCATCCGTCTTCACAAGCGCATTGGCTTCGGCGTTGGGGGTGAAGTCCGGTGCGGCCTCGGCGTTGCCGGGTTCGAGGGTTGAGCCGTACCGCAATAATGCAGCGGCGATCGCTTGACGCGCCGCGTGGCCGTCGCTCTCCGCCGTGATCTCCTCGGGGCCCGGCCCCGGCGCCGTCGTGGCCGGCAGCGACGATCGGACGCGCCGTTGTGTGCTCAGTCTCCCCCACGCGGCGGCGCGCAGAAGAGCATGTCTGCTCCAACCCTCAATGTCGTCGAGCCGGATCTTGACCGCGCGGCTCCGCGGACTGTACCGGCCGACCGCTTCTTCGGACATCACGGCGACGGTGAAACCGACATACTCAGGGGGGATGGGGTCGGTCGGCCGCAGATGTCGCTTCGTCACCTTGATCAGACTGAGCAAGCTTTGTGAGCGTGCGAAGTCGTCCGCCTCTACCCCCTCGACTGTCGGTGCACCTTCGACCCATGTCACCGAGTGGAGCCGAGGTCGGCCATACACCGTGCGTCGGCTGACGCCGTGCCGGATGCGGAACTCGCCGCCCTCGAACCGCATAAGAGCGGCGTAGCCACGCTCGAAGTGCTCGGTTTCCTCTGGCCAGCGCCAAGAGAACGAGCCCAACCCGTTGGCGCTGATGAGGCGGATGTCCGGCGTCAACGTCGGCACTCCTCTACTGCTAGTTCGGTGGTTCCGGGTTGCGCCTGCGCCTGCTAATCGTCTACGCGCTCCAATACGACCACGGGGATCTCCCGCTCGGTCTTCGTCTGGTAGTCGTTGTAGGGCGGGTAGATCTGTGCCAGCTGCTCCCACCGCTTGGCCCGCTCGTCTCCGGTCGCCGTGCGCGCGCGCGCCGAGAAGCGTTCACCAAGCACCTGCACGCCGACTTCGGGCATCGCTACCAGGTTCAGGTACCAAGCCGGGTGTTCAGGCGCGCCACCCTTGGACGCAACGATCACGTAGGCGCCGTCCGCTTTGCCGTAGATCAGGGGCAGCGTCTTGGCGCTTCCTGAGCGGCGCCCCGTGGTCGTCAGGAGAAGCGTCGGGATCGGACCCGGACCCCCAGCCGCCGACGAATCCCACATATGTCCGTCGGCCCCGTCCGTCGCCAGATATTGCCGCAGGTGCCCTTGGATCCAGTCTGGGAGGTCGCCCGGAATTTTGTCGCTCACGTATCGTTCCTCCTCATTTCATTTCCTTTTTCGTAGCGTCGTCACGGCCCGTTCGCCGGCTGTCGACTCATTGCACCCCGCTTGGTCGCCTTCAGCTTCAGTACCGAAGCCCGAATCTTACGGAGAAACCCCTACATCTTCGCGGGGCCTACGGGTGCACGCGACGACTGGGTGTAGTGCTTTTCCCCGGCCGCCCCCCAGCGCTTAGCTCCGCTGGCCCGCCCGCAGCACCCGCTTGCGCAGCCGGAAGGCCCGCGGCGTCACCTCGATCTGCTCGTCATCGGCGATGAACTCGATGGCCTGTTCAAGCGAGAGTACGCGGGGCGGTACGATCTGGACGAAGTCGTCCGCTGAAGCGGCGCGCATGTTGGTGAGCTTCTTTTCTTTGGTGACGTTAACGTCGAGGTCGCCGGGGCGAGAGTGCTCTCCGACGATCATGCCCTCGTAGACCACGGCGCCCGGAGAAAGGAAGAAGGTGCCGCGGGGCTGCAGGTGATCCACCGCGAAGGAGGTGGTTTGGCCGGCGCGATCGGCGACGAGTGCGCCGGTCAGTCGTTGCGGGATCTCGCCTCGCCAGGAGCCGAACTCTTCAAAATAATGGTTCATGATGCCGGTGCCCTTGGTTTCGGTGAGGAGTTCGGAGCGGAAGCCGATGAGCCCGCGCGAGGGAACCTCGAAGCCGATGCGCACCCTGCCGCTGCCGTGGTTGACCATGTCGCTCATTCGCCCTTTGCGCGGCCCCAGTTTCTGGGTCACCGGACCGACGAATTCCTCCGGGCAGTCGATGATGAGGCGTTCAATGGGCTCCTGGACCTTACCGTCCTCGATCCGCGTTAGCACCTGCGGCTTTCCGACCGAGAACTCGAAGCCCTCGCGGCGCATCATTTCGATGAGGATGGCGAGTTGGAGCTCGCCACGGCCGGCCACCACATAGCCGTGCCCGTCCGGCGATTCCTCGACGCGGATTGAGACGTTGATCCGGGTCTCTTTGAGAAGACGCTCGCCAAGCTTGCGCGAGGTGACGTGCGGTCCCTCGCGGCCCGCCAGCGGCGAGTCGTTCACAGAAAAGATCATCGAGAGGGTGGGTTCATCGACGTGGATGGCTGGCAGGGGGCGGGGGTCCTCGGGGTCGGCCAGGGTTTCGCCGATGGCGGTCCCGTCGAAGCCGGCCACGGCCACGATCTCTCCCGGCCCGGCGGTTTCGATGGAGACGCGGCGCAGCCCCTCGTAGCCATATAGCTGGGCGATCTGGACGGTTTCGGTGGTGCCGTCCAGCTTGCAGCGAGCCACGCGCTGTCCCCGGGCCAGCTCGCCCTGGAAGATCCGGCCGATCGCGATGCGGCCGACATAGTCGTCGTAGTCGAGCGTTGTGACGAGCAGCTGGAGGGGGTGTCCGGGCTCGAACGTTGGCGGGGGGACGGTCCGCAGGATCTCTTCGAAGAGGGGTTGCAGGGTCGCCGAGTCGTCCTCCAGATCAACCTTGCAGACGCCGTCTCGCGCCACCGTGTAGAGCACCGGGAACTCGAGCTGCTCGTCGGTGGCGTCGAGGTCGATGAACAGGTCGTAGACCTCGTTGATGACTTCCTGGGTGCGCGTATCCGGCCGGTCGATCTTGTTGATCACGAGGATCGGCGGCAGGGCCTCGTCGAGCGCCTTGCGGAGCACGAAGCGGGTCTGTGGCAGCGGCCCTTCGCTGGCGTCGACCAACAGCAGGACGCCGTCGACGAGCTTGAGGGTGCGCTCGACCTCGCCACCGAAGTCGGCGTGGCCCGGCGTGTCGACGATGTTGATGAGCACATTCCCGTAGCGCACGGCCGTGTTCTTGGCCATGATCGTGATGCCTTTTTCCCGCTCCAAGTCGATCGAGTCCATCACGCGCTCGGCGACCTCTTCGTTCTCGCGAAAGATGCCGCTCTGCCACAGCATCGCGTCGACCAGTGTTGTTTTGCCGTGGTCGACGTGGGCAATGATCGCAAGGTTGCGTAGGTCGGAGCGGACCGAGGTGGTCATCGGGCTTTCCTGGTAAGGCTATGCGTGGGCAATCGAGGGAGTTCCACAGGGGGAGAGTCACTGTATAGGAGAACGGCGCGTGGAACCGACGCCTACGCTTCACCGTCCCGCGCCCGCTTGTCTTTCCGTCTCGCGTCTCACTCCCCTCGCGTGCCTCCGACTCCCTCCCTGGCGCCGCGCTCAGTCCTTGGGCCCGGGAGCGCGCCGGTCCGGCGGCGGCCGGAAATCTGCGGCGGTCTTGAGTGGGAAGGCATCGGCTGGCGTGGACTCCGGCGTCAGCGGTTGCGAGGCAGCAGCCGGCTCGGCCGGAGCCACCGGGGTGCCAGACCCTCCCGCGGGTGATTCTTGTGGAGCGGGTTCGCCCGCGATGGAGGGGCGATCCCTCGCGGCGGCCGTGAGGTCGCGTTCGTGGTGCTCCAAAAGCCGTCCATCCGCCATCTCTTCGACGCGATCGGCGAATTCCAAGACGGTGCGGTCGTGCGTCGCGGTCAGGATCGTCACACCGCTTTGGTGTGCCAGCTTGCGCAGGAGGTCGAAGATCGCACGGGCGTTGCCGGAGTCCAGCTCTCCGGTGGGTTCGTCCGCGACGACGAGCGACGGCTCGTTCACCAACGCACGCGCGATTGCCACTCGCTGCTGCTCACCGCCCGACAGTTCGTAGGGACGGTGGTCGCTGCGGGCATGCAGATCCACTCGCTGGAGGAGTTCGGTCGTGCGGACACGGCGCTCCTGCAGGCCGGCGCCCGCGATGCGCAGCGCGACCTCCACGTTCTCGTAGGCCGAGAGGAGGGGCAGGAGACCGAACGACTGGAAGACGAATCCGATCTCGTGGCGCCGCAGCCGCAGCAGTTGGCGCTCCGTGGCGCGTGTGATCTCTTTGCCGGCCAGGTAGACGCGGCCCGAGTCGGGGCGGTCAAGGCCGGCGATGAGATTCAGCAGCGTCGTTTTGCCGGACCCAGACCGGCCCATCAGGGCGGCGAACACGCCCCGCTCGAGACGCAGCGAGACATCCCGAACCGCCCAGATCGCCTCCCCACCCACTTGGAAGCGGCGGCTCACTTGTTCCACGTTCACGATCGTCTCCGAGTGGCCACTTGGCGCAGCCGACGGGACGGCAGGGCGCTCGCTGCTGTGCGGTCGGCCGGTCATGCGTCGGCCTCGGGAACGCGCGAGATAGTGACACGACCATCTTTGAGATCCATCTGGACGTGGCTTCCCAGCCCCGCCGCATCCCGCAGCTCCTTCGGGATCTGTATGCGGCCGCTGTGGTCGACCACCGCGTACTCGCGGCGGAGGACGTCAGCGGCGCTGCTGACCGGCGCTCCAGTGGAGTTGAAGATCTCCGTTGCGATGCGACCATCGCGGATCATGACCACGCGCGGCACTCGGTCTGTGATCCCCTCGTCATGGGTCACGATTACGATCGTGACCCCGAAGCGACGATTGAGGTCGGCGAAGAGGTCGAAGATCTGGTCGCCGGTGCGCGTGTCGAGTTCGCCGGTGGGCTCATCGGCGAGTAGCAGGGGCGGCTCGTTGGCGAGCGCCACCCCGATCGACACGCGTTGCTGCTCCCCGCCGGACAGCTGCTCCAGGCGCGATCGTGCGCGCGCGGTGAGACCGATCGCCTCAAGCAACTCCTCGGTGCGCTTGCGCACGTGCTTGCGCGGCCAGCCGGCGATGATCATGGGCAGCTCGATGTTCTGGGCCGCCGAGAGGTAGGGGATCAAGTTGCGACCGGCTTGCTGCCAGACGAAGCCGACATGCCGCCGCCGGTACTCCACGAGCTCCGGTTCCTCCATCGTCAGCAGGTCCCGGCCGTCGACGAGGACGGAGCCGGCGCTTGGCAGGTCCAGGCCGGCCAGAATGCTGAGCAGCGTGGACTTGCCGGAGCCCGAGGCACCGACAAGCGCGAGCATCTCGCCGCGCTCAATGCGCAGGTCCAGGCCCCGCAGCGCGACGACCTCCAACTGCGCCACTTTGTAGATCTTGAAGAGGTCTGCGCAGACGACGTGCCAGTCGGGGTTCCTCGGCGCGAATCCGTCGCCGGCTGCGGAGGGTGGCTGCTGCGTCATCGGCCGCATCGTCGATCTATCGTGCGCTTCATCGTGGAGTCTGGCCTGCGTCATTCGCCCAGCCGGAGGACGCGGTAGAGCGCGAGGCGTGCGTACAGCGCTACGACGACGCCGACCGTCAGCAAGAAGACAGCGCCGAGGATTGCATAAACGATGCCGATCGTACCCCAGTCCGTTGCCAGCACGAAGGGAGGCACGACCTCCTCGCCGCGCTCGGTGATCCCGAGGAATTCGAGCATGAGGATGCCGAGGCGCGCGCCGATCAGCGTGCCGACCGCCATCGCGAGGACCACGATGAAGACCTTTTCGAAGGCTACGACGGCGAGCGTCTGTCGCAGGGAGAAACCCAAGGTTCGCAGGATGGCGAACTCCAGCGCGCGCGCGCGGGCGGAGACGAGCGAGGAGACGAGGAAGCCGAGGATGCTCAGCAAGAGCACCGAGGAGAACGATAAGAAGAGCAGGCCGTCCCAGCCGGCGGCGGTGAGGGGGTCCTCGTTCTGGGCGTCGCGGAGTGCTTCGGCGTCGAAGACCGTGAGATCGCCGAAGCCGCCTGCGGCGATCGTTTCGCGCAGAGAGGCGAGCCCGGCCTCATCCCCGGGATCGATCCACACCTCGTTTGGGGCGACGCTTCCGAAGCGCGTGCCTTCCGCGTTGATTAGAAAGCTCAACCGTTCCCCGTCGGCGAGAAGGAGGCCGTTCCCCTGCCGCGGGTCAAACGTGGGGAACAGATCGAACGCGCCCGCAATCCGAACAGGCATCGGTCCCTGGGTTGCGAAGACGAGGACTTCGTCGCCGATGCGGAGTTCCGCGTCGTCGAGGAAGGCCTGATTGGCGATCACCGCCAGCGGGAGATCGTCTCCGGCGATCCGGATCCCCCGCGCGGTCTGGAGACTGCGCTCCCACGTGTAGCGGGCGGCGCTCTCGCCAGAGACGACGAGATCGCGTTCCGCGTTGAAGCGGTCGGGGCGGCCGGTGGCTGTGGCTTCGAAGACAGGCGCCCAGCGCTCGAGACTCTCGAAATCCTCGACAACGACGCCGTCATCGAAGGTCGTATCCGGCGGCCCCGCTGTCGGACTGTATTGCAGGTCGTCGAACACGATCTGGTTGGCGAACGATCCGAAGCGCGGAGCCCGCCGCACGGAGATGCCCGTGACGGTTCCAGGGCCCGAAGCCAAGCCGTCCAGCGGCGCCGTGAGCAGTTGCCATCCGATCCCGCCGTCCAACGTGGGGCCCAGCCGAAGATCGACGTAGCGCCCCTCGCCGTCCCGGATCCGCAAGGACACGATCACGCTGCTGGCGCGCGTCAGATGGGCCCAGATCCCGACGCGCTCCGCGTCAGTGGGGATCACGACGGCCGGAAGCTCGAGCGGGTTCTCACGCAGCGGTTCCAGGAGCGTCTCCAGGGAATCATCTGCCAGGTCGTCACGGAACCAGGCGACCTCCGGGAGCTGGGCTGGGTCCACACCGAGGAGATCGACCTTGACCAGGCCGCGGTTCCCGAGCTTGTAGCGGACGTCGGTGCGGAGTGCAGCGCTCGCGGCGGCGACATCGCCCCGGCGTTCGAATTCGGCCGCCAGGCTGACGGCTCCGAGCTCGTTCGTATTGAGCCCGGATAGACGGAGGGGCGCTCCGGCCAGGTAGGCCGCGCGATCGTCGAACGACCGCTCGAGGGTCGAGCCGAACGTCGCGGCGAACATGCCGATCGCGGTCGCCAAGATGAGCAAGAGCACAAGGCGCGAATGCCCCAGCGGGGCACGCATCAGCTGCCATATCCCGAGTTGGAGCGTGGTACTGCTGAAGCGCCTTGTGGCGCTGTCGACGGCGCGTACGAGCAGTGGGAAAACGCGCAGGAAGACGACGGCCACCGTGACCAGGAAAACCGCGGGCGCCAGCAGGAGGAGGGGGTCGTAATTGAGGTCACCGAACAGCTCCTCGGTCACGAGCGAGTCCGAGGTCTGAAGCTGGAAGAAGAGCAGCGCCGCCACGACCACGACGACGAGATCCAGGTAGTAGCGATGGAACGCGGATTGTTCGGCAGGCCGGGACAAGGCCTGTTTGTGTTGCACGATGCTGCGCCGCCCCATCGCGATCGCAGGCACGAGCAAGGCAAGGAAGGCCAGCCCCGCACCCAGTGCCGCCCAGGTATAGGCTGTGTCGGTGAGCTGCGTGTCCAGCAGTGCGCCGCCGCTGAGTCCGTCGAACGCGGGCGTCAGCCCGAGAAGCGATACGATGCCCAACGCGAGCGGCGGGCCGATCGCCAGGCCGATCCCGGACAGGATCGCGCCTTCTAGCACATAGATCCCAAGGATGTGACGAGCTCCCGCTCCCCGGCTCTTGAGCAGCGCGACCTCACCGGCCTGCCGCTCGACGAGCAGCGCCGCCACCATCATGAGGTAGTACAGCACAATCGCCACGATCTGGAGGGTCATGACCAAAAGCGGTACCTGCGCGAAGAAATCCCGCTTCGAGAAAGTGTCCAAGAGGGCCGCCATCTCGCTCTGCACCCGCGCTCTGTCGACACTGCCCAGGACGGTCCGCTCGAAGGTGCGCAGCCGTTGAGCCAAGATCTCGGCGTCGTCTGAGTCGATCGTCATCAGGTCGAAGTACGCGAGCGTCTCCACGCGAGCGGTGATATCGGGAAGGTGGCCCGGGATCACGCTCAGGAGCGTGTCTTCCGTCGTGAAGAACCGATAGGTGGGTGGGTCAAGCCGGTCCACGAAGAAGTAGTCGGTGCGGCGCCCCCAGTACTCCTCCTCCGCGTCCGTCTGGCCGATGATCCCGACGATCGTCACCTCGATCGGCACCACGTCTTCGCGCCAGAACGGGTGTAGGGCGAAGGTGTCGCCGATCGCTATACCGAAGGCGGCGGCCGCCTCGGAGCCGAGCGCGACTTCGACTCTGGGCGCACCTTGCGACGTCGCGCTGGGTTCCGAGTTGGGCAAGCGCCCAGCGTCGATAGTGATGTGCGGGTCAAGCTCGGTAAGAAACTGCAGATTGGCGCGGGGGAGGTCAGGCGTTTTGCGGAGGCGGACATCTGGATCGGTGAGGAAGAACGTCGCGGAGACCGCGGTGCGGGTGCTGGCATTGAGGTACGGATCGATCCGGCTCAGGCCCCGGTCGATTAGCGCCTGGGATTCCTCGTAGCCGGGCGACGCGAGCCCGTGCCCGCTCAGCGAGACGGCCAGGTCAAGTTCCGTCTTGTCGGCTCGGCTCAGCTCGACGTCGATCCCGCGCTCACGCAGCGCGTTGCGGTAGATCTCGGTGGCGGACATCAAGCCCACGGCCAGGATCACGCCCACCATCACCGCGGCCAGCAAGCGCCGGTGTCCGGCGGCCCGGCCCAGAACGAGGCGCAACACGATGCGCAGCGTGATCAGCATGGCGAAGAGCGATGCGGATGTATGACACGATCTTGCAGCGGCGCTCGTCGGCGACGGCACACTAGGATCCGGCTGTGCCTGACGACGGCGGAGAGGGGCGGACGATGCGCGCACGCGTGACTGCGGCCCGGGCCGGTGGCCTTTCGCTGGCGCTGCTCGCATCCCTGACCTTTGCGGTCACTTCGGTCTTGGGCTGGCAGATCGCCGACGAATCGGATCCCGAGCCGCGTCGTATCTTCCAAGGCGAAACTCTCTTGGATAACGCTCCAACCGCCGACTTGGCAGGCATCGTGAGCGACGTCGAAGGGGAGCACGTGCAGGTGCGCGTCGATGAGACGCTGGTGTCCGTGCGCGTGGGGTCGGAGGCGCTGATTCAACAGCTCACTCCCATCACACCGGCGGAGGTTCTGGCGGGGGAGTGGGTGATCGTAGGTGCGGTCGATGACAATTCCCTGACGCTGGTCCTACAGGCAGTGGTCATCGCCGGACCGGACGAAGTATCGCCGTGAAGCCGCGAACTTGGCGGGGCCTGGGCGCTTGGTTGGGGGTCCTTGTGATCGCCGGCGCCGCGGGTTGGCTCGTCGGCGCGGAATTGATCGCGCACAGCGCACGGCAGCCCGAGCCGGTGCTGGTGAGCCCGGCGACACCGAGCGCCCGCGGCGTGGCCGGGGATGTGATCGTTCCCCGCAGTGGCTTGAGCCCGTTCGGTCACGCGGGTGGGTTGCCCGGGCGACAGGTATTGATTGGCCGTGTGACCAGATCCGATCGCGAGACGGTGACGCTGGCTTGGGCCGGTGGTAGGACCCGCTTCCGCTTCGCGGATGGATCGAGCTTCCTGTTGCGGCTCGCGGAGGACCCCGAGGTGACGATCGAGCCGGGCGCCGCGATCGCGCTGATTGTGGCCGAGTTGGATGACGGCAACCTGATCGCGCAGTCCGGCGTGTTGCTGCCGGAGGAGAGCCGGCCGCAGATCGTGCCCGGAGAAATCATCGACGTGTTGGAGCCGGAATCGGTGCCGTGAGATCTGCGTAGTGCCCATCTCACGCGGTCAATCGCAGCGCGCGCGTGATCGATCCGCGGACGTACAGGCGCCACGCGCCCCCGACGCCCAAGATGAGGATCGCGACCAACCCGACGTAAGAGCCGATGACAACCCCCCAGTCCGTCGTGAGCAGAAAGGGCGGCAGTACCCGATCGCCTTCCGCGTCGACCTCCAAGAAACGCAACGTGAGGCGCGCGATGCGATCGCCCAAGAAGGACCCGAGCCCCAACCCGATGATCGCGACCATCGCGTACTCGGCCATGAGCTGACCGAGCAGCGCGCCCCGGCCGATACCGAGCGTGCGCAACACGGCCATCTCGAGCATGCGGTCGCGCGCCGTGAGGACGACGCTCACCAGGAACGCGACCACCACGAGGATCGCGACGGCAACGAACGAAACCAGCAGGATGCCGCTGCCGCCGGCGGCAACCAGGGGATCGTTCCCCACCGTGGCCAGCAGGGCACGCTGATCGGTGACGGGCGCGCCCGCTTCGGAGAGATCGTTCAGCGCCGCGACCGTGCGCATGCGACGCTCAGGATCGCTCGGCCCGGTGACCCACATCTCATTGATCGGGGCCGGGCTGCGGAAATCGAGGGTCGCGCCGAGGTGGTTGAGCTCGGCCACGTCGGTAATCAGAAAGCCCCCGTTCTCTCGGGGATCCAGAGTCGGGAAGAACGCGACGGAAGCGATGATGCGCACGTCGATACGGAATGACCCCAGGTGCAAGGGTGCCTCGTCACCGACCCGGAGGCCGTGGTTAGCGAGGAACGTCTCGCTCACGATCACGTTGAGCGCGCAGCGTCCACCCGCATCGCACAGATTGGGACTGGGGAGGTAGAGGCCGCGGCGGCCGGGTGAGACCCCCGCCGTCCAACGGTACTCCACGGCGCTGTTGCCGCTGTGGGCGACGACGTCAGTACGGCGCTCGACCGCGTCTGTCGCGCCCGTCGCCGCGAGGGGCTGCAGCAGCCATCGACGAGCGTCCGATTCGAACCCCTCAATCAGGAGACGCTCACCACGCTCCGTGGTTGCCGTGAGGTCGTCGAACAGCAGGCTGCCTGGTTCGCCGACGAGCTGGGACTCGCCCTCCGTATAGGTGATGGCATGGAGGGTAAACGGCGGGCGGGCGTCGATGAACGCAGCGGGCTCCGCGGCGTCCCCGCGCAGCTCTTGCCATAGGCCAGCCGCTCCAGGATTGCCCAGCCCGACGCGGAAGAAACGGCCGTCACGGTCGCGTACCTGTAGCCAAACCGAGAGGTCGTTGCGCGGCACGCTCGGGTTCACCCACAGACTGAGCTCCGCCAGGTCATCGGGGAGCGGCAGGCCGCCGAGGCTCGCGAAGGGGCGGAGCTTGGGAAGAAGCGTCGTCAAGGGTTCGGCGCTGAAGTCGTCGCGGAACCACAGCATCGAAGCGGCTTGGGCACTGTCCAGAGCGAGGATCCGCACCTCGCGTCCCCGGGCGCCGGTCGCGCCGACGCTGCCCTTACGCCGGATCGCGAGCGCGGTCGCGCTGGCGCCTGGCACCGCTTCGATCTGCGCCTGGACCAACCCGGGCGGACGGGGATCAATTCCGGCGAGGAGGTCGACGCCGGCCTCAAAGCGGGCGCGCTCGTCGAAAGAGCGATCGACCGTGGCGTCGTAGGAAGCGGCGAATGTTCCCAGCGCCGCGGCGAGCATCGTCAGGACACTGAGCCGAATGACCGGACCGGGGTTGCGGACCGCCTGGCGGAGCGCGGCGGCGACCGGCATCGCGATGCGGTCGCTCGCGATCCAGGCCAGAGCGGCGAGTGCGGGCGGGAGCAGACGCAGAACGAGGAGGATCGCGATCAGGCCAACGAGCGCCGGCGCGATCAGGACGAGCGGCTCGGTGGAAAGACCGCCAACCGTGTTGCGTGTGAACACCGCGTCGCGCGCGCCCACGGACCAAACGAGAAATCCCGCGACCGCGACGAAGGCGATGTCGAGGTAGTAGCGCTGAAAGACGTTGCGACCGGCCGGCCGCGCCGCCACGTGCCGGGCCGTGCCGGGCTGGACGCGCGCCGCCTGTGCGACTGGGACGAGGACGGCGCCCAACGCCAGCGCCGCTCCTGCCAGCGCCAGCGCCCAGGCTTGCGGCGTGAGAGAAATTGCGATCCAGTCATCGCCGCTGACGTCGCGGAAGCTGCCGACGAATCCGAGCGCACTCACGGCAGTCGCCGCGATCAGCGGCGCCACCGCAGCCGTCAGGATCACGATCGGCAGGAGTTGCAGGGCGTACAACCCGAGCACTTGCGGTAGCGAGGCGCCTCGACTGCGCAGCAAGGCGATCTCGTCGGTCTCGCCGCTCACCAGCAGACGGGCCATCACGAAGATGAAGAAGACGACGACGCTGACGACCTGTACCAAGATCAACAAGATCGGCACGACGCTGAAGTCGCGCCCCTCCTGGAAGCTGCGTAGTGCCCCCTCGAACGAGCTCGATACCGTTCCTCCGACCGAGGCCATGTCGGTCTGGAGGCCGGCAAAGCGATCGAGGTCGGCGGGGATGCCAACGCTGTCGAACGCGCTGAGTGGAATCGCATCCACGATGCGGATGTCGGCGCGGTAGCCCGGCAGCAGTTCGCTCAGCGGACCGAAGAGCGCGTCAGAGTGAACGAAGAGCGCGAAGACCCGCGGGAGGACCAGGCTCTTCCGCGGCTCCCGGGGGCGCACCAGGCTTGCCAGCGCCGCGTCCCAAAACGGATCGTCGAGATTGATTGCGTCGAAGATGCCGACCACTTCGACCGGGAACTGCAGGCTGATCAGCCCAGTTGTGACGCAAGGCTCGAGCGAGGGCGGCGCCGACGCCGTCGGACCGCCAAACAGCGGCGGCTCGCGGTCGCAATCGTCGTACACGTCCGCGACCGCGAACGCATCCCCCACTCTCAGACGGGCGAACTCGGCGTGCGCGCGCGGGAGCGCGACCTCGATGGGACCGTCGAGTTGGGACAGGCCCAGCTCGGGGTCGACAGCCAGCGTCGGCGGGGCGGGTGGGCGCCCCTCGAACGCAACGTGCGACTCCCACCCCTCGATCGTCGTGAACTCCCCGCCGAGCGGGGCAGAGCCGGTGATCTGGGTTTCAGCGAGCAGGCGGAGGTCACTGACGCGTCCCGACCGCGTGCGGCGAGGCAGCGCGATGTCGCCGAAGTGCGCATCGAGACTGGCTTCGGCGAAGTCACGCACCGCCTGCGCGCGTTCCCCGCCCAGCAGTGTCTGGGAGAGAGTGACCTGGACGGAGCCAATTTGGCCGGCCTCACGGTCGAGTTCGAAGTCGAGCCCCAGGTCCGTGAGCGCGCGCGTATACACGGTGGTGGAGGCCATGAGCACGGACATCACGAGGATGCCGAGCCCCACGACGCCGAGCAGTCGCCAGTTCGCGCGCGCGCGGAGGAAGAGGAGTCGCAGGGTGGTGTTCCCTCTCGCCCGGTGATCGGCGCGCCAAGTGTAGCGAGCAATGGGGATCTCGCCGCATACCCGGCCCCGCGGTGCGAGCCGGAGAACCCATGGCCGCACGGGCTGGCGTCGCGCCGTTCTGGGCTCCGGCGCTGTGGGGGTCGTGCGCCCCATTCAAGGTCGACGCGCGTGGTGCCCAAGGGGCGAGCCTGACCCGGGCGAGCAGATCGCCCCGCTGCGTTTCGGGGCAATGCAGAGGACGCGCGAGTGCGCCCTGCCACACACGGATCGCACCGCCCGGCCTCCGCGGTGACGTACCCTGAGCGGGGTGGACCATCGGAGCCGCAGGAGGACGACCGTGCCGCAGGAGATTGATCCGGCCTACCAGACCTTTGTTGGCTACATCGATCGGACACGCGAGTACTACCGAGCGCACGGCTACGAGAATCCCTACCGCTACGCTTTCCACACCGATGTCCCGTTCGCGCCACTTGTCAAGCCGTTGGCTCAGTGCCGGTTGGGGCTGGTTACCACCGCGATGCCGTTCGACCCCGACACCGCCGATACGCCACGTCCAAAGCGCGTCTATGCCGCTTCAGTCGATTCGCCTCCGGAGCAGCTCTACACAGACGATCTGACCTGGGACAGAGAGGCGACCCACATGGACGATCGGGAGTCGTACTTCCCGATCCGCCAGCTGCAGGAATGGCGCGCTGCGGGGCGGTTCGGCGAGATCTCGCCACGCTTTTACGGGCTCCCGACGGAGTACGCGCAGCGTAATACGCGGGAAACGGACGCGCCCGCGTTGCTGCGTTACTGCCGGGAGGACGGCGTGGACGTCGCTCTGCTGGTGCCGATCTGACCGGTCTGTCATCAGTCCGTGGGACTGACGGCGCGCCACCTCGAGGCGAACGGGATTCCAACCGTGATCGTTGGCAGCGCCCGCGACGTGATCGAGCACTGCGGCGTGCCCCGCTTCCTCTTCACCGACTTCCCCCTGGGCAACTCCTGCGGGCGTCCCGACGACGTTGGCATGCAGCACGCGATCGTTGGCCAAGCCTTGGACCTGCTGGAGCGCGCGACGCTGCCCCGCACAACGGTGCAATCGCCCGTCGTCTGGGGTGAGGACCACAGCTGGCGGGACCGCTTCCTGGCGGTCACCGAAGAGAACCGCGAGACGCTCCGCCGCGCTGGGGAAGCCCGGCGACGGGAGCGCGCCGCGGACAGGGCCGCGAATCGCATCCGGTGAGGCCGCCCAGGTCGTGCCCCATTTCGGGGTGATCCACTTCACTGCGGTCATTGAGGTAGACGCGAGCGAGCGTCGGATCGACGAGAGCCAACCCATCCCGGATCGCCGGATGAGCTTGCCGGGACACTAATCGAGAAGCCCGCCATCATGCCACGCATCGACAGGTTGAGCATGGGGAACTTCCCCATCGCGGGCTGGGTGGGCGCGTGATCCTGCGATGACGCTAAGGCCATGGCTCTAGGAATCGCCGCGGCGCTCGGCACGGCCACCGCCTGGGCCTTGGCCAGCCTCGTCATGTCCGCGCAGGCGCGCCACGTCGACCCCTATTCCCTCAGCGCCTTGCGCATGCTGGGGGGCGCGATCTTCTTCGTGATCGCCGTCCCGGCGCTCGGCGCCACAGGCGAGTTCGGTCGCATGAGCGCCGAAGACATCGGGCTGCTCTTCGCGCAAGGGATGCTGGCCAGCGGCATCGGTGAAACGCTCTACGCCGTCACGATTCCTCTCTTCGGGTTGAGTCGCACGTTCACGATCAGCACGGGGCTCTCCGTCATGGCCGCGTTCGTGTTCGGCGCCATCTTCCTCGGCGACGATGTCACTATCTTTATCGGGATTGGCTCAATCATCGTGCTCGCCGGCGTGTACCTGGTCGCGAATTACGGCCGGGCCAGCGAGGTGGTCGCTGCCGACGCCGCGGCGGACATCCTCCGGCAGGAAGCGATCGCTGCCGAACCGCCGCGCAACGCGTTGCGCCGTTTCTTCGACACGCACCGCTTCGCCATCGGGTTGAGCTTGGCGATCCTACTGGGCGTGCTCTTCGGCGCGGCTTCCGTACTGCTGCGTTACGCTTCTGAAGGGTTCGACGCCGCCGCGGCCGCCAGTGTGCGCGTTCCCGTCGTGGTGCCCTTCGTCTTCACCGTGGCCCTCGTCCAACCCCGATCCAGCCTGCGGCGCTGGTCGATCCCGCGTCACAGCCTACCCTGGATCCTGCTCTCCGGTGTCGTCGGGACCGGGCTGCTGGCGGTGCTCGTCACGCTATCCCTTCAGAACATCAGCGCCGGCGAGTTCACGGTCTTCTTCTCCATCTCCCCGTTGATCGGCATGGCGCTCAGCGCCCTGTTCCTGCACGAGCGCGTCACGCGCTGGCTCTTGGTGGGCGCGCTGATCGTCATCGGCGGCATCGCCATCATGGCACTGGCTTAAGGCGCACGGTCCCGTCCCCGGGCCGTGCGAGGCTCCGCCCACCGTGGTCTCCGCTCTTCGAGGACCTGGGTGCAGGACCACTGCCGAGGGCCGGTTGTTCTCCCGCCATCTCCGCGGAGGCTCGGAACGAGACGGTGCGGGCCTTAGCGGACGGGGTCAACCAGGTCCGCGATGGAGGCGGTTCGAACGGTTCCGGAGCCGCCGCCGACCCCTCTCGACTCTGTCACCGCCGCCACGCGCGAGACGCCAGGATTCCAGTGCAGAGTCCTTCGTTCGACACGGTCCCCGACTACCCCGGGATGACGAGACCCGCCCGCCAACCGGTATGTCCGGGCTCAGTTGCCAGGATGATTCGCTGTACCCGGCGTGGGGGTGCCGACTGTTTGGAACTCCCCGGTGTCGTCCGGAACGCGGGCGAAACTCTCGCCTGCGCCGGCCTGCCCTTCGGCCCAATCAACGTGGGCGAGCAGGATACCGTCGGCCGTCCAGATGCCCAGCTCTTCGTCTCCGCCCAGCGCAAAGCCAGGCCAGCCGGCCTTGTCCAGTTCCACTTGCAGGTACTCGCCCGGTGCAATGACCTGGTCTGCCGGGAAAGCGACGCGCTTGTCGGGGTCCGCCAGATCGTCGGCGACAACCAAATTGGCAAGGGCGATAGGGGAATCCGTGGCGTTGTATAACTCGAACCAGTCCAGCGGGTCGCCCTTGGCGACCACCTCGTTGATCACCAAGCCGACGTCCCCGGAAGCGGTGTGGGAAGGCGCTGCTTCCGCAGCGTTGTCGCCATCCGCGGGAGACGGCATTCCTCCGAACGCGCCGGAAAAACTTCCGACAATGGCCGCGCCGGGCTCCGTTCCCGCTTGCGTCAACTCCAGCGTTCCCGCCGTGAAGGGGGAGAACTGTTCCAGCGCAGCGGTCTCGATGGCAACGCTCCAGCGCCCGCCGGCGATTGCATCCTCGCCAACGGCCAGCGTGGCGCCGCTGACGACTTCGGACACGGGAAGCACAAAGGTAAATCCCTGCACGGCGTCCCGCCCAATCGTCATGACGACCAGGGCCGCCACCTCGTCCACGCCCGGCAACAGGTTCCGTTCATCGGGGCGGGCGATCCCGGCAATGACGCCATAGTCGACGAGGGATTGCTCCGTTCCGTTCAGCAGAAAAGAGAGAACATCCCCTTCGTTGATGGGATTGTCACTGCGGTTGGACCCCCACGTGGTCTCCACACGCAGGGTCACGGTACCGGGATCGAATGCGCCCGGAGCCTTGACGGTGCTTGCGGGCCTGGGCTCGTCAAAGACGCCGGAGAGGCGACCGGCGACCGTTGCGCCGTCCCCCGTTCCGGCTTCCGTCAGCGCAAGCGTTCCTGCGGTGAAGGGGAGGAAGCTGGTCGGGGCGGGCGCCCCCGGCGGGATGGTCCACACCACACCCCCAATCGCATCCTCGCCGATGACCCGCGTGGCGCCCGCTGTCAGTTGGGCCGCGGGCAGCACGATGGTCATCCCGTTGACCGAGCCGTCGGCGTCAACGCTGAAGATGGTGAGAGACGCCAGGTCGCCGACACCCGGCAGGATCTCTTGCTCCGACGGTGTCGCGGGGCCGACGATCACTGCCACACCCTCGACGGATTCCTCAATTTCGTTCACGACGAGACGGGTCGCTGATCCCCCTGCCAAGGGATCGTCGTGCTGGTTGCTTCCCCAGGTGGATTCAAAGACCACTTCCAGAGCGCCGGAAGGCGACGCGCCCTCGCCTGGCTCGGGCCAGTCCGGCAGCTCCGGCGTGATGTTCGCCAGGATCTCGCCCTTCTGTTTCAAGATGAACTTGCGCACCCGCTCCGTGTCGGCGGCCCGTGCTGCCCGCGTGTCGGGCAAGGCGTGCTGCTGCACGATGGCTGCCATTGCGTCCACGCTGGCCAGCAGCGCGTCTTCGTTCCAGACGGTATCCAGCAGGTGTCGCAGCCGGCGGGCGTATTGCCCCCGCCAGTTCGGGTGGTTGTAGAGCCGGTTGGGAATGGCCGAGAGCGCCAGCACCGACGGCGGCGGATCGCTGATGTTATCGAAGGGGTTGGGATCGTCCTTGAGGTGGAAGGTGTCATCCACCCCCCACGGGATGAATACGAAGGGGCCGTCGGGTTCCCGGTAGAAGTGGTAGTTGTTGCGGTCGCCGGCGTAACCGTCCCAGTGTCCCACCAGCACTTCCGTTGCCCAGAATGAGAGGAAGCGGTCCAGGTCAACGACGGCGGCCAGGGCCTCCAGCCCTCCCGCTGAAGGGTCTTGGAGGGCCGCGACCACGGCGTCAATGTCCGACCAGTCGTCGGCGTCTTCGTTGGTTTTCTTCTCGATGGTGCCGCGAAACGCGGGAGTGAAGTCGCTGACCGTTCCCTCATACAGGTTCCCTGCGGCGCTGTCGAAATGGCGCCCCAGGAAGGGTGGCTTGATCTCCTCCACGTGAATGTAGAGGCCGAGGTTCTTCCCGTTCACCGAGACCGTGGCGAAGTTGCAGCGGGGCGATGGCGAACCGGCGGCGGCGAAGGTTTGATAGGTCAGACAGGTGTTGACCATCGAAGGGTCCTGGATGCTGTTGTTCAGGGTCATCCGCTCCATGACGCCACCCAGCGCCTGGCCGTCCACGTACTTGTCGAAGCGCAGCTTGAGGGCGGGCTTGGTATCGCTCTGGGAGCCGATGAACCCCTTCTTGCGGACTCCCACCTCGGTGTGCGTTTCGCCGTCCACGGTCACCGTGGCCGGGAACCAGTCGTAGATGTCCGCGAACGGTTGAGAGAGGTTGTATCTCTCGATTTCTGTCAGCAAGTCCTCGAATGTCCGCGTCTGATGACGCAGGGTGTCCCAGTCCTCGGCCGCGATCTCGATGGCGATTTCCAGCACCCTGTCGAGAGCGAAGTAAGCACCACTGGGGTCAGCTGCAGGGGGACTGGAAGGTTCTGTCGGGGCCGCTGGAGGGGTAGGCGTTGGGGATGGCGCAGGCGTGGGAGTGGTGGCGGGCGCATCGCTGGAGGCAGGAGGGTCGTCCGAACTGCACGCAGCGGTTAACACCGCCACGCTCAGGACGACCAGCACGCCCAGGACCATTCGAGTGCGATACATCTTCCGCATTCTATTACCGCCTCCGCGGTGAACCATCTTTCCGTGCCGCCTGCGCCAGCGCCCCGGCGCTCGGCGCCCTGTTCCTGCGCGAGCGCGTCACGCGCTGGCTGTTGGTGGGCGCGCTGATTGTCATCGGCGGGACATCGCCATCATTGCACTGGCCTAAGGCGCACGGTCCCGTCCCCGGGCCGTGCTAGGCTCCGCCCACCGTGGTCTCCACGCGACGCGAGCCCACCCCAGCGAGGGGAGCGACTCCTTGCCCGCAGCCCCCCGATCGCCCCGCTTCGTTGGGCAGCGCATCCGCCGCAAGGAAGATGAGCGGCTGATCCAGGGCGGCGGCACCTACGTCGACGACATCCAGCTGCCCGGCCTCCTGCACCTCGGCTTCCGCCGCAGCGATGTCGCGCACGGCCGCATCGTCGGTATCGATACCACCACAGCGGCCGCCCTGCCCGGCGTGGTGGCGGTGTTCACCGCCAGCGACCTCCGCGACCTCCCGTCGATGCCCGTCCTCACCCCCTATCCCGCGCCGGACTTCTTTCCGCTCGCGCGTGACAAGGTGCGCTACGTGGGCGAGCCGCTGGCGATCGTCGTCGCCTGCGACCGCTACATCGCGCGGGACGCTGTCGACGCGATCGATGTCGAGTTGGAAGAGCTGCCGGCAGTGGTCGACCCCGAGCTCGCACTCACGGGCCAGCCCGCGCTGATCCACGACGACTACCCCAACAACCTCGCCATCCCCGTCGTGTCCAGCGGCACCGGCGTCGACGCCGAGGCCGGAACGGTCGATGACAGCGCCATTGATGACGCCTTCGCGCAGGCGGAGGTCGTCATCTCCCAGCGGATGGTCAGCCCCCGCGTCGCCCCTTCGCCGATCGAGCCGCGCGGTGTCATCGCGCACTACGACACGGGCAAGGACTTCCTCACGCTCTGGATCTCCACGCAGAGCGCCCATGTCGTGCGCACCCTGATGGCGCAGGAGCTCGGACTGGGCGAGAATCAGATCCGTGTGATCGCGCCCGAAGTCGGGGGTGGCTTCGGCGCCAAGACCAACCCCTACGCCGAGGGCTACGCCGCCGCCGCCGTCGCGCGACGGCTGGGCCGGCCCGTCAAGTGGATCGAGGATCGCTCGGAGGCCTTCCTGGCGACCGCGCACGGCCGCGGCGTGATCGGCTATGTTGACCTCGCGGCCAAGCGCGACGGCACCGTGCTGGGGATCAAGCTACGCCTGATCGCGGACATCGGCGCCTACCAGGGCCTCTTCACGGTCGTGGTGCCGACCCTCACCCAGGGCATGCTGAGCAGCGTCTACGACATTCCCACCATCCGGGCCGACTTGTACGAGGCCTTCACCAACAAGACGCCCACCGACCCCTACCGCGGCGCCGGACGGCCGGAGGGGATCTACTTCGTCGAGCGGGCCATGGACATGCTGGCGCGCGAGCTCGCGATCGACCCGGCCGAGCTGCGGCGCCGGAACTTCATCGCGCCCGAGCGCTTCCCGGTGCGCACCCAGGCGGGTGCGACCTACGACTCCGGCGAGTACGGCCGCCTTCTGGACCATGCGCTCGACCTGGCGGACTGGGACGGTCTCCGCGCCCAGCGTGACGCGGCCCGCGCCGCGGGCCGCCGCCTCGGCCTGGGCCTAGCCTTCTACGTGGAGGTCTGCGGCCTCGGCCCCTCGTCGGAAGTCTCGTTCGGTGGCTGGGAGTATGCCAGCGTCACGGTCGAGCGGGACGGCGTCATCACGGCGACCACGGGTGCGTCCTCCCACGGGCAGGGCCACGAGACTACCTTCGCCCAGCTCCTGGCCGACGAGTTCGGCGCGCCGCTCGAAGCGATCACGATCCAGCACGGCGATACGGCCATCGTCAAGCAAGGCATCGGCACGTTCGGCAGCCGCTCCCAAGCAGTCGGCGGCACCGCCCTCCTGTTGGCGGCCAGCAAAGTCAAGGCGCACATGGCGCGCTTCGCCGCCCAGCTCATGGAGGCCAAGGTGGACGATTTGGTGTTCGCGGACGGCGCGATCAGCGTCGCAGGTGCCGCCGAGCACGGACTGCCCCTGGCCGAGGTGGCGCGCTACGCTTACGCACCCGCTTCGCTTCCGTCCGACCTGGAGCCGGGTCTGAGCGACGAAGCCTTCTGGGAGCCGACCGGCTCCACCTACCCCTTCGGCTGCTACATCGCGCTGGTCGAGGTCGACCCCGCCACCGGCCTGCTCACCATCCGCCGTTTCGTGGGCGTCGACGACTGCGGCACCGTGGTCAACCCGCTCATCGTCGAGGGGCAGATCCACGGCGGGCTGGCGCAGGGGATCGGCACCGCCCTCTATGAGGAGATGGTGTACGACGAGAACGGTCAGCTCCTGAACGGTTCTCTACTGGACTACGCCCTGCCGCGCACGACCGACTTCCCGACCTTCGAGCTGGGCAGCACCGTGACACCCACGCCGCTCAACCCGCTGGGAGCCAAGGGCATCGGCGAAGCCGGCACGATCGGCTCGGCGCCTTGCATCGTCAACGCCGCCGTCGACGCTCTCAGCGATCTGGGCGTGCGCCACATCGACATGACGCTCGGTTCCGAGAAGCTCTGGCGCATCCTTCAGCCCGGCGTTTAGGGACGGCCGAGCGCGCTGCGGCCGTCTACAGACCGAGCAGCCCCGCCAATGTGTCGCCCAGGATCTGCTCTCGTTCCTCGGCCGGGCGTTCCTGCAACGCGGGGAAGGCCACGCGCCCGCCGGTGTCGGCGATCTCGAACGGGTCATCGGTGCCCAGCACCACCCGCTCCGCGCCCACGCTCTCGATCAGAAAATGCAGGCTCTCGGCGGCGCCCACGGCCGTGTCGAACAGCAGCTGGTCGAAGTAATCGGCGGGCGGTTTCGAGATCTGTGCGTGGCAGTCCGGGTTGTACTCGTAGGTCGGCGCCGCGTAGGCCAGGTTGAGCCGGCCCCGCAGAAACGGCAGCGTGCCGCCGCCGTGCGCCAGGATCAGAGGCAGGGCAGGGTGGCGCTCCAGCGTCCCCGCGAAGATCAGCCGCGACACGGCGCGCGCTGTCTCGTTGGGCCAGGCCAGCGCTACCGCCAACGTGTACTCATCCCAGAGCGGAGTCCGCTCGGCGCTGCTGGGATGCATGAACAACAGCAGCTCGGCGCGCCTCGATCTCCGCCCACAGCGGCTCCAGCGACGCATGATCGAGCGGGCGATCCCCTGCATAGGTGCCGGTCACCGCGCCCACGAAGCCATGCTCCTCCACCGCCCGCCCCAGCTCCTCGATGGCATGATCCGGCTCGCCCAGTGCCAGCGCCGCCAACCCCGCGAAGCGTCCCCCCGACCCCGCTACGCACTCGGCTGTGCTCTGATTGAGCGCTCGCGCCTGCTCCACCCCGGCGGCCCCACCGGGCCAAGCGACGAAATTGATCAGCGGCCCGACGAGCTGCAGGTCGATCCCCGTCTCGACCAGCCGCGTCAGTCGCTCCTCGTGGCGATAGACGCCGGGGTCGAGCGGCCCGTAGTCGGGCATCAGCGCGGCGCCGTCCTCGCCGCGCTGGAATCCGAAGGCCCCCTCGCGAACCACACGGTCAAGGTACGACTCGCTCAGGACGTGCGCGTGGACGTCGATCTTCATCGGTGCCAGCATCGTAGCGGGGTTGGGCGCCGTGGGGAGGCAAACTCCGTCCCTGGCACGAACAGGACCGATCCGCGACCATCCGGGGTCGGGAGGATCGCCCCGGCGGTTCTCTCGCCGCCGGGCGGGCCCACGGCGGCGAGAGAACCGCCGGGGCGCCAGCCACGCGCCGTCTCGCAGCGGCAACCGCAGCGGCCGCGGCGGCGGCCACGCGCCCGCGAGTTCGGGTCGGCGCGCGTCCAATGTGGAGGTGACGGGCGGGACGTGCTGGTCTGCGTCCACCCTGTCACCATCGTCCGCGGGCACCGGACCGCCTGGCGGCGCGAGTGGACCGGGCGCCGCCGCGGGCGCCGACCGGGTCGTCCCCGGATCCGCGCCGCACGCTAGGCCCTAATCCCGCAACGCGCTCGGGAGAATCCGCGGTGGCGCGCGCCGCAGCGTCCGACAGCCCCCCTGCCACCCGTCCGCGCATCCAACGCGACCGTCGGCGTCGAGCGGGGGATCGGCAGGCGGCGGCGTGCGTGTCTGGATCACGGGATCGGGATCAAGGAGCGGCATCTGCGCGGCGTGCTTGCTGACTAGGTCCAGCACGACACCACGATGCGCCCCTCGGGCCCTCGGGCTCGATGCTCCTGCCGGACTGGCTGCCGGTGTTCGGCAGCCTCCATCACGAGGACCGGTGAGCCGCATGAGGTTTTGCCCCCACGGATGCGGCTGTTCAGGCGCCTGGTCCCTGTCTCAATGTGGCCGAAGCGGATTGCGGCCACCTAGACGACAGTCAACCTGCCCGTAGCGGAAGCAGCTCGTGACGTGGTCGTTCACGAGGCCAGCGGACTGCATGAAGGCGTAACAGATCGTTGGGCCCACGAAGGAGAAGCCGTAGCGGCGCAGCGCCTTGCTCATGGTGCATGACTCGTCGGTTTGCGCTGGCAGGTCGGCGAGGGTGGGGAAGACGTTGCGGCGGGGCTCGCCTCCGACGAATCCCCAGAGGAAAGCGTCGAGAGAGCCGTGCTCGGCCTGCACGACGAGCGTCGCGCAGGCGTTGGCGATGGCAGCGTCGATCTTGGCGCGGTTGCGGATGATGCGGACGTCGCCGCGGAGCCGTTCGCGGTCGGCATTGCCGTAGGCGGCGACGGTCGCGATGTCGAAGCCGTCGAAGGCGGCGCGGTAGCCCTCGCGCCTGTGGAGGACGGTGCGCCAGGAGAGTCCCGCCTGTGCCCCTTCGAGGACGAGGAGTTCGAAGAGGACGCGGTCGTCGTGAGTGGGGACGCCCCACTCTTCATCGTGGTAGCGCTGCATGAGGGGGTCGTCGCCGGCCCACTCACAACGGGTGAAGGAATCGGTCACGGCGGAAGAGAGTAGCAGGGCGTACGAGGCGATGCTGCCGCGGCAGCCACTGCGCTCGTGCGACGCGGACCCGCCTCCCGAGTGGGTCGCGGCTCGCTAGCCCGGCCGACCGCTAAAGCGCGGGATGACCTCCCGTGCGAAGAGCCCGGCGGAGTCCAGCGGGTCGGTGCCGAAGAAGTCGAGCAGGAACATCCTGCAATCCAGTGCGATGTGCCGTTCGATCTGGGATGCGATCTGGTCAGGCGTTCCCGTGAGCGCGAAGGGGTGCCGCGCGACATCGACGTCTGGACCCGCCACCGCGCGCGCCTTGGCGACCAGGGCGTCGAGCGCTGGGATGTCGGGGGCAATGCCGACGAGACACTGCTGTGAGACACGGATCGCGGATCGGTCACGGCCGACCGCGGCGCAATGTCCGCGGAGCACAGAGAGCTTGTGGTCGAGGCGCTCGTGGTCGCCCGCGGCGTTGTTCCAGATGTCCGCCTCTTCCGCCACGATCCGAAGCGCTCGCTTCTCACCGGCGGCCGCGATCAGGATCGGCGGAGGGCGCACGGGCTTGGGCTCGCAGACAACAGCCCGAACAAGGACGTGTGACCCGGCGAATGTGACCTGCGGCTCTCGCCAAAAGCGCCGCAGGAACTGCGCGACTTCGCGCAGTTGGTCCATGCGAGCGGCACGGTCGTGGAAGGGCATCCCGAAAGCGGCGAACTCCGCCTCAGACCAGCCCGCCCCCAGCCCGGGCAGCACGCGCCCGCCGCTTATCTGGTCGACCGTGGCGATGACCTTGCCGAGGTGCGCCGGATTACGAAGACCCGCCGGCGTGATCAGGGTTCCCAACTGGATGCGCTCTGTGGCGGCTGCGAGCCCGGCCAACAGGGACCAGCCCTCGAGCACCGCGCGCGCGCGGTCGGGCGGCGGGATGAGGTGGTCGGGGATCCAAAAGGAGTCGAAGCCGAGGCGCTCGAAACGCTGAGCGGCGTCGCGCACTTCCGGCCAGCGGCGCCCGAAGGGAAGGTAGACCACCCCGAAATGGGGCGCGACCTGGGGCGGTTTCACCGGATGCGATTCGCGGCCCTGTCCGCGGCGCGCTTCCGTCGCCGGGCTTCCCCAGCGCGGCGGAGCAACTCGCGGTTCTCTTCGGTGACCGCCAGGAAGCGGTCCCGCCCGCTGTGGTCCTCACCCCAGACGGCGGGCGATTGCACCGGTGTGCGGGGCATCGTTGCGTGCTCCAGTAGGTCCAAGGCTTGGCCAACGATCGCGTGCGGCATGCCAGCAGCGTAGGGACGCCCGCAGGAGTTGCCCAGGGGGAAGTTGGTGAAGAGGAAGCGGGGCACGCCGCACTCTCGCATCCGATGCCGTCCCCGTCTTGGTCCGAAGCCATGAGCGACCAGCCGTGCGTTACGGTGGCGTTAGAACTCCTTCACTCCTGGCGAATTCATACAGACCCTGCCCGATGTCGGCGATGCGCCATCGCGCGTTTGTCGTGGCGACCGGCGGTGCTTGGGTAGATCCGCGTCGCGCGGCGGCCCCATCGATCTGCTCGGAAAGTAGGGGGTGGACGATCCCTGCGCGGGGGCGGCGCCGGCGACCGTCCCTTGCCTATATAAAATGGGTAATGGGCATTGGAGCGGGAGACGGGGGTCGAATCCGCGACCCGATCCTGCGGGAAGCAGCTACGGGAACCTTCGAGCCTCGTCTGCCACCGCCTGTGGGGCCGCACGGCTGGGAGCGCGGCCTTCGCGCCTTCCGCGACCAGCGACGGGGGTCGGCGGCACTGACTGGCGTCCCAGCGATGGGTGGGAGCACAGCGTCAGGGCACGCGGCCCGTGGGGACCGCCCGTCCGCGCGGGCAACGCATCCCCGGTGCCCTGCAGGGACGCCGCAGGAGCCCGCTTAATACACGCCGGGGAAAATCCGGTACTTCACTCGGGCCTGATACTCGGCCCACTTCGCGGCGCCGTATTTCTCGGCACAGAACTGGTCGTCCACCCGTTGCCGCCAGACGAACAGCGTGACGATGAAGGCAAAGTAGGTCCACGCCCAGGGATTCGTGAAGTAGCCGAAGACCAGGGCAATGGACAGGGCCAGGAACCCCTCGCCTAGGTAGTTGAAATGGCGGGCGACCCCCCAGAGACCACTGCACAGGATCTTGCGGTCGCCGGCCGCAATGTACTGCGGCGCGATGAGCCCGAGAAACTTGCGCTCGGGCCAGCGCTTGAAGGTGTATTTCTGCAAATTGGCGCCGCGCGAGATGCCCCACCCGAACAGGAACAGCGCCGCCGTGCCGATGAGCCACACAGAGGTCCATGCCGGCGAGAATCCGGGGTCCGGGTACGCGGCCATGCCCCACAAGGGGAGGATGAACAGCCACCCGTAGACCACGAGCCCCCCCCCCCCCCCAGAACAACTTGAAGCCGAGATTCTCGTGGATCAGATCGTAGGTATAGAGCTGGACGCGCTCAAAGATGAAGTAGTCCAGGATGTAGAAGGTGAAGAAGGCCGCGTAGAGGAAGACGCCGAGATTGGCGTCGTCGCCAAAGCGGTTGTAGTGGTACACGGCCCCGGAGAGGGCGTTGAGCGACAACATCGTCCCCCCGACGACATAGAAATACATCTTGATGTCGACGCGGTTGTTGAAGAACGCCAGCTCCTGGGCCCGCCCTGCCCACAACGCCAAGTTCGGATGCTTGATCGTGCCTGGCGGCTGGCTGAACACCGCCACGAGGGTAAAGACCGTGGTGAAGACCGTGCCGCCGGCCACCGCATAGACCGAGGACCGGTAGAACCAATCCCGCGGCATCCCGGTGAGCTCGAGCGCCCACACGATCAGCGCGATGGCAAACACCAGCAGACCGTTGAGCCGATAGGTGCGGGGTGCACCGGTGGTCGGATTGATGACGTAGCCGGGAACCCGTCTTCCTGGCAGGAGGAGCTGCGCCAGGAAAAACACGGCGAAGATCACCAGCGGGGTGAAAAACCCCGCAATCGCTTCCGTCCCGGAAAGCTCGAAGAGGTGGCCAATCCCCAGCCATTCAATCACGGTCGAATACCCCTTCGTCCAGGGACGTGGGCATTATGGAGTAGCCCTGGCCGGCGTGCCTGTGGGGTGCCGGCCAGGGCTGCGGCCGCCGATCGTCAGGGCGACCGGACGTCGCTCCCTCCGCGTTTGACGACGAGCGTGACCGGAGCGACGGGATCGGCTAAGCGAACCGCTCCTCGCTCAGGGACGCCGGCGCAACGTTGGTGTGTCTCCGCGATGTTCCTCGCCCGACCGGCAAGAGGGGGGGCTGGTGACCTGCCAGCGGCGTCGGCCAGCCAGGTGCCGCGGTCTCCTGGCTGGCCGTGCTCCAGATGGCGATTCCATAGCGGGCCATGAATGGGCCACTGAAAGGAGGAAAATCGGTAGGTCTCCTAGATAGTCGGGCGCCCAGAGATCCGGGATGCCGCGACGCGGGGATTCGCGGACGGCGTCAGCGCCGTAGGGTAGGCGTAGGTCGACTGATCCGGGGTGCGGAAGAGTCACGTAATCGTCGGGCGGGGTGGACAGATTCAAGCTGGCAGACCCCCCCCCGGCAGCGCGTGGTCCGTCGCCTCCGTACCGATGCTCGGGGTGGAAGGCCTGGTCGAGCGGCTCCGCGCGGTGGGAGCCGTGTGACTGCGGACATCCGCTTCCACGTCTTGCTCTCGCTGGCGGGACGCTGTCGTCCGCGGCGTGATGCGGTGGACGGCGGGCCGCCGCCGCGGCCTTTGCGATCAAGGGGTATCGCGGGTGTGCCCAGGATCGATCGCCGCGGAGTGGTCCCTTGTCCATGCCACGCGCACTCATCGCGCGACTTCGCTTCATGCATGGCGGACGGGCAGCGCTACGTCCTCTCTGCGTCCTCAAACGGGCAATCCATCCAGCGGTGTTCGATGCCCGCGTCGAGGAACAGACCCCCGCGCGGGACGTACCCGAGGCGCGCGAAGAAGCCGGCGGTGTGCGCCGGCGCGGCGAGCGTGACGCCGGCGTAGCCGCGCCGGCGCGCCTCGTCGTGCAGCGCCGCCATGGTCGCGCCGCCCCAGTAGCGCCCGCGTTGTTCCTGGAGCACGGCGACATGGCTGATGTGCGGATACTTCCCGGCCGGCGCGTTGAGGAGGAGTCGGCCGGTCGCCACCGGTCGACCGTCGAGGCGCCCGAGCACGTGCACGGCATCCGCCCCGGTCGCGGGATCGCCGTCGTAGCGATCGATCGCCTCGTCCTCGGAGCGGCGCTGCTCCGCAATGAAGACGGCGCGGCGGACGGCCAGCGCCTCCTGCATCTCCGCGGGTGTCCTGACGACGTGCACCCGAAAGCCGGGCTGGACGCGCGCCTCGAACTCCGGGGCTGGTTGGAGCACCAGTTGCATCTCGACGAGGTCGATCCAGCGCCCGTGTTTGTAGCCGAAGTCCTTGCGCAGGGCGGAGCGCTCGAAGCCCAGCGACGCGAAGAGCGCGAGACTGGCCGCGTTCTCCGACGTGATGCGCGCGATGAGCACGTGCAGGATGCGCTCGCGCGCCCCGGCGATTAACGCTTCGACGAGCTGCCGCCCCACCCCGCTGCGGTGGTGCTCGCGGTCGACATAGACCGTGACCTCGCGGGTGAAGCGGAAGCCGAACTTCTGCATCGGCGTGCAATAGGCAAAGCCGAGGACCGCCTCCTTGCTCTGGGCGACGAGCACGATCTCGTCGTGGTACGTCTCCAGCCAGGCGCGCCGCCGGGCATCACTCCAGGGCCACTCGTCGAGGGTGGCGACGCCTTCCAGGACCTCGCGGTTGTAGATGCGCTGGATGGCGGGCAGGTCGTGTGTGCCTGCTGGCCGGATCGTGAGGGGTTGTGTCACGCGTTCGCCACCTTACCTTCACGCTCGTTGACCCCCGGCATCGCGCGATTCTACGGCCCCTGTCCGTTCCGGTGCGGTTGGACCGTGCGAGGGAGTATCCCTGCGTTGTCCTGTGCCCTGCGACGAGCGGCCACGAAGGGCAGCCCCGGGGCTACTCTTGCGGCTTCGCCATCCGGTAACCGACGCGCGGGACGGTGCAGATGTAGGTCGGGTGGGTCGCGTCGTCGCCCAGCATGCGGCGCAGGTTCTTCACGACCGTGCGCACCGGCCCTGACCAGCATCAGCTTGCCGATGGCGCCGGGGCAGGTGGCCACGGAGCCAACGCCGACGGCTACATTGTGAATTTTCTCATGTATCGGACTGCCGCGTCAGGTTCAAATAGGCTCTGCGGGCTTCAGCGGAAACCCGCTCCGGTTCTCTTTCGTACCCGGCTCAGATGTCTACCGTTAGCTTGGCTGGATAGTTCAATCCGGCTCCAGGCACTGAAGGATCTAAGGAGTCGAAATTACCTCGCGTGCACCGACGACTACGTGCACAACGTGTCGGGTGAGGGCGTGCGCGCATGGGCCGTGGAACCGCAGGATGCCGCTATCCACATCGAGATACTGGTCGGGCACGTCGAGACGATTCTCCGGGAGCTCGCCGTGCTTGGAGACGGCGGGACGTCTGTGAATCCGCGAGGGTCTTCCTAGACGCTTTCCCCGCAGCCTACTGTACGAGAAGCGAGCGTCGGTTCGGCCGGCATCCAGCCCAGAGCACACGGCCGGTTCCGAACTCGCCAACTCGGATGCGGGGAGGACGCGAATGCAACCAACGCCGTCGGGCACCGGAGTGCGCAAGGGTCCACACTTGCGTAGAGTGCTGTCCGGATGCAGGTAACTGGAGACGCCCGCCCGTGAGTGCACGCGGCATCAATGGTGGTGGTCGAAGGCTCGTGGCGGCGCTCGCCGAGGTGTTGGGGCGGTCGCATAATTACCGCAAGCGAAGTGTCCACGAAGCCAGGAACGGACCAACGGCAATGGTCCAGAATGAAGGAAGAACACCGCCATGACTGTACTCCCTCTTGGTCTCCGCTGGCTGGCACTCCTGACAATTCTGCTCATCACCGTCGTTTCAAGTGCCTGTAGCGACAGTCCGGCGCCCACGACCGTACCCACTGATACTCCCACCCCTGTCCCCACACCGACGGCAACCCCAACGGCCATGCCGACGTCCGTACCTACTGATACTCCCACCCCTGTGTCTACGCCGACGGCAACCGCAACGGCTATGCCGACGCCCGAAGATGAGCTTGGCCAGGCCAAGCGCGGGTATTCGAGCGACCATGGAGTATTGAGGCCGTACGTCACGCCCGCCGAAATCGATGGGGCCGGAAGGAAACTATTGGCGATCTACATGGTAGGCAGCGATTTGGAAGAAAACCACCTCGCTGGCTCAATAGACCTTGTGGAGTTGCTCGACGGCTACTACACCCTGCTCGACAGTCAAGCAGTGGAGGTCATTGTCGCCTTTGGGGGTGCGGACAAAGACGGCTGGCGGGGCATGAAATTTGCCAATATCTCCCAGCTTACGGCCGACGTCCAGGACGGTGCATTCGGCAACGAAAGCGACTCCAACGCCTATCTATACCAAGCCGATGGCGCCCACATGGGTGACGAGAGCTCCCTCAAGCTGTTCCTCGATTACCTGAGAGACGGGTACGTAAACTTCGACCAGAAGTTTCTGAGCTTCTGGGACCATGGCGGCTCGTACAAAGGGTTTGGCAACGACTCCAATTTCAACGGGGACCCACTGTTCCTAGACGAGATCGCGAGCGCATTCCAGCGCAGCCAACCGGCCAGCTTCGACCTTGTCGGCTTTGACGCCTGTCTCATGGCGACGGTAGAGGTAGCTAAGATCATCGCACCCCATGCCAAGTACATGATCGCATCGGAAGAACTCGAGCCGGGGCACGGCTGGCTCTGGAGCGCCGTGGTTCACCTGTACGCCCAGGAGGAGAGCATCGTCCAGGCTGGGAAGGGGATGGTCGACAACTTCGTTCAAGACGTGCACGACGACGAATCCACCGGGAAGACCCTCTCACTGCTGGACCTGGGGCAGTATGACGATTTGGTGGCGGCCCTGAACCCGGTGGTTTCAGCCTACGGAGAGCAACTGCTCTACAACGCGGCGTATTCCGATAGCCTGATTATTGGGTCCACCAGGGCCCAGTCCTATAACTTCTCGGAAAGGACGACTCCCGGACATCTATCGACCTGAGGCACTTTACCCAGCTATTGTCAGAAAACCTTCCGGACATAGACACTGGCCGGCTCTTGGATGAACTGCTGGATGCGGTTGATCGCTTCGTCATCCATTCCAACCATGATGGCTCTACTCCCAACTCCTTTGGGGTCGCTATCGATGCGCCGGAGAACGAAGAGGCAGAGTACTCGGCCTACAAGATCAATGACACCTTCCTGGACTTCCAAGGCACATATGTCGACTTCCTTCTAGCTGATATCGAGCCGCCGGACGTGATGGTGAAGTCGACGGATTCCGATGGGACCCTCGCCACCATTCATGACGACAACTTGGCCAAGGTAACCACCCTCTATGGATTCGTCCAGGCAGTGGAGTATGAAGACGGGACGGTTGAAGATTTCTTCATGGTTATCGCTGAGGAAGCAGCCTACCCTGAGATCGATGACCTGTACTTAGCTTCATCGTGGGACCAATTATGGTTCACCATGGAGTATGACCCAGGAGAGGACACAGCCTGGATACCGGCGTTCTTAACTGACCGCTTCGAGTTGGATGGTCAGGAATATACGGCTACACAGTTGAAATCGAATACTACCAAGTGGATAAAGACTATAGCGGTCAAGAGGTCCCATATGATTTTGCGACGATGACATTAGTGGTAGATGACCATTGGGAGGTCACGGCTAGCTACATCGAAACCTATCAAATCCTGTTCTCCGGACCCGACGATGAAGAAGGTACAGTCCAGTTCGACAAAGTGACTTTGCAGATCAAACCCGGGGACGCGATCCAATTCTGGAATTTCGGCTTCAACCTGGAGAACCCAGCCAACGACGGTTGGTTCGAAGCCAGCGATGTCGTAACCTTCGTCCAGGAACCGGTCTTCCAATTGGAATTTCTTGAGTTCGAGGACGAATTCGGCCAGCTGATTGAGTACTACTATGCTATTTGGGCTGAGGACGCGAGCGGCAACGCGACCCTGTCAGATCTGATCGCCTCGATGCGGGTGGTGGACTCACCCTTTGGGAACATGCTGGTCTTCGAAGACCCATCGGGCTACTTCGAGGTGCAGGTGCCGCAGATTTGGATAGAGGAAGAGCCGGACTCGTCGCAGTACGAGGTTTTCAAGGCTTCCGAACACGAGGGGAACAGCGCCATCACTATATATGTCGAGGAGGGCGTTCTTGCCTCCTTGACGGAGTACGCAGACGCACTTGAATCTTGGTTTCTCGGAGAGGATGTAGAAGACCTCACGAGGGAAAACCTGCAGACGGCGCAAGGTCTTCCAGCAATCCTGTTTGAGTGGTCAATTGACGGGGAGGCCACCGCGTGGCTGACTTATCTGTCGAATGACGGCGTAGCCGTCGATATCGTCTACTCTTTCACCGCCGACCAATTCGACGCGGGAAAGGAACTGGCTTACTACTCCTTTGGCACCTTCCTGGAGTCCATTGACCACCAAGCGAGCGCCGCGTGAATCGACCGCCAGGCTGAGCTAGGGCAGGCACCAAGGCTGGTCAGGAAGAGAGTTCGTGCGGGACGAGGAGACGCTGCAACCAACCCGCGTTCCCTGCGGCCGAGACTGCTTCGCCTCAGCCCGTTACTAGACCGAGTCGGCGAATGTTGCCGGCAGGGGATCGCTTCCCGCCTGCCAGGCGTCCGGTGATCCGGCGCTCGCTGGAGAGTACGCGAGGAACAGGTAGCGCAGCGATCAGCGTGACCGACCGGCCGCACGGGCGGCGTCCAGATCGGCGCGGAACAGGAACTGACTGACATAGCCAGCGTGGCATCCAAACCGGACGAACCACGCATCCAGCTCTCTCTTGGAGGGGAGCTGTTGCGACCGGAGACAACGGGACACCGAGTTTCTTACGTGCACATCCACCGGGAAGGCCTCGGTCTTGTCTAGGGAGAACAGGGCGATGCAGGCGGCGATTTTGGGCCCAATGCCGTGGCATTGCATCAATTGTCTCCTGGCCTCGGCGTCGGGGACTCCGGGGTCAGCCAGATCGCGAAAGTTCAACTCGTTGTTCACCACGCGTCGGGCAGCGGCGAGGATCTTCTCGTCACGACGAAGCCCCAGCCCCAACCCTTCCAACGTCTCTGCACCGCTCAGCACCATCTCCGGGGAAGGAAAAGTGTGGTGCGGCTCTCCGTCCAATTCAATGGCTTCCCCCAGGCTTTCGGCTATCTGCTCGACACTGTCGCGGATGCGCTTGAGGGTGTTGCGGGCCGAGCAAATGTAGGCGACGGTGCATTCCCAGGGGTCCGGTTGACGGCGGAACCGCAGGTGCGGGTATTGCTTGATGAGTGCGGCAACTCGGGCATCCGCGGTGGAGATGGCGTCATAGATGGCGTTGATGTCGTCGTCGAACCGGAAGTAGCGGTGGAGTAGGTCGTCCAGGTTGCTGTTGGCTCGATACTCCAGGGTGTCGCCGGTTTGCCGTAGGTGTACCAGGTTCCCGGCCAGAACGCCTGACAGCCATCCGTCCACCCTTCGGTGCCAGCGGTAGTCCTGCTCCATGGTGAGGACATCGTCCAGCACGAACGGGTAGCGGGCCGAACCGGCCGAGGAGGGGATCTGGAGTTGTCGCTGCATGGCTTCGGCAGGGTCTCAGACTAGCGCGTTGGGGTGGAGATATGACGGGGAGCGGGCGGCGGGAACTGGTCAGGGCAGGGGGTTAGCGTTGCCAACGCAGCGCAAGGGAGGCCACCGCACATGTGCGATGGCCTCCCTTGCCCGTCTCCTGTGTGCGGGCCATTCGTGTCCGGAGGAGCGGCTGGACAGCCGGACCATGCCTTGTCTGACGCCGCCGTCGCAGTCCCAGATCATAGAGTTTGGGAAGCGTGCGGACGGACTTCTCGCATCTGGTCGCTCCCCCACTCCCTAAAGGCAACACTCGTGTTGACATCAACACTAGTGTTGTGCACGATCGAGTGGAATGAACACCGCAGAGTTCCGCCGCTGGCTGAGGAAGCAAGACTGTACGTTCGAAACCCACAAAGGCGGCAGCGGGCACCTCACCATTCGCCGCGGTGACCGCGTCAGCCAGTTGCCGATGCACGGCGGCCGCAAGGAGCTGGGCCGAGGCCTGGTGGCGAAGATCAAGAAGGACTTGGGGTTGCACTAATGCTCGCCTATCCAATCGTGCTCGAAAACGATGACGGCGCCGTTCTGGCGACAGCCCCCGACTTTCCCGAGTTGACCACCTTCGGGGATGACCGCGACGAGGCCCTCGCGCGGGCGGTGGACGCGCTCGAAGAAGCCATCGCGGCCCGCATCCACGACCGCCGGGACGTTCCCGTTCCCTCACAGGGGGAGGCCTACGCCGTCCTCCCCACGCTCACCTCCGTCAAGGTCTTGCTGTACCAGGGGATGCGAGACGAGGGCATTGGCAAAGCGGAGTTGGCCCGCCGGCTTGCGTGGCATCTGCCGCAAGTGGATCGCGTCCTCGATGTGCAGCACCACTCGCGGTTGGACCAGATGGACACCGCGCTCCGCGCGATTGGGCGGCAGCTCTATGTCCGTGTCGGAGTTGCGTCGGAACCGCAGAATGCCGGCGCTGGCGGCAATCCGCGAGGCGTGCCACTGTCGCGATAGCCTGCGGCTCCCTCAGTGACGCATCGCGAGCGCGCAGCAGTTGAGCGCACAGAATTCCTCGGCGCTCCCCTCGCTTGGAGTCTTTTGAAGGGGGCAGATTCCCCCGTGGGGAGGCAAACCTCCGTCCCAGCCGCGAACAGGACCGATCCGCGACCATCCGGGTCGGGAGGATCGGCGATGCTGTTCTCTCTCCGCCGCGTCGTCGGCCCGCTCCGCTGGGTAGGCTGCGGTGGTCGCGCGGGCCGCGTTCGGTCTTGGGAGCCGATCAGCCTGTCTGGGTTTCGAGAGGGACAGCCGCAGGCGCTACGGGGTCGATGCCGAGTTCCTTGCATCCTTCGAGGTACACGTCAATGGAACACCGGAACTCCCGCTTGAGGCCCTCGACATCAGTCGCCTCGGCGTTCGCAATCGGATAGGGGCCGCTGTTGATCACCCTGGCGTGCAGTACTTCCGCCTCACCGTCGTACACGACCGCGCCGATGTAGCCTTTGTACTCCAGCATCAACGTTCTCCAGTGCGCCCGATGAACCTGACGATGTCACGGATGGTCTCTCGCCGCGTCTCGGGCCGGGGATGGGGTCTGTGGACGACCATCGAGTCAGTCCCCTTGACCAATGGCACCCGTGAACCGGCCCGCTCGATGACATCGACTCCCAGCGCGGATAACAGGGAGATCATGTCCGTCCAGCGGATGTCCGCTGGCGTGGGCACCGCCCGCATGCGCTCCAGCGTCCGCGCGTGCGCCGTCTCCGCTTCCTACCATTGTGAGGCAGGGTTCACGCGTTTGGCCACCTGCGCCGGACGCTCTCGCTCGCCCCAGCACAGCCTTCACCGCCAGCGTCCGGGCGTCCGGGTCACGGACTACTCCGAGACGGCTCCTGCCCTCCTCGTGGTCGAGATCGCCGGGTCTGGGCGCTGGCCTCGATCATTCAACGTTTGCAAGTCGCTGGACCGTTTCCGCTCGCAGATCCACCATGGGCGGCCTACTCCCCAGAAGTCATAAGTGATGCGGGCAATGCCACGGAATGCGCTCCTGGTCGAGGGCCGTGCCCTACATGTGGGACGGCCGGTCGCAGTCTTGCGAGCAGAGATGGGCCGGGCGGAGCTGATGGACGACGTTTGCCGTTCAGCGAGACGTCACGTCGGATCAGCCGGTAGGAGCGGTGCATGCGGGGCGCTTGTTCGTGCCCCCTCGGATGTGAGTTGGCGCTCCTGTCGGTGCTGACGGTAGGCAGCCGGATCGCTCGCCGCGCCCTGCGGGGCGGACGGTGGCCGAGCGGCGCGGCCTAGCGCGGACTGGTCAGCATCCCATCCCCGGGCGAGAGGGCGGCGTGGCGGGCAGCCGCCTGAGCGCTGTCGTAGGTGGCGCTGTAGCGGCGCACCATATCGGGGGAGCGGTGGCCGAGCAGGTGCTGGACATCGAGCTCGCGCGCATCGTGGGCGATGGCCCAGGTGGCGAAGGTATGCCGGAAGCGATGGGCATGGACCCGGGGGATCCCCGCGGCCCGGCCCAGCCGCCGCAGCAGCTGCTTGAGCCCGTTGGGCTGGAGCCGCACGCCCGGGTGGAGCCGCCCATAGCGAGCCGTGACGAAGAGCGGCCCCGGGGCCGGCCCCCGGTCGGCACCATAGACGGCGAGGGCGGCGGCGCAGCGACCGGCGAAGGGCACGATGCGGTCCTGGCCCCCCTTGCCCTGCCGCACGAGCAGCCGGCGCTCCGTCCACGAGCAGTCCCCCAGGTCCAAGTGGGCCGCCTCGGAACAGCAGATGCCCGTATCGAGAAGCGTCAGGAGGATCGCCCATCACGGCGGCCCACCGGGGTGGCGGGATCGCAGCAGGCCAGCAGGCGCCCGATCTCGGCGGGCGCGAGGGGCGGCACGATCGTCTGGGGCAGACGCACGGTGCGGAGGCCGCGGAAGGGATCGTTGGCGGTGGAGCCGGCGGCGCGCAGCCAGGTGCAGAAGCAGCGCACCTCGCGGAAGGAGCGGTGGCGGGTGGCGGGGCGCTGGGCGGCGAAACGGGCGAGGGAGGCGATCACGTGATCGGGGCGGCGGCGATCGTGCGGGGGGACTTGCCCTCGACGGCACAGCGGGCCAGGTAGGTGGCGATGAAGTTTGGGAGGGATAGGGTGCCGGTAGGGGTGGGGTCCATGGTCCGTCCATGGACGCTCTGCTGGCGGCAGTCAAGCGAAGGCAGCGGCCTGGGGCACCGGCGGAATTACGGCACGCTGTACTGGGTGACGCAGAGAACGCAGCGCTGCAGGCGCAAGCGTTCGCCGAACTCGGCAGTGCCTTGCTGGCGCGCCGCCGCGAATTCCTTGGTGCCGTCATTCGGCTTGGCGCCCCCGTCTGAGCGGCATGCGGCGGGCTCGCGCGACCAGGCTCGCTGCTCTGTTTCGTCCGCCGACGCACGGGATCGACGCTGGGCACTAGAACGGCCGGCAGCGGTCGCGCCCGGCGTGGGGGCGCGGTCGCCTCACGGGCTTGCTACCCTACGGGTCGATCGCTGCTGTCCCGGCCACGGACTGTTC
This sequence comes from Dehalococcoidia bacterium, assembly GCA_965220315.1. Classification (GTDB taxonomy): domain Bacteria; phylum Chloroflexota; class Dehalococcoidia; order Bin125; family Bin125; genus JAPOXK01. The sequence continues at coordinate 781,843 of CBDCPP010000002.1, forward strand.
GCACGGCTGGGCAGACGAAGGAGACGAGGTGGCCGATGGCAGACAACGGAGACCGCAGCATGCTGCGCCGCATCCACGACGCGACATGCCCCGGCGCGGTGACGAACCTCAAGCCCGTCCAGCGGGTCTGTCCGATGTGCCGCGCGGTGGCGAAAGAAGAGGCCAGCGAGGCGGACTAGCCGGTTGGGGCCAGCGCTCGCACAGATCCTTCGTGTTCCGGGCATCGCAACGCGAAGGGGATGAGTCTCTTCCTGGGCGCGCGCCCTCGGTGGTCCGGTGCAGCGTGGCGTCGATCCCAACCGGCGCGGACGAAAACCGAGGGACGGGGGGGCGGGTCCTTAGACTACTGAACGGTCCATCTTCGAACCGCCCCTGGGTGTCTCGACGTGCTGCTTGGCGCAGCAAAGTGAGGGGTTGCACGCTGGGGGCTCAGATTTGTCAGCCCCCTCGTTCGCATCCAGTCATCCGATTTCCCGTCTAGCGGTGAGCACAAATCGGAGTGTCCGGAGCGATTCGTCCACAGAGAAGAGTTTGTGGCAGTCCTAATCAGACCGCCCTCTGCCCGCCGCTTGACCCGTACCCTAGATTGTCCCCACGCGGCACTGACTGCGCCACGCCAACCAGGATATCCATGCAGTTCGGCCTCACGCTCATGGCCGTCGACCCGCCCGCGACCTTCCGCGAGTCCGTCCGCTTCGCCGATGCCAACGGCTATGCCTTCATGTGGGTCGCCGACTCCTCCCTCCACGCCCGCTACGTCTACAGTTACCTCACCCTCCTCGCCATCGACTCCGCCCACCTCCGCTTCGGCCCCAACTGCACCCATCCCCACACTCGCCACCCGGCCCTCAACTTCAACGCCCTCTGCACCCTGGACGAGCTCTCCGGCGGCCGCGCCGTCATGAACCTCGGCGCCGGCGACCGTCCCGTCACCGAGCTCGGCTACACGATCGCCAAGCTGCAGACCGTCCGCGACATGGTCCAAGCGGGCCGCGCCCTCCTCCAAGGCGACCCCGTCGACTACCCCGCTGAAGCCTTCCAGCTCCACCAAGCCGCCATCCCCTACGGCGCCCGCGCCGACCTCCCCATCTACCTCACCGTCACCAACCAACGCATGTGCCAGCTCGCCGGCGAAATCGCCGACGGCGTCCTCCTCTCCTGTGGCACCGCCCGCTCCTGTCTGGAGTTCGCCCTCGCCCAGGTCCAAGCAGGGGCCCAGCGCGCCGGTCGCACCCCCGACGACCTCGACATCGCCTGCCACCTCTTCGTCTCCATCCGCGACGACCGCGCCCAAGCCCGCGAAGATACGCGCATCATCGCCGCCTGGTACCCCCAGACCGCCCCCCGCTACGTCGAGCTCGCCGGCTTCGACGCCACCCTCGTCGACACGGTCCGAGCCGCCTACAGGGGCGGCCACTTCCACGAAGCCGCCGCCGCCGCCCGGCTCATCCCCGACGACTTCATCGACCAGTTCACCCTCGCCGGCCCGCCCGGCTACTGCGTCGACCGCATCAACGAACTCCGCGACCTCGGCCTCACCCACTTCGAAATCTTCCCCGTCGGCGGCGACCGCCACGCCACCGCTCGTCGCTTCGCCCAAGAGGTCATCCCCCACCTGAGCTAGGGTCTCAGCTGGCCGGCCTGCATCCAGGAGAGGACACCACATGCTGCACCTTGCTGACATGGCCTGGGGCGCCCGCCGCGCCGTCATCGACTGCGCCGGCGTCCGGCCCGGCGAGCACGTCCTGCTCGTCACCGACTCCCGCTCCGACCTCGATATCGTCGAGCTCTTCGCCGCCGTCGCCGCCCAGGCCGGCGCCGAGGTCACCACCACCTCCATGGCCCCCGTCGACACCCCAGGCGCGATGCCCCCCGCCACCGTCGCCGCCGCCTGCAAAGAGGCGGACGTCATCCTCGAGCTCACTACCCAGTTCATCGGCAGCTCCGATGCCCGCGTCCAGGCCTGCAAGAACGGCGCCCGCTGGCTCATCCTGGTCGCCATGACCCCCAGACTCCTCCGCCGCGGCGGCGGTATGGAGGCCGACTTCGAAAGCCTCGACATCGTCGCCGGCGACATCCACGAGCGCTTTTCCCAGGCCACCTCGCTGCGGCTCACCACCGCCGCCGGCACCGACATCACCGCCAGCCTCCAAGGCCGCGACGGCCGTCACCATGCCGGCATCGCCCGCACGCCCGGCTCCCTCGCCGCCCCGCCCGACGTCGAGGCCGGCATCGGTCCCCCCGAAGGCACCACCAACGGCGTCCTCGTCATCGATGCCCTCATCGAGCTCCTCGGCCTCCCCGAGATCACCGAGTCCTTCCGCATCACCGTCGAGAACGGCCGCTGCGTCGACTTCCAGGGCGAAGGCGACGGTGCTCGCCAGGCCGGCATCCTCACCCGCAAGCTCGAGAGCCTCCACGACCCCAACGTTTACGAGATCGCCGAGATCGCCATCGGCCTCAACCCGTTCGCCATCCACTGCCATGAAGCCCTCGAATGCGAAGCCGTCCTCGGCTCCGCCCATATCGGCATCGGCGACAACCGCGGCTACGGCGGCAGCAACGCCTCCAAGGGCCACTTCGACCTCGTCATGCGCGACGCCACCCTCTACCTCGACGGCGAGGTCATCCTCCAAAACGGCGACCTCACCACGACTCCCCTTCGAACCGCGCTCTCCTCAATGCCCCTACCGGATCCCCCGTAGCGCAGACAGATCCACCCGACGACCAGAAGCCCCTAGTGGAAGGACGGACGGCAATGATTCGACGAGCACTCGGCGGCATCATCTCCCCCACGACGGAGGAACTCAAAGCGATCGGCAAGCAGTACCACTTCGAGATCAGCGACGAAGAGCTCGACTACTTCAGCGCCGTGATCGAAGGCTTCATGCCCGCCTACCGCAAGATCGAATCCCTCCCCGACCCCAAGCCCCCCGTCAAATACCCCCGTACCCCCGGCTACCAGCCCCCCGCCGACGAGAACCCGCTCAACGCCTGGTACTGGCGGACCTCCATCAAAGGCGAGCCCACCGGCAAGCTCGCCGGCAAGACCGTCGCCCTCAAAGACACCATCTCCCTCGCCGGCGTCCCCATGATGGTCGGGTCGGCCGTCATGGAAGGCTTCATGCCCGACTACGACGCCACCGTCGTCACCCGCATCCTCGACGCCGGCGGCGAGATCGTCGGCAAGGCCACCTGTGAGGACTTCTGCTGCTCCGGCAGCTCCCAGACCTCCGTCCCCGGGCCCGTCCGCAACCCCCACAACCCTGCCTACTCCGCCGGCGGATCTTCCAGCGGCAGCGGCGCCGTCGTCGTCGCCGGCGACTGCGACATGGCCCTCGGCGGCGACCAGGGCGGCTCCATCCGGATCCCCGCCGCCCAAGTCGGGGCCGTCGGCCTCAAGCCCACCTGGTCCCTCGTCCCCTTCACCGGCATCGCCTCCGTCGACGCCACCATCGACCACGTCGGCCCCATGACCCGCACCGTCGAGGACACCGCCCTTCTCCTCGAAGCGATCGCCGGCTACGACCCCGACGACGCCCGGCAAAGCCCCGGCATCAAAGTCGAGGAGTACACCAAGGCCTGTACCGGTGAGGCCAACGGGCTTCGCATCGGCATCTTGGAGGAAGGCTTCGGCTGGGGCGACGACTCCAAGGACACCGACGCCGCCGTCCGCGAGGCCGCCCATGCCTTCGAGCGTGCCGGCGCCACCGTTGGCAAAGCCTCCGTCTCCATGCACCGCGACGGCCCCGATCTCTGGACTGCCCTCCTCATCGACGGCTTCTTCGTCCAGCTCATCCTGCTCAACGGCGCCAACTACGGCGGTCGCGGCTTTTACGACACGCGTGCCATCGACTACATGGGCCGCTCACGCAAGACCATGGCCGACAACTTCCCCGCCGGCGTCAAGCTCCTCGCCCTGCACGGCCACTACATGCTGGAGCACTACAACGGTCGCTACTACGCGAAGTCCCAGAACCAGCGCAAGCTCCTCACCCAGTCCTATGACGAGGCCTTCAAAGACTTCGACATCCTCGCCCTCCCCACCCTCGCGCCCTGGGGTATGGCCCATGAGCTCAGCGGTGACCCCACTCCTTCCCTCGAGCAGTTAATCGAGAACTCCTTCAGCTACCACGTCAATACTTGTCCCAGCGACCTTACCGGCAACCCCGGCATCTCTATCCCCTGCGCCAAGATCAATGGCCTCCCCGTCGGCATGATGCTCCTCGGGCGCCGCTGGGAGGACAGTACCGTTATCCGCGCCGCCCACGCTTTCCAGGAGCTCGGCCTCTATCACTAGTCCCCGCGAAGCCGCCCCAAACGTGCCGGTCATCTCGAGCGACCACCGCGTTCGGGGTCCGCATACGCTTCGACAAGCACGCCCCGCGAGAAACCTGACAGCCGGTTCGGGAGGGGTACGCCGCGATGGGAAGCAGCGGGGGAGGTGGCGGCGACGGCGCAGGAGGCAGTTGGGAAAGGAAGCCGAGCGTAGGCGTGGGCGCGCAGGTGGCGGAGATGGCACTGCGGCGGCCGGGGTGCATCGCTATCGTGGGGTGCGAAGGCGGAGGAAGGAGCGTGGTGGGTATGCAGATCGGCACCTACATGGACACGCACGGGGTGATCGTGCGGAGCACGACCGAGTTCTGGGTGGAGAACGTGGCGCCGGAGACGATGCGGCCGCTGGAGCTGGCGCGATTGGCGGAACGCTGCGGCTACCACTCGCTGTGGTTCCCCGACCACGTGACCCTGCCGCTTGAAACGACGCCGGTGCACATTGTCAATCCGGAGTCGGGGAAGCGCCACTACGTGGAACGGCCGCAGATGTTGGACGCGCTGACGACGATGGCGGCGGTGGCCGCGGCGACGGAGCGCATCCGGCTGGCGACATCCGTATTGATCGCGCCGTACCGCCCTCCGCTGCACGACGCGCGGCAGTTCGCGACGGTGGATCATCTGTCGAACGGGCGGCTGATCGCCGGGGTGGGGGCGGGCTGGGCGAAGGAGGAGTTCGAGGCGCTGGGGCTGGACTACGCGCAGCGCGGCGCTATGACCGACGAGTGCATCCAGGTCTACAAGACGGCGTGGACGGAGGACACGCCCCACTTCGCGGGAGAATTCTACCGCTTCGCGAACATCACGATGGATCCGAAACCAGTGCAGCGGCCGCATCCGCCGATCGTGTTTGGCGGGGTGTCGAAAGCAGGGGCGCGCCGGGCGGCCCGCCTGTGCGACGGGTTCTATCCACTCTTCATTCACCCTGGGGCGCGGCCGCACGACCTCGACCACCTCCACGATGAGATCCGGCGGGAGGCGGAGCGCGTGGACCGGGATCTGTCGGACTTTTGCATGATCGGAGTGGTGGGTGCCCGCCTGACGAGCGCCGATGACTCCAGCGTGCGGCGGGAGCCACGCCCGATCTGCGAGGGGTCGGCGGAGATGATCTTGGCGGACCTGGAAGAGTTCGCGGAGGCGGGGTATTCCTTGATGGTGGTCGAGCACGACTGCCGGGATACGAAGTCGGCGGAAGAGCTATTCGAGCGAGTGGAGGCGTTCGGGGAGGAGGTCATCCCGACGGCGACAAGCTTCAAGGTCGGCGGTGAGTGGCAGCCGGTTCCGGCCTAGGCAGCGCTACGTCCTCTCGGCGTCCTCAAACAGGCAATCCATCCAGCGGTGTTCGATGTCCGCGTCGAGGAACAGCCCGCCGCGCGGGACGTACCCGAGGCGTGCGAAGAAGCCGGCGGTGTGCTCCGGCGTGCCTCGTCGTGCAGCGCCGCCATGGTCGCGACGCCCCAGTAGCGCCCGCGTTGTTCCTGGAGCACGGCGATACGGCTGATGTGCGGATACTTCCCCTCCGGCGCGTTGAGGAGGAGCCGGCCGGTCGCCACCGGTCGACCGTCGAGGCGACCGAGCACGTGCATGGCATCCGCCACGGTCGCGGGATCGCCGTCGTAGCGATCGATCGCCTCGTCTTCGGAGCGGCGTGGTCGAGGGAGGAACTACTCCTCACCCAAGAGAGGTGCGTTCCGACTCGCACAGAGGGACCGAAGCGCGCGGCGGGCGCGCCCCGTGGCCTCGTCTTCTAGAAGCCGATGGACCTGCGGGCTTTGGGGAACGAATATGCGGGCGGTGCTTGGGACGGCGGCGGCAGGGCGATCGCTTCCCCGGTACCCCACGGCCTCGACAGGCGGTGTGAGGCGGCCTCCATCACGAGGACCGGTGGGCCGTATGAGGTTTTGCCCCCTCCCACGGCCCCTGCTCGTGGCATCGTCTTCCTGCATTGAGTCAAGGGATACACACCCTTGACGTTAGTAACCTTCTTCGTTAGTATCTTTCGTGGTGAACCGCTTTCGACATGAAGACGCGCAACGGCTCTTCGCTGGCCAACCGGTCCGTCGCTTGCCGCCCGACATCCGGCGCCGGGCGCGCCTGCGACTGCAACGCGTGGTGGCGGCTGCGGCGCTTCACGACCTGCGGATGCCGCCCTCCCACCGGCTCGAAGCGCTGCGCGGCAACCGGGCGGGGCAGTACAGCATCCGCATCAACGATCAGTGGCGCGTGTGCTTCCTCTGGACAGACCAGGGCGCGATGGAGATCGAAGTCACGGATTACCATTAGGAGAACCCCATGATTGCTCCCGAACCGATCCACCCGGGCGAACATCTCGCGGAGATCATGCAGGAGCTGGGTATTACCCAGTACCGCTTGGCGAAGACGATCGGCGTCCCCCAGATCCGGATCCACGACATCGTCCATTGCCGCCGCTCGATCACGGCAGACACGGCGCTGCGCATCGGACAGGCCCTCGGGATGACGCCCGAATTCTGGCTGAACCTCCAGCGGATGTACGACTTGGACAAAGCCCGGGCGACGACCGACGTCAGCGCCATCGAACCCCTGGCCGAAGTCTCTGCCTAAAAGCAGCTGAGAACTTCCCCGGACAGACAAGAGGACGCACAGGCCACGGTAACGGCCTGGCTCCGGCGCTGCGGCACGGCTCAGCCGGACCACCGCACGGAGCTGGGTGCGGGCCGCCTCCGCATCAGCCAGAGCCTGGTTCTCGATGACCTTGTCGGCTTCCCCACAATCGTCTGGTTCGAGTCGGTCGGCGGTTCAGGAGCGGCTGACGCAGGTGGCTCGATTGGGACTGCGGGCGGCGGAGCGGTCTCCGTTGCTCCAGATGGCGCTCCGTCTTCCGCTGCGCCGCTGCAGGCGCCGCCAGGCTGCTCGCCAGCGCCAGCGCGAGGCCGACTGCCAGCAGGGGAGCCACCCGCCACCCGCCACCCGCTGTGCATGACCATGGCGCCCCCTCCAGCTGCTCTTGTCGAGCCTAACGTCGTCGCCATCAAGGGCGTTCCGCGAACCCCCGCTTGGCCGCGGCGACCTCCTTGGCGAAAACGAAGACGAGTCGCAACCCGGAGTTGACATTAATGGGGTAAGCGCGGCGCGCCGTCGCGTCCGGGTTGGTGGGGTGCGCCTCCACCGTCGTCTTCGGCATCGTCACGTGGTCCCCGAACCACAACGAGTGGTAATCCAGTCGCTCCGCCTGCTGTGCCACCTCCACCGGCCGCATCGGCTTGGCCGGCACGTTCTGCCAAAGCTATCCCTCCTCGTCGCGCATCCCCACACCAGGCGTCGGCAGGTACATCCCGATCGGCATTACGCGATCACCCCGTCAATCATCATCTGCGCGATCCGTTCGTCGTCGTAGCCCAGCCGCTCCTTCAGCAGCTCGCCCGTGTGCTCCCCCAGCTCCGGTGCCGGCCGCTCAATGTTGGTCGGATGATTGCGAAACGCGACCGGGTGACTCGGCAACAGCTTCCGCCCCAGCGTCGGGTGCTCGTACTCCGTCAGGTAACCGTTCGCGATCACCGCCGGGTCGTTGGGAAGGTCACGGATGTGCTGCACCGGGTCGAAGATCAGGTCCGGCTCCGTCGACAGCCGCTGAAGCCAGACCGACCGCGGCTCTCCCTCGAACCGCTTCTGCAGCTCGACGATCAACGCGCGTCGCTCCGCGAACCGTCCCTCCGCGATCGCAAAGCGCGGATCGTCCAGCAGCCCCGGCAGATCCAGTGCCCGGCAGAGCGAGGGAAAGTCCCGCTCGATGTTCACGCAGGCGATGAAGATCCACTCCCCGTCCCCGCAGCGGTACAGGTTGAACAGCGGATTGGCCGCGTCGTGCCGGTCGAAGCGCGGCCACTCCTCCATCCCTTGCAGCATGCTCGCCGCCACCGCCCAGTAAGAGAGCCAGATCGATCCCATCATGTGCGATACCTCCACCTTCTCCCCAATCCCCGTGCGATCCCGCGCCGCCAGCGCCGCCACCACCCCGTAGGCCAGCATGTTCGCCCCCATGCAATCCGCCAGCGCCAGGCTGTGCCAGTTCGGCCCGTCCTGCGGACCCCCGTGCGTCCACATCAACCCCGACCGCGCCTGCCCCACCGGATCCAACGCCGGCCGCCCCGCGTCCGGCCCCTCGAACCCATGCCCGGACGCCGACGCGTAGATCAGCTTGGGGTTAATCTCCTTCAGCCGCTCGTAGCCGATGCCTAGCCGATCGAGCGCCCCCGGCCGAAAATTCTCCAGCACGACATCCACGTCGCGCACCAGCTCCAGCAGCACCGCTTTCCCCACTTCCGTGGACAGGTCCAGCGCCATGCCTCGCTTGTTGCGGTTCATCGCCTCGAACATCAACGACCGCCCGTCCTCCAGAGTCATGTCGAACCCAGCGTTCGATACGAGATTCCGGCCGCTGTCAGGCCGCCGCGGATTCTCGATCTTCACCACGTCCGCCCCCAGGTCGCCCAGCATCGCGCCTGCCAGCGGACCCAGCATCCATAGCGTCAGCTCAATCACCTTCACACCGGCCAGCGGTCCCTTGCTCATCGAACCCTCCCGATCCGTCCGACGCCCGATCCACCCAGCAAAGTCGTCGCCGATTCTAGGGGCCGCCCCGGACTCGACGATAGACTGCCCGCCATGCTCCGCCCCTACACCGTCCTCGATCTGTGCGACCACCGCGGCGAGCTCGCCAGCATGGTTCTGGGCGACCTCGGCGCCGAGGTGATCAAGATTGAGCCCCGCCACGGTTCCAACAGCCGTCGTGTTGGCCCTTTCCTGGAGGACGCACCCGACGCAGAGCGCTCCCTCACCTACCTCGCTTACAACCGCAACAAGCGCTCCGTCACCCTCGACCTCGATGCCCCAGCCGACCGCGACCGTTTCCTCCAACTCGTCCGCCGCGCCGACTTCCTCTTCGAGTCCGAGACCTCCAACGCCACGTGCCCCACGGCATCCATGAATCAGCGCGGCCTCGGCTTCGATGCGCTCCGCGCCGTCAACCCGCGACTCGTCTACGTCGCTATCTCCGCCTTCGGGCTGGACGGGCCCTACGCGCCGCTCGCCGCCACCGACCTCACCATCGCCGCCATGGGTGGCCCCGTCTCCTTGCAAGGCGATCCCGACCGCGCTCCCGTCCGTCTCTCCGTCCCCCAAGTCTGGCGCCACGCTGCCGCCGAGGCGGCGGTCGGCGCGCTCACCGCCCACGCCCGCATGCTGCGCACCGGACAGGCCCAGTTCGTCGACCTCTCCGCCCAATGCGCCATGGTTTGGACCATGCTCAACGCCATGGTCGCCTCCGCCATCCAAGGCTTCGACTTCGAGCGCCGCGGACCCCTCCTCCAGCTCAGCGTGCTCAACTACCCTCTCGTTCACGAGTGCGCCGACGGCTACGTCGTCGCCCGCCCCAACGGCTCCGTCATGATCGGCGTTGTCGCCTCGCTCGTGGCGGAGGGCATCGTTCCTGGTCAGTGGCTCGAAGAAGACTGGGCCACCTACGACAAGCGCGCGCTGGACGGCGACCCCGTCCGCCACACCAACGCCGCCCTGCTGAAGGCCCTGCGACGCTTCATGCGACGCCATACCAAGGCCGAGCTCTTCGACCTCGGCCTGCGGGGAGGCGTCACCTTCGCCCCCGTCAACACCGTCGCCGACGCCGTCGCCTTCCCCCAACTCCGGGCGCGCGACTACTGGCTCGATGCCCCCCTGCCCAACGGACGAACCGCCCCCGTCCCCGGCCCCTTCGTCCGACCCTCCAAGACGCCGACCTCCGTCCGCTGCTGGGCCCCTTCCCTCGGCCAGCACAACGACGAAGTCCTTTCCGAAATCGCAGGGATTACCAACACCCCCCCACCTGCAACCGAGACACCGCCCACCCACCTCCCGAACAAGCCCTTCAGTGGATTAAAAGTTGTCGACCTCTCCTGGATCGGCGTCGGTCCCATCACCGCCAAGCACTTCGCCGACCACGGCGCCACCGTCGTCCACATCGAAACCGCAGACCCCCCCGACCGCCTCCGCCTCGGCGGCCCCTTCAAGGACGACCGGCCCGGCCTCAATCGGTCCCAGTTCTTCGGCGACTTCAATACCTCCAAACTTGGCCTCACCCTCGATCTCAAGAACCCCGCCGCGCTCGGCGTCGCCAAACGTCTGATCGCCTGGGCCGATGTGTACCTCGAGAGCTTCACGCCCGGCACCGTCGACGACCTCGGCCTCGGCTACCAAGTCGCCCGGGAGCTCAACCCCTCCGTCCTCATGGCGAGCACTTGCCTCATGGGCCAAACCGGTCCCGCCGCCCGCTACGCCGGCTACGGCTTCCACGCCGGCGCCGTCGCCGGCTTTTACGAGGTCACCGGCTGGCCCGACCGCCCTCCCGACGGGCCATGGGTCGCCTACACGGACACCATCGCTCCGCGCTTCCTCGTCACGACCATCCTGGCTGCTCTCGACCATCGACGCCGCACCGGCGAAGGTCAGCACATCGACGCCGCCCAGCTGGAGATGGGCCTCCACTTCCTCACTCCCGAGCTCCTCGACTTCCACGTCAACGGCCGCGTCGCGACCCGCAATGGCAACCGCGCCCCGGACATGGCGCCGCACGGCGTTTACCCATGCGCCGGAGACGACCAGTGGTGCGCCATCGCCGTCGCCGACGACGCACGCTGGCATGCCCTCCGCACCGCCATCGGCGACCCACCGTGGGCCGCCGATGCCTTGTACGAAACCCTCGATGGCCGCCTCGCAGGCCAAGACACCATCGACGCGCACATCGCCGACTGGACCCGTACTCAGCCCCCCGCCGCCGTCATGGATCAGCTGCAAGCGCACGACGTCGCCGCCGGCGTCGTCCAGCGAAGTAGCGACCTCCTGCGCGACCCCCAACTCGCGCACCGCGGCTTCCATCGCTACCTGGATCACCCCGAGATGGGCTGCGTCCCCTACAGCGGCCACCAGTTCCGCATCAGCGATTCCAAGCGCGGGTACGAGAGCGGCCCGCGCTTCCCTGCCCCCTGCCTCGGACAGCACAGCCGTGAGGTCATGCGCGATCTCCTCCGCATGTCCGCCGCAGAGATCGACGCTGTTTACGCGGCAGGCGCCATCACCTAGTCAGTCAGCCTCTCGAGATCGGACTCACCGAATTGCATGGCGATCCATGCGTCCGTGTCCGGGTCCTGGAGGACCAGCCCATAGCCGCGATCCTCAGACATCCCGGCGCAGCGACCGGCGAAGGGCACGATGCGGTCCTGGCCCCCTTCCCTTGCCGCACGAGCAGCTGGCGCTCCGTCCACGAGCAGTCCCCCAGGTCCAAGTGGGCCACCTCGGCACAGCGGATGCCGGTGTCCAGCAGCGTGAGGAGGATCGCCCGATCACGGCGGCCCGTGGGGGTGGCGGGGTCGCAGCCCGCGAGCAACCGGGCGATCTCGACGGGCGCCAAGGGCGGCACGATCGTCTGGGGCAACCGCACGTTGCGGAGCCCGCGGAAAGGATCGTTGGCGGTGTGACCGGCGGCGCGCAGCCAAGTGCTGAAGCAGCGCACCTCACGGAAGTAACGGTGGCGGGTGGCGGGGCGATGGGCGGCGAAGCGGGCGAGGTAGGCGATGACGTGGTCGGGGCGGAGACGGACGGGGTCCAGCGGGGCCCCGTCCTCCTGGAGGCAGCGCTGGAAGCGCGTGAGCGTCTCGCGGTAGGCGGCGATCGTATGGGGCGACTGCCCTCGACGGCACAGCGGGCCAGGTATGTTTCAGGGAGGGCGGGGCAACGGGCCGGAAGGGTGAGACTTGATGATTCGGGGGTTTGGTTGCGGAGCGCTTCCCTATTGGGATAGCAGCATGGAGATCCGTCGCCCAGTCCGAACTGCATCGACGGATCATTGCAAGCACATGCTTGGAGCGGGTTCGGTCGGGTGCGTCAGTCGACAGCGGGGAGGTAAGTCTCGACGAGGGTGAGCAGAAAGTGACGCGAAGGCCTATTGGTCTCCTCGCTTCCCTCGCCGAGCTCGTGCAGCTTCCCGGCGCGCCGCGATTGAATTCGCTACGAGTGACGGCCCGACAGCCTTCTCTCCGGAGTCCGCGCTTGACTTCCCAAGCGGGGTGCCGTTCAAGAGAGCTACGAGTGAGTCGTGGGCTCTCCGACGGTCAACCTGGTCGGGCAGCTGGTACTGGCTCTCGTAAGAGACAATGCAATCGAGGCAGCCGATTGAGCAGCGAACGTGGTGTTCTTCGCTGACGAAGAGGCGCTTGATCGTGGCTTCAAGCCACGGCCGGCCAAGATCCAACAGTTCACTGACGTGACCCGCGCCTCCCGATACGTCGTCGTAGAAAAGGAGTCGCCAAGTCCGAGGTCCCGTTGGCTGAGGAATGACCGCGAGCTCTCGAGCGTCGACGAGCAGGAGTTGCGCTCCCGCGTGTCGGGCGGCGAGCCCGATAGCAGTCAACGTCACCTTGTCCTTGCTCAACTGCGGATCGGCGAGCCGGAAGTCCACAGAGAGGGTGTCTGTGGACTCCTCGGCCGCGAGGGACTGATGGCGCGCTATCTGCGGGTCGCCGTCCGACCAACAATGCCGACCTCGCCGCGGTGCGTTCAGAGGACTGTGCATCTCGAACTGTGACGGCAGATACATGGCACCTGAGCCGCGTGGGCTTTTCTCCGAGTCCGCGTATCCACAGCGTAGACATACTGCGAATCCTGCCTCGTTCTCGCCCCGGTTCGTGACGATTAGGCGGGCGCCCTCGTGGAGTTCCGCTTGTGCCCCAGCCACCTGCGCGAAGTCGTCGACGGCGGCTTCTGCGAGTGGTGCGGGGACGTAGTGTTCGCGAATCAACTGCGGGAGCAGATCCGACTCGCCGATAGCCTCGGAACTGCGAGCACGGGCCATGGGTTCCCAGGCGGCCGTCGAGAAACCGAATCGCACCATAAGGAGGTCTTCGGGAGAGGTGGTCGCGGACTCGCCGCAGAATTCACAGCGGGGGTTCGTTGATGGGACGGGCACTGAGAACCGGTGTTCGTTTCCACAGGTGTGGAGCGCGCGCCGCTCGCCGATCGCAGTGTTCAGCTGCTCGCCAGTCCAGTGCTTCAGCACTCCGCGTGAGTGTGCTTCCCTGCCACCCACGATGACACGGGAGCCCGGAACGTACTCCCTGAGCGCAAGTGCTCCAGACCGCTGCAGATCGAAGCGGTCCTCGGTGCGGATCTCCTGCGAATCGTTGGATTGGACGCGCAATGCGAGCAACCCGATCGGAAATCCATAGCGAGGAAGGAACTGCTCGTTGGCCAGCTGTTCGATCACCGTTGTTTCGTAAAGAAGGTTTGCCTGGTATCGGACGAAGTTAGCCTCGCGGGTGGTGTCCGCACGTTCCCAGGCCTTCAGATAGTGCGTGTACTCCTCGCGCCACGCTTTGGTCGCAGCCTCGAAGCGCGTCCGCACAGCGTCGCATAAGCTTGGCCAGTCCCGAAGCATTTCCGCGACTCCCGTCTCGCGAGCAATGGTTTTCAGATCGAGTCCTACAGGATCGGTTGGCTGTGATCGCAACCAGGTCAGGTAGTCGATGAATCGCGTGCCAAGCGACTTGTCGGTTGCCTGGTCCCACCACACAAGGCGGGCGGCGTCGGCATCGCCGAGTTCGCTCGGAGTTGCCTCACGATGCGCGGGGCGGGGTAACGCGCTACTCGTCCACCTCTGCACAGCTGGCTGGCCGTCGAACTGTCCCATGCGTCCGAACGCCAGCATTGCTCCCCGCGCCCGTTGACCTGGGAGGGCGAGGCGCATGAAGTGGCCGAGCAAGTGCGCGTGCAGGTGACGCTCTCCGATCCGGCGGCGATGCAAGATCACGGATGGTGGTGGGAGCGCTCGGCCGAGATATTTGTCGAACACGGAGAAGACCTCACGGTCGAATGGTTGGTTTCTCGTGTATGTCACGGCGATCGCGGATCCGCGCGCACGTCTCCCGGCACGACCGGCACGCTGCCGATAGCGGGCATTGTTTGGTGGAACGTTCGACATCATCACCGCCTCGAGTCCACCAATGTCGACGCCCAGCTCCATCGTCGTACTGGAACTGAGGACATTGCGAACTCCGCGCTCAAACAGGGCCTGAAGTCGCCGCGTCTCCGGCGCCGCCAGCTGTGCCGAGTGCTCTGCGGCCCAAAGTCCCATGCGGAGGGCTCGACTGTTGCTAAGTTCAGAGCGGCGCCTAGCGAATCTCGCATCCCTATCCAGGGTCGTCGCGGCGATCGGTGTCAGGCTGACCGCACCAGTGGCGGGATGAAGACTGCGTGGAGCCGAAGAGACGATCTGTCCAGTTTCCTTATCCATCCACAAGCGGTCGGCACGACGCATCGCGAGAGCCGTGAGCTTGATCCGGATCCCGTCCGATACGCGGCCGTCACGGTCCACGTGTCGTTCCGTTTCAAGCCAGTCCCACCCGTGTCCGCCGTGACCTCCGGCCCTTGCGACCAACTGGTGGAAGATATCGTCAAGGAATCGAGGCGCCAGGTCCGGTGCTCGTGAAGCGGATTCCCCCGCTTCGATGAGTAGGGTCGTGGCGAATCGCCGCCGCTGCTGACGCTCGGTGGCGCCGATGAACGGTTCCGTGCGGCGGTCTGCGGTTCCGCGCTCAATGGAGAACTTCCCGATCGGTGCGCGCTGTATCCCGTAGGCCTCGTCATCTTCGTACGAACCGAGCGTCACAACTCCTGAGCGGCGGAGGGAGTCGAGAAGAGCGGAGATCACACTGGGCCATACCTCCGCGAGCGTGGTCACGATTCCAGGCCCGAGGATGCCTGACAGACTATCCGGGACTGCGAGGCCGTCGAGCCCGGGATAGATAACCGATAAGAGGCCAAGCGTTTCGAGGTTTGGCAGCGTTCGGCCAGGTGCGAGGAACTCGCGGCCGATGAGCATCGGTAGTTGTGATTGGATGTGCCGACGATTCGTCTGGAAGTCGCTGACCGTCCAGGTCGCGGCATCGTGCGAATCCGCCGCGTTCCAATCGATTAGCTCACCGATGGCGGACTGCTGCTTGAGCTGCTCCGCCCAGTCGCGGATCGAGCCGCCAGCGCGCGACCGTGCGAGTTGAGCTTTGAGGTCCTGTTGCCTCCTCTGCAGGTACGCCCTAACGCTGGGGTCGGTAGCGTCTGCCTGTCGTGCAATCACATCCGAGAGTTCGTTCTCCAGCGCATCCGTAAGCGCGGACGGCGCGGCGGTCTCGTGGGCGATCGTGTCGAGAATCAATGCGCGGACCAGTTGGATCTCGTGCTGCCAAGTCAGCACAGAGCCCAGCCGCGCGGACTCCCGCCGGCTGTCACTGAAGATCAATAGGCGGCGACCCTTGGCGGGGAGCATGAGTTGATCGGACTCAGAATCGGCTGGGGGCACCTGCTCCAACATGGTCTCGGCGATGAGTGTGAGGATCAGGCCCGCGGAATCGACCAAACTGTGGAGTTCGCCGTTGTGGCCAGCTCCCGACGCCGAGACACATCGAGGGGGGTCCGTATAGCCGGTAAGCGATCCGACCCGAAACGACGGCTCAGTGAGGCGAGTGGTGACGCATCCGCGATCAGGATCTATGCCTTGGCCAGCCTCACGCGGCCACAGCTCAAGCCACATCAACCGGCCCACAGACCGTTGCGCTTGCACTGGTCTGCTAGCTGGAGGAACAGTTACGGGAACGAAGCTCCCATTCGAATCGAGGGAAGCGAGTAGGAATCCGCTTCCGCAGTCACTACATCGGACGAGCGGGAACGCGAGCGATCCGCACCATCGACATCGGTCGCCGGCGGACACCTGCACCCCTCCGTACCCTTCGACCTTTACTTCAGTTGGACTCTTGCATGTCGGCGATATGCAGAGCGAAACCCCAGCACTCCCGCGGAGGGGCAAGTGCAAACGATGCGGAAGGAGCGGCGCGGTACCGTCTTGGACACCCAGCGTCGCTCCCCAATGAAGAATGGCGGTGATTGCTTCCTCGCCGGCTGGTCCGTCGCCTAGTCCGACCTTCGCGGGCAGATCTCCGAGTCGGAGCGGTTGTCCGCGGGCCTCCCACAGTTCCTGCCGCAGCCGCCGAAATGGTTCCCATCTGCGAAAGTCCGCCCGGTCGGGCGTGTCACGTTGCCCTGTCCGCTTCGCGATGATCTCCGCGGCTCCAACCTTGATCCCGTCACCTGATTCTTCGGCAGGATCAGACGCGGTCGCCTCCACAAAGCAAGTCCGGTTGGCCTCCTTGCCTGTGAGTCTGGCGAAGAAGGTTCGCTTCTCCTCCGGGGTGCCCCCAGCGTGGCGCTGGTGCCGATGAACAGGACGGACGCGGGATCGACGCCTGCGCGGACCAGCACGCGGCGAAGTAGGAGTGCGACCTCGGCTGCGAGCGCGCCCCGATACAGGTGGGCCTCGTCGATGATGACTGCCTCCAACCCGGGACCGAAGAACGGGGCGTCTTGTGGGCGTGCAAGCATGTACTCCAGCATCGAGTAGTTTGTGATGCAGATGTCCGGTGGGTCGTTCCGGGCTTCGTTCCGCGTGCGAACGTGGTGTGGGCCTGTCTCCTCGATCCCTCGCTGGTTCGCAACGCTCGGCTTCTCAGGGGTTTCGCTGTTGAAAGCGAACATCCGAATGTCGCGCTGACCGCGAAGCCACGCGTCGAGCCGATCTAGCTGGTCCCGAATCAGCGCGTTCAGCGGATATAGGATGAGGCAGCGCATTCCGTTGCCTCGTCGGGGTTCGGAGAAGAGCCGCGACAGGACGGGCAACAGGAACGCTTCGGTCTTCCCGGCACCGGTCCCCGCACTCACAAGCACCGCGGGTTCGTCAGACGGATTGGTGGGTCGCGTAAGCTGCCAAGCTTCCAGTTGATGCTGGTACAGCGGTCGCGAGCTGGGAAAGACGTCCGCCTCCGAGAGGTACTGCGCGAGCGTGGAGGGCAGGAGCCCCTCTTGTTCAAGGTGGCCGAGTGTCACATCACTTGAAGCGGAGGGGAATGCGCCTTCTACCCAGAGGCCTGAGACTAACCCGCCTCGCTCCGCTTCACCCCGCCACACAGCTTCGACCGGCCGCTGGAGCCTCTTGTCACGCAGGAAGAAGGTGTCAGCCGAGTGATCGACGAGCCGTTGGCGAAGGGAGTGTGCGAGTGCGAGCGCATCTAGCTGGGATTCTGCGGTCACAAAGTCACTCGGGGATCAGGCTACCAGCCAACCACCTCCGGAAGTCCGGCTCGGTGTTGGCCGCGATCGCGATGTTCGTCCGCACGGGTCCAGGCAGTCGATGATTCGTCGCAAATGCCTTCTTCGCTTCTCTCCCCAGCCCTTCAATGAATCCTGAGTCGACGCGCAACCGTTGGGCCACGTCCTGCGCGATTTCGCTCAGGGAACCGGTGCCCAAGATGAGACCCCTGAGCTGCGCGTGTTCCTCCGGCCCTAGGTAAGGCACGAGTCGACCGAATGGCAGGGGAAAGGCGCGGCCGAGCGAGCCGATACGTCGGAGTGTTTCTGGGCCGTCGAACCGCCCGAGCATGCTATCGAGCCAGTCGCCCGCGTGGTCACCTGGACTCCATTCCGCGAGAAGCTCGCGCGAAGCGGACGCCCAGGCTTCCTCGACGACGAGTCGTTCACCGAAGGGCGATTCGATCTCCATCGTCCATGCTTCAAGGAAGGCCCATGGATGCCGTTGAATCAGCTCCACGACGCGGTTTCGTAGTCTGCCTTCATTCAGGATCGGGGCCTTGCCAGCCCGCAATAGGATGGCCAGGTTCCGCGCCTCGTCCGTCGTAAGTTCATCTGAACTGAGAGTCCTGCGCCAAGATGACCCGATAATGGATTCACCAACGGTGGCTAGCCATGCGATAGTGCTCGAGGGGCCGAGTACGTTCAGCCCATTTGACGACTGTTCGAAATCAGCGCGTTCGATGCTGCCGCGACCATCAACCGTGAACACCTGCCAGCGGTCGTTCACCCGGCTGGTTGGACCGAGTTGCAGAGTCACTAGCTCTGGTTCGGATAGGTCGGAGGCCGCAATGACACCCCCGTCCGAGATGGCCCTGGCGACCATGAAGATCTCATCAGGGTCGTTGAATCGGTCAGAACGGACAATCAGAGGCTCGCCATATCCGGCAATCCCATGCACCACTCGCGCGCCCTCGATCCCGACGCCAAGTACACGGTTCCCGCCGAAGATCGTCGGTCTTCGGTCTGGGGGCGACTTCAACGCCGTTGGAATGAAGACACGGAGAGTTCGGCCCTCGATCGAGCGCCGTTGAGTAAGGGCACCCTCGGTCGACATCCATCCCTCCTCCGTCAGCACTTGGCAGCCTACCCACGGAGGAGCGATCGACTTCCGGATCGCGAAGGGACGCGTCTTGTATCTACCGCGCATCAAGACTGGAATCCGCCTCCCGGCTCGGTTCGGGTCCAATTGGACTCTTGGCGACTTGACCGTGCCGTCCTTGCTGCGGAAGCTGGTCGTTCTTGATCCCGCCACAGAGAGTGACGTGACGCTTGCCTCCTCGGGCAGGTGTCTGATCTCGACCCGCACTGCTTGCCCGAGTTCGATGCCGTCCCAAGAACCAGGGATCGACACATCCACCTGCTGCTCAAAGGAGTCTCGTTCACGAATCCTCGTCGGAAGCGGTTCCCAGAGGAGTTCTCCTTCGAGTCGCACCACGAGGGAGGTATCGGCGCTTGGCTCGATCCGAATCGCTTTTACGCCGGACGGCATCTGGTGTCGACGAGTAGAAGGTCCCTCAAAGTCTAGGTCTGGTGCCAAGAGGAGGGAGTATGACTTGGAGAGATCCATCCGCGTCGACCATGCGTCGAGCGCGTTTCCGTCCGCATCGAACAGCGCGACCTCGTCCTCGATCTCCCAGACCGTGACCTCACTCTGAAGAACGACCTCGTCTTCCTCTGTCTGCTCATTTCTCTTCTTGAGACTAGTCATGGTGGATGGCCTGTCGATCGGGAGCCTGATCGTTTCGAGACCCTGAGGCCCTTCGGATGTGTTGATGAAGGGGTGTCGCTCCCCGTCGACGGTGACTACATACGTTCCTGTGTCGAGATCTAGGTCCGCTAGACCGACCACGTCGAACGAGAAGGTTGCGATAGGCCCATCCCAGACCAGGAGGGGCTGACTGAGTAGAGCTGGGCTGGTCTCTTCGATGTCATCGATGAAGTCAGGGTTGGTCACCCCCCGCGCACGATGCAAGTGTTTGAGTGCCTTCGCGCCCTTGACGAGATCGTCTTCCCATTCCGGTAGAACCCACGGCGAGGACTGCATCTTTCGACGGACATTCCGTTCGGAGAGGTTGTCAGCCCGATAGCTCTCTAGTGCCCGCCAGAGACTTTCGAAGGACTCCGATTGGAGTTCGGAGTCATGCAGCAGCAACTCCACAGCTCGGGGTAACGCCTCATGTCCCGACAGTCGTCGGGGCAGGTGGGCGTGGATACTTCGCCTGGTCATCCCGAACTGAAGGAAGCTGCTGAGGTACCAAGCTTGAGTGCCATCGAGTCCGAAGACATTTCGGAGGCTGAACTGATTGGCTGCGATCTGCAGTGCGTCCTTTAGGAGTTCGTTCGGCTGACCCTGAATGAACAAGGCGTCGACAGTCGATTCACGAAAGTGGCGGCGGACAACCGGCCAGATGCTACCGTCCCAGGTCTCCCGTCGGGCGATCTCCGCGATGAAGGCCAGCGTCACGAGCCCGATCACGGCTGCGCGTGAACTCCCATTGGAGGCTTTCTGGAAGGAATGCATCCATTGCCCAGCAACCTCAGGTCTGAGCGTCAATGCCCAATCGTCCAGCTTCCTAAAGTCGTCTGCTGACAGGCGGAGTTCGGCGATCGACCGCGGAGGTGTGAGCTGTTCCAGTGCCTGTGAGAGCTCTGAGCCGAGCCCGTCGGTCAACCCGTCGTAGCCGCCGACCGGCAAATCGAGATGCGCGAGGACATCAGTCATTTGGTGAAACCGGCGCGTGGATCTTGGTTGCTCCGGCGCGGCCCCGTTCTCTTCAATCATTTAGAGAGTATGGGAGCGGGAGACAGGGGTCGAACCCGCGGCCCTCTGTTTGAGAAGAGCGGATAGATCAAGGCAAGGGGCTGAAGGGGCGAGACGGGCCCTGCGGCTCAGGGCGGCGTTGCGAGCATCTGGTCGCCGGGGGAGAAGGCGGCGTGGCGGGTTGCCGCCTGGGCGCTGCCATAAGTGGCGCTGTAGCGGCGCACCATGTCCGGCGAACTGTGGCCGAGCAGGTGCTGGACATCGAGTTCGCGGGCGTCGTGGGCGATCGCCCAGGTGGCGAAGGTGTGGCGGAAGCGATGGGCGTGCACCCTGGGAATCCCGGCGGCCCGGCCCAGCCGGCGCAGCAACTGCTTGAGTCCGTTGGGCCGAAGCCGCACGCCGGGATGGAGGCGCCCGTAGCGGGCGGCGACGAAGAGCGGCCCCGGAGCCGGTCCCCGGTCGGCGCCATAGGCGGCGAGGGCGTCGGCACAACGCCCGGCGAAGGGCACCAGGCGGTCCTTGCCGCCCTTGCCTCGCCGCACCAGCAACCGCCGCTCTCCCAACGCGCAGTCCGCGAGGTCCAAGTGGGCCGCCTCGCTACAGCGGATGCCGGTGTCGAGGAGAGTGAGGACTATCGCCCGATCACGGCGGCCCATGGGGGTGGTGGGGTCGCAGCAGACGAGCAGACGGGTGATCTCGGCAGGGGCCAACGGCGGCACGATCGTCTGGGGCAGACGCACGTTGCGGAGGCCGCGGAAGGGATCGTTGGCGGTATAGCCGGCGGCGCGCAGCCAGGTGCAGAAGCAGCGCACCTCGCGGAAGTAGCGGTGGCGGGTAGCGGGGCGCTGGGCAGCAAAGCGGGCAAGGTAGGCGATGACGTGATCGGGACGGAGGCGGTCCGGGTCCAACGGAGCTCCGTCCTCCTGGAGGCAGCGCTGGAAGCGGGTGAGCGTCTCGCGGTAGGCGGCGATCGTGCGGGGGGGACTTGCCCTCGACGGCACAGCGGGCCAGGTAAGTGGCGATGAGGGCCGGGAGGGATGGGGCGGCGGCAGGGGTGGCGTCCATGGTCCGTTCATGGACGCTCTGTCTGCGGCGGCAGTCAAGTCCCGAGCGCATGGCCTCCGGCCCCAGGCGTACTCCACCAGCGTGGCGCCGGCTTGGGCCAGGTATCCGGCCTGGACGGTGGCCACCTGGGTCGCGACGCTGCCGCGCATCACCGCTTCGCCTGCCCCCGCCCGCGCTAGGTGGACCGACGGACTGGGCGGGAGGTACGGCTGCGTGTAGTCGATCAGCGCCGGAAGATCGCCTTCCCGGAGTAGGGCCGCGATGGGTGGGCCAATGCCGCAGGCCATCTGCTAGCGTCGCGCCGTGAGAAGGCTGGCAACCGCGGCACTGGTCGGTGTGCTCGGGCTCGTGGCGATGGCGACGGGCGTGGCGCCAGGCGAGCCGGCTACAGCACGGGTGGAAGTGCGCGTCTGGCAGGACGTGGAGGATGAGTTCGGCATCAACATCAGCGCCCGCCCCTCGGATGGCTCGTGGCGGACGCTGGGCACGATTCCGCTGCCGCTGGACGATGGCTTCAACTCAACCGGCCTATACCGCTACGGCGACATCAACCTGAATGTGCCGCTGTCGAGCCGCGCGGCGCCGGTGACCATTGAGGTGCGCGTTTGGCAGCACCTGCAGGACGGCAGCCGGATCTACGTCAACGCCCGGGGTTCATCCGGCTCATGGCGGACGCTCGGGACGATTCGGCTCCTGCTCGACGACGGACTCAGCTCCACGGGCCGCTACCGCTACGGCGATATCAGCCTCGAGGTGCCTTTGCCCGAGGTGGCGGTGACAACGCCCACGCCTCCTGCCCCGGCCGAGCTGCCGACCTCCTTCAGCGACGGTAGGTTCCGCGTCGGCATCGACATCGCGCCGGGCCTCTACCGGGCCGTCGCGCCGTCCGATGACTGTGAGTGGAGCCGCGAGATCGATTCGAAGAGCAGCCGCGTCGGGGTGGGACGGATTCCCGTCGAGGGGCCGCTCACGATCGTCGAGATTGCGACGTCCGACACGATGTTCTTCAGTAGATCGTGTGGCGGCTGGTCCCCGGCGCTGACGCCGCCGGTCACACCGGTTGAGACCTTTGGCGACGGCACCTTCCTCGTCGGCGCCGACGTCGCCCCCGGCCGCTACCGCGCGACCGGGTCAACGGACTCCTGCTACTGGCTGCGGCTGGACAGCTTTGGGGCCGTGCTCAGCAGTGAGCGTCCCGACGACTGGCCCACGACCCGTCTGATGTCGCTGGACGCGTACGGGAACACGGTCGTAGGCGACCAGTACCCGATCGTGGATATCGCGTCTTCCGATGGCGGGTTCTTCAGCGACGGTTGCGGAACCTGGTCCAGTGACCTGACCCGTGTCCCGACGCCGGGCCAGGACTTCGGTAATGGCTTGTTCCTCGTCGGCGCCGAGATCGCGCCCGGGCGCTACCGCGCCATCGAGCCGTCGAACAACTGCCACTGGGCGCGCCTGAACCACTTCAGCGGTGAACTGTCCGCCTGGTACGGCTGGGACAACTTCGCCATCTCACGGGGGAGACGCAGCGACCACCGGCCCGTCGTGGACATCGAAGCAACCGATGCCGCGTTCTACAGCAGCGGCTGCGGGACCTGGTCGAGCGCCTTGGCACCGATCGCGACCGCGGGCGAGCCCTTCGGCAGCGGCACGTTCATCGTCGGCATCGACATCGCGCCGGGCCGCTACCGCACGACCACGGCGACGGAGGATTGCCTGTGGCTCCGTCTCTACGACTTCGGCGGCATCTACGGGGCATACGAGGGGTTGTACGCGACGGCACGCGATCGTCTCGCGATCGTGGACATCGCGCCGACCGATGCCGGATTCACCAGCCGCGGCTGCGGCACCTGGACGCCGGACCTGACGCCCGTGGTGACGCCGGGCCAGCCCTTCGGCGACGGCACCTACCTCGTCGGCGCCGAGATCGGCCCTGGCCGCTACCACGCCTCGGATCCGACGGGCTCGTGCTACTGGACCCGGCTGGGCTCGTTCGACGGCGATCGGTACTTCGGGTACGCCAACTCGGACGACATCCTCGGGTACGGAAGGTTAGCCATCGTCGATATTCTCGAGACGGACGCGGGATTCCGGTCGTCCGGTTGCGGCACTTGGTCCGAAGCCAACCCGCAGGTTTCCGAGCCGCAGCGTTCGTTCGGGGACGGCACCTACATCGTGGGGACGGACATCGCGCCGGGCCGCTACTTCGCGCACGCGCCCTCCGACCGGTGCGAGTGGGACCGGCTCGATGCCTTCGGCGGCTACGACCGCGGGGATGACATCGGGATCGGCGGCGGGCGCGAGTGGGATCTCCCGAGCAGGCTCGCGGTTGTGGACATCAGGGCGTCCGACACGGGGTTCCGCAGCTCGGGCTGCGGCGAGTGGACGCAAACGTTCGAACCGCGCGTCACATCCGGCGAGCCACCCGGAGACGGGTTCTTCCTCGTCGGCGTCGAGGTGGTGCCCGGCCGCTACCGCGCGACGACGCCCGAGTCGTGCATGTTCGAGCGCCGCAGTGGATTCAGCGGAGCGTACTCCACTGCGCGCTACTACATCGACGAGGGTCGGTTAGGCGAAACCAACGACAGCGTCATTCCGCACGGAAGCCTCGGAATCGTCGACATCGAGCCGACCGACGCCGGCTTCATAAGCGAGGGCTGCGGGTGGACGGCGGACCTGACGCCACGACTCGTGCCGGGCTCGACGTTCTCGAATGGGACCTACCTTGTCGGTTCCGAGATCGCACCCGGCCGCTACCGCGCCTCTGGAAAGACGGGCGGGTGCTGGTGGAAGCGAATGAGCAAGTTTGGCGGGCACTTCGGGCCCGACTCGGGGGCGATCGTCAGCACTATTGGTCGGGGCTGGACTACCCTCGTCGACATCGCGCCCACCGATGCCGGATTCCATAGCTGGGGCTGTGGCACCTGGACACCGGAGCTGTCGCCAGTGCTCGCTCCGGGCGCGTCGATTTCGAACGGTACGTTCCTGGTCGGCGTCGATCTGGCGCCCGGACGCTATCGGGCGTTGCCGCGGGGTGACGTTAGCTGGTGCTACTGGGCGCGCCTGAGCGGCTTCGGCGGGACCGGCGACGAGGTCATCGGGCACCTCTATGGGTACCCCGGAAATCGCCGAGGGGCATCCTTGATCGTGGAGATCAAGCCTTCCGACGTCGGTTTCTACACGGCCGACGATTGCGGCGAGTGGATGCCGGACACCGGCTGGCCCGTGAGCTGGCCCAACGACCAGCTCCGCGATGGCGTGTACTACGTGGGCACGGAGGTTGCTCCCGGCCTGTATCGCGCCGCCTCCCCCTCGCCACATGACTGGACGGGCTGCTCATGGTGGCGGCTGAGCGGGTTCGGTGGCTCGAAGGAGGAATTCCTCGGCGGGTTCGAGGCGACTTGGGATACGGATAGCTCGATCGTCGAGATCGCGGCGACGGATGCCGGTTTCGCAAGCAGCGGCTGCGGGAGATGGACCACGGACCTCGCACCGCTGATCGCGCCCGGCGATCCCTTCGCGGACGGCGCCTGGCTCGTCGGCGAGGAAATCTCACCCGGGCGCTATCGCAACACGCCAGGGTACACGGACTCCGAGGGGCGCTGGCGAGAGTTCGAGTGCGAGTGGCGGCGGGTGAGCAGCTTCGGCGGATCCGAGGCCGAAACAATCGAAGCCGGCAGCGCCGAGCCGGGTGCCGTCACTACCGTTGACATTACGGCCAGGGATGTCGGCTTCATCAGTCGCGGCTGCGGTACCTGGACCCTCGTCCCGACGTAGCCCGCAGCCTCAGCGGTCCGCCCGGTAGAGGTAGCGGATGTTCCAGAGGCCGTAGAGCGTCGGCGTGGTGTTGCCGAAGACGAGGAGATATCTCCGCTGCCGCCCCGAGGAGGAAGCGGAGGCGGTGCGGTGGTAAGGGCGCTGCTAAGCCCCGATCCGATAGCGCTGCTAGGCCGGGATCTGATAGCAACGCTTACCATTCGATACCTCTGGTATCGATCGCGCGGTTGCTAAGGGTGGTAAGCGCGCGCGGCGGCTCCATCGGCCTGCTCGGAAAGCAGAGGGTGGACGATCTCCGCCCGTTTGGCGGCGCCGGCGCCCGGCTCTTCTCTGTATTCCATAGCCGGTAGTGGAGCGGGAGACGGGGGTCGAACCCGCGACCCTCTGCTTGGGAAGCAGATGCTCTACCGCTGAGCTACTCCCGCTGTGCAGGCATTCAACCCCCTCTTGCCGCCCACCGCAACCGGCACTGCCCTACACTGTCGCTGGAGGCGCCATGACTTCGTCGGCTGCACCTCGGGTCGTCCATGTCGGCTGTCCCCATAACTGCCCGGACGCTTGCCTGATGGACGTTACCGTCGAAGATGGGCGCGCCGTGCGCCTCGCCGGCCATCGAGACCATCCCTACACACGCGGAGCGCTCTGCGGCAAAGTTAATCGCTTCCTCGAACGCGTCTACTCCGACGAGCGCCTTCTCTACCCCGTCAAGCGCGTTGGGCCGAAGGGGCCCGGCGCCCGGTTTGAGCGTATCTCTTGGGAAGAAGCGATCGCGGTAACGGCCGGCAAGATGCGCGAAGCCATCGACCGGCACGGCCCCGAGTCCATTCTGCCCTACTCCTATTCCGGCACGCTCGGGATCTATCAAGGCTGGGGCATGGACCGGCGCTTCGCCAACGTGCTGGGCACCTCGGTCCTCTACCGCTCGATCTGCGACGGCGCTTATATGGCCGCCATTGAGAACTTCCCCGACCTGATCGGTGGCTTTCCGCCGGAGGGGCTCGAGCGCAGCAACCTGATCATCTTTTGGGGAGCCAACCCCCTTAACACCGGCATGCACGTCTGGCGCTACGTCTTGGAGGCCAAGAAGCGCGGCGCCAAGGTCATCACCATCGATCCGTATCTCTCGCGCACCGCCCGCAGCAGCGACGAGCACATCCCCATCCGTCCCGGCACGGATGCCGCCTTAGCGATGGGCATGATGAAGGTGATCGTCGAGGAAGGTCTGGTCGATCACGACTACGTCCAGCGCTTCACCGTCGGGTACGAGCAGCTCCTCGAACGGCTGCGCGCCCTCTCGCTCGACGAACTGGCGCACACCTGCGACCTTCCCGTCTCGACGATCCAGCGTCTCGCGCGTGAATATGCGGCAAGCCGGCCGGCCGCGTTGCGCATCGGCTTCGGCGTGCAGCGCACCGGCGCCGGCTACGCTGCCGTCCGCGCCATCTCTTGCCTGCCCGCTCTCACGGGCGCCTGGCGTGAAGTGGGGGGCGGCTACTGGTCTTGGGGCCGTGGCATGGCCGACGCCCAGGACGCGGACCGCGCCGCCCGCACCGACCTGATCCCGCCCGGTACTCGCGTCGTCAATATGATGCGGCTGGCCGAACACCTGCTCGACCCCAACTTGGACCCGCCGATTCAGGTTCTCTACTTCTACAACTTCAATACGATCGCCCTGCCCGACCAGAACACCGTCCGCCGCGCCTTGCAGCGCGACGACCTCTTCATCGCTGTGCATGACCTCTTCCTTACCGATGCGGCCGACTACGCCGACATCGTCATGCCTGCGACCTCCACACTAGAGCACGATGATCTTGTCCTCTCGGCCGGCCACGACCACGCCAGCTACAGCCGCGCCGCCATCGCGCCGCTTGGCGAGTCGCGCACCAGCCAAGAGGTCTTTCAGAGTCTCGCCCGTGCTCTCGGCGTCCAGGAGCCTGCTCTCTACCTTTCGCCGACCGAATTCGTCGATGACGTGCTCAGCGATGCCATCTCCAAGGACGAGCTATATCAGCAACCCTTCGTCAACACGGCTGACGAGCTCGATTTGCTGCCCTTCGCCGAAGGGGGCTTCGAGACGCCGTCCGGCAAATGGGAGTTCTACGCCGAGCGTCTGATCGAGCTCGGGCTCGACCCGCTCCCCGGCTTCACGCCGCCGCATGAAACCCTGCAACGAGAGGGTCCTTTTCCCTTCAACTTCCTCTCCCGCAAGCACAAGGACACCATCAACGCCAACTACACGCATTTGCCGGTCATGCAACGTCAGGAGGCCACGGCGCGCACCTTGGAGATGCATCCGGACGATGCGGCTCGCAAGGACCTCGCCGATGGCGCCCGCGTGCGGGTGTTCAATGACCGGGGCGAATTCGTGATCCCGCTCAGACTCTCGACCAGGGTGCGGCCCGGTACGGTCGCGACCTATTGGGGCTATTGGGATAAGCGGTCCAACGGGCGTGGCACCGTCAACAACGTCACCTCCCCCCTGCTCACCGATGTGGGCGGCGGCGCCACGTTCTATGACTGCCAGGTTGACGTCGAACGCTTCGACGGGCCCTGCTAGAACGAACTCTCCTGCCGCTCTTCCTCTTGCCCCGGGTACCAGCTGGTGCGGCCGGCATGCTCTCGCCATAGGTCCAACACGATCCCCAACCCGAAAACCAACGACCCCAGCATTGCGAAGATGATGAAATTGCGGATCGGGATCCCTATCACGTCGACGGAGATCGCAAACAACGCCGCGTTGAATGGATCTGCTGTATCGACGGCGGCGCTTCGGAGTGCGAAGCGTGCGCCGACGACCGCCAGCGTCATCGGAAGCATGCCGATCGCGATCGCGAAGCCCACGTTGCGGATCCGTCGAAATCCATCGCTTAACAGCACCACTGCGCCCACCAACAGCGCAGTTACGAATAGCAGTAATCCACCGAGGATCTGGGTGATCTGATGGCTGTCCCGTGTGATCTGCCCCACTGTCAGTCGCAGGATCCCGCGCGCTGCCAGCAAACCACCGCTGAAGCTGGTCGTCTCACGCTGGAAAGCGCTTACCCCCTGCTCGTACATCCGCTCCGTCGACTCCCTGAGTAGGAAGGTGCGCAGCTCCTCCTGCGACATCGTCGCGAGTGCTTGCGCGGGGATGGGAATCCTGATCGGGTAGCTCGGGACGAACATGATCGTCGCCGGGTCTGGATTCCGCCACGCCTCGGTTACCAGGGCCTCGTATTCCATGTTGAGTACGTCATCGATCTCCGTGATGGGCAGCAGACTGCGCTGGATAATTCGCTGCCCCGTCTCTTCGCCCGTTATCTGGATCGCGGACCACGCGATGATCAGCACGATCGCGAAGAAAGCGAGCAGGAGAATCGCTCCCCAGCGCAAGACGGCACGCCACCAGTCCGGCCCGGCTTCCTCCAGCGGTGCCGTGAACCACTCAGATGGCCTCACAGGTTCGGCCGGGAGAACCTCCGGGATTGAGGGTTCATGGCCGACCGACTCGATCGGCGGCTCTTCGAATGGCAGTGGTGGCGGGAGCGGATCCCTAACCGGCGGCTTACCTTGCTTCGGCTCCTCGTGCGCGCGTGCCTCGGCACCGGCGGACTCGTGGCGGGGCAGATCGAACAACGGCGGTACAGATCCGCCTCCGCCCGCGGGACCGTCGAGAGCCCGGCCCTTCATCTCGCGCCCGTTGACGCATCGGCTACCTGCTCGACGACGATGGTTCCGGCCAAGCGATCATGCAGCCCACGCCCTAGCGGGTCCGCGAACGCAGCCGCCTGCCCCAATCCCAGTGCCCAGGTCGAGGGATAGAGCAACAGGGATCGTGCCACCACCCTGTTCCTGCTAACAGCGCCCCCCTCTTCGTTCGTGATCGAGAGGCGCAACAGGCGCGCACCCAACGTTCCGCCGTGCAGTGCCCCGACTGCGGCATACAGGGGCGGCACGATTACCCACAAGCTCGCCACTCCGAATCCAATGATCCACGCACGCAGCGGCGGATCGACCGCCAGCCATGCGCTTTGCAGCAGAACCGTGAGCCAGCCTAGGACGAGAAAAGGTAGCAGCAGCGCGGTGAGGAAGACCGCGTCAACCGCGAACGCCACGAACCGGGCTTCGCGTCGAGCGGGCATCCAGGCTTTCGGGTCATCCGCGCTTGTCATCAGCGGCTGCTCCTATCATAGGCCTTGCGGTCATGCGGGCCCGTATGATCGCAGCGGAATGGATGCTTTCGGATCACTTGGTCGCGCGGCGCGCTGGATCCCGCTCGCCGCTCTTACCCTCGCGACGGCGGCGGCGATCGCCGCCGTGATCCTTGGCGTTACCCGCCAGTCACCGCGATCGCCGAATAACCTTGTCGCTGATGCTACAAGTGGCGAGCACTTCAGCCTCGGCCGCTTCGAAACAGAGCATCTCCTCGGCAGCCTCTTCGGCGGGGTCAGTGCTTTCATTCGTGGGCAGGCTGACCTTGAGGCAGACGGTGACCGCATTTTGGAACAGTACTTTGCTCTTGGTGCCGAGATCACGACACTGGAGCGGACCCCTGATCCCAACACCAGCGTCCTCGTGGGCCTTCGAGTGCAGCGCCGTACCCTAGAGAATCGTGCCGAACATATTTTAGCGCGCCGCATCGCCGCCGCCTTCCGCGCCGCCGACTTCTCTCGTCCACTGCCCTTATTCGGAGACCAAGAGATCTTGTGGCCGCCCGTCGCGGTTGAACTCTCCCGTCCTCCTCGAGTGCTGGCCGTCTCGCCGCGCGAAGAGATCCGGCTGCTGACGACTCGCTTGCTCTCGTCCGACCTCAGCAACGAGCAGGTTCATCGGATCGAAGCAGTTATAGAGGCCGATGGACGCTACTCCGCCTTTGTCGACCATGTCGGCGGCGTCGCTACGTACCCTGCGATCGTCGTCGAGAGCGACTCTTACACAGCGACCGTCAGTATCGCCGCGCACGAGTGGGTGCATCACTACCTCTATTTCTATCCGCTCGGCGCCTCCTTTTTTGAAGGGGAAGACCTGCGGGTGATCAACGAAACGGTCGCTGACATTGTCGGCGATGAGATCGCGGCGCTCGTCTTCGCCGTCTCTCCTCAGCTTGATACGCAGGCCGAGAGATCGGATCGCTCGGAGAGCGATGCTCTGATCCATCAGCTGCGTCGTGATGTCGATGCGCTCTTGGCAGATGGCCGTGTCGCGGAAGCAGAGGCGTTTATGGAGGAAGCGCGGTTAGAGCTGGCGGCGCAGCATGGTCGCTTTTTCCGTCGAATCAACCAAGCCTTCTTCGCTTTCAAGGGTGCCTACGGCGACCATCCTGGGAGCAGTAGCCCGATCGGGCCGCTGCTGCGCGAGTTGCGCGCTCGTTCCGGCTCACTCGGCGATTTCGTGACGAGCGTCCGAGAGGTCGAGTCGGTCGCGGAGCTTAAGGCGTTGCAGCCTTGACTCAGGTCTTGGTCTTAGGGAGTTCCGGCGAAACCGTCGTCGGGATCGGCCGACTCCAAAGCAACGCTTGTTTCCGGCTCATCCCCGTTCGGATCGTCCCCGCTTTCCGGCTCCACGGCAGGCGGTTCGCTTCCCTCGTCGCGTGCCCTCTCGGCATTGCCTGCGATTCGTACATGCACATCGGCGACCGTCTCACCGAAGAGATCGTTCTCCGCAATCAGTCGCAGCACGTAAACCCCCGGTTCCAGCCCACGGATGTCCCAACGATCCAGCTGGCCACTGATTCCGTGGCCCACTGCGCCGGTGATGAACGTGAATTCCTCGTCCTGCGGAGCCGGGCCCGGCGCGTAGGCGAGGGACCAGCCCGTTACCGCGTCTCCTCCTGCGCGCCCTTTGACGGTTACGAAGTCGCTATCCAGGACCGCGCCGTTGATCGGCGAATGGATCATGGCGATGCTTCCGATTTCGCCCTCGGACTCGTGCCGGACGTAGACGACCTTGTTGCTGCGCAGCCAATTCAAGATCGCATCATCGGGCTCTGCGACTCCCTCCTCCACCGGTGGGATTAAGAAAAAGGCTTCCTCGATCTGCTCATCAGCCGTCGTCTCGTCTGCCAGCAGCAGCGTGGTGCGGTCGATCTCCACCTCGAAGCAGATCTGGTTCTCGATTTCCGGCGTGTCGCCTTGGATGAATAGTTCAGTCACCTTGTGCGCGCACGGGTCTTGCGATGGCGCCCCTTGTCGATCGCCGGTGAGCAACGTCAGCTGCGGCACGTGCACTTGCGCCGTCGTCAGCCCCTCCGGTACCGCGAACTCCGCCGGTGGCGTGTCCGTATGTGCGGCCAGCATGAAATCGTGCCAGATTAGGCCCGCTGTCCGCGACGAGCTTCCGCCCGTCATCGGGCTGTTATCGGCATTGCCTACCCACACTCCCGCCACAAGATCCGGCGTGTAGCCCACCGTCCAGAAATCGCGGCGCACGTCGTTCCGATGCGGATCGCCAGCAGTGCCTGTCTTCGCCGCCGCTGGACGGTCAAGCACGAGCGTGCTGCTCAGCCCGTAGAGGATCGATCGGGCCGGGTTGTCCGAAAGGATATCTGTGATCTGGTATGCCTGCGGTGCCGGGATCACCTGGCGCTCCGCCGGACTTTCCTGTTGGAAGAGCAGCCGCCCGCGCGAATCACTGATCTCCAAAATCGCGATCGGGTCTAGCTCGCGATGGCCGATCGGTAGATCGGAGGCTGTTCGCTGCCCGCGCATCACGCCGTTGTTGGCCAGCACGCTGTAGGCATAGGCCAAATCTAAGAGCGACACGTCGCCTCCGCCCAGCGTGATAGATGGGCCGAACTGGCTCGGGTCTCGCATTGAAGTAATCCCCATCCGGTGCGCAATGTCCAGCACGTTGGTCACGCCGATCGTGTCCGCGGTCCGGAAGGCCGGGATGTTCATCGAGTTGGCCAGCGCGCTTCTGATCGAAACCGGCCCGCGATCGATCCCGTCAAAATTCACCGGTGAGAAAACCGTGCCGTCAGCTTCCAAGTAAGCCAGGGGGACGTCCCACAGGATCGTCGCAGGATTCCAGAGTTCGGGATCCTGGATGAATCCGGCCACGTATGTGATCGGTTTGAAGGCGGATCCCGGCGAGTTCAGGCTAGTCGCCAGGTTCACCTGCCCTTCAATGTCCTCGCGGAAGAAATCGCGGCTTCCTACCATCGCTAAGACTTCGCCTGTCTCGGGGCGGATCGCTATGAGCGCCGCGTTGCGCGCCCCCGTTTGCTCCTCGAATGAAGCCAGATCCCTGCGCAGAATCTCCTCGGCGGTCGCCTGCATCTCCAAGTCAAGCGTCGTAGTGATCCGCAGGCCGCCATGTGTCAGTAGGTCCTGGCACTCATAGATATCGGCCGTGAAGCTGATTCGCCCTCGCTGGCAGAGGGCCTCTACGCGATCGCGCACATAGAAGACGAAGTGCGGCGCTACGATGTCGAACTCTTGGTTCGCGAATTGCAACGGCTCGGTCTTAGCGAGTTCGGCTTGCGATCGCGAGATGTAGCTGTGTTGGACCATGAGGTCTAGGACCTCCGCTTGGCGTTCCTTGGCCAGGCGCAGATTGGTGAACGGGTCATACGTCGCGGGAGCCTGTGGCAGCCCTGCCAGCAGCGCCGCTTCCGCCAGCGTGAACTCGGAGGGGGGCTTGCCGAAGTAGCGCAGACTTGCTGCCCCAACCCCGTAGGCCAGGTTCCCGTAAAAGATCGTGTTGAGATACCACTCCAGGATCTGCTCTTTGGAGAATTGATTGGTGAGTTCGACGGCGAGGATCGTCTCTTTGATTTTGCGGCTTACGCTGCGCTCGGTCCGCTCCTCGACTGGGATCAGGACGTTCTTAACCAGTTGCTGCGTGATCGATGATCCCCCCGATCCCTCCAAGAACTCCTCTCCACTCAACCCCAGATTCTCAACGCCGGCGCGTAGCAAGCCACGGAAATTGACCCCGAGGTTTTCGAAGAACGACGCATCCTCCGTGCTCACCGTCGCGTTGATCAACCGGGACGAGATCTCGTCGAGCTGTACCGGATTCCGCAGGCCCGATAGCGGGTCCGCGAACTCGAATAGCAACTCCCCATCAGCTGGGCCGCCGCGGTCGAAAACCTTGCTCGTGCCCAGCACGGACTCGGTCACCAAGATCGCGTCTGGCTCCACCAAATCATCCGCATACGAGCGGTAGATACCGTATGCTGCGCCCGCGGCGCTCCCGACCGCAACGATGCCGATCACGAGCAGCCCGATCGGCCCCCACCACCAGAGCGGGATCGTTCGCTTCCCTTTTGAGCGCTCCCGTTCGCGACGGCGCCGCTGTAATAACAGGTGCCGCTGTCGCTGTCGCCGTGTGCGGATCGATTGCTGGACCCGCTTCACACGGTCGCCCTGCCAGAGTCGCTCGGCTTTTCCAGGATCACGAGATGGCTCAACCCCAGCCAGCGCAGCGGCGTGTCCTCAGCCTGGTGGAAGATGGCCTGCAGCAGTCTGCCCAACTGATTGTTTCGCGAGCGAATCCTGTCGAAGCTGGGATAGACGGCTGTATGCACCACCATGCGCGCATCCAGTCCGCGTAACAACTGCGCGATGTCGCCGCGGGTGTAGGCGCGCGCGTGTGGCACCAATGGATCACGCAGGGCATTGGGCAAGTAGTTGATCAGCGGGTAATTGCCGAACCGGTAGATTCCACGCCAGTACACTCCGTGCGTCTCGAAAGGGAACAGCCGGTTGGGTGCGTAGATCACGATATGCCCTCCGGGGCTCAGGACACGCAGCGCTTCCTCCAGCGTGGCGCGGTCGTCCTGCACGTGCTCGATCACCTCGTTGAGGAGCACGATGTCGAATGCCCTCGTGGCGAACGGCAGCGCTTCAGCCGCGCCTACGAGAAGATTTGGCATGCCCTCGTCGCTGCGCGCGCCCGTGTGCACTCGCTTCCTATCGACATCGATCCCGACCACGCTGGCCGGCAGATCGCGCAGGTGTCGTACGTATTCCCCTACCCCGCAGCCGATATCGAGAATCCGGCGGTGCGCCAGCGGGATCCGACCCGCGATCAAGGAGATACGACGCGCTTGGCCTGGTCCCCACACCAGGCTAGGGACACCTAGCTCTACTTTGTCGTCGTGTTCCGTCGCGAATTTGCGCGCATCGTGCTGCCCGTGGTGATCAGGCTCGCGGGCGCGGATGGGCCGGGCTTCGCTCGGCTTAGTCATGCCTTCCGCCGACCCCCGCACGATTCGGGAAGTAGCGTAGCATCGACCCTGGCTGCGGTCGCCATACGGTGCTGTCGAGAGGAAGCGACTTCATGGATCTCACGCCCGACGAAGTTCGGCACATTGCTCTCCTTGCTCGCATAGGCATGACGGACGAAGACGTGGCTCGGTTCCGGAGCGAACTATCGAGCGTACTCGGGCACATTCGCGTCCTTCAGGGGATCGAGACGGCGGGTGTTCCTCCCACCGCCAACGGCGCTGATTTACTTAACGTCACCGCTGCCGATGAGCCGACACCTTCCTATAGCCGCGACGCGGTGCTCCATAATGCCCCCGCAGTGGAAGAGGGTCTTTTCCGGATCCGGGCGGTGTTGGAATGATGGACCCGCAAGACCCCGGCTGGAGTCTGGCTGCTGCGGCACGTGCCCTCCGCGACGGCGACACCACTTCGCAGCAACTGACCAGCGCGGCCCTGGCGCGCGTCCGGAGCGTGGATGAGCGTGTCCGAGCCTTCGTGACGGTAACCGAGGAGGAGGCGCTGACCGCCGCCGTGGCTGCCGACGCACGGATCGCCAATGAAACGGCCGGTCCTCTCACCGGCGTGCCGCTCGCTCTCAAGGATGTCATCACTACTGCGGGAGTGCGCACCACCTGCGGCTCCAAGATGCTTGAGCATTACGAACCCGTTGATGATGCATTTGTCACCCGCAAACTCAAAGAAGCAGGCGTGGTCGTGGTCGGCAAGACCAACATGGACGAATTCGCTATGGGGTCCTCCACCGAGCATTCGGCTTTCTTCCCCACGCGCAACCCTTGGAACCTTGACTGTGTCCCGGGCGGCTCCTCAGGCGGCTCGGCCGCCGCGGTCGCTGCGGGGATGGTGCCGGCCTCCCTTGGCTCTGATACAGGCGGATCCATCCGGCAGCCGGCGGCTTTTTGTGGCGTCGTTGGAATGAAGCCAACCTACGGCCGCGTAAGCCGCTATGGCTTGATTGCGTTCGCCAATTCCCTCGACCAGATCGGTCCGTTTGCACACTCCGTTGAGGACGCGGCGACACTGTTACAAACTATCGCCGGGCATGACCCGCATGACTCCACTTCTGCCGCGTACCCGACTCCGGACTTCGCCTCGGAGATCGAGCGAGGAATAGAGGGACTGCGCATCGCTGCTCCTCGGGAGTTTTTCACGGACGCCGATCGCATGGAGCCCGAAGTGACGGAAGCTGTCGAGGCGGCAATTGCGGTCCTGGAAGAGCAGGGTGCCATCGTCGATCGTGACACGTCTCTGCCTCTGGCGAAGGCGGCCTTGCCCGTTTACTACATCATCGCTCCTTCGGAAGCCTCCGCGAATCTGGCGCGCTACGACGGCGTCAAGTACGGCTATGCCTACCGCGGTGGTGATTCCATGTGGGACGACATGGAGAAGACTCGCCAATACGGCTTCGGTGATGAGGTGAAGCGCCGGATCCTGCTTGGAACCTACGCACTCTCCGCTGGCTATTACGATGCCTATTATCTGCAAGCGCAAAAGGTGCGCACGCTGATCCGACGCGAGCTACGCGCGCTCTTCAGTCGGTATCAGCTCATCGTGGCTCCGACCACTCCAACGGCCGCCTTCAAGATCGGTGAAGTCAACGATCCCTACGAGATGTACCTCAATGACATCTTCACGCTTCCGGCCAGCATCGCTGGCCTCCCTGCAATCTCGCAGCCCTGCGGCTTTGGCCGCGACGGCCTGCCCGTGGGTCTGCAGTTCATCGCGGATAGTTGGGACGAAGTCACACTCTTTCGTGGCGCCGCGGCGTACGAGCGGGCGACAGATTGGCACACGCGCTCGCCGGCTCTCTAGCGCTGGCTTTGCTCACGTATCCTGGATGTGGGTGTGCGCTTCTTGTTGGACCCCACGTGTAGCCACGCCTACGATCGATCGCGATAGCACACCCCAGCGCCGCGCAATGCAGAATGTGAGGCCGCCGTGGAAGAGATCCTCCGTGCCCTCGAGCGAGACGGCCGCTTCACCGCGGCTGAGATCGCGAATGAAACTGGCCGTCCTGAAAACGAGGTACGCGCTCTAGTCGCGGAAGCGGAAGCGCGCCACGTGATCGTTGGCTACGGCGCCCGCGTTAACTGGGAAGCCGCCGGCCGACCGCAAGTGCACGCCCTCGTTGAAATCAAAGTCCAGCCGGAAGAGAACGTCGGTTATGGCGCCGTGGCCGCGCGCGTTTCCCGCTTCGATAATGTTGTTTCCTGTTATCTCACTTCCGGATCGTACGACCTCGCCGTCATCGTCCGCGGCCAGTCCATCCACGAAGTCTCGGACTTTGTCGGTGAGAAGCTCGCGACGATGCACGGTATCCAGAGCACCGTGACGCACGTCATCATGCGACGCTACAAAGAGAACGATGTCCTCCTCCGCTCCACCGAAGAGATCGATCGCCAGCTGGTCATGCCCTGATGCGCTCCCACGTATCGCACTGCGTTGAGCGCTGATGGACGGTCAAGACTCCCGGATCGCTCAACGGGTTCGCGCGGTCTCTCCCTCCGGCATTCGCCGCTTCTTTGACGTCGTTGCCTCAATGGATGATGTCATCTCACTAGGGGTCGGTGAGCCGGACTTCATCACGCCTTGGACCATCCGCGACGCCGCGATGCGATCCATTGAGAACGGGAACACGCACTACACTTCCAACTTCGGCCTACACGCACTGCGCCAGCGGTTGGCCGTCCACCTGCACCGCCTCTACGGTCTCGACTTCGATCCAGACGGCGAGTTCCTCATCACTGCTGGTGTCTCTGAAGGACTCGACGCTGCTGTTCGCGCCATCGTTGATCCCGACGATGAAGTGATCGTGCCGGATCCGTCTTACGTCGCTTACACGCCCATCGTGCAGTTCGCTGGCGGTGTGCCCGTTCACGTTCGCACTGATGCGGCGAACGCGTTCGCTTTGGATCCGGTAGCCGTCGAAGCACTTGTGACGGAACGGACCAAGGCGATCTTGCTCGGCTTCCCCGCCAATCCGACCGGTGCCGTCCTCTCGGCCGAGCAACTCGCGGGCATCGCTGCCATCGCTGTCCGCCACGACCTGATCGTGATCTCGGACGAGATTTACGATCGTCTCGTCTACGGTGAGAAGCATGTAGCGATCGCTTCTCTACCGGGCATGCGCGAGCGCACGATCACGTTGGGCGGCTTCTCCAAGGATTACGCGATGACAGGTTGGCGTGTGGGCTACGTGGCTGCGCCCTACTCCTTGTTGGATGCGATCGTGAAAGTGCATCAGTACGTCATGATGTCGGCGCCCACGCCTGCACAATACGCTGCCGTTGAAGCGTTGGAGAGTGGCGAGGAGCATGTCATCGCCATGCGCGACGAATACGACCGCCGTCGCCGTCTGATGTGGCAAGGATTCACCTCAATGGGTCTCCCTTGCGTCGAGCCCAGAGGCGCCTTCTATGCTTTCCCCAACGTCACGGTCACCGGCTTCGACGATGAGGCCTTTGCTGAGCATCTACTGCTTGAGGAGCGTGTCGCGGTGGTGCCAGGATCGGCCTTCGGCGCGGGCGGGTCTGGCCATGTCCGCGCTTGTTATGCGACCGCCTTTGCCGAGATCGAAGAAGCGCTGGAGCGTGTCCAGCGCTTCTTGGCCGCGCACCAGGGTGGCTCTAAATAGCGCCGCGTGAAGCGGTGCGAAGAAAGCTAGTTCCGGTCGCTGCCTCCATCGCCGCCTGCTGCGCCGAGCTGCTCTTGTACGGAAGCCGCTAGGCGCGTGAAGTCTAGCGGCACGATCCAAGTGCTGTTCTCCTTGGTTGCCAGCTCCCGCATCATGTCGAGGTACTGGAGCCCCATCGTGTTCGCATCGACGCCCCGCGCGGTCTCGTAAACCTTCTGCAGCGCGTTGGCGAACCCTTCCGCATCCAAGATCTGAGCCTGCCGATGGCCTTCCGCCTCCAGGATCGCTGCTTGTTTTTCCCCCTCGGCTCGAAGGATCGACGACCGCTTGTTCCCCTCCGCCACGTTGATCTCGGCGTCTCGCTGCCCCTCCGACTCGGTGATTTGCGCGCGTCGCGTCCGCTCGGCTGACATCTGGCGGGTCATCGCCTCTTGGATCGCTGGCGGTGGTTGGATCTCCCGGATCTCGACCGCCGTCACTTTCACGCCCCAGCGGTTCGTTACCTCGTCCAGCTTCGTTTGCATTCCCTGGTTGATCTCTTCCCGCCGCGATAGGACATCATCCAAGGCCATGTCACCGATCACCGCGCGCAGCGTCGTCATCGCGAGCTGCCGAGCCGCCCCCACGAAATTGACGACCTCCAACACGGTCTTTTCCGGGTCGACCACCCGCATGTAGACCACGAAATCCACGTCCACGTTGGCGTTGTCTTTGGTGATGTTGGTCTGCGGGGGTACATCGAAGAAGATCTCCCGCATGTCCACCTTCGTCATGCTTTGAATAATCGGGATGACGAACACTACTCCTGGGCCCTTGAGGCCCACGTAGCGGCCCAGCTGGAACTTCGCGACGCGCTCGTAATCCCGGACGAAGTTGATGATCCCCATGGCTGCTCCTCCTGCGGTCGGCGGTTTGTCACGCCCGTACGTGCTTACAATGAGAACTCGCGAACAGAAGGGTAACACGATCCATGCCTCGCACATCCGAGCCGCTGATCCCCTGGCGGCGTCAACAGAGCTGGGCTTGGCTGCGCCTTGTGCGTCCCGTCGCGGTGATTACCGTGACAGTCACGGTCATCGGCTTCGCTTTCATCGCTGAAGCAGGTACGCCCAACTGGCATGTAACACTGCGCATCGGCGTCGCTTTGGCGGCGCTGATGGCCGCCTCCGCGGTCTACAACGACGTGCTGGACTTCCCGCACGACCGCCAAGGGCACCTATGGCGGCCGGTTGCCGCTGACCTCATCGGATCGACTGCGGCACTGCGTCTCGCTGCAGTGCTCGGGCTCGTGGCATTGGCCGTTGCCGGCTCCTTGGGCTGGCGTCCCTTTTTGCTCTTCGCTGTGGGGTTTCTCGCGGCGTTGGTCTATTCCAACTCGTTGAAACGCACTGCCTTCTCCTGGGTCCCGTTCAGCCTCGCGTTCGCGCTCCTCCCCATCTGGGTCTACGACGCACTGAACCGATTCGATGGCGTCCTCTGGTGGTCGTTGCCCGTGGGTGGGACGGCTGGCCTCGCCTTCTATCTGGCCTACAAGCTGCCGGACTATGAGCGCGACGATGTCGATAGCTGGCGAGACCTTCTTCATCTGGCCACTATCGACATCGCTGTCCCTCTTGCCTGGGCGGCTACGGCGGCCTTCCTGATCGTGACGATCGCGTCGGCCAACGTGGAAAACTTGCGTGCAGAGTGGCTGGTGCCGCCTGCTGCTCTTGCACTCACGGGGTCGCTATTCGTCATGGCCGCGCTGCTGCTCCGTGTCACGGAGAAACGGTTGATCGTCCAGCGCTGGTTGACTGGGTTCGTCGTGATCGCAATGACGATCGGTTGGTTGGGCTCGATTACGCCGGATCTGTAGCGCGCCGCGCCGCGAGGTCAGCGACTATGGCTTGGCCTCCCGCAACTACGTTGCGGCTCTCGATCGTGACGCTGCCCGCCGAGTCACGGCATAGCGCTCCTGTCGTGATGAGCCCGCCCGCTTCCTCGATCAACACGATCCCCGGCGCAATATCCCAGGGATAGAGATCAGCATGTAAGAAAAGATCGAACCGCCCCGCAGCGGTGTATGCGAGATCGAGCGCCGCGCTCCCGCATATCCGCAACGCCTGCACGGAACCCCACAGCGCCTGCAGTCCGGCAAGCAACTCCGCTGCTCGACCGATGTCGTAGCCCAGACCCGCACCCACTACGGCCTCGTGCAGCCCGGCGGCTCTGCTCGTCTGGATGGGATCGCCGTTGAGCGTTGCGCCGTGCCCTCGCACTGCCACGAATTCCTCCTCCAGCATCGGGTCCAGTGTTAAACCGATCACGGGCGCGCCGTCGTAGCAGAGCGCCAGATTGAACGCGAAGTGCGGCACGCCGCTCGCGAAGTTGCGCGTGCCGTCGAGCGGGTCGATCAGCCAAAGCCAACCTGCTTGGATCTCGCCGCCGCTCTCCTCCGCAAGCACGGCATGCGCTGGAAACTCCTCTTGCAGCAGCGCCACAACCGCGCGTTCGGTCGCAGTATCGGCCTCTGTCACTGGGTTGCGGTCGCCCTTCCAGGTCACTGTGACCTTTTTCTCTTCGAAGAACTGCCGCAGCATCTCCCCCGCTACCGCCGAGCAACGCCGAGCCACATCCAGTGCTCCGCGCCCGGACTCTCCGCGCGGCAGCCGCAGCTCGCGGCCGGCGAGCGTCGCCGTGTCCGGAGACCCTGGCATTAGGAAGGCGCCGCCGCGTCTTTCGCGACCCGGCTTCGAGCAGGCGGCAGGCCCATCCGTTCCTGCGTTTCCGCCAGCACCGAACGCGCGATTACCCGCGCTCGTTCTGCCCCCTCGGCTAAGGACTCCCAGACCTCGTCCGGGCGTGTCGCGAGCTCCGCCCGCCGAGCGCGCAGCGGTTGCAGCGACTCGTTAATCGCGTTGCCCAGCTGCAGTTTGCAATCGACGCAGCCCCACTCCGCTTGCGTGCACTTGCGGTAGACATCTGAACGCTCATCCTCGTTGAAGAGCGTGTGCAGGGTGTAAACATTGCAGACCTCTGGGCGCCCGGGATCACTCTTACGCTTGCGCTGTGGGTCTGTGATGAACTGCCGCACACGCTCCAGCGACTCCGCGTCGGACGCGGCTAGGTCGATCTGATTGCCGTAGGACTTGCTCATCTTGCGGCGGTCCGCTCCCAATAGCAGCGGCGCCTCCGTCAGCACGGGCTCCGGTTCGGGGAACGTGTTGCCGAAATGATGGTTGAAGCGCCGTACGATCTCACGCGCCAGCTCTAGGTGAGGCAGTTGATCCTGACCTACCGGGACCCGGCTTGCTTTGTACAGAATGATGTCCGCTGTCTGTAGGACGGGGTACCCCACGAGTCCGTAGTTGACATTGTCGGGCTGCGTGCGCGCCTTTTCTTTAAAGGTCGGCACCCGCAAGAGCCAGCCGTTGGGCACCAGCATGCTCAACAGCAAATGAAGCTCGGACACCTCCGGCACGTGACTCTGCACGTAGAGAGTGCAGCGATTAGGGTCGAGCCCTGCGGCCATCAAGTCCAGCGCCGTTTCGAAAACGCTGTTGGACAGTTGATCGGTCTCGGTCAGCGTGGTGAGCGAGTGCAGATCGACGATCGAGTAGATGCACTGGTAACGGTCCTGCAGTGCGACGAAGTTCTTGATCGCCCCGAAGTAGTTGCCGATGTGCTGCCGCCCCGTCGCGCGGATCCCCGCGAAAACGCGCTCCTGCGGTAACAACTCGGTCGATTCACTCATCGCTCTGCTCCGGCCGGATAGCTCCGACTACATCGTCTCCGGCGCGTCAACTCCGATCAATCCGAGCGTACGTGCCAGCACCAGCTTCGCCGCCAGTGTCAGCTTCAATCGCGCCTGTGACAGGTCGGGGTGGTCCACGTCCACCACCCGACAGGCTCCGTAGTACTGCGTGAAGGCTTGAGCCAGCTCCAGCGCATACGCCGTTAAATGGTGCGGCTCTAGCGATTCCGCCATGGTCTCGATCAGCTCGGGCAGCTGCAGCATCTCCGCGACGAGTGCCAGCTCCTCCGGTTCCATCAGTAGCGCCGTGTCGCCGCTTGCGGGCTGCAACCCCACCTCGTTCGCCGTGCGCAAGATGCTGGCCGCGCGCGCGTGCGCGTACTGCACGTAGTAGACCGGATTCTGCCTCGGGTCCTGGCTCGTCGCCCGGTCGAGATCGAAGTCCATCTGCGCATCGGCCGATCGTTGCAACAAGAAGAAGCGTGCAACGTCTTTGCCGACATCCTCAATGAGTTCCCGCAGCGTCACGATCTCGCCCGTCCGCTTAGACATGCGCACGCGCTCGTCGCCACGCTGCAAATGCACGAGCTGGTAGAGCACAATCGTCAGCCCGTCCCGTGGCGCTCCCACAACCTCCGCTGCCGCTTTCACGCGCGACACATGTCCTTGGTGGTCCGCGCCCCAGACGTTGATCACGCGATCGAAACCGCGGCGTACGAACTTGTCGTAGTGGTAGGCGATATCCGATGCCAGATAAGTCGGCTCGCCGCTCCGTCGCACGAGCACGTTGTCCTTGTCTTCTCCAAGCTGCCTGGAGGCGAACCAAATGGCGCCTTCATGCTCTCGCACGACGCCGCTCTCCTTGAGCTGGGCCATCGCCGACCCATATGCGCTCTCACCTCCATTCGTCTCGTACAGGGACTTCTCACTGAACCACTCGTCGAAGCGGACGCCCAGCAATGCCGAATCGGCGCCGATGCGCTCGACCATCAGCGCTAAGCCGCGCTCGGTCAGCGCGTCTGGCGGGTCCTTTCCCTCAGGGAGGAGCCACGCTGCTCCCTGCTCCGCAACGATCTCTCTCGCGAGATCCACCATGTAGCCACCTGCGTAGCCTCCCTCCGGCAGCGATACGTCTCGCCCGAGTTCCTGCTGGTAGCGGGCGTAAAGTGTCTCTGCGAAGGCGCGGATCTGCGCTCCGGCATCGTTCACGTAATACTCGCGCTGCACGTCGTAGCCGGCAGCTGCGAGGACGGCGGCCAGCGTGTCGCCTAGTACCGCCCCGCGTCCGTTGCCAACCTGCAGCGGCCCCGTCGGGTTCGCCGACACGAACTCCACCTGCAGCCGCTTACCGGCGCCTAGATCCAGCGTACCCCAGCGGTCGCCGGCTGCCAGCATCGCATCGACTTGCGCTGTCTTCCAAGCCGTCGTTAAACGTAGGTTGATGAAGCCGGGCGCGGCTACGTCCACCGCTTCGATCATCGTGCCACGCTCGATCCGGCTTGCAATCGTCTCCGCCACGTCTAGAGGCTTGCGCCCAACTATCCCCGCCATTCGCAGCGCCACACTAGTGGCATAGTCGCCGTGCTCCGGGCGGGACGGCCGCTCCACGCTAATCTCTGTCGCAGGAATGCGCGGCAGTGCACCCGCTTCTTGGGCTGCGGCCAGCGCTGCGGCCAGCGCGCTACGGATCTGATCGCGCACTGTTTGGATCATGAACTTCCAGTATAGATTTGCTCTGTCTTAGCTTCGCTGTGCGGCCTCATACGAGGCTGCTGCACTCCAACTAGTGAACCGCTTGCGCGCCTTCCACATGTAATTGCCCCGCGCGCGCTGCGAGCACCCGATGCTCTGGCGCGCGCAGGTTTGGATCCCGCTCCAGAATTCGCTCTGCATAGTTCCGCGCACTGAAGAGCAGTGCGCGATCGGTGAGCTTCGCGACGCGGAGATCCGGCAACCCCGACTGTCGCGTGCCGAAGTACTCACCTGGACCACGCATCTCCAGGTCAGCCTCCGCCAGCTTGAAGCCATCCGTTGTCTGCTCCATGAGCGTCAGCCGCCGCGTGTTGTCCCCCTCGCTAGCCGAGAGGAGGTAGCAGTACGACTGG
Source organism: Dehalococcoidia bacterium (assembly GCA_965220315.1). Taxonomy (GTDB): domain Bacteria; phylum Chloroflexota; class Dehalococcoidia; order Bin125; family Bin125; genus JAPOXK01. The sequence goes on from CBDCPP010000002.1 coordinate 825,677, forward strand.
TGCGCGCTCCGCCCCACGCGTCCTCGCATCTGGTGCAGTTGCGACAATCCGAAGCGCTCTGCTCCCTCGATCACGACTACCGTTGCGTCCGGCACATCGACGCCTACCTCCACTACGGACGTCGATACCAAGATATCGGCCCGCTTCGCCAACAAGTCGGTCATCACGGCCTCTTTTTCGGAACCGCTCATCCGGCCGTGGAGCAGGCGCATCCGGGTCGCCAGCTCGGGGAATATGATCGTGCGCAGCCGCTCAAACTCCTGCACGGCTGCCTTCGTCTCTATCAGTTCTGATTCCTCGATTAGCGGGCAAATCACGAAGACCTGATGCCCTGCCGCGATCTCTTCACGTACGCGCGTATAGACCGCTGCGGTACCGCTCGGCTCCACGTAGCGCGTCTCTATTGGTTGGCGTCCCGGCGGCAGCTCGTCCAAACGCGACACATCCAAATCCCCATAGATCGTTAGGGCCAGAGTTCGTGGGATCGGAGTCGCGGTCATTACCAATAAGTGCGGACTGCGCCCTTTGCTGCGCAATGCATCGCGTTGCAACACCCCGAAGCGATGCTGTTCGTCAACTACTGCCAGCCCAAGGCGATCTATTCCCACCTTCCGCTGGATAAGCGCGTGGGTGCCGATGATGAGGTCCAGCTCGCCGGCGCCCAGCGCGCGCTGCACCTCGCGCTTCCGCGCGGCACTTACACTTCCAGTCAGCAGCGCCATTCGGACCGGCCGGCCCAACGCCGGTACTACCGTGTAGTTGTGGAACACCGACCCTGTGTGCTCTCCACCGAAGAGACGCTGGAACGTACGGTAATGCTGCTCGGCCAAGATCTCGGTCGGCGCCATGACGGCACCTTGGTATCCGGCCGCGATCGCTCCCAAGACGGCTGCTGCCGCGATCACCGTCTTGCCCGCCCCTACATCGCCCTGCAGCAGCCGCGCCATCGGCTCCGTACGCGCAACGTCCGCTCGAATTTCCGTCAGTGTTCGCATCTGCGCGCGGGTGAGCTGGAACGGCAGCGCATCAATGAACCGCTGCACGAATTCTCCGGTCAGCTCGATTGGAGGTGCGTCGCGTCGAACCCGCGCTTCGCGCTTTCTCTGTAGAACGGCTAGCTGGATCGCCAACAGTTCCTCGAAGGCCAGCCGTTCACGGGCGGCGTCACGCTCGCCTAGTGTCTCTGGGAAGTGAAGCCCTCGAATGGCTTGTTGCGCGGGTGGGTACTGCGTTTCCTCCAACACCTCCGGCGGCAGTGATTCCGGTACGAGCGGCAGCGCCCGCTCCACCGCGGTGCGCGCCAGCTTGCGCACGGTGCGTCCGGATAGTCCCTGGGTCAGGCCGTAGATCGGCACCAATCGGCCGACGTGCGTCCCATCCTCAGCGGGGTCATCGCTCAAGAGCTCCCACTCTGGGTTATCCAGTTGAAGCCGTTTCCGGTAGGCGCTGACCCTGCCTGCGAGTCCTATCCGATCTCCCTTTTGGAGTTGTTTGGCAAGGTACGTTTGGTTAAACCACACTGCCCGGATCTTGCCGCTGACATCTTCGATCGTCGCTTCGGTCGCGCGCATCCGCTTGCCCATGAACGCGACGCGACTGTGCTGGATTGTCCCGACGATCGTCGCCTCTTCTCCCATCATCAATTCCGCGATCGGTTTCACCTTGGTGAAATCCACGTGCCGACGCGGGAAATACCAGAGCAAGTCCTCGACCGTCTCCACTCCCAGGCGCTGCAGCCGCCGGATGGTGGTGCCGCGCACACGTCCTAGGCTGCCGACGGGTGCGTCTAGGTTGCTCGTCGGCGCGGGTCGGGCCAGCGTGGGCTTGCTCGCCGCACCGCGAGCCCGTTTCGCTGTCGGCTTCAGGCTGGATCTCTCTGGATTGAGCAGGATGTGGACTTGCTTGTCCCACTCTGATCGCTCGCGCTGGCTGAGCGATGAGTATCCGCTCTTGGGGAGCACAGCGATCGCCTGGAGTAGTGGCTGCCCTGGCTCGGCCCCCGCGATCGCGTTGCGTAAGAAACTGTCTAGGCCGCCTGACACCGCCCGGTCGTCGAAGCGCCGTGCGCGCTCAAGCGCGAGGACTTTGAGGAGCTTGTCACTTGCCTCGTCACGCGACGGTATGCGTTGCGATGGGGAGACTCGTGCTTGGCCTCGTCCGCTCACGCTCCGCTCCGCAGAATGGCCGCTCCAAGCGCACCTGGCCCCGTATGTACTCCGATCACGGGGCTGCAGTGCCCAATCCGCACGGACACGCCCGGCACCGCTTCCCCCACTCGTTGGGCGAGCGCACTCGCTTCCTCCGGCGTCGATCCGTGCAGCACGACAACCTCCATTGCTCCCGGCGTGCGCACGATCAGTTCGAACAGCCGCTCCGTCGCTCGTTGGCGAGTGCGTGGACGTTCCAGTGGTTCGATCACGCCGTCGCGCAGTTCCAGCAGCGGCTTCGTCTTCAGCAGCGTGCCGAGGAACGCGCGGGCTTTCCCAATGCGACCACCCTTCTGCAGGTACTCCAACGTGTCGACGAGCATCAGCAGCCGCGTCCGTCCTGCTGCCTCCCGCGCTGCTGCGGCGACGGTGGCGAGATCAGCGCCCCCGCCGGCAGCGCGTGCTGCTGCCAGCACCGCGAAGCCCAACCCCATTGAAGCCGAGTTTGTGTCGACCAGTTCGATCGGCGGCGCACTTTCCACTAGCGCGGCACCCGTTCGTGCCGAGTTCAGCGTACCGGAGAGCTTCCCGCTGATATGCACCGAAACGATCCCCTCCGCGTCGCCCAGGCTTTCATACGCCTTCTGAAAAGCAGCCGGTGATGGCTGCGACGTGCGCGGTAGCATCTCGCTGTGTCGCAGGCGCTCATAGAATTCATCAGTCTGGATATCGACCCCGGCGCGGTAGCTCTCCGATCCAAAAGTGATCGTGAGCGGCACGACAGTGATGTCGTGCTGCTCAATGTCGGCGGCGTCCAAGTCTGCGGTGGAGTCGGTGACGATGCGGATGGTCATATCAATATTCCGAGGCGATCAACGCCAGCCGCCGACTTGAGCCTACTCCAGCGATACGATGAACGGATAGTGCGGCTGGCCTCCTACCACAGTCTCGACATCCAACCCGGCTCCTGCTCCCATCCGCACCGCTGTCGCCGCTTCCGCGCTCGGCTCATTATCTACATAAAGCGTGAGCAGGCTACCCTCCGGCAGGCGCGCTCGCAGCTCCTCGACGAGCACCATGAGTGCGTGCTCAATCGAATCCGCCGCCGCAATCGGTTTGTTCTCAATTAAGGCGAATGGCTGACCTTCACGGAGGGGCACTGGGGCGCGCACAGTGCGTGCCGCGTGCGCGACGGCTCCGGTGACGATCTGCTGATGAGCATTGGTCATCTCCGTGACGGTCTCTTCCGGGCTGGCCCCTTCGCCCCAGGCCAAGAGTGCAGCGACTCCCCCTGGCATGCTCGTCGTTGGGATCACGTGCATGCGCACATGCTCGCTCAGAGCTGCGGCTTGTTCAGCGGCAGGGATCACGTTGCGGTGGCTCGGCAGTACGACAACGTCTCGCGCGCCTGTCGCTCGCGCCGCCTCCAGTAACGACGCGGCGTCCGGGTTAAAGGTGTGCCCTCCGTCGACGACGATCGCGCCCAGCTCTTGGAAAAGCGCTGCGAATCCGTCCCCCGCCGCCACGGCTACGACTGCCACCGCGGCCCTATCCTCAGCTCCGCTCCGCACCTTCGTGTGTTGCTCGTGCATGTTGTCGGCCTTGCGGTCCGACACCTGTCCATACGTCTCGCCCACCGCGAACGCTGCTTCGGGCTCTAGTGTGTGGACATGCGCGTGCAGAAGATCCGTGCTCCCAGCGACGACGACCGAGTCACCCAGCTCGCTCAGCGCTTCCTTGAGGCGCTCTCCCGCTAGTCCGTTCCCGATCACGTTGAACTCGGTGCAGAAGCCGTAACGTCCCTCGGAAGTCGTGGCCTCGGCCTGCGACAGCCAGGCCTCGTTTATGCGCCCCGCGTCGATCGGCGCTGCCGGCAGCGGCTCACCGGTCAATCCTTGCAGCATCCCTTGGAGCACGAGTGCGAGCCCCTCGCCACCGGCATCGACGACGCCTGCCTCCGCCAGCAAGGGCATTTGCTCCGGCGTCTTCGCGACGGCTACGCGGGCCGCCGCGAGCGCCATCTCGATCACTGCGTGCGGCTCGGCCCCGGCCTCGACGGCTGTGACCGCTTCTCCTACCGCTTCCGCTACCGTCACCATTGTGCCCTCGCGCGGATTGCTGATCGCACCCGCCGCGGAAACGGCTGCTGCTCCCAACGCGGTGCTTAGCGCGGAACCGTCAGCGGTGTCGGCCCCATCGACTGCCTCCGCTAGCCCCCGCAGCCACTGTGACAAGATCACGCCAGAGTTGCCTCGCGCGCCCAGCAACGCCGCCCGCGCCAAGGCTGCTGCCACCTGCGTTAAGGATGGATCATCATCGCTGCCAGACTCTTCCGCGACCCCTCTGGCGGCTGCACGCAGCGTTAGACTGAGATTCGTTCCAGTATCGCCATCCGGCACCGGGAAGACATTGATCGCGTCCAGCGCGGCTGCATTGCGCTCTACCCAAGCCGCGGCACTGGTCGCTGCCTGGATGAGCAACCGGCCACTGAGGACGTCCGCTACTGCTTCCGGCTCCCCTGACATATTGCTAGCATTCTAATGTCTACTCGACGGTGTATCTTCACCAAGCTGGGAGCGTCCCTATGGCGTCTGTCTGCGAAGTTTGCGACAAGCGACCATCCTTTGGGCGGAATATCCGCCACAAACATTCCGGTCGCTGGCGGCGCAAAGCACCGCGTACCTCGCGCATGTTCAAACCGAACGTACAGCGCCTTCGTTTCGTCGAGAACGGCAAGATGGTTAGGAAGAATGTTTGCACTAGCTGCTTGCGCACAGCCCTCAAGCAGATGAATAAGTAGCGCGACTCGCTGAGCGGACCCCGACCCGTCTAAGCCTGCCCGTCCTTCTCGATCGATGCACGCAGCCGCGCCATCGCCTCTCCTACCGACTCGCGATCGTTGAAGATCGCCGACCCCGCCACTAGCAGATCCGCGCCCGCCGCTACCACCGCCCGCGCTGTCTTCTCTTGGATCCCGCCATCGACCTCTAACGCTGCCTTGCTTCCAATGGTATCCAGCATCACGCGAATTGCCTTTAGCTTCTCGAGCGAGGCCGGAATAAACTGCTGGCCGCCCCAGCCTGGGTTCACGCTCATCACCAACACCTGATCGACTTCCGGCAGTACCGTGCGCAACGTCTCGACGCTCGTCGCCGGGTTCAGCGTCACGCCTGCCCGGGCGCCGCCGCTCTTGATCTGCTGGACCGTTCGGTGCAGATGAGGGCACGCCTCGATGTGTACGGTGATGGAGTGTGCGCCAGCCGCAGCGAACGCGTCGATTTGCCGCTCCGGCTCAACGATCATGAGATGCACGTCGAGCGGTAACGATGTCACCGCTCGTAGTGATTCCACCACCAACGGCCCGATCGTGATCGGTGGCACGAAGCGTCCATCCATCACGTCCACGTGGATCATGTCCGCACCGGCCGCTTCGGCGGCGCGTACCTGATCTCCTAGATGCGCGAAGTCGGCTGAGAGGATCGACGGTGCGATCCGAATTGGGCGAGTCATCCCTTCGTCCCGGCGTTCCGGCGCATCCGCGCATCCGCTAAGGCTTGTTGAACGCGTGTGGGTGCCGTCCCGCCTGGAACATCGCGCGCGGCCAGCGCCTGCTGTGCGGTCATCGCAACGGCATCCGCTTCGAACAACGGATGTGACGCTTGAAGTTCGGCGAGCGTAAGTTGGGCCAGGCCCTTGCCCTCCGCCTCGCAACGCCGCACTAGCTCTCCAACTACCGCGTGCGCCTTGCGGAACGGCAGCCCTTTCCGCACCAAGTAGTCGGCGTAGTCCGTGGCTAGGATGAACGGATCCCCGTCGACCGCTGCCTGTGCACGTGCACTATTGAAATGCACTCCATCAAGGGCTGTGGCTAAAACGTGCAGGGTGCTGGACAGAGTTGCCGCAGTATCGAACAGTCCCTGCTTGTCGTCCTGTAAGTCGCGGTTATAAGCCAGAGGTAGTCCCTTGAGCGTCATTAGTAGAGCCACGAGGTGCCCCACCACCCGGCCGCTCTTTGCCCGCGCCAACTCGGCGATATCCGGGTTCTTCTTTTGCGGCATGATCGAAGATCCGGTCGTATGGGCGTCGTCCAAGGCGAGAAATCCGAATTCGGCGCTGCTCCAAAGCACGAGCTCCTCGCTCAATCTCGATAGATGCACGAGCGTCATCGCCGCCGCCGAAAGGTATTCCACGATGTAATCGCGGTCCGCGACAGCATCCACGCTGTTCGTGGAGATCAAACTAAACCCGAGATCCTTTGCTACCGCCTCCCGATCGATGGGGTGCGCCGCACCCGCCAGGGCTGCACTGCCTAACGGCAGCACATCGACGCGCGTGCGCGCGTCGCGGAAGCGCGCGGCGTCGCGATCCAACATCTCGAAATAGGCCAGCAAGTGGTGGGCGAGCAGCAGCGGCTGTGCCCGCTGCAGGTGCGTATAGCCCGGCAAATAGACCTCGAAATTGCGCTCGGCCAGCCCAACCAATGCGGTCTGTAGCGCAAGGATTCCCTCAAGCGCGTCATCGATCGCGTCGCGCGTGTACAGGCGTGTGTCGAGTGCGATCTGGTCGTTGCGCGAGCGGCCGGTATGCAACCGCCCTGCTGCCTCTTCGCCGATGATCTCTGCTAGCCGCGCCTCGACGTGCGTGTGGATATCCTCGCGCTCGTCACTCAACTCCAGCGCGCCCGCCGCGATCTCCTGCTCCACTTGGTCCAGCCCTTGCAAGATCGCATCGCACTCGGAGCGGGGGATGATTTCCTGTGCCGCCAGCATACGCACGTGAGCACGTGATCCCGCGATGTCCTGCCGGTAGAGCGCTACGTCTGTCTCAATCGACGCGGTGAATGCTCGGACAGCCTCCGCCGGCTGCCGCTCAAAGCGACTGCCCCATGTGCGTCCCTGCTGGGTTTCGTTGCTCGTGCCGTCTAGCCGTGCCACGGAGAATGCCTTGCCCGTCGCTTGCGGACTGGATCAGCAGCGATTGGCTGCTGGAAAACGCCGCGCGCGCCTCTACCTTAGTTGAGTCCCGCGTCTGCCAGGATGTCGTCCACATCAGAGGGAGCGATGTCACGCGCGCGGACGACGGCGATCGCCACGAGACGCTGCTCTCCAGAGAAAAGTCGCGGGTAGACACGCGTGGCGAGCGCTTGCAATAGGCGTTGCCTCTGATCGGCATTCAGTTCGCCGGTCTTCGCTTGGAACAGCTCTAGCGCGTCCATCGCCAAACGCAGATCGTACTCGGCCTTGGGGTGGCCGGGCCGGTCGACTAAGAACGTTGCCGCGTCGTCGCCGCCGAATCCCAGTGATCGTTCCACGTAGGTGATCGTGAGGGCGTCCGGGCGAGTGTTGGCGTCTGTCGTCATGACTCGACATCGTCGCCCGCCGCGATCTGCAGTGGGCTCTCGGGCTGCTGCAACAGTTGACTGTCGGCCTGTACGCGGATGGGAAGGCCCCAGATTTGAATGAAACCGCGCGCCGCACTTTGGTCAAACTGGTCGGCTGCATCATAAGTCGCCAACGAAAGCTGGTACAGACTGCGCGGGCTGCGGCGCCCCACGGCTGTCGCGGTGCCTTTGTGCAGCCGCAGTCGCACGACCCCGCTCACGTGCCGTTGTGTGGAGCGCACGTATGCTGCGAGGTCTTGGTGGTGCGCTGTGAACCACAAGCCGTCGTAGATTAAATCTGCATACTCTTGCGCCAGCCGGCGCTTCAGCCGCTGCTGCGGCTTCGATAGTGTGAGCGTCTCCAGTGCCTGATGCGCCTCGCGCAGCGCCACGGCGGCGGGAGCCTCGTAGATTTCGCGGGACTTAATCCCCACCAGTCGGTTCTCGACCATGTCGATCCGGCCGATGCCGTGCTGCCCGGCCAGCTCGTGCATGCGCTCGATAAGCGGCACGGACTCCATCGTTAGACCGTCTATCGCGACTGGTGCTCCCTGCTCAAACTGCACCTCGACGAACGCGGGCTCGTCTGGCGCCTCCGCGACGGACCGTGTCCATTGATAGACATCCGCCGGTGGTTCGACCCACGGATCCTCCAGCATCCCTGCTTCGATCGATCGACCCCACAGATTCTCGTCGGTCGAATAGGGACTTGCGGTCGTCTCGCGGATCGGGATCCCGTGCTCCTTGGCATATGCGATCTCAGCAGGTCGGGTCGTCAGCTCCCAATCGCGAACGGGTGCCAAAATCGTCAGCTCGGGCGCCAGCGCCGCTACCGATACATCGAAGCGCACCTGGTCATTGCCCTTGCCGGTGCAGCCGTGTGCGACCGCTTGCGCGCCCTCTGCGCGGGCTGTGTCCACCAACAGTTTCGCGATGAGCGGGCGCGCCAGCGCTGTCGCCAGTGGATAGCGATCCTCGTAAATCGCCCCGGCGGCCAGCGCGGGCAGCACGAAGTAGCGCGCGAAAATCGCCTGCGCATCTTCTACCACCAGACGCGTCGCGCCCGCCGCCAGCGCGCGCTTCTCGAGTTCTGGGTCCGCGTCGAGGAAGCCTACGTCGGCCGTTAGACATACGACCTCCCAGTTGCGTTCCACAAGCCAGCGCGTCACGGTCGATGTGTCGAGGCCGCCGCTGTAGGCCAGCACCACTTTCTTGCCGGCTCCCTCGTAGGGTGTGGCGCTCATGGTGTTCCCGCCGGCAGCTGAGAGCTCTCCACTGCTTCGACGGCGCTGAGAGCTGCATCGAAGATCGCGGCCGCTTCATCGAGCTCTGCCTCAGTCACTGTCAGCGGCGGTACCCAGCGGATCACAGTCGGCTTCAGGTTGCTGCACAGCAATCCCCGATCCCGGCAGGCGGTGACTACCTCTCCAGCGATCTCTCCGTCAAACTCGATCCCGATCAGTAATCCCTGTCCTCGCACGTCGACGATCTGCGGATGCTGGTCCTCCAGTGCCCGCAGCTTCGCCCGCACTCGTTCGCCTTTCGCCTCCGCCTGTGCGGGCAGATCTTCCTTGATGATCGTCCGCACAACGCTTAACGCCACCGCTGTCGTCAGCGGTTGCCCGCCGAACGTCGTTCCGTGGTCGCCTGGCTGAAACACGGAAAATCGATCATTGGCCAAGAACGCGCCGATCGGAACACCGCTGCCCAGCCCTTTGGCGATCGCCATGATATCCGGCGTGACGCCGCTATGCTGGAAGCCGAACAGCCGTCCTGTGCGTCCGAACCCGGTTTGCACCTCATCCATGATCAGCGCGACGTTGCGCTCGTCGCACAGCGCGCGAACGGCGGGCAAATAATCGAGGTCCGGGACGTTGACGCCCCCCTCGCCCTGTACAGGCTCCAGCATCACCGCGCATGTCCGGTCGTCGACTACAGCCTCCAGCGCGGCTATGTCGTTGAAGGGAACGTGTCGGAAGCCGTCCGGCAGCGGTTGGAATGGCTCGCTATAGCGAGGCGTTCCGGTTGCCGTCACGGTCGCGAGCGTGCGGCCATGGAAGCCCTGCTCCATCGCCACGATTTCGAACGCACTGTTCTTCTCCGTCTGCCCCCACTTGCGCGCCAGTTTGATACAGCCTTCATTGGCTTCGGCGCCGCTGTTACAGAAGAACACGCGACTAAGGCCGCTTGCCTTCGTGAGAAGCTCCGCTAGCTCGATCTGCGGCACCGAGTAGAAATAGTTCGAAACTTGGATGAGCCGCTCGGCTTGACTCTTCAGTGTCTCAACGACGGCTGGATGCCCGTGTCCTAGCGCGATTACCGCAATCCCCGCTACGAAATCGAGGTAGGACTTCCCCTCGTCGTCCCATACACGTGAGCCCTCGCCCCGCACGATCGTTACAGGGAAGCGCTTGCCTGTATTGAAGCAAACCGCAGCCTCGCGCTCGGCGATGGTTGGCATGGCTTTTTCTCTCGTCTGCGTCAGCGCTCCGGCAATGTCACGATATCCAGCGTTCTCCTTCGCAGCAAGGAACATTCAGCGCGGTGCGCTGCAACTACAAGACGAGCGTACCCGTCTCGCCTCGCAGCGCGGCCGGCACCGCTCCCGCGGCTCGGCCATTGACGATCCGTGCCGCCGCCCCTGCCGCCGCTGCCGTCCGGCCTGCGGCCAGCTTGGGCAACATTCCCCCCACTACGACTCGGGCCGATTGAAGAGCCTGAGCCTGTTCGGCGTCGATCGTGACGAGCGGCTGCTGCTCGCTGTCCAGCACGCCGTCGGTGTCGGTCAGCATCACGAGTGCCTCCGCCTTCAGCGCCACACTGACCGCGCCGGCCACGGCATCTGCGTTGATATTGATGAGCTGATCGTTGGTGGAGAGCCCGATCGGGGCAACGATCGGTAAGAAACCAGCGTCCAGCAATGCTACAAGCGGCGCAGCATCGCAGACAGGCTCCTCTCCCACGAAACCCAAGCCACGCTGGCTTAGCGGAGACCGTACGATCCCGGCGTCGGCTCCCGAGATGCCGAGCGCCTGCGTGCCCAGCGAGACAAACTGCTCCACGAGCCGTTTGTTCACTACACCCGTAAGAACCGCGATCGTTATATCCAGCGCTTCGGGCGTTGTCTTGCGCAGTCCATCGGAGAACTCTGTCTCCACCCCAAGCCGCTCCAGCCACTCTGTCGTCAGCGCTCCACCCCCGTGTACCACTACCACCTGTCGGTCCTGCCGCGCGAGTGCCGCGATATCGGCCAATGACGTGTCGTGGGCTCCGAGCGTGCTGCCACCCAACTTGACCACGATCGCGCCCGGGGCTTGTGCAGCATTCATGCGGTTCAGCGTACGGCGACCGGCGGTTGAGAGAGCGCCTACGTAACGTAGTCTGCGTTGAAGCGCACGTACTCTTCGGTCAGGTCACAGCCCCAGGCGGTCGCGGACGCCTCGCCCTGGCCCAGCTCAAGCCGGATTCGCACCACCATGCCCATCACTGCCTTGGCGGCCTGCGCCTCTGGCACTCCGGTCGGTTCTCCCCGAGCGAACAGTGTCATCTCACCGATCGAAAGTCGGCAGCGGTTCGGATCGATCCGCACCCCCGCGTTTCCTGCCGCCATCAGGACGCGACCCCAATTCGGGTCGCCCTTGCTTAGCGCCGCCTTGAGGAGGGGCGACCGCACTACGCTTCGCGCCACTGCCCGTGCTTCCTCGACGCTTGCTGCGCTTCCCACCCCCACCTCGATCAACTTTGTCGCACCTTCGCCGTCGCGCGCGATGTCGATCGCGAGCTTTCGGCAGACCGTCTCCAGTGCTGCAGCGAAGGGGTTCACCGCGGCGGCGCCGGCGATCGGCGGCCCACTGCCTGCCCCGTTCGCCAGCAGCAGTACCGTATCGTTCGTGGACGTGTCTCCGTCAACGCTGATCATGTTGAATGTACGGTCGCACGCCTCCCGCAGATGCGCTTGCAGGACGGGTGCTTCTACCGGCGCATCGGTTGTTAAGAAGGCCAGCATCGTCGCCATGTTCGGATGGATCATGCCCGCGCCCTTGGCGCAGCCGCCGACGGTGTAAGAACGTCCATTTGCCTCGAACGTCTGGCTCGCTTCCTTTGGAAACGTGTCCGTTGTCATGATCGCGCGCGCGAACGCCGCACCGCCCGTATTCGTCGCCGTGATCGCGTTCGCTCCTGCCTCGATCAGATCCATCGGCAAGTACTGCCCGATCATGCCCGTACTCAGAATGAATGCCTCATCGGGCCCGCATCCCGTGCGTGCCGCGGCGATCTCGGCCATCCGCCGCGCATCAGCTAATCCTCGCTCCCCCGTCGCTGCGTTCGCATTGCCGGAGTTCACTAGTACGGTTTGGATCCGGCCGTTCGCTACATGCTCCGCATCAACGATGAGTGGTGCCGCCCTGAGTGCGTTCGACGTGAAGACCGCCGCTGCCGCCGCTACCGTATCGGATACCAGGAGGCCCATATCGGGCAGTTTGGATTCTTTGATTCCGGCCGTCGTGGCGCCAGCTGTGAAGCCGCGCGCGCGCGTCAGCGCGCCAGGGCTCGAGTCGACTGCGCCATCCGGTTGAGCGTCGTCGTTCACGGGCGCGCTAAGGGTAGATCGCGGCGACTGACAGGCCAGCGCTCTCGTCGAAGCCGCACATCAAATTGAGGCACTGGATGGCAGCGCCTGCGGCGCCCTTGCCTAGATTGTCCAACGCCGCGATCGCAACCACTTGGCCGGTTACCACGTCGACATTCGGATAAACAAGACAGGCATTGCTGCCCAGCGTGTGTTTCGTGCTGGGCCCGCTCGGTGCCACATGCACGAACGGGTGTCCTTCGTAGAAAGCCTGGTAGCGCTGGGTGAGTTCCGTCTGTGCGAGCTGGCGCTCCGCCGGCAGCGCGCCCACCCGCGCGGTGGCGTAGGCAGTCGCCAGGATTCCGCGCGTCATCGGGACCAGATGCGGGACGAAGGTGACCTGCGGTACCCCCCCATTTGGTTGCAGAGCGCCGAGCTCTTGTGTGATCTCGGGTTGATGCCGGTGCCCGTCCAATCCGTAGGCGCTGAGAGTGCCGTCCACTTCGGCGAAGTGGCTGCTCTGCTTCAATGCCCGGCCCGCGCCGGACAGTCCAGATTTCGCGTCGACGATGAATGCGTCCTCTACCAACTCGCCCGCCAGCAGCGGCGCCAGCGCCAGGATCGCTGCGGTCGGGTAGCAGCCCGGGACAGCGACCAGCCGCGATTTCCGGATCGCATCACGATGTAGCTCCGGCAGACCATACGTCGCCTGCGCTAACAGATCGCTCGCCGGGTGTTCGCCGTACCAACGTGCGTAGATATCGGGGTCATGAAGCCGAAAATCAGCGCTGCAGTCGATCACCGGCGTACCGGCTCGGATATACGGCTCCAGCAGCGGCGCCGCCGCGGTGTGCGGCAGCGCTGATAGCACCACGTCGACATCGTCCCGGAGCTGCTCGGTGATCGCCAAATCCAGCGACCACAGGTGCGGGAACACATCCGGCAGCCGCCGCCCTGCCTCGGACCGCCCCGTCACCGAGGTCACGCGCACCTCTGGATGGCCGAGCAATAGCCGGGCCAGCTCGCACCCTACGTAGCCGGTAACGTTGATGATGCCAGCGCGGATCACGCGGCGCCTCCGCTGGTTGCGTGTCGAGCCACCCTAGCCTGCCCTTCCCAACCCTGCACTGGGACATCGGTCTGACAGGACACATTGCTCGCAGTGAGGGCGCCTCGCCTTGCATACGCGGCGCCCGTGCCGGATCAATGCGACGTGGAACGGGTACACCTGTCCCCGACGCAATTGTGATTCGAGCAGTTCATGTGCGGCGGCGGCGCTCGTTTTTTCATTGATGAGACCCAGGCGCTGGCACACGCGATGCACGTGCGTATCGACCGGCAGGGCGGGCCGCTTCAGCGCGAAGAGCAACACGCACGCCGCCGTCTTTGGTCCTATGCCGGGCAAGCTCGTGAGCCACGCTTTGGCGTCCTTCAGTGGCAAGGTTTCCAGATGAGAGGCATCCCATTCGCCTCCCAATCGCTCGCGCAGCTCCGCCAGCAGCGCCTTCAGCCGCGGCGCCTTCGTCTTCGCCAGTCCTCCAATGCGAATAGCCTCTTCGATCTCCTCGACCGGTGCCGCCAACACGACATCCCAATCGGGGAAGCGTGCCACGAGCGATTGGTACGCTCGTCCCGAATTCGTATCCGAAGTGTTCTGCGATAGGAGCGTCAGCACCAGCTCCGCCACCGGATCACCGTGTGCGCGCCAGGCTGGGATCGGCGCCTCGGCGTCCAGGCGCGCGATGATTTCCGAGGGCGCGAGCAAGTGGATGGTTTGGCGTTGCCGGCTGCCCGAGCGGCACTGGCCGGACGCCTTCCCTCGCGCTGGCTCCTTCACGGCAGGGCGTTTCATAGCATCCGCGCCGACAGGGCTAGGCCTGGGATCCGCCGCAATTCCGCCTGGTACGTCGACCGGCCTTGCATGACCCGGAAGAGGGCGCGCCAAAAATACGCCATCCGTTTGCTCGTGGCCAATGCCAGCCACGGCCACGTTGTGATGCACCAGTAGTACATTCGTGAGATCGCCCGTGCCGCATCCAACTCTGGCTGGATGATGCGGTCGATCGCTTGTGTATACTCTTCGGCCGCCTCACCAGCGCCGCCTAGCGCTGCTAGTGCCGCCGTTGCCGCTAGCCCCCCCGACTCGATTGCGTACGAGATTCCCTCTGCAGTGAACTCGTCCGCGAGGCCTGCGGCATCGCCCAGCAGCAGCACCGGGCCAGCCGCGATGCGCTCCGTACTGCGCCGGTAGCGAATCGGATGCCCGCGCGCCTCCTGCACTTCCGCCCCGGCCAGCCCCAATCCCTCTAAGTAGCGCTGTGCCTGCTCTCGAATCCGGTGCCCGCGACCCGGTGCGAGAACCAGCCCGATGGACAGGTGCTCGGCTTTTGGGAAAACCCAGCCATAGCCCCAAGGCCGATAGCCCACATCAACGTTCACGATCCCGTTCCAGCGACGCAGAGCCGTCTCGGGTGCAGCAATCTCTAGTTCCCAAGCCGCGCTCTTCGCGAGTCCGTTCCCTAATCCGGCCGCAGGCGCTACTCGCCCCGCTGCTCCGTCTGCGCCCAGCACTACTGTCGCTTCGTGGACACCGCGATCCGTGGTTATTCGAGCGCCCGTTGAGCCGACCTCGACATCTCGCACTGCCTCCTCCTCGCGCACCTCGGCGCCGGCCTCGCCTGCCCAGTCCAGCATTAGTGCGTCGAAGCGGTCGCGCTGCACCATGTAGGCCAGTGGGTCCGTTGATCGCTTTACGAAGCGCCGCTCGCCGAGATGGCTCACTTCGATCCCCTGCACGACATCTTCAATCACTGCATCGATCGGACGATCGAGCAAAGCGACCGTGCGTACCGGCACGCCGCCGCCGCAAGCCTTGTATCGGGGTGGCGTACCTTCTCCAGCAAGAGCGTGCGGGCCCCTGCTGTGGCTAACTGGCGGGCGGCGGTGCTGCCTGCTGGACCGCCCCCTGCCACGATCACGTCCCAACGACTGCTCATGCCTGCAGCCTAACAATGGAACCTGATCCACGACTTGTTGTGGTTACCGCAATGTGGCACGATTCCGATCGTTATGCCTGCTTCAGCATATCGCTCCCGACTATGGGTCCGCCTCGCTCTAGCAGGCCTCGTTGCGTTCGCACTCCTCGTGTTCGCTTGCCGCCCTGCTCCGCCCACGGCGCGCGGCGATCTGATCCTCGCCACGACCACCAGCGTCCAAGATAGTGGTCTCCTTGAGGTGCTCATCCCCGTCTTCGAGGCCGATGTGAACGTCAATGTGAAGCCGGTCGCGGTCGGTACAGGCGCCGCGCTGCGCTTGGCCGAGGACGGCAACGCCGATGCCCTTTTCGTGCATGCACCGGACGCAGAGCGTGCGCTGGTCGATGCGGGCCACGCCTATAACAGGTACCCCGTTGCCTACAATGATTTCGTAATCGCTGGCCCGCGAGACGATCCTGCCAATATCGCGGGCGGTACCGATGCCGCTATGGCGTTCACCGCTATCGCCATTGCCGAGGCGCGTTTCATTTCTCGCGGCGATGACAGCGGTACGCACAAGCGCGAGCAGGCGATCTGGGAAGAGGCTGGTACCGCCCCAAGGGGCTCTTGGTATGTGGAAAGCGGTCAGGGTATGGGCGCGACGCTCACCATCGCCGACCAAAAGCTCGCCTATGTGCTGACGGACCGAGGCACCTTCCTCGCACTTTCAGACGGCATTGACCTTGTCCCTCTAGTCGAGGGCGATCCAGCCCTTCTCAATCTCTACAGCGTGCTGCAAGTTAGCCCTGCTAAGCTCGGCGTCAACACCCTTGCCGCCGTCGCCTGGATTGAGTTTATGCTCAGCGAGGAAGCTCAAGCGATTATCAATGACTTCCGCCGCGAGGAGTTCGGCCGCCCCCTCTTCTACGCCACTGCCGGCCTCCGGGAGGCCGAAGTGATTGAGCGCTTCGCCGCACAAGCTGCCGATGGCTGAGAGGCGCGACTGTGGACCTGCTTTGGGACGGCATCAAAGAGGCCTTCAATCTCTGGATTCACGGCGACGCTGAGATCATTGAGATTACCCTACGTACCCTTGCCGTCTCAAGTCTCGCTACGGTGGTGTCGTTGGTACTCGGAATCCCGATCGGTGCGGCACTCGCGCTCAAACGCTTCCCTGGGCGGCGTCCGCTCGTTGCCTTCGTTAACACGGGCATGGGCATGCCGCCGGTTGTTGTTGGGCTCTTCGTCGCGATCATGCTGTGGCGCAGCGGTCCCTTCGGCAGCCTCGGCCTCATCTACACTCCGTGGGCGATTGTCATTGCCCAGTTCGTCATCGCTGTGCCGCTCGTGATCGGGATATCGCTGGCTGCTATCCAGGCCATCGACCCTAAGCTCATCGACCAGATGATCGCTCTCGGCGCGAATCGCGTGCAGCTCCTTTGGCTGATCGTGCGCGAGGCGCGCTTGGGGTTGCTCGCCGCGCTCATGGCTGGCTTCGGCGCTGTCATCTCTGAGGTGGGAGCTTCCATCATGGTCGGCGGCAACCTTGCAGGAGAGACACGCGTTCTCACCACTGCGACTGTGCTTGAAACAAGCCGTGGCCGTTTCGAGGTCGCGATTGCCCTCGGCGTGATGTTGCTTGTGATCGCTTACCTCGTGAATTTGGTCTTCACTAGTGCCCAGCAACGCCGCCCCGCCTAGCCTTCCGCGGATCGCGGATAGCAAAATCCAACTTCGTGGCTGCCGAGTTGTCCGTGACGGCCGCGTTGTTCTCGATATCCCCCAGTTGGATGTGCCCAAGGGGCGCACCACGGCACTCATCGGGCCCAATGGCGCGGGCAAAAGCACGCTACTGCGCATGCTTCAATTGCTGATCCGACCCGAGCGCGGCGAGCTTTTCCTTGATGGGATGCCCATGCAGCGCGACCCTGTTGCGACCCGGCGTCGAATGGCTACAGCTTTTCAAGAGCCGCTGCTCCTCAGTATGAGCGTGCGCGCCAATGTGGAGCTGGGGTTGCGGCTGCGACGGGTAGCGCGCGCGCCGCGGCGCGCGCGCGCGCGGCATTGGCTGGATCGCTTTGGTGTGGGACACCTCGCCAACCGGCATGCCCACGACGTTTCCGGTGGCGAGGCGCAGCGCGTCAGCCTCGCGCGGGCGTTCGCTCTCGATCCCGAGGTGCTCCTCCTTGACGAGCCCTTTGCCGCCCTCGATGCTCCCACTCGATCTGATCTGATCGAGGACTTCGCTTCCGTCTTGGCGGAGAGCCGTCCGACAACCGTCCTCGTTACCCACGACCGCGACGAAGCTCGCCGCCTCGGCGACGGCATCGTCGTCTTGATCGACGGCCGCCTGCGCCAGAGAGGCTCGCCCGCTGAGGTTTTCGGCGCCCCTGCCGACGCAGAAGTAGCCGCTTTCGTGGGAGTCGAGAACGTTTGGGCCGCGAGCTTGGAACGTTCCGCTGTCACTGTCGGTATCGCAACGTATCGCATCGCCGGCCAACCTGTGGACGTAGCGAGTGCGTCTCCTCCTGCAGCTGCCTTGGTCTGCGTGCGCCCGGAGGCGATCACACTTTTCCCCTCCGCAGCGGCGGTTCCCGGCAGCGCCCGCAACTGCTTGCCTGCGCGCATCGACGCAATCAGCCTTGTGGGCCCCGTTCTGCGAATCCAGCTCCGCTTGGGCCACACTGAGGACACTACCGCCGTCGCGACAGTAACACCGGCCTCAGCCGAAGCGTTGGGGTTGCGGGTGGGAAGCTCGGTTTCGGCTGTCTTCAAGGCGACCGCCGCCCATCTTATCCCTCGGTGAGGAGGTAAGCGGCGGGCGCCTATCGCCGTGACGCCGAACGCCACGGTGAGTCGCTTTTCAAATGCTTTTTGCAAGTGTCCGGAGCGTTTGGTCGGCCGGGTGGTGCGCAGTCCGGCACGCCAGGGTAAGCACCACCCAACTGTTCCCACAGTTTGGTGGCGATCCCCAGAAAGAACAACGCAGCCTCCCGCCGGGGAGGCTGCGTTGTGGAGGAGCGAGTCCTACATAGCTGGAGGCAGGCCCTTAGTAGCCGCCCATCGCGCTCGCGGGCATCGGCGGCGCGCCGCCCATTCCTGTGGGCTGGACCGGCGGCGTCTCGTCTTCCTTCTCACTGACCAAACAATTCGTCGTGAGCACCATCGCGGCGATCGAGACGGCGTTCTCTAGCGCGGCGCGCGTCACGAGCGCCGGGTCGATCACGCCTTTCTCGACCATGTCACCGAAATCGTCCTGTTGGGCATCGTAGCCCCAGTTGACCTTGTTGGCTTCCTTCACCTCTTGCACGATGACCGAGCCGTCCTTGCCGGCGTTCGACGCGATCCGCCGGAGCGGCTCCTCGAGCGACCGGCGCAGGATCCGTACGGCGGTCCGTTCGTCGCCCTCGTACTCTTCTTCCTGCATCGTCTTGGCGACGGCGATGAGCGCCACGCCTCCGCCGGGGACGATTCCCTCCTCTACCGCCGCGCGGGTCGCGGAGAGCGCGTCCTCCACGCGGTGCTTGCGTTCCTTCAGCTCCACCTCCGTGGCGGCGCCGACCTTGATCACCGCGACCGAGTTGGAGAGCTTCCCAAGCCGCTCTTGGGTCTTCTCCGTATCCCAGTCGCTCTTCGAGAGTTCGAGCAAGGCCCGCACCTCGCGGATCCGAGCGTCCACCTCAGCAGCATCGCCCTTGCCTTCGATAATCGTGCTGTTGTCCTTCGTCGATAGGAAGCGGCGCGCGCGGCCCATGTCCTGGACCTCGGCCTCGGCGACGCCGCGGCCGAGCTGCTCACTGATCACGGTGCCGCCGGTCATCGCGGCGAGGTCGCCCAGATTGTCCTTCTGCCGGTCTCCGAACCCCGGCGCTTTCACCGCCAAGATGTTCACCGTGCCGCGCAGCTTGTTGACCGCGAGAGTCGCCAGCGCTTCGCCGTCCACGTCGGGCGCGATAATTACGATGTTCTTCGTCACCTGCAGAAGCTTCTCGAGCAGCGGCAGTACGTCGCTCACGGCTGAGATCTTCTTGTCGGTGATCAGGATGTAGGCGTCGTCGACAATCGCCTCCATCCGATCCGGGTTCGTGATGAAGTACGGCGAGATGTAGCCGCGATCGAACTGCATCCCGTCCACGAACTCCACCTCCGTGCGGATCCCTTTCCCCTCCTCCACGGTGATGACGCCGTCCTTGCCGACCTTCTCCATCACTTCGCCGATCAGATCTCCCACGGCCGCCTCGGCGGCGGAGATGGAAGCCACCTGCGCCATCTGCTCGCGCGTCGTCACGCGGATGGCGTTCCTCTTGATCTCCTCGGTGCCGAGTTGCGAGGCCTTCTCAAGGCCCCACTTGAGTGCGATCGGATTCGCCCCCGCCGCCACGTTCTTCATCCCCTCTGTCACGATCGACTGCGCGAGCACCGTGGCCGTCGTCGTGCCGTCCCCAGCGATATCGTTGGTCTTCGACGCGACCTCTTTCGCGAGCTGCGCGCCGATGTTCTCGAATGCGTCCTCAAGTTCGATGTCACGGGCGATCGTGACTCCGTCATTGGTGATGGTCGGCGCGCCGAAGGCTCGCGCGAGCACCACGTTCCGGCCCTTGGGGCCGAGAGTGATCTTCACCGCGTTGGCGAGTTTGTCGATTCCCGTCCGCATCGCCGCGCGGGCATCTTCGTCGTAGATCAGTTGCTTGGCCATGGATGTCCTTACCGGCGGCCGCAGGTAGGTAAATGGCTGGTTTCTGCCCAATTAGCACTCGGCGGCCTGGAGTGCCAAGCGGAATTATCTCGAATTTCCGCTGCCCTGCGCAAGTGGTGGCGGCTACGGAGAACACTTTTGGGGGTGAGCGCGAGCGGGCAGACCATGCTGAGACCCCCAAGGATTTAGCCAGAGCAGGATAGCCAGAGCAGGATAGATAGCCCCGAAGACAGTGCCCTCACGCCTCGGCGGGCGTCCTCAGTGCGGGTCGCCCAGCCGATAGACTGGCCACGGGCGCGATGGCTGCACAGGGGCGACTTCCCCAGTGAGCGGGGGCCGATGATGCTATCTAGCTGCTCGTTAATGGTACGCGACGGTTCGGCCGTTCTCCGGTGAGGGGTCAATTACGGGTACCGTGCGAACGTGCTCCGTGTGCGCTGCGGTAGCGCTCATGGGGTGAGCGTCTGGGCGCGCGACGAGACGATCCAGAGGATGTCGCCGGGCGCGATGGCAAAGTCCGCGCGGCCCAGAACAGGGAGGTAGGCAAGGTCCCAGGCGCGCGTTACGCGGTTGTATTTCCAGACGCTCGCCACGTCCGTGCCGCCGAAGAGGCGGCCCGCCGTCGTGAACGCGCTACCGGGCAGGACATAGAAGCCGCCGCCCTTCCGCAGAGTGAGGGTGACACCACCGGGCGGCGGGGTGCTCCCACGCGTCACCGCCACGGTAACGATCTGTGTGGGGGTGCCGTCCGGAGGAACGACCTCAATGGTGATGGGGTTCGGCCCCGAGTCGAGCGGCAGCGCCTCGCCGCTGGCGTAGCTCTCCTCGCCCTTGCGGATGGTGATGGCGTCGCCGGCGTCGTGCACCGTCGCCGTCACGACCGTCTCCGCGATGTCGCCGGCCACGGCGGCGGCATAGGCGGCCGTGCTGCTGGCGAAGAGGGGATCAAGAGTCGCGCCGCTCAGGTGC
Organism: Dehalococcoidia bacterium; assembly: GCA_965220315.1. Lineage (GTDB taxonomy): Bacteria > Chloroflexota > Dehalococcoidia > Bin125 > Bin125 > JAPOXK01. The sequence continues at coordinate 846,414 of CBDCPP010000002.1, forward strand.
AGCTCGCGCAGCAGGCAGAAGGGCAGACCCAGGCCGGGAGTATCGCCCACGTCGGTGGTATCGCCGTCGCCGTTCGCATCCACCGCGATGAAATCATGAGCCGGAACGTCCGGCGTATACGCTGACGCAGCTAGCAGATGGCGCAAGCCGCGGGGCACGCACCCAGTCACCGCATTGCCCGCGAAGCGCGTGACTCGCAGATGAGCGAGATCGCCCAGCGAGTCCGGAAGCGGCCCGATCAACTGGTTGTGGCCGAGTGCCAGTTCTCTCAGATTGGCATAGCGGTCCAGCCATGTTGGGATCGGCCCGCTCAACTGGTTGTGACCGAAATTCAGGTACGTCAGCTTGAGGAGCCCGCTCAGGTCCGGGATCGGCCCGCTCAACTGATTGTGGCCGAGTGCCAGTTCTCTCAGATTAGCGAGGCGGCCCAGCACGGCCGGGATCGGCCCGCTCAATTGGTTGTGGTTGAGGTTCAGGTACGTCAGCTTGAGGAGACCGCTTAGGTTTGGAAGCGCCCCGCTCAACTGGTTGTTGTCCAAGAACAGGTTCTTCAGATCAGTGAGGTGGTCCAGCGCGGCTGGGGTCGGGCCGTTTAGCCGGTTGTTGTCCAAGAACAGGTTCTTCAGATTGGCGAGGCGGCCCAGCACGGCCGGGATCGGCCCGCTCAACCAATTGCCCCGCAGATTCAGGTACGTCAAGTTGGAGAGGCCGCTCAGCTTCGGAATCGGCCCGTCCAGTCGATTATGCGACAGATTCAGTTTTCGCAGTCTGGCGAGGTTGCCCAGCGCAGCTGGGATCGGCCCGCTTAACCCGTTGCCCCCCAGAGATAGTTCCGTCAGGTGGTCGAGGTGGCCCAACTCGGCTGGCAGGGGACCGCTCAAGAGTTTTCCTTCTAGTGCCAGGCGTGTGACGCGGCCGGAGGCGTTCGCGTCGACGCCGCTCCAGGCGTCGAGCGGCTCGGCGCTCCCCCAGTTGGCACCGACCCTCTGGTTCGCGCCGGCCGTGGCCTCGTGCAGCGCCATCAGCGCCGCCCGATCCGTCGCCACGGTGCCCTCACGGATCACCAACACCTCGTAGGTCCGCGCCACCGCGCCGCCGTCTGCATCGCTCATCACCACATGGATGCGCTTGCCGCCAACCGCCGGCAGGTCCACTTGCAGACCGGCGGCGCTCGCGCCGGCGTCCGTGATTTCTGCCCCGCTCTCGTCCCGGTGGACCACGCGGCCGCCCCCGTCCGCCATGCCCTCAATCGTGATCCGGTCCACGTGACTGGCCACGTGGACCGTGTAGAGATCCACCGTGCTGCTGAACGCCGGCGAGAGCGCCCCCGGACTCACCGTCAGGGCGTCGTCGTTCAAGCGCCGCGTCACCTCTACGGTGAGTGTCTGCTTGGGAGTGGCGTCGGGGGGAAGGACTTCAATGGTGATGGGATTCGGCCCCAGATCGAGCGGCACCGCTTCGCCGCTGGCATAGCTTTCCCCTCGCTTGCGGATGGTGACGCTGTCGCCGACGTTGTACGGCGTCGCCATTACCACCGTCTCCTCGACGCTTCTGACCACGGAAGCGGCATAGGCCGCCGTGTCGACGGCGAAGGACGGGTCGAGGGTCACGCTGCTCAGCCGCAACTCGCGAAGCATGCAGAAGGGCAGGCCCAGGCCCTGGAGGTCCACCGCGTCATCGATATCGCCGTCGCCGTTCGCGTCCGCCGCGAGGAAGTCATGGGCCGGGACATCCGGCGCGTACTTCGGAGCAGCCAGCAGATAGCGCAACCCGTGAGGCACGCACCCGGTCACCGCATTGCCCGCGAAGCGTGTGACGCGCAGGTTGGCGAGGTTGCCCAACGCAGGTGGGATCAGCCCCGTCAACCCGTTGTCCCCCAGAACCAGAAGCACCAGGTTGGCGAGGTTGCCCAGCGCAGGCGGGATCGGCCCCGTCAACCTGTTGTCCCCCAGAGCCAGGACCGTCAGCTCATCAAGGTTTCCCAACTCGGGTGGGAGGATCCCGGTCAGGTTGTTTCTGGAAAGGGATAGGCGTGTGACGCGGCCCTGGGCGTCCGTGGTGACGCCGTGCCAGGCGCCGAGCGGCTTGTCGCTGCCCCAGTTGCTGTTGTCCGTCCAGTCGGGGCCGTTCGTGGCCTCGTAGAGCGCCAAAAGCGCGGCTCGATCCGCCGCCACGGCCTCCATCGATTCGCCGGAGTCCTGCGCGAATAGCGGGCGGACGGGCCCGAACAGGGCGGCGCTGATTAGCACGGTCGCCCCCACTAAAGCCAGGGTTCGGCGCACGCTAGGCAGCCAGACCCGCCCCCGCCTCACACGCCGCTACCCCTGCCGCTCTCGAGTCCGCGCCGCATCGCGCTCCTCTCCGGCTCGCCAGGTTCGGCCATGTTAGGCAGTGAATCTAGCCGCCGACCGTCTGGGCGCGCGGCGTGACTATCCAGAGGATGTCGCCGGGTTCGATGGCGAATCCCCCGCTGCCCAGGCGGGGGCGGTAGGAGAGGTCCCAGGCCCGCGTCAGGCGGTTGTATTTCCAGACGCGCGTCACGTCCGTGCCCCCGAACAGATCCGCCGCCGTCGTGGGCGCCCCCGCTGGCACGACCACGAAGTCGCCGCCTGCCCACAGAACCAGGGTCAGGCTGGAGACGATCGTCTCGACCGACAGCCTCGGGTCCTCGGTCTCATTGATGTCGCTGACGTTGATGGTGATTATCACGCTGGTGGAGCCGTTCGCGTCCGTGGCCGTGACGATCACCGCATAGCTACGCTTGGACTCGTAGTCGAGAGCGGCCTTCGTCTGGAGTTGGCCGGTCGAGCCGACGATGTCGAAGGATGCCGCGTCAGTGCCGCCCAGCGTGTAGGTGATCGTGCCGCTGGCGTTAGTGGTTACGACGGACGCGCCGATGTCCGTGCCCGCCTCGGTGTTCTCGGCCACGCTGCGGGTAGTGCTGACCGACTGAAGCGTGAACGTCAGGGTCGCGATCCGCTCGGTCGAGAACTTGCCCGTTCCGCGGATGCTCGTGATGTCTCCCCAAGGGTTGGTTGCGACGCTGGGGTCGAGCGCGAAGTCTGTGCCCTCCTCCGTGCCGGCGTCCCATGGGAAGAGGTCTGCCTCGTACGAGCGCAGCCAGCGGCCTTGGCTGTCGAGCAGGGACAGCCCGGAGACGCCGACGAACCAATCGTGGCTCGGCGCCACCATCGTGGTAAGGGTGACCCGGGGGAACGCGGTTGTGAGCTCGACGTTGCTCAGAGTCTTCGAGACCTGCGGGCCGATGAAGTCGGTATCGCCCTTGAGGACGCTGAGCGCGGTCTGCGGCGTGGCGTTGATCGCCGCCTGCACTTCGCTCCTGAGCGCGGACGTTCCCCCCACCTCCGCCATGGACTCGACCCCAGAGCTGGCCATCTCGCCGCTCTCCAAGAAAGTCACGGCGTCGCTGTGAACGCTGCCGATCAGGCGCGAGAAGTGTGCGCTGGCGGGAACGCCGTCCGGCGTGACAGCGTTGGTCCAGCTGCCCTGAAACGTCACGCTGTAGACGGCTGTCGACGGGAACGCCGCCGCGGGATCGCTCGCGGGCGGACTCAGCGACGTGTCCTCCTCCGTCCGCGTGATAGTGATGGTGTAGGTCCGGGTCGCAACAGTGTCCTCCGCCGTCACCTTCACCTTGATGATGGTGTTGCCCACCGCCAGGTCCATCTGCTGGCCGTCCGTTGTGTTGGCGTCGGCAAGGGACATGTCGTCGCCGTCGAGGTACGTGACCGTGGCGTTGGCGTTGCTCGTTGTGGGGGTGATGGTGACCTGCTCGACCGTGTATCCAACCGACACCGCATACGAGGTGACGCTGCTGCGGAAGCCGGGGATGACTCCCCCTGCGACGGTGATGCCGAGCAAGGTGGCGTCGGAACTCGGGGGTTCTTGGGCTGAGATGGGTAAGGCCAGGGACGTTAGGGCGACCAGCAGTGCTAGGAAACCGAGCAGCCGTGCCCGTGGAATAGACGCTCGCATCTTCTGGCCGGGCGACATCGCTGTGTCAGCGAGCCCTAATGAACGGTTCCTGCCAACACTCCGGCGGGATGTGGGAGGGACGTTGTCCAAGCGGCATCATCGGGATGGTGTCCGCGGTCGGTCGCCGGAAAATGTTCCGCCGCCTGTGCAGCGCTCGTCGCTCGGGTCTCACTCACGAGCTGCAATAGTCCATAGTTCTGCTGGAGCGTGGACCGATAGCTAATACGCCCCTCCCTCGCACGAAGAGGCCCGTTGATGATCCGCTTCGACTCCAATCAGCTAGCGTATTCTGGGCCGGACTCGCTCTGTGGGCGAACCAAACCGATTCGCGCCAGTGGCCAGTAGCGCAGCCAGACTACGCCGATCAGATTGATTCGCGGCACAGGGCCGAAAGATCTGCTGTCCGTGCTCGAATGCGGGTTATCGCCACGTACGGTCAGGGAATTCCCCGGACCGGCTGGCTCGGCTACCCGCTTAATGAGCTCCAGATCCGGACGGTCTGGCCGGCGCGCGACGACTACCCATCCCCGCCACGGAGCCTCAACCCACTTGGGTGGCGCCGTCGCTAAGACGTAATCGCCGGCCCGCAGCGCGGGCAGCATGCTCTCCCCTTTAACGACGAAACGTGTTGAGCGGCGCGCTACCAGTGCGAGCAAGGCCAGCAGGACGGCCAACACCGCCCATCGGGACACCCCGGCCGCGTTTGCGTGCTGGGAGTTTCGCCCTGTCGGCCCGGCTTCTATCATGCGGCTCGGACCGTACCGCCGGTTGTCCAGTGAAGTGGCTGGCGTGGTCCGTTCCAGCAGTGTGTTCGTCCCATGAAGGAGGTAGCGGAATGGCAAACCCGGTGATGGATCTGGTGAACTGGGCGCGCGCGGCGCGCGTTGCGCACGCCCACTGCGACGTGCCCTGTGGTCTGTACCACCCACACGCGGCCGAGTTGGCTGCGGAGACGGTCGAGAAGATGGTGGAGAAACTCGAAGGCCTCGGCCCCGATGATGGCTCGTTGGCTTGGCGAAACTCCGCTACGCGCATGATCGCCGCTAAGGAGGAGCACGCGGAGATCGTCAAGCATGAGATCACGATCCTCTGGGGCGATTACTTCAAGCCTCCGCATTTGGAGCAGTGGCCGCAGCTGCACGAACTCGTTTGGAATACGCTCAAGCTGGCCGCCTATAACAAGCAAAACGTCGATATGGAGGCCGCAGGCAAGCTACGGGGCGAGGTTAAGAAGATCGCCGACATCTTCTGGGAATCGAAAAAGTAACCACGGGATCAGAGGGCCGCACAGCTCCTCCGAACTGAGGACCGTGCGGCCGCTCATCTCAGTGCACGTGCGAATGTCCGTGGTCGTGGCTGTGTTCCCCATCACCCCAGCCGCTGCCTAGGCCTGCATCGTCGCCGAAGTCCCCCGCCTCGAAGTCACTGCCGAGGTCATCGCCGAGATCGTCGTCAAAGTCATCGGCCCCAAACGCGCCGATCGCTGACGAATTCCAGACTCGCTGGCCTTTCCTGCCGTCGTCTGGGCAGTAGGCCGGGTCGCCGGCCTCTCCGCGCGGACGTGTGACCTCAAACACGGTGGCGCACTGGCTGCAGCGGAATTCGTAGATCGGCATGGTCGCGACTCCGTCGATGGTCCCTGGCTGGCCTGGCAGCGATTTTAGCCTAGGGTAGCTGCTCCTGCCGGAAGTGATGAAACGCGAGCGCGGTACCCTCTCCGATATCGAAGCCACCGTCCTCATCAACTAGTTCGTTTGACATCGCGCTGCTTGCACCACGCACGAGGGTCGCTGCTCGCAGTGGGTAGCGCAGCCCGATCGTGTCGACACCGCGCACCTCGTCGCTGATCGGGACCAGCGAAACGTAGTCGCCCGGCGCGCCCCGGAACCGCACGGACGGCGCGCCGTTCCCGCGGAGCAGCACGCCTTCTGACCAGTCGCTCACGACGGCAATGCGCACGCCGTGCAGCTCCCGTGCCGAGAGGTACATCAGATTCGCGAAGCCATGATCGAGGCGATCAGCGCTTTGTACGCCCACTAGCACGACTTCGTCGGCGCCCCGCTGGCGCGCCAGCAGCAATCCGACCATCCCGTCGGTCTGCTGCTCGGGGTTTGGGTGTGCGACTAGCTCGACGTTGGCCGCCCGTAGCGCGGCGAGTGCACCCTCCGTCAATGAGTCGAGGTCGCCCACGAGCACATCCGGCAAACGTCCTAACGCCTGCAGGCGTGCTGCTCCGCCGTCTGCCGCGATCACTAGATCGGCTGTATCCAAGTGCCGGTGCAGTAGTGCTGTCTCCGCCACTTCGCCGGCCAGCGCTAGAACTGCTTTCATGCCGTCCCTCCGCCACGTGGAGAGCCGTGTGGAGATCAGTGAGGGCGCCCACTAGGCGCCCTCACTGTCATCGCCGAACGGATGTAGTACTACTTCGTCAAGATGTGCACCGCGCAAGCACTGCCCAAGCCGATCGTGTGCGCCATGCCTACCTTGTAATTGGGCACTTGGCGGTCGCCGGCCTGGCCGCGCATCTGCCACGTGATCTCGCAGATGTTGGCGACGCCCGTCGCGCCGATCGGGTGCCCTTTGGAGAGCAAGCCACCGCTCGTGTTGACTGGGGTCCAACGCGGGTCACCCTGTGGCCCTGCGAGGTCCGTCAGCTTCTCGTCTATCCAGCGGCCGGCTTCACCCTTGGGCGCTAGCTGCAGATTCTCGTAGTGCAGCACTTCGGCCGTTGCGAAACAGTCGTGCAGCTCCACGCTGTTGAGATCCTGCGGTGCCACGCCGGCTTGCTCGTACGCTTCCTGCGCTGCATTCACGGTCATCGTGTTGACGTCCGGGAACGTCAGCACGCGGTCTGTGTATGGATCCGTCGTCAAAGCCGACGCCGCGACCTTGATCAACTCACTGGAGAACTGCTTGACCTTCTCTTTGCTCATCACGATCGCGGCCGCCGCGCCGTCGCCGGTGGGGCAACACATGTAGAGCGTGTTCGGGTAGGCGACCATGCGGGCGTTGAGCACGTCTTCCAGGCTCACCCGAACTTGGTATTGGCTCAGCGGGTTGGCCATGGCGTGCTCGTGGTTCTTCACCGACACCTGGGCGAACTGCTCGACCGTGGTGCCGTACTGACGGGAGTGCTCGAGCCCGGCCATGCCGAACACGCCTGGCATGGTGCCGGTGCCCATCACACCCTCGGGCGAATAGGCTGGGTCGCCCGTGATGCCACCCAACAGACCGCGCTTGCCCATCTGCTCCACGCCGACCGCCAAGGCGATGTCGTACGCCCCGGATCCTACGGCGAAGTAGGCCTCGCGGAAGGCTGTGGAGCCTGTGGCGCAGGCATTGGCCACGTTATAGACCGGGATACCCGTCATCCCGACCTCTTTGAGGATCTTCTGCCCGATCATGTTGGTTTGGTAGAGACAGCCGGCGGCCATCATCTCGATGTCGTTCAACTGCATCCCGCCGTCGGCCAGCGCTAGCTGTACCGCTTGGGCACCCAGCGTCGCGACGTTTTCCTCCGGGTAGCGTCCGAACTTGATCATGCCCACGCCGCCGACGTAGACGTCCCGCAGTGACTCGTTGTTCATGCAGTGAACTCCTTCACAGCGACGCTCCGGACGCCGCCTACTTCCGCTTGATTCTACACCGCGCTACGCAGGTTCAAAGTGCCAAACGACGACATCGTTGCCGTTCTTGTCCTTATGGGCCACGGCTGCCTTGCCTCGGACTTTCATTCCCAAGTGCATATTCTTCTGGTCGGCCCCAACGCCCACGATATTGGCCCGCACGGCGACCTTTGCCTCTGCGTCTTCCTCCACCCCAACATCAATGATCCCCCCCACGAACGGTGTCGGGATTCCCGGCCAGGATTGGTGTACTACCGTGTACACCCAGACTTCGCCCTCGTCGCTCAGCCGGACCGTGCTGAACTGGTCCTCATCTTTACCGTTGCAGACGGCACAGTAACGTCGCGTTGGTACATAGAGGAAAACCGCGCGACAGGATTTGCATTGCAACCCTTTGAGGTACGCCCCTTCGAGACTGTTCTCGTTCGGCATGATCAGGTAGTCGACGATCGGGCGCAGGCCCGGCTTCGCCTCGGTCGCGGTGTCGCTGGTCATATTTTCCCTACTGATAGTTGGCCTGATGGAGTCTGGGCCCAGAGCGCCATTATCGCCATCACCTGGGACCCGTCAAGCGACGAACGCGAATCCGCTAGACATGGGATCCGCTAGGCATGGATCCGCCCGTCCGCGCGGAAGTATGATACAGCGTCGGCGAAGGCCTGGCTGAGAGACGATTGTGGCAGTCCAAGCTCTGTGATGGCCTTGGTCGGATCGAACCACATTCGATGCCGCGCCAGCCGCACCCCCGCAATCGACGCCCGTGGTATCCGCGCCCGCCGCCGGCTCCAACGCTCGTCGACCTGCGCGTAGGCCATCGCCACCAGCCACGGCAACGGCATTCGCGGCGCACCCCGGCCGGTGAGCGCCGCGGCGCGCGCCATCACCTCTCGCAGCGTCAAATTGCCTTGCGCGTGTCCCAGGATGTATCGCTCCCCCACGCGCCCCCGCTGCCAGGCCAGCACGTGCCCAGCCGCCACGTCCCGCACGGGCACGATGTTGAGCCCGGCGCCGCGCATATAGCCGGGGAGGTCACCGTTGGCCGCGTCGAGGATTAGACGGCCCGTTGGAGTCGGCTTCACATCCAGTGTCCCGATCGGCGCCGTTGGATTCACTACCACGGCCGGCAGCCCCTCCTCCGCGATTAAAGCGTGTACCAGCCGCTCGCTGTGATACTTGCTCGCTTCGTAAGGTCCGGCCAGCTCGTGCTCATTCGCCCACTGCTCCTCCGTTACTGGTGCGCCGTCGTTGGCCGCGTACCCGATCGCTGCTACCGACGAAGTGTGGACAACCCGTTCGACGCCTGCCCGCAGTGCTGCTTGCATCAGTGCACGCGTCCCCTCCACATTGACGGCGCGCAGCCGCGCGCTGTCGCCCGCGAGTTCATAGAGAGCCGCGATGTGGAACAACACGTCGATATCGGTCATGGCTTGCTCTAGCGAACCAACGTCGATGAGATCACCCTTCGCTTGTTCCACCGCCAAGCCGTGAAGGTTCGCTGGTGTGCCGTCCCCGCGCACCAGTGCGCGTACCTCGACACCTTCCTTGATCAGCGTGCGCACCACGTGTGCGCCGATGAATCCACTGCCCCCTGTTACGAGCGCCCGTGTCATGCGCGCACGCCTTGACATGGAGTGTCGACCAGCGTCTCGAGCACGGCATCGATCGAGCGTCGCGCCGTACGCCAGTGCCACGCGAGTCGCGGCAGCGCCGGGGCGAGACTTGGCTGGCGTAGCAGGCTACGCGTAACCTCGCTCACCGAGGGGCCGCGCCAATCCCAGCTCTCCACGGCGGGTGGGAGGTCCGCTTCCACTGGGTCGAGCACCGCCCGCAGCGATGCGAACGGCATCCCTAGCTCATCGGCGGCTTCCGCCCACAGGTAGTCCTCCATCTGCACCACGCTCGCCTGTGAACGCGCGCCCCGATCGCGTTTCTCCTCAGCCCGCAGCAAGGGCGCTGCAACGGTCAAGTTCTCGCCTCGTGCCCACTGTACGCGGGCGCGATCGAGCACATCCGCGCTAAGCGCAGCTAAGCCCTTGTCGGGCGAGAGCCTTTCGCCAATGCGTTGGCCGCCTCGTCCTTGACGCTGAAACGCTTCCGCGAGAACGACCGTGCCCGGCGCCAACCCGATGCGCATGCCTCCAGCTACACCAACGGCCAGCAACTTGCTCACTGGCGGGTCGAGGGTCGCCAGCGCCGCGCCTGCTGCCGCCGCTCGCTTCACCCCAGGACCCGACACCACGACCCGCACCCGCACCCCATTGCGTTCGCCCCAGGTTGCCCACCCGTCTCCTAGCTCCACCCGGCACGGACGGCGCAATCGCCGCGAGAACGCGCCTGCTTCCCAGGGCAACGCGGTCAGAATCGTGAGCACGGCCCGCTCGCAGCTCTTGGCGCAGCCTCCAACGTGCGGGCTTCCGGAACGGAAAAGCTCGGCGCGCCAGTCGAGCTTTTCCGGCGCGCTGCGGCCCGAGGTCTAGATCAGTGCGCTCTTGAGGGCGCGCAACCCGCGCAAGGGGTTAGTGCTCGCATCGATCACTGCGGTTGCCTCGAACCCGGAGTGCACCATGCAATTCTGACACTTGGGATTGCCGCTCGCGTGGCCGTACTGGCTCCAGTCCGTCTCGTTGATCAGTTCGTCGAACGTATCAACGTAACCCTCGTCCATCAGGTAACAAGGCCGTTGCCAACCCAAGACGGAACGTGTCGGATTCCCCCAGGGCGTGCAGTCATATTCGATCTCACCCTTGAGGAAATCGAGGAAGAGCTGACTCTGGTTGAATGTCCATTGCGCCGGCGGCTCGCGCAAGATGTCCCGAAACAGCTCCCGCGTCTGATCTCGCGTGAGGAAGTGCTCTTGGTCCGGAGCTTTCTCGTAAGCGTAGCCCGGCGAGACCATCATTCCATCGACGTCCAACCCCGTTAGGTAGTCGAACATCTCACGCACCCGCTTGGAGTCGGCGCCGAGGAAGATCGTGCTGTTAGTCGTGACGCGGAAGCCACGCTCTTTCGCAGCCTTGATCGCGGCGATGGCCACGTCGAATATCCCTTCGCGACAGACCGATGCGTCATGCTCCTTGCGCAACCCATCAATGTGAACGGAGAACGTGAGGTACGGGTTTGGTTCGAACTGGTCGAGTTTTTTCTCCAGCAGGATCGCGTTCGTGCAGAGGTAAACGAATTTCTTTCGCTCGATCAGTCCGGCCACGATCCGCCCGATCTCCGGGTGGATGAGGGGCTCCCCCCCGGGGATCGAGACGATCGGCGCGCCGCACTCATCGGCCGCCGCCCAGCACTCTTCCGGGCTGAGCTGTGTCCGCAGGATGTCGATGGGGTGCTGGATCTTGCCGCAGCCTGCGCACTCCAGGTTGCAGACGTACAACGGCTCAAGCATCAATACCAGTGGGTAGCGCTCGACGCCTTTCAGACGCTGCGTGGCGACGTACTTCCCGACCGAGATCGCCTCACGTAGGGGAACAGCCATATGCCTGCACAATCTGAATTAGCCGCATGAAATCGACGGCAATATAACACGGGCTCGTTGCTGCTACTGTCGTGTCCCCAGCAGGGACAATGCTCGCTTGTAATCGTTCGGTGAGTCGAGATCGAGTCCTACGAGCGGATCGCTGGTCTCTACGAATCGCGTAGTCTGCCGATGGCGCGCGCGCACTGCTTTGAGGCCCTGCCCGTCTTCGTCGACTTGCCGCAGCTCTGGCAGCAAGCTCCCCGCGAATACGGCAGGATGACCGTTTTGATCGTTATAACGAGGAACGACGATCGATGCCCCTCCCCTCTCTATCTCTCCGATCAAGCGGCGGACCGTTGCGACGCTGCAGGGTCCGTCGACATTGGCCGTCACGATCGCTGCGTGCCCCTCCGGCAGGATCGCTGCTCCTACCCGCACTGACGACGCTCGCCCCTCGGTGTAGCGATGGTTTACTACCATCCGGCAAGGCGCGCGGCCGGCGATGCGTGAACGGATCGTATCGGCTTGATAGCCGAGGACGACGATCACCGGATCACAGCCGACTTCGACGAGCGTGTCGATTTGATGTTGGAGAAGTGGCCGACCGCCCCAATCAAGCAGCGCTTTGGCGGTGCCCATCCGCGTGGACGCGCCTGCGGACAGGAGTAGTGCTGCTGCGCTCACGCGCCTGCGGCGGCGAACGCCGCCGCCGCTGCCTCCCGCGTGATCCGTTCGAAGATCGCCAATCTTTGATCGCGAGGCCGCTCTTCCTGGTCTGGTGGGCTGACCTCTTCCCGTGCCGTCTGCCCGGCGATCGAGAAAAGGGCTTCGCTTCCCTCTCGCCCTACCAGCACGGTTTCTACCAGTCTCGCTCGCCCCACCAGCGGATCGAGTCCCCCAAGGGCAACCCGCGCGGCGCTGATCTGGTCTCCGCTGCGGGTCAGCATTACCGCGACGGCTTCCTTCAACTGTCCGCCGTCGCTCAGCTCCTCGGCGTACGCTTCCCCCACGCGACAGCCGCCTCCTTCACGGAGCGGCGAAAGCCAGACGCCCAAAAGGATTTCGGATGCGTGCAGGTTGTTCCGAGTGGGGTTCGCCAAGATTGATTCCAGCGGTACGCGACGCCGGCCCTCGGGTGACGCTAGTTCTGCTTCCGCCCCGAGTGTCATCATCGCCGTCGCCAGCGCACTCGATCCGCCATCCACAAGGAGGCGACCGCCCAAAGTGATGCGATGCAGAGTAGGCGTACGTGCACGCGGCCGATGGTGCTCAATCCCAGTGCGCACCAGCAGCGGCCACCCGGGCGCATCGTGTAGCGACAGGAGTTTGGCAGCTGCTCCGATCCAGCCACTTTCTGGATCGAGCCGCCGCGCTTCTTCGATCCGTTCAATCGATACCAATACCTTCGGCGCGCGCAACACATTGAGCAAGAGATTGGACATCACGGTCGACCCACCACTGAACACCCACGCGTTCTGGTTCTCGACTAGGAGCTGCACTGCCTCTTCTGCCGTCTTAGGTGTCAGCTTGCGCACTGGTTTAACCCGTTCCATCCTGCGATTCGTACGAGTGCAGTGCCTTCCGCAACGCGCCCGCCGCAAGGACGGAGCAGTGCACCTTGCTCGGCGGCAGTCCTCCCACTGCTTCCACAAAGTCCTCCCGTTGGAGTATGCGCGCCTCTCTCACACTTCGCCCTTGTAGCATCTCTGTCGCGACCGAGCTTGTTGCGATCGCGGCACCGCACCCTTTTGTCAAGAAGCGTGCTTCGGTGATCACGTCATTCTCGATTCGCAGCATCAGCCGCATGTGGTCGCCACACACGGGGTTGCGCTCCTCGCCGACGGCGTTGGCGTTGGCGAGTTCTCCCGCGTTGCGCGGATTGCGAAAATGATCGAGTACTGTTGCGTTGTAGGATCCGTTCTCAGGACTCATTGTTGCAGTCTACGAACTTCTTAGGGTGCCGCGCTTGAGCCGGCCAGATCGAGCAGCAATCGCAGGATCGCCGTCAACGAGTGCTCCCGACCGGCGGGTGCGAAGTATTCGCGTGTGCTGTGGAGATCGCCGCTGCGGCCGCCCCAGCCCAGGGCGATCGCTGGCACCCCCGCCGCCATCGCGGCGTTCGCGTCGGTCGACGCCGCCGCGAGTTCCGGCTCGAAACCCTCTGCCTCCAGTGCTTGGAGCGCCGCCTGCACTAACGGGACCTCTGACGGCGTCATCCCTGCCGGTCGGCGGCCCAGTACTTCGATCGCAAACTCGCCGTTGATCCCTTCTCCCACACGAGAGTGTGCTGTTTCCTTCTCGTGCGCCTGCGTGACTGCGGTGCGCAGGCCCATTTCGAGTGCATTCAATGCCGCTGCTGATTCGCTTCGCAGGTCGACTTCCATCCGTGCCGACTCCGGAATCGCGTTCACCGCTCGTCCTGCCTCTATCCGGCCGATGTTCACGGTGGCCTTGGATTCGCTCGGTGCCGTCAGCATCGCGATCCGATCAGCGGCTGCGGCCAGCGTGTGCGCAGGATTGTATCGGCCGAAGTCCTCCCATGCATGTCCACCTGGTCCGCTGAATTCCACCGCGAACCGGCGACTCCCTACTCCTCTATGCACGATCTCATTGGGGTGGGGATGGTCGATCGTGACGAAGGCGCTCACGGCTTTGGCATTCCTTTGGCTGAAGAAATGCTGTGCGCCTCGCAGGTTGCCTCGCCCTTCTTCGCCCACTGTCGCAACGAACTCGATTTCTTGCTCGGTCTGGATCCCACTCACCGCCAGCGCCTGCGCCACCGCAATCACCGCTGCTAAGCCGGCGGCGTCATCGGTGATGCCTGGCCCGTGCAATTCCCCGTCTGGCACGACTGTGCGGTTGCGGTACGGTGACCGCTCTCCTGCCCGCACTACTCGCAGTGGTTGGTCGGCGTCAAAAACCGTGTCTAGGTGTGCGGACAACACTACGCGTCCACTCACTGCGCCGCTGCCGGGCCGCCTGGCGATCACATTACCAACAGCGTCCGTGGCGACGGCACAGCCTGCGCCGCGCAGCCAGTGCCCTACCGCTTCACCCCGCGCGCGCTCTGCTCCCGTGGGCGCTGCGATCTCACACAACTCGATCTGCAACGCGGTCACGCCGTTCCCATTCGCGCGGAGGTGATCGAACGCAGCGGCTTCAGAAGTCGCGGCTGCGCATGTCGTGCTCACGACGTGTCCAGTCCCAGAGCCGCGAAGACGGCTGCGTACTGGCTGGGATTGGCGGGGTTGTAGTGTGGGATCGCCGCCACGATCCGCCCCGCTCGGTCGCTGACGAATACGGCACGCGTAGAGCGCCCTGTGGTTTCGTCGGCGACGCCGAACGCGCGCGCGCCTTCCAAGTTCGAGTCCGCCAGCAGTGGAAACGTGAAGTGCTTCTCTTTGCTGAACGACGCGTGGCTCTCCATGCTGTCGCTGCTAATGGCGACGAGTCGCGCGCCACATTGCTCAATGAGCTCGAGGTCGGCGCCCAATCCACTGAGCTGGGCGGTACAGGTCGGTGTCCCGTCCTCGACGTAAAAGGCGATCACCAAGGAGTGGCCGTTGCGGATCTCTTCGAGCCCTAGACGGCCATCCGGTCCTTCTAGCGTGACCTCTGGCAGGCGCGCGCCGGCTTGTAGTGGCTCCTGGACCATCAATGCAACCCCTCCGGTGCCCGCTCGAGACTGCGGCTGAACGCCATCACCTGGATCCGTCCGAGTCCCTCGGGGTCCGTCAAGACCTCGACCGCGCGCCGCCGGCTCAGCTCCACCTCGAGCGCTGCCTCCCGCGCCCGCAAATCCGGCGACCCCGTCGCGCCCAATTCGCTGAGGAACTGAGCCTGTGAGCGGATCGGAAGTGGCGTCAGGCCATGTTCGCCCGCTGCCCTCGCCACGGCCTCGATGTCGATGTGGCAGCTCATATCCTGATCGCCAATCCGTACGTACGGGTTGCTCCCTGGTGTGTGCCGGTAGTAGGTGAGCAAGGTTCCTTCACGGCGCCACGGAGCATAGAGTTGCTCGCGCTCATAGCCGTAATCGAGAAGCAGCAGGAGCCCTTGGTCGAGCGAGTCCGCAAGCTCACCGACGATCTGTGATACGGCGGGGGATACCTCCACCACTTGTCCATCGCGCGGCGCGGTTGTTGCCAGTGGCTCCAGCAAGGACGCGCAACTCGGGACTCCCCCGTGATCGATAAAGCCGCCGCTCTCATCCAAGCTCACGTAGAGTTCCTCCCAACGCCCCTGCCGCCAGCGCAGCCGGTGGACCGGTTGTGCGTCCAGTAGTTCGTTGGCAAAGAGCAGTCCTTCCAGCGGAGCGCGGAGGTCGTCCAGCCACGATACGCGCTCTCCCAAGGGCGCTAGCCGCCGCTGCTGCCGCCTCGCCGTCGCTGACGACGGCTCCACGAGCTCGAAGCGAAGCGCTGCTGCGAAGTCGGGGCGCCGCGCCGCTGCCCATGTCGCGATACCCTCCACCAAGGATCCTGTTCCTGGGCCCACCTCGCGCAGTACGAATGAATCCGTACTGCCGGATAGCTCCCATAGCCGCGCTGCGAGCGTTGCCACTGCGTAGGAGAAAAGCGGGTGCACCTCGGAGCTCGTCAGGTAGTCGCCATCACGTCCCACGGTGGGTGCATCGCGCTGGTAGTAACCCAAAGATTCGTCGTACAACGCGGCCTCCATGAAGGCCGCGAAGGTTAGAGGTCCTTCATCGCGGATCCGCTGCGCGATCGTCTGCGCCAGCGGGGTCGCTGCGGCCGCTGGGAGCCGAAATGGGTCGGGAGAAGAGCGCTCGGATGCGACGGCTACCACCACTCGATTATACGGACACGCTCGACGACCTCGCTGCTACGATCGCCTCCCGCGCGACACGTAAGAACTTTGGAGGAAAGCTGTGGGGGGAGCGATGGAACCGCACTGCAAGCTCTGGTTGGAAGAGGATGGCAAGATCGCCATGAGTGACTATCGCCTGCAACTCCTTCAATGCGTCGATGAGACGGGGTCACTCGCGGCCGCAGCAAAGCAGATGGGCCTGAGCTACCGACGTGCTTGGGGCAAGATCCGCGAAATTGAAAAGCGTCTGGGCCTGCAACTCGTCGCGAGCGTCAGCGGCGGCGCCGACGGTGGCAGCTCCCAGCTTACTCCCGAGGGCGCCGACGTCATCCGCTGCTACCAACGCTTCAGCGCGCGCGCGCGCGAAGCGGTAGCTCAGTCGTACCGAGTGGAATTCAGCCGGTGGCCGGCCGCACTTCCAGCCAGCGTCGCCAAGCATCGATCAGGGGCGGCTTGCGAGTGATCAGCCCCACGGGTCCTGCCTCCATGAAGCGGAAACCGTCGGCGTAGTCGTTGACGTGCCAGATGAGCGGTCGTAGTCCTGCCTGGCGGATCGCATCCAGGGACTCGGAATTCGCCAAGCGACGGGGCAAGGATGCTCCCGCGCCACCTTGTCCTCTGGCGGCTCGCTCCAGGTAGGACGTCAGCCGCGTCCGGCCACTCCGGTGCTGCGGAATCCCGTAGAACCCCCGAATTTCCGGTCCCACTTCAGCCAGCCGATCGATCACTTCCCAGTGCTGGCAGGAGGCAATCGCCCCTTCCGCCAGGTCTAGCCGCCGCATTTCCGTGACCACCTCCTCGACGAACGACGGGTCGGACTCTTTGAAATCCAGGTAGAGACGGCCGGGTAGGCGGTAATCCTCGGCAAGCTGCTCTAGCCAGAGTCGGCGCAGGCGCAGGCGCAGGCGCAGGCGTGGCAGCCTGTGTCGCTCTGTCAGGAGCGAGAGGCCCAAGACGAGGGCGTCATGCCGGAGTTCCGGCCGTATGCCCTGCTGCAGGTCTACTTCGAAGTAGTCTGCAGCCCGGCATTGCAACGCCACCGAAAGCCGTCGCCGCGGCTCGTGCGCCCGGCGGAAGATCAGCCAGGGCTCTGTCCCGTCAGCTGTCGGCTTGGTCAGTGTGCTTCCAAGTCCGTAGTTCAGACGTAAAAAAGCTCGGGCACAAGAAAGCCGCTTCGCAAGAAGCGGCTTTCTTGCAATCTCTCATCACCAGTGGCTAGTTGCCGGGGATGCCAAGGATATTCACCGTTACGCGGCGATCTCGTGGATGGTCTAGTTCGATCAGGAAAATGCTCTGCCATTCTCCGAGCTGGAGCGCTCCGTTCACTAGGGGTACCGTTTCGCTCGTGCTCAGCATCAGATGCTGACAGTGGCTGTGACCGTTGGGAGACTCGTCGGGATGCATGTTTACGGTCCGCACGCTGAAGTCATTGTGGCGGTAGTCCGCCCCCGGCGGCGCGAGGCGCTCCAGCATCGCACACATATCTTCAATGAGCAGCGGCTCATGCTCCTGCAGACGGATCGCCGCTGTGGTGTGGTTTGAGAAGATAGTGACCTGGCCCCACCAGAGGCCAGAATCCCGGACCAGCTCCCTCACATCTTCGGTAATATCTTTGAAGCAAGGACCTTGGCCGGTCCGGTACTCTAGATCCTGCTGCCAGAAGGTAAAGGACTTGCTGCTTGGTATGTGTCGGGCAACCCCCCCGCCGGTTGACGCTACGGGCGCGGAAGCAATCAACATGATGTCCCACCTGACCGGATCGGAATAATGCTTAATGATTGAAGATATTGGGAACGATTCCGATCGCGGGCATACTACATCGCTAGCGATTGGTGGGGCACAGTTCCGGTGCCGACTTTGCAGAATGTCGGTGACATAATTTTGTTTCACCAGTGAACAGCCTGTGTCTCCCATACACGATGGCGCGCAAATTCGAGAGGTGTACGCTCGGATCGAATCCGTGATCCTGCACCGTCGAAAGCCTCTCGGCACTTGTCTGCTGTGGATAGGGGTTTGCTGATCGGCTCAATGCCCCCAGAGGGTGACGATAGTCTGCCGCGCCCTCACACTGGGCGCTCTCGCAAGCGTGGCCTAGGCGCGAGTCGGTATGCCTCGGCGGCGAAGCCCGTAGGGACCGAAGATCCCACCCCTCGTTTGACGACAGTTGATCGCAAAGCTCGGCTTCGCATCCCTCCGCATCACGTCACTAAGCAGACCCCGTATGAGCGGGTCTATAACTGGGACGAAGTCTTCCATGGCTACACGCCCGCGCCAGCCATGTTTGAAGCGCAGCGCTGCATTCAGTGTCCCGCCGCGCCCTGTATCAAGGCATGCCCGGTCCATAACGATATCCCTGCTGCTCTCTGGAAACTCGAAAGTGGTCGCATCGCTGAGTCCGCCGCGATCTTCCGTGCCACGAGCAACATGCCAGAGCTCTGTGGCCGTCTCTGCCCACAGGAGAGCCTCTGCGAGGGATCCTGTGTCGTAGGGAAGAATGCCAAGCCCGTTGCCATCGGCAAGCTTGAAGCCTTTGTCGCCGACTGGGACCGTTCCCAGCGAAGTGGCTTTCCGGTCCGCCGTCCTACCCAAGAGAGCAGTGCACGCGTTGCCGTGGTAGGCAGCGGGCCAGCCGGGCTGGCTGTCGCAGAGGAGCTGCGGGCCTCCGGCCACGCCGTCACGATCTTTGATGCCTGGCCTCTGGCGGGTGGTCTGCTTCGTTACGGTATTCCCAATTTCAAGACCGCGAAGTCGATTGTGGACGAGAAGATCGACGCGCTACTCCAGGCGGGGATCGAGTTTCGCTGCAATACGCGGGTCGGGATCGACATCGCCTGGCGCGAGCTGGCCACTTACGATGCCGTCTTCATCGCTCACGGTGCCGGGTTGGGCAGACGCCTGCGTCAGAAGGGCGAGGAGCTGGTAAACGTCTATATTGCCACCGAGTTTCTTGTGCGAACCAATCTCCCCGAGACAGCGCTGCCGGCTGGCATGCACGGCTGTCCCCGGTTGGGGGATCACGTGGTGGTGGTGGGAGGCGGCGACACCTCCATGGATTGCGTCCGGTCCGCTATCCGCCTCGGCGCCGGGCAGGTGACCTTGCTCTACCGTCGCACAGAGGCCGAGATGATCGGTCGTGAGGAAGAGCGGCGGCACGCGCGGGAAGAAGGTGTCCGTTTCGAGTATCTGGCGACTCCCGTCGAGATTCTTGGTCGAGACGGTGTTGTCACGGGCCTGGAGTGCATGCGGATGGAGCTTGGCGAACCGGACGACGATGGCAGGCGCTGGCCCGTTCCAATCGAAGGCTCCGAGTTCGTTCTTGAGGCTGACACAGTCGTCATTGCGGTCGGCTACGACGTGGGGCAGGAGTTCCTTGGGCCCGAGAGCGAGATCGATGTGGACGACTGGGGCCGTATCGTCACCGACGAAGAGGGCCGCACTTCTCGCGGTGGCGTTTTTGCCGCCGGGGATAATGTGCGTGGCGCGGACCTTGTCGTGACCGCTCTGGCCGACGCAAGACGGACAGTGCTGGCCATCGAATCCCACATCGCTGCGGTTCTTGCCCGACGCGGTCGCGCCGGATAATTCCTCACCCAACCAGAGCGCGGCCGGCTAGTTGGCCGGACCCGCTACCATTCCGCCGCTGTAAGCAGGATCCCGGAGAGCTGCTCCACGAGGGCAAATAGCGCGCCGCTCAAGCTAAAGTCGTCGGCTTGCAAGATGACTCGCCCACCGCTCGGGTTACGGATCGTGATCTCCCAAAGGGAACAGCCGCCGCACCCCGTCACTGCTGAGGCGGGCCAGCGGCGGTAGAAGTCGTTATCATGCATTAACCGGTCGACCGTGGCGAGCGCTGTGCTATCGACGGTAAACGCTTGCTCTGTGCCGCCAGCCTGGCCAATGGTGCCGGTACCGGTTGCGTCGAATTGCATGGTCTGTGCCAGGCCAAGCGCGGCCACGCTGCGGCTGAAGAGAACTTCCCAGGTGGCCGGCAGTGATTCCGGCTCGGGCGAGCTGAGAAGTGGCGCGAGCGGCTGTGTCCAGAGGCCGTCTTGGGTCGAGTGCACGAAATACACGCTGCCCCTCTCGAGCTGGATCAGCGACGTGACCCTGGTCGGCAAGCCTTCTCGCCAGCTTCGCCACTCCTGTGTTGCTGCGACGTATTGCCAGACCATGGTCACGTGCGCCCGCACGTCAGTGAGGGCATCCGGTAGCGACAGTGTCAGTCCCATATAGGACACGTGGTTCCAGCCCGCGAACAATTGGACTACCGGTGCGGAAGACAGCTCTCGGTCGGAGTTTGATTCAGAGCTAGGATCGTGCGCCGCCACGGTAGCCCAGCCGGCGGTAGCTGCTGCGGCCAACACCGCGAGAGCAACGATAATCCGTCCAATGGAACTGAGCGGTTGGGAGGAAAGGGCAAGGGCCAAAGGGCGTGCCATGGGGCCCGTTTCTCAAGGCCCGCCACAAACCCAACCGTAGCGTAGCTGCTCTGTACGTTAGTCGCCGCGCCGCTTTAGGCGGCAGGCTCCTCCGCGGCGACGAAGGAGCGCTGCACGAAGTCCACGAGCCACTGCCCGTTCATGTTGGTCAGATCGAACCGCACCGTGTCTGGCTCCACTCCCCCGGTATCTAGCTCGATCGATACCCGTCCGCGCTCTCCCTCGATCACCGACGTGATCTCCCCCCGCGTCCCCGCTAACCCGATCGATTGCAACTTGTCGATGTCACGGCTGACATCCTCCGGCGACTCCCAGCCTCGGATCGCTAGCGCTTCTGGCCCAGCCAGCGCAAAGAGCGTTAATGAGTCCGCACCCTGCAGCGCAACGAGGTATGTGAGTCCCACGGCCTCGATCGCCTCAAGGTCGGATGCGAGCGCTGGTGCTGGCTCCCCCTGATCTTCGGCACTGAAGGTGTATTCGCCGATCCGATTTCCTACCGCGCTGACCTGCACCCGGTAGGCTCCGGTCACCGGCAACTCCAAGTCGGTCTCCGCATCCAAGCCGTGCCCGGAATCATCATCCGATGTTAAGAAGTTCCCGTCCGGCGTAAATATCTCCATCTTCGTGTCGACGCCGATCGCACCGTCAACGCGCACCCGCACTATTTGGCCCGCGGCGCCGGCGAACTCGAACGTATCGATGTCGCCTGGTGCCCCGAATGTTCCGGCCCATTCGTCGCCTAGACTCAAGATGCGGTTGTCGGTGTCGTCGTCCTCCGGCAAAAGCTCCAGCCTGATGACGTATCGTCCGATGGACTCACCGTATGCTCCAACGCGGATGACCTGCAGTCCCGCGGTCGGCAGCCTTGCGATGATCAGTGAATCGCGATTGGAAGTACCGAGGTCGTCGTTTATTGCGATCTCGCTACGGTTCGGCTCTAGCAGTGTCAGGATCGGGTCCATCCCATCCTTGCCGTCGACGACGATCCGGACAAGGTCGTTCTCGGCGCCGTCGAAACGGAACTGACGCTCCTCGCCGGCGACCGTTAGCTCACCCTCGAGAGAGTCGCCGTAGACCAGCAGTTCCTGGTCTGCGTCTGGGACTGCCGCCAGATCTTCCTCGACCGTAGGGTCTTCCTGGGTCTGGGTCGTTGGTTCGTCATCGGGGGCTGGCGTCGGCTCCACGGATGCCGGCTCCACGGGAGTCTGGTCCTCTATCGGCGTCTGGTTAGCGGACCCATCGCCGTTCTCACCGTCACCGCCACCACCACAGGCAATGAGAGCCACCGCGACGGCGGTGGCCAAAACAGGTAGCAGCGCTGCTCGCGCAGGAGTGGGAATTACGGTTATGGGAATCATCGCGGCTGCATTTCTACCCACCCTGGAGGCGCGGAGGGTGGGATGTGCCGCCGTCCGCGTGATGCACCTATGTGGATCGTAGCATTGCCGTCCTGTCTTCGTTCGGTTCACTCTCATTCCCCTGCCCGTCTGGTGCAGCAATGCTGCGCGTCCTTCGACGTTGCTCGTACCGATTGCTCGGTTTCACGAGCCCCTCATATACTGAGTGGCGGCGGTTTCCCGACGCGTGTCTGCTCGCTGTGCAGGAGTTCGTTCGTGACCTACGAGATCATTGAGACCTGCATCGGTTGCACCGCTTGCACGAACCGCTGCCCCACCAATGCTATCTATGGTGATCGCAACGTCATTCACTACATCGACCCGGTGCTTTGCATCGACTGTGGCGCCTGTGGTGCCGTCTGCCCCGTCGAGTGCATCCTGGACGAGGTCGGTGAGATCTGCCGCAAGTTCGCTAAGAAAGAGTGGCCCAAGGCCCAAGTCGATGCCAATCTCTGTATCGGCAGCGGCTGTGAGCTCTGCATTAACATCTGTCCCTTCGAGGCCCTTGAGTTGCAGTTCACCGAAGAGGCCAACGATTTCTTTGGTCAGGCCGTTGTGATCGAGAAGAACTGCACCGGCTGCCGTCTCTGCGAAGACGCCTGTGGCTGGGATTCCGTCCACATCTTCCCGGAGCGGGAGTTCCTCAAGAAAAGACACTATCCCGGCGACCAACTCACGCCCGCTCAGAAGAAGCAGCAACAAAAGCAAGCAGTCGCACCCCTCGCAACTTAGGCTGGTACTGCGGCCAATTAGCACGGGAGTGCACAGCTCCCCGCTTTTTGTCGGCGTGTTGCGGTGCGCTAGTTTCCGCGGACTTCTTCTAGGATCGACCGATCGATCGCTTCTTCGACCGCGATCGGTTGCTCGATTCCCTCGAACGCCAGCAGCAGATCGTGCAACGCTTGGAACTGCGCCAGCGTGAACCAGCCCACCCCGTTCTCCGTGGTCAACGGCGAGAGAGCGTTGCCGAGTTCGGTAGTGAGGATGAAGTGCTCGTGCTCCAGGTCGGCGTCCTCGGAGATGAAAGCGCGCGTCGCCTCGATTGCGGCGTCGGGATCGGCCAAGGCGAACTCAAAAGCACGCATCGTCGCCACGAGAAAACGCCGCAGAGCCTCGCGATTCGTTGCATCCTCGAGGAACTCCTCCGAAACCACGTACGTCACGCCCAGCGTCGGCACGCCTACATCGGCTGCTTCGAATACCCGCACTGGCGCGCCGATTACCCGGGTGAGCGTGTCCGGTTCGTTCGAGAGAAACACCGGGTACACATCGACTTGTCCCTCCGTCAGCACGACCGGGTTGAACCCGACGGGGACTAACTCCATATCGTCTACGCTGAGCCCATGCGCTGATAGGAGCGCTAAGAACTCGGCCTGCACCACTACTTTGAAGCCCACGGTCTTGCCAGCGAAGTCGCGCGGCGTCTCGATCCCGCTCTCCTCCAGCACCGTGTATCCTAGGTCGCCGCGCTGCCCAAACAGCGCTACCGCGACCAGCGGTGCCCCGGGATCGGCGCGCCGCTGCAGCAACTCGGATGCCGGCAGCGTGGTCACGTTCACGTCGCCTGAGAGCAAGAGGCGGATGTGCTCACCCTCTGTCGCATGCCGGATCGTCACATCCAGGCTGGCATCGTCAAAAAATCCCTGCGCTTGCGCGACGTACACGGCGACGAAAGGCAGGTTGGCCTGCGCTCGGAAGCCTGCCATGAACTCGATCGAGAGGCGGTCATTCGCGTCGCCGTCATCGTCACCGCCGCAAGCCGAGAGCGAAGCGACAGCGACTAGCAAGCAGAGGATCGCGGAGGCGAAGCGCATGGCGATCCGGATGACCTTCCTGAAGGTGTGAGTGTCTGCTTGGGTCGCGAGCGTACCGCCCGGTGCCGCGCTGGTAGGTTGTAAAATGAAACCGTCGAAGGCTGGTACAACGGTTGGTACAACGATCGATGCGCCGACACATTCAGCGCGATCCCCTTGGAGCGACCCTCGATCTCGTCGGGGACCGCTGGACGTTGCTCATCGTGCGCGACTTGCTGCGCGGACGCTCCCGTTTCAACGAGCTACGCGAATCCACTGTGGGAATCGCTTCGAACGTCCTGGTGGATCGACTGCGGCGCCTTGAGGGGGCTGGTATTGTCGTCCGTCGCTCCTACTCGCAGACGCCTCCGCGCGACGAATACATCCTCACACCTAAGGGACATGGACTCGGCGTGGCGGTGGGCGCGCTCCTGCTCTGGGGCGAGCGCTACGCCGTCCACGATCTCAGCTTGATTGATGCAGCCTGCGGCCACAGCGTTGAACTCGCCTATCGCTGCGCCGATTGCGGCCACGCCACGCCCCGCTCACGTCTCCGTATCGTCGAGGCCTAGCTGTTCTTGATTTTCCACGTCGCCTACATCTTCGGCGTTCCCCTCCCCACCGAACGGCAGGTCGTGGTTGAGCACGACATCCTTGTACCACCAGCCGTCGATGGCGTCCCGCCGAAACTCTGCTACGAGCCGGTGCCTATAGCGCACTTTGAGATCCGTGCCCAAGTCGACATCGTCGCCCTCAATCTCCAACAGGTCGTCGACGCCGGTAATCTTGACCACTACCCGCGTGATGTCGCGGCCGTGCAGCTTGGTGGGGAGGCGCGCCTCCACGATCGCGACAGCGGAATCTCTAGCTCCGGTCTCCTCTGTGACGGCGGAATCACTCATAAGCCTCGCCCTTTCGGCTTCTAGATCGTTGCGTTCCGAGCTACTGTGGCATGGTCAGCGTGGTCCGATGCCAAGAGAGCCAGAAGCGCTCCGCGATCGAGATCACGATGTTCAGAAAAACTCCAATCCCGGTCAGCATAACGACTGCGGCGAACAGACGGTCCAGCCGAAGTTCCCGGTTCTCGAGAGCGATCACTGCTCCCAGTCCTCCCTGGCCGGCGGCGAAGAACTCGGCTACTACTGCGCCAATGAGGCTCAATGTTGCCGCGATCTTCAACGCGGCGAACAGGTAGGGCAGGGCACTGGGCACGCGGAGGATTCGGTAGATTTCAAAAGACGAGGCGCGCAACGACCGCAGGAAGTCAAGCGCTGACGGATCCACATCCCGCAGTCCCACAATCGCGTTGATCAGCACCGGGAAGTACGTGATCATCGCCGCGATCGCAAGCTTCGGCTCCCAGCCAAAGCCGAACCAGATTACGAAGAGCGGCGCCACCGCCACGATCGGCGTCACCTTGATTCCGATCGCGATCGGCAGCAGCGCCCGCTCCAACCATCGCGAGTGCGCCATCAGCGACGCCAGCGCTAACGCCGTGCCCGTGCCAAGTGCGAGTCCTCCCACAGCCACCCCCAACGTTCGCAGCCCTTCCGTGACGAAGAAGCCGAAGTCGTTGAAGAGCGTCTCTACCACTGCCGACGGTCGAGGCACTACGAACTTGCTCACGTCTGTCAGCCCCGCCCATAGCTCCCAGGCGATGCCGGCGAAAACAGCCGCGATTAAGGGCGGCAGTACGTAGGGCAGAGCAGCGCGCCCTGCAGCGCTCCAGCCAAACCGCCCCATCCCCCATGCCGGCGCTGGCGGCCCCGGACGCCGGGGCCGCACTTGCTCGTTCATTGCTGTGCCTGGGCGGGACTGAGTTCGTCGCGCAGAAGGGCGCGGATTCGGTCCACATGGTCAAGGAAGGCTCCCGATCGCTCTTCCTGGGGGGTGCGCGGGCGTGCGAGTTCGATCGGCACGATCGCCTTGATCCGGCCCGGAGAGCGGCTCATTATCGCCACCCGATCAGACAACGCTACCGCTTCCGCGACGCTGTGCGTCACGAAGAGGATGGTCTTCCGCGCGCCTGCTATGGGAGAGTTCCATACGCGTAGCAGTTCGTAGCGCATCTGCTCACGCGTGATCTCATCCAGCGCCCCGAAGGGCTCGTCCATCAGCAGAAGCTGGGGCGAGAAAGCCAGCGCGCGCGCCAGTGCGACCCGCTGCTGCATGCCGCCTGAGAGTTCATGAGGCCGGTAGGTGGCGAAATCCGACAGGCCCACCAGGGTCAAGAGTTCTTCGACGCTCACCGGAAGGCGGGCACTTGCGCTCCGATTGACTTCGAGCGGCAATTGCACGTTCGATCGCACATCACGCCAAGGCAACAGTGCCGGTTCTTGGAACACCAGCCCCAACCGTTTAGTGCGTTGCGCCTCGGCTGGCGATTCACCAGCCAGCTCCACCGTGCCCTCGCTGGGCGGCAGCAGACCACCGGCTACGCGGAGCAACGATGTCTTACCGCAGCCGCTCGGTCCGACCACCGACAGGAATTCGCCGGGTGCGACATCCAGTGACACGCACTCCAGCGCCGTCAGCTCAGCGCCCCGCGCGCCGGCATACCGCACGCTCACTGTCTGCAGCCGCAGCGCGGGAGGTACCGACGCATGCGCTAGAGGACCGGAGCTGGGCGCCGGATCGGACGGTGTGGAGACCTGAGCCATGGTTTCCTAAGCGCTTGGCGCGTGGTCATGACTCGCGCGTGCGCCGTAGCTTGCTATTGTTTCACGCGGTCGATCGAGCGGGCAACGAAGCGTGAGTGATCGATCGAGTGGATCCAACGAATAGCATCAGGGGAGGCGTTACGTGGGGATTATCGGGTTGATTGGCGGTACGGGGCCCGAGGGACTGGGCTTGGCGATGCGTCTCGCGCTCGCCGGCGAGGAGGTGCGTATCGGATCGCGTAAGCCTGAGCGAGCGGCGGCGGCGGCGGCGGCGGTTCGCGATGCCGTTGCTGCGGTCGGTGGTACAGCAACCGCCGCTGGTGCCGTCAACGCCGACGTTGTCGCGAACTGTGACAGCGTCATCATTGTTGTCCCGTTCGATGGACACGAGGCGACGCTCCGCGATCTGCGCGAACCGATCGGGAACAAGGTAGTCATTGACGCGGCGGTTCCCCTTATCTTCAAGGACGGAGTCCCCGGTGTCGAAGACGTTCTCCAAGGCAGCGCGACCGAGCAGGCACAGGCACTCCTGCCGGATGCGCGCGTTGTCGGTGCCTTCCATAATCTCAGCGCCAAAAAGCTGCAGGACCTCAGCAAGCCCATGGAGGGCGATGTGCTGGTCACCGCTGACGATGTTGCGGCCAAACAGCAGGTGATCCAACTGATCGAGCAGATGGCCAGCCTACGTCCCGTGGACGCAGGGCCGCTCGCGATGTCGCGATTCGTGGAGGGACTCACAGCGCTGATCCTCGGGATCAACCGACGCTACAAAATCCAGGCCGCCGTGCAAATGGTTGGCGTCTAGCGCAACTGCACTGAAGGGTGGTAATGGAGCAGTCGCGTCCGCCCGAACTCCGTATCTTCCCGATCCGTGGGTTGCCCGAAGTGCGTCCCGGCGACGATGTCGCCGCGCTACTGGACATCGCTTTGCGCGGCCAAGACACGCCGCTGATTGCGGGCGATGTCCTCGTCGTCACGCAAAAGATCGTGAGTAAGGCGGAGGGACGGATCGTTTCATTGGCCGAGGTACATCCGCGCCCGGAGGCGCAGACGTTTGGCGAGCAGTGGGACCGCGATCCTCGTCAGGTTGAAGTGGTCTTGCGCGAGAGCAAACGTATCCTCCGAATGGAGCGTGGCCTCATTCTCTCGGAGACGGACCAAGGCTGGATCTGCGCCAATGCTGGCGTCGACGCCTCCAATGTCGAAGGTGGCGACGCCGTTACGCTGCTTCCGGTGGACGCCAGCGCCTCAGCGGCCGAGATCCGCCGCGGTCTCGGTAAGGCCGGTCAGCCTGATGTCGCCGTCATTATCAGTGACACCTTCGGTCGGCCTTGGCGCGAGGGCCTGACCAATGTGGCTATCGGTGTCAGTGGCATGAATCCTTTGCGCGACTACGTCGGACAGCGCGACGCGGAGGGCTACGACCTTCGCGTGACCGTGCTGGCCACCGCCGACGAAATCGCCGCAGCGGCGGAGCTCGTCATGAACAAACTCGACCGTATCCCTGCCGCCGTTCTCCGTGGATTGGATGTTTCGATCGAGGAGTTCGATCACCGCCGGCTGATCCGGGCGCCGGAGCTGAATCTTTTCCCCTAGTACGTGGGATTCAATCTGAGCTGAGATGGTTTCCCTTGAGGTTATCGATCTCAGGATGTTGCTGCCCCGAATCACCGCTTCGATTTGGCCCACCTGTATTGGTGTTCCTGCGAGGAGATATCGCGCCGGGTTGCCTGAATGACGGCTGCGACCTTACTCACGCGCGGTGAGTGCTCCTGCGTAGTCTCGTTCGAACTGCAACCTGAGGCGCTGCTCTCGTGCTCGCGCTTCGATCGTCGCGGCACGCGCCGCATCGAAGACCGGCTTATCCTCATTCGTCAGCGCCTCTGCCTGGGCTTGCCAGCCGTCTCGCATGGCTGAGAGTGCCTCTACGTAGTCATCGGCCCAGTTTCGCGCTTCGCCTGGCAGCGGCAGCTGCGCTAATGCCGTAAACAGATCTTCGACACGGGCGGCGGCCGCTGAGGTATTCGTCGCGTGTTGGACACAGGCGTCTGCTTCGCCAGCCGCGCAGCTGTGTTCGACTTGCATTGGTGCGATCCGATCGAAATCGGCGTTCGCTTTCGTGGTGAGCCGCTGCACGTTTTGCGCGAACGCCTCCACGTTGACGACTGAGTCGCTGCCGCCCGCCAGCACTACGGCAGCCAGTACCACGACGGCGATCGCAGTGATAATCGCCGCGCGCAGGCGCCAATCCGTTGCAAGCATGCGCTTGCCCTCCGCTCACTTTGCTGCGTGGGCTAGGACTCAGGGATCGGCTTCGCCGCCGGGAAGTCCCGGTTGAGCTGCTCGATCAAGGCTGCCTCTTGCTCCAGCGCCGCCGCCGTCTCTGCGACCGCGGTGGCAAACTCCTCCCCATTGCCGTTTTCCAGCGCCTGCGCTTCTGCGCGGTAGCGAGCTTCTAACGTTTGTAGAGCAAGGATGTAATCAGCGTTGAGGTTGGCTGCTTCCCTGGGCAAATTGAAGCCGAAGAGAGCGGCGATCTGGTTCTCAACGCGCTTTGCCTGTCCGTTCGCATTGAGTTGATGATCAGCGCAGCTACCAGCGGTACCAGCGAGGCAAGCGTCACGCGTGGGTTGGAGCCCCATCTCGTTCGCTCGCAGCTCCGCAGACAGCGCCCGCACGTTGTCTGCGTAGGCGTCACCGCTGAAGAGTCCGCTTCCCCCGCCGACGACCACGATCAAGGCGAGCACCGCAACGATCACCGCCATGATCGCAACAGCGCGCGTCGGGGTCAGCCGGGCGAGTGGTGACTCTCGGCCGATGCCCATCCCCATCAGTTCGTGCCGGAGCCGCTCGGCCTCGAATCGATCCCGGTGATGCCGCAGCATGATGGACTGTCTCCTTACAGCCAGCGTATCGCCCCGAGTTTGCGAGCGACCGTTCAGCGGCGTTGATCAGCTGATCTCCGCGTCGACTTCGATCTCCACCAGCATTTCTGGCAGCACGAACCCGCTCACCTCTACCAGGGTGGCGGCAGGCCGGATCTCACCGAAGAGTTCTCCGTGCGCTCTCGTGATCGCCTCAAAGTCGCGGATCTCACTGCAGAACACACGGGTCCGCACCACGTCTGCGAGTGATGCTCCTGCTTCCTTCAGCACCGTCTCAATCTTTTGAAAGACATCGATCGTCTGTGCATAGGCGTCGCCGGGGTGGGCGACCTTGCCGTCCCGGCCGATCGCGCCCGTCCCGGATACATAGACTGTCTTTCCCACGCGCACTGCCCGTGAAAAGCCGTAGACCGATTCGAACGGCGACTCGCCCGCAATGTGCTGCTTGTCCATCGACTGTACCCTCCGCTCATGCGTCCAAACGTTGGTGCCCCGCGGCATGATAGCTCTGGGGCGGCGCAAGCGGGCACGGCATGATAGAGACGTGAGCGACGACTATCTCACTCTCAGTGACCGAGACCTGCTGGCGCAGTGCGACATCGAGACGTTCCGCGTTTCGGGACCTGGGGGTCAGCATCGCAATCGTCGTGATACTGCGGTGCGTATGCGGCACCGTCCCACCGGCATCGTCGCGCAGGCGTACGAGCGGCGTTCGCAATTGCTGAACCGCCGGTTGGCGCTCAGACGTTTGCGGACACGGATTGCGCTCGACGTGCGCCGCTCGCTGGGTTTGCTTGAGACGTACAAACCTTCACCGCTGCTGCTGCTCCTCGTTCGTGCAGGGAGAGGAAACGGTATTGGCGTGCGGAATTCGAACTATTGGCCTGCCGTACGGGAGCTCTTGGACCTTTTCGTTGCGATGGATTGCTCTGTCAGCGAGAGTGCCGCGTTCCTCGGGGTCAGCACGGGTGCGCTCTCCAAAGCACTGCTGGCCAATCCCGCCCTCGTGCGCACGGTCAACGTGCTGCGCGCCGAGCGTGGGCTTCGCGCTCTGCGTTAGGCGTTGCGTTTGGTCAGCCAAGCCCGCGCGGCGTTGTGGCCGCTCCGCACCGCGGACTCCATCGTCGCCGGCCATTCCGTGTCGGTCCATGCGCCGGCCAAGAGCAGATTTGGGTAGGGTGTTTTTGTCCCTAGCCGTCGCGAGTGCGTCCCCGGTTGCGGCCGGAAAGTCGCTTCTTGCTCTTTCACCACGCGCCAGCGCAGCACTGCCGCTCCTCGCGCTGCCGGCAGCGCTCGGCGCAGCCCCGCGATCGCGTTCGCTGCGACATCAGCCTGTTTGAGCTGGCTTGCCTGGAACGCTCCACTGATCGAGCAAGTGAGCCACTGTCCGTTGCCGTCTGTCCCGGCGATACGCGAGCGGTTAAAGACGTACTGCACGTCCGAGTCCAGCACGGCACAGAACCACTCTGCCATCACCGGGCGATCGAGCTGCACGTGCACGTTCACGATCGGCGCGTACGAGAACGCGTCGAGCGATGCAAATGCAGGATCTGCCCGCCAGGCGTCTGGCAGCAGCGCCCGCGTTTGATTGGGCGGCAGCGCGAGTACCATGGCGTCCGCCTCTACCGTTGTACCGTCGGCGAAATAGATGCCCGATGCGTGCTCGCCTTCGTGCCGCACCCCGCGCGCCGCGCGCCCCAGTAGCGCCTGCCCGCCCCGCTGCTGAAATCGGGCCAGCACCGCATCTGCAATCTGCGACAACCCCACCGTTGCGAAGCCTATGTCGGCCGCGTGGCGCTCCCGTAGCAGTCCGACCTGGAGCACCATGATCGCTTGCCGCGCGCTTACGTTTTCCGAGCGGTCGTTGCAGGTCGGGAGTATGATCAGGTCCCAGAAGTGATCGATCGCGCGCTGTGACTGCCCCCGCGCGCGCAGCCAGGTTCCGAAGGATTCTCCGTCTAGGCGCCGTCGATCCTCTGTGTCCAATCGCAGTATCGGGATTACGGCGCGCCCGAGTCGTAGCTTCTCGCGCCAGGAGAGGTGGGTGTAGCGGACGATCGATGCCGCAAGGTGCAGCGGTGCAGGCAGCGGTCTAGCCGCGATGGCCGAGGTGCGCCCACTCACTGGATCGAGCACGGGCACCCGCAAGCGGGGTTGTGTGCGCACGGAATCGCGCAGTCCCAGCCGCTCGACCAGAGCGAGGTAGGCGGTGCAGCAGCGCAGGTAGACGTGCTGGCCGTTGTCCAACTCGACGCCACCGCTGTTGAATGAGAATGTCTTGCCTCCGACGAACGGGCGTTTCTCCACGAGCGTCGTAGCGAGGCCTGCCTCCGCGAGGTCCAGCGCTGCGGTGAGGCCAGCCAGCCCGCCGCCCACCACGACGACCTCGGTGCTTTTCACCTTACTCAGCAGCGCGTCTCCTCGGCCGGAGGCGCAGGCGGCGACTGCGGAGTGCGCCTGCTAGCCAAAGCCGTAACATCTGTGCCAACAGCGTGCTCTTGGAGAAGCGCACTCGCTCGCTGTACACGTCGTAATCGCGCTGCTCGATCTCGCGCAGCAGGCCGCGGTACACGCCTTGCAGGCCGTTGCAGCACATGCGGCTGCGTGGCCCGTCTAGCAAGGGGATCAGGCGTTGGCCGCTGGTGTAGAAACCGCGCGCGCGCGCCGCGTACTCCGCCATCAGTGCACGGAAAGCGTCGGTCTGCGTGCCGGCGCATAGCTCGGCCTCGCTATACCCGAAGCGACGTAAGTCCTCCTGGGCCAGGTAGACGCGCCCCCGCTCTGCGTCTTCCATCAAGTCACGCATGATGTTCGTCAGCTGCAACGCCTTGCCTAGGTCGATGGCGGCAGTGATCGCCGTGTCCTGCTGCGCACGGTCGTAACCGAAGATCTCGATGCAGATCAGGCCAATCACTGAGGCCGCGCGGTAGCAGTAGTCCTCCAGCTCGGCGAAGGTTTCGTAGCGGTCCTGCCGCACGTCTTGTTCCATTCCCGCGATCAGGTCGAGGAAGTATTGTTTCGGGATTGCATAACGGGCTACCGCATCGCTCAAAGCGACGCCGAGCCAGTCGTGTGTCTCGCTTGCGTATGCCGCCTCCAATAGCGAAGTCGCCTCTGCCAGCGCGCTCTGTTGATCGTCTCCCGCTCCGGCCGCGTCGACGATGTCGTCCACCGTGCCGGCGAAGGCGTAGGTCGCGTAGATGGCGCTGCGCTTGGGCTTCGGAAGCGAGAGGAACGCGTAGTAGAAGTTGCTGGCGCGCGCCTTGGTGTAGGTCTGGCAGCGATCGAATGCGTCTTCTAAAGATGGTAGGGCGGCGTCAGATGAGCCGACGGGCGGCGCTGCGGTTGTCATCAGCGCCCGCCGATCCAGCGTCGAGCGGCGGCGCTCAGTGCTAGGTGTCCCTTTTGCCAGTCTGAGATCGTTGGACGATGTGAGAGTACGTCATAGTCTTGCGCCTCGATCGCGCGCAGCACGGCCCGTCCTCCGGCGGTGAACAGATCTAAGTCGAGGCGCAGATCCTTCGCGACAAGCGGCACCAATCTCATCCCCCGGCAAAACAGCGTCTCGGCGCGGTCCACTTCGAAGCGCATCAGTGCGCGGAAATTATCGTCACAGTGGCCTTCGGCGATCTGCTCTTCGCTTACTCCGAAGTGATGCAAGTCCTCGCGTGGCAGATACAGTCGTCCGATCGTGTAGTCACGGGCGACATCTTGCCAGTGATTGGCTAGCTGTAGCGCGGTACAAGTGGCATCGGACAAGGCACGGCGTTCTTCATCCGTGTGATCGAATAGTGACAGCACCATGTGGCCAACCGGGTTGGCAGAGTATTCGCAGTACTCCAACACATCCTGAAAGGTTTCGTAGCGCGTCTGCCGCTGGTCGCGGCGGTTTGCCTCGATCAGGCGCCGGCAGGAATCGATGGAGAGCGAGTACCGCTGCGCCATCGTCCCGAGCGCTACCATGATCGGGTGACGCCCTTCCCCAGCGAAGCCCCGCTCGAGGTCGCGTTCCCACTCGTCTAGGAGTGCCAGGCGGTCGCCGCGCGCCTCGTCCCCGAGGTCGTCTGTGAAACGGCAGAAGGCGTACAGACCGTACATCGCGGCACGCCGTTGCTTTGGCAGGAACCACGACACCACGGTGAAGTTCTCATACTGTCGCTTGGCGTAGCGCTCGCACCAAGCCAGCGCTGCGCGCTGGTCCAGTGGCCGGCCGTCGCGATTTCGCAGAGCGTAACCGGCGTGGATCGGATCGTACGCGGTATCGGCCTCAGTTGCGACCACGGTGCAGCCCTCGTCGCGAGTGATTGTAGGCGATGGGTGACCGGATTTGCGTGGCGGACCGCTAGCGCTCTTGGAGGGCGTGGACGTAGCGCCCCAAGGCCATCAGAGGGAAGTAGTGGCGGTACAGATGGTAATTGAGCATGAAATCGGTCGGGAAGCCTGTGCCCGTGAACTCCGGTTCGTCCCAGGTGCCGTCCGGGCGCTGTCGCGCAATGAGATAGTGTATGCCTCGCGCCACCGTATCCGACTCGATCTCGTCGGCCGCGATCAACGCCATGAGCGCCCAGGCGGTCTGGGACGGTGTGGACGGTCCGATACCTCGGAGACTCGGATCGGCATAGCTTTCGCAGCCCTCGCCCCAGCCGCCGTCGGCTTGCTGGTGCGCGCGTAGCCACTGCACCGCGCGTTGCACCTGGGGCGTGTCCGGAGGCTCGCCCATCTCCGCCAGGGCTGGCAGAGCCGCTCCTAGGCCGTAGATGTAATTGACGCCCCAGCGCCCCCACCAAGAGCCGTCTGGCTCTTGCAGTTCGTAGAGGAAGCGCAGGCCGCGTCGGGCTGGCGGAAACTCCGAGGTGTAGCCGAGTCGTCCCAGGAGTTCCAGCGCGTGTGCGGTCACATCGGCAGTGGGTGGGTCCAGCATCTCACCGAAATCGGCGAACGGGATCTGCGAGAGCAGGTGCCTCGTGTTGTCGACATCGAACGCACCCCATCCCCCTTGCTTGCACTGCATCGACAGCGTCCACTGCACCCCGCGATCGATCGCCCGCCGCTTGGCTGCCGCATCTGGCAGTGCGATTGCATTTAGCGCTATGAGCACCACGACACCGTCGTCGATGTCTGGATACACATCGTTCTCGAATTCGAAGGCCCAGCCGCCAGGGGGTATGTCGGGATTTTTTATCTGCCAATCACCCCCTGCGAGCACTTGCTCGCGTAGCAGCCACTCACCGGCATGGACCAGCGCGGGGTGGTCACGTGGGAGGCCAGCGTCAAGGAGGGCAATCGCGGCTAAGCTTGTATCCCAGACCGGGGAGAGGCATGGCTCCGTCCAGAGCATGCCGTCCTCTTCGCGTGTGAACGACTCGAATCCATGCAGCGCCTTTTGGACTACTGGATGATCCAGCGGGTAACCCAGCACCCGCAGCGCCAGAATCGCTACGACCCAGGGCGGTTGAATCCCACCCCAACTGCCGTCCGCCTCCTGCCGGTCCAGTAGCCATCGTTCCGCTTTCTTCAGCCCGCGCCGGTGGAACGGCCGGATATGGTGGCGTTCCAGGAAGCGCAGACTCTTTTCTAAGGTGTAGAAAAGGCTCCTCCCAGAGAACATGTTGCGCGGAGCCCTGATAGCGAACTGCTGCCGCTCGTTGGGGTGCCGCCACAGCTCCGACACCCCCGCACCTGCCGGCAGCGCCGCCGTTGGGCGCAGTGCGAACACGACCGTGAGGCCAACGACTGTGGCGCGTGCCCAAGAGGCAAGCTCATAGATATTGAGCGGCGCCCAGTTGGGCAAGAGGTTTATCCAGGTGGGCACGGTGGGCAGTTGGTCCCAGTCGAATTGGGCGAACAGTGCCAGCCACATTTTGGTGAAAACACGCGCCTGGGCGATGCCACCCTGATCCAAGATCCATTCGCGTGCGCGCACCATGTGCGGTGCCGATGGATCCTCGCCTGCCAGCTTGAGTGCGAAGTAAACCTCGATCGACGTGTTCAGATCTCCTGGTCCGCCCCACCACTGCGACCAGTAGCCTTGCGGCTGCTGGTGGTGCCGCAGGTAGCGTGCGATCTTCGCCCACTGCTCGGGATTGCCGATGCCGAGGTAGTGGGTGAGCAGCAGATACTCCGCTGTGATCGAGGCGTTGGCCTCCAGTTCGCCCCACCAGTATCCCGCCTCTGCCTGATCGTTAAGGAGCCAGTCGCGCGCTCGCGCAATGGTATCGCTGAGCTGTGCTGAGTCGATGAATGGGGCAGAAGTGGTCGTTGTCACGGGCTATCTCAATGATCGCGGCCTAGCAAGAAATCCGCGACTTCCACTAACTCGTCGCGACCTGGTGCCGGTACTCCGCAGCCATCCAACTCTGTCAGGAAAGCATCGTATTGCTGGTGCGCAAGCTGGGTGGTTGCATCTGCGGCGTTCGTCTCGGCGGCGATGCGCATCACCGTCACTACATCCGCCTGGGAAAGTTCCCGTTGGCTGTAGGCTCGCTCGAGTGCCGTTCGATCCGGAGCGGTCGCATTGGCGAAAGTGTAGACGACCGGTAGCGACTTCTTGCGGCGCCGGATGTCATTATCGCTGGGCTTCCCCGTGCGCGCGCTGTCTCCCCAGATCCCCAGGTAATCATCACGAATCTGGAAGAGTAGGCCCAACCGCCTCCCGGCGCGGCGCAGTCCCTCCGCTTGCTCGTGGTCGCCGGTCGCCAGTAGCGCCCCGATTTGCAAGCTACAGCCGATCATGGCACCGGTTTTACGCTCGATCATGTCCAGATATTCGGACAGCGTTACCTCCGTCCGCTGCTCAAAGGTCAGGTCCAAGTACTGTCCCTCGATCATTTCCAAGCTGGCGTGCGTGAGTGCGTCCATCGATACCAGCACCGTCTCGGCGTCTACGCCAGCGGCGTGCGCCCGGCGCAGCGCGAGTTGCGCCAGCTCGCGCAAGGCATCTCCCACATTGATCCCTTGTCCTACGCCCCACTGTACCCAGACCGTCGATCGGTGGTGCCGTTGCTCGTCACCGTCCTGGATGTCGTCGTGTACCAGGCTGTAGTTGTGCACAAACTCGACTGCCGCCGCCCCGGGCAAGGCGCGCGCCCGTGCGTCCTTTGATCCGTCCAAAGCGTCTGCTGTTAACAGGCAGAGTGCTGGGCGCATCCCCTTGCCTCCCCCTGCTTGACGGGGCTGCCCGTTGGCTTCCTGCCAGCCCAGGTGGTAGCGAATCATGTCGTAGATCGGCAGCGGGCGTGCGGCGAGTAGCGCCTGCATCTCGTCGATATAGGCGGCCTGATAGCGCTGAAAGACGGCGGGGACTGGCGTGGCGATGATTCACTCCTGATGGATTGATGAGTGCGCAAGGTAACGCCAACTTGTTTGTTCGTCGACGGCTCTCACAGATGTCGTGGGCTAGTGTGTGCGAGTCCCAGCGCAGGCGGCGCAGGTCCCGAAGATGGCAAAGTGGTCGAGATTCGCCTTGAACCCCAGTTCGGCGTGCAGTGCATCACCGAGCCGCTGTAGATACCGATGGTTCAGCGCGGTTGCTTCGCCGCAGTGCTGGCAGATCAGGTGATGGTGACGCTCTGCCGCGAGCCATTCGAATGCGGCCTCGCCGCCGCCGAGGTCCGTCTCGCTGACTAGCCCGGCATCGCGGAGCACGGTGAGGGTGCGGTAGACCGTGCTCGCGTCGACATCGGGATATTCGGCCTGTACCGCGTCACGGATTTCTTGCGCGCTGCTATGTCCGTTTGCGTGCCGCAGTGCTGCCAGGATCAGTCGGCGCTGCGGCGTCAAACGGAAGCCGCGCTCGCGCAGTGTCCGCGCGGAGGCCTCCTCACAGGACATGATCTTCCTCGTCTGCCTTAGCCTAGCAGTCCGGAGGCGGGGCTGAAGAAACCGATCTCTGCGGCCGCGACGCGCTGTGGGGGCGCGGAGCCATCCGTCGGCAGGATGTAGCAGCCAGGCTGTGTCGCGAACCCCAACCGCCCGGCGGAGCCGTTGCTCGGGATGATGCCTCCCAGCGTCAGCCAGCGTCCGTCTGGCGATAACAGATGGTGCGAGTGCGCATACTGGTCGTAAAAGCTGAGAAGGGTCATGAAATGTGCGCTGGGACGGAAGCGAGTCAGCCACTGTCCCGACCGGTCGGTCGGCCTCCACTGTCGAAGCGCGTACTCTCCGTCCTCGCTGGACGGGACGAAATAATAGAGCGCGCTTCCATCCGGCGCCCAGAACGCCGCCGTCACGGGCCCCGCTTCGATCGGATCTATTGTTTTGGCTTGCAGGTCCAATAGTCGCAGATCGTGTCCTGCTGCCACTGCCGGACTGAGCGTCACGAGTGCCAGTAAATCCCGGGTCGGTGCGCGCGAGACTGCGGTGACGCCGTCTAGATCGGCGACGGCGCCACGGTCGCTCCCATCGTGGCGCACCGTCCAGAGTGCGTTGCCCGCGTTCGCGCGCGGCGCCGCGTAGATGATGCTCGCTCCGTCAACGGTCCAGCTGGGCGCGCGGTAGCTCGGTACGTCGGAGATGAGGGATTGGCGGGCTTCGTCGGGATCGGCTCCTGCTTCGACTGCCGCAGCATCGATCAGGAGGAGGTCATTGCCGCGGTGGATCGCTAAGAGCCGGTCGTCTGGTGACCAGGCGAGGAACATTGGGGCGCCGCTAAGCAGTGCTCTGGGCGGCACCTCCGGATCCGCCAGACTCGGCTCCAAGAGATACAGCTGCAGCTGCTCCGCGCCGGGTGCGACCAGCGCAACGCGGCGCCCGTTGTGGGACCAGGCTGCGTAGTGCGCGACGCCCGGTGCCATCATGTTGGGCGCGTTGGGGGGATTCCGAAATAGCAGACGTCCGCTCCGCTGCTGAGTTGTGTGGAGCTGGAGTTCGCCTGTCGGCGCTTTCTCTGCGTCGCGGCCCGTGTGGCTTACTGCGAGTGCACCGGTTGGGGACCAAGTGGGGCCCACAAGCCGCTCACGGTCGCTACCCGATGCTATGCCTACGGGTTCGGAGGCACCGTGATCGTCGATTGGACGCAGCGTTAAAGTACCGTCGTCTGCGATATATGCGAGCGTTGTAGCGCCCATCGTGGAAGTCAGCCGTCGACGGTGCCTTGCCGCGTCGCGCGCGGCGCGGCCC
Source organism: Dehalococcoidia bacterium (assembly GCA_965220315.1). GTDB lineage: Bacteria > Chloroflexota > Dehalococcoidia > Bin125 > Bin125 > JAPOXK01. The sequence goes on from CBDCPP010000002.1 coordinate 884,620, forward strand.
GTCCGGCGTTGTGCTCCTCGTAGCGCGCCAGATCGTACAAGACCGATGAGGCGCGGTTGAGGTAGCGAAGGATCGCAGGGTTGACTGCGTGTCCCGAATCCCGCAGGCGGCTAACCTCGCGCTCGGCGCGCCGCACAACCGTCCGTGCGACATCGAGCGCTCCCGCAGCTGGCGTCTCACCAGGGATCACGAACTCTGAGGGCGGTGGCACCGCGGCCTCCAATTCAACGGCGATCGCTTCCAGTCGGTCGGTGGCGCCTGCTGTTGTGAGGAACTCCTGCGGCACCTCTTTTCCCTCCGTCACCGCCAGCTCCGCCATGATCAGATAGAGGCGCTGTTGCAGTTCCTTCACGAAGCCGTTGGTCTTGGGAGCGGCAGCCAGTGCACGCGCCAAGCCCAGAGCACTCGACGCTTCATCGATTGCGCCGAGCGTTTCCGGTTGGGGATGGTGCTTGGACACGCGCCCACCCCCAAAGAGGGTCGTGTTGCCGTCATCCCCTTGGCGCGTGTAGTGCGGCATGGCTTGATTCTACGCCGGCCTTCGCCGTCAGGACGACCGGGTTTTAGGGGCGTGGGTCTCCAAGTCCCTCGGCACGGAAGCTGTCGGCCAATTCCCGGTAGGTGCTGCCGAAGTCGTGCGCCAGCGTCCGCTGTGACTCGCTCAATGGCCGCACTGTTGCAGGCACCCCAGCGACAAAGGAGCCGTCTGGCACCTTTGTATCGGGCCGGAGTACGGCTCCCGCCGCGACAACACAGCCCGCACCCACTTCCGCGCGATCCAGCAGAGTGGCGTGATTAGCGATCAGCGTGTCGTGGCCGATCCGTCGGCAGTGCACGACGACATTGTGACCGATCGTCACGTTGTCACCGATGTCGATAGGATCGCCCTGGTGCAGCGTCGAATTATCCTCAATGTGCGTGTTACTACCGATCCGGATCGGCGCGAAGTCCGCGCGCACTACTGCGCCTGGCCAGACCGATGAGCCCGCGCCGATCTCCACGTCTCCCACTACGTAGGCAGCCTCGCTGACGAACGCATCTTCCGCGATGCGCGGCGTTTTGCCTTTGTAGCTGCGGATCACACGTGAGTCCGGATCATCGAGAGGAACGTGCGATCCACCAGTAGGTGGGTGCGCGCTTGGATGACGGCGATGCGGCCGGCTGCGACATCTGGTGGAAGATCTGCACCGCGTTGCTCCGACCCAGCGGCAGGCACAGCCACTTAAATCACTCTGACTCGCGCCCGCTGTGTACTGCTACTTGCGCAGCACCTGCGAATGGTAACTCACAAACAGCCGTGATCCGTGCGTATCAGTCTCCGATTGGGCAGTACGCGTAAGCCCTGGAACGTGCCGGACGACTCGCAGATCGGCGCCATAGATCGCAACGCGTGGGGTGAGGATCCATCCATGGCATCCGGCTAGATGGACGCGACTTGCTTGAAAGCGGCATGTGCAGCGGCATCGAAGAGCACGAAGCGCACAACCGGTAGGCTCGCCGGCGTACCGGAGCGTTCTCGCACCGCCTGCACCATGATGCGAGCGCACTCGTCTAACGAGAAACCACCCACGCCAGTTCCTAAAGCGGGGAATGCGACCGATCGTAGCTTGTGCTTTTCCGCCAGCTGGAGTGCGTTGATTGTGGTCTGACGGATGGTATCGCCGTCGGTCTGGAGGTTTTGGCCCATCACTGCGGCGTGAATGACGTGGTTCGCTGGTAAGGTGCCCCCACCGGTGACCACAGCTTGGCTGACGTTGATCGGCCCTTGCCGGACCGCTTCGTTCTCGATGCCGCGGCCGCCGCGCCGCACGATCGCTCCCGCGACTCCCGCGCCCATCCAGAGGTGGTTGTTGGCCGCATTGACGATCGCATCTACCGCTTGCTCGGTGATGTCGCCTTGCACCACTTCGATGTGTGTGTCCGTCATGCGCCTGTGTCCTCCTTCACGGCTGTGAGAGCGCCACGATTCTATAGTGGCGTCCGCGCCATCGTCCCGAGCGTCGCGCGCGGGTAAACGCCGGGCGCGGTCAGGGAGCTGCCGCTGTCCCTCCTCTCGTCTCTTCTCGCGGTTATGCGCGGCGAGTCCCGCGTGTTCTATGGCTGGTGGCTGATCGCGACAGGGATGGTGGCGGTCGCGATTATGAGCGGGACCGCGATCTGGTCGATTACGCTTTACGTGGAGCCATTGGAAAGCCAGTTTGGCTGGTCCCGCGCGGCGGTGGCGTTGGGCCCGTCAATGGCGGCGCTGACGGGTGGCCTTGCATCGCCTTTCATCGGACGCTGGACGGATAACCGCGGGCCGCGCGAGGTGATCGGCGTCGGCGTGCTGATCAGTGTCGGCGGGTTTCTGCTGTTGAGCACAGCCGGGGCCCTCTGGCAGTGGCTCTTCTACAACGGTCTCCTGGGCGTGGGCATCGCGCTGGCCTACTTCATTCCTTTTCAGTCGCTCGCCTCCCGCTGGTTCGAACGGCGCCGTGGCATAGCGATTGGTCTGCTGGGCGTGGGGATCTCTTGCGGTGGGATCGTGGTGGTCCCAATCGTGCAAGTCATGATCGACGCCTTCGGTTGGCAGGGCGCCTTCATCTTCTCCGGCGCGCTGCAGGGCGCCTGGATGCTGCCGTTGGTGCTCTTCGTCATCCGTGATAATCCCGCCGACGTGGGGGCACTGGTCGATGGCGAGGCAGCGCCGCCTCAAGTCGAGCGCACGGTGCTGCCCGGCATTTCTCTGAAGAGCGCTGCTCGGACGCCATTGTTTTGGACACTGACTTTAGCGATCGGCCTCTTCTTCTTTGGTGCCTTCGGCTGGGTGGTACATGCCGTGCCGTTCTATGAGTCGGAGGGTGCGAGCAATAGCCTTGCCGTCTTACTCGTCGTGATCACGGTGGGGGCTGGCGTGATCACGCGGCTCGCGGGCGGCTGGATCGTTGATCGGACACCCAGTTTCGAGTTCCTGGCAATGGTGATGGCTGCCCTCGGCGGTCTAGCGATGGCCTCGTTATTGGCTGGGCCGGGGCTGACGGGCGTAGCGCCATTCATAGTGCTATGGGCCTGGTCCAACGTTGGCCCTTTCATGCTGGAGCCGCTCTCGCTGACGCGCGCTTTTGGCATGCGCCATTTCGCGACGATCGCGGGGGTGGTGACGGTCATGCGGACCTTCTTCCAGCTGTTGGGTCCCTTCGCGGCCGGCCTCATCTTCGATGTGACGGGCGAGTATGACTGGGCGCTGGCGATGTTTGTCTGCAGTTTCGGCCTTTCGGTGCTACTGTTCTTCGTGGCGATGCGACTGCCTCGTCCCTCGATCACAGTGCCCACCTGACCGGCTCAGGCAAGCGATGATCCAGGCTGATCAAGGGCTGGCCCGTCGCAACGCCATCCTGGTGGTGGGGCGTGAGTCTGTATGTGACGGATCTCATCCGGTCGTCCGCTAGTAGGCTGATGCTGAAGGTGCTCGTGGTGGCGCATTCGCACCGCTGGCGACGCGCCAGCAGGCTGTTGCCCGTCACCGCTGTTTTGTTGGGCCTGACTGCGGGGCTCGTTGTCGCCGCGCTTGCCACGACTGCTTCAGACGAGCTGGCGCGAGCGGCCCTGGTCACCGAGGCAAACGCCACTGTCGTTCCCGTGCCCACCACTGTTCTTGTTGTGGAGCCGCCTGCGAGTGAAGAGGTCGAACCATCCCGCGCGGCGATCGGTCCTGCGACGGCGAACGATGAGGTCTTTGCGCCGCTGGTCGCGGCCGGTTCCGACGCGCCGAGCCTGCCGCTGGGCCGAGCCGTAGGATTCCTCTCCGCGCCTATCCCTGACGCGGTCAACGCGGTCCTGATCGCGGATCGTATCGCGATTGAGCAGCCGCTCACGGCGCTGGCGCCGCGAGCCGTCGAGTTCCTGGCGACTCGCGAGGGACGGGTAAGCGTGGCGGTGATCGATCTGAATGACGGCTCCGCGTATACCTACGGCCGCGTACATCGCTACGAGTTGGCCAGTGTCGGCAAAGTCGCGATCCTCGTTACCTTCCTGGAGCGCGCGCGTCTAGGGCACCGTGAGTTGACCCAGTACGAGCAGCAGTTACTCCACGACATGATCACCCTGAGTGACGGCGAGGCGACTACTGTGATCTGGGCACGCTCGGGGCGTGTGAGTGGTGTTGAGGAGATTCTGAACCATATCGGACTGGGAGAATCGCACATTAAAGTTATTGAGGGGGATTGGGGTGGTATGACCGCGACCGCGATGGACGTGGCGCTGCTCTTTGCTGAGGTGGGCGCTGGGCGCATGCTCAGCGAAGAGTCACGCAGGTATGCGCTCACATTGCTTGAGGACATCAGTGAGGCGCAGCGCTGGGGCATTAGTGCTGGCTTCTCCAATTACGGCGACAGAGACGATCGCCTTGCGTTCAAAAACGGCTGGTGGGCTGACTCGGACTCGCTCGAGTGGATTGTGCACAGTGCTGCCGTCGTCACCGATCGAGTCGGCCGCGGTCGCTACGCGGTCGCTATCCTGAGCGACGGTCAGCCCGCTTACGGCTATGGAATCGAGACGCTTGAAGGGGTGGCACGGGAGATCCATCGTGTTCCTTCGTTGCCCTTCGGGATCAGCCCGGTGAACGTCGCGTTCTGGCGCTGAGGACTGTGGCTGCGTCCGTCGACGGAAGTCTCCGACTAAGTTTTTTTTCTCCGCGCAAGCTCGCCGCTTCAATGGCGGACTAGCAGGGCGTACATGGCACGCCACCGCTCACCAATCGGCGCGTCGCATGGGATCCCTTCCAAGCGGCTTGGCTGGTTGCTGGGCTTTCAGCCGTAGCGGTCTTCCCTGGTATCTCTAGAAGATACCGAGTTCGAATTTAGCTTCGTCGCTGGCCATCTCGCGCGGATCCCAAGGCGGAGAGAAAACCAAATCGAGTTTGACCGTGTCGATCCCCTCGACCGTCCCTACGACCTGCTCGATCTGCGCTTGCAGCATCGGTCCCACGGGGCAGGCGGGCGTCGTCAGCGTGTAGGTGATGGCGGCGGTTTTGTCCGCGTCCTCCAGCTTAATGTCGTAAATGAGACCGAGATCGACGATGTTGATGCCGATCTCTGGGTCGAAGACAGTTTTGAGGACGCTATGAATCTCGTCGCGCGTCGTCGTGCCGGCTTCGGTCATCGGATTCTCCCTCTAGGACTTCGCGGGCTGGATGCTACGCGTCTGGATCTCCGTATCGTCCGCAACCTCGCTGTCTGTCGCTTCCGCTAGGGCTTGCGCCAGCACCTTCCAGGCTAGTAATGCGCATTTGACGCGGACGGGGAAGCGGGCGACGCCCTGTAGTGCTTCTAGGTCACCGATCTCCACTGCATCCGCGTCGACATCAAAGCCGTTGTCGGTGAGCATGTGCTGGATCTTGTCTGCGATGGCGCGTACGGCGTCCAGCGAGCGTCCGCGGATCTGTTCAGTCATCATAGAACTCGACGCTTGACTAATGGAGCAACCCTGCCCCACGAAGCGGACATCCTGCACGCTGTTGTCCGCAATCAGGATTCCGAGGCGGAGTTCGTCGCCGCAACTGGGGTTCATCCCCTCCGCTGCGGCAGTGGCCTTCACGAGTTCGCCTTGATTCCGGGGACTGCGGTAGTGGTCCAGGATCAGCTCACGGTAGAGCTCGTCGAAGTGGATGGGGTGCTCTACTTCACGATTGGCCATCAAGCGCTATCCCGGTGGCCGAAGATCGAGGCGGCCTCTTGGAGCGCGTCGATAAAGAGATCGACTTCGGCGGGCGTGTTGTAGACATAGAAGCTCACGCGAGCCGTTGCGGGCACGCCTAGCGTGCGCATGAGCGGTTGCGCGCAATGGTGACCGGCGCGGAGGGCGATGCCCCGCTGGTCGACGATAGTGCTGATGTCGTGCGCGTGAATGTCCCAGTAGTTGAACGAGACGACGCTGCCGCGGCGCTCGGGTGCGGAGGGGCCGTAGATCGTGAGTCCCTCGAGCGCTTGCATCCGCGCCATCGCGTATGCGGTCAGCTCAACCGCGTGGACGCGCAGCGCCTCGAGACCGAGCGCCTGCAGATAATCAAGTGCCGCTCCGAAGGCGATCACGTCCGCAATGTTGGGGGTGCCCGCTTCGAACTTTTGCGGTAGAGCGGCCCAGGTCGAGGTCTCGGGCGTCACGACGCTGATCATCTCGCCGCCACTGAGGAAAGGCTCCATATCCTCCAACAGCTCGCGTCGGCCGTAGAGAACGCCGACGCCGGTTGGGCCGAGCATTTTGTGCGAAGAGAAGGCGAGGAAGTCGATGTCCAAAGCCTGCACGTCGACTGGCAGGTGGGGCACACTCTGCGCACCGTCAACGACGATCACTGCCCCGGCCGTGTGCGCCAGCTGGGCGAGGTCGGCGATGGGATTGATTGTGCCGAGTACGTTCGACATGTGTACGACGGTGACGACTTTAGTCCGCGGTCCGATCCGTTCCTTGGCTTGCGCTAGATCGAGTTCGCCTGCCTCGTTCACGTCCAGAAAAACGAGGCGGGCACCGCTCCGCTGGGCCAGGAGCTGCCACGGCACGAGGTTCGAGTGGTGCTCCATCATCGTGAGGAGGATCTCGTCGCCGGGCTGGAGCCGTTGAGCCCAACTATAGGCGAGCAGGTTTAGAGACTCCGTGGTGTTGCGGGTGAAGATCACACTGCGCGGGTCCGGCGCGTTGATCAGTGCTCCGACTTGATGGCGGACCCCTTCATAAGCGGCGGTCGCCTCCTCAGCCAGTGTGTGGAGGCCGCGGTGGATGTTGGCGTTGGTGGATTGGTAGTAGTTGCTCAGCGCGTCGATCACCATCTGTGGCTTCTGCGTGGTCGCGGCGTTGTCGAAATAGATCAGCGGGTGACCGTTGACCGTCCGTTTAAGGATAGGGAAGTCAGCGCGGATCGCTGCTAGGTCCAGGGTGGGTCTGGCGATCATTCCGCGCTTTCCAGGTCGACTTGGACTGCGCCGTCGACTACGCGTGTGGGGTAGCTCCGAACGGGCTTGATCGCCGGCAGCGTTTTCGCGGCGCCACTGCGCACATCGAAGAGGGCGCCGTGGCGGGGGCACTCGATTCGGTCGCTGCGGAGGGTGCCCTCACCGAGAGGACCGTTGTCGTGCGTGCAGATGTTGTCGATGGCGTAGATACCGTCGTTGGCGACGCGGCACAGCACGATACTGCGCCCCTGTACCTCGACGATCACGGCACGATTTTCCGGGACGGCGTCCGCCTTCGTGACCGTGACGAAGCGGCTCATGCCTCTGCCTCTTCCGTTGCTCTGGGCGTGTCCAGCTTTGCGTTGATCAGGTGGGCGACTGCGTCCCGCAGGTGCTGGCCGGGGAGTCGCTGTGCCACGACCTCGAGGAAGCCTTGCACCACCATGCGTTCGGCGGACACCGGCGGAATCCCGCGCGATTGCAGGTAGAAGATGTGATCTGGGTCTACCGGCCCAACAGCCGCTGCGTGCGAGCACTGCACATCGTCCGCTTCGATCTCCAGCACGGGGATCGGATCCGCGCTCGCCCCCTCGCTCAGCAAGAGGTTGCGCATCGTCTGGAACCCGGCGGTTTTCTGGCCTTCGGGTAAGATTTTGATCACGCCGTACTGCACGGCTGCAGCTTGGTCGTCGAGTGCGCCCTTGATCAGTAGATCGCTGCTGCCGCCGACGCCGCTGTGGTTCTGGCGCGTGTTGTGCTCGATGTGCTGTGCGTCACGGCCAACGAAGAGGGCTAACAGGTCGGCGTGGCTGCCTGATCCGCTGAGGTCGATCTCCAGTCGCTCCTTCGAAAGTCGCGCGCCGAAGTCGACGCTGGCGAGTAGTAGATTGGCGTCGCGGCCGAGGCGGGCGCGAGCGGTAAGAAAGGCGTTGGTGGAAGGATCCCAGTGTTGGATCCGCGCGAGCCGCACTTGCGCGGCGTTGTCCAGCGCGAGTTCGATCGTGTGATGGGTCAGCGACGGGGCGCTGGCCGGGGCGCCATTGGAAGCACAGCTCTCAATGAGGATCGCTGCGCTTCCCGCTTCTGCTACGACCAACGTGTGCCCCAACGCAGAGGCGCCGGCGCGCTTACCGAGGTAGTGCAGCAATGGCCGCTCGACAGTGAGGCCGCGCGGTAGGTAGCAGAACAGCCCTTGGCTCCAGAGTGCTGCGCTCAGCGCGGTGAAGCGGTCGTAGCCGACGGGGGTCACGGTGTTGAGGTGCGCGCGCACGAGCACTTCGTACTCGCGCGCTGCCCGTGAGAGCGGTAGTAGCAGGACCCCTTGTGCCGCGAGCGCTTCGTCTAGCTGTTGCTCGGTGGTGGACCCGTTGCTGTGGCTCAGTAGACCGGCTTCGCCGCCGCCGATGGGAGCGAAGGCAGAGGGCAGAGGGGTATCCCCCTCTTGGGGGAGCGCCCAGTCTTCCAGTGGGACGCCGTCCATTGGTGTGCGCCGCCATTCCTCCTCGTCGGCGGAGGGCCAGCTGAGCGATTCGAATGTGGCGAGCGCGGTGAGGCGGTGGTCGCGCAGCCAGGCAGGCTCGTCCAGCGTCGCCGCCAGCGTTTCTACCGCATCCCGGCTGGGCGTGATGGTCAGCCTCTGATCGAGGGTGGGGGTGTGTACCACACCTGCTCCTGCGCTCTGCTTGTGGTGCCGGGCGGCGTTAGCCGATGGCGCCGTCCATTTGCAATTCGACAAGGCGGTTGAGCTCCACGGCGTACTCCATGGGCAGCTCTTTGATGATCGGCTCCACGAATCCGTTCACGATCAGCTTGGTTGCTTCGCTCTCGGTCAGGCCGCGCGACATCAGATAGAAGAGCTTTTCCTCGCCGACTTTGGAGACGGTCGCCTCGTGGCCGATGTCGACGCGGTTTTCATCGATCTCCATGTAGGGGTAGGTGTCGGAGCGGGACTGATCATCAAGCATCAGTGCGTCGCAGCGTACGTTGGAGCGGCAGCCCGCCGCGCCCTCATAAACTTTCACCAGCCCGCGGTAGGAGGTGCGGCCGCCGTCGATTGCGAGGCTCTTGCTGGTGATGACCGAGCTAGTGTGAGGGGCGCCATGCACCATCTTGGCGCCGGCGTCTTGGTGCTGGCCCTGTCCGGCGAAGGCAACCGAGAGCACCTCGCCGTGTGCCCCTGGCTCCATCAGGTAGACGGCTGGGTACTTCATGGTGAGTTTGCTGCCGAGGTTGCCGTCAATCCAGCTCATGACGGCATCCTCGTAGGCGGCCGCGCGCTTGGTCACGAGGTTGTAGACGTTGTTCGACCAGTTCTGGATGGTCGTGTAGCGGACGTTGGAGCCTTTCTTGGCGATGATCTCTACGACGGCGCTGTGTAGTGAGTCGCTGGAGTAGATCGGCGCCGTACAGCCCTCTACGTAGTGCACCTCGGAGCCGGGCTCCGCGATGATTAGCGTGCGCTCGAACTGCCCCATGTCTTCCGAATTGATACGGAAGTAGGCCTGGAGAGGGATATCTACCTTGACTCCCTCAGGGACCCAGATGAATGAGCCGCCGGACCAGACCGCTGTGTTGAGCGCAGCGAACTTGTTGTCGTTGGGGGGGATGATGGTCGAGAAGTGCTCCCGCACCAAGTCTTCATGATCCTGCAGCGCCTGGTCGGTGCTGAGGAAGACGACGCCCTTCGCTTCCAGGTCCTCGCGGATGTTGTGATAGACGACCTCGGAGTCGTACTGCGCGCCGACCCCGGCTAGCAGTCCTTTTTTCTCCGCCTCGGGAATGCCTAACTTGTCGTAGGTGTTCTTGATGTACTCGGGGACATCGTCCCAACTCTCCTCGTCACGCTCGTCGCTAGCGCGGACGAAGTAGTGGATGTCGTTGAGGTCGATCGCACCGACATCGCCGCCCCACTCCGGCATCGGCCGCTGCTCGAAGTATTGGAGCGATCGCAAACGCAGTTCGCGCATCCACGCCGGCTCGCTCTTGAGGTCGGAGATCGTATTGACGACATCCGAGCTGAGGCCTTTGGGCAGCTTGACGGCTGCGGCAGCCTTGTCGTGGAAGCCGTATTCGTAGGCTTCCTTCTTGATGTCGGGCTTCTGGATGTCAGGTTTGATGGCTGCAGGCACTAGGCCGGCGCTCCTTCCGTGGCTTCTGTGAGGATTGGGTCGTAGCCTTCGGCTTCGAGCCGATGGGCGAGTGTGGCATTGCCAGAGACGACGATGCGCCCTGCGGCCAGTACGTGCACGAAGTCTGGAGTGACGTAGTTGAGCATGCGCTGGTAATGCGTGATCAGGAGGATGGCGTTGGAGTCGCGGCGCGTGGCATTGATCCCTTGCGCCACGATCCTCAGGGCGTCGATATCCAGGCCGGAATCGGTTTCGTCCATGATTGCAAGCTCGGGCTGCAGCAGCCCGAGCTGTAGGATCTCGGCGCGCTTTTTCTCACCCCCGGAGAAGCCGTCATTGACGTAGCGCCGCACGAACTGCTCGTCGATATGCAGCTGCGCTAGCGCCGTGCCTAGCTGCTGACGGAACTCCTTCACCGGGATTTGTGAGCCGCGGCGCGCACTCGCCGCGCGTCGTAGAAAGTTGATCATGGAAACGCCGGGAACGTCCGTGGGGTACTGGAAGGCGAGAAACATGCCTGCGCGGGCCCGTTTGTCGGGCGCCCAATGGATAACCTCTTCGCCCTTGTAGCGCACACTGCCGCTTGTGATGGTATAACGGGGGTGGCCCATGAGCGCGTTGGCGAGAGTGCTCTTGCCGGAGCCGTTCGGGCCCATGATCGCGTGCACCTCACCTGCATGGATCAGCAGTGACAACCCGCGTACGATCGGCTTGTCGCCAACGGCGATATGCAAGTCTTCGATGGCGAGTAGTGGCTCAGGCACGGTTGCGTTTCCCTCCTGCGGCCGGTTCCCGCACTAGGTACTCACAAGTGTCGTCGCCGTGCGCGAGACTGCTCACCTGCTCCACCGCGACGCCGACCAGCTCTTGAATCGCGATGCGATCCGACTCACAGACGCAGTCACTTGCTTCGGCTGCTTGCCGATAGGGGCAGGCGTGATTTTCTAACACGAAGCCGCCTTCGGTTTCGCTCCAAGCGTCAAGGATGCCCTCCGCACGCAGCGCCTCGACCGTGGAGCTAACGCGCCGCTTGAGGGACACGCCCTGGATGTCGTTGCGGTGTTCGGCGGCGAGGCGGCGGCCGATCCCTTGGGCGACGGCGTCGAGATCGATGGCGCCGTGCTTGAGCTGGTCTAGCATGCGGGCCGCGAGGCTGGCGGAGTGGTCACGCTGTTGACGCACCCCTGCGTCCGTCGCTTGGTAGAGTTGGTAAGGGCGGCCGGTGCCGCCTCGGACGATGGCGCTGGGCGTAATCAACCCTGCGGCGATCAAGCGGTCCAAATGTCGGCGCACGGTCGCGTCGGCGAGGCCGAGCGCCTCCGCGAGGTCCACGACCGAGACGCCGCCCCGGTCGACGGTAAGAGCCAAGATCGCGCTTCGCGTGTCGGCTGCCATCGATTTTCCTCCGCTAAACTCTATGTCTCCAGTATCCTGCGTTTCTGTACTTTTCGCCAATTAATGCAAAGAAATATGGGATACAGAGAGATCAGGCAAGACAGGATCGGTGTGCGACTCGATCGAACGGCCGAGATTCAGCTCCAGCCCTCCGTGGGCCACGGCGATCTCACCGGTGAAGTGATCCGCCGCCTCGCGCTGGATTATCTCGGCATTGCTGTCGAACCAGAGATGGCTGAGGAGCAACCGCTGCGCTCGGGCCTCGGCCGCCATCTGGGCGGCTTGGGCCGGCGTGCAATGCCCAAACTCCGGCCCAGGCTCGGGTTGATGGAGGGTCGCCTCACAGATGAAGAGCTGTGACTCCCGCGCCAGCTCCCTAACCGTCTCACAAGGCGCCGTGTCACCTGAGTAGACGACCGCTCCTTCGCCTTCGATCCGCACGGCGTAGGACGGGACATAGTGTCGGCCTGGCGCAAAGTGCGCTAACAATTGCGCGGCGCCGCTCCCGAGCGAAAGCTCTTGGGACACATCGTACTCGCGTAGTTCGAAGACGCCGTCGAAGAAGTCGGGGGGAAAGCGGACAGCGGCGAGGATCGAGGCAAGGATATGGCGGCCGCCGGGTGGAAGGTGCACGGAAAGGCAGGGTTCGTCGCCGCAGGTCATCTCACGGCGGAGGCGGAAGCGCAGCGGCAAGAGATCGATAAAGTGATCGGGATGCATATGGCTGATCACTACGTGCGCGATCTCCTGAGGCGACACGTCTGGACGATGGCTCTGCAAGGCAGCGACCACACCATGTCCGCAGTCCAACAGGATGCGTTGGTCGCACGCCTCCACTAAGTAACCAGCGCAGGCGTCTCCCGCGGGAGGGCAGGCGGCGCCACTGCCAAGTACCGTGACTCGTATCGATGCGATGGTGAGACTGTCCTCTCAGAGTGGCCGCGCGAGCGTACGGAGCAGTTCGTGCGCGCGTCTGTCAAGCTTGGTACATCCGCTGGTGTGTGAGCGCTGTCGGACATCGCGACAGAGGGGCACGGCCGCATGGCCGTGATCGAATGGCCTGGTGCGCAGTACAGGTAAAAAGCCGTGTTAGACTGACGCGCAGAATGACCATAACTTCCATAACGCCCACGACCGAAGACTATTTGCAAGTGATCGTCGCCTTGAACGAAGAAGGTCAGCCGGTGATCGGCGCGCGGCTGGCCGAACGGCTGAAGGTGTCACCTGCCTCGGTGTCGCAGACGGTAGAGCGGATGGTGCGGCTCAACTTGCTGGAGATCGGTGAGGGACACCGGATCAGACTCACCGCCAGTGGAGGCACAGCTGCGGATGCGATCGTGCGACGTCACCGGCTGACAGAGCGTTTCCTCTGCGACGTGCTGAACTTGGGCTGGGTTGAGGCGCACGAACAGGCGCACCAGCTGGAGCACGGGATCACCGACCTGATTGAGAGCCGCATTTCGGAGTTGCTGGACGATCCGGAGACCTGTCCGCACGGCGGGCCGATTCCCGGCAACTTCCCAGAGGGGGGCGACGCCGCCTGGGTGCCGGTCGCGACTTTGGCGATCGGTGACAGCGGTACGATCCGCCGCATCGCTGACGTGATCGAAGACGACAGCGATCTGCTCAGCTATTGCTACCACAAGAAGCTACGCCCTGGAGTGCCGTTCCGTGTGGCAGAGCGAGGCCCCGAAGATGTTGTCCTGTTGGAAGTGGAAGCCCAGACCGTCGCTCTCAGCGGGCATCTCTCACAACACGTCCTCTGTGAGCCTGTTTAGGGCCTTTTCGCTCGGCGTAGGGCGGCGCTTCTATGGCTGACACTGCGCCTCGCAATGACTTCAGCCTTGACGGCCACGTGGCCCTGGTCACTGGTGGCTCTCGCGGGATCGGGCGGGCCCTCGCCCTCGCCCTCGCGCGCCACGGTGCCGATGTCGCAATCACGTATGTGTCGCAGGCGAAGAGAGCGGAAGAGACCGCAGCTGGCGTCCGCGCGGCTGGGCGCCGCTGTCATGTCGCTGCCTGTGACGTCGTGGATGGCGCCGCCGTCGTCGCTGTGGTGGAGGCTGTCACCGAGGCGATCGGCCCGCCCGATATCTTGGTCAATAACGCTGGCATTACCCGCGACACGCTGCTGATGCGAATGAAGGACGAAGATTGGGACACGGTTGTCGCAACCGACCTGCGCGGTGCTTTCGTCACGACCCGCGCTTGCTTGCGTGGCATGATGAGGAATCGGTGGGGTCGCATCATCAATATCGGATCGGTTGTAGCTGCGATGGGCAACCCTGGCCAAGCGAACTATGCGGCGGCCAAGGCTGGACTGGGAGGCTTCACGCGTTCGATCGCGCGCGAGATTGGCAGCCGGAACATCACGGCGAATTTGATCGCCCCAGGTTTCATCGAGACCGATATCACCGCTGACCTGCCGGACGATCTTGTTACTCGCGTCCGGGCGCAGATTCCGTTGCAGCGGCTAGGCACCCCGGAAGATGTGGCACCGCTCGTCGTTTTCCTTGCGGGTGAGGGCGGCCGCTATATTACCGGTCAGACGATCAACGTAGACGGCGGTTTGCTCACCACGTAGTTCGCAGCTTGATCTGTGTGTTGCGGCACAATCCTCTCCCGCCGTTGTTGCCCTCGCTAGCGGAGGTTGTGGGTGAAGTCAGTCGGATGAAACGGTGTACCCTGTACGTTAGATTCGCGTCCGATCGGTAGCGGAGCTGCTTGATTGAGGGGGGATCGGGCGCGTGTTATCGTGCCGCCACATGAGAGTGGCCCCGAGTGAGGCGTGCGGTGGAGGCAGTGCAATTGAGCAGCCAAACGGCGTGTGTTGAGCCGGAACTCCCAGTCGCCATTGTCTTTCCGGGGCAAGGGTCGCAGTCGATTGGGATGGCCGGCAAAGTGCTGCGCATCCATCCGGCGGCGCACGCACGCTATGAACAAGCCTCGGCGCTGCTCGGTTATGATCTCTTCAAGCTGACGGAGAGAGGCCCCGACGCTCTACTCGGCGATACCGAGCACTCCCAACCTGCCATCTACACGGCCAGCATCGCTTGGTACGAGGCGCTGCGCGCCAGTTGGGAGACGGTAGAACGTGACCTACGTCCCGTAGCGATGTCGGGACACAGCATGGGCCAGATTACTGCGTTGGTGGCGGCGGGCGCGCTTGGCTTCGAACATGGCCTGATGCTCGTACGCGAGCGCGGTCGCATCATGGCCCACGCCGACCGCGAGCGGCCTGGCGGCATGGCTTCCATCATCGGCCTGCGTGATCGCATCGTGCGCGCCATCGTGGGGGAGGCGTGTACGGAGGGGACGCTCGTCGTGGCGAACGACAACGGGCCTGGCCACGCTGTGGTTTCCGGCGACGAGGGCGCGTTGATTAAGGTCTTGCGCATGGCGGAAGAGGTCGGTGCCAAGCGGGCGATACGCTTGCCGATCTCTATCGCGTCACACTCGCCGCTGATGGAGAGCGCGCAGCGCGAATTCCGCGCAGTCGTGTCGAGCATGCCCTGGCGCGATCCTGCCGTCCCCGTTACCAGTAACATCGACGCTCGTCTGCTGTGGACCCCCGGTCAGATCGTGAACGAGTTGGGTAGCGCGCTCTGTGCCCCGGTTGAGTGGGATAAGGCGGTTCGATCGATGTCAAGCGACGGCGCGCGCCTCTTCGTGGAGGCGGGGCCTGGCGATGTGCTCTCGAAGCTCGTACGCCGCATTTCCCGTAAGGCTTGGACTTTTCCGCTCTCCGACGAAGAAATAGGGCTCGCGCGCCGCGATTACCCGGACACTAGCGGCATTCCTAAGTGAGAGTGGAGTGGGTGTGACCCGGCGCGTGGTCGTCACGGGTCTTGGTGCGGTTTCTCCGGTCGGCCATGACATGCCGACCACTTGGGAACGGCTGCTCGCTGGCGATTCTGGCGTCGCTCCGATTACCTCGTATGACGCGAGTTCCTTCAAAGTGAAGGTGGCTGCTGAGGTTAAGGACTTCGTGCCACCCGCCAGCATTGATGCCAAGTCTCTCAAGCATATGGATCGTAATGCTCAGTTTGGTGTCGCTGCCGCATTGGAGGCGCTGGCCGACGCTGGTCTGCGTATCAAGGAGGAGGAGCGCGAGCGAGTCGGCGTGATCTTCGGCTCGGGCGGCGGCGGTATGGCGACCACCTTTCGGTGGTACGAGGCGTTCAAGCAACGGGGTCCACGGCGCGTGTCGCCATTCGCCATGTCGAATTTCATCGCGGACGCGGCCAGCGCCCACATCGCGATCCAAACGGGTGCGCTGGGCCCGAATTATTCTCCTACCAGCGCCTGCGCTACCGGCACCAACGCCGTTGGCGATGGCTTCTCGACGATCAAGCTCGACCGGGCCGATACGGTGATCGTGGGCGGGTCGGAAGCCGTTGTGCTGCCGTTCCTGCACGCCTGCTTCGAGATGATGGGGGTGGTAGCGCCGGAAACTGAGCCGCCGACGGCTGCCTGCCGTCCTTTTGATCTCCACCGGAAGGGCTTCGTGCCCGGCGAGGGCGGCTGTGCCTTGGTTCTTGAGGAGCTCGGCCAAGCGGAGGCGCGTGGTGCCGAGATCTACGCGGAGGTGTTGGGTTTCGGTAGCAGCAACGATGCACACGACATGGTTGCCTCGGACGCAAGCGCCCGTGGGCTGCGCAGCGCTCTCCGTCAGGCGCTGCGGGAAGCGGACGTGCCTAGTGAGCGCGTGGGCTACGTCAACACGCACGGCACCGCGACGCAACTCAACGATCGCGTGGAGACGCACGCGATCAAAGAAATGTTCGGGCCGCACGCTCAGAAAATGTTAGTTTCTTCCATCAAGGCGGCGACGGGCCACATGATGAGCGCCAGCGGCGCGTTGGAATGCGCCGTGGTCGCATTGGCGCTGAAGCGAGGCTTGATCCCGCCCACCCTCAATTACGAAACCTACGATCCCGACTGTGACATCGACTGTGTGCCCAATGAGGCGCGGGAGGTGCAGCTGGAGGCTGCGATCTCCACATCGGTCGGATTAGGCGGCCACAACGCCGCTGTGCTTATGCGACGTTGGAATGGCGCCTGAGCTTAGCGAGACTCCGCCCCGTGTGGTGATCACCGGGATAGGGCCTGTGACGCCGATCGGCACGGGCGTGGCCGCCTTCGCCGCGAGTTTGCAGGAGGGCCACTCCGGGGTGGCACCCATTAGCAGTTTTGATGCTAGCGAACTCAAAGTGCGCATCGCGGCGGAGGTGCGCGACTTCGCTCCGGAGCGGTATATGTCTGCCAAGGCTGCGAAGCGAATGGCACGTTTCTCGCAGCTCGCGGTCGCGGCGTCGCACTTGGCGCTGGCAGATGCCAGGCTCGATCCAGTGCGGCTCGATCCGGACCGAATCGGCGTGGTGGTTAACACCGGCGGCGGGGGGGTCAACACGATCCTAGAAGAGCAGGAGTTGGCCGCGCGCCGCGGTGTGGGGCGAGCGAGCGCTTTCTTCGTTCCTACGATGGCGCCGAACATGGCTGCCTGTCAGGTGTCGATCGAGCTGGGGCTGCGGGGACCGGTGATAGCGTCGGTAGCGGCCTGCGCTAGCTCCGTCACGGCCTTCATCGACGGCGCGCATTTGATCCAGCACGGCGAGGCAGAGCTGGTGCTGGCGGGCGGCGCGGAGGCAAGTATCTCACCCCTCGGCGTGAGCGCGCTGGCCAACATGCATGCGCTCTCGCGTCGCAATGACGAGCCGGCGCGCGCTTCCCGTCCGTTCGATAGAGATCGTGATGGCTTCGTGATCGGCGAAGGGGCGGCGGTTTGCGTATTGGAGACGCTGACTGCGGCGCGTGCTCGCAACGCGCGCATTTACGCGGAAGTTCTGGGCGGCGGCCGCTGTGCTGACGCGTACCATATCAGCGCACCTGATCCGGAAGGCGAAGGCGCCGCGCGGGCGATGGCGCGAGCGTTGCACGCCGTGAAACTGCCGCCAACGGCGGTCGACTACGTCTGCGCGCATGGAACTGGGACGGTCCTGAACGATGCGGCGGAGACGAAAGCGATCAAGCAGGTATTCGGTGAGCATGCCTATCGTCTAGCCGTCAGCTCTCCCAAGAGCTTGACGGGGCACCTGATGGGTGCTGCGGGCGCGGTCTCCGTGACGGCGACTGCACTCGCTCTTGAGGGACAATTTCTGCCGCCGACGATCAATCTTGACACCCCAGACCCCGACTGCGACCTTGACTATGTTCCATGCCAGAGTCGTAAAGCGGCAGTGCGCGTAGCTCTCGCTAACGGCTTTGGATTCGGTGGGCAGAATGCTGTCGTGGCACTGGCGCGAGTCGATGGCTAGTCTCTGATGCAGAGATTTCGTGATGAGTAGCACGTCTGACCGTCTGGTCGCGATCGTCGCCGAACAACTTCGGATCCCCTCGGAGCGGGTTACTTTGGCGTCGAGCTTGATCGATGACTTGGGGGCGGACTCACTGGACGTAGTGGACCTCTCGATCGCGATCGAAGAGGAGTTCGCGAGCGACGAACGCCCGATCGAGATCACGGAGGAGGTCGCCGCGGAGATGCGGACTGTGGAGGATATCCTCACTTACCTTGAGGATCAGGGCGTCGTCTAGAGGCACCGGCTCAGACCGTGTCGTTGCAACGTATCCGCACAACCGGCGCTGGAAAGCCCAGCGACTTCCCTGGTTCGCTGCACGCTGTTGGTTTAAGAGTCCCTGCGGGCACGACTATTCTTGACCGCTGCGCAGCTGGCCCCACGGCGTTAATAGCGACCAAGGGACAGCTCAAAGTTGGGACGGACGATGATGACGCCGTGCTGGCGCCTGGAGAAGGGGTCCTGCTGCTCGCCGGGGCCCGATATTCGCTTCGTGCCGAGGAGGACGCACTGGCGTTGCTCTTCGAGCTGCCGCTGACCAAGGCGGAGGCTCCGGAAGACAACGCAGCTCGAGCGTAGACGTATTATCCAGTTACGCGCAGGACCTTCGCGGGTCGCCAGAGTCCGGATCCGGGTGAGGCCGCGACGAGCACGGCCACTACCCGGCCCGCGCGATCCTTGGCCAACAGTTGCGGCCCATGATCCTTGCGCGGCTGGATGTGCAGCGGCTGGCCCTGTATCAGGCGCGTGACTTGGTCGTCGGCAAGGACGACGCGCTGCCAGTCTTCGAAGAAATGGTCAAGGGGGACGGCGTGCTCCCAGCCGGTCGCGGTTGCGAAGGCCGCTTCGAGGGCATCGGGTGTGATCGCCTCATCGGCGCCGACCGTGCCGATGGCGGTGCGCCGCATCTCGACGAGATGCGCGCCGCAGCCCAGCGCCGCGCCGAGGTCGCGTGCGATGGCGCGGACGTAAGTTCCGGTGCTGCAGGTCACGGCGATGCCGAGTTCGGGTGGCTGCCAGTCGTCGATGGTGAGTTCGTGGACGATCACCGCACGCGCTTGCAGGGCAAGCGGGTCGCCGCGGCGGGCGGCGCGATGCGCAACTACGCCTTTCACCTTGATGGCGCTGAAAGTCGGTGGCACTTGGGAGATGGCGCCGCGGAAGGGCATGGCGGCAGCGTCGATTTGCGCGCGTGTTAAGGGAGGCACGGGAGCCTCAGTGAGTACATCGCCGTGGGCATCGTCGGTGTCGGTACTGATGCCGAGCCGCAGGCGGGCGGTGTAGCGCTTGGGGTAGGCCGAGAGGTACTCGATCAGGCGTGTGGCCGGCCCGACGAAGAGCGGGAGGAGACCGGTGGCTAGAGGATCAAGCGTACCGGCATGGCCAATGCGCCGCACGCCGGTGAGCCGGCGAAGTAGGTTAACGATGTCGTGGGAGGTGGGGCCAGCAGGCTTATCGATCAGAAAGAGCGCGGCGGGAGGGCGTTGGCCACTCGCGCGGGATGCGGGCCCAGCGTTCATCTAGCTGCGGCCGGGCCGGTGCGGGCGGCGCGGTCCTCTTGGCCGACTTGGTCGATGAATTGGAGCATCTCTTGGTCGCGGCGGAGGCGCTCGTCGTGCTCGAAGCGCAGCGAGGGGATGGACTTGAGTGTGAGGCGTGGCTTGAGCTGTCGGCGAATGAAAGTGCTGCCGCGGTTAAGCGCGTCGATCGCGGCAGCTTGCTCCGCCTTCGATCCCAGGATAGAGACGTGCACGCGCGCCTGACGGAAGTCCGAGGAGAGGTGGACTTCGGTGACGGAGAGTAGCTCTACTTGGAGACGAGGGTCCTTGAGTTCACGCGTGATTATCTCTGCGACGAGCTCGCGCAACAGGTCGTTGAGGCGTTCGCTGCGGCGCGACACGGCTCATACCCGGCTGGGAGCGGGCTTGCGTCGAATCACGCGAGCCTGCTGCTCTTCGTGGAAGAACTCAAGACGGTCCCCTGACTCGAAATCCTGGAAGCCCTCTAAGGCAACGCCGAACTCCTGCCCGGTCTGTATCTCACGGGCATCGTTTTGGAAGCGTCGGAGACTGGCGATGGCACCGGTGGCGAGTTCTTGGTCTTTGCGGAAGACACGTACGCGCTGGTCGCGACGGACGGTGCCTTCGTTCAGGCGGCTGCCGGCGATGTTGCCGAGGCGCCGGATGGGAAAGACTTGCAAGACTTCGGCTTGAGCATCGACGACCGTGACGGTGACTGGCTCGAGCATGCCGGTCAGCGCAGCCTCCACCTCTTGCACAAGCTTGTAGATCACGTCGTACTGGCGGATCTCGATACCCTCGCTCTCGGCGAGCTTTTGGGCGCCGGGCGCGGCGCGTGCGTTGAATGCGATGATGATTCCTTTGGCGGCCAGTGCGAGGTTGACGTCCGATTCGGTCACGTCCCCGGCGGCGGCGTGAATCACCTTGATATGCACGGTGTCGGCGGAGAGTTGCTCAATACTTTGGCGGATGGGGTCCACGCTGCCTTGAACGTCCGCCTTGAGAATGAGATTGAGCTCCTTGGTGTCGCCACTGCTGATCTCTCCGAAGAGAGTATCTAGGCGGGCGGCGTGCTGTAGTTGGGCTGTTGCGGCTTCGCGCGCGCGCTTTGCTTCTTCATACTGGGCCTTAGCGACCTTCTCATTCTCAACCACACGGAAGTGGTCGCCGGCCACAGCAACTGCTTGCACGCCCAGCATCGAAACAGGAGTAGATGGACCTGCGGTCTTGATGCGCGCGCCGGTGAAGTCGAATAGGGCTTTGACCTTGCCCCAAGTGTCACCGATGAGCAGAGCGTCGCCGACATTGAGGATACCGCGCTGCACCAGCAAGGTGGTACGCGTTCCCTGTCGGCGGTCCAGCGCGGCCTCCAGCACTACCCCTGCAGCATTGCGGTCCGGGTTCGCCCGGAACTCCTCCAGCTCGGCAAGAGCCACGATCGTTTCGAGTAGGTCGTCGATCCCTTGCTTAGTCACTGTGGAGACGGGCACAAACGGGATATCACCGCCGTAGGCTTCAATGAGAACTTCGTGCTCCGCGAGCTGCCGTTGGGCGCGGTCGGGGTCGGCATTCGCGAGGTCGATCTTGGTAAGCGCGACGATCATCGGCACTTCGGCGGCACGGATGTGGTTGATCGCTTCGACAGTCTGAGGCATGACGCCGTCGTCAGCGGCGACGACGAGAATGGCGATATCGGTTGCTTCGGCGCCGCGGGCACGCATCTGTGTGAAGGCTTCATGACCAGGGGTATCCAGGAAAGTGATGAAGTTGCCATGGACCGAGGCCTGGTAAGCGCCGATATGTTGGGTGATGCCGCCGGCCTCACCGCTGGCGATATGCGTGTCGCGGATCAGATCGAGCAAGCTAGTTTTACCGTGGTCGACGTGTCCCAACATCGCTACGACGGCGGGGCGGGGCTTTAGCGTGGCCGGATCAGCGGCTTCCTCTCCGAAGAGGTTGGGTGCTTGCGTCTCCTCGACAGTTTCGCTGTGCTCGATGGGATCAAGGCCGAAGTCTGTGGCGACTTTCGCAGCGGTTTCGAAGTCGATGGTTTTAGTGATGTCGACCATCAGGCCGTGGGTGATCAAGGACTTGACGACCATCACGCCGCTGGTGCCCAGAAGTTCGCCGAGCTCGCGCACGGTTAGGGCGCGTGGGATCTTTACGCGCTGCTTTTCGGTGTGTTTGGCGTCAGTAGTCATCGCCCTATCCGGTCTCTGCGGCTGGGAAGTTCGCCCCGATCCGCTGTAGCCGCTCGTGGTCGGCGTTGCTCAGTGTAGTGCGGAGTGCGTTAGCTAGGCGCTTGCCCTTGAGCGCCTTTTCCCAACAGGCGGTCTTGGGACACAGATAAGCGCCACGGCCGGCAGTACGTTCTTCTTGATCGACAAGGACCATCCTCTCGGTGGTGCGGACCAAGCGCACGAACACCTGCTGAGGGGCCGTGCGGCGACAGCCTACACAGGTTCGCTGCGGTGTGCGTTTCGCTCGCCGCGCTGTCACGCGGCCGCTACTCCTCTGCGAGATAGTCCGAGTAGGGATCCTCGTCGAGACCCTCGTCGGTTTCCACGTAGCGGATCTTACGTTGCTTCTTCTTCTGTTTGGGTTCCGTGGCGGGGCGAGCCAGCACCTCCTCCGCAAAGCGGATCTTGCCGGGCTCACTGGGTGGTGGGGCCGCGACTTCGAGTTCGGCGGCAGCTGGCTCGATCTCTTCTTCGGGTATGGCCTCTTCGGATTCTTGGAGCGGCAGCTCGCGGCGTGCGGGGGCGGGGGTTGCCGTTGCGGCGGTGACGGGCTCCGGCGTGGGAGTGGCGGCTGGCTGGACTTTGACGGTAGCCGACGCGGGCACCACCGGTTTTGGTAGTTCGGGCTGTGGTGCGAGAGGGCCCAGTCCTTCTTCGAGCAGCTTCTCCGCGAGTGATTGTGCCTTGATATCGATACGTAGACCGGTGAGGCGAGCGGCCAGCCTCGCGTTCTGTCCTTCTTTGCCGATGGCAAGCGAGAGCTGCTTGTTCGGCACGGCTACCTCGGCGGTGTTGGTGTCCGGCAGCAACCGCACGGCTAGCACTTGGGCAGGGCTGAGCGCATGCGCGACGTAACGACGCGGGTCGGGGTCCCACTGGATGACATCAATGCGTTCGCCTTGAAGTTCGTTGACGACATTTTGGATGCGTATGCCGCGCATGCCGACGCAGGCGCCGACAGGGTCAAGTCCATCTTGGTTGCTGTGCACGGCGACTTTGGTACGGTGCCCGGCCTCTCGCGCGATCCCTTTGACTTCTACTTGGCCGCGGAAGATTTCAGGGACCTCGAGTTCGAAGAGGCGCTTGATCAAGTTCTTGTGGGTACGGGAAACGACGACCTGGGGGCCTTTGGTGCCCATGAGTACCTCTAGGAGGTATACACGGATGCGCTGGCCGGGCCGGTAGTGTTCCATCCGGATTTGCTCGGAGGGTGGGAGTACAGCCTCCGTACGGCCAAGGTCTACGATCACCTGGCGGGACTCGAGCCGCTGGACAACGCCCGAGAGGATGTCGCCTTCCTGACCGGAGTACTCGTCGAAGACGACCTCACGCTCCGCTTCGCGAAGGCGTTGCAGGACCACTTGCTTCGCGGTCTGCGCGGCGATGCGTCCGGCCACGCCCACGGTGTGGTCTTGTACGAGCATCTGCCCGATTTGGATGCCGGGCTGGATCTCAAGGGCGGCCTGGTGCTCGATCTGAAGATCGGGGTCGGCAATATCCTCTTCGATCTCGACGACCTCGATCTCGGACCACACCCTGAGAGCGCCTGATACTCGGTCGATCTTGACTTTGACATCACCGCGGATGTTGTAGTCGCGTTTGTAGGCGGCGGCGAGTGCGGACTCGACCGCGTCGAAGACAATAGGCTCCGGCAGGTTTTTTTCTGCCGTAAGGGTAGTGATCGCGGTGAGGAAGTCGGGTGGGAGTGTTGCGGGCGCGGGTGCTGCTGCGGTAGTCATGCCAGTCTTGGTCGCATCCGTATTCATTTGTGGTACCACTCAAGGCCTCTCGATACTTGCGCTCGCTGCGCCGCCCTGGCGCTACATTGAACGCGGTATCAAAAAAGGTGGGCCAAGCCCACCTTCAGCGAGACACGCTTTCAGTTTCACAACTAATGTAGCAGAGGTTGCGACGGCCGTCTGTTTTACGGGGCTAGCAGCCCGTCGCGTCTGCTAAGGCAGCGGTCGTAGCGGCGAGAAGGTTTGCGCGAGCGACTTGCTGCACCACTGCCGTGTTGCGGGCTTTGAATTCCACGACATTGTTCTTGAGGCTGCGGGGGCTGAGCGTGAGGCGCAGCGGCATCCCGAGGAGGTCGGCGTCGTTGAATTTGACTCCGGGACGCTCGCTGCGGTCGTCGATGAGGAGACTGTAGCCGGCGGCTTCGAGTTCCGCTTCCACCGATGCGACTAGCGCGCGGATCTCGTCCGTGTCTGCGTCGATCGCAACGATGTAGATGTCGTAAGGAGCGACGGAGCGGGGCCAGCGGATCCCACCCTCGTCGTGATTCGCTTCGATGATCGCTGCTAGCAGTCGCTCCAAGCCGATGCCATAGCAGCCCATGATAGGAAAGCACTGCTCACCATTGGCGGCAGAAAAGGTGGTGGCCATCTTCTCGCTATAGCCGGTGCCGAGCTTGAAGACGTGGCCCAGCTCGATGGCTCGGTGCGTTTCCAGCGGCTCGCTACAGCGGGGACAAGGCAAGCCTGCCTGGGCGGAGCCGATATCGCCGATGGTCTCGGCGGTCCAGTCGCGGCCGTAGTTGGTGTTGCGAAGGTGTACGTTTGGCTTATTAGCGCCGGCGACGAGGTTGGGGGCGTCCGGGATGGATATGTCGGCGACTACGCGGACGTTTGTGAGGCCGACAGGCGAAGCGTAGCCGGCTGTCCAACCAGCGGCGGCGACTGCTTGATCGTCCATGGAACGGAGGTCGCGGGCGCTGAGGAGGTTAGCCAGCTTGACTTCGTT
This sequence comes from Dehalococcoidia bacterium, assembly GCA_965220315.1. Taxonomy (GTDB): domain Bacteria; phylum Chloroflexota; class Dehalococcoidia; order Bin125; family Bin125; genus JAPOXK01. The sequence goes on from CBDCPP010000002.1 coordinate 908,927, forward strand.
CACCTCTAGATCGCCGCGGATCACGACAAAGGTGGGCGCGCCGTCCGCGAGGTAGAAGATCGCCTTGGCAGTTTGGTGAGGGGCGATCTGCAGGTAGTCGGCCAGAGCCTCAATAGTTGTGATCCCTGGTGTAGCTATTTCTTCCAAAGGAAGAAGGGTTTCCTCAACAGGGTCACCGCGCTGGAACTCCGCGCGTTCGGTATTGGCGCCGTAGCGGCAGTTGAGGCAAAGGGCGATGGTGTCTTCGCCAATTTCGGAGAGGAAGACGAACTCCTGGGAGATCTTGCCGCCGATGGCGCCGGAGTCGGCCTCGACAGGCAGGGTGGGAACGCTGCAACGGTCGAAGATGTTGGTGTAGGCCCGTCGCATTGCGTCATAGGAGCGCTGAAAGCCTTCCTCGTCGCGATCGAAGGAGTACGCATCCTTCATGATGAATTGACGTACGCGTACCAGGCCTCCGCGCGGCCGCAGCTCGTCGCGGAATTTCTGCTGAATTTGGTAGAGCGTGACCGGGAGCTCGCGGTAGGACTGCACGGTTCGGCGCACGAGATCCGTAACCGACTCTTCGTGGGTGGGAGCCAGAACGTGCTCGTGCTCGCGCCGGTCGCGCAGGCGGAAGAGCACCTCGCCGTAGGCTTCGTCACGGCCGGTCTCACGCCAGAGTTCTAGCGGCTGGATGATTGGCATGAGGATTTCTTGGGCGCCGCCGGCGTCCATTTCGTCGCGGATGATCGCCTCGATTTTCCGTAACGCTCGCCAGGCCAGTGGCAGATAGGAATAAACGCCAGCGGAGAGCTGTGCGATCAAGCCGGCGCGCAGGAGTAGCTGATGATTAGCGCTCTCGGCCTCGGCTGGCGCCTCACGCAGTGTGCGTCCGAACAGTTGGCTCATGCGGGTGGCCATGGCTCCGTTGAGTGTAGCCACGGTCCTGCTTGCGGGCCATGCGGACGTTAGCGGCGTGGTGGCATCGTAGGTTTCTGTAGGCCGAGCCGGGCGAAGCGTTGGCCTAGCGTGTACCGGTCCCAAGCAAAAAAAGCGAGCGCACTGAGGAGCGCGCCACCGGCTGGAGCGGTGAGCATGCTTATACCGACGCCGGTGCCGTTGTCCAGGCCGAGTAGCGGGACGAGCATTCCGCCCGCGGCTCCTCCCATGAGCGCGAAGGGGAAGGCCCAGATCGCTCCATGGGCCTGCCGCCGAACGCTCAGCGCGATCCACGGCAGTAGTGCCAGCAAGCACCAGGTGAGGAGGAAGAGCGTTAGGAAAATGGTGTCGAAGAGCACGGGGGCATGGTACCGACCGCGCGTATTGCGGAGTCGCGTAACATGGTGCTAACTCGTGTCAAGATGCCGGTGCGAGAATGCCTCCGCATGCTGGATGGTTGAAGGGCGGCGATGGCCGAACGTCATATTACGCGCGCCGTACGGGTTGGGCCGCTGACGCTGGGTGGAGGGGCGCCGATCGCGGTCCAGTCGATGGCGGCGACGCGCACGCAGGACATTGATGCGACGGTGCGGCAGGTGGAGCTGATTGAGGCTGCGGGAGCCGATTTGGTGCGGGTGGCAGTGGACTCCAAGCGAGACGTGGAGGCGCTGGCGGAAGTACGGCAACGGACGTCGGCACCGCTCTCGGTCGACCTGCAGGAGAACTACCGGCTGGCGGTACTCGTGGCGCCCCATGTGGACAAGATGCGCTACAACCCCGGGCACCTACACCACCATGAGAAGGATCGCACCGTTGAGCGGAAGGTGGCGTTCCTGGCGGAGGCGGCGATGGAGCACGACTGTGCGCTGCGCGTGGGAGTTAATTGTGGCTCGGTGGATCCACGGATGTTGGAGCGCTACGGCAGCGATCACGTCAGCGGGATGGTGGCCAGCGCGCTGGAGCATTGCGAGTTGCTGGACCGGATGGGGTTTGAACGCTACGTGGTTTCACTAAAGGATTCGGACTGGCGCAAGGTCGTGGAAGGAAATCAACGTTTCGCGTCCGAGCGGCCCGATGTTCCGCTGCACTTGGGAGTGACGGAGGCCGGGATGCCACCGGAGGGTGAGATCAAGACACGGGTAGCTTTCGAGCAGCTGATCACGAAGGGGATCGGCGACACGGTCCGGGTTTCGCTGACGCTGCCTTTCGAGGAGAAAGGGCGCGAGGTGACGGTGGCGCGGGAGATCATTGCGGATATTCAGGCTGGGCGGTTCCGGTCGGTGCCCGCGTCGCTGGACCAAGGGTTGAACATCATTTCTTGCCCATCCTGCTCGCGGGTGGAGAACGAGGCATTCATCGAGTTGGCGCAGGACGTCAAGGGGATGACGGCCTATGCCAAGGATCACGATGTCACCATTGCGGTGATGGGCTGCCGGGTGAACGGTCCTGGGGAAACGGACGACGCGGATCTTGGCTTATGGTGCGGGCCGGTTGCGGTCAACCTGAAGCGAGGCGAGAAGAGCTTGGGCTCCTACTCCTACGACGAGGTGCTGGGCAAGCTGCGGGGGGAGTTGGACGCGATCATCGCGGAGCGCGCCGCCGTCTAGCGCCGGCTTGTGGCTCGTGAGGGTGCTTGCTTTCGCTCCACGCTTACCGTAAGGCGCTTTCGCCGGCGATGGCGCGGATGATGTCGAAATAGCCGACGATCACCATGAACGCGATGATGATCGCGAAGCCGGTGAGGTGTACTAAGCCCTCTTTTTCGGGGGAGATGCGGCGGCCGCGCCGGGCGATCTCGATCAAGACGAACATGATGCGGCCGCCGTCGAGCATCGGTAGGGGCAAGATGTTGATCACGGCTAGGTTGAGGCTGAGGAGAGCGGCGAGTTCGATGAGGCGGAGCCAACCGGCGCGCTCGATGATCTCGTCCGTGGCGCGGGCGAGGCCGATGGGGCCGCTGACCGTGATGGGGTCGCCGCCAGCGATCCAGGACCGGATGCGATTGCGCACAAGCATGAACGTGTCGACGGTGCGCACCCAGCCGGTCTCGACCGCACTGAAGAAGTCAGAGCGCTCCGTGACAGTAGTGGGGCGAAGGTTGGCGATGGTGATGCCCGTGGGACCTTGCTCCACGCTGACTACCGTGCCGGGCGTCAGCCGTACGGGATCAATGTTGACGGCGTCGTAGATGACTTGGTTACGGACGAACAGGTCGTCGGCGATCGACTCTGCGGTATCGCCTTTCTGTACGACGTAGCGGGTGCCGTCTGGGAGTACAAGTTCGGTGCCTTCGTCAATGGGAAAGCCGGCGCCGAAGCCAGCGCCACGCAGTACCTGGGTCGCGTTAACACCTAGCAGGGCAGCGATGTCGTGGATGGTTTCGTCTGGCTGGATGACATGCTCAAGGTCCTGGGGCGCGAGCCGTGCTTGCACGACGGTCGTGAAGAGTTGCAGCTGGGAGCTGCCCTGGCGTTGGGCAGTGCCTTCCACGCGGACTTCCCGCTCGACAACGAACTCCACGTGGTTGCCAACGTTCAGCTGGATAGCGAGGGAGAGGTCGCCGGCGTGCTGGATGGGCTCACCATTGATGCTGACCACGCGATCGCCGGCCTGGAGTCCGGCGCGTTCGGCGGGAGCGCCCTCGACAACGGAGGTGATGACTGCGGGGCCCTCGGGCGCGGCCTGGGGGATAAGTGCAGCGACTGCGAAGAGCACGATCGGGATGATGAAGTTCGTGGCCGCGCCGGCCGCCATCACGGCGATGCGCACGGGGCGCGGCTTGGTGGCGAGGGAGCGAGGATCGGGACTGGTCTGGATACCGACAATGCTGCCGATCGCAGCAGCGGGTTCGGGGGAGTGCGTTGCCACATCGGTTGCCGTGGTGGCTGAGGTGGCCTGCGGCTCCAGAAGAAAAGTGCGCTGCTCCAGCTCGGGCCCGTGTGCACCCTGCCGCTCGCGCTCGATCTGGAGAGGGATCGAGTCGCTGCCGGCGGCGGCGAGGCGGAGTTGCTTGGCCAACTGCTCGTCGTTGTGGACAGGCGTGCCACCGACTTTCAGGATGACATCGCCTGGTTTCAAACCTGCGCGGGCGGCGGCACTCTGGATGTTGACCGTGTCGACGAAGACGCGCGCGCTTTCCTCCCCAGTGAGGCGCACGAAGCCGCCTAGGGGTAGCCAGTTGATCGAGTAGATCGTTTCGCCAAAGCGGATGCCGGCGATCCGCGGGGGCATGCCGATGCCGAACTCTTCGACGCGCACGCCTGCGAGCTTGGCGGCGACGAAGTGGCCGAGTTCGTGCAAGATCACGAGTCCGAGCAGGATGGCGATGAAGGGAAGGATGGTGTCGAGCACGGCTAGAATCGAGCCGCCAGCCAGTTGGTGGTGAAGTCTCGCGCCCAACGGTCAGCTTCGTCGATCTCGCCCAGTATGGGGTCTGGGGTGGAGGTGTGAGCGTTGAGGGCAGACTCGATCGCGGCTGGAATCTGAGTGAAGCGAAGCGTGCCTTTGAGGAAGGCATCGACGGCCACTTCGTCGGCGGCGGCGAGGACAGTGGGGTAGGTACCGCCTCGGTGACCGGCCTCCATGGCGAGGCGCAGGCAAGGGTAGCGGTCTAAGTCGGGCGTTTCGAAGGTGAGCGTGCCGATCGCAGGGAGGTCCAGGGGCGCGACGGTGGGCTGCAGGCGCTCGGGGTAGCTGAGCGCGCACTGAATTGGCAGGCGCATATCTGGGTTGCCGAGCTGCGCTTTGACCGAGCCATCACTGAACTCGACCAGGGAGTGCACGATCGATTCGGCGTGCTGAACGACTTCCACACGGTCATAGGGAACATCGAAGAGCCAGCGTGCCTCGATCGTTTCCAAGCCTTTGTTGAGAAGGGTGGCGGAGTCGACGGTGATCTTGGGCCCCATCTTCCACGTGGGATGGGCGAGCGCCTGCTCGGGCGTGACGTGGACCAGGGAACTGGCGGGGAGGTTGCGCAGAGCGCCGCCGGAGGCGGTGAGGATGATGCGTCGAATTTCGTTGCTCTCTTCACCCCAGAGACACTGCCAGATTGCCGAGTGCTCCGAGTCGACGGGCCGCAATTGTCCACCGCCTTCGTCGATCGCGCGTCGCACTAAATGGCCGGCCATGACGATCACTTCTTTGTTCGCGAGTGCGACCGCGATGCCCCGCTGGAGAGCGGTCAAGGTAGGCTCGAGACCGGCACGCCCTGCGGTGCCGACGGCCACCACGTCGAGGTCGATGGCGGAAACCATTTCCTCTAGGGGGGTCACCGCTGCTCCAATCTGGGAAGCCAGGTCGGCCAGCGCCGCGGGGGCGGCACGCTCGCACCAGAGGAGTTGAGGATGGAATTCCTGCGCCTGCTGGGCGAGCAGGTCGAGATTGCCGCCAGCCGCTAGACCTACCACTTGGAAGTGCGTAGGGAGGGAACGGATGACATCAAGGGTCTGGGTACCGATGCTGCCAGTGCTGCCGAGGACGAGGACGCGAGTCAGACCACGGCCCATAGTACGAAAAAGTATACCGTCGGCACGCCGAAAAGCAGACTGTCGAGACGGTCGGGTACGCCACCGTGGCCGGGAAGCATGCCACCGAGGTCTTTCACATCCAGTGATCGCTTCAGCGTGGATTCAGCCAGATCGCCGATCCCTGCCATGAGGGGAAGGACGAGCGCCAGGATGACCATCTTCTCTAGCGGGACGTTGAGGTCGGGCAGAAGGTTGATCAGTAGGACGGCGGCGAAGCCGGCAGCGAAGCCGCCAAGTGCGCCTTCGACGGTCTTGTTGGGGCTAAGCTGTGGCACGAGCAGGCGGCGCCCGCCGAGCTTTCCCACGACGAAGGCACCAGTGTCGGCGGCCATGACGGCGAAGAGGGCGAGCAGGGTCCACTCCTCGCCTTGGGGTAGCTCTCGTAAGGCGACAAAGAAGCTGCCGAGCCAGGCGAAATAGATCAGCGCGAGGGCGGCATAGGCAAGACGGGGTGCGAGGGTGCGGATATCAGTCGGCTCGATTAGGCCACCAAGGCGCAGGCCGGTGCTGGTGGCGATCGGAAGCGCGGCGAGGGCAAGCAAAGCTGCTGTCAGAGGCCAGGTGCGGGGAATGTCATTGAAGAGGGCGACAGCCGGGACGGCGGCGGCGGCGGCGACCAAGATGGCGAGCAGTGGATCGCGCCGGGAGATTCCCACCGCAGGAGCGAACTCGATCATCGCGACGGCGAGCGTGAGCGCGACGATGGCGGCCCAGAGTTCGCTGCTCTCTAGGATAACGACAACGACGATCGGCACGGCCGGCGCCGCGGTGACCACGCGCAGGAATAAGGGGGAGGAAACGAAAACCCGTCGTCCCCGGTTCCAGATCGCAGCGGCGACCGACATGGATCAGGCGCCGTTCCCGTCAGGCTGCGCGGAGCTGCGCGCTGGGGCGGCGCCGTTGCCGCGGCCGTCGTCGGCAAGCGCGCCGAACTTGCGCACGCGCCGTTGATAGATGGCGAGGGCCTCGTCGACATCTGTCTTGGAGAAGTCGGGCCAGTAGGTCGGAGTGCTGTGGTACTCCGCATAGGCGGCTTGCCAGAGTAGGAAGTTGGAGAGGCGCCACTCGCCGCCGGTGCGGACGATGAGGTCTGGGTCGGGGAGGCCGGCGGTGTAGAGACGGCTGGTGACGAGCGCCTCGTCGATCGCGTCGGGTGGGACGCCCTCGCTGGCGATGCGCTGCACGGCGTCGACGATCTCTGCGCGCGCGCCGTAGTTGAAGGCGGCACAGACGGTCATCTTGTCATTGTGGCGGGTCAACTCGACGGCATCCTCGATCTGTCGCTGCAGACGCGTGGGAAGCACATCGATGCGGCCAATCCAGCGCAGCTGGACGCCGGCCTCGTGGAGGGGGCGTACTTCCTTGCGGATGGTGCGGGCGAGGATGCGCATGAGGGAATCCACTTCCCATTTAGGGCGGGCCCAGTTCTCCGTGCTAAAGGCATAGAGCGTGAGGCATTCGACGCCGCGCTCGCCAAAGGTTTCAATGACGGTGCGGATATTCTCGGTGCCGGCGCGGTGACCGGCAGTGCGGGGAAGGCCGCGCGCCTCCGCCCAGCGACCGTTGCCGTCCATGATGAGCGCGACGTGGCGGGGAACGGAGGGCTGTTCGGGTTGGGCCATGGGCGGCAGGGAGGCTAGACCTCCAGCAGCTCCTTTTCCTTTTCGGCGCCGTCTCTGTCCACTTGCTCCACGAAGCGGTGGGTGATCTTCTCCAGCTCTTCGTGCGCGCTGCGCTCGGCATCCTTGGAGATCTCTTTGGCCTTGAGCAGGGCACGCAGATCGTCTTGCACGTGGCGGCGCACGTTGCGGATGGCGATGCGAGCGGCCTCGTTCTTTTGCGCGACTTGCTTGACCAATGCGCGCCGCCGTTCCTCGGTGAGCTCGGGGATGGCGAGACGTACGACGACGCCATCGTTCTGGGGGTTCAGTCCCAGGTCCGAGCGCTGGATGCTTTTGGTGATGGGGTCAATGGCGTTCTTGTCCCAAGGCTGGATTACGATGAGGCGTGCTTCAGGGGCGGTGATCGTGGCGAGCTGATTGAGTGGCAGGGTCGTATCGAAGTAATCGATCGGCAGGTGCTCGACCAAGGCTGGGTGGGCACGCCCGGTGCGCACGGTCGCAAGTTCGCGCTTGAGAGCTTCAACGGCCCCGCGCATACGGTTCTCGGCGTCTTCTAGGGCGAGGGCGGTGAGGTCGTCGTCCGGCATGATCTCTCAGCGGGGCGCGCCGCCTCGACTAGCTCGCCTCTCGGGTCAGCTTAGTCGGTATGGCGCCGACCATTGTCCCGGTGGAGCCATCGATCACCGCCCGCACGATAGCGTCCAGAGGTGCGATGTCAAAGACCACGATAGGAAGATGGTTTTCTTCACAGAGAGAGAGGGCGGCAGTGTCCATGATCTGTACACGGTTGGTGATTGCGTCGCTGTAGCTGAGCGTGTCGTAACGCGCGGCGGTGGGATCGATGGCGGGATCGGTGGTGTAGACTCCGTCGACTCCGGTTTTGGCCATAAGCAGGCGCTGGGCACCGACTTCGACGCCGCGCAGGGCGGCGGCGGTATCGGTAGTGACGTAAGGATTGCCGGTGCCAGCGGCGAAGAGGACGAGGCGGCCTTTCTCAAGGTGACGGATAGCGCGGCGACGGATGTAAGGCTCCGCGACTTGGGCTAGGGTGATGGCCGACATCGTGCGGACCTGAATTCCCTCTGCTTCGATGGCATCCTGCAGTGCCAGCGCGTTGATGACGGTGGCGAGCATCCCGGCGTAATCCGCGGTGGCGCGGTTGAAGCCGGCTTCGGCTGCAGTTGCCCCGCGGAAGAGGTTGCCGCCCCCGACGACGACGGCCATTTCGAAGCCGGCCTCGTGGCAGCGCTGAAGCTGACGGGCGATGCTACGGAGGGTGGGTGGGTCAAGACCGAAGGAGCGCGGCCCCAGCAGGGCCGCGCCGCTGAGCTTGAGCAGGACTCGCTCTTTGCGCGCGGCAGCCATGCGGGCTCCTTCGGAGTGCTTTCAGCCGCTACTCGCCCAGACTGTAGCGCATCATGCGGCGCACCTTGATTTTCTCGCCGGTGCTGGCAATGGTTTCGTTGATGCGGTCCTGTATGGACTTGGACTGGTCTTTAATAAAGGGCTGAGGGAGGAGGGCTCGCTGCTCGGGTGAGCCAGCCGCATCCGGGTTGAGGTCTTCGGGATGGATCACTTCAGGCCCCATTGAGGCAACCTGCATGGCGATGTCGTGCGCGAGCGTCTTGAAGAGATCCGTCCGAGCGACGAAGTCGGTTTCGCAGTTGAGTTCCACCATGGCGCCGATGCGGCCGCCATGGATATAGGATTCAACGAGGCCGTGTTTGGTCTCGCGGTCGGCACGCTTGGCCGCGGTGGCGAGGCCTTTGTCACGGAGGATGGCGACGGCCTTATCCATGTCGCCGTCGGCTTCCTCTAGCGCTTGGCGGCAGTCCATAACGCCAGCCTGCGTACGCTCGCGCAGAGCTTTGATGGCGTCGATGTTGATGACCACTGCGACTCTTTCTCTGGCTAGGTGGAACCGACGGGGACGGGCTCGGCTATCTCGGTAGCAGCTCCATCGACCTGTGCGGACTCGGCAGCGACGCGCCCCTCTAACGCGGCATCGGCGATCTGGGTGGTGATCATGCCGATAGCGCGGAAGGCGTCGTCATTGGAGGGAATAGGGTAGGTGATTGTGGTGGGGTCGCAGTTGGTGTCGCAAACGGCGACGATGGGGATGCCAAGGCGGTTGGCCTCAAGGACGGCGATGTTCTCTCTTGGGACATCAACGATGAAGAGGGCACCGGGCAGGCGGGTCATGTCGTGAAGCCCGCCGAGATAGCGGCGGAGACGGCGGAGCTCATCGCGGCGGCGCAGGGCTTCCTTCTTGGGTAGCGCGTCGAAACCGTTGGCGAACTCCATGCGCTCGAGTCGCTGCATGTAGCTAATGCGTGTCTGGATCGTTTGCCAGTTCGTGAGTGTGCCGCCGAGCCAGCGGTTGATGACGTAGGGCATCTGGCAGCGCTCGGCTTCAGTTTTGATGAGTTCTTGGGCCTGTTTCTTGGTGCCGACGAAGAGGATGTCGTCGCCCTCGGCGGCGGTCTGGCGGACGAAGTTGACGGCACTGTGGAGGAGATGAACGGTTTGGGCGAGGTCGAGGATGTGGATGCCGTTGCGGGCGGAATGGATGAAGGGCTTCATCTTGGGATTCCAACGCTGGGTTTGGTGTCCAAAGTGGACGCCGGCCTCCAAGAGTTCCTTCATGGTTGGTAGATCAGCCATCACCCTCCTGCGTTCGCTGAGGCGTTCCTCGGTGAGCGCTCCCGCGCAAGAAAAAGCGGCCGGCACCGGCCGCGCGCCACGGACCAGGGACCCTCTTTGAAAGGCCAGTATAGGCAGGGCGCGCGGAGGCAAGCAATCAAGAGGGGATTATCCAGAAAACTAGCCAAGAACCAACGGTAGCAGCATGGTTGCCACAGTAGAGACGAGAGTGCAGAGTCCCCAGAAGGGGTGGGCGCGCCGTAGGCGTGAACGAGTCTTGCCCGCCAGGGGACAGGCCATGAAGTTCTGCTACTGCGACGAGAGTGGTATGGGGGAGGAGCCGATCGCGACGATGGTTGGCGTTGTTGTCGATGCTGACCGGATGCACCGGACTAAGGCCGCTTGGATGGCGTTTCTTGGAGTCCTGTCGGACTGGACTGGGCGCAAGATCACTGAGCTGCATATGCGCGATCTCTATCGCGGAAATAGTCCGTATCGCAAAGCCATAGACGGCCCCGATCGTGCACAGCTCATTACCCGTATCTGTGAATGGATCGCGGAACGCAAGCACCACTTCGTCTACGCAGCGGTTGTGAAAGAGGACTATCGGCAAGCTTGGGCGCGCCAAGACATTCCGGACGAGCTAGGCACCATATGGCGGTTCATGGGGTTTCACCTGATGCTCGCGATGCAGCGGCGCTCAATGAGGGAGCAGAAGCGCAAAGGGAACACTGTCTTTATCTTCGATAATGAAGAGCGGGAAGCAATGCGATTCGCCGACCTAGTGCAGCGCCCGCCTGAGTGGAGTGATGAATACTACGATCGACCAAAGAAAACCGAACCACTTGATCAGGTAATCGACACCCCATACTTCGGCGACTCTAAGGACGTGTCACTTATCCAGATCGCGGACTTCGCGGCGTACATCCTGCGACGATACGCAGAAGTGGAAAGCGGGCTCACGAAGGAGCGGTATGGGGGTGAAGGGGCGCGTCTACAGGAGTGGGCTCAGATGCTCGCGGCGAGGTCAATAGGTCGCGGGCATATCTACCCGAAGGTGGGCCGGAATGAAGCTCACAACCTCTTCTTCAACCTCGCCCCAGAGCCGATACGCACCCTCTGATGCTTGCCTTGTGGCGGATCAGGTACGCGGGTGCTTGATTTGGCGCTTGCTGGGATCGGGAGTCTCGGCCACGGTACGGCGAGGCGCTACTGCGGTTTTGGCTTCGGCTTCGCGCCCCCACTGAGAACGACCTTCGCGAGCTGTTCCGGGGTGGTAGGAATGCGGAGATCGGTCGACCCTATTCGTGCCCGGAGAGACAGTTGTCCTTGAGTCGTATCCCCTGCCACAAGCCCTACTTTTGGCTCGAAGGGCGCGCGGACACCCCGCTCGCGTCATGGGTGAACCGCGCGTCACCCGGCATACGCGAAGACCGAATCTCCCGCTCGGCCTGTGCCGGGCCGCTACTCGGATGCCGGTGCGGCAGGCGGGACCTCGATCGCACTACTACGCAACCAGACCCCGACCGGTAGGTCGGCCCCCAGGTAGCGGAGGTCGGGCATAAGCGCGGTGCCCTCAGCGCTGCGGAAGCCCAGCTCCACGCGGCCAGCCGCCAGCCGTCGCACGCGGATCTCCCCGATCGTGCTCCCGTCTACTTCCACCGAGCTACTCACATGCCAGCGATTGATGGTGACATCGGTGAGTAGGAGACGTGCTAGAGGCAATATCTGCTCCCCATCCGCCAGCTCCACGCCCAACTCGATCTGCCCGTCCGCCAGCAACCGGGCGGTGATGCGCAGTTGGTGTGGGGTCGGGGCCGCCCGCGGCTCGGGTAGCTCTGGTGGCTCCGGCACCAGCAATTGATGCACCGCCGTGCCGGCGAGCGCCAAGCGTTGCAGGAACTGGCCAGTCGCCGCGTCGGCCTCGGCCGCCGCACAGAGCGCACTGTCGGTCGCTAGCCCGTGGATGGGCAGCGCCGTCCGCAACTCGGCGTCGAGTGCGAGCAGTCCGTCAACGCCCTCAGCATCGGTTGCTTCAAGGGCGCTGCGCAGCGCCTCCGAACCACCGCCGCAGGCAGCTTGCCGCGCCAAGACCGCAGCCATCCCTTGGACGGTGGGAGCCTGCCAGCCTCCTTCGGCGCCGCGAGCCGCCGCGACGATCTCACCGGCCGTGATCGCCGACGATAGGATACGCTCCGCGTAGGCGAGTTCGGTCTGGAGAGCAAACGCATCCGTGAAGGAGAGCGCCTCGCCACCAGTGATCCGCTCCTGAATCGCGCTCCAAGAGGCTGCCAGCGACGCGTACTGAGCTGCTGCCGACTCTGCCACGCGAAGGATGAGATCCTCGACGGCGACCGGATTGATCGCCTCGCCTCGGGCCAGCACATCGGTCAGGCCTGACACGGCGACCGCGTTGGCGTACTGCTCCGTAAAGGCCTTCCGCAGGGTGCTTGAGGACGCGTTCGCGATGCTGATCTCCGCCGGATCCGCCGTCGCCGGCAAGGCAGCGATCGCGGGCCGCTCGAATATCCCATCCAACAGCTGCGTACGTACGCCCGCCGCGTAGATCGCCCGCTCCCGCAGCGCCGGGTCGCTCTCCGCCTCCGGGTCGGTGACGGAGGTGACCGAGGTAGTCACCAGCCCCTCACTGTCGGCCGTTGCCGAGACCTCATACGTGGCGCCGTCGACCTGCACCGTGACCGGATCGAAGGTTGGACCGCTCAGCACATCCAAGTCCTGCCAGATGCCGTGGAACCCGATCTCCTCGTCTTCTTCGTCGAAAACGATGGCGGCCACGAACACCCAGGAGGGGCCGGGTGTGTTGAGCGTGATCGTAAACGGCTTCACCTCATCTATCGCGACACTCGTCACGGTCGCCGTCTGCGAGCCGGAGTGGTAGGACACCCCCGCCTGCCAACGATCCGCCGATCCGTAGATCGCACGTGTCCGGTCGGACGCGCGGGGCGCCACCACATACAGCACGGCGTAGCCGCCAGCGTCAGCCAGGTGGCCGCCGCCGAGGTTGCCGGCGCGGTAGTGAACGGTGAACGGCTCACCCGCGACCACCTGGTCGGGGGTGTGGATCGTCTCAATCTTGAGATTGAAGGTGCCTCGCTCCGCATCCTCGTCCACCAAATGGATCACGAGCTCGAAGTCGGACGACAGTGGCTGGAGGCCACGCTCCCGATACGTCGTCGCCTCGACAATGTAGACGCCCGGCGTCAGGTAGGGCTCGACGCGTGAGTTGCGGAACCCTCCGCCGTCGTCGTTGGCGTCGACAACGATCCCGTCCGCCGCTGTCACAGCAAGAACGGGATCGCCCGTCGGGGACGTTAGGTCGATGCGCACACGGCCGCCCTGCGGCATGGTAAAGACATAGACGAGTGCGGGATGATCCTTGAGGAACTGCGAGGCGCAGGTGTCGAGTCCCCACGAGCCGGACGCAGTCAGGTCGGTGCCGGAAGTGAGCGCCCCGAGATCGACCGGTCCGCAATCAGTCAGGAGTGTGATGGAAAGAGTGAAGTCGGCCGCACCGCGTCCGCGCCCGCCCACCGTCGTGGCCTCGATCAGGTAGACACCTGCCGCCAGCTCGCGCTCGATCCGTGAGTTGAGGATGTTGTTGCCGTCGTCATCCTCGGTGATGCGGCTGCCATCTTCCGCCATCAGATAGAGATAGGCGTCGCCTTCGGCCGAGGTGAGGTCGACTCTGACCCGGCCAGGCTGGGGGAGCTCGATGCGGTACGTGTGCGCGTCGCTGCCGGCTCGGAATTGCGAGTCGCAGTCCTCAGTCGTCCAGCGCCCTTCCGCCTCAAGCCTGTCCATTTCGGCGCTGAGCGTGCCGAGATCGGTCACTTCGCAGTCGGTGTCATCCTCCGCAAATGCGGCGCGGGGGCTTTCAAGGGCCGAGACGCCGACCACGAGAGCCGCGGCGGCGGCAATAATCGCCAGCCGGCACATTCCCAGCCGGACGAGGGTGAAAGCAAGGGTTCCGTCACGCATCGGCATCTCCCGGGTCGGATCGACTAATCAGCTAACGGCATCCGGCGCACACAGCGGGGATTATCCAGCAAACTAGCCAAGGACGATTTTAGTGGCCCATTCTCAATCGTTTCCCACATCTGTAACGAGGCATCGAGATCCATCCGCATCATATCGAGCCGCTTACGCACTGGCGCTTGGTCTGACCCAGCTAAGGTTTTCCCCTTTGCACGCGCAATGTAGTCATCACACGGAGCAAGAAAGGCTGCTCTGCTATCAGCGTCAATCACGTGCAGTCCTTGACCAAGTGCTAGCACAAATTCTCCGCTTGCAACCTGAAACGGATCGAGATCCATCATCTGCCTCCTGAGCATGCCTTAGGCGAGCGCGGAGGCTAGCGGATCAGGTGCGCGGGTGTTTGATCTGGCGCTTGCTGGGGTCAGGCGGCTTGGCCGCGGAGACAGCGCACAGCGGCCGGTTCCGGCGTTATTGCTGGTGTGCAGAAACTGTTGCTAGGCTGGTCGCCCCGGGGTCAGATGTACGCAGGAGCTACGAGTGCCGCGCTACACCTACGAGTGCACCGATGGGCACGTATATGAGAAGGCCGAAGGGTTCGATGCCCCGGTGGAGCAGGCCTGTCAAGAGTGTGAGGGACAGGCACGGCGGATTCCAGTAGCGCCGGCGATCGTTTTCAAGGGGACAGGCTTCTATAAGACGGATAGCCGGACGGCGCAGCATGGCTCGGGGAGCAAATCCGAGGGTGGAAAGTCATCGTCGGAGGCGAAGACGCCCGAGACGAAGCCAAAAGCGGAGCCGGTCGCGTCTAAGAGTGGATCGCCGGGTAAGGCGAAGAGTTCGGTATCTAGCGCGGCTAAGGGTAAATCCAAGGACTAATTGGGTCGGCTTGATCTTGCCGCGTGCAGCGTGATCTGCACGCCGTTAGGCTCCTGCTATGCGGGTCGTGTTGCAGCGCGTCACCGAGGCCTCGGTTTCGGTGGAGGGGGCGGAGGTGGGCGCCATCAGACAGGGGTTCGTAGCGCTGGTGGGAGTGGGTGCGGGTGATGGGTCTGAACAGGCGGAGGCACTGGCGGCGAAGACGGCGGCACTGCGGGTATTCGCGGATGCTGCGGGTAAATTCAACCATGCGCTGTTGGATATAGGTGGCGAGGTGTTGGTAATCAGCCAGTTCACGTTGCTGGCGGATGTGCGAAAGGGGCGGCGTCCGTCTTTTACGAAAGCGGCGGAGGCCTCGATCGCTGAAGGCTTGGTGGAGCGGTACGCGGCCACGCTGGAGAAGCGCGGGGTCTGTGTGGCGCGGGGGCGGTTCGGTGCGAGGATGTTGGTGCAGCTGGCGAACGATGGGCCGGTGACGATCGTGCTGGACTCTGCGGATCTGGAGCGGCCGCGGCGTGGTGGCAGTTAGCTCGGGCGGACGTCTTGGTCGGCGTTGGGCTCTAAGCGGAGGGAAAGATCCAGTGCGGTGGTGGAGTGGGTAAGGGCGCCGAGTGAGATGAAGTCGACGCCGGACTCGGCGACGGCGGTGATGTTTTCCAGAGTGATGTTACCGCTGGCCTCGGTGAGCGCGCCGGCCTGCTTGGCGCGCGCGACCGCTTGCGCCATGGCGCTGGGATCGAGGTTGTCGAGAAGGAGCGCGGGCGCGCCAGCGGCGAGCGCCTCCTCAACTTCGTCGAGGGTTGTCACTTCGATCTCCACGGCGGTGGCAGGGCCCGCTGCCGCAATGGCGGCGCGGGTCGCAGCGGCGAGGGAGCCGCCGCGGGCGCGCCAGGCGGCGATGTGGTTGTCTTTAACGAGCAGGCCGGCAGTGAGGTTGAAGCGGTGGTTAAGGCCGCCGCCGACGCGAACCGCGTAGCGCTCGGCGACGCGCAGGCCGGGGCTGGTCTTGCGGGTATCGAGGATTTTGGCGTTGGTGTGGGCGATGCGCGCGACTGCCTCACGCGTCAATGTCGCGATGCCGGAAAGGCGTTGGAGGAAGTTGAGAGCGGTGCGCTCGCCGCGCAGCATAGGGTGGATGGGGCCGGCGAGGTGAGCGATCGTCGCGCCGGTGGCGACCTCCATCCCTTCGATCACCGCGGCCATCCATTGCACCCGGGGCTCGACGACGTGGTAGGTCTCTTGGCCGAAGCTAAGACCACAGATCACGCCTGACTGCTTAGCGACGATGCGGGCGCGGCCAAGTTGATTAGGAGGGACGAGAGCGTTGGTGGTGAGGTCCTGGTTGGCACCATCCTCATCCAAGGCGATCTGGACGAGCTGCCGCAGGGTGATGCGGTCGAGCGTGGCGGGATCGGACGGGGCGGGATCGAAAGTGGGCATGGGGGTGTTAGGGGGAGGTGCGGCGGTAACTGAGACGCCGCTGCCAATGCGATACGGGCTGAGGATAGTCACTGCGGTAGTGGGCGCCGCGGCTTTCGCGCCGATCGAGTGCGGCGCGTACGATTAGGCGGGCGACGGTCGCCATGTTGCGGAGTTCCATGGCAGTGAGAGTAACGGGTTGGCCGCTGGCGGTGGGCCAGGAGTCGATCGCGGTGGCGGCCGCGCGGAGACCGTTACGGTCGCGGATGATGCCGGCGTGGTCCGCGAGCAAGGCCTGCAGGGTGGCGCGGTCGGGTGGAGTGGTGTTGTGCGGGGCGAGTGGCTGTGCGTCGGCTGGGACGGGAAGTGCGGTGCTTTCTTGGTCGAGCGTGCCTGCGACGGCGCGCTGCGAGAAGACAATAGTTTCCAAGAGAGAATTGGAGGCTAGACGATTGGCGCCGTGGACACCGGTGTTTGCGACCTCACCGCAGGCCAGTAAGCCCGGCACTGTGGTGCATCCCCAGGTGTCGGTGAGAACGCCGCCCATGAAGTAGTGGGCGGCAGGGGCCACGGGGGCGGGCGTGCGGGTGATATCGAGTTCGTGGGTGAGGCAGTGCTGGTAGATACCGGGGAAGCGGGCGGCGATGAAGGCGGGATCGCGGTGGGTAATGTCGAGGAGGACGTGGTCGCTTTGAGTGCGCTGCATCTCGGCGATGATGGCGCGGGCGACGATGTCCCGGGGGGCCAGTTCGGCATCTGGGTGGTAGTGAGGCATGAAGCGGCGGCCGTCGCTGGCGAGGAGCTGTGCGCCTTCGCCGCGCAAGGCCTCGGAAATGAGGAAAGCCCGCGCAGTGGGGAGGGCCAGTGCGGTGGGGTGGAACTGTACGAATTCCATATCGCGGATCACCGCACCGGCGTGGAAGGCGAGCGCGATGCCGTCGCCGGTTGAGAGAGGGGAGTTAGTGGTAAGGGTGTAGAGCTGGCCGCCGCCGCCGGTGGCGAGGATGGTCCAGGTTGCGGCGATGGTGCGGCTCTCGCCGGCGGCAGAGCGGGCTTGTGCGCCGCCGCAGCGGCCGTGCTCGACGAGTAAGGCGGTAACCGTGTGGTCGTCGAGGAGAGTGACGCCGGCTTCGGTGGCGCGCTCGACCATGACTTGCTCGATGGCGGCGCCGGTGCGGTCGCCGCCGGCGTGGAGGATACGGGGAGCGCTGTGGGCACCTTCCCGTCCAAGAGCGACGGCACCATGGGTAGTGTCGAAGGGGACGCCGAGTTCAATGAGTGTGCGGATACGGGGAGGAGCTTCCTGGACGAGCACTTCGACGACGGCGGGGTCACAGAGGCCAGCGCCAGCGCGCAGAGTGTCTTCGCGGTGCTGGGCGGGGCTGTCACCAGGGCCGATGGCAGCGGCGATGCCGCCTTGGGCGCGGGCGCTGTTGGACTCGGTGATCGAACCCTTGCTGAGGACGCAGACGGAGCCGTGCTCTGCCGCGAGAAGGGCGGCGTATAGGCCGGCGATCCCGGAGCCCAGGACGAGGTAGTCGTACTGCATGCGGATCTGCGGGATTAGGTGATCGCCAACATGCGCTCGAGGGCGACGAGAGCTTGGGCGCGTGTCTGGTTGTCGACGCGGATGGGGTTGAGCACGCGTCCGTCGACGAGGGCCTCGGTGACCCAGGCGAGGTAGGCGGGGTGGATGCGGTACATGGTGGAGCAGGGGCAGACGACGGGATCGAGGCAGAAGACGTGCTTGCCTTGGTCACGCACGTCTTGGGCGAGACGATGGACGAGGTTGATCTCGGTGCCGATGGCGTAGACGCCGGACGGGCCGTTCTGCACATAGCGGATGATCTGCTCTGTGGAACCGTCGGCGTCGGCGGCATCAACGACCGCCTGCGTGCACTCGGGGTGAACGACCACGTGAACGCCTGGGTATTTGGCACGCGCCTTTTCGATCTGTTCCACCTTGAATCGGATGTGCACCGAGCAATGGCCCTGCCAGAGCAGGACCTTGGCGCGGGCGATCTGATCGCGGGTGAGACCGCCGAAGCGCTTGCGCGGATTCCAGATGGCGGTTTCGGTGGCGATGTCAATGCCGAGCTTCTTAGCGGTATTGCGGCCGAGGTGCTGGTCCGGGAAGAAGAAGACACGAGCGGCGCGGGCGAGGGCCCAGCGGAGGGCGGCGGTGGCGTTGGATGATGTGCACACGGTGCCGCCGTTGCGGCCGACGAAGGCTTTCAGGGAGGCGGCGGAGTTCATGTAAGTGATTGGGATCGTGCTTCCGGCAGGGACGACTTCCCCGAGATCATCCCAGGCAGCGTAAACGTCGCCGGGGTCTGCCATATCGGCCATGGAGCAGCCGGCGGCGAGATTGGGCAAAATTACGGTTTGCTCTGGGCGGGTGAGGATATCGGCGCCCTCGGCCATGAAGTGGACGCCGCAGAAGATGATGAACTCGGCCTCGTCGCGGGCGGCGGCTTCGCGGCAGAGCTTGAAGGAGTCGCCGCGGAAATCGGCGAACTGGATGACGTCGTCGCGCTGATAGTGGTGGCCGAGAATGATGAGCCGGTCGCCGAGAGTTCGGCGGGCGCGTTCGATGCGGGCGATGAGCTCTTCGGGGGGGAGGTCGAGGTAGAGATTCGGGATATCGGGTTGCCAGTCGGGGCGGTGGGGCTCTTCGACGAGGGGGACCGTGGCGATGCCGCTCTCGCAGTCTGCATCGGGGAGGTCGGGAGGGAGGCGCTGAGGTTGGAAAGTGGTTGTCAACTCTTCAATGGGTGCTCGCATGCTCATGCGGCTCTCTCGCTTGCGGAGCTGCTTCGCTGCTGGGATCGAGGACAGACCGTTTGGCGACGGTGTATCCGGGAGAAGCGCTCACGACTTCGTGTCATCGTGACACGAAGTCGTGCAATCAGTGTGGCCGTTCGTGGGACTTCGTGTCAAGTCGACACGAAGTCCCACGAACGGAGAAGCGCGGACTATGATGCAGGCATAGTTTGAAGGAGAAGTGCGGCATGGCCTATGGGGAGATCTTGGTTGAGCGCGAGGACGACTTCGTCACGATCACGATGAACCGGCCGGAGCGCCGGAACGCGCTGTCGAGCGCGATGATGCGGGAGATGACGGATGCGTTAAAGGAGACGGCGGCGAGCGATGCGCGCGGCATCATCCTCGCGGGGAACGGGCCGGTATTTTCGGCAGGGCACGACTTTCACGAGATCGCAGGGCATGATTTGAAGGATGTGCGCGATCTGCTGCTGATTTCGGCCGAGTTGCACGGCGCGATGCAGCGGGCGCCGCAGCCGCTGCTGGCGCGGGTGCAGGGACTGGCGACAGCGGCAGGGTGCCAGCTGGTTGGGAGCGCGGATCTGGCGGTGGCGTCCAGCAACGCGCGCTTCCAGACGCCGGGCGGCGCCGGGGGATGGTTCTGCTTCACGCCGATGGTGCCGCTGAGCCGCAATGTGGGCCGCAAGCGTGCGCTGGAGATGCTGATGACGGGCGACCCGATCGACGCGGAGACGGCGTTGCAGTGGGGCTTGGTGAATTACGTGGTGCCGTTGGAGGATCTGGAGACGGAGAGCGAGGCGCTGCTGAAGCGGGCGACGCGCGGCAGCGCCTTTTCCAAGGGGCTGGGGAAGGCGGCGTTCTACGCCTCGGTCGACATGGAGCAGCCGAAGGCGTATGCGCACGCGGTGGAGGTGATGGCCGGGTCGTCGCAGTCGCACGACGCGCAGGAGCGGATCCAGGCGTTTCTGGAGAAGCGACCGCCGCAGCTGAAGAACCGCTGATTGCGGGCGCCGTCGAGGCGCTTGCGGGCGCTGCGCGCCCTTAGCACTTATAGGTGAGGAAGCATCGCTTCGCTTGCTGAGCGACTGCTCACCCCAGAACTCTACGGAACTCGCGATCCTTACTGCTGTGGCTGGCGGCGAAGGGGATTATTGCTGGGCATTGTTGCTGGGAAAAGTCAGAGTTCCGTGGGGAGACGGCTGGCGAAGCGATAGAGACGGGCGGGGCGGTGGCGTCCGGCTTTTACCGTGCGGCTGGTCGCCACGAGGAGGCCGGAGGCGAGCATGCGGCGGCGGAAGTTTCGCTTGTCGAGCTGGCGGCCGAGGATGCTTTTGTAGACGGCCTGGAGATCTGATAGGGGGAAGTGTTGGGGGAGGAGGCTGTAGGCGGCATTGGTGTATTCGAGCTTATTGATGAGGCGACGGCGGGCGACTTCGAGGACGCGGTCGTTGTGAAGGGCGAGGACGGGGAGCGCGGCCATGGGGAACCAGGCGGGCTGCCAGGCGGAGCGTTCGGGGAGGCGGACGCGGGCGTTGTCGACGAGGGCGAAGTGGGTGATGGCGGTGGTCGTGGGGTTGGTGGGATCGAGGCCGTCGAAGGTGTAGAGCTGTTCGAGGAAGACGTCGGTGACGCCGGTTTCGTCGGCGAGCTTGCGGACGGCGGCGGCATCGAGAGCTTCGTCGGGATGGAGGGCGCCGCCAGGGATGGCCCAGCGTCCCTCGTCGGGTGGCGCGGAGCGCTGGATGAGGAGGACCTGGAGGGCGCCGCCGGCGACGGTGAAGATGACGACGAGGACGGCGACGGTGCGATCGGTGGGTTGGGTGGGGGGCATTTCCCTCTGCGCGAGATCAGGTCCGGATAGTGATGGGCTGTCTGTCGGGTGCGAGCGCCCCGCGGAGGGACCAGGGTCCGGAACCGGTGATGGCCACCTCAATGAGGTCGCCCGTGGCCACCTTGGGCGTGCCGCTCCCGGCGAGAGGGGCCTGAGAAGGTGCGTTGAAGTGGACGAGCTTGTTGGTCCGGGTGCGGCCGGTGCAGCGGATTGGTGGTGAGGCATCTTGGCCGTCGGCGGGTTTGATCTCCTCGATGAGCACTTGCAGGGTGCGGCCTTCGAGGCGCCGATTGATCTGGGCGGCGATGGCGGCCTGCAGGGATTCGACGGCTTGGAGGCGCTCGGCCTTGACGTGGTCCGGGACGCTGTTGGGTTGCTTGCGGGCGGCGAAAGTGCCGGGACGGGGACTATAGGCGGCGATGTGGACCTTATCGAAGCGAAGCTCGGCGAGGAGGTCGTAGGTGTTTTGGAACTGGGCGTCGGTCTCGCCGGGGAAGCCGACGATGACATCGGTGCTGATACCGACTTCGGGCATGCAGTCACGGACCTTCTGGATGCGGTCGCGGAAGCGGTCGACGGTGTAGCCGCGGCGCATGTCGGCGAGGAGCGGGTCGTCACCGGACTGGACGGGGAGCGAGAAGGACTCGCAGATCTTGGGGAGAGTGGCCATGCCTTCAAGGATGCGGTCGGTCATATCGGGCGGGTATGAGGTGAGAGCGCGCATGCGTTGGAGGCCGGGGATTTCGTGGCAGGCGGTCATGAGGTCGAAGAGGTCGGCGTGGGAAGTGGTGGGATCGACCGGGGGTTGGTCCTTTCCGTAGGCCTCGACGGTTTGTCCGAGAAGGGTGACCTCGCGGACGCCGCGGCCGACGTGGGTGCGGATCTCTTGGACCACTGCGGCGATCGAACGGCTGCGCTCGCGGCCGCGCCGAAGAGGGACGATGCAATAGGTGCAGAATTTGTCGCAGCCTTCGATGACGGGAACGAAGGCAGTGGGGTGGCCGTTGCTGTGCGGGAAGACGGATGGCCAGAACTCGCCGCCTAGGTCATCCGAGGGAACGCCGAGGACCGAGAGAACTTCGTCGAAGTGTTGGGGACGGGCGAAGACGTCCACATAGGGAAAGCGGCGGCGGAGGGCGTCGTCCTTAGGCCCAACCATGCAGCCCATCACGGCGATCTTGAGGGTGGGATTTTCACGCTTGAGGTGGGCGAGCGCCCCGAGTTTGGAAGCGGCGCGTTCCTCGGCGTGCTCGCGGACGGCGCAAGTATTGAGGACGATGAAGTCGGCGTCTGCGGGGTGATCGGTGGGGTCCCAGCCGAGGCGACGGAGGCCGGCGGCGAGCTTGCCGGAGTCGGCCTGATTGACCTGGCAGCCGACGGTCCAAATGTGATAGGCGCTCACTGCGATCTCCTCATGGAAAGCCAGGGTACCGTTTGTCGGTTGAGCGGGGGTTGGATGGCGGATGATACGTCCGCAAATAGGGGGTGGATATGCTGGTCTCAGGCTGTCCCATAGCGTTCAGATAATGCCTTATTTTCAAGTATGTTTCAGTGTGATAGCTGCCTTGTGGCGTCCCTTGACATACCATCGCTTCCCACCTAATCTCGCTTCAATAGTGATAACTTAAGCAATAAGAATGAAGCGTCCCAAGACTCTCTCGGCGACTTTCGTCAAGACGATTACTGTACCAGGCCGCTATGGCGACGGCCGCGGCGGGCACGGGCTCTCGCTGCTCGTCAAGCCGACATCCACGGGGCGGCTCTCGAAGACTTGGAGCCAAAGGCTCCGGATCGCCGGGCGGCCGTGCAACGTTGGGCTCGGTGCCTATCCGGTGGTGACTCTCGCTGAGGCCCGCCAGGCGGCGCTGGAGAACCGCCGGGCGGTCGCGCGCGGGCGGGACCCGCGCCCCGGCGGCGTACCCACCTTCGCCACGGCTGTCGATCCCGTGATCGCGATCCGCGCCGTCGGCTGGAGAGACGGCGGCAAGAACGAGAAACAGTGGCGCGCCAGCTTGCGCGACTACGCCATGCCAAAGCTGGGGCGCAAGCCGGTGGACAAGATCACCACGGCAGACGTGTTGGCCGTGCTCGTACCGATCTGGAGTACGAAGCGCGAGACCGCCAGGCGGGTGCGGCAACGCATCAGCGCGGTGATGCTGTGGGCCATCGCCGAGGGATACCGCGATGATAACCCGGCCGGTGAGGCCAGCGGCGCGGCGCTCCCGAAGAACGGCGGCCGCCGGGAACACCAGCGGGCGCTTCCGCATCACGAGGTCGGCGCCACGCTGGCCAAGGTGCGCGCGTCCGAAGCGTGGCCAGCGACGAAACTGGCCTTGGAGTTCTTGACGTTGACCGCGGGCCGGTCGGGCGAGGTTCGGGGCGCGCGCTGGAAGGAAATCGACCTGGCCGCCCGCGAATGGATCGTTCCGGCCGAGCGCATGAAGGCCGGACGCGCGCAGCGCGTCCCGCTCGCTGCGCGCGCCCTGGAGGTCCTGGACGTCGCTCGGGAGCTTTCGGACGGCTCCGGGCTGGTGTTCCCCAGCGTCCGCGGCCTGCAGCTCTCGGATAACACGCTCTCCAAGCTACTCCGCAACCTCGGCGTCGCGGCCGTGCCGCATGGCATGCGCTCCAGCTTCCGGGACTGGGCGGTCGAGTGCACGGATGCGCCGCGCGAGGTGTGCGAACTCGCGCTCGCCCACGTCAACAGCGACCGTGTCGAGGCAGCGTATCGCCGCTCAGACCTCTTCGAGCGCCGCCGCCAGCTCATGGACGACTGGGCGACCTACCTCACCCCGCTAGCGGGGCGGCGCGGAGAGCGAGCATCCCGTCATGGATGAGCGGACCGAGTTGCAAGTGTTGCGGGATCACTTCCTGCAGGCCGCCAAGTTCGACGAGCACAGCGCGGTGTTTCTGCCCTTCATCATGTCTCTCGATCCGACATCGGAGCGGACACGAACAGTCGAGAATCAGGCCGCCTGGCACGTTTACGTGGAGACCAAAGGCGGAGTGATCCATGCTCAGTGGCTGGCCCGTCGCGAGGCCGACCCCGACGCCGTCGTCACTCCCGAGGACGCGCTGGCCATCATCCGCCCGCTGGTAGATCGGACACGCGTTGCACCGGTGCCGTTGGCTCAAGAGATCGCTTCGCACTGGCTCTCTCTCGCGGACACGGACGCGGACAAACGGACCCTGCTTCGACTCTACATTGCGAAAGCCCTCGAACAGCCCGACCTCCATGATGCACTCACAGAGATCGCCGTCCGCAACGCCAGTGCCGACGTACGTGTTCAGCCAGCGGGCCATCAGCTTCCACGAGAGCTCGTAGATGACCTCGAAGTTCTGGATCACGCCAGCGCGGGATGCCGTTGCGCTCAACATCGGTGAATTGCCCCATGCGCGCATCGTTCTCGGCGACGGTCAGTAGGTCTGTGAGCGATTGGATGGAGTTGCGTTGGTCAAATCAAGCGGCATTCGCCCTGCCCGCTTCGCTCATTGCCCGTCGGTGTTCCCACCGTACCCCAACGGTTCGAGGTTCCCCTCGATCTCCTCGTCCAGCCGCCCGACCGCCATGCCACCACCGGATCATTCCTGACCGTTTTCTTCCCCCTCGGAGTGGGCACGAGTTCTTTGGCGCTGCTGGCGGAGGAACTCCTGCTCCTGTTTCTGCTGCTCCTCGGCCGTGATGGTCTCGACCCGGAACCTCGGACCAGTGCCGATGACTGAGCGAACATCCTTGTTTAGCTGCTCTAGAGCCAACGCGATGTCGTGCTCTGTCTTGATAGTGACATACGTTGAGCTTTCGAAAGGAGAAAGGTCAAGATCGAACGTACTCTCGACCTCCCGATCGCGTATATCCATGAACCTGACCGAGGCCTTGAACGGTTGGAGTCTCGGCTCTTTGAAGGCTGCTATGGCGTTCCCGAAGAACATCTCGTGGCGATCGCCCTGTGGGAGTACGGTGGCAACCTTTTGGTACTGGTTAGGCTGCGGGACCACGTCGTGGCGGGCGAAGTCGGCTGTCTCGGCGAGGAAGCAGACCTCGACGTGTCGCGCCGGACCTTGGCCAACGTTGGCCAGGATGAAGTTGAGGAGTCCCCGGCGGGGTCCTATCTGTAGGTACACGACCACGTCTGGCTCGGTTCCTGCCTTCCTCAGAGCGCGGTTGTCTTCTGCAAGCCTGCGTGTGAGGACAACGGACGCGACGGCTGAGCCAGCCGTGACGATTGCCGCTAGCGCGATTACAACGGTCGCAACGAGGACCGCCTGCTCTCCTGAGCTCGCGCTTCCCAAGTCCCCCACTAGCTCATCTCCCGTCCGGCTTTGGAGCAAACCCCAGCGCATCGAGGTTCGCCTCGATCTCCACGTCCAGCCGCTCCGCCTCCGCCCGCTGCTCGCGCCACTGCGCGGCGAGGCGTGTCATCTTCTCCTCGAATGGCTCGCCGTCGGGACATCATCATCGCACCTCACCGCCCTCGGCGCGCCATCGAGCCCCCTCGTGCTTGGCGCTCTTCCCGCCGGGACCGTAGCCGTGTTGTACCAAGAACTCGGGCACCCCACCGTACTCGACGGAGATGACGGCGGACTCGGCGATCTTGTCGTGGCCGGGGAGGAAGAAGGATCCGATCGTGGTCTCAGCCCCGCAGCCGCACCAGCACTCGCCTGTGACGGGTTCACGGTCCCGCAAGTTGGTGTCACAGTGCACCATCCTGATCAGCTGGTAGCTTGCAGCACCTCCTCTGCTGAAGTGACCTCGCGTTCCGGCAGAGGCAGCAGCGTCACCGCCGCCATGCAGCGCCTGGCCACCGCCCACTCGTCGTGCTGCTCATGCTGGTCGGCATCGGGGTGTTCGGCATCTTCGCCGCAAATATCGCCGCCTTCTTCGTGGAGTCAGAGGCTGAGCAGCACTCCAACGCGGACCTCGCCGACGAAGTTCGGGAACTCCGCGCGCAGATCGCCGATCTCCGCCACGAATTCATCGCAGCGCTGGCAAACGCGCGTGGCGATCGAGACTCGATGAGCCAATGATGCTTGGGGAGCTTTGTGGCATAGGTCGGCCGGCTGGTGCTACCTGGCCTGCTTAGCCAGGCTGCTGTCGATCAGGTGGCGCGCCTCGTCTTCTAGGAGCCGATGGACCTGCGGGCCGCCGGGAACGAATATGCTGGCGTCGCTTGGGACGGCGGCGGCGGCGATCGCCCGCGGCCGCAAGCATCAGGAGGAGAGGGACGCGATGAAGATTTCAATGTTCCACCTCATGCCGCACCGTGATCTGCCGGACGACTTCGAGAAACGGTACCACTCAGTCTGGGTCGATCCGCCCTGGAACGAGCTGGGCGACGCGGACACCGTGGGCCAGTATTACAACTGGACCCTGGACGAGTTGATCTACGCCGCCCAGGCGGGCATCGACGGCGTCTGCGTCAACGAGCATCACCAGAACGCTTACGGCTTCATGCCCGGCCCCAACCTCATGGGCGCGGTGCTGGCGCGCGCCACGAACGGCAGCGACGTCGGCATTGTGCAGATGGGGGCGACGCTCCCGATGACAAACCCGCCCATCCGCGTCGCGGAGGAGTACGCCATGCTCGACTGCATGTCGGGCGGCCGCCTGATCGCGGGCATGCCACTCGGCTCGGCCATGGACGGGGTGTGCTACGGCATTCCGCCCGTCGAGCAGCGCGAGCGCTACTACGAGGCGCACGACTTGATCCTGCGGGCCTGGCAGTCCGAGGAGATCTTCCCGTTCAACGGCACGTACACGCAGCTGCCGATGGTCAACCCGTGGCCGCGCCCGATCCAGCAGCCCCATCCGCCGGTCTGGGTGCCGGGCAGCGGCAGCCTCTCGACTTGGGACTTTGCCGCCAAGCACGACCACTGCTACTGCTTCCTCTCGTACTTCGGCAACAACCTGGGCAAGCAGGTGATGGACGGGTATTGGCAGTTCGTCGAGGACGGCGGCCACGACCCCAATCCCTACCGCGCCGGCTTCCTGCAGCTGGTCACGGTGGGCGAGACCGACGCCGACGCGGAGCGCGAGTACTATCCGCACATCCGCTACTTCTACGACAAGTCCTTGCACATCGCGCCGGAGTTCGCGAACCCGCCTGGCTTCCAGGACTACCGCAGCCTGGCGAACACGATCCGAACCCAGGGCAACATCTGGGCCGACCTGAGCGAGCAGCTGCCCGAGTGGGGGTATGGCGACTTCGTCGAGAACCAGTTCGTGATCTCGGGCGGTCCCGAGTCGGTCCGTCAACAGCTCGAGGAGGCGATC
The DNA here is from genome assembly GCA_965220315.1 of Dehalococcoidia bacterium. GTDB lineage: Bacteria > Chloroflexota > Dehalococcoidia > Bin125 > Bin125 > JAPOXK01. The sequence goes on from CBDCPP010000002.1 coordinate 935,819, forward strand.
CGGAAGCTGCGGGTGGGCAACCTGATGGTGCTGCTGCACATCGGATCGATGCCCCACGAGCTCACCAAGAAGAACATCGACCTATTCACGCGCGAGGTGTTGCCCCACGTGCGCGACATCTGGGACGACGAGTGGACGAACCACTGGTGGCCGGAGCGCATCCGAGGCAAGCGCACGCTGCCTCCGAACGGGAATGGGACCACCTGATGGCGGCCACCGAGGCGCGCGCGCTGTCGCTGCGGCAGGGCCGGATCCCAACACGGGTGTTCGTGAGCGGCTCGGGCGAGCCGCTCGTCTTCCTGCACGGCGCCTACGGTCTGACCTGGGATCCGTTCCTGGAGAGGTTGGCCCAGTCGTTCACGGTCTACGCTCCCGAGCATCCGGGCACCACGCCGGGCGCGCCCGACGGCATTAAGGCCCTGCACGACTTGTGGGACCTGGTGCTCTATTACTACGAGCTGCTCGACGCGCTCGATCTGTCGGCGCCGCGGCTGGTGGGCCACTCGTTCGGGGGCATGGTCGCCGCCGAGGTCGCGGCGACGGCACCCGAGCGGGTGGCGAAGCTTGTCCTGATCGCACCGCTGGGCCTGTGGCGCGACGACGCTCCCATCCCGAACTACATGGTGCTCCCGGCGGAGGAGCTGCCGAAGCGCCTCTTCGCCGACCCCGCCGGCCCGCTCGCCCAGGCCTTCGCGGCGCTGCCGCAAAACGAGGACGATGGCAACGACCGTTTGATCCAGCGCATGTGGGTGTTGGCCTGCACGGGGAAGTTCGTCTGGCCGCTGGCCGATCGGGGCCTGCGCCGCCGGGTGCACCGGATCACCGCACCGACGCTGGCGCTCTTCGGCGAGCGCGACGGCCTCGTGCCCCCCGTCTACGCGGAGGAGTTCGGACGCGCGATTCCCCACGCGACGACCGCGATCGTCGCGGGCGCGGCGCACGTTCCTCAACTCGAGCAGCTCGAAACTGTCGCGCAGCGGGTGGTGGAGTTCCTGCACTGAGTCGCCGCCGCCGCGATCTGCGCCGCCACGGCGCGCGCGGATGGCCCGCTCGTCGGTAGGGAGATGACAGAAGCGGACGCGCGACAGCCTGCGGGGTTCGGCTCCCGCTGGACCGATGGAGGAGCGGGGCGAGTTGCAGAAGCTGTACGACGAGCACGGACGCCGCGAGGCGGCAGCGCAGTTCGTCGAGACCCACCCGCACGATCGCTGGTGCGCGCTATCAGATTGACCGCAACCTTACGAAGCAGGGGTAGGGCTTGAGGAGCTCGGCGAGGTCGCGCGGGAGTCGCACCTAGTCGCGGCGATGTGGGCGGTTACGGCGGGTTCGGGGCTCGAAGAGGCTGCGGGCGATGGCGAGCATCTGTTGCTGGCCGCCGCTGAGGTCCGTGCCTTGCGCGGCGCGGCGGTCGCGCAGGATTGGGAAGTAGTCGAGCATTCCCTCTAGGTCTTGGGCGACTTCGGACTTGTCCCGCCGCGCGTATAGGCGGCGAGTTCGAGGTTGTCACACACGGGCATGCGGGGAAAGATGTGCAGCCCTTCAGGCACGAAGCTCACGCCGGCGTGGGCCTCGCGGTCCGCTGGCCAGTCGCTAACGTCTTGGCCGTTGAAGGCGATGGTCCCTCCGGCAATGCTTAGCAGGCCAGAGATGGCGCTGAGCAGCGTGGTCTTGCCGGCGCCGTTGGGGCCCGAGCACCGCGCGACGATTTCGCCAGCCTCGACCTGCATGGAGACGCCGCGATGCGCGCGGGTCTGCCCATAGGCCGTCTCTAGGTCCCTAACCTCCAGCAAGCTCAAGGTTCTCTCCGAGATAGACCTCCAGCACCTTGCGATCGGCGCGGACGGTCGCGGGCGGGCCTTCGGCGATCTTGAAGCCGAAGTCCAAGACGATGAGGCGCTCGCAGAGGGTCATCATCATCTTCATGTCGTGGTCGATGACGGCGACGGTGATGCCGCGCGCGGCGACCAAGCGGATGAGGGTTGCGAGGTCTGCGGTCTCGTTGTCGTTGAGGCCTGCGGCCGGTTCGTCGGCTAGGAGGAGCCGCGGCTGGCCGCCGAGGGCGATCGCCAGCCCGAGCCGCCGCAGGTTGCCGAAGCTGAGGTTGGAGGCGGTCTCCTCCGCGAGATCTTGGAGGCCTGCGAAGTGCAGGATCCCGTCCGGGTTGTCGAACTCGCCGTCGTGCTTGCGGCTGTGCTGACAGGCGATGCGGACGTTCTCCCGCATCGAGAGGTCGGGGAAGGCCATCGCTTGTTGGAAGGTGCGGCCGATGCCCTTCTTTGCGACGACGTGGGCAGGCTTGCCGGTAATGTCCTCGCCCAGCCAGCGGACCTTCCCGGCGGTCGGGGAATGGACTCCTGTGACGACGTTGAAGAGGGTCGTTTTGCCCGAACCATTCGGGCCGATGATGCCGAAGATCTCGCCCTCGTTGACCCGCAAGTCCACGCCGGCCAGCGCGACGACACCGCCGAATCGCTTCTCCAGTCCCTGAATCTCTAGAAGCGCAGGCATTTGCTCCTCGGTTGTCGCTGCTCGTCCGAGCCTACGTCGCTCTGCGGATTCCCTTCAAGCCGTTTTGCGACCGCACAGCATCCTCGGTTCCTTGCCCCAAGAACGTGGGGATCGCGCGTCCCCGCCCGATCCCAGCGCGGTCAAGAGTCTTGCGAGTCGAACATTGGACCAACGGTCGAGGCGGGTCACGGCGACGAAAGTGATCGAACGACGGCGCGCTTCCCGGACTCATAGGCGGATCGGACGCTGTCGACGATCCCTCGGGGAAGCATGAGGATGATTGCGATCAATAGGACACCGAAGAGGATTTGAGACCGCACCGGTCCCAAAGGAATGACTTCCGGTAGGAAAAAGACCACGATCGCCCCGACGAGGGGGCCCAGCAGCGGCCGCGCACCGCCCAACAGGAGCATCAGAATGAGTTCAACGCTAGGGAACACACCGAAGAGGTTTGGTTCGATTGCTCGTAGGTGGTAGAGCAAGAGCACTCCCGAAACTCCAGCGAATGCTCCACTAATCATGAAGATCGTGATCTTGTACCGATCTGTGTTGATTCCCACCGCTTTCGCCAGCGGCTCGTTTGCGCGAATGGCTCTCGCTGTGCGACCGAGTGACGACACACGGATCAGGTACACGGCCACGATGGCGAGCAGCAGAAACGCGAGTGTTAGAAAGTAGAAGGACCGAAGGCTATTGAAATCGAGGCCAAGGAAGCCTGGCACGTCACCTAACACGATCAACCCGGCTGCTCGGCCAGTAATCTCGATGTTCGTGAGCGCGATCACAATGAGCTGGCCGAACGCGAATGAAACAATTAAGAAGGCCGGTCCCCTGACCCGCAAGGAGGGGTAGCCGAGCAACCCCGCCGCTATCGCACCCGCAATTCCAGCCAAGGGCAGGACAGCCCAAAACGTCAGGTCAACACCGGGCTCTCCGCTACCTGCGCCGGTCCCGAGGAACACTACATGCGCGACCATCAAGCCACCCATGTAAGCACCGATGCCCCAGAGGGCAGCGTGTGCGATTGAAAGAATGCCGGCCTGCCCGTAAAGGAGCGAGAGCCCGTACAGCACAATCGCGTTGATGCTGACGGTCGTCGCGATCGTGAGAAGACCGCTGTTGGACAGGATCCATGGCGCCGCAACAAGGAGCCCGGGAACGGCGACAAACAGCAGTCCACGCTCGACTGACACCCCCGCGAAGCCCTCGGAAGGAACCCTAGGCCGACTCAAGCGCATTGCATGGTGCATCGACTGACTGGCCTAGCCCAAACTAGGGCCCGTCGACCCTCGAAATATGCCCTGGGGGCGCACCATAAGTACGAGGATCATCAGTCCGAAGGCGTAGGCGTTCACCCATTGCGGCAAGAAGAAACCTGCGCTCATGGCTTCCAGCAAGCCAAGGAAGACTGCCGCAACGACCGCACCCTTCACGTTCCCGAGCCCTCCGATCAATGCCACCGCGAATCCTTTAATCACGAAAGTGGCCCCCACGAAGGGGCTCACCGGAAAGAGGGCGATCAACAAAGCGCCGCCGAGTCCCGCGATGATGCTCCCCAAGAGAAAGGCCGCTGTGATGTATCGCCGGACGGGAACGCCCATTAGCCCTGCGGTGTCTCGATCCGCTGCGGTAGCCCGTAAGGCCCTTCCGTATCGCGTGCGAGACATGCCGTAGTGGATGGCAACAACCAAAGCAACGGTCACCGCGATCACGAGCACACGCGTCGCTGAGATACGGATGTCTCCCACCTGCCACACCGTCTCAATAGGCTTCGCGATGATCCGCTGGTCACCGCTCCAGATTTCGACTGCAATATGTTGCAGGGCAACGATCAAGCCCAGCGAGACGATGAAGCCGTTCATGGGCGCTCGCAGGGTGAAACGAAAGAGACCGCGCTCTAGGAGCAGTCCCAAGACCCCCATCGCCAGCACAGCGAACAGGAGCCCCAGGTAGAAGCTCCCCCCAGCGGCGACGGTGCTGAACGTTATCAAGCCTCCGAGCATGAGGAGTTCGCCCTGCGCAAACATGACGATTCCGGTTAAGCCGAATATGAGAGTGATGCCGATCGCGATAAGGGTGATGACGCCCGCGATGGATAGTCCGTTGACTACCTGCTGCAGGAACTCCTCCATACGCATCACCCTCTCTGAGCGCAGCTCGGACTGGGACCTCTTTGGGCGTGGCTGGACACCAACGCGATCGCGCCGTCCCACGGCTAGACGCCTCACCGGGAGAACGGCCGAAGCCTAGTCCTTGACGAACACGGCGCTAACAACTCTCCATGGATTACCCCCGTAGCATGAGCGCGGGGCTCGGTCAGGCGAGCTGCCGCTTTACGGCCAGCCGAGCCTCATCGTCGAGGGGCCACCGTGATGCCGCGGGACGGAGACGTTGGCGGTCGCTAAGTCATCCGCGTTCTCGATTGCGTTCCCGCCGTCCCTAGGCGCGGTCGCTGCTTGCGGTTACCGCCATGCGGCCGTCCGCCTGGAGTTCATAGAAGTTGCAGGTCATCTCGCCGTTTTGGACCTTACAGATCTCATACCCGTTCAATAGCGTATGCGTGTCATCGAAGCGGAGCGTGCCCAGCAAGCCGTCATAGGTGACGTTCTCAAGGGCCTCGACCACTGCATCGGTATCGGTCACGGTGCCCGCAGCTTTCCAGGCCTCGCCCAGCATGAACGGGGCATCGAATGCCAGTCCTGCGATGCCTTCTGCCGGCCCGAGTTCTTCCTTGCCCGTGGCGATACGATACTCGTCCCAGAAATCTGCGATCACCGGAGTTGCGGGGGCCCCCCAGCAGACCGGGATACAGCCCGATACGATCACCTGTTCCGTTGAGCCGATCGTATCGAGGATGACGGCTGGATCGACGAGGTTCAGGTAGTAGGAGTTCCCGACACCGAGCTCGATCGCTTGTTGGACCGCGGCGATCTCCACCGGGCCGTTCCATTGGAACATGATGTGCTCCGGGTCCATGTCCCGGATCCGCGTCAGAATGGGCGACCAGTCGGTTGTGTCCTCCGGGAACGTCTCAATCCCAAGGAAGTCGAAGCCTGCATCGACGAATTCTTGCTCGACTGCAGGGAACATGAACTGCCCGAGCGCGTCATTCCTGTGCAACGCAATCGCCCGTCGATCGTCTGGGGCGAAGTCCGCGATCCCTTGAATGAACGCTCTCTTCTGAAGAAAATCCGATCCTTGTGTCTTGAACAGATAGCGCTTCTCGCCTCCCGGCGCCACGTCTGCGGGATCAGTAAGGAATTGGCCGAGGCTGGTCGACCCAGCCATCATGATCACCTTCGCTGGGTTGGTTATTTCCTGGACCGCGACGGCGTTTGGATCCATCACCGGACCAAAGAAGTACTGCACGCCCATGTCGTTGATGAGTTCGTTCGCCTGGGCAACGGCAGTGCTGGTCTCCGATCGGCTATCGCGCTCGACTGCCTCCATCGTGTATCTCGTGTCGCCAATAACTACCCCACCAGCCTGATTGAACTGATCGATCGCCATGAGCGTCGCGGTGGCCTGTGGTTGTCCAAAGGCGAGAAAGACGCCAGACGTCGCTGCAATGACACCGACCTGGACCGTGGCTGTCTTCTCCGCCGCAGCGGGTTCGTCGTCGTCGTCGTCGCCGCAGCCGACGAGGGCAACACCCGCCGCGCCGACGCCCGCTACTCCCGCGGCTTGGAGGAAGCTCCTTCGACTTAGCCGCGATCGCGAGAGTGACCGCAGGCGCTCCTTGCGGATATTGGCTTGCTGATCTGCCGCGCTGAGAGTGGGGTCCATGGCCTTCTCCTCTAGCTGTCCGCTCTTATGTGTGCGATGAGTCTCAAACATAATCCCTGATTAGGAAGCATCCTCGCCGGGCTGGTGTGCCCCAACCGTGCACCTCGGCTACTCACGATTGCCCTGCGGCGCCCTTCATGAAAAGAGGGGTGGCCGTCGCTGGTGCCAATCCGTCTCCTTTTCGTACGCGTGAGCGAACTGAAGGACCGTCGACTCCCCGAAGGGATTGCCAGCGATCTGCAACCCCACAGGCAACCCGTCCTTTTCAAAACCGCACGGCACTTGAATCGCCGGTAACCCGGTGGAGTTGTACAGGTGGGTGTACAACGGGAACTCCCCCGTGAGGATGTGCACCCCGGGTGGTTCGACCGTGGCTATGGGCGCCGCAAATCCGGTGGTCGGCGTCATCAGGACGTCGACGTCGTTCGTGAGCGTCCTGATCAGATCATTGCGCACCTGCGCACGTGCGCGGAGCGCATTGACGTAGTGCATGCCATCAACGAGCAGCCCGTAGGCAACGTGCAGTTTCGTATGCGGAAGATAGTCATCGCTGCGATTGCGCATGTTCTCTAGGTGGATCTGCGTACTGTCCACGTTGAGATTGGGCCACTGAATGCCTGACAGCTCTCTCAGCGTGATGGTTGGAACATCAACAATCTCTGCCCCTAACGATTCGAACACCTTCACCGCATCGTTGAAGGCCTGCAACATGCTCGGCTCGCAGTTGTCCTCGTAGAGCGAACGGAGCAGCCCGATACGAGCGCCACGGATCCCCTTCCCGAGCTGCGCCGTGAAGTCTGGTACTGGCTCGTTTGCAGAGCCGAGATCCTTCGGGTCATAGCCAGCGATCGCCTGTAGGATCAGCGCGGAATCCGTGATTGTGCGTGCGAGAGGTCCCATGTGATCAAGGCTCCACGACGTTGGGAAGACCCCCGCGCGGCTGACTCGGCCATAAGTGGGCTTGAATCCCACAATGCCGCAACACTGCGCAGGCCAGCGGATCGATCCGCCCGTGTCATGCCCCGTGCCTCCGTAGGCCATCCCAGCAACCGTCGAAGCCGCCGTGCCGCCGCTCGAGCCGCCGGATTCCCGTTCCAGGTTCCAAGGGTTCCGCGTAACCGGGAAATGCGCTTTGGTCGTGGAAACCACCATGCCGAATTCGTACATGGAAGTCTTGCCGAGGATCAGGGCGCCGGCTTGCTTCAATCTGGCAACGACTGTGCAGTCCTCCGGTGCCACGTAATCCGCTAACGTACCGCTTCCGCAGCAAGTCGGACCCGATTCATAGTTCGCCTTGATGCCCAACGGGATACCGTGCAGGGGGCCGCGATGGTAGCCGTGTTGGATCTCGGCCTCTGCCGCACGAGCCGTCGCAAGCACTTCGTCGCGGAAGACCGTATGGAACGCTAGGAGTTGCGCGTCGTACTGATCGATTCGCTGGAGCATGAGCTCTACGATCTCGACCGGCGATACTTTCTTCTGCTCGATTAGCTGGGAGAGTTCACTGATCGGAGTAAAGGCGAGGTCGTTCGCTGCCACTTGACCTAACCCTTCTGCTCCGCGATCGCGTTGGCGATCGCGTTTTCGGTAGCGTGGGTCAGAATTGGCTGGCTCTCAGGGATGGTCATACCCTGTGAGATCGTTCTCCCGTGCACCATGTCATGCACGGCCTTTTGCCATTCCAACAGCGTCTCGTACGCAGGCAGAAGCGTTTCAACTTCCTCGTCGGTCAGCGTCATGCCCCATTGTGCGAGTTTAGTAACGATGATTTCTCGATTGTCCATGGGCGCCTTCGGCATTCCGGGGGAGCGAGAATCCCTCCCGAGTGGATGTGGGATGCAGGGCTAGCAGAGCGCGCCGAGTCCTGTCAAGGACACGCCGCGTTCGTCTCCAGTCCAACCGCGTCGTACGCGCACATTGTTCCGAACGGCTTGCGGTCCGGAGGAGCCGCACTCAATCAGCGGCACGGGCGCGTGCGCTGCGGCAGCGCTGGTGGGCAGAGCGAAGTAGAGGCCGTCCACCAATCCTGCCTCATACATGCGGGCGAAGCGCCAGAGCGCAGCCTCGGTCTGTCGGAGCCGGTTTCCGATTCTCGATGACGACCAGCGGCTCGTCGAGCGCCGTCGCCACTGCGGCCTGGCTCTGGATGGCGTTGGGCGTTGCCCCGGAGATGCCGAACAGTTCGGTGAAAGTCGGGAGCGCGCCTGCTGCGGCCGCGGCGCGCCACTGCGCTTCGATGTCCAGGCTGGCTGCCGTGACGGCTCGCTGGGCGCGCTCGCGGGCGATAGCGATGTAGTCGGCGTCCGGATCGTCGTTGAACGGGAACCACAGTTCGTTCGAGCCGAGCCAGTCCGCCAGCGTGCAGAGTTCGAGGAACAGGTGCTGGAAGGCTGGAGCGTCGGGGAGTGGCGGCGCTGAGGTGTTCCAGGCGGCGAGGAAGCAGTGGCGCATCTTATCCCCGATGCCGCGGCCAGCGTGCGCGGGTTCGAGGTCCTTGAAGGCGCGCCACAGCACCGGGTTGGGAGCGCGCACGCCCTTGAGTTGCAGTGGCAGGCCGTGGTGCGAGAGCGTGGCGATCAGCAGATCGCTAGCCACCTCGCCGTCCCGGTCGTCCCACGCCGCGTTCGCCTCGCTCCATCCCAGCGCCTCAAAGAACCACGCGGCCGCAGATGCGTCGGCCTCGGTAAGCACCGGCGTGAGGTCGAGCGTGTGACCGGTGCAGTGGATCAATGGCTCGCCGGTGAGATCGGCGGGGAGCCAGATCTGCGTCTGGAAGCCAGCGTCGAAGATGAGAACGGCAGCTGCTGGCGGGTAGACTCTATCGCCGAGTCCGGCCGCCGTCGCTTCACGCTCGATCTGCACTGCGTTCGGGCAGACGTGTAGATGTAGTTCCCGATTCCGGAACGCGGCACGGATGCCGCCCGCGAGCTGTCAGCCGCCAGTCGCGAGCACCTATACGGATGCGGTTGGTAGCACGTTGCCGCATGAAGCAGGCGGAGACGTTGGCGATCTCCGGCATACCGCAGCCGCCGAGCGATGTCGCAGCCAAAGCGCGCGCTTATGGCACGCTCGTCGGTGCGGGGATGACAGAAGCGGACGCACGCCAGTTTTCGGGATTCGTCTCCAACTAGGTAGCAGCGCTGCTCCCCATTGGCACTGATCTTCTGCTGGCTACCTAAATGTGATAGGAAAAGTGATAACGTAACCGAATGGTTAGCGTTAATTCCTATTAAATAAGCATATCGTGATATTTATGTGGCGGAGGGTGTGGGATTCGAACCCACGATCGGGTTTCCCCGAAACCCGCTTAGCAGGCGGGCGCACTAGGCCAACTATGCGAACCCTCCACTGGAAGCTTACTTGGGGTTTGCTCGTTGATGTTCGCGCACTGTATCGCGGGAGCGGGCCTGGGGGTGGGTGTGGATAGACTCGGCGGCAGGGAGTTTTGGAGAAGGGCCTCCGGATATCATGCCGGCAGGAGGCGTTCCAATGGGGATGCGATCCGTTGTCGTGGGCGTATGCGCGTGGGTTGTGATCGGGGTGCTGGTTGCGGCGGCGGGTGGGGTGGCCTGCGGGGGGGAGGATGGCCCGGAGGCGGGCACGGTGGAGGGAATCGAGCTGATGAGCAGCGACGGGTTGCTGATGCGCGCGGAGGTGCGGTGGGGTGGGGAGACGTGGCTGTTGCTGGGACACATGTTCACGGCGAACCTGCGGGCTTGGGATCCGATCGCGGAGGATTTTCATTCCCGGGGATACTCCGTGCTGACGTGGGACTTTCGGGGGCACGGGGAGACGCCGCGGTTCGCGCATATCCCGGAGGAGCTGCGGGCGGCGGAGTTGCACCGCGAGTGGCGGGTGGCGCTGGATTACGCCGAGGCGGCGGGGGCGGAACTGATCTACGGAGCGGGGGCGAGCATGGGGGGCACGAGTTTGGCGGTGACGGCGGCGATGGAAGCGGCGATGAGAGATCGGTTCGATGGAATGATTTTGATTTCGGCCCCGACGATTTTCCGGGGACTGGATGCGCTGGCGGACTACGCAGTGGTGACGATCCCGCGGCTGATCATCGTGGGCGTGGATGATCGGTCGGCGCCGACGTTCGCACGGCTGTTCCACCGAGACGCGGTGGGGCCGTCGAAGCTGGTGGAGCTGCCGACGAATCTGCACGGGAACGACCTGACGTCGGATGAAGAGTTCGGGCCGCAGGTGCTGGAGCTGATGCGGGAGTTCCTGCCGGCGGCCGATCCGGGCTAGAGACTTACCGTCGGGGATAGCTGCGCCGGCGGACCTTCTACCTGCCTACCTGCGGATCTGTGCGGATCCGCTAACGGAGGCCGTTTTCGCGGAGGACGCGGTCCATGGTTTCGCCGATGGTGGCGGGACTGCGGCTGATGGTGGCGCCGGCTTGTTGAAGGGCGTCGATCTTGGCATCGGCGGTTCCGGACTTACCTTCGATGATGGCGCCGGCGTGGCCCATGCGGCGGCCCGGAGGAGCGGTGGCGCCGGCGATGAAGGCGACGACGGGCTTGGTCATGTGACGGCGGATGTAGGCGGCCGCCGCTTGCTCGGCGGTACCGCCGATCTCGCCGATGAGGACGACGGCGTCGGTTTCTTGGTCCTTGTTGAACAGGTCTAGGACGTCGACTTGCGTGGTGCCGATGATGGGGTCGCCGCCGACGCCGACGCAGGTGGACTGGCCGATGCCCAGCTTGCTGAGTTGGTCGACGGATTCGTAGACGAGGGTGCCGGAGCGTGAGATGACCCCGACGCGTCCGGGAGCAAAGACGTGGGCGGGCATGATACCGACACGGCAGGTGGCGCCGGGGGTGATGATGCCCGGGCAGTTGGGGCCGATGAGTTGGCTTTGGCTGCGGGCGAGCGCGGCCTTGACGGTGATCATGTCGTGGACGGGAACGCCCTCGGTGATGCAGATGATGAGGGGAACTTCGGCGGCAATGCTCTCGACGATGGCGTCGGCCGCGCCGGGCGCGGGGACGAAGATGATGCTGACATTGGGACGGGTGCGGCCCACGGCTTCGGCCACGGTGTCGAAGACGGGGATGCTCTCGAAGGTATCGCCGCCTTTGAAGGAGGGGTGGACGCCGGCGACGAAGTTGGTGCCGTAGGCGAGGGATCGCTGGCAGTGGTTGCGGCCTTCATTGCCAAGGCCTTGGATGAGAATGCGGCTGTGCTGATCTAGCAGAACGCTCATCGTTCGCTCCCTACGGTCTTTTGCTCACTACGGTTGCACTGCCGTATGGAGGGCAGGAGGTTGATTGCGGTCGCGGCATTGGGGCTAGGCGGCCGCGGCTGCCGCAGCCTTTTTGGCGGCGAGGCCGAGATTGTCGGCTTGGATGAGGTCGATGCCGGATTCATCGAGGATCTGGCGGCCCTGCTCAATGTTGGAGCCGGCGAGGCGGACGACGATGGGGGTCTTGATCTTGAACTGGCGGTGAGCCTGGACGATGCCTTCGGCGATGATGTCGGCGCGGGCCATGCCGCCGAAGATATTGATGAGGATGGCTTTGACGGCGGGGTCGAGGTGGATGATGTGCAGGGCTTCGACGACGCGTTCGACGCGGTTGACGGTGCCGATGTCGAGGAAGTTGGCGGGCTCGCCGCCGGCGAGCATGATGGTGTCCAGAGTGGCCATGGCAAGGCCGGCACCGTTGACCATACAGCCGATGTTGCCGTCGAGCTTGACGTAGGAGCCGATGCCGGCTTGCTCGGCCTTGATCTCCATGGGGTCTTCTTCGTGGAGGTCGCGCCAGTCTTGGTAGCTCTGGCGGAAGGCGGCGTTGTCGTCCAGGTTGACCTTGGCGTCGAGGGCGAGGACACGGTTGTCTTGGGTGAGGACGCAGGGGTTGATCTCGGCGAGCAGCGCATCGGTGGCGACGAAGGCGCCGTAGAGGCCGGCGAAGAGCTGGCCGGCTTGGAAGATGGCTTCTTTGGGCATGCCGAGTTGCTTGGCGAGCTGGCGGCCGCGGAAGGGAGGGAAGCCTTGGGTGGGGTCGATGGGAAGGCGGGTGATGGCGGCGGGGTTGCGCTCGGCGATCTCTTCAATGGCCTGCCCGCCCTCGGCGGAGGCGATCATGACGGGAGCGCCGAGGGCGTTGTCGATGAGGACGGAGGCGTAATACTCGTTCGTGACGGCGGATTGTTCCTCAATGAGAAGGCGCCGGACCTTGCGGCCTTGGGGTCCGGTTTGGTGGGAGACGAGATAGTGGCCGAGGATCTTCTTCGCCTCGGCGGCGGCCTGGGTGGGGGTGTTGACGAGACGGATGCCGCCGACGGGAGTGCCTTTGATGCGGCCTTCGTTGGCGGTGGGGTCCGCTTCGAGCTTGGCGTACATGGCGGCGGTTTGATTAAGCCTGGCGACAAGGCGGCCCTTGCCGCGCCCGCCGGCGTGGATCTGGGCCTTGACGACGGCCTTGCTGCCGAGATCTCTGGCCGCTTTTTCGGCCTGCTTGACGGTCGAGACGGCGAAGCCTCTGGGGATGGGGACGCCGTGTTGGGCGAGGATGACCTTCGCTTGGAATTCGTGGATCTTCACGCGGGTGGCTTCATTCTTCACTATGCGGAGCTACGCGGGCGAGAGTGGATTGGCCGGGGCCGGGAGGACGATACCGGCATGGGATGAGAGCGGCAAGGTCTGAGTAGTGGGTGAGTCGGTTCACTTGTGGAATAGTCGTCAGTGGACTGGCGCTAACATGGGCAGTGCGATGCGAAGGGGAAGGGTAGGGTGGGGTTCCTCAGGGAACGCGTCGTCTGTGGAGAGGGTGGGCGTGCGGCGGCTGTGCGCGGTCGCGCTGCGGGGGATAGCGAGCGCCGGTGGGCACTTGCGAGTGCGGGTGGCGGGCGTTGTGCTTCTTTCCTTGATTGTGACGGCGTTTGGTGTCGGGGGGGAGGCGCGGGCACAGGTTGCTTCGCAGGTTTCACAGCTAGCGCGTTGCACGGTGGAGGAGCCGTGCGTGCCGGAGGCCGGGCAGCTGTACGTGATCCGATTGGAGGACACGCTACCGACGATTGCGGCGCGGTTCAGCACGACGCCGGAGGCGCTGATCGAGCTGAATCCGAAGCTCGAATATCAGGTGATCGTGCAGCGGGGTGGGGTTTTGCGGTTCACGGAGGATGGGTTGCTGGCGGGGGAGTACCTTATTCTGGCGCCGCTGCCGACGGCTCTGCCGGATCTGCCATCGCGGGGCGAGTTGGTGGGGGTCGGCGTGTTGCCTGGGGGAGAGGAGAGCGTGCGGGCGGATGAGTCTCGTCCGAGGTCTGCGGCGCCGCGATCGCGAGAGGAGGCGGAGAATAGCGAGGCGAATGCGATCGTCGCGCTGGTGATCATCGCGGTGGCGGTGCTGGGGGTTGGGCTGCTGGGGTTCCAGATCTCGCGTCGAAAGGGAGGAGAGGAGTTGTGAGCGAAGAACGCGTGCGATTTCCATCGTCGCTGGTGGGGGAGTACGGGATCGCGCGGAGCTTTGAGCTGACCCCGCGTCGCTGCATGGCGTTCGCAGCAGGAGTGGGGGAGCAAGGGGCGCGGTATTTCGACGACACGGCTGCCGGGGGATTAGTGGCGCATTGGGGGCTGGCGTTCGCGATGCAGTGGCGGAGCCACTACACGCCGGGGCGTCCCTATGACGTGCACGGGCCGATGTGGCGGCACTTGCTGCACGCGGGATCGGATCTGCGGATGCGCCGCGCGTTTCATGTGGGAGAGGTACTCACGTGTCAAGGGATGACGACGGCGGTGCAAGCGATCAAGCCGGGAGTGCAGTGGCTGCAGCGGTATACGATGCGCGACCGCAAGGGGGCGGTGGTGGCCGAACTTGGACATAGTGCGATCATACGAGGGGCGACGGTGGAGGGTCCGGAGCGGAACGCGGACGGCTGGCGAGCGGACTGGGAGGCGCGGGCCGAGGTGGGAGAGGACGCGGCGGTGTGGGAGGTGGAGGTGGCGGTGCCGGCGGCGGCGGCGCATGTTTATACGGAGTGCGCGCAGATCTGGAATCCGATCCACACGGAGCGGGGGGTGGCGGTGGCGGCGGGGCTGCCGGGGGTCGTGCTGCATGGGACGGCGTCGCTGTGCATGGCGGTAGGAATAGTGGTGGGCCGGGAGTTGGGTGGGGACGGGAGCCGGGTGCGCCGGGTGGCGGGGCAGTATCGGGCGCTGGTGGTGCCGGGCCGGCCGCTGCTGGTGCGGTGTCTGGAACGCCGAGAGGGGCCGGATGGGGTGCTGACGGTGCGCTTCGAGGCATTGAACGATGCGGGAGAGCGGGCGATCGCGGGCGGGGTGGTGGAAGGGGCGTAAGCAGGCCGCCGAGGCCGGAGTTTTCCGGTAGTTGGTGCCCGGTGCTTGTTGCGGTCGCTAAGAGGCTTGTGGTGGCCGGCGCTGGGCGCGGATGGCGGCGGTGGCGTCGCGGTCCAATTGGTGCGAGAGAGTGCGGAGGTCGCCGGGGACAATGACGACGCCGTAGGTGTCGCGGGCGGCTGGGATGGTGACGTAGCCGTCGAGGACGTCATCAAGGACGCGTTGAGGGTCGCGTTGTAAGGGGTCACCGTAGCCCCCGCCTCCGCCCGACCAGAGAGCGAGGGTTTCGCCGGGGGCGACGGACTCGTTGAGGCAGAAGACGCCCAGATTGCGGGCATTTTCAGTTTCAGGGTTGAGGACGAGGCCGGCGTTGCCGCCGGGTCGGCCGCCGAAGACGCCGGGTGGGCCGATCTGCTCGCGGTCGCCGACGGCGGTGATGGTGCCGGGGCCGTAGGGGAATTCGAGGAGTTGGTCGAGGGCGAGGCCGCCGCGGGAGGCGCCGGGGCCGCCGGAGTCCGGCCGGCACATGTGCCGGCGCCAGATGACGGGATAGCGTCGCTCTTGCAGCTCGGCGGGGATGTTGGTGCAACTGGCGCCGTAGGCGGGGGCGCAGTTGGAGGCGCCGTCGCGGTGCTTGGTGGCGCCGAGGCCGCCGAAGGACCAGACGTAGTCGATGAAGTCGGTTTGGAAGTCGGCGCGGCGGTCGGAGCCGGCGAAGACGGTGTTGAGGGTGGAGAAAGGAGTGCCGGCGCCTCGTTCAGGATCGGCTTGCGAGAGCGCCTGGGTGACGGCGCCGATCACGCACTCCATGGTGGTGGCGGCGAGACCGGAGATGGCGGCGGGCGGCTGAGCCCAGACGATGGAGCCGGGCTTGGCTTGGATCTCGACGGCGCGGGCGACGCCGGCGTTCATGGGCATTGGCGGCAGGATGCTGGCGAGGGCGATGTAGACGGCGGAGACGGTGGCGGCGATGGTGCCGTTGATGCCGGATTGGGCGGGGCCGTCGGATTGGGTGAGATCGAAGGTGGCGCCGTCGCCCTGAATGGTGAGGGTGAGGACGATGCGCTTGGGCTGGCCGGTGTGGACATCTTGGTCGACGTGGTCTTCGGCGTGGTATTGGCCGTCGGGAAGGCGGGCGAGGGAAGCGCGGCAGAGCGTCTCGGAGTAATCCTGGACGTCGGCCATCGCTTGCAGGACGGGGCCGAGGCCGCGCTGGGCGATGAGAGCCAGGAGGCGGGCTTCGCCGGCGTTGAGCGCCGCGGTCTGGGCGTTGAGGTCGCCGAGGCGCTCCCAGGATTGGCGCATGTTGTGGAGGAGGATATTGACGATGTCGTGGTTGAGGGCGCCGCGGTCGTAAAGGCGGATGGCAGGGATGCGGATGCCCTCTTCGAAGTGAGAGCGGGCGCGGGCATTGAGCGAGCCGGGGGCGACGCCGCCGACATCGGACCAGTGCGCGGTGGAAGTGACAAAGGCGACGAGCCGGCCGCTGTGGAAGACGGGCTTGACCTGATGGATGTCGTTGCAGTGGGTGGAGGCGACGTAGGGGTCGTTGATGAGATAGCAGTCACCGGGGCGCATGTTGTCGAGGCCGATGGCGCGGATGACCTCGGGGACGGTGAGCATGGTGAGGCCCACGAAGCAGGGGGCGTCGTGCTGGCCTTGGGAGACGAGCTTGCCGTGGCGGTCGTAGAGGGCGCCGGCGAAGTCGCGGCCTTCGTTGACGGGGGTGGAGTAGGCGGTTTTGGCGACAACCAAGGCCATCTCGTTGCAGACGGCGACGAAGGCGTTGCGGAGGACTTCGAAGCTGATGGGGTCTTGCGTGATCACGCCCGGCCGGGGCGTCTCTGGAGCGGTGCGCGAACGGTCGGCGGCGTTTGGCGGCATGGCCCGATGGTAGCGGGATGTGAGGACGCGTCGAACGATGTAGGGGATGATGGCGATGACAGCACAGCAATTGGAGGGTGGCGGTTGTGCGGTGATCCGCTTTGCCACGTAACTTGGCACGGTCGGCGCACTGCCCACGTGGATGAAAGGGATCTTGGTATGCCTGAGTTCAAAGAGACAGAGGATTGGGAACGGGCGCGGCTCATTCCCATCCGAGGCCGCCGTGGTGCATCGGGGCAAGAGGCGGCGGCAACTTCAGCTGTCCTCGCCGTCATGTCGATCATTCCGAGCTTCAGTCGTTCGCTCCTGCATCCACTCGGGGCACCAGCAGGACGCGCCTTGACGTTCACGGAGACGTCGTTTTCCAGTGAAAAGAGCGACGGCATTCTCCGGCCAGACGGTCTCATTCGAGTGGTGCGTGGCGGGAAGCAGTGGACTGCGCTCGTCGAAGTGAAGACCGGTGAGAATGCGCTTGCACCAGACCAGATCGAGGACTACGTCCGCCTCGCGAATCGCAAGGGCTTCGATGCTGTCGTCACCATCTCGAACGAGTTCGTCTCGCCGTCTTTGCCCCATCCTGTGCGAATCTCGGGACGCATGCCTAAGAAAGTGCAACTGGTCCACTGGTCTTGGATGCACATCCTTACGACGGCGCTGGCTCTGCGCAGGCAGAAGAAGGTTACTGACCCGGAACAGGCCTGGCTGTTGGACGAGTTGATCCGGTATCTCGGCGATGAGCGATCCGGCGCTTTGCGCTTTGACAGTTTTGGGAAGAGTTGGACAAAGATTCGCGATGCCGCGCGCCATGGCGCGCTTAGTCAGAGCAGTGAAGGCATTCGCGAGTTTGTAATGCGCTGGGATCAATTCCTGCGCTATCTCAGCTTGCGGCTCAGTGGGGAATTAGGGGCCAAGGTGGAAGTCGTTACGAGTCGAGAGCACAGGCGAGATCCAGGGAAGCGGAGGCGGGACCTGCTGGAGCAGTTAGTGACGAAGTATGAACTCGCTGGCGAGCTGCGGATCCCTGATGCGGCAGCCGATCTGAGCCTCTCAGTCGACTTCCGTGCCCGCCGACTCAGCGGGTCAGTGACGCTGAAGGCACCTGGGAAGGCGAAAGCCACCAGCAGGGTTAACTGGCTCGTGAAACAGCTGGACGGCGCCCCTGACGGTGTTCGGGTCACGGCAAGTTTCCGGGGACGCCAATCAACATCAATGTCGCTGGGGAAGGTCCGTCGAGATATGAGGTGCCTGCTGGTGCCCGATGATCCACACAGCCTCCCAGCGCGGTTCACTGTTGCGCTGCAGCGCGACATGGGGACCAAAAGAGGGCGTGGGCACGGGTCATTTGTAGCGAGTGTCGAGGCGCTGGTGCGCGACTTCTACCACGACGTCGTACAAGAGCTTGAAGCATGGGTGTCGCCGGCACCGCGGATTGCGTCCGCAAAAAAGCAACTTGAGGCAGGGAAAGCGGAGGATGTAAAGGTGAAATCGGAGGATGGCGGGGAGTCGGCAGCATCTGAAGGTCCTGCAGTTGCCTCCTTGCCGGCCTCCGGCAGCATGCCGCACTCCGGAGACCTCGGCTCGATGCAGTCTGAGGAGTAAGCTCGCGGGACTCTAGCTATCCCGATCGTGAGCCACGGCAAGTTCGCGGCAGAGGCTGACGATCTGCGCGGCTATAAGAATGGACCGACCACATCCCCGCGACCAAGGCTAGGGCGCGGCGCGGACCGTGAACGCGTGCGGCGCGGACCAGCCGCTCCATCCTTCGGCCCGCCGTTCGCTGACCTGCACGGTGTGTTCGCCGGGCGCGAGGCTGCTCAGGCTGACGTCGTCCCTGAGGACGGGCACTCCCGCGTCGAATCGGTAGATCAAGTTCGCTAGTTCCTCGGCGCCGCTGACCCAGATCTGCCAGGGCGCGTTGGGATCGAGCCCGTCCGCTTCCGCCGCGCGGCAGTCCTCGGGCTTGTCCCAATCGCCGCTGCAGAACGCGGCGATTACCAGGGGCGCGTCGCGGATCGTGAACGGATACGGCGCGGACCAGCCGCTCCATCCCTCCTCGAGCCGTTCGTTGATCCGTATGGCGTGCTCGCCGGGCGCGAGGCCGCTCAGGCTGAAGTTACTCTCGCGGGCTGCTTCTCCATCCAGGCTGTAGATCAGATTGTCCAGATCCTCGACGCCGTCCGCCCAGATCTGCCAGGGCGCGGTGGGGTCGAGTCCGCTTGCCGCCGCCGCACGGCAGTCCGCGGCTGTGTCCCAATCGCCGTTGCAGAAAGCGGCGATCCGCGGCGTTCCCGCGTCCGGCAGCGCGTCCAGGGACTCCGCTCGCAGCTGGGCCAGCAGCGCCACGATCGAGGGCGCGGCTACGGCGAAGGCGATGCCCTCAATGGCTTCGCCTACGAGCTTCGACACCACCATCGCGACCACCGCGCCGCACTCCGTGAACACGGGCCCGCCGCTGTTGCCGGGGTTGGTCGCCGCGTCGGTCTGGACGAACGTGATCTCTTCCCTTTCGAAGATCTTCGAGAGCAGGCCGCTCGTCACCGACGGCGATCCCGTGACCCTGACGGGGTAGCCGGCAAGGGCGAGCCTGTGACCCGGACCAAGGTGCGTAAGGTCGGCGAAGGTGAGCGGGGCGAGGCCCGCGCCGGACGCCCGCAGCAGCGCGACATCGATCTCGCTATCAAGCCCCACGATCGTGGCTGCGAAGTCCCGTCCTTCCGCGCGGAGGCGAATGCTGGTCGCGTCGGCGACGACGTGTGCGCTGGTCAAGAACTCGTCATTGCCGATGTAGAAGGCCGAACCTCTCCAGTGATCGGTGACGACCTCGAATACGGAGGCGAACACCGTCGGGACCGACTGCTTGAAATCGCACGATGACCCAAGCGCTTCGATCCTCTGAGCCACCGAGGATGGAGGGCTGCCCCCTCCGATCGTCTGTGCGAACGGAGACACGACCCATAGCAGATCGCCGGTCTGAATCCGGAAGTTCGTTCGCCCGAGCTGGGGGATGAAGGAGAGCCACTCCTGCTCGGTTTCCTTGAACAGCCAGGCGATGGTCACGCTGCCGAAGACGTCGGCGGCCTGCGCGGGCCCCAGGCTCCAGATGATGGACTGTGCGCCCTCTTCAAGGGTGACCGTCTCCGCCTGCGCCGCCACTCGTACCGGCGCGATGCCTCCCTCCAGCGACGGCCAGGGCTGGCCGATCGCCGCCGCCGCAGCGGCTAGGAGGGCCGCGCAGACTAACAGCGACTGCGGCAAGCGCCGCAGACTGAACCTGGACCCCGTCACGGTGCGGTCTCGCTCATCGAGCGTCGATTCTAGTCGTTGTCCTAGTTAGGAGCGGAGGGGAAGACTCGGGACTTACAGAACCGCTCATGGGATCGGGATGGTCATGCCCCGGAGACCTTGGCTTGATGAAGCCGCTGCGTGTGGTTGCGGGACGCTAGCCGTTTGCCCGATCCCGGCCTGCGACGAGTTCGTGGCGGAGATCGGCGATCTGCGCGCGGAGTTCGCGGATCTCGTCGGTGAGGTCCGCGTTGGAACGCTCCTTTGTAGCTGATGTGTCTGACTCCAAGAAGAAGGAAGCCATGCTGGCAGTGAAGAGAGCGAAGACGCCGATGCCGATCAGCATCAGCAGCACTCCGAGGATGCGACCGCCGACGGTGATGGGCGCCGTGTCGCCGTATCCGACGGTCGTGACGGTGGTCACCGCCCACCAGAGCGCGGTTGGGAAGTCGTCAATGCTGGCGGCTGGCTCGGTGTGCTCGATCACGGTCACGGCGGCGGCGATCCGGCGCGAGGTAGGTCTTGAGCACAAGCTCATCGGCGAAGGCGGCCCAGATGCCCCAACTCACGCCATCAAAGGTAATGGCGCCATTGCGACGAGGCTGTTGTCGATGCGCGCGGGCCGAGCGCGCGCCGTCAGGCGTGGGCGGCGGCGTTGGCGAGCCAGGAGGAGCCGTCGGATTCGTAGACGGCGACGGGGACGTGGGTGTGGTCCGTGAGGTGGGTGAGGACGTGGCCGCGGAGCCGGTCGGCCATGGAGGGGTGGGCCCAGGCGCCGGGGACGACGATGAGATCGACTTCTTCCCGGGCGGCCCAGCGGGCCATGGTTTCGAGATCGTGCTGGGCAGGGATGACGGCGGTGCAGTCGATGCCGTGGTTGTCGAAGGCTTGGAACTGCTCGGTGAGAAAGTCGCGGCCGAGGGCGGCGAGGCGATCCCTGCTGGCGGGAAGCTTCCAGTCGTCGGTGCATTCGAAGTCTTGGGGGACGGCAGGCTCGGAGAGATCGTAGAGGATGACGGCGGCGGCGTGGTCGACGGCGGCTTCGGCGACCATTTCGCGGACGTGGGTGAGATCTTTGTCGCGGTCGTCGTCGGTGGCGAGCATGATTTTGTGGGGCTCGCGGCCGATGTCGGCGAGGCAGGCGGTGGAGGTGCAGATTTGGGAGCCGGGACCGCCGGGGTGCGTGTTGCGCTTGGCGTGGAAGTTGAGGTGAATTTCGCCTGTCATTGTTGGTGCCTCGCGTTCAGACGGCGCTCCCCGTTCGAGGTGTTTTCCGTCTAGCGCCGAATAGGCTTGAGCGGGCTAGCGGCGCGGGTGTGTTGAGCTAAGGAGAATCACCGCGCTCCCCCGGGGCATGGCTAGAGCGTGAAGCCGCTCTTACGTGGATCGCTCCCCGGTGAGCGGGGAGAGGCGATCGCGACGGATGCGCGAGCGCCGGGAGAGCGCGGCACGTGCGTCGCGCGGTGGACTGTCGTCGAGCATGGCGGCGCCCCCTTTCGGTCTCAGCGATCGCGGTTGGCGTTAGGGTGTGGAACCGCACCGCGATCAAGATGTGATACGGCAAGGCCATCGCTTGCGCAGGGGCTGGGACGGCCGGCGCGCTCGAGCTTGGCGAGGTAGCGAGCGCCTGGTACGGAGACGGCCCGCTCCTCGTGCCGGTGTCGCAGCGCGGAGCGCTGCGTGCCGAGGATGTCGAGTGCGTCGCCGTGCGGACCGGAGTCCATCGCGAGCCTCCTGCGGTCGATGGTCGCCGCGCGATCAACGTGGACCACCGGCTCGCGGGTGTCAACATTGTGATTGTGGGGACTTTCGCAAGCGCGGCAGCGATCGCTGGATACGTGGAAAGCGGGAACGGCGTGCCCCACACTCCGTGGAGGCTGGCTGTGTTTGCGGACGTACGCTTGACGCGGGCGGCTCAGGAGGCTCGCTCGAAGAGCAGCTGGAACTCCATCACCCCGTGGTCCTCGATGGAGACGACCACGAAGGACATGGGCGCGACGATTTCGTAGTCCGCGAATTGGATGTCGAGCGAGCCGACCACGGCGACGACGTCGCCGATGAGCTGGCCTTCGAGGTCGATGCTCACTTGCTGTGTGACGCCGTGGAGAGTGAAGGCGCCGCTGACGGTGAATGTGCGTGGCTCGCCCTCCTCGGGCACCGCGTCGATGAAGATCGGTTCGCCCAGGGTGAAGCTGGCCGTGGGGAACGTGCCCCATTCGAGGCCGCGGCTGCGCAGTGCGCGGTCGCGGCGGCTGTCGTCGCTTTTTAGGGTCGTGAGGTCGACTTCGATCTCGACGGCCGTGATGACGGCGCCGTCGAAGGTGAGGCGTCCGCTGACGTTGCTCGTGCGGCCGACCGCCGTGTTGGCGCCGATTCCGCCGAGTTCCTCTTGAACGCGATAGCCGGCGAAGGAGCGGTCATCGGCGATGACGGTCCAGGATCCGACCAGGCCTTGGGGGTCGCTTGACTCGGGGGCGGGAGTGTCGCTGGTCGCCTCGTCTGCACTGGCCGTGTCGTCACCGCTTCTCGCATCACCTTCGGCCTCGGACTGCGCGCCGGAGTCGGTTTGGGGCGGCGTGCTGGCTTCTGGGTATGCCGAATAGGCGTCGGCTTGCGACTCGGTAGGGGCTTGTGATTCGGAAGGGGCTTGTGGCTCGGAAGGAGTCTCGGCCTCGTAAGGGCCGGGGCTCTCCGTGGCGACGGTGGCGGCCTCTTCCAGGCTCACGGGCGGCGGGGCGTCGCCGCGGATGGCGAAGTACCAAACGCCGACCATGATGACCGCGACGGCCACGGCGAGAACGGCGGCGCCGAGCGCGAGATACTTTTTGTTCCGCAGCAGGTTCTTTAGCGATAGGTTCATCGACGGCACTCTACATGCAGGACGGCGTGGAGAGGGCCACGGCGAAGGTGCATTGCATGCCTTAGCTGCCGGTGATGCCGGCGCTGTCGAAGGGGAGCTGCGTGGCTGCGGCGACCACTAGTGGCAGTGGCTGGGCGGGGCGACGTCGAGGGCGGGATTGCGGTCGAAGAAGGCCCAGGGCTTGAGGGCAAAGCCGGCCCGATGGACCGGGGAGACGGGCCACTCCTCGGGGCGGACGATGTGGTTGACGCCGACGGTGTACCAGAGGACCACGTCCTGGTTTTCCAGAGGGCGGTCGGCTTTGGTCCAGTGGGGGAGGCCGTCGCCGCCGGGATGGAGGTTGGGGTAGTCGCCAGCGGGGTAGCGTTCGTTTTCGGCGTTGGGGGTGACCCAGAGCTGGTGGCGGGCGAAGCCGGCGCGGCGGCCGGGGTTGGAGTCGGGGGCAGCCATCATGGAGACGGTTTCGCCGGGGATGAGCGCGTAGCCGCTGGGGAGGCCGGCGGCGTTGGTGCGGGCGGGGTTGATGACTTTCCAGTAGCGGGCGGAGGCTGGATCGGCGTCGCGGATGGCGCCCTGCTCGGAAGTGAGCGGGGTGGCGACGCTGCGGAAGGCGTTGCCGTGCGGGTTCTCGGGGCCGGAGGGGATGGGCTCGCTATGGATCTCGTGGACGGTGTTGGCGGGGCCGTCGACGTCCAGGTCGAGGCGGAAGCAGAAGAGGTGCTGGTGGTTGGGGGCGGAGAGATTTTGGTCGAGGAGCGTGGCGGTCTGAGGGTGGACGCCGTCGGGGACGCCTTGGGTGAGGACGACGCCGGTGAGCTTGATCTCCACCTCGATCGATCCGTCTTGGTAGAAGTACCAGTAGAAGCCGTAGTCGTAGTTGCCGACGGTGGCGAAGTAGGAGAGGACGAGGCGGCGGGAGCGCCGCACGGCGGAGCCGTTGCCGTCTTGGAAGATGTCGTTGTGCTTCCAGAGGACGCCGAAGTCCTCTTCGTGGATGCAGATGGCGTTGTTGACGGTGACGGGCTCGCCGGAGTCGTTGGTCCAGACGGCGTCGAGATAGGCGATCTCGCCCAGGCAATCGCAGCCGAGTTCCAGGGAGTTGGCGAAGCGGCCGATGCCGGCCTCCCCGGAGTCGAAGAAGTTACGCCAATACTGGCCGGGGCCGGTGCTGCCATAGGGGACCACGAGTTCGCCCAGGGCGGCGCGGTAGCAGATCGAGCGCGGGGCGGATCCCGGCTCTTGCGCGGGGTCCTGGTAGGCGATCTGGTAGAGGACGAGTCCTTCGCGGGGGGTGAAGCCGACGCGCATGCGCCAGCGCTGCCAGGCGAGCTCGTAGCCGTTTATGGCGAAGCTGGCGCCCTCGGGCTGGACGATGTCGAGGGGTTTGAGGTCGGTGCGGATGGGGCCGACGGCGTCGAGGTCGTAATTGCCGGAGCCGTTGGGGATGGGGGCGATCTCTTCATCGACGAGGCGCACGACCTCGCGCTTGTGCACGTCGACGAGACAGATGAGCCCTTCGATCGGCTGCGCCCAGGGCGCATCGCTTTTGTTGGGCTGGCGGTAGGCGATGACGCGCAGGATGCGCTTGCCCTCTTCGTCCGCGTTGTCGTAGAACCCGGCGGGCTGGGCTTCAAGGTGGACCTTTTCGGGGTCGACGCCGCGGCGCTGGGCGGCGGCGCGCCATTCGGGGTGGCCGCGGGTGATGCCGGTGGCGTCGCCGAACTCCTCGAAGAGGAAGTAGGGCTGGATGCCGGGACGCTCGCTCCAGGAGCGGAGGGTTTGGGCGCTGAGGTCGACGACGGCTTCGTGGGTCGTGTTGGAGTCGCGGTCGAGGAGGATGGCGAAGGCTTCGCGGGGGATGGCGCCGTTCGAGGAGGGAGCGGTGAGAGCTGCCTTGGGAGGCTCGTGCAGCTCGATCGTGACGAAGCGGCTGGAGTCGCCGAGGGGTTGTGCGTCGCGGATGATTTGGCCGGCGGCGCGGATCTCGTCCGGAGAGAGCGGATCGAGAGGGTGGGGGACGGTGGTGGAGGTGGGCGCCGGGGCGGGGTAGGTGGCGGTCATGGCGAGCTCCCGCGGTTGCTGTGTGCGGTTGATGTGCCGATGCTAGCGTGCGCGGACGCGGATCGGGGCGGGAGATTCGCGACAGGATCGTCCGGTCTGTGCGCCGGAGGGGGTGTCGGGGGTCCCGCTGCGCCTCTACGTGCGCAGATCCGCCGTGATGGCTTCGTCCACCCGTAAGGTTTCGACCTTGTCGGGGCTGCCCGTCAGCGCCACCCCGTAGGCTTCGCGGGCGCGCTCGACGGAGAGATAGCCCTCAACGACGTCGCCGAGGACGGCGTGGGCCGGGCGCTGGTGGGGATGGCCGTAGCCGCCGCCGCCGGCGGAGTGGGAGAGGATGTTCTGCCCCGGCTCGATGCGCTGCTCGCCGACGATGTCGGGCAGGTGGATGGTGGCGCCGTCGCGGTCGATGAGGTAGGCGGCGGGGCCGAGGGCGGGGCCGCCGCCCTGGACGCCCTTGGGGACGTTGAACGATCCGTCCAGCGAGTAGTGGGCCTCGATCGGGTCGGCGCCGGCGAGGGGGCCGTAGGCGGCGATGTTGCCGGGGGCGCCGCGGGTGCGGCCGGCGCCTTCCGAGTCGGGGCGGACGCGGGTCTCCCAGACGACGAAGGGGTACTTCTGCTCGACCACCTCGGTCTCGTCGACGTAGGAGAGGCCGCCGCCGGCGGGGATGGAGAAGGTGAGCCAGCCGTCGGACTCGGCCGTGGCGGGGCCGCCGGCGGTGCCGGAGAAGAGCTGCAGGACGAAGGGCTCTTGGCGGACGCGGTTCCAGCCGGAGACGACGGCCTCGAAGACGGGGGAGCCCCAGCAGGGTTCGGCCAGGCCGATGCCGTCGGCCAGGCGGCCGAAGGCGGAGTAGATCATGCCCAGGGCGCGGTCGGCCACGGTATTGGTGGCCATGGAGCAGGAGGCGGGATGGCGAGGGATGCCGACGACGCAGTTCTCGCGCAGCAGGACCTCGATGCGGCGGAAGCTGCCGGCGTTGTTGGGAACGAGGGAGTGGGTGGCGTCACGCTTGGAGTTGAGCACGGTGAGGACGCCGGAGATGCCGGCGTTGATCGAGCAGGATTCGGAGAGGTTGAGGCCGGTGGGAGTGCAGTCGGGGTTGTCGCGCAGGTCGATGGTGACGCGGCCCTGCTCGGCGTCGACGGCGATGTCGGCCTGGAGGGGGATGCCGTTGGGGACGCCGGGGAAGGGATCGAGGGCCGTGGTGGCGTGGATGCGCCCGGCGGGCAGCTCCTTGATGGCGTCCTCGGCCAGCCGCTCACAGTAGTCCTTCCACTCTTGGATGAAGCCCCGCATGGTGTCGAGACCGAACTTGCGGCAGAGGTCCTTAAGCCGCTCCTCGCCCACGCGGGCGGCCGCGATCATGGCCAGGTAGTCGCCGTACCAGATCTCGGGCACGCGGATGCGCTTGAGGCACATGCGGATGATGTCGCCCACGTCGGTGTAGCGCTCCTGCACCTTGACGCAGGGGAAGATCAGGGCGCCCTCCTGATAGACGTCGATCGCCTTGGGCGTGTAGGTGGTGGGGATGCTGTTGCCGATGTCGGATTGGTGGGCTTTGACGCAGCAGGTGAAGATGTGTTCGCCCTCGACGAAGACGGGCACGAGGATGGTGTGGTCGGCGGGGTGGGAGTTGCCCAGGTAGGGGTCGTTGTGGAGGAAGGCGTCGCCCTCCTGGAAGTCGGGGTGGAGGTCGGCCATCGATTCGCAGACGAGGCCGGAGCCGTAGACGTGGACGGGGATGCCCTCGGGGGCGGCCAGGAGCTGGTGCTGGTAGTCGGTGACGGAGGTGGAGAAGTCACGGGCGACGAGGGTGGTGGAGCGGGCGGTGCGGACGAGGGTGTTGGTCATCTCGCGGGTGATGCCGTCGAGACGGTTGGCCATGACGAGAAGCTGAACGGGGTCGAGTGACATGGTCGAGGGATGATAGCGGGTCGGAAGCGGGCGGCTGGCGCCTGTAGGACTAGTTTGCTACCTCGATACGAAAGGCTTCATCTGTACCACGGACCGCCTGTACGGCTCGTCGCGCTATTCGGACACACTCATTTGCACTCAGGTTGCCCTCCACGAAGAGGCCGGACTTGAGTTCAAGCGGCATCGTGAGCGACTCGGCATCACTTGCGAAGTATGGGCGTTTGGTTCCTTGGATGGGCAGGACTTTCTGAGCGAAAAAATCGCCAGCTTCCGAAGCAAGGTGATCACATGTACCCACTAGCACCTGCCGCCATCTGGAAACCTCGTAGCGTTGACCGTCGAGCACGAATGCAACTGGCTTCCGGCCTCTCACATTTTTTGGTTGCCGCCACTTTGCGCTGGGCGAGGTCCCACTCGCCGC
The DNA here is from genome assembly GCA_965220315.1 of Dehalococcoidia bacterium. Classification (GTDB taxonomy): domain Bacteria; phylum Chloroflexota; class Dehalococcoidia; order Bin125; family Bin125; genus JAPOXK01. The sequence goes on from CBDCPP010000002.1 coordinate 962,846, forward strand.
TGGCCGTTTCTTGACTGCAGGCGTCTGCGATCCAGGCTCGCTCACTTGCAGAAGGAACTCGGCGACGACTTCGGCATCCGGGCGGTGCCCCGACGCGCTCTCGACCGCATCCGAAACCAGCTCTTGGAGCAGTTCGTCTGGCTCGCTCAGGAGCTTGCTCCATACGGTTGGAAGAGCGGCTCGAATGCGCTGTTGACGCTGCTGACCTTTCAACTCCGCGGTAGCACGTTCGATCGCCGAGTGGTCGATGACGCCCTCCCGCTGTAGGTACCGGTTCAGAGCGTTAGCCGCGTTTTCCGAGGTCTGCGCCGTGCAATCCACGGTGAAGAACTTCCGCTGTTCCCAGCTTCCTGGCTCGGTGGGGAGGTAGAGCCACCAGATCAAGCCGTCCGTGAGAGCGGCTAAGGGGACGCCCTCTTCAAAGGCATAGCCCAGGAGTTGCTTTTGATGTTGAAAGAGTTCGGTTCCGGTTCGCTTTACTTCGACGAATACCAGGCTTTGGTTTGCATGGCGGAGGCAGTAGTCGACGCGCCCGCCGCCAACCGCATGTTCGGGCACAACCTCGTCGATATCCTGCCAATTCCAGCCGAGCCCTGCGAGAACTGGGAGGACGGCTGCTTGGCGAGTCGCCTCCTCACCGCTGCGCCGCAGGGTTTCGCTGCGCGCCAATTTCTTGATGAGTGCGACTAGCTGAGTCATCGTTAAGGCTCCGCTGCGCGTGAGCAGGGTATGGGTGTTTGGGTCGAGAGGATAACGGGTCTTTTCGAGGGGCAAAAAGGGTGGTGTAGTTTTGGATCGCCAGCGGCATGGGCGTGAGGGATGAGGTCACCCGGGGCCGCGCGCCCAAGCCAGCTACGCGCGGATCGCGGCAGTCGCTTCATGATCTACTCGTAGCGTCTCCACCTTCTCCGGGTCGCCCGCCAGCGACACCCCGTAGGCCGCGCGCGCCCTCTCCAGGGAGAGGTAACCCTCGACCACGTCCGTGAGGACGGCTTGGGGATTGCGCTCGCGCGGAGGGCCGTAGCCGCCGCCGCCGGCGGAGAGGCTGACGATGGCGTGGCGGGGCGGGACGACCTGCTCGCCCACGATCTCGGGGAGGTCGGTGTGGCTGCCGTCGGGGTTCTGGAGCAGGGCGGCTGGGCCCAGGGCGGGACCGCCGCCCAGGACGCCCTTGGGCGGGTTGATGGAGCCGTCCAGGGAGTAGTGGACCTCCATGTCCTCGTCCAGGGTGCCGTAGATACAGACGTTGCCGGGGGCGCCGCGGTAGCGGCCGGCGCCTTCCGAGTCGGGGCGGACGCGGTTGTCCCAGATCATGAAGGGGTACTTCTGCTCGATGACCTCGGCCTCGTCCATGTAGAGGAGGCCGTTGCCGGCGGGGATGAAGAGGGTGAGCCAGCCGTCGGACTGGGGGCCGCCGGGGCCGCCGGCGGTGCCGGAGAAGAGCTGCAGGACGTAGGGCTCGCGGCGCTTGTGGTTGTAGCCGGAGACGACGCCCTGGAAGGGGCCGGAGCCGAAGCAGGGCTCGGCCAGGCCGTAGCCGTCGCCGAGCTGGGCGAAGGCGGAGTAGATCATCGACATGGCGCGGTCGGCCACGGTGTTGGTGGCCATGGAGCAGGAGTGGGGGTGGCGGGGGATGCCGATGACGCAGTTCTCGCGCAGGAGGACGTGGAAGCGGCGGAAGCTGCCGGCGTTGTTGAAGACGACCGGGGCCTTGGCATCGCGGTCCGAGTTGAGCACCATGAGCACGCCGGAGATGGCGGCGTTGGTGGCGGTGGACTGGGAGAGGTTGAGGCCGGTGGGGGTGCAGTCCGGGTTGTCGCGCATGTCGATCGTGATCTGGCCTTGGTCGGGGTCGATGGCGATCTCGGCTTGGAGGGGGATGCCGTCGGGGACGTTGGGGAAGGGATCGAGGGCGGTCTGGGCGTGGACGCGGCCGGCCGGGAGCTGGCGGATGGCGGAGTCGGCCAGCCGCTCGCAGTAGTCCTTCCACTCCTGGATGAAGCGCTGCACGGTTTCGAGGCCGAACTTCTGGCAGAAGTCCTTGACGCGCTGCTCGCCCACGCGGGCGGCGGCCAGCATGCCCAGGTAGTCGCCGTACCAGACCTGGGGCACGCGGATGCGCTTCTGGCACATGCGGATGACGTCGCCCACGTCCTGGTAGCGCTCCTGCACCTTGACGCAAGGGAAGATGAGAGCGCCCTCCTGATAGACGTCGATCGCCTTGGGCGTGTAGGTGGTGGGGATGCTGTTGCCGATGTCGGCCTGGTGGGCTTTGACGCAGCAGGTGAAGACGTGCTGGCCCTCGACGAAGACGGGGACCATGACGGTGTGGTCGGCGGGGTGGGAGTTGCCCAGGTAGGGGTCGTTGTGAAGGAATGCGTCGCCCTCCTGGAAGTCGGGATGCAGGTCGGCCATCGATTCGCAGAGGAGGCCGGTGCCGAAGACGTGGACGGGGATGCCCTCGGGGGCGGAGAAGAGCTGGTGGTCGGCGTCGGCGATGGAGCAGGAGAAGTCGCGGGCGACGAGGGTGGCGGAGCGAGCGGTGCGCACGAGGGTGTTGGTCATCTCGCGGGTGATGCCGTCGATGCGGTTGGCCATGACCAGGAGTTGCACCGGGTCGATCGTTCGCTCATCGCGGTTGGACATGGTTCTGCCTCGCGTAAGTGCGCCGCGCCTCGTCGCTCGCAGGCGCTCCGTCGTTCAGGGGCGTGTCGGCGGCCTTGCTCGCATGCTGATCCGGGCCGCTGCTCAGACGCCGATGGTGACGTGGATCTCGAGGATGAGCTCGGGTTTGAAGAGGCCGCTGACGAAGATGAGCGTGTTGGGAGGGTAGACGCCGCTCTTGAAGTAGCTGGGGAAGAGCTCGTTGCGGACCTTCATGAAGCTGGTCATGTGCTGGGAGCCGACGATGTAGGTGGTGAAGTCGACGATGTTGTCCCAGCCGGCGCCGGCTTCCTTGAGCAGGATGTCGATGTTCTCGAGGACCTTGCGGGCCTGGCCGTCCATGTCGTGCGGGGCGACAACATTGCCGTCGGGGCCGAGGGCGACTTGGCCGGCGACGAAGATGTACTCGTCGGCCTTGGCGCGCATGCCTTGGGAAACGGGGCCGGGGAACTTGAGGAGGCCGTCTGGGCTGATGGCGGAGCGGGCGTGGAGGGTCATTGAGCTACTCACGTTCGGGACGCTGCTCTGCCCGTAGGGGCGCGGCTCGCGTCGGCTGGCTGGTCGGCGGGAGTCTACTTCAGATCACGCCCTGCTGTTGGTCGACTGTTGGTCGTTCTTATGGAGCGAAGGGCGCAGCGGAGGCCGGGGGCACCGCCGTGGAAGCACAGGGCAGGCCTTTCCGGCCGGGTGAACGGCTGTGGGCTAGCCGGAGCGGAGAGCCTGGGTCGCGGCCTCGTTGAGGCGGAGGGTTTCGGCCTTGGCCGGGTTGCCCGCAAGGGCAACGCCGTAGACCCCGCGGGCGCGCCGGGGAGAGATATAGCCCTCGACGACGTCGGTGAGGACGGCTTGGGCCGGACGCTGGTGGGGGTGGCCGTAGCCGCCGCCGCCGGCGGAGAGGGAGACGATCTGCTCGCCGATCTGGAGCCATTGTTCGCCGACGAGTTTGGGGAGGACGCGGGTGTCGCCCGTGGCGGTGCGGAGCTGCGCGCCGGGACCGAGGGGCGGGCCGCCTTCGCGGACGCCGCGGGGCGGGTTGAACATGCCATCAAGGGAGTAGTAGACGACCTGCGGGTCGAAGAGGGGGCCGTAGGCGCAGATGTTGCCGGGGGCGCCGCGGGTGTGGCCGGCGCCCTCGGAGTCGAGGCGCAGGCGCCGCTCGTAGATGGCCATGGGGTATTTCTGCTCGATGACTTCGAGGGAGTCGATGTAGAGGCAACCGGCGGCGCCGGGGCCGAGGAGGGTGAGCCAGCCGTCGTTGCGAGGGCCGGCGGGCCCGCCGGCGGTTCCGCTGAAGATCTGGAAGATGTAGGGCTCGCCGTGCCGCCGGTCGAAGCCGGAGACGACGCCCTGGAAGGGGACGAGGCCCCAGCAGGGCTCGCCGAAGCCGACGCCGTCGGCGAGTTTGGCGAACGCGGAAAAGATCATGCTGACGGCGCGTTCGAAGACGGTGGTGGTGGCCATGGAGCAGGAGGTGGGGTGGACGGGGATGCCGAGGACGCAGTTCTCACGCAGGAGGACGTCGAAGCGGCGAAAGCTGCCGCCGTTGTTGGGGGCGATCTCGGACTTGGCTTCGGGGTGGCCGTTCAGGATGTGCAGGATGCCGGAGATGCCGGCCGTGGTCGCGGTGGCTTGGCTTTGGTTGAGACCGGTGGGGGTGCAATCCGGATTGTCGCGGAAGTCGACGGTGACGCGGGCGGCTGTGGGATCGACGGTGATTTTGGCGTGGAGGGGGATGCCGTTGGGAACGCCCGGGAAGGGGTCGACGGTGCTGGTGGCTTCGGCCTGGCCGGCGGGGAGGTCGCGGATGGTGGCGATGGTCATGCGCTCGGAATAATCGAGCCATTCGCGCACGAAGGTCTTGACGGTTTCGAGGCCGAACTTCTCGCAGAACTGCTGAATGCGGCGCTCGCCGACGCGGGCGGCCGCGAGCATGGCGAGGTAGTCGCCGTACCAGATCTCGGGGACGCGGATGCGCTTCTGGCACATGCGGATGATGTCGTCCACGTCGGTGTAGTGCTCTTGGATCTTGACGCAGGGGAAGATGAGAGCGCCCTCGGCGTAGATATCGACGGATTCGGGGGAGTAAGTGGTGGCGATGGCGTTGCCCGTGTCGGAGAGGTGGGCCTTGGCGCAGGTGGTGAAGATGTGCTCGCCCTCGTGGAAGACGGGGACGATAACGGTGTGATCGGCGGGGTGGGTGTTGCCGAAGTAGGGATCGTTGTGGAGGAAGGCGTCGCCCTCTTGGAAATCGGGGTGGAGGTCGGCCATCGCCTCGCAGAGCAGGCCGGATCCGTAGACGTGGACGGGGGCGCCGTCGGGGGCGGCGAAGAGTTCGTGCTGGGCGGTGGAGAGGGAGCAGGAGAGGTCGCGGGCGGCGAGCTGGGCGGAGCGGCCGGTGCGGACAAGGGTTTCGGTCATCTCGCGGACGATGCCGTCGACGCGGTTCGCCATGACGAGCAGCTTTACTGGGTCCATGGCTGAGATCTCGGGTGGCATCTGGCTTCAATCCTTCGGTCGATTTTTGGTTGGGCTCTCGCGATCCGTTTGGCAGGGTAACGCTCGTGGCGTCATCGGTACGGAGGGTTTTCCGACTTTGGCAGGGCGCCTGTGAGAGTGGCGCGATTCACGGGTGGCGCAGGACGCTGAACCCGGCCGGGAATGGATGCGGTGCGCCGAGCCGACTTAGGAGCGCAGTGTCGCGGTGGCGGCATCGTCCACCCGCAAGGTTTCGACCTTGGTGGGATCGCCTGCGAAGACGACGCCGTAGATTTCGCGGGCGCGTTGGGGGGAGAGGTAACCCTCGACGACATCGGTGAGGACGGCTTGAGCCGAGCGCTGGTGGGGGTGGCCGTAGCCGCCGCCGCCGGCGGAGAGGGAGATGAGGCGCTCGCCGGGGCCGACGGTTTGCTCGCCCACGATGCTGGGAAGGTAGTGATCGCGGCCGTTGGTGCGGCGCAGCCATACTTGCGAGCCGAGAGCGGGGCCACCGGCGCGGACGCCTTTGGGCGGGGTGATCATGCCGTCTTGGGAGTAGTGGACGACCATGGACTCTTCGTCGGCGAGAGGTCCGTAGATGCAGATATTGCCGGGGCCGCCGCGCTGCCGCCCGGCGCCTTCGGAGTCCGGGCGAACGGAGGTTCGCCAGATGACGAAGGGATACTTCTGCTCGACGACCTCGGCTTGGTCGAAATAGTTGAGGCCGCCGCCATTGGCGATGAGGAGAGTGAGCCAGCCGTCGGACTCGGCGGAGGCGGGGCCGCCGGCGGTGCCGGCGAAGAGCTGGAGAACGTAGCGTTCGTCGCGCTTGCGGTGGTAGCCGGAGGCGACGCCTTGGTAAGGGCCGGAGCCCCAACAGGGCTGGGCGAGGCCGACGCCGTCGCCGAGCTCCGCGAAGGCAGCGTAGATCATGCCCAGGGCGCGATCGGCGACGGTGTTGGTGGCCATGGAGCAGGAGGCAGGATGCTGGGGGATGCCGACGACGCAGTTCTCGCGGATGTGGACGGTGACGCGGCGGAAGCTGCCGGCGTTGTTGGGGACGAGGGCGGCCTTGGCGTTGCGCTTGGAGTTGAGGACGGTGAGGACGCCGGAGATGCCGCAGTTGACGGCGGTGGACTGGGAGAGATTGAGCCCGGTGGGAGTGCAGTCCGGGTTGTCGCGCAGGTCGACGGTGACCCGGCCATCGCCGGGCTGGACTTTGATGTCGGCCTGGAGGGGGATGCCGTCGGGGACATTGGGGAAGGGATCGAGGGCGGTTTGAGCATGAATGCGGCCGGGAGGAAGTTTGGAGATGGCGTCGGCGGCGAGACGCTCACAGTAGTTCTTCCATTCCTGGACGAAGCATTGGACGGTTTCGAGGCCGAACTTATGACAGAAGTCCTTGATGCGCTGCTCGCCGACGCGGGCCGCGGCGAGCATGGCGAGGTAGTCGCCATACCAGATCTCGGGGACGCGGATGCGCTTTTGGCACATACGGACGATATCGCCGACGTCTTGATAGTGCGCTTGGATGCGGACGCAAGGGAAGATGAGAGCGCCTTCCTGATAAACGTCGATCGCTTTGGGGGTGTAGGTGGATGGGACGGCATTGCCGCAGTCGGCCTGGTGAGCCTTAACGCAGGTGGTGAAGATGTGCTCGCCTTCGAAGAAGACGGGGACGAGGATGGTGTGGTCGGCGGCGTGGGAGTTGCCGAGGTAAGGGTCGTTGTGGAGGAAGGCGTCGCCCTCCTGGAAGTCGGGGTGGAGGTCGGCCATGGCTTCGCAGAGGAGGCCGGAGCCGTAGACGTGGCAGGGGACGCCTTCGGGCGCGGCGAAGAGCTGGTGATCGGCGTCGGAGATGGAGGTGGAGAAGTCACGGGCGACGAGGGTGGTGGAGCGGGCGGTGCGGACGAGAGTGTTGGTCATCTCCCGGGTGATGCCGTCGATGCGGTTGGCCATGACGAGCATCTGTACCGGGTCCATGGCAGGAGTCTCGGGTGGCATGCGGCTAAGTCTTTCGTCCGATCTTTGGAGTGGGCTCACGCGGTCTTTTGGGAAGGGTAGCGCTCGCAGCACCATCGCTGCGGAGGGTTTTTGGCCCTGGCGGGGTTGCCTGTGAGGCGACGCCGTTGCACGGGTCGCACCCGATTCACCGATCCCGGCTGGGAAGAGGCACGGAACAACGAGCCGAATTAGGAGCGCAGTGTCGCGGTGGTAGCCTCGTCCACTTGCAAGGTTTCGACCTTAGTGGGGTCGCCGCTGAGAGCGACGCCGTAAATCTTGCGGGCGCGATGGGTGGAGATGTAGCCCTCGACGACGTCGGAGAGGACTTGGTACGGGTCGCGGTGGTGAGGATGGCCGTAGCCGCCGCCGCCGGCTGAGAGGGAGACGATGTACTCACCGGTATGTAGGGGCTGCTCGCCGACGATGTCGGGTAAGTCGCGGGTGCTGCCGCTGGTGTCAATGAGTTGCGCTGCAGGGCCGAGCGCGGGGGCCGCCGCCCTGCACGCCTAGGGGCACGTTGATCATGCCGTCCATGGAGTAGTGGACCTCCATTGTGTGGTCAATGGGACCAAAGACGGTGATGGATCCGGGGGCGCCGCGCCGACGGCCCGCGCCTTCCGAGTCGGGGCGGACGCGCATCTCGAGCACCACCATTGGGTATTTCTGTTCAATCACTTCGGACTGATCGATGTAGAGGAGGCCGGCGCCGGCGGCCATGAGGAAGGTGAGCCAGCCGTCGGTGTTGGGGGTGCCGGGACCGCCAGCGGTTCCGCTGAAGAGGGAGAGCATGTAGGGCTCGTCACGGCGGTGGTCGTAGCCGGAGACGACGGCCATGTAGGGCCCTTGGCCACGACCGGACTCGGCCAGGCCGATGCCGTCGCTGTGGCGGCCGAAGGCGGCGTGGATCATCGCTTGCACGCGGTCGGCGATGCCAGTGGTGGCCATGGAACAAGAGGTGGGATGGCGAGGGATGCCGACGACGCAGTTCTCCCGCAAGAGGACCTTGATGCGGCGGAAGCTGCCAGCGTTATTCTTGACCTCGGTGTCGACGGTGGGGAGGGAGTTGAGGACGGCGAGGACGGCGGAGATGCCGGTGTTGGTCGCGGTCGCGCGGCTGAGATTGAGGCCGGTCTGGGTGGTGTCCGGGTTGTCGCGGAGATCGACGGCGACGCGACCGACGGCAGGGTCGATCTGGATTTCGGCTTGAAGGGGGACGCCGTTGGGGAGATAAGGGAATGGGTCGAAGGTAGTGTGAGCGTGAAGGCGTCCCGGGGGGAGCTTGCGAATAGCGGCGTCGATGACGCGTTCCTGGTAGTCGAGCCATTCACGGACGAATGTCTTCACCGTATCGAGGCCGAATTTGGCGCAGAGGTCCTTGAGCCCCTGCTCACCGACGCGGGCGGCGGCGATCATGGCGAGGTAGTCGCCGTACCAGACTTCAGGGACACGGATGCGCTTCTGACACATGCGGATGATGTCGCCCACGTCGGTGTAGCGCTCTTGGACCTTGACGCAGGGGAAGATGAGCGCACCTTCTTCGTAGACATCGCGAGCTTTGGGCATGTAGGTGGTGGGGATGGCGTCGCCGATGTCGGCTTGGTGAGCCTTAACGCAGGTGGTGAAGACGTGCTCACCCTCAAAGAAGACGGGAACGAGGATGGTGTGGTCCGCGGCGTGGGTGTTACCGAGGTAGGGATCGTTGTGGAGGAAGGCGTCGCCCTCTTTGAAGTCGGGGTGGAGGTCGGCCATGGCTTCGCAGAGAAGACCGGAGCCGTAGACGTGGACGGGGAGGCCCTCGGGGGCGACAAAGAGTTCATGCTGGGCGGTACAGATGGAGGTGGAGAGATCGCGGGCGGCGAGGGTGGCGGAGCGGGTGGTCCGAATGATGGTGTTGGTCATGTCGCGGGTGACGCCGTCGACACGATTGGCCATGACGAGGAGCTGGACGGGATCCATTGAAGCTGATCGTTTTAGCTGATCGCGCTCAACCATGGCGCGCCTTGAACGGGGATTCGTCGGAGTACGCGAGAGCAGATGAGTCGGAGTTCATGGCGGTTGAGTTGGTGGGTCTCATCGCGGTTTGGCGCGCAGATGAGTGGTCGCAGCGTCGTCGATCTGGAGAGTTTCGGCCTTAGTGGGATCGCCGCTGAGAGCGACACCATACATTTCGCGGGCGCGACGGGCGGAGAGGTAGCCCTCGACGACATCGGAGAGGACTTGGTGCGGGTCACGATGGTAAGGGTGGCCGTAGCCGCCACCACCGGCGGAATAGGAGACGATGCGCTCATTGGGCTGGACGGTCTGTTCGCCGACCATATTGGGGAGAGGCTTGAGGGCGCCGTCGGCGCGGTAGATGGCGGCGGCGGGGCCGAGGGCGGGACCACCGCCGCGAACGCCGCGGGGGACGTTGGTGCGGCCTTCCAGCGAGTAGTGGACGTCCATGGGGTCGCGGAGAGGTCCGAAGGTGCTGATGTTACCGGGGGCGCCGCGGGTGCGGCCGGCGCCCTCGGAGTCGGGGCGGACGCGGCAGTCCCAATGGACGAAGGGGTACTTCTGCTCGACGACTTCGCATTCATCGACGTAGTTGAGGCCGCCGCCGTTGGGAAGGAGGTAAGTGAGCCAGCCGTCGGACTCGGCGGAGGCGCCGCCGCCGGCTGTGCCGGAGAAGAGTTGAGCGACATAAGGTTCGCCACGCTTGTGGCTGTAGCCGGAGACGACGGCTTGGAAGGGAGGCGACCCCCAACAAGGTTCGGCGAGGCCGATGCCATCGGCGAGCTGGGAGAAGCCGGAGTAGACCATGGCAAGGGCGCGGTCACAGACGGTGTTGGTGGCCATGGAGCAGGAGACGGGGTGGCGAGGGATGCCGACGACGCAGTTCTCGCGGAGGAGAACCTTGATGGGGCGGAAGGAGCCTGCGCATTGGGGAACGATGGGAGCCTTGGCGCTGCGCTTGGAGTTGAGGACGGTGAGGACGCCGGTGATGCCGCAGTTCATGGCGGTGGCTTCACTCAGGTTGAGGCCGGTGGGGGTACAGTCTTGGTTGTCGCGGAGGTCTACGGTGACCTGGCCGGCGGCGGAGTCGATGTCGATGGTGGCTTGCAGGCGGAGGCCGTCCGGCAGGCGGGGGAAGGCGTCCATGGTGGTTTCAGCATGGATTCGGCCGGCAGGAAGGCGCTTGATCTCTGCGATGGCCATGCGTTCGGCGTAGTCTATCCATTCGCAGACGAAGGTCTTGACGGTTTCGCGGCCGTACTTCGCGCAGAGTTCTTTAAGGCGCTGTTCGCCGACGCGGGCGCCGGCGAGCATGCTGAGGTAATCGCCGTACCAGATCTCGGGTGCGCGGATGCGCTTGCGGCACATGCGGATGATGTCACCCACATCTTGGTAGTGCTGCTGGATACGGACGCAGGGGAAGATGAGAGCGCCTTCGGCGTAGATGTCGACGGCATTTGGCATGTAGGTGGTTGGGAGAGCGTTGCCGATGTCGGCCTGGTGAGCTTTGACGCAAGTGGTGAAGACGTGCTCGCCTTCGTGGAAGACGGGGACGATGATGGTGTGGTCGGCGGGATGGGTGTTGCCGAGGTAGGGGTCGTTGTGGAGGAAGGCGTCCCCTTCTTGGAAGTTTGGGTGGAGGTCGGCCATGGTTTGGCAGAGGAGTCCGGAGCCGTAGACATGGACCGGAGCGCCCTCCGGGGCGGCGAAGAGTTCGTGTTGGGCGGTGGAGATGGAGGTGGAGAAGTCGCGGGCGACTAGGGTGGTGGAGCGGGCGGTGCGGACGAGGGTGTTGGTCATCTCGCGGGTGATGCCGTCAATGCGATTCGCCATGACGAGGAGTTGGATGGGGTCCATCGCTAATCGCATCCGGTGGTTGGGGCGTATCGTTGGGACTGGGCGGAAGTGTTACGGAAGCGGCCCGACGAGTGAGGGGTCTGCTTTCTGACGCTCGGTCCACTGTGGCTGTTGGTCGGATCGGTCCAAGCCACAGGTGAGGCGGCAGATGGGGCTTTGGCCATGGCCGTTAGTCCGTGAGAACGGCGGTGCACTTGACTTCCAAGCGGAGGTCCATGACGAGATTGTTGACTTCCCAGCCGGTCCAGTGGGGGCCGTCTATAGGGAAGTAGCGGTTTTTGGTGGCGAGAACGATCGGGAAGTCCTCCTGGAAATTAGTGAAGTAGGTTTCGAGTTCGACG